>CAWBQS010000005.1:0-486144 GCA_963790915.1 uncultured Chloroflexia bacterium | reverse complement strand
GTCTTCGCCGTGTTGTCGCTCAGTGAATCTGTCCGTGCTATCTGCTCAGTGACGTTGTCAGTCTCCGCAGAGGAAGGAGACGATCACGATGAGTCACACCGAGCAACGGCGGACCTGGGTGCTCACGAGACTACTGAGTGGCGAGCTCACGCTCACCGAGGCGGCCGAGTTGCTTGGCCTGACCGAGCGCAGCATCCGTCGGCTGCGCGCCCGGCTGGGATGCCAGGGACCAGCCGGGCTCGTCCATGGCAACCGCGGTCGGGTCTCGCCACGTCGTCTGCCCGACGCGGTGAGGGAACGCATACTCGAACTCGCCGCCGACGAGTACGCCGGGCTCAACGACAGCCACCTCGCTGACCTGCTCGCCGAGCGCGAGGGCATCACCATCGGTCGCTCGTCGCTGCAGCGGCTGTTGCGCGAGGCGGGACGTCCGAGCCCACGCAAGCGCCGTTCCCCCAGGCACCGCCGCCGTCGCGACCGCATGCCCAGGGAGGGGCTGCTGCTGCAGACCGACGGCTCGCGCCACGACTGGCTCGAGGGCCGTGGACCCTGGCTCACCCTGGTGGGCTACATCGACGATGCCACCGGGCGCGTCACCGGCGCGACGTTCCGCGACCAGGAGGACAGCGCCGGCTACCTCGAGGCCCTCACCGACACCATCAGCCGCTATGGGATACCGGGTGCCATCTACCACGACCGCCACACCATCTTCGAGCCGGCCGAGTCGGAGCCACTCACGCTCGAGGAGCAGATCGTCGACAGCCGCGTGCCGACACAGCTGGGGCGCACGTTCCTCGAGCTCGGCATCGGGTCGGTCAAGGCCCGCAGTCCCCAGGGAAAGGGTCGCGTCGAGCGGCTCTGGGGTACGCTGCAGGACCGCCTCGTGGCCGAGCTCAGGATCGCGGGCGTCGCGGACCGTGACAGCGCCAACACCTTCCTCGCTCGCTACCTGGCCCGTCACAACCGTCGGTTCATGGTCCCGCCGGCCGATCCCGAGCCAGCCTGGCGGCGGTTGCCCACGGGGACGCGCCTCGAGCGCATCTGCTGCTTCAAGTACCGGCGCACCGTGGCGCGCGACGGCACCGTGCGCGCGGGGGCCACGACCCTCCAGCTGCCAGCGAGGGCCAACGGGCGCAGTCGCGCCGGGCAACCGGTCGAGCTCCACGTCCGGCTCGATGGGCGGCTCGTGGTCTGGGACGGGCAGCGGGAGCTGGTCACCACACCCGCACCGCTCGATGCGGTGCAGTTGCGCGCCCTCGCTGGCGCCCGGGTCGAGGTCGGGGAGATGCCGCGCAGTGCCGCCACCGCGACCAGGGTCCGAGCGGACCATCCCTGGCGCCGGATCAGGCCCGGCACCAAGCTCTACGCCACGCCCACCAGCGAGAAGGAGGGGCGGACAGATCCACTGAGCAGTTAGTGGACAAGATCACTGGGCTGTGACACCCTTTCTTCACGGACGTCGTCAGCGGGGTCGAGGAGGTCGCGCAGGCGAATGGCTACACGTTGATCCTGTGCAACAGCAACGAGGACCTTGCCCGGGAGGAGGACTACTTCCGGGTGCTGATGTCGCGGCAGGTCGAGGGGCTTCTCGTCTCGCCGGTCGGCCAGCGCCACGAGCTGATCGCGCGCCTGGTCCGCCAACGTTTCCCCATCGTGCTGTTCGACCGCGGTGTGCCGAGTCTGGACGTCTCCAGCGTGATGCTCGACAACGAACAGGCTGCGTTCGAGGCCGTGGAGCACCTAACAGGACTTGGACACCGCACGATCGGGATGGTCGCGGGCCCCGGCAAGCGCTCCCCTGACAACGAGCGCATCGCAGGCTACCGACGAGCGCTCGCCGCCGCCGGCATCCCTGAGGACGGCGACCTCATCGCGAACGGCCTCGGAACGTCGTCAGGTGCCGCGGACGCAGTGGAACGGTTGCTCACCCTCTCGCCCCTTCCGACGGCGCTGTTCTCTGCGAACAACCTCATGACGATCGGTACGCTTGCTGCGCTCAATGAGGCGGGCCTGACCGTGCCAGGCGATGTTGCGCTGGTCGGCTTTGACGACTTCTCCTGGGCTGATGTCTTCCGTCCGCGGCTCACCACGATCGCTCAGCCGACGCACGAGCTCGGGCGGACGGCCGCCGAGCTCCTGCGAACCTGATTAGATCCCACAACAGAACGGACCGACGGGTCATCCTCCGAGGCCAGCTCATCGTCCGTGAATCCTCTGGTGCGGTAGACCTGGACCAGACCTAGCCGGTCACCAGGCCGAGTCGCCCTCTGGCCGGTACCCCCCGACCCGGTTTCCGTCGGACCGCAACACGAGACGCGGCGGCTGCCTCAGCTGACGGGGTGCGCGAACTCGTGTATCAGCGCTCGCTCCCGCTCGCGACCCGCGCCTGGTGATTACGCCTTCGCAACTCGGCTTTCGGCCGGGCGGCAAGGTCGGTCAACGAGACGTAGTTCAGCAACCAAGGGGGGTTCCACGGCGTTCATCGCTCATGCCGGCGGACCCGGAACGGCCCACGGACCACGAGCCAGGATGAGGACGCTGCCACTGACCAGGCCGAAGAGATAGCAGGCGGCTCCGAGAAGGAGCAGCTCGCGGGCTCACGGGAGACGGCGCGTCGACCGGGCCGAGGCTCCGACCCGGCCCGACCCGGACGGGGGAGGGCGGACGTCCGTGTACGTTCTCGGTCACGGGGGCCGTCAGCCGAGCGTAAACCGCGGACCGCACGGACATTCGGGATGTCGGCCGGCCCTACCGTCGGGGCCCATTCGATGGTCTCGAGGTCCCGGCCGCGCTGGACGCCCGCCAATTGGGTCGCCTCGAAGCAGTGGGGGCGGTGACCGGGTACCGCCGTCGCGTCCATCGCCGCACCGTGCGCCAGGCGTTGGCGCGGGCGCTCCTACGGGAGTACACGCCGTTGCGACTCGCGACTCCCGTCTGGACGCGCTGACGGCGAACCTCCGCCGGTCGGAGGAGATCCACCTCCAGTTGTGGGCGATCGTCGAGGAGCTGGTGCAGACGACGCAGAACACCGACATCACTGCGCTCTTCGTCGAGGCCGTCGACGACATCATCGAGGTCCATGAGGCGCGCGCCATCGCTGGCCTCCACGCTCGTGTGCCCGAGACCGTCGTTCTCTTGCTGCTCGGCGGGTCGACCCTGACGCTCCTGCTCGTCGGCTATAGCGCTGGCATCACCGAGCGTCGAAGCATCATCAGCGCGGTCGCGCTGGTCGTCACGCTGAGTGTGGTGACCGTCCTGGTCCTCGACATCGATCGACCTCGTGACGGCATCGTCGAGGTGAACGAGCAGCCCCTCGTCGACCTCGAGCGACGGCTCTTCTCACAGCTTTCGGTCGAGGATCCTTCGCCACCGGCGTCGCCGGTCGCCCCATCGAGGTGATCCCGGGCGTCGGACGCTTCCTGTCACCGGGCGTCGGACCCTGCCCTTCGATGTGCTCTTCAGCAGCACCGATCCCGTGGCGGTAGCAGCGACGGCGACCGGCACCATACCCAGGTGGATGCCGAGCACGAGGTCGATGCCCGCGAGTGAGGCGAAGCCGACACCCTCGCGCGCGCGGTTGGGACCGGCCCCACGAAGCCGCCGACCATGTTGCCGATCCCACCGCGGCGCGGCTGCCGTCCTGGCTCGGACATGGGTTGTCCGTCCCGCACCTCGTCCGCACTCGGGGGACCGGCAGCGTAGCCCACGACCTGAGGATCCCGCTCGCCGCTCGGCCGCCTCGTCAGCCTGCGACGCCGGCTGCCACCATCTGCTGGCTGTGATGCTCGTGCAGGGCCTTCTCAGCCTCCGGATGGGCCGGCTTGAGGTCGAAGACCACGTTCTTCACCGTCCCGGTGAACGCGTATGGCGCCCTGTCTTCGTAGGCGAGGTCCACGACACCGCCGTTGTCCCGGCCGATGTCCATGCCGGCGTAGGTCGTGAAGATGAGCGAGATGGTTTGCGGCAGCGTGCCCTCACCGATCTGATCGTCGTCCGCCCAGAGCGTCACCTTGCCACCGGCGCCCGGCTTCGGCTCGTCGATCTCGAAGAGCATCTTCAGGGTCACGTCGCCCGTCGGGACGGGCTTGGTCGACGTCTGCTTATAGGTGTCCACGCCCAGGAACTGGTACGTGTGATTGAGGTAGCCCTTCTCGTCCACCCACAGGGCGAACCCGCCGATGAAGTCGGCGAATGCCACCAGGACGCCCTGGGCGCCGTCGCCTGGCACGTGGACGTTCGCCTCGATCGAATACGAGCGCCCGTAGATGCGTGGGATCATCGTGGTCTGGATGTCCTGGACGTCGCCGGCGTAGGTGTACCGGGAGATGGTCGGCATGGGCGGAAGGTCGCCCATCCACACGGAGAACGCAGATAGCAGTGGCAGCGCGCGGTTGCGCTCGGCCTCCTGCCAGAACAACTCCTTGAGCTCGGCGAGCCTGTCGGGATGCTGGTCGGCCAGGTCATGCGCCTGGGAGAAGTCATCGGGCAGGTAGTACAGCTCCCAGCGATCCTTGTCGGGATCGTACGCCCCGGGCGCGAACCTCTTGAGCGTCTCGGGCGTGAAGTCCCAGGGCTCCTTGTCCAGCCGGGTACAGGCCCACCAACCGTCCTTGTAGATGGCACGGCTGCCGAGCATCTCGAAGTACTGGACCGTGTGCCGTTCCGCTGCAGCGGCGTCGTCGAGCGTGTAGGCGAAGCTCGTGCCGTCCATGGGCTCCTGCTCGATGCCGTCCACGATCGTCGGCTCCGGGATGCCCACGAGCTCGAGCACCGTCGGTGCGACGTCGATGCAGTGGGTGAACTGGCGGCGGATGGCGGCGTCCGGCTTGATGTGCTTGGGCCACGCCACGACCATCGGGTCGCGGGTCCCGCCGAGATGGCTGGCCATCTGCTTGCCCCACTGGAACGGTGTGTTGTTGGCGTGCGCCCACGCGGCCGCGAAGTGTGGTGCGGTGTGGAAGCCGCCCAGCTCCTCGATGCCGCCCCACTTGTCGATGACCTCGAGCTGCTGGTCCGCTTCGAGGATGACGCCGTTGAAGAACGTCGTCTCGTTGAAGGACCCGGTCAGCGTGCCCTCCATGCTGGCGCCGTTGTCGCCCCAGATGTAGACGATCAGCGTGTCGTCCAGGTCGCCCATGTCGTCGATGGCGTCGAGGAGGCGGCCGACGTTCCAGTCGGCGTTCTCGGAGTAGCCCGCGAAGACCTCCATCTGGCGGGCGTACAGCTGCTTCTGTGCGTCGCTGAGCGTGTCCCAGGCCGGGAAGAGGTCCGGGCGCGCCGACAGCTCGGTGTCCTGCGGGACGATGCCGAGCTGCTTCTGGCGCGCCAGCGTGCGCTCGCGATAGGCGTCCCAGCCATCGTCGAACGTGCCCTTGTACCTGTCCGCCCACTCCTTGGCGACGTGGTGCGGGGCATGGCTGCAGCCCGTGGAGTAGTACATCATCCAGGGCTTCTGGGCGTCGGTGGCGCGCACGGCGTGGAGCCACTCGATGGCCTTGTCCGTGAAGGCGTCGGGGAAGTAGTAGGGCTTACCGTCCTTCCCCTCGGGCACGCCGATCGTCGTGTTGTCCTCGGTGATGATGGGATCGTATTGGCCGGCGGCACCGGTGAGGAAGCCGTACCAATGATCGAAGCCCCATGACAGCGGCCAGTGGTCGAAGGGCCCGGCCTGACCCATCTGGCTCCCCGGGGTGAGGTGCCACTTACCGAATCCGGCGGTGACGTAGCCGTTCTCCCGCAGGATGCGTGGGAATGGGGTGCAGCTCCGGGGCCGCGTGCCGGTGTAGCCGGGGTACGGACCGGGGAGTTCGGCGATCGTGCCCATCCCGACGCGGTGATGGTTGCGCCCGGTCAGCAATGCCGCACGCGTAGGCGAGCACACGGCGGTCACGTGGAAGGCGTTGTAGGTCAGGCCCATGTCCCCGACACGAGTGAGGTTCGGCGTCCTGATCTCGCCACCGAAGGTGTCGGGACCGCCGAAACCGGCGTCGTCGATGAGCACGACGAGGACGTTGGGCGCATCGTCGGGCGCTTTCGGAGAGGGGATGATGGTCCAGTCACCGACCGACTTGTCGAGGGTCCGGCCGATGGTCCCGCCGAAGCTCCGATCCGGGATCGGCAGCACCGTCCGGTCGGGGCTGAACTTGCCCATGGCCTCGGCCAGGGAATCCTTGAGTGCTCGCGCCCCCTTCTTGTCCGACTCGACGACCGACTTCATGGGGGACCCGGGCAAGGCCCGCTCGACCGCGAGGCGCTGGTCGGCCTCGAACATCGCGATGACGGCCGCGGTGCCCGGCTTCATGGCCGCGCCGAGATCATCGTGGAGGCTCTTGTGCAGCTTGTGGTCCGCGAGCTTCCCGAGGATCGCACCGCCCGCCGCGCCGACGACGGTGGCGGCCAGCAACGGCGGGGCCGCGAGGCCCGCGAGGAAGCCGACCGCCCCACCCCACTTGGCGCCGGTCCGGCCGAGCTCGTCACCGGTCTTTTGGACGGTGACGTTCCCATCCTTGTCGTGGGCGACCAGGATGGCTCCGTCGATCGCGATCCTCTGCGCCTTCACCTGCTCGATGAGGCCATCGAACTCCGTGTTCGCCAGGTCAACGTCCTGGTACCCGGCGACGAGGACGTTCGTCAACTCACTGGACATGGCCATACCTCCCTACTGCCCCTCCCGTATCGGTGCCCGTGGCGGCACAGCGTGGACGGCGCCCTCACGGGGCGCAAGTCTCGACGGCGTCACCTGGCGAGTCCGCCTGCCCGTGCAGCCGTCGTGCCATTGTTGGATCTCACGGAACAGCAGGTCCTGGAGCTGTCGTGGGTCCTCTGTCGTCGGGACGTGGCCGCCGTCAGAACCTGCGGCGGCCCGGCGTGACAGCAGCGGTGACGACGGCGGCCTTGGCGACGGGCGAGGGGCCAGGGCCCACGGCCGCACCGACGACGGCGGCCTTGGCGACCGGGGATGGCCCGGGAGAGATGGCGGCGCCGACGACGGCAGCCTTGGCGACGGGGGCGCCGATGACGCCCCGTCCTGCGCGACCTGGTCCGAGGGGCATGTCAGGCTCCTTTACGCTTCGAGGGCCGCGTCGGCCTCGACGGCGGCGATGATGGCCTGGATGGGGATGCGGCCATTGGCGATGAGCTGGCCACCCGCCCGGCGCATGGCCGAGGCGAAGGGTGCCGCCCAGAGGTTCTCGTAGACGAGCACACCGGCGACGCTGCCGGGATCCATGGCCGCGGCGAGGTGCTCGACGTCCTCCTCGGCCAGCGTCTCCACGAGCTCCGCCTCGAGGCGCGCGAGCTCCCCGAGATCGGCGAGGTCGCCCAGCTCCTGGGCCATGACCGTGCCGTCTTCGCCCTTCTGCAGGATGAGCACGTCCATGAGGCGGATGATGCCGGCGTCATGGAGCCGGAGCAGCTCGTCCGCTCCCTCACCCGTGAAGTTCTGGTGCCCAGCCGGGAACTCGACGATCAGGTAGTCGACGGGCCCCAGCTCGTCGATCGATCTCTCGGTCACTGATCGGCTCCGTTCATCGCCGCTCGACTCGAGGTCGGCGTGCCCGACGATGATAGGCCCACGGAACGGTGCGAGGCATCACCCGACGACGGTTTCACCCGAGTGGTTGCCGCGGCGCTGAGGGAGGCCACAGCAGCCTCGTGGGCCAGGATTGCCATCGCCTCGTCGGCGTAGCGACCACGCGTGAGCAGCTGCGCCATCAGGCGCATCGGTAGGTCGATGTGGCTGAAGAACGCGAGGTAGCCCGCGCACAGGTAGTTGAGGCCGACCTCGCCATCCGGCGTCGTGATGAACCGGTTGCGCGGACATTCGCCGTTGCACGCGAACTTCACCGGGCACTCGCGGCAGGTGCGCGGCAGCGTGTCCCGCTTGTCCGCCCCGAACCGACGCTGCTCGGGCGAGGCGACCATCGTGAGCAGGTGGGTGCCCCGGATGTTGCCCAGGAGGTACCTCGGCTCCACGAAGTGGTCGCAGCTGTACACGTCGCCGGTGTGCTCCACGGTCAGGGCGTCGCCGCACGTCTCGCTGAAGATGCACACGGGCGGCGGCATGCCCACCCACGACGCGAGCGCGGCGTCGAAGATCTGGACGAACATCGTGCCCACGTCTCGCGCGATCCACTCTTCGAAGACCGTGGTCAGGATCCGTCTCCAGCCCTCGCGGTGACACTGCGCCGGGTGACCAGCGAGCCGTCGAGCACGTACCGCGGCCGCACCTCCTTGCCGGCCGTTCCCCAACCGGCGTCCGCGACCGGCAGCGTCGCGTCAGTGGCGCGCTCCACGATGGGGATGAAACTGGAGGTAGCGCGCCCGGACCTCGTCCCGGAAGTAGCGGTACAGCTCCGCGCCCCGCTCTTGGTTCGCCTCGTGGACGGTGCACAGAGGTTGACGTCCACCCCCTGGTCCGCCATCAGGCGCGCGGCGGCAAATGGGGCTCGCGTCCGCGCTCCCGCTACTTCATCGGGCAGCGTGGCTGGCTGGACCTCCTGGGGTCGATCCCCAGCTTCGGAGGGGCCTTCCGGTTCGCGGCGCTGTTCCGGCTCGCCCGACTGAGCCGGCTGGCCCGGATCACGCGACTCCTCCGAGGCGACTCCAGGAAGGAGCTCATCGCCGACGTCCTCCGGAACCGCGGACAGTACGCGATGTTCATCACGCTGCTGCTGGTGCTGATGGTGCTCAGCGTGTCGAGCGTCCTGATGTTCCAGTTCGAGGGCCGCTCGCCGGACGCCAACATCCAGACCGGCGGTGATGCCCTGTGGTGGGCGATGGTCACCATCACGACCGTTGGTTATGGCGATCGCTTCCCGGTGACGGAGCTGGACCGGATCGTGGCCATGAGCGTGATGTTCGCGGGCATCGGCATCATCGGAGCGCTGGCCAGCATCCTGGTGTCGACATCAGTGCCCGCCGACGAGCCCGTCGCGTCGACGACGATCGAGTTGGGCACCGAGGCTGCGCCGGGTCCCCAGCCGAGCGTTCCAGCGATGCGACCGGGCGACGTTCCTCTCGCCGACGCGGGGGTTCTGGGCAGCGACCTGGCGGCCATCCGGAGCGAGCTGGCCGCGCTGCGGGTCGCCGTCGCCGCGCTGGCCTCAGCATTGCCCGCGGCCGCAGGTGCAGCCCCGCAGGACGAAGTCCTTTCATCCGACTGACAGCCACGCTGACAGCCACGGCAGTCACACTCGGTCCCACGGCAGGGGAGTGGGTGGACGAACACCGGAACAGAAACCTGGACAATGTGCTCAGAAGGCCGCCATGGACGGCGCCCCGGAACACTCTTGATCCTCGTGTCCTGGGTTCGAATCCCAGCCGGCTCACCACTTTGCATAGATATTGACGCCACGCCGCGGTCTTATCTCTCGCAGGTGCGCTCCTCACCGGCCGCGCGAAGCTCGCCATGCAGACCCAGGCGCTTATCTCGTTCACGATCATCACGCTCGCGCTCGCGCGCGTGGTGAGCACCTTCGTGTAGGCGGATACTGCCGTCAGGGGAGGAGTGGAGGGTGGCAGACCAGCCGGGCACGATCTTGGCCGTCGACGAGCTCATCCTGCGACCGTGGCGCTCGACTGACGCTGCAGCCCTGCTGGCCGCCTGCGGGGATCCCGAGATCGCGCGCTGGGCGGGCATGCCGCAGCCCTTCACGCCGGCCGACGCGGAGGCCTTCATCGAGAGCGCCCTGGCCATGTGGCAGGACGGCTCGGGCGCGCTGTTCGCCATCGTCGAGGCCGAGAGCGATTGGCTCCTGGGGGCGATCACGCGCTTCGGTCCCGACGGACACCAGGCCACCTTCGGCTGCTGGGTCGTCCCCGAGGCGCGCGGTCGCGGGATCGGCACGCGCTCGCTCCGGCTGCTCGCGGAGTGGACGTTCGCCACCACGTCGGTCATCCGCCTGCATGTCTTCATCATGGTCGGCAACGAGGTCTCCGAGCGCATGGTCGAACGCGCCGGGTACCAGCGTGAGGGGGTGCTCCGCGCCTGGGACGTGCTGGACGACGGCGTGCCCGTCGACTGCGTGGTCTACTCGCGCCTCCGTAGCGACGATTGACGACTCCGGACCCCGGTGAGGAGGGCCTCGACTACCTATGCGCTGGCTACCTCGCGCTCTTCACCCACATCGACGGCACGAAGCGGCTCATGGTAGACGTGCTCAAGCAGAGCCGGTTCGCCGATGAGGCGATGTCGCTCCTGGCCGCCGAGGAGGACGCCCTGCGGACGGCCGTCGCCCACGCCGGCCGCAACGACCCATGCCCCTGCGGCAGCGGCCGCGCGACAAACCGGCACGGTCGAGCGCGACCTCTATTTTCAACCACCGTGCCGGCCATCGTACGGTCGGGACAGCGGGTTGGCTAGGCCCTGCCAGGCGACGTCGCACGAGGTCGTCAGCGCCGATGACCCATCCCGCTTGAGTCGGGTCCGCGTGGTGGATGTGATGCTCTCAGGTGGAGCAACGGGGCTCGTCCGACGGAGAGCGGATCGTCCTCACGAGGATCGAGCGCGACCCGACCGACCCGTGCGGTGAGCGCCACCGCGCTCACCGCGTCCAGCCCATGCCGCCTCGGGCAGCACGACGAGCCGTAGGCTGCGGTCAGAGCCGCCGTAGTCCATGTGCTACAGTGCCCTGATGCAGCGGATACCAGTCCGGGAGCTAAGGAACCAGGCGAGTCGGGTCGTGCGGCGGGCGCGCGCGGGCGAGCGGCTGATCATCACCGTCGACGGCATCGCGGCAGCGGAGATCGGGCCGGTCAGCGTGGCGGCCCGAGCCCCAAGCCTCGAGGAACTGATCGCGACCGGCGCCGTCACAGCCGCCCGGGTACGGACTCCTCCGCCTCCGCCGAAGCCGCTGCGCGCTCCGTCGGGGATGTCGAGCGCGGACGCTCTTGCCCAGCTGCGCGAGCGCTGATGCTGTTCCTCGACACCTCGGCGCTCATCAAGCGGTATGTCGAGGAAGATGGAACGACGTTGGTCCTTCTGCGGATGCGCGAGGACCTCGAGTGGGTCGTCTCCGCGGTGGCTCGAACCGAAGCCGAGATCACCCTGTGTCGGCTCGGTTTCGATGCGTCCGTGAATACAGGGGCGACGTCCAGTCTTGGCAAGGACCTGGAGCACTGTCATGTGGTGCCGATAGACCCGGCCTGCCTGGCGCGAGCCGCTGAGCTCGGCTGTCGATACGACATCCGGACGCTCGACGCCCTGCATCTCGCCGCGGCCGACCGCCTTCCCCAGCCGCTGGTGATGCTGACCTTCGACCGACGCCAGGCCGACGCCGCGCGCTCCATGGGATTGACCGTCGAGGGAGCGTGACCGGGGGCAGCGCCCGCTTGCTGGATCTCGCCCAAGCATCTGTTCGTCGGGTTGGTGCTCGCGGCAGCGCCGTGGCACGACGGGTCATGGTAGGGCGCCGCGCTTGGCCGGGAGGCTAGCCTGCCGGTACCAGGCGCTCGATCCCTTCGAGAAGCAGGTCGAGCCCGAACGCGAAGCCGGGGTCCGATGGACGGGCTTCGGATCCGCCGCGGGAGGCGAGGATCCTGGCTGTGCCAGGACGCGGCTACGATGCCCGCGTGACTGCACTGCCCGAGGTCGTCTACCGGCTCATCGAGCGGCTGGCCTTCATCGGCGTGACGCCCTCGGACAGCGGCGAGGTCCGCGATCGCAAGGTGACCCTCACGCTGGCCGCGGTGACCGTCACCGCATTGGCCGTCATCTGGGTCGGCACGTACCTGGCGATAGGGCTGCCGGTCTCGGCCGCCATCCCTTTCGCCTACCAGGTCGCGGCCGTCGCGAGCCTCGCCTTCTTCGCCCGCACGAAGGACTACCGCTTCTTCCGCGCCAGCCAGCTCGTCCTCATGTTGCTGCTGCCGTTCCTCCTTCAGCTGAGCCTCGGCGGCTACGTGGCTTCGAGTGCGGTCAGCCTGTGGGCGCTCGTGGCGGCGCTGGGCGCCCTCTTCTTCTACGGCGCCCGGGACGCCGTGCCATGGTTCGTCGCCTACATCGCCCTGACCGTCGTGGCGGGGCTCCTCGAGCCGATGACCTCGGAGCACGCGGCCTCGATCCCGGTCCCGATCCAGACGGCCTTCTTCGTCCTGAACATCTCGGGCGTGGCGGTGACCGCCTACCTCCTGCTGCAGTACTCGATCCGGGCCCGGGATGCCGCGCTCGCGAGCTCCGAACGACTGCTCCTCAACGTGCTACCGAGGTCGATCGCCGAGCGGCTGAAGCGCCACGAGGGACGCATCGCCGAAGCCCATGAGGAGGTCACGGTCCTGTTCGCCGATGTCGTCGACTTCACGCCGTTCGTCGAGCACACGTCCCCGGACCGCGTGGTGGGTGTCCTCGACGAGGTCTTCAGCGCCTTCGATGATTTGGCGCAACGCCACGGATTGGAGAAGATCAAGACCATCGGCGATGCCTACATGGTCGTGGCCGGCCTGCCCGAGCCGCGATCGAATCACGCCGAGGCCATGGCGGAGATGGCGCTCGACATGCAGGAGGCGATCACACGCCTCCGCCAGACCCTCGCGCTCGAGCTGGCCATCCGCGTCGGGATGGCGAGCGGGCCGGTGATCGCTGGGGTCATCGGCCGACACAAATTCATCTACGACCTGTGGGGCGATACCGTCAACACCGCTAGTCGGATGGAGTCGCACGGCCTGCCCGGTCGCATCCAGGTCACCGCGGCGACCTATGAACGGCTGCGCGACCGGTACCGCTTCGAGGAGCGCGGCGAGATCGAGATCAAGGGCAAGGGTCGGCTGCCCGCCTACCTGCTGGTCGGTCGCCTCGAGGCCGAGGAGGCATGATCGGATACACGACCTGGCTCGCGGGACGGTCATGGACGCGGGCTCCGGCAAGCGGGGTAGGTCCACCGCCGGAGCTGACAGCCACGGTGACACCCACGGCGGTCATCCCTGGTCGCACGGCAGGGGATCCGCTGGACGAGGGCCACCATCACCGTCGGATAGCGTCCGGGGCTCGCCGCGGCCCTCGCCTGGCTGCCTCCGCTTGCCGATACCCCGGGCGGACCGCCGCCTGTGCGGCTCGTTCATGCACTGGCATGCCGCGGACGTGTCACCTGGCACATGCCGAGAAAGCATCACTTGACAGGTACGCGAATAGGGAACACGGTGACCGCCGGACCGGCAGGCGTCCAGACCTGCTCTCCGGGGTCATGCCTGAGGAGGGCATCCCATGCGCCGACTAGCGGCCGCGACATCCATCCTGGTCATCGGTCTCCTCGCCATCGGCGGGTTCGCGTCACCCACCCTGGCGCAGGACGCCAGCGCCACGGCCGACAGTCCCGTGGTGGGCGCCTGGCTGCTCGACGTCGGCAACGACCCGTCGAGTGCCCCCACGACGGCCATCTTCCACGCCGACGGCACGTACATCCAGACCGACGGCGTCGCGACCGGTATCGGCTCCTGGGCGGCGACCGGCCCCAGCAGCGGCGACCTGACCTTCACCGCCTACGGGCCCGATGAGACCGGTGCGCTCTGGAGCACCACGATCCGTGGCTCGCTCGAGATCCTGGCGGACGACACCTTGAGCGGCACCTTCAGCCTCGAGTACGTCGGTCCTGATGGCAGCTTGACCGGCCAGTACGGTCCCGCCACGGCGACCGGGACGCGCATCGCGATCGAGCCGATGGGCTCGGACCTGACCCCGATGGGTCCCGAGGCGAGCGATGCAGCCAGCGCCACATCCCAGAGACTGGACATCACCTTGGCCGACTTCACGGTTGCGATCAGCCCGACCACCGTGACGGCTGGCCAGCCCATCACCTTCGCAGTCACCAACAGCGGCGCCGTGACGCACGAGATGGTCCTCGAGAAGGCGGGTGACGAGGACGTCCCCCTCGCGGCGGACGGTGTCGAGTCCGAGATCGAGGACATCACGCCCGGCGCGACGGCCGAGATGACCTGGACCATCACGGAGCCCGGTACCTACCAGCTGGCATGCCACGTGCCCGGTCACTTCGAGCAGGGCATGGTCACGACGTTCGAAGTCGTCGAATAGCAGCCCCCAAGCGACGCCGAGGAGCCGATACGATGCCGACGTACCTGACCCGCTTCAGTTACACCCCCGAGACCTGGGCACGACTGGCCCACAACCCCGAGGACCGACGAGAGGCGGCGCGTGCCTACATCGAGTCTGTCGGCGGCCACCTCCACGGCTTCTGGTATGCCTTCGGGGAGTTCGACGCGTACAGCCTGTGGGAGGCTCCGGACAACGTGTCGATGGCAGCCGTGGCGATCGCCATCGGCGGTGGCGGGGCGCTCTCGAAGTTCGAGACGACACCCTTGCTGACCGTCGAGGAGACCCTCGCGGCGCTCGGGCGGGTCGAGACCATCCGCTATCGTCCGCCTGGCGCCTGAGAGGCGCGACGCGGCCGCTGCGATCGAGCCAGCCGCGATGTAGGCGAGCAGCACCTCGAGCGGGCGCCGGGTGGGACTGGCGCGCCGTCATGACGCCCTCCGGACAGGCGGGCAACTAAGCACCGATGGGGGTCGACACGGCCGGTATCATCTGCCGATCCAGCCGGTCGCTGGGGGGATCGACAGGCGCATTCGGGGGGCGCAGGCGATCCACGGTCGCCCGGAGGACATCTCATGGGTAAGGCATCGAAGGCCACGGCCCCCGACAGGCAGTCGATGGAGGGCTACGCAGGCGCTTTCGCCGAGATCGACGACTTCACGGTCGCGTTCGAGGAGTACAGCGCGGACGCCGACCTCGCCCCGCTGTTCGTGGGGCTCCCCGATGACCGCTGCCAGGCGCCGCACTGGGGCTACGTCATCCGGGGCCGGCTCGCCTACCGGCTGGCCGACGGAACCGTCGAGGAGGTCGGCGCGGGCGAGGCTTACTACGTCGGCCCCGGCCACACCCCGCACATCTACGCGGGCACCGAGGTCGTCGAGTTCAGTCCGACCAGCGAGCTCGCCAGGACCATGGAGGTCGTGATGCGGAACGTCGGAGGCGGCGCCTGACCGGCAAAGACGGGGGTGGCGCGGAAGGCCACGGCGATCGGGCGGCGACTCTCCGCTGCCTCAGACGCTCGGGGTTCGCTCCGCCCGGGCGCTCCGCATTTCGTGCCCGCGAAGGAGAGGTGGATGCACGTCGAGCTCTGGCAGGACTTCGATCGTCCCCCGAACGTCGTGTGGCGGTTCATCGTGGTCGACCACGTCGCGAACCACCCGCGCTGGGACCCGCAGATGGAGCTCTGGCCCGTGACCGAAGGCCCGCTCGGTCTGGGCACCATCCTGAAGCGGCGTCAGTCGCGCGGAGAGCTCCCGACCGAGGGGACCATGGAGGTCGTCGAGTACGATCCGATCCGCTCCGTCGGGTGGCTGGTCCATGACGGTTCGTTCGTGATCCGCTCCCGGACGACGTTCGAGCCGATCGAGGGCGGTGGCACGAGGATGACGACGAGGACCGAACTGCCGGAGGGGGTGAAGGCCTTCGACCCAGCCTTCATGGAGCGGAGCATGCGCAACATGAAGGAACTCATCGAGACCGAGACCTGATCAGCACCTCGCGGCCGCGGGCCCAGCCTCGGATAGGGGAGCCGGCCACGGCCTGGCCATGCCGGCCATCATCTCTTGACGTTCGGTTCCTGATGGCCCAACGCGAAGGGCCGCCCGCCGAGGCGAGCGACCCCCATGTGTGTCGACGAGACGCCAGGCTAGGCGGCCGACGCGGTGCCCCGGTCGGTGTCCACGATGAGCTCGGACGGCGACCCGGTCGCGGCTGCCGATGGATCAAGCCCGTGGATCGCCTTGGCCCGCTCGAGGAACCACATCGTGAACGCATCCGTGGCGCCCATCATCTTCCCGAATGCCTCACCCGGATCGTTCGCCTTCGAGGGTGACGATCACGAGGTCGCCCATGGGGGTCGATTGCAGGAACGTGCGCTCGTGGACCCCGGCGCGTCGCCGGGACTCGTCGAACTCCTGGCGGCGCGAGCCATTCAACTCTTCCATCCAGGCGCGCCATTCAGCGGTCTTGCCGGGCAGGATGGGAAACGCGACTGCCATCAACATGGGGGACCTCCACGGCACGTGCGTGCCGAGCGACGGTGGGTCGGACTCGCCATTGGCCCTGCGCGACGGTCGTGGCGACCGTGTGGGGGACGCCGCGCTGGAAGGGAGCCGTCGGCTCCCGTGCCTCCCTCCGCTGCCTGGAGTATGCACGCACCTGTGTCAGATAGATATGGGCCACCCCCGTCTTGCGCGAGGTCACGGACCAGCCGGTGGACGTGGTACAAGTCGGTGGTGAGACCCCCGCTACTCGACCGCTGCATCGCTTGATGCGAAAGGGCTCCCTGATGCCCCGACTCCGATACAAGAGCTTCTCCCGGCCCGATGAGGTCCGCACGTTTCCCAAAGGCCACGCTGAGGTCGTCAGCCTCGGCGAGACGACCGTCGGACGGTCGCACTGGAGTCCCGGCTGGCGATGGTCCGTCGACCTCGCTCCCACGATGGCCACCCAGAGCTGCCAGGTCCACCACCTCGGGCATTCGGTCTCGGGCGTCCTGCATGTCCTCATGGACGATGGGGAGGCGCTCGACATCCCGCCCGACTCCATCTTCGACATCCCGCCCGGCCATGATGCCTGGGTGGTCGGTGACGAGCCGTGGGTGACGATCGAGTGGACGAGCGCGCACCTCGTGGGGATCGGGCCGCAGAGTCCCGGCGAGCGGGTGGTCGCGACCGTCCTCTTCACCGACATCGTCGACTCCACCGCCATGATCCAGAGCATGGGCGACGCTGTCTGGAAGGATCTCCTGCGACGCCACAACATCAGCCTCCGCAACGACCTGAACAGCTTCCGCGGACGCGAGGTGAGCACCACGGGTGATGGGTTCCTGGCGGTCTTCGACGGCGCGACCCGAGCGGTGCGGTGCGCTGGGGCGATGACACGCTCTGCCCAGGGCCTCGGCCTGCGGATCCGGGCGGCCATCCACACGGGCGAGGTCGAGTTCGTCGGTGGCGACGTCCGGGGCGTCGCGGTCCACGCGGCAGCGCGGATGATGTCCTTGGCCGGTCCCGACGAGGTCCTCGTCTCGTCGACCACGAGGGACCTCATCGAAGGGTCGGGCCTCGTCCTCGAGGACGCCGGGACCCATGAGCTCAAGGGACTTCCGGGACGGCGTCAGGCCTTTCGCGTGGTCTCCCAGCCGGGCGGTGGCTCCGCAGGGTGAGGGTGGTCACCGAGTTCGACGGACGGGGATGCTGCGACCGTCAGATGGTGATGACGACCTTCCCCCGCGCCTCGCCGCTCTCGAGATACCGCAGCGCGTCGGGAACCCGCGTCAGCTCGTACCGTCGGTCGATGACCGGCTTGATCTTCCCGGCCTCGATCAGCTCGTGCAGGACCGCCACGTCCTGCTGCTTGAAGGGCTTCC
Organism: uncultured Chloroflexia bacterium; assembly: GCA_963790915.1. GTDB lineage: Bacteria > Chloroflexota > Limnocylindria > Limnocylindrales > CSP1-4 > JAFMJV01. The sequence continues at coordinate 468,736 of CAWBQS010000005.1, read as the reverse complement.
ATCCCATCTGGAGTCCCATCTTCCTGTTGCCGGCCAGCGAGATGAGCGGCCCCAGGAGCAGCGCCGTGAAGACCTTGCTCATGGGACCCCCGATAAGGACGTAGACGCCACTGGGCTTCAAGGCGCGCCGACACTCCAGGAGCGAGTGGTTCCCGGCGATGTCCAGGATCCAGTCGTACCGCTGTCCATCGCGGGTGTAGTCCTCGACGGTGTAGTCGATCGCCTCGTCAGCCCCGAGCTCGCGCACGAGGTCCATCTTGCTGGTGCGGCAGACCCCGGTGACATGCGCTCCGAACGCCTTGGCGATCTGGACCGCGAAGGGACCGACGTTCCCCGATGCACCGTTGACCAGGACCCTGTCGCCCGGCTCGATGCGTCTCCTGCCCCGCAGGTTCTGCAACGCCAGGATGCCCGACTGCGGCACGGTCGCGGCCTCCTCGAAGCTCATGCTTGGCGGCTTGTGGGCCCACGCCTGCTCGGCAGCACAGGCGTACTCGGCGAAGGCGCCATAGCCGAACTCGGTCAGGTCCCCGAAGACTTCGTCGCCAGGCCGGAACGCCGTCACGCCAGCGCCGACCGCTTCGACCTCGCCGGCCGCGTCCAGCCCGAGACCACGGTTCCTTGGCCGGCGGAACCCGGTGCCCATGCGGGTGAGCATGGGCCGGCCGTACAGGTAGTCGAGGTCGGCCTGGTTGAGCGATGCCGCGCAGAGGCGGACCAGCACCTCACCTGCCTTCACCGTCGGCGTGGCGACCTCGCTCAGCTCGAGGACATCGGGAGACCCGTACTGGTCGCGTACGAAGGCCTTCATGGTCGAACGGACGCCGCCCGTCAACCCAGCTCCGGGTAGCGTGCGACGACTTCCGCGAGGGCCTCTGCAGGCGCGCCGCCGACATGCTCATCAAGGAACGACCGCACCAGGTCGCGCGTGATGAGTGTCATGCGCTCGGCATCGATGGGACCGACCGGGAGCAGCGTGTCGCCAGGCCCGCGCAGTAGCCCGACGTCACTGAAGTCCATGTGCTGGCTGCCTGCGACCGAGAACTGCTGCGAGGCCCCCGCTGCTTCGACGCTCGCGAAGTCAGCGTCGGCGGCCTCGCAGAACCCATCGCACTCCCCGGCCGGATCGTGCCGAAGGACGAGGCTCGGTGCCGTCAGGCCGGTGTGCCGCACGTCGGTCCACAGGGTGCCGTCCAGATCCACCGCGGCGGCGCAGCGTGCGTCCTGTCGGCAGGCCTCGAACGACGCCGCTCCGCCCATCGAGTGGCCGACGTACGCGACGTGGTCGAAGTCGAGTGCACCGATCGCTGGTGGGCTGGCGGCCAGCGTCCCGACGACGAAGGCCGCATCGGCAACCCACGCGTCCGTGATCCGCGCGGCCGCGTCGTACCAAGCGGGGATGTCGCTCAGGAGCGCTGGATCGATCCCGCCGAGGGCGGTCGGGGCCACCACGTGACCGTCAGGAAACTCCACCAGGGCGGACCCGGTGGGGTTGATGCCGACGACCGCGTAGCCGTGGCTGGCCAGGTCCTCGGCCAGCGCCGAGTAGGCCGCGACCGGCTGACCAAGGCCCGGCAGCAGGACGACCACCGGCGGGTGACCGTCGAGCGGCGCGTCGGCGATCGAGTTCGTCCCGACGGCCTTCAGGTCTTGGGACACGATCCCCGCGCTGTTGGCAAGGTCCGCCCAGGTTGGCGGAAGGTAGGGAGCGGATGTACCGGATGATCCCGCGATGGCCGGATACCAGATCCACACTGCGAGTTCCCGCGCTCGTCCGTCGGAGGCGAACGGGTCGGGTCGGGCGGCATCCGTCAACGCGAGCTCCGTCCGACCCACGACCGACGTGCCCGTGACGGCCGGAAGCCTGAACTCCTGGGCCATCGTGACGGCGCTGGAGGCGGTGATCCCGATGACCGCTGCGACAAGGCTGACGACGACGCGGTGGGGGAGTCCGAGGAGTCGACCAGGGCGGACAGTAGGCCCCAAGTGGCGTTGCGCGGTCGTTGATGTCGGGAGTCCTATCCCGCCTGAGTGGATCGACATGCTGGTCTCCTTGGCTCGGTACTGTCCGTCTGGGGCCGTGTCGCGCGTGTCCCGCGATGATCCCTGGAGGGTTGAAGGGCTGGGTGAATACTCACCTGTGGTGGGCATACTCCTTGGCCGCGCCCTTGTCGGCCGGTCAGTGCACGAGGTCGGCGCTCACCTGCCAGAGCCGTGCTGCGACGGCCGTGTCGTAGCTGGCCTTCGACGATCGCTTGGGCTTGCCAGCGGCGAAGTACTGCCCCGTCACCCGGTCGAGATCGGGAGCGGAGGCCAGATGGATCGACGTGGCCGCCCCCTGCGCGGGGGACTTCATGAAGGGCCTCATGAACGGGACAAGCAGCTTCTGGACGCCGCCGGGGTCACCCGCCCCGAACGACGTGCGCACGACGCCGGGATGCAGCACGTTGGCCGTGACGCTGCTGGCCTCCAGCCGCCGCGCCAGCTCGTACGTGAACAGCACGTTCGCGAGCTTGGACTGGTTGTAGGCCCGTGACCCCGAGTACGAGCGCTCGCCCTGGAGGTCGTCGAAGTCGATGCGGCCCATCGTGTGGGCGCCGGAGGCCACGGTGACCACGCGCGCCGGAGCGCTCTGCTTCAGCCGCTCGAGGAGGAGGTTGGTGAGCAGGAACGGCGCGAGGTGGTTCAGAGCGAAGGTGTGCTCGAGCCCGTCGACGGTGACATGCCGGGTGTCCCAGTAGCCACCGACGTTGTTGAGGAGCACGTCCAGCCGCGGATACGCGGCGAGGACCTCGCCGGCCAGCCGCCGCACCTCGGCCTGCGACGACATGTCGGCCACGAAGACATCCACCGCGGGGTTGCCCGACTCGCGGGCGATCGCAGCGGCTGCCTGGTCGGCCCGGACCCGGTCGCGACCGGTGATGCCCACGCGGGCACCCATGGAGGCCAGGCCGATCGCCGTCGCATTCCCGATCCCGCTGGTGCCACCCGTGATCAGGACCGTCTTGCCGCTCATCGACGACGGGACAGGCAGCCTGGCATCAGGTGCGAGGCTCATCTGGCCCTCACGCGGTGGCCACTGCGGCGGTGCGAGGCTCGAGCACGACCACCGCCCGCTCCGTCGCTCGCTGCGCCGCGAGCGCGTCGAGGTCGTCGCCCCAGCCGGGGTAGTCGCGGAAGCTGGCCCATAGCCGCTCGCGCTCCGCGCCCGTCGCGGCGTGGGCTCGGACGGCGCGAGGACCGTCCTTCAGCTCGACCGTCGTGTCCGGCTGCGCCTGGAGGTTCAGCCACCACGCCGGCTCGGCGTCGGCCCAGCCGTTCATGGCCAGCGTGACCAGGTTCGGGCCGTCCTCGTAGTACCCGATGATCGCGATCCGCGGCTGGCCTGAGCGCCGCCCGACCGTCGTGAGGCGCATCATCCCGAACCTGCCGCCGGCCTTCGGCCGCGAGAGGCCGATCCGCCCCCCACTCATACCGGTAGAGCGCGCGGTGCAGCACCCAGGCGATGCGAACGAACAAGCGTGGAGGGCTCCCAGGGGTCTGCTCACTGACGGCGGTCATGCCGGTCCTGCGCTCGTCGCGACGACGGGTCGTGGTCGCAGTGCAGTGGCCGGCTCATCTAGGGCCGCCCGACCGGGCAGCGGCTGCCACCATGATCGGCGCACTGGCCTTGAAGCCCTTGAAGGTCAGGTAGAGGCCGAGCGAGAGTTCCCACGCGGCGATCGGGAGCGAGGCGAGCCCGCCCAGCGGCGAGTACTGCTCCACGACCCCGAAGATCGTCAGGACGGTGGCGGTGATGAGGATGGGGGCTCCGATGAGTCCCACCGTCGGGAGGATACGGGGTACGAGGCCCGATCGGTACAGCAGGGTGCCCAGCAGCAGGGCGTTGAAGCCCGGCATGAGGCTCTGCCCGACCGTGAACGCCCAGTTGTAGTTCGCGACGAGCGACGCACCCGTGGTGGTGAGCGAGGGAGCATCTGCAGCCCCGGCCGCCGCACCCAGGCCCTGCTGCAGGGTCACGAGCGAAAGGATGCTCACGACACCCATGAAGATCATGGCCGCTTCGACGATGCGAGTGGTCACGAAGCCGAGTGCGAAGCCCTCGCTCTGCCGTCTGACCACCGGGAACAGCGCCACCGCGGTGCCGATGCCGGCGAGGGCGACGATGAGCTCGAGGACCGTGCCCAGGAGCACGCTCGTGTCGCTGCCGGAGCCCAGGATCCAGGCCGGATCGCTCTTCAGGGCGCTGTAGATGGCCAGTGTGGGGATGGAGATGAAGGTGAGCAGGTAGAACAGGCCCGCGACGAGCGCGGTCTTCCTCATCGGGTCCATCGGGACTCGTTCCCGTGATCGGGCGTCAGTCATGTCGGTCTCCTTGGGTGGACTCGTTGAAGTCCTTGGGGGATGCGGTGCGCGTCAAGCGACGTGCGCCACGGGCGAGCACGGTGAGGGTGGTCCAGACCTTGCGCCGGCTGAGCTCCGGCGCGAGGTTCATGCGATGCTGCCGACGGACTGGGTCATCGAGATGACGACCGTCCCACGTGCGTGTCCGTCACCGACATGACCCACTGCCTTGGGGGTCTCGCTCAGCGGGTACGTGCCGTCGATGACCGGCGTGACCGACCCGGCTTCGACGAGCTCCTTGAGAGCGATCAGGTCGGTCCTGGTGGTCGACTTGACCGAGGGCTTGCCCTGCTGGCGCACGAACATGGACACGACCGCGAGCCGGATGACGCGGCCGAGCTTGCCGCCGGCGTGTCCTCCACCGTTGGAGAGCAGCCTCCCGTCAGGGGTGAGTGCTCGCCTTGTCGCCGACATCGAGTGATTCCCCACGTTGTCGAGGATGAGGTCGTACCGAGGCCCACCCTTGGTGAAGTCCTCCTTGGTGTAGTCGATGACATGGTCGGCCCCGATCGAGCGGACCATCTCGAGGTTCTTCGTGCTGGTCACGCCGGTCACCTCGGCGCCGAAGGCCTTGGCGATCTGCACCGCGAACGTGCCGACGCCGCCGGACGCTCCGTTGATGAGGACCTTCTGCCCGGGCTGGAGCTGCCCGTCATCGCGCAGCAGCTGGAGGGCGGTCGTCGCCGACACGCCGACGGCTGCGGCCTGCTCGAAGGTGAGGTTGGCCGACTTCAGTACGAACTGGCCCTCGCTCGCCGACACGTACTCGGCGAACGCGCCCGTGCACCAGCCGAAGACCTCGTCCCCCGGTCGAAGCGACTGCACGTCCTTGCCGACGGCCTCGACCGTTCCCGCGACGTCCGTTCCCGGGACCGGGTTCTTCGGCTTCCGCAGCCCGGTGGCCATGCGCATCACGAACGGCGAACCGGTCATGAGGATGTAGTCACCCACGTGGACGGAGGCCGCCCGGACACGGACCAGCACGTCGTCTGCCCCGATCTCGGGTTTGTCGATGTCCCGTGCCTCGAGGACCGCCGCTGTCCCGTACCTGTCCTGGAAGATCGCTCGCATGTGTGGGCCTCGGTCTCTCTCGTCTCTGTTGACGATGTACGCTACCTCGTATACGTTGTACACGGTACCGGTGGCAACACCACGCGTCAACCCCACAATCAAGTGCCATGTGGCCCCAGTTACCAGGGCCATGCAGCAGGGCAACGCAAAGGAGCCGGCCGAATGGTTGCAGACGCGGCGGGAGCCCGACCGCGACGCCGCCTGAGCAGGGAGCGAGTGGTGCGCGCGGGGATGGAGCAAGCAGACGAGAGTGGGCTCGAGGCCCTCACCATGCGCACGCTCGCCGAGAAGCTCGGTGTCGCGCCCATGGCTCTGTACCGCCACGTGGCTGACAAGGACGACCTCATCGACGCCATGGTCGAAGCCGTCTTCGCGGAGATCGGCGTGCCCGCGGCCGGCGGCGACTGGACGACCGCCATGCGGCGGCGGGCCCTCGCCGTCCGCGAAGCCTTGTCACGCCACCGCTGGGCGATCGGCCTGATGGAGTCGCGGCGGATCCCCGGTCCAGCCAACCTGCGACACCACGATGCCGTCATCGGGAGGCTCCGCGCCGCTGGCTTCGGCATCGAGATGACCGCCGAGGCCTACTCCTTACTGAATAGCTACATCTACGGCTTCGCGCTGACGGCGATGAACCTGCCGTTCGAGACGACGGCGGAGGTCGCGTCGCTGACGCGGGACCTGCTCCAGCGACTCCCTGTCCATGAGTACCCCAACTACGCCGAGTTCATCACCGAACACGCCATGAAGCCAGGCTACGACCACGAGGGCCAGTTCGAGTACGGCCTCGATGTCATCCTCGACGGTCTCGAAAGGGTCCGGGACACGGCCTGACGCCGGTGGCTGCGCACCAGCGCACCGTCCAGGCGCGGCGTCAACCGCCGAGCACCGTGTCTATCCCGCGCGCCATCTCCTGTTGGCGCTGCTCGAGCACCTGCCCGTCGGGTTAGAGGTCAGCCGATCATGCTGTGCCCCAAGCGGTTCTTGACGTCCTCGAGCCCGCAGCCTTGCACCAGCAGGAACGTCGTCGCCGAGTGCCGAAGATCGTGGCCGCTATCGGTCCAGCGTGACCCCGCCACGAAGCGGTCCCCCGCTGCCGGGTCCGGTGCGCCCCCTCCTCGAAGCGCCCGGTCATGGTTGCGGCGCTGCGGCCGCCGATAGGGCACAGTCCGAGCATGTCGTACCGCCGGTGTCGGTGCCCCTCTCCGGAGGCACGGCAGTCAGGTCGGGGAACCACGACGCGGAGAGGACGATGAGCGATGAACGGGTGGCACCTGAGACGACGGGTGTCACGGTGGTCTTGCTGGCAGGGGTGGATCTTGGCCCTGAGATCGAGGGCATGGCGGGGCGTCGACTTCGCATGCGCATGGTGACCATCGAGCCTGGAGGCGTTCTCGGTCCCATCCACGACCATCGGGACCGACCGGGCACCGTCTACATCCTGCAAGGGACGATCACGGACCATCGAGATGGGGTCGCCACGGAGTACGGGCCGGGAGTGGGCTGGCCCGAGGATCGGAACACCACGCACTGGCTTGAGAACAGGGGAACGATCCCCGCCGTGGAGATCTCGGTCGACATCGTCAGGCAAGCCTGACCCTCGTGTCGTGGGTCCGGATCACGTGCGAGGGTGACCGCCGTTCCGCCGGTCACCCGCCCAGCACCACGTCCATCACCGGTCGTGGTGGCATCGGGCTTGGCGAGCCCGCGCCACATGGCCTTCGGGCCCGACGGCAGCCTCTACGTGACAGTGGCCGGCGCCGGGGGCACCGACCCGTGCGTCGATTCTCCGGAGGGCAAGGCCTGCTTCGGCGCCACGGGCAGCGTGACAAGGATTGCCCCGGACGGCACGGTCTCCAAGTTCATCGACGGGCTGCCCTCGATGATCGCCGATGAGCAGGGACAGCTGTCGACCCTCGGCCCTTCAGCCATCAGCTTTGGCGCGAACGGCGACGCGTTCGTGACCGTCGGTGGCGGGAGCACGCCGGAGCTGCGCGACAAGGTGGGCGCGCCACTCAACGACACGATCGGTTGGGTCCTCAAGGTCGCCGCCGACGGGACGTGGACCAAGTTCGCGGACATGGTCGCCTGGGAATCGGCCAACAACCCAAACAAGGACCAGCCGTCCTGCGCCGGGAGCGCCTGTGGCCCCTCGACCGTCGCGGATTCCGACATCGCTGGCGTGGCCGCGACCCCTGATGGGGGTGCGGTGGTGGCCGACGCGGGCGGCAACACGCTCGTCGCCCTCGACAGCACCGGTGCCGCGTCGCTTCTGGCCATGTTCCCGGTGTCGATGAACCGGATGCCGGCGTCCCTGCTACCCTCGCCGGCCCCCGGCGCGTCGCCGGCGGCCCTCCTGATGTGCCCACGCAGTCCGTTCCCACCGCGGTCAAGGTCGGACCCGACGGCGCCTACTATGTCAGCTTCCTGACCGGCTTCCCGTTCCCCCAGGGCGGCGCTTGGGTCGCCCGGGTAGAGCCCGGCAAGCAGCCGACCGTCTATGCCTAGGGATTCACGAACGCGATGGACCTTGCGTTCGCACCGGATGGCAGCTTGTACGTCCTCGAGATCGCCCACAACGGACTGCCGTCCGGCGATACGACGGGCGGCCTCTGGAAGGTCCCACCCGGTGGTGGCCAGGCAGAGCTGGTCATGACCGACGGCCTCGTGAGTCCTGGCGGGATCGCGGTCGACAAGGACGGCAACGTCTACGTGGCCAACATGGCGGTGTCGCCGGGTGGCGAAGGAACGGTCGTCGACCTCGTTCCGTAGCGCCTGACTCCGTACCCCGCACGGCCCCCGGCGGCACGCCCCGGGGGCCGTGCGCGTCCCCTCCGCTGCAGGCTTCCTGTCAGTCGAACGTGGCCGATGCGTCGTCGCGGTGCGGCTGCAGCAGGGCGTGGGGAGCGGGCTTGTCCGCGGCGCCGATGAGCAGCTCGATGGCGAGCATCCTGCCCGTGACGCTCTCCTCGAAGGCACGGATGGAGACCTCGTCATAGCCGACGAACAGGCAGAAGTTCGACCAACCCTTCATGGCCGACGTGTCGCCACCGGCGACGAACACGGTCGGGTCCGTCTGCCACTCCGTCAGGACCCTATGGAGGTACTGGTACAGCCTCGTGAGCTCCGTCGTCAGTGGAGCCCCAGCGGCCCCCCAGGTCCCGGGCATCGCCGTGACCTTGCGCGCGTGTGTCTCGAACGCCAGCTCAGCCTCGTTCAGGAGGGCCATCTGGGCACGGAAGCCCGTTGCCTGCTCCGCGGTCAGGGTCTGGGTCGTGGGCGAGTCGAACCCGAACGTGCGCAGCATCCGGCGGGCGGACTTCACCTGGCCGTAGGTCGCCTCGATCTGCTCGAGGAACCCGAGCAGGTACGCCTGCTGGCGCCGCTGGTCCTCGCGCAGGGCGTCGCGGTCGCGGAGCATGGCGCCGACCACGCCGGTCGCGAGCGCCAGGGAGAGGATCGTGGCGGCGCTCTTGGCCAGCTCGACCCAGATGTCGTCCTGCCGCTCGGGTGCCATCAACGCGCTCAGCAGGATCATGCACACGGCACCGGCGAGCACCGCGACGATGACGAGCAGGTATCGCTGCACACGGACGCGCCGTCCGGTCGGAGGGCTCGCACTCCCGGGGTCGTTCCGGCCAGTCATCGGCACCCCTTCCTCCACCCTCGGCACGACATGCAGGTCGGCCCGAGGCTCGGCCCCGGGACTGACGGCGCCGCCGGCGGCCTCCACCGACTCGCCGGACGGCTCAGATGCCGGCTTCAGCCTGCACCCGCCCCTGCGCGACAGCCGCGCGGAAGGCCGCGTGGTCGCGCTCATTCTGGTCAGCGTAGCGTCCGGCGAAATCCGCCATGGCGTGGTCGACGACATCGTCATCACCCAGGTATCCCGCGAGCACCGACGGATCGCCGGAGCGGGCGTGTCCGCGAGCAAGCGCCCAGCCGCACAGGCGACCCCAGGCCACGAGGTCGTCATGGGTCATCACCTCGACGGCGGCGGACCCCTTCTGGTCCTGCAGCTGCCGAAAGTACAGGTGGCGGCCAAGCGGGCCGAGGCCCCAGCCGAGCAGCACGTCGCTGGCGGCCTGGAGCCGGCGCTGCCCGGCGACGACGCGCTCTCCGTGCGAGGCATACGGGCTCACATCCGTGAAGCGCTCGAACACCGAGGCCTCCGCCTCCTTGGCCTGGACGAACAGCGGATCCGAGTCCGAGGCACCCTCGAGGAGGACCACGAAGGCACCAAGGCCGACGCTGCCGACACCCACGACCTTGAGCGCCCCATCCATGATCCGATAGCGGTCGATCAGGACGCGCCGGTCTTCCTGGAGGCTGGCGCGATAGCTCGTCAGCGCGGCTGCAAGGCCCCCGAGATCCAGCTTGTCCGGGTGCGTGATGATGGGTGGGTGGTCGACGATCCGCCGCCCACCGTCCGTGAGCGTGGTGATCTTCGGCAGCTCGTGCAGCGCGTCGTGATGGGCGGCCGCGTGGATGGTCGACTGCAGGTAGGGCCGAGCGCGCCTGTTCGCGAACTCCACGATGGCGCTGCCGTCGACCCGCGCGTAGTAGACGTCGATGGCCCGCATGCTCGCGTACTCCGCCATCCGCTCCCGGTACGAGCGCACGGCTTCCAACACGGCATGGCGAGCCTGGTGGCCCGTGAACGAACGCGACCTGGCTGCTGCGACCAGGCTCGCCGACAGGCGCATGAGGTCCCATTCCCAGGCGCCGGCGAGGGTCTCGTCGAAATCGTTGATGTCGAACAGGAGCTCCCGCTCCGGCGAGGCGAACAGGCCGAAGTTGACGAGGTGCGCATCGCCGCAGACCTGGACCGGGATGCCGCTGAGCGGCAGTCGGGCGAGGTCCGCGGCCATGATGAGCGCCCCGCCGCGGAAGAAGGCGAAGGGCGAGGCGCTCATCCGCCCGTGGCGCACCGGGACCAGCTCCGGGATGCGGGTCGTGGCCTGCTCGAGGAGCAGGTCGACCGGGTCTCGCCGGTCCGCTGCCGCCGTCCAGCCCGCCAGGGCAGCTGGTGGTACCCGCTTCCGGGCGGCCGCCCCCGCGGCCTTGCGCTCATCCCGGTTGATGCGTGGGCTGGACATGGTCGGATCGGGGGCGCCCAGCGTCAGCCCTGTGCCGGTTGGGGCCCGGGCGCCTGCGTCGGCGCAGCGGCCGCCAGGGGATACGCGTCGACAGCCTCCTGCAACGTCGCGAAGAAGTTCGCCGCCCCGATCTGCTCGGTCAGCCCGAAGGCGTCCAGGAGCTTGCGGACAGCCGGGTCGACGGAGCACAGGACCATCCGTGTGCCACGGCCGTCCAGCTCGTTGCGGACCTGGCGCAGCGTGTCCGCACCCGAGTAGTCGAGATCGCCCATCGCGGCGGCGTCGAGCACGAACCACGTAAGCGGTGGATCGGCGCCCTCGACGATGCTCATGACCTCCTCGGTGAAGCGGGTCGCGTTCGCGTAGAACAGCTCCGCCCCGAACGCGTAGATGACGAGGCCGGGCGCGGCGTGGACCGGCTGGTCGACCGGGCCGAGCGTGCGCGTGCCGTCGGGGGCGATGGCGATGACCCGGTCGTGCGGCTTGTAGACATGCATCAGCACGAGGATGAGCGACAGGACGATGGCCACGATGATGCCCTGTTCCACGCCGACGATGACGACGGTCGCCGCGGTGATGAGCGCGACCACGAACTCGCCAGGGCGGACCCGATAGATGGACATCATGCCCAGGTAGTCGACGAGCTTGATACCGATGAGGAAGACCACTGCCGCCAGGACGGCGTTGGGCATGTACGAGAGTGGGACCGTGAGGAACAGCAGGGTCACGATGACGATGACGCCGGTCGTCACCTGGGCGATCTGGCTGCGGCCGCCGGCGCTGTCGACCATCTCCGTCTTGGTCGGGCTGCCATTGACGACGAACGTCCCGGAGAGGCCCGCGGCCAGGTTGCCGACACCCAGGCCGATGAGATCGACGTTCTCGTCGAACTTGTCGTTGTACTTCATGGCGTAGGCCCGTGACGTGGCCGCGCTCTGGGCCAGGATGAGGATGAACATGGAGAACACGGTCGGCAGGAGTGCGCTCATGTCGTCGAGGAGCTGGTCGATCTGGATGTCTGGCAGGCCGATCGGTGGCAGCCCGCTGGGGACCGTCCCGACGGTCGTGATGCCGCGGGCCGCGAAGCCGAACACGAAGCTGAGCATGATCATCCCGACCACGGCGATAAGGGCGCCCGGGATCTTCTTGTTCACCCTCCCGAGCCCGACGATGATGGCCAGGACGGCGATCGACACCGCCAGGGTGGGGAGGCTGGCCTCGCCGTCCGCGATCGCCTGGAGTGCGTTGCCGAACTTCTGGAGCGTGGTTCCGCTGCCCTCGCTCACCCCGAACAGGCCGCCGAACTGCCCCAGCGCGACCTGGATGCCCACGCCGGTCAGGAAGCCGATGAGGACGCTGTGGGAGAGGAAGTTGGCGATGAACCCGAGCTTGATGAGCCGGGCGATGATCATGAACACGCCGCACATGAGAGCCGCGAGTCCGGCCATGGCGACCCATTGCGGGGACGCGGGTGCACCGGCAGCGGCGATGCCGCCCAGGCCGACCGCCAGGACGGCAGCCGTCGCCGAGTCGGCACCCACGACGAGGTGGCGCGACGAGCCGAAGATGGCGAACGCCAGCATGGGCAGGACCAGGGTGTAGAGGCCGGTGATGACCGGCATCTCCGCGATCTTCGAGTAGCCCATGACCTCCGGCATGGCGAGCGCGGCCAGGGTCGCGCCGGCGATGAGCTCGGTGGGCAGCCGCGACCGGTCGAAGGGCAGGATGCCTTCGAGGATGGGCAGACGTCGCTTGGCCTTGACGGTTGACGGACCGGCGGTGGCGGTCATCCTCTCGTGCTCCTTCTCCCCCAAGACCGACTGGGTCGCGGACGTGACCTGGCGCCGAGCCGATATCCAGCCGGTGCCGGGCTGCAGTGGCCATGGTCGCGCATTCCGTGGCTTCGTGAGCGATCGTTCAGCGGCGTTCTGGCCGATCTCATCGGCGGCTGCGGCGATGCTGCCAGAGGGGGACGGAGCATGCGCCCGGGGACCCGGTGGCCACGTGTCGCTGTTCATCAACCGACAAGAAGGTCGGCCCCACGTCAACGAGGCGACCGAGCCCGTGGACAACCCAGTGATCCTGGGCCTCGCCTTCATCGCCATGTTCTTCCTCTGGGGCGAAGGCACGCCGTACCTGATCGTGGCCATCCCGCTCGTGCTCATGGGCACGGCCATCGCCGACTCTGGCCAGGATGTCACGGCCACGACACAGAGCCAGCTCCAGTCGTCCTACGCGAGCGCGGCGAACCTCGCGGAGCAGTACCCGCAGTACAGCGCTCAGGTCATCAGCGCCGCCCAGTCCTCCGTCCTCGACGGCGATCAGCTGGCCCATCTCGCCGGGTTGGTGGCCGTCGTCATCGGCGGCGCCCTGACCTACTTCGTCTTCCCGAACAAGGAGGACGAGGAGAAGATGCGGCTGGCCTTCCACGCCGAGGACGAAGCTGAGTCCACAGATCCGGCGCCCACGCCTCACGTGGTCCTGATTCCCGATGAGGTGGGCGCCGCCGCCGCCGCGGTCGTCGAGACGACTCGATCACAGAGCTGATGGTGGCATGAGGCGACGTCTCAACGACTCCGGGAACGCCCAGCATGGCGTCCATCCCTCGCGCCGTCTCCTGCTGGCGCTGTTCCGGCACATGGCCGCAGGCGTTGGACGTCGCGCCACCCCGGTGTCGACCTCCCGGACGTGGAGGTCGACGGCACGGGCGCCGACCAGGCCGATGTGCCTCGCGTACGGCAAGAGGACCGCGAGCGGGTCGAGGAAGCTCCGTCGCGATCCTGGGCCGCTCCCTCGCAACGCCGTGCGCGCGGCCGTCCGCTACCCTGCAGCACGTACACGGAGGGCGCCAATGCCATCGATCAGGGAGCACCTCGACTCGCCGCAGTTCACCGACGAGAACGGTGAGCCGACCGGCGAGACTGTCATCGGCCGCGTGGGAGGTACGTGGGTCAAGCCGGGCGTCCCGCGCGGCCGAGGCTACCTCTTCTACGCCATCGTCTTCTTTGGCGGGCTGGTCCTGGTCGTCACCGCCGGGCCGAGCCTCGACCTGTTCGCCGTCTTCGGCGTGTTCTGCGTCGTGCTCGGCATCGCCGGAGCGATCGAGATCGCGCGCGGGCGACCGTTCACCAGGATCTTCGGGCGTTAGGTCCGACTGGCGCCCGGGTCGTCCGCGAGGCGGAACGAGGGTGGCTGGCGCGGTAGCACGCCTCGGAGACGGCGGTGATCTTGGTGGACTCATCGCCGCACCAGGACGCGTATCAGGCCAAGGCGGATCCGCTCGCCTTGACGACCGCCGTGAGACTGTCATCCATGATCGACAGCGCGAGGTCGATCTCGTCCTCGCTGACGGTCAGCGGCGGGGCCATCCGCCAGACGCTGTTCGCGCCCACGTGGCGGACGATGTTCATCGAGAGCCCGCGCGCGAGGCACTCATCGGTCGCCCGTCCCCCCAGGTCGTCCGCCGGCTCGCGCGTCACGCGGTCCGTCACGAGCTCCACGCCCACCAGCAGGCCGCGCCCGCGCACCTCGCCGATGATGGCGTGCCGATCCGCTAGCTCCGCGAGCCCGGCCCTGAGGCGCTCCCCCATCCGCGCCGCACGCTCCGGCAGCCGCTCCTCGACGACGACGTCGAGCACCGCGAGCCCGACCGCCGCCGGGAGCGGGTCGCTCACGTGGCTCGTGACGTGGAGGAAGCCGCGCTCCACGGCACGCTCCTCCAGCTCCGCACTGATGATCGTGGCCGCCAGCGGCAGCCCCCCGCCGAGCGTCTTGGAGACCGTGACGATGTCCGGGACGACGGCGTCCTGCTCGAACCCGAACATCGTGCCGAGCCGCCCGAACCCCGTCTGCGCCTCGTCGACGATGAGCAGCCCGCCCCGCTCATGCGTCGCGTCTGCGAGGTGGCGGAGATAGCCGGGCGGCGGGTCGATGACCCCGCCGGCCGAGAGCACCGGCTCGGCGATCGTGGCGGCGAGCGAGCCTGCGCTGTTGGCGTCGAACAGCTCGAAGCCCCGCTCCATGCAGCTCATGTCGCAGGTCCCGCAGCCGGGCGTGTCGTCGCCGCGCGAGCGGATCGTGCAGCGGTACGCGTATGGCGACGGGAGCGCGAATGATCCCGGCATCTGCGGCCCGTATCCACGGTGCCCCACGGAGTACGTGATGGATGCCACGCCGGCCGTCAGCCCGTGGAAGCTCTGGCCGAGGCCGACGATCTCGAAGCGGCCCGTCGCGAGCTTGGCGAGGCGCATCGCGACCTCGTTCGATTCGGACCCGGTGTTGAGCACGATGACCTTGTCCAGCGGGGCCGGAAGCAGACTCGCGAGGCGCTCCGCGAGGCGGATGACCTCCTCCGACAGCATCCAGCTGTTGAGGTGGAGGACCCGGTCGCAGGCGTCGCGGATGGCCTCGACGATGCGCGGGTGGTTGTGGCCGATCGTGCTGCAGATCTGGCCGCTGGTGAAGTCCAGGATGCGATTGCCGTCACGGTCCCAGACCCAGCTGCCCTGCGCACGCTGCACGATGAAGGGGGCGAATCCCGGCACGTAGCGGATCAGGTGGCGATCGGCCACGTCGAGCAGCGGGTCGCGGGACATCGAAGACCCTCCTTCGTGCGGGAGCACAGCCAGGTCGTGCCGGCGCCCCGCGCCGGGAACCGGATCACACCGCAGCGGCTGCGAGGAGGGTCAGCGTGGCCGCCAGGACAAGCAGAACCATACCCGAACGGCAGGGTGAGCTGCTGATCACGAGGCCCCGGCGGAGAGCTGCTCCGGTGCCTGGCCGCGGCACGGCACGCCGGTGCGCGAGCCTCGCGTGGGCGACCCGCTGCCGGATCCGTGGCTCTCGGGCCAGGTTCGCTCCGGGGATGCTCAGTCGATGACGATGACGGCCTTGCCCCGGATCTCGCCGGCGGCCAGCCGCCGGAAGGCCTCCGGCGCGTCCGCAAGCGGATACACGCCCCCGATGACCGGCGTCACGTGGCCGTCACGGAGGGACGCGATGAGCCCACGGGTGATCTCGGGATCATTGGATCGCCAGGCGACGACGCCGAGGCGCTGGTCGCTGCGGCGCGCGATGAGCCGACCGAGCACGACGATCTCGATGATGCGAGGGAACCGCCCGCCGACGATGGCATAGCGACCACTCGGACGGAGAGCGCGTCGTACGGCACGGACGGACCGGTGCGCCTGGACATCGACGATCCGGTCGTAACGTTCGCCGGTCCGCGCGTAGTCCTGGGACTCGAAGTCGATGTAGTGCGAGGCGCCCAGGGAGCGGACGAGGTCCTCCTTGGCGGCGCGGTCGACGCCGGTCACCTCGGCACCCGCGGCGACCGCCAGCTGGACCGCGAACGTGCCCACACCGCCGCCGGCTCCGCTGATGAGCACCCTGTCCCCAGGAGCGACCCCATGCTCACCGTGGAGGCTCTGCCACGCCAGGGCCCCGGCCTGTGGCAGCGTGACGACCTGCTCGAACGTGAGGTCGGCCGGCTTGATGGTGAGCGATGACGCCGGGGCGGCCACGAACTGTGCGCAGGCACCGAATCCGTTCGCAAACAGGTCGCCGAAGACCTCGTCGCCGACGACCAGACCTGCCGCCTGCGGCCCGATCTCGACGACGACACCAGCCACGTCGGATGCGGGGATGCGATGTGGGGGCCGCCGGAGTCCGGCGATCCGGACGATGGTGTCACCGCGCAGGTACTCGACATCGGCGGCATTCAGCGAGGCCGCCCGGACCCGGACGAGCACCTCGCCGTCCCCGATCGCGGGCAGCGGCACCTCCGCCAGCTCGAGGACGTCAGCGCCGCCGTAGCGGTCCTGGATCAGCGCTCTCATCCCGATCGCTGCTTCGCGCTCATCGACCTGCTTCCGTGTACCGACGCCACCGCCTGATCCGGCCGAGCGGGCTCACGCGCTGCCGCCGACGGGCAGCACCGTGGTCGACGGCGTCGTGGGGGCGACGGTCGGACCCACCATGCTGATAACGACCGTCCCCCGGGCGTGTCCCGATCCGACATGGGCGATCGCCTGCGGCGTCTCGCTCAACGGGTACGTGCCATCGATGACGGGGGTGACGGCGCCCTCCTCGATGAGTCCCTTCAGGGCCATGAGATCCTCGAGGTTCTGGAACTTGACCGACGGGCGCAACAGCTGGCGCACGAAGATCGATGACACGAACGCCCTGATGACGGGCCCCAAGGCGCCCCCGAGTGTCCGCCACCGTTGGGCTGCAGCTTCCCGGCGGGGGTCAGGGCGCGCCGGATTCTCCGACGGCGAATGGTTGCCCACGTTGTCGAGGATGAAGTCGTAGCGCGGGCCAGCCTTGGTGAAGTCCTCCTTCGTGTAGTCGATGACGTGATCGGCACCGATGGCACGGACCATGTCCACGTTCCCGGTGCTGCAGACGCCGGTCACCTCGGCGCCGAAGGCCTTCGCGATCTGCACCGCGAACGGGCCCACGCCCCCCGACGCGCCATTGATCAGGACCTTCTGGCCCGGCCTGACATTCCCCTGGTCGCGCAGCAACTGGAGGGCGGTCGACGCGGACACGCCGACCGCGGCGGCCTGCTCGAGGGTGAGGTTGGCCGGCTTCGTGACGAAGTGGTCCTCCTTCGCGACCGCGTACTCCGCGAACGCGCCCGTGCACCAGCCGAAGACCTCATCGCCTGGGCGCAGCCGCGTCGCGTTCGCCCCCACCGCCTCCACCGTCCCTGCCACGTCCGTCCCCGGGACGCGCTGCTTCGGCCGGCGCAGCCCTGTCGTCAGGCGCAGGAGACGCGGTATGCCTCTCATGACCACGGTGTCACCGACATGGATGGATGCCGCCTGGACGCGGACCAGCACCTCGCCGTCGCCGAACAGGGGCTTGTCGATGTCCTTGTACTCGAGCACGTCCTCCGAGCCGTAACGATCCTGGACGATCGCCTGCATGTGAGGCCTCAGCCTGCGTGTTGGACGAGGACATGATGGACCCTCATGGCCCTGGCTGACTCGCACCTCAGGGCTTGACACCGCGCAGATACAACCGTATGGTTGTATCTATGCAGACGAGCGTCGACTTCGATCGCGTGTTCGGAGCGCTGGCAGATGGGACCCGGCGGGATATCATCCGGCGTGCCATCGGTGGTGAGGAGGGCATCGCCGAGCTGGCCGACCATTACCCGATGAGCTTCGCAGCCGTGCAGAAGCACGTGGCGGTGCTCGAGCGAGCGGGGCTGGTCACGAAGAGGCGCATCGGGCGCCGCAAGCTCGTCTGCGCCGATGCGGAGGGGCTGGCCATCGCGCGGCGCCTCCTCGATCAGTACGAGGCGCTGTGGCTCGGTCGCTTCGACCGCATGGCCGACCTCGTCGCCACCACGAAGGAGACCCATCCATGACCGTCACTGCCGTCCGCAAGGACGTCGCGGCCTTGACCATGACCATCGACGCCGAGTTCGACGCCTCGCCCGAGCGACTCTGGCAGCTGTGGGCCGATCCACGCCAGCTGGAGCGCTGGTGGGGCCCGCCGACCTACCCTGCCACCTTCACGGTCCACGACCTGGCCCCGGGGAGTCGCGTCGAGTACCACATGACCGGTCCCGAGGGCGATCAGCCGCGGGGCTACTGGGACATCCTCCAGGCGGATCCGCCGCGGTCGCTCGTCTTCCGCGACGGCTTCGCGAACACCGACGGATCGCCCAACCCGGAGCTACCCAGCATGACCGCTCGCGTGGCCATCGAGGAGATCGGCAGCGGCCGCGCGCGGATGTCCATCGAGAGCACCTTCCCCGACGCACAGGCGATGGAGCAGATCCTGGCCATGGGTGCGGAGGAGGGCATGACGCAGGCCATGGGCCAGATCGATGCCATCCTCGCCGACGCCGCTGCCGCGATGACGAGCGGCCGATGAGCGGTTCCCTCGCGGCGCACCCGGGGGCGAGGGATCACGCGTCGGAGGAGACGAACATGACCGAACCGCGGACAGACACGCTGGAGGTGCCGGGCGCCGTGCTGACCTACGACGTCCGCACGAACGAGTCCGAGCACGCTCCCGGTCCTGCTGCTGATCGGGTCGCCCATGGGGGCGGCCGGCTTCGGGACCCTGGCCGGACACTTCGCCGACCGCACGATCGTGACCTACGACCCGCGGGGCGTGGAGCGCAGCCAGCGGACGGATGGAGCCAGCGAGTCCACGCCGGATGAGCACGCCGACGACCTGCACCGCCTGATCGCGGCGCTCGACGCCGGACCGGTGGACATCTTCGCCAGCAGCGGGGGTGCGGTGAACGCACTGGCGCTGGTCGCCAGGCACCCGGAGCAGGTCCGCACGCTCGTCGCTCACGAACCACCTGCGGCCCAGGTGCTGTCCGACCGTGAGCAGGCGCTGGCCGCCTGCCGTAGCGTTCACGAAACCTACCAGCACAGCGGATCCGGCCCAGGCATGGCGAAGTTCATCGTGCTCGCCAGTCACAAGGGCCTGATCCCGGCCGACTTCGCGGACCAGCCCGCCCCGGATCCGGCACTGTTCGGGATGCCGACCGAGGACGACGGTTCACGCAACGACCCGCTGCTCGGGCAGAACCTGGTCTCCTGCACTCACTACCAGCCGGACTTCGATGCCCTCCGGGCTGCGTCGACGCGGATCGTCATCGGCGCTGGGGCCGACTCGGAGGGCGAGCTGGCACATCGGGCGGCGGCGGCCGTGGCGGAGCGGCTCGGGAAGATGCTCGTCACGTTCCCGAGCCACCACGGAGGGTTCCTCGGCGGTGAGTACGGCCAGACGGGCGACCCTGCCGCGTTCGCCGCCACCCTCCGCCAGGTCCTGGTCGAGCCCTAGCCTACGCCGTGCGCTGCACGTCGCGCTCGAGACGCGTCGGCTCCGCCGTCGGACCTGCAGCAGGCGGGCCGGCTGCGCTGAGTGTGAGCAGTGGCACGATCTCGAGGTCGACCCCTCGCGCTCGGAGCTGCTCGTGGATCTCTGGTGGCGTGGCGTCATCGATGATGACCAGGTCGAAGTCCGTCACAGGCCCGAGCGCATGGAGGGCCCGCCGCGTGAACTTGGCGTTGTCGACCACGAGGATCTTGCGCGCTGACGACTCCAGCATGGCGCGCTTGAAGGAGATGGTGTCCTCGGACTGGTGGTAGCAGACGAGATTGGTGATGGCCGACGTCGACATCACCAGCAGGTCGGCGCGCATGGACCGGATGGCGTCGACCGTCATCCCGCCCATGAACGCCTCCGCCCACTCGTAGTACACCCCGCCAAGGCCGATCAGGTGGATGCCCGGCTTCCCCCAGAGCTCCCGCATGACTGGCACGAAGTTGGTGATGACCGTGATCGGCGTGTGGGCGCGCAGGAGCCTGGCCAGGTACACGCACGTGGTGGAGTCATCCAGCATCACGGCTTGCCCGGGTTCGAGATGGGCTGCCACTGCCCGGGCCAGGGCCTCCTTCTCACGCGCCTGGCGCGCCAACCGGACGCGCACGCCGGTCTCGAAGAGGGCCGACTGCATGACCTTGGCGGCGCCACGGACCTTCGTGATGAGCTGCTGCGACGCGAGCACGTCGAGGTCTCGATGGATGGTCATGGGGCTCACCCCGAGGACATCCGCGAGGTCATCGATGCGCAGCGACCCGCGGTCGGTCACCAGGTCGATGATGCGAGTCTGGCGTTCCTGTGCCCGAATCACGACACCCGCCCACCGCGACGCCCACCACCCCGCGCGGTGAGGCGAGGCTCGAGAGCTGGGCAATGCCCGAGAGCTGGCGCGGTGATCGGTCGAGAGCCACGAGTCACCTGGACCGAGACCGTCACGTGCTCATGCTCCGGCACCCGGCTCTCCCTCGCTCCGTGCTCCTGCCCAGCTGTCATGTGGCGCCCTCGTGAGACCCCCGGCCCCTCGAGGCCGCCTGGCACGCACTCTCACACAACGAGCCTAACATCGAGTGCGACAAAGGTCACGATCTGGCCGACCAGCGTCACAAGTCTGTGGGATATCTAACTGCTAGTGTGTTGGGGTGATCGCCTTCTGGCGGCACCGAAGGGGGAAGCCAGCCGCGTCGGTCGCTCGATCGCCGGGTCCTTCCTGTTCGGACAACGAGAAAGGGGGCTGCTGGGGACGGTCAACAGACACTCGATCCACGTCCGTCATGATGGTCCAGGAGGAGAGTCCAAGCATGCGACTTAACAGCAAGCTCCGGTTCGGAGCAGTAGTGCTCGCCACGACCGCGGTCGTCGGCGGGAGCTTCGCAGGCGCCAGCGCGCAGGATGAATCGACCGCGCCGGAAGAGTGCACGCCGTACACCGTCGGCGTGACCGTCTACAACATGTCGTCCTTCATCACCCTGGGCAAGATGGGCATCGATGCCTACGCCGCTGACAACTGCATCACGATCGAGTGGAACAGCGCCAACGACGACGTGAACACCCAGATCTCCCAGATGCAGCAGCTCATCGGGAAGCAGGTCGACGCGATCATCATCGTGCCGGTCGACGCCTCGACCCTGGGCCCCCAGGTCCAGCAGGCGAAGGACGCTGGCATCCCCGTCATCGCCGTCAACACCGGGCTCATCGGTGACGCAGCCGCGCTGCTCGAGAGCTCCGTGCTCCCCGACGACGTGCTCGCCGGCGAAGCCGAGATGCAGCAGCTGGCTGACCTCCTCGGCGGCACGGGCAAGATCGTCGTGCTCCAGGGACCCCTGGGTTCCTCGCCCGAGATCAACCGCACCCAGGGCATCAACAATGTCCTCGCCAAGTACCCGGACATCGAGGTCCTGGCCATGGACACCGCCAACTGGGCGCGCGACCAGGCCTACAACAAGATGAAGAGCTGGGTCTCCGCGTTCGGACCGGAGATCGACGGTTTCGTGTCTGAGAACGACGACATGGCCATCGGCGGCCACCAGGCGCTTGCCGAGGCCGGCATCGACATCCCGATCACCGGCATCGACGGCATCCAGGACGGCCTTCAGGGCGTGCTGGACGGCTGGCTCAAGGCCACCAACCTGCAGAACGGCATCCTCGAGCTCGCTGAGGGCCTCGCCGTCACCAAGCTCATCCTCGACGGCCAGCCGTACGAGAAGGAATACTCGTACGTCATGCCGCCGGTCGCCGACCTCGAGACCGCGCAGAAGTACTACGACCAGATCTTCGGCGACAACGCGGAGTTCCTTGCGGGGCTCCCGGCTCTCGTCGACGCCAACGTCGCCTCGGGCGATCTCTCCAACCAGTAGCGCTGGACCTCGCGGCGCGTCCCTCGACCCGACTGCGTCCCGGTGACGCACACGGCCAGGGACGCGCGGGCGGGACGCACCGTGCATTCGCGCCACTGCTGGGCCCGCCGGTCATCATCCGGGGGCCCAGCAGTGGCTCATCTCCCAGGAGGAACGGACCCGGCGCCTGGACGCTCGCAGCGCCGGTAGTGAGAAGGGGCACGACCGATGGGATTCGCAGGCTATGACAAGGACTTCAGGCTGGATGGCAAGGTCGCCCTCATCACCGGGGCTGCGGCCGGCATCGGCAGGGCGATCGCGGACCTCTACGCGGACAAGGGCGCGGATCTCTGCCTGGTCGACCTCTCCCCATCCGTGCACGATGCTGCGCGGGAGCTGGCAGGCCGGGGTGTCAAGACCCATGCCGTGGCGGCTGACCTGACCGTCAGCGGCAGCGTGGATTCGGTCGTCGCGGAGGCGCTCTCGACGTTCGGACGCATCGACATCCTCGTGAACAATGCCGGGGTGGTCCTGCTCGATGCCGCGGAGTCACTGTCCGAGGACTTCTGGGACAGGACCATGGCCATCAACCTCAAGGTGCCCTTCCAGCTCTCCCAGGCCGTGGGTCGCGAGATGATCAAGGCCGGTGGCGGGAAGATCGTCAACCTGGCATCCCAGGCCGGCATCGTGGCCCTCGACCGTCATGTCGCGTATTGCGCCAGCAAGGGCGCCATCATCATGATGACCAAGGTCATGGCCTACGAATGGGGACGCCACGGCATCTGTGTCAATGCCATCTCGCCGACCGTGACCATGACCGAGCTTGGCAAGCGTGCCTGGGGCGGCCAGGTCGGTGAGGACTTCAAGAAGCTCATCCCCACTGGGCGGTTCGCCTACCCGGAGGAGGTCGCTGCCGTGGCCCTGTTCCTGGCCAGCCAGGCGGCCGACATGATCAACGGCGAGAACGTGCTCATCGACGGCGGCTACACGATCAACTGATCAGCCGGGGAAGGATGGAGAGACGACCCATGCAGCGGATCATCGATGACCCCTCCCGCGTCGTGGAGGACATGCTGACCGGTTGGCTGAAGGCCCACGAGGCCACGATCGCCGCCACTGACAACCCCCGCGTCGTGCGCTCCCGGGCGGCGCCCATCGACGGCAAGGTGGGCCTCGTGACCGGTGGCGGTTCCGGCCACGAGCCGGCCTTCCTCGGGTACATCGGCGAGGGCCTGATGGATGCCGTGGCGATCGGCGAGATCTTCTCGTCTCCGTCGGCGCAGGCCTTCTACGATGCCTTCCGGGCGGCCGACAGCGGCAAGGGCGTGGCCTGCCTGTACGGCAACTACGCCGGCGACAACATGAACGTCAAGATGGCCGTTCGCCTGGCCGCTGCCGACGGCATCACGGTCAAGACCGTGGTGGCCAACGACGACGTGCCCTCGGCCCCGCCCTCGGAGCGCGAGAAGCGACGCGGCGTCGCCGGCGAGATCCTGATGTGGAAGGTCGGGGGCGCCAAGGCAGCCACCGGGGCCTCCCTTGACGAGGTCATCGCGACGGCCCAGCACGCCATCGACTCGACCCGCAGCGTCGGGATCGGCCTGACGCCGTGCACGATCCCCGCCGTGGGGGCGCCGAACTTCCAGATCGAGCCGGGCACGATGGAGGTCGGCATCGGGCATCACGGGGAACCGGGCGTGGCCGTGGAGGCGCTGACGCCCGCCAGGGTCATGGCAGAGCGCATGGTGGACATCATCGTGCCGGACCTGCCCTTCGCCGCCGGTGATGATGTCGTGGTGCTGCTCTCCGGCCTCGGCGCGACACCGGTGATGGAGCTCTACATCCTCTACGGGCACATCAGCGCCATGCTCGAGGAGAAGGGCATGCACATCCATCGCTCCTACGTCGGCAACTACTTCACCTCGCTCGAGATGATGGGCGTGACCCTCACGGTCATGAAGCTCGACGACGAGCTGCGCACGCTGATCGACGCCGACGCCGACTCGATCGGCCTGGCACAGCGCGCCTAGTCCGATGCAGAGGGATGCATTCAGCGCCTCCGCGGGCAAGCCCGTCCTCGACGCGCTCATCGCGGGCATCCACGAGAACGCCGCACGCCTCTCCCAGATCGACGGCGCGACCGGCGACGGCGACCACGGCATCAACATGGACAAGGGGTTCCTGCGCGCAGGCGACTTGCTGGGCCAGGATCCCTTCGACCTGGCCCGCGGGCTGTCGGTCCTGGGCAAGGTGCTCGTGACCGAGATCGGCGGAGCCATGGGCCCCCTCTACGGTTCCTTCTACCTGGACATGGCCGGCACCATCGGCGACGCCGACGAGATCGACGGCCCGCTGTTCGGTACGATGCTCGAGGCCGGCATCGCGGCCATCCAGGACCTCGGCGAAGCGAAGCTAGGTGACAAGACGCTGCTCGATTCGCTCCTGCCCGCACGAGCTGCCTTCGCCGAAGCCCTCGGCCGGGGCGAGACGTTCGCGGCAGCCCTCGGGCACATGGCCGAGGCGGCCGAGCAGGGCTCGGAGGCCACGCGTGACATGGTCGCCCGCATCGGCCGCGCCAGTCGCCTCGGGGAGCGCTCGAGAGGCTTCCTCGACGCCGGGTCCGTGTCCTGTGCCCTCCAGCTTCGGGCCATGGCGGACTCGATGGCCGCCTTGCTCGATGCGGGGGCAGCCAGCGGGGACGGAGGCTAGGCGATGCAGGCCCCCACGGCGGAGCCGCTGCTGGCGACTCCGCAGACGTCGCCGGTCGAGGTCCCGGAGCTCTCGTGCCAGGACCTGGCCAAGTCCTTTGGTGGCGTCCCCGTCCTTGAGAACGTCTCGTTCGAGTTCCTCAAGGGCACCGTGAACATCCTGGCTGGCGAGAACGGGGCCGGCAAGTCGACCATCCTCAAGATCGTCTCGGGCCAGTACCACCCGGATCGGGGGGTCGTGCGGATCGCCGGGGAGCCGGTGACCAGCTTCGACCCGCGGCACGCGCGTCGGCTGGGCATCGGCATCGTCCCGCAGGAGCTGGCCCCTGTGCTCGACATGCCCGTCTACCAGAACCTCTTCCTCGGTCGGGAGCTGCATACGCGGACCGGTCTCCTCGACCATCAACGCATGATCGCGCAGTCGCGCGACATGCTCGGCGTCTTCGGCATCGACATCGACCCCCGCATCTGGATGCGTCGGCTGTCGGTCGCGGTGACGCAGCTCGTGGAGATCGTCAAGACCACGACGTGGGGAGCCCGGATCCTCCTCCTCGACGAACCGACGTCGGCCATCCCCGAGGGTGAGGCGGACGTCCTCTTCGAGGTCATCCGCAAGCTCAAGGAACGCTGCGTGGTGGTGTACACGACGCATCGCATCGCCGAGATGACGGCCATCGGCGACCGCGTCGTGGTGCTTCGGGACGGTCGTCTCACGTACGATCGCACCATCGGCGAGGTGACCGAGGCGGACATCGTGCGAGCCATGATCGGTCGCAGCCTGACACAGCTGTTCCCGCCCAAGAAGCTGACCGAGTCGACGGATGACGCCGCCCTCGAGGTCCGCGACCTGAGCGTGGAGCGCTTTCCGTCCGTGAGCCTGAGCATCCGGCGAGGCGAGATCCTGGGCATCGGTGGGCTCCGCGGGGCGGGGCGCAGCGAGCTCCTCGAGGGCATCTTCGGTGTCCGACCCAGCACGGGTGAGGTTCTCGTGGCCGGCAAGGTCGTGCGTCGCGGGAATCCTGTCGGCGCGATCGAAGCGGGCGTCGCCCTGGTCACCGAGGATCGCAAGCGCTCCGGCCTCGTCCTGACGCAGCCGGTGCTCGAGAACACCGTGCTGCCCAACCTCGAACGGTTCAGCGGACGGTTCGGATGGTTCAAGCGTGGCCAGGCCCAGACCGCGGTGGGGCAGATCGTCGAGCAGACGCGGCTCAAGTCCCAGGGTCTCGACCAGCTCGTCGAGACACTCTCGGGCGGCAACCAGCAGAAGGTGGTCCTGGCCAAGTGGCTGACGCGTGAGATCACGGTGCTGCTCCTCGACGAGCCGACCCGCGGTGTCGACATCGGCGCCCGCAGCGAGATCTATCGGATCATCACCGACCTGGCCGCCCAGGGGATGGCCATCCTGATGGTCTCGTCGGAGCTGGAGGAGCTGCTCGGCATCAGCCACCGTGTGCTGGTGATGCGCCGCCACGCGGTGGTCGGCGAGCTGAGTGTGGCGGAGGTCGCCAGCCCGACGGCGCCGGAGCGCTACCTGCGCTTCGCCACGGGCATGGATGTCATGAGCCTTGAGACGGAGGAGGCCCTGTCGTGACCCAGAGTGGAGCAGAGATCCCGGCCGTCACGGAGCCGATCCCGGGTCACGCGGGCGGGTCGACGGGGAGCGAGCCACAGCCCACCGGGGGACGCTTCAACGTGGCGCGGATCCGGGCCGCCCTGGCGCCCAAGGCCATGGCCATCGTGCTCATCCTCATCGTGGCCATGTTCACCCTCCTCAGCCCGCGCTTCGCCACCGTGTCGAATGGCCAGACCATCCTCGAGCTGGCCGCTGTCCTGGCCCTGCTGGCCATCGGGCAGACGTTCGTCATCCTGACCGGGGGCATCGACCTGTCGGTCGGGAGCGTCGTGGCCCTGACGGGGGTCGTGGCCGCGAAGCTCGTGCAGGGCAACCCGGACATGTTCCTGCCGGCGGTCGTCGGCGGCGTCGGCGTGGGCCTCATCTGCGGCCTGATCAACGGGACCTTGGTGGCGCGATTCCGCGTGCCGTCGTTCATCGTGACACTCGGGATGATGACCTCGGCGTCGGGGCTCGCCTACTACATCAGCAACGGCAGCCCGGTCTCCAACCTGCCCAAGAACTACCTGGCGATCTCGACCGTGAACCTCGCCACCGAAGGCGGGTTCCAGCTGAAGATCCCGGTCGTGCTCATGGTCATCGCGTTCGCTGTCGCCTGGGTCATCCTGACCAGGACGGCCTACGGGATGCGCATCTACGCCGTGGGGGGCAATTCGATGGCCTCCCGCATCGCCGGGGTTCGCGTCAACTGGGTCCTGGTGTCCGCGTATGCGGTCAGCGGCACCCTGGCCGGCATCGCCGGGGTCATCCTGGCCGCTCGCGTGACGGCTGGCATCCCGGCTACGGGCACGGGCTACGAGCTCGACTCGATCGCGGCGGTCGTGGTCGGCGGCGCAAGCCTCTCCGGCGGCGTCGGGACGATCGGCGGGACGGCGCTGGGGCTCTTCCTCATCCAGACGCTCAACAACGGCTTCGACATGCTCAACATCTCGAGCTTCGTGCAGAAGATCATCAAGGGTGCGCTGATCGTGGGCGCGGTCTACCTGACGAGTCGGCGCCGCGACTGACCCGCACGGTCCTGGCGCGGGGTGATGTCCGCACGCGCTGGCCCTGGAGCGCGCGGTTCGTGTGCTGAGGTGCGGGCGCGCTATCGGGCGGCTGTCATCCGCTCCGCGATCGTCTCCGCGACGATAGCTGCGTCCTCGCCGACACCGAGCAGGGTCGACGACTTGCGGGTCCGCAGGAAGTGGGTCCCGACGAAGTAGAGGCCGTCGACGACCGTGCTTGCTCCGTCCACCTGGATGGGGAAGCCCATCGCGTCGAACGCGTCTGGCCAGGGCAACCACGAACGGAAGTCCGGTCGGAAGCCACCGGCGAACACGACCGCCCCGAAGCCGTCGAGCGAGATGCCCTCCGGCGCGTTGCCGTCGAACGGCTCGGGGTCGGCGATCTCCGGACGAGGGAGCCCGCGCTCGTCGGCCGCCCGGAGCACCATCGCCATGATCTCATCGTGACGAGCGTCCCCCCAGGTCACCGTGTCCGTGAGGTCCGGAGCGAAGCGCGCCCGCCGACCATCGGCCCCCAGGAAGTGACCGACGAGCGTCACCTCCTTCGCCCGCAACGTGCGGAGGTCCAGGTCGTGGCCGCCGCCGTGGCCCGTCGCCACCGGGTTCGCCCCGAGACGGGCGGCCGGCGAGGGCAGGGCCGACACCGGCTGGTCGAGGAAGCCCGATGCCTCCAGCCACCAGACGAGATCGCGGTCGCCCAGCCGGCGCGGCGCCCACGGGGCCTTCCCGCACGAGAGGACGACATCGCGGCCGGCTTCCCGCAACTCCTCCGCCAGCTGGCAGCCCGACTGCCCGCTGCCCACGACCAGCACCGGCCCTGGTGGCAGGCTGGCCGCGTTCCGGTAGCTCTCGATGTCGATCTGCAGGAGTCCGGCCGGCAGCGAGTCGGCGCCGGTGGGGCGGTGGGCACGCTGGAATGCCCCGGTCCCCAGGACGACGCAGGCCGCCTGCAGGTCACCGGCCGATGACCTGGCGACGAATCCCTCCGGTGCCCGATCGATGGTCCGGACGGCCACGCCCTCCCGGACGGGTGCAGCGGCAGCCGCAGCGTATGTGACCAGGTGGGCGACGACGTCGTCGCGGGGCATGAAGCCGTCGGGGTCAGGGCCCGCATAGACCCCGCCCGGGAGCCGTACGGACCAGTTCGGGGTGACCAGGCAGAAGCTGTCCCAGCGATCCCGCCACGACTGGCCGACCCGGCCGCGCTCCAGCACGACGTGATCGATCCCCCGGTTCGAAAGCTCGTGGCTGACCGCCAAGCCGGCCGACCCGCCCCCGACCACCAGGACGTCGACGTGCTCCATCGGCCCCGAGTGTAGGGCGCCAGTCCCGTCGGAGGAAGAGGGCTGTCGACGGAAACGGATCGATCTCGGCGATCGGGCGCGTCCGCTCGTCGATCATGGGCATGCTGCCGCCCACCGGGCGCTCGGCCCATTCGGATGTCGCGGAGACGACCTTCGGCTCTGCCCTGCGCTGGCTGCGATCGTTGTCATCAGCACTAGCGTGTCTCTCGCATCTAGTGACCCCGCCGCTGCTCGTCACCCGAACAAGGCAGCCATCCCTTCCGCGCCCGACCCTCGACAGGAGATCGACCGATGACCCGACCGACCGACGACGACGCACCTGCCACCGAGGGCCCCACCATCCTCATCGTGGGTGGGGTCGCGGGCGGTGCATCGGCGGCGATGCGCGCCCGCCGCATGAACGAGCGGGCACGCATCGTCATCTTCGAGCGGGACGCCTACGTCTCGTTCGCGAACTGCGGCCTGCCCTACTACCTCGGCGGCGAGATCCGCGACCGCGAGAAGCTCCTGGTGGCGAGGCCGGCGCTGTTCGAGCGGCGCTTCCACATCGAGGTGCGCACCCGCCACGAGGTCCTCTCCATCGACCGCACCGCCAAGGTCGTGACGGCCAGGGAGCTGGGCACTGGCCGCACCTACGAGGAGCCCTTTGACAAGCTGATCCTGGCGCCCGGAGCGGCACCCTTCGTGCCGCCCATCCCAGGCACCGGGGCTGGCGGCGTGTTCACGCTGCGCAACCTCGAGGATACCGACCGGATCGCGGCGGCCATGTCGGGCGCGCGCCGCGCCGTCGTGGTCGGTGGCGGCTACATCGGCCTGGAGACCGCGGAGCAGTTCCGGCGCCAGGGGCTGGAGGTGACGCTCGTCGAGATGTTGCCTCAGGTGATGCCGTTCCTCGATCCGGAGATGGCCGAGCCGCTCCACCGTCAACTCGAGTTCCACGGCGTGCGACTCGAGCTCGGCCGGGCCATCGCCGCGGTCGAAGAGCACGGTGGCGCGGTCACCGGGGTCGTCCTCGCCGATCGCACGCGCCTGCCGGCCGACCTCGTCCTGCTCGGCGTCGGCGTGCGTCCGAACGTGCAGCTGGCGACCGATGCCGGACTCGCGCTCGGCGCGAGCGGCGGCATCGCCACCGACGACCACATGCGCACGTCCGACCCGGACATCTACGCGGTGGGCGACGCGGCCGAGTCGGTCTTCGGGGTCACCGGCGCCTCCATGCGCATCCCGCTCGCGGGTCCGGCGAACCGCGCGGGACGCCTCGTCGGGGAGCATGCGGCGACGGGGGCGTCGCGGCCCGCCCCGGCCGCCCTGGGCACCTCCGTCGTGCGCGTCTTCGGCTGCGCCGCAGGGATCACCGGTCTCTCGCTGCGGGCTGCGCGCGGGGCCGGGTACGACGCTCGCGCCGTTCATATCGTGGCCTTCCACCACGCGAGCTACTACCCCGGCGCTGAATCGATCGCGCTCAAGCTCGTGTACGAAGACGGCACCGGCCGTGTCCTCGGTCTGCAGGCCGTCGGAGGCGCCGGCGTGGACAAACGCCTCGACGTCGTCGCCACGCTGATCCACTTCCGCGGCACGGTCCATGACCTCGCGGACCTTGACCTCGCCTACGCGCCGCCGTTCGGCTCCGCGAAGGACCCGCTGCACATGGCGGCGTTCGCGGCACAGAATGACCTCGACGGCCTGGCGCGGGTCATCCAGCCGGACGCTGACCTGTCCGGCTACCAGGTGGTGGACGTGCGTGAGCCGCGCGAGGTCGGGTCCATGCCCCTCGCGGGCGCGCCCCATGCCAGGCACATCCCGCTCGACCAGCTACGGGACCGTCTCAGCGAGCTTGACCCGGCGTTGCCGACCGTCGTGGCGTGCCGCTCCGGGCTCCGCTCATACGTCGGCACGCGCATCCTCGCGCAGCACGGATTCGCACAGGTCTTCAACCTCTCGGGCGCGGCGGCGATGCGGGACTTCGCCCTGAACCGCCGCCTGCCGGCCTCACTGGCGGCCACCGCCGCGGGCCTCCCGGCACCGGACGCGATCATGATCGAGTAACGGCCAGAAGACTCCACAGCACGACAGCCACGCGTGCTGCGGGCCGCTCCGCCGGCGATGGCGTCAGCGAAGTCGCGGCGGACCGAGACCGGGCGCACGAACCGTGCTCCGCCCGCGCATGATGTGCGCAGACCAGGTGTCAGCGACCGTTCGACCGTGAGCGGGCAGGCTGGCCCTGCGAGCTGACGAGGAGGCGTGCGTGGCCGGCCTGTGGGGATCGCTCCTGCCGCTCGCCATCGGCAGTGCGATCGTCCCCATCCAGCTCGTCATCACCCTGCTCCTGCTGCGGTCCGGTCATGGCCGGGTGACGTCGCTGGCATGGGTGGCGGGGATGCTCACCGTCCGTCTCGGCCAGGGTGTCGTCATCGGCCTGATCCTGGGCCCGCGATCGCTCGGCGCAGGGGAGGGCGGTGCGGGGACCGCCGCCTCGCTCCTGCTGCTCGTGGTCGCGATCCTGTTCCTGGCGACGGCGGCCCGGAAGCTCGTCGGCGACCCGGACGAGGACGCGCCGCCGCCACGGTGGATGGCCGCCGTCGAGGGCGCGACCCCTGCCCGGGCCTATCTCATGGGTGTCGGCATGCTGCTGATCAGCGCCAAGTTCTGGGTCTTCACGCTGGGGGCGATCTCCGCGATCGAGGCCGCGGACCTGGGCCAGGGAAGCGCCGTGCTGACATACCTGGCCTTCGTCCTCCTCGCGATGTCCATCCACCTTGGCATCGTCGGGATGGCATACGCGGCGCCCGCCCGCGCCGAGGTCGTCCTGGCCCGCTTCACGAGCTCTCTGACCAGACACTCCCGCGCCATCACCATCGTGTTGGGGGCCGTCTTCGGCACCTGGTTCCTGGTCAAGGCGCTTGACGGCCTCGGGATCATCTGAGCCCGGTGGGCAGCCACCGGGGGCCACGGGGCGGGCGGACGCCGATGCACAGCCGTGGCCTCCGGGCGGGATGGGGCCGCGACCATGCGCTGCGACCATGCGCCGCGGGGCTATGCTCGTTTGGCGGCGAGATCGCTGTGAAGTGACAGCTGGCTGCATGCGAGGTGGGGAGTGACAGGGGTCGGACCGCTCAGCGATCTTCCCGGTCGTGATGAGTCTGATCATCGACCTCGACCGCCCCTACCAGGGCCTGCTGCAGGTCGGTCAGGATGCGCTGCGGGAGGTGCAGCGCCAGATCGGTGGATCCTGAGCCGGGCTGGGGGCTCTCTGCGCAGCCGGCTGACCGGGATCGGCCGCCACGTCTTCCGCGGACTATCCTCGTGGCGCACCTCCACGCCACCCGCCCGAGCCACCGCCCCGAAAGGAGCCCATCGATGTCGGCCAACGCCGTCTCCGGGTCCGTCCGCGCCACCAACGACGAGTTGCTGCGCTCGCTCCCATTCGATGACACCGGGGACTTCGAGGATGCCCGGCGTGGGCTGATCGGTCGGCTGGATCCCTGCGTCGTACGGGCCGCCGACGGCCGCGTGGTCTGGGACAACGCCAGCTACGGATTCCTCGTCGGCGCCGCACCGGACTCGGTCAACCCAAGCCTCTGGCGGCAGTCCCAGCTCGTCGCCATGGACGGCCTGTTCGAGGTCGTGCCCGGCATCTACCAGGTGCGCGGCTTCGACCTCTCCAACATCACGTTCGTCGAGGGCGACCGCGGTGTCCTGGTCATCGACCCACTCCTGACCTCCGAGACGGCGGCTGCCGCGCTCGCGCTGTATCGGCAGCACCGCGGGGAGCGGCCCGTCGTGGGCGTCATCTATACGCACAGCCACGTGGACCACTTCGGCGGCGTCAAGGGCGTCACGAGCCAGGCGGACGTGGACGCTGGCCGCTGCACCATCATCGCGCCCGAGGGGTTCCTGGAGCACGCGGTCGCCGAGAACGTCTACGCCGGCACCGCGATGGCGCGCCGGTCGGGCTACATGTACGGTGCGGCCCTCGATCGCGGCCCGGGCGGGCAGGTAGGTGCGGGCCTGGGACAGACGACCTCCACCGGGGCGATCACCCTCATCGCCCCGACCGACAGCATCGTGGCCACCGGCGAGGAGCGCGTGGTCGACGGCATCCGCATGGAGTTCCAGCTCACCCCGGGCACCGAGGCGCCCGCGGAGATGAACGTCTTCTTCCCGGACCATGCCGCGCTGTGCATGGCCGAGAACACGACGCACGTGCTGCACAACGTCCTGACGATCCGTGGTGCCCTGGTGCGTGACGCGCGGGTCTGGTCCCGCTACATCACCGAGGCTATCGACCGGTTCGGCGACCGGGCGGACGTGGTCTTCGCGTCGCACCACTGGCCGACCTGGGGGCGCGAGCGCGCCATGGGCTATCTCGCGCTCCAGCGCGACCTGTATGCGTACCTGCACGACCAGACGCTGCGGATGCTCAACCGGGGCATGGTCGGGTCGGAGATCGCCGAGGCCATCCAGATGCCGCCGGCCCTTGAGGCGGCATGGCATGCGCGCGGCTACTACGGTTCCGTGAGCCACAACGTGAAAGCCATCTACCAGCGCTACATGGGCTGGTACGACGGCAACCCGGCGCACCTCTGGGGGCACATCCCGGTCGAGGCCGGCAAGCGCTACGTGGCGGCCATGGGCGGCGCGGATGCGGTGCTGGCGATCGCACGCGAGGCCTTCGCCCAGGGCGACTTCCGCTGGGTCGCGGAGCTCGTCAACCACCTCGTGTTCGCCGAACCGGACAACGAGGCCGCCAAGGCGCTGCAGGCGGATGCCCTGGAGCAGCTGGGCTTCGGGTCGGAGAACGGCACCTGGCGCAGCGCCTACCTCGCGGGTGCCACCGAGCTGCGCCGCGGCTCCTTCGGGACGCCGGTCAAGACGAATGCACCCGAGCTGCTCGCGGCCCTCACGCCCTCGCAGATCTTCGATGCCATCGCCATCCGCGTCGACGGGCCGAAGGCCTGGGAGGAGACCCTT
This sequence comes from uncultured Chloroflexia bacterium, assembly GCA_963790915.1. Classification (GTDB taxonomy): domain Bacteria; phylum Chloroflexota; class Limnocylindria; order Limnocylindrales; family CSP1-4; genus JAFMJV01. Next base: position 435,347 of record CAWBQS010000005.1, on the reverse strand, counting down.
TCGATCGGCGTGGCCCTGACCGACGTCGGCACGAGCTTCCGGCTGGACCTGCGCAACGGCGTCCTCGTGCACCGAGAGGCGTCCGTCGACGGGGCCGACGTGACCATCCGCACGACGGGCTCGGCCCTGCCCGGCCTGCTCGCGGGCAGCACCGAAGGGGCCGCCATCGAGGGCGACGCATCCGTGCTGGCTCGTCTGATGGCGGTGCTCGAGGCGCCGGACCCGGACTTCGCCATCGTCACGCCCTGACGCTCGTCGTCCGCACCTCCGCCACGAGGACGTACAGGCTCACGATGAAGACCCAGGCCGGGAAGAGCAGCACGATCCACTGCAGGAACGAGACGCTCAGCAGCATCACGATGGCGATGCCGTAGCCGACCCGCGAGCTCGTTTCGACCATCACGTGGGCCCCCAAGATGTAGGCACGGCATCACAGAAAGCGGCGCACGGATCCCGGCGGCCCAGCGTCCGCGCCGATCCGCGACCTTTCGCGCCAGTGCCCAGCTCTGACCTACCCGGCCAGCAACGCGTCCATCGCCCGGCCACCGGCGCGGGTGTCACTCCATCGGGGCCGAGGCTCAGCCGGAGATCACCGGATCGACTGGGTAGTCGACCAGGATCTCGGGGCCAGAGGCGGTCAGCCTGTAGATGTCCTCGAGGCGGACGCCGCCGAAACCCGGGATCGCCAGCACGGTGTGGCCGATGGTCACGGCCATGCCCTCGACCAGGGGCAGGTTCCGGTGTGGGGGGATGATCGTCGAGGCCGGCGGCTCCTCGAAGCGCAGCCCGATGCCGTGACCGATGCCGTACACCTGGTACTCGGCCATGCCGTGGCGGGTGCAGGCCTCCCTGGCCTTGCCGTCCAGCTGGGCCGTGGTGACCCCGGGACGCATCGCTCCGCGCACGTCAGCGACGATCTCGTCGTACGTGGCCAGCAGCTCAGCCTGTCGGGGGTCCGGCTGGCCGAGCACGAACGTCCGGGCGAGGTTGGCGCAGTAGCCTTCCACCTGGGGCGTCAGGTCGACCAGGACGAGCTCACCGCGCTGCAACGGCGCAGGGCTGAGGCGGCCGTGGAGCATGCACGTCTCGATGCCGAAGTTCACGAAGAGCGGCGTGCTCGTGGCCTCGGCGCCGGCTCGCATCATCGCGTAGGTCGCCTCGGTGGCGATCTCCTGCGCCGTGACGCCCGGTCGGAGCAACTCACGGGCGCGATCCATCCCGATGCCGGCGATCCGCTGCGCCTCGGTCAGCGCGCCGAACTCCCCGGCATCCTTGACCATCCGAAGGGGGTCCATGACCGGATCCGAGGAGACGACCTCGACCTCGGGGTTGACCTGGCGGAAGAGATCGACGAGGAAGGCCGGCGTGTGGAACCACATCTGGATCCCGACCCGCAGCCGGCCGGAGGCGCCGGGCGGGATGCCCGCCTCCGTGCCCTCGGTGACCAGCTCGCGGAGCCGCCCCACGATGTCGTTGATCTGGCCGCCGACGCGTGCCGAAGACCCGCACCCGGCCATCAGCCAGGGCGGCGCGCAATTCGGGCTCCTCGGCGGTGAAGGCGATGAGCTCCGGCGGACCCTGGAACGGGATGAGCGCCCGTGGTTGCCAGCGATCCTCTCCGAAGAGATAGCGGTAGTCGTCGTGGTTGAGGACGACGATGGCGATGAGGCCCTGCTCGCGCATGCCCTGCTGGACTCGAGCGATGCGCTCGTACTGGACGTTCATCGTGACCGTCCCCCACGTGATCTGGTGTGCCGCATTCGGTCGGTCCTTTCCTCATGTGCATGGAGCCGAGTGCATGGAGCCCGAGCCAGCCCTCGGAGTGGGCTTGACAGCATGGTCATCGGCGTCGAGGAGGGCGAGGCGTCGCCCGTGCGGTCGACCTCGACCGCACCTCTGTGCGGGATGTCGCCAGTCTAGTGCCCGCCAGGTCCCGCTGGGCACGGCCTTGAGCGACGAGGTCCGCCCCGCGATCGACCCCGAACCGCAACCAGCCATCGACCGACGCGTTCCCGACACGCTGCCGACACGGATCGCTCGGGTCCCTAGCATCGCCATGAGGCTGCCCCGCTCCTGAGCGGAGCCCCGGGACGATACCCGTGCGCCGCGGAACGGCGCCCTGAAGGCTGGTTCGAGCGAAGAAGGAGATGCGGATGCTTGGCGCCCAGCCAGCGACCCGGAGCCTGGCCATCGTGCCGGTGGTGGCGCTATTGGCCATCCTGGGGATCGCGGTCGTGATCGGGATCGGGACGACCACGGCAGCCCCGCTGTCGCCGCAGCCGCCTGTCGACGCGGGCGCCACCGCCTGGATGCTCACATCAACGGCCCTGGTCCTGCTGATGGTGCCCGGCCTGGCCATGTTCTACGGCGGCCTCGTGCGCACGAAGAACGTGCTGGGCACGATGATGCACAGCTTCGCGGCGATGGCCGTCGTCGGCGTCATCTGGGTCGTGGTCGGGTATGCGCTGGCCTTCGGCCCCAACGTCCTGGGCGGCTGGTTCGGCTGGGATCCCAACCTCGCGTACCTCCGGGGCATCGACGGCACCGTCGCGAGCAATGGCGTCCCGGACCTCGTGTTCGCGATGTTCCAGGGCAAGTTCGCGATCATCACGCCGGCCCTCATCGCGGGCGCCTTCGCCGAGCGCGTCCGGTTCCGCGGGTACATCGTCTTCATCGCGCTGTGGAGCGTGCTGGTCTACAGCCCGTTGGCCCACTGGGTGTGGGCGCCGGACGGCTTCCTGTTCGAGCTCGGCGCGATCGACTTCGCCGGCGGCACCGTCGTCCACATCTCGGCTGGTGTCAGCGCCCTGGTCGCTGTCCTGTACCTGGGCGCCCGACGAGGCTACCCGCGCACAGCGATGCACCCGAACAACCTGGTCATGGTGATGATGGGCGTCGGCCTGCTCTGGGTGGGCTGGTTCGGTTTCAACGCCGGCAGCTCGCTATCGAGCGGCGCGAAGACGGCGCAGGCACTGGCCGTGACGCAGGCCGCCGCGGCTGCCGCCGCACTCGCGTGGGTCTGCATCGAGGCTGTGCACCACCGCAAGGCCACCGGTCTCGGGATCGCCTCGGGCATCCTGGCCGGCCTGGTCGTCATCACGCCGGCCGCGGGGGTCGTCACCCCCGCGGGTGCGGTGGCGTTGGGCTTCCTGGCCGCGGCCCTTTGCTATGGGGCCATCCTCCTCAAGAACCGCCTGGGGTATGACGACACCCTCGATGTCTTCGGTGTCCACGGCGTGGCGGGCATCGCCGGGGCCGTGTTGCTGACCTTCTTCATCCGCGATGTCGACATGCCCGCGGGCCGGGACACCCTCTCCCAGCTCGCCGTCCAGCTCTTCGCCGTGGCGGTGACCATCGGGTACGTGGCGCTCATCACCATCGTGCTGGTGGTCTTCGTGCAGAAGGTCTTCGGTCTGCGCCTCGGGACCACCGGGGAGATGGCGGGCATGGACCACGAGCTGCACGGTGAGCACGGCTACGGCCTGCTGAACCTGAACTAGCCGACTGCTGGAGAGACACAAGATGAAGCTGATCGTCGCCATCATCCAGCCGGACAAGCTGGACGAGGTGCACCAGGCCCTGATCGCGGCGGAGATCTTCCGCGTCACGGTCAGCCGCGTGACTGGCCACGGCCGCCAGGAGGACCCGGAGCTGTATCGCGGTGAAGAGGTCGTTCCGAGCCTCATCCCCAAGGTGCGCCTGGAGATCGCCGTCAACGAGGCCTTCGTCGAGCCGACGATCGAGGCCATCCTGGCTGGTGCGCGACATGGCGGCGGGGACATCGGCGACGGCAAGATCTTCGTGCTGCCGCTCGAGCAGGTCATCCGCATCCGCACGGGAGAGCGCGGCGGGGAGGCGATCTAGAACCGCTGAGCCGGGCCGCCGCGGGTCACGACCCCGACGGCCGACGGACGTGATGCGATACTCGAGCGACCCCCCGAACCAGGCGCGCATGTCCGCGGCTGGGGATGCGGTCGTTGCTGCGAGGTCGCGGGTCTCCGCCATGGGTCCCGCTTCGGGAGCATCGCGGCCGCGAGCCATCCCGGGCCGGCCGCGGCGATCGACCAGTCCAAGGAGCACACGCCATGGATCTGCACCTGGAAGACAAGGTCGTCATCGTCACGGGCGGCACGAAGGGCATCGGCGAGGGCATCGTCCGCAGCATGGCCGCTGAAGGCGCAAACGTCTTCATGGTGAACCGAGCGGGCACGGAGGGCTCGGCCATCGAGACCGAGCTGACCGGGCAGGGGCTGAAGGTGACCTACCTCGCGGCAGAGCTCACGGAGGTCCCGGAGTGCCGGAGGGTCGTCGACGTGGCCATGGCGCGCTTCGGCCGCATCGACGTCATCGTGAACAACGCCGGCTTCAACGACCAGGTCGACCTGCGCAGCGAGCCGGAGGCCTTCATGAAGGGCCTGCGCGACAACCTCATCCACTACTACGCGCTCGTCCACTACTCGCACGACACGCTCATCCAGAACCGCGGCAACATCGTGAACATCGGCTCCCACGTCAGCATCACCGGCCAGGGCCACACCAGCGCCTACGTCGCCGCGAAGGGCGCCATCGACGGCCTGACGCGGGAATGGGCGGCCTACTTCTGCGACAAGGGGGTCCGCGTCAACTGCCTCGTGCCCGGCTCCGTGTGGACCAGTTCCTACGTCAGGTGGGCCGCACAGTTCCCCGATCCCCAGGAGCGGCGGAGGACGGCGGAGATGAACATCCCCTTCGGCAGGCGCATGACCACGGTCGAGGAGTTCGCCGACATGGTGGTCTTCGTCGCCTCCGAGCGGGCCTCGCACCTGACGGGCCAGATCATCGTCAACGACGGCGGCTACTGCCACCTTGACCGAGTGCTGACATGAGCCGCCGGTTCACGATCCTGGCGCGCAAGTTCGACCCCTTCGAGAAGGCGGCGCGGACCTTCTGGGACCAGTTTGCCGCTGCACGAGGCCTCGACCTGGAGCTGGACCTTGTGCCCCTCGACCTCCCGGAGCTCCACGCAGCCATCCTGACCAAACGCTTCGATGTGGCCCATGTCAACACCGACTGGCTGGCGGAGTGCTGGGCCAGTGGCTGCCTCGAGGACTCTCTCGGGCAGGACCCGCGCCGACCCGCCCGAGGACTACCCGGACGGCTGGCCCGGGTCCCTCCTCGGCCTGCAGACCTTCCCCGACGGCCTCGCTGGCATCCCCTTCCACGACGGTCCCGAGTGCCTCATCTACAGGAAGGACCTCTTCGGATCCGAGCAAGAGCGCGCGACGTTTCGAGCGCGCTACGGCACGGAGCTGACGCCGCCGCGGACCTGGGCGGAGTTCGCCCGCATCGCCGACTTCTTCGACCGTCCCGACGAGGGCCTGCACGGCACGCTCTTCGCCCTGTATCCCGACGGGCACAACAACGTGTTCGATTTCGCCCTGCAGGTCATGAGCCGAGGCGGCAGCCTCGAGCAGGAGGGCCGGGTCGTCCTCGATTCACCGGAGGCACTCGATCGCCCTCCAGGACTACCGCAGCCTCATCAACAGCCCGTTCATCCACCCACAGAGCAGGGAGCTCGAATCGATCGGCGCCTGCTGGACCTTCGCCCGTGGCGAGGTCGCCATGATGGTCAACTGGTTCGGCTTCGCCACGATGTGCGAGACGGTCGAGGGCTCCAGGGTACGGGGTCGCGTCGACGTCAGCGCCATCCCCCACGCCGACTCGCACCCGGACCCGGTGTCGCTGAACGTCTACTACGTCTGGTCCATCAGTCGTGACAGCCAGCAGAAGGATGTCGCCTATGAGTACATCAGGCACTGCGTCAGCAAGGAGAACGACGTCATCCTCACGCTGGAGGGCGGCATCGGCTGCCGGAGATCGACGTGGTCCGACCCCCAGGTCAACCAGGCCATCCCGTACTACAGCCGGATGGAGGAGATCCACGGGTACGCCATGACCCTGCCCCGCACGACTGCCTGGCACTCCATCAGCACCATCATCGACCGGATGGTCATCGACACCATCGACACGGATCGCCCCGTGGCTGGCATCCTCAGGCAGGCGCAGGCAAGGGTGGACGCCATCGCGGGAGCAGGAGAGGGGCCCTCATGTTGACCGGCAAGAACGCTCTGGTCACCGGCGCAGCCGTAGGCATCGGCCGCAGCATCGCCCTGGCCCTGGCCGCCGAGGGCGCGAGCATCGTGGTGGCGGACATCGACCTTGCAGCTGCCAGGCGGACGGCCGCAGAGGTCGAGGCGCTGGGAGTCCGCAGCGCTGCCAGCCAGGTGGACATCGCGGATGTCGAGCAGCACCGAGCCTATGTCGCCCGCCTCGAGCACGACTTCGGGCCGATCGACATCCTCGTCAACAACGCCGGCGTCGTCAGCACCACCTCGCTGCTCGAGCTGGGCCCTGCGGAATGGGACAGCGTCATGGATGTCAACTGCAGGGGCACGTTCTTCCTGACGCAGGCGGTCTACGAGCGGATGCTGCCCCGCAGGTCCGGGCGCATCATCAGCCTGTCCTCGGTCTCGGGCGAGCGGGGTGCCCGGTTCGCCAGCGCGGCCTATTCGGTGTCAAAGGCGGGCGTCATCATGATGACCAAGGTCTTCACGATCGATGCCGCCGATTCCGGCATCACCGTCAACACCGTGTCGCCGGGCGTCGTTGACGCGGGGATGACCGCTCGCCTGGGCACTCGGGTCGATCCGCGGGACCTGCCCATGGATCGCATGGGCACTCCCGAGGAAGTCGCTGCCGCCGTGGCCTTCCTCGCTTCGGACGGTGCGTCCTACATCACGGGGCAGAATCTTGGCGTCAACGGCGGCCAGTCGATGCGATAGGGGGCAGCAGGATGAAGGACTACCTGGAGTGGCTCGCACAGGACACGCCCACGAAGTGGTGGCATGACTCGGCCATCCCCGCCGAGATCGATGCGGCCATCGCCAAGGGGGCGCTGGGCGTCACCACCAACCCGGTGCTGACCTATCGCAGCCTGCAGGCGGTCCCGCAGTTCTGGCAGCCCGAGGTCGACAGGATCCCCGACGACCTGGCCCCTGCGTTGCGCGCCGAGGAGCTGCTGCGGATCGTCGCCTGCCACGCGGCGTCGCGGCTCACGGGCATCTTCGAGCGGACGGAAGGCCAGCACGGGTACGCCCTCGGCCAGCTCGACCCCTCCATCTGCAGCGACTCCGGCAAGATGCTGGAGCAGGCCCTGCGCTACGTGTCATGGGGCCAGAACATCGCCGTCAAGGTGCCGACGGTGAGGGCCGCCCTGCCCGTCATCGAGGAGCTGGCCGCCCGGGGGATCGCGGTCTGCACGACGCTGAACTTCTCGGTCGCCCAGGCGCTGGCAGCGGGGCAAGCCTACGAGCGGGGTGCGGCACGCGCCAGGGTGGCGGGCATCACGGTGCGCCCCTGCTTCGTGGTCCAGCAGGGCGGGCGCCTCGACGAGTACCTCGCCGAGACCGCCGCGGACAGCGGCATCGACATCGGGCGCGAGGAGATCGAGCAGGCCGGCAACGCTGTCTGCAAGCGCTCCTACCACCTCCTGAGGGAGCGCGGCAGCACTGCCACGATCATGCCCGCCGGCCTGCGCGGGGTGCGCCACCTCGCCGCCATGGCCGGCGCGGAGGTGGTGTTCTCGCTGCAGGCGCGGGTCCAGCGCCTCGCCATGGAGGCGGACCTGCGGCACGTCGAGCACATCGACGAGGAGATCCCCGCTGCGACGCTGCAACGGCTCCGCCGCATCCCCGAGTTCGTCAGGGCCTACGACGAGGACGGTCTGGCCCCGGAGGAGTTCATGACGTTCGGGGTCATGCAGCGGACCCTGTCCCAGTTCCTGTGGACGGGGTGGGCGCCACTCGAGAGCTACGGTGCGCCGGGCCAGACCGACCGATGGTTCTGACATGCATGAACGGAGCGAGATCGCGGTGAACCGCCACGTGCCGGCCAGGCCGGGCACCAGCGAGCCACCGGTCGAACGTCGCCGCTGGCGCGACTCGTCCTGTTAGGGTGATGCGCCGCAGGCCGGCGTCAGATCGAATCGTGCGATCACAGCCACGACGCACACACGCAGGTCGGGGCGGGGACGAAGGAGGATCGGATGCCCATCGTGGAATACCCCAAGGGTGGCGCGTTCCCGGGCACCATCGGACGCACGACCGATGAGTCCAGCCCCGCCTGGCCGGCGCCCATCCGCGCGACGAAGGGCGCACCGAACGTGCTGTTCGTCGTGCTCGACGACACCGGCTTCGGGAACCTGGGGTGCTTCGGCGGTCCGATCGCCACTCCCAACTTCGACCGCATCGCAGGCACCGGCCTGCGCTACAACAACATGCACACGACGGCCCTGTGCTCGCCGAGCCGCTCGTGCATCGTCACCGGCCGCAACCACCACAGCAACGGCATGGCCGCCATCACCGAGCTCGCCTCCGGATACCCGGGCTACAACGGCATCATGCCCTTCGAGAACGGGATGCTCTCGGAGATGCTCCTCGAGCACGGCTACAACACCTACATGGTGGGCAAGTGGCACCTGACGCCGAGCAACGAGGAGACCGCGGCGGGTCCGTACAGCCGCTGGCCGCTGGCGCGCGGTTTCGAGCGCTTCTACGGCTTCCTGGGCGGCGACACGAGCCAGTGGTACCCGGACCTCGTCTACGACAACCACCAGGTCGAGCCGCCGCGCACGCCCGAGGAGGGCTATCACCTCACCGAGGACCTGGTCGACAAGTCGATCGAGTTCATCACGGACGCCAGGCAGATCGACCCCGACAAGCCCTTCTACCTGCACCTCTGCTTCGGTGCCACCCACGCGCCGCACCACGTGCCCAAGGAGTGGGCGGACCAGTACGCCGGCCAGTTCGACGACGGCTGGGACGCCTACCGTGAGCGGACGTTCGCGCGCCAGCAGGAGCTCGGGATCATCCCGGCCGACGCAGAGCTGTCGCGGCACGATCCGGACGTGCCCGACTGGACGACGCTCCCGGCGGAGGCACGCAGGCTGTCCAGCCGGATGATGGAGGTCTTCGCGGGCTTCCTCAGCCACACGGACCATCACCTCGGTCGGCTGCTCGACTACCTGCAGGAACAGGGGCAGCTCGACAACACGATCGTGATGGTCATCTCCGACAACGGCGCCAGCGCCGAGGGCGGCCCCACGGGCACGACCAACGAGGCCCAGTTCTTCAACAACGCGCAGGAACCCCTGGAGGACAGCCTCAAGGTCATCGACGAGATCGGTGGACCGGCCCACTTCAACCACTACCCGTGGGGCTGGACGTTCGCGGGCAACACGCCCTTCCGGCGCTGGAAGCGCGAGACCTACCGTGGTGGGTCGTGCGACCCGTTCATCGTCTCCTGGCCCGCAGTGGTCAAGGCGCGGGGCGAGGTCCGGACGCAGTACGCCCACATCATCGACATGGTGCCGACGGTGCTGGACATGCTGGGCATCGAGCCGCCGGCGACGATCCGCGGCGTGACCCAGGCGCCCATCGAGGGGGTCAGCTTCGCGCACACGCTCGACGATGCCGCGGCGTCCACCAAGCACCGCACGCAGTACTTCGAGATGCTCGGTCACCGCGCCATCGATCACGACGGCTGGCGCGCCGTCTGCCCGTGGCCCGGCCCCTCGTTCGCGGAGGCCGGCATGGGCTTCGGTCAGCCCATCTCGTCCGAGACGCTGTCGAAGCTCGATGCCACCGGCTGGGAGCTCTACCACGTCGCCGAGGATCCGGCGGAGAACCACAACGTGGCAGGGGAGCACCGTGACCGGCTCATCGCCATGATCGCCCTCTGGTACGTCGAGGCCGGCAGGCACGGTGTCCTGCCCATCGACGGCAGCGGGCTCGCGCGGATGGTCGGCGAGAAGCCAGCGGCGGCACCCCCGCGTGAGCGCTACACCTATCGCCCGGACACCCAGGCCGTGCCCTTCTTCGCCGGGCCGCGCGTCCTCAACCGACCCCACAGCATCACCGCGTCGGTGGACATCCCCGAGAGCGGGGCGGAGGGCGTCCTGCTGATGCAGGGCAGCGCCGCCGGTGGCTACTCGTTCTTCATCCATGACGGCCGGCTGCGCTACGTCCACAACTGGGTCGGGCGCGAGATCCACGGCGTGACGTCCGAGGGGCCCGTGCCCACCGGCTCGCACGAGCTGCGCTTCGAGTTCGAGCCCACCGGACAGCCTGACCTGCAGCACGGTCGGGGAGCGCCGGGTCGCCTCCAGCTCTACGTCGACGGCACGCTCGTCGGCGCCTCGGAGGCCCCGGTGACCACGCCGTTCGTCCTGAACCCGGGCCCGCTGGCGTGCGGAGTGAACGTCGGCTCCCCGATCACACCGGAGTACACCAGCCCGTTCCGGTTCACCGGGACGATCCACAACGTCACGGTGGACGTCAGTGGCGAGCTCATCGTCGACCAGGAGGCGGAGCTTCGGATGCACATGGCTCGCCAGTAGCGGTGACGTGGGGTGCGGAGGTGACGTCCCCTGCCGGCACCCTGCTGCTGCAGCTGGCGTATGTGATCCAGTCGGTCTCCGAGATGAACCGACCTACGACACGCCGCGGGATCGGCGCGCTCAAGACCCGGCCTTCGCTATCCGCGGTTGTCGCGGGAGACCATCGTCGGGTACCTGCTCGGCTTCACCCTGCTCGTCGCGGTCTCGTTCGTCGACTGGTCCATCCTGGTCCTGCCGGCCTGGGTCGCGGTCGTGAGCCTGTTCATCCTGCGGCGGGAGCGTGCCCGCCGATGACGCACCGCATCGCCCCTGGAAGACATCGTCGAGGAGGACGAGGATGATGGCAAGCAAGAGAACGGCACCGAAGACCTATACCGAAGCCTGGGCGCCGCAGCCGCCGTCCGGGGATGCCTGGACGGCGCGGCCGTGGGTCCACCCCTCCGCCCGGCTGGAAGAGGGCCGCCTCCAGCGCAAGCGCGTGCCGCGCACCAGCCATGCCGCCTTCGAGCCTAGGGCGGGCCGTGACCCGATCGCCATCCTGGAGGCGCAGGAGGCCGACCGCCTGCCCGACCTGGTCCCGCTGCGTCACGCGCGCATGGTGGAGTCGCCCTTCGCCTACTACCGCGGCACGCCCGCGGTGATGGCCTTCGACCTGGCCACGACGCCCCGCACGGACATCATCGTGCAGGCCAGCGGCGACGCTCACCTGTCGAACTTCGGCCTGTTCGCATCCCCTGAGCGCCGCATGGTGTTCGATGCCAACGACTTCGATGAGACGCTGCCCGGTCCCTGGGAGTGGGACGTCAAGCGGCTGGCGGCAAGCATCGTCATCGCGGGTCGCGCCAACGGGTTCAGCGCCGCCCAGAGCCGGGTCGCGACGATGGCGACCGTCCGCGCCTACCGGGAACGGGTCGCCGGCTTCGCTGCCATGCGTCTCATCGACGTGTGGTACTCGTACATCACCGACGACGCCATCAGGGAGGCGGGCGAGGCGCTGTTCGCCGGCGCCAAGGACATCGCCGTGCGCCGCGCCAGGCTCGAGGGCCTCTTCGCCAAGGCTCGCGGCCGCGACAGCCTCCGCGCTGCGAACTCGTTGACGAAGACCGTCGATGGGCGGCGTGTCATCGTCGACGACCCGCCCCTCATCCAGCACGTCGAGATCCCCGGCGGTCCCGATGCCATGCGCAAGGTCTTCGAGGAGTACCGCGCCACGATGGCCGAGAGCCGCCGCGAGTTCCTCGAGCGCTACCGCTTCGCCGACTTCGCCCTCAAGGTGGTGGGTGTCGGCAGCGTGGGGACCCGGTGCTTCATCATCGTTCTCGAGGGCCGCGACGAGGATGACCCGCTCATCCTGCAGGCCAAGGAGGCCACCGCGTCCGTGCTCGAGGAGCACATCGGTGACTGCGGCTACACCAACCACGGCGAGCGCGTCGTGGTCGGCCAGCGGCTCATGCAGGCGACGCCGGACATCTTCCTGGGCTGGACACGCGGTCCTGGCGGCCGCGACTTCTACATGCGCCAGCTGTGGGACATGAAGGGCAGCGTCGACACGAGCACCCTCCGGCCCGAGGGCCTGGGCTTCTACGGGGGCATCTGCGCCTGGGCGCTGGCGCGCGCCCATGCTCGCAGCGGTGACTCCGTGGCCATCTCCGCCTACCTCGGCACCTCCGACACGTTCGATGGCGCGGTCGCCGACTTCGCAGAGACGTATGCCGACCAGAACGCCACGGACCATGCGGCATACGCGGACGCCATCAAGGCGGGCCGCGTCTCGACGATGCCGGGCTGAGGTCGGGCGGGGACGGTCCCACCACGGCCAGGATGATCGCCCACGGCGTGGGCTCGACGGTCAGCATCATGTGAGCCTCGGGGCCCAGGGGCCACCCCACGTGGCCGTGGAGGCACTCAGTGGCCGACTGCGGCTACCGTAGGGCTGATGGCATCCACGGACCCAGGCGCCTCACCGGGCAGGACAGCAGTCCTTCCGCGGCTTGGGGTGCTGCGCGAGTTCCTGCGCACCGAGGCGGGCGGGGCGGTCGTCCTGCTGGGCGCGACGGTCGCGGCACTGGTCCTGGCGAACTCGGCGTGGGGAGACGCGTACGACGCCCTGTGGGCGACCGAGGTCTCCATCCAGTGGGGCAGCCACGAGCTGGGCATGGACCTGGCGCATTGGGTCAACGACGGCCTGATGACGTTCTTCTTCCTGCTCATCGGGCTCGAGGTGCGCCGAGAATTCGACATGGGGGAGTTCCGCGAGCGTCGGCGCGTCGCGGCGCCGGTCATGGCGGCGATGGGCGGCATGCTCCTTCCGGTCGCGATCTTCCTGGCCCTGAACCCCGGGGGTGAGGAGGCTCGCGGGTGGGCCATGGTGATGGCCACCGATACGGCCTTCGCCGTGGGTGTCCTGGCGCTTGTCGGACGTCGCAGCTCGTTCCGGCTGAGGACGTTCCTCCTGACGCTGGTGATCGTCGATGACGTCGCCGCCGCCACCGTCATCGCTGTCGTCTACAGCTCGGACGTGCAGCCCTTGGCGCTGGGCATCGCCGTCGGCATGTTGGCCGTGATGGCCGTGTTCCGCGCCATCGGCGTCCAGCGCCCTGCCGTCTACGTGCTCCTCAGCATCGGCATCTGGCTCGCGACGCTCCGATCCGGAGTCCACCCGACCATCGCGGGCGTGGCCATCGGCCTGCTGACGAGCGCCTATCCGCCGCGCCGCGCTGTACTCGCACGGGCGTCAGGGCTGGCGCGCACCTTCCGGCAGCGACCCACCGCCGAGCTCGCCGCCCAGGCGGCACGCGGCATCACACTGTCGCTATCACCCAACGAGCGAGCGCAGCACACGCTCCACCCGTGGAGCAGCTTCGTCGTCGTGCCGCTCTTCGCTTTGGCCAACGCCGGACTCGACATCAGCGGCCAGCTGGTGGATCGCGCCATGGGTTCCACGCTCGTCCTCGGGATCATCCTGGGGCTGGTGGTGGGGAAGACGCTGGGCATCCCTCTCGGGGCGTGGCTGGCGACGAGGCCGCGTCTCGGCGGTCACGCTCTCTCGGTCGGCTGGCCGTCGTTGATCGCCGCCGCGTCCGTGGCCGGCATCGGCTTCACGATGTCGCTCCTGATCGCCGACCTCAGCTACGTTGCCCCGCTCCTCGACGAGGCCAAGCTCGGCATCCTCGCCGCATCGGTCATCGCGGCGACCCTCAGCATCGCCCTCTTCCACGTCGTGGGCCGATTGCCCCGCGAGTGGCTGCGGCGGGCCGACGCGGAGACGTCGCGGCCGTTGGCCGATCTGAGCGACCCGGTCGATCCGCTGCGCGATCATATCCGTGGCTCGGTCGACGCCCCCGTGACCCTGCTCGAGTACGGTGACTTCGAATGTCCGCACTGCGGAAGCGCGGCACCGATCCTGCGGCAGCTTCTCGACCAGTTCGACGGGCAGCTGCGCATCGTGTTCCGTCACCTGCCGCTGGTCGACGTCCATCCCAACGCGGCGCTGGCGGCCGAGGCCGCGGAGGCGGCAGGCGCGCAGGGCCGCTTCTGGGAGATGCACGACCTCCTCTACGAGCACCAGGACGCTCTCGGGATCACGGACCTCCGGCGATACGCCGACGAGCTTGGGCTGGACGGTGACGCGTTCGAGGGGCACCTGCGACGCGGCACGTTCTCCGCCCGCGTCGGTCAGGACGTCAACTCGGCCGAGGAGGCCGGCGTCGCCGGGACTCCGACCCTCTTCGTGAACGCGATCCGCCACCGGGGGGCGCTGGACTTCGAGGCCCTGGAGGCCAGCATCATCAGCGCCAGGAGGATGGCCGAGATCCGTGACCGGAGAGATGCAGTACCGGCCACGCGACGCGACTGATCCTCTCGATGGCCGCCACAGCCCCGCCGCGGTACGGACCCGCGGACATGGCCCGCGGGTCAGCCGCCGGCCACTCGTGACCTTGGTCTCAGGGGGCCGTGCTCGTCGCGCGACGTCCGTCGCCCAGGCCGACCAGGCCGCGCTCACCTGCCAGAGCCGGGATGCGACGGCCTCGTCGTAGCTGGGACCGGGCTGCCTGCAGCGCCGACCTGTTCACGCGACGACGCCGAGCGGATCTGGCGCACCTGAGGCGACGTGGATCACAGCTCGCCCGTGGGACTGGCACCTGGCGTCGAGGCACCGTCGGCGCCGGCGGTCAACGTCACGCTGTCAAGCACCACGCTGGCGTCGGCGGCGAAGGCCTCGAAGTCCACATCTGCGCTCCGCTCGAGCACGATGACGATGATGTTCCCGTCGACATCAAGGACACGGTACTGCGCCGACATGCCGTCGGCGAGGTTCCACGACCCGAAGACGGGGATGGCCCACAGGTGCACCAGCGGCGCCGCGCAATCGTCCGGGACGCTGGCGCTCGCATCGATCTGCAGGCCGCTGTGCCCGCCGACCTCGACCGGCACCGGCTCGCTCGTCGTCAGGAAGGGGTGGGCGACCAGGTGGTCGATGAGTCCCTGGACGCTATCGTCGATGGGCACGTGCCGGGCGAGGTACTCCGGCTCTTCCATCCCCGCAGGCTGGCAATCGCCCTCGAAGACGTCCCCGTCGAAGCGGGTGAAGCCGAGGAAGGCGACGCCCTCGGACCCACTGGGCACGAAGCCGGTCGTGGTCAGGTCGACGCCGACGCCAGCGACCGATTCGTCGGCGATCTCCCAGCCTTCGGGGACGCTCAGGGTCAGCTCCACTCCGAGCGCGGTGTCGACATACGTGCCGGGCGCCAGCGGCCCCGTGCCCTGCGGCATCGGCGCGACGTCCTGGGCGAGGGCTGGTAGCGCCGAGAGGACGAACGCGGCGACGGCGACGCTGGCCAGCACGCTTGCACGCAGGCGCGGGCGTTGGGATCCTCCGGGTATCACTGGACGCGTTCCATGGGGACCAGCACTTGGGCTCCCCCGATCTCGGGCTTCTCGATGTCCCGTGCCTCGGGGACTTCCGTTGCCCCGTACCTGTCCTGGACGATCACTCGCATGTGTGGGGCCCCAGCTTCTCTCGTCTTGGTGGAGGCCGTACGCTACCGCGTATCCCCAGTCTCCGCGCGGTAGGCTTCAGCATCGAGATGTCGGGGCGAGCGCGCGGCACAACCTCCCACAGCGCGCGCCATGGATCCTGCCATGGCCCTGAAGCCGAGTCGAGTACGGCCTCGCTGTCGTCCTCACGGGCTGGAGCGGACGCGGGACGCGTCCTGATCCTGTCGCCGCGCATCCCGCGCCGTCAGGTGCCGGCCTTGTCTCACCGATCATGTCCCCGCGCCCGATCACGCGTCCTCAGCGTCGCCCGCCGCGATGATCGGCACGACGGCCTCTCCGACCGCGCGCAGGACATCCGCTCGATCGACGATGCCGAGGAAGCGTCCGTCGTCATCGACCACGCAGAGGACCTTGCGAGCCTGCCGGGGCGAGCGACGCGGCACATCCTCCCAGAGCGCGCGTCATGGATCCTGTCGCCGCGCATCCCGCGCGCCGTCGGGTGCCGGCCTTGTCTCACCGATCATGTCCCCGCGCCCGATCATGCGTCCTCAGCGTCGCCCGCCGCGATGATCGGCACGACGGCCTCTCCGACCGCGCGCAGGACATCCGCTCGATCGACGATGCCGAGGAAGCGTCCGTCGTCATCGACCACGCAGAGGATCTTGCGAGCCTGCCGAGCGGGCCTCAGAAGGTGCCCGTCAGGGCGGGTGCCGGCGAGCCGTCGAGCTGGACGATGAAGCGGTCGCCCGGACGGCCCGCATCGCCCGGCTCCGCGATCGCCCCGGTCCAGTAGGCCGCCGCGCCGGCGAACCACATCCAACCGACCTCCGTACGCTGGCCATCACGCTCGAGGTAGCAGAGGTAACGTTGGCCTTCCGGGGGTGGCGTGAGCGCGCCGGATAGGGCCACGAGCTCACCACTGTCGGGAACCAGGGCCACCGCCCCGCCAGGGGCACCCGCCGGCGTCCGCAGTGCTGCCACGACATGATCGGGATCCTCCAGCACGTTGGCGGCGAAGACCAGGGCTTCGGCCAGCTTGACTGCGGGACCGTGATCGAGCGGCGTCAGGCCCCATGGTCCGCCGAGCCGTGCGCCGGCCAGGAAGAGCGCCACGACCGCGGCGGCCACGAGCAGGAAACGTCCGACCTTCCAACGGGTCGCGCCGGCCGGCCGGGATCCAGAGGCGCCGGGAGGCCTGGAGGCGGGCTGCGCAGGCTGGGCGGCCCGCTCATCGGTGCTGTCGAGATCGATGGTGGTGGGCGCCGGTGCCGGTCGCCCGCGGATCACGCCGGACGCGACGACCGCATCCAGGATCCGTCCGCGCGCCTCGGCTGGGGCGGCGAGGTCGTCGGGGGTCGCTGCAGCGAGCGCTTCGTCCACGAGCCGCCACGCCTGCAACTCCGCGCGACAATCCGCGCAGACTTCGAGATGCCGACGCAGCTCGACGCCCGTCGGCGATCGATCGACCGCGATGCCGCCGAGCTTGCCGCTCCCGACGACCGCGGCCTGGATGCGCTCGGCGGCCTCAGGATGCTCCATCGATCGCCCCCGTCTCGTTCGCTGGCACCGCTGCTCGCATGGTCGCATCCGGGCCCGCCGCCGACCGGTCCCCGAGCGCGAGCGCGTCGCGCAGCCGCAGCAACGCGCGGCGCGTCCGCGTCTTGACCGTCCCGATGGGCCAGCCCAGGCGCAGCGCGATCTCCGACTGCGTGAGCTCCTCGTAGTAGGCCAGCCGCAGGACCTCGCGCTCCACGTCCCGCAGGTTGGCGAGCGCGGCCCGGACCTCCTCCCGCCGCTCCGCCTGGTCCGCAGCCCGCTGGGGATCGTCGGAGGGCCCCGCGCTGCCCGAACCGAGCGGCGTGCCCACCGCGAGCAGGCGCTCCTGCCCGTCGGGGTCGGCGTCGTCAGCCGACCACATGAGGCCCATTGGGAGCGCACTGCGGCGCAGCAGAGCGCGGCGGCGGTCGCTGGCGCGATTGCGTGCGATCGTCGAGAGCCACGCGATCAGCGACCCCAGCGAAGGGTCGAACAGCTCGGCGCGGTTCCAGAGCGCGAGATAGGTGTCCTGCAAGACCTCTTCCGCATGCTGACGATCCCCGAGCCTCCGGAACGCCACTCGATAGATGGCGTCCGCGTAGCGGTCATACAGCGCGGCGAGGGCTGCGGGATCGCCGGCAGCAAGGCGCGCCACGAGGACGACATCCGACTCGTTGTCCGACATCGTCACTGGTAGCTACGCTGGCGAGGGCGATCCGGTTTCGCCCGGTGCTGCCCGCGCCGGCCGAAGGCCCCGACCGCGTCCAGTGCCACTGCCGATCCCATGCTTCGTGCGGGCGAGTGTAGCCCCGACGACCATGCGCTGGCCGCGACGGCGTCCAGCGCATGGCATCGAGTCGGCCGGGTGGCGGCCCGGGTCGTCAGATCGTGATCGTGCCGCGGCACACCTCACCACTCGCGGGGTTCGTGGCGCGCGCGACGATCTTGTCGCTACCGGGGCCGTTGGTGCTGCGGCGCTCGATCGAGAACGAGCCGCTGGGGGCGCGCGTCGTGGCCTGGCCCCGGAAGAAGGCAACGCCGTCGTTCTTGAGGACGACCCGCCGCTGGACGCCGGCGAGGTGTACGTCGCCCCCGCGCTCGCCTGGGGGATGCTCCGCGAGATGTCCCGTCCGCGCAGCAGCGACCCGATCGACGAGCTCACGACACGCGAGCGGGAGGTGCTGGAGCTGGTGGCACAGGGTCTGTCGAACCAGGAGATCGGCGAGCGCCTGAGCCTTGCCGAGAAGACCATCAAGCACTACATGACCAACATCCTGGGCAAGCTCCAGGTGCGCAGCCGGGTCGAGGCCGCGCTGCTCGCGTACCGCCGGGGCCTGGGGGGCCCGCCGGACGACGGTCGTTGAGGCGACGCGACGCACCGCGACGTGGGCGCCCGGGGGCGCCCACGTCCACGAAGCAGCTGGAGAAGGGTCAGGGCGTGGGCAGCGAGCCGTCCACCGTTGCCGCGAACCAGACGCCACCGATGCCCTGGCCGGTGACGTCACCGGCGGCCTGGTCGCCGGCGAAGTAGTAGAGCGGCCGGCCATCGTAGGTCAGCTGCTCGGAACCATCCTCGCCGGAGGCGAGGGCAAGGACGCCGGTCACACCGTCGCCCGCGACGAATACGTCGCGTCCGCCGTTGAGAACCGGAGGCCAGTTGGCGAGGCAGTCACCCGCGCAGGTGCTCACGCCGGGCGCCGTGTCGTTGGCGAAGAAGTACAGGGTCATGCCGTCCTCGCCGGTGAGGACCGGGCCGGCCGCTGTGGTCGCCGTGGCGATCGTGTAGACCGGCGCTGGCGGCATGGAGCCGTCCACCGCAGCCACGAACCAGACCTCCCCGACATCCTGCCCCGTCACGTCGCCGGCCTTGGCGTCCGTCGCGAAGTAGTAGAGGGGTCGGCCGTCGTAGCTCACCTGTGTGGTCCCGTCAGGGCGGGTGAATGAGCCGACGACGCCGCTGACACCGTCGCCCGCGGCCACGCTTTCGCCGTCGCCCAGGAGGAGCGGCGGCCAGAACTCCGCGCACTTGCCCTCACAGACGCTGACCCCGGGAGCCGTGTCCTTGGCGAAGTAGTAGAGGGTCATGCCGCCATCACCAGTGAGATAGGTACCCAGGTCGCCGTTCACGGCGACCAGTGTGTGCGTGGCGCTGCCCTCAGGGGCAGGGGACGCCGCGCTGGCCGGTCCAGCGAGGCTCGCAGCCAGCATGAGGATGCCGCTGAGGATGGCCGCGCCGCCGGCGCGCCATCTGCCGATGGGGGAGTGGGAGTGCGACATCGGGTCCATCACCTCCAGAGACCGTCGGGGCGCTCGCAGGACGCGGGTCCACCAGGTGGCTGGTGATACGTCAGCGCGCCGCGTTCGGTTTTGCGAGCGGCCGGACAGCGTGGTCTTCTCGATCCGGCCTGCCTCCCCGAACCCGCCCGCCTCCTGCGGGCAAGGCAGGCGAGCCCGAAACCGTCAGGCCTCCTGCAGCCGGGCGGCGAGGTCGGCGCGCCAGGCACGCGCGCGGTCCAGCTCGCCGTCCCGCAGCGGGCCGTATCGACCTTTGACCACGAAGCGTCGGGGCTTGGCCAGGCCGGGGTAGCCGGCGCCCTCGAGGCCTTGGGCGATGGCCTTCGTCGCGCTGCCTGGCGACCACCACAGGCCGGTCTCGAAGACGGCCGACCTGGCATGGCCGGCAGCGAGCCCCTCGAGCCAGGAACGCAGTGACGGATGGGACAGGTCCGCAGGCGCGGGCGCCTTGCCACTCTCGGCGGTGAGACCCTGGCGCATCGACTCGGTCGGTAACCGGAACCCGAGCACCGGGGCGCCGGCCACGATCAGGTCAGCGCTGGCGATGAGCTCGGGCGTCGCCTCGGACGTCGGCAGCGCCCGTGCCCCGGAGCCGATGCCCTCGGCGATGGTGCGTGCGATGGCCGCCGTGTTGCCCCAGTGCAATTCGTAGACGATGAGCGCGTTCACGCGGCCGTCCTCCTCTGTGAGACCGCATCATCGATGACGATCGGCGAGAACGGATGAGCCATGGGTCGGGCGATGTGATGCCGTTCGACCCGACCGCCATCTCAGTGCCCGCCGGCCAGGGGGCGCATGGGACCCCCTGAACCGTCCATTCGTCACTCGCGGCGATCGGTGCCGACGATGACCATCGCGGCAGGATCGACCGGCATCGTCGGGGTCGCGGCATTTGTCCCGCTGTCCGCACTTCGGCTTCACGGGATGGGAGGGAGACCGTGGTCGACTCGAGTGTGGTCCTGTGGGGACAGGCGATCATCTACACCCTGTACGCGTTCGCGGTCCTCATCGTGATGGCCGTCTTCACCTACCACGTCGTTCGCAAGGGGCCCAGCCGCGTCCCGACCTGGTTCTTCCTGGGCTGGGCCGGCCTGCTCGTCGTGACCGGCGTCTCCATCCACCTCTTCACCGCCAACACGATCCCGTGGGTCCCGACGGACCTCGAGCGCCCTGTCTACGTCGCTGGCGAGCCCTACCCGGAGGCCGACAAGGTCTTCTCGATCACGGTCGCCGACCACGAGTTCACGCTGCCAGCAGAGGAGCTGGCCATCGACTGCGGGGATCGAGTGCTCTTCGACGTGACGACCGATGACCTCACGTACGGCTTCGGGCTGTTCCGGGCGAATAACACGATGGTGTTCCAGATGCAGGTCGTCCCAGGCCACCCCAACCAGGTCCTCTGGGACTTCGACGAGAACGGGCTCTACACCATCCGCTCGACCGAGTATTCGGGGCCCGAAGGCCATCAGATGATCGTGCCCGATGCCGTCGAAGTGACCGGCTGCAGCACGACCGACGCGTGAGCACGGCAGCAGGACGAGGGAGACGTCGATGAGCTTCACCCGGACGCTGCTGGACGGCAACCAGGCAGCCTTCCACCCGCGCACCCTCACGCCCATGCAGAAGCTGACCCTGCGCTTCGTGATCGTCGGGCTCGTGTACTACGCCTTCGCGGTCATCGAAGGCATGATCATGCGTATCTACGCGGTCGAGCCGATCGCGCTGATCCCAGCCGATCAGTACTTCGGCATCCTCACGGCGCACCCGCTGGTGGGCATCTTCGGCTCCACGTACATGCTCGTCTTCGGGGCCTTCCTGTTCCTGGTGCCGTTCCTCATGAAGAAGCCGCTCTGGAACTTCCACATGGCGCAGGCCACCTTCTGGCTCATCGCCGTCGGCACATTCGTGTTCTGGGCAGCGGGCTTCCTCACCCACTACGCCCCGCTCTACACGCTCTACTGGCCGCTGCCCGCTGACACCAGCCAGTTCGATCCGCTCGGCGGCACGATCTTCGTGGGCGGCATCGCCATGATCATGGTCGGCACGCTGCTCTTCGTCTGGAACGTCTTCGCCACGATCCTGTACACGCCCGCGGGCGAGGCGTACCAACCCAAGTGGCCGCTGTTCCGGTCGGCCGTCGGGCTCACGGGCCTGCGCAACATCTTCCGCAAGAGCCCGCTCGAGGACCTCGTGCCGTTGCCCGTGGCGGCGGTCGCGCGGGGCGCTGTGGACGCGCTCCTCAATGCCGGGGTCATCCTCATCTCCGGCGTGTTGATCATCGTCTTCCTCGTGGCGGGGATGCTGGGCACCTCGCTGGAGTCCACCCTCGTCGACGCGCTGCTGTACAAGAACTTCTTCTGGTGGGGACTCGACCTCATCGCCGATGGTCTCGTGCTCATCTGGGTGGCCGGCGCCTGGTACCTGCTCGCCAACCTCATCACGGGCAAGCCGGTGTTCATGCAGAACGTCGCGCGGGCAGCCCTGCTCGTCGAGCTCGTCGTGAGCTGGACCGTGTGGTCCCACCATCTCCTCTCGGACCAGGCCCAACCGGCCATGCTGAAGATGGTCTCGGGCGAGTTCGTCACCGCGTTCGAGCTCATCACCCAGGGCCTCGCGTTCTTCATCACGCTGGCGACCCTGTGGACGGCCCGGCCACTGACGCTGACGCCGCCCCTCAAGTTCCTGCTGGGCGGGCTGACGGGCTTCGGGCTGGGCGTGGCTGCGGGCATCCTCCAGGCGGACGTCGGCCTCAACCGCATCCTCCACAACACCCAGTGGGTCATCGGTCCGCACGTCCACGTCGCGGTGCTCGTGGGCCTCACGATGACGCTCTACTCTGCCGTGTACCTGCTCCTGCCGATCCTGACCAATGGCGCCCCGTTGTGGAGCAATCGGCTCACCAACATCCACTTCTGGGGTCAGCTGCTGGGTGGCATCGGGATGGGTGCCTTCATGGGCATGGCCGGCCTGCAGGGCATGCTGCGACGGACCATCTACTACGAGGGCGAATACCAGGGCTTCATCGATCCTGGCGGCGATCTCCGGCTCATTGCTGGCCATCGGCCTGGCGGCGTTCCTGCTCAACATCGTCATGACTGTCGGCCTGAAGGGCGCCGTCGGCATCTTCCGGCCATCGCCGCTGGACCCCGCCGGCCTGTTGCCACCCCCAGACGCGCCCGCCGCCGCCTGAGGCGTCGCTCCTGGGTCAGCCAGCCGGCTCGGGTCCGACCCGGACGCCGAGGAAGGCGAGGCGAGTCGTGGCTTCCATGCCGCGGGTCGATCCCGCGTGCGCGACGACCGTCATGCCTGCCGTGACATGGTGGGCTTCGCCATCGACAATCATCAGGCCCGTGCCCTCGAGAAAGTGGTAGACGGCGCGCGGTCCCAGATGTGGCGGGATACGGCCGCCAGGCTCGAGGCCGGCGATGAGGACCCGGAACTCGGGCTCGTCTGCGACGATCGTGGGCTGGGGACCCGGTGACGCGTAGTGGACCAGCTCACGCCAGTCGGGGAAGACCATCTCGTCGGTCATCGGGGGACCTCCTGCTTCCTGGTTGCCTCGGGTGACTGTGCCGCAGACCGACTGTGGCCGAGTGACGGACGACGTGCGCGACCCCGCGGTACCCGCCACCGGCATCTTAGGGCGACGTGCCGGTTAGGGCGACGTGCCGGTTAGGGCGACGGGCCGGCTTCGCCGCTGCGGACGGTACGGCGCCGGTCCTGGCGCGCGGCGACGACCATGACCACGACCGCGGCCGCATAGAGGGCGATCGCGACGGCGCCCAGGAGCCCGCCGCTCATGCGCAGCTGCGCGTCAGGGGCGAGGTCGCCGGCGATTCGCATGGCCACGGACACCTGGAGGAGGGCGAGCGGCAGGTAGGCGACGGGGTGAAAGCCGATGCGAAGGCCGAGGATGGCCGGGAAGATGATGGGCGCGTGTCCGAAGATCATGGAGAACACGAACCCGACGAGGATGGCGTGGAGGAGGGCGTCATAGGTCGGGCCGGCCCACAGCATCCCGTTGGCCAGTGCCACCAGGCCGCCGACGATGAGCCAGGCATATCCAGCCAACAGGCAGATGGCCACGAAGCGCGGCAACCCCGGCCGGTGGATGGTCAGCCAGGCGATGTCGTAGCGCAGCAGCCAGGCCGCCAGGGCGAGCATCGCGAGCCCAGAGAGGCGGATCCCCAGGTCGGCGTCCACGGCGATGAGCAGCTGTGCACCGCTGTACCCCCCGACGATGACGGCGAAGGTCGCCACGGCGGCTTCGCTGAGGCGACGCACCCGGGCGAGCTCCAGGCGCTCGCCCACGATGGTCAGGACCAGGAAGGCCATCCACCAGTGCACCGCGACAGGGATGGGTTGTCCTGTGAGCCACGCGGCATCGCCGGCCAGGAGGAACAGCGCGCCAAGGGCGATGACCCCGACGTCGAGCGTCGGGTGCATCCGGAACATCACGAGGTTCACGGCCACGAGCCCCGCCGCGCCGAGGACGAGCAGCAGCTGCGCCACCGGCGAGGCGCCCGCCACGACCAGGCCGACGGTTCCCAACGCGAAGGCGAGCGGCGCCGTGTAGGCCAGGCCGCCGCGCCGCCCTGCCACGGTCTTCATGGCCACGGCACGCTCGAGGGCGATGAGCGTGCCCAGGACCCCAGCGGCCAGGATGGGTCCATGCAGGCCGATGCGCGCGCCGATGAGTGGGGGCATCCCGTAGCCGATGCGGGCGAGTCCCGCCAGCAGGCCGATGACCATGGCAGCGACGACGACGAGCAGGATGGGCAGGTCGATGGCCCGGCGCGTCATCGGTGCGGGGGCGAGCAAGCGCGGTTCGGACGATCCATGGGCCGCCATACGATGCCACGGGGCAGGACCGGGCGTTGGTCGGCGTGTCCCGGGAGGGCGGCCCTAGGCGTCAGGTGCCAGCAGCACCTCCATGATGGCGGTGGCCAGCTGCTGCAGCTGGCCCTCGCTGGTCTGCTTGTCCGGCGCCACCGTGACCTGGAGGGCGAGGTCGCCCTGCTGGGTGGCGAGGGTCTGGTAGTCCGCCATCCACCAGGATCGCTCGCCCGGACCATCGATGCTGGTACCGCCGAGCGCCTCGATCGCCATCCCGAAGGTCGCCGGGTCCTGCATGGCGACGTAGATCATGAGGTGCCTGTTGCCCGTGCCGCCCTCGTAGGTGCACGAGGTCTCCAGGTCAAGGACCTTGAGCTCGGTGTCGATGCCGGCAGCTACGGCGATGGCCTCGGGCGTGGCCAACTGGCAGGCGGCCACGACCCCTTCCGGCTCCGGGAGCACGTGGACACCACCGCTGCTGACGGCCGTCTCAGCCAGCTCTCGCGCGATGGTCGCGACATCCAGGGCCTCATCGGTGGAGGTCACCAGCACGGACATCGTGTCCGGTCCCAGGTCGACATCCACCTGCCAGCCGGCCAGACCGGGGAAGCCCTGGTCGATCTGATAGGCCGGCTGGCCCGCGATCGTGGTGTCTTCGCCGTCGGGAAACACGCTCCTGAGGGTCGTCAGGCCGCCTTCGGCGAAGCTGATGCTGACGGACGATCCGCCATCGGCCGAATCCCAGCGACAGGACTCGACGTCCGGGAAGGGGCTGAGGGTCGTACCCATCAGCGCCGACAACGCGTCGGTCGAGACGAGTGAGCAGGGGTCCCCGTGAGTGCCCTCGACGGGCGCACCGCCCGCTTCCGGCTCGCTCGGGGCACCGTCTGCCACCCGGCCGACCGCGATCGAGGCCAGCTCTGACGCCACGGCAACGAGGTCGACGGCGGGATCGCCCGTGGACACGGTCACCATCACGAGGTCGTCCCCGACCTCGATGCCGACGGCCCCACCCGGTGGATCGGTCGTCGTATCGGTCATGGTCACCGCCGGGTAGCCCGCCACGGTGGTCTGCACGACGCGGGGATCGACGCTGAGGTCGCTGGTCGAACCCGCGACGGAGTACAGGATCACGTCGACGGTCTCACCCGCGGCGGACGTGCCATGCCATGAGCAGGTTCCCGGAAAGGACCCCTGTGCCTCGAATGTGCCTGTCGCCGCGGCCGCGACTTCCTCGGGAGTCAGCGCGTAGCAGAGGTCACCATCCTGGGCAGCTGCCGGCACACCAGCCAGGGCCAGGGATGCCAGCAAGGCCGTCGCGGCCAGAGCGACACGGTGGAACGGGATCGAACGTGGGCTCATCAGTCGCCCCTCCGACTCGATCGCTCATCGAAGCGGCACACCCGCGCCGAGCGCGCACGCGGAGCACCGTGGCGAACTGCCGGGGACTGGTCCGACGCGCCCTCCGTTTCCCCCCGACTGTGTCGGTTGAAGGACCGTGCGACGCCCGTCTCGGTCGCAGGATGCCACCATCGTCGCGTGGCGTACAGGGGGGAGATTCGAGCGTATCGGAGCGACCGGTGGGCTGGCCGCGCGTCACACGTGCCGGTGAAGGTCGCTCCCGGGCTCGGTCACGGGTTCGTCGTGCCTGGGCGCCTGCTCCCAGCCCATCTGCTCCACGTCGTTCCGTGCCACGCTGAGGTGGACGGTCTCGTGCTCGACGTTGGCGATGAACGAGGCGGGGATGTACAGGTGCGCGGCGAACCCGGGCCGCGCGGTGAGGACGTAGTTCTGCGTAACGCCCTTGACGGTGCCGACGCGCCGACCGTCGTTGCTGAAGACGGCCCAGCCCGTCCGGAGATCGGTCATCCGCATCTGGCCGCTCCTGTCGCTCGTGGTGGGGAGAGCATAACGACGCTGGGCCGAAGGCATCGGTCGATCGCGCCGTCGTGATGCCGGCTGGCCGTTCTGAAGTGGCGGTTCCTGCTGGCGTTCCCGGGCGGCCGTGGGATGGCCGCCCGGGTCGTCAAGCTCCTAGGTGAGGCGCACCTTGGTCGCCTGCGGACCCTTGGGCCCTGACTCGGTCTCGAACTCGACGCGCTCGCCGCCGACGAGGCGGTCGAAGTCGCTCGACGTTGCGAGCTCATTGCGATGGAAGAAGTATTCCTTGCCATCCTCGGCAGCGATGAAGCCAAAGCCGCGCTCGGAGACGAGCTTCTTGATAGTTCCTGTGGCCATGTAGACCTCCCGACGCATCCCGAATGAGAGACTGCTTGGCGCATGGTCGATACGGGATGGGGTCAGACCATGAGCGCTTGTCACGAAGCGTGACGGTAAACGGACCGGACCTCGCCGGCCGTGGGCCCGGCCGGCCACGTCGCCTGAGCGTCGTGGTTGAGGCCAGGTCATGACGCGGATGCCCCTGTCCAGGGCTCCGACGTCGCTGTGCGCGGCCATCATGGCCGTGGTCGCCATCGCGTGGGCGAGGACACGTCCAGCCGCTTAGCGGTGGCCCTGACGCTGCGAGGTGAAGCAGTCGCTGCAGTAGACCGGCTTGGAGCCGGTCGGCTGGAATGGCACCCTGGCCTCTCGCCCGCAACCCGAGCAGGTCGTGGTGAACATCTCGCGGGACCCGCCAGCGGCGGACCCGTCGGACCGGGCTGGATCCCCGGAACCGCCGCGCGAGAGCTTGCGCATCGCTCGACAGGATGGGCAACGGCGAGGCTCACTGAACTGCCGCTGCGCGTAGAAGTCCTGCTCGCTGGCGGCGAAGACGAACTCCGCGTTGCAGTCGGCACAAGTCAGTGACTTGTCCGTCATGGTGTACAAAAGAGAAACACTCCTTCTCGTGCGACCCCAGCGAAACTTTCTCGCCGTGACCGATGAGAGGGAGTGACAGTGCTGTCGCGCGTGCTTGCCGGTGCAACTCGCTCCGGGCCACGAGTGTAGCACAGTGCGCACGCTTCCCCCGCGTGACAGCTCCCCCCGCGGTCGCGGACCACATTCGCGGGACCGTCGGTCGGGATCAGGACTCGGGTCGCCCGTCCGGACTGGCACCGGGCTGCGGCCCATCGGCCCCAAGGTCGTCCTCGTGGGGCGCCAGGCTGCCTTGGTCGTCGGCCAGGAGTCGGTAGATCTCCCGACGAGCATCGACGATGAGCCTGGTCGTCCGGCGCTGGACGTCAGCCGAACCGGCCCGCTCTGCCTGGACCGCCGCCTGCATGAGGTCTCGGAGTGCGGCGCGCATGTCGATCCGCTCCGACCCTTCACCGCCCCACGGATCGGGCGCCGGAGCGGCGGCCACGGCGGCCTCGCCGGCCTCGGTGAGCCGGTACACCCTGCGGCCACCCTGGTCCTCGCCGCTGATCAGGCCTTCGTCAGCGAGCTGCTGCAGCGTGGGGTAGACGGAACCGGCGCTGGGTCGCCAGCGGCCCCGACTGCGCGTCTCGAGCTCGGAGATGACCTCGTAGCCGTGCATGGGCCGCTCGCCCAGGACGCCCAGGATGAGCAATCGGATGTCGCCGCGGCGGACCCTGCCCAGGCCGAAGCGGCCAAGTCCCAGGAAGCGCCACTCGCGGGGGTCCGGTGGCAGTGGCCCGCCCGCTTCCCGGTCGCGGTGGTGATGTCGATGGCCGTTCGGGCCTGGGCCCAGGTCGTGCGGAAGACGGTCGAACACGTGTCGCTCCTTCGTCGTGATGTCGCTATGTATCGCGTGGCATCACGATATATCGCTGTCATACCGGTCGTCAAGGGCCTGGGGTGGGCTGAAGGGTCGGGCCCGACCAGGGGAGACGATGCCGAGGGGGACGCTCGGGCGAACGACCTTCGACACCCACCGGCGTGGGTGGGGCCGCCGTGCCGTTGACGGGTGCGCGGGCCTCAGGCTAGCATGCCCCCTTCTATCAAGGGTACTTGTTGAGGGTAGACAACCCGGCTTGACTGCACCCGGCGACGTCGCGTTCCTGGCTGCTCCGCCGACCGTCGCGGGTCGGCGGCTGACGCGTTCGCTCGCGCTCCTCGTCGGCCTGCTGGGCCTGGCCGCCGTCGTGCTGGCGAGCCTGGCCCTGGGTGCCCGGGACGTGGACCCGCAGGTGGTCGTCGCCGCTCTGCTGGGACAGGACGATTCGGCCGGCGCGGTCATCGTCCGCGAGATCCGCCTGCCCCGCATGCTCGTCGGCTTCGTCGTCGGTATCGCCCTGGGGCTGGCGGGCATGCTCATGCAGGGCATCACGCGCAACCCCATCGCCGACCCCGGCATCCTGGGTGTCAGCGCCGGCGCCGCACTCGCGGTGGTGCTGGGGATCGCCTTCCTGGGCGTGACGGACCCCGGCGCCTACCTGGGGCTGGCGCTGGTCGGGGCCGCGGTCGCTTCTGGCGCCGTCTACTGGCTGGGCGCCGCAGGGGGCGGCCGCCTCTCGCCCATCCGCCTGACGCTGGCTGGCGCGGTCATGACGGCCTTCCTGGGGGCGATCACCAGCGCCTTGCTGGTGCTCGACGACGCCACGCTCGACCGCTTCCGGTTCTGGGACGTGGGCTCGCTGGGAGGCAGGGACTCCGATGTGCTGGTCACCGTGTTGCCCGTCGTGGCCATCGGGGTGTTGCTGGCGCTCGGCCTGACGCGGGCCATGGACGCCCTGGCCCTGGGCGACGAGGTGGCCACATCCCTGGGGCAGAACGTGCTGCTGGTGCGGCTGGCGGCCGCCATCGCCATCGTCCTGCTCGCAGGTGGCGCGGTCGCAGCCGCCGGTCCGATCGTCTTCGTCGGCCTCGTCGTGCCCCATGCGGCTCGCGCGGTGGGTGGTGCGGAAACGCGCTGGATCGCCGCCTGGTGCCTCATCCTGGGCCCGCTGATCCTGCTTGCCGCGGACGTCCTGGGAAGGCTGCTGATGCGCCCCGCGGAGATCCAGGTCGGTGTCGTCACGGCCCTCGTGGGCGTCCCGGTGCTCATCCTGCTCGTGCGGCGCCGACGGGTCTCGGCTTCCTGATGGCCTCTACGCCGATGCCGCTGCGCCAGCGGGCCATGGTGATCCGCCTCGCCGACGGGCGCGTCTCCGCACGCATCGGCTGGGGCACGATCCTCGTCATCGCGGGCGCCGTCCTCGCCACCATCGTCCTGCTGGCGGTGGGCACCGGCAGCGGCGCCTACCCACTCTCGCCGGGGGCCGTCGTCTCCGCCCTGTTCGGCGAGGCCGATCCGGACGCCAGCTACGTCGTCTGGTCGATCCGCCTGCCCCGCCTGCTCACGGCGGTCCTGACCGGTGCCGCGCTGGGTATCTCCGGCGGCGTCTTCCAGGCCATCGCCCGGAACCCGCTCGTGTCGCCCGATATCGTGGGTGTCAGTGGTGGCGCCGCACTGGCTGCGGTGGCGGTCATCGTGCTGGGCGTCTCGCGCGACCTCATCGGCCCGGCGGCCATCCTGGGCGGCTGCGCCGCGGCGATCATCGTCTACGCGGCGTCGTGGGAGCATGGCAGCGACCGCACGCGCCTCGTGCTGGTGGGCATCGGCGTGGCAGCCTTCGCGCAGGCCGGCATCGGCTTCCTCTTCACCCGCAGCCAGATCCTCGACGTGATGACCGCGCAGGCCTGGCTCGTGGGCAGCCTGTCTGCCGCCACCTGGCAGGACGCCATCCTCGTCGGCCTTGCGCTGCTCATCCTGGTGCCCATCATCGCCTTCCTGGCGCGCGGCCTCACCGCTCTGCAGCTGGGTGACGACGCCGCTGCCAGCCTGGGCGTCGCGACGGAGCGCACGCGCCTGGTGCTCCTTGCCGTGGCGGTGGTCCTGGCTGCCGTGGCCGTCGCGGCCACGGGGCCCATCGCCTTCGTGGCCTTCATCGCGCCGCACATCGCCCGTCGTCTGGCGCGAGGCACGGGCAGCGGGCTGCTGCCGGCATCGGCGGCCGTGGGCGCCGTGCTCATGGTCGGGGCCGATCTGCTGGCTCGCCGTGTCGCCGACCCTGCGGAGCTGCCGGTGGGTCTCGTCACCGTGCTCATGGGAGCGCCCTTCTTCCTCTGGCTGTTGCTGCGCTCCGACCGCGTGCGCGTGACGCGATGAACGGCAGCCGCGCCGCTG
Organism: uncultured Chloroflexia bacterium; assembly: GCA_963790915.1. Lineage (GTDB taxonomy): Bacteria > Chloroflexota > Limnocylindria > Limnocylindrales > CSP1-4 > JAFMJV01. The sequence goes on along the minus strand of CAWBQS010000005.1, from coordinate 405,177 downwards.
AGGCCGATTCCCGCCTCTTCGCGCAGGGGCTCCGCCTTGCGTATGACGGCAGCCCGGTCGTGGACGGTCTCACGCTGGCCATCCCCGACGAGCGGATCACGGCCCTCGTGGGGCCCAATGCCTGCGGCAAGTCGACCCTGCTGCGCGGCCTCGCCCGCCTGCTGGCGCCGCGAGCCGGCTCCGTCGTGCTCGACGGCCAGGACATCCACCGACTGCCCTCACGGGAGGTGGCCACGCGCCTGGGTCTGTTGCCGCAGTCACCCGTCGCGCCTGACGGGCTCAGCGTGGAGGACCTCGTGGGTCGCGGCCGCTATCCACACCAGGGCTGGTTGCGGCAATGGTCGCGCGCGGACGAGGAGGCCGTGGAGCGCGCCCTTCTCCTGACGGACACGGCGGACATCCGACACCGACCCGTGGACGCCCTGTCCGGCGGCCAGCGCCAGCGCGCCTGGATCGCCATGGCCCTGGCCCAGGAGACGCCGCTGCTCCTGCTCGACGAGCCGACGACCTACCTGGACCTGGCCCACCAGGTGGAGGTCCTGGACCTGCTGCACCGCCTCAACAGCGAGGAGGGTCGGACCATCGTCCTCGTCATCCACGACCTGAACCTGGCCTGTCGGTACGCCGACCACCTGGTGGCCATGTCGGACGGGCGCATCCGGGTCGTCGGCAGGCCCACCGATGTCGTCAGCGCGCCGATGGTGCGCGAGATCTTCGGTGTCGAATGCCGGGTCCTTTCTGACCCGGTGACGGGCACGCCGATCGTCATCCCGGCCGGCCGACCTGACCGGCGTGACAACGGCGCACGCGGCTCGCCAGCCCTCTCCGGCGCCGCCTGATGTGGCGGCAGCGGTTCGCTCAGGCGCCCCTGTCCCGGGGTCACCCATCCGTCGCCGGGTCGATCCCGTCGATCCCCAAGGAGGTCACCATGGACCACGCCCGCTCCGTCCGACCCTTCCGGGTCGCCATCCCCATCCTCGCCGCCGGCCTGCTGCTGACGGCGTCCCCGGTGGCTGCCCAGTCGAGTTCGCCCACCGCTGACACTTCGCCAGCGGCGTCCACCGCGGCAGCGGCACCGGGCTTCCCCCTCACCGTCGAGCACAAGTACGGCTCCACGACCCTGGAGTCCGTGCCGCAGCGCATCGTCACCGTCGGCCTGCTGGAGCAGGACCCGCTGCTGGCGCTGGGTGTCCCGCCCGTCGCCGTCACCGAGTGGTTCGGTGGGTACCCGTCAGCCGCCTGGCCCTGGGCCCAGCCGCTCCTGGGCGGTGCTGCCCCGGAGGTCATCGGCGACGCCACGACCGTGGACCCGGAGCGTATCGCGGCTGCCGATCCGGACCTCATCCTGGCGCTCTACTCGGGCCTCACCCAGGAGCAGTACGATCAGCTCTCCGGCATCGCCCCGACCATCGCCCAGCCGGCCGACTACGTCGATTACGGCATCCCGTGGCAGGAGCTGACGACCACCATCGGTGCCATCGTGGGCAAGCCCGCCCAGGCGGAGGCACTGGTGGCGGACGTCGAGTCCAGGTTCGCGGAAGTCGCCGCGGCGCACCCGGAGTTCCAGGGCGCGACGGCCGTGGTGGCCACGCCGTGGGAGGGCATCTTCGTCTACGGGCCCGAGGACGTGCGCGGGCGCCTGCTGACCAGCCTGGGCTTCCAGCTGCCCGAGGGTCTCGCGGAGGCGACCGGTGCCACCTGGGGTGGCCATCTCAGCGAGGAGGCTGCCGACCTGCTCGACACGGACGTCATCATCTGGCTCGACAGCGCGGGGGCTGATGACCTGGGCGGCCCCATCTATGACTCCCTGGCCGTCCACACCGAGGGCCGCGAGGTCCTGCTCGACAGCGTTGGTGACCCGCTGGGCGGCGCCACGTCCTTCGTGACCGTCCTGAGCATCCCCTTCCTCCTCGACGGACTGGTGCCCATGCTGGCGGCGGCCATCGATGGCGATCCGGCCACGGTCGTGCCACCCTCGGGCGAGTGATCGCCCCGTCGACCGTGGCGTCGGCCGGCCAGGCCAGCCTGGCCCGTGCGGCTCTGCGGCTCGACGTGCCCGCGCCGGTCGTGGGCGCCGCGCCGCCGACGGCCCACGGCGGACTGCTCTCGCTGGCGACGCTGGCGGAGCCGGCCGCCGGATCCCTCGAGATGGTCCTGGACCTGGTCGGGCAGGTCACGGGCATGCGCGACCGACGGGTGGCGGCCACCTGGCTGCAGGGCTGGACCATCCATTGGGCGCTTGGCCCCGTGCTCCTCGCCTGGCTGGATGAGCGACGCGTGGCGCCGATCGATCCCTGGGGCATGGCGCTGGCCTGGGACGGCCAGACGCCGCTCGTGTGGCTGGCTGACGGAGCCTGGGCTGGCCTCCCCGACGACCCGCTGGCGCGCGCCGGTGGTGACCTCATCGTGGCGGACGATCCGGGGACGCTGACGGCCATCCTCCGCGAACGCATCGAGGCCTTCCTCACGCCGTGGATCGCGGCCTTCCATGCCGCTGGTCGGGTCGGACGCCGCCAGCAGTGGCTGCAGTCAGCCGACCGCATGGCCATGATCCTGCAGGCCGCGGGGGAGGGGTCGGGCCGCGCGCACGAGGCGGTCGAGGCAGCGCGCCGGCTCCTGGACCGACCCGGCTCCCCGTTATGGTCGGCCCGAGGACGGTTCGTGGCGTGTCCTGCCGGCTCTGCCTCCCTGCCCCGATCGTCCGGCTTCGTCTACCAGCGCGCCACCTGCTGCCTGGCCTTCAAGGCGTCGGACGGGGAGCTCTGCCCGACCTGCCCGGTGCGGCGTGACCACGCGCACGGGGCAGGCACGACGAGCGGCGCTCAGTCGCCCTGGCTGGGTGACTGCTCCAGGGAGCCCTCATAGGCTTGCCGCAGGACCTCAAGGTCCAGCCGGCCCATGCCCAGCATGGCCTCCATGGCGCGCCGATTGCCCGCCGCGTCGGGGCCGGCCAGGTACTCACCCATCTGCCGCGGCACCACCTGCCAGGAAACGCCGAAGCGGTCCTTGAGCCAGCCGCACGCGCTGTGCTCGCCGCCGCCTTCCACGAGGGCGTCCCAGTAGCGGTCCGCCTCGGCCTGGTCGGCGCAGTCGATCTCGAAGGAGACGGCTTCCGAGAAGGTGAACTGCGGCCCGCCGTTGAGCGCGGTGAACGACTGGCCACCAAGGCTGAAGCTGACGAGGAGCACGTCGCCTGACCTGGTGCTCGGGTTGTCCGCCGGAGCGCGCATCACCGATGTGATGCTGGCATCAGGGAACACCGATGTGTAGAAGCTGGCGGCTTCCTCTGCGCAGCCGTCGAACCAGAGGCAGGGCGTGATGCGGGGCATCGTGGGGGGTCTCCGATGCGGGTCTGGGAGCGACAGGGTGGCGCCTCGAGCCGGAGGCGTCAAGGGCTGTGAACGGCGACCGCGAACCGACCAGTGACCGTTGTCGTCGATCACGTCGACGGATGAATTCGATTGGACACCGCGAGTCACCAGCGCTAGCGTGCGATCCCACCAGCGAGCCATCAGAGGAGCCCCCCATGAGTGACTACGCCAACCCAAACGCCCTGGTCAGTCCCGCGTGGGCGCAGCAGCACCTCGGAGACGCCACTGTCCGCTTCGTCGAAGTCGACGTGGACACGGAGGCCTACCGCCAGGCCCACCTGCCTGGTGCCGTGGGCTGGGACTGGACGACCCAGCTCTCCGACACGGTGCGCCGCGACATCGCCAGCCGTGAAGATCTCTCCGCGCTGCTCTCCCGCTCGGGCATCGGGCCGAACACGCACATCGTCCTGTACGGCGACAACCACGGCTGGTTCGCCGCCTGGGCGTACTGGCAGCTCAAGCTCCATGGCCTGACGCGGGTCAGCCTGCTCGATGGTGGCCGCCAGTACTGGCTCGAGCACGGGCTGCCGACGACCGCCGAGCTGCCTGCCTATGCGCCCACCGGCATCCGGCTGCCAGAAGCGGACCACGCCCTGCGGGCGTTCCAGCGTGACGTGCTCGCGGGCCTCGGGTCGGCCGTCCGATCCCTCGTGGACGTGCGCTCCCCGGCCGAGTTCGCCGGCGAGGTGCTGGCGCCACCAGGCCTCAGCGAGGGCGCCCAGCGTGCCGGTCACATCCCGGGCGCCGTCTCCGCTCCCTGGGCCCAGGTCGTGCGTGAGGACGGCACGTTCCGTGGTGCCGACGAGCTGCGTGAGCACTACGCGGGGAAGGGCGTCACGCCGGACAAGGACGTGATCACCTACTGTCGCATCGGCGAGCGGTCCAGCCACAGCTGGTTCGTCCTCCATGAGCTGCTGGGCTACCCGCACGTCCGCAACTACGACGGCTCCTGGACAGAGTGGGGATCCTCGTGGGCGTGCCCATCGAGAATCCCCTCGGCGGCCGTCGCGACCCGGGACGCCGCTGCGCAGTTGGCTGGCACGCCGGCCTGAGCCGACCTCGCCCGTCCCGAGCCCCCGGCCTGGCCAGCGACGACGCCATCCGCTCGATCGTCATCAGCCAGGCCCTGCTGGGCACGGAGGAGGTCATCGTCGTCGAGCACACGGGCTGCGGCATGCTCACGTTCCGCGACGAGGATGTCCGTTCCGAGCTGGCCGCCCGGACCGGAGCCGAGGTGGATCTGCCCCTGCAGGCGTTCGACGACCTGGAGTCCAACCTGCGCGCGCAGGTGGAGCGCATCCGGTCGCATCCCTGGATCAACGACGTGCCGGTCAGCGGCCTGATCTACGAGGTGGAGACGGGTCGCCTGCGGGGCGTCGACTGATGCGCTCCCCGCAGCCGCCGCGCCGGGCGCGGCGTCACCAGTCCACGGAGGCCGTGAAGGTCAGCGTGGCAGCGCCGAGGGTGCTGGCGGGAGTGTCAGCCCAGCGCACGTCGAGGCCCAGCCAGTAGGGGTGCGACCGCCCCGTCGTGGCGCTCCTTCCCGTCAGCCAGGCACCCGCGGGGTTGGCCGAGGCGAACATCCCCGCGGCGATGGGCTCGCCGCTGGTGCAGGCCGCGTAGGTGGCCGGATCGGCTGAGAGCAGATCCAGGCGCGGGTTGGCAGCGGCAGCCTCGACCAGGACATCGTAGGCGACGGTGCTGACCACGGTCATGGAGCCCGCCCACGAGTAGCAGGCGCCCGTGCTCGGGTTCGCCGCGTCGATGTCCACGCTGACGCCGGACGCATCGCTGGCCACGCCGTCGGGTGTGAGGTTCGTGCCGAGTTGCGCCGTGCTGCTCGACAGGGTCAGGGTCAGCGCGGGTTGCGTGCCGCTGGGCGCGAGGACGATGGTCTGGGCTGCCCAATACCCGGTGACGCCATTGGAGGCGGTCAGGGTCCCGGTCGCCCCGGCCGTGGGCTGATCCGCGTCGGCCGCTGCGGATGCCGGCGCCAGGGAGCCGCTGCGGAGCCGCGAGAACACCTGGCTGTTGGCGACGCCGGTCGACGAGGTGGACGCCGTGGTGATGGCCGCGGCCGCCGAGCCTCCAAAGGCGCGCACGACGATGGCGTTGGACGGGGCACTCAGTGACGGCGCGGCGACGGACGCGCTGCTGGTCGCCGTGATGCCGGACGAGCCCGAGATCGGGCTGCTGGTGGAGACGCCAGCGTATGCGGTGATGTTTCCCACGGCGCCCTTGCCGCTCAGCGTGCCCGACGTGCTGGAGCAGTACGCCGAGCTGCTGCGCAGCCGCCACGTGGTGGAGGTCGGCTCGCTCGTCGTGGTGACCCGGTAGAAGGTGGCGACCGATACGCTCGAGCCGTTGTTCGTGCGACGGATGAGGGTCCAGCCGGAGGGCGTGCAGATGGCATTCGTCGACGTCAGGTTCGTCACCACGACCTGGGCGAGGAGCAGGCGGCCGGCCACCGCCGAGGGCGTGGGGATGGTCAGCTCCGACGCGCCCGGGTTGCCGTTGTCTCCGGTCGTCCCGGGGCCGGTGCCGATGGAATCGCTGAAGGTCCAGCGAGCCTCGCGCCCGTCGGCGCCCGTGGCCACCACCGTGTAGGTGGCCACGAACCAGGTGGGCAGGCGGAACTCGTAGGTGATGGCGCCGCTGGCATCGGCGACGACCGAGCCAGCGTCCTGCCACGTCCTGCCCTCGTCGTCGTTGATGACCAGGTCGACAGGCTCGAAGGGCCGCCAGCCCTCGCCCTCGACGAGCACGAGTGCACCGGGCGCGTAGTCGGTGTGGTTGGTGCGGATGGTCGGGACCGGATCCGGTGAGGCGGAGGGTTCCGGACTGGCTTCGGGTGCCGGGGAGGCCTCCAGGCTGGGCTCCGGAGACAGGTCAGCCTCCGGGGACGCTCCGGCGGATGGCTCAGGCGTCGCCGATGCGTCGGGATCGACGGATGGCTCGGGAGCCATGCTCGACTCGGGATCGACGGACGGCTCGGGAGCCATGCTCGGCCGTGGCTCGCTGGGGGGACGGTCGGGGTCGGGCGTGGGATCGGGCGCCGGAGTCGGGTCGGCGTTGGGTTCCGGCATTGGCGAGGCCTCCGCGGTCGGGTCGGTGGCCTCGGGCGTCGGGTCGGGCTTGGGCGTAGGGCCGGTCGCCTCGTCCGGCACTGGCGTTGGATCGCCGGCCTGGTCAGGCTGCGGCGTCGGGTCCTCGGCGCGTTCGGCCCTGGGCTCGGGCCGTGCTTCCGGCTCGGGTTCAGGCTTGGGATCGACCCTGGGCTCGGGCGTCGAGTCGGCCGCGGGCGCGACCGTTGGGTGGGGCTCCGGCGTCGGGGTGGCGTCCGCCTGCCGGGCAGCCTGTGTCTCGACCGCGGCAGGCTGCGTCCCCGGCTCGTCGGCGGCGAGGGACGGCGCCTGCGCGCCGATCACGGCCAGGGCCACGATCAGGCTCAGCCAGGCCACTGGTCGACGCGGGCGCGGGGACATGATCGTCAGCAGGCCGGCAGGGCGGACGCCGGATCGGCGCCGACCCTGAAGGGCAGGCTCGACTCCGCGGGGTCGTCCCAGGCGGAGGTGGCGGTCGCGACGAGGACGTAGTCGCCTTCAGCCAGCGACGTGGGCAGATCGATCGACGCCAGGCTGGTCGAGCCAGGCCACGCGAGCGCGGGCTCCAACAGGTTCGCCGCCACGAGGGGCACGCCGGCCGTGTCGCTGATCTCGAAGGCGACGTTGCTCACGACGCCCAGGCCACCGCTGCTGTCCAGGCGGGCGGCGATGGTGGGACCGCCGGCGTCGCCCTGGCAGATGCCCAGCGAGGCGATGGCCAACGCTGCCGTGGGCTCCACCTCGAAGCGCATGGTGAGCGGCTCGACGTCGCTGATGCCGGCGTCGGCTGGCGGGGCCATGGTCAGGCGGACGACGTAGTCGAGGTCATCCGGCAGCTCGGCGGCGTCGGCGCTGGCATAGGTCCGCACGACCTCGGGCAGGACGCGCCCGGTGACGAGGGCGAGCCTGGCCAGCTCCGCGCCTGGCTCACTGGTGGCGGCAGGTTCCATCGACGTGCCGGCGCTGGTCGCGGCGGGGATGGCCTCGCGCACGACCGCCGCGCCTTCAAGCAGGACATGGGTGTTGCCGGCGTTGCTCACCTCGGCCCGTAGGCCGATGCGGCCATCCAGCTCGACGAAGAGCGCGGCACGGTCCAGGCTGGGCTCGCGCAGGACGGGTCCCCGGCCGGTGACCGTGAGCAGGACCGGGACGATGATGCGGCCGGAGACGTCCGCGCCCTCGTCAGCATCGGGCGGCACGGTCGAGAGAGACACGGCGGCATAGCGGCCACCGGAGACGGCGTCCTTCGGGATCGTCACGTGGTAGAGGACGTCCGTCTCTTCGTCCGGCGCCAGGCGGAGGCGGTCCGGACTGACGGAGCTCCACTCGACCGCAGAGGGCTCTTGCTCTGCACCGTCGAGCGGGCCGACATCCGTGACGACGTCGATGGCCTCGTCACCGCGGTTGGCCACGGTGATGGCGACCTGGCCATCGCTGCCCGCGCCGCCGTTCAGGTCGAGCAGCGCGGGCGAGACGGAGAGGCTGACCTCCGCGCTCGCAGCGGTGGGTGCGAGCGCGGCGACCAGTACAAGGCAGGCCACGCCGAGGATGCTCGGGATCCTGGGCTGTCGCATGGGGCTACGGGGCGGCCGAGGCCGTGACGGTCAGGGTGGCGTCGCCGAACGTCGCGCTCGGGGCATCCGTCCAGAGCATGACCAGGCCCAGCCAGAAGCTGTATGCCCGGCCATTGGTGGCGGTCAGGTTGTTCACGACCGTGCCGGGCGTCGTCGTGCTGAGGGCCGCACCCCCGGTGCAGTTGGCGAACGATGTCGGTGCCGCGGTCATGAAGTGAACGTTGGCGTTGGCGGTCCCGGCGGTCGGCGTGACGAAGGCCAGCGTATAGGCCTGGTTGCTCCTGACGGTGAGTCCGCCGGCCCAGGAATAGCACGCACCGGTGCTCGGGTCGGCCCCGTCGACGATGGCGCTGGCCTCGCCCGAGTTGCTGGCCACGCCGTCGGGGGTGAGGTTGGTGCCGAAGGCGGCCGAGGCGTCCGGGATCGTGATGCGGATGGCTGAGACACTGCCGCCGGTCACCGCGATCGTGCCGCTGTCAGCGGCAAGGCTGGCGCTGGCCAACGTGGCGGTGGTGAGGAGAGCGGCCGCGAACGCGACGCCCAGTCGTCGAGCCATGGGGCTCCGAGGGTCCATGAAGCACTCCAGATGCGTGCGGTCGATCGGCGCCGCGGGCCGGACCCCTCGTCGGTCACGGCGCCGTGCGATCCACGCCCCCGTGCGGTGTCGCCGGGGACCATATGGGTGGCTCGGGTGGGGTGTCCCTGATCGTTCGGTACCGGGGGCATCACCCATCAGGGTGGCTCAGCATCCTCGATCGGGGATGGCGTGCCCTCGTGGATGGCCAGATCGCCGCTCGGAGGCCGCGCTGCCCGGACGCCGGGGCACTACCATGCGCGCACCGGTCGAATGGAGCCGGCCGTAGGCGCCGGCGGGCGCCCGATGAGAGGCACGGCAGAGCGGCATGATCGAACGCACCATCGCCCTGTATCGCACCCAGTTCGAGCTGCTCTGGCACTGGCGGCTTGGCCCCTGGGCGCTGGTGCGTCGCGGCCTTGTCTCCCTGGCGGCGGCCTTCATCGCCTTCTACCTCACGGCATGGCTGCTCTCCGGCCAGCTCCACGTGGACGGCGTCGTGGCCGGCCTGCTGGCGGTGTTGCTCATCGCCGCGCTCAACCTGCTCGTGCGCCCCGTCCTCATCGGCCTGGTGGCCGGCCGGTCGGTCGTCGCCCTCGTGCTGCTCACGCTGCTCTTCCAGGTCTTCGTCTTCTGGCTGCTCGAGCCGCTCATCGCCGGCGTCAGCGTGACGGCCGGCTTCATCGGCCTGCTGCTCGTCTCATTCGTCTTCGGCTTCCTGCAGGCCGGCATCTCCAGCCTGTTCGGCCTTGGCGAGGACGACTCCTACTACGGGACCCTGGTGCGCACGATGGCCAGCCGACGACCGGGCGTCGAGCGCACCGATGAGCCCGGCATCGTCATCATCCAGCTGGACGGGCTCTCGCACGACGTGATGAGCCACTCCGTTCGAGCTGGTCGCGTGCCGGAGATGGCCAGCTGGATCCGGACGGGCACGCACAAGCTGGGCCATTGGGACGCCCTGCTGCCCTCCACCACGCCGGCCAGTCAGGCCGGCATCCTCCATGGCAACAACGACGGCATCCCCAACTTCCGCTGGTGGGAGAAGAAGGAGCGTCGGCTGTTGGTGGCCAATCACCCAGAGGATGCGACCGTCATCGAGCAGCGCATCTCGAACGGCGAGGGCCTCCTGAGCCCGGGCGGCGCCAGCATCAGCAACATCTTCACCGGTGACGCCGATCGCGCCTTCCTGGTCATGTCCACGATCAAGGTCAAGGAGCGCGGCCTTGGCCAGAGCGACGCGTTCGGCTGGTTCTTCGTGAGCCCCTACAACTACATGGTCATGGGCGCCAAGTACTTCGGCGAGGTGGTCAAGGAGCGCATCCAGTCGTGGCGCCAGCAGCGGGCCGGGATGGTGCCCCACATGGGCCACCACCGCGGCTTCCCGTACCCGCTCGTCCGGGCGGCCACGAACGTGGCGCTCCGCGCGCTCGGCACATCGCTCATCATCCAGGAGATGTACCGGGGCACACCGGTCATCTACATGGACTACACCGACTACGACGAGATCGCCCACCACAGCGGCCCGGAGCGCCCGGAATCCCTGGACGCGCTCGACGGGGTCGACCGCGAGCTGCGCATCCTGCGGAAGGCAGCCGAGGAAGCCGCCCGCCCGTACCGCTTCGTCATCCTCGCCGACCACGGCCAGAGCCTCGGCCAGACCTTCCTGCAGCGATACGGCGTCACCCTCCAGGACGTCGTGCGCTCGCTCATGGGTGGCAAGGCATCGGTCGCGGCGGCCACGGCACAGATCGAGGACTGGGGACAGCTCAACACGTTCCTCGGCGAGGTGTCTGAGACCAAGGGTGTCAGTGGCTCGCTGGCTCGCGCAGTCACCCACGACCGCCGCAGCGGCGAGCAGCACGAGCTGGGACCCGACGTGGCGCAGTTCACGCCCGCCGGCGCTCCGGCGGCCATCCCGGGCAAGGGGCAGCCGGGCGCCGTGGATGTGCCAGCGCAGGCCGCGGCCGAGGTCGCCGACCTCATCGTCGTGGCCGGCGGGAACCTGGCCCTCATCTACTTCAACGTGAGCGACGAACGCATGACGCTCGGCGAGATCGATGCCGCCTACCCGGACCTCATGCCGGCCCTGGTGGAGCACCCGGGCATCGGCATCCTCATGGTCCGCTCGGCCGACCACGGCGCCATCGCGGTGGGCAAGAAGGGCGTCCACTTCCTGGACGAGGACCGGGTGGAGGGCGAGGACCCGCTGGCCATCTACGGCGACCGGGCCGCGGATGCGCTGCGGCGCCTCGACGGCATCGCCAATGTCGGCGACGTCGCTGTCATCAGCCTCTACGACCCGGAGACCGGCGAGATCGCCGCCTTCGAGGAGCTCATCGGAGCGCACGGTGGCCTGGGCGGCCCGCAGACCCGCCCCTTCCTGCTCTACCCGGCCGACTGGCAGCTGGACCTGGGGCCGCTCGTCGGCGCCCCCATGGTCTACCAGCAGCTGCGCCACTGGATGGAGGAGCACCTCGGGATGCACTTCGGGCCGCACGCGACTGCACCCGCGACCGGCGCAGCCTCGACGCCCGGGCCGACGCTCTCGACCGAGGGGGCGCCGCCGGCTACCGACTGATCGGCACCGACAGCCATCTCGCAAGCCGTGACACCGATGCGGCGACGGGAGTTCGGGCTGCTCGCGGCCGTGGCCATCCCGGCCATCGGCCTCGCCACCCTCGCCGTGGCGTTGCTCGAGGCTGTCGTCGGGGTGTCCAACGCATCGGCGGTGTACCTGGTCGCCGTGGTGGTGACTGCGGTGGTCGCCGGCACCCTCGGGGCCGTGTTCACGTCGGTGGCGTCCTTCCTGCTCTACGACTACCTCTTCGTCGTCCCGTACCACACGCTCACGGTCGAGGATCCGGAGGAGTGGCTCAGCCTGGTCCTGCTCCTGTTCGTGGGCATCGTCGTCGGGCAGCTCGCCGCCATGCAGCGAGCGCGGGCCCGTGTCGCCCTGGAGCGTGAGCACGAGGCCCGAGCCCTGTCCGCAGTGAGCCGTTCGCTCGTCACTCGCGACTCCACGCAGGGCGGTCTTGCGACCGTCGCAGAGGTCCTCCGCCCGGAGGCCGCCATGTCACGCGTCTGGATCGCCCTCGGCGCCGACGATGCCAGCGAGCGGATCGTGGCTGACACGGGCATCGGCGAGATCCCAGCCCTGCCCGCCGTCGTGAGCGTCCTGCAGCGTTCGCCCGGAGACGATGCCTCCCGCTGGATACGTGTCCACCAGCCCTCAGCGCGTACCCGGCGCCGCGGGGGCACGAGCGCGTTCCGCGTCCGGATCGACGCCTCTGGCACCTGTCTTGGGTCGCTCTACGCCATGCGCGACCAGGCAGTCGGCGAGCCCACCCCGACCGAGACGCGCCTGCTCGCCTCGGCGGCCGACCAGGTCGGCCAGGCGGTGGCCCACGATCGGCTGGCGGCCGAATCCCAGGCGGCCGAGATCGCGCGCCAGAGCGACGACCTCAAGTCGGCCCTGCTGCAGTCCGTCTCGCACGACCTGCGCACTCCGCTGGCGACCATCCGGGCGGCCGCCGGGACCCTGCGGCCGGGCACCGGCCTCAGTCCCGACGACCAGCTGGAGAGCGTCGAGGCCATCGACCGGGAGGTGGAGTACCTCAACCGGCTGGTCACGAACCTCCTTGACCTGAGCCGCATCGAGGCCGGCGTCCTGCGCGCCGACGCGGACGTCTTCGACCTTGACGACCTCGTGGGACGCTCGCTCGAGCGGCTCGAGGCGCGGCTCCAAGGCCGGCCGCTGGAGGTCGCGCTGTCAGCGCCGCCGGTCGAGGTCGACCCCACGTTCCTCGACGAGGCCGTCACCAACATCATCGAGAACGCCCTCAAGTACACGCCGGCGGGCACGCCGCTCCGCATCACGGCCACCGGCAGCGAGGTCCCCGGGCGGATCCGCCTGACCATCGAGGACGGCGGCCCTGGCGTGCCCGACGAGACCCTCCCGCGGCTCTTCGAGAAGTTCTACCGTGTGCCCGGGTCGGGACGTGGCTCCCGCTCCGGGACGGGCATCGGGCTGGCCGTCGTCCGGGGACTCGTGGAGGCCATGGGCGGCGAGGTCCACGCCCGCCGCAGCGAGCTGGGTGGGCTTGCCGTCGACATCGACCTCGTGGCCGCCAGGCTACCGGCGGACCTCCTGGAGGGTGTGGCTTCGTGACCACGAAACGCTCCCAGCCGCCGCGCGTCCTCCTCGTCGAGGACGACATGGAGACGCGGGCCGTGCTCTTCCGCGAGCTCACGGCGCGCGGCTACCAGGTGGACCCGGCCGCGGACGGGCGCAGCGCACTGGAACGCTGGGAGGCCGCCCGGCCCGACATCATCCTGCTGGACCTGGGCTTGCCGGACATGGATGGCCTCGCGGTCATCAGCCGGGTGCGGCGGGATGCCTCGACGCCCATCGTCATCCTCTCCGGACGCTACGAGGAGCGCGAGAAGGTGGCCGCGCTGGAGCGCGGAGCTGATGACTACGTCACCAAGCCGTTCGGCGTGGAGGAGCTCAACGCCCGCCTGCGCGTGGCGCTCCGTCACGCTGCCGGACCGGCCGCCGACCCCGCCGGCCGGATCGTCGTCGGGCCGCTCGAGTTCGACGCCGCTGCGTCACGAGGTGCGCGTGGCGGGTGAGCCGCTCGAGCTGACCCCCCGCGAGTTCGAGATCCTGCGCGTCCTGCTGGCCAACCGGGACCGGCTCGTCACCAAGGGACGCCTCCTGCGGGCGGTGTGGGGCGAGGCCTACCAGGGCGAGGACGCCTACGTCTACGTCCACGTCAGCCAGTTGCGCCGGAAGCTGGCCGCCGCCGACCCCTCGGGCTCGTTGCGCGGCATCATCGTCACCGAGCCCGGCGTCGGTTACCGAGTGCGGGGCCCGGAGTCGCCGGATCCCATTCCCCCCGGCTTTAGGAAGGCTTAAGCCGCCGGAGGAACTCCCCGGCCCCCGCCTCTTGGAGGCCGGTCCGATGCTGGTGCCATGGAGAGCGCCCGATCGCGCAAAGCAACCATGCGCCAGCTCGACCGCGAGCTGGGCCTCGTCGCCGGCGCCATCCGCATGGTGGCCTCGGGGGAGGCCACGACCGTGCGCCTCGGAGGATTGATGTTCGGGGAGCAGCTCCTTGAGCAGGCCGGGCTGCAGGCCCGCGCTGTCGGCGTCCGCGTGTCGGCGCTGTGGACATCCACCGACGAGGGTCCCGTGGGGCTGGTCGTGGAGGCGGGGGATGGTGCCAACTCCTGAGGTCACGATCCTGCTCGTCGAGGACGACGAGGCCCTGCGGCGCATCCTGGCCGGTCATCTCCGTCGCCATGGCTACGACGTGGTCGAGGCGGACTCAGCCGAGGGTGCCGCGGAGCGCCTCGCCTCCGGGCCTCCTCCCGCGCTCGTCCTCCTCGACATCAACCTACCCGGGGGAACGGGCTGGGACCTCCTGCGCAGCCCGGCCATGCAGGCGGCCGGACGGCCGCCCGTGGTGGTCGCCAGCGCCGTCACCGTCAGCCCTCGACACCTCGCCGAGTTCGGCGTCGAGGGCTATCTGCCCAAGCCCTTCCCGCTCGAGACCTTGTTGCAGACCGTCGAGCGCCTGCTCGACGCTACGACCCAGGAAAAGGAGTCACCGCACGCATGACCGACACCGTCATCCTGGCCATCCTGGGGGTGGCCTTCCTGGCCCTCTTCGGGCTCATCGGCCTGGTCGAGCTGGTGCGGCGATGAGCGTCCTCGAGATCGTGACGGGCCTCGCCACGGTCTTCGTCTTCGTGTATCTCCTGTGGGCGCTGCTGCGCGCCGAGGAGATCTGAACGTGCTCGCCCTTCCCGACCTCACCCTCCTCCTCTCGGTGGCCGCGGCAGTGCTCATCGTGACCCCCTTCCTGGGCCGGTACATGGCCTCCGTGATGGAGGGTCAGCGCACCATCCTGAGCCCGGTCCTGCGCCCCGTGGAACGCGCGGTCTACCGCGTCTCCGGCATCGACGAGGCGTCCGAGCAGGGCTGGAAAAGCTACTCGGTGGCCCTCCTGCTCTTCAGCCTCGTGGGCATCCTCGTCATGTACGCCATGCTGCGGCTGCAGGACATCCTGCCCCTGAACCCCAACGCCAGCGCGGCCTTCACGCCGGAGCTGGCCTTCAACACGTCCGTCAGCTTCGAGACGAACACCAACTGGCAGAACTACTCGGGCGAGGGCGTCAGCCACCTCATCCAGTCGGCCGGCCTGGCCGTGCGCAACTTCACGTCCGCCGCCGCCGGCATCGCCGTCGCCGTGGCCCTCATCCGTGGCCTCGTCCGACGCAACGCCTCGTCGATCGGCAACTTCTGGGTCGACGTGACGCGCTCGACGCTGTACATCCTCCTGCCCCTGGCCGTGGTGGGCGCCATCGTGCTCGTCTGGCAGGGCGTCACCCAGACGTTCGACGGCACGGCCACGGCGACCACGCTGCAGGGTGCCGAGCAGGTCATCGCCCGCGGCCCCTTCGCCTCGCAGGAGATCATCAAGGAGCTGGGCACCAACGGTGGCGGGCCGCTCAACGCCAACTCGGCCCATCCCTTCGAGAACCCCACCGGCCTGACCAACTGGCTGGAGATGCTGGCCATCCTCATCATCCCCTTCAGCCTGACGTACACGTTCGGGCGCATGGCCGGTGACCAGCGACAGGGCTGGGCCATCTTCGCGGCCATGGCCGGCATCCTCGTCGTCGGGGCCGTCGTGGCCATGTCCGGCGAGACCGGCGGCAACCCCCTGTTCCCGGCCGGCCTGGACCAGCATCTCGGCAACATGGAGGGCAAGGAGCTGCGCATCGGTTCCGGCGCCGGCGGTCTGTGGGCCGCGGTCACCACCGGCACCAGCACCGGAGCCGTGAACGCCATGCACGACAGCTTCCAGCCGATGGCCGGCCTGGTGCCCCTCTTCCTCATGCAGCTCGGCGAGATCGCGCCGGGCGGTGTGGGCGCAGGCCTCTACGGCATGCTCATCCTGGGGGCCATCCTCTCCGTCTTCATCGCCGGGCTCATGGTCGGCCGCACGCCCGAGTACCTGGGCAAGAAGGTCGAGGGCTTCGAGATGAAGATGGCCATGCTCGTCGTGGTCATCCTGGGTGCCAGCATCCTGGGCTTCACGGCCCTCGCCACGGCGACCGCGGAGGGACAAGCCGGGCCCCTCAACAGCGGCCCGCACGGCTTCAGCGAGATCCTCTATGCCTTCTCCAGCCAGACGGGCAACAACGGCTCGGCCTTCGCGGGCCTGACCGGCAACACGCCGTTCTACAACGTGACCGGCGGGCTGGCCATGCTCATCGGGCGCTTCGCCATGATCATCCCCATCCTCGCCATCGCCGGCTCGATGGCCGCCAAGCGTCGCGTCGCGCCGTCGCTCGGCACGTTCCCCACGACCGGAGGCATCTTCGTGGTGCTCCTCATCGGCGTGGTCATCATCGTGGGCGCTCTGACCTACTTCCCGGCCCTGGCGCTGGGTCCCATCGTCGAGCAGCTTCTCCAGAACGCGGGGCAGGTGTTCTAGCCATGGCTCTCCTTCGTTCCGTCGACCTTTCGCGGGGGACCCGCCGCTTCCAGCGCTTCGTCACCCTCGGCGGCAGCAAGCCGTCCGGCGAGCCGCCGCGACCGCGTGGCGTGCTCGACCCGCAGCTGCTGCGGGCTGCCCTGCCGCAGGCGGTGCGCAAGCTCGACCCTCGGCTCATGGCCCGCAACCCGGTCATGTTCGTGGTCGAGATCACGGCCGCACTCGTGACCCTCATCATCCTCGCCGACCTCACGGGCCTCCTGCCGGTCGATGGCGAGGCGGGCCTCGGCTTCCAGGTGCAGATCGGCCTGTGGCTCTGGTTCACGGTCCTCTTCGCCACCTACGCCGAGGCCGTCGCGGAGGCACGCGGCCGCGCCCAGGCCGCCACGCTGCGGCGGACCCGCTCCGTGACCACGGCCCGCCGCCGGCGTGCCGATGGCTCGCTCGAGGAGGTGGGCTCGTCGGAGCTGCGCCGTGGCGACACCGTCATCGTCAACGAAGGCGAGATCATCCCCAGCGACGGCGACGTCATCGAGGGCGTGGGCTTCGTCAACGAGGCCGCCATCACCGGCGAATTGGCGCCCGTCCTCAAGGAGCCGGGCACCGACATCCGCAGCTCGGTCACGGGTGGCACGACGCTCGTGAGCGACAGCATCGTGGTGCGGGTCACGGCGGACCCGGGCGAGACGTTCCTCGATCGCATGATCGCCCTCGTCGAGGGCGCTCGCCGGCAGCGCTCGCCCAACGAGATCGCCCTCTCCATCCTGCTGGCCGGCCTGACCCTCGTCTTCCTGATGGCGGTCGTCACGCTGCGGCCCTTCGGCCTCTTCGCCGGCGAGACCGTGGGCACGGTCGAGCTCGTGGCGCTCCTCGTCTGCCTCATCCCCACCACCATCGGCGGGCTCCTCTCGGCCATCGGCATCGCCGGCATGGACCGTGTGGCCCGCTTCAACGTGCTGGCCATGAGCGGCCGCGCCGTCGAGGCCTCCGGTGACGTGGACGTGATCTTGTTGGACAAGACCGGCACCATCACGTATGGCAATCGCATGGCCGCGGCGATCACGCCCGTCGCGGGGGTCAGCGACGTGGACGTCCTGACCGCCGCGCTCGTGTCATCGATCCGCGACGAGACGCCCGAAGGTCGCTCCATCGTGGAGCTGGCCCGCCACCGGCTCGCGAGGCTCGAGGCCCCCGGCGCCGACGGTGACGCGGCCGGCTTCGATCGCCTGGCCAGCACCATCGCCGAGGCCGTCGCCTTCACGGCACAGACCCGCACGAGCGGCGTGCGCACGAATGACGGGACGATGATCCTCAAGGGGGCCATCGACGCCATCGGCCGCGGGCTCACCATGCCCGCGGAGGTCGCGGCCCAGGCAGACGCGATCTCGGACCAGGGTGCCACGCCCCTGGCCATCCGGCGTGATGACCGCGTCCTCGGTCTCATCGAGCTCAAGGACACCGTCAAGGAGGGACTCGTCGAGCGCTTCGAGGAGTTCCGCCGCATGGGCATCCGCACCGTCATGATCACGGGTGACAACCCGCGCACCGCGGCCACCATCGCCCGGGAAGCCGGCGTGGACGACTTCATCGCGGAGGCCACGCCGGAGGACAAGATCGCCTTCATCCGCAAGGAGCAGGCCGATGGCCACCTCGTGGCCATGACCGGAGACGGCACGAACGACGCCCCCGCCGTGGCCCAGGCGGACGTGGGCCTGGCCATGAACAGCGGCACGTCGGCGTGCAAGGAGGCGGCCAACATGGTCGACCTCGACTCCGACCCCACCAAGCTGCTGGAGGTGATCGCCATCGGCAAGCAGCTGCTCATCACACGCGGCTCGATCACCACGTTCAGCATCGCCAACGACGTGGCCAAGTACTTCGCCATCATCCCGGCGCTCTTCGTGGCCATCTACCCGGCGCTCGACCAGCTCGACATCATGGGCCTCTCGTCGCCGCAGAGCGCCATCCTCTCCGCGGTCATCTTCAACGCCCTCATCATCCCGGCGCTCATCCCGCTGGCGCTGCGGGGCGTGAGCTTCAAGCCCGCGCCCGCGAGCGAGCTGCTGCGCCGCAACCTGCTGGTCTACGGCCTCGGCGGCATCATCGCGCCGTTCGTCGGCATCAAGCTCATCGACGTGGTCATCTCGGCCCTGGGCCTCGCATAGGACACGTGCACATGGACATCCTTCGACGACAGCTCTGGCCAGCCGTGGGGCTGACCCTCGCCCTGACCCTCATCACGGGCATCCTGTATCCCCTGGCCATCACGGTCATCGCCCAGGTGGCCTTCCCGTCCCAGGCGAACGGCTCGCTCATCACGACAGC
The DNA here is from genome assembly GCA_963790915.1 of uncultured Chloroflexia bacterium. Classification (GTDB taxonomy): domain Bacteria; phylum Chloroflexota; class Limnocylindria; order Limnocylindrales; family CSP1-4; genus JAFMJV01. The sequence goes on along the minus strand of CAWBQS010000005.1, from coordinate 386,718 downwards.
CGACGGCCGCATCGTGGGCTCCCGCCTCATCGGGCAGGGCTTCAGCGATCCGCAGTATTTCTGGGGCCGGCCCTCGGCAGCCGGGGCGGACGGCTATGACGCCAATGCCTCGGCCGGCTCCAACCTGGGCCCCACGAACGCCTCCCTCATCGAACGGGTCCGGGCGGACGTGGAGCGCCTGCGCGCCGCTCACGGTGACGCGCCGGTGCCCGTGGATCTCGTGACCACCTCGGCCTCGGGGCTCGACCCGCACATCAGCCCGCAGGCGGCCCGCTACCAGGTCGAGCGGGTCGCCGCTGCCCGGGGCATGGAGCCGGGCGCGGTGCAGGCCCTCGTGGGCCGCTACACGGAGTCAGCGCTGGTGGGGTTCCTGGATCAGCCCCGCGTGAACGTCCTGGCACTCAACCTGGCGCTGGACGAGCTGCAGCCATGAAGCGCCAGCCACCGCGACCTTCGGAACGTCAGCCATGAGCTACGACCACCCGGAGCGCGACGCCTTCGATGTGCGGCCCACGGCCGAGGAGATGCTCCTGCGCCTGCATGAGGAGCAGGGTGACACCCGCGGCCGGCTGCGGGTCTACCTGGGCATGGCGCCGGGTGTCGGCAAGTCCTATCGCATGCTCGAGGAGGGCCATCGACGCGCCGACCGAGGCACCGACATCGTCGTGGGCTTCGTGGAGACGCACGGGCGATCCGTGGTGGGCGCCCTGGTGGAGGGCCTCGAGGTCGTCCCCCGCCGCCGCATCGAGTACCGGGGTGTCATCGTCGAGGAGATGGACACCGAGGCAGTGGTGGCCCGCCGACCCACCGTGGCTCTCGTGGACGAGCTGGCCCACACGAACGCGCCGGGCTCCGTGCGAGCCAAGCGCTGGGAGGATGTGGAGGCCATCCGGGAGGCCGGCATCCATGTCGTCAGCACTCTGAACGTGCAGCATCTCGAGTCGGTCGCCGACGCCGTCGCTACCATCACTGGCGCTCCCGTCAATGAGCGCATCCCCGACGCGTTCCTTCTTCAGGCCGACGAGATCGAGCTCGTGGACATGAGCCCGCACGCGCTGCGGCAGCGCATGAAGCACGGCAACGTGTATCCGCCGGAACGCGCCCAGGTCGCCCTCGATCGCTTCTTCACGGAGGGCAACCTCACCGCCCTGCGCGAGCTGTCGCTGCGGCTCGTGGCCCGCCGGGTGGAGGGTCAGCTGGAGCGGACAGCGGCGGGCGGGCAGCTGGCGCTCGTCACGGAGCGGGTCGTCGTGCTCGTGGACGATGCGCACGCCTGCGCCCGGGCTGTGCGCCGCGCCGCGGCCCTGGCCGGCCACCTCAACGCGGCGCTCGTGGCCGTGGTCGTCGACACCCCGGCCAGCGAGCGCCGCTCCTTCGATCAGCGCCGCGACCTCCAGGAATCGATCGACGATGCCGTCGACCTGGGTGCCGAGGTCGTGCGTGTCGAGGCCCGCGACGTCCTGGATGGCCTCGAGCAGGTCGTCCGATCGCGTCGGGCCACCCACGTGGTGCTCCCGCAGCAGGAGGCCAGCGGCCTGTCGCGCTTCCTGGCGCGGCCCTTGCCTGATCGCCTGCTACAACGCGTTCCCGAAGTCGAGGTCCACTTGGTGGCCGCTCCGGCGTCGACCCCCACCTGAGCGTCGGCGCGCCAATCGGATGACCGGCCCGGTCCAGCCCGGTCCGGATGGCCCTAGGCGAGCCCTGACGAGGACCCTACGGTCTGCGGCATCCGCCGTACGTCTCGTGGGTCGCGTCATGTGACCGGCCCGCTACGTGCGGCCTCCGCCAGCGGGGGGTTCGATGACGACGGGAGGGGAGCGGGAGACGGCGAGCCTGGTCGACCGGGACTCGGTCGACCGGATCATCGCCGACCATGTCGGCCGCCCCGGCGCGCTCCTCGGCATCCTGGAGCAGCTGCAGGAGCGCGATCGCTACAAGCACCTGCCCATGCCAACGCTGGAGTACGTGGCCGCCCGGACGGGCATCCCGCAGTCGCAGGTCTTCGGCGTCGCCACGTTCTTCTCCCTCTTCAACCTGGAGCCGCAGGGTGAGCACAGCGTCGCCATCTGTCGCGGCACGGCCTGCCATACGCGCGGGTCGCGGCCCCTCCTCGAACGCGTCAAGCTCCAGCTGGGCCTGCGGGAGACGAGTGATGAGGCCGACAAGCTCAGCCTCACCACGCCCGACCGACGCTTCACGGTGCGAACCGTGGCCTGCTTCGGGCAGTGTGCGCTGGCGCCCGTCGTGGAAGTCGATCACGCCATCCGCGGCCATGTCACCGAGCAGGCCCTGATCCGCGAGGTGGAGGCCCTGCGGCGAAGGCCGACGCGATGAGGATCGCCGGGCTCTCCGAGTTCGCGGCCGTCCGCGAGGCCGGCCTGGCCAAGCTGGTGCCGGACCGGCCGCGCATCGCCGTCGGCATGGGCACCTGCGGCTCCGGCAATGGTGCCGAGGGGCTCTTCCGCGCCTTCGCATCCGCCATCGACGCGCGCGGTCTGTCCGTGAACCTGGTGCCCGTGGGCTGCTTCGGCTTCTGCGCCGAGGAGCCGCTCGTCAACCTGGGGCTGCCAGGCCGACCGCTGCTCATGCTGCACCGCGTCGACGGCGACCACGTCGACGCCATCCTCCGTGCCGCGACCGATGGCACCGCCGTGCCTGACGAGCTGGTGCTCTGCAAGATCGAGGAGTGGGACCACCTCACCGGGCACGTCCGCTACGGCAGTGGCTACCCGGGTGTGCCCGCCTGGGACGAGGTGCCCTTCTTCGCCGGGCAGGTCAAGGTCGTCCTGCGTGACTGCGGTCTCATCAACCCCGACGACGTCGAGGAGTACATCGCCGTTGGCGGCTACCAGGCGCTCTACAAGGTCCTCATCGACCGGGACCCGGCCGGCGTCGTGGAGCAGATCAAGCTTGCCCGCCTGCGTGGCCGTGGCGGAGCCGGCTACCTGACCGGCAACAAGTGGGAGTTCCTGCGCACGGCCCCGGGCCCCGACAAGGTCATCATCTGCAACGCGGATGAAGGCGACCCGGGCGCCTACATGAACCGCAACGAGATCGAGTCGGACCCCCATGCGCTGCTCGAAGGCATGGCCATCGCCGGCTTCGTCACGGGCGCGCCGCGGGGCATCATCTACGTGCGCGCCGAGTACCCCATCGCCATCATCCGCCTGGAACGCGCCATCGCCGCCGCCCGCGAACGCGGCCTGCTGGGTCGGGACATCCTGGGCCGTGGCTTCGACTTCGACATCGAGATCGTCGAGGGCGCCGGCGCCTTCGTCTGCGGCGAGGAGACGGCTCTCATCGCCTCGCTGGAGGACCGTGCCGGGCGACCTCGGCCGCGCCCGCCGTTCCCCTCCGAGCGTGGCCTGCGCGGCCGGCCCACGAACATCAACAACGTCGAGACCTGGTACAACGTGGCGCCCATCGTCACGAAGGGCGCGGCCTGGTTCACCGACATCGGCAGCCCCAAGAGCGCCGGCACCAAGGTCTTCTCGCTGGTCGGCAAGGTGCGCAGCACGGGCCTCGTGGAGATGCCCCTGGGCACGCCGCTGGCGCGATTCCTCTACGACGTCGGTGGGGGTGGCCTGCACGGTCGCGAGATCAAGGCCGTGCAGACCGGTGGCCCGTCGGGCGGCTGCATCCCGGCCGAGATGTTCGACACCCCGGTCGACTACGAGACGCTCGCGCAGCTGGGCTCGATCATGGGCTCCGGCGGCATGGTCGTCCTGGACGAAGACAACTGCATGGTCGACGTGGCGCGCTACTTCATCGAGTTCACGCGCTCCGAATCGTGCGGCAAGTGCGTGCCCTGTCGGGTCGGCCTGCACAAGGCCCTGCGCATCCTGGACCGCTTCACCCACGGCAACGCCACGCATGCCGACCTTTCCGCCCTGGACGAACTCTGCCGCATGGTCCGCGACACCTCGCTCTGCGCCCTGGGCCAGAGCGCTCCCGAACCCGGTGCTCACCAGCCTGCGGCACTTCCGTCACGAGTTCGAGGACCACATCATGGCGCGGCGCTGCCGGGCCGGGGTCTGCGAAGACCTGGCCCTTTCGCCGTGCGAGAACTCCTGCCCGCTGCACATGAACATCCCGCGCTTCCTGGAGCTCTACAAGGAGGATCGGCTCGAGGATGCCTTCCTCTCGGTCATCCTGGACAACCCCCTGCCGGCCTCCACGGGCCGCGTCTGCCAGCACCCCTGCGACGACCGCTGCCGCCGCGCCGCCATCGACGAGGCCGTCAACATGCGCGAGGTCCATCGGGCCATCGCGGACCAGGTGCTCCTGACCGATCGGTTCGAGGGCATGGTGCAGCGTGTCCTGGAGCGGCGCATGCCGCCCACGGGGCAGCACGTCGCGGTCGTCGGCGCGGGCCCCACGGGCCTGACCTGTGCCTACTACCTGGCGCTCCTGGGGCACGCCGTGACCGTCTATGAATCGCGCCCCGCGGCCGGCGGCATGCTGCGCTACGCGCTGCCCGAGTATCGCCTCCCCAAGGCCGTCCTGGACCGGGAGATCGAGCTCATCGCGCGCCTCGGCGTGGACTTCCGCTTCAACGTCAACGTCGGCGATGACCTGGGGCTCAACGAGATCGCCCAGCAGCACGATGCGGTCTTCCTGTCCATCGGGACGTGGAAGGAGTCGTGGGTCTACCTGCCCGGTACGGAGCTGACCGGGGTCATCCCGGCGCTGCCCTTCCTGGAGGCGGTCTCGCGCGACCAGGCGGTGCCCGTCGGGCGCTCCATCGTCGTCATCGGGGGCGGCAACGCAGCCATCGACTCCGCCCGGACGGCACGCCGCCTGGGCGCCCAGGTGACGGTGGTCTATCGGCGCCAGCGCGCCGACATGCCCGCCATCGCCGAGGAGGTCGAGGCCGCCGAGCATGAGGGCGTGCGCATCGTCTACCTCGCCGCGCCGCACCGCATCCTGGGGGATCGCGAGGGCCGCGTGGTGGCGCTCGAGGCCGTGCGCACTCGACCCGGTCCATTCGACACCTCCGGGCGACGCCGACCGATGCCCACCGACGAGATCGTGCGCTTCGAGTGCGACAGCGTCGTGCTGGCCGTCGGGGAGTCCGTCGATCTCGACTTCTGCGCGGCCTCCGGCCTGAAGGTCAGGGAGACCAAGACCCTCGAGGTCGACCGCTACTCCCTGGAGACCAGCCGCGACCGGTTCTACGCTGGCGGCGACCTCATCACCGGCGCCTCCAACGTCTCCAATGCCATGGGCCTGGGCAAGAAGGCCGCCCGGACCATCCATCGCCGCCTGACAAGTCGAGAGGATGCTGCCGACCTCGTGCCGGCCTTCGAGTACGCCATGGTGGCGCCGGAAACGCCCAGCCCGAGCGGGCGGCATGCCTCGGGGGAGCTGCCGGCTGCGGATCGCGTGCGATCCAACGCGGAGGTGACCCTGGGCCTGGGCGTCCTCGCCGCACGCGAGGAGACATCCCGCTGCCTGCGCTGCGATCTGCGCAGCGCCGACCACTAGGAGGCTGCGGTGAGCGACAGGGTGAAGGTCCGCATCGACGGGCAGGTCATCGCGGCCCCGCCAGGGCGGACGATCCTGCAAGTGGCTCGCGAGAACGGCACCTACATCCCGTCGCTCTGCTACCTCGAAGGCCTCAGCCCGATCGGCTCCTGCCGGCTCTGCATGGTCGAGGTGGCCGGCTCCTCGCGCCTGTTGCCGGCCTGCACGACGCCCGTGGCGGAGGGCCTGGCCGTGAGCACGGCCTCCGCGCAGCTGGAGGCCTATCGCAAGATCGCCCTGGAGCTCCTGTTCGCGGAGCGCAACCACGTCTGCGCCGTGTGCGTCTCGTCGGGGCACTGCGAGCTGCAGACCCTGGCCTTCGAGCACGACATCCTGTCCGTGCGCTACCCGTATGACTTCCCGCGGCTGCACCGTGGACACCAGTCACCCGCGCTTCGTCCTCGACCACAACCGCTGCGTGCTCTGCTCGCGCTGCGTGCGCACCTGCGCCGAGATCGAGGGCGCCCACGTGTGGGACATCGCCGGGCGCGGCGTGGGCTCCCGGCTCGTCTCCGAGCTGCAGCGACCCTGGGGTGAGGCGACGACGTGCACCAGCTGCGGCAAGTGCGTGCAGGCCTGCCCGACCGGCGCCCTGGTCGAGAAGGGCTGGGGTGCCGAGGAGATGGTCAAGCACGGTGCGCTGGTCAGCGGTCTCAGCTCCATGCGTGAGGGTCAGTGATGGACGTCCCAGGGCAGGCAGCGGGCACGACGGAGCCCGTGCCGGGCAAGGTCAGGATCGGCACCTGCTGGCTTGACGGCTGCTCGGGCTGCCACATGTCCCTGCTGGACCTGGACGAGGCCATCGTCGACGTCCTCACCAGGGCGGACATCGTCTTCGGGCCGCTCGTGGATGCCCAGGAGTGGCCGGAGGGCACGGACGTGGCCGTCATCGAGGGTGCCGTGAGCAGCCAGGATGACCTCCACCTGGCACGCACGGCGCGGGAGCGGAGCCGCATCGTCGTGGCCCTGGGGGACTGCGCGGTGACTGGCAACGTGCCCGCCATGCGCAACGGCATCCCCACCCGGGCCCTGCTGGAGCGCATCTACATCGAGGGTGTGACCGCGGAGCCGGGCGTCCCCACCGATGGCGTTCCGCCGCTGCTCACGCGCGCGGAGCCGCTGCATGCCGTGATCGAGGTCGATCTCCACGTGCCCGGCTGCCCGCCCCGGCCGGAGGCCATCGGCGCCGTCCTGGGCGAGCTCATCGAGGGCCGTCGACCGACCCTCTCGCGGTTGCGCTTCGGGTAGGCGAGAGGAACGGCATGCCGACCATCAGCATCGATCACGTCACGCGCATCGAGGGCCACGCCACCATCACCATCACCCTCGACGACGCCGGCAAGGTGGCGGACACCCAGTTCCACGTCACCCAGATCCGCGGCTTCGAACGGTTCACCGAGGGTCGGCCGTACTACGAGATGCCGGCCATCACGGCGCGCATCTGCGGCATCTGCCCGGTCAGCCACCTGCTGGCCTCCTCCAAGGCCTGCGACGCCATCATGGCCGTGCGCATCCCGACCGCCGCCTCGCGCCTGCGGGAGCTGCTGCACTGCGCCCAGATCGTGCAGTCGCACGCGCTGTCCTTCTTCCACCTCTCCGCGCCGGACCTGCTGCTGGGCATGGACCATGACCCGGCGACCCGGAACGTGGTCGGGCTGCTGGCGGAGCACCCCGACGTGCTCAGGGACGGCATCGCCCTGCGCCGCTTCGGGCAGAGCGTCATCGCGCGGCTGGCCGGCGAGCGCGTCCACCCCTCGTGGACCGTGCCGGGTGGCGTCAATGCGCCCCTGGCCGCGGAGACCCGGGATGCCATCCTCGCCGAGGTCCCCGCCGCGGCCGACATCCTGGCCCGCACGCTGGCGATGTGGAAGGCCACCGTGGATCGGTTCCCCGACGAGATCGCGACCTTCTCCGACTTCCCCACGATGTACTGCGGGACGGTCGGTCCGGATGGCAGCCTGCGCCTGTACGACGGGCGCCTGCGCTTCATCGATGCGGACGGCGCGATCGTGGCCGACCAGGTCGCGGCCGAGGACTACGCCACCTGGATCGGTGAGGCGGCCAGGCCCGACTCCTACCTGAAGGCGCCCTACTTCCTGCCACGCGGCTATCCCGCCGGCATGTACCGGGTCGGCCCCCTGGCCCGTCTCAACGTCGCCGAGCGCTGCGGGACGCCCGTCGCGGACGCTGAGCTGGCCGAGTACCGGCAGCGCTTCGGGCGCATCGTGCAGAGCGGCTTCCACTATCACTACGCGCGCCTCATCGAGGCCACCTATGCCCTGGAGCGACTCGTGGAGCTCCTCGACGATCCGGCCATCCTCTCCCCCAACGTGCGCGCCCGTGCCGATGTCAACGAGCTTGAGGGTGTGGGCATCATCGAGGCGCCGCGCGGCACGCTCATCCACCACTACCGCGTCAGTGCCAGTGGCGCCATGACCTGGGCCAACCTCATCGTCGCCACCGGCCACAACAACCTCGCCATCAGCCAGGGCGTGCACCAGGTCGCGACGCGCTTCGTCGATGGCGGGCACATCCGGGAGGGCGCGCTGAACCGCGTGTCCGCGCTCGTGCGGGCCTACGACCCCTGCCTCAGCTGCTCCACGCATGCCGTGGGCATGGCCGCCGTGGTCCTGCAGTTGCGAGCCCCGGACGGCGCGCTGCTGGACGAGGTCGGCACCGTCTAGCAGCGGGCACCGCTGGGTGCCGCCCGCGCCAGCACGGGCACCTGGCGCCAGCGCGACTGCTGTACGCGGCCGCGCCGGCGGGGCACACTACGTCAGGCATCGACCCCGCCGCAGGAGGCTCCCATGCCGCGTCGGCTGACCGTCCCCGCCCTGGCCCTCGTCCTTCTCCTCCCTCTGATCTCGTCGGCAACCTTCGCCAGGGACCTGCCGGCGGCCGAGACCGGCTCGGGTGGCGCGCTCCTGGAGGCGCTTTCCCGGGTGCCGGACACGACGGCCACACGTGAGGCACCGCTCTCCTACCTGGACCAGGCAGCCCTGGTCGCGGCCCGGCCCGGGGCCGCCCAGCCCGCGTCCGTCGCGGAGGCCCTGGCACTCGTCGAGGCCCAGGATCCGGCCGCCCGCCTGTGGCTGGCGGCGTTCATGGGTGCCGCCAGCGGGGACACTGACCTCCTCCGCGGGCTTGGCAGGGCCGGCGGGTGGCTCCAGGCGCTGGGCTTCGACCTCCTCGACGTGGATCGTCACCTCAGCTTCGGCACGCCGCCGGGCGATGGATCAGTCCTGCTTGGCGCCTTCGATCCCCAGGCCGTGGCGCAAGCGTTCTCGGCCCGTGGCTACAGCAGCTCCGAGGCGGGTGAGTGGCTGCTGCTCTGTGGTGCCGCCGGTTGCGAGGCGGGCATGGACGTGAACCTCGCCGCGGCCGACCCCAGCCTGCCGTTCGGCGCCGCCATCGGTCGCAGCGAGCCCGTGGCGATCGCCGCGGACGCGATCCTGAGCTCCGCGGACCTGGCCACGATCACGGCCATGACCGCGGCCGCCGCCGGTGACGTGGCGTCGCTGGCCGAGGACCGGGCGTATCGCGCCCTGGCCCTGGCCGGGGACCCGGACGTGACGCTCGTGCAGGCCACCTTCCTGCCCGGTGGCATGCTCGGTATCGGGCCGGACATCTACCAGCTGCTGGGGGCTTCTCCCGAGGAAGCTGCCAGGTTGATCGGTGAGCTCGCCGACAGCCTCGAGCCCATGCCTCCTGCAGCTGCCGTGGCCATCCTCGATGGGGCCACGCCCGACGAGCAGGTCGTCTCCATCGCCCTGGCCTACGAGGATGAAGCAGACGCGGCGACGGCGGTCGAGGTGCTGCCACGACGGCTCAAGACGATGCCTGCCGTCTCCTCGAACACACCGCTGGCCGACTTGCTGGCCGATCGGGGCGTCACCTCGGTGACCGCGTCGGTCCAGCCGGCCGGACCGGGGACCATGGCGGTCGCCCGGGTCGAGGTGCGCGCGCCGCTGCCCAGCGACGAGTTCGACGGGGCGTCCGGCCAGCCCACGGCATCGAGCGGCCTCTACCGGCTCTTCGTCGACCTCGTCTCGCGGCGAGACCTGCTCTGGCTGGTACCCGTCCTGCCCCTGGAGTAGGCGTCGCTCGGTTGACCGGTGGCCAGCGTCCAGGTCGCCGCCCGTCAGAGCGGCGTTGCCACGACGATCACCCGTCGTCAACGCGTCTCCGGTCGTGCCTGCTCGCTGGCGACGGCCTGCGCGACCGAGAAGTAGATGTCCGAGCTTCCGATGCGTTCGAGCAGTCCCGTGCGCGCCAGGCGATCCCGGACCCGGCTCTTGGCCTGCGCCAGCGCGAGATCCACGCCCCGCGCATCCAGCTCGTCCACCAGCTGTGCGAGCGTGTCCGCGCTCGTGACATCGAGGTCCGCCGTGGCGCCGACATCGACGATGACGACGCGCGGCGTTGACGGCTGGGCGTCGACCAGGGAGATGATCGCCGATCGCGTCACGCCGGCATTGAAGAAGTAGAGCGGCGCGTCCAGCCGGACGATGAGCAACCCTTCGACCGGCTCAGCGCCGGGATTGCGGCTCAGGTCAGCGTAGGTCCCGCGGTCGCTGGGCAGCCTCCCCAACACCGCCACGTACGGGTGGCTGGCGCGCAGCAGCATCATGAGGAGCGAGAGCAGCACGGCGATGACGAGGCCGGCGAGGACATCGGTGGTCGCGACGCCGATGAGTGCGGCCGCGGCGAGCAGCGCATCCATGCGCCGCCAGGCCCAGTACCGCTTCAGCTCCCCGAGGTCGATGAGACCCAGCATCGACGTCACGACGATGGCTGCCAGCACGGCCCAGGGCAGCTCCTCGAAGAGCGGTGCCAGGAACAGGGCGGTCGCCAACACGAGCCCCGAGGTGACCAGCCCGGCGAGCTGCGTGCGCTGCCCTGCGGTCTCGGCGGTGGCCGACTGCGAGAGGCTGGCGTCGACGATGAAGCCGCCGAACAGGCCGGCACTGGCGTTCGCCGCACCGAGCGCGATGAGTTCCTGGTCAGCGTCGAACTCCTGGCGGTGGCGCGCCGAGAAGGATCGCGCCGCGCCCAGCGATTCCCCGACAGCCAGGAAGACGATGCCCGCCGCACCCGTCAGCAGGTAGGTCAGGTCACCGAGGCCGACGTGGGGCAGGCCGACGCTGGGCATGAGCGTGGCGACCTCGCCGACGACCGCGACGCCCCGGTCCGCGAGACCGAAGGCGAAGGCGGCGGCGATACCCAGGAGCATGGCCACCAGGCCGCCGGGGATGCGCGTGTCGAGTCGTCGCAGCAGCAGGATGAGCGCTACGGCGCCGACACCGATCGCCATCGTCAGGGGGTCCGTCTGGGCGAGGTTGGCTGCCAGCGAGCGGAGCTGGTCGAAGACGCTACCGGAGGAGCCGGCGACTCCCAGGATCTTGGGAAGCTGGGCAACGATGACGGTGACGGCCACGCCGATGATGAAGCCGGTCACCACGGGCTTGGCCAGGAACTCGGAGATGAAGCCCAGGCGGGCGGCCCCCGCGATGACCAGCAGGGCGCCGACGATGAGCGCCAGTGCCGCGCTCAGGGCAAGGAAACGCCCCGGGTCCCCGCCGGCGATCGGCGTCACCAGTGCGAAGGACATCACCGCCATCGTGGAGCTGGTGGTGACCCGCAGGTATCGGCTGGTGCCGAAGACCGCGTAGGCGGCCAACGCCGCGAACGCGGTGATGAGCCCGTACTCCGGGGGCAATCCGGCCAGCGAGGCGTAGGCCAGGGCCACCGGCACCATGACCCCCCAGGTCGTCAAGCCGGCCACGAGGTCGGGGGCGAGATCAGCGCGGTCGTAGGCAGGCAGCCAGCCCACGATGGGCACGAAGCGGCGAACATGCCCGCGCAGGCTGGCCCAGCGCGCCGCCTCGCCTGCCGCGGATGCGTCGCCTCGGGACGCGCTCACGTGCGGGAGCTACCTGTCGGCCGAGACGTCCCGGCGCGCCGGTCCATGATCCCCTGCACCCCCGCTACCGCCGCTGATGCCTCCATGCCACCAGGCCGACGGTAGCGTACCGGGAGCCCGTTGCGCACAGTGGTCCGGGAAGGGTCGTCCCCCGTTCGGGGTGATGGCGTGTCGCCCAGCCTCTGCTGTGATTCGGGGACTCGGGCCGTCAGGCAGCACGGACCTGCGCGAAGCCATGACCCGGCGACAGGCAGGCAGTCCGCTGGCAGCGGTCATCATGAAGAGCAGGAGGACCGGTGAAACGACCGTTCGGGATCACGCTTCTGGCCATCATCTGGGCTGCGGCCGGCATCGCCTATATCGTCGTGGGACTGCAGCTGACCACCGCCGTGACATTCGGGCCCCTGCCCACCGGCCAGGGGACATGGATCTGGGGCTGGCTCATCGCCGGGACCGGGCTCCTGTTCTGGGCCGCGGCCGGAGCGGCGTGGAGCCTCCAGGCGTGGGCCTGGCAGCTCGGGGTGATCCTGGCCGTCTTCGGTCTCCTGGAGGCGTTCTTCATCCTCATCGGGGCCGGGACCCTGAACTACGCGCTGGCCGCCACCGGATGGCCCCTGTTCGTGCTGTGGTACCTGCACCGGGAACCCGTCAAGAAGGCCTTCGGGATCACGGACGCCTAGGTCCAGCGGTCGACGGTCCCGCGCCCGGACCCTTCTCGGGCCCTAAGATGGCCCGAGCGCTGCGAGCGGATGGCCCCCGGTGGCTGGCCCGGGACGGATGGCCACCTGTCACGCCTGCATCTCGGGAGATGGGAGAGCGGTGGCCGACGGAGAGAGGGACGATCCCGTGAGCGTACGACCGCCTGACAGCGGGGTCTCCGCGGGTTCCGGCGAAGGGATCCCGGCGGCCAGCACGGCGCTCCCGGACGGCCCCGCGCAGCTGGTGCCGGATTGGCTCGGCAATGTCGCCGCCCTCGGTTGGCGCGTCCTGGTGGTGGCCGCGCTGATCGTGGCTGGCTGGTTCGTGCTGACCATGCTCTGGACGGTCACGGCCTCCGTCGCGGTGGCCATCATCGTCTCCGCGGTCTTCGCGCCCTTCGTGCTGCGGTTGCGCAGCCGCGGGCGGTCCAGGACCGCCGCCGCGGCCATCGTTTGGGCCACCGCCATCCTCGTCATCGGCGGCGCGCTCCTACTGCTGGTACTGGCCTTCCTGCCCTACGTCGCGGAGCTGGTGACCGGGCTCGACAAGGGCCTGACGGCCCTGGAGTCGCAGCTGGCCGACCTGCAGGTCCCAGCCTCCGTCGCCGCGGCGACCAAGGCTGCCCTGCGGGCGGTGCGTGACGCGGCTGGAGAGACCGGCGGGGGCATCGTGGCCGCCGCAGCCCAGGCCGTCACGGTGGCCATCCTGGCGACCTTCCTCATCTTCTTCTTCCTGCGTGACGGGGACAAGGCGTGGGTCTGGCTGTTCCAGGGGGCCAGCGACCAGAAGCGGGAACTCATCAGCACGGCCGGCGATGACGCCCTGGCTCGTGTCGGCGGCTATCTGCGTGGGACGACGGTCCTCGGGGCGCTCGTCGCCATCACGAACTACGCCTTCATGCTGCTGCTGGACGTGCCGCTCGCCCTGCCGCTCGCCGTACTGTCCTTCCTCTGCGGATACATCCCCTACTTCGGCGGCATCGTGAGCACCGCCATCATCCTGGTCGTCACGCTGGGGGCGCTGGGCACGGGTCCCTTCATCGCGATGCTCGTGCTCATGGGCGTCCGCAGCGCGATCCTCGGCTACCTCGTCCGACCACTGGTCTATGGGCGGACGGTGCACATCCATCCCGCGGTCGTCCTCGTGGCTCTGCCGGCCGGGTTCCAGCTGGGCGGTGTCGTCGGCGTCTTCGCGGCCGTGCCCCTCACGGCCGTGCTCATCGCCGTCGCTGGTGCGGCCATCGACGTCGTCGAGCCGGTCCCGCCGCCGCCGCTGCCCGGGCTCGTGCCTGCCTGGCTCGACCGGCTGGCGCAGTTCGGCTGGCGCGCCCTCGTCATCGTCGGGGTCATCGCGCTGACGGTGGGCATCGTGGTGACGGTGCCGCTCGTCGTCATCCCCATCATCCTGGCCCTCATCCTCGCGGCTACCCTTGCGCCCTCTGTCGAATGGCTCGAAGGGCGCGGGTACTCGAGAGCGCGGTCCGCCGCGCTCTCGGTCGGTGGCGGCAGCCTGCTGGTCGCCGGTCTCCTGCTGCTGGCGCTCGCCTCACTGGTCCAGCAGGCGCCCCAGCTCGCCGACACGGTCACCGCGGGTGCCTCGTCGGCCAGCAGCGCGTTCGGCGGACTCCTCGGCCTGCCCAGCGATGCCGTCGCGTCTGGGGCCCACAGGACCCTGCAGACGATCCTGTCGCTCGCCGACGGGCTGGCTGCCGTGGCGACCATCACGCTCATCGGCATCCTGCTGGCCTTCTACTTCCTGCGCGACGGAGGACGACTCTGGGGTGGGCTGGCCTCCCACCTGCAGGCGGGGGTCGAGCCCGAGGTCCACGCCGCCGGCAAGCGGGCGTTCGACGTGCTGGGCGGCTACATGATCGGGACGGGCGCCATCTCCTTCGTCGGCGCGGCCAGCCAGTTCGTCATCATGGTCGTGCTCGGCTTGCCGCTGGCGTTGCCGATCTTCGTGCTCTCGTTCTTCCTCGGCTTCATCCCCTATATCGGCGGCTTCCTGTCCACCGGGCTGGCCTTCCTCGTCGCCATCGCCGTGGGCGACACCGTCGACGTCCTCGTCATGGGCATCTGGACCATCGTCTTCAACCTCGTGGCCGGGAACATCGTGAGCCCCCTGGTCTACGGGCGGACGGTGCACATCCACCCCGCCATCGTGCTCGTGGCCATCCCCGCCGGCGCGGCCGTCGCGGGACCGCTGGGCATGTTCGTCGTCGTCCCCGCGCTTGGCGTCGTGGCTGCCACGTGGCGGACGGTGCTGTCCCTCATGGCCAGGGCGAACGGGCAGGGAGCCATCGAGCAACCCCTGCCGGCGTCGTCGCCGGCGATCACGCTCTCGCCGTGACACCGCGACTGCGAGTCATGTAGGACCGCGGCGCAGGGACGTCAAGCGTCCCTGATGACGGACAGAAGCAGAGCCCCCGGGTCGTCCCCGGGGGCTCGTTCGTATCACGTGGATCGTTCAGGTCCGGCGCGGCCACCGTCGGCCCGATTAGGGAAGCTGGCTGCCGAATGAGGCTTGCGATCCAGTCCAGGTCATCGGCGCGGTCGACGCGGTAGACGCCACCCGTGCCGGCGCAGGTGCCGTTCCGGCCGAAGGAGGTGACGCCCGCGATGACGGGCGTCCCGGCGATGAAGTTCGGTCCGCCGGAATCACCGAAGCAGGTGCCGCCGGTGTTGGCGTTGTTGGAGAGCAGGATGGAGCTGTCGCCAACGGCCTTGTTGTTGATCTGGATGAGGCGCGGGTGCGCGATCATGCGGACCCTGACCGCCTGCACCTTCCACGCGGCCGCGTCCGGGAACGACTTCTGGAGCCCGTAGCCCACGGCGTCGAAGCGGATCGGGTTGATGCCCCGCTTCGTCTTGTACTGGTCGAGCAGGTCCTGCGTGGGCAGGAGGCCGTACTGCGTCCATCTCACCGGCTCGTCGAGCACGACCACGCCGAGGTCGTACTTCCAGAAGGCGTTCGGGTCGTACTGCGGATGGGTGTACGGAGTGCCGCCCACGTCGCCCGTGTTCGGGTAGCCGTTGCCCGGGATGCCGGACTGGACATCGGCGTCGAACCAGATCTCGACGTGCGCGGCCGGGGCCTCCGTGCAGTGCCCCGCGGTCAGGAACAGGGTCGACGAGATGAGCGTGCCGCTGCAGCGCCAGAGCGTCGTGCCATCGGCCTTCTGGGCCACCATCAGCCCTACATACGGATGGCCACCGCCATCGAGCTGGCCGTCCGTGATGGCCATCGTCGGCCCGGCGCTGCCGACCAGCAGCGTCGCGGAGAGTGTGACAACGCCAACGAGACGCTTCATACCTGATCCCCCTCGTTCCAGGCGGCCATGGAGCGCCGCCGACCCGGACCGGGATGACCCTCTCGTGTGACCCGGTCCACTGCGATCACCCTAGCGAATCCAGCGTCAGCGATGCCGACCTGGAACGGCGCGCCAGCAGGGAGATGGTGGGCGCGAGCCAGGGAGATGGTGCCTGCGGGCACCGATGGCCAGTGCGCGGCATCCTCGCGGAGGCTAGTGGTCCGACCGACCCTCCCGCGCATAGATGATGAGAAGGCGCGCCTCCTCATCCCCGATGACCTCGACGTCATGAGCCAGGGTGCCATCAAGCAGCACGTAGTCGCCTGGTCCTGCCTCGACGACGGTGTCGCCCTGGGTGAAGCGCAGGCGACCGCTCAGGATGAGGTGGTGCTCGTCGCCTCGGTGGGCGTGGAAGCCCGTCTGCCGGCCGACCGGCATGACGCCCTCGAAGATCGCCACGTCGTGCGCAGCCCCTCCGTCGACCTGGCTCATGGCACCGCCCCCGTGGGGCATCGTTCGTCGCGGCCGCTCCGAGCGCCGAACCACGCGCGGAACCGGGCTGCTATCGAGCAGGAACCAGGTGATGGGCACGTCGAGGGCTTCGGCGAGCGCGGCAAGGGTCTCCAGGGAAGGGGACGCCTTGTCGTTCTCCACCTGGCTCAGGTAGCCGACATTGAGACCGGTGCGCTCGGAGACGTCGGCGAGGGTGAGACCCCGATCTCGCCGCCGGCGCCGGATCTGGGCCCCGACCAGCGGCCGGCGCCGTTCGCTCTTCATCTCGGCAGTATGCCTTCATCCAACACGTCTTGACAAGCGACAACTCGGCAGGGATGATGTGCAGAGACAAACCACATTTGGCTGTGGCAATCATCGATGCCGCGAAGCGGCCCCTAACGGAGACATGAGTCATGGACGTCGCGATCATCGGAGTAGGCAATGTCGGGAGTGCCCTCACCACATCACTGCTGCGTGCGGGCCATCGCGTCACGCTCGCCGCCAGGGATCCCGAGCGTGCCCGTGAGGTGGCGGAGCAGCTCGGTGCGGCGTTCGCGCCGTCCAGCCGGGAGGCCGCCGCGGCAGCCCCGGTGGTCATCCTCGCGGTGCCCTTCGTCGGCGCCGCGGATGAGGTGGCCGGGGAGATCCGGGACGTCACGGCCGGCAAGGTGATCGTCGATGTCATGAACCCGCTGCGAGCTGACTACACCGGGCTGGCGCTGGAAGGCACGTCGGCGGCCGAGGAAGTCCAGGGCTGGCTGCCGGAGGCGCGCGTCGTGAAGGCCTTCAACACGCTCTTCGCCAGCAGCCAGGCGTCACCTCGAGAGGGCCAGCAGGCGTTCCTGGCCGCGGACGACCAGGACGCGGCGCAGCTGGTCGCAGACCTCGCCGCCTCGATGGGCTTCAGCCCCCTGGCCGTGGGGCCGCTGAGCGCGGCACGCACCCTGGAGGCGATGGCCTTCCTGAACATCGGTCTCAACGCCGCCAACGGCTGGGGCTGGACCTCGGCCTGGACGCTCGAGTAGCAGCAGCCGGCCGGCGCCCCGCGCCCGGCAAGCCGGGCGTCAGGCGCCCGGCTTGATCATGGTCAGCAGCAACGTCAGGGGTGAACGCGCCAGCACGCTGTGCGGCGTCCGCGCCTCCAGGTGGAGCCACGAGCCTGCCGGGGCGTCGGCCGTCCTCCCGGCGACCCCGATGACCGCGTCGCCGGCCACGACCTGGAGCGTCACGGGCATGGCTGCCGTGTGGTCCGATAGCTCCTGCCCTTCGGCGAAGGAGAAGAGCACCACCCGACAGGCGGCGTCGTCATGGATGGTGCGGCTGACGATGCCGTCCCGCGGCGTCGCCACGGGAGCCAGCAGGTCGTGGACCACCGGACCGTCCGCGTTCATCGGGCGGCCTGCGCGTCGCGCAGTCGTGACACCACCCTGGCGATGAGCGGCAGCGGCAGCGGCTCGGCAAGCGGGAAGCGCAGCGTGCCGCGACCGGCGACCCAGGGCCGCAGGTCCTGCGCCAGTGGCTCGTCGCCATCCGGCACTGGGTAGACACTGAGGTGCTCCTTCCAGGCACCCACGTGGACGACGGAGCGGCCGGCAAGCTGGAAGGTGGGGATGCCGTAGCGGATGACCTCGTCCGCACCTGGCAGGGTCTCACGAGCCACGCCCATGACCGTCTCCAGCGCGGTTCGAGTCTCTGGGGACAGGGCCTCGATGTATGCGGTCACCGCCGCGTCCTTGCTCATGGCATTCCTCCTGGCTCGGCGGCCGGGAGGATCCGGCCGAATAGTCGCCGGAGTATGGCGCCCTGGGGCACTGACGTCACGGGCCACCGCTGCCGCACCCACGACCCCCGAGCCGTGCCCACCCGCCTCCGGCTTGGCACCGTACCATCGTCGCCATGAACGATCTCCCGACCCTGCCCTACGGCACCTGGCCGTCGCCCATCAGCCCGGAGCTGGCGGTGGGCTCCAGCCACGGCCTCTCCGAGCCACGCCCCGATGGCGACGACGTCTATGTCCTGGAGTCCCGGCCCGAGGAGGCGGGCCGCGTGGCCCTCCTTCGCGTGCGCGCGGACGGCAGCGTCACCGACGTGGCCCCCGGCCTCAATGTCCGCACGCGGGTCCACGAGTACGGTGGGGGCGCCTACACGGTCCGCGGCGGCGTCGTGGTCCTCTCCGAGTTCGCGGGCAACCGGTTGCTCTGGGCGCCTGCTCCGGGCGCGTCTCTGGTCGAGCTGGCCGCGGACCCCGCCCTGCGCTTCGCCGACCTGGAGCTGGACCCGTCGCGCGGCCGTGTCATCGCCGTCCTGGAGGACCAGACGCATTCGGCCATCGAAGCCCGCAACACCATCTGCGCGGTGGCGCTGGCCGACGGCACCCGCTCGGAGCTCGCCGCCGGCCGCGACTTCTACAGCGACCCGCGGCTGAGCCCCGATGGTCGTCGCCTGGCCTGGCTGAGCTGGGACTTCCCGTCCATGCCCTGGGATGGCACGGACCTCTGGGTCGCCGACATCCTCCCGGACGGCTTGCTGGCCGCGCCGACCCACGTCGCCGGCGGACCGTCGGAGGCCGTGGGACAACCCCGCTGGGCGCCCGACGGCTCGCTCGTCTTCGTCTCCGACCGCAGCGGCTGGGGCAACCTCTACCGCTGGCGCGCCGATGTACCGGAGGTCGAGGCCCTGGCGCCGATGGCGGCGGAGTTCGCTGGCGCGGCGTGGACCTTCGGCCTGGCCGACTTTGGCATCGACGACGACGGCACGATCGTCGCTGCCTCCTTCGCCATGGGCCGTACGCAGCTCTGGGCGCTGGCGGCCGGAGCGCCGCCACGCGAGCTCGCCTACGGCGCGGACAGCATCGACTTCCTGCGCGTGAGCGACGGCCGCGCGATCATGGTGGCCTCCTCCACGACGCGGCCCACGGCCCTTGTCCGCCTCGACCTGCGCGCTGGTGGCGAGGAGCGGCTGCGCGAGTCGGGTGTGCTGGCCATCGACCAGGCCTTCCTGGCCGTGCCCCGACACATCGCCTTCCCGACGTCCGGCGGTCGCACCGCCTACGCCTGGTACTACCCGCCGACCAACCCCTCCGTGGTCGCGCCGGCCGACGAGCGCCCGCCGCTGGTCGTCATGTCGCACGGCGGACCCACGAGCCAGGCGCGCACGGCCCTTTCGCTGGAGCGCCAGGCCTTCACCAGCCGCGGCTTCGCAGTGGTCGACGTCGACTACGGCGGCTCCACCGGCTACGGCCGAGCCTACCGGGACCAGCTGCGCGGACAGTGGGGCGTCATCGACGTCGACGACTGCACGAACGCGGCCCTCTGGCTGGCCGACCAGGGTCTCGCCGATCGAGCGGCGCCTGGCCATCCGTGGGGGCAGCGCCGGCGGCTACACGACGCTGGCGTCCCTCTGCTTCCGGGACGTCTTCACGGCCGGCACGTCCTTCTACGGCCTGGGCGACCTCGCGGCCTTCACGGAGATGACCCACAAGTACGAGTCGCACTACATGGACATCCTGATCGGGCCGTACCCGGAGACGGCGGAGCGCTACCACGAGCGGTCGCCGGATCGCCATGCCGACCGCATCGCCTGCCCGGTGCTGGTCATGCAGGGGGCGGATGACCGCATCGTGCCGCCGGCACAGGCGGAGGGCATCGTGGCCGCGCTGGCGCGCAACGGGCTGCCCCACGCCTACCTGCTCTTCGAGGGTGAGGGCCACGGCTTCCGACAGGCGGCCAATCGGCGCCGGGCGCTTGAGGCGGAGCTCTCGTTCTACGCGCAGGTCTGGGGGTTCCGGCTCGGCGATGACATCCCGATGCTCGCCCTGGAGGGCCTGCCGGCCGGCTGAGCGCCCGCTGCCCCGGACATGGGCCGACCGCCGGGGGGAGGACCCGGCGGTCGGTGGCTGGAGGGGAGGGAGGGGGTGTCGCTACGCGTCGGCGGCGGCGCTGGCGGCCGGGCTCTCGACAGCCTGGCTGCCGCTGTCGTCGACGATCGTCGAGTCATCCGTGGTCGTGTCGTCGCTGGCGGCCACGTCGGTCGCGGCCGGGCGGATGACGATGCGGTCGGCCAGGAAGGTGCCATCGGCCTGCGACTCGGACGAGACGACGACCTCTGCACCCACGGGCACGTCGGCCAGGGCCACGGAGACGGACTGCAGGCGGGTGCGCGTGCGACCGCTGTTGCTCTCGACGGTCTCGCTCGTCAGGCTGATGATCTCGGTGTCGGCGTCGGTGGTGACGGTCGAGGTCTCACCGCTGGCCAGGGCTGTACTCGAGCGTGGTATCGGCGACGCTCGGTGACGGTGCCCTGGTCGGTGCGATCGACGACGATGCCGGCGTCGGTCTCGTAGGTCACGTCGCTGCGGATGAAGCCGTCGGCGTCGTCGCCGAAGATGCCGTGCATGCCCGGGCCCATCCGGCCGCCAAGCATGCCGTCATCGCCGCGGCCGCCCGACTGGTGGCGACCGAAGTCGCCGGCCAGATCGCCGGCGGAGCTGCTCTGGGCCGCGACGGCGCTGCTGCCCAGCATCGCGAGTGCCAGCGTGGCGGCCGAGACGACGGCGATCCGGGTCTTCGTGGTCTGCATGGTGATCGACCTCTTGCGATTCTGTCGGCTCCCCTCGGCTGAGGGGACCGGCCGCTTGTTCGGGCGGCACGTCATACCCTGATGGCCCCCGGTTCGCGCCGGCCATGGGCCGTGTAAGGCCCCGGTAAGGCCCGACACATGACACGCCCGACGCCGTGGACGACTCGCCGGGACGACCGTGCTATCATCTCGCGGCGGGGTGGAGCAGCGGCAGCTCGTCGGGCTCATAACCCGAAGGTCAAGGGTTCGAATCCCTTCCCCGCAACCAATCCGTCTACTGACCTGAGAGCCCCGGGGTCCCGCCCCCCGGGGTTCTTCCTTGTGCGGCGGTATCCGTCGGGCAGGGCTCAACGGCTGATCGGGAGTCGGCCCGGCTGCGTCCCCTCGACGCGCGGCAGGGCGAGGCGGCACCCATCAGCGGGCCGTCCGTCTCTGTGCGCCGGGCCGGCCTGCCCGCTACCGTGGCGGGGATGCCAGCACGCCTTCTTCTCCTGCTCACCTGCCTGTCCTGCCTGCTCCTGGCCCCGCTCTCCGTTGCGGCCCAGGACCCGGCGGCCTCGGCTTCGGCCGTGGGCGTGCCGGGATCGCCCGCTGCCACGTCCGCCGCCCCGCCTCCGACGGCCACCGCCCCTGCATCGTCCGCCCCGTCCGCTTCGCCATCGACCTCCGTGGCGGTGCCCACCGTGGCGCCCGGGTCGCCGGTGGTCCGCGGTGTCTTCTTCTTCTCGCCCACCTGCGCCCACTGCGAGAAGGTCATCGCGGAGGACCTGCCGGGCTTCTTCGAGGCCTCCGGCGGCCCGGCGGTCGTACGCATCGATGAGTCCCTGGACCCTGGTGAGGTGGCCTTCTACCTCATGAACAACGGCCGCTTCCAGCTGCTCGCGGTCAACGTGGCCATCGACGCCGGGGCCCGCATGTTCACGGAGGACTCCGAGCGCCTGGGACTGGCCAAGGCCGGTGTGCCGCGCCTCGATATCGGGGACGGAGTCTTCGTGGGCGACGCCGAGATCCCGGATCGGCTGCCAGCCATCATCGCGGCCGGCCTTGCGGCCGACGGCCTGGACTGGCCGGCGGTGCCAGGCTTGGCTGCCGCCCTGGCGCCCTTCCCGGAGGCGGGTGACGTGCCGGATGCCGAGCAGGGCGATGACGAGCAGGTCAGCCTGCCAGCGGAGACGCTCTCGCTCTCGGAGCGCCTTGCGCGAGACCCGGTCGGCAACGCCGTGGCCGTCGTCGTGCTGGTCCTCCTGCTCCTCAGCCTCGTTGCGGTCCCGGTGCTGGGGACTCGCGGGCGGCTGCCCGTGCTGCCGGCCTGGCTGGTCCCGGTGCTGGCCCTCCTGGGCATCGCCGTCTCCGCCTACCTGGGCATGGTGGAGACGAATGACGAGGCTGCCATCTGTGGCCCGGTCGGCGACTGCAACGCGGTCCAGCAGAGCGAGTACGCGCTGCTCTTCGGCGTGCCGATCGGCGTGCTCGGCCTGATCGGTTACGCGCTGCTGCTGGGCGGCTGGCTCCTGGCGCGACTCGTGCGAGGCCGCACGGCGGACCTCATCACCGTCGCCCTGGCGCTCGGGGCCTTCGGCGGGGTCGCCTTCTCCGCCTACCTGACCTTCCTGGAACCCTTCGTCATCGGCGCCACCTGCATGTGGTGCATCACCTCAGCGCTGACGATGCTGGCCCTGTTGTGGCTGCTGGCAGCTCCCGCGTGGGCGGCAGCGGACCGCCTGCGCGGCCGCACCGCCGCCGCAGGACACCCCGCCTGAGCGGCGAGGGGGTGGCCGCCCTCGCTGGTGGTGTCGGGAGCGCGGTTATCCTGCGGTCATGATCGAGATCATCGACGACCCGCTCGGCTACCAGGCTGGCGTCTGCAATATCGGGCCCGCGGAGATCCGGCGACGGCGGATGGCCGGCATCGCCGGGGTCGCCGCCGCGATCCTGCTCGGTGGCCTGCTCCTGCTGCTCGACGTCGCGCCCGCCTGGCGGCTCCTCGTCGCGCTGCCGCTGGCCTCCGGCCTCTCCGGCTTCCTGCAGGCTCGCTGGCACTTCTGCGCCAACTATGGCTGGCGCGGCCTGCGCAACCTGGGCGCCATCGGCGACGCGGAGCGGGTGGCGGATGCCCGGGCGCGCGCAGCTGACCGGCGTCGTGCCCTGACCATCTTCGGCCTCTCTGCCGCCGGCGCCATCGCCATCGCCGTGGCCTTCATGCTCCTGCCGGCCTAGCCGGACACGGCCGAGGCCGACAAGACCCGGGCCGGGGCGACCGCGGGCGGTCGGCGCGGGGCCGGTGGCCCCGCGCCGCGAGGGTCGTCAGCGGGCGCCGAGGATGTGCTCGATGGCCAGCTGGTCGAGCCGCGCGTAGCCCATGGAGCGCTTGCCGGCGGCCTCCGGGTCGAAGTCGTCCGCGGCCAGCGAGGCCAGTGTCTCATCCGCTCCCAGCGTGGGGATGGCCAGCTGCTCGACGCGGGCCGCCTGCATGGCCGCCTGCACCTCCGGGTCGGCGCGGAATGACGCGGCGTGCTCCTTGAGGATCGAGGTAGGTGCGCATGTTCGCCGCGGCCGTGACCCAGACGTCCTCGCCGATCTCCGTGCGCAGCGGCTTGTAGTCGAAGTGCCGCGGACCGTCATAGCCGCCGGTCTCCAGCAGGTCGACCAGGTAGAACGCGCTCTGCAGGTCCCCGTGGCCGAAGATGAGGTCCTGGTCGAACTTGATGCCGTGCTGGCCGTTGAGGTCGATGTGGAAGAGCTTGCCGCACCACAGGGCCTGGGCGACGCCGTGCACGAAGTTCAGGCCGGCCATCTGCTCGTGCCCGACCTCCGGGTTGACGCCCACCATCTCGCTGTGTTCGAGCGACTCGATGAAGGCGAGGGCGTGGCCGACGGTCGGCAGGAACATGTCCCCGCGAGGCTCGTTGGGCTTGGGCTCCAGGGCGAAGCGCAGGTCATAGCCCTTGTCGATGACGTACTGGCAGAGGATGTCGAAGGCTTCCTTGAAGCGGTCGAGGGCTGCCCTGAGGTCCTTGGCAGAGTCGACCTCCGCACCTTCGCGGCCGCCCCAGCAGACGTACGTCCGGGCGCCCAGCTCAGCTGCCAGGTCGATGTTGCGCATGACCTTGCGCAGTGCGAAGCGGCGCACATCGCGGTCGTTGGCGGTGAAGGCGCCGTCCTTGAAGACGGGGTGGGTGAAGAGGTTGGTCGTGGCCATTGGCACGACCACGCCGGTCGTCTCCAGGGCATCCTTGAAGCGCCGGATGTGCTCGCCGCGGGCAGCCTCGTCGGACCCGAAGGGGATGAGGTCGTCATCGTGGAAGGTGATGCCCCACGCGCCCAGGTCGGCCAGGCGGTAGACGGCCTCCGCGGGGTCAAGGTGCGGACGGGTGGCGTCACCGAAGGGATCGCGCGCCTGCCATCCGATGGTCCACAGCCCGAAGCTGAACTTGTCGGCGGGGGTCGGCTTGTAGTCGGTCATGGTCTCCTCCTCGTGCCGGCCCAGCCAGGCGATCGGCCTTGGCGGGGCGGTGGCTCCTGCCGTCCGCTGGCGGACGGCGCGAACGGCTGCCTGGTCCCGCCATCCTACGGCGACCCGCCCTCGGGCGTGTGCGCCATCGCGCGCCTGCCTGACCTTCGGCCAGCGCGCCGGCTCCAGTGGATCGGACCACCGCCGTTCGGTCGCGCTACCCTCACCTCGATGGCCGATCCCGCGACGCCTGCTGTCCTCATCGTCGGCGGCTTCCTCACCGAGCCGCTCTTCTACCGGTCCATGCGCGAGCGGCTCCTTGAGCGTGGGGCGGCCAGCGTGACGATCGCCCCCGTGCACCTGGCCGACTGGCTGGCCATGAGCTTCGCGGGCATGGGGCCGCTCCTGCTGCGCACCGCCCTGGCGATCGGGCGGGGGCGCCGAACCTCGCTCGCGCCCCTCATGGTCGTCGGTCACTCCGCGGGCGGCCTCCTGGCGCGCCTGGCGATGTCGCCGCTGCCCCTCGACGGTCGGGTCGCCGCCATCGCGGACGATGTGGGCTGCCTCGTCACGCTGGGGACCCCGCACCACCTCGACCCGGGTGTGCCCCGCTGGCGGCATGCCGGGGTGCGCGCCAGTCAGCATCTCGAACGTGCCACGCCCGGCGCGTGGTTCGCCCCACGGACCGCCTACGTGTCGGTCGGCTCGCGGCGCGTCCTGGCCTCGCCCCTGCGCTTCTCGCCCTGGCCGCCGGGCTTCGCCCACGTCCTCACCCGGCTGGCCGTCGACCAGCCGGCCGGCGCCCCCGGTGACGGACTGGTCACCGACGAGCAGGCCCGCTTGCCCGGGGCGCGTCACCTTTCCTTCGATGACGTCCTGCACGGTACGTTCGGCGGACCCTGGTACGGCGATGCGCACGTCATCGAGCGCTGGTGGCCCGTGGCGCTGGCGGCCTGGCGGGACGCGCTCGCCGCCAGGCAGGACACGGCAGGCACGAGGATGGCGAAGACAGTCGACGGGAGCTGAACCCTCGCCGCTCCGGTCAGCCTGTCAGTCGAGCCACCCAGAGCTCCTCGGCGGGCCACTGCGCGGCCCACTCCGGCGTGACGTGGTCGTACCTGGCGTGGCGCTTGGCACCGTCTGGTGCATACAGCTCGACGAGGTCGAGGACCGCGAAGCCGTGGCGCCGCAGCAGCCGCAGCCAGTCGCCATGGCTCAGCCCATATTCGACGCCGTCCTCCCCCGGCCAGTCGATGCGGCTCAGGCCGCGCAGCGGTCGCAGCAGGGTCTGGCCCACCGGCCCGCTGATCGGTTCGCAGAGCTGGGCGATCAGCGACGCGGTGAGGAAGACGAGGCGCCCGCCCGGGCGAAGGAGTCGACCCGCCTCGGCGACCCAGAGCGTGGGATCGGCCCACAGCGAGGCGCCGTACTCCGAGACCGCCACGTCGAAGGAGTCATCGGGCAGGGGCACATGCTCGGCGGGCGCTTCCAGCAACGGGAAGTCGATGCCTGTCACCTGCTGCATCCGTCGCGCCGTGGCCAGCTGGGCTGGCGTCGGATCGACGCCCACGGGCCGCGCGCCGCGCCTGGCCAGCCAGGCGGAGACGTAGGCGGTTCCGCAGCCCAGCTCGACGACATCGAGCCCATCGACGTCAGCCAGCGGCGATCCGACCGCCTCGTCCGGCACACCGAAGATGCCCCAGGTGATGTCGTCCGCAAGCCAGTTGCTTTCGGCAGCTTCGTCCGTGTGTTCGCGGTTGTGACGTGTCCAGGCGACGATATTGCGAGCGACCGACTCCGGCAGCTCGCGCGGCCGCGCGGACGCATCGACGGTGCCCGCGACTTCGGCGTCGAGGCGTCGCGGCTCGCTCATGGCGACGGTGACGGCGCCGGCAGGATCGTCGCCAGCTGGGCGGCCAGGCCATCCTCCGTGAAGCCGCCCAGGCTGGTGCCCCGCACGATGCCCTCGCGGTCGACGAAGAACGAGGTGGGCAGCCCGGCCACGATCCAGCCGTCGAAGGCCGAGTCCTCCGGGTCGGCCAGGATCGGCCAGGTGGCGCCCATGTCCGCCGCGAACGCTCGTGCGCCAGCAGCGAAGTCCTGGTGCATGACACCCAGGATCTCCAGCCCTTCATCCTCGTGGTCCGCGTAGGCCGCCACCATGTGCGGGAACTCCTCGCGGCAGGGAGGGCACCAGGTGGCCCAGAAGTTCACGAGGACCGGCCGACCACGCAGCGCCGCGAGGCTCACCGGCTGGCCGTCGATGGTCTCCAGCGTGAGGTCGGGCGCCGGCTGGCCGACGAGCGGGTGGCCAGCCACGACGTAGGCGGGCACGCTTGCCGAGGGGTCGGAGCCGGGCTGGCTGCCCGGTGTCCCGCCCATGGGCAGGATGAGCAGGACCGCGAGCGACAGGAGGGCGACCGCGCCGATGGCGAGGAGGGCGACCCTGGCTGGCCGAGTCCTCCGCTCAGGCACTGCCAGGCAGCAACGAGAGGAGCCAGGGCGCCAGGGTCAGGAAGATGGCCAGGCCGCCGACGGCCACGTAGACCGGCAGGAGCCAGCGCGGCCAGGCTCTGCGTGGGTCGCGGTCGACCTGGGTGGGGTGCCCATGGGTCTCCACGTCCTCCAGCTCACGATTGGCGTCCAGCAGCCAGCCGACGGCCGCGATGGCCGCCATGACCAGGCCGCCGATGAGCATGGCCGGCCCGAAGAGCAGGCCAGAGGCCATGAAGACGAGGCCCGCCGGCGCCAGCAGCGGCCAGGCGGAGGGACCGGGCAGGTGCGTGCCCGCGGGTGGCTGCAGCGTCCAGGCGGGTGCCGCATCGCCGAGCGCGCCGTCCGCTCCGCCGTGTGAGCCCGCTTCCACCGCGGCGTACTCGCGGTTGGCGTCCAGGTACCAGCCCGCCAGGCCCATGGCTGCGATGGCCACGCCGATCGAGAGCAGCACCATGTTGGCCACCTGGTCCAGCCCGAAGACGACGGCGAAGACGATGAGGAGCAGTCCGACGGGCGCCACGAACGGCCACAGCGAGGGACCGGGCAGGTGGGTGTCCGCCGGCTGGCGGCCGGCCGGCAGCGCCGCGGGCACGCGGGAGCGGTTGCCAGGCGCATTGCTGGACCACATCCAGGCCAGCACGCCGACGACGAGGACGACGAGGGCCAGGATCAGCAGCGGGATGTAGGCGATAAGGTCGCCCCAGACCGGGATGACGACCTGGCCCACCAGGTCCAGGAGGCCGGTCCAGAGCTCGTCGAGGTTCACGGTGGCCCGTCCGCTAGCAGGGAGCTGTCAGCGCCATCCTAGAGGCAACGCTAGAGGTCGCGCGCGCCGCGCAGGATGACCAGCAGGCTGAAGCCGATGGCCAGGCCCAGGGCCACCAGCAGGACGACCCCGGCCGGGTCGATCCAGTCCACCACGCCCACGAGCTCCTGGGTGGCGAGGTAGATCAGCCCGATGATGATGGGGATGGATCCCAGGACCAGGGCCCAGCGCGTCAGGTGCTTCACGTCGCCCCCTACTTCATCACGTAGAGCACGAGGAAGAGCAGGACCCAGACGACGTCCACGAAATGCCAGTAGTAGTGGACCGCCTCGACAGCCACGTGGTGTCGTTTCGTGAACTGGCCGGCGAGGCCGCGCGAGAGGATGACGGCCAGGCCGATGACGCCACCCAGCACGTGCGCGCCATGGAAGCCGGTCATCGTGTAGAAGAGCGTGCCATAGATGCCGCTGTCGATGCCGAAGCCCTCCACGGTCAGCAGCTCCCAGTAGTCGTAGAGCTGGATGGCCAGGAAGATGACGCCCAGGATGAGCGTCACGGCCAGCGCACGGTTGAGGCCGGTGCGGTCGCCCTTGCGGATGCGGCTGGTGGCCCACTGCATGGTCAGCGACGAGGTCAGCAGGATGGCCGTCGCGATGAGCGGCACGGGGATGGGCTGGAGGATGTCCTCGTAGCCCTTCGGTGGCCAGACCGGCAGGGTGGCCTTGGCGTTGAAGTAGGCGCCGAAGAGCGCCGCGAAGAACATCACCTCGCTGGCGATGAACAGCATCATCCCCAGCAGGGCAGCGTCCATGCCGCCACGCCTGGCGTCGTGCCCGGAGACCTCCTCGTCCGCGTGCGCGGGCGCCGGCAGCGGCGTCGATCCCGCGGTCATGCCGCCGCTCCCTTCACCGGCGCCTCAGGCGTCGGACCGTGGCCTGCGCCCGGGTACTTGACATCGAACCAGGGTCGCTCGGAATGGATCTCCGGCAGCCCGTCGAAGTTCCAGGGCGGCGGTGGGCTGGCAGTCGCCCATTCGAGCGAGTTGGCGTCCCACGGGTCGGCCTCGTGCTCCGCTGGCTTGCGCAGCGTCGTGAAGACGTTCCACAGGAAGGGCAGCACCGAGAAGGCGATGAAGAAGGCGCCCACCGTGGACAGGAAGTTGAGCTGCGTCCAGCCGGCATTGCCGGAGTAGTCCGGGATGCGCCGGATCATGCCCGACAGGCCCAGCAGGTGCTGCGGGAAGAAGGCCAGGTTCGTGCCGATGAAGAGGATCCAGAACTGGAACTTGCCCAGCCGCTCGGAGAGACGACGGCCGAACATCTTGGGGAACCAGTAGAAGAGGGCGGCGAAGATGGCGAAGACCGCGCCGGCCACCAGCACGTAGTGGATGTGCGAGACGACCCAGTAGGTGTCCTGGACCATGAAGTCGAAGGGCACCACGGCCAGGAAGGCGCCGTCGAGGCCGCCGATGAGGAAGAGGGCGATGAAGCCCACCGCGTAGAGCATCGGCGTGTCGAAGCGCAGGTGGCCGCCCCACATCGTGGCCAGCCAGTTGAAGAACTTGACGCCCGTGGGCACGGCGATGAGGAAGGTGAAGAACGAGAAGAAGGGCAGGCTCACCGCGCCCGTCGTGAACATGTGGTGCGCCCAGACGGTGAAGCCCAGGGCGCCGATCGTGGCCGTGGCGATGACGAACGCCTTGTAGCCGAAGAGCGGCTTGCGGCTGAAGACCGGGATGATCTCGCTGATCACGCCGAAGGCCGGCAGGATGAGGATGTAGACCTCCGGATGGCCGAAGAACCAGAAGATGTGCTGCCAGAGCACCGGGCTGCCGCCCACGGCCGGGTCGAAGAAGCCGCCGCCGTAGTTGCGGTCGATGAAGAGCATGATCAGGCCGGCCGCCACCACGGGCAGCGAGAAGAGCATCAGGATGGCCGTCACCAGCGTCGTCCAGCAGAACATCGGCATACGCAGCAGGCCCATGCCCGGCGCGCGCATCTTGAAGATCGTGACGATGAAGTTGATGGCCCCGAAGATGGAGCTGAAGCCCAGCACCACGAGGCCCAGGAGCAGCAGGTCCACGCCCAGCTCCGGCACGATCGTAGAGAGCGGCGCGTAGAGCGTCCAGCCCGTGGGCGCTCCGCCGAAGGCGAAAGCGCTGACGATGAGCACGGCGCCGGCCACGAGCATCCAATAAGACAGCGCGTTGATGCGCGGGAAGGCCATGTCCGCGGCGCCCAGCTGGAGCGGCACGATGTAGTTGGCCAGGCCTGTCGTCATGGGCATGACGAAGAGGAAGATCATCATCACGGCGTGCATGCCGAAGAGCTGGTTGTAGGTGGCCTCGTCGATGAACTGGAGACCCGGGACCGCCAGCTCGCTGCGGATACCCGAGCGCCAGCAGGCCACCGAGCATGAAGAAGGCGAACGACGTGAAGACGTACATCACGCCGATCTTCTTGTGGTCGGTCGTCGTCAGCCACTCCAGGACCGTCGACCGGCGGCTCGCGTAGGCGCCGCGGTCCGGCACCGTCGTGGTGGCCACTAGAGGGTCCCCCTTGCGCTGGCGATGCTCGCGTGGTCGAGGATGAAGGCTTGCGCCGATGGGGCAGGGGAGGAGCTCATGGCCGCAGGTGCTGGCGAGCTCGTCGCGGCGGCAGGTGCCGACGCCACGGCATCGGCCGCGGCCGCTGCGGGCGCTTCCGAGGCCTGCTCAGCCGGCGTCGTGCCAGCGACCTTGCCCGCCAGCCACTCCTCGTACTCAGCTGGCTCGACGGCGCGGATGTCGAAGAACATCTGCCCGTGGTTGAGACCGCAGAATTCGGCGCACTGGCCACCGTAGCGGCCGGGCTTCTCGATGGTGACCTCGAACTCGTTGGTGCGGCCCGGGATGACGTCACGCTTGAAGTAGAAGGACGGCACGTAGAAGGAGTGGATGACGTCCGCGGAGTTCAGGCGGAACAGCACCGGCTGCCCGACGGGCAGCACGAGGTCCTGGGCTGGGTCACGCGCCTGGTCGCTCGACGGCGAGGCCGGGCTGGAGGAGACGGTCACACCGCTGTCCGGGTAGGTGAAGGTCCAGCCGAAGCGGAAGGCCAGCACGTCCACCACGACGGCCGGTTCCTCCGACTTGTCCTCCACCTTCGCGAGGACCATGGTCGAGGCGACGAAGAGGACCACCACGACGACCAGCGGGATGGCCGTCCAGACGATCTCCAGGCGGCTGTTGCCGTGCACCTGGCGCGGCAGCTCGCCGTCACCGCCGCGGTGCCGATAGCGCAGGATGGCCAGCAGCAGCAGGCCCTCGACGAGGATGAAGATGACGACCGCCACGAGGAACACCGGCAGATACAGGCTCGCCGACTGGGCACCCTGCGCCGTGACGACCTCGTGGGGGAAGCCGCTCGGGAAGGTGCCATCCGTGGTGGGATTGTTGTTGGCCTGCTCTCCACAGGCAGCCAGCAGCAGCCCGATGAAAGGAACGAGCGCCAGCCTCGCAAAGCGACCCGCGCGATCGCCCGTGGCCCGTCGTGACAAGGACTCTCCCCCGTCTGTCAAATCGTGTTTGCCGTGCGACCCTTATATCATATCCATCTGATGCACATTTGCGTGCGTTGTATCGCGCGCCCGTTCCGGGACCGCTCGAAGCACCGCGGATCCCACCCTTCCGGCCCGGCTGCCCGCGCCCGGCCTGCCACCGCGACTCGCGGTCAGGCGTGACGATCGAGCGGCCCGCCATCTCCGTTTCGGCCGTGCGGGCCCTGCTGCCCGCGCTCCTCGCCGTCCTCCTGCTGCCGGCCATGGTCTACGCGCAGGCTCCTGGCGCTCCGACGCCGGCCACGCTCATCGACGGCTGGTCCTTCGCCGCCGATCTCTGGCTGCCGGTCATCCTCGCCGGCCTGGCCTACTGGAAGGCGCGGGACCTGGTCAACCAGCGGCACCCTCGCACGCCGGTGGCGCGCTGGCGCCTGTGGTCATGGTTCGCCGGCCTGGGCGCCATCGTGCTGGCGCTGGGCTCGCCGGTGGAGGCGTATGACACGACGCTCTTCGCTGCCCACATGGTCCAGCACCTGCTGCTGATGCTGGTGGCGGCCCCGCTGCTGGTGCTGGCGGCCCCGATCACGCTCCTGCTGCGCGTGTCGTCAGCACAGGCTCGCCAGCGCTGGATCCTGCCGCTGCTGCGCTCTCGCGTCGTCAGCCTCATCTCGCATCCACTCGTGGCCTGGACGCTCTTCGCCACGGTCATGTGGTTCACGCACTTCTCGCCGCTCTTCGACGCAGCCCTGGGGGACGACACACTCCACCGCCTGGAGCATGCCCTCTACCTGTCCACGGCGTTGCTCTTCTGGTGGCCGGTCGTGGGCGCCGATCCCAGCCCCCATCGCCTCAGCTACCCGGCGCGGATCTTCTACCTCGCCCTGGGCATGCCGCTGTCGTCGTTCCTCGGCCTCGTCATCTACTCCGCGCAGACGGTGCTCTACCCGCACTACGAAACGCTCGCGCGCGAGTGGGGACCCTCGCCCCTCGAGGACCAGCAGCTGGCCGGCGGCGTCATGTGGGCCGGTGGCGACCTGGCCTTCGTGATCGCCCTGGTCGTGATGGTCGCGGCCTGGCTGCGTCACGAGGAGCAGGCGAACCTGCGGGAGGACGCCCGACTGGCCCGCCAGCGCGCCGCCATCCGGGCGGCCCCGGGTGCCGGGCACCCGGGGCCCGCGGGGGAACCACCGGTCGGCTGAGGCCGCCCCAGTGCGCGCGTCGCGCTCGGCTCGCGCGGGTGTGCGAGAGGCCGCGAGTGGCCAGCGGGACAGGTCAGGCGTCCGCCATGGCTCCAGTGATCTCGGTCGATCCGCACCGGCCGGCGCTCTGCCACCGATCGATAGGTCGCCTCGACGACACCGATGGCGTAGGCGGCGTCGCCGCTGTCGATGAGCGTGGGGCGTCCTTCGACCAGCGAGTGGACGTAGTCGGTCACCTCCGCGATGACGGACTCGTAGTGCCACCCACCCGGGTGCCAGGCGTCGGGTCCGTAGGGCACTCCGGCGAGTGCTTCGCCGGCGAAGTCCTGGTGGCCGCCGAAGACCCGCACGACTGGATCGGCCATCTGGTCGAGGAGGATGCCGCCCTCGGTGCCGTAGAGCTCCAGCCGTTCGCTGTGCGGGACCTCCGAAACCGACGTGAACATGCACGAGAGATGCGCGCCGCTGGCGAAGGTGCCCAGGACCTCCGCTGTGTCCTCGATCTCGTTGGCGAGCGGGTACTGCTTGGTCGCGCTGCCGCGGACCTCCTCGATCTCGCCGAGCAACCACTTGAGCAGGTAGAACGAGTGGGCGCCGGTGTCCAGGATGAGGCCACCGCCCAGAGCGTACTGAGTCCGCCAGTAGCCCGGCTGCGAGAGGTGGTCCTTCTCGTTCGAGCGTAGCTCCGTCCGGGCGTGGATGACCTCCCCGATCCGCCCGTCCCGCAGGCGCTCGCTCGACGGCCATGTAGGCCGCCGCGTAGCGCGTGTTCTCGGCGATCATGAAGTGGATGCCGGCAGCCGCGGCACGACGGCAGATCGCCAGCGACTCGCGGTAGGTGCCGGCGACGGGCTTCTCGATGATGAGGTGCTTGCCGGCGTCGATGACGGCCGACGCCGCCGAGACGTGGGCGTAGTGCGGCAGGATGAGATCGACGACATCCACGCCGGGATGGGCGAGGACCTCCTCGAGCGAGTAGAGCGGCTCTGAACCGTGCTCGGCGGCGAACCCCTGTGCTCGCTGGCGGTCGATGTCGCAGACAGCCACCAGTTCCACCATGCCGTCGAGCCGACGGTAGGCAGCAGCGTGGGTGTGCGCGATGATCCCGAGGCCGACGATGGCGACTCCGGGCTTGCCATTGGGCATGGGTCTCGTTGCCTCCGTTGCGTTGGGAGCTAGCCCTTGATGGAGCCAGCCAGGACGTCTGCGCCGTACCGACGCTGGAGCAGGTAGTAGATGACCAGGACAGGCAGGGCCACGAGGATGGCCGCCGCCGAGGTCACCTGGTAGTTGATGCCGAACTGTCGGCCGACGAAGAAGTTGAGGGCCGCGGGGGCCATCTGCAGCTCGGGGTTGGGGATCATCACGATGGCCAGCAAGAGGTTGTTCCAGGTCCAGATGAAGAGGATCGTCGCCAGCGCGAACACGGCCGCCCCGGAGCTCGGCACGATGACGCGCCACAGCGTCTGCATGCGGGTGGCGCCATCGCTCCTCGCGGCATCGAGCAGTTCGTGCGGGAAGGCTCGGAAGAAGGAGGTCATCCATAGGGTCCCGAAGGCCAGCGAGCCCCCGATGTCCGGCAGGATCATGGCCCAGTACGTATCGATGAGCCCGAGGGCCCGGAACTGGTAGTAGAGCGGGATGATGGTGGCCTCATACGGCATCATCAGGCCGATGAGGAAGAAGACGAAGAGGACGCGCGAGAAGCGGAACTTCATCGTCCCGAAGGCGTAGCCGGTCAGGACGGAGAGGAAGACCGACGTCACCACCACGACCACGGCGAGGACGGTGCTATTGAAGAGCGACCGACCGATGCTCGCGTCGGGATCGTTCCAGGCAGTGGTGAAGCTGTCCAGCGACCATGTCTGCGGGATGGCCAGTCCGCGGACGCTGACGTCCGGAGGGTTGAAGGCCACCAGGGTCGTCGAGATGAACGGGTATACGGCGAAGACGGCGAAGCCCATGAGGAGGATGTAGGTCAGGATGCGTTCCTGGCGCGAGACCATCGCCTCAGTCCCTCGCCACGACGCGGTTGATGGTCATGACACCCACGAAGATCATCCCCGTCAGCACGACCGCGATGGCCGCACCCTCGCCCACCAGGCCGTCTCCGAAGACGTCGCGATACATGATGAGCGCCGGCGTCGTCGTGGCGTAGCCAGGCCCCCC
The DNA here is from genome assembly GCA_963790915.1 of uncultured Chloroflexia bacterium. Taxonomy (GTDB): domain Bacteria; phylum Chloroflexota; class Limnocylindria; order Limnocylindrales; family CSP1-4; genus JAFMJV01. The sequence continues at coordinate 352,569 of CAWBQS010000005.1, read as the reverse complement.
GGCGGTCGTCATCAGCGGCAGGTCGAACATGCGCAGGGAGAAGATGAACGTCATCGTCAGCGCGACCGAGACCTCGTAACGCAATCCCGGTAGGGTCACGCTCAGGAACTCGCGGACAGGACCGGCGCCATCGACCCGCGCCTGGTCATACAGGTCGGTCGGGATGTGCTGTGCCCCGGCCAGCAGCAGCACCAGGACGAAGCCGAAGCTGGCCCACAGCGCCACGACCCCCAGCGAGGGCAGCGCCAGGCCGAAGTCACCGAGGAACGGGCGCACGGCGTCCTGACCGAGGACGACGCTGACAGCCGCGTTGACCGAGCCGTCCATGGCCAGCAGCCAGCGCCACGCGATCGCCACCACTGCGAGAGCCAGCGTGTACGGCAGGAAGTAGAGGAGCCGAAACAGCGACAGGCCGCGGACGCGCGCGCGGGTCATCGCCGTCACCAGGACGAGCCCGAGTGCGACCGGCAGGACGCAGTTGAAGAGCACGAACACGAACACGACCCGGAACGACTCCATGACGCGCCGGTCCGCCAGGATGCTGGTGAAGTTGTCGAGGGCGACCCACTCCGGCGTGCCGAGCCCGTTCCATTCGAAGAACGAGAGGCCCGCGGTCGCGAAGATGGGAATGATGACGAAGAGCGTGTAGAAGACGAGGCCCGGGGCGATGAGCAGGTAGGGGAGGGTCCTGGAGCTGCCCGCCCGCGTGAATGGCGAGGCGAGGATGTCAGTGAGTCGCCGCGGCCCCCTGCTGGCCCGATCGGCCTCGCCTCCAGCTGGATCCGTCGTGGACCGCTGATTCGGTGTCGTCATGATCTTGGCCGTTCGCGTGCCTCAGCGCGGGACAGGCCCAGCGCGTTCCACCTTGTGCTGGAGATCGAGCGCCGCTCGCCGCAGCTCAGCGCCGACCTCGCTCGCCAGGTGCTCGTCGAGGCGCGTCGATGGCCCGGTCACACCGATCGCGCCCATCAGCGAGCCACCGATCGAGAGCGGCACGGCCACGCAACTGACGCCCAGGGAGGTCTCGTCATGCTCGACGGCGAAGCCATCCTCTCGCGCGCGTGCCACCAGGCGATACAGCGACGACCGGTCGGTGGGGGCGTGGGAGGTCCCGCCCTGGTAGGTGACCCGATTGAGCTCCTCTTCGAGCGAGGTATCGTCGAGACCCGAGAGATAGGCCCTGCCCACCGCCGAGCAGTGCATCGGTCGCGTCGCCCCCAGGCGTTCTCGGACACCGAGGAGCTGGACCGACGGGAAGAAGACCGCGTACACCATGGTCCCCCGCGCGGGCACCGCGAGCAGAGACGCTTCGCCATAGCGCAGTCGGAAGCCACGCAGGACCGGATCGACCAGGTCGCTGAGATCGGCGTGGTCAGGGAGTGCTCGACACCAGGCTCATGAACCGCGAACCGACGCACCGATAGCGTTTGTCGACCCTGTCGCGCGTCACGTATCCGGTGGCCACCAGCTGGCGCAGCAGCCGCAGTGCGCTGCTGCGGTCCATATGCAGGTCGCGGGCCAGCTCCGACGGCGTCCTGGGCGACTCGGCCAGCAGCTCCAGCGTGCGCAAGACGCGCGCCACCGTGCTGCGTTCCTGGCTGCCGGTCCCGGTCATCTGCTGGGGTCCCTCCTGCCCGGCAGGGGTGCCCTGCCCACCCATCGAGCGAGGGTACTCCAGCGCGACGACCGCGCGTGATGCCGGATCAGTCATCGGTTGGCGTTGCCGCCGACCCGCTGGCCGCCGGGAGGCCGATGATCTCGCGCGCCTGCTCGGGTGTGGCCGGTTCTCGCCCCATCAGGCGGGCGAGCTTGACGATCTCGTCGACGAGCTCGGCATTGCTGCGCGAGGGCGTGCCATCGGGCAGGTAGGGGTTGTCTTCCCAGCCCACGCGCACATGGCCGCCGATGCTGAGCGCCAGCGCCAGCAGGCGCCACTGCATCTTCGGGTTCATGACACTGCAGTTCCAGTTCACGCCTGCCGGCAGGTGATCGACGAGGTACAGCAGGGAGTCGGGTGTCGGGGGAGTCCACGCTCCGCCTGGCCAGCCGAGGAAGATGGTGGTCCAGATGGGCTCGTGAAGCAGCCCCTGCGCACGGATGAACTCCAGGTTCCAGAAGGCACCTGTGTAGAAGGACTCGATCTCGGGCTTGACGCCCTGCTCGAGGGCGGCCCGACAGAAGATCTCGAGCTCGGAACGGGGATGGATCGCGTACTGCTCGTTCGCCGGCAGTGCCGGATCCGGGCGGAAGTACTCGTCGTGCACGTTGAAGGCATACGACATCATCTCGGGCCTGAGGCCCATGAGTGCGATCTTCTCCTCGACGCGAGCGCTCGCGATGCCGAACTGGATGATGGCGTCGCGCTCCGCCCGGATGCGCTCGGTGAGGTCACGCCAGCCCGCATGGTCGATGCGCGACAGGCGGCGTCCGTCCTCCTGGATGCCCTCTTCGAGATGATGCACGCCATGGTGGTGGACCAGCGAGGCACCGGCATCGATGGAGCGGATGTATTCCTGTGCGACGGTCGGCACGTCCTCGATGGGAGGCATGCCTGGGAACCCCGGATATGACATCGAGCAGTCGACGGTGACGGTGACGATGACGGTATCCATGTCGTTGGTGCTGCCCTTTCCCCCGGCCCGGGTCTGTGTCTTCGGCGGCGCTGGCTCCGGTGCCGCAACGTTGTCGCGGCACCGGAGCCCGTCCCCTGTGTCTACTCGCTGCGAGAGGCCATGAACTCGTCCCAGTCGTCCTGGACGGTCTTGACGTACTCCTCAGGGGTGATCTGGTCACCCAACAGGAGCTGCGACTCGGACATCATCAGCGTGCCCATCGTCGGGGTCGGCCAGTCCTCCCAGGTGAACAGGCCGTTCTCCTCGGAGAGCCTCTTGAACTCGCTCACCATCTGTGCCAGCAGGGGGTTGTCGATCGCGACCTCGGTGCCGGCCTTCGTGGCCGACGGCCGACCGGCCGCGATCTGGGCCTGGATCGCTTCGGGACTGGCGGTCACGAAATCGATGAAGGTGGCTGCACAGTCGGGATTCTCGGTGCCGGTGGAGATGACGAATGGCAGGCTGTAGCCACCCACGGCGGCATGAGTGCCGTCCGGCCCGGCCGGGAAGAGCATGAACCCGGCGTTGTCGCCCATGGACCGGTAGATGTCACCGAGGGCCCACGTGCCGCCGATGTAGAAGACGCCCTCGCCAGCGCCGAACCGCGCCACTGCGTCGTTGAAGCTGATGGCCAGGGCATCGGCGTTGAAGTAGCCGTTCGACATCCAGTCCTGGAAATCCTGGGCGGCCTGGATGTGACCGGCATCGTTATACGTGGCGCCTTCCTTGTTGAAGACCCAGGCGTTGATCGCATCCGGCTCCACATACCAGCCGGTCAGCAGTGAGAGGTTGTGGAGTGCCGGCCACTTGTCGGAGTCGCCCAACATGACCGGCAGCTCGCCTGCTGCCTTGGCCGCGTCGAGCACTCCCAGGAACGCGTCCTTCGTATCGATGGTCGATACGTCCGTGACGCCCAGGTTCGCGAGCTTCTCCTTGTTGTAGAAGACGCCCACGTATTGCATCGCCGGCGGGGCCGCCACGAGGTTGCCCTCGCCCATGATCGAAGCGTCATCGCTGAAGCGGTTGACCATCAGGGCTGACTCAGGGAACTTCTCTTCCCACCCGAACGCCGCTGCGTAGTCATCAAGGTCGAGGATGAGCCCGGCTTCCCAGAGGGCGCCGTCGATGGCCCAGCCCTCGTTGCCCTGCATGACGTCAGGCGGGTCGTCGCCCGACATGGCCAGGCGGATCGTCTGGTACGAGGATGCCCAGTCCTTGGCGTTCACATCGACGGTGACGTTGGGATACGCATCCTGGAACGCTGCAGCCTGCTTGCGGAACTCCTCGAGGATGACCTCGCCGGCCTCAGAGAAGCCGACGTTGAGCGTGACGTCTCCAGCGCCCGCGCAGGCCGCCCTCACCTCGTCCGCTGTCGACCCCTCCGACTGCGCCATCGCCGATCCGCCCAAGACGCCGGTCGCCAGGAGCGCCGAGGCGGTGGCGATCGTCATGCCGCTCCGTAACGTCTCTAGTCCACGCATCGTTTCCCTCCAGGTCGTGGTCGGCCACGAATCGAGCCGACCGATGCCCGGGTACTCCCGGGGCGATTGAGGACCCCTCCGAACTCAGGTCAGCTAGGCCCAGCTCCTTTCTCGGGCGCTCACGATGCACAACATACACCGAGCACTCGATGTTGAACAACGGTTTTCACACCACGCTGCATCCTGTGCAACAGCGTCGTCACCGCGCCGTATACCCACCGTCGACGACGACCGTCGCGCCGTGGAGGAAGCTGGCCAGGTCGGATGCCAGGAAGAGGATGGTGTCGGCGATCTCCTCAGCCGAACCGAGACGACCGATGATCTGGCGGTCCGCCATCTGCTGGCGCAGCGCCTGCGGGTCGTCGGCACCGGTGATGATGCGGTCGACCCACGGCGTCTCGGTGGTGCCAGGAGCGACGCAATTGGCGCGGATGCCCTGTGCGGCGTAGTCGACGGTGAGACTGCGCGTCAGCGAGATGAGGGCGGCCTTCGAGGCACCGTATGCGGCGCGGGCCGGGATGCCGATCAGGCCACCGACCGACGCCACGTTGACGATCACGCCGGCGCCACGTTCGAGCATCCACGGCAGTGTCTCCTGGCACACGATGAGCGGAGCCCGGACGTTGACGGCGAACGTCTCATCCCACTGCTCGATGGTGGTCCCGAGGACGTCGGCGCGGAACCCCACGCCGGCATCGTTGACGACGATGTCGACGCCCCCAAGCCACGCGACGGCAGCCCGCACCGCGTCGCGCGTTGAGTCGACGTCCCGCAAGTCGGCCGTGAACAGAGCACTGCGGTCGACATCGACCTCGTCGATCAGGCGAGTCAGTGCCTCGACGTCACGCCCGAGGGCGGCCACGCGACAACCGGCCTCGACCAGCCTGAGGACGGTCGCCCGGCCGATCCCGGACGAAGCCCCCGTGACCAGGGCCGCGCGACCCTCGATGCCCCACGTGCGCATGTCCAGCCTCCTTCGCCAGCCGAGTCCGTGTTGCGTACCGCACACCACGTTGTGACGTTCGCGCGATATTGCTCCCACCGGTGCGCCTTGGCAAGCCGGTCTGCCGTGACGGCGTGCTACTGTCTCGTTCGTAGGTTGCGTATGCCGCAGCGTGATGCGAGAGGAGTCCGGACCGTCGTGGTGACGGAGACGCCGAACGAGACGCCGAAGATGCAGGCTGCGCTCGCGCGCGCGATCCCGGCTGAGTGGCTCGACGTGTCGGCGGTTGCCCGCCCCCGGGCGGTCGAGGCCGACGACGTCATCATCCGTGTCGAGGCCTGCGGCATCTGCGGCACGGACCTCCACATCCTCGATGGTGCGTCCTACCGGCCGACGGTGCCCTTCGTCCTCGGGCACGAGCCGGTCGGGACCGTGGTGGAAACGGGTGCCGCGGGCCGAAGCTGGCAGGATCGACGCGTGACCTTGACGCTCTTCACCGGCGATGGCGTATGCCCGCAGTGCCGGCAGGGAGACGAGCGGCTGTGCCCCCATCTCGTCTCCGTCACCGGTGTGCTGGCGGCGTGGGGCGGCTACGCCGAGTACGTGCTCGTCCACGCATCGCAGCTGGTCGCCGTGCCGGACGTCCTGTCCCCGTCGGTGGCGGCTTCGCTCGTCGACTGCGGCGCGACCGCCGCCAACGCCGTGCGCGTGGCCACGGAGCGGCGCCTGGTGCGGGCGCTCGTGCTCGGCGCCGGCCCGATCGGCTACATGGTCGCCGAGCTGCTGCGACTGGGCGGGGTCGAGGTCCAGATCGTGCAACACAGCGCCTTGCGCCGCGCTGCCCTGGCCAGCATCGGCCACGATGTGGTGGCGTCGGTCGAGGAGACCAGCGGCGCGTTCGACGCGGTCATCGACTGCACCGGCGCACCCGCGGTCATGGCCGGCGGGCTCGGCGCACTGGCGCCACAAGGCATCTACGTCCTTGCCGGCTACGCCCGCGTCCCGGACCTGGACTTCGCCATCGTGGCGCGAAAGGAGCTCACCATCCGCGGCACTCGCTCTGGACGGCGTGAGGACCTGGAGCGCGTGTTGGAGCTGACCGCCAGCGGGCAGATGCGGTTGCCGGGCATCCAGGAGTGGCCGCTGTCGCAGGTCAACGTGGCGCTCGCCGCGCTCAGGGCCAAACGCGTGCAGGGCAAGGCGGTGATCGTGCCGGACGCGATCCTCGCGGAGCGCTCGTCGTGAGGGTGGCCCTCGATCCCGCGATGCTGAACGGCTTGCCCGCCGAGGCGCAGATCCGTGCCACCGCCCAGGCAGGCTACCGCCATCTCGAGCTGGGCAACCGTGACGATGTCATCGCCGCCTACGGCCCCGTCCGCGCCGACCGCCCGATGCTGGCAAGGCTGTCGGCGGCAGCCGACCTGGAGGACGTGGCGATCGCCTCGGTGGCCGTGATCCAGGACTGGTCCGACCCCGACGAGGCGGTTCGCCAGCAGGCCGTCGCGTGGTGGCGGGACGGGATCGCCGCAACGGTCGACCTCGGGTGTTCGCGGATCAACACCGAGCTCTCCGGGGACCCCGATCGCCCGGACGCCTGCCGTCGATCGTTCCTCCGCTCGATCGAGGAGCTTCTCCCGGACCTGGAGCGCGCGGGCGTGGAGGTCGTGGCCGAGCCGCATCCCGGCGATTTCATCGAGACCACGGCGGCCGCGCTCGAGCTGGTGAGGGAGGTGGGCAGCCAGCGGATCCGCTACCTGCACTGCCTCCCGCACACGTTCTACCTGGGAGGCACCGCAGTCGAGCAGATCGAGGCCGCCGGTGGCGCCTGCGACCACGTCCATGTCGCCGATACGTTCCGCCCGACCCGCACCATCCTCAATCCACCTGCGCCTGCCCCGCGCATCCACCAGCACTTCGACATCGGCGCGGGCGAGCTCGAGTGGGAGCCGATCGCCGATGCCCTTCGACGCACCGGCTTCGACGGCATCCTGACCGTGCAGGTCTACGCCTGGGAGGAGCGCGCCGAGGCATCCTTCCGATCCAACCGGTCGGCCGTCGAACGACTGTTCGCCAGCCAGCCTGGGAGCGCGTGGACCCGATAAGGACCCTGGCGCCCTGCGGTCCCGGGCTCCGCTCAGGCGTCGTCGAGGTCGGTGACCACCAGTCGGTCGCCTGCGCGCCGGAACGTCACCCGGATGGGGTCTCCCAGCGCCTGGTGCTCGGAGAGGTGTGCGGCCGGGAACTCCGGCTGGAAGGGCAGCTCGGACGTGTCGAAGGTCAGGATCTGCCCATCGCCCGTCAGCAGCTCGAAGCCGTCGACCCGTCCCAATGATGGCGAGTCGATGTCGTAGACGACGCCGATCGCCTGGTCCAGCGTGGGCTGGCAGGCACTCGCGGACCCCATGAGCCCGACGGGGACGGCGAGCAGGATCGCGAGCCGCCCGCCCCTCCGGCTTGGCGCCGGGCTCACCCCGGCGGCACGAAGAACGCGACGTCCAGGATGATGAGCGCGAAGAGCCCTGTCAGGTACGTGATGGAGTACTTGTAGATGCGCACCGCGCGTGCATCCGTGCCCTCGCGGGCCATGGCGAAGGCCTGCGCCAGGAACAGGCCGCCGAGCACCAGGGCCCCGGCCAGGAAGAGCAGGCCCATCTTGGCCACCGCGAAGAAGACCAGTGTGACGGCCACCATGAGCACCGAATACAGGGCGATCTGGTGGGTCGTCTCGCGGACCCCGTGCGTCACCGGCAGCATGGGCACGCTGGCTGCCTCGTAGTCGCCGCGGATGCGCAGCGCAAGCGCCCAGAAGTGCGGCGGCGTCCAGTAGAAGACGATGGCGAAGAGCAACAGCGCGGGCAGTGAGATGTCACCGGTCACGGCCGCCCAGCCGATGACCGGCGGCAGCGCCCCGGCGGCGCCGCCGATGACGATGTTCTGTGGCGTGGAGCGCTTCAGCAGGACCGTGTAGACGACGACGTAGAAGGCGATGGCGAGCAGCGACAGGAAGGCGGCCACGAGGTTCGTCGTGAAGGCCAGCCAGCCGAAGGAGATGACGGTCAGAAGCAGGCCGAAGACCAGGGCGTCCTGCGGTGCGATCTCGTGGGCGGGCAGGGGTCGCCGCCGCGTCCGGATCATGATCTGGTCGATGTCACGGTCGTAGACGTTGTTGATGGCGTTGGCAGCACCGGCCGCGAGCGTCCCGCCGATGAGCGTGGCGACCACGAGCCAGGCGAAGTGCAGCGGGTCCAGCCCGTCCACGTAGCGCCAGGCCAGGACCATGGCCGGCACCGTGGTGACGAGCAGCAGCTCGATGATGCGTGGCTTCGTCAGGGCGACGTAGGCGCGCACGAGCTCGCGTCGGCCGATCGGGTGCGTCGGCGGTGCAGGCGCGTGCTCCCCATCAGCGCGCTCGCCATCCGTGCGCAGCTGGTCCTCGGCGTCACGCGCACCTTCCAGGGCGACGGCGCGGGCGCGGTACCAGCCCACCAGGGCGGCCCCCCACAGGAGGCCCCAGATGAGTGAGCCCAGGGCAAGATGGAGCGAGACCACCCACCACTCCAGCTCCATCCAGATCTGCAGGGCGCCGACCATCACCTGGATGGCGAAGAGAGCGGCCGCGGTGCCGACCAGGGCCAGCATGACGTCGGCGCCCGGCACCGCTCGGGCCGATCGGCCGCGGGCGCGGGCGGCACGCCAGACGACGACCGCCGTGACAAGCACGATGACGCCGACGATGGCCGCCACGATGCGGTGTGCGAATTGGCGCATCTGCAGGTTGGACACGGCGGCGTCGGCTGCGAAGGCCGGGATGAGCTGGCCGTCGAAGAGCGGCCACTCGGGGAAGATGAGCGCGGCGCAGCCTGCTCCGCCGCGGTCGACGCCCGGGCAGGTGGTCTCCGCGCCGAAGAGCAGCAGCGCGAAGACCGAGAGGGCCGCGAAGCCCACCAGCATGGGCACCCGCACCGACCCGCCGTGGCTCGCCAGCTGCGCCGGGTAGCCTGAGCGGACGAAGAGGAAGATGAAGGTCGCCAGCAGGATCATGGCCGTGGCCAGGTGCGCCAGGACCGTCTCTGCTGAGTTGTTCTGGTCCACGGTCAGCTTGCCCAGGTACGCCTGGAAGCCCACGATGGCAAGGGCCACGAAGGCGCCCACCACGACCGAACGCGTGGCCCGCTGTGTGCGCAGCGCCGAGACGAGCAGGCCGAGCACGATGAAGCCGACGATGACGCCCCACCAGCGGTGGATGGATTCCCACCAGGCGGCCGCGTCGCCGAGCTCCGGGATGATGCGGCCGTTACAGAGGGGCCAGTCCGGGCAGCCCATGCCTGACCCGGTGCTGCGCACGACCACGCCGATGATGACCATCACCCAGGTCGCGACGACCGCGGTGAGGGCCAGCTTCTGGAAGCCGGAGAGGCGGGAGTTCATGGGCCGTCGAGATCGTACCAAGGGACGCGGCTGATCGCGCCCGATCGTGCCCGATCCGAGTCTGGAGACCGCTCCCTGCCCGATGACCATCGCCCGAGACATGCCGGCGACCGCGTGATCGGCGGCAGGACGGTACTGTGATGCCGATGCGCAACTCCCCCGCGCGGTTCGCCCCGCTGCCGCTCATCGTGCTGCTGCTGACTGCCTGCGCCCCAGGACCGGACGGCGTGAGCCCCCCGCCCGCTGCCACGTTCGCCATCGGGGCGGGCGCTGAGAGGACCGCGGCGGCCACCACGGCTGCTGTCGCGCTGGCGCCCGACTGTTCGCCGGGAGATGGCACCGCGACGGACCTCGCGGGCTGGTCGCTGGGCGCGAGCGCAGACGCGACGATCATGCCCATCATCGCCTCCTCGCTCCTCAGCGTCGGCCCCGTTCGCTTCCTCTATGCGGTCGCGGACCCCACCTATCGGCAGCTGGCCGCGCCGGAGCGGGCCAGCCGCGTGGCCTTCTACGCCCTGGAGCGTGACCCGCAGACGCCGGTCGCCAGCGTGGAGGGCACCTATCTGTCGGCCGGCCTGGACCGCGGGCTCTACCGGGCCGCCGTGACCTTCGACTGTGCCGGCGAGTGGGGCGCGGACATCGCCATCGACCTGGCCGATGGCACCACGTCCAGCCAGCGTGTCCGTTTCGAGGTTCGCCCCGAGGACAGCACGCCGGGCATCGGGGAGGCGGCGCCACGGTCTGACAGCCCCACGGCGTCAACGCTCGAGGAGGTGCGCAGGATCTCGACCGACGCCCAGCCCTACGCGGCTGCCTACACGTCCAGCGTGGCGCAGGCCGTCACCGCCGGCCGGCCGTCGCTCATCTTCTTCGCCACGCCAGCCTTCTGCCAGAGCGGTTTCTGCGGTCCCACCATGGAGCTCGTGAAGCAGGTGGCGCGCGAGTACGCGGAGGATGTGACGCTGGTCAACGTGGAACCCTACGAGCTGCAGGAGACGGTGGACGGCCTGCGGCCGCGGCTGGATGCGGACGGCCACCTGCAGCCGGTGCCGGCAGCGCTCGACTATGGCATCCCGGTGGAGCCCTACCTCTTCGTCGTCGATGCTGCCGGCGACGTCTTCGCCCGGTTCGAGGGCGTCGTTGGCGCTGACGAGCTGCGCGCGGCGCTCGAGGATGTCATCGCGGCCCAGCCAGTCGCCACGCCGTCCAGCGCCATGAGCCCCGACCATGCCGAGGAGACCCCGTGAGGATCAGCCCGAGATCGGACACACCCTCACCAGGGCTGCACATGGCCGACAGCCACGATCGCATCCGCGTGCACGGCGCGCGCGTGAACAACCTGAAGGATGTCAGCGTCGAGATCCCGAAGCGCCGGCTGACGGTGTTCACCGGTGTATCGGGCTCCGGCAAGAGCTCGCTGGTGTTCGGAACGATCGCCGCGGAGTCGCAGCGGATGATCAATGAGACCTACAGCGCCTTCGTGCAGGGCTTCATGCCCACGCTGGCCCGGCCCGACGTCGACGTCCTCGACGGGCTGACGACCGCGATCATCGTCGACCAGGAGCGCATGGGCGCCAACATCCGTTCGACGGTCGGCACCGCGACCGACGCCAACGCGATGCTGCGCATCGTCTTCAGTCGGCTCGGGCAGCCGCACATCGGTTCGGCGCAGGCGTTCTCCTTCAACATCGCCTCCGCCCACGGAAGCGGCGCCATCACCGTCGAGCGAGGCGCCAGCCAGGCGATGCGACGGGACTTCTCGATCACCGGTGGCATGTGCCCACGATGCGAGGGCATGGGGTCGGTGACCGACTTCGACCTCTCGCAGCTGTACGACGACCGCAAGTCGCTCCGGGAGGGCGCGCTGACGATCCCGGGCTACAGCGTCGACGGCTGGTACGGCCGCATCTTCAGCAGCTGCGGCTTCTTCGACCCGGACAAGCCGATCCGCGAGTACAGCAGGAAGGAGCTTCACGACCTACTCCACAAGGAGCCCACCAGGATCAAGGTCGACGCCATCAACCTGACCTATGAAGGTCTCATCCCGCGGATCCGCAAGTCATTCCTGTCCAAGGACGTCGACACGCTCCAGCCGCACATCCGGGCCTTCGTGGAGCGCGCGGTCACCTTCAGCACCTGCCCCGATTGCGGCGGCAGCCGGCTCAACGAGGCCGCCCGCTCCTCGCGCATCAGGGGGATCAGCATCGCCGATGCATGTGCGATGCAGATCAGTGACCTGGCTGAATGGGTCCGCGACCTCGACGAGCCCTCGGTGGCACCGCTGCTGGCCAAGCTGCGACACACGCTGGACGCCTTCGTGGAGATCGGGCTCGGCTACCTCGCGCTCGAGCGTCCCTCGGGCACGCTGTCGGGCGGTGAGGCACAGCGCACCAAGATGATCCGCCATCTTGGCTCCTCGCTCACCGACGTCAGCTACGTCTTCGACGAGCCCACCATCGGCCTGCACCCGCATGACGTCCAGCGCATGAACGAGCTGCTGCTGCGGTTGCGCGACCAGGGCAACACGGTGCTCGTGGTGGAGCACGAGCCAGAGACCATCGCCATCGCCGACCACGTCGTCGACCTGGGACCCGGGGCGGGCGCGGCGGGCGGCAGCGTCTGCTTCGAGGGCACGGTCGAGGGGCTGAAGGTCAGCGACACCCTGACGGGCCGCCATCTCGCCGACCGGGCGGCGCTGAAGGAGACCCTGCGCACACCGAGCGGCACACTCGAGATCCGCGGCGCCACAGCACACAACCTGCACGACGTCGACGTCGACATCCCGCTCGGGGTGCTGGTCGTCGTCACCGGCGTCGCCGGCTCCGGCAAGAGCTCGCTCGTGCACGGCTCCATGCCCGCGGCCAGCGGCGTCGTGTCGATCGATCAGGCCGCCATCCGGGGCTCACGACGGAGCAACCCGGCGACGTACAGCGGGCTGCTCGATCCGATCCGCACGGCGTTCGCCAAGGCCAACGGCGTGAAGCCGGCGCTCTTCAGCGCCAACTCCGAGGGTGCCTGTCCGGCCTGCAACGGCGCCGGCGTCATCTACACGGACCTTGCGATACTGGCCGGCGTCGCCATCACCTGCGAGGAGTGCGAGGGCAGGCGCTTCGGGGCTTCGGTGCTGGAGTACCACCTCGGGGGCCGCGACATCAGCGAGGTGCTCGCGATGTCGGTCGGCGAGGCAGAGACGTTCTTCGGCGCGGGCGACGCGCGCACGCCGGCCGCGCACGCCATCCTCAGGCGGCTCGCCGACGTCGGGCTGGGGTACCTCACGCTCGGCCAGCCACTCACGACACTCTCCGGCGGGGAGCGGCAGCGGCTCAAGCTGGCCACCCACATGGCCGAGAAGGGCGGCATCTACGTCCTCGACGAGCCGACCAGCGGCCTCCACCTCGCCGACGTCGAGCAGCTGCTCGGCCTGCTCGACCGGCTCGTCGACTCCGGCAAGTCGGTCATCGTCGTCGAGCACCATCAGGCGGTCATGGCGCACGCCGACTGGATCATCGACCTCGGCCCGGGCGCCGGTCACGATGGCGGCCGCATCGTCTTCGAAGGCACGCCCGCCGATCTTGTGACGGCCCGCTCCACCCTCACCGGCGAGCATCTCGCGGCCTACATCGGCATCTGAGACACGCCCTCGCGTTGCCAGCGGACCGGCGCGCGGTGGCCAGCGGACCGGCGCGCGGCACCGAACCCGCGCTGCCGCCCCGGCCCCGCCGCCCCGGGCCCTCCGCGCGGCACTGGCCTCGCCGCCCCCGTCTGCCGCGATCGAGCCGCCTCCGCGGACCGGGTGACCCGACGCGCGGTGGCCGATGTCGCTCGAGCTACAGCCGCCAGGGGCCCTGGCGGAGGCTGCCGCGGTCGCGGCGGCGGGGGAGGGCCGTGCCCACCAGCTGGCGGACGTCGCCGATGCCCCGCCGGGCGCACCACTCCGCGAGGCCGAGCGCCAGGCGCGCGGGCAGCGTGGGGTCGGCCAGGGCAGCCGTCGCCAGGCCGACCGCGCTGGCCCCCGCGGCCAGGTAGTCGAGCACATCGGCCAGGCTGGCCACGCCGCCGCCGCCGATGATCGGCACGGAGACGACCTGGGCGATCTCGTAGACGGCGCGCAGGCCGATGGGCCGCAGGGCAGGGCCGGAGAGGCCGCCGTAGGTTCCGCCCAGCCGCGGGCCGCCGCGCCCCGCGTCGATGGCGAGGGCCGGCAATGGCCCGATGGCGCTGATGGCATCGGCCCCCGCCGCGGCCACGGCGCGGGCGATCTCGCGCAGGTCCGTCGCGACGGGCGTCAGCTTGACGATGAGGGGCAGGTCCGTGGCCGCGCGTGCCGCCACGGTGGCCAGCTCGCTGGCCTCCACGTCGCAGCCGATGGGCAGCCCGCCACGGCCGCGATCCGGGCACGCCAGGTTCAGCTCGACCCCGGCAACGTCCGGCGCCAGGTCCAGGCGCTGCGCCATCTGGGTGATGTCCTCCGCGGTGTCGGCGCAGAGGCTGACGATGATGCGGACGTCACTGGAACCCCAGCGCGCGCCGTGGCGCCGCAGGACGGCGTCCAGCCCGGGATTCTGCGGGCCCGACTGACCAGAGCAACCCGCCTTCCTGGGGCGCCATCCGCGGTGCCGGATGCCCGCGCCGCGGAGCGCGCGTCGTGCTGCGCGTGACGATGGCGCCGGGCAGGGCGTCACCGACGGCGTCGATGAGCTCCGTGCCGTAGCCGGCCCCGCCGGCGGCGACGAGCACGCGGTGCGCGAGGCGCAGCCCGCCAGGCCGACGTGGGGCCAGGTCCACGCCCATGACCGGGCGCGCTCCGGTGCCCGGCTCCGCGCTCAGGGCCGCGGGTCTGCCAGTGCCTGTGGGCTCACTCATCTGGCGTGCGCGGGCGCCAGGGCCTGGGCGTCCAGGGCCGGCCCCTCTCGGCACAGTCGCAGCGGCCCATCCGGGCCCTCGATCACGCAGCCCAGGCAGACCCCGAGGGCGCAGCCGACCTCGTGCCCGATCGCCACCTGCAGCCAGGCTGAGCTCCGCGCACCAGCCACGCGGCCGGGGCGCCCGCCAGCCCCCCGACCTCGTCGGCGACCCAGGCGCGCGACACCCAGTCGGTCGTCGCGGCCGCGCGCCTGCACGGCGAGGCGCTCCAGGAGTGCGGGCGAGCCGGCGGCGAAGCACTGGTCGGCCCAGGCCTCGTAGCTCGAGGACGAGGTCGGCGACATCCCCGGCGTGGCCCAGCGAGCCGTCTGCGGTGGCCACCACGTACTCGACCTCGTCCGGCAGGAGCGTCGAGGGGATGACGCCGGCCGCCGAGCCCGCGCCCAGCAGCAGCGTCACGTGCCGACCGCTATGGGCTGCGTCGACGAGGAGCGCACGGACGTGCCCGAAGCCGCTCACGTCGCAGGCGACCAGGAGGTGTCGGCTGCGCGGATCGACGGCGTAGCCGTGGCCCAGTGGCCCCTCGAAGCGCGCCACGTCTCCCTCCCGCAGGCGCAGCAGCCCGGCAGCCGGCGAGCCGTCCAGAACGATGGTGGCCATCGTTCCTGCCGCGCGATCGAAGCCCGCCACGGGGAGCACGGGCAGCAGGAGGCCGGGAGCGGTCGGTGCCAGCAGGTGCAGGAACTGGCCGGCGCCCACGCGTCGCGCGAGGTCCGGCGCCCGCCACGTCAGCAGGCTGCGCCCGGGCAGCACCGGCCGACTGGCCAGCAATGCGGCGGGCGACCCGCCGGGGATCTCGTCCGCCGGCAGGTAGTCGTCCGGGAAGCTGAGGATGACCGAGCCGTCCGGTCGGACGGCTCGGCGCGCGACGTTCCCCGGGGCCGGAGCTCGAGGAAAGGCGCCCGGTCTAGGCGCGCGCTGTCGGCTCGTCGGTCGCGTCCGACGCGTCCTGGTCCCCGTCCTCCCCGTCCTCATCATCGTCGTCGTCGAACTCGGGGGCGACGCTCGGGTAGTGATCGGCCAGGGCTTCGGCAAGATCCCCGAAGAGGTCCGTGGGGTCGTAGAACTGCACCATGTCGTCCGGGCTGGTGAGGGCCTGCCAGGTCGGCACGCCGTCGTCGTCCGTTTCGGGCAGGACCTCCGCCTCGAAGGCGCCGCTGGCGCGGTACCACAGGCGCTCGTCCTCGTCCTCCAAGACCATGCTGTCACCGAGCACGGCGGCGAGGCCTTCGGAGGACTCCTGGAACTGCTCGAGGAGGCGCGCCTCGGCACGTTGGCTGCGCTCCTGGAAGGTGAGGGCCAGGTCGTAGAGCGATCGGGCGGCGTCGCCCTTGTCCTCCGGGACACGGATCTGATCCACCCAGGCCTCGTCCGCGCCGGCATCTGACTCGGGCTCCTGCTCGACGCCCATCTCCGAGGCCACGCCGGCGACCTCGAGAAGGTCCTCCGCGGCGGTGGGCTGCGGCTCCAGGCCAGCCTCGATGCGAGCCGCCTCGGCGAAGGCGGCGTACAGGTCGGCCGGGTTGTAGATCTCCACGATCTCCCCGGCGCCCTCGATCTCCTCGGTCTCCGCCACCCACTCGCCCGAGGCGTCCTGGTAGCGGCTGCGCGAGAGGAAGGTGCCTTCCTCGGTGATGGCGAGGTATTCCGGCTCCTCGTCGATGAGGACGAGGCCGCCGAGGTCCCTGATGCGCTGACGGTTGGCGGCCAGGAAGGCGTCGAACCCGCGGGCGGCGTCCGTCAGGAACGAGGCCCGCTCGATGCCGGCCTGGGTCGCGATCTCGCCGAGGACGGCGGCGCGCTGGTGGTCGTCCATGCTCTGTCTCCTCTCGACCGTGGCCTAGGGGTGGAACTCCAGGTCAGGTCCCATGCGTTCACGCAGGAACATGGCGTGGTGCCGTTCGAACATCCACTCGCCCGCGCGATGGCCGATGGCCCGCGAGCGGGGATCGCCCTCCAGCTTGTCGACGGTGTCGTAGTCGGGCAGCTCGAGCAGGATGACGTTGTCGAAGTCCCAGCCGTAGGCAACGTTGTACCAGCCCAGGAAGCGCATCCCGAAGTCCTTCTCGTAGCGTTCCACCTGCAGGGGGAACAGCTTCTGCATGAAGAACTTGAAGAACGGGTCGCGGCCCCGACGGACCGAGAAGAACGTGGCCAGGACCGGCACTGGATCTCCGACTGCGAGTGCCCGCCATTGTCGCACGAGGTGACAGCCGCCTGCGCCGCCGGGCTCCGTCGGGGCTCGGTCGTCATCTCAGTCGACGGCGCGGTCGCCGGGGGTAGGGTCGGGTCCTTCACGGGCTGGACCATCCGCCTCCGCCAGGCGTTCGCCAAGCGCGTCCAGCAGGCGATCCACGAAGTCGATCTGGGCGGGGTTCATCGCCCTGCGAGCCGCGTCCGGACTGAACCAGGCGACGCGGTCCAGCTCCGGGACAGTGATGACGATGCTGGAACGAGGTGGCCAGGCCATCTCGAACGTGTTCGACCAGGCCTGCGCGGGGTCCAGGTCACCCTCGACGGCCCAGGCGAAGACGCGCTTGCCACCGGCCTGTCGGACGTGACCCAGATCCAGGGGCTGGACGCCGGAGCCGATGGCATGGCCGGTCTCCTCGCCGAACTCGCGACAGGCCACCGCCCAGAGCTCCTCGCCTTCTTCGGCCTCGCCCTTGGGGATGGACCAGATGCCGGCATCGCGGTCGCTGAAGTACGGCCCACCGGGGTGGCCCAGGAGGATATGCAGGCCGTCGGGGCCGAGGCGGAAGAGCAGGATGCCGGCGCTCACGCGGCCGCGCCCGTTCGGCTCCGTCATCGGTCAGCGCGGATCGGCATCGGGTGGCAGCTCCGCAGGTGGCGTCGAGTCGGTAGCCGTGCGGACGATCCCGGCGGTGGCCCCGGGGGCAGCCCCTAAGGTCGTCCCTGGGACGGCAGTCGCTCCGACCGTCGCGGTCCCCGGGGCGCTGGCTTCTCCGATCGGGGTGGCGGCATCTCCTCCGACCGGGGGGACTTCCGCGGCCACGATCTGCCCGACCGTCGGGCTGGCCGTGCGCGCCAGGGGGGTGCGCTGCGTGCGTCGGTCAGCGGCCACGAGTCGAAGCAGGAAGATGATCGTCTGGCCGGTGAAGAGCAGCAGGATGAGCGTGAAGATCAGCAGCGCGCCGCTGATGAACGGGTCCCAAGCCCACATCACCGTCAGTGGAGTGAAGAGGAGGAAGAAGACCAGCAGCCCCACCTGGATCCAGAAGCAGCCCAGTCCTGGACCACGCTCCGCGTCCAGCGGCTCGCCCTTGTAGAGCGGCGGCTCGGTCGGCGCGCTCACTGGTGCAGCACGCCCGTGTCGACGGCGCCACCCGACGATGCACCCGGTGACGTGCGTTCGGCGGCACCGGGCAGCCAGAGCTGACGAGGACACGGATGGGCACGCGCCAATCCTACGCTGCCGCCGCCTCGGCGCGCTTCGCGTGGCCTGCCGTCCAGGCGACCGATGGCCCTAGGTCGGGCTTGTGCGCGGTGGGATGCTGGGAGTCTGGAATCCGCATCGGAGGGGAACGATGCACAGCGAAGGTCCGGTCCATCTACGCCGGGCGGTCATCGATGACGCCGCCGGTATCGCCAGGGTCCATGCCCAAGTCTGGCAACGGGCGCACGCCGGTCTTGTGCCGGAGGAGTCCCTGGCCTGCATTCGCCGAAAGAGCGACGAACGCTTCTGGCAAGCGGAGCTGAAGCTTGAGGCGCCCGACCGTACGCCCTGGGTGGCGCTCGTCGATGATGACGTCGTCGGCTTCGCCCTCGGGGGCATCTGCGATGACAGAAGCGCCGGCCGCGCCATCGGAGAGGTCTACTCGATCGACGTGGAGTCGGAGAACTGGGAGCACGGGGTCGGCTCGGCCCTGCTGCGCCACGTCCTGCGCGACCTGCGCGAGCACGGCTTCACGCAGGCCATCCGCTGGATCCCGGCGACCGATACCAGTGACCAGGCGCTCGCGCGCATGGAGGGCTGGCACTGCGACGGCGTCACACGCGTCGAGGAGTGCCCCGGCGGCAGCATCGAGCAGATCCGCTACAGCCGCGCCCTCGAGTGACCCGCGGCCGCAGGTGTCGGGCGCGGCTGCGGCTGCGTCCGCTGCGGGAAGGCCGGCCGCGCGGTCGACCACGCGATCGTGGTGCCAGGACGGGTCGCAGGCATCCGCTGCGGCGCCTCGAGCCGCATCCGCGCGGTCGACCACGCGATCGTGGTGGAAGGAGCGGCCACGGTCCCGGTCGGAGCGCCTCGGCCGGGATCCGCGCGGTCGACCACGCGATCGCAGGCGGAAGGAGCGGCCACAGGCCCGGTCGGAGCGCCTCGGCCGGGATCCGCGCGGTCGACCACGCGATCTGGGCAGGCGGAAGGAGCGGCCACAGGCGTCCGCTGGCGGACGCCGCTCGGGCCGCGCATCCGCGCGGTCGACCACGCGATCGCAGGCGGTGGGAGCGGCCACAGGCGTCCGGTGCGGAGCGCCTCGGCCGGGATCCGCGCGGTCGACCACGCGATCGCAGGCGGAAGGGGGAGCGTGATGACGACGCACCGCGACCCCGCCTTCAGGGACGGCACGCCCGGCGTCGGCCGCTGACCTAGCGAGAGGGGCGCGGGAAGTCGTCCCAGGAACGGCCGGGCTCGGGCTCGGCGTCGGCCGGGACGCCGCGGGCTGCCCGCTGCGCGGCCAGCAGCTCGTCCACGGCCTCTTCCGGACTGATGGGGTTGACCGGCAGGCCGGTGCCCAGCTCCAGGCCGCCGATCTCGCGCAGCCGCGGGTGGATCTCCCAGTGCCAGTGGTACGTCTCGCGGACGTTCTCGTGCAAGGGGGCCGTGTGCAGAACGAGGTTGTAGGCCGGTCCGTCGAGCGCCCGAAGCATGCCCACGACCTTGCGTAGCGTCTCGGCCGCGGACGTCAGCTGCTCATCCGTGGCCCGCCCGAAGTCGGCCTCGTGGTGGCGCGGAACGATCCACAGCTCGAAGGGCGACCGCGAGGCGTAGGGTGCGAAGCAGACGCCAGCGGCGTCGTCGAAGATGAGGCGGTCGCGACGTGCGACCTCGGTCTCCACGAGCCGGCACCATGGACAGACGCCTTCGCGGATGACGTAGCGGGCGGCGCCGCCAAGCTCCTCGCCGAGGCGGTGCGGGATCTGGGGAAGGTCGTAGACGTCGAGGCAGAGGTGGTCGGTCATGGCGCCCGCCTGCTCACCCCAGTTCTGGACGACCTGCAGGTACTCGGTGTCCTTGCTCGCCTGGGCGTGGCGGATGCGCTCGCGCGCGAGGGTCAGCATCTCGATGACGATGCGCTCGCTCTCATCGTTGAGCGCCGCGTGGTGACCGAAGGGCGCCACGATCGTCTCCCAGGAGCCGACATCGCCGAGCAGGCCCAGGGCCATCTCCGTGGTGTTCTCGTCGGGGGCAGGGTTCGCGTCGCGAGTTCGTTCGCGGCCGGCGGCTGCCAGCCCGACCGAGGCTTCCGTGCCCAGCATGAAGGCCTGCGGCTTCAGGACGCGCAGCCAGGCGCGCTCGTTGGGCGCCGACCGGCAGTTCTGGCATTCACCGTCCGCGGTCGCCAGGCGGCGTGCCGGCCTGGCGAAGCGAGCATGGTCGTACTCGCGGTCGACGACGGTGGCCACCCACCAGCCCGTGATGTCGTCGCGCCGGAGCTCGAAGAGGCCGCCGGCCATAGCGTCAGGCTCTCGCGCCGACGGGGGCCGGAGCGGGGTGGGCGGAGACGGGTCGTCGGCGGAGTGGCCGGAGGCCGCACCGACGGGGGCTGGAACGGGGCCGGCGGAGGATAGGCCGGCATCGGCGGAGGCTGGTGCGGGGTCGGCGGGCTTGCCCTGGGCGGAGCGTGCCTCAGGGGCCTGTTGCTCGTTCGCCTGCCGCTGGCTGGCCTGCGGCCGGGCGGCCTGGGCCAGGCGACCATGGAAGGCGGCAGCGAAGCGCTGGCCAGCCTCCTCGACGGCGGCCGTGGCTGCAGTGGGGTCGGCCCAACGGTCGGAGCCGGACGCGCCAGCGGGGTCGGCCCAACGGTCGGCGCCGGACGCGCCAACGGGGTCGGCGGAAGTCCCTGCCGGCCCAGCTCGCGGGCGATGGAGGTGACCGCCAGGCCGGTCATGCCGCAGGGGTCGATGAGGTCGAAGTCCTCGAGGTGTGCGCAGATATTCAGAGCGATGCCGTGGTAGGTGATGCCACGCTCGACGCGCAACCCCAGGGCGCCCAGCTTGCGCGGCTGGTCGCCAGCCGTGTTCACCCAGGTCCCCGGGTAGCCGGGACGCGCCTCGGCCGTGACACCATACGTGGCTGCCACATCGGCCATGGCCAGCTCAAGCGCACGCACCAAGGGCCGCAGCAGCACGCCGCGCTCCGCCAGCTTCACGATCGGATAGGCGACCAGCTGGCCCGGTCCGTGGTAGGTGACCTCACCGCCACGCTCCACGCGGATGACCTCGATGCCGCGGCGCGCCAGCTCCTGCGGCGAGGCCAACACGTGCGCCTCGGAGGCGTGGCGACCCAGGGTCAGGACGGGGTCGTGCTCGACGAGCAGCAGCGTGTCCGGGGCCGTCCCATCGTTCCGGGCTGCGACCAGCTCACGCTGGCGTGCCCAGGCCTCTCGATAGGCCATGCGACCCAGCCACTCGACCGCCAGCTGCATGGCGCGGACGGTAGCACGCGCGTGCGCGCGTGGGCGGCGGGTCGCCGCGGAGGTCGCTGACTCGGACGCCCGACTTCCTGTCGGGCGCGCCGACCGGCGCGCGCCTGCCATCGAGGTCAAGCCGGCGAAGACCGTCCTCTGAGCGACTCGTGGATGCTCACCGCGCCCCAGACCCCGGGTTTGCTCGGGCAAGCACGAATGCCAGGATCTCGCGCCCGCGTTCTCGCGTCCCGCCGTCACGCTCGATCGCCAGGCGGCACGCCGCCAACGTGTTGCCTGACCGGAGTACGTCGTCCACCAAGAGGATGGCGTCTGCTTCGGCCGACGCTGCACTCTCTCGCCACGAGAGCGTGTCCGCCTCGAACCCCACGTCGCGCCTGCCAAGTTCCTTGGCAGCGGGAGCCAACGCCGTTCGCACGAGGAGATCGAAGCCAGGCAGCATGAGGCCCCGAGCGGACCATGCCTCGATCAGGACCTCGGCGACCCGGTTCCGGTTCCCTGGCTGATGACTCGGCACCGGAACGCCGAGCAGCCTCCCCATGCCACGTGTCTGCTGAAGGCCGATGAACGCCAGATCCGACCACTCAAGGGCAGCCGCAAGGGCTTCTTCGTCACCCCTGCGGCAGGCCTTCACAAGATCGTGGGCGCGGCTTTCCTGTGCCGGGTCGAACTCGAAGACGGTAGCCAGGGAGCCGTCGAAGGTCCCATCGAACGCTGCGGCAAGATCGTCCTCCACAGTCGGCATTCTGACCCTCCCGCCGCCGGCGCTCGTCCGGCGTAGGTCAGCGGTCTGGCTCGGGCCACCCGTCAACGAACATCCCCGCCGCATCGAAGCCCATCGGATGGAGCGGCTCGACGATCTCGCAGTTGCCAGTCGATACCGCGTCGAGGAGCACCGGAGCGTTGACGTAGAGGTACTCGAGGTGTTTCGTATCCCGCACCCGGACGATCCGTGCGCGATCTGGGGTCACCTTGAGGCAGCAGGCGATCGCGATCGAAAGGGCTTCCCGATCCGAGTCCACGGTCAGGGGGATGCGTGCCCCTTCCGGCGTCTTGGAGGTGACGCAGTTCATGTACGTCTTCGCGTAGTCGACCTCCTCCACCGCCCTCCGCAGGACGACGTCGGCCAACCCGATGCCGACCGCATTCCCTTCCGTGACCGCCGTCAGGCCTCTGACGACGATCCGACCGACGTCGGGACCTGACCCGACCGGGCCCGAGTAGTAGCGGCCGGTGACATTGGAATCCATCCCGAGTCCGCTGACGTCCTTCCCGATCTCGTCAAGGACGAGAACGTCCATGGCGGCGATCGGGAGTCGGGCCATCGCGGCCCGCGCCATGGCCAGAAGCTCACGTTCGCGCTCCACCATGCCGTGCGCGGGTACTGCTTCGATGTGATGGAGGCGAGCGTGGTCGTTCTCGACGAGGGCCAGCCCGAATGGGATCGGTGCGCGCTCGAGCGTGTGCTTCGCGACGGCAGGGATCAGATGGTGAAACGTCGCGAACCCCTGGCGATGGAGAGTGTCGGCCCCCTTCTGCTTGCCGAGGCCGATGGCGATCATCTTGAGGAGACCACTCTCGATCTCACCCCGGAAGTCCGTGTGCGGCTTCACGCGGTTCACCGGGATGATGACGTCCGACTCCTCGAATGCGTGTCGGTCGATGAAGACCGGCACGCCAGGCGCGATCTTCCCGAGCTCGACCGTCTCCATGGACGAGCGGATCTGGCAGCCCATCGACTCCGCTGTGATGCCGTAGCCGGCCAGCACGTCGAGCTGGCCCTGGGGGGTCGCGCCACCGTGGCTGCCCATCGCGGGAACGATGTAGACGTCAGCACCAGCTTCCTGCAGGCGCTCGACGGTCGCCCGAATCACCTCGTCGATCCGATCGATCCCGCGGCTCCCGACCGCGACGCACACGTGAGAGCCCGGCGCGATGGCTCCCATCACCCCATCGAGCGCGACCCGGACGGCGGCGCCGACGTCCGCGATCCCCACCGGGTCGGTCCTCTGGCGAACCAGGGCCCACTCCGGGAGGCTGCTGCTGTCAAGCACCGCGATCGCCGACGGTCCACCTTCCGCCGATCCTCCGGGCGTCGGATCAGCCGGCGCATCCCTGCTCGTGTCGCTCATCTGATCAGCTCTCCTGATCGCCTATCTGCCTCCTGGACGCCGAGGGTCTCGGCCGCATCGCGCGAGCGGGCCCGATGCATGGTATGCGCACGCGAAGAGGGTTCGCACCATCGGAGGCACTCGAGCCAGCGATGGCCTGGTGGCTGCGCCGAACGCTCCCGCTCGGGGTCGCCATCCTGGGGTGGACGCGATGACCGCCCACATGGAGTAGCGGTTCCTGGCCTGGCCATGAGGCAGTCATCCAGCGGAGGGCAAATGGCACTTTTCCGGGTGTGCCTGGCGGCGCTAGCCTGAGCCACGGCCGAGGTGCGTCGGGCGCCTACGAGGACGAGACATGAACGCGAGACCCGCGGGGCTGTATCGCATGAAGCCGGCCGCGCAGCGACTGGTCCGCCCACTCGTCGATGCCAGCCTGTCGCTGGGGGTGAGCGCCGATGTGCTGACGCTGGCTGCCATCCCCGTCGCCGCCCTCGGCGGGCTCTGCCTTGCGCTGTCGGATGGCGCGCCGGTCCTCCTGCTGCTGGTCCCGTTCCTCGCGGCGCTGCGCCTGATCCTGAACCTGGTCGATGGCCAGGTCGCTCGGCAGACCGGCACGGCACATCCCATGGGCGAGGTCCTCAACGAGCTGGGCGATCGGATCGCCGATGTCCTGTTCATCGGGGGCCTGGCCTTCGTGCCCGAGGTAGGACCCCTGCTGGCGCTCTCGGCTGCCATCGCGGCGCTCCTGGCGAGCTACGTGGGCATCACGTCTCGAGCCGTCGGGGCATCGCGTCAGTACGCTGGCGTGATGTCCAAGCCGGGCCGCATGATCGTGCTGGCTGGGGCTGCCCCGCTCGCCTTCGTCGTCGCCGCGGCCTGGCCGCTGGTGATCGCAGCGTGGCTCATCCTCGGGGGTGCCCTGCTGACCCTCGTGCAACGCATCCTTGTCACGCGCAGCGCGGTCGAGGGCGGATCACGCGGTGCGTCGACATGACCCTGCCGGGCCTGAGCCAGGACGAGCTGCTCCACGCCCCCTGGCAGGACCCGGCCTTCGGCTACGTCATCGCGTTGATCGCCCTCATGCTCGTCCTGACGGCGGCGGGGCTGGCCCTCGTCAGCGCGCGCCGACGTGGTGGAGCCGCTTCTCGGACGCTGTGGGCCCGCTGGCTCACCTGGGCCGCGCTGGCGCCACTGTTCGCCATCACGGTCTTCGCGGGCCTGCTCCCGGTGGCTGTCCTGATGGCCGTGTTCGCCCTCGAGGGCACCCGCGAGTGGGGCGCCCTCCTGGACCTGCCGCGGCCGCATCGCGTCGTCCTGGCGGTCTACTGCGGTCTGGCCATGACACTGGCGCTGTTCGGTGCCGCCGCCCTGCTGGCCACCGTCCCGCTGCTCCTCCTGGCGGCGATGCTCCAGCCCGTCCTGCGAGCCGACACGCAGCGAGGCATGCGTGATTTGGCCTTTGGCGCCCTTGGATTCGCCTACCTGCCGCTGCTGCTGAGCTTCAGCGTGCTCATGGTTCGCGATGTCCCGGATGGGGCTGCGCTGCTCTTCATGACCGGTGCCGCGGCCAGCGCGTCCGACATCGGGGCCTACATCGTCGGCAAGACCATCGGCCGGCGTCGGCTCGCGCCCAAGCTGAGTCCCAACAAGACGGTGGGCGGGCTGCTGGGCAACGTCCTCGGCGCTCTGCTGGCGATCATCCTCTTGCTGCCGACCCTGCCTGACGCCGTCCCGCTGGCGGTGCTGTGGCTGGCTCTCGTGGTCGCCATCGGAGCCGTCTGGGGTGATCTCTTCAGCTCGGCGCTGAAGCGTGAGACGGGTGTCAAGGATGCCGGCCAGTGGCTGCCCGGGTTCGGCGGCCTGCTCGATCGGATCGACTCGTTCATCCTGGCTGTGCCGCTCGTGTACTACGCCTCCGGAGCGGCGGGCCTGCTCGCGATCACGGTGACCGAGGCATGAACGCGGCATCGCCAGGGCGCACGCCGGACGCACCAGCCGCCGCACCGTCCGTCCGGTCGTCGATCGCCGGCCCTCCGCTCGATGCGCACATCGCCGCGCTCAGCGGCGAGACGCTCGTGGAGCTCCTCGAGCGCGCGGCAGCGCGCACGCCCGAGTCGATCGCACTCGTCATCCGGCGGGGCATCGCAGATGAGCGTTGGACCTATCGGCTGCTGGCCGAGCGCACGGCGCGGGTCGCGGAGACCCTGCGCGCCGCGGGTGTCGGGCGTGGCGACCGGGTCCTGACCTGGTCGCAGAACGATCCCTGGCTGGTGGCAGCCTACTTCGCCGTCTGGCGCCTGGGCGCGGTCATCGTGCCGCTCGACCTGCGCATGCAGACGGACGTGGCCATCCGCATCGGCGCTCGCACCCGACCGACCATCCTGCTGGCTGGTCGGGACGTGGACCCGGAGGCCGCCGCCGCACTGGGCGTTCCGATCGTGAGCGTCGATGCTGCGGGGCTCGATCCCGTGGCTGCGCGCGCCGGAGCGTCCACGGCTGGGTCTGCGGAGGCGCCAGCCGCCCTGGGTGTGGTCGTCAGCAGCGCGGACATCGCGGAGGTCCTCTTCACGAGCGGGACCACGGCCGATCCCAAGGGTGTGGTGCTGACGCATGGCCAGATCGTGCACACCGCCCGGGCCATCGCCCAGACCGGGATGGGCTCGCGGCCCGACCGCGCGCTGGCCATCATCCCGCTCTCGCACATGTACGGCCAGTCCGTGCTGTTGATGGGCCTGATGAGCGGCTCCGCCCTGGTCACCCTCAAGGCACTCACACCCAAGAGCATCAGCGACACCATGCAGCGCGAGCGCATCACTGCCGTGACCCTCACTCCGCAAGTGCTCAGCATCATCCTGCAGGGCATCGAGGGGGAGGCCAGACGCCGCGGGCACGAAGCTCGCCTGAAGCGTGGCCGCCGCCTGGCGCGCCGGCTGCCGTTCGCGCTGCGGCGCCTGCTCTTCCGCTCGGTGCTCGAGCCCCTGGGGGGAGCCCTGGAGGTCATCAGCAGCGGGGGAGCGCTCCTTGCTGAGGAGCTCCAGATGGCCTGGGAAGGCATGGGTGTGCGCGTCGTGCAAGGCTACGGCACGACCGAGTGCGCGGCCATCTGTGGCCACACACGTGCGCAGCGAAGAGCGGGGTCAGTGGGGCCTCCGCTGGCTGATCTCGAGGTCGCCATCGCCTCGGACGGCGAGCTCATCGTCCGAGGCCCGAACGTCATGAGCGCCTACTGGGACGCTCCTGAGGCGACTGCCGAGGTCCTCGACCCGGAGGGCTGGTTCCACACGGGTGACGCCGCCAGGATCGATCCTTCTGGTGAGGTCGTCATCCTGGGCCGGACACGTGACCGCATCGCCCTGCCCAACGGGCTCAAGGTCTACCCGGAGGATGTGGAAGCTGCCCTGCTGGACACGGGTGTGCTGCGTGCCGCTGTCGTCTTCGAGCCTGCGCCCGGTCTCCTGGCTGCGGTGCTCGTACCGCTGGATGCATCGGCCGAGGACGCCACGTTGGCTGCTGCGGTGCGACGCGCCAACGCCACGCTGGCACCACACCAGAAGCTGGGAGCATGGAAGCGCTGGCCCGATGAGGACGTCCCCCGCACCCACACGCTCAAGGTCCGTCGCGAACCCGTGAAGGCCTGGTACGTGGAGGCCATGACCCCCGCGGCCGCCGGCCAGAAAGGATCAGGGCCGCGCCCGGCTCTCGGGTCTGCTCGGGCGATGCCTCGCGGTGGTGCTGCGGTCGCCCGTGGCGCGGCGGCGGTCACGCTCGACGACCTGGCCGAGCTCGTCTCCGCCATGGTCGCGGAGGCACGCGGGGGTGAGGCGCGGACCGTCACGGCCAAGACGGAGTTGTCTTCGCTCGAGCTGGATTCGCTGGCCGCCGTCTCGCTCGCACTGCGCATCGAGGAGGCGTACGACGCCCGTCTCTCTGACGAAGAGGTCCTGGGCGCGACTGACATCGAGGCGCTTCACGCTCTCGTGGTGCTCCGCCAGGGTCAGCCTCCCGCGCCGCCGCCGTCGCGATGGGCCTTCTCGCGGCCGGCACGCCTGCTGCGCCGGCTGCTGGATGCCACGGTCAGCGGCTGGGCCATCCGCATCGTGGCCAGGCCGCGCGTCACGGGCGCTGAGCATCTCCGGGCCCTCCGGGGTCCGGTGCTCATCTGCCCCAACCACACGAGCCATCTCGACGCGCCGGTCGTGCGCGCGGCGCTGCCTTCGCAGCTGCGCGACCGTGCCGCCATCGCGGCTGCGGCTGATGTCTGGTTCGATGGCAGTCCGCTTGGCCCCCTGACCCAGCTGGCCTTGGGCGCCATCCCCTTCGGACGGTCGACCGACGTGCGGGCATCGCTCGAGCGTGTTGCCGACCTCGTGAACGATGGCTTCAGCGTGATCGTCTTCCCGGAGGGGACACGCGCCGCTGATGGCCGCATCGGGCCGATGCGAGAGGGTATCGGCCTGCTGGCCACGAGCCTTGGCGTCCCGGTCGTGCCGACACACATCGCCGGAGCCCACGAGATCCTGCCCAAGGGTGCCAGGGTGCCCCGCCATCGGGGCCGCTCCGGGATCCACGTCCAGTTCGGAGCTCCCCTCGATCTCGATCCCGCGGCTGGCGTCCATGCAGCCACCGAGCGGGTCGGCGGAGCCATCGAGGCACTGGCGGGGGAGCCGACCGACGCTCTTCGGGCCCAGCGCTGAGGTAACATGCCCGTAAGTGCGTGAGTGACCAGGTCCGTCATCGCGGACTACAGAAGTGTGGGGTCTTCACGCACCGGCCACGCCGCCCGGCTCTTCCCAGCCTGTGTAGGACGGATCCGGGAGGACTGCAGTGATCCCAGACGGATCACGTGATGGGAGAGGGAACCCATGCGGTCGAGAAATCTCATGCCAGCGGCCGTTCTTGGACTGGCAACTTTGATGTTGGCCACGACTGGGGGAATCGCCACGGCGCAGTCCGGTGGCTGGGATGCCTTCGAGGCGGGCCTGAAGGACAAGTACGCCGGCAAGACGCTCCGTCTCATCACCATCAACGATCCGTTCGTGCCCGCCATGGTGGAGACGAACAAGCTCTTCACTGAGCTGACCGGTGCCGAAGTCGTGGTGGATGGATACGGGTACGACGCCGTCTACGAGAAGGAGCAGCTGGCCTGCCAGCAGCAGTCGAGCGCCTATGACGTCATCGTCCTGGACGTTCCGTGGACTCAGGCCTTCGATGGCTGCACCGAGTACCTCAATGCCCGGGTGGAGGCCGGTGATCCGGAGATCATCGCCTATGACGACTACTTCAAGGTCATGCAGGAAGCCGTGGAATGGGGCGGCAACATCATCGGCCTGCCGTTCGCGCCCTACTTCGTGCTCCAGCACTACAACACCGCCTATTTCGACACGCTCGGCCTCAAGCCCGCCGTGAACTTCACCGAGTGGGTGGCCAACGCCAAGGCGGCCAACAAGAGCGAGGCGCTTCCGGACGTCTACGGGACCATCACGAACAACCAGGCCGGCAGCGCGGTCGGCCAGGCGTTCTTCGAGTTCATCTACAACGTCGAGGGCGGCAAGCCCTTCGAGAGCATGTATCCCGGCTGCGCGCCGGACTGCTATGCGGACATGACGCCGCTGTTCTCCAGCCCGCAGGGCATCGCCACCGTCGAGCTGATGAAGAGCATCCTGCCCTATCAGCCGGAAGGCGCCCTCAACTATGCCTGGACCGAGCGCCAGAACTACTTCAACACGGGCCTGATCGCCTTCAACAACCAGTGGAACGTGACCACGCCCTCCGCGGACGATCCCGAGTTCTCGACGATCGTCGGCAACGTGGGCACCGCCCCGTTCCCGCACGACTCCGCCGACCTGGTCACCCAGGTGGGCGGCTGGTCGATGGCCATCAACAAGTTCGCCGTCGACCCGGAGATGAGCTGGGACTACCTGCAGTGGTTCACCAGCCCGCAGATCAACGTCGAGTTCGCCAAGCTGGGCGGGTTCCCGGCCCGCGAGTCGACACTGGCCAACGAGGAACTCAACGCGCAATACCCCTGGTACTCGACGCTCAAGGAGGTCATCCCGACCGCCTTCGCCGACTGCCGGCCGCGCAATAACGAGAGCTTCAACATCATCAACACCCTCGGCACCTACATCTCGAAGACGGTATCCGGCGAGATGACCACCGAGGACGCGATGAAGGCCGCTGATCTTGAGATCGGTACGATGCTCAAGGAGGCAGGCTACAACGTGACCTTGCCGTAGTGACATGAGGTCCCGGGGCGGCTGAGCCGCCCCGGGACCGCTTCGGTACGCTACCCGACTGGCCCCGGGTCCGGTGAGGGATATGCAAGCTGCGAATGCACAGCCGGAGGGCGCTCCACCCGCTCCCGGTGAGGTGCGGCTGACTCTGCGCCAGCGCATCGTCGACGGCGACTTGGGTGGCTACATCCTCATCGCACCGGCCATCATCCTGCTGGCGGTGCTGACCGTCTGGCCGCTCATCTTCTCGGTGGGCATCAGCCTCACCAACTACAACGGCCTGGTCAAGGGTCCCCTCGAGTTCGTCGGGCTGGACAACTACGCCCAGGCCCTGAACGACCCATTCTTCACCGGTTCGCTGGTGACGACCGCCAAGCTCGCCATCCTGGCGCTTCCCCTGCAGCTGATCCTGGGCTACGCGTGCGCGCGCATCCTGCAGGAAGCGGCGGGCATGGTCGGGTCTCGCCTCTTCCGGACGCTGTTCATCATCCCCACGATGATGTCCTCGCTGACCATCGCGCTGTTCTTCCGCTACTCCCTGGACCCGGTCATCGGGGTGGGCAACGAGGTCCTGCGGTTCCTGCGCCTGCCACCGCTGCTCTTCTTCGCCGATCGCGACCAGGCCCTCGTCACCCTGATGTTCGTCTACCTGTGGCAGTGGGTGCCCTTCACGGCGCTGTTGGTGCTGGCCGGGCTGCTGGGCATCCCGCGGCAGATCTATGAGGCCGCCGACCTCGACGGCTCGCGCTGGTGGCACCGGATCCGCTACATCGACGTGCCGCTGCTTCGGCGCGTGCTGATCATCGCCCTGATCCTCGCGACCGTCGAGATCATCCGGCTGTTCGACCTCGTCTACGGCACGACACAGGGCGGACCGGGGACGGCGACCTACGTGGTGTCGATCGGCATCTACCGCATCGGCTTCCAGGACTTCAACACCGCGCTGGCCGCCGCCACCTCGCTGATGGTCCTGGTCCTCACCATCCTCATCGCCCAGGTGTTCGTCCGTGAGATGCGCGAGGAACGGCAATGACGCAGCGGACTCGCTCCCGCAGGGTCCGGCCCGGCCGGGTGGTCATCTGGCTCCTGGCCCTGCTGCTGGCCATCGTCAGCACCGCACCGATCGCCTGGGCATTCCTGACGTCGTTCAAGTCCTTCGTGCAGGCGAACGCCAAGCCGCCCATGTGGGTCCCGGACTTCTACCGCTGGAAGAACTGGAGCGACCAGTTCGCGCCGGGTGGCGAGGCGGTCGAACCACTCCTGAACTCCCTCATCGTGGCCACCGCGACGATGGTCGTGACGATGGCGGCGGCCATCCCGGCGGCCTACGCCCTGGCGCGCTACGGCGTGCGGCGCAAGCCGGACATCCAGTTCTGGATCATCAGCTCGCGCATGATGCCGCTCATCGCCGCCATCGTGCCGCTGAGCACGATGTTGGTGTGGCTCAACCTCAACGACACGCTCCCGGGCCTGGTCATCGTCTATGTCGCGTTCAACCTCAGCTTCGCGGTCTGGTTGCTGACCATCTTCTTCAGCAACGTGCCCGTCGAGATCGAGGAGGCGGCGCGCATCGACGGGGTCTCGCGCATCAGCGTGCTGTGGCACATCACCTTCCCGCTGGCACGCGCGGGCCTGGTCGTCATCGCCATCTTCACCTGGATCTTCTCCTGGAACGAGCTGCTTGCAGCCATCGTGGTGACCACCGGCCAGACCGAGACGCTACCGGTCTATCTCTCCGGGTTCGCGTCCAACAACATGACGCAGTACGAGAAGCTGGCGGCGGTGGGGGTAGTTCAGGTCATCCCGGCCATCCTCATCGTCTTCTTCGCCCAGCGCTACATCGTCTCGGGCATGTCCATGGGCGCGGTGTCCGGCGAGTAGTGGACGGCTCCGCGTGAACCCGTGAGACAGAGGACGGGACAAACGGTCGGCAACGGTGGCGTCGGACACGCCGATCCACCGATCAGGCAGGAGGTCGCGACATGAGCAGGACGGTTCTGGTGACGGGGGCGGCAAAGGGGATCGGCCGGGCCATCGCACTTGGCCTGGCGGAGCGCGGCTACGATGTGGCCGTAAACGACGTCGCCGGCGAGGTCGACCAACTCACGGAGCTCGTCGATGCCATCGTCGCCAGAGGTCAACGCTCGCTTGCCGTGCCGGCCGACGTGACTGCCCGTGAACAAGTCCGGGACATGGTCTCCCGGGTCGTGCGTGAATGGCAGGTCCTCGATGTCCTGGTCAACAACGCCGGGATCCTGACCGAGGACACCGTCGAGGACCTTGCCGAGGAGGCATGGTCGAGGGTCTTCGACGTCAACGCCAAGGGCACGTTCCTCGTCTCGCAAGCGGTCATCCCTCACATGAAGGAACGGCGTGCTGGGCGGATCATCCACATCGCGTCCATCGGCGGAAAGGTGGGTGCGCCCAAGCAGGCGCACTACTGCTCGTCGAAAGCCGCCGTGATCGAGCTGACCCGCGTGATGGCGATGGAGCTCGGCGAGTTCGGGATCCTCGTCAACGCGGTCTGCCCCGGTATCATCCTCACTGAGATGGGCCGCATCACCATGGGGTCGCAAGCGAACATCGACAAGTGGACGAACGCCGCGGCCCTGAAGCGCCTGGGTATGCCCGAGGACGTGGTAGGGCCCGTGGCGTTCTTCGCCGGGGACGACGCCGCGTACATCACGGGGCAGTCCCTCAATGTCTGCGGGGGGATCGTCTACTTCTGATCTCCACCCCTCGGGGAAGCTGGACTTCTGACCTCTGGCCCTCCTTCACGCGTGATCGGATGTGATTTGGGTGGATGACAAGATCGAGCTGGCGGCGTCGCTCATGTGCGGCGACTACCGGCGCCTGGGCGAGCAGATGCGCGCGCTCGATGCCGCGGGTATCGACCGCTACCACCTCGACGTGATGGACGGGCACTTCGTGCCGAACCTCGGTCTCGGGCCCGAGCTCATCGCGGGTATCCGCTCGGAGACCGACAAACCCTTCGACGCGCATCTCCAGGTCTCCGAGCCCGAACGGTTCATCGAGCGGTTCGCGCGAGCCGGCTGCGAGACGCTCATCGTCCACCAGGAGGCCTCGCACCATCTCCGCCGGCTGATGGCCCAGATCCGCGATGCCGGCTGCCAGCCGGGCATCGCGCTCAACCCCGCCACCTCGACCGATGCCCTTCCGCATCTCCTCGCGGACGTCTCGCAGGTCATCGTGATGACGGTCGATGCCGGTTTCGCTGCGCAGCCGTTCACCTGGAGCGTGGTGCCCAAGATGCGCGCTGTCCACGATCAGATCCGTGCGCAAGGGTCGGCGGCGCGCATCTGTGCCGATGGAGGCATCAACCCGCGGACGATCCCCGACGTGGTGAGCGCCGGGTCGCGCGTCCTCGTCCTCGGTTCCACCGGCCTCTTCGGCGAACCCGACTTCGCCGCCGCGCTCCACGCCATCCGCGAGCAGGCGATGGCGGCGATGGCCGCTCCGAGCGCGTAGCCGCCAGCCATGGACAGGGCGGCGCCGCGTATCTGCATGGTCGGAAGCTCGAACACCGACCTCGTGGCACGCGTGCCACGCCTGCCGCACCTCGGTGAGTGCCTTACGGGGTCCTCCTTCGAGATCGGCTTCGGCGGCAAGGGCGCCAACCAGGCGATCATGGCGGCTCGACTCGGAGCTCAGGTCACGGTCGTGACGCGCGTTGGCCGTGACGTCTTCGGAGACGCCTATGTCCGTCACTATCGCGATGAAGGCATCGAGACCGGGAGCGTGGTCGTCGATGAGATCCGCCCGTCCGGGGCCACGCTCGTGCTCGTCGATGAGCCGACCGGCTTGAACACGATGGCGTTCGTCCCGGGCGCCAATGGTGGACTCTCCCGGGCTGACATCCGTGCGGCCCGCGCGGCGATCATGGCCTCAGACGTCCTGCTCTGCCAGCTGGAGGTGCCCGTCGAGACGACCCAGGAGGCGTTTCGTGTGGCCCGGGACGACCGTGCCGGTCAGCACCCCTTGACGGTGCTGAACGCTGCGCCCGTGCCCGGCGAACCGCTGCCTCCCGAGCTGCTGGAACTCACCGACATCCTCGTCGCGAACGAAGAGGAGGCGGAATACCTGGTGGGCAGGCGAGTCGAGTCGCTGGTGGAGGCCACTGATGCCGCGGTCCTGCTGGCGGCACGGTGGGGGTGCGCAACGGTGCTCACCCTGGGCAGCCGTGGGGTGGTCCATGTCGATCGCGGAGGGTCCCCCCGGCATGTCGCGGCTCCCGTGCTCAAGGCCGTCGACACGACGGGCGCTGGCGACGCGTTCGTTGGGAGCCTCGCCTTCCTCCTCGCCAGCGGGGACTCGCTGCCGCTGGCCGCCGAACGGTCGTGTGGGATCGCCTCGTTGACGGTGCTGAGCCCCGGAACCCAGGCCTCGTACCCAACGCGGGCTCACGTTCGGGATCGGCTGGGATGGTGAGCTGTGAGGGAACCATGAACGAAGCAGGGAGGCGGGTCGACAGGCCCGACGCGATCGGATGAGGGTGTTGCGTCTGCATGCCTCTCGCGTGCTGGAGGTCCACGAGGAACCCGACCCGGTGCCGCGTCCTGACGAGGAACTCGTGCGCGTCACAGGGGTCGGCCTGTGCGGTTCTGACCTGCACTGGTACGAGGACGCGGGCATCGGCGACGCGAAGCTCACGCGTGCCCTGGTCCTCGGGCACGAGATCGGCGGGGTGATCGCGTCCGGCGCCTCCGCCGGCCAGCGGGTCGCGGTCGACCCGGCCATCCCATGTGAGCATTGCGCCGCGTGTGTCGCGGGGCACGCCAACCTGTGCACAGCCATGCGCTTCTCTGGCCACGGTGCGACCGACGGTGCGCTGCGTGAGCTCATGGCATGGCCACGGCGGTTGCTCCAGCCAGTCCCCGATGCGATCACCGACCCCGAGGTGCCGGTCCTGGAGCCGCTCGGCGTCGCCATCCACGCCATCGAGTTGGGGCACTTCCGACCTGGGATGAGCGCCGGCGTCTACGGCTGCGGTCCGATCGGCCTCCTGCTCATCGCGGCTCTGCGCGCGATGGGCGCGGCCGAGATCGTGGCGAGCGAGCCGCTCCCGCACAGGCGGGCAGCGGCGGAGATGATGGGCGCGACCTCCGTGTGGCCGACCGACGAGAACGGTCTCTCGAGCGACGCGGCGGAGCGAACGGTCGACGTCGCGTTCGAGACGGCGGGTGAGGACGGGGCCGTGCTGACGGCGACGGCAGCCGTCCGTGTCGGTGGCCGTGTCGTGCTGGCAGGGATCCCGCCGAGCGACCGCACGACGTTCCGGGCGTCCCTGGCACGCCGCAAGGGACTCTCGCTCATCCTCTCGCGCCGGATGAAGGCCCATCACCTCACGCGTGCGACCTCGCTGGTCGAGGCCGGTCTCGTAGCGCTGGCTCCGATCATCAGCGCGACGTATCCACTCGAGCAGGGGGACGAGGCCTTCGCCGGGCTCGCGCGTCGCGACGGTTTGAAGGTCGTCGTCGAGCCGTCGCGATGACTCAACCCCGTCGACAGGAAGGGATCGAGAGTGTCATGGACCAGATCATCGTGAATGCGACGGTCTTGACGATGGACGCCACGGCCCGCAGGGTCCGCTCGCTCGGCGTGCACGACGGCAGGATCGTGGCCGTTGGCGATGAGGAGGAAGTCCGTGCGACCTTGGCCCGGGACGCGGCGATCATCGACCTTCACGGTCACACGGTGATCCCGGGTTTCATCGACGGCCACACGCACTTCGTCAACAGCACCTTCGAGGCGGTCCAGGTCGACTGCTCCACCCCACCGCTGGCGACGCTGGCGGAGGTGCTTGAGCGTCTCCGGCTCGCGGCCGCTGAGGCCACGCCCGGCCAATGGGTCCGGGGCTGGGGGTTCCACTGGTCGCGGGTGCGCGAGCGCCGCAACCCGACGCGCGTGGACCTCGACGCGATCGCCCCGGATCATCCGATCGTGGTCATCGATGCCTCGTACCACGGCTGCTTCGTCAACAGTCGCGGGCTGGAGCTCGCAGGGATCGACCGCCATGCGTCGCCGCGGGGCCACGGCATCATCGTCCTCGATGAGGCGGGCGACCCGACCGGGGAGCTGTTCGAGACCTCCTCGGATGTCCCGGCTGCGCTCTCCTGGACCTCCTACGCCGAGCGCTCGCCGGAGGATGCGATCGCGCTGATGGAGGCGAACGCGAGGCGGCATCTCGCCCTGGGCATCACGAGTGTCTCCGATGCCCTGGTGACCCCTGAAGGGGCGGCGCTCTACGCGGCTGTCGCAGAAGCCGGGCGCCTGCCGATCGACATCCATCAGATGCTCGGCGGGCAGACCTTCTTCGAGGCGCCGCGTGTCGGTCAGGCGCCGACCGAAGAGTCGCTGCGCGTTCGGCACGGCCGGCTGTCCGCGGGGACGGTGAAGATGTTCATGGACGTCGTGCACCCGGGGCCTGCGATCGATCGCCGAACCGCCGACGGGTATCGCCACACCGGGCGCAACTTCTACAGCCGCGCGGAGGCGGAGGCGCTGGTCGTGGATATCGTCGAACGCGGGTTCGAGCCCGCGGTCCACGCGCTCGGGAGCTGCGCGCTCGAACAGGCGCTCGCCGCATACGAGGCCGTCCGGCGCGTGCCGGGTCGTGATGCCGCGAGCCTGCGTGTCGAGCATTTCATCATCGCCACTGGCGAGCAGATCAACCGAACCAGCTCGCTCGGCGTCAAGGCCGTCGTGAACCCGGGGTTCATCGACCAATGGGGGGACATGTACCTGCACGAGTGGCGCGGCGACGAGACGACTTGGGACGAGCTGCGCATCATCCCCATCCGCTCGATGCTCGACGCTGGGGTCACGGTGGCCGCGGGATCTGATTACCCCTGTGCGCCGATGTCCCCCCTCGTGTGCATCCAGGCAGCTGTCACGCGGATGTCCATGACCGGTGAGATCGTCGATGCGTGTGAGGCGATCGACCCGCTCGAGGGCCTGCGCCTGTACACCTCGAGTGCCGCCGAGGTGGATGGCCGCGCGGACATCGGGACGATCGAGGTCGGGAAGAGGGCGAACTTCGCTGTCCTGGATGCCGACCCCACCGCCGTGGCGCCGGAGGCCATCGGAACGATCAAGGTGCTCCAAACATGGGTCGATGGAGCAAAGGTGTTCGCCGCGGCTGCAGACCAGGCGTAGTGTGGATCGACGGTCCGAAAGGGTACACGGGCATCGGTTCCTTGACTGGAGGTTGGGAGTCCAAATGAACCGGTCTCACGACCTGTTCCCGGCCGGCAAGCCGATCATCGCGATGGCGCCTGTCCCGGCCCTGCCGGGCACCCCGCTGGGCAGCGACCTCAAGGTCGACGGGCACACCTGGAACCCGGTCGATCTGGGCAGCATGAAGCGGTTCATGGACGCCGCCCGATCGTGAACTGCCTGCTCGGGCTGGACATCGGCACAACGGCGACCAAGGCGATCGTGCTCGATCCGATCGAGGGTGTCATCGCCCAGGCCGAGCGGTCCGTGACCCTCCACGCGGACCATGCCGGATGGGCCGAGGAGGACGTCGATGAGTGGTGGTCGAACGTCGTTGCGCTCTGCCGCGAGCTGGTCCCAGGACGGGAGATCGCTGCCGTTGGCGTGAGTGGCATGGTTCCGTGCGTGGTCCTG
Organism: uncultured Chloroflexia bacterium; assembly: GCA_963790915.1. Taxonomy (GTDB): domain Bacteria; phylum Chloroflexota; class Limnocylindria; order Limnocylindrales; family CSP1-4; genus JAFMJV01. The sequence goes on along the minus strand of CAWBQS010000005.1, from coordinate 315,520 downwards.
CAAGACGAGGACGGCAACCCGATACGCCGCTCCATCCAGCAGAACGACGCCCGGGCCACGACAGAGATCACGGAGCTCGCGGAGCAGCTCGCTGATGCACGCGTGCTCGAGCGGACGGGGTCGGCTGTCACACAGCAGTCAGTGGCGCCCACGGTGCGCTGGCTCCAACGCAACGAGCCGGCGTCGTGGCAGCGCACGAGGACGATCGCCGGTTCCTACGACACGATCGTGCGGCGCCTGACAGGTGAGCGGTCGGTCGAGATGAACTGGGCGCTCGAGAGCGGTCTGTACGACCTGGAGACGGGCGACTGGGCACCCGACGTCCTCGCCGCGGTCCTGCTGGACCCCGCGCTCTTGCCGCCCGTCCGCCGCCCTGATGAGATCGTCGGCGGGGTCACGGCGCTTGCCGCGGAGGCCACCGGGCTGCCGGCCGGGACGCCGGTCGTCGCCGGAAGTGCCGACCACGTCGCGTCGGCGTTCGCGGCTGGGCTGGTTCGGGAGGGCGACCTGCTCGTCAAGCTCGGCGGAGCCGGTGACATCCTGCTGACGACGGCCCGGCCCCTCGTCGATCGCCGTCTCTATCTCGACTTTCACCTGCGGCCCGGCCTGTACCTGCCCAATGGCTGCATGGCCACGTCGGGGAGTTTCATCCGCTGGTTCCGATCGCGGATGGCGAACGGTGAGTCGCTCGCCCAGCTCGACGCAGAAGCCGCGACGTCCGGTCCGGGGGCGGGTGGGGTCGTAGCGCTGCCCTACCTCCTCGGCGAGAAGACGCCCCTGCACGATCCGGACGCCCGGGGCGCCTTCATCGGGCTCTCGCTGGCAACGACACGCGGTGATCTGTTCCGCGCGGTCCTCGAAGCGATCTCGTTCGGGTTCCGGCACCACCTCGATGTCTTCACCGAGTTGGGCCAGGTGCCGCTACGAGCGCGTGTGACGAACGGCGGCGCTCGGTCACACCTGTGGACGCAGGTGACCGCAGATGTGCTTGGGCTGCCGCTCGAAACGCTCACAGGGCACCCGGGCTCGGCGCTCGGGGCGGCCTTCGCGGCCGGCATGGGCGTAGGCGCATTCTCGGATTGGGATGCCATCGAACACTTCATCCAGGTCGGCGAGGTGGTCTATCCGCACGATCACGAGGCATACGACAGGCCGTACCAGGTGTTTCGAGCGCTCTATGCTGCACTCCGAGAGGTGACCTAAGGTGAAAAGTGACGATGGACTCACCCGACCGGGTCGCGATGTCTCTGCGGGTAGCCAGGGCCGGGTGGCCCTCGTTACCGGCGGTGGCGCCGGGATCGGGGAGGCGATCTGCAGGGTGCTGGCAGAGCGTCATTGGCAGGTGGCCGTCACGGACGTGGATGGTGCCGCGGCCGCACGGGTCGCTGAGTCGATCGGAGGTATCGCGGCGGAACTCGACGTCACCAGTGCAGCCTCGATCGCTCAAGCCGCGGACACGGCGGAGGCCAGACTCGGGCCCATCGATGCCTGGGTGGCGAACGCGGGCGTCTCGTCGATGGCGCCATTCACCGAGATCACCGAGAGGGAGTGGGACCGCAACCTCGACGTCAACGCCAAGGGCATCTTCCTCACGGGCCAGGAAGCTGCGCGGCGGTTCATCGCTCGTGGCCTCGGTGGCGTGATCGTCAACACCGCGTCGATGGCCGGCAAGCGCGGAGCCGCCCCGTTCCTCGCTCACTACGTCGCCTCGAAGTTCGCGGTCGTGGGGCTCACGCAGGCGATGGCGGCGGAGCTCGCGCCGGCCGGGATCCGCGTCAACTGTGTATGCCCCGGCTATGTGGTGACCGCGATGCAGGAGCGCGAGCTGGCGTGGGAGGCCGCGCTGCGTGGGGTAACGGCCGAGGCTGTCCGCGAGTTGTACATCGCGGACACCCCGCTCCGCCGCCTGGAGACGCCCGAGGACGTCGCGACGGTGGTCGCGTTCCTCCTCGGTCCAGACGCGGCGTTCATCACAGGCGAGGCGGTGGCGGTGAACGGGGGCTCGTTCATGGACTGATGTCGGCGTCAGTCCGTTCCGGAGCCGGCGCGACCTGGCTCGAGGGCACATCCGGCCCGCCCGAGTCCGGCGACGCGCCCTTGGGGTCAGGCGCGGCCGGCCGCGAGACGCTCTGCGGCGTTCAGGTCCCGGGATAGGCGGGTGAGTGCCTCGGGGCGAACCGGGCTCCACGGACAGGCAGCGATCCATCGGAGGAGCTGCGATACGGCGTCGAGCGTCTCCGCCGCGGCTGCGATCGCTCGCCCCTCCGCACGCAGCAGGTCGAGCCGCGACGCGCGGCGGGCAGGATCCGTCTGCGCCCCCCAGGCGACGACGGCAGCATCGGCGCCCGCGAGCCGCCGCTTCAGGTCGCCGGTCGCCCGCTCGATCCGCGCGGCATACGGGGCGAGACCTGCGTCGTCGGCAGCTGCGATCGGACGGATGCGAGCGACGGCGACCCGGGCGTGCTCAAGCGCGGCCGCAGCCCGGGCCAGATCACGTCCCACGGGGCGAGCGAGCAGCCAGGCGATCGCCTCCCCGGCTGCCATCACCAACGCCGCACCGAACGCCGCAAGCGCGAGGAAGGCGACCAGCGTGAGGCCAGCCACATCGTGGCGCACGGGATGGCCTTCGACCAGCGCGAGCCACACCAGAACGGTCGACCCGGCCGTCACGACTGCGACGCTCGTAGGCCCGCTCTCGTGGTCGAGGGCCTCGAACATCGGGGCCCAATGGCGGAAGGAGTGGATTCGGCGGATGTCGGGCGGAGGCCTCATTCTGGCTCGAGCGTCGGCGCACCCGGAGTTCGGGACAAGGGCTCATCGGCCTGATGTTGTCGCGGCCATCGGTCACCTGGCCTCGACGAGGTCGAGACCGGCGCACGACGTAGTGGCAGGAACCTGCGGCCACCGCGCCGCGAGCGTGGCTACCGAGGTCGTCGCCTCGGGGGGGCTCGCGCCGGGCCCACTGGTCAGCTCAGGCCCACGCAAACGCCGCGCCACGTTGTGTAGGCGCGACCTCGATGACGCGCGCTACAACATCGCTGTCGGTACGCCCGGACCGGTCGACGACGCGCGGCCGAGTGCGGCTCGCGGCGATGACCCGCCGCGAGCCGCTAACCGTCAGTGGCGACCATCCGGCCTGATGCCACCCTCCGCCTCGACCGGCACCGAGATCTGCTGGCCATCGGCTGGCACGGGCCGCGGCACGTCGCGCGCCTCCCAACCATCCGACACGGTCATGGCCGACGCCGCGGCAAGGGAGCTCTCTGTCACTGGTGCGGGCGCATCGCGGAGGAACAGGACGAGGCCGGCCGCCAGCAGGCAGCACACGATGCCGACCGTGAATGTCCCTGCTGTGGCCAGGGTGAAGGCCTCGTAGATGGCGTTCACGAGCGTCGGGATGAAGGGTTCCACCTGAGTCCGGAGAGCCTCAGGGACGCCCGCCAGGATGGCCGCCCCGAGGTCGCCGACCGCGGTCAGCTGGTCGGTGCCCAGCCCTCCTCCGGCCATCAGGTCGGCCAGCTGCGACGGCACATCCGCGGCAGCGACCTGTCGCGGCACCTGCTCGGCGATGGCCGAGGCGAAGAGGGTCCCGGTGATGGCCAGGCCGACGGTACCGCCGACCTGTTGGAAGAACGTCAGGCTGCTGCTGGCCGCCCCGAGTCGCGCGACGGGCACGCTGTTCTGGACGATGAGGATAAAGACCGCGAATGTGGGACCCACGCCCACGCCGGTCACGAACATGAAGGCCCACAGCACCGGGATGGGCGTGTCGGCATGCATCGTGCTGAGCAGCGTGAGACCAACCGCGGTCGTGACCAGGGCCCCGAAGATGAGCCATCGGTAGCGGCCCGTGCGGGCCACGATCTGGCCCGAGGCCACGGCGCTGATGATGAGGCCGCCGAGGAGCGGCAGGATCTGGTAGCCCGATTCGGTCGCCGAGCTGCCGTTCACGACCTGGAACCAGCGCGGCAGGAAGACGACCGCCGCGAAGAATCCGAATGCCGACAGGAAGACCGCGCTGATCGAGACCCAGAAGGTGCGGATCCGGAAGAGGCCGAGAGGCACGATGGGCTCGGTCACCCGGGACTCCACGAAGAGGAACGCTACCAGGACGACCGAGCCGATGAGGATCAGTCCGCCCACGCTGGGGTCGGTCCACGCTGCGGTCGACTTGTTGGTGAGGCCGACCAGGATGGGCACGAGCGCCGCCGTGAACAGCGCCGCGCCGAGGTAGTCGATCTTGGGCCTGTCACCGCCCAGGTGGTACGCCGGCAGGTAGCGCCACACCATGAGAGCGGCCACGGCGCCGACCGGCAGGTTCACGAAGAAGACCCAGTGCCAGCCCAGGGTGTCGGTGATCAGACCGCCGACGGCCGGGCCCACGAGGATCGACAGGCCGAAGACCGCGCCGAAGAGACCCTGGTACTTGCCGCGCTCGGACGGCGCGAAGATGTCACCGATGATGGCGATCGCGATCGGGAACAGCGCTCCGGCGCCGAGTCCCTGGATGCCGCGGCTGGCGATGAGCCATTCGATCGACGGTGAGATGCCGGCAAGCACGGAGCCGACGAGGAAGATACCGATGCCGAGCAGGAAGATCGGTCGGCGACCGAAGAGGTCCGAGAGCTTGCCGTAGAGCGGCCCGCTGATGGTGGCGGTGAGGAGGTAGGCCGTGAACGCCCACGTGTAGACCTCATTGCCCCGCAGGTCGGTGACGATGCGCGGCAGCGCCGTGCCCACGACCGTCTGGTCGAGTGCGGCCAGGAACACGCCGATCATGACCGCCAGCAGGATGCGCAGGCGGACCGGTTGCGCCAGCTCCACTGGGGCTTGATCCGAGAAGGGCGTTGTAACGGTAGTGGCGGTCATCGGGCTCCTCCGACTGGATCGAGAAGGTCTGACGGCCGCAGAGACCCGGGAGTTGCGTCCCCCCGAGGTCTTCGATCTCCGTGTCGGTGAAGCCACGCGCAGTATGCCACCGCTGGCGAGATGACCCCGCGAGGGCGTCTGAACGGCTCAGTGAGGGTCCTGGGTCCGACGCGCGGCTCCCATTGGGCGCTCACGCCACGAGCGACCGAGATCCTGTCTCTGTCCCGCAGGAGGAGGCCGACCGGCGGCGGAGGCAACGATGGGCATCGCGGATATCGGGACGGCGATGGCCCTTCTGCTGTGCATCCGCAGGGGTCCCGTCCGGTCTCGCCCTTCTTGTGGCCCTTTCGATGGCAGCCGCTCCAGCCACTGGCGCTACAATCGGGCTCTCCCGGGCGGGAGTATCTCAGTTGGTAGAGAGTCTGCTTCCCAAGCAGAATGTCGCGGGTTCGAGTCCCGTCTCCCGCTCCACGATCCTCCGTGCTGGCCGCGATGCTGCGGCCGTGGTGCTTGGCCGCACCGTGCTCGTCGCGCCGGTTCGGCGATGAGCGAACCCGCGGACAGCGGCGCCGTCGCCCACCTGCCGACCGACGCCTCCCGCCAGGATCGCATCGATCTGGCCGACGGCTGCCGTGACGCCTTCTTCGCGGGCCGACTACTCGACGATGGAGTCCGTGAAGGTGATCGAATCGCCGAGGAAGTAGATGCCGGGCTGGGTCGAGAAGCCGTCGCCCCTGTTGTCCCGCAGGACCGAGCCCACGATCTCGACGGAACCCGTGCGGTCGTTGCTGACGAAGAAGACCGCGCTGCCACCCTCGCCGTTGGAGCGGTTGCCGATGATGCGGGTGCCCTCGATGTGCAGCATCATCTCGTTGCCGTCGTTGTAGATGGCCCCACCATTGCCGCCGCCGGGTGTCCCGGCCCGGGGTGGGTTGGCGCCGCTGCCCACGGCCCGATCGTTGCGGAAGAGGCTGTCCAGGATCGTCCACGAGACCCCGATGCTGGCGATGGCCCCGCCGTTCGAGCAAGCGTTGCGCTTCTCAGCCGCACCGCCGAATGTGCTGCGCACGACGTAGACCGGCAGGTCGCCGGACTGGTCGAAGACCTGCAGCGCCGCACCCCCGACGTCCGGCCCGCTCGACGCGCAGCGGTTGCCGTGGAAGGCGGAGTCGATGACCTTGAAGCGGCCACCCCGCACGAAGATGGCGCCCCCGCCATCCTCGGTCTCACGGCCCCAGGCTCGCCCGTTGCGGAACGTCATGTGCTGGATCGTGAGGGTGGGATGCTCCTGATCCTGGCAGTGGGAGGTCGTCCAAACGAGGTCGGGGTCGCAGGTGTTCATGTACAGGATCCGCCGCTGGCCCAGGCCGTCGAGTGTCACCTTGCCGCGACCATCGAGGACGATGTCCGGGCGGTCGTTGAACACCCTGGCGGTGGCGCTCATCCGGATCGTCTTCATGCCGGGTCCGCAGCGGAAGCGGATGACTCCGCCCTTCGCCACGGCCCTGACCACCGCCTTGGACGTGCAGCTGGCCGCCGTGCCGTTGCCGACCCAGTGGTCCGGGCGGGAGGTGTCGACCGCCCGGGCCTCGAGCGGGATGGATGCGCCGCCACCGGGGTTGCCGTGGGCGACGCTGGGGTGGACGGCTGCCAGCACGCCCGCGACCATGGCGAAGCAGGCGAAGAGGACGCGACGACCGGCAGCCATGCCGTGCAGGGTCACGGCATCCACGCGCCGCGAGAAGTGGCTCGTCCGTACCGCGCCCGGTCGTTCGACCTGCGCCGACCGAGTCACGGGAAGCCATCGAAGACACGCCGGCAGGGGAGAGAGATGGCGACGCTCCGAATGGTCGCCGCGCTCGCGGCCTTGACGACCCTGCTGGCGACCATCGTGGCGGCAGGCCCGACTCGGGCGGTCGACCCGAGCCCAGGTGCCCCGGCCGCTACCGTGATCACGGCTTCCTCGCCCGCGACGCTCCGGCCGTCGGCGCTGTCTGTCCTTGGCTCGACTGGGCCTACGGCGCCGTCGTCGACGTCGCGTACCGCGGGATGGCCGCCAGGCTGACTGCGCCCGCGGCGGTCACGTCAACGCAGGCTGCCCGACAACGGACGTACCCGTCTCAGAAGGTCCGGGCGCGGACGCCCGTCCGCACAGGCGCACCAGCCCACGAGCGCGGGCTGCGGGCCGAAGAGGACGATCGTGTGCTCGGCGCGGTGTGGCCCCGGGCGCAGGCCACCGGCGGTCACGAAACCGGACGGCATCCGTTCCCGGAGGGCCGCCGAGGGTGCCCGCAAGCCGGCTGCGCCGCTGGCGCGAAGCTTGCGGGCCGCTGTCTGGCAGGCCCGCCAGGTCGAGCGGCCGCCGACCAGCGACTGGCGCGAAAGGCCCGGCACGGCCGTGGGCGGATCGAGCAGCTCGATGGCCCAGATGGCTCGAGCGACTCCCGGAAGATCGTGCGGGTCGGTGATCTCCTCGTGGCGGAGGAACTCGGCCCAGGCGCCATCCGGCGTGTCGGCGAGATAGGCGACCGGCCCCTCGCCATCGGCGTGCCAGCGGGCGGCGGGCTGGTCGGCGCTCTCCCAGAGGAAGGGGAAGCGTCGGTCGGCGTGGCGGAAGGCGATCACGTCGCCCCGCCGCTGCCGGAGAGTGGGCGCGCCAGCGCGGCGATGACCTGCGGCCCTGGCGTCTCCGGATCCCAGGCCTCGCCCAGAGCATCGCGCGGTGTCTTGCCGTCGAGCGCCGTGCGCGGCCGCTCCCACCAGCGGCGCAGGCCGATGTCGTTGTAGGAACCTGCCAGGTCCGCGGTCACGAGCGCGAGGAAGTGGGCGCGGGCCGCCACCAGGTCCGGGACGGCGCGCTGGCCGACGGCATAGCGACGCAGGCTGGCGGGCGAGATCCGCAACAGTCCCCCCAGCGCCTCGTGGCCGTACGTGCGCAGGAGGGGGCCAAGCTCCCGCTCAGGCAGTGGAGACCCGGCCAGGGCGTGTTCGAGATCGGCGATGAGGGCCTGCCAGCGTGCCTCGCTCGTGGTCCTGCGGGTGTCCTCCAGGATGGCCAGGGCTGCCTCCTGGGCGACGCCCTCAGCCAATGCGCGGCGGGCGATGTCGCGGATGAGGCCCGTGTCGAGCCGTTCGATGGGGGTGCCTGGCGGCAGGAGCCCCAGGGCGTCGGCGACGAGCACGAGGCGGATCGCGCCCGCACGGACCGTGGGTCGGTCCATCGGAGCGCCAACGGATGCCAATCGGAGTGCAGACATGATCCGATGGTAGACCGATACGAGTCCACGGGTCAAGCCGGACTCCCGATCCCATTGATCGCCGACGCCCGACCGTCGCGGACGATGCTACGGTGAGCGCGATGGCATCCTCTCCCGCCCGGATGCGCCTCGCGCGCTCGCGGGTGCCCGCGCTCGTGCTGCTGATCGTCGGCCTCGTCTCGACGGGCTGTGAGTTGCTCGGCGTTGCCGATGCGTCGCCCTCGCCGAGCCCGTCGCCGACCGTTCGTCTCGACAAGCCGAGCCAGCCCGTGCGTGTCCGCGTGCCGTCGCTTGGCATCGATCTTCCGGTCATGTCCTCTGCCAGGCGCTCGGCCTGGGCACCGGCGGGCTACCCGGCCTGCGACGTCGCGCTGGCGTGGACCGTCTTCGACCTGCCTGGCGCGCCAGGCACCACGTGGATCCTGGCCCATGCGCAGTCGGGCATGTTCCTGCCGCTGCTGATGACCTCCAACGCCACCGATGGTCGTGGCCTGCTGGACCGCAAGGTCACGCTGCAGCTGCGCGACGGGCGTCTCCTCACGTACCGCACTTTCAAGGTCCGTCAGCGCGCCACCACCAGGGACACGCGCATCGCCAAGGCAGGCCGCAAGGATGACGAGCAGCGTCTCATCCTCCAGACGAGCACCGGGTCGGGCGACGATCCGAAGCTGCAGATCGCGGCGCGCCTCATCGACGCCACGACCACCCAGGAGCCTGCGCCCACCCCGCATCCGCGCCGCTGCCTCACCGCGCCGAGCGGCTGACCCGCGCCCGGAAGCCGATCGCCGCGCCTCGGCTCCCTGGGGGCTGTTGCCCGGGGTCAGCGCGTGCCATGTGAGATGGCACGTCCCGAGGACTATGCTGCGCAGAAGCGATGCAGACTCAGCCACCCATCTATCAGCCCGTCAGGCTGCCGACGCCGGCGCGCCCACCGATCATCCGAACGTATGAGGCGCGCTCCTACGAGCAGGCCATCCGCGAGTACCAGGCGGACGCGCTGGACATGGCCAGGCGTGGCTACCAGCCCATGGGCCAGCAGTGGGTCCCGGATGATGCCGGGCGCGGGTGCTTCTGGCTGGTGATCATCATCATCCTGCTCGTCACCATCATCGGCATCGTGCTGCTGCCCTTCGTGTTGGGTGGCCGCAACCGCGGCAGGCTCACCGTCACGTACGTGGACAGCGGGTCGCCGCGGTAGACGCAGGGAGGAGGGGAGGATGCGCAACCTGGTGATCCTGGCGGGGCTCCTCTTCGCCGCGTCCCTCGTCGTGGCGCAGGCCCCCGTGTCTCCCTCGCCGCGCGTCGCCAACCCCATCTGCGCCTGGGCGTTCTCAATGGCCGTCGTGCAGCTGGAGGCGGCGGGGGCAGCGACTGCGGCACCCGTCGAGGCGACCGCGGCACCGGGCGCCACCGTCAGGCCGGGTCCTGGCTCGGACGCGGCGTACCTGGACGACGCCATCCGGATGTGTGCGGGTCTGGATGACTTCCACGCGGGCCTGGCGCAGTTCCCCGAGGCCCTCCTGGACACCGATCTGGTGGCCTTCCTTCTGGACCGTTGCGGCGATCCCGATGCCGGCCTCGAGGACACCATGACCTGCTGGTCGCTCGTGCAGGCCCTGGCGACCCCGGTCCCGACGGTGGCGCCGTCCCCCTCGCCCAGCCCGTCGCCGCAAGCATCGCCAGAGCCCGTCGTCCAGCTCACCCGCGTTCCGGACATCCGTGCCCACGTGCCCGGGGCCACTCGGGTCCGGTACGTGAACGTCCGAGGGTTCGTGACCCGCGGCAGCTGACCCGCAGCATCAAGCGTCGCGGTGGCCAGCAGGTGCAAGAGCCACGCCGCCCTTGCCTGCACGCGATGGCGCCTCAGCGCGATCCCGACGGTGTCGCGGGATGCGGCATCCGGCCGATGTGTCGTCACCGGCGTGCGGGTGCCCCTGACGTCGGTGGCCTACATCCCGCGCTGGACGGCTCCGCGCCAGGTGCCGGAGGCCACGGCGTGGTGGTGGCGGAAGATGGTCAGGCGGATCGGCCGGCACGAAGCCCACAACGTCAGAGATCCTCCAACAGGACATCGACCAGCTGCCGGACAGGGTGGTCGGGACGTCCTGTTCAGGCTTCGAGCGTGTCTACCGGCAGTGGGTACGGGCCGTGGAGCGGGAACAGCGCGCCCTTGATCGGCACGACGTTCGGCGCGATGCGCGCCAGGGCGCACGCTGGTGGAAGCAGGCGGTCTCGCGCTTCGGCGGATGACCTCTCGTCCGTGCGTCGCATCCGGACCTCGTGCCGCCGACCGGCACTTCCGATCTCGCCTTCGCCATTGCCCGTCGGCGCGGCCAGCGCACCAGCGGCCTCCGGAGTCGCTAGCCTGTCGCTCGCGGCGGGCCGTTCGGGTTCGCCAGACAGGAGGGATCAGCCGGGACATGGGCGCCAGGAGCGACAGTCGATCGCAGCTCCAGCACGCACGACCTCGGGCCTGCCGTCCCGCCGGCGACATGGCCGGCGACAGGTGACGCCGACGCCCTGCTGCCACCCCAGATGGCGGAGAAGGCGGAAGTGACCGGCGTCCGCAAGGCGGGCATGGATGCATTGACGATGCTCATGCTCGGGGTGCTGGCGGGTGCCTTCGTCGCCATCGGCTGCATCTTCTCGATCACCGTCGCCGCCGAGTCGAACGAGCTTCCGTTCGGCGTCGCGCGCTTCCTCATCGGCCTCGCCTTCTCGCTCGGCCTCATCCTCGTCGTCGTGGCGGGCGCGGAGCTCTTCACGGGCAACGTCCTGCTCGTGATGGCCTGGGCCAGCCGGCGCGTCAGCACCGCTGGCGTGCTGCGCAACTGGACGATCGTCTACATCGGCAACTTCATCGGCGCCATCGGCACCGTCGTGCTGGTGGTCGCGTCCGGCTGGTACGAGATGGGCCAGGGGTCGGTCGGCGCAGCCCTGCTGGCCAGCGCGGAGAGCAAGGTCACGCGGCCATTCCTGGAGGTGCTGGCGGCCGGCATCCTCTGCAACGCGCTGGTCTGCCTGGCCATCTGGCTGACCTACTCGGCGCGCACCACGACCGACCGCATCATCGCCATCGTCCTGCCCATCACCGCGTTCGTCGCGGCTGGTTTCGAGCACTCGGTCGCCAACATGTTCTTCATCCCCGCGGCCATGGCCGTCGTGGCCGTGGCGCCACGGGAGTTCTGGACGGCCACCGGCACCACGGCCGCCGACTGGTCGGCCATCGATGCGCAGGGCTTCATCGCGAACCTCGTGCCGGCCACCATCGGCAACGTCATCGGTGGGGCCGTGCTGGTCGGCGCCGTCTACTGGGTCGCCTACCTGCGCAAGTCCGCACCGCTGAGGGGCCGCACGCCACCCCGCGCGCGGCCCCGCGCCGTGGGCGGCGCCGGTCCGGATCCCTAGCTGGAGACGTCGGCGCAGACCTGGCGGCCGAAGCCGTTGACCTGCTCGAAGGCCGTGAGCGCCATCCCGGGCTGGCCGTCAGGTAGACGACGACCGCGGCCGCTGCCGTGCCCACGCTCAGGCTGCTGCCCGCGCAGACCACGTCAGCGTGCTCCTCCAGCCACGACTGCGCGGCGGCCACCACCTCGCGGGTGCTGGTGATGCTGTCCTCCAGCAAGGCGCTGACATCCACGCTGCCGCCCGCCGCGGCCGCATCCTCGAGCGCCCCATCGATGGCCGCCTGCAGGTCGATCTGCTGCGCTCGCGCCAGCACGTCCGCGACGGCGGCCTCCAGGTCCACCTCGCCGACGGCGGCGACGGCCTGGTCGAGGGCGGCCTGCACGTCCACCTGCCCGACCGCCTCGCGCGCCGCAGCGATGGCTTCATCGACGGCCGCCTGCAGATCGATGTCTCGTGCCGTGGCCAGGGCTTCATCGATGGCCCCCGTCGGGTCGATGGCCCCGACGGCTGCCAGGGCGTCGTCGATGGCCGACTGGAGCTCCACCTGCCCCGCCGACGCCAGGGCATCGTCGACGGCGTCGCGGGCTCGCGCGAGGAGGTCCTGTGGCGCAGCCGACGGCTCCGGACCGGGCAGCGAACGCGGATCCTGGCCGGAGAGGATGGCGCCGACCCCACTGAGGCAGGCAGCCAGTCCTGCCTCGTCGCTGATCCCGCTGGAGCAGAGCTGCTCGATGAGCCCGAGGCCGAGCGCGGGGAGATCGTCGGGCTTGGCGGACCCTCCCGGCGAGGTCGTCTGCGCCAGCACCGGGGCCGGCATGACGAGCAGGGACAGGGACAGGGCGGCGATGAGGATGCGCTGTGTCATGGCGGTAAGGCTACGGCAGATGGGCCACACGAGTCCGGTGCGCGGACGCACCAGATGACCTTCGGCCCCGTCCGGCAGGCGGTGCGGCCCCTCCGCACACGTATGCGCGCAGCGTCACAGTCTGGCGGTCTGCTTGAGGGAGCAGATCCCGGTCACCGTGCCCGGCCGGATGACGATGCTCGCATCGCCTGCCTAGAAGGAGGGCCAGGGTATGGCAGTCGCCATCTCGTTTCGCCGCCAGCGTGTGCCCATGGTCAGCGCCGCCGCGCTGGAGGACCGCACGCGCCCGGCCGTAGAACCGGCTGCCTGGATGGCCGACCAGCTGCGTCGCACGCACTGGTCGCTCGGGGTCCGGCCGATCGACCTTGCTGCCCGCCCGGCGGCTCCGAAGGTCCGCCCGCCCGCCCGCATGAGCCGCCCCGCCACGCCTGCGCCGCGCTTCAACTGACGCCGCGATCGGCCGAACGCGGCGCGCCGTCGTCGCTTCCGGTCGCCGTCAGCGCTTGAGTCGGGCGAGCTCTTCGCGCAACTCGGACTGGATCGTCCTGAACTTCGGCTTGTTCGCCTTGTTGGTGAGCATGCAGGGGTCACCGCGCTTGCCCTTGTGCCATGCCGAGCACGGACCGTTGCTGATGTCGTAGAGCTCCTTCTCGCCGGTCTCGTACTCCGTGTAGATCCAGCGACAGCCGCCCTCGCGGCGCGCGCGACAGCCCTGCTGCGCGAGGGGTGAGGCGCCGGTGGTGGTCACGCTCCAGTACCGGGGCAGCCAGTCTTCGTCCTGGTAGCTGGTCAGGACGGCCTGCCGCGTGAGCGTGCCGCGCTCGCCGGTCAGGATGGACAGGAAGGACCGACCATCGTCCCTGCTCTGCCCGGTGGGGTAGGGCCCCATCTGGCAGCCGGCGATGTCGCACAGCGTGGCTGCCAGGTCGATGTTCTGGATGCGCTCGCTCTCCTTGCGTGGCTGGCGGCCCAGGACCCGGGGCCACGTGGCGTAGAAGGGGATCTGGCTCGCGTACGGCGACTTCTTGTCGTCCCTGATGCGGTGCGCACCGTAGGTCATGCCGTTGTCCGAGGTGAGGATGAGCAGCGTGTTGTCCAGGCGGTCCAGCCGCCGCAGCTGGCGCACGACGCGGCTCACGAGGTCATCCGCTGAGCGCAGGCCCCGGCAGAGGCGCTGCAGCTGGTAGCCAGCCCGATCCCTGACCTTGAGGCGCTGGATGTAGGCGGGCTTGTCGCGGACATCGCGCTCCATGTAGTTGGCCGGACGCCAGCGCGGCAGGGCGCAGCCCTTGGCCTTGCGGAAGCGGGGCGCCAGCGTGCGGGGCAGGTGCGTGTTGAAGGGCGTGATCCAGGCGAAGAGCGGCCTGTCCGTGGGGGCCCGACCCAGTGACCCCACGGCGAGCTTGGCGATGACGTCCGTCGAGTAGTCGGAGGGCCGCTCGCCGTAGTGATGCGGTACGCCGTCGCTCCACATCGTGTAGTCGAAGTAGTCGCCGCCGTAGCCGTGGAACTCGTCCCAGCCGGGCGGCCACTTGGGGTAGACGCGCTCGAAGAGGTTCGTGTACTTGCCCACCTGGATGGTGTGGTAGCCGACGCTCTGCAACTCCGTGGCGATCGTCTCGCGCGAGTCCAGCAGCGAGCCGTCCGTCGCTGTAGCTGCCGTGGTGCTGCGTGTGCAGCCCTGTCAGGAAGCCCGCTCGACCCGGGGCGCAGGTGGGGGTCTCCCCGTGCGCGTCCACGAACTCGCACGCCCTGCTCCACGAAGAGACGCTCGATGTGGGGCATGCGCGTCCAGAAGCGACCGTCCAGCTGCGGCACATCGTCGAGGACGATGACGACGATATCTGGCCGTGGCGAATCGGGGTCCGGGCCGGGCGGCGCGGGCGGGTCACCCGGCAGGAGCGGGGAGCCCGCCCCGGCGACGCTGCCCATCGTGGCCAGCAGGACGCCGGCGCCGAGCATGGCAACCGAGAGGTGTCGGCGCGACGTGGTGCAATGGCCCGGGATCACGCCTCCAAGCGTAGCCGCTTGGCGCCGCCGACCGGGCCCTGCTCAGGCCATGCCGGCGGCTGATGAGGCCGGGCCCCTCCTGGCGCTTCTCGGTGCCACGCGTCCAGCCCTTGACCGGCGCACGCGCCGCCACCGCCGTGAAGCCGATACTCAGCGTGATGACGGCCAGGAAGGCGGCGTAGATCTCCGCTGACACGGCGTCAGCGGCGTAGACCAGGGAGATCAGCACGAAGCTGAACTCGCCGACCTGGCCCAGCCCGACGGACACCTGCCCGGGTCGTTCCAGGCGCGCCCAGCTGGCCAGGATGTAGGTGGGCGCGATCTTGGTCACCACGATCAGCGCGATGAAGATGGCCACCCAGTCGAGGCCTCCCGCCAGGACACCCAGGTCGAGCAGCGAGCCCACGCCCACGAAGAAGAGCACGGCGAAGACGTCGCGGAAGGGCAGCAGCCGATGGCGCGCCTCGAGGGCCATGGGACTGTCCGTGACGGCCAGCCCGGCCACGAAGGCCGCCAGGGCCAGCGGGATGTGGAAGATGACCGAGCCGATGCCGGCGCCGAGCAGGCCGATGGCGATGGCCACGAGGAGGAAGAGGTCGGGATAGCGATGCAGGTGCCCCAGGACGTGCGGGAAGGCCCGCGCCGCGACGATGGTCAGGCCTCCGAAGGCGAGCAGCCCCAGCAGCACCTCGACCGGTGGCCGCGACTCCGCGCCGAAGAAGGCCAGCAGGCCGGCGGCGAGGACGACGCCGGTGAGGTCCTGGAGGAGGCTCCAGCCCAGCAGGGCTGTCTCCGTGGCGCGGTTCGTGCGTCGCATGACGCTGCGCGTGATGTTGACGATGACGACCGACGAGGCCAGGGCCACACAGAGGCCGATGATCATCGCCACGACGGGGTCCTGGCCGAGGAGCGTCACCGCGATGCCGACCAGAGACGGTGGTGATGACCACCTGGAGCGGCGCAGCGACGAGCAGACTCGCGGTGCTCGCGCCGCAGGCGCGCCAGGTCGAGCTCGATGCCCACCTCGAACAGGAGCAGCACGACGCCGACGTCGGCCAGCAGCTGGACCTGCTCGCGATCGGGCTTCATCGCCTCGGGCACGAGCTGGAAGGCCACGACGCCGACGACGAGGTAGCCGATGACCGCCGGCAGGCCGACGCGCCGCGCCACGTAGCCGAAGATGGCGGCCGTCAGGAAGACGGCCCCGAGCTCGAGGATGGGCGAGGCGGTCGTTTCCATCACTGACAAGCCTACCGGCTGACGCCCGGACGCGGCTCGCGCCCGGCTCGTGCGGACCCGGATGGCGCTCCGGGGCTTCCACGCCGCGGCCCTAGAATGCGGGCACGATGAGCCCACATGACGAACCGTTCCTGGCCCCCGACCGGCCCGCCGGCCGGCCTGACGTCGCCCGCACCGATGGCCTCAGCGAGGCTCTTACCGCGCTGCTTCCGGCGCTGGACGCCTTCAATCGCTTCGAGGGGCCGGACCTGGCCGTGCCCCGCTCGGCCTGGGCATCACTGCTGGAGGAGCCGCTGCCCGAGGCAGGCGTCGGGCAGGACGCGGTGCTCGCCACCCTCCGCGATGTGGTCATCCCGCGGGGCCTGCGCCTGGGCCACCCCGGCTTCACCGGCTGGGTGACCACGGCGCCCACGACCATGGCCACCGCGGCGCACCTAGCCCAGGCGGTCGTCAGTCCGCAGCGCTGGTGGCTGCAGCCGGGCAACCTCATCGACTCGATGGCCGTCCGCTGGCTCATCACGCTGCTGGGCTTCCCGGAGTCCTTCGTGGGCACCTTCACCGCCGGCGGCTCCACGGCCAACCTGGTGGGCATTGGCGCGGCCCGGCAGCATGCCGGCGAGCGCCTCGGCCTGGACGTGGCGGCGGCGGGCGTGGGTCAGCTGCCAGCGCCGCGAGTCTACGCCAGCCCGGAGACTCACCACGTCGTGACGCGAGCCATGGGCGTCCTGGGCATCGGGCGGGACAGCATCCGGGTGTTGCCACTGGATGCCGGACGCCGCGCCGACCTTCGCCAGCTGCAGGCCTTCATCGCCGATGACGTGGCCGCCGGTCGCACCCCCGTCGCCGTGGTGGGCAATGCCGGCGACGTCAACACGGGCATCGTGGACCCGCTGCCGCAGATGGCCGAGATCGCCCACGAGCATGGCATCTGGTTCCACGTGGACGGCGCCTATGGTGGCTGGGGCGTGCTCGACGAGCGCGTCGAGGCGGCCTACGGGGACCGCGGCGCCTACGACTCCTTCGCCGTGGATCCCCACAAGTGGCTGGCCGCGCCGGTGGGCACGGGCTTCGTCGTCTGCCGCGACGGGGACCTGCTGGCGCGGGCCTTCACGATCGAGCCTGGCCACTACGACCAGGAGCGCGAGACCGAGAACGCGACCCTCGACGTGGACCCGCCGTCACCCTGGGCGTCCACCGGCAGCGGCACCTCGGACTGGGGCGTGGACTTCTCCACGCCGGCCCGCGGCATGGCCGTCTGGGCAGTGCTCAAGGAGATGGGCGCGCAGGGCATGCGCGAACGCGTCCGCCGTCACAACGACTTCGCGCGCATCGTGGCGGCACGGGTGCGCTCGGAGCCGGAGCTGGAGCTGCTCTCCGAGCCGCAGCTCTCCATCTGCTGCTTCCGCTACCGTCCGGTGGGCTGGCAGGATGAGGCGGCGCTCGATGCGCTCAACGCGGACATCCTCGACGAGCTGCGCCGCGAGGGCCGCTCCCTGCCCTCAGCCACCCGGGTCAACGATCACTTCGCCCTGCGGGCCTGCTACATCAACCCCCGCAACGACCGGGCCCACGTGGGGTTCCTCGTGGATGACGTCCTGGCCGCCGGCAGGCGGCTGGCAGAGGGTCGGGCGTAACCGGTCGGTGCCATCTGTCACAAGTCGCGGGGTCATGCGGACTGCGGCTGGTGTGGTGATGTGAGGTCGGATAGGGTCCTGTCGCCCGTCGGTAGTGGGTGCGGGGGTACCCGCGTGGGAGTGCCGTGCACCGCCTGCACCAACAGCATGCCGGCATGCCTTCCATCCGAGACGTCCCTGTCCGACGAGCGGCCGCGGCAGCGCTCCTCGCTGGGACGATGCTGCTGTCCATCCTGCCGGCTGCCACCGTGGCTGACTACGACTCCGGGGCGCCGGCCATCGCCGCGGCCGAATGGGACGTCCTCGCCGAGGTCAACCGGGTCCGCGAGAACAACGGCCTGGCCGCCCTGCGCATGGATGCGCGCGTCCGCGATGTGGCGGGCGACCGCTCGCGCTCGATGCGCGACCAGGGCTACTTCAGCCACGTCCAGCCCAACGGCCAGAACGTGGGCGACGTCCTGGACAACCGCGGCATCAGGAATCAGCACTGGGGCGAGATCATCGGCTGGACCAGCAACATCGACCTGGCCGCCGGGGTCGAGGGCATCGTGAATGCCTGGAAGAACTCCCCGGGCCATCGGGCCATCATGCTCAGCTCGCGCTACAACTACGTTGGCGTCGGCATCTCTCGCGGCGGGTACGAGATCCTGTGGACCGTCGTCTTCACGAGCCGCGCCGACCACACGCCGCCGGTCGCCGGCCTGACCGCACCCGGCCCCACCGCCGCGACGAAGGTCTCGTCCGATGCCACCACGATCTCCTGGTGGGGCCGCGACCGTCCACTGGCGACCCGCATGGCCGGCTTGCGCAGCTTCACGCTGCAGCACAGACTCCCCGGCGGTCGGTGGGTGACCCTCTTCGAACGGACCACGCTGCGCCAGAAGACATGGGATCTGCGGCCCGGTGACCATTGGTTCCGTGTCCGCGCCACCGACCGGCGTGGCAACACCACGCGCTGGCAGGGACCGCTGCACATCTACGTCCCCTAGCGGACGCTCGGGAAGGCATCACCGCAGGCGCCGGGTCCCCCAGGACCCGGCGCCGCCGCTTGTCCGGCCGGGCCGCTTGTCCGGCCGGGCCGGGTGCGTGGCGGGGCCACGGCGGCCGCGCCGACCCGAGGCAGCGCGGGGCGCCCCTGATCCCTTCGGGCCATGTCGCGACCGCCGCAAGGCCGCCGGTCCGGCTATAGGCAGGGGAGGTACGGCCTCGCCACACTGTCGAGCGTGAGCTCGCCTGCCACCGGCTCCCTGCCTGTTTCCGACCGTGCACCTGCGCTCCAGGCCCCCGGGCCTGCTGCCCCGGAGCCGCAGGCCTCGACGCCCCGGATCGCCACGTCGGTCCCCGCGCTGCTGGCCTGGGCCGGCTTCGCGCTCCTTGTCCTCTACGCGGTCCTCCTCGGCGGCTCCTGGATCGGGATCTACGACGTCCGGTTCCGCATCGTCAGCCTCGCCATCATCGCTGTCGCACTCGCTGCCTGGGCGCTGGTCGCCTGGCGCCGGCCCGAATGGCGACCGAGGAGCGTCATCTGGGCCGCGCTTCGCTGCGCCCCTCGCGGTGCTTCGCGGTGACGCTGGTCACGTCGCCGCCTGCCGCGCCTGGGCGTGGAGTACCTCGCCTGGTCGGTGCTGCTGACGGCGCTCTACCTGATGCTCGTGCGCATCATGGCCGCTGCCCTTCGTGCGGGACCGTATCGGCGCCCTGGCGGCCATGCTGGCGTTGGTCATCGGCGTGGCCTACCTCGGCTGGTCGCTGCTGCTCTGGGTGGAGTGGTGGTCGCTCGTCGGTGAGTTCTGCATGCCGCCCCTGCGACCCGACTACTCTGGGCCTCACCCTTGGCAGCCCGAGTGCGGTCGTGACCGTCCAGTCGCTGCTCGCCTTGGCGGCGAGGCCGGCCTCGGGCTGCGGCCCCGGCTGGCAGGTCGGCTGTCCATCGGCGGGCTCTGGCTGCTCCTGGCCGGTCGTGGCCCTCGTGTCAGGCAGCCGTTCCGGCTGGCTGGCGCTGGCCGGCATGCGGCGATGGTCGGGCTGCTCTGGTGCGTAACGCCCGCAGGTCGTGCGGTCGCGCCAGTGCGCTGTCCGGACGCGGGCGCCGACTGGCGTCGTGGCCCTGGCTGGCGTGCTGCACGCTCGGGCTGTCATCGCTGTCGGCCCCTCATCCTGGCGCCCGCTTCATGGATGGCGGCGACGGTGGGCGTCCCGTCTACTTCGCCACCGCGGTCCGCATGTTCGCGGAGGCCCCGCTGCTGGGGATGGGGCCCGGGACCTGGGCTGTCCCTCGCGCATGCGATACACGAGGCCGGGGAACTCGACTTCTACATCCCGCACGCGCACGACCAGGTGCCTGCAGACGCTGGCCGAGTTCGGCCTGCTGGGGCCCTGTGCTGCCATCGTGGTGGTCGGTCGTGGCGTGGCTCGTCTGGCGGGCCGTCTCCGTGATGGGCGGGTCAGCCGGTTCCGGTGGGCATGGGCAAGCCCTGGCTCGGCTTCGTCTACCTGGCGATCGCCACGCCTCGTGGACTCCTACACGAACCCGACGATCCTGCTCCTGGGCGCGGTCCCGGTCGCGGTGCTCGATGCGACGGCTGGCGGTGCCCCTTGGCCGACCGATCGTCTGACCGGCGCACTCCCGTCGCGCCGCGCATCGCCCGGGCTGGCCCTGGCCGTCGAGCGTGGCCGCATCCGTCGGCTCCTGGCTCGGTCGAGCGCTGGCCGTTGACGCACAGGCGGCGGTCGGCGCTCATCAACGAGGCGACTGGGCAGGCGGCCTACGCCGACTCGCGAGCCGGGCGGCGGCCGCAGACCCCGACGCATGGCGCCTACCAGGTGACACGCGGCCTGTCGGCGGCTGGCGTGGGGGATTGGCAGGCCGCGCGCTCGAGCCTTCGCGACCGCGGCGGCAGATCGACGATCTGCCGGCGCCTGGCTCGGTCTGGCGTTCGCCCAGGAACGGCTCGGCGAGCCCGCGGCCGACGTTGTCGCGTCGCTCGAGCGGGCCCTCCGGCTGGGTGTGCAGCAGCCGGCGCATCGCCTTCGCGGCGGCGCAGATCTACGACCTCCTCGGCGACGCGACGGCGGCCGATAGCGCCTATGTGGCGACCTATCGCGCTGCCCAGCCTGGCCGCCGATCCCGCATGGGGTTCCATGGTCAAGCCAGCGCGCGCCGCCCGGCTCCTCGAGCGAGCGATCGACGAAAGCCCCGATGGCGGCTGGGAGCTGGCGCTGATGGGCGGCCAGGTGGAGCGCGCCCGAAAGCTGGTCACGCGGGCTGCCGACCCGGAGCTCGCCCGCCTCGTCGTCCAGGCCTGGTCAGGCGACGCGGCCGCGCTGCTGCGTCTCCAGGACGGGCGCTGACGAGGCGGTCATGGAACCATCGACCCTGCTGCCTGGGCGGTCACGGGTCAGCGCACAGCGCGGGCGATGGCGCTGAAGCGGCACGCTATCGGCGCCTCGTGGACATCGGCTTCGGCGGCGCCGAGCAGGGCGTCGAGGCACGCGTCGGCCAGCGCGTCGCCAGGCGGGACGCGGCCCATGGGCGCCCGGACGTACCACTACGGCAACTACCTGTATCGGCGCACCACGCCGATCGACCTCATCGTGCCCGGCCTGGCTGGTCTCACGGTCGACCTCGGCGCGGAGGCCGACGTGTCCGCTGAGCCGGAAGCCGACGACGTCGGCGCGGCGGCACCATCGGTACCATTGCCTGCGCGCACCACTTCCTCGTAGCGTGAAGCGACGATGATCCGACGTCACGGCGCCACCCTGCGCGCCCTGTTGATGTTCGCGGACGGCCTGCTGGCGGCCGTCCTGCTCGTGGTGCTCTCCGCGCTGCGCTTCGGCGACGACTGGGCCGTCTGGTGGCGCCAGATCATCGCCGACCCTGCCGCCGTGCTGCTGGCCTACGCGGGCGGCTGGGTACTCGCCCTGGTCCTCAACGGCCTCTATCGCCCGCGCGCCCGCTGGTCCATCCGCTCGGAGGCGGGCGACCTGCTGCGGGCCACGCTGCTGATGGCCGTCTGCGTCTTCGCGCTCCTCTTCTGGTTCAAGCTGCCCGACGTCAGCCGACTCTTCCTGCTCATCCTGTTCCCCGCGCAGTTCCTGGTCGCGCTCCTCACGCGGGCCGTCCTGCGCCTGGGCTTTCGCACGCTGCGCGAGCACGGCCTCAACGCCCGCTACGTGCTCATCGCTGGCGGAGGGCCGCGGGGCCGCGCCTTTGCGGCGGTACTTGGCCAGCACCCCGAGCTGGGCCTGCGCGTCATCGGCTTCATCGACGACGATGCCAGCTTCGCGCAGGGCGACCGCTGGTCCTGGCTTGGACGACTGGGCGACACCGAGCGCGTCCTGCGCGCTCACGTCGTGGACGAGGTGGCCATCTGCCTGCCCTTCAGCCAGTGGGAATACATCGATGGCATCGCCCACGTGGCCGAAGAGGCGGGCAAGATCGTGCGGGTGCCCATGGACGTCCTGAGCCGGCCCTTCGCGGCCGGCAAGGTGGAGGACCTCGACGGTGTGCCCGTCTACTCCATCGTCTCCGGGCCGGACCGCACGCTGGCCCTGGCCGTGAAGCGCTCCCTGGACATCGTCGTCGCGGGCCTGGGCCTGCTGGTGTTGGCGCCGATCCTGGGCGCCATCGGCCTGCTGGTGCGCCGCGAGGACGGCGGGCCGATGCTCTTCCGCCAGGTTCGGGTGGGCCTCCACGGCCGACCCTTCGGGATGCTGAAGTTCCGTTCCATGGTCCCCGATGCGGAGGCCCGCGTGGCTGATCTGGAGGCGGCCAACGAGATCGCTGGCCACGCCTTCAAGGTCACCGACGACCCGCGCATCACGCGGATCGGCCGCTGGCTGCGGCGCTTCTCCCTGGACGAGCTGCCGCAGCTGTGGAACGTGCTGCGCGGGGAGATGAGCCTCGTCGGGCCGCGCCCGCCCCTGGAGCGCGAGGTGGCCGACTACGACCTGTGGCATCGCCGCCGCCTCTCCATGAAGCCCGGCATCACCGGCCTGTGGCAGGTTCGCGCGCGGCGGGAACCGGACTTCGACCGCTGGGTAGCCGCCGACCTCGAGTACATCGACCGCTGGTCGCTCTGGCTGGACCTGCAGATCACGCCGCCTCGTACATCGACGCTGGTCGCTCTGTTGGACCTGCAGATCCTGGTCCGCACGATCCCCGCGGCACTGGAGGGGCGATGAGCGAGAGAGCGTTCGATTTGCTGGCGCCAGGTGGCCGTCCCAAGCCATGAAGCAGGTCATCATCCGTAAAGGCACGGTCGCGGTCGAGGACGTCCCGGCGCCGGTCGTGGAGCGCGGTACCGTTCTGGTCCGTGTCGATCACTCATGCATCTCGGTCGGCACCGAGCTGAGCGGCATTCAGGCGAGTGCGACGCCGCTCTGGAAGAAGGCTCTGCGTGAGCCCCAGAAGGTAAGGCGCGTCGCGGACGTAGCCGCCAGCCAGGGAATCACTGCTGCCCGGCAGCTTGTCAGCGGTGCCACGGCGTCTGGAACCATGACGGGGTACTCGGCGGCGGGCTCGGTCCAGGAGCCGGGGCCAGGCATCACCGACCTGCGACGCGGCGATCGCGTGGCGTGCGCCGGTGCACAGGCGGCCCATCATGCGGAGGTCATCTGCGTACCGCGGAATCTGACCGTGCGCGTGCCGGAACGGGTGACGCTCGCCGATGCCAGCACCGTGACCCTGGGTGCCATCGCTCTCCAGGGTGTTCGCAGGGCGAACCCGACGCTTGGCGAGACGTTCGTGGTCATCGGCCTCGGCGTGCTGGGGCAGCTTGCCTCTCAACTCCTGAAAGCCAACGGCTGCCGTGTCATCGGCGTAGACCTCGACATGCAGCGTGTGCACCTTGCGCGAGCCCTGGGCATGGACATGGAGCTCTCCGGCGACCCCGACTCGGACGTGCGAGGAGGTCGAGCGCCTGACCGGTGGCGTCGGGGCTGACGGGGTCATCATCACGGCCTCATCCCAGTCCGACGAGGTCGTCTCCAGGGCCTTCCGCATGTGCCGACGCAAGGGCCGTGTCGTCGCTGGTCGGCGACATCGGCCTGGACCTCGATCGGGCCGACTTCTACCAGAAGGAGCTCGACTTCTTCATCTCGACCTCCTACGGCCCGGGGCGCTACGACCAAGCCTATGAGGAGCACGGCCTGGACTACCCCGTCGGGCTACGTGCGCTGGACCGAGAACCGCAATATGGCCGAGTACCTCCGGCTGGTGGCCGAGGGACGGGTCCGGTGGCACCCCTGGTGGGTGCCACGTTCCCGCTGGACGAGGCTCCTACTGCGTATGAGGCGGTCCGCTCGGGATCGCCGCGTCCAGTCATCGTGCTGCTGGCCTATCAGCAGTCCGATGGACCGGATGCTCGGCGAGTGGCCAATCCATCCGCACGGCCGGGCAAGGCTGGCGCGATCGGCGTCGCGGTGGTTGGGGCTGGCAGCTTCGCCAAGAGCATGCACCTGCCCCACATCCAGGCCTTGCGGAAGGACGTCCGGTTGGAGGCCATCGTCAGCCGGACGGGCCCGAACGCCGTGGACACTGCGCGCCAGTTCGGGGCGACGTACGCGACCACGGAGTTCCAGGAGGTCCTGGACGACGATCGCATCGAACTGGTCGTCATCACCACGCGCCACGACACCCACGCCCGGCTCGCGCTGCAGGCACTCAGGGCAGGCAAGCACGTCCTCGTGGAGAAGCCGATGGTGCTGACCCGCGAGGAGCTGAACGCCATCACGACGTTCTTCGCTGCTCCCGGCAAGGACCCCACTCCCATCCTGCTCACCGGCTTCAACCGCCGTTTCTCGCCCTACGGACAGCGTCTCGCTGAGCTCGTCGCTGGCCGCACGAACCCCATGATCCTGGACTACCGGATGAACGCCGGGCTACATCCCACTCGACGCATTGGGTCCACTCGGCCGGAAGGCGGCGGTCGCAATCTCGGCGAGGCCTGCCACATCTACGACCTCTTCACGTTCCTGACCGGCGCGCGCACGGTCGGCGTCAGCGCTACGAGCATCCGCCCGTCAACCGACTACTACTCGCAGCACGGACAACTTCGTGGCCACGATCAGCTTCGAGGACGGCTCGGTGGCCACGCTGACCTACACGGCCCTCGGGTCGCCGGCTCATCCCAAGGAGCGCACTCGACGTCTTCGTGGACGGCGCCGGTGCTCCTCCTCGACGACTACCAGCGCCTGGACGTCGCCGGGCAGACGTCGGCCCGAGCTCAGCACGCAGCGCCAGCGAGAAGGGCCAGCGCCAGGAGCTGGAGGCGCTTGTCGGGCCATCCGCCGGGGTGGCGACTGGCCCATCCCGCTGTGGCAGCAGGTGCAGGCCACCGAGATCGCGCCTTGCGCGTCCAGGACCTCATCACGGGGAGCGCCTGATGTGCGGCATCGCCGGCGTCATGTCGTTGAGCGCCGACTACCGCGTGGAGCCGAGCGCTCGGTCGACCGAGATGCGCGAGACGATGGTCCATCGGGGCCCGGACGGGCCGGGGCTCTGGGTGGACGAGGATGCGCGCATCGGCTTCGGGTTCCGCCGGCTCGCCATCATCGACCTCAGCCACGCGGCCGACCAGCCGATGGCGAACGAGGACGGCAGCCTGCGCATCGTCTTCAACGGCGAGATCTACAACCACGCCGAGATCCGCGCGCGAGCTCGAGGAGCTCGGGGGCACACGCTGGGCCACCGACCACTCCGACACCGAGGTCATCCTCCACGCCTTCGAGGAGTGGGGCATCGACTGCCTGCACCGCTTCCGCGGCATGTTCGCCATCGCCATCTGGGACGCCCGCGAGCAGGCGCTCTGGCTCATCCGCGACCGCATCGGCATCAAGCCGCTCTACTACGCCATCCACGACGACCGCATCGCCTTCGCCTCGGAGATCAAGGCGCTGCTGGCCGACCCGCGACCAGGCGCGCGCGGTCGACGAGGAGTCGCTCTTCCACTACCTGTCGTTCATCTACGACGCCCGGCCCCGCAGACCCTCTTCAAGGGCATCCGCAAGCTGGCCGGCGGCACCTGGCTGCGCATCGGCGCAGGACGGACCGATGCGCGAGCAGCGCTGGTGGGACGTCTGGGACCACACCGCACCCGCTGACCGGGGTCCCGGAAGAGGAGATCGCCGAGCGGCTGCTCGCCGAGCTGCGCACGGCCGTCCAGCTGCCGCAAGGTCAGCGACGTGCCGGTCGGGCGTCTTCCTCTCCGGCGGCATCGACTCGAGCACGAACGCGGCGCTCTTCTCCGAGGGCGAGACGCGGCCGGTGCGCACCTTCTCGATCGGCTACGAGGGCGACTACCAGAGCTACCAGAACGAGCTCCACTGGGCCCGCCGCATGGCCGAGCGAGGTGGGCGCGGACCACCACGAGCTGCTGCTGACCCAGGATGACCTGATCGACTTCCTGCCGCAGGATGGTGCAGCTCCAGGACGAGCCCATCGCCGACCCGGTCTGCGTGCCGGTCTACTACGTCTCCAAGCTCGCGCGCGACAACGGCGTCATCGTCGCCCAGGTGGGCGAGGGGGCGGACGAACTCTTCTACGGCTATCCCTGGTGGCAGCGCTGCCTGGCACTGCAGCGGCTGGACGACCTGCCCGTGCCACGGCTCGTCAAGCGGCTGGGCCTGTCCGGGATGCAGGCCGCCGGGAGGACGGACTCCCTGCGCTACGAATGGCTCGCGCCGCGGCTCGCTCGGCCAGCCCATCTTCTGGGGCGGTGCCGAGGCGTTCACCCAGGCGCAGAAGGAGCGGCTGCTGTCGCCACGACTCCGCGCAGCAGTTCGCCGGCCTCACGTCGTGGGAGGCACTGGCGCCGATCCGCGAGCGGTTCCGAGGCGCAGGCGTGGGACCAGTCCGACCTGAACTGGATGACCTACGTCGACCTGAACCATGCGGCTCCCGGAGCTGCTGCTCATGCGCGTGGACAAGATGAGCATGGGCGTGAGCCTGGAGGGGCGCGTGCCCTTCCTCGACCACCGCGTTCGTCGAGCTGGCCATGAGCATCCCGACCGACGGTCAAGACCCGGAACGGGACGCTCAAGCACATCCTCAAGAGGGCCGTGCGGGGCGTCATCCCGGACGAGCTGATCGACCGGCCGAAGCAGGGCTTCGGTGTGCCGGTCTACGAGTGGTACCAGGATCGGCTGGGTGACCAGATTCAGAAGGACGTGACACGCTTCAGCACCACACGGACTTCCTCGATCGCGACGAGGTCCAGCGCGTCCTCGAGTCCGGCAACGGCACGAAGGCCTGGACCCTGCACAACCTGGCCATGTGGTGGCGGGAGTATGTTGCGTGACGAATGGCGCGGCCGCCACACACAGGAGCATGTCGCGTCTCGATCGCTGGAGTGCTGACGTCCGCGAGTTGATGGGAGCGGGCTTCCTCCAGAACGTCGTCGGGTCACTTGGGAGCAAGGCGGCGCTCTTGGGCCTCATGTCGTACGGTAGTCGTGACACGAGCCCTCGGGCCCGAGGGGCGCGGCTTCTTCGCGACGGCCGTTGCCATCGGGGCGATTGGCGTCCAGCTCGGCAATCTCGGTCTTCACGCATCCAACACGTGGGTCGTCGCCCGCGATCGCTCGCTCCTGGGTGTTCTTATCGCCAACAGCCTTACCGCGAGCGCGGTGATCGGCGGACTCGTTGCGGCGGTCGTGTTGTTGCTCGCGTTCATATGGCCAGACTGGTCGCCACTGCAGCCAGATCATGCTGTTGCTGCTCTCATCTCCATCCCCATCGGGCTCGCATACCTGCTGCTCCAGAACCTCCTTCTCGGCACCGACCGCATTCGCGCCTACAACGGGCTGGACATCGGCAGTCGGAACAGTGCTCCTCGTCGCACTCGTGCTACGCAGCCGGAGCGCTATGACTCCGTCTCTGCCTACGCGGTCGCCGTAGTCCTGGCTGCCGCCGCAAGTCTGGTTGCCGTTAGCCTGGTAGCCGCGGAGGGCTTGCGCCTCGTCCCCAGTCGAACCCTGATATTCGAACACGCGACGTACGGCCTCAGGGCCTATCTGGCGGCCATGGTCAGCTTCCTGCTATTGCGCGTGGACGTCCTGTTTGTCCAAGTCATGCGAGGTGCCGAACAGACCGGTTACTACTCGGTCGCTGTGTCCCTTACGGACAACATCCTGCTCCTGCCCATCGTCGTCGGGTCACTGCTGTTCGTCGGCTCTCGGCAACGGTCGACGCGACCAGCCAATGGCGGATGGCGCGTCCGCCGCCATGGGCCTTGGCGTGGTGATGTCGCGTTGGGGGTGGCCGCTCTGTCTCGGGCGGAGCCCATCGTCCGCCTGCTCTTCGGTGAACCGTTCATGCCTGCGGTGCCCCCATTGATGTGGCTCCTGCCCGGGGTCATCCTGATGTCCGTCAACACGCCACTGATGAACTACTTCGCATCTGTGGGGATGCCGTTCGTCGTCATCATCGGACCTCTCGCGCCCTGGCATAACATCGTGCTCAACCTATGGCCCTCATTCCGGGGCCTGGGATTGTTGGCGCCTCCGTGGCATCCAGCGTCTCGTACGGTCTGATGCTGGTCACGAGTGTCACGTATCTCTGGAGGAGGCACCGTGCCGACTATCGAGATGAACTCTTCGCCGCATACGAGCGGCACTCTGCGCTCGATCCACCCTGCTGACGACGCCAAGATTGAGTGGTTCAGGGCATATGCCAACTCGAACTACATACCTCGCTCGAACGCTCGACCGGGCATCCCGAAGTGCTCGAGATCGGCTGCAACAAAGGCTACCTCCTGAGGGTGCTGTCCGACGTCGGGTTCTCGCATTTGCCGGTATCGACCTTCGAGGCCGAACTGGAAGGGCTAGAGCAACTGGTGCCAGCTGCCGACCTTCGAATGTGGACGCTGTCGACTACATCTCGCCAGAGCCAGCCAGTTCGATGTGATCCTGATGAAGGCCGTACTGGAGCACGTCGATAAGGCACGCTGATTCCGTGCCGCTGCGGGACTCGCCAGGGGCCTCGAGAAGGCGGTCGTCGCACTGGTTGATGTGCCGAACATGGACTGGCTCTTCGCGGCGCACGAGCGGTACATGGACTTCACGCACGAGGTGGGCTTCACCCAGGAGTCACTTCGCCAGGTGACCGGATTGGCGTTCGGGTCGGTGGAGGTGTTTCCGCTCGAGGCGCTCAAGCCCGGTCCGCTCGGCCGACTCAAGAGGTCCGTGGGGCGGGCAGTGCTGCACACCCTCCTCAGTTGGGCAGATGCAGATGGAGGGGCTGGTCCCATCTGGCAGCGAAGCCTGCTCGCGGTGTGCCGCATATGAGTAGACACGCTGCAGCAAGCTCAGCAGCAGCGGTATGGGGGGCTAGCCCGGCCGGGACTGCCTTCGCCGACGGACTGATGCCTGGCAGTCCCGATTTCTTCGACGCTGTCCTGCGCCTCAGGTCCACCAGCGAGATGCCTTGGCTAACACGGCTCGTCCCATTTCGGGAAATGGTTGATCGCGACGTGCTGGAGGTCGGCTGCGGAGCTGGCTACGACGCATACGAGTTCCTACGCCACGGGGCGAGGTACGTCGGGGTTGACATCACGCCGGAGAACATCGACCGAACCCGAAGCCACCTCCGACTCCAAGGGGCTGATCGCAAATGGACTCCGGGTCGCTGACGCGATGGACCTGCCCTACATGGACCGAAGCTTCGATGTCGTGTTCTCGAATGGTGTACTCCATCATGTCGAAGACACCGCAGGCAGCCTGAAGGAGGCGTTCCGTGTCCTGAGACCCGGCGGTGACCTGTGGATCACGCTCTATCACCGGGACTCCGCGTTCCACTGGCTTACGCTCTACCTCTACCTCTCGATTCTCCGTGGCCGACGACGATCCTTCGCCTCGTTCGACGAGTACCTCTCGACAATCGAGTTCACCAGGGCCAGCGAGCGTCCAGTGGTTCGCGTCTTCTCTCGCAGGCAAGTCGACCGGATGCTCTCCGACGCCGGGTTCGGTCAGCGGCGCACCTGTGTCCGCAAGCTCCTCCGCGAGGACTTGCCGAGTCCCGGATCCTTCGCGGTCTGCCTTGGAAGGCCATCCCCGACAGCGTTCTCGATCTGTACGCGACGCGGTTCGGGTGGTACGTAGTCGCACATGCTCGGCGGCCACATACGTGATGCCACTCAAGCCCGCGACCGGAGCGGGCCGGATCGGCCGAGAGCATCGCGGTCGGGGGTCGACGGCTGCGGCGGCTGGTCCATGTACGCCTCCGCCGCGGCAGGGGCCAACCTTTGGCGCGAGTGTCGGAGCGCCGGCGGCCACGGTGGGTCGCATATGAGACTTGAGGTCCGTGATGGAGCTTCGCTCCCGACCGAGCAAGCCGGCGACGTTGTGGTGCAGGGGGCGGATTCAGGGGCTGGGTGCTAAGCGGCCAGGTCCTGCGCCGCCTGCGTGCCTACAAGGAAGTCGTCGTGATTACGCCGCGCATCGATGCGCCCCGCCGGCCGCTGGTCACTGAACTGGCCGTCCGATGGATCAGCGCCGGGACCTGCGAACTGCGTGAGCCCAGCGGTCGTCGCATCTCAATCGGACCACGAGAACTCGCACGCCGGATGGGGGTCTTCCTGGTCGATCTCCGGCCGCATGCGCGGCGCGATGCGCGCGGCGTATGCGGACCTGGACGCCCTGGAGCGGCAGCTCCATCAACCCAGCGTGCTGGGTTCAGGGCCCGTGGTTTATCTCCGGTCGGACCTCGAATTCGGCCTCAGGTCCGGCGGTGCCGTTGGCCACACGGCTGGCGTGGTGAACTCCCTCCAGACCAACACGGCCGGTGTCGTCTTCATGGCCGCCGATCCGATGCCGCTCGTCGCTGCCGCCGTTGAGACCCACATCATCGATCCCACCCAGGGCTTCTGGGACTTCAACGAGTTCCCTGAGATTGCCTATGCGCGCCTTCTGTTCAACGAGTCGGCTCAGCGGTTGGGCGAACGTGCGACTTCGTTCGTGTATCAGCGCTACAGCCGGTACAACTACTCGGGCTTGGCGTTGGCTCGGCGCCTGGGGGTTCCTTTCGTCCTTGAGTACAACGGGTCCGCGGTCTGGATCGGCCGCAATTGGGGCAAGCCGATGCGGGATGAAGCCCTTGGCATGCGGATTGAGCTGCTGAACCTGAGAGCGGCCGACGTCGTCGTGGTCGTCAGCAAACCGATGCGGGATGAGTTGCTTGACCGAGGCGTCTCGTCACGTTCGATCCTCCTCAACCCCAACGGCGTGGACCCTCAGACATACGCTCCGACCATCGATGGCGGAGAGGTGCGGAGACGCTTCGGCCTTGTCGGCAAGATCGTGGTTGGCTTCATCGGCACTTTCGAGCGTTGGCACGGAGCCGATGTCCTGGCGCAGGCGATTGGCATTCTGGTGGCAGAGCAGCCCAGCATCCGGGACCGTGTCAGATTGTTAATGATCGGCGACGGGCCCGGGGTTGGCGAGGTGCGTCGCATCCTTGAGAGTGCTGGCCTGGCGGCGATCGCCGCTTTCGCAGGGCGCACCGAGCAAGCCGATGGGCCGCAGCATCTGGCGGCCTGCGACATCCTGGCCGCTCCGCATGTCCCGAACCGTGACGGATCACGGTTCTTCGGCTCGCCAACGAAGCTCTTTGAGTACATGGCGATGGGCAAGCCCGTCGTCGCCTCTGATCTCGAACAGATCGGCGAGGTGCTCACCCACGAGCAGTCGGCGCTCCTCTGCCCCCCAGGTGATGCCGCTGCCCTCGCCGCGTCGATCGGGCGCCTCATTGACGATGCCGCGCTGCGGAACCGACTTGGGAGTGAGGCCCGGGCGAGCGTTCAACGCTCGTTCACTTGGGAGGCACACACTCGCCGGATTCTCGATGCAGTCGGGCGTTATCGTGCCTGACAGGGACACGCTCATTCGCTGGGCCAGAACAGGCCTCTCCAGGTCGCCGCGGGACATCGGTCGCATGGGACCTGTCAGGGTGGTTCGTCACCGAGAGTCGGCTCGTCTGCGCAAACGAGATCAGCTGTCGACCTCCTTCGCTGCGACCTCACTGGACGGCTCAGGGGTGCTGGTGCCTGTCCTCCAGATGCCCGCACTGGATGTGCTGGGACAGATGCGCCAGCACATCGGCTGGCTCGCCTCGCAGTACGTCGATCACCGCTTCGACTTGCTCGGATCAGGCTGGGTCAAGGTCTGGCACGGCATGGCGTGCCTTGGGCTGGAGGGTATCCGCTTCGCGGCGGACCGGCCCGCGGGATCTGGGTCGCGTGACTTGATCAACATGGCGAACCGATCCGAGTCTGAGCGGATTCGCTCACTTATCGGGCCGGACTACGAGCCCATCGACTGGCAGCTCGACTTCAAGACCGGCTTCCGCTGGTCGGAGTCCACCTGGTATCGCGACATCAGATACGGCAACGTCCGTGGCGCGGACGTGAAGGTGCCATGGGAACTGGGACGGCTCCAGCACCTGCCGCAATTGGCCCTCGCGGCGATTCTCGCCCGCGCGGATGGAGATGGCTCGCTAGCCGAGCATCTCGCGCGCGAGTTCCAGGATCAGGTACTCGACTTCATCGCCGCGAACCCTCCTCGCTTCGGTGTCCAGTGGGCCATGACGATGGACGTGGCCATCCGAGCTGCCAACCTGCTGCTCGCCTGGGACATCTTCCGCGCAGCGGATGTGTCGTTCGACAGCGAGTTCATGCGGGTGTTCTCGCGCAGCGCCTTCGAGCATGGGAGCCACATCGCCACGAACCTTGAGTGGTCGTCCCGTCTGCGCAGCAATCACTACCTCGCCGATGTCGTTGGCCTCCTCTTCGTCGCTGCCTACCTGCCAGCATCCGCCCAGACGGACGCCTGGCTCCTCTTCGCGACGCGCGAGCTTCTCGCCGAGGTGCAGAGACCAGTTCCTGCCCGATGGCGGCAACTTCGAGGGCTCCACCTGCTATCACCGCCTTTCGGCCGAGATGGCGACCTGGGGACTCGCCCTCGTGCTGGCCCTGCCGGCGGATCGCCTGGCAGCCGTCTTCGAGCCATCCGCGGCGGTGCTGGCGCAGGGACGCGGCCTACCTGGCGCGGCCCTGGGTCCGCTGCCAGCGCATGATCTGGGTGACGGACGCCGGACGCCGATCGGGCCCGACGTCCTCGACCGGATGGCGCGCGCACGGGCTTTCACGCTGGACATCACCAAGCCGTCAGGTCGTGTCCCGCAGATCGGCGACAACGACAGCGGCCGATTCGTCAAGCTGGTCCCCGTGGCAAGTCCTCGCGCCGCAGGCGACACGTGGCCCACCCACGCCAACCCGGAGCAGCTCCAGGCGGGTGGCGCTGCGGACGTCGACTGGGTCGAGGATCACCTCGACCACACGCACCTCGTGGACGCCATCGACGGGTTGCTCGGCATCAGCGAGCCTGATGGGCTGGGTGTTGACGGCGCCATCATCCGTGCGCTGGCCAAACCCCCGAGCGCGTGGGCGGAGACCGGCGCAGGCGATGCGGACCGCGTGCGATTGGGCGACCTCCGGGACGCTGGCTGCGTTCGAGCGATCGCGTGGGGCGCTTGGCCGCATCGAGCCGTCGGGAGATGACCATCCCTACCCCTGGCCGGTCGCTTCTCGAGGGTCTCCGCCTCGTCGGCTATCCGGACTTCGGGCTCTTCGTCGCGAGATCCACCCGGCTCTACGCCGCGATCCGGTGCGGTCCAGTCGGGCAGCTCGGTCGACGGCGGCCACGACCACAACGACCAGCTCTCGCTCGAGCTGTCAGTGGACGGCGAGGATCTCATCCGTGACCCGGGGACCTACCTCTACACGCCGCTCCCTGAGCGGCGGAATGCGTACCGGTCAGTCAGAGCCCACTTTGCGCCGCAGCTCGTCGGGCCCGAGCCCGCGAGCCTTGACGACGGGCTCTTCCGGCTGGGGCCGGGGAGCCAGGCGACCTGCCTCTACTGGGGCGAGCACGGGTTCGCGGGTCAGCTGCGTGCCGCTGACGGCAGGATCGCGCTGTGTCGCGTCCGTTTCGCCGATGATGCCATCCACATCGTCCATGCCGCGGAGGGCACCGACCTCATGCCTGCACCCCCGGATGCCGCAGACTGGCGTGCCATGCTGCCTGACATCCCGTATTCACCTGGTTATGGCATCGTCGAGCGCTGACCCACCGGCCTCTTCTCGTCCCCGCGCCCTGATGGCTTGCCATCTCGACTGGGGGCGCCGATGCGCGTGGGCAGTCATCACCTAGCCCGCTGCCTCGTGGAAGCGGGCTGGGATGTGGCGTATGTCTCCAACGGTCTGTCCCCGTGCAATTCGCCAGAGACGTTCACGAGTTCCGCTCGGCGCGACGGCCTTCAGGCTCCAGGGGACTACCGAACTCCGCGGTCACCTCTGGTCCATGATGCCGTTTGCGCTCCTGACCCCCCACAACGCACCTCTGTTGCGCTCGCGTTGGGTCCACGACAACTGGCAGCGCACCTGCATGCCGGGCATCCTGCGCCAGGTTCGAGCTAAGGGCTTCGGCAGTGTCGATCTCCTCTACATCGAGAATCCGGCGCAGGCGTTTTGGCTGGACGTGATCAGGCACCGCGTATCCGTGGCCCGCGTCATGGACCGCATGTCGGGCTTCGAGCGGTACCCCGCGGAGATGCAGCGCTTGCACTCCCAACTCCTCGCGTCGGTCGATATCGTGGCCTACAGTGCTCTGGACCTCCTCCCCGATCTGAAGGCCGCGGGAGCGCGAGCGACGCTGCACCTGCCCAACGGGACCGATTATCGGCACTTCGCAGAAGGGGACCCGGCGGTGCCGGACGACATGAGCCATATCCGACACCCCATCGCGATCTATGCAGGCGCCATCGATGAATGGTTCGACTTCGACGCCCTGGACGCTATGGCAGAGGCGATGCCCGACGTTTCCTTCGTGCTTGTAGGCCCCGACACGCTCATTCGCAGGAGACTGCCAGCCCGGCCAAACGTTCACGTTCTGGGTTGGAGACCGTTCGGAGCCCTGCCCGCCTATCTTCGGCACGCAGACGTGGGCATCATCCCCTTCAACAGGACTGGCCACCCGGATCTGGTCAACGCGATCCACCCCCTGAAGCTCTACGAGTATCTCGCAAGTGGCTTGCCCGTCGTTGCCTCGCGGTGGGACGAACTGGAGCGCCTCCAGAGCCCTGCGGTCCTCGTCGATGGGCCAGAGGATTTCCGGCAGGGCATTCGAGCGGTGCTTGCGAATCGCCGAGCAAGAAGGCAGGGCTCGCCTTCGCTCGGCAAGCGGACTGGAGTGTCCGCATTCGGTCTCTCCTGGGGGCGATCGGCGAGCGCGGGGTGGCCATCCCGTGAAGCTGGACAGACTTCGACAGGATTGGGAGGAGCTCGCGGAACAGGATCCGCTCTGGGCGATCCTCTCCGATGAC
Organism: uncultured Chloroflexia bacterium; assembly: GCA_963790915.1. Lineage (GTDB taxonomy): Bacteria > Chloroflexota > Limnocylindria > Limnocylindrales > CSP1-4 > JAFMJV01. The sequence goes on along the minus strand of CAWBQS010000005.1, from coordinate 280,862 downwards.
GCGATGGCCAGGGGTGGCTGGGACGTTCTGGAGTTCTTCGATACCGGCGACGCGGAGATGGACCGGGTGATGGCCCGTGCGCAGGCGTTCGGACATCCAACGGCCAGCCGCCTCGCCCTCGACTTCGGTTGCGGTGTGGGCCGTGTCACGCGTCCAATGAGTCGGTACTTCGATGTCGCTGTCGGCGTGGACATCTCGACGAGGATGATCGAGTCCGCACGCCTCCTCAATGAGGCGTATCCAACTTGTCGGTTCGAGACGACCGGTGGTCATGATCTGGCCCAGTTCGCCGACGGTGAGTTCGATCTCGTCTACTCGAGCATCGTCCTCCAACACGTCCCCGGACGCTCCGCCATCGAAGGGTATGTGCGTGAGTTCGTCCGGATCCTCCGGCCCGGCGGCCTCCTGGCGTTTCAACTCCCCAGCGCCATCCCCTTGCGCTACAGACTGCAGCCGCGCCGCCGCGCCTACTCGGTGTTGCGCACTCTCGGCACGCCGCCATCGTTCCTGCGCGGGCGACTTGGCCTTCATCCCATTCGAATGAGTGGCATCCCGGAGTCGCGGATCAGGCAGATCCTGGGATCGGAGCAGGTCCGGATCCTCGAGGTTGACCATGCGATCATCGATGGGTTCGGGATCGACAGCTGCACGTACTGGGTGACGAGAGCGTGATGGCGACGTGAACATCGCCCTGCTCAGCAACTTCTGGTACCTGCGCGGCGGCCTGGAGCGCGTCATGTTCGCAGACGCGCATGGCCTCGAGGCACGAGGGCACCTGGTGTCGCCCTTCGCCTCGGCTCACGGCCTTAATACCTCGAGCGTGTACTCGGGCCTCTTCCCGCCCTGCGTCGATCATGGCTCGCTGGGCGAGGGCCTGAGCGTCCTCGACCGGGCCAGGACCACGGCGCGCCTGTTCCACAACAGCGCTGCGGCCTCCGCGTTCGACGCCTTCGCCGACCGGGCCAAGCCGGACGTGGTCCACCAGCACGGACTTGCGCGTCAGCTCTCGCCCAGCGTGCTGGAACGGGCGCATGGGCGCGGCATTCCCACGGTCCTGACGTTGCACGACTACAGCCTGCGCTGTCCGTCTGGCGACCTCTCAAGGTCCGGCGCACCGGTCTGCCTCGACATCTCATGCGCCGGACATCGTTACGATCGCGCTGTTCGCTTTCATTGCGTCCACGGCTCGCGAGCTGCGAGTGCCATCGCGGCAGCCGAGCTGCTCGTGGCGCGTGCGTTGCGACGGTACGAGCGCTCCGTCGACATGTTCCTCGTGCCGAGCGCCTACGTCGGTGACCGGATGCGCGAAGTCCGGCTGCCGGCCGATCGCCTGCGCGTGATGCCGAACGCCATCGAGCCGCCGGGAGACGTGGCGCCCGCACCGCCGGGGACTACGTCCTGGCCTTCGGCCGACTCGTGGCCGTCAAGGGCTTTCGACTGGTGGCCAATCTCGCCCGTCTCTTGCCAGGGCTCCACTTCGTCGTGGCCGGGGAGGGCCCGAGCTCCAGGCCCTCTCACGACAAGCGGCCGGGCTCGATAACATCGAATTCACTGGCTTCGTCCACCGGGAAGCACTAGATCGCTTGATTCGCGGGGCCCTGGCCGTGGTCGTCCCATCAGAATGGCCGGAGCCGTTTGGGATGGTGGTGCTTGAGGCCTGGAGAGCAGGACGGGCCGTCATCGTGACGAACCGTGGCGCTCTACCTGAAATCGTCGAAGACGGCCGCACCGGCGTCATCGTCGAAGCCGGTGACGTGGCTGCGGCCGCATCCGCCATCGTCGAGCTAGCGGCTGACCCGGCCAAGGCCGCGCGACTCGGGGCGGCCGGTCGGCGCGAGGTCGAGACGACCTACTCTCTCGTGCGCCATCTCGACCGGCTCGAGGCGACGTACTCGGAGCTCATCGGGCGGTGAACATCGCCATCCTGGGCTGCCGGGGCATCCCACCGGCGTACGGGGGCTTCGAGACGTTCGCCTGGGAGCTGTCGCGCGAGCTGGCCGCGCGAGGCCACCGCGTCACGGTCTACTCCTACCGCGGCCGCACGGACGAGACGCGCAGCCTGCCGCCTGGGGTCGAGCGTCGCTGGGTGCGCGGCCTGCGCGGCAAGCACCTCGAGACGGTGACCCACACGGCGATGGGCGCCCTTGACTGCGTCCGCCACGCGTACGACGTGGTCCTGCTCGTCAACGCCGCCAATGCCCCCGTCGCCTTCCTGCCACGCCTGCGCGGCGCGAAGGTCGCGCTCAACGTGGACGGCATCGAGCGGCAGCGCGCCAAGTGGGGCCGGGCGGGCCGGCTCTGGTACAGCCTGGGTGAGCGGCTCTCGCTGGTCCTGCCCAACGAGATCGTCTCCGACGCCCAGGTCATCGCCGACTACTTCCTGGAGCGCTACGGGCGCGCGCACCACGCTCATCGCCTACGGCGCCACGCTCCTGGACCGTGAGCCAGCGCCGGACCTGGCGCGCCACGGACTCCACGACATCACGCCCGGCGGCTACCTCCTCTACGTCAGCCGGCTGGAGCCTGAGAACCAGGCCGACCTCGTCATGCGGGCCTATCGCGACGTGCCCGGCGAGGTGCCCCTCCTGATCGTCGGTGACGCACCCTATGCGACCGAGTACAAGGCCACCCTGGCGAGCCTCGCCGCCGCCGACCCACGCGTGCGCCTGCTGGGTGCCCGCTACGGCTCGACCTACACGGACCTGCAGCGCGGGGCGATGGCCTACGTCCAGGCGACCTCGGTGGGCGGCACCCACCCGGCGCTCATCGAGGCCATGGCCGCGGGCAACCTGGTGCTCGCCTTCGCCACCCCGGAGAACCGCGAGGTCACATCGGGCACGGCGCTGCTCTTCGCCGACCAGGCGGAGCTCGGCGCGGCGCTGACCCGCGTGGTGGCTGACCCGGATGCGCCCGACCTGGCAGCGCTGCGTGCCGCCGCCCGCGCACGCGCCGCTGCCGCCTATTCCTGGCCCGCCATCACCGACCAGTACGAAGCCCTCTTCGAGCGCCTCGGCGCGGGCTGAGGCCCCGCGCTACGCCAGGGGCAGGGGAGGCGACTCCACCGCGTCCACCGGCACGATCAGCCCGGGGTCGTCGTTGCGCACGTCGTTGACGCGGGCAGAGACGGGGAACATGTCCAGCACGTCGTCCGGTGCGGGGACCAGGAGGGAGAGCAGGAAGTCGGTGTCGTCCGTGGCCGGATCCAGCCAGTCGTCCCAGGCTTCGCGCGGCAGGAGCACGGGCATGCGGTCGTGGATGGCGGCCACCACGCGGTTGGCATCGGTCGTGATGACCGCGGCGCTGGGCACCCAGAGACCCGTCGCTGGGTCCTTCCAGGCCGCCCACACGCCCGCCATGGCCAGCACGGCGCCGTCCGGTGGGTGCAGGAAGAAGGGCTGCTTCGGCCCGCCAGTCCGTCGCCATTCGTAGAAGCCGTCGCTGGGCACGATGCAGCGGCGCGACCGGAAGCTGGTGCGGAACGCCGGGCTGCTCGCCACCGTCTCAGCCCGCGCGTTGATCAGGCGCGCGGAGCCCTTGGCGTCCCTGGCGAACGACGGGATGAGGCCCCAGCGCACCGGCTCCACGCGTCGGCCGGTCTCCACCCGCTGGCGCACGATGGTCAGCTGGCTGGTGGGCGCCACGTTGTAGCGCGGCTGGGTGTCGGCGGCCTCCGGATCTGCGTGGACCTCGGCGTCGAAGATGCGGGCCACGACCGCCGGGTCCGTCGTCTGGGTCATGCGGCCGCACATGCGCTGCACCTCCTCTCACGGGCCCGCTGGCCCCTGGACAGGGCGCCCCGTCGTCCCTGGCCCCGCGTCCCAGTCCCGGACTACGCCCCGCTGGGCTTGGTCAGCACCTCCGCGTCATCGTCCGACCCGCGTCCTCCGACCACCGCCAGGAGAAGGAGCAGGATACCGACGATGGCGGCCGCCGCCATCGAGATGTCCGGTCCGCCCACCGTCCACAGGACGAAGAAGGCCACCAGGCCGATGCCGACATAGGCGATGACCCGCGATCGTGAGCGCAGCCAGTCACGGAAGGACGCCGGCTCCGCCACGACCGCCGACACCTCCGCGCGGTGCTCGACGAGCAGCGCGATGACGGCCACGGCGAGGGCCACCACGATGAGCGCGAAGGTGAACCAGAGCATGGAGTCCACGGTGCTGTCCACGGTGCTGCGGACCGCCACCAGGTCATCGCCCGATCGCAGCGCGCCGGTCACGTCCTCCGCGATCACGCGCGTCACGAAGCGGCCGCCGAGCAGCGCCACCGCGCCGCCCAGGGCCAGCCAGACGATCATGCGCAGCCGCCGTGCGGAGAGCACGAGGGCCAGCGCGATGAAGACCAGGGCCAGCACGATGGCGGCGATGGTGATGACATCGAAGGCCCGGACGGCCGACTGCACCGTCGCGAGGCCATCGGACTGCACCAGCGTGATGGTGCCCAGGTCTTCGGGCAGGTCGCGGCCGATGACCTGCTCGATGGCGGCCACGCGATCGGCATTCGGCTGGTAGTCGGTCATGTCCGGGATGGTCACGCTCTCGGGGATGACGCCGGCCTCCTGGAGGCCCGTCAGCGCAGCGCCGATCATGGGGAAGACATCCAGGCTGATGGTGCCCTCCTCCGACGAGATGGCCGGGTTGTCGCCACCGCGGATGACCTTCATGGCCGCCTCGTGCGCCTTCTCATTGGCCGTCACGAAGATGTCCTGGAACTGCTCGGTGGAGGCCACCTGCGCAACGCCATCGGCCACGCGCTGCTCCACCGCGCCGGTGATGACGCCGGCCAGCCGGCTCATGTCACCGGGCAGGAGCTGCGCCACCCGGTCCTGCACGCCCAGGGCGTCAGAGACGCGTGCCACCACGCGTTCGCTGGTGGCGTCCACGACCTCCGGGTCAGCGATCACGCCGGCCACGACGCCGCCCCAGCCGGCCGAGGTCAGGACCGTCTGGTGAGCCCACAGCGTGATGCCGCTCACGAGGATCGCCAGGCAGGCCAGCAGCCAGCAGAGGGCCGCCAGGATGGAGCGCCCGGTCGTACGCCGCGGACCGTTGGCCAGACCCACAGCTTGCACCGTGGGGTTCGGCACCTTCGTCATGAGTCTGGTCCCTCCCGACCTCTCCTCGCCTGGCCGTGGGCTCCGACCTGGTGCCCAGCGTGCCGCTGAGTATCGCCTCCCTGGTGCAGCAGCGTCGGCTACCGTAGGCACGGCGCCGGCACAGGGCGGCACCGGTCGGGCGCCCCCCGCGCCAGGAGGAACGATGAGTACGCACGAAGCCATCCGCTGGGGCCTGCTGGGCACCGCGCGCATCAACGCCAAGCTGCTCGCTGGCGCCCGGCTCTCGGCCAACGCGTCGGTGGTGGCCGTGGGCAGCCGCTCCATGCCCACCGCGCAGGCCTTCGCGGATGCCCATGGCATCGAGCGCGCCCACGGGTCCTACGCGGCGCTGCTGGCCGATCCCGGCGTCGATGCTGTCTACATCCCTCTGCCCAACGCGCTGCACCATCCCTGGACCCTGGCGGCCCTGGCGGCCGGCAAGCACGTCCTCTGCGAGAAGCCGTACACGCGCCACCCCGAGCAGGTGGACGAGGCATGGGACGCCGCCGTGGCCGCCGGCCTGGTCCTCATGGAAGCCTTCATGTGGCGCCACACGCCACAGGCGGACATGCTGGTGGGACTCCTGCCACGCATCGGCGAGCTGGTGACGGTGCGCTCCACGTTCAGCCACCGGCTCCACGACGACGCGGACATCCGGGTGGACGTGCCCCTGGACGGTGGCTCCATCATGGACGTGGGCTGCTATTGCATCAGCGGCGCCCGACTGGTGGCCGGCGAGGAGCCGGATCTCGTCTTCGGCCAGCAGGTCCCGGCGTCCGGCGTTGACCGCCGCTTCGCCGCGCTGCTGCGCTTCCCCTCCGGCCTGACCGCGACCTTCCATTCGGGCTTCGACAGCTTCTCCGAATCGCTCGAGGTGGTCGGCCGCGAGGGCAGCATCCTGCTGCCCGATCCGTGGCACTCCCAGCAGGGACTGATCCTGCTCGATGGCGAAGCCATCCACGTGGCACCCACCAACCCCTACCAGTGCGAGCTGGACGACATGGCTGCCGCCATCCGGGGCGAGAAGGCACCGCGGCTGGGCCGTGACGACGCGCTGGGCCAGGCCCGTACGATCGAGGCCCTCTATCGCTCCGCGGAGACCGGCCAGCCCGTGGCCCTTGGCTGACGCCGGCCCGCCTGACGCCGGCCCGCCGGCCGCCTCTCCGCCGGCCGCCTCTCCGCCGGCGCCGCACCGCTGGCCCTCCTCGCGGCTGGTGCCGCTGCTCATCGTGACCCTGGCCGGCGTGCTCATCATCGGCATCGTGCTGGCGGGCCGCAGCCAGCAGGACGCCGGTCTGGCCGCGCTCGGATCGGCCACCGCTGACGCCGCCACGCTGCCCGTGACGCTGCCCCTCCGCCAGGTCGCGGGCCACCTCGTCGTGGACGTGGCCCTGGGTGATGGCGACGCCACGGTGCCCATGCTTCTCGACAGCGGCTCGCCCACCGTCGTCGCCGATGCCCTCGCGGCGCGGTACGCGGGCGAGCGCGCGGGCACCGTCAGCAGCGTCTCGCCCGTCGGGGAGGTCAGCAGCAGCCCGGTGACGCAGATCGGGTCGCTGCGCCTGGGCACGGCCGCCTTCCACGCTGTCGGTGCCGTCGCGGGCTGGGTGGCCGCGGACGACCCGCTGGCCTGCCTCAGCCCGGCCGGCCTGATCGGCGCCAGCCTCATGCAGCACGCCGTCTGGCAGGTGGACCCGCTGGCAGGGACGCTGACGGTGGCGGCGGGCACGGACGGCCTCGCGCACGTCGACGGCGCCCTGCGGCTGCCCTTCGAGCGCGCCTCGGTGGCTTCCCCGTCACCCATCCTGCACCTGCCGGTCGGGGACGGCAGCGTGGACGTCCTCCTCGACACCGGCTCGGACGGCTGGCTCACCGTCCACCCCGCGGACCTCGAGGGCGCGGGTGTGCCCGTGCCGGAGGACGCTCCGGCCATGGACCTGCTGCTGGGGACCGCCGCGGGGGACCGGCTCGTGCGCGTGACGTGGGCCACCGCGGACGTGCGTCTTGGGGACGCCCGACCGGCCGCCATGCCCATCGCCATCTCCGAGGCGGTGCCGCAGGGCCAGGGCAGCGTGGGCAACGCATTCCTGGACGACTTCGTCCTCACCATCGACTGGACGAAGGACGTCGTCTACCTCGACCCCATCGCCGCGTCGGACGATGGAGTGCTCCACCTGCGGCCTCCTGTGCTCCCCACCGCCTCGGTCAGCTGGCGCGACGGCTACGTGCTGGGCTCGCTCCTGCAGGGCGCCGGCCACGCCCCGGACGTCGTCGTCGGCGCGGCGCTGAGCGCCATCGACGGGCAGGATGTCAGGTCGGCGACGTTCGATGACTTCTGTGCTCGCGCCGCGGCTGGGGACGCCGGTGCAGGCCGCCTGACGGTGGCTACGGACCCGCCCGGTCGAGCTGGTGATCGTGCCCATGGAGATCCCTGCCGCTACGGCGGCACCCTGAAGCCGACGCCATCGCAGCTTGGCGGTCGGGCCCGGAAGTGACCCGATGGTCCGGCAGGGTGCCGTACCCTTGGCGGCCTTGTCGTCACGGCCTCCGCGCGCATCATCCGGGCAGCGGCCACTGGAGCCTTCTCCGGGTGGCGTCATCTTGCAGCGGAACACCGCGATGTGGACATTGCATCGGTTTACCCGGGGCACGCGGCTCGGTACCTTGGGCGCCAGGTCCCGCGTCCGGCGCCGCCAGGGCGGGACCGCCAGCGGCAGGGCACGCATGGTGCCGACACCGCACGCCCGACCAGCTGAACACCACCAGGGCGGCCAGGCGCTCGTCGAGTTCGCTCTCGTCGTGCCGATGATCGTCATGTTGGTGATGGGCATCTTCGACGGTGCCCTGATGTTCAATGCCTTCGTGGGCGTCAATCGCGCATCCCAGAACGCCGCACACACGGCCGCCACGATGGGCAACCAGGCCGGCACCGACTGCCTCATCCTGAGCCAGATCGAGACGGACGTCATGGTGCCCAACACGCCCAACCGCATCATCGAGGTCGTCGTCGAGCGCACCGCCATGGGCGGCAATCAGTCGTATGCGCAGCAGCGCTACACGCGTGGCGGGTCCACGACCTGTGAGCTGCCGGACGGCACCTCGGCCTCGGTGCCGTACACCCTGACGCAGGCCGGCTACCCGGAGGAGCAGCGCTGCCCCGTGCTGGACGGCTGCCTGGCCCTGACGCCGGCACGCTCCACGGTGGACAACATCGGCGTCCAGATCCGCTACCGCCACGTCTGGGCCACACCGCTGAACTCGATCTACGGGTTCTTCAACGGCGGTGACACCGGCTGGACCTTCACGCAGCGGAACATCTTCCGCATGGAGCCCACGAGATGAAGCATCAGGGCAGGAACGGCGATCGGCGCCAGCGGGGCCAGGGTCTCGTGGAGTTCACGCTCATCGTGCCGCTCCTGCTGACGCTGCTCGTGAGCGTCGCGGAGCTCGGCCTCATCTTCGGCAGGCTGAGCAGCCTGGGCTATGCCTCGCGCGAGGGGGCCCGTGCCGGCGCCGCCCTGGCCCTTGGCGACCGGTCGCTCTGCGAGTCATCTGGTCAGCCGGATCCCATCGGCGTCGACGCCATCCTGGTCAGTGCCGTGCAGCGCATCCTCAAGTCGCCGGACTCCGGGATCGACCCCGCGAAGGTGACGGAGATCCGCATCTTCAAGGCCACCAGCACCGGCGCGGAGACACCCGGGTTCGTCAACGTCTGGCACTACGCCGGCCCCAACGCCGGTCCGGAGGTGGATCCCGGGCCGGGCGTGCTCCGCATCGACTTCTCGCCTGTCTCCGTCGCCTGGCCCGCCTGCGACCGCGACAACGGCAGCCCCAACACGGATTCCCTGGGCGTCACCGTCAGGTACCGCTACGACTTCATGAGCCCGCTGCCGACCGTCGTCGACAACCTGGCCGGCGGGAACCTCTCGCTGACGCTGTCCGAAACGACCGTCATGGCCCTGAATCCCACCAACGACTAGGAGACGGACCCCCATGCGTCGCCACCTCAGCGCCCTCGTGGGCGGCCTCCGCCGGAGGCGATCGGACGTCCTGCCGGACACCGCACGCGCGCAGCGCGGCCAGGTGCTGCCGCTCTTCGTGCTCATGTCCGTGGTGCTCCTGGGTGGCGCGGCCCTGCTGACCGACGTGGTCTGGTGGTGGACCGTGGAGCAGCGGATGCAGCGCGCCGCCGACGCTGGCGCCCTCGCCGGTTCGATCTATCCTGCCCGGTGACCAGACCACCGCCTTCAGCACGGCCATCGCGGAGGTCCGCAAGAACGGCTTCATCAACGGCACCAGCGGCATCGTCGTGACCCCGCGCCGGGACGCCAGCGATCCTCGCAAGCTCATCGTGGACGTGCGCGGCCCCGTGAACACGAACTTCGCCAAGGTCTTCTGCGTGGACGGTGGACCCTGCCTCACCAGCGTCGACGTGGCGGCGACGGGTGCCGCCATCTACGTCATGCCCGTGCCCATGGGCAGCCCGCAGAACTACTACGGCGTCGGCTTCTTCAAGGACGCCGTCGTGCACACCAACACGGTCAACACGAGCCGCGACACCACCTGGAAGTCGACATCCGCCTACGTCGCCACGGGACCAGCCATGGGCCAACCCGGACAGGGCCTACAGCAACAACGACACATACACCACAGCCACGGTCACCGACAGCCAGAGACAGTGGCGTGTCTTCAGCCTGGGCGTGCCCAGCGATGCCAGCGTCGTCATCCGCGGCCTGGAGGTCCGCCTCAGCGACGTCTTCCTCTCTTCTCTGGCGACCAGCTGCAAGGTGGGCGTGGAGGTCTCCTGGGACAACGGCACGACGTGGTCCACGCGGGTCGACTCAGCCAACCTCGGGACGACCACCACCGCGGACCAGACGCTGGGCAGCAATGCCAGCACGGCCGCCTGGGGCGCCCACACGTGGGTGCCGGGCGACTTCACGGATGCGAACTTCCTGGTGCGCCTCACGCGCGTCGGCAATACCACCAACTGCCCCACTACCCGCACCCTGAGCCTCGACCATCTCGAGACGCGTGTCACCTACACCATCGACGTCACGACCACCACGACGACCATCGAGGAGGTCCCGGTCCGGGACCCCGATGGCAACGTCCTGGCGCCGCAGAACTTCTGGGCTGCCCTGCAGTCCCAGGGTGCGCCGAACATCCAGGGCGACGCCTACATGACGTACTACGACACGCGCACCAGCGTCACCAACGACGACTACGACCCGGACGTCTACTACCAGTACGCCATCGAGATGGATCCCGCTGCCAGCGCCGGTGAGGTCTGGGTCTTCGATCCGGGCATGTGCCAGGTGGACACGGACAAGGGCACCGGTGAGAACTACACGAAGGGCGGTGCCAACGGCAGCACCTCCTTCAACCCGGTAAGCACCTACTACGACCTCTGGGACACGCACAACACGCCCTACGAGATCTCGGACGACTCGCTGGTCTACAGCTCGGGAACCGCCTACCGCCGGCTCAAGCTGCGTGACAGCCTCCTGGACGTTGACAACCCGGAGACATCGACGGGCACGGGGCTGTGCGATTCGCTGGCCTGGCACAACGACTGGGTGCAGCTCGCCTCAGGCCTCGTGGGCGGGCACACCTACCGGCTGCACACCTACTCCACGGACCCCACCAGCGCCACCGATCAGCGCAGCACCACCGCGCTGAACAGCTTCGCCATCTGGTCCACAGCCTCCGGCGCGGCCCCGCGCGTCTACGGCCTGGGCACCATGGAGGCATACATCCGGCTGCCCGGCGGCCAGTCCTCTGAGTTCTACCTCTCGCAGATCGACGAGATCCACGCCGGCAAGACGCTGGTCATCCGCCTCTGGGATCCCGGCGACACGGGCAGCCTGGCGGCCAACCTCCAGATCCTCGCACCGACCACCGCGAGCTACGTGGTCTCGCCGTTCAACTACACCGCTGCGCCGGGCTCCGGCGCCGCCTCGGCCTGCGCCAGCCGCAGCGGCACGGGCGTCACCTCAGTGATCACCAACACGGGCGGCACCAGCCTGTTCAACGGCTGCTGGCTGGAGATCGAGATCCCCCTCGACCTGACCTACACCGCGCCGCATCCCTCGAGCGACAGCGTCACGAGTGAGGGCGGCTGGTGGAAGATCCGATACAACATGAGCGGCGCCACGACCGCCTACTCGACGGACCTCACGACCTGGCAGGTCGAGGTGCGCGGCAACCCCGTGCACCTCGTCATGGAGTAGTCCGGACCTCTCCTGGGCCCGGTCTTGGCCTCGGGGGCTAATCCCGATAGAATGAATCAGGATTAGTCGCGCCCCCCGGCCCCGACACCGACGCTCCAGGAGACCAAGATGGTCAGCACCCCAGAGATCCGCGACCGGCGTGCCGAGTACGCCTTCCACGACGACATCGTCTACCTGCATGAGACCAAGCGTGGCCTGACCCGCGCCACGGTGGAGGAGATCAGCGCCCTCAAGGGCGAGCCGGACTGGATGCTGCAGCACCGCCTGCGCTCGTTCGACCACTTCCTGAAGCGGCCCATGCCCATGTGGACTGACGGGCTGGACGCCATCGACTTCGACAAGATCATCTACTACCGCAAGCCGTCGGAGCGCGAGGAGCGCTCCTGGGATGACGTGCCCGACCAGATCAAGCAGACCTTCGAGCGCCTGGGCATCCCGGAGGCGGAGCGCAGCTTCCTGGCCGGCGTGGGCGCCCAGTACGACAGCGAGGTCGTCTACCACTCGGTCAAGGAAGAGCTCTCAAAGCTCGGCGTGGTCTTCATGGGCACGGACCAGGCGCTCAAGGAGTACCCCGACATCTTCCGTGAGCACTACGGCACCATCGTGCCCCCGGAGGACAACAAGTTCGCGGCCCTCAACAGCGCCGTGTGGTCCGGTGGCTCCTTCGTCTACGTGCCGCCCGGGGTGGAGGTGCCGCTGCCGCTGCAGGCGTACTTCCGCATCAACGGCGAGAACACGGGCCAGTTCGAGCGCACCCTCATCGTCGTGGACGAAGGCGCGCAGGTGCACTACATCGAGGGCTGCACGGCGCCCGATCTACGCCACGGAGTCCCTGCACGTCGCCGTCGTGGAGGTCATCGCCAAGCGCGGCTCCAAGGTGCGGTACACGACCATCCAGAACTGGTCGAACGACGTCTACAACCTCGTCACCAAGCGGGCCCATGCCTACGAGGACTCCACCGTGGAGTGGATCGACGCCAACACGGGTTCCCGCAAGTCGGTCAAGTACCCCAGCATCTACCTGCGCGGCCGCGGCGCCACGGCGGACATCATCTCCGTGGCCGTGGGCGGCGCCGGACAGCACCAGGACACCGGGGCCAAGGCCATCCACCTGGCGCCGGACACGCGCAGTCGCATCGTCAGCAAGTCCGTCTCCAAGGACGGCGGTCGCGTCTCCTACCGCGGCCATGTGAAGGTCATGCCGGGCGCCACGAACGCCGTTGCGAGCGTTCGCTGCGACGCGCTCATGCTGGATGACATCAGCCGCAGTGACACCTACCCCTACATCGACATCCAGGAGGATGACACCAGTCTGACCCACGAGGCCACGGTGGGGCGCGTCAGCCAGGAGCAGGTCTTCTACCTCATGAGTCGCGGCCTGACGGAGAACGAGGCGCAGAACCTCATCGTGCAGGGCTTCCTGGAGGTCTTCACCAAGGAGCTCCCGATGGAGTACGCCATCGAGTTCAACCGCCTCGTCAAGCTGGAGATGGAAGGATCGCTCGGGTGAGCATCGCACCGCTGAAGCTGCCCTGGGCCACGGACGCCCGCGTCCGTGGCACGTCGAGCGAGTCACAGGAGCCCGCCTGGCTGCTGGACGACCGTCTGGCGGCGCTGTCGGCCCTGTCGGCCTTGCCCGCGGAGCCCAACCAGCTCTTCACCACGTACCTGGACCTGCGTGCCCTGGACTTCGCGGCCGTGGAGCCCTACCCGACGATCCGGGCAACTGCCGATCTGGCCGAGCGGACCTCCCGGATGGTGCCGCGGCCCTCATCCACGTGGACGAGCACTCGGTGGTCAGCAGCGTCATGTCGCCGGCGGCTCGTGCGGCCGGCCTGCAGGTCGGAGGCCTGGCAGAGGCGCTGGCGCAGCGTCCGGCGGAGCTGCGCGCCTTCCTCGAGGGCGGCGCCTCGCTGCCCGCTGACGACACCTTCGGGCAGGTCGCCCGCGCCTTCGCCACGCTGGGCATCGTCGTCCACGTGCCCGAGGGAGTCACGGTCGAGGGCCCCATCGTGCTGCGCTGGAGCGCCGGCCGGCCCGGGTCCGGGCTCATCAGCCGAACCATCGTCCAGCTCGGGCGGAACGCCCACGCCTTGCTCTTCGAGGAGCAGGTGGCCTCCACGGAGGCAGGGCAGCAGGTCGGCGCCAAGGCGGATTCCATCTGGTGGGGCACCATGGAGATCGACCTGGCCGAGGGTGCCACGCTGCGCGTCTCCGGTGAGCAGGACTTCGGGCCCGGCACGGCCGCCTTCGTCACCCGCCAGGCTCGCATCGGCAAGGACGCCACGATGGACTGGGCCATCGCCAGCGTCGGCTCGCGCGTCCACCGCAGCCGCATCGAGAACCTCCTCGAGGGACGCGGCAGCTCCGTCAACCAGGTGGAGATCGGTTTCGGCGACGGCCGCCAGCTCTTCGACCTCACCAGCTACACCCGCCACCGCGGCGAGGACACCACGAGCGACCTGCTCAGCAAGGGCGTCTTCACGGGCTCCTCGCGCGGCTACATCAAGGGCCTCATCGAGATCGCTCGCAGCGCGCGCGGCACGGACAGCTTCCTGGGCGAGTTCAGCATGCTGCTCCAGCGCACGGCGCGCTCGGTCACGATCCCCAGCCTGGAGATCGACCAGCCCGACTGTCGGCGTGCCATGCACTCGTCGTCGGTGGGCCCCATCGACGAGGGCCAGGTCTTCTACCTGATGAGCCGCGGCCTGTCCCGCGACGAGGCACGCAAGGCCATCGTCATGGGCTTCCTTGAGCCAGTGGTGGCGCGCATCCCCCTGACCGAGGCACAGGAGCGCCTGCGTGGCCTCCTCGAGCGGAAGTGGCCGGAGGAGTCGGCGGCTGGGGCCGCAGGGTCCGCGGCCGCCTAGGCTGATGTCAACTTCGCCCGGAGCAGCGCGAGTGCCCGAAGCAGCGCGAGTCCCCGGATCGGTACGTAGGCCCACTATCGCGTGATGACGCGTGCATGGCACGAATAGCGTGCACAGCGCGCACACGGCGCGCTAGGCTACTCAACCAGCCGCGTGCGAGGGCACGCGCACGAGCGGGAGCGGTGACATGACTCTTGAGGGGATCCTCCTTGGGCTGCTGGCTCTGGCCATCGGCCTGGCATTCTGCTTCTACGGGTTCAGGCTGTTCCTTGTCCTGCTACCCATCTGGGGATTCTTCGTCGGGTTCCTGCTGGGTGCCGGCGGCGTGACCGCGCTCTTCGGCGAGACCGACTTCCCCTTCCTGGCTACCACACTGGGTTGGGTCGCGGGCTTCCTGCTGGGCCTGCTCTTCGCGGTCCTCTCCTACCTCTACTACTGGGTGGCCGTCGTCCTGCTGGGCGGCGCCCTGGGCTACCAGCTCACCATCGGGCGTCCTGCAATGGATCGGCTTCAGCGGTGACGGCCTCATCGCCTTCATCCTGGCCCTCGTCGTGGGCGCGGTCTTCGCCGTCGCCTTCTTCGTCCTCCACATGCCGGCCGTGCTGGTCATCGTGGCCACGGCCATCGCCGGTGCCGGGGCCGCGGTCGCAGGGGTCATCGTCGGACTGGGCCTCGTGAAGCACACCGGCCTCGAGTCGGGCATCTGGGGCGTCTACCAGACCCACGACCTGAGCGTCATCTGGCTGATCGCTGCGATCGCCCTGGCGTTCGCCGGTGCCATCTACCAGGCACGCACCCTTGGTGACATGGCCACGGCCATCACCGAGGATCAGTACCGGAATCCGGGCGTCGACCGCGGTGGTCCCCCCGGGGCTGCCACGTACTAGCCGCCAGGCGGGCCGTGGCCCGCGATCGCACGACCTGAGCGAACGGCCGGCGCCCTGGGCGCCGGCCGTTCCACGTGCCGGGAGCGACGCCCCGCTACCATTGGCGCGATGGAACCCGAGATACGCCACGTGCGCCGCATCGCGGTCGCACGACTCGCCGACCTCGAGGAGGGCACCATGCAGATGGTGCAGGTCGATGGCACGAACATCCTCCTCGTCAACCAGGACGGCCTGCACGCGCTGCAGGGCACCTGCTCGCACGAGTTCTTCGAGCTGGACCAGGGCTTCCTGTCCGACGGCTCGGTGACGTGCGCGCTGCACCTGTCCCGCTTCGACCTGACCGACGGGGAGCCGCTGGATGCGCCGGCCGAGCTGCCCCTTGCGACCTACCCGGTCAGTGTCGAGGGTGAGGACATCGTGCTGGAGCTCCCGGAGGGTGAGATCCCCGTCAACGAGTAGCACGCCCGACGCGCCGTCGGGTGGACGCGTCGCCCCAGCACGTCAGCGCGGCAGGACGGTGCCGATGCCCTGTGCCTCCGCCGCACGGAGCACGGCATCCGCGAAGACGACATCTGCCAGGCCCACCCCGAGGTGCGTGACGAGCACGCGACCAGCCGGCCGAGGCGTACGTGCGCGGAGCGCCTCCCCGAGGGTCAACGGATCGTCCGGGTAGCCGGCGAAGGAGTCGGCCGTCAGGTTGGCACGGTACTGCTCGCGGTGGTCCACGAGGAACAGCGCGGCCGTCGTGGCCAGCGCGGCGGGCACGCAGACGTCGTAGTCGACCGCGACGACGAGCGCCTGCGCCCCGAACGCCTCGAGGGGCACCGCCTGGCGCCGCGGACCGAAGGAGGCCAGCGTGAGCACCACATCCGCGCCCTCCACGGCGGCCACCGCGTCGCGGGCGATCTCGATCTGCGCGAAGTGCCCCAGCCGGGAGTCGGGCGCGCGGAGCTCCCGGGCCAGGCTCTCGGCTCGTGCGGGCTCACGGTCGCAGAGCACGATCCGGGCAGCGGGCAGCAGGTGGGCCACGACGGGCAGGTGGCTGCGCGCCTGGGCACCGGCACCGATGAGGGCCACGCGTGGCTGGCTGTCGGCCGGGGGGCCCCAGTGGGCGATGGCCAGGCCACTGATGGCCGCGGTGCGCTGGGCCGTGAGCGCGCCGGCGTCCAGG
Source organism: uncultured Chloroflexia bacterium (assembly GCA_963790915.1). GTDB lineage: Bacteria > Chloroflexota > Limnocylindria > Limnocylindrales > CSP1-4 > JAFMJV01. The sequence goes on along the minus strand of CAWBQS010000005.1, from coordinate 264,603 downwards.
AAGGCGCGCGGCATGCCCGTCACGGGGTCGCTCATGATCGTCGTGGCGTGGATCGCCGGCAGGCCCGCGGCGACGTTGTCCGGTGCGCCCAGCACCCACTTGACGCCCAGCAGGTCCTCCGAGCCGTCGGCCGCGGCGCCGGGCAGGAAGGCGGGCATGACGTGGGCGAACGACTCCGCCGGCGTGGGCCGGACGCCGATCTTGGGCGGCATCTGGGCTCCGGCCAGGAAGCCCAGCATGGTCCGCTCGGCGAGGCGCAGTCGCTCCTCGACCGGGGGCAGGGCGGCCATCACGTCGGCCGAGGAGAGGTAGCGCAGGGCGAGGTCGTGCATGGCGGCCAGTCTATGCGGGTCACGTCCATGCGGGTCGTGGGCCGACACGCCCGGAACCGTGCCGCAGGTCTGCCGCGGCCGCGCCGGCGTGGACCGTCAGCGAGGGGAGGAGCCCGGCCCCGACCGGCCCGGGGTGGTCGGGACTCCAGGGCCGGGATGCGGCGGCGAGATGACCGGCGGCGCGATGGCGCCCACCTGGTAGCCAGCCGGCGCCTGCGACGCGGGCGGATACGCTGCGGGCCCGAAGGGGGGAGGGCCGATCGTGGCGGCGGACCGTGTTCCGGGCGCCGTCATCGTGGCGCCATCGGCGATGGGCGACGCGACCTCCCCGTACAGGGGCGCCTGCGCGTGCCGGGGATCCGCGAGGTAGGCCTGGTGGAGCTCCAGCACCTCATCCACGAGCGCGACCGGGGCGATCCCGCCGTTGTGCTCGATGATGGCGCCGATCCAGGCGGCCTCCGCGGGCCGCTCGGCGCCGCTGACGTCGTCCTCGCGCCGGGGCAGGCGCACCAGGATGACCCCGGTCACCAGCGCGCCGACAGCCACGCCGGCCAGGAAGAGCCACACCGTCCAGCCTTCGATCATGGCGGCCAGCATATCGCGAGCGGGCCGGCGGGGCGCCCGGCTATCCTTCGGCCGTGCCCTTCGCGCTCATCGACGTCACGCCCCCTGCGGGCATCCCCATCGGACCACTCAGCCTGGGCTTCTACGGCCTGGGCTTCGTGGTGGCGGTGGTCGTCATGGTCCTTGTCAGCCAGTCGGAGGCCCGGCGCAAGGGCTACGACCCCGGCCTGGTCACCAGCGCCATCGTCATCGTCGCCATCTGTGCGCTCATCGGGGCCCGCCTGTACCACGTCATCGACGACTGGGATGTCTACTCGGGCGACCCGCTGCGCGCCGTCCTGCCGCCCTACGCCGGCCTGGGGCTCTATGGCGGCATCCTGGGCGCCCTGGCTGGCATCGCCATCTTCCTGCGCGGCCGCAGCATCCCGCTCTCGCGCGCCCTTGACATCGTGGTGCCGGGCACCCTCCTGGCGCAGGGCATCGCACGCTGGGGCAACTTCTTCAACCAGGAGCTCTACGGGCCGCCGACCGACCTCCCCTGGGGCATCGCCATCGACTGCGGGCACCGCGTGGCCGAGTTCGCCTGCTCAGCGAGCCTCCCGCACCACGACGTGCCGGTGGCGGGCACCGCCGGCTTCCACCCGCTCTTCTTCTACGAGTCCGCGCTGACGATCGCCGGCGGCCTCATCGCCCTGCTGCTGTCGCGGCGCTTCGGACACCGCCTGCGGGATGGCGACCTGGCGTCGTTCTGGATGCTCTGGTACGGCGTCGTGCGCCTGACCCTGGAGACGTTCCGGCAGGGCTGGAACTGGACCATCCTGGGCGTGCCCACGGCCATGCTCATCGGCGCGGCCCTCATCGCCATCGGTATCGGCACCATCGCCTGGCGCCACCGGGGCGGGGCCAGGGCCGCCGCCTGACCGGGGCCGCCGTCAGCGGACCGCTTCGCCCGGGTGGAAGAAGGCGACGAGCTGGACCGGACCCCGGGCGTTGTTGCCGTTGAGGACGACGAAGTCGTCCAGGCCGTTGCCGTCGTGGTCGATGGCATAGGCCCGGTCGCCGTTGCCCCCGCGCGCCTGCGGGATGGGCAGCGAGGACCACGATGTCCCGGAGCCCCGGTTGAGGAGCATGACGTCCAGGTGGTTCACGCCAGCGTTGGCGCGCACGAGGTAGATGTCGTCCAGCCCATCGCCATCGGCATCCCCGCCGGCGAGGGAGCGACCCCAGGTCAGCTTGCGCTCGTAGACCCGCTGGAAGCGCCCGCCACGCTGGAGGCTGACCCGGAGCCGCGTGGGTGACAGCTGCACGAGGTCCAGCCTGCGGTCGCCGTCGAGGTCCATGAGCTTGGCATCGACTTCGCCCATGGAGCGCACGCCCATGCGGCGCGTGACATCGACGAGGCCGCGGGCGGTGTTGCGGTACAGCCGGCTGCCCTGCTGGCGAGGCGCCTGCACGCCGCCCGTGACGAGGAGGAGGTCCTCCCGGCCGTCGCCATCGACATCGGCGTCCTGCACGGACAGGGCGCCGAGGCGGGTGGCGAAACCGGCACGCGGTCGCACCCGGAAGCTGCCGTCGCCACGCGTGCGGTACAGATGACTCACGGAGGGCAGGCCGTCCACGCGCAGCGGCGCGTTCGTGACGACGAGGTCCGACCCGGCGGAGCCCTCCACCTCAAGGAAGGCGGTCTGGCGCCCGCGGCCGGTGGGATCTGAGAGGCCGCGCTCGACGGCGACCTCCTGCGGGTCGGGACCACCTGGATCCAGCCACAGCTCGTTCGACTTGAGACCGGAGCCACGCTTTCCGCCGACCGCACAGTAGAGGTCCGGCAGGCCGCTGCCGTCGATGTCCGCTGCCGTGCAGCCGTGCCGGTCCACGTCGGCGAACACGTCCGCGGTGTGCTCCACGAAGTCGCCATCGCGGTTCAGCATGACGCGGCCCGGCTGGCCATGGCGGCCGATGAAGAGATCCTCCACGCCATCGCCGTCGAAGTCGGCCACGACCGCACCGTAGCTGCCGGTGCGCTCGGCGAGACCGGCTCGCTCGGCCACGTCGCGCACGATGAAGCGCCGATCCGCGGTCGGCGTGGGCAGGCCGGCGGGCCCGCGCTGGCGCGCCTGCCGGCGCTGACGGCGCTGACGCTTCTTGCGCTGCGATCGGGCCTTGCGGGAGCGCGCCGCCGGGTGGCTCGAGCCGCCGGGCGTGACGCCGACCTGGGTCTGGGCAGCGACCGGCGCTGGCGTGGCGGGCGTGGCGGGCGTGGCAGTGATCGGCCCTGCGTGGCGGACGGCGCTGGGGTGGCGGACGGCGCTGGTGTGCCATCCGGCGCTGGTGTGCCATCCGGCGCTGGCGTGCCATCCGGCGCTGGTGTGCCATCCGGCGCTGGCGCGGCCCCGGTGCTGCCGCCGAAGAGGCTCGCACGGGCGGGAAGGCAGACGCGGGCGGCGCTCGAGGTGAGCTCGTCGCGGCCCACGGCCCAGCCATCTTCGTCCAGGGCACCGGCCGCATCCCGCAGCTCCGTGCCACCGGCAGGATCGGCGACCTCGCTCCAGGCTCGGCCATCCCACCAGGCTGCGAAAGCCTCGTAGCTGGCTCGTGCCTCGCTCCAGGCGGCCCCGACCACCCAGATGCCACCGCTGGGCGACGCGGTCACGGCGGTGAGGATGGCCTCCGGGGAATCGCCCGCCGGCGCCTCAGCGTGCCGCCAGGCGTGGCCGTCCCAATGGATGACGAGGGGCCGCATGCGCCCGTCGACCTGCTGGTAGCCGACCGCCCAGGCCTCACCGCCCCTGGAGGCGACATCGGCCAGGACGGCTTCACCCTCCAGCGAGGGCGGCTGGAGGCGTTGCCAGCGGGCGCTCGAGCGTCGGTAGATGACGGGCTGGACCTCGGTGCCCGGACCGCCCTGGCCCACCACCCAGATCCCGCCGCGGCCGTCAGATGCCACGCCGGTGAGGGCCACCGACTCGCGGGGACCGGTCGGCGGGCTGATGTAGCGCCAACGGCGGCGGTCGCGGCGTGCCACCACCGGCTGGCTGCGACCGTCGGCCAGGATCCGGTAGCCGACAGCGATGGCGCTGCTGCGGTCCATGGCCACATCCGTGAACAGCGATGCGATGGAGCTGGCGGCCCGCGGCCGGTCCACGCGCCACGTGCGACCCTGCCAGCGCATCGCCAGGGGCATCGTCACCCCGCCGATGGTCGTGAAGCCAACGGCCAGGGCATCCTCGCCGCCGCTCGCGGTCACGGCCACCAGGCCATCCTCGAGGCCCGGGCTGTTGGCTGTCACACGCCGCCAGGTGCCGTCCTGGTTCAGCAGGGCAGCCGGCCGACGTCGCCCGAAGTCGTCGTCCTCGCCCGGGCGGAAGAAGCCGACGGCGATGGCGCCACCGGGCGTCAGCGCCACGCCGTTGAGGGCGACTCCCAGCCTGCGGTCGGTATCGCCGAAGCCCGGCGCACAGACCTCCGGCCCGAGCGGCTGGGCGACGGTCCCCTTGGGCGCCGCCTCGGTGGTCGTCCCGTCGTCTTCGGCGGCCACGACGTCACCGCCGGGCACCGGGGCCGGCAGGTCGGCGAGCAGGAGGAGAGCGAGGCCGAGCGCCACGGCGACACGGCCTACCCCCCGATGGCGGTCAGGCATCGACACGCGAGATTAGACCGCACCTCACTTCTCCGCACCAAGGGCTGGTAGTACGGCGACGGGTCGCCAGCAGTACCCTGCGAGACTCAGTGTGGGTAGCTGGCCAGCAGCTTGACGGGACCACTCCGCGCCCGTCCGTTGAGGACGACGAAGTCGGTCAGGCCGTTGTGATCATGGTCGATCGCGATGACATCATCGGCGCGACCGCGGCTCGTCTGGGGGATGCGGACCGAGGTGAAGGCTCGGCCGCCCGATCGGCTGACCAGCAGCAGGTCCGGGGTGTTGCGAGCAGGCGTGCCACGCGCCACGTAGAGGTCGGCCAGCCCGTCGGCGTTGACATCTCCGCCAGCCACGGCCACGGCTCCGGAGGTCCGTGCCGACCAGATGCGCCGGTACCCGCTCGCCGTCCGCTTGCTGACGCGGATGAGGTCGGCGCTGACCTGCACGAGATCCCTGCGGCCGTCGCCGGTCACATCGACGAAGGCGACATCGACGTCGCCGATGGCTCGCACGCCCAGTGCCCTGGTCCGATCCACCAGCCGACCACCCTCGTTGCGCATCAGGCGCAGCCCGGCCGTGCGTCCGCTGAAGCCGTAGGCCGTGCAGTACACCAGGTCGTCGTCGCCGTCGGACTCGAGGTCGGTGACCTCCGCGCAGATAGCGCCGTGGGAGCGGTCGAGGCCTGCGCCCGGAGCCGGCACGAAGTGGCCCTCCACGTTGCGGAAGAACCGGTTGGATGCTGGCAGACCGTCATCGCGATCGGGCGCGTTGCCGATGAAGACCTCCGGGTAGGCATCGCCATCGAGGTGCAGGAAGGCGATCTGGCGGCCGCGGCCCAGTGGGTCGGAGATGCCCAGGCCGTCGCGTGCCACGTGACCGTCCCCACCCAGCGGCGCCAGCGACAGCTCGTTGCGGTGGATGGCCTTGCCACGCGAGGCGCCGACCGCGCAGAGGATGTCCTTGGTCCCATCCTGGTCCACGTCGGCTGCGTCGCAGCCGTGCCTGTCCACGGCGCTGAAGGCGCCATACGGGGCGTCGCTGAAGCCATCGGGCCCGGCCAGCGCGAGGCGAGGCGTCAGGCTGCCGTGCCGGCTGTAGAAGATGTCGCGCCAGTCATCGCCATCGAAGTCGGCGGCGAAGCCCCCGTAGGTCGGGGTCTCCTGGGCCAGGCCGGACGCCACGGAGCGATCCACGATCCGGAACCCGACCGCGGTCACCGGCCGCGGCAGCCTGGCCGCGCGGCTGGCGCTGACCGCTCCCCCGGCCGAGACGAGCGCCTCGTCGTCGGGATCCAGGCGCTGCGCGATGGCGGTCGTCCGTTTGCGCGCCCCGATCCGGCTCACGCTCACCTTGATGCGACGCCGGGATGAGGCCGCACCCGGTGTGGCCGAGGAGTCGCAGGCCGCCAGCACCAGCAGCGACGAGGCCACGTTGGCAACGGCGGTGGCGCCCGAGCGCGTGGCGGCCACGTCCAGGACCTCCGAGCGTACGGAGTCCGGCACGTCGAGGACGTAGGTGCGCCACGTGCCCTGCTCCCGGCGGGCGATGAAGCCGCGGGCCTCCCGTTCAGCCGTGGCCGTCTGCGTGCCGGCCACCCAGATGCCCGTGCGGTCCACGGAGATGGCGCGGGGCAGGGCCGCGAAGTCGTCGGCCCAGGGCAGAGGCTCTCGCGTCCAGCGCGAGCCGTTCCAGTGGAGGAGGAAGACGGAGTGCCGGTCGCTGCCCGTCGCCGTGAGGTAGCCCACGGCCCAGCCGTCGCGCCCACTGCGGAACGCCACGTCGACCAGCACGGCCGACCCCTCCGGCAGCGTGGGCGTCGCCACGCTGGCCCAGCGGCCGTCGTGATGCCGCACGATCAGGGGATGGTGCCGCCCAGCGCTGGACTCCCGCCAGCCCACCGCCCAGATGGTGCCCGACGGCGACCGTTCGATGGCCAGCAGGCCGGACGTGCTGCCGGGCACCGGCTCGTCGCGGAGCCAGCGCGAGCCGCTCCAGCGGACGGCGTAGGCGCGCAGGCGCCCAGCCTGCAACCTGGAGCCCACGGCCCAGGCCCGGCCACCCGGCAGGGCGATGACATCGGCGAGCGCGGCTCGCTCACCGGGTGGGTCAGGCACGCGTCGCTCGCGGAAGGTGCTGCCCCAGATCCGGCCGCTCACCGGCTTCAGCGAGCCGTTGCCCTCCCAGGGTCGGTAGTAGCCGACCCCGAGCATGGAGGTCCGACTGGTGGCCACGCCTCCCACCAGACCGCGATGGCCGCGGTCCCGGGTCGCACCGCGACGCCAGACCAGGCCGTCCCAGCGCAGCGCCAGGAGCCCATGGTTGGTCCCGCCGACGATCCAGGCCGGCTTGCCGTCGCGCGTCACGATCTCGAAGGGCGTCGAGATGAAGGCGTCATCCGGGATGTTCTGCTCGGTCCAGCCGTCCCGGCAGGCGACGTCGGAGGCGGGTCTCCGTCGCCTGGGCGGGGACCGAGCCGGAGTGGCCGGGCAGCGATACCCCGGCGAAGGGTGCGCCGAGGTCCGAGGCGAGGAGCAGGCCGGCCAGCAGGACGCTCGCAGCGGCCACCAGACGCCTGTGGCGAGCCACCCCGCGCCGGTGGGCCGGAGGGACACCCGCGGCGGTGGGTGGGCTGGTCACGACTCGCTGACCCTACCACGCGTCGGCGGCTGTGGCAGCCGCGGCGAGTCCCTGCCGGTGTCACTCGAGCTGAGCGGGTCGCCGCCCATGCCGGAAGGTTCCGCCGTGGGCGCGGTGGTCCAGCCGAGCTCCATCCCAAGCGCGCGTGCCAGGTCAGCATCGGCGCTGCCGTAGAAGTCCCGCAGCTGCGCCAGGGTCTCGGGCTCAGGCTCGTGGGACTGCGCCGGCCACCTGCCCGGGGTCGGCCGGCGCTCCGCCTCCTCAGCATCGTCCGGCATCCCTCCGCCCGCGCCCGAGGTGGCAGCGCCCTGCCTCGCCGACCGCTTCCGGCCGTGGAGCCGGCAGTCGGAGGAGGCCGCAAACCTCGACGAACGTGGCCCACGGCGATGGCCACCGATCGGCGCAAGCCAGGATGAGAACGCGCTCTCGGGGGAAGTGGGTCAGCCAGCGCTCCAGCTGTGGCAGATAGACGCCGCGCCGCACGACCAGGGGGTCATCCACTCGACGCTGCCGTGGGATGCGCAGCTCCGCCTGGCTGCCGCTGCGGCCCAGCTCAGCCTCCACGACCTCCCGGAAGGGTCGATCCTCGATGCCGTGCTCCACCCGCTGCCGCCAGTGGGCCACGGCCCGTGAGGTCGGGTCCCGCAGGACCACGATCAAGGAGGCTTCTGGCACCGTTCGTGCTGCCCGGGCTGGCGCGTTGGGATGGGCCAGGTACGTGGAGCTCAATTCGCCCGTCACCACCGGCCGGATCCCCCGCGCCTGTGCCTGCCGGCGGTCCATCCTGGCGCCGAACTGCATGCGGTACCACGGCACGCCCCAGGTGTAGCGTCGGCTGTCGAAGAACTGCGTCTCGCCCGGGCCGGGCAGGACGTTGGGATGCGTTTCCATGAGTGCCAGCAGGCTGCTGGCGCCGCTGCTCCCCGGGCCCAGGACGAGGAAGTCCGGCAGCAGGTGTGCGCGACCGAGGACCTGGCTGCGGACGCGAACGGCACGCGCCGGGCCCAGGGTGCGCGCCAGGATCCCGTCACGACCGTGGGCAGGAGGCATGGCCCTTCAGTATCGCGCGCGTCGCGTCGCGCTGCGCTGGCGCAGGCTTCCTCGTATGCTGCAGGCATGGAGCTTGGTTCGGAGGCGTTGCGCGGCATCGGCCATGACATGCGCAACCTCCTCACCGCCATCCGCGGCCATGCGGAGCTGGCGCTGCGGGGCATGGCTCCGGAGGACCCCGCGCGAGAGGACGTGGCGCAGGCGGTGGTCGTCACGGCCGCCCTCTTCGAGCTGATCGACCAGCTCGACGGGCACGACCAGGCCACCAGCCAGGTGGCCATCAACCTGGACAACGCCGTCGGCGCCATGCGCCGACTCCTGGACGCCCTGCTGCCGCAGGACATCGAGCTGCGCCTGGCGCCGGGCTCTGAAGGCGCGCGCGTCCCCATCACCCGGCTGCGCGTGGAGCGCATCATCCTGAATCTTGTCCACAACGCGCGCGACGCCATGGACAACGGCGGCTGCCTCACCGTGACGACGCGTCGCGCGGATGACCAGGAGGTCCAGATCGTCGTCGCGGACACGGGGCCCGGTTTCTCAGAGGCGGCCCTGGAGCATCTCTTCGAGGCCGGCTTCACCACCAAGCGGGAACGCGGTGGCAGCGGCCTGGGCCTCTCGGTGCTGCGCACGTTCGTGAGCGCAGCCGGCGGGCGCATCGAGGTCGCCTCCGACGCCGGCGTGGGCGCCACCGTGACGGTGACGCTGCCGCTGGCCCCCGCGGACGTCTCACCGGGCATCTGACTCGCGGGCTGCCCTGGTGCGCCCGGGCCGGTGGGCAGGGAGTACCATTCGCCGGCTGTCCGCACCTCTTCCAAGGAGTCGCCCGCCCCATGGCCAATCCGCTCGTCACCGTGATCGGGGCCGGCAATGTCGGCGCCACGACCGCGCAGCGCATCATGGAACAGGGCCTGGCCGATGTCTGGCTCGTGGACATCATCGACGGCCTGCCGCAGGGCAAGGCGCTCGACCTGACCCAGGCGGCGCCGGTGACCGGCTATGACATGGTCATCCAGGGCACCACCGACTACGCCGACACGGCCGGCTCGGACGTCATCGTCGTCACCTCCGGCATCGCCCGCCAGCCCGGCATGAGCCGTGACGACCTGCTGGCCCGCAACGCCAGCATCGTCCGCGGCGTCGTCGAGCAATCCGTCGCCTACTCGCCGGAGGCGATCGTCGTGGTCGTCACCAACCCGCTCGATGCCATGTGCCACGTCGCCCTGGAAGCCAGCGGGCTGCCCTCGGATCGCGTCGTGGGCATGGCCGGCGTGCTCGACTCCTCGCGCTTCCGTGCCTTCATCGCCATGGAGCTGGGTGTCTCGGTGGCCAACACCAACGCCTTCGTGCTGGGCGGCCACGGGGACACCATGGTGCCGTTGCCGCGCTACTCCACGGTGGGCGGTGTGCCCATCACGGAGCTCATGTCCCAGGAACGCATCGACGCCATCGTGCAGCGGACCCGCGACGGTGGAGCGGAGGTCGTCGCGCTGCTCAAGACCGGCTCCGCGTTCTATGCGCCGGCGGCGTCGGTGGGCGCCATGGTCGACGCCATCGTCAACAACCGGCACATGATCCTGCCCTGCGCCGCCTACCTGGAGGGCCAGTACGGCATCGACGGGCTCTACGTCGGCGTCCCCACCCGCCTCGGCAGCCACGGCGTGGAAGGTGTCGTCGAGATCGGCCTGACAGCGGCCGAGCAGGTGGCCTTCGAGGGCTCCGCGGCCGCCGTCCGGGAGCTCGTGGACAAGCTGGTGGAGCTCGGAGCGCTGCGCGGGTGAGCGACAGTCGACCGCTCGGGGCGCTGACCGGGGTGCGCGCCGACGATGGCCTCATGGAGCTCCGCGTGGCGGCGCTCATCAGCGACATGGACGGCGTCCTCGTGGACACTGGCGGCGTCTACGACCGGCATTGGGAGCTCTGGGCGGACGCGCACGGCATCTCCAAGGAGCTCATCGAACGGGTGCACTTCGGCCGACCGGCGGCCGAGACCATCCGCATCGCCGCGCCCGACCTTGACCCTGTCCTCGAGGCCAGGCGCTTCAACGAGTCGCTGGCCGCGGATCCCGCTTCGGCCGGCGTGATGGCCATCCCCGGCGCCGTCCGGCTCAGCGCCGCCCTCCCGACGGAACGCTGGGCCATCGCCACGAGTGCCCCCCGGGTCATCGCCGAGCCCTGGCTGGCCAACGCCGGCCTATCGCTCCCCGGCGTGCTCGTGACGGTCGAGGACGTGGAGCACGGCAAGCCGGCACCCGACCCGTACCTGCGCGCAGCCGCCCTGCTGGGCGTTGATCCTGGCCGCTGCCTCGTCCTGGAGGACGCGCCCGCCGGCGTCACCGCGGCACGCGTGGCGGGAGCCACCGTCCTGGGCGTGCTCTCCACGCATCACGCTGCTGCGCTCGCGGAGGCCCACCACCTGGTGGCGGCGCTCGACGCGGTCGACATCGAGCCGGATGCCGAGAGCGGTGACCTGATCGTCCGCTGGGTCGCCTGCGCCGCGCTGAGGTTCAGGCCGGCCGCTGGCCGACAGGGGCGCGTCGCAGGAAGCGACCGTGGCCGGGCTCACCCAGCCAGGCGCCGTCCTCCACGATGACCCGGCCGCGCGAGATGACGATGTCGCTGCCGCCCTGCACCTCGCGGCCCTCGTAGCAGGAGTAGTCGACGGCCATGTGGTGCGTGGACGCGGAGAGGACGTGGCGTCGCTGTGGGTCGTACACGACGATGTCGGCATCGGCATCGGGTGCGATGACGCCCTTGCGCCCCTCGAGGCCGAAGAGTCGGGCGGCCGCCGTCGAGCAGACCTCCACCCAGCGCTCCCGGCTGAGGCGCCCCTCCACGACGCCCTGGAAGAGGAGGTCCATGCGCTCCTCCACCCCCGGCAGACCGTTGGGGATGCGCCGGAAGTCGTCGCGACCGAGGTCCTTCTGGCCGTGGAAGTCGAAGGGGCAGTGGTCCGTGGCAACGACCTGCAGGTCGTCCTGCGCCAGGCCATCCCAGAGGGCGGCCTGGTGGTCGGCCGGCCGCAGCGGTGGCGAGCACACGAACTTGGCGCCCTCGAAGCCGCCACGCAGGTCCTCGAGCGACAGGAAGAGGTACTGCGGGCAGGTCTCCGCGTAGACGGTGGCACCGCGCCCGCGCCCGCGCACCACCTCCTCGAGGGCGTCGCGTGAGCTCAGGTGCACGATGTAGACCGGCACGCGGGCGGCCTCCGCGAGGCGGATGACCCGTTGGGCGCACTCGGCCTCCAGGCCGGCCGGGCGTGAGATGCCGTGGTACCAGGGGTCCGTGTCGCCGGCGGCTGCGATGCGCTCGGCGATGACGTCGATGGCGACGCCGTTCTCCGCGTGCATGAGGATGAGTCCGCCATTGTCCGCCGTGCGCAGCATGGCCCGCAGGATGGCGGCGTCGTCGGAGAGCTGGACGCCCGGGTAGGCCGTGAACAGCTTGAAGGTCGTGACGCCTTCCGCGACGAAGGCATCCATCTCCGCCAGCGTGGCCGATGTCACGTCGTTGACCATCATGTGGAAGCCGTAGTCGATGGCGCAGCGACCCTCCGCCCGCGCCATCCATGTCTCGAGGCCTTCGCGCAGGGAACGGCCGCGCGTCTGGCCGGCGAAGTCGATGATCGTGGTGGTCCCACCGAAGGCGGCCGCCCGCGTTCCGCTCTCGAAGGTGTCACGCGAGGTCGTGCCGGCCACCGGCAGCTCCATGTGCGTATGGGGGTCGATGCCGCCCGGGATGACCAGGCGACCGTGCGCATCGATGACCCGGTCCACCACGCCGTGCGACCCCGCGCCCGCGGAAAGCACGGCCGTGATCGTCTCGTCCTCGATGAGGACGTCCGCGCGGCTGGAAGCGTGCGCGTTGACGACGGTGCCGTTGACGATCAAGGTGCGCATGCTGCCTCCGGCGTCGAGCCCGAGATGCGCCCGGCGAGCGCGGCCTGGGGCATCTGGAGGCATGGTAGTGCCGTCGTGTAGGGTATGGCGGTCATGCCCGCATCCCGCGTTTCCCCCTTCGCGGCGGCCCTGGCGGTCGCGCTGTTGGCTTCGCTGGCGCCGTTCGCCGCCACCCGCGCGGCTCTGACGCCTGACCGCGACGCCGAGGCGGGTTGGACCGCGCAGCCGGTCAGCACGGTCTCCTCTGCCCGTCCTCGCGACCGCGCCCTGCTCGCGACGCTGCCCCGGCGGACCAAGGTGGGCTACCACCCGGGAACCGGCCGCGTCCGGCTCCTTTCCGGGACGCCCGCGGACCCGCTCAGCGGACCCGTGGCCAGGGTGGCCTCCGGGGGACGGGACCTGACCGTCGCGGATGCGCGATCGCGAGCCCGCGGCTTCCTGGAGCGGTACGGGACGCTCTTCGGGCTGTCCGACCCTGCGGCGGAGCTGCGCGCCGGCTCTGCGGCCCGCCACGGCGGCGCGGCCGCGGACGAGGAACGCTCCGTCCCCGCGACGCGCGCAGCCCGCGCGCGGTCGGGGGCGACCAGTGACGCACGGAAGAGCGCACGGGCGAGCACGAGGGAGGGCGCCATCCCTGCCAACGTGATCGTGCGCTTCGACCAGCGGCGCAGCGGCCTGCCGGTCATGGGCGGGCAGATCGTGGTGCAGGTCTCCGGCGATGGGGCCATCGTCTCGGCCGCCGGTGAGGTCCTGCCATCGGCGACCTCGGTGACCGTCAGGCCGCGCCTCGGCGCCGCCCAGGCGGCGGCGCTGGCCGCGACGGTCGTGGCGCGCGAGGCCGGCCTGCCATCGAGCGCGGTGCGCACGCGCTCGGAGGGGCTGGCCATCTACGACGCCCGCATCATGGGGGATCCCGTGCCCGCCGCCGAGGGTGCCCGCCTCGCCTGGCGCATCGACGCGCGTCTGCCCGGGAGCGCCAGCCATGCGGAGGTCCACCGACTCATCGTGGTCGATGCGCGGCTCGGCCTGGTGCTCTCGTCCATCGGACGGCTGGCCAGCGTGGACCGCTACATCTGCGACAACCGCAACGCCCCCGGGCGCAGCTACAAGTGCGACGCGCCCTTCGCGCGCACGGAGGGCAGGCCTGCCACCGGAGTCAGCGACGTCGACGCCGTGTACCGGCTGATGGGGGTCGTGGACGGCTACTTCCGCAGCCGCTTCGGTCGCAACGGCCTGGACGGCAAGGGCGCCCGTCTCAGGACCACCGTGCGCTACTGCCAGTCCTATGGCTGCCCGTGGCGGAACGCCGAGTGGAAGTGGTCGGACCAGCAGTCGATCTTCGGGACGGGCTGGGCACGCGCGGATGACATCGTGGCCCACGAGCTGACTCACGGGCTGCTCGATCACGAGGTGCCGCTCTTCTACCAGTACCAGTCGGGGGCCATCAACGAGTCCATGGCCGACGTCTTCGGCGAGCTCATCGACCTCTCCTATGCGGGCGGCCGGGACACCGCCGGGACGCGCTGGCTGATCGGCGAGGACACGCCCATCGGCGCCTTCCGCGACATGCAGGACCCGCCGCGCCACCGCCACCCCGACCGTGTGCGCAGCCGCCTCTGGCACACCGGCGCATCCGACGACGGCGGCGTCCATCGCAACAGCGGTGTGGGCAACAAGGCGGCCAGCCTCATCGCCGACGGCGGCCGGTTCAACGGCTATCGCGTCGGCGGCATCGGACTGGCGCGCACGGCGCGCATCTACTACCAGGCCATCACGACGCGCCTGACGCCGGCGGCCAACTACATCGACCTGGCGGACGCGCTGGTGTCAGCCTGCGCGGACCTGGCCGGCAGCCAGGGCATCACGCTGAAGCACTGCGCTTCGGTGCGTGCCGCCACGCGGGCCACGGAGATGACGCTGCAGCCCAGGCAGTGGGCGCCGCGCCAGGCCCCCGTGTGCAGCGCCGGGAGCCGCCCGCTCGATGTCTTCGCTGACGACCTCGAGGATCCCTCGGCCGGCCTGTGGGCGAGCCAGCGCCTGGTGGGCACGCGCAAGGGCTGGTACTACCCGCAGAACCCCAACAACGACCCCACCTGGGACGGCACCTGGGCCTCCAGCGGCAAACGCAACCTCTACGCTCCCGACCACGGCGTGCGCATGGATTCCGTCATGCAGATGACCACGGCCGTCGAGCTTCCCGAGCGTGCCTTCCTGCGCTTCGAGCACGGCTACTCCTTCGACCTGGATGCCAAGCGTCGCTATGACGGCGGCATCGTGGAGATCAAGGTCGGCGCCGGCGACTGGCGCGGGGTGGCCGACCGCTTCACGCACGGCGGCTATGCCAGGCGCCTGACGGACCGCACCGGCAACCCGCTGGGCGGCCGCAAGGCCTTCACGGGCAACTCCCACGGCTGGTCCGCAGCCCGCGTGGACCTCTCCGACTTCGCCGGCAAGACCGTCAAGGTGCGCTTCCGCATGGCCTCCGATCGAGCCGTGGGCGGTCACGGCTGGTACATCGACGACATCCGCATCTACAGCTGCGCCAGGGACACGGACCGCCCGACGGGCAGCCTGCTCATCGATGATGGCGCAGCCGTGACAGCCGACTCCGAGGTGCGCCTGGCCATCAGCGCCGAGGACGCCACGAGCTGGGTGACGCAGCTGCGCGTCTCGGGCAGCTCGCGACTGCGCGAAGGTGGCCTGCTGGACAAGGGCATCACGGTGTCCATCCGCGACGCGCTGTCCTGGGACCTGGCGGACACGACCTACGGCGGCAGCGGCAAGTCCGGCGACCGTCGCGTCTACGCACAGGTGCAGGACGCGGCGGGCCACTGGTCGGACGTCTTCAGCGACGCGATCGAACTCAGGCCCTAGTCCACGCGGTGGCTCGGGGCTGCCGCGGTGAGTCGGGGCGGCCCGATGCGGCAGCGCCGCTCAGTGGTCGGGCCGGTCGGGCGACCGTGGACTAGAAGCGCTCGACGTCCAGGAAGACGCGCCCGGCCCTGCCGGTGTCCTTCTTGCCCCAGCCGTTGGCGGACATCCGAGCGCAGCTGTCGCCGCGGATCCCGATGACCGTGCGGACCTTGCCGTCCTCGCCCTCGAACATGTCCACGCTGCGGACCTGCGTGACGCCTTCCGGCTCCAGGAGGAGCTCGTCGATCTGCTGGCCGACGGTGAGGTCCACCGGCCCGTCGAAGGTGACCATGATGGCGCGCTTGCCGATGACGAGCCTCGAGCCATACTCCGCCTTGGCTTCCTTGGGCGTCGTCCACTCCATCGTCACCGTGGTCGCGCCGTCACGAGCCTTGCCCCTGCGGGACATCTCCCAGGTGATCCGCTCGAACGTCACGCCTGCCGTGGCCTCCTCGCCCTGCGTGGCACCTTCTTCGCGCAGGCCCACCCGGTACTGGCTCAGCCGCCATTTGCCGGAGCTGAGGTCCTTGATGGCGGCGTTCTCGCACGTGTAGTCGAAGGAGGTCCCGGAAGCGGTCAATGCGCCCGTGGGCTCACCTGAGGCCGGGACACCCGGGGTGGTGCCGGGATCCTGTGTCTGGCCAGGGTCGCCCCCCGAGGGCGCCGCCGTCGCGGTCTCCCCGGGAGCCAGCCCGATCCGGCCACCACTGCTCAGGATGCCGCCGCCGCTGATGGCCAGCGAGCCACCCACGAGCAGCAGTCCCACGACCAGCGCAAGTCCGATGGCATTGGAGATCCCGGAGCGACGCACGGTGGGCAGGTCCACCTGGCCCGGCATGACGCCGCGCAGGGGGTCCACCGCGCTGGCGATGGGCAGGCCGCAATTGCGACACACACGCGCACCGGGCTCATTGGCCAGGCCGCAGGCCGGGCACGTCACCCCGGTCGGGGCGGCATCGCGGGTCCACGGCTGGCCGGCCTTGCCGCTGCTGGGGTCCATCGATCGAGTCATCCGCACCGATGGTGCCACAGGCGCGCCAGATGCGCGGCCCGCGGCGCCGGTCGGCCCCGCCGAAGCCGACCGGCGGTCAGTGCACCAGTCAGCGCAGGACCAGGAAGCCCTGGAAGTCCACGGGCTGCCGGTTGCCGACGATGCGGACCTTGACGCGACGGTGCTTGACCTCGCTGAACCGCTTCGTCCAGACCAGCACCTTCCGGTGCGCCGTCGCGCGCTCCAGGTCCACCCGACCGACGCGACGGCCGTTGACGGAGATGATCGCCTCGCCCATGCCGGGACCCGTGGAAGCCACGAGCGCCACGGCACGGCCACGGACGCGAGCCGCGACGGACGAGGACGTGGAGCGCGCTGCCGCTGGCGACGAACCTCCGAGCTGGGCGCCCACCGGTCCGCGCAGGGCCGTCGTCCGCCGGTTGGAGTAGGACCATGACCCGGTCTTGCCCGCGGGGTCCGTGCCGCGGACACGGAAGCGGACACCGGCCTCGGGCTTGACCCAGACGCGGGCCTGGCGGGCCGTCGGCGAGCTGAGGTCGACCGTCCGCCACGGACCCCTGCCGA
The DNA here is from genome assembly GCA_963790915.1 of uncultured Chloroflexia bacterium. Classification (GTDB taxonomy): domain Bacteria; phylum Chloroflexota; class Limnocylindria; order Limnocylindrales; family CSP1-4; genus JAFMJV01. The sequence continues at coordinate 247,998 of CAWBQS010000005.1, read as the reverse complement.
CCTTGCGCTGCAAGGTGTAGCTGGCGGCTGCTGGCAGGTTCCGGGCCTTCGACCAGCTGACCGTCACCGCCCCTTCCGCGAGGCTGCCGCGTCGCAGCGTGATAGCGGGCGTCCGCAGGATGGGACCCAGCCTGGTGGACCACACCGACGACAGGCGTGGGTCCAGGTAGGCGTTCAGGATGTGCTGACGGGACCAGCCCCGGCTGGCGCAGTCCTCGACGCTCCGCGCGAACAGCTTCCAGCCGTTGGCGTCGGCGGCGCAACGGCCCGTCACGCCCTGCCGGTAGCCGGTCAGGAAGAAGCGCCCGTACTTGCGCAGCGTCAGCGCCCAGGTGGTCTCGATGGCACGCTGCTGGCGTTCGCTGGGGAAGGCTCGGTCGGGACGGTACAGCTGGTCATTGGTGTCATCGCGCACGTCATAGCAGCGACCGTTGCGCACGTAGCCATGGCGATGGTGGCCGCGCAGGGCGTAGTACCAGGCGTACTGCTTCACGGCCACCGCACCGGCCTCCAGCGTGGCCATGCGCAGTCGGCTGGGCCACTCGCCCGAGGCCATGACCTCCGCCACGTAGCGACGGAAGGACACCTTCTCGATACGGCCGGAGCCGCTGCGCAGCACACGGATGGTGCGTGGTGGAACGCTCTGGCTGGTCCACCCCGTGCAGGATGATCCGGCTGCGACGGGCTGGGGGTCGGCGAGTTGCGGGATGGTCAGCGCCAGGCTGATGGCGACGGCGGTCAGGCCGGATCGCCATGAAACGGTGCGATGCTGCGGCTGGCCGGAGCGGCCAGTCAGCGTTGCGTCCATGGACACGGCTAGGGGTTCCTCCCTGCGGGCCGCACGTCAAGGCTGGGGCGATGGCGCGGGGCCTCCGCCGGCACGGGCAGGGAGATGGGGGAGGTCGGCTGCGATCGGGGTCGCGGCCGGTCCGGCGTCACCCGGGGATGGAAGGGCGACACCGATGTCACGGGGCGTCCGGCGTCTGGGGACGCGGGGTGCTCCGTGGAAGCGACGCGCTGCCGTCACGGCGACGAAGCGCGTCAGATCCCTGCCGTGGGCACGGCGGGTCTTCTGTTGGTGAGCCTCGCTTCTTCGTTGGACGTAGGCGCGCGCAGCCTAACAGGCTTCGGCGAAGCACGTCCCGCCGACAACGCAGCCCGCTGCCGGGTTATCCACAGGCGTGCCTCTCCAAGCGGACGCACGCGGGCCCGTCACGGCCACCGCCGCGCGCCCGCGGCACGCGTTGCCCACGGCCTCGGTCGAGGCTGGAGACGCGAAGACCGGGCCGTCCAGCGGGCGACCCGGTCCAGGTGCTGCGATCGCTGCCCCGTGACGACGGGGCGGGCGGCTCAGTCTTCGCGGAGGCGGAAGACCAGCCAGGCACCATAGCCAGCGGCAAGTCCGCTGACCCAGTAGATGATGCGACCGAGAAGGTGCAGGAAGCCGGCAGACTCGCCACCGACGCGCACCCAGGCCAGGAAGTTGATCACGGCGAACAGCGCCAGTGAGAGCCCAAGTGCTCCGATGATGATGCGATAGGGCTTGCCGAAGTCGTACTGGCCCCAGCGGTGCAGCCAGATCGCGAGGATGGCCAGCACGGCCATGACGACCGCGAAGTCAGAGACGATGTAGTAGTTGAGAAGGAACTGGAACACCAGGTAGACGATGACGACGATCGAGGCCGCCGCCGACATGACCAGCTGCTCGCCGGCGACGAGGCGCTGCCGCATCGTGCTGACCACGTTGCCCACGGCTGCCGAGGCCTGCGCGGCCGTGGCCTGCGCGGAACCACCGGACCGTGGCGCGGGCCCGCCGGACGCGGGCGGAGGCGTTGATCCCGATGGGGGCGGCGCGGGCGGTCCCTGTGGCGCCGGGTTGGGTGTCGGGTTGACGGATCCGGACATCAGGCGATCCCTCCTATGGCAGGCAGGCCTTCACTCTACCGGGTTGCCTCCGGGCCGGGATGGCCGCTTTGTCGCAAGCCCCCGGGACCATCGACTGCCGCGACGCTCGGCTGGCGCCAGTATCACGCAGCCTGCTGCGCGGCTCAAGCGGTCTTTGCACGTTCCTTCTGCCTGCGTGCCGCCGACCGGGGCGCGCGTGCTGACCCAGGCGCCACCGTCGATGCAGGCATCGGGCCGCTCCGCCGGGCACCGATCTGGGCATTTCGGCCGCTTCGGGCCGGCGCCGACGCAAGGTCGCTGCAGTGGGGTCGCTTGCGGTGCGTAGCACTACGGTCCATTCGCTCTGGTACTACTGGCTGGGCCGGTGACCCTCAGATGACGATGCCGTGCGGAGCACCGCTGGCCATAGCCTGCAGGGAGCGCCGGCATCGCTCAGGCAGGCGAGCGACCGGCGCTCCAACGTTCCCAGGCCCCGACCGACCGACCTGAGGCACACTGCGGTCATGCAGCGACGGACCCGCACCATGCGCACCGCGCTCGCCGCGTCGATGACGCTGGGTCTCGCCGCTGTCGCCCTGGCGCCGGGGTCGGCCTCCACGCCCGCGCCGAGTGCACCCCTGACCGGCGGCGCAGCTCCGTCTTCTGCGACCACGCCACCGCTCCTGGGATGGAGCGTCGTGTCCGTGCGCCCGCACGACGTGACGGCCTTCACCGAGGGGCTGTTGCTTGACGCGGACGGCCGACTCTTCGAGTCGACCGGTCTGTATGGCCGCTCCACCGTGCGGGAGGTGGACCCGAGCAGCGGGCAGGTGCTGGCGGCCGCGAGCCTTCCGGAGGACCTCTTCGGCGAGGGTCTGGCGCTCGTCGGCGACGAGCTCCTCCAGCTCACCTGGCGCGAAGGCCAGGCACTCCGGTGGTCGCGAGATGGCCTGCTGCAGGCCGAGACGTCCACCTACGACGGCGAGGGCTGGGGCCTCTGCTTCGACGGGCAGCGCCTGGTCATGAGCGACGGCAGCGAGCTGCTCACCTTCCGTGACCCGGAGACGTTCGCGGTCATCGGCCAGCTGCCCGTCACGCATCCCGGGGACGCCGTCCTGCAGCTCAACGAGCTGGAGTGCCGGGACGGTGACGTCTGGGCCAACGCGTGGCTCACGGACATCATCGTGCGCATCGACGCCACGAGCGGCGCGGTGACGGGGTGGCTCGACCTCGGCCCGCTCCACGATGCCGTGCTGGCGGCGGTCGCCTCGCCGGCGCCGTCCCCGGGTGCCGGCGTCGTCGTCCCGGAGGCACCGGACGTGCTCAACGGCATCGCCTGGGATGCCTCGGCCGGCACGTTCCTCGTCACCGGCAAGCGCTGGCCGGTGCTCATCGAGATCCGCGTCGACGATGTCACGGCGACCGACTGACGGCGGGCCGCGGCGCTGACGACGCGACCGCGGGCGAAACGACCGAAGGGTCAGCCGGCGAAGGGCACGCGTGGGCGCCCCGGGACCTCCACGCGGGTGCGGAACAGGCTGCCGGCCAGGGGCTGTGCGGCGTGCTCCTCCTCCGAGAGCAGCTCCCAGGCCGTCGTGATGTAGAGGTCGCGCAGGTCCGGCCCGCCGAGCTCGCAGCTGGAGACGTTGGAGACGGGCAGGGGGATGACGGCATCGAGGCTGCCATCGGGCAGGTAGCGGTGCACGGCGTATCCCGGCCACGTCGCCACCCAGACGGCCCCGTCTGCGTCCACGGTGAGCCCGTCCGGTCGGCCGCCTCCGTGGCGGATGGTGACGAACTCGCGCCGCTCGGCGATGTCGCCGGTCCCCGGGTCGAAGTCGAAGCGGTCCACCCGGTGCGTCGCCGTGTCCACGTAGTACATGGTGCGGCCGTCCGGGCTCCAGCCAAGGCCGTTGGAGATGGAGACCCCCTCGACCATGCGCGTCACCGTGCCCGTGGGATCCAGCCGGTAGAGCGATCCGCGGCCCGGCTCGGCGTGCCAGCCCATCGTGCCGGCCCAGAAGCGACCCTGCGGGTCGATCTCTCCGTCGTTCATCCGCGTCCCCGGGTCGCCGGCCTCGACGGGCGCGATGAGCTCCGGCTCACCGTCCTCGGGCAGCACGTAGAAGCCGTCCTCGAGCGCCGCCACATAGCCTCCGGCGGCTCGGGGCAGGACCACGCCCACGGCCTTGCCCAGCTGCCGCTGCCGGGTGCTGCCATCGGCGGGATCGGTCACGAGGACGAGCCCGTGCGGGATGTCCACCCAGAGGAGTCGGCCGATGCGGGGATCCCACACGGGGCCCTCACCGACGTAGGCGTCGTGGCGCACCAGGAGCTCAGGTGCCGGGAGCTGGCGGATGGTCATGGCGGTCACCCCTGCTGGCCTCAGACGGATGGCCGGGCCGACGCCCGACGGGACCCATGATGCCCCGGTCGGGAGGGGTCGCGCTGGCTGCGGCCACCCACGTCCGGCCGACGCTCCGATGCCACTGCTACGCTGGGCGAACCAGTCGACCGACCCGAGGAGCCACGATGACCGACCGCCCAGCCATTCCCGCCAGCATCCTCGAGAGCCGCGTCATCGCCGTCGGTCGCCATGTGACGGCGGCGCGAGCGCCGCGCATCGGCGCGGCGCTCGTCCAGGGGGGCGTGCCGGCCATGGAGCTGACGCTCAACGAGCCCCTCGATGAGGCCCTCACGGCCATCGCCGCCCTGGCGCGCGTGGCGGATGAGCTGGGCGCCCTGGTCGGCGCTGGCACCGTGCTCTCCGCGGAGGACGCCGCGCGCGCCGTGGACGCCGGGGCGCGATTCATCGTCGCGCCCGCCACGGACCTCGCGGTCATCGGCTGGTGTGCCGCCAGGGGAGTGCCGTGCTTCCCGGGGGCACTGACACCGACGGAGGATCCTGGCCGCCTGGACCGCTGGCGCCAGCGCCGTGAAGCTCTTCCCGGCGGCGACGGTCGGACCGGCCTACCTGGGACTCGTGAGCGGACCCTTCCCGGACATCCCCATCGTGCCCACTGGCGGTGTCTCAGCCGGCACGGCGGGCGACTGGATCGCAGCCGGCGCGGTGGCCGTCGGCATGGGCGGCTGGCTCATCGGCGACGGCGACCCGGATGGCGTCACGGAGCGCGCCCGCGAGGTGCGAACCGCGATCGACGGCGCGATCCTCGCGCGCTGAGGCATCGTCACCCCGCTGACGATGACGAGGGGCGCCTGGTCCGGCGGCGCGGGGTCAGCGATGGCCCAGCAGGCTCACGTCCTCCGGGCGTCGGCAGCGACCTGCACGGCCTCGCGCGCCAGCGCGCTCACGCTCGTCCAGTCGCGCGCCCTGAGCAGGCTCGCCCTGACCATCCAGGAGCCGCCCACGGCCAGCACGCGCGGCTCTGCGAGCCAGCCAGCCATGCTGGCAGCGTCGATGCCGCCCGTCGGCACGAAGCGCAGGCCTGGGAAGGGTGCGGCGATGGCCTGCAGCATGGCGAGGCCGCCCATGGCCTGGGCGGGGAAGAACTTGACCTCCTCGAGGCCCAGCCGGCGGGCGCGCATGAGATCGCTTGGCGTGGCACACCCGGGCAGCACGGCCACGCCTAGCTGCTGGGCGCGTTCCACCACTGCATCGTCGATGCCTGGGCTGACGATGAACCGGGCGCCGGCCTCCACCGCAGCCTCGACCTGTGAGGGCAGGAGCACCGAGCCGGCGCCCACGAGCACGTCGGGACAGGCGGCAGCCGTGGCCCGGATGGCCGCCAGCGCGGCGTCCGTGCGGAAGGTCAGCTCAGCCACCGGGAGCCCGCCGTCACGCAGGGCACGGGCCAGGTCCGGCGCATCGGCCGGGTCGTCGATGACCACCACCGGCACGACGCCCAGCGCGGCGATGCGTTCCATGGACTCGCTCATGACTCCCTCCGTGCCGACATGCATGCGGCGGGGCCGCGACATCGGGCCAGCCGATGCTGCGGCCCCGATCGACCGGGGCCGGACCGGCGAGCGCCGCTCCGGCCCGTCGAGACAGCCTAGAACACGCTGTCGGGGTTGTAGAACCGCTGCACGTTGTCGATGGTGATGAGCGGCGAGGGCAGGACCGTGTCCTTCTCCGCGCTGGGCACCGGCGAGGATGGCCATCAGGCGGTTGAAGCCGGCGCGCCCGATCTGGTCGGAGTTGTTGAGGCCGGTCGCCTTGTAGACGCCGTCCTTCATGATCTCGCACGAGGGCGGCCTTCTCGCCGTCGACGCCGACGACGAAGACCTGGTCGGCCAGGCCCTGGTCCTCGATGACCTTCTGGGCACCGAGGCACATGGAGTCGTTCTCGCAGAAGATGGCGTTGAGGTCCGGGTTCTGGGCCAGCAGCGTCTCCGCCGCGGTGAAGCCGCCGTCGGTGCTCCAGCTGGCGAAGTCGGGGAACGTGATGACCTCGATGTCCGTGCCCTCGACCTGGCTGAGCATGCCCTCGGTGCGGTCGGAGCCGATCGTGTTGTCGGCCGGGCCGCCCCGGATGACGCCCAGCTTGCCCTGGCCGCCGAGCTGCTCGACGATGAACGCCCCGTCCTGCTCGCCGATGGCACGGTTGTCCGGCCCGACCCAGCTGGTGTAGTCGCCGCCCACCAGCTTGCGGTCCACCATGACGACGGGGACGCCCGCGGCGGCGATGCTCGCAAGGGCCTGCGGGGCCGCATTGATGAAGGCGCCGCTCAGCACGATGCCATCGACGCCCTTGGCGAGGAGATCCTCGACGTCCGAGGTGAGCTTCTCCACGTCACCGTCGGCGTTGGTGACCAGCACCTCGACGTTGGGATAGTGGCTGGCTTCCTGCTGCACCGACTCCGACATGCCGATGAAGTAGGGGCAGCAGAGCGACAGGTTGGCCATGCCGATCTTGATGGTGTCGTCATCCTGGGCGGTGACACTGCCCACCGAGCCCAGCGTCAGGGCCAGCGACAGCATGGCGATGATGGATCGCTTCATCTCTCTCCTTCGACCTCCTCATTCCAGCGCGCAGCGGGCTCACCTGGCCCGCTCCACAGAGACCTCCGTGGCCTCGCCACGGGGCACGCCTCCGGTCGTCACACCATGCTCAGCGCTCCTTTCGGCGGGCGAGCACCGCGAGGACGATGAGCACGCCCTTGAAGATCTGCTGGTAGTAGGACTGCACGTTGAACATGTTCAGCAGGTTGCTGATGAGTCCCAGGATGACGACGCCGGCGAATGTGCCCCGCACGCTGCCCACGCCGCCGCTGAGGAGCGCACCGCCGATGACGCAGGCGGCGATGGCGTCGAGCTCCAGCCCGGAGCCCACGCTGGGCTGCGAGATGCCCACCCGCGAGGCGAGGATGACGCCGGCCACCCCGGCCAGGGTGGAGCAGATCACGTAGGCCAGGGTGATGTGGGCACGCACGTTGATGCCGGCCAGGCGCACCGCTTCTTCGTTGCCGCCGATGGCGATGATCGACCGTCCGGCGGTCGTGCGGTTGAGGAAGAAGCTCATGACCAGGTAGGCGGCGAGCATGAAGATCGTGATGATCGGGACCGGGCCCAGCATGGCCGAGCCGATAGCCAGGAAGTCGGGGTCGTCGTGGACGACCGGCACCTCGGAGATGACGTAGACCAGGCCGCGCACGGCTGACATCGAGCCCAGCGTGACGATGAAGGGGGCGATGCGGAAGCGCGCGATGATCGTGCCATTGGCGAGCCCCACCAGGCTGGCGGCGCCGATGGCCAGGACGATGGCTGCCACGATCGGCATCAACGGCGCGAACTCGCCGACGAGGATGGCCGAGAGGGCCACGACGGCGCCCACCGAGAGGTCGATGCCGGCCGACAGGATGACCACGAGCATGCCCAGGCTGAGGAGGCCGTTGATGACGACCTGCCGCAGCAGGTTGCTGATGTTGCTCTGGGTCAGGAAGGTGTCCGAGGCGAAGGCCGCGATGGTCAGCAGCACGACGAACACGACTGGCAGCGCGACGTCCACCGCCGATGGGCTGCCGAGGCGGTTCCAGAGCCGCTGCCGCTGGCTGCCTCCCGTGGCGCCGTCGCCGAGCGTGCTCACCGAAGCGCCCCCGTCATGCTGCCTGGTCCACGACGCCCGAGGCGATGGAGAGCAGCCGCTCCTCCGTCGCGGTGGCTGCTGGCACCTCGCCCGCGACGCGCCCGTGTCGCATGACCACGATGCGATGGCTCATGCCGATGATCTCCGGCAGGTCCGAGGAGATCAGCATGACGCCCAGGCCCTGCTCCGCAAGGTCGGCGATGATCCGGTAGATCTGGACCTTGGTGGCCACGTCCACGCCCCGCGTCGGCTCGTCGAGGATCTGGACGCGCGACCCGTGGATGAGCCACTTGCCGAAGACCACCTTCTGCTGGTTGCCGCCGGAGAGTGCCCGCACGGAACGCCGCAGCGCGGGGGGCCGGATGTCCAGGTCCTGCACCTGCGCACCGGCAGCGGCCTGCCGCTGTCGTCGCTCGATGACGCCGAAGCGACTCAGCTTGTGCAGTGACGCCAGCGCCAGGTTGTCCAGGATGCTGGCCTGCAGGACGAGGCCGTCCCGTCCGCGCTCCTCGCTGAGCATGGCCACGCCGGCGCCCAGGGCATCGCCGGGTGAGCGAGGCCGGTAGGGCCGTTCGGCCAGCAGCATGCTGCCGCCGCTGACCCGCACGGCGCCGAAGATGGCGCGTGCCAGCTCGGTGCGGCCGGCTCCCACCAGGCCGAAGAGGCCCACGATCTCGCCGGCACCCACGGACAGGTCGATATCGTGGAAGCCGGGACCATCCAGGCCCCGCAGGACGAGCAGCTCGCTCGGGGGCGGCACGCGCCGCGGCGGGTAGATCTCGCTCAGCGGCCGACCGACCATCATGCGGATGAGCTCATGCTCATCGGAGCTGGCGGCCTCGACCGTACCGACCAGCTCCCCGTCCTTGAGGACCGTGATGCGATCGGCGATGCGCAGCACCTCGTCGAGGCGGTGCGAGACGTAGACGACGGTGCCGCCCGCCGCACGGAACGCGGCGAGCACGGCGAAGAGCCGCTCCAGCTCACGGTTTGAGAGGACGGCCGAGGGCTCGTCGAGGATGACGACACGCGGCTCGCCCCGCATGGCCTTGGCGATCTCCACCATCTGTCGCAGCGAGACGCCCAGCTGGCGCACCCGTTGGTGCGTGTCGATGCCCTCGAAGCCCAGGGCTTCCAGGCTGGCGGCGGCCGTGCGGTGGGCGGCGGCCCAGCTCCACGATGCCAGGTCCGCGGGTGGGCATCTCGCCCAGCAGGAGGTTCTCCGCCACGCTCAGCTGCGGCACCAGGCTGAAATCCTGGTAGACGGCCCGGATGCCCTGCTCGCGGGCGTCGTGCGGCTTGCGCGGGACGTACGCCTTGCCGTCGATGCGCATCTCGCCTGCTTCGGCCTGGATGGCACCCGAGAGCACCCGCACCAGCGTCGACTTGCCGGCGCCGTTCTCGCCCATCAGGGCGTGGATCTCACCTGGACTGGCCCGGAACGTCACATCGTGCAGGGCGTAGGCGAGCCCGTAGCGCTTGGTGATCCCGGACATCTCGACCCGGGCGGCCTCGGTCATGCCGTACGCCCGGTCCCTGGTGCGCCGTCAGCCAGGACGTCGTGGAAGAGGATGGCCTTCTGCTCGGTCATGGCGAGCATCGTGTCGTGGAGGGACTCGCGACCGTGCCCGCTCATCTTGAGCCCGCCGAAGGGCAGGTTCTCCGAGCGGACGGCCGAACCCCAGTTGACGATGACCCCGCCGGCCTCGAGCTGGTAGGCGACGTTCATGGCCGTGCGCAGATCAGCCGTGAAGACGGCCGCCTGCAAGCCGTAGGGCGAGTCATTGGCCAGCGCGATGGCCTCGTCCAGGCTGTCGAAGGCGACCACCGGCACCACCGGCCCGAAGGTCTCCTCGCAGAAGACCCGCTCGTCGACCGGGACGTCCGTGAGGATGGTCGGCGCCACGAAGGCGCCTTCCCGGGTCCCGCCGACCACGAGCCGGGCGCCGGCCGCGACCGCATCCGCGACGCGCGCCACGACCTCGGCTGCCGCTGACTCGCTGATGAGAGGGCCCACGTCGCTGTCCTCGCGCAGCTGGTCGGCGACGACGAGCTCCGCGGTCTGGCGTGCCAGCTCCGCGGTGAATGCCTCGACCACGCGGCGATCCACCAGGACACGCTTGACCGAGCAGCAGATCTGACCGTTGCCGCGGGCCAGGCGGCCGAGCAGGATGCCGCGTGCCGCCAGCTCCAGGTCCGCGTCGGCGCAGACGATGGAGGCGTCGTTGCCGCCCAGCTCCGCGTGGAACGGCTTCATGCTCTCGGCCGTGATGCGGGCGAGCTCGATGCCGGTCGCCACGCTGCCCGTCACCGTCACCAGCTGGACGCCCGGGTCAGCCGCCAGCCGGGGGCCGATGCGAGCGCCACTGCCGGTGACGACCTGATGGGCGTTGGAAGGCAGGTCCGTGTCTTGCAGGAACTCGGCGAGGCGCAGGAGCGTCAGCGGGCAATCGCTGGGCGGCTTGCCGATGACGGCGTTGCCGGCGCCCAGCGCGGCTCCCACCTTGTGGGCGTAGAGCTCCAGCGGGTAGTTGAAGGGCACGATGGCAGCCACCACTCCGATGGGCTGCCGGATCGACCATGGCCACGTGGTGCTCCGCACCGGGCACGGCATCCATGGGCACCTGGCGTCCGAAGACGCGCTTGGCCTCCTCGCCGAAGCCGCGCAGGATGCGCGCCGCGGCATCCACCTCGCCGCGGGTCTGGCGGATCGGCTTGCCGTTCTCTTCGGCCAAGAGATGCGCCACGGCCTCTCGCTCGGCTTCCAGGCGCTGCGCGACGGCGATGAGCGCCGCACCGCGGGCATGTGCGGGCAGCAGCGCCATGGCTCGCCGCCCTTGCTGCGCGGCCGCGATGGCGCGATCGACGTCCGCGTCGGTGGCGGCCGGGACCCGGTCGATGACGGCGCCGGTGCCCGGGTTGATGACCGCGATGGTGGCGCCGTCAGACGCGTCGCACCACTCGCCGGCGACCAGCATCCGCATCTGTCTCCCTCCGTTGCAGATAATGGAACGCTATCGCATATGATGGAATCAGCGAGTATCATACGCCCGGCGTCAAGTCGGTGACGCAGGTGGGTCGCAATGACAGACTGGAGCACATGGTGTCCTCCTCATCACAGCATCCGGAACCCTACAGGCCAGATCCTGGGCTGACACCATGAGTGCCGGGCGTCCGGCCACGGTCACCGCGGGGACCGGTTCGGCCAGCACGACGGCGCTCAAGGCGCTCGATGTCCTCGAGGCCGTGGCCGCCGAGGCGCGCGCCCAGAGCCTGTCGGAGGTCGCGCAACGGGCGGGCATGAACAAGAGCGTGACGCACCGCATGCTGGCCACTCTCGTGGCGGCGGGCTACGTGCGCCAGGACCCAGGCTCGCGCCGCTACTCGCTCAGCTACCGCGTCGTGTCGCTGAGCCGAAACCTGCTCGCCGAGGACGAGGTGATGCGCCTGGTGCGCGACAGCCTGGAGCAGCTCGCCGAGCAGACGGGGGAGGGCATCCACCTGGCCCTCCTGGATGGCATGGAGACCGTGCTCGTCCAGCGCGTCAAGGGCGCGCGCATCGTGGCCGTCGATTTCCAGGTCGGCGACCGCAGCGAGCTCCACTGCACCTCGATCGGCAAGGCGCTGCTCGCCTACCAGGCGCCCTCGTTCATCGACGCCGTGGTGGCCGGCGGCCTGCCGGCGCTGACGGCCAACACCATCACCCAGCCGGATGTCCTGCGTCGCGAGCTGCGCACGATCCGGGAGCGAGGCTACGCTGTCGACGACCGCGAGATGTACGACGACATGCGCTGCCTGGCCGTGCCCATCTTCGAGCGCGCCGTGCCCGTGCGCATGGGTATCAGCTGCTCCGGCCCAGCGGCACGCTTCACACTGGACTACCTGGACCAGCTGCGGGCCCCGCTCCTGGCCGCCTCGCTCGACCTCTCCTCCAAGCTTGGCGGCCGGCCCCCGGAGCTACCGGAGGAGCGGCAGCGCTGATCGCGTGGCCGGCGCGGCCGCGCGGTCGGCAGAGGCGACGCGCGTGGCTGGCGCGGCCGCTCGGCTGGCAGAGGCGACGCGCGTGGCTGGCGCGGCTCAGGCCGCGTCGGTCTCGGCGAGGCGCAGAGCGGCCTCAAGGTGCTCCGGGCGGGCGGCGAGGACGTCCACGAACCGCGACCATGCGGCCTCCCGGCGACCCTGGCCCAGCAGGGCCAGCCCCTCCAGGTAGCGGGCCTCCTGGCGGGTGCGCAGGCTGAGGTCATCCTCGAAGAGCAGGAGCGTCGGCAGCGAGGTCGCGAAGTACGGGACGCGGACCTCCGACCGCCCCGCCCTCCGAGCTGCCGCGAGGAGCGCCGCCAGTCGTGCCTCGGCCGCCGCCAGCTCGTCCAGCTCGCGCAGCGCCAGGGCCTGCCAGTAGGGGCCATCGCCGGGCGGGGCAGCAGGATCACCCTGCGGCGTGGCGGCCAGCTGCCACCAGCGTCGCGCCTCGCCCAGGTCGCCCGCGACCGCCAGGCAGCGGCCCAGCAGCCACTGGAGCTCGTTCTCCGGCAGCAGCAGATGCTTGCCCTCGCCGAGGTTCGCCGGGCGTTCCATGGCCCGGCGCAACAGCTCGATGCCGGCGCGCGGCCGACCCTCCCGCAGGGCCAGCCGGGCCAGCTCCCGGTGGGACACGACCCACTGCGCGGAGACGAGGCCCTCGCCGCCCTCCCAGGGGTGGAAGCGCCGCTCGGCCAGGATGGCCACGGCGTCGGCGAAGCGCCCCACCCGGTCAAGCAGGGTCACGAGCTCGACGGCGAGGTCGTCGCGCTCCAGCGCGAGCTCGCCCTGCGCCTCCAGGTCCGCCAGGCGCGTCGCGGGCGCGTCGCCGAGCCGTTTGCGCAGCTGGTCGTACTCGTACAGCACCCGCGCGTCCGTCGGGTCTGCGCGCAGCGCGCGACGGTAGGCGGCTCGCGCTCGTTCCGGCCGGCGCAGGACGTTGAACTCGGCGATGCCGAGGTTGCGGTGGACGGTCGCCAGGGATGGCTCGACACGCACCGCCGCACGCCAGTGGTGGATCGCCTCCTCGTAGCGGCGCCGGTCGTAGAGAAGGTGGCCCAGGTAGGCGTGGGCGCGAGCGTCGCGTGGGTCGCGCCCGATGGCCCACTCCAGGACGACGATCTCCTCGAGCCGGGCCGGGAAGCAGCGGTCGGGGGTCGCTGCCCGGGCAAGCTCGCCGGCAGCGGCAGCCGCCGACTCGTCGCCCTTGCGAGCTGCCAGCCAGGCGATGGTGTACTGCAGCAGGGGTGCCGTGCCGGGATCCGCGCCGACGGCCTCCGCGCGACGCAGCGCGTCCAGCGCCTCGTCCAGCAGTCCGGCGCGGGCCTCGTCGTGGGCGAGGTCCAGTGCGGTCTGCGTGCCGCCCGGCAGGCGATCGTCCGTGTCGGCGAGGAGCGCCTGCTCGTGCAGCGCACGGGCATCCAGCGGATCGGCGGCGAGCATGGCCGCCACGTGGGCCGCGGCTTCCTCACGACGTCCCGCGCGCCGCAGGAGGGCTGCTCGCAGGCCAAGCGCGACTGGCAGCCGGGGCGCCAGGGCGAGGGCCTGGTCGGCGAAGGCCAGGGCCGCGGCGAAGTCGCCCCGAAGTGCCGACAGCTCCGCCCGCGCGCCCATCGCTGCCGCGGCGAAACCTCCGTCCCACGATGCCTTGCCGAATGCGGCGTCGGCCGCGTCCGTATCCCCGCGCAGGCACAGCACGAGTCCCAGCAGGTAGCTGGCCTCACCGTGTCGCGGGTTGGGGTTGCGGCGCGTCAGCCGTGCGAGGGCAGCCCGCAGGTGGCGCTCCGCGGCCGCCAGCTCGCCACGGCGCAGATGCCACTCGCCCATGGCCGTGCGGCAACGACTGTCGCCGGGGTCGCGGCGCAGGGCCTCCTGCCAGTAGGCCTCCGGCTGGCGCGTGGCGTGGCGGTACTGCTGCAGGTGCAGCCCCGTCAGGTAGAGCTCCTCGAGCGAGTCGATGGCGTCCGGCGGCGGCGGCTCCGTGGCCGGCGGCGGCGGTTCCACGGCCGCCACGACGACGGGCCGGTAGGCCAGCAGCTCACGACCACCGTGCTGCACCGACAAGCACAGGTCGGGTAGATCGAACCCGTGGGGCAGCTCGACCTCGGCCAGCAGGGGACGCTGCGGTGCCAGGTCCGCGCGGCGCTCAAGGAGCTGGCTCTCCCCGGCGGTCAGCCGTACCAGCGTGTCCGGGCGCTCCGCGGTGACGGCCACGCCGACGCGCACGCCGCCGTCGGTGGCCACCAGGCTCACGGCCGCCTCCAGCGTGGCTGCCTGGACGGGGCCGGTCCCGACGATGGGGTACCAGTGCTGGCTGAAGGTGCGCACCTCGCCCGGCAACAGGTACGAGAAGTCGGGCTGGTTGTCCGTGAAGACGCCGGCCATGAGCTCCACGTACGGCCCGTCATCGTCCGTGAGCTCGCGGTCCCAGGCGTGGCCGAAGGCGTGGTCGCCCCACGTCCAGAGCTTCTTGCCCGGTGCGATGGCGTGATCTGCCCAGTGCACGTAGCCCTCGCCGGCGGCATGGTCGTAGCCGCCGAAGAAGTCCTGCTCGGAGCCCATCGCCATGTACGACGTCGGCACGGGGATGTTGCGGTACCAGCGCAGGTCCGCCTCGGCCGGCGACCGCGAGCCGTAGTCGACCCCGTAGTAGTGCCCGCGCGCGACCGGGAACGTGGACATGGCACGCCTGGCGTGATCGGCCACGTAGCGCACGTCGGGCGGGAAGTAGGCCTCGTAGCCGTCGTGCACCCGCACGGCCACGTTGGCCCACCACAGGAACGTCTGCAGCAGCGGGGTGCGGTTGACCAGTCGGACGCGCAGCTCCAGGACCGAGGAGCCGGGTCGCAGGACCGCGCCGTGCATGCCCTTCATGCGCTGCATCGGCTCGTGCTCCGAGCACCAGGCCACGGCGCCGCCATCCGGCAGCGCCTCGATGCGCCAGTCCGTGGGCATGAAGGTCGTGGGCCGATGGTGCTGCGGCCAGTTGAGCTCGATGCCGCCGGAGATCCAGGGACCCAGCAGGCCGACGAGCGCGGGCTTGATGACGTTCTGGCGGTACACGAGGTCGTAGCCGGTGTGGCGGTCCTGGACGACATGGATGCGGCCGCCGATCTCGGGCAGCAGCATCACCCGCAGGTGCTCGTTCTCGAGGTGCAGGGCCTGCCAGGTGCGCGGCTCGGGGACGTCGGACAGGTGGTCGGTGACGGCGTTCGGGTAGACGCGGCCCGATGACCCCTGGTACACGCGATGCTCCAGGAAGAGCGGGTTGCGGTCCGGCGCGGGCACCGGGTACGTGTCGATGGTGACCGGCTCCGCCCAGGCTGCCACGGCGAGGTCGCGCAGCTCGGCGGGGCGGGGCGGCAGGGACAGGGGCCGTCGCGCTCCCGACGTATGCGGCGCGCCGGGGTGCAGCGCGGGGACGGCGGTGTCGGCGGCCGTGTCGGATGGAGATGGCGCCGCGGGTCGTGTGCGGGCGCGTGCCATGGGCTAGTCTCCTTCTCATGCCGTCCCGTGGCAGGCACCGTTGACCGTCCCCATCGTGACGGACGGCCCTGTCGGCGTTGCCCTTTGGCGCCGACTGTCATACAGTCAGGTGCGATTGGTCCTAACCAATCGTACCTGTTGCGACCACGCGGCCGTGGCAAGCCCGTGGGCGAGGAGCAGAAGGAGGAGGACCCCGAGCCAGAGACTGTCTTGCGACTGTTCGTGAGGCCCATCCCATCGTCGTTCCAACGGAGGATCCACGTGGTCAACTCTCGCATTCGCCGCGCACTCGTCGTCTTCGGCGCCGCCGCCCTCATGGTCGGCGCGGCCCTGCCGGCTGCCGCCCAGGATGAGCCGCCGCTGCTGTACGTCATCAACAAGAGCGCAGACCAGCAGTACTTCATCGACCTGCAGACATCCTTCGAGGCCAAGGCCACGGAGCTGGGCGCCACGGCGCTCAAGGCCGACGCCAAGCTCGACCCGAGCCTCGGCGTGACCCTCGTGACGGACGCCATCTCGGCGGGCGCCAAGGGCATCGCCATCACCGTGCCCGACCAGACCATCGGCCCGGCCATCTCCGACGCTGCCAAGGCGGCCGGCGTGGCCCTCGTCGCGACTGACGACGGCATCGTGGACTCCGAGGGCAACCCGGTCCCGTTCGTCGGCTTCAGCGGCGCCGACATGGGCGGCAAGGTGGGCGCCGAGGCTGCCCGCCTCCTGACCGAGGGTGGCTGGCTCGAGGATGACACCGTCGTCCTGGGCGTCCTCTCGACCGAGGTCCAGACCCTGTCGGTCTGCGAAGACCGCACCAACGCCTCCAAGCAGGCCATGCTGGACGCCGGCGTCGCCGCCGAGTCGATCTTCCAGGTCCCGTACACCGGTGAGACGCAGTCGGCGCAGGACGCGGCCGGCCCGGTCATCACGGCGCACCCGGACGTCACCCACTGGGTCGTCTTCGCCTGCAACGACGAGGGCGTCCTGGGCACCCTGAACGCGCTGGCCACCCAGGGCGTCTCCCCGGACAACATCATCGGCGTCGGCCTCGGCGCCTACGAGGCCTGCAAGTTCTGGGCTGCCGACCAGCCCAGCGGCTTCAAGGCTGCCCTGTTCATCTCCGGCCAGGACGTCGGTGCCGCCGCGGCCCAGGTCCTGTTCGACAACGTGGTCAACGGCGTGGCGCTCCCTGAGAACACCATCGCCCCGACGACCATCGTCGATGCCAGCACCTACGCTGACATCTTCGACGAGATCAGCCTGGCCAACTGCTCGAAGTAGCGCGACCAGTGCTGCGGGGCCCGGGCAGCGTCCCGGGCCCCGCACCCACCCCCAAGCCAGCAGCCATCCAGAGGCCATGACCCTGACCGCGAGTCCCGAACCCGCCGCATCGCCCCAGCCGGGTGCCTCCGGCGTCCTCGAGATCCGCCATGTCAGCAAGGCCTTCCCCAACGTCCAGGCCCTTGACGACGTTTCGCTCGACGTGCGTCCCGGCGAGGTGCTGGCCTTCCTCGGCGAGAATGGCGCCGGCAAGTCCACCCTGCTCAAGATCCTCAACGGCGACTACCAGGCCGACAGCGGCAGCCTGACCATCGACGGTGAGCAGCTGCGCTTCAGCAACCCGCGCGAAGCTCGCGCGGCGGGCGTGCGCGTCATCTACCAGGAGCCGGAGATCATCCCCGGCGTGGACGTGGCGGAGAACATCTTCGCCGGCGAGCTGCCGCGGCGCGGGCCCTTCATCGACCGCCGCGCCCTCAACCAGGCGGTGGACCGCGAGCTCGCCGAGTACGGCTTCGAGCGCGTCCTGCCCCGCGACCGCATGGGCGGCGAGCTCTCATCCGCGCAACGCCAGCTCGTGGAGATCATGCGCGCCGTCAAGTCACGGATGCGCGTGCTGGCCCTCGATGAGCCGACCTCGTCGCTGACCGATGAGGAGGTGGAGCGCCTCTTCGCCCTTGTGCGGCGACTGCGCTCGGAGGGCGTGGCCATCATCTACGTGAGCCATCGTCTCCACGAGATCCTGCGCCTGGCCGATCGCGTGGCCATCCTGCGCGACGGTCGGCTGGTCACCGTGCGCGAGGCCGCCAGCCTGACCGAGGACGAGATCGTGCGCAACATGGTCGGCCGAGACCTGGGCGAGATGTTCCATCGCCGCCCGGCCGCCACCGACCGCGTCGTCCTCGAAGTGCGCGACATCCGCAGCGACTGGCACCGCGGCGTCTCCTTCGACATCCATGCCGGGGAGATCGTGGGCTTCGCGGGTCTCGTGGGTGCCGGGCGCACGGAGCTGGCCAAGGTCATCTTCGGAGAGCTGCCCAAGGCCTCCGGCTCCGTCGTCGTCGACGGCCGAGCACTGGATGTGCACTCGCCCAACGCGGCCATCGCGCATGGCATCGGCTTCGCCCCCGAGGACCGCAAGCGCGAGGGCCTGGTGCTCATCCGCAGCGTCCTGGAGAACACCACCATCGCGATCCTGCGGCGACTGACACGCTTCCGCATCGTGCAGCGGCGCGCCGAGCGCCGCATCGGCGCGCAGTTCGTGGAGCGACTCAACGTCCGCACGCCCTCCCTGGACCAGGAGGTGGGCAAGCTCTCCGGCGGCAACCAGCAGAAGGTCGTCCTGGCGCGCTGGCTGGCGGCCCGCCCCAAGGTGCTCATCCTGGACGAACCCACCCGCGGCATCGACGTCGGCGCCAAGTCGGAGATCTACCGGCTCATCGATGAGCTGGCGAACTCCGGTCTGGCCATCATGTTCATCTCCTCGGACCTGCCGGAGATCCTGGGCATGTCCGATCGCATCTATGTCATGCAGGGCGGCCGGATCACCGGCGAGCTGCCCGGCCCAGGGACCACGGAACGGCAGGTGCTCGAGCTGGCCATGCAGGAGCACCTGGGCAAGAGCCGGGCGGCACGCGAGGACGCCGCGGCTGGAGGGGAGTCGGCATGAGCGACAGTCAGGCGGCCACGCCGGAACCGACGGGGGTGCCGGCTGGCGTCCCCCAGCGCAGCGGACGCCTGGCGGCGGACGAGAACGTCGGGCTGCTCAAGCGCATCGTCGGCACCGTCGGCGTGGACAACCTGTCCCTGATCCTGGCGCTCATCCTCATCGTCGCCATCGTGGTCTGGCTGCAGCCGCTGTTCCTGTCCTGGCAGAACCTCATGAACAGCCTCAGCCAGTCGATCGTCATCGTGGGCCTGCTGGCCCTCGGCCAGACGGTCGTCATCGTGGCCGGCATGCTCGACATCTCCGTCGGCTCCATCGCCTCGGTGGCCTCGGTGACCGCGGCCACCGCCATCGTCATGGGCGTCATCATCCTGCCGGGCGCTGACTTCTTCTCGCAGTTCGGCTGGAACGGCGAGATCCCCATCCCCTTCGCGCAGGGCTCCATGCCGGCGGCCATCCTCGTGGGCATCGGCACCGGTGCCGTGCTGGGCATCGTCAACGGCCTCATCGTCACGAAGCTCAAGGTCAACCCCATCATCGCCACCCTCGGGACCCTGGCCGCCTTCGCCGGCCTCGCCTTCCTGGTCGCACCGGAGGGCAAGCCCGTGGGCGTGGTGACGCAGCCGGACTTCACCTGGCTTGGCACCGGGCGCATCGCCGCGGAGCTGCCGCTGCCCGAGCTGCATGGGCGTGCCTGGACCGGCATCCCCATCCTCTTCATCATCTTCCTGATCGTGGCCGCGATCTTCCACGTGATCATGAAGTACACGGACTTCGGCCGGACCGTCTACGCCGTCGGCGGCAACGAGACGGCGGCCCGCCTGGCCGGCATCAATCTGACCCGTGCCAAGATCGGCATGTACGTGCTCTCCGGCATGACGGCCGGCCTGGCCGGTGTACTCCTGGCGGCGCGCACCACGTCGGGTAATCCCATCAATGGCGTGGGCCTGGAGCTGCAGGCCATCACGGCCGTCTTCCTGGGCGGCGCAGCCACGGCCGGCGGCAAGGGCACCATCGTGGGCACCGTGCTGGCCGTGCTCCTCGTGGGCGTCCTCAACAACGGCATGAACCTGCTCGGCGTCAGCACCTTCTACCAGCGTGTGGCCCTGGGTGTCCTCCTCATCGCCGCGGTGGCCCTGGCGCAGTGGCGCCAGAGTCGCGCCGAGCGCGCACGCACGCGCACGGCCCTCGCCGCCGCCTGACCTGCGGACGGTCAGATGGACGCCATCGTCCGCCATGGCACCTGGGGCGAGTGGCCGTCGGTCAGCCTCGCCACGCCATCCGCTTCAGTGGAGGTCGTGGCGGAGGTCGGCGCCCGCGTGGTGTCCCTGCGTGACCTGCGGCGCGACCGCGAGTGGCTCCTGCAGAAGGCGCCGCCCTCGGAGGCGGAGGGCTTCGCCTGGTCCGCGGAGAGCGCCGCCTTCGGCGGCCGCGAGTCGTTCGGCTGGGACGAGTGCCTGCCCACCGTGTCGGTCTGCGCGGACCCGCTCGATGCGGCGGCGGCGCTGCGCGATCACGGCGACCAGTGGGGCCGCGGCACCTATCACGTCGTGGACGAGGCGGCTGGCTCCGTGACCCACACCTGGAGCGTCGCGCAGTGGCCCTACCGGCTCTCGCGCCGCCTGTCGTTCGCCGACGACCGCACGCTCCTCGCCGAGTACGAGCTGGTCAGCCTGGCCGAGCGCCCCCTGCCGGTGCTCTGGTCGCAACACCCCGTCTTCCGCCTGGAGCCCGGCTGCCGCCTGGAGATGCCCGGCGTGACGGAGGTGGTGCGCACTTCGCAGTCTGGCATCGACCTGCCTGCTCGCGCCCCCTGGCCGGAGGCAGCGCCCGCCGGCGGCGTGCCCATCGACCTGTCGGTCGTCCACTCTGGCCTGGGCTGGGCCGCCAAGCTCTACGCGCAGGCGCGGGAGCCGGTCAGCGCCGTGGCACCCGATGGTGCTCGCCTGACCATCGACTGGGAGCGGGCTGTCGCGCCCGTGTTGGGTATCTGGCTCGCCTACGGCGGCTGGCCGTCCGGGGGTCCACCCGTGGAGCAGGTCGCCCTGGAGCCCACCACCTCCGCCCATGACGACCTGGCCTCGGCCATGGCCGATGGGCAGCACCGCGTGCTGGAGCCGCACGCGCGGCTGAGCTGGTGGATACGTTTGCGGCTGTCATGATGTGGGCTGACCCGGCGACCCAGTGCCGGGCCTGTCAGCCGCGCGCCACGACCGGAACCGTGGCGCCGGGAACGGCTGACGACACCCACCGATGAGTCGGGGAAGCCCCGAGGAGGTATCGGAACCATGGTCGATCTCAATGCCCTGACGGCCGCTGTCGAGCGAGGTGACCGCGCGTCCGCCGTCAGCCTTACCCAGGCCGCCATCGACGAGGGCATCGCCCCGGAGGAGGTCCTGGCGGCCATGAGCGCGGCCATGACCGAGGTCGGCCGCAAGTTCGCCTGCAACGAGGGTGTCTACGTACCGGAGATGCTCATCAGCGCGCGTGCCATGAAGGACGCCAGCGCGCTGCTGGAGCCCCTCCTGGCGGCCAGCGGCGTGACGCCGGAGTACACGGCGGTCATCGGCACCGTCAAGGGCGACCTGCATGACATCGGCAAGAACCTCGTGGGCATGATGCTCAAGGGCGCCAACTTCGAGGTCGTGGACCTGGGCACCAACGTTGCCCCCGAGGCCTTCGCCGAGGCCGCACGCGAGCACGACGCCGACCTCGTCGGCATCAGTGCCCTGCTGACGACCACGATGGTGGGCATGAAGGATGCCGTGGCCGCCGTGCGCGGCGTGGGCCCGGGCGTGCGCATCATGGTCGGCGGGGCTCCTGTCACCGACGAGTTCGCCGCCGAGATCGGCGCCGACGGGTTCTCCAAGGACGCGGCCACCGCGGCCCTGCGAGCACGCGAGTTGCTCGCCGCAAGGGCCTGAGCGGTGCGCCACCGCGACCGGGTGGCGATGGCCCTCGACCGGGAGGAACCCGATCGCTGCCCCATGCAGATCAGCTTCACGCCGGAGTTCGCCGAGCGACTGCGCGCGGATCTCGGGGTCCGCGGCGTGCTCGACACGGCCCGCGGCCGCGAGCACAACCCGCACGGCGGTGGCAACACCTACGAGCTCGAACGGGCCATCGACTCCGACCTCATCCTGACGTCGGTGGGCTGGGCGAACTCCTACTACCAGGGCCATGGCACCTATACGGATGAGTGGGGTGTCACCTGGCGCGAGCATCCGTACGAGACGCCCTTCGGCGTCGGGCACTACACGGAGATGGCGGGCTTCCCCCTCGCGGAGGACAGCGCCGTCGACAGCTATGTGCCGCCCGACCCCCACAGGCCGGAGCTCTACCTGGACTCCGAGCGGGTCATCCGCGAGTACGGCGACGAGTACTGGATCGTCGGCGTCACCGTCACGACGATCTGGGAAACGGCCTGGGCCCTGCGCGGCCTGGAGCCGCTGCTCATGGACCTGCTGGTCGACCCCGACCTGGCGGAGCGCATCCTGGACATCCCGTTCCGCTATCACCTCGCCGCGGCGGAGCGGCTGGCCGGCATGGGTGTGGACATGCTCTGGACGGGCGATGACATCGGCTCGCAGCACGGCATGCTCATGGCGCCGGAGACGTGGCGGCGCTTCCTCAAGCCGCGCATGGCGGAGTTCATCAGCCGTGTCAAGGCCATCAAGCCGGACCTCCTGGTGGCCTACCACACCGATGGTGATGTCCGCGACGTCATCGGGGACCTCATCGAGATCGGCGTCGACATCCTCAACCCCGTCCAGCCGGCCTGTATGGACCCGGCCTGGCTGAAGACCACGTATGGCGACAAGCTGCGCTTCTGGGGCAGCATCGACGAGCAGGCCACGCTGCCCTTCGGCAGTCCGCAGGACGTCGCCGACGAGATCCGCCTGCGGCTGCGCACCATCGGCAAGGGTGGTGGCCTCATCCTCGGCCCCACGCACCACGTCCAGCTGGACACGCCGCTCGAGAACTTCTGGGCGATGGTGGACACCATCCGCTCCACGCCCTACGGCTGAACCCGCGCCAGGCGACCGCGGTCCAGCGCCGCGGTCCAGCGCCCGTCGGACGCGGGTGGCGTCGCCCGCCCAGCCCGCTGACGTGGGCTGCATCCCCCGCCCAGCCCGCTGACGTGGGCTGCTCCGCCAGCGCCGATGGCCGTGCGGCCCGTCCGATTCGGGCCGAGCGGCCCGACGCCGCGAGCGTTGCGCTCAATATCATGGCGACATGCGACCGGTGGGCATCCCGCCGGGTCCCGATCCGGGTCCTGGCTGGTGCGCAGGTCTCGACCGTCCCTTGCAGTCAGCCCGAAAGGCGCGTATGCCGATCCCGTACACCAAGCCGTCTCCACCCACCGAGGACAAGCGCTGGAAGATCGTTTCCACGCGCATGCGCCGGATGGGCGACCGCCCCGAGGCCCTCATCGAGGCCCTCCACGCCGCACAGGAGGCCTTCGGCTTCCTGGACGACGACGCGCTCCGTTTCGTGGGAGACACGCTCGGCGTGCCTCATTCGCGCGTCTTCGGGGTGGCGACGTTCTACTCGTTCTTCACCCTCAAGCCGCAGGGTCAGCACCTCTGCGTCGTCTGCACGGGCACGGCCTGCTACGTCAATGGCGCCGGGGAGATCCTCAAGGCGTTCAGGGAGCAGCTTGGCGTCAAGCCCAAGCAGACCACCACAGACGACAAGCTCTCGCTGTTGACGGCACGTTGCATCGGCGCCTGCAGCCTGGCGCCCGCCGTCGTCGTGGATGGCGAGATGCGCGGCAAGGCCGACGCCACCGCGCTGATGGCAGAACTGGAGGCGATGTGAGCGACAACGCGGCTGCGGCCCCGGCCAGGCACCGCACCATCACCATCGACTCGGAGTCGGGCAAGCAGCGCGCCACAGCGCGTGTCTGCGAAGCCGCCAGCTGCATCTCCGGACGTTCATCCGATATCACCGCTCGTCTCAGCGAGCTGCTTTCGGGCGAAGCGGGCATCCGCGTCAAGAAGGTCGGCTGCCTCGGGCTCTGCGCCGCAGGGCCGCTCGTCGAGATCGCAGAGACCGGCCAGCTCTTCGAGCATGTCACCCCAGACACCGTGCAGCCCATCGCGGACGCCCTCAGGTCCGTCGCTCCGGATGCCGTGCGCCAGCCGCAGGGACCCTTCTTCGAGAAGCAGGTCCGCGTGGCCACGGAGAACTTCGGCATCGTCGACCCGGAGAGCCTGGAGGACTACATCGGGCAGGGCGGTTACCGCGCCCTGCGCAGGGTCCTCTCCGAGATGACCGCCTCGGAGGTCCGTGACGCGGTCAGCACGAGCGGCCTGCGCGGTCGCGGCGGTGCGGGCTACCCGACCGGCCTCAAGTGGACCACCGTGGCCAAGGCCGCCGGTGAGAAGAAGTACGTCATCTGCAACGCCGACGAGGGCGATCCAGGTGCCTTCATGGACCGCAGCGTCCTGGAGAGCGACCCCTTCCGAGTGCTGGAGGGCATGGCCATCGCGGCGTTCGCCGTCCATGCCAACGAGGGCTTCATCTACTGCCGCGCCGAGTACCCCCTGGCCGTGGCCCGCCTGCGCACGGCCATCCGCCTGGCGCAGCGTGCCGGCTACCTTGGCGACAACATCATGGACACGCATTTCGGCTTCAACATCGAGATCCGATTGGGTGCCGGCGCCTTCGTATGTGGCGAGGAGACAGCGCTCATCGCCTCGGTGGAAGGGCGCCGCGGCACGCCGCGCCCGCGCCCGCCATTCCCCGCCACAGAGGGCCTGTGGGGCAAGCCCACGCTCATCAACAACGTCGAGTCCTACGCCAGCGTGGCCACCATCATCCGCGAGGGCCCGGAGCGCTACGCCAGCATCGGAGTGGGCAAGTCCAAGGGCACCAAGGTCTTCGCCCTGGCGGGTCGCGTCGTCAACACCGGCCTCGTCGAGGTCCCCATGGGCATGACCCTGCGGGAGATCATCTTCGACATCGGCGGTGGCATCGTCGGCGGCCGACCGTTCAAGGCCGTGCAGACCGGTGGCCCTTCGGGCGGCTGCATCCCTGCGGAGCACCTGGACACGCCGGTCACCTACGAGTCGCTGATCGAGCTCGGCTCGTTCATGGGCTCCGGTGGCATGATCGTGCTCGACGACTCATCCTGCATGGTCGACGTCGCCAAGTTCTTCCAGGACTTCTGCCGCGAGGAGTCGTGTGGCAAGTGCACGCCCTGCCGGGTGGGTACGACGCAGATGTACATGCTCCTCGACCTGATCACGCGGGGCGAGGCCACGGAGGAAGACCTGGCCCAGCTGGAGCGCCTGGCCGGCATCGTCCAGCGCATGTCGCTGTGCGGACTCGGGCAGGGCTCACCCAACCCCATCTTCAGCACGCTGCGCTACTTCAGGGACGAGTACACCGCCCACATCGTGGACAAGGTCTGTCCGGCCGGCGTCTGCAACATCCAGCAGCCAGCCGAGGTAGTGGCATGACCGACGTCTTCACGCTCACCATCGACGGCAAGGACGTGGCCGGCACGGCCGGTGAGACCGTCATGGAGGTGGCCGAGGAGAACGGGATCGACATCCCCGGCCTGTGCCACCTGGAGGGCATCAGCGATCGCGGCGCCTGCCGCCTGTGCATGGTCGAGATCGCCGGCTCCCCCAAGATGGCAGCCGCCTGCATGACCAGGATCTCGGAGGGCATGCAGGTCACAGCGCACTCGGAGAAGCTCCTCGAGTACCGCCAGTCCATCACCGAGATGATGTTCATGGAACGCAACCACGTCTGCGCGGTCTGCGTGGCCAACAACCATTGCGAGCTCCAGAACATGGCCGACGAGCTTGGCGTGCGGCACTTCGACCTGCCGCGCATCAACCCCAAGGTGGACATCGACGCCAGCCATCCGCTCTTCGCCATCGACCACAATCGCTGCATCCTGTGCCTGCGCTGCGTCCGCGTCTGCGACGAGATCGAAGGCGCGCACACCTGGGACATCATGCATCGTGGCCTGGAGACCCGTGTCCAGACGGACATGGGGGCCCCCTGGGGTGAGTCGACGACCTGCACGAGCTGCGGCAAGTGCGTCCAGGTCTGCCCCACCGGGGCGCTCTTCGAGAAGGGCCGCCCGGTCGCGGCTGGCAGCAAGTCCCGGCGACCGTTCCTGCCGTGGCTCAAGGTGGTCAGGGAGGAGCGCGGACTGTGAGCAACAAGCCTCGTGTCGCCACGGTCTGGCTGGATGGATGCTCCGGCTGTCACATGTCCCTGCTGGACATGGATGAGCGCATCCTGGACATCTTCGGCCGCTCCGACCTCGTCTACAGCCCCCTGGTCGACTTCAAGGACTACCCCGAGGAGGTGGACGTCTGCCTCGTGGAGGGCGCGGTCTCCAGCGAGGACGACCTCCACAAGGTCAAGATGGTGCGCGAGCGCACCAAGGTGCTGGTGGCCTTTGGCGACTGCGCGGTGACCTCCAACGTGCCGGGCATGCGCAACCCCATCGGCGTCGCGCCACTGCTCGATCGCGCCTATCGAGAGAACGTGACGATCAACGCGCAGATCCCCACTGAGATCGTGCCGCCCCTGCTGCCCATGTCCACGCCGGTGCACAAGGTCGTCAAGGTGGATGTCTTCCTGCCGGGCTGCCCGCCCTCCGCAGACCTCATCTACACCTTGCTTGATGACCTGCTCTCCGGCCGCGTCCCCGAGGCGGCTGGCTCCCGGTTCGGACGCTGACGGAGGCCCCCCACCCATGAGTCGAACCATCACCATCGATCCGGTCACCCGGATCGAGGGCCATTCGAAGATCACCATCCAGCTCGACGAGCGGGGTGAGGTCATCGATGCCCACTTCCACGTCACCCAGTTCCGTGGCTTCGAGCGCATCGTCCAGGGACGCCCCGTGCACGAGATGCCGGCCATCATGGCCCGCATCTGCGGCATCTGCCCGGTCAGCCACCTGGTGGCCTCGGCCAAGGCCGTGGACGACATCCTGGCCGTGGACCCGCCGCCCACCGGCGCGGACCTGCGGCGGCTCATCAACCTGGGCCAGATCGTCCAGTCCAACGCCCTGTCGTTCTTCCATCTCTCCTCGCCGGACCTGCTCTTCGGCTTCGACGCCGACCCTGCCACGCGGCACATCATCGCCGTGGCCAAGGAGAACCCCCGGCTGGCGATGGACGGCATCGGGCTGCGCAAGTGGGGCCAGCAGATCGATCGAGCGGCTGGGCGGCAAGCGCATCCATCCCTCGGGCATCGTGCCCGGCGGCGTCTCCGCGCCGTTGACGGCGGAGATCCGCGACCAGATCCTGGCCGGCGTCCCGGAGGCCATCGCCCAGTGCCAGCGGGCCATCGCCTGGTACAAGTCGGATATGACCCGCTGGGAGGAGGAGGCCTCCACCTTCGGCAACTTCCGCTCGGCCTTCATGGGCCTCGTGGACGAGAAGGGCAACGTGGACCACTACGGCGGCTCGCTGCGCGTGGTGGACGCCGACAACAACAAGCTGGCCGACGGGTTGGACCCCCACCGCTTCAACGACTACATCGGCGAAGCGGTGGAGCCGTGGTCCTACCTCAAGTCCACCTACTGGAAGCCGATGGGCTACCCCGACGGCATCTATCGCGTGGGCCCGCTGGCGCGCCTCAACGTGGCCGATGCCACGGGCACGCCCCGCGCCGACGAGGAGCTCCAGAAGTTCCGCTGGCGCGTCGGCCGCGTGGCCGGTTCGTCCTTCCATTACCACTACGCGCGACTCATCGACACCCTCCACGCCATCGAGAAGATCGAGCAGATCCTGCGCGGCCCGGACATCCTTTCCAAGCACGTCCGATCCATCGCCGGCATCAACCGCAACGAGGGCATCGGCGTCTCCGAAGCTCCGCGCGGCACGCTCATGCACCACTACAAGGTGGATGACAACGGCCTCGTGCAGTGGGTCAACCTGGTCATCGCCACCGGCCACAACAACATGGCCATGAACCGCTCCGTGCAGCAGGTGGCGCGTCACCACATCAAGGGCGACAAGATCGAGGAGCCCATGCTCAACCGGGTCGAGGCGGTCATCCGCTGCTACGACCCGTGCCTCTCCTGCTCGACGCATGCCCTTGGCAACATGGCCCTGGACATCCAGCTGCTCTCAGTCGATGGCGAGGTGCTTGACCGCGTCAAGCGGTAGGCGCACGCTGGCCCGGTGGCCAGGAACCTTGAGCACCTGACGGGCGCCGCCGATGAGGCGGCGTCCGTTCGTGTGCCTGGGGATGGCGCTGGTGCCGCGCCCCATCCGGCGGCTGAGGCGCTGCCCGCAGTCACGCAGGTCCGGCGGCCGAGCCGCTGCCGGCGGCCGAACGCCGTGTGGCGGCCGCGCCGCTGCCCGTGCTCGTGCTGGGCTATGGCAACACGTTGCGACGCGATGACGGCGTGGGCGTGCTGGTGGCCGACGCGGTGGCCGCCGATGTCCGGCTGGCCCACGCCGTCGGGGAGGGGCGTGTGACCGTGGCCACGGCCTACCAGCTCACGCCGGAGGTGGCGCTCGACTTCGCGGCCGCGTCCCTCGTCGTCCTGATCGATGCCGACATGGCAGGGCTGCCCGGCGCTATCGCCGTGCACGAGCTGGACGCGGGCGGGGGAGAGAGCGAGGCGGCCGATGTGCGCGCCGCGCCGGGCTCCAGTTCCCATCACGTGGGTGCCGCTGAGCTCCTGGCGCTTGCCCGCGAGCTTGCCGGCACGGCCCCGCCGGCCGTGAGCATCGGCATCGGCGTGGCCGACCTGGAGCTGGGCGAGGGTCTCTCCGGGGCGGTGGAGCGAGCCGTGCCGCATGCGGTGGACGCGGTAGTCCGGCGTGTCCTCGAGCACCTCGGAGGCTGAGGCTCGCAGCCTCGTCAGACGACGCTGGGCCAGGCCGGCATCCGGAGCGGCAGCTCGGGGACGTCCCAGTCGTCGCGGATCGGCGAGAAGACCTCGACGACGATGCGCCTTCCTGCCCGGCCTCGGCGCGGTGCGGCACGCCGGACGGGACGTTCCAGGTCCCGCCCGGACCGAGTGTGCGCGTCTCGTCACCGACGGTGAAGGTCAGCTGCCCCCGGATGCAGAGCCCCATCTGCTCCGCCGGATGCTCATGCTCCGGCACGACGGTGCCGGGCTGCAGCTCGAAGACCGCCATGGTGATGCGCTCGCCCTCGATGCGGCGTGCGATGGCGAGGCCCGGCCGCATCTCGAGCGGTGCGATGTCTGCGAGGTCGATGAGTCTGCTCACGGGGGACTCTCCTGTACTGGTCGGCACGGCGAGGGGTGACGATACTCGCTGTGGATCGCCCGCGGCCCGGCCCCACGGCCACCTGGTCGGGCAGGTTCGGGCCACGGCAGGCCCCTGGCGGCTCGTCGGTAGAGGGGCCGGACGGGTGGGTCAGTAGCCGGCGTGCTCCAGGGCCGTGCGCACGAAGGCTTCCACGTTCTCGAGCGGTGTGTCGTGCTCGAGGAAGTCCGCGTTCTGGAGGATGAAGCGCCCGCCGGGCTTGCCGGCGCGCATCGTCGTCTCGGTCGCCCGTCTGACGTCGTCGAGGCTGCCCTTCTGGAGGACGTCCACCTGGTCCACGCCGCCGATGATGACGTAGGCATCCCCGACGAGGGCCTTGGCGGCGGCCAGGTCCGCGTCACCCAGCTTGGGCGGTGGCGAGAATGGTTCCACGGCGGCCACGCCGAGCTGCTTGTAGGACTCCACCAGGCCCTGGATGAGACCGCAGTTGTGGTACACCGCCGGTGTCCCGGCGGCCTGCGCCCAGGCGATGTGTCGGGCCTCCCAGGGCAGCACGTGCTCCTCGTAGTTGCGCCGTCCGATGAAGCCGCCGGGCACGTTGCCGCCCACGAACAGCAGGTCCACGCCCGGAGCGTCGATGGCTCGCGTGTAGTCGCGCACCCGCGCCAGCGAGACCTCCATGAGACGCTCGTAGTAGCTGGGGTCCTCGTAGAAGAGCGCGTAGAGCTCCTGTTCGTCCACGAGCAGTGAGGCCATGTTGAACGGGCCGTGGGGCGCCCAGACGCCGACCCAGCCGTCGTCGCCGACGGCCTCGCGGATAGGCGCGACGCGCTCGGCCACCGCGGCGGGGAACCACGCCGGCATGCCCGGTTCGTAGGCGGCCACGAGTTCCAGGTCCGCGCGGCTGCGCACGGGCTTCCGCGTGCAGGCATACATCAGCGTGCCGGGCCGGATCTCGTCGATCGTGTACTCCTGTTCCAGGTCCCCTCCCGGGGTGTGGACGACCGACTGCCGGGATGTCGTCCGACCATCGCGCCGCTCGACGGTCTCGACCTGCCAGTCGTCCGTGGAGCGCGTCACGTCCAGGCCCCCGAGGAACATCCACTGGAACGGATCGAGCGTCCCGAAGAGCAGTCGGGCCATGATGTCCACGCCGAGCTGGCGCTGGACCTCCACGGTCGCGAGCTGCAGCGCCAGCGAGTCCCAGGGGTCGATGTCGGGATACAGCTGGCTGATGAAGTGTCCCTGGTCCTGGATGAACAGCGTCACCGGGACACGGTCCGGCAGGCGGCCGGCGAAGACCGCAGCGAAGCGCTCCCTCGCCCTCACCGACGGCCGCCCGCAGCGCCGTCGCTGGACAGGCGCCGCAGCGACTGCCGGGCCCGGCGCCCGGCGGCTCCGACACGGCGGTCCGCCGCCTCCACCAGGCCGGCCCCGTGGCCTCGTCCGTGGCACGCCGCGTTCGCCATCACGCCTGCCGCGGACCCGGGACGGGCAGGTCGGCGCCATCGGCCATCACGACCTCCGTGAGGGGCTCTCCGGCGGGGAGGTCGATCCTGCCGCTGGCCGCACCGGCTGCGCTGGTCGAGCTGGCCGCACTGGCCGGTGCCGCCGCTGCCGTCCGCTGCGCGCGCAGCACCACGACGATGGCGGCGATGGTGACGACCAGGCCCAGGACGTCGAGCACGGAGACCGTCTCGCCCAGCACGATGACACCCGTGACGATGCCTGCAACGGGCACCGCGAGGAAGCCGATGCTCGTCGTCGTGGGGCCGATGACGCGCACGATCGACTGGCTGGCCCAGTAGGCGAAGGCCGTGGCCAGGGCACCGCTGTAGAGGATGACCGCCAGCGTGCCTGGGTCCCAGTCGACCGTCGACCACTCGTCGCCCTCCAGCAGGACCGCCAGCACCACCATGGGCAGCAGGGCCACGAGCAGCTGCCAGAGCTGCACGTCGAACGGCGTGCCCTGCCAGCGATGCGCCCGCACGTGCACGAGCGCGGCCGCGCCAGCCGCCGCCCCCAGCAGCAGGAGTGCGCACCCGAGGAGCGTCTGCGCCGATGACCAGTCGATGGCCAGCGGGTTGAGCAGGAGGACCAGGCCTGCGACGCCAAGGGCCAGGCCCGCGAACTCGGCCCGAGTGGGCAGCAGTCGAGCGGTGAGGGCCACGATGGGCACCACCCAGAGGGGCAGCGTGTAGGCCAGGATCGACGCCCGACCTGCCTCCACGAAGGGCAGGGCGATGTTCATGATGGCGATGCCCACCGCGATGGCCAGCAGTCCGTACGAGACGATGATGGGCGCGTCCGCCCGGGCCGGCGGCCGGAGCCGGCCCGCCCCTCGCATGAGGACGGCCAGCACGGCCACCGCCACCAGCAGCCGCAACATGGCGTAGGTGAAGGGCGGCAGTGTCTGCAGCCCGATCTTGGCCACCGTCCAGTGGCAGCCCCAGACCACGACGAGGCCTGCGAGCAGGGCGTACGCACGTCCGGTCGGCCCGCGGTCGCTCATCGGCGCTGACAGGGCTTCAGGTCCCGGGCGCGGTGGAGACGGTTGGGCTGACCGGCTCCGCCCGGATGACCTGGTCGTCGTAGCTCATGGCCAACTGCTGGCCCGGCTCGATGATGCACATGTCCGCGTCCCAGTCGCCGTCGATGAGCTTGCGGATGAGGAGCAGCTCACCGGCCAGCCTGTCGAACTGCCAGCCCCGCCGCTGCGCGTCGTCGCGGGCGCGCAGCTCCGCGCGGGCCGCAGCTTCTGGCACGGCCACGCCCATGTCCACGTAGGCGGCGCGGTCGTAGTGGCTGCGCCAGGCGCCCATGGCCTCCATCAGGTAGGCGGCGTTGTCCTCGCCGTACTTCTCGACGTACTCCTCGTAGGTGGCGCGGCTGGCGGCATCGGAAAGGGCGCCCACGCCAGCGAAGGCGCTGTCGTCGTCCGTGCGCTCCAGGTAGTCCTGCACGTACCAATACGTGCCGGGATGGCCCACGAACTCGGCGCTGTAGCGCTCGCGGGAGCCCAGGAACAGCGTGATGCAGTCGTGCGCCCGCGGCACCACCAGGGGGATGGCGCCGGCCCGCAGCCCGGCCGTCGCGCCGCCGCACAGCCCGTAGGCCAGGACGACCGCGTCAAAGGGTCTGCCGATGCCGTCGACCTGACCCTGCAGGACCTGGCGCAGGTTGGGCGGGTCGTCGTGCAGGCCGCGCCGGTTGAGCTGGACGTCCACGATGTGCGGCGAACGGGCGGCGCAGAGATAGACGCTGCGGGAGAGCACCTCGCAGGTCAGGGCCAGCAGGCGCAGTTGCTGGCCGTCTGCGACCGGCATGGGCTGGTTCATCCCACCGCGACCCCGCCGTACTGGAGGGCCGTGTCGAAGGCGGCCTCGATGTTGGCCGGCGGCACGAAGGCCTGGATGTTGTGGACCGTCGCGAAGACGAAGCCACCGCCGGGAGCCAGGTCATCGATGCGCCGCTTGACCTCGTCACGGACCTCGTCCGGTGTGCCGAAGGGCAGCACCCGCTGCGTGTCCACGCCGCCGCCCCAGAAGGTGACGTCCTTGCCGTAGGCGGCCTTGAGGCGCTTGCTGTCCATGCCCTCCGCGCTCACCTGGACCGGGTTGATGATGTCCACGCCGATCTCGATGAGGTGCGGGATGAGGTCGAAGACGGCGCCGCAGCCGTGGTAGAACAGCTTGGCCTTCGTGCGGCTCTTGATGGCCTCGATGAGGCGCTTCTGGCGCGGCTTGATGACGTCGATGTAGGTCCCTGGGTTGATCATCCAGCCGTTCTGGGTGGCCACGTCATCCCAGAAGGTGAAGACGTCGATGAGCTCGCCCACCTGGCCAAGATAGCGGTCGATCGACTCGATGTAGATGTCCGTGATGCCATCCACGAGCCGCGCCGTGAAGTCGGGCGCCGTGAGCATGGCCATCATGAAGCTCTCCATGCCCATCACCCGGCAGCCCTGCTCGAAGATGCCGCCGCCGATGACGCCGGAGCCCACCAGCGCGTAGTCCGTGGTGGCGCGCAGCTCCTCGGCCCTCCTGCGCAGGCGGGCGCTGACCTCCGGCGAGTCCGGCTCCGGCCAGCGGTAGGCGTCGAGGGCCTCCAGGGTGGGCTCCGTGATGGGGAACTCCACCCAGTCGTAGTAGAGGGGCTTGTCCTTGGGCATGCGCATCTTGCTGCCCCAGCGGTCCCACATGGCCCAGTAGTCACCGTCGTCGACGATCTCGACCCCGCCTACATGGGCCATGGGCAGCTGGACCATGCGCGTATCGACCCCGAACCGGGTCAGCAGGTCCTCCCCGCAGTAGGGCAGCTGCTGGACCTCGTCGTAGATGGCGATGTCCTCTTCGGGCAGGCCGAGGTGCGCCCGAAGCGGGATGTAGGCCGCCTTCGTGATGGAGGTGACCGGCGTCGCGCCCAGGTCGATGGGGATCCGGTCGGGCTCCCGGTGATCGAGTGCTGCAAGGATGCGCTCGCGTGGCGTCATGTTCGATCCCTCCGAGTGTCGCGATCAGGCGTGTGCAGAGCCGAAGGTGTAGGCGTCGCGGGGGGTCTCGACGAACAGGAGGTGGTGCTCCGCATCGCCGAGGCTGCGCTCCCGCATCATGGCAGCGAGATCGGCCAGCAGCCAGGTCCAGCCGGGCGCGCCGCCGTACTGCGTCCAGTAGGCCTGGCGAGCGGCATCCAGCCCCAGCGTGATGTGGCCCAGCAGGCCGTCCTCGGCTGCCCACTCGAGCAGCTGCAGCGTGCCATTGGCCTGGCCGGGCTTCCAGCGGAAGCCCTGGTCGTATTCGACCCGCGCGCCGGTGGCGGCGATGTCGCGCTGGTAGGCGCGGTCGACGACCTTGTCCACGTGGGAGAGCACGATGTGCGCGGGGTCACCACCGTGGCGGACGAGCACCTCGACCTGCTCGAGGGCGCCGGTGCCCGCCTCGCAGTGCGTGAGGATGGGGCAGCCCGTGCGCTGCTGCGCCATGGCCGCGGCTGCGAAGACCGACTCGTCGCGGGTGCTTGGTCCGCCCTGGCTACCGGCGATCTTCATGACCCCGGCGCGATGAACGGTGCGCTTCACGATGGGCGCCGCGTAGTCCAGTTCGTCGATGCCCTCCTCGATGTCGGCCGCGAACAGGTCCGCGATCTCGTCAGCGGAGAGGCGCACGCTCCAGTGGCGGTCGTGGTAGTAGCGCTCGTGGTGGAGACCGGTCGGGGCGATGACGTGCACGCCGCTGCGCCGCGACACCTCCGCCAGCAGGAGCACGTCCCGACCGCAGTCGGCGGGCATGGCGTCCACCACTGTGCGCAATCCGAGGGCCTGGGCGGGCGCCAGCTCGGCGACGGCGCGCTCCACGTCGGACAGCTCGAAGTCAGGGAAGAGCTGCACCGGCCGACCGCCGTGGATGACGATGTGCTCGTGGGCGTAGACGATGCCCAGGTCCTGCGGGCTCGATGTCGCCGAGGACGGTGCGGACGAAGGGCATGGCGGCTCCTTTTCGTGGTTGGTCGCGGGCTACGAGTCGGGGTGGCTGCCCGGCTCCACGGTGGCCTGCATGACGAGGGCGACGGCGCCCAGCACCCCGGCATGGTCGGAGCGCTCGGCACGCAGGATGGGGATGATGCGGTCCTTGGGGTAGCGGAACGCGTAGCGGTCGACCCAGGCCTGCACCTGCGGCAGGAAGTGGTCAGCCTGCGCCATGGGCCCGCCGGCCAGCACCACGACCTCCGGGTCGTACGCGTGGATGGCCGTGACGATGGTGGCGCCCAGGTCCCGACAGAAGCGGGACATGATCTCCAGGGCCACGCGGTCGCCGGCCTCGACGCCCTCCACCAGCGTGTGGAAGGTGATGCGGCCCGGGTCGCGCTCGTAGGCGTCCGTGATGGTGGAGGGCACCTTGCGGGCCACGTAGTCGCGCATGCGGCCGACGACCGCGTTGGCGGACACGAACGTCTCCGCGCAGCCGACGTTGCCGCACAGGCAGGTGCGCCCGCCGACCTCGATGGTGGCGTGCCCGAAGGACACCGCCGCGGCGAGGTGCCGTGAGGTCAGCAGCCGGCCGCCCAGGATGACGCCGACCCCCAGGCCGGTGCCCAGGGTCATGCCGACGACGTCCTCGTGGCCGCGCGCGGCGCCGAAGCGCCACTCGGCCAGGGTTGCCGCCGCGCCGTCGTTGACGCAGCGGACCGGCACGCCGAAGCGATGCTCGAGGCGCTCGCGCATGGGGAAGTCCTCGATGCCCAGCACCTTGCCGGGCAGGTTGCGCACCCCGAAGGTCGGGTCGATGAGACCGGGCGCCGCGATGCCGATGCCCCGCAGGCCCGGCGCGCCGTGCTGCGCCAGGGCTGCCTCGACGTGCTCCAGGAGGCGGGCCCAGATGACGTCGAAGGGGTCGTGGGTGGTCTCGCTGACGTGGGGGTCGTGGACGTGGCCGTCAGGCGTGACCACGCCGGCCTTCGTGCGCGTGCCACCGATGTCGAAGCCCAGCCACCAGCCCTCGCGCGGCTCCAGCATCACGCGACCGGGACCTCCAGGATGGCGCCGTCGGCCCGCAGGCGGTCCCGCAGGGCAGCCACATCGACCTCGCGCGGGCTGGTCCGCGCGGCCGCGGCCATGGCCGCGGCGGTGCCGGCCGCCTGGCCCATGGCCATCGTCTGCGCCATGGAGCGGACCGACGCGTGCGCGTCGTGGGTGGCGCTGAAGCAGCGACCCGCCACCAGGGTGTCCGTGGCGTCGCGGACGAGGAGCGTGCCATAGGGGATGCCCACGACCTGGCCCTCGGGCAGGTACTGCCAGCCCGTGTCCGCCCCGCCGTGGTGGTCCTCGATGGGTGCGCCGCAGAGGCCCACCTCGTCGTCGAAGCGGCGGGCACCGAGCACGTCCTCGCGGGTGAGGCGAGCGTCGCCGTACACGCGGCGTGTCTCACGCACGCCGATCTGCGAGGAGAGCGCCACGATGGCGGCCTCTTCGTAGCCGGGCACACGGTCGTGCAGGAAACGGGCGTACTCCAGGGCCTGGCGGCGGCCGGCCATCTCGGCCTCCGACAGCAGTGCAGGGTCGGTGGCGTTGACAAGGCGCTGGCCCTCGCGCCGGAAGGAGTCGAGCCGGGTCATGACCGTCGCCATCATGCCCGCCACGGGCGTGACGTGGTCCGAGCCCTCGCGGCGGGGCAGGTCGTAGGCTCCGGAGTCGGCGGCCTCGGCCATGAGC
The DNA here is from genome assembly GCA_963790915.1 of uncultured Chloroflexia bacterium. Lineage (GTDB taxonomy): Bacteria > Chloroflexota > Limnocylindria > Limnocylindrales > CSP1-4 > JAFMJV01. The sequence goes on along the minus strand of CAWBQS010000005.1, from coordinate 212,193 downwards.
GCCGCGAACTTCCCGCGGCTCAACGCGCCACGGCGTGCGGCGTCGACGTTGGCCATGCGGAACGTCGTCGTCAGGGTCTGGGCCGGCGCCTCCTCTCCGGCCAGCTCGTAGCCGAAGCCGGCCTGGTGGCAGAGGTCGGCGTCGCCGCTGGCATCCACGTAGACCTGCCCGGCGATGCGCACCAGGCCGGCCTTGGTGGCCACCACGACGTCCTCGATGCGGCCGTCCCGCACGCTGGCTGCCTGCAGGAAGCCGTGCAGCATGACGCGCACGCCGGCCCCCCGCACGAGGTCTTCCCAGGCGATCTTGAGGTGCTCCGCGTTGTACGTGATGCCGGTGCCGGCGCCGTACGTGTTGGGCCGCTCCACGACCGGGCCCAGGGCACGAAGGCTGGCCACCACCTCGTCGGAGATGCCGCCGGCGACCTTCCGCGAGCGCGCACCGGGCGTGTAGAAGCCGTAGAAGGTGTCCAGGACGGCGGTGCTGGTGCCGCCCAGGAAGCCCAGCTTCTCGACGAGGACGACGGAGGCCCCACCGCGCGCGGCGGCGATGGCCGCGCAGGCACCTGCCGAGCCGGCGCCGATGACCACCACGTCCGCGCGCGCCACCAGGGGCGCGCGGAGCAGCACGTGCTCGTCGCTCACGTCAGGACCAGGAGCTATCGGGGACCGGGAGTGCGCCCTGCGGGTCGTAGGCCCGCGTGATGCGCCGGAAGTACTCGTCGTAGACGCGCTCCAGCTGCTCCTCGCCCACGGCGTTGCCGACGAAGTGCGGGCTCGTCAGGACGACGGGAACGACGCCGCGCTCCACGAGGAGCTCCGCCGTGCGCGTCTTGAGGCTGTTGACGACGGCGATGGCGCCGATGGAGCTGACGGGGCCGACGCGGAAGGGGATGCCCTCGATGTCCGTGGCGGCATCACCCGGCGGGCTGCAGTTGTCGATCGTGACGTCGGCGATCTCGGCCAGCTTGCGGCCGGAGGGATGGCGCGAGCTCGTGGCCTGCGTGTGCTGCAGGGAGGTCACCGCGACGACGGGCAGGCCCATCTCCTTCGCCAGCAGCGCCATCTCGACGACCGTGCCGTTGATGCCGGTGGAGCTGAAGATGAGGAAGGCGTCGCCGGGATGGATCTTGAACTGCTGCAGGATGATGCGAGCGAAGCCGGGCACCTTCTCCAGGTACATGGCCTGGCGCAGGCCGTTGGGTCCCACGACGCCGACGTGGTTGCTGAGGGCCAGCTCGGCGACCGGGTGGAAGCCCGGATAGGAGCCGATGCGCGGGAACATCTCCTCGGTGTTCATGCGCGAATGGCCGGAGCCGAAGACGTGCACCAGGCCGTCCGCGGCGATGGTGTCGGCGAAGATGGCGCTGGCCGCGTCGATGGCCTGCGACTGGGTGGCGGCCACCTGCTCGAGCACCGCTCGGGCAGAGGCCAGCCAGCGATCCGATGCGGTCACCCGGGTCTCCTCGTGCTGTCCTGTGGGTCCGGGCCGGTCCGGACGTTGATGGGGGCGGGTCTGGTGGGCTTCGCAGCCTGCCGGGCTCCTGGCTTCGCCGGCCGGGACCGTGCGCTGGCCGGCCGGGCTCCTGCGTTGGCCGGCCGGGATCCTGCGGTCGCTGGCCGGGCGGCGGCCGCAAGAGCGGCGCCGTCGACGGTGCGCCTGAAGAGGTAACGAGAGCGGTCGCCGCGCAGCAGGACCTGCCCGAGGGCCACGACCAGGCCGTGGTCGTCGAGCGTGGTGCGCCGCGTCAGCAGCGCTGGCGTGTGCAGCGGCACCGTCAGCAGCCCGCACTCGCGCGGGGTCAGGATGACCGGCTCGATGGTCTCATGCGCCTCGGCCACGATCCGTCCGTAGTCCGTGCGCAGGATCTCGTAGAGGGAGCGCTGCTCAAGGTCGGCCTTCACGAGTCCGGGGAAGTCGGCCTCGCGAAGGTGTGCGGTGTCGAGGACCATGGGCTCGCCGTTTCCGCTGCGCAGCCGCTCGATGAGCACCAGCGGGTCGCCGGGCAGGCAGGCCAGGTCGGCGGCCAGCTGCCGGCTGGCCTCGAGGACGTGGACGCCGACGACGCGGGTCTCGATGGACAGGCCGTTCTGGCGCATGGCCTCGCTGATGGAGAAGGCACTCGCGATGGGCAGCTGCAGGCGCGGGCGGGTGACGAACGTGCCGCGACCCTGGTGGCGGCTGATGAGGCCGCGTGCCTCCAGCTCGCCGAGGGCCTGGCGCAGGGTGGAGCGGGAGACGTCGAAGTCGCGGCAGAGCTGTCGCTCGGGTGGCAACCGCTCGCCCTCCCGCCACGTCCCGGAGGCGATGAGGGCCTCGGCGCGGCTGGCCACGAGCGAGTAGAGCGGCTCGCCGGTCACGACACTCCCTGCACGTGAGCGAGTGTAGCAGCGTGGTCTGATTGGTACCTACCTTTCGCGGGCGGTCCCGGCGGCGTGGTCGCTGCGGCGAAGGGACGTGCAAGGCCGAGCACGGGACGCCCGCTAAGATGCCCAAGCGGGCCACCATGAGCCCATGCTGCAGGAGGGATGAGGCTGGCCATGAGGGCACCCGGGACGGTCGTCACGGGGGGCGACCCCGCGTCGCGCCGACATGCGCGCGCCCAGGCGCTGCCCGAGGTCCTGCGCCAGCGCATCCTCGTGCTCGACGGCGCCATGGGCACCATGTTGCAGGGCTACGGCCTGGCCGAGGCCGACTTCCGCGCGGAGCGCTTCGCCGACCATCCGCGCGACCTGCGTGGCGCCAACGACCTGCTCTCGCTGACCCGACCGGACATCGTGCGCGAGATCCATGGCCGCTACCTGGCCGCCGGCGCGGACATCATCTCCACCAACACCTTCAACGCCACCCGCATCGCCATGGCCGACTATGGCCTGCAGGACGTCGTGGCGGAGATGAATCGCGAGTCGGCGCGCCTGGCACGGGAGGCAGCGGACGCCGCGGAGGTCGCCGATGCCGCGGGCCGCCCGCGCTGGGTGCTGGGCAGCCTGGGCCCGACCAATCGGACGGCCTCGCTCTCGCCGGACGTCAACGACCCGGGTGCGCGGAACGTCGACTTCACGGAGCTGGCCGAGGCCTACCTGGAGGCGGCCCGCGGTCTCGTCGAGGGCGGCGCGGACCTGCTGGCCATCGAGACCATCTTCGATACGCTCAACGCCAGGGCCGCCATCTTCGCCGTCGAAGCACTCTGGGAGGAGCTGGGCTTCCGCCTGCCGCTCATCATCAGCGGCACCATCACGGACCGCTCCGGGCGCACCCTCTCCGGCCAGACACTGGCAGCCTTCTGGGACAGCGTGCGGCACGCTCGGCCGCTCGCGGTCGGGCTCAACTGCGCCCTGGGGGGTCGCCAGCTGCGCCCCTATGCCCAGGAGCTGTCCGGCATCGCGGACACGTTCCTCTCCCTCTACCCGAACGCCGGGCTGCCCAACGCCTTCGGCGGCTACGACGAGACGCCCGCCGACACCTCGGCCGTCCTGGGCGAGCTGGCGGGCGACGGCTACCTCAACATCGTGGGCGGCTGCTGCGGAACGGGACCGGAGCACATCGCTGCCATCGCCGCGGCCGTCCGCGGCCTCGCTCCGCGGGTGGTGCCCATCGTGGAGCCCCGGACCCGGTTGGCCGGGCTGGAACCCCTCGAGATCGGGCCGGGCAGCCTCTTCGTCAACATCGGCGAGCGCACCAACGTGACGGGCTCGCGTCGCTTCGCCCGGCTCATCCGCGAGGGCCAGTACGGGGAGGCCGTGGAGGTCGCCCGCCAGCAGGTGGAGAGCGGGGCCCAGGTCCTGGACATCAACATGGACGAGGCCATGCTCGATTCAGAGGCGGCCATGACGCGCTTCGTGCGCCTGCTGGCCGCGGAGCCGGACATCGCGCGGGTGCCCTTCATGATCGACTCCTCGCGCTGGTCGGTCATCGAGGCCGGGCTGCGGGCGGCGCAGGGCCGCCCCATCGTCAACTCCGTCTCGCTGAAGGAGGGGGAGGCGGAGTTCCTGCGCCAGGCCGGCCTGGCGCGCCGCTACGGGGCGGCTGTCGTCGTCATGGCCTTCGACGAGGCCGGGCAGGCGGAATCGGTCGAGCGGCGCCTGGCCATCGCGCACCGCGCCGTGGACCTGCTGACGACTCGTGCGGGCTTCGCGCCCGAAGACATCATCATCGACGCCAACATCTTCGCCATCGGCACGGGCATCGAGGAGCACGCCGGCTACGCGCTGGCCTTCATCGAGACCGTGCGGCGCATCAAGGCGGAGCTGCCGGGCGTGCTGACCAGCGGCGGTGTCTCCAACGTGTCGTTCAGCTTCCGTGGCAACGACCCGGTTCGCGAGGCCATCCACGCCGTCTTCCTGACCCACGCCATCGCCGCCGGCCTGGACATGGCCATCGTCAACGCCGGAGCGCTGCCGGTGCTCGACGATCTCGACGCCGACCTGCGCGAGCGTGTCGAGGACCTCGTCCTGGACCGCCGGCCGGACGCCACCGAGCGCCTGCTGGACGTGGCCGATGCCGCCCGCAGCGCGGCCTCCGGCCAGACGCGCGACCTGTCCTGGCGCGAGGCGCCGGTGGGTGAGCGCCTGACCCACGCGCTCGTGGAGGGCATCAGCGACTGGATCGTGGCGGACACCGAGGAGGCCCGACTGCTGGCCGCCCGGCCCCTGCATGTCATCGAGGGTCCCCTCATGGCGGGCATGAGCATCGTGGGCGACCGCTTCGGCAGTGGTCGCATGTTCCTGCCCCAGGTCGTCAAGTCGGCGCGTGTCATGAAGCAGGCCGTGGCCCACCTGGTGCCCTTCATCGAGGCCGAGCGCGCGGCTCGCGCAGCGGCCGGTGAGGCGGAGGAAGCCGGCGGTGGTGGGGGATTCGCGGCGAGCGGCGCAGCGGCGGGGAGCGGCGCAGTGGCGGGGCAGCGGCGGCGGCCTGGGTGGTCGTCGCGCGGCAGGCACGATCGTCATGGCCACCGTGAAGGGCGACGTCCACGACATCGGCAAGAACATCGTCGGCGTCGTGCTCGGCTGCAACGACTACCGCGTCGTGGACCTCGGCGTCATGGTGCCCTGGACGCGCATCCTCGAGACCGCGGTGGCGGAGGGCGCGGACATCATCGGTCTGTCCGGGCTCATCACGCCCTCCCTGGAGGAGATGCGCGTGGTGGCCGCCGAGATGGAGCGTGCCGGGCTCTCCATCCCGCTGCTCATCGGCGGAGCCACGACCTCCCGCGCACATACCGCCGTGCGCCTCGAGCCGGCCTACAGCGGCCCGGTCATCCATGTGGAGGACGCCTCCCGGGCCGTCGGCGTGGCCGGCGCCCTGCTCGACCCGGAGGCCCGCGACGCGTTCATGGCCGCCAAGCGCGACGAGTACGCGGAGGCCCGCCGCCGGCACGAAGGTCGCGATGCCGCGGATCGCCGCGTCAGCCTCGCGGAGGCCCGTGCTGGCCGCCTGGTCATCGACTGGACGGCCCCGACCTCGCGGCCGACGCGCCCCACATTCCTGGGTCCGCGCACCCTCGCGGACATCCCCATCGACGAGCTCGCGGCACGCATCGATTGGTCGCCATTCTTCGCCACGTGGGAGCTGCGCGGTCGGTATCCGGCCATCCTCGCTGACGCCGAGGTGGGCGCGGTGGCCCGCGACCTCCACGCCGATGCGCTGCTCATGCTCCGCCGGGTGGCCGACGAGGGGCTCCTGCGTGCCGATGGCGTCGTTGGCTTCTGGCCGGCGGGCTCCACCCCGGACGACGATGTCGTCCTCTGGTCGGACGAGACGCGAACGCAGGAGCTGGCCCGACTGCACGCCCTTCGCCAGCAGGTCGCCCGCCCGGATGGGCGGCCGGACCTGAGCCTGGCCGACTTCGTGGCCCCGCTCGGCGCCGGCGGGATCGGCGCCGGCGGGATCGGGACCGGCGCGATCGGCGCCGACGGGAGCGGCGCCGGCGGCGGCCGGGGTGGCGGCGACTACGTGGGGGCCTTCGCCGTCACGACCGGGCATGGGCTGGCGGACGCGCGGGCACGCTTCGAGGCGGCGCACGACGATTACTCGGCCATCCTGCTCACGGCCCTGGCCGATCGCCTCGCCGAGGCCTTCGCCGAGTGGCTGCACGAGCGCGTGCGGCGAGACCTCTGGGGCTACGCAGCGGACGAGTCGCTGGACAATGACGCACTCATCGCTGAGGGCTTCCAGGGCATCCGGCCGGCGCCGGGCTATCCGGCCTGCCCGGACCACACCGAGAAGGCGACCCTCTTCCGGCTCCTGGAGGCGGAGTCACGGGCGGGCATCCACCTGACCGAGACGATGGCGATGCTGCCGGCGGCATCCGTCAGCGGCCTGTACCTGTGGCACCCGCAGGCCCGCTACTTCGGTGTCGGCCGCATCGGTCGTGACCAGGTCGCCGACTATGCGCGACGCAAGGGCTGGTCCCTGGCCGAAGCCGAGCGCTGGCTGGCCCCGAACCTCGCCGACTGACGCTCCGCGAAGCGGGCGCGATGAGCGCCGCACGTAAGCCTCGCGCAAGCTCCCGTGCAGGGCGTGCGAAGTCGTGCCCGTCACTATCTTGCGGGTGGACGACATCCGGGTCGGAGCGGCCTTCCGTGCCGTGCGACTGCGCCGCGGCTGGCGGCAGGAGGACGTCGGCCGCCGGGCCGGCGTCTCTGCCAGCTTCGTCTCGCTCGTAGAGCGGGGCCACCTGGATCGCGCCTCGCTGGCAACACTGCGCCGTCTCGCCGCCGCGCTCGACATCCGCATCGACGTGGTGGCTCGCTGGCGCGGCGGAGAGCTGGACCGGCTGGTCAACGCTCGCCACTCTGCCCTGCACGAGAGCGTCGCCGCGCACCTGTCGGGCGTCGGGGGTTGGCTGCTGGCGCCGGAGGTGACGTTCGCCATCGGCGCCGAGCGCGGGGTCATCGACATCCTGGCCTTCCACGAGCCGAGCCGCTCCCTCCTGGTCATCGAGCTCAAGTCGGCCATCGTGGACGTCAACGAGCTGTTGGGGACGCTCGACCGCAAGCGGCGTCTGGCGCGGCGCATCGCCGCCGAACGAGGCTGGCAGGCGGCGTCGGTCAGTTGCCTGCTGGTGGTGCAGGGCACACGCACGAATCGGCGGCGTGTGGCTGCCCACCGCACGGTGCTGCGGACCGCCCTGCCAGATGGCGGTCCGAAGGCGCGGGCGTGGCTGCGCGACCCTCGTGGGACCATCGCGGCGCTCGTGTCGTGGCCAGACCCTACCGGGGGTGGAACGGTTGGCCGGCCGCGACACCGCGTCCGAGTGACAAGGCCGGCGCGCGAGGCTCCTCGAGCGTGACCGCGAAGCCAGGGGCGGCCGGGATCCGGCGCGCGGTGAGGATCGTGGACGATCTCTACTGATGGTCGCCTCTGGCCATCTCGATGGGTGCGAGTCGGCCTAAGGCTCCTCTCGGTCCGATCTGGCCGTTTGATGGCCAGTCCGAGGGCCATGACCGAGGATGCTGGGCTTGCTCCGAGTGGGATCCGGCCAGTGGACGGTCTGGACGTCTCTGTAACGCTGCTCCGGGTGCAGTCTGGCCAATGAGGCCGCCGAGATCGGGCGACCCGCCGAGGCATCGGGCGAACCCGCCCCGATCAGGCGACCCGCGGGTCGGCGACACATGGACGAGGATGTCCCGCAGCAGATGGACCCTGCAGCGCTGCCAGGCGGCACCGTCGAGGGTCGCGGCGATGGCTGCCTGGATACCGAGGTGGGCGTCGGAGGTGGCGAGACGGACGCCGTCGAGGCCGCGGGCGACGAGCGAGCGCAGGAACGCGGTCCAAGATGCCGCCGACTCGGCGGCCGCCGACCGCGCAGCCCACGACCTCGCGCTCACCGCGCTCGTTGACCGCGATGGCGACGAGGAAGGCGGCGTTCACGATACGACCGCCGTCCCGGACCTTCTCGTACTGGGCGTCGAGCCACAGATACGGATAGGTCGTCCCCTCGAGCCGCCGCTCCCGGAAGGCGGCCAGGTCCGTGTCGAGCTCGGCCACGAGGCGGCTCACCTCGCTCTTGCTGATGCCCGAGCCGCCCATGGCGCGCACGAGGTCATCGACCTTGCGCGTCGAGACGCCCTTGACGTAGGCCTCCTGGATGACGGCCACGAGGGCCCGCTCGGACCCACGTCACGGCCCCGGCATCGGTGCGGCCGCTGGCAGAAGCGGGACGTTACCGGATCGCACCCCAAGCGTCACCAAGCCGTCGCTGACAGCGAGGCGACCGTGCGCCCGGTGGCGTTGACCGCTGCGGCGGCGGTTCGCTATCGTCGGGTGACACCCACCACCTCGGGACGGCGCGGTGGGGCCCCGGCACGGTCGGCGGGTCCACCTGACGGCTGTCCCACGACGCCGCATCTGCAGCGGCCCAGCCACGGCAGGCCCCTCTCGGCAGAGACCGTGACCCAGGCCATCCCCTCATCGTCACATCGGCGGCGAACCGACTCCACCAACCCCTCTACCCACCCCAGCCCACGCCGAACCACCGCACCACACGAAGGACGCCGCGATGTACGAACCGCAGCCGAAGACGGGACTCTACGAACCCAGCTTCGAGCATGACGCCTGCGGCGTGGGCTTCGTGGCCGACCTGAACAACGTCAAGAGTCACGACGTCGTGCGCAAGGGCATCGACGTCCTGCGCAACCTGGACCATCGCGGCGCCCGCGGTGCGGAGCAGGACACCGGTGATGGCGCCGGGATCCTCGTGCAGCTGCCGCACGCGTTCTTCCTGCGTGAGTGCGCGGAACTGGGCATCCCCCTGCCGGGGCCAGGCGACTACGCCGTGGGACAGTGCTTCCTGCCCCGCGACCCGCGCACCCACGCCGGCGTGCGCCACCACTTCGAGCGGGCCTTCGACGAGCTGGGCCTGGAGGTGCTGGGCTGGCGCATGGTGCCCACCGACAACGCCACCCTGGGCGCCACGGCCGTCTCCGGCGAGCCCTCCGTCCAGCAGGTCATCGTCGCGCGACCGCTCAGCTGCGCCACGCAGGACGCCTTCGAGCGCCGCCTCTTCGTGGCCCGCAAGTTCGGCACGCGGACCGTCCGCGAGGCCGTCAAGGGTGCCGCGCAGACCTACGTGTGCTCGCTGTCATCGCGCACCATCGTCTACAAGGGCATGCTCACCCCGCAGCAGGTCGCGGAGTACTACCCCGACCTGCGCGATGAGGCCTTCGAGTCGGCCCTGGCCCTCATCCACAGCCGCTTCTCCACGAACACGCTGCCGACCTGGCCCCTGGCGCACCCCTTCCGCACGCTGGCCCACAACGGCGAGATCAACACGCTGCGCGGCAACGTCAACTGGATGCGTTCGCGCGAAGCGCTCATCGAGTCGGCCCTCTTCAGCGACGACGAGATCTCGCGCATGCGGCCCATCACCCAGGAGGGCAGCTCGGATTCCGGCATCCTCGACAACGTCGTCGAGTTCCTGATGATGGGCGGCCGCAGCCTGCCGCACGTGATGATGATGCTCATCCCGGAGGCCTGGGAGTACGACCCCGAGATCGACGCCGAGCGGCGCGCCTTCTACGAGTACCACGGCAGCATCATCGAGCCCTGGGACGGACCCGCCTCCATCGCCTTCACCGACGGCACCATCATCGGCGCCACGCTCGACCGCAATGGCCTGCGGCCCTCGCGCTACTGCCTCACCGACGACAACCTGCTCATCATGGCCTCGGAGGCGGGCGTCCTGCCCGTGCCGCCGGAGAAGATCGTGCAGAAGGGACGCCTGCAGCCTGGCCGCATGTTCGTGGCCTCGCTGGAGGAGGGTCGGATCATCCCCGACGAGGAGGTCAAGGCGCGCATCTGCGGCGCGGAGCCCTACCAGCAGTGGCTCGACGAGGGCAAGATCCCCCTGGTCGACCTCGATCCGCCGCGCCAGCTCCTGCAGCCGCCGGCGCGGCGGGTGCAGACGCGCCAGAAGGCCTTCGGGTACAGCCTGGAGGACCTGCGCGTCCTCATGGCGCCCATGGCCCAGGACGCCCAGGAGCCGGTGGGCTCCATGGGCAACGACACGCCGCTGGCGGTGCTCTCATCCAAGCCGCGCAGCCTCTTCGACTACTTCCACCAGCTCTTCGCGCAGGTCACCAATCCGCCCATCGATCCCATCCGCGAGGAGCTCGTCATGAGCCTCGTCTCCTTCGTGGGAGGGGAGGGCAACCTGCTGGCGTCGGGGCCGGAGCACGCGCGCATCATCGAGCTGCCCCACCCGGTGCTCTCCAACGAGGACCTCGAGCGCCTGCGCTGGGTGGACCGCCAGCACTTCCAGGCCAAGACGATCTCGATCTGCTTCGCCGCCCGCGAGGGCCGCCTGCAGCGCGCCCTGGAGCGCATCTGCCGAGAGGCCGAGGAGTACGTCCTCGACGGCTACGAGGTCATCATCCTCTCCGACCGCCCCGTCGACTCCGACCACGCCGCCGTCCCTGCGCTGCTGGCCGTGGCGGCCGTCCATCATCACCTCATCCGCAAGGGCCTCCGCTCACGCTGCGGCCTCATCGTCGAGACGGGTGAGGCGCGCGAGGTCCACCACTTCGCCTGCCTGCTGAGCTTCGGAGCCTCGGCCATCAACCCCTGGCTGGCCTTCGAGACGATCGAGGACCTGCGCCGGCGCCAGCTGCTGCCGGAGGGTCTTGATGAGCTCGAGGCGCGCCACCACTACGTCAAGGCCCTGGGCAAGGGCCTCCTCAAGACGATGTCGAAGATGGGCATCTCCACGATCTCCTCGTACATCGGGGGCCAGATCTTCGAGGCCGTGGGTCTCGCGGACGAGGTCGTGGCGACCTACTTCCCGGGCACCGTCTCGCGCATCGGCGGCATCGACATCGCCACCATCGAGCGGGACACGCTGGCGCGCCACGCGGCCGCGTATGTCGAGCCGGAGGATGACAGCGACCTCGATCCGGGCGGGCTCTACCAGTGGCGCCTGCGCGGCGAGCGCCACCTCCACGATCCGCACACCATCGCCAAGCTCCAACAGGCCGTGCGCACGGGCGACTACGAGCTCTACCGCGAGTTCGCCCGGCTCATCGACGACAGCGCCGATGCGCCCATCACCCTGCGGCACCTGCTCGAGTTCACGGACCTGGCGCCCATCCCGATCGACGAGGTCGAGCCCGTCGATGCCATCGTGAAGCGCTTCGCCAGCGGCGCCATGTCCTTCGGCTCCATCTCGTGGGAAGCGCACACCACGCTGGCCATCGCCATGAACCGCCTGGGTGGCCGCTCCAACACCGGTGAGGGCGGCGAGGACCCTGCTCGCTATGAGCCGCTGCCCAACGGCGACAGCATGCGCTCAGCCATCAAGCAGGTGGCCTCCGGCCGCTTCGGCGTGACCTCCAACTACCTCGTCAACGCCGACGAGCTGCAGATCAAGATGGCCCAGGGCGCCAAGCCCGGTGAGGGCGGCCAGCTGCCCGGCCACAAGGTCGACCGCAAGATCGCGCGGACGCGCAACTCCACCCCCGGCGTCGGCCTCATCTCGCCGCCGCCACACCACGACATCTACTCCATCGAGGACCTCAAGCAGCTCATCTACGACCTCAAGAATGCCAACCCGCGGGCGCGCATCAGCGTCAAGCTCGTGGCTGAGGTCGGCGTGGGCACGGTCGCAGCCGGCGTCGCCAAGGCCCACGCGGACGTCATCCTCGTCTCCGGTCACGACGGAGGGACGGGGGCCTCCCCACTGTCCTCCATCAAGCACGCCGGGCTGCCCTGGGAGCTGGGTCTGGCCGAGGCCCACCAGGTGCTCATGCAGAACAACCTGCGCGACCGGGTCGTCCTGCAGACCGACGGCCTGCTGCGCACCGGCCGGGACGTCGCCATCGCGACCCTGCTCGGCGCGGAGGAATGGGGCGTGGCCACGGGCGCCCTCATCGCCATGGGCTGCATCATGATGCGCAAGTGCCACCTCAATACCTGCCCGGTGGGCGTGGCCACGCAGGACGAGGAGCTGCGTCAGCTCTTCAGCGGTGAGCCCCAGCACGTCGTCGACTTCTTCCGCTTCATGGCCCAGGACCTGCGGGAGCACATGGCCACGCTGGGGTTCCGCAGCGTCAACGAGATGGTCGGTCGCGTCGACAAGCTGGCGCCGCGCCGCGACATCCGCCACCACAAGGCGCGCCAGCTGGACCTGCGCCGCCTGCTGCGACCCATGCCCGCGACGGAGCGCTGTGGCACCTATCACAGCGTGCCGCAGGACCACGGCCTCGACCAGGCCCTGGACAACGAGCTGGTGCGCCTGGCGGCCCCTGCCCTCGAGCGCGGCGAGCCCGTGACGGCCAGCTTCGAGATCCGCAACGTCCACCGCACGGTGGGCACGATCCTCGGCCAGGAGATCACGCGCCGGACGGGGGAGACGGGCCTGCCCGAGGACACCATCCGCCTCCACGCCAGCGGCTCGGCCGGCCAGTCGTTCATGGCCTTCGCGCCGCGCGGCCTGACGGTCGAGCTCGAGGGCGAGGCCAACGACTACTTCGCCAAGGGCCTCTCCGGTGGCACCGCCATCCTCTACCCCTCGCGGATGGCCACCTTCGACCCCAATGAGAACGTCATCTGCGGCAACGTCGCCCTGTACGGCGCCACCTCCGGCAAGGCCTTCATCCTGGGTCCCGCCGGCGAGCGCTTCGGCGTGCGCAACTCCGGCGCCTCGGTCGTCGTGGAGGGCGTCGGCGATCATGGCTGCGAGTACATGACCGGCGGCCGCGTGGTCGTGCTCGGCGCGGTGGGGCGCAACTTCGGCGCCGGCATGTCCGGCGGCATCGCCTACCTGTGGGACGTGGACGAGCGCTCGCGGTCCCGCGTCAATCGCGAGATGGTCGATGTCGAGAGCGTCACGGACCCGGCCGACGCGGCAGCGCTCCGGGCGCTCATCGAGGAGCACGCCCGCCTGACCGGCTCGCGGCGGGCGCAGCGGATCCTGGAGGCCTGGGAGGAGCAGCTGCGGTCCTTCGTGCGCATCATGCCGCGCGACTATCGCCGCGCACTCGCGGAGATGGCGGCTGAAGCGGCTGCGGCCGTCGCCGCCTCGGAGAACGCGGCAGCGGCGACGACGGGCAGGCTGGACGCGACGGCGACGGCCGTCACGGCCGCGGCGTAGGGTCGGCATGGGCAAGGTCTCCGGCTTTCGCGAGTTCCCGCGCCAGACACCCGGCCACCAGCCGGTCGAGGAGCGCATCCGTCACTGGCGCGAGTTCGAGCTGCCCATGGCGCCGACCGCGCTGGCGCAGCAGGGAGCCCGCTGCATGGACTGCGGCGTGCCCTTCTGCCACGACGGCTGCCCGCTCGGCAACGTCATCCCGGACTTCAACGACCTCGTCTACCGGGACCGCTGGCAGCGGGCCCTGGAGGTCCTCCACTCGACGAACAACTTCCCGGAGTTCACCGGGCGGGTCTGCCCCGCGCCCTGCGAATCAGCCTGCGTGCTGGGCATCACCAGCCCGCCGGTGGCCATCAAGGCCATCGAGGAAGCGATCATCGAGCGCGCCTTCAGCGAAGGCTGGGCAAGCCCGCGTCCGCCCCTGCAGCGCACGGGCACGTCGGTGGCCGTCGTGGGCTCCGGCCCGGCCGGCCTGGCAGCCGCCGACCAGCTCAACCGCGCCGGCCACAGCGTCACCGTGTTCGAGCGGGCCGACCGTCCCGGCGGCCTGCTGCGCTACGGCATCCCGGACTTCAAGCTGGGCAAGGACATCCTCGATCGCCGACTGGACCTCATGCGGGCCGAGGGCGTCACCTTCCGCACCGGCATCCATGTCGGCGCGGGCTACCCGGCGGCGCAGCTGGTGGCCGACTTCGATGCCGTCGTCCTGGCTGGCGGGTCCACGCAGCCCCGCGACCTGCCCATCCCGGGCCGAGACGCTGCCGGCGTGCACTTCGCCATGGACTTCCTGCGCCAGTCCAACCACCGCATAGCCGGCGATGCCATCGCACCCGTCGGAGGTCATCCTCGCGACGGACCTGGACGTCGTCGTCATCGGCGGCGGTGACACGGGCTCCGACTGCGTCGGGACCTCCATCCGCCAGGGCGCGCGCTCCGTCACCCAGGTGGAGATCATGCCCAAGCCACCGGAGGGTCGCACGACGGCCACCCCGTGGCCGACGCACCCGGGGCCGCGCATGCTCTCGACCTCGAGTTCCCAGTCGGAGGGCTGCACGCGCGATTGGGGCGTCCTGAGCCACGAGTTCCTGGTCGACGAGGCCGGAGCGGTGCGAGCCATCCGTGCCGTGCGCGCCGACTGGTCCGCTGGGCAGTCACGGGAGATCCCCGGCAGCGAGCACGAGCTCCCCGCCCAGCTGGTCCTGCTGGCCATGGGCTTCCTGCATCCCGAGCACGCGGTCCTCGAGGATATCGGCGTGGACATCAACGAGCGGGGCAACTGCGCCTCGACCGGCTATCGAACCTCGCGCGAGGGTGTCTTCGTGGCCGGTGATATGCGGCGCGGCCAGTCGCTCGTGGTGTGGGCCATCAGCGAGGGCCGCGAGTGCGCTCGCGTGGTCGACCAGTTCCTGACCGGCCGACCATCCCTCCTCGAAGCCCGAGCCAGCGCGCGCAGCGACGTCCTCCTGGCCAGCTGAGGCGGCGTTCGCCACAGCCGCCCGCCGCGTGCCGCGTGCCGCGCTGCGGAGCAGACCGGTGCCGCGCTGGGCGACCCGCCGCGTGCCGCGCTGCGGCCCCGGCCACATCGCGGTGACCCGCGGGCGACCCTCCGCACCGGCGCTGCCCAGGGCGCACGGTTTGACCGCGCGCCGCGCTCGGTCCACCATCAGGGCATGCCTGAGCTGAGCTCGCCCCCGTGACCGATCGTGACCTGGAGCCGCCGCATCTCGAGGAGATCAGCTTCCTCGCGGAGGTCGCGCACCTGGCCGCCACGGCACGCACGTGGGACGAGCTCATGGGCACCGTCATCGACCGGGCGAAGGCTGCCGCACACGCTGATGTCTGCTCCCTCTACCTGACCGACCGCGATGGCAGCGGCGTGACGCTGGCGGCCACGAATGGCCTGGACCTCGAGGCCGTGGGCGTGGCACGCCTGGAGATGGGACGCGGCATCACGGGCCTGGCCGCCCAAACGCGCTCGACCATCGTCAGCCCGGACGTGCACGAGGACGCGAACTTCGCCTGGATCCGCGGCGTGGACCAGGCTCGCTTCACCTCGATGTGCTCCGTCCCGCTCGTCTGGGACGAGCAGGTGGTGGGCGTCCTCAACGTGCAGACCGTGGAGGCGCGGGAGTTCACGCCCGCACGGCTGCGATTCCTCGAGACACTGGCTGGCCTGCTGGCGGCGCTCGTGGAGAAGAGCCGGCTGCATACGGAAGCCGAGGCCCAGATCGAGTCACTGCGGGCCATCGACGAGGCGCGCGCCAACCTGGTGGCCGTGGTGACCCACGCACTGCGCACGCCGCTGGCCGTGGTGCGCGCCTACGTGGAGCTGCTCGGCGGGCAGGCCCGCCTCTCAGGAGGAGAGGCCGCCAGCTGGGAGCACGAGGCGCTGGCCCAGGTGGATCGCATCGACCAGACGGTCGATTCCATCCTGGAGTCGCTCCGCGTCATGCCCTCCGCGCCAACGGAGCTGCTGCCCGTGGATCTCGTCGCCACCGTCTCGAGGATCACCCAGGAGCTGCGGCCCGTGTTCCGCTCGCGCACGCTCTCCGTGACCTTCCACGACCAGCCGCTGGTGGCCCTGGCCTCGGCGCAGATGCTCGAGCGGCTGCTGGGCTACCTCCTGGAGAACGCCTCGAAGTACGTGCCGTCCGCCGGCGTCATCGCGCTCTATGGCTGGCGCGCCGGGGACCGTGCCAGGCTGGCCGTCACCGACGATGGCCCGGGCATCCCGGAGGCGTGGCGGGAGCGCATCTTCGAGCCCTTCGTGCGCCTGGATGACTCGCCGCGCGGCGCTGGCATCGGCCTCTTCGCGGCCCGCCACCTGGCCCGCAGCATGGGCGGCGAGCTGACCGTCGAGCCGCGCGAGCCCTACGGGTCGCAGTTCGTCCTGGACCTGGCCTTCGTCGGCCCGTCGGGCCAGGATCGCGGGATCGGCGCACGGCCCGGCGAGTGTCGGCCCGTGGGGCCGGGATCGCGCGGCTCGGCGCACGGCCCGGCGGCTGTCGGCCCCTCCGAGGCCTGACCCCGGGGCCCGGATGCCAACGAACCCGGGAGGGTCGGAGCGTGCGATGGCCGCCGCAGTCGGCGGGCTCCCGACCCGACACGGATCAGCCGCGAACCCGCGGAGCGCCTCCCACGCGCGGGCAGCCGAAGACCCGCAGAGAGACTCCGCGGGTCTTCGGAGGGCTGGCGACCTGGTCGGGCAGGCTCTGAGCCTCACCCGGCCCAGATCAGGTCATGGCCACCACCCCTGGGTCGGCGTGCCCGAGGGATGTCGGAGCCCGCCAGGCTCCGGCGTCACGGAGTCGCCCATGTCCGTTGCCGCGGTCGGTCATACCTTCGCCATCGTGGTGGCTGAGCTGATGGGCGCGGTGGCCGTGGCGGCGCTGGCGCCCACGCCGGCCGGGGTGCCTGACCAGGGCACGTAGGCCGTCTCGCCGTGGACCGCGATGTCCAGGCCGGTCTCTTCGGCCGCCGCGTTGACGCGGATGCCAAGGGCGATGTCGATGACCTTGATGATGATGAAGGTCATCACCGAGGTGAAGGCGACGGTCGCGGCGACCGCGACCAGCTGGATGAGCAGCTGGTTCATATCGCCCTCCACCAGGCCGGAGACGCCGCCGATGCCGGCGACGGCGAAGATGCCGACGCCGATGGCACCCCAGATGCCGCCCACGCCGTGGACCGCGAAGACGTCGAGCGCATCATCGATGGCCAGGCGATCGCGCAGCAGCGTGGCGCCGAAGCAGATGCCACCAGCCACGAGGCCGAGCACGAGCGCGCCGCCCACGGTCACGAAGCCGGCGGCCGGCGTGATGGCCACCAGGCCGGCGACGGCACCGGCGGCCGCACCGACGACGCTGACCTTGCGACCCTTGGCGTACGCAGCACCGACCCAGGTGAGGGTGGCGGCGGCCGCGGCCACGGTGGTGACCATGAGGGCCTGTGCGGCCTGGCCGTTGGCGCCGAGAGCGGAGCCGGCGTTGAAGCCGAACCACCCGAACCAGAGCAGGCCGGCGCCCAGGACGGTCATCGGGACGTCATGCGGCTCGACGTGATGGCCAGCCACCCGCTTGCCCATGACGAGCGCCACCACGAGCGCGGAGATGCCGGAGGCGATGTGGACCACGGTGCCGCCCGCGAAGTCGAGCGCGCCGAGCTGGAAGAGGAGGCCGCCGCCCCAGACCATGTGGGCCATCGGCGAGTACACGAGCAGCGACCAGGCGATCGTGAACAGCACGAAGGCCGCGAAACGCTTGCGCTCGGCGAATGCGCCGCTGATGAGCGCCGGCGTGATGGCCGCGAACATCATCTGGAAGGTCGCGAAGAGGACGAACGGGATACCCTGCGCACCGCCGAAGCCCTCGACGGGCTCCATGCCGACGCCCTGGAAGAATGCGAAGTCCAGGCCGCCGACGACGCCCACGCCGCCGACGGACGGGGCGAACGCCAGGCTGAAGCCGATGACCACCCAGACGACCGTGACCAGTGCCAGTCCGAAGAAGCTGTGCATGATCGTCGAGAGCACGTTCTTGGCTCGAACGAGTCCGCCATAGAAGAGCGCCAGACCTGGCAGCATCAGCATGACCAGTGCCGTGGACATCAACATCCACGCGGTGTTGCCAGTATCGATGGCCATCCCTGGGATCCTCCTGCGATGAGTCGCCAGCCCTAGCCGCCATGTCAGGCGGTTCCGGCGGAATGCCGGCGCCATGACCGTACGAAGGCCCGGACGCGCTGTCAGCGGCGGGGTGGTGAGGAGGCGGTCGCTCCGCAGTGGAACTTGGGTTGCGGCCGGGTGGCACGCGCGTCGGCCTGGGTGGCGTTCCGGGAACGCAGCGCCCCTCAGCTGCCGGGTCGGACGGGCTGGACGCGCTCAGGCGTCCAGGCGGTAGCCCACGCCGCGCACCGCGATGGGAACGGGCGCGCCGGCGCTGACGAGCTTCTCGCGCAGCCGCGCCAGGTGCGGCTTGAGCCATTCGGGGGCCGGGTCAAGGACATCCGGCCAGCCGGCGGCCAGCAGGTCATCGTGGGTGACGACCTCGCCGAGGTGCTCGATCATGAGGCGCAGCAGGCGAAACTCCGTGACCGTCGTGGGCAGCGGCGTGCCCTGCCAGCGGATCTCGTGGCGACGGCGGTCCAGCGCGTAGCCGGTCGACTCACCGGAGGCCGTGCGTCGCCCCCGGACGGCCGAGCGCCGGGCGACCGCGTGGACACGAGCCAGCAGCTCGTCGGAGCGGAAGGGCTTGCGCACGTAGTCGTCCGCACCCAGGTCCAGGAGCTCGACCGTGGCGGCGTTGTCGCGCTCGCCGGAGACCACGATGATGGGCACGTCGCTGACCTCGCGGATGCGGCGGCAGACCGTGGCGCCGTCCAGGCCCGGCATGGCCAGGTCCAGCAGCACCAGGTCCGGCTCGTCATCGCGGAAGCGCCGCAGGGCCTCCTCGCCGTCGTAGGCGGCCACGATGCGGTGGCCGGCCTGCCCCAGCATGGCCCCCAGGGCGCCGACCATGGCCGGCTCGTCGTCCACGACGAGGATCTTCAGCGGCTCGGGCGGGCTGCCCGCCGGCGACCCCGGTCCCAGGATGGTCATCGTCCCCTTCTCTCAGCGCCCCGGCGGGCGCAACGCCTCGAAACGTCTGAGCCAGGCGTGCAGCCGGTCTTCGTCCGCGAAGAGGACGAGGATGGTGTCGTCGCCAGCCAGGGTGCCTTCCTGCTCCTGCAGCGTCGAGTCATCGATGGCCTGGGCGATCGCCCCGGCGGTCCCAGCTCCGGACAGTACCAGCAACGTGAGCCCCGAGCGACCGATCCGCACCGGATAATCGGCCAGGATGCGCCGCAGGCGCTCATCGTCCGGACCCGGTGCGTTGCCGCCAAGGCCGCTGCGCGAGGCGTACGCGACCTTCCCGCCACGCTTGACCTTGATCAGCCCCAACTCAGCGATGTCCCGGCTGACGGTCGCCTGGGTGACGGTGACGCCGCGATCGCCCAGCTGCGCGGCCAGATCCTGCTGGCTGGCGATGGGTCGCTGCGCCACGATCTCGCGGATGAGCTGCTGCCTGGCGAGCTTGGCGGCGCGTACGGTGCCCTGCATACGAGGAAGTATACAGCAGCCTCGCATCACTATGCAGTTCACGCTCGTGACGCCGATGCGAACCGAAGCGAACCTGTATAAGTCAAGTGAAGCACTTGCCAATTCGCGCGGCGTACGGCTATCATCCGTTCCGATGCACAGGCATGGCGACGACATGGCGATGCCCTCGGCCCCGCCGGGATCGGACGGGGCCTGAGCCGGGCGCGCCCAGACACGCTCGACCACAGGCCGGATCCCCGGGGCCGCGACCACCATCACGAAGGTCGCGGCCTTCGTGATTCCTGGCCCGGCGCGCTGCGCCACCCGCCCTCCTCGAGGATCCGCCTGATGAGCCTGACCGTTACGCCGCCCCAGACCCGCCCCACCTCCCCGGGGAGTGAAGGCACCATGCCCGGGGATCGACGCCCTGACCCCGGGGAGCGACGCCCTGACCCCGGGGGCCAGGGCCACGCCGCTGGAAGCTCACCCGGCGCTTGCCCTGACCCATCCTGGGACCGCCCATGGGTCCCTCGCCGAAGGTCCTCCGACAGCCAGCACCTTCCGACCCGGCTTCACTGGCCTCCGCTGCCGAGCCTGCGGCCAACCCGCGGCAGAGGGGCCGGTGTTCGTCTGCAGCCGCTGTTTCGGGCCGCTGGAGGCCACCTATGACCTTGAGGGCCTCCGAGCGCGCCTCGATCGCGCTCAGCTGGAGGCGCGGACGCCCGACCTGTGGCGCTACGCGGAGCTCCTGCCGCTGACCCATCTGCCCGCCGGTGGCCTGCGCGTGGATGTCTCGCCACTCGTGGAGGCCCCACGCCTGGCAGCGCACCTGGGCCTGGAGCGGCTCTGGGTCAAGGACGATTCACGCAATCCCACGCTGTCGTTCAAAGACCGTGTCGTGGGCGTGGCCGCCGCCCGTGCCGCCGAATGGGGCTTCCACACGCTGGCCTGCGCCTCCACCGGCAACCTCTCGGCCGCGGTCGCGGCCGCTGCTGCCGCGCGGGGCCTCAGGTCGGTCGTCTTCATCCCGTCCGATCTGGAGCCGGCCAAGGTCGCCCAGGCGCGGGCGCTGGGGGCCACGGTCGTGCGGGTCAGGGGGCCCTACGATGAGGTCAACCGCCTCTGCCTGGAGCTCACGGACGAGCTGGATGGCTGGGCCTTCCTCAACATCAACCTGCGGCCCTACTACTCGGAGGGTTCCAAGACCATCGCCTTCGAAGTCGCGCAGCAGCTGGGCTGGCGGACGCCCGACGTGGTGGCTGCACCCCTGGCCTCGGGCTCCCTGTACACGAAGCTGGCGCGAGGCTTCCATGAGTTGTCGGCGGTCGGGTTGACCGAGGCGGCGCCGCTGCGCTACATCGGCGGCCAGCCCGCCGGCTGCTCGCCCATCGCCACGGCGTTCGAGTCCGGCGCGGATATCGTGCTGCCCGTGGAGACACCCGACACGATCGCGCGCTCCCTGGCCATCGGCTCGCCGGCCGACGGCGCCTACGCGCTGAAGGTGGCGCGCGAGAGTCGAGGCGCCATCCTGGGCGTGCCGGACGAGGCCACCGTGGCCGCCATCCGCCTGCTCGCCGAAACGGAGGGCATCTTCACCGAGACCGCCGGCGGCGTCACGCTGGCGGCATTGCAGCGCGCCGTGGCCGAGGGCCACGTGGGCCGCGGCGACGAGGTCGTGCTGGTCATCACGGGCAATGGCCTCAAGACGCTGGAGGTCCTGGCGAGCGCCGGGGCAGCGCCGCTGGGGGAGCCCATCGCCCCGACGTTCGCCGCCTTCGAGGCCTTGTGGCGATCGGAGGCAGCGGAGGTCGCCGCGTAGCGGACGGTGTGCTGCCTGTCTGGCCCCGCAGCGCCTCGGCCCCGCAGCGCACCGGCCGGGGCTCCTCCGCCCCGTACCGCGCGGTCGACCACGCGATCCCCGACGCGGGACCCGCAGCGCCCGGCCGAGGGCTCCTCCGCCCCGTACCGCGCGGTCGACCACGCGATCCATGGCCGCCACCGCTAGGCCCTCCGCCCGATCGCGCGGTCGACCACGCGATCCCGAGCTGGCCGCTCCTCCGCCCCGTACCGCGCGGTCGACCACGCGATCCCCGACGCTGGGACCCGCAAGGGGCGTCGCCTGGGTCCGCCACTCGCGACGGCGGGCCCGCGGCCCACGGCGGGCTCCGCGGCCCACGGCAGGCTCCGCGGCGTATGGCGGGCTCGCGGCGTATTGACATCCTCGGTCGGCGCCGTCAGACTCCGCCGCCTGATGACGCCACAGCTCGTCCTGAAGAAGAAGCCGGGGCGGCCCTGCCGGGAGGCACGGGCCTAGCGGGCTTCGTTCGGGATGACCGACTCGGGGCCGCTGGGCCGGCTCCGGGGGCCGCAGACACCGAAGGGTGACTGCGGCCATCGTGATTCCTGGAG
This sequence comes from uncultured Chloroflexia bacterium, assembly GCA_963790915.1. Classification (GTDB taxonomy): domain Bacteria; phylum Chloroflexota; class Limnocylindria; order Limnocylindrales; family CSP1-4; genus JAFMJV01. The sequence continues at coordinate 190,621 of CAWBQS010000005.1, read as the reverse complement.
CTTCACCGGTGGTCCCCCAGCGCGAGAGGGACCCAGAGACATGCGAGCACTCATCACCGGAGCCGGCAACATGGGCCGCGCCATCGCGGCGGCGCTGAGCGCGCGTGGCGACGAGGTCGTGGCCATGCTCGGGCGGACACCCGTCAGCCTTGAGGCGGGCCCGTCGACCGCCACCGGCGTCGACATGGCGTTCGAGTTCAGCCATGCCTCCAGCCTGCTCGCCAACGTGGATGTGGCCCTCGGGAGCGGCTGCCGCGCCATCGTCATCGGCACCACCGGCTGGTCCGCGAACGGCGCGATGGGCACCGCCCTTTCGGAGCGCCTGGCGGCGGCCGGGGCCAGCGCCGTCGTGGCGCCCACCTTCTCCCTGGCAGCCGTCCTGTTCGGCGAGCTGGCCGAGCAGGCCGCGCGCCTCTTCGGCGGCTTCGGGGAGTACGACCCCTACGTCTTCGAGCACCACCGACGCACGAAGGCCGACCGTCCCTCCGGCACGGCACTCGCCATCGCCGAGCGGCTCCTGCCCCATCTGCCCTCCAAGCGCGAGGCGCGCCTGGCCGACGGGCCTGGCGCGCCGGATGCCGACGTGCTGGAGGTCGTGGCCCTCCGCGCCGGCAGCCACCCGGGCATGCATGTCGTCGGTTTCGACGGCCCGGGCGAGGCGCTGGAGCTGCGCATCACGGCACGTGACCGCTCCGCCTACGTGGCCGGAGCGCTCCTGGCGGCGGACTGGCTGCACGGCCAGCCCACCGCGACCGGGATGACCGACTTCCAACGGCTCGTCCGCGAGCACCTCATCCACCACTGACCACCGGCGGCCCGCCGCCCATCGCGATACGACAGGAGACGACCGACATGACCCCGACCACGACCCCGACCCTCCCCACCAGGGCCACCACCACCCCGGCCTTGCGCGGCGCCTACACCGCGCTCGTCACGCCGTTCACGCCTGACGGTGGGCTGGACGAGCCCACCCTGCGCCGCCTGCTGCGCCGCCAGATCGAGCGAGGCATCGACGGCCTCGTGCCCGTCGGCACGACCGGCGAGGCGCCGACCCTCGACACGACCGAACGCGAGCGCGTCATCGAGCTGACGGTGGCGACCGTCCAGGAGATGGGAGCCGCCGGTCGGGTCCACGTCGTGGCGGGCACCGGCACGAACGACACCCGCGCCAGCATCGCCGCCACCCGACGCGCGGCCGCTCTCGGCGCGGACGCCGCCCTGGTCGTGGCGCCGTACTACAACAAGCCCGACCAGCGCATGCTCGAGGCGCACTACCGCGCCATCGCCGATGAGGGCGGCCTGCCGGTCGTCGTCTACAACGTGCCCGGCCGAACCGGCACCAACGTCAGCGCGGAGACGCTGCTGCGCCTCGCCGAGCACGAGCGCATCATCGGGGTCAAGGAGGCCTCCGGCGACCTGGAGCAGATCATGACCATCACGCGCGGACCGGCCGGCCGGCTTCAGCGTCCTGTCCGGCGACGACAGCTGGACGTTCCCGCTGCTCGGCCTGGGCGGCGATGGCGTCATCTCGGTCGCCTCCAACGAGGTGCCGGAGGTCATGAGCGGCCTGTGTGCGGCGGCGCGCGCGGGCGACTGGGCGACGGCCCGGACGATGCACGAGCGCTACCTGCCGCTCTTCCGCATCAACTTCGTGAGCCCCAACCCGGTGCCGGTGAAGGCGGCCATGGCGGCCATGGGGCTCATGGAGGATGTCCTGCGCCAGCCGCTCCTGCCGCTGGCGGAGCCAGGACGCACGCGCCTCATGGCCGTCCTGGCGGACCTGGGACTGCTCACCGCGACGGCCGACGAGGAGGCCGCCGCATGACCCAGACGGCCGACCCCTCAGCCGCGGCAGGGGCTGCCGCGGATCCCGCTTCGGAGCCTGCCACCGCCGACATGGAGCGCCGCGTGGTCGATGCCGTCGCGGCCTGGCAGTCGGCGAACGGAGCCCAGGACGATGCCCTCGTTGCCGCCACGCGGTCGACCGTGGCCGCTCTCCTGTCGGCCCTGGAGCTGGGCCGGGTCCGCGCCGCATGGCCGGATCCGGCCGCCCCTGGTGGCTGGCGCGCGGAGGCCTGGGTGAAGTCGGGCATCCTGCTGGCGTTCAGGCTGCCCGCCATGACCGAGTGGCGTGACGGGCCCATCCTGTCCGGCCGCGACCGCACCGCGCTGGGCATCCTGGACCTGCTCGAAAGCGAGGCCGCCCTGGCGGCCAGCGCCGCCGGCGCACCGTGGCGCATCGTGCCCGGCGGCACCAGCGTGCGCCGGGGTGCCTACCTGGCACCTGGCGTCGCCATCATCCCGCCGGCCTTCGTCAACGTCGGAGCCTGGGTGGGGGAGGGCACGATGATCGATTCCCACGTGCTCGTGGGGTCCTGCGCCCAGGTCGGGCGTGGCGTCCACCTCTCGGCGGCCGTGCAGGTGGGCGGCGTCCTGGAGCCGCCCGGCGCACGCCCCGTCATCGTCGAGGAGGGTGCCTTCGTAGGTGGCGGCTGCGGCCTCTACGAGGGCGTCGTGGTCGGCCGCGGCGCGGTCGTCGCGGCTGGCGTGGTGCTCACTGGGCAGAGCCGCCTGCTGGACCTGGCGGCCGAGCAGGAGCTGCGCGGCACGCCGGAGGCGCCCCTCGTGGTGCCGCCCGGGGCCGTGGTCGTGCCGGGCACGCGTCCGGCCACGACGAGCTGGGCTCGCGAGCGGGGCATCGGCCTCTCCGTGCCGGTCATCGTCAAGTACCGCGACGAAGGCACGGACGCGCGCGTCGCGCTGGAGGAGGCGCTGCGATGATCGACACCTCCACCGACGGCCTGGACATCGTCGTCGGCGAGCAGATCGCCGGCCACGACCCCGAGAGGCTGCTCGGCGAGCACGGCAGCCCGCTCTACGTCTACGACCTGGCGGTGATGCGGGCCCGTGCGGCGCGACTTCGGGCAGTCCTGCCGGCGCGCGCCGAGGTCGCATTCGCCGTCAAGGCCAACCCATCGCCGGCGGTCCTGGCAGCGCTGGCCGGCGCTGGTGTCGGGGCGGACGTGGCCTCCGGCGGGGAGCTGCGCGCCGTCCTGCGGGCCGGCTTCGCACCCTCGGCTGTCTGCTTCACGGGACCTGGCAAGACCGATGCGGAGCTTGATGCCGCCCTGCGGGCAGGCATCCGGGCGCTGACCATCGAATCGCTCGACGAGCTGGAGGCCGTGCTGGGTATGGCGCAGCTGGCGCATCCGGGGCAGGGCCTGCTGCTGCGCCTGGCGACGGGCGGCACCGAGGAGCGAGCCCTGATCGGCGGGGCAGGGGCCGCCAAGTTCGGTCTGACCGACGACGAGGCGGACACGGCGCTCGGGATGCTCCACCGTGCCGGCGCGCTGGGGCCCGGTGGGCCCTTCCGCGTACTGGGCTTCCACGCCTTCGGCGCGTCGAACGTGGTGGAGGCGTCGATCCTCCTGGCGGCGCTGCGCGATCTTGCGGTGCGGGCGGAGACGCTGGCGGCCGACCACGGGCTGGACGTTCGACTGCTCGACAGCGGTGGTGGCCTCGGCATCCCGTACGCCGCGGGCGGTCGCCAGCTGGACGTGGTCGAGCTGGGGGAGGGGGTCGCCGCTGAGGTGGCCACCTGGGTCGGACGGCCGACCCTGCGCGAGGCCCGCGTGCTCTTCGAGCCGGGCCGCTGGCTGGTGGGTCCCGCAGGCGCCTACCTGGCGCGCGTCGTGCGCACCAAGGTGCGCGAGGGCCGGACCATCGCGGTCATGGACGGCGGCATCCACCACCTGGCGCGGCCGGCCCTCGTCGGCGAGCAGCAGCGGGTGGTGGCCATCGGGCAGGCGGCGCTCCGTGGCGCCGCCGCCGGCGCGGCCTCGTCTGCGCCCCTGTCCACCGACGTCGTCGGGCCGCTGTGCACCGGCATGGACGTGCTGGCCCGCGACGTGGACCTGCCGAAGGTCGGGCATGGGGATGTCCTGGCCGTGCTGGACGCGGGCGCCTATGGCTACAGCGAGTCGATGCCGTTCTTCCTTTCGCACCCCATCCCGGCCGAGGTCGCCATCGACGGCGCCACCGTCACGATCTCGCGGCCACGAGTCGAGCCCGCCTGACGGCCTCAGGGGCAGGCCGGCGGCGCCTCGGTGGTGGGGTGGTACGTGACGGTCTCGCCATTGGCCGTCACGTCGGCACGGGGCTGACCGTCGGTCACGGCCGGGTCGGTGGCGTCGCGCAGGAGCACGCTGACGAGCAGCGTTCCCTCCGCGTCCACTGATGCCTGCCAGGACCCCGGCAGCCAGTCGGTCTGCCCGGCCAGAACATCCGTGCGCCACCAGACCCGGTTGAGCTCGCCCAGCCACTCCGCGCCGCAGCGGGCATCGAGCAGGTATTCGGCGGGGAAGCCGGTCTCCGTGAAGCCCCCGGAGCGCAGGTGGGCCTGCTCCTGTGGCGGTCGAACCGTCCGCACCTCCCCGTGTTCCGGGACGCTGCCGGGCACGCGCAGGTCGGCCTCGACGAGGGTGATCTCCCTGGTCGCGCCGGGCGGCGGGTCGTCTGCCTGCAGCTGGATGCCGGAAGGGCGGCGCCGGCAGGCGGTCACGCTGGAGCGCCACGCATGTACGCGTGCGGATTGGCATCGTCGGTGCAGAACGTGACGGGCTCGGTCTGGACGATGAGCGGGTAGATGAGCGCAGAGTCGGCGTCCACGATCACGTCGTCCAGGCGGATGGCGGGGCAGGAGCCGCTGTAGACCACCCCGAACCAGATGGCAACCTCCTGCTCGAAGTCGACCGCCGGCGCCCGCCCGGGCATCCCGATCCGCTTCCAGAGCGCCCTGAACGAGCGGCGGTTCGCGGCGATCCCGGTGCGGTACGTCGCGCCGACCCTGGCATCGCCCAGCAAACGCCAGCCGTCGCCTGCCTGCGGCTGCGGTCCCGCCGAGGGCATGGTGGAGGGGTCGATGCCGTCGATGCAGACGCGTTCCCCGGCGAAGCGGCTCACCACCTTCGCGATGGCTTCCGGCTGTCCAGGAGGCCGATGCCCAGGTCGACCACGCCCTTGGTGATGTCGATGCCCGGACCACTGCACCGGCATCGCCCATGCCCGTCGCTCGCTGCTGGAGCGCCTCGAGCTCACTGATGGTCCAGTCGACCCCGACGGCGACCGCGCCGACGTCCGGGAAGGCCTGCGCCAGGTCGGCCTGGCGTGCCTCCGCATCCTGGCTGAAGGCAAGCACGACCCAGCCGAGATGGTCACGGTCGATCCAGAGGTCCTCGAAGCCGGGCTGCTGCTGTGCCCAGGCCCGCAGCTCGGCGGTGGGCTGCTCGTTGCCGATATAGACGGGCGCGTCACGGAAGGGCGCGGCCGAGAGATCGACCTCCGGCACGTCCGCGCAGAAGGGCACGCCGGCGGGATGTCGCGCTCGCGGAGGTGGTGGCGGCGGGGGAGGCGCCCGGCGGCGTGCCAGGGGAGGCGCCCGACGGCGTGCCGGGTGAGGCGCCGGGGGGCGTGTTGGGCGAGCCTGGCGGGGACTGGGCCCCGACGGGGCTCGCGGTCATCACCACGAGCGCGAATGCCACGACGGACGGGACGCGACGGCGTCGCACGGCTGTCCTCCACTGGCCACGCAAGACGGTGGCGCGCCTGGGCCGATCCAGCATACTCGCGGGCTGCTCACGTTCCGTGGACGCGGTGAAGCGCGCCCGGCCCCCGACGGCGAGCCGCTTGTCACCCGGTGACACAACGTGACGTGTTTGCGCCCAGACGACGGCCGATCCGGGGCAGATGTGGCGGATTTGGGCGCTGGGTGACAAGGAACGCCAAGATCGGTCACCCGATGACACGAATCGACAGGACCGGCACGCAGCGCGTCGAGTTGTGTCACCGGGTGACAAGCGAGACCGTGATCGCTGGCGGCACGAAGCCGGCAGCACGTGGCGGCACGAGGCCGGCAGCACGTGGCGGCACGAGGCCGGCAGCACGTGGCGGCACGAGGCCGGGGGTCGCTGGCGGCACGAGGCCGGCAGCACGCTGCGAGCAGCGGGGCCGCACGGAGACAGGGTCAGCGGGCTCGCGGATCTACTCGTGGAGTCGGGCGTCGGCGGGGCCTTCGCGCCAGGCGGTGAAGCGGACACGCAACCCGGCACGCGTCGGAGCGCAGCAGAAGGGGCCGGCCTGCGCTGCCAGGTCGGGCGGCCAGTGCGCCAGTCGGATGAAGACCCAGTCCTCTTCCCCGCGGCGGGCACGGATCGTGATGGCATCGCCGACCCGGCTGACGCGCACCGTGACGATGCCTCCGGCCCAGGTGGGCACCGGCGCGGCCGACCAGTCGGACGTCTCGTGGGTCACGACTGCGCCCAGCTGGGGGGCGCCGTCCACGAATTCGATGCCGGCCTTGGTCCACTGCGAGGCGTCGCCGCGGACGAACACGCCGGCCTGGTCGAACTGGGCGCCGAAGTCGGCCGCAAAAGCGACCTCCATGGCACGGCCGGGCAGCAGCGGCCGGAGCAGGGCGTGGCCGTCGTCGTGGACGAAGCCGTAGCTGGTGGTGCGCCAGAAGTCGCTGCCCTCGGCGACGCTGACGATGAGCTGGCCCTCGTGCTCCTCAGCGGCCGGCGGCGGCCTGAACCAGGTGCCAGAGGCCCAGTCGATGTCGGTGTCCGTGGCGGGAATCATGCCGCCATCGTAGCGGCGCGGCCGACGTGGGTCGATCGTCCCGAGCCTAGCCCTCCAGGGGAGCGGGGCCGGCGTTGCGCACGGCCTCCGTGGTGCCCTCGGCGTACTTCTCGAAGTTGGCGTGGAACATGCCCACCAGCTTGTGCGCCATCTCGTCGTAGGCGGCCGGCTCCGGCCAGGTCCCGCGCGGGAAGAGCAGATGGTCCGGCACGCCCGGCACGTGGGTGGGCACCGCGATCCTGAAGTTGGGATCGAGCACGGTCTCCACGCCGTCCAGGTGGCCCTCCAGGGCGGCGTGCACGATGGCCCGCGTGATCTCGATGTCCATGCGCGCCCCTACGCCGTAGCCGCCGCCGCTCCAGCCGGTGTTGACCAGCCAGACCGGCACGTCGTAGCGCTCCAGGCGCTCCATGAGCATGCCCGCGTAGACGCCCGGGTGGCGCGGCAGGAAGGGTGCGCCGAAACCCGGCGAGAACGTCGCCGAGGGCTCCAGCACGCCGACCTCGGTGCCGGCCAGCTTGGCCGTGTAGCCGCTGATGAAGTGGTAGGCGGCCTGCTCACGGGTGAGCCTGGCGATGGGCGGCAGCACGCCGAAGGCGTCCGCGGTCAGGAAGATGACGTTCTTCGGGCCGACGGCCACGCCCAGCGGATCGGCGTTGCTGATGAAGTCGAGCGGGTAGGCGCCACGCGTGTTCTCCGTGAGGCGCTCGGAGTCCAGGTCCAGGACGCGCGTCTCGGGATCCATGTCCACGTTCTCCAGGATGGTCCCGAAGCGCCTCGTGGTGGCGTAGAGCTGCGGCTCGTGGATCGGCGAGAGGCGGATGGTCTTGGCGTAGCAGCCGCCCTCGAAGTTGAAGGTGTAGCCCTCGCCCCAACCATGCTCGTCATCGCCGATCAGACGGCGCGTCACGTCAGCGGAGAGCGACGTCTTGCCCGTGCCGGAGAGCCCGAAGAAGATGCACACATCGCCCGCGGCCCCCACGTTGATCGAGGAGTGCATGGGCAGGGCGCGCTCGTCGGGGAGCAGGTAGTTCATGACCGTGAAGGCGGCCTTCTTGATCTCACCTGCGTAGGCGGAGCCGACGATGATGATCTCCATGCGCCGCAGGTGGAGCAGGATGGCCGTGCCCGTGCGCGTGCCCTCGGTCTCCGGGTCCGCCTGGAAGCTGGGCACGTTGATGATCGTGAAGTTGGGCGCGAAAGTCGCCAGGTCGTCGGCCGCTGGTCGGCGGAAGAGGTTGCGGGCGAAGATGCTGGCCCAGGCAGATTCTGTGTAGACGCGCAGGCTGCGCCGGTGGTCCTCGTGAGCGCCGATGTACATGTCCTGCGCGTAGAGCTGCTTGTCCTTGACGTACTCGAGCAGGCGGGCGCGCAGCCGGTCGTAGTGCTCCTCGCTGATCTCGCGGTTGACGCTGCCCCACCAGACCTTGTCGTGGCTCCACGGCTCCGAGACGATGAACTTGTCCTGCGGCGAGCGGCCCGTGTGCTTGCCGGTGGAGACGACGAGCGGGCCATCGGCCGCCACCACGCCCTCACCCGCGCGGATGGCGCGTTCGTACAAGTCGGGGACGGAGAGGTTGGCAAGGATGCTCGCGCCGATCGTCTCGGCAGCCTGCGATGCAGTCATGGTCATGGTCGGATCCTTCCCCCTGGAGCGGACCGGTGCCCGCCTGTCTGGACCGTTCTGGTCTCACCGACCCCCCGCCGGGTGAGTATCCCCTTCCGCCGCCGAGGCAGCGCTCCGGTGCGCGGCATGGTACCCGGCCGGCGCACTCGCCGCGCGCCGACGACTCGCCGCGCGCCGATGACTCGCCGAGAGCCGGCGGTCACGGCGGTCACGTCTCCATCCCAAGTCGTTCGGCAGCTGCGGCCAGCTCTGCGTGCACTCGGGCGGGGGCCGTGCCACCGATGACATCCGGACGGGCGATGGCGTTGTCCAGCTCCGCTGCGGCGCGCAGTCGGGCGCCCATGGATCCATCCGTGGCCAAGCTGGCTGCCAGCTGGTCCTCGGACGCCGCCAGGACGCTTGCGATGTCCGCGTCGGCGAGCTCCGTGAGCCCCAGGCCGGCCGACTCCACGCGGGCGACCAGCGCACCCACGATGTGGTGTGCCTCGCGGAAGGGCACGCCCAGCTCGACGAGCGCGTCCGCGACCGCGGTCGCCGTGGTGCCCCCGGTCGAGGCAGCCGCACGCATGCGGGCCTCGTCCACGAGGAGCGTGGCCACGGCACCGCTCATGACCCCCAGCGACGACTCCAGCACGCGCAACGCGTCGATGAGGGGCGGCTTGTCCTCCTGCAGGTCGCGCTGGTAGCCGCCGGGCAAGCCCTTGAGCAGCACCAGCGCCGACACCAGGTGGCCGTCAACGCGTGCCGTGCGGCCGCGCACCAGCTCCGCGGGATCGGGGTTGCGCTTGTTGGGCATCATCGATGACCCCGTGGACCAGGCATCGGCCAGGCGCAGGAAGCCGAAGGCCGGGTTGGACCACCAGACCAGCTCCTCGGCCAGGCGCGAGAGGTGCGTCATGGCCAGGGCGGCGGCGGCCAGCGTCTCCACCACGAGGTCCCGGTCGCCCACGGCGTCGATGGAGTTGTGCGTCACGCCGCTGAAGCCGAGCTCCCGGGCGACCGCCTCCCGGTCCAGGGGAAAGCCTGCCCCGGCGATGGCGCCGGAGCCCAGCGGCGAGCGGTCGGCGCGGGCAGCGGCATCCGCGAAGCGCCCGCGGTCGCGTTCCAGCATCTCCACGTAGGCCAGCAGGTGGTGGGCGAAGAGCACGGGCTGGGCGGGCTGCACATGCGTGTGGCCGGGCATGATCGCGTCTCGGTGTGCCAGGCCCTGGCTGACCAGCGCCCGCTCCAGGCGCACGATGGCGGCGTCCGCGTCTGCCACGCGGCGGCGCAGCCAGAGCCGCAGGTCCGTGGCCACCTGGTCGTTGCGCGAGCGGCCCGTGTGCAGCTTGCCCGCCACCGGGCCGATGCGCGTCGCCAGTGCCATCTCGATGTTGAGGTGGATGTCCTCGAGCGCCGGATCCCAGGCCACCGTGCCCGCCACCACCTCCGCCCCGATGCCCCGCAGGCCCGCGGCGATGGCGTCCGCCTCCGCATCGCTCAGCAGCCCGGCGCGCGCGCAGCCCTCCGACGTGCGCCAGCGAACCCGCGATGTCATCGATCGCGAGCTCCGCGTCCACCTCGATGGAGCGCCCGAAGGCGGCCGCGTCAGCGTCCGGCGCCGCGGAGAAGCGGCCGCCCCAGGCCTTCATGCGTGGCTAGTTGACCGGCACCGACGAGTCGTCCGTGACGGTGACGGGCAGCTCGCCGAGCATCGGCGCGGTCCACGTCCACGCCGAGTCGTGGCGCGCGGCCTCCGTGCGCAGCGGCAGGCCGAAGATGCGGATGAAGCCCACGGACGCGGCGTGGTCGTAGGCGTCGTCCGCGTCGTACGTGGCCAGCGTGCGGTCGTACAGCGAGTCGTCGCTGCGGCGACCCACGACGATGGCGTTGCCATGGTCCAGGCGCAGGCGCACCTGGCCGTTGACGACGCGCTGCGCCGAGTGGACGTACTCGCGCAGGTCGCGGTGCAGGGCGCTGAACCAGATGCCGTCGTAGGTGGCCTGCGCCAGCTCATCGGAGACGACGCGATTGAAGCGCAGCTGCTCCTTGGAGAGCGTCAGCGTCTCCAGCGCGGCGTGGGCGGTGTGCAGGATGGTGGCCGCCGGCGTCTCGTAGATCTCGCGGCTCTTGATGCCCACGAGGCGGTCCTCGACGTGGTCGATGCGGCCGATGCCGTGGCGACCACCCAGGTCGTGCACGCGGTCGATGAGCTCCACCGGCCCGACCGGCTCGCCGTCCAGGGTCACCGGCACGCCACCCTCGAAGCCGATGGTCAGCTCCGTGGGGATGTCCGGCGCCTGGCCCGGCGCCACGGTCCACTCGTAGGCGTCCGCTGGCGGCGTGGCCCAGGGATCCTCGAGGACGCCGGTCTCGCAGGAACGGCCCCAGAGGTTCACGTCGATGGAGTACGGGGAGGCCTTGGTGATGGGGATCTCGATGCCACGCTCGATGGCGTAGTCGATCTCCTGCTCCCGCGAGAGGCCCATGCCCACGCGCATCGGGGCGATGACCTCCAGGCGCGGGTCCAGGGCGTGGACGGCGACGTCGAAGCGGACCTGGTCGTTGCCCTTGCCGGTGCAGCCATGGGCGACGGCGCTGGCACGCTCGCGGTCCGCGACCTCCACGAGGAGTTGCGCGATGAGCGGCCGGGCCAGGGCGGTGGCCAGCGGGTAGATGCCCTGGTAGAGGGCGTTCGCCTGCAGGCTGGGCCAGACGAACTGGCGCACGAAGCGGTCGCGGCCGTCGACGACGTAGGCACGGCTGGCGCCCGAGCGCATGGCACGCGCGGCGACGTCAGAACGCATGGAGCCGCCACCCACGTCCACGGTGAGGGTGATGACCTCAACGCCGTACTGCTCCTTGAGCCATGCCACGGCGACCGACGTATCCAGCCCGCCGGAGTAGGCGAGCACGACCTTGTTCACGATGACCTCCGGGGCGCACGAGCGCGTCTAGCATGCGGTGCTGCGGCGCTGCCGATGCTCGTGGGACTGCATCAACATGCGCTCGCCCGCGGATTATTGCATAGTCATGCACGTTCGTGCTCAGCGCATCCCCGGCGAGCGGGCCGCCGCTCGGCTACTGAGCCAGTCCGGGGAGGCTTGGGTGCGCCGTGGTGGGGTGCAGCTGGGTCCGGAGTGGCGTCGCCGGGCGGCACCCTGGGTCCGGGTCGGGGGGCGGACTGGCGCTTCTTGGCTACTACCCGTGGCCCCCTCCTTCTGCTTGAGTGGCATCCCAGCCCGCTACGAGTCGTCATGTCCCCCGATCGAGCCCGCTCCGCCGCCCACGACCACGGGCGGCCCGACCGCCGCCTCTGGCTGGCGCTGCTCGGGTTGGCGGCGGTGCCTGCGGCAGCCGCTGTCGTCGTCACCTCCGTGCTCTTTGCCGGCAAGGCTGACACGGGGCCGAGTCTCGGTCGCTGGGTGCCCGGAGCGAACGCTGCTCGCGCCCTGGACGCCGTGCGGACCGATGCACTGGAGGGGCTGTCGTCCAGCGAGGCGGCCGTCGGCCTCGTCGTGGTCGTGGCAGGCCTGGCCACGCTGGCGCTGCTGATCTATCTGCGAAGACCGTTGAGGGAGGTCGTCGAGTCACGGACGCAGCTGGCGAGCCTCTACGAGGTAGCGCGCGAGGAATCCCGCCGTGACCCCATCACTGGCCTGGGCAACCAGCGCGCCTTCCAGGAGGATCTGGCCTCAGAGCTAGCCCTGATCGAACGGAACGGGCGGCGTTTCGTCCTGGCGCTCATGGACCTCGACGACCTGAAGCTCGTCAACGATCGCGAAGGGCACGCCGCCGGCGATGAGACGCTGGCGGACATGGCCGCCACGATGCGCTCGGTCGCTCGGCCCCACGACCGGCTCTACCGCATCGGTGGCGACGAGTTCGCGATGCTGTTCCCGGACACCGACCTCGAGATCGCGGAGGCCATCCTGGACCGCCTCCTGGTATTCGCCTGTCGTCCGCCGGCGGGCGTGCGTCCCAGCCCGTTCTCGGCAGGACTTTCTGCGGCGCCCCAGTTCGCGCGGGACCCACATCTCCTCTGCCGGCAAGCAGACGCCGCCCTCTACTGGGTGAAGCGGCACGGCAGGGCCGCCGTGGACGTCTTCGACCCGGACCGCGACCAGTTGCCGGGCAGCGCCATCGAGATCACCCGCCTGGCCGTGCAGGAGGTGCTCCTGGACGGGCTGCTGGCGCCGGTCTTCCAGCCCATCGTGGACCTGCGCAGCGGTCGTGTCCTCGGCTATGAGGGACTCATCCGACCCGATCCGAAGGGACCGTTGCCGGACGCGACCCGACTGTTCGAGGCAGCTGCTCTCTCCGGACGCACGGTGGAGCTCGACGTCGCCTGTGTCGAGCAGGTGCTGGGTGCGGCTCGGGCCATCGGCTCGGATCAGCTGCTCACGCTGAACCTCTCGCCGCGCACGCTCGAGGTGCGTGACTTCGATTCCGACTGGCTCCTGCAGAGCCTCTACCGGCACGGCATCTCGCCTGGCCGCGTCATCGTGGAGCTCACCGAGCGCGACGAGATCGATGACCTGGTGCGGCTGCGGCGGACATTCCAGCACCTGCGCCAGTACGGCCTCCGTCTGGCGGTGGACGACCTGGGCGCCGGCAACTCCGGCCTGCGCCTCCTCTCGCAGGTCCAGTTCGATGTCGTGAAGCTCGACCTCTCGCTCGTACAGGACGCGGTGCGCCGGGTGGGCTCGCGAGCCGTCCTGCAATCGGTTCGCGACCTGGCCCTCGACCAGCAGGCCCACGTGGTGGCCGAAGGCGTCGAGACGGCCCAACAGCTCAGGGTCCTGCGGGAGCTTGAGATCGAAGCGGGCCAAGGCTATCTCCTGGGCCGCCCGGCGAGCTCGGTGGAAGGCACGTTCGTGGACATCGACGGCCTGGGGGCGGAGCTCGCGGTCGTGGCCGTCGGGTCGGCTGCGGCGCTGCCCGGCCAGGCTGAAGGCGGTGCCGCGACCAGGCCGGCCATCGTGCTGCCGACTCCTCGCGCCATCAGGGTGGTCCCCGCGTCCTTCGCCACGAGCTGAGCAGCGACCTCCGACGCGCACAGGTCCAGAGGTCGGCAGGCCGCTCGACCAGCGGCGAGCGGCCGGGCTATACCAGGCGGAAGCCCGTGCCGGCGCCGCCGTCGAGGGCCGCCGCCAGCGCTCCGACGGCCCGGCCGTCGGCGATGATGGCGCGCTCCGCCCGCGACCCCGGCCCCAGCGCGCGCAGCGCCGAGCGCACCTTGGGCACCATGCCGCCGGCGATGACGCCCTGTGCGATGAGCCGTTCCGCCTCGGTCGGCGTGAGCTCGCCGATACGCTGCCCGTCCGCTCCGCGGACGCCATCGGTGTCCGTGAGGAGCAGCAGCTCACCGCCCAGGGCCGCGCTGATGGCGGCCGACGCATCATCCGCGTTGACGTTGCAGATCCGATCGTCTGGGTCGAGGCCCATGCCGGCCACGACCGGGAGCCGGCCGTCGGCAAGCAGCGCCGCCAACAGGGAGGCGTCAGCCACGGGCTCGGCGATGACGAGGCCCAGGCCTGCGGCGCGCGCGCCGCGCACGGTCCGCCCGTCGATGCCGCGCACGCCCACGGCGTCCGCGCCAAGCCGCAACAGCTCCGCTGTCAGCTCCGCGTTGATGACGCCGCCCATGACGGCCAGGAAGACCTCCAGCGTGGCCTCGTCCGTGACGCGTCGTCCGGCCTCGAAGCGCGTGGGCACGCCGAGGCGCGCCAGCCACTCCGTGAGGCGCTTGCCACCGCCGTGGACGACGACGACCGGTCGCTGCACTCGCAGCGCCACGATCTCGCGCAGGACACCCTGCTGCTCGGCGATCGTCGTGCCGCCGAGCTTGACGACGACCGGGCCCACGCTCACGTGGAATACGCCGAGTTCTCGATGACGTAGGCCTCCGTAAGGTCGCACCCGAAGGCCTCGCCTTCGCCCGACCCCTCACCGAGGTCCAGGTGGATCCTGACCTCGTCGCCGCGCATCCGCTCCCGCAGATCGGCCGCGTCGAAGGCCCGCGGGGTGCCGGCGAAGACGAGGACGCCGGCGATCTCGATGCGCAGGTGGTCCGGGTCCAGCTCCACGGCCTGCCCGGCCCGCCAGCGGGCCTCGTCCGGCGGAAGCCCCGCGGCTTCGAGGACGGGCGCCAGCGGCAGCCGCGCGTTGCCGGCCGCGCCCGCCACGCGCCCCCAGTTGGGATCGGCGCCATGGATGGCCGCCTTGAGCAGGCTGCTGGCGACGACGGCCCGGGCCACCGCGCGCGCCTCCACGGCATCCCGCGCGCCGCCCACCGTGCAGGTGATGAGCGTCGTGGCACCCTCGCCGTCGGCGGCCTGCTGGCGTGCCAGGGAGCGAGCCACCGCCTCCAGGGCGGCGGAGAAGTCGGCCGTGGCGGGTGTGCCCGGCTCCAGGGGCAGGGCCTCCGAGGCCCCGGAGGCGGCCAGCAGCACGGTGTCGTTCGTGGACTGGTCACCATCCACGCTGAGCTGGTCCCAGGTGCGCGCCACGATCGGCCGCAGCAGCGCGTCCAGGACCTCCGGCGACGCCGCGGCATCCGTGAGCACGAAGCAGAGCATGGTGGCCATGTTCGGGTGGATCATGCCCACGCCTTTGGCCACGCCGCTGATGGTGACTGTCGCGCTGCGGCCATCCGGGCCGGGCAGCTCCAGGCGCACGGCGGCCGCCTTCGGCCGCGAATCCGTGGTGCGCAGGGCATCGGCGACCGCCGCGAAGGCGGCGTCGTCGGCGCGCAGCTCGCCGGCCACGGCGCGCTCGATGCCGACCTGGATGCGCTCCACAGGCAGGCGGCTGCCGATGAGCCCGGTCGACATGCAGAGGACGTGCTCCGGCGAGGTGCCGACGGCCATGGCCAGGCTGGCGGCCACGGCGCGCTGGTCGTCCATGCCCGCCTCGCCGGTGGCGGCATTGGCACAGCCGCTCGTCGAGATCATGGCCTGTGCCCAGCCACGGCGCCCGGCGCCGGCCGGATCGGTGGCCGCGAGGTGCTCGCGGTCCATGCGCACCGGTGCCGCGGGCACGCGATTCGTCGTGAACGTCGCGGCCACGGCGGCCGGAGGGCCATCCACGACGATCACCGCAAGGTCCACGTTGCCGGAGGCCTTGATGCCCGCCTTCGTCGCCGCCACCCGGAAGCCGGCCGGCAGTCGGGCCTCCTGCTCCGCCTCCGGCAGCCGCGTCCGGCCCCCGCGAGCCTCCGCGCCCGTCACGGCACCAGGGGGAGCTGCTCCAGGCCGGCCGTCTCGGGCAGGCCGTGGATGAGGTTGAAGGCCTGCACCGCCTGGCCGGCGGCGCCCTTGATGAGGTTGTCGATGACCGAGACGACGAGGATGCGGCCGGTGCGCTCGTTGCGGTAGGGGTAGACGTGGGCGTGGTTGCTGCCGCGGACGTGGGCAGTGGCCGGCGGTGCTTCCACGACGTGGACGAAGGGCTCGTCCGCATAGGCTTGCACGTAGAGGTCGCGCAGCTCGGCGGCATCGATGGGCCGCGTG
Source organism: uncultured Chloroflexia bacterium (assembly GCA_963790915.1). Classification (GTDB taxonomy): domain Bacteria; phylum Chloroflexota; class Limnocylindria; order Limnocylindrales; family CSP1-4; genus JAFMJV01. The sequence continues at coordinate 174,865 of CAWBQS010000005.1, read as the reverse complement.
GGGCGGACGTGGCAGGCCGCCAGGATGCCGCGCTGCATGGGGATGAGGTGGGGCACGAAGTCCACGTCGCGAACGCCGGGGTTGGCCTCCGGGCTGGCACCGGCAGCCTGCAGCTCCTGCTCCAGCTCGGAGATGTGGCGGTGGCCGCTGATGCCGTAGGCGCGCACCGACTCGTTGACCTCGGAGAAGACCATCTCCGACTTGGCCGCCCGACCCGCGCCGGAGGTGCCGCTCTTGGCGTCCACGACGAGGTCGGCGATGAGGCCCGCACGGGCCAGCGGGTAGAGGCCCAGCAGCGTCGTCGTGGGATAGCAGCCCGGCGCGCCCACGATGGCGACGTCCGCGCCCTGGAGCGCGACGAGCTCTGCGCGGTGCTGCTCCGGCAGGCCGTACACGGCCTGCGCCAGGAGGTCGGGCGCCGGATGCGTGAAGCCGTACCAGCGCTCGTAGTCGGCGGCGCGGCGGAGGCGGTAGTCGGCCCCCAGGTCGATGACGCGGCAGCCGCGCGTCACCAGCTCCGGCACGACGGCGGCGGAGGCGCCGTGGGGCAGGGCCAGGAAGACGGCATCGACCTCCGGCAGGTCGGCCTCGATGTGGAGGTCCAGGCCGCTCAGCTGCGGATGCGCGACGGTGGCCGGCTCGTGCTCGCGATCGCGGCCCTGGAGGCCGGCGATGCGGACGTTGGGATGGCGCGCCAGGAGGCGGATCAGCTCACCGCCGACATAGCCGGCGGCGCCGATGATGCCGACGCGGATGGCGGCCTGCTCACCGGGGGCGGGAGCGGCGGTGTCTGGGCGAGTGACTGCGATCATGGTTCCGTGACGATACATGGCCGGGCGCTCGCGGGCGCGCGACCCATCGCGCGGCGGAGGCGTCCCCACCGGCGGATCACCTCACGCGCCCTGGTGCTTGTGCCATAGTCAGGAGCCATGAGCGCTGCCGACCACGACGCCGAGCGACCCGACCCTTCCCTTCCGGACCCAGAGCGCGAGCTGACGGCGATCGAGCTGCGCGCCACGGATGACGCCGACCTGGTCGAGATCCTGCTGCGCCTGCGCCAGGCTGGCGCGGAGGTCGTGACCATCAACACGTTCCCGGCCACGAAGAAGGGCGAGCACAAGGACATCACGCGCGTCTTCGACCTGGAGCTGCGCGACCTCGATGCCGGGGAGGCCACGCGGATCGCGGAATCCGTGCCGGGCGTGCGGGTGGCCGGCGCGCGGCCGCCGCTGGGCAAGATCTTCGGCAAGCGCGTCATCGTCGTCGGCGGCGGTGCCCAGGTGGCCCAGGTGGCCCTCGGTGCCGTCTCGGAGAGCGACCGCCACAACCTGCGCGGCGAGCGCATCTCCGTGGACACCATGGCCCTCGTGGGCGAGGAGAATATCGCCGCCGCGGTGCGCGCCGTGGCCGACCTGCCGCGCGCGCACATCCTCGTGCTGGCAGGCTCCCTCATGGGCGGCGAGATCACCACGGCGGTGCGCGAGCTGCGCGCCATCGGCATCCCGGTCGTGGCCCTCAACATGGCGGGCTCCGTATCCGCGGCGGCGGACCTCGTCGTCAGCGACCCGGTGCAGGCGGGGACGATGGCCGTCATGGCCATCGCGGACACGGCCCGCTTCGACCTGGCCAAGCTGCGCAACCGCCGATACTGAGCCAGGTCCGGGCAACGCCGCCGCGCCTGAGCGGTACCGCCTCCGACGCCCGTATGCTTGTGCCCATGACCGACAGCAGCCCGACCATCCGCGACCGCTCCCTGGCGACCCTCTCGCCGGTGCTGGGTCGCTACTACCAGCAGGCCTGGGTGCGTGGCGAGGGCCACCGCCTCTTCGACGGCGAGGGCCGCGGCTACCTCGACTTCGCCAACGGCATCGCGGTCACCTCCCTGGGCCACGCCCACCCGCACGTCAACGCGGCCATCCATGCCCAGGTCGACCAGCTGCTGCACGTCTGCAACGGTCTCGGGCACCTGGAGCCGGTCACCCGCCTGGCGGAGATGCTCGTCGAGGAGCTGCCTGCCGGCCTGGACACGGTGTACTTCGGCAACTCGGGTGCGGAGGTCGTGGACGGAGCCATCAAGCTGGCTCGCCGCACCAGCGGCCGCAGCCACATCATCGCCTTCAGCGGGGCCTTCCACGGGCGCACCTACGGCGCGCTCTCCGTGACCAGCTCATCCATGAACTACCGCATCGGCTATGACCCGCTGCTGCCTGACGTGCACATCGCGCCCTTCCCGGCCGCCTATCGCGACTTCGCCGGGGATGAGGAAGCGGCCAGCGCCGCAGCCCTCGCGGAGCTCGAGCGGCTCTTCGCCACGGTCGTGCCACCGTCGCGCACGGCCGCCTTCATCATCGAGCCCGTGCAGGGAGAGGGCGGCTACATCCCGGCCCCTGCGTCCTTCCTCCGCGGGCTCCGCGAGCTGGCCGACCGTCACGGCATCCTGCTCATCGCCGACGAGGTGCAGTCCGGCTACGGCCGCACCGGGCGCATGTGGGCCTTCGAGCACGCCGGCATCGTGCCGGACATCGTCCTGGTGGCCAAGGCCATCGCCAACGGCCTGCCCCTGGCGGCCCTGGTCTCCTCGCGAGCGCTGCAGGAGCGCTGGGGCGTGGGTGCCCACGGCACCACGTATGGCGGCAACCCCGTCTCCTGCGCGGCCGGCATCGCCGTCCTCGAGGTCATCCGGGAGCAGGGCCTGCTGGCCAACGCGGCCGCCCGCGGCGAGGAGCTCACGCATGGACTGCGAGCCCTGGCCGCGGAAGACCCGCGCATCGGCGACATCCGCGGCCCGGGCCTCATGATCGGCGTGGAGATGGTCCTCGATCGTGCCACCCGGGCGCCTGCCGGCGAGCTGGGCGAGGCGCTCAGCGAGGCCTGCCTCGAGCGCGGCATGCTGCTGCTGACCTGCGGCCCGGCCCACAACACGCTGCGCTGGATCCCGCCCCTCGACGTCTCCCGCGACGAGATCGAGGAGGGCCTGGGCATCTTCGCGGAGGCCCTGCTGGCGACAGGCTGACGGCCCGCCCGGCCACGCGGTGGTTCGTGCGCCGGGTCGACGCACTCAAGACCGCTGGCCCCAGACCGCTGGCCCCAGACCGCTGGCCCCAGACCGCTGGCCCCACCTCAGTCGGGGCGGATCTCGTGGCAGGGGTTCTCGAGGCGGCCGATGCCCTCGACCTCCACGCTCATGACGTCGCCCTCGTGCATGAGCACCTTGGGGTCGCGGTAGAAGCCCACGCCTGCCGGCGTGCCCGTGGCGATGACGTCGCCGGGCTCAAGGGTGAAGGCGCGTGAGCAGAAAGCCACCAGGTACGGCACGCTGAAGATGAGGTCCGACGTGTGGCCATCCTGCATGAGCTCGCCGTTGCGGTAGCTGCGCACCGCCAGCTGACCCGGGTCGGGGATCTCGTCCGCCGTCACCAGCGCAGGGCCCATGGGACAGAACGTGTCCAGCGACTTGGCACGCACGAACTGCCGGTCGGCGTGCTGCAGGTCCCGGGCGCTGACGTCGTTCAGGCAGGTGTAGCCCAGGACGTGGTCCAGGGCGTCCGCCTCGCTCACCCGCCGGGCGGTGCGACCGATGACGACGGCCAGCTCGGCCTCCATGTCCACGGCGTCGGTGAGGGCAGGGTCCCATTCGACCGTGGCGCCTGGTCCCACGACCGAGGTCGGGAACTTGGCGAAGAGCATGGGCGCATCAGGGACCTTGGCGCCGCCCTCGGCGGCGTGGGCGTGGTAGTTGAGGCCGACGGCCACGATCTTGCCCGGGCGGGGGAGGGGCGCCAGCAGCATGGGCGCCGTCACGTCGCTCGGGCGGCCCAGGGCGGCTGCCTCGCGGACGGCGCTGCGCAGCGTCTCCAGCACCGCCGGCCCGCCGGCCAGCAGGTCCGCCATCGTGTGCGGCAGCCCGGCACCCAGGGCGCCACTGGACCAGGTGCGTCCATCGTCGTGCTGGACGCCCAGGTGGTCGCCGCTGGCATCACGGTAGGAGATGAGTCGCATGCTGAGGCTCCGCTGGTCGATGTGGTGGTGCTGGCTTCGGGGTCGGTCGGCCGTCAGTCGCCGCCCGGGCCTGGGGTGCTGACAGCCATGCTATCGGCCAGCGCCACGCCCGGCGCCACCGGCGCATCCGCCCCGGCGTCGGCCCCGGTCAGGGCGTCCTCGCGCCGACGGCCCGTCTCGGCCAGGATGACCGCGGCCAGGACGAGCGCGCCGCCGAGCACCTGGACGGGCTCCAGGTGCTCACCGAACAGCAGCATGGCCAGGACGATCGTGTAGACGGGCTCGACCGTGCTGATGAGCGACGCGCGGGCGCCACCCACTCGCTTGACGCCAGCGTAGAAGGTCTGGATGGCCACGGCCGTCGCGATCGTGCTGAGGCCGATGATCGGCAGCCAGGCATCCGCGGGCATGCTCGCGGGGCTGATGGGCGCCCCCGTGACCACGGCGATGCCGAGGTAAACGGCCGCCGTGGCGGTCATCATCAGGGCGGCCGCGGCGGCCGGGTCGGGCACGTCCGGGTGGGACCGGCTGCCTGTCACGACGCCTCCGGCGTCCGTGGGCCGCTCGGCCGCGGGGCGGTCACCGGCCAGGCGTGACTGGAAGATGATCCAGGTGGCATAGATGAAGGGATTGGCGAAGGACAGCGCCAGGCCCCACAGCGGCGGCATCTCGCCGCTGGGCACGCCGCCGAGGGCCAGGCCCACGCCCAGCAGTGAGAGCGCCAGGGCGACGTAGGCGCGGCGACCCTCCAGGCGACGCACCAGGCGCAGCGCCATGACGGCCACGATGGCCGGGTAGAGGTAGGCGATGATCGAGTTGAGCGAGATCGGCACCGACTGGAGGGCGCCGATGTAGGTGAAGCTGTTGCCCACGTAGAGCGCTCCCAGGAGCACGAGGATGGTGACGCGCCGTCGGCTCAGCCGCAGCAGCGAGGAGCGCGTCCGGCGGCGTGCCAGCAGGTAGCCCCAGCTCACCAGGGCGGCCAGTGCGAAGCGCCAGGTGAGCAGCACGATGGGAGAGACGCCCGCAGCGTAGATGGGCTCCACGAAGAGGGCCACCGACCCGAAGGCGCAGGCCGAGACGACCACGAGGGCGACCCCCATCGCGTTCGCCGAGAGGCGCGCGGAGACAGGGTCATGGTGCGTGGAGGTCACCGCCCCATGCTACCCGTTCGGAACGTTCCGGAAGGCGTCCCGCGAGGCCGGGACGGCGAACAGTCACCACCGCGCTACACTCTCTGGGCGGTCGTCCCCGGGCTGCGTCGGCCGGGCCCGCGAGCAGCAGGAGCGCGCCCCGCGTGGCCATCGAGACAGACCAGCACGCCAGCCATCCCGTCCTCGAGCTGGAACGCGTCACCATCCGGTTCGCGGGGGACTCCGGCGACGGGATGCAGGTCACCGGCTCCCAGTTCACGCGCAGCGCTGCCGTCTTCGGCAACGACATCGCCACCCTGCCCGACTTCCCGGCCGAGATCCGCGCGCCAGCCGGCTCGCTGGCCGGCGTCTCCGGCTTCCAGATCAGCTTCTCGTCGGCGGAGATCCATACGCCGGGGGATTCCCCGGATGTGCTCGTGGCCATGAACCCGGCCGCCCTGCGTGCCAACGTGGGCGACGTGCCCGCGGGCGGCGCCATCGTCGTCAACGAGGACGCCTTCACGGCCGCCAACCTGGCCAAGGCCGGGTACGCCAGCAGCCCGCTCACGGATGGCAGCCTCTCCGACTACAACATCTTCGCCGTCCCCGTCAGCACCCTCAACGCGCGGGCGCTCGAGGGCCTTGACCTTGGCGCCAAGCAGGTGGACCTCACCAAGAACTTCTTCGCGCTCGGGGTGATGTTCTGGCTGTTCGAGCGATCCATGCAGCCCACCGTCGACTGGATCACGCACAAGTTCACGGCCCGCCCGCTCATCGCCGAGGCCAACCTGCGTGCCCTGCGCGCCGGCTACGCCTTCGGTGAGACGACGGAGATCTTCCACCACAGCTTCCGCGTGCGTCCCGCGCGCCTGGCGCCGGGCACGTACCGCAACGTCGTGGGCAATGAGGCAGCCGCCCTGGGCTTCGTGGCCGCTGCCAAGCTGGCCGGCCGGGACCTCGTCTACTGCTCGTACCCCATCACGCCGGCCACGGACATCCTCCACCAGCTCTCCACGTACAAGCACTTCGGTGTGCGCACCTTCCAGGCGGAAGACGAGATCGCCGCCATCGGATCCGCCATCGGCGCCGCCTTCGGCGGGGCCATGGGCCTGACGGCTTCATCCGGACCCGGCATCGCCCTCAAGTCGGAGGCCATGGGCCTGGCCGTCATGGTGGAGCTGCCCCTCGTCATCGTGGACGTGCAGCGGGCCGGCCCATCCACGGGCATGCCCACCAAGACGGAGCAGTCGGACCTCCTGCAGGTCATGTTCGGCCGGAATGGGGACGCGCCCATGCCCGTCGTCGCACCGGCCACCCCCGCGGAGTGCTTCGACATGGCCATCGAGGCCTGGCGCCTGGCGCTCAAGTACATGACCCCGGTCGGCTACCTGTCGGATGCCTACCTCGCCAACGGCTCCGAGCCGTGGCGCGTGCCGGATCTTGCCGACCTGCCCGACATCAGCGTCGCCAACCACACCGATCCGGCCACGTTCCGCGCCTACCAGCGCGATCCGGTCACCCTGGCACGACCATGGGCGGTGCCCGGCACGGCTGGCCTGGAGCATCGCATCGGTGGGCTGGAGAAGGCCGACGTCACGGGCACCGTCTCCTACGATCCCGAGAACCACCAGCGCATGACGGACCTGCGTGCCCGCAAGATCGCCGGCATCGCGGATGACATCCCAGAGCTGACGGTGAACGGTCCGCAGCGCGGGGATCTGCTCATCCTCGGCTGGGGCTCCACGTACGGCTCGCTGCGCACGGCCACGGAGCGCCTGCAGCGCCAGGGCCTCAGCGTGGCCCACGCTCACCTGCGTCACCTCAACCCCTTCCCGCGCAACACCGGTGACGTGCTCGCCGCCTACCGGCGCGTGCTCATCCCGGAGATCAACAACGGCCAGCTGCGCATGCTCATCCGGGCGCGCTATCTCGTGGACGCCGTGGGCCTGGACCGAGTGCGCGGCAAGCCGTTCCCCGTGCCGGAGGTGGAGAAGGCCGCCCGACTGCTGCTCGACGAGGAGCCCCAGGCATGACCGACCAGCTGCCCGCACCCGCCGCGCCGGCCCCCATCGTGCTGACGCGCAAGGACTTCGCCTCCGACCAGGAGGTGCGCTGGTGCCCGGGTTGCGGCGACTACTCCATCCTCGCCCAGACACAGCGCGTCATGCCCGACTTCGGCTACAAGCGCGAGGACATCGTCTTCATCTCCGGCATCGGCTGCTCTGGCCGCCTGCCGTACTACATGAACACCTTCGGCTTCCACTCCATCCATGGCCGGGCGCCCACCCTGGCCACGGGTCTCAAGCTGGCCCGGCCGGAGCTGATGGTCTGGGTCATCACGGGTGACGGCGACGCGCTCTCGATCGGCGGCAACCACATCCTGCACGCCATGCGGCGCAACGTGGACATCAAGGTCGTGATGTTCAACAACCGCATCTACGGTCTCACCAAGGGGCAGGCCTCCCCCACCTCGGAGTTCGGCAAGCGCACGAAGTCCTCGCCCGACGGCACCGTGGACCAGCCGATCATGCCGCTCTCGGTGGCCCTGACCGCGGAGGCCACGTTCGTGGCGCGCACGGTGGACACCTACACGGAGCACATCCAGGAGACCCTGGAGGCCGCCGGCCGGCACCGCGGCTCGGCCTTCGTGGAGGTGCTGCAGAACTGCAACATCTTCAACGACGGCGCCTGGCGGGAGTTCACCGACAAGGATGTCCGCGAGGACCGCATGGTGAAGCTCCGTCACGGCCAGCCCATGGTCTTCGGCAAGGATCGCGACAAGGGCATCCGACTCGTGGGCCTCCACCCGGAGGTGGTGACGCTGGGGAACGGCGTGAGCGAGGCGGACCTGGCAGTCCATGACGAGACCGACGAGGTGCTCTCCTACATCCTGTCGCGCATGTTCTGGCCGGCCTTCCCGGTGCCCGTCGGCGTCCTGCGGCGGGTCGACCGTCCGCTCCACCACCAGCTCGTGGCGGACCAGATCACAGAGGCCCGCATGCACAAGGGAGAAGGCGACCTCCACGAGCTGCTCTTCACGAGCGATACCTGGACGATCTCCTGACCCGCGGCGTGCTCGTCGTCGCCGACGACCTGATGTGGTCCACGCGCATCGCGGAGGCGGTGCGGCGTGCCGGCGGTCGCCCCGTCGTGCTGACCACGGAGGCGGAACTCGCGGTGGCCCTCGAGGCGCGCGAGGTGGAGGACCAGGAGACCATCGGGGGCGCCATCGTGGACCTGGCCGGCCGCCGCTACGACGGTGCCTCCGCCATCGCGCGACTGCGTGGGGCGCGGATGCCGGTCCTCGCCGTGGCCCAGCATGACGACCAGCTGACGCGCCGCCGCGCCCTGGGGGCCGGCGCCAGCCGCGTCTTCTCCTACGGCCGCTTCTTCAGCGATGGCACACGCCTGGTGAGCGGCTGGCTCGGTTCGGCCGCGACCTCGGCGGACGTGGGCGCGCGGTCGCCGGAGGGGGGCGCATGAGCGGAGCCATCAGCCCGGACCGCTTTGCCGCGCGCCTCGCCGCCGTGCAGTCGTCCGTGGCACGGGCCGGCCTGGGCGCGCTGCTCGTGGGCGTCGGCCCGGATCTCGAGTGGCTCGTGGGCTACAGCGCCATCGGCCACGAACGCCTCAACCTGCTCGTCATCCCCCCGCGGGGACGACCGACCTTCATCAGCCCGCGGCTGGAACGCGCTGCCGCTGAGGAGGCCCCCGGCCTGGGCTCCGGGTCGGTCGAGATCGTCACCTGGGAGGAGACGGACGACCCCTTCCGCCTCGTGCCGGCGCTGCTCACCGCAGCCACGGCTCCGGCTGCGGCCGGCGGACCTGGCAGCAGGGTGCTCGTCTCCGACGGCCTGCGTGCGGCCTTCCTGCTGGGCCTCCAGGGCGTCCTGCCCGGCGGGGACTGGGGCCTTGCCTCGGCCGTGCTGTCGGACCTGCGCCGCTCCAAGGATGCCGAGGAGCTGGCCCTCATGCGCGCCGCCTCCTTGGCCGCCGACCGTGTCATCGAGGCGATCGCCCACGGGCCGCTGGAGGGTCGCACGGAATCCGATGTCGCGCGCGAGGTGCGGGAGCGACTCGTCGACGAGGGCCACGACACGGCCGAGTTCGCCATCGTCGCGGCCGGCTCGCACAGCGCCTCGCCGCACCACGAGCCCTCTGCCCGGGTCATCCGTGGCGGGCAGCCGCTGCTGCTCGACATCGGCGGACGCCACGCCGGCTATTGCTCGGATACGACGCGCACGTTCTGGGTGACCGGCCAGGCGGAGGTGCCCCCCGATCCGGAGTTCGTGGCCATCCATCGCCTCACCGAGGAGGCCCAGGCTGTCGCCCGCGCCGCGGTCCGGCCGGGCCTGGCCTACGCGGCGCTCGACGACGTGGCGCGTGCGGTCATCACCCGCGGCGGCCACGGCGAGCATTTCATGCACCGGCTCGGTCACGGCATCGGCCTGGAGGTCCACGAGGAACCCTACGTGGTCAGCAGCAGCCCGAACGCGCTGCGTGCGGGCGACACGTTCAGCATCGAGCCCGGCATCTACCTCGATGGTCGCTTCGGCGTCCGCATCGAGGACGTCATGGTCGCCACGGCGGAGGGCGGGGAGTCACTGAACACCACGCCACGCGGCCTCCGTTCCGTCCGCGGCTAGGCTTACCCAGCGGGTGGCGGCTGGGAACACCCAGCGGGCGGTCGCCCACGGCGGCCTGACCGGGGGCCGGGTGTATCATCCGCCGACGGACCACCGCTCCCGCGGCGAGCCCTGCTGACGACCATCGAATGGCGCTCTTTGGCGCTACCGCGATGCCGCATCGCCGGCACCACGGGGTACGTGCATGCTGTATGACGACGGCAGCCAGGACGGCCTGCAGGCCAGGGGCTGCACACAGGCGCAGTTGCGGCGCTTCATCAAGTCGCGTCCCTATGTCCCGATGCATGAGCTCCGCCGCCGCTTCGACATCAACGGTCAGGCTGACGATGTGCAACCGGTTCGCACCCGCGTCGGCCTCGTCTGGGTGGGCCTGCCACCGCGTGAGAGCGTCTTCCTCGCGGAGCTCGTGGACCGCGGCGAGGTGGGCCTGGAGCTCTGCCACGATCCCTGCGTGGGCATGGTCGTGGGCGTCTACGCCATGAAGCCGGTCAGCCGCTAGCGCAAAGGACGGCGCCCGCCGTGCGGCGAGCGTCCCGGCGGAGCGGCCGAGCCATCGAACAGCCCAGCCGCCCAGCTGCCGGGCGGCCGCGTCGTCAGCCGGGCCGCCGCGGGGTCCGCGGCTGATCATCGCTATCCTTCAGGACAGGATGTCCACCGACCAGCCCCCCGGCGGCGCGACCCTTGCGCCGCAGCCCATCGTCCTCAGCGTCGGCGTGGAGGGCATGACCTGCGCCTCCTGCGTCAATCGCATCGAGCGCTTCCTGCGCCAGACCGACGGCGTGGCCGAGGCGAGCGTCAACCTCGCCACCGAACGAGCCACGGTGCGCATCGATCCCAGCGTGGCCGGACGCGCTGAGGTCCAGGCGGCCATCGAGCGGGCGGGCTACGACGTGCGAGCGGAGGCCCCAGCAGCCACGCTGGGCCTGGACACCGCGGACCCCGACGCTCCGGCCCGAGCCCGCGAGCAGCGCCGCCTGGCGGTGCGCGCGATCGTCTCCGTCGGGGTGGCCGTGGCCATCATGGCCATCATGCTCTGGCCGGGCGCCACGGGCATGGAGATGAACGAGCTGAACTGGCTCTTCCTGGTGCCGGCCACGTTCGTGCAGGTCTGGGCCGGCGGCGTCTTCGTGCGCAGCGCGTGGCGGCAGGCGCGCCATGGCACGGTGAGCATGGACACCCTGGTCGCCCTGGGCACGCTGGCCGCCTGGAGCTACAGCGTCGTCGTGACGCTGGCGCCGCAGCTGGTCATGGAGGCGGGCATCGAGCCCGTCACGTACTTCGACTCCGCGGCCATGATCATCGGCCTCATCCTCACTGGCCGCTGGCTCGAGGCCCGGGCCCGCGCGCAGGCCAGTGGCGCGGTGGCTGCGCTCGTGGGCCTGCAGGCGCGGACCGCCCGACTCGTGCAGGGCGACGTCGAGATCGACGTACCGGTGGAGCAGGTCGCCGCCGGCGACATGCTGCGCGTGCGCCCCGGGGAAAAGGTGCCGGTGGACGGCGTCATCGCCGCGGGCGCCTCCAACCTGGACGAGTCGATGCTCACGGGCGAGCCCCTGCCGGTACAGCGGAGCGTGGGCGATCCGGTCATCGGGGCCACGCTCAACGGCAACGGCACGTTCCTCATGCGTGCCACCCACGTCGGCCGGGACAGCGTGCTGGGCCAGGTCGTCCGCCTGGTCCGCGAGGCGCAGGCCTCCAAGGCTCCCATCCAGCGTGTCGCCGACCGCGTCACCGAGTGGTTCGTGCCGCTCGTCATCGGCCTCGCGGCGCTCACCTTCGTGGCCTGGTTCCTGCTGGGCCCGGAGCCGGCGCTGACGATGGCCCTCGTGTCGGCCATCTCCGTCCTCATCATCGCCTGCCCCTGCGCCATGGGGCTGGCGACGCCCACGGCCGTGATGGTCGGCACCGGTCGGGCCGCGCAGCAGGGCGTCCTCATCCGAGGCGGCGCGGCCCTCGAGCAGGCTGGCCGCGTCGACTGTGTCGTGTTCGACAAGACCGGCACGCTCACGCTGGGCAAACCGGCCGTCACGGCGGTGCGCCCCGTGCCCGGCGCGGAGGAGGGCGCGCTGCTGGCCCTGGCCGCCGCGGTCGAGCGAGGCTCCGAGCATCCCCTCGCCTCCGCCATCCTGGCGGAGGCGGAGCGCCGCGGCCTGGAGGTGCCGGTCGCGGCAGACTTCGAGGCTCTCACCGGCCAGGGTGTGCATGCCAGCGTCGACGGGCGGCGGGTCCTGGTGGGCAGTCGGGACCTGCTCCGCGAGGGCGGTGTGACGGAGAACGCCCTGCCACCCCTGGCGGCCCCCGGCGAGCGCGGCGCGCGCACGACCGTGTACGTGGCCGCCGCCGGCGCGGCCGTGGGCGCCATCGACATCGATGACCCTGTCAAGCCCGGGGCCGCGGAGGCTGTGCGTTCGCTGCGTGCGGCCGGGATCGACGTGCACCTCCTGAGCGGCGACACGCCGGAGGCGGCCCGGGCCGTGGCGCAGCAGGTCGGCATCGATTCGGTGACCGCCGGCGTGCGACCGGCCGACAAGGCCGCCCATATCCGTGCCCTGCAGGCCGCCGGACACGTCGTGGCCATGGTCGGTGACGGTATCAACGACGCCCCGGCACTCGCCCAGGCGGACGTCGGCATCGCCATCGGCAGTGGCACGGATGTGGCCATCGAGGCCTCCGACATCACCCTCGTCGGTGGCGACCCGCGCCTCGTGGGCAGCGCCATCGACCTGGCGCGCCGGACGCTGCGCATCATCCGCCAGAACCTCGCCTGGGCCTTCGGCTACAACCTCGTCCTCATCCCCGTGGCCATGGGCGTCCTCTACCCGCTGTTCGGGTTGCGCCTGGACCCCATGCTGGCCGCCGCGGCCATGGCCTTCAGCTCCGTGAGCGTCGTGCTCAACTCGCTGCGCCTGCGTGGTGCCGCGCCGACCGAGCCGGGCAGGCGGCAAGCCTGATACGGTGGCGTCGCCGTGCTGAGGAGCCATCCATGCTGACCATCCGACCGGCCCAGGGCCCTGGCCGGCCTCACCTCCGCCGGGCGCGATCGCCCTGGCTCGCGCTGCTGGCCGTCCCCCTGCTGGCCTCGGCCTGCATCAGCGTCACGCAGCAGGGCGAGGTCGACGCCACGCCCACGCCAAGCCCCACGCCCAGCGCGGTGCCGACGATCGCCAGCCTGCCGCCCACGTCGCCGCCCACGCCCAGCCCGACCCCGGCACCGGCGCGCACGCCGCTGCAGGGCGAGGTCGTCGGCTTCCTGCCCAGCTGGCAGCTGGAGTCGGCCGCCAAGGCCCTCGATCCGGACGTCCTGACAACGGTCGTCTTCCACGGCGTGGAGGCCAACGGCGACGGCAGGCTCGTCTCGCGCAAGCCGGGCGGCGACGTGCCGGACGGCTGGGCAGCCCTCGACAGCGACGCCTTCCTCGACATCAAGGGGGACCTCCAGTCGGCCGGCGTGAACGTGCTCATCTCCGTCCAGCGCTTCGGTTGGACGCCGGAGACGCTGCAGCGTGGCGCCACCCTGCTGGAGTCGCGCAAGGCCCGCCGCGCGCTGGCCGATCGCATCGCCGACTTCGTGGAGGAGCGCGGCTTCGACGGCGTCAACCTGGACGTGGAGCCGGTGCCCGATGGCATGGCCGGCCAGTACGCCGCGTTCGTGCGCGAGGTGCGCGCCGCACTCGACGAGGTGGATCCGGAGCTCCTGCTGACCGTGGACGTCGTCGCCAGCCTCACGGGGTACGACCTGGAGGCGCTGACCGCGGACGACGCTGCCGACTTCGCCATCCTCATGGGCTACGACTACCGCGGCGCCGGGGCGGCCGTGGCGGGCTCCGGGGACCCGCTGTCCGATCCGGACATCTTCTCCGACCTCGAGCGCACGGTCGCCGGCGCCCTGGCGCTGGCCCCGGCCGAGCGGCTCGTCCTGGCCCTGCCCTGGTACGGGCGCAGCTGGGCCACGGCGTCCGACGGGGCAGGGGCGGCGACGGTCAGCGGCGCCGGTATCGACGAGTCGGCCACGCCCTCCTATGCGGAGGCGCTCGCCATCGCCACCGAGCACGGCCGCGAGTACGATGCGGCGCAGGCCTCAGCGTGGACAGCCTATGCGGTCCAGCAATGCGCCACCTGCCCGGCCACGTGGCGGCAGGCCTGGTATGACGACCCCGATGCCTTCGGAGCCAAGGTGGACCTCGCCGTGGACGAGGGCCTGGGCGGCGTCGGCATCTGGGCGCTGGGGGACGAGGACGGCAGCGATGATCTCTGGTGGGTCCTGCGCGACCGCCGGCAGCCCGGATCGGATCGGGCAGCGCCGAACGGCACCGCCAGCCTGGACCCCGACTCCGTGCGCGGGGACCTCGAAGGGCAGACCATGATCGAGGGCGCGGCGGAGCTGCAGCTCTTCGCCAAGGACGACGACTCCGGGCTGTTCCTGGTGCGGGTGGGCCTGCGCGACCGCGTGGATGCTGACGGCCAGCTCGTGGTCGGGCGCAGCTACCCGGCCACCGAGAGCCTCACCTTCCCGCTCGGCGACGAGTCCACGGGCGGCTCCACGGAACCAGGCCCGCGGGCCATCCACGTGCAATGGCGGGACCTCGCCGGGAACTGGTCCACTCCTCTCGTCATCGACGCCTACGTGATGGAACCGCTGGGCACGACCACGCCAGAGGATCTCACCGGCAGCGCATCCTGACGGGGCTGCTCTCCGGGCACGGCCACGCTGCTCGCCCGGGCGCGGCCGCGCTGCTTACCGGCGTCGGGAGACTCGGTGGTCTCCGCCGTCAGTCGGGCGTCTGAGCGGGTTCCCCGTCCGAGGCCGCGTCCCCATTCGAGGCCGCGACCGCCGTGGGTGCCGGCGGCGGCGGGCCGCCCAGCTTGCGCATGACCAGGAAGTGCGACAGGCCGAAGATGTGCAGCGGCGTGTGCTCCGCGAAGTAGAGCGCTCGCCGCAGCAGCGCTCCCAGGCGGCGATGGCGCGCCGTGATGTTGTCGAAGCCCGGGTAGATGACGCCGTGGTGCACGAGGCGCACGGGCTGCCCGTCGAAGAGGTGTCGGATGCCGCGCGTGGTGTAGGCGCGCACGTGCGGCGCGAATCGGTCGCGCAGCCGGTCCGGCAGCCAGCCGATGAACGGGATGTTGCCGAAGACGTAGCGCTTGCCGAAGTAGGCGCCGTGCGTCTCGAAGGGATACAGGCGATTGGGCGCGAAGGCCACCACGGCGCCGCCCGGGCGAGTGACGCGCACCATCTCGGCGACGGTGCGGCGGTCGTCTTCGACGTGCTCGATGACCTCGTTGGAGAAGACCAGGTCGAAATGGTCGTCGGGGTAGGGCAGGGCTTCGCCCACGGCGAGGACGATGTTGGGCAGACCGGCTTCGGCTGCTTCGCGGATGCGCTCCTCCTCCACTTCGACGCCGTGGACGTCGTCGGAGAAGGCACGGAAGCGACGCACATAGGTCCCGATGCCGCAGCCCACGTCCAGGATGCGGGCGCCATCGAGGTCGACGTGGCGGCGCACCATGGCCAGCCGCCGATCCTGGCCCTGGCGCCACGAGTAGCTGGGGCGACCCCGCTCGATGGAGGTCTGCGAGGTCTGCTCGGGCCCGGGCGTGGTGGCTGGCATCCGCCAGAGGGTACGGCACAGGCCACCGGCCCGTCGCGCTAGCATGCCGGCATGGCCCAGGCACGCTCGCGCCCCGTCTCCGGCGACTTCTCCTACCGGCACCCCATCGAGGTCCGCTTCGGGGACACGGACGCCCTGGGGCACGTCAACAACGCCGTCTACCTCGCCTACTTCGAGATGGCCCGCGGCGGCTACTACCGCACGGTCGTCGGCCATCCCTTCGGTCACGGGCCGGACGCCGAGCGGCGCACCTATGTCATCGCCGAGGCGCATGTCACGTATCGCAGCCCGGTGCTGTACGGCGAGCCGCTGACCTGCGCCTGCCGCGTCGGCTGGGCCGGCCGCTCATCCTTCGGCCTGGACTATCGCCTGGAGGTGGTCGACTCGCCCATCGGTTCGGCGCGTGTCATCGCCGACGGCTCGACGGTGCAGGTCTTCTACGACTTCATCGACGACAGGGTCGCCCGCATCCCGGAAGAGATGCTGCGTCGCCTTGCCGACTTCGAGGGCCGAGCGCTGCCTGCGCGCGCCGCCGGCTGAGCCGCAGCCTTTCCCGGGCTCGCGCAGAGCCGGCGTCGCTCCCGTGCTCGTGCAGAGCCGGTCCCGGGCTCACGCCACGGCCGGCGGGGCTCCGGTGTGTGGCCTACTCCTCGAAACGGCGGAAGACGGCCACGGCGTTCTGGCCGCCGAAGCCGAAGCCGTTGATCATGGCCGTGTCCACCTTCGTCCGGCGCGCCACGTTGGGCACGTAGTCGAGGTCGCAGTCGGGCAGGTCGGGGTTGTCCAGGTTGATGGTCGGCGGGATGACCCCCTCGCGGATGGCGCCGATGGCGGCCAGCCCGGCCACCGCACCAGCCGCGCCCAACAGGTGCCCCACCAGCGACTTCGGCGAGGAGATGGCCGTGCGGTAGGCGTGCTCGCCGAGGGCGGCCTTGATGGCGCGGGTCTCCGTGGCGTCGTTCAGGGGCGTGGACGTGCCATGGGCCACGACATAGTCGATCTCGTCGGCGGCGATGCCGGCATCCTCGATGGCCTTGCGCATGGCCATCGCGGCACCGCGGCCCGTGGGATCGGGGGCGGAGATGTGGAAGGCATCGGCGGTCATCCCTGCACCGAGGACCTCAGCCTGGATGGTCGCGCCGCGGCGCAGGGCATGCTCCGCGCTCTCCAGGACGATGACCCCGGCGCCCTCGCCGAAGAGGAAGCCGTCACGGTCGCGGTCGAAGGGTCGGGAGGCCTTCTCCGGCTCGTCGTTGCGCCGCGAGAGGGCACCCATGTTGGAAAGTGCCGCGAATCCCATCTTGAGCAACGCCGCTTCCGCACCGCCGGCGATGACGACGTCCACCTCGCCGCGCTGGATCATCCGCAGACCGTCCAGGAAGCAGATGACGCTCGAGGCGCAGGCCGCGACCTGCGTGATGACCGGGCCCGTGAGCCCGTACTCCATGGAGACCAGGCAGGCGGCCATCGAGCCCGAGAGGGCCGGGATGGCGAAGGGGCTGACGAAGCGCGCACCCTTGGCGGCGATGGTGTCTTGGCCCTCGATGACCTGTTCCAGGCCACCACCGGAGGTGTTGATGGCGACGGCGACCCGGTCCCGCTGCTCCGGCGTCCAGGATGCGAAGTCCAGCCCGGAATCGGCCACGGCCTCCTTGGCCGCGGCCATGCCCAGGTGGATGAAGCGGCTCATGCGGCGCGCCATCTTGGGGTTCATGGCCACCGCTGGGTCGAAGTCCTTGACCTCGGCCGCGATGCGCACGTCCAGGTCGGAGGCGTCGAAGTGGGTGATGGGACCTCCGCCGCTCTTGCCTGCCACAGCATTGGCCCAGAAGGTGGGGTGGTCATTGCCGATGGGCGTGACGGCTCCCAGGCCGGTGACGACGGCGCGGCGGGATGGGTCTGCGTGCATCACGGGTGGCGAGCTCCTGCGGTGAGGTCGTGAGGATCGTGGTGGAGGTGGATCGGGATCGTGTGTTCCGACGTCCGGCGGTGGATGACCCCGGGGTTACCCGCCCGGGGTCATCGCGGTCGGGTGCCGGCCGGGCGCTGGCCTACGCGCCGCCGGCCTTCAGGGCCGCCAGGCGAGCCTCGACTTCGGCGTCACCCGTGAGGTCCTCGAGCTCGGAGAACTGGGCGTCGAGCGATGACGAGGCCACCTCGGCCATGCCCAGCGCTCGGGCCTCCTCGTGCCGGATACGCTCCTCGAAGCGCGACACCTCGCTGGTCGGGTCCATGATGTCAACGCTCCGCACGGCATCCTGGACCTGCGACTGTGCCTGTGCCATCTTGGCCCGTGCCACGAGCTCGTCGCGCTTGGAGACGAGCTCCTCGCGCTTGGCGCGCATGCCGTTCAGACCGGCCTTGAGCTTGTCGACCACCTGCGTCTGCGCCGAGATCTGCTTGGCGAAGATGGTGACCTGCTCCTCGTACTGGAGCTGCATCTTGAGTGCCTGCCGCGCGAGGGCGTCGAAGCGGTCTGCCTCCGAGACGTTGCCCTGCACGCGGAACTGGTCAGCACGCCGGGACGCCGCGGCGGCCTTGGCGCCCCACTCCGAGCTGGTCGCGCGCGCTTCCTCCGCGTCGGCCTCCAGGAGTCGCAGGTTCCCGATCGTCTGCCCGACCGCCTCCTCGGCCTCGGCGATGTTGTTCGTGTAGTCGCGCAGCATCTGGTCGAGCATCTTCTCGGGGTCCTCGGCACTGTCGAGCAGCGCGTTGATGTTCGCCCGCAGGAGCTGCGAGATGCGACCCAGGATGGTCTGCTGTGCCATGTCCCGTTCCTCCTATACCCATCGCCAGCCGAGCAGGGACCGTGTCACCGGACCCCTCGGACTTGCTGACGTGACCGATCGAATGGTCGCACGGTCGCGACCCCCAGGAACCTCACCAGCGTCCACCCCGCGCGCGCCCGCCGGCGCTGCCGCCGGCGCGCCCTCCGCCGCCGCCGCGCCCCCCCCGCCGAGACCGCCACCCCCCGAAGGGAAGCGCGGCGTCGGGGGCCGGGAGCGGCCTCCACCGCCGCTGGACCCGCCCCACGGCGTCCCGCCCCAACCCGGCCCGCCGCCGCTGCTGCCACCGGACAGCACGTTGCCGATGATCGTGCCGAGGATGATGCCGCCCATGTCCCCCAAGACGGACGATCCGCCTCGCGAGGGCTCCGCCGGAGGCCGCTGGTCCCAGGCGCCGAAGTCGGCGTCCGCCAGGCGATAGGCCTCGTCCGCGAGCGCCTCGGCCCGCTGCGCCTCGGCCAGCGCTCGTGCCGGGTCAGAACCGCTGAGCGCGATGGCCGTGTCGAGGTGGCGCCCGGCCTCGGAGGCACGGGTCCGGGCTTCGGTGCCGACGCCATGTCGACGCGTGCTCACGTAGTCGGAGGCCATGGCCACGCGAGCCTGCGCGGAGGCGATGGCACCCTGCAGCATCCCGGCCTGGCGCTCGCGCTCCACCTCGGTGGCTCGTGCCCCGGCCACCAGCTCGTCGGCGATGGCTTCGGCCGCGTTGGCCTGCTCGAGGGCGCCGAGGACATCCGGGGCCACGCCAGCAGCCAGCTGCTGGGCTCGCTGCAGGGCGGCGCGAGCCTCTGCGAGGCGTGTCGCTCCCCCGGCGCTGCCGGCCGCGGCGAGAGCCTGGGCGGCCGCGTCGATGTCGGTCGCGGCACCGGCGATCTCCGCCCCGACCTGCCCCGCTGCGGCGGCGAGCTGGGCGACCGCGGCGTCCAGCGCATCGAGCAGCGTGGTGGCTTCGGTCACGGCCTGCGTGGCCTCCTGGACCTCCACGGCGGCCCGTCCGCTGTCCTTGGTGGCCAGCGCCGCGGAAGCCTCGGCCAGCGAGGTCCGTGCGGCCGGGATCCTCTTGGCTGCCTCCGTACGGTTGCCGCGCACGGCTTCCCAGTTGCCGGGCGCATACGAGGCCTCCAGGGCAGCTCGCTGACGATCGGCCTCCGGGAGACGCTGCTCGAGCGTGACCAGCTGGGCTTCGAGGGCGGGGATCGAGCCGCGGGGCGTCCTTCTCGATGTCGCGCAGTTGGCGGAGGTGATCGCGCTGGGTGCCCAGGATGCCCTGGGCCCTGGTCACGCGGGCGGAGAGCTCCTCGAGCATGCTGCGCTGCGTGGCCGGGTCCTCCGGCTCGGCGTCATCCAGTCGCTGACGGATCCCGAAGGCCGCCGTCAGCTCGGCCGTGGCCTCGTCGATGGCCGCCGCGTAGGGTCGCACGGCCTCGGTGCCGTACATGGCCTCGACGAACCCGAGCTCATTGGTGGCGTTGCGCACCTGCTCGTCGAGCTCGAGAAGCTGCGCGTTGCTGACCGTGGGCGGCTGGGCACCCGCGGCCTCGGCAGGGATCTGCCGCCGGCGGCTCCAGGCATACCACGCCCCGACGCCGACGACACCCAGGCCGAGGACGACGAGGACCGGCAGCACGGGAGAGCCGCCCGCGCTCAGCGCCTCCTGCAGCCCTTCCGCGACGACCACCGGCGCACCTGCCAGGTCGCCATCCGCAAGGCGCTCCTCGGCATCGAGCAGGATGCCGTCCTGACGATCCAGGCTGACCTTCTCGAGAGCGCCGTCGCCCAGCCACAGCGCGTGTGTCCGGTCGCCCACGGCCACGACATAGAGGGCATCGCCGACGCCGAGGCTGTTGGCATCGGCCACGGCCTGCGCATAGTCGGTGACCGCGAGGTCATCGGTGGTATCGGCATAGAGCACGAACAGCTGCGTGTCGGAGCGCTCGCGCAGCTCGCCGACGGCGTCCTCGATGCTCGACGTCTCGCCCTCGACCGCGGCCACCAGGTCGGTGACCGGCCAGTCCAGGTCCGGCGTCGACTGCGCGGTCGTGCCCACGACCCCCAGAGCCAGGAGCCATGCGACGGCGGCGACGAGCGCCCAGGCC
Organism: uncultured Chloroflexia bacterium; assembly: GCA_963790915.1. GTDB lineage: Bacteria > Chloroflexota > Limnocylindria > Limnocylindrales > CSP1-4 > JAFMJV01. The sequence continues at coordinate 154,596 of CAWBQS010000005.1, read as the reverse complement.
TGCCGCGCGATGGGATGCGTCAACACCACCTCTCGTCCCTCCGCAGACGTTCCCCGGAGGTCGCCTGCTGCGCCGGCGGGGTACCTGTCGCCAACTCGCTGACCTCGCCCGCCGCCCCGTCCCCTGTCACGGGCCGGATCGGCAGAACGGATCAGGGCATGCGAGCGGCTCGCGGCCGCCCTCAGTCGCCCTCGTAGTGCTTGAAGATGACGGCACCATTGTGGCCGCCGAGGCCGATGTTGTCGCTCATCGCGTAGCGGATGCGCATCTCGCGTGAGGTGCCGTGGACGATGTCGAGGTCGATGTCGGGGTCGGGCTCCAGGTAGTTGATGGTGGCCGGAGCCACCTGGTGATGCACGGAAAGCACCGTGAAGATGCCCTCGACTGCGCCCGCCGCGCCCATGAGGTGTCCGGTCATCGACTTGGTGGCGCTGATGGCCACCTCCCGGTAGCGATCGGGGAAGACGGCCTTGATGGCTTCGGCCTCGCGAAGGTCGCCCAGCGGCGTCGAGGTGCCGTGCGGGTTGATGAGGTCCACCTCGTCACGCGGTACGCCGTGCCGCTCGAGGGCCATCTCGATGGCACGCCGCACGCCGTCCCCGTGCTCCACCGGCTGGATGAGGTCCCAGGCGTCCGCGGCATTGCCGTATCCCACGACCTCGGCGTAGATGGTGGCCCCACGCGCCTTGGCCATCTCCAGGTCCTCCAGGATCATGGCCCCGGCGCCCTCGCCCAGGACGAAGCCGTCGCGGGTGCGGTCGAAGGGTCGTGAGATGTCCGACAGCGGGCGCCCCTCGCGCGGGGTCCCCATGCCGCGCATGTTGGTGAAGCCGTGGTAGGCGACCTCGTAGAGGGGTGTCTCCGTGGCACCGCAGATGGCCGCGAAATAGTCGCCGCGCCGGATGCCCTCGGCAGCCTCGCCGATGTTGTGGGTCCCCGTCGAGCAGGCCGTCACGATGCACATGTTGGAGCCCTTGGCGCCGGTCTCGATGGCGATCTGCCCGGACGCCGTATCCGGCAGCATGTTGGCGATGAAGAAGGGGCTGACGCCCTTGGGGCCACGGGTCTCCAGGGTGGCGATGGCCTCCGCCATGAGACCAGGGCCACCGGCGCCGGAGCCAAAGATGACGCCGATCTCGGTGGCGTTGCCATCGTCGATGACGAGCCCGGAATCGGCCAGGGCCTGCCGGGCCGCAGCCACGCCGAAGACGACGTTCATCGATGTGCGGCGTACGGCCTTGAAATCCATCCAGTCTTTGGGCTCGAAGCCGTGCACCTCGCCGGCGGCATGACACGGCGTCACCTCCGGATCCCAGCGGGTGATGAGCCGCAGCCCGGACTCGCCGGCCACCAGGTTCTGCCAGGCGGTGGCGATGTCGAGACCGATGGGGCTGATGATGCCGAGGCCGGTGACGGCGACGCGGCGGTCGTAATCGGGGCGGCGCATGGTGCGGGGTCTACTCCTGTGCAGCTGGCTCGGACGGCAGCACGAGGCCGTTCGGGGTGGTGAGGTCGTCGATGGCGACGATGGTGGCGTCGCTGTCGATGCGCTTGACGAGGCCGGACAGCACCTTGCCTGGGCCCACCTCGACGAAGGTGCGCACCCCGGCAGCGGCCATGTGCTGCACGGCGCGGACCCAGTCCACGCCGCGGGTGAGGTGATCGATCAGCTCCGCGCGGCACTGCGCGCCGGTCGTGAGCGGCGTGGCGTCGGCGTTGGCCAGCAGGGGGGCCCGCGGGTCACGGAAGGTCACCGAAGCCATGGCCGCAGGCATGCCCTGCGCCGCCGCTGCCATGAGCGGCGAGTGGGCCGCCACGCTGACGGGCAGCATCCTGACGAGTCGGGCACCCAGCCCCTTTGCCGCCGCCGCGGCCGCCTCCACGGCGACGCGCTCGCCGCTGACCACGACCTGGCCGGGCGAGTTGCGATTGGCGAGGGTGAAGATGCCGGCGGCCGAGCCCACCGTCACGAGGTCGTCAAGGCGCTCGTCGGGCAGGCCGATGATGGCCGCCATGGCGCCGTCAGCCGAGGACGCCTGCATGAGTCGACCGCGCTCGCGCACGAGGCGCGCGGCGTCGCCCAGCTCCAGGACGCCGGCCGCCACCATGGCGCTGTACTGGCCCATGGAGTGGCCGCCGTAGAAGGTGGGCGCAGCCAACGGGGAGTCAGGCGCGGTCGCCAGGGTCGCCAACAGGGCGCGGTGCGCAGCGATCGAGGCGGCCAGCATCGCTGGCTGGGCATTCATGGTCTGGTCGAGCACCTCTGCCGGGCCGTCCCAGGCCAGCTGTGAGATGGCCTCACCGAGGGCATCGTCCGCCTCCTGCCAGGTCTCCCAGGCGACGGCTGAGGTGGTGGCCAGGGCCCGCCCCATGCCCACCGCTTGCGAGCCCTGGCCCGGGAACATGTAAGCAGGCACCGATGCGCGATCCCTCCGACGTGACGACGAGCCGAATGGCGGCCCACACCGACGCGCGGCCGCCGCTCCCTGCACCCTAGCAAACGCGGGGAGGGTGCGCTGCGGTTCATATGCAATCATGCACGCGATGGATGAGGATCTGCTGCCGCCTGTCGTCCAGGCCGCCCGCGACGAGCTGCACAACCCGCGCATGCTGTCGGACCGCATCGCCGTGGGTCGGGCGCTCTGGCGGGAGCTGGTCATCGGCTTCGCGCAGCAACTGGGCGGCATGGACCTGGGCTTCGCCCAACTGGCGGCCCTCTACGCGGTCGCCGGCCCGGTGACGTTGACCGTGGCAGACCTCGCTGAGCAGCTGGGCCGCTCCCCGTCGGCCACGAGCCGCATCGTCAGCGGACTCGTGGCGCGCGGCTTCCTGGCGCGCAGCGAGGAGGTCGCCGACCGGCGTCAGCGGGTGCTCGCGCTGACGCCCGAGGGAGCGGCACTGCTGGCCACCGTCGACCGGGCCCGCGCTGACCAGTTCCTGGGGGTCGTGCGGCCCATGCCCATGGCTGAGCGAGCCATCGTCGCCATGGGCGTCGCGGCCATCGCCAATCACGCCATGTCCCGCCGCGGCGGATTGCGCCGGGTCCCTGGCATCGACTGAGCAGCCTCGCATGGCGCTCGGCTGCGGTGACGCGGGCCATCGGTTAGGCTGGGGGCAGAGGGTGGAGAATCGCAGAAACGCAAAGACCGTGTTGGGAGGAAACGCCATGGTCGTCAAGCGAAGACTCCTGCCCGGCGGCACCCTGGCTCTGGCCCTGGTGATCGCCGCTTCCGTGCCCGCCCTGGGCTCATACGGAGCATCCAAGCCGGACCCGCTGGCCAAGGACAGCGTGGTCCTTCTCCAGGACGTGGCCGCAACCACGAAGGCCGGCGGAACCGGGCCCGTCGTCGCGGTGGGTTGGCGGCAGGGTGCAGACCCAGGCTCCCTGTTCGTCGCCTACAGCACCAACGGTGCCCGCAGCTTCCTGAACTCGAATGACGTCCTGCGGCGCTTCCGTGTCGCCGGAGACGGCACGCGGGGCCTGTCCCTGGACATCTGTGGTGGCCGCATCTGGGCCGCCAGCGTCGCCAACTACCCGGGCGATGATTCCCGTGACCGGGACGTGCTCCTGACCAGCCGCACCATCGCCGGCGTCGCCGGTCAGGCCTTCGTCACGCAGGCCGCGGTCGACCGCGTCGTCAGTCGCGTGTCGATCGCCTGTGTCGGCAACAAGCTCGTCGCCATCGCCTGGCTGGAACGCAGCGGTGACAAGACGCGTGCTCGCCTCATGCTGCGCAGCCTGGAGCCACTCGGCACACAGGCCAAGGTACGCTCCGTCTTCGGCCTTGGCGAGGCGAACACCAAGACCGGCATCGCGGTCGATGCCGGCTCGGACTCGGTGCACGTCACGTGGACCGGTGGCGCGAGTGACGATCTGCGCTACACGCGCTTCTCCGTGAGCGACGACCCGCGGCCCGTCGTCGACCGGGAGGGCACCACGACGCTCGCCTCCGGCGACACGCGAGATCCGCAGATCGCGGCGCGCGGGGCCGACGTCGTCGTCGCCTACACCGATGGTGGCAAGGTCAAGGTCAGGCTCTCCGGGGACCATGGCGCGAGCTTCGAGGAGCCGGAGCTGCTCATCGGGACCGGCACCGTCCGTTCCCCGTCTCGGGCCTATTCGGTCGATCGGATCGGCTCGCGCATCGTCGTGGAGGCCGCGGCCAGCAAGGACGGCACGTTGAAGCCACGCCGCATCGAGTCGACGAACGCCGGTGGCGCGTGGGTGACCCGTGGCTACGGTCACAACGGCGCCCGTATGGGCGCGCTGTGGAAGTCGGGCGACGCTTCCAGGCTGGCCGAGGCCTGGCAGAACAACGCCCCCGGCGATGACACGCTGCGCGCCCAGTACGAGCGCTAGCGGTTCGAGACCAACGCAGTGCGGGGCGGTCCAGCCGCCCCGCGATCCATCTCCGCGCCGCAACGACTCTCCGCGCCGCAGCCCGCATCTCCCACCCGCCGCGCTGACTCTCTCCGCGGGGGCGGCCGTGTGCCGCGGCCGCGTGCCGGAGTGCGGCTCCGAGTGAGCCCTACCAGCGGGGCCGGGTGACCGCGCCTTCGCTGGCTGAGCTCACCAGGGCCGCGTACTTGGCCATGACGCCCGTCCGGTAGCGCGGCGCCGGCGCTGTCCAGGCCGCCCGACGGCGCGCCAGCTCCGCGCCATCGACCTCCAGGTCCAGGGCTCGCCGGTCCACATCGATGGTCACCGTGTCGCCCTCGGCCACGAGGGCGATGGGGCCGCCCAGGGCTGCCTCCGGGGCCACGTGCCCGATCATCAGGCCGCGTGTCCCGCCGCTGAACCGGCCGTCGGTGAGCAGGGCCACGGATTCACCCAGGCCCTCGCCGACGAGCGCGCCGGTGACGCTGAGCATCTCCTGCATGCCAGGTCCGCCGACGGGCCCCTCGTAGCGGATGACGACGACGTCGCCCGGCACGATACGCTGCCGCCTGAGGGCCTCGAAGCAGGCGTTCTCCGACTCGAAGACGCGGGCCGGTCCGCTGAACTGGCGTCGCTCGTGGCCTGCCAGCTTCATGACACAGCCCTCGGGGGCCAGCGTGCCGCGCAGGATGGCCAGGCCGCCCGTCGTCTTGATGGGCCGCTCGATGGGTCGGAAGACCTGCTGCTCTGGCGTCTCCTCGACGGCAGCGGCGATCTGGGCGAGCGTCTGGCCGCTCACCGTCGTCTCATCACCATGCATGAGGCCGCCCTTGAGCAGCTCCCGGATGACGATGCCGACGCCTCCGGCGGCGTCGATGTCGGCCGCGGAGTAGCGCCCGCCCGGCCGCAGGTCCCCGATGAGCGGCGTGCGCGTCGCCACGTCGTGGAACTCGTCGATGTCGAGCGGGATGTCGAACTCCGCGGCGATGGCCAGCAGGTGGAGGACGGCATTGGTGGAGCCGCCCGTGGCAGCCACGCCGGCGATGGCATTCTCCAGCGACTTGCGCGTCACGATGGCACGCGGTCGGACGTCCCGGCGCACGAGGTCCATGACCAGCTCGCCGCAGCGTCGCGCGGCCTCGTCCTTGCGCGGGTCCTCGGCCGGGATGCCGTTGAGGCCGGCAGGCGAGAGGCCCAGGAACTCCAGGCACATGCTCATCGTGTTGGCGGTGAACTGGCCCCCGCAGGCGCCGGCGCCCGGGCACGCCACCGACTCGATCTCGTAGAGCTCCTCGAGGCTCAGCTTGCCCGCCCGGTAGGCGCCGATGGCCTCGAAGACGCTGACGACGTCCTGGGGCTCTCCCTTGTAGGTGCCCGGGTAGATCGTGCCGTTGTAGAGGATCACGCTGGGGATATCGAGGCGGGCCACGGCCATGGCCGCGCCGGGGTTGGTCTTGTCGCAGCCGGAGAGCACGACCGAGCCCGTCGAAGAGGTGCCCACGCGTGACCAGCTCGATGGAATCGGCGACCACCTCGCGGCTGACGAGCGAGGCCTTCATGCCCTCGGTGCCCATGGCCACCCCGTCGGAGATGGCGATGGTGTTGAACTCCATGGGCGTGCCGCCCGCCTCGCGGATGCCCGCCTTCACGAACTCAGCCAGGCGGCGCTGGTTGAGGTTGCAGGGCATCGTCTCGATCCAGGTCGTGGCCACGCCGACGATGGGCTTCGCAAGGTCATCATCGGTGAAGCCCATGGCCTTGAGCATGGCCCGGGCCGCTGCGCGGTCGGGCCCGTCGGTCAGGGCGGCGGAGTGCCGCTTGGCCGGGTCGCTGGGGCGGTCGTAGGGCAGGGACATCGGTCGTTCCTCGCACGTCGGGGACCGCCAGTGTACGGCGCGTCGCCGGGGCTCAGTAGGGGACCGGAGTGCGACAATCACCCTGGGCAATGCCGGAGCTGGTTCACCAAGGCCGACCGCGTCGAGTCCGAGTCTCCAGCAGACATCTGCACCAGCGCGGCCTGCTGAGGAGGCATCCTCGAGATGAACGTCGCTCGCGCGAGTCCTCGCTCGCTTCATCCCTGGTGCTGGTCTCGCTCGCGCCGGCCGCTCCTGCCCTCGCGGAGTGCGTGGGCAACCCCAACCGCTGGCCCGCCTTCGAGCGAGTGGCGCCCACCGCGAGACAGGTCGTCATCGGGCGGGTGGTCGACATCCGGCCGCCCGGCGCGGATCGAGCGTGGATGTCCGACCTTCGGCCTGGAGGTCGAGGAGGTCCTGAAGGGCAACCGCTTCCGCCGGCACGATCGACGTCGACGCCTTGTACTCGGGGCTCCCGCTCCGCGGGGAACAGACCTGCCGCGAGAGCTCGCATCTCGTACGCGCTGCCCGGCGACCGCATCGCGCTGGCCCTGGGCGGCAAGCTGCCCGGGGTCAAGGGCCGCGTCAACAGCGCGGCCTGGATCGAAGGCAGCCCCAGCAGCGAGCGCCTCGAATCGGGGCCTGCAGCGCATGAGCCATCGACGAGGTCCGCCGAACGGTGGGGCTCGACCCGCTGCCGTCCCTCGAGGCGGTCCTGGCGGGAAGCGCCATGACCATCTGGGAAGACAACCTCATCCTCGAAGGCGTCCCCGCGGTGGCATGGTCGAGCGCGTGGCCCGAGCCTGATGAGGGCGCCTGGGACGTGGCCACGTTCGCTGCGGCGCTTGACGCGGCGCGTGACGGCTTGGCCGACCCTCCGACGGCGCGGCTGAACATCGCCGGATACCGCGACCCCGACTCGGAGGAGCCCGAGGAGATCGTGCTCGAGGTGACCGATCTCGTGATCGACGGCGACGCGGTCCGCGTCGACTTCGTCCCCCTCCGCGGCCCGCTTCCCCCCTTCCTGGGCAAGCTCGGTTACGGGACGTTCGGCCCGGCCTCGCTCACGATCGATGTCGGGATGGAGCCGGCCGACTTCGTGAGCGGGTAGGCGATCGCGGGGCTGCTGGCCACCGACCGCGACGAGCGGCGGGCGCCGCCGAGCCGCACGGGCAGCGGCCCGTAGCAGCCGGTTCGCCGTCAGGCCGCGGGCAGCGGCCGCGTGTCGATGCGGGCCGGGTGGGCGGCCTCCCAGGCGTCGATGGCGGCCGAGCGGGCCAGCAGCCAGCCGATCTCGTCGGTGCCGTCGAGGAGCATGCGGCGGGCGAAGGGGTCGACCGTGAAGTCGATGTCCTGGTCGTCCGGCAGGTGCACGCGCTGGGCCTCGAGGTCGACCGTCAGCTGGGCCTCGGGGTCGGCGGCCAGCAGGTCGAAGAGGGCACGGTGGGTGTCCGCGTCCACGACGATGGGCAGCAGGCCGTTCTTCAGCGCGTTGTTGCGGAAGATGTCAGCGAAGCTCGTGGAGAGGATGGCCCGGATGCCCCACGAGGTCAGCGCCCAGGGCGCGTGCTCGCGCGACGAGCCGGCGCCGAAGTTGTCACCGGCCAGGAGGATCTGGCGGCCCTGCATCTCGGGGCGGTTGATGATGAAGTCCGGCCTGGGCGTCCCATCGGCGTCGTAGCGCCAGTCGCAGAAGAGGGCATCGGCGAGGCCCGACTTCTCCGTCGTCTTGAGGAAGCGGGCGGGGATGATCTGGTCGGTGTCGACGTTCTCCGCGGGCAGCGGGATGAGCGCGCTGGTGAAGGTCGTGAACGGCTCGGTTCATGGCTTACCTGCTCCCGAGGACGGTCGCGACGCGATCGACGAGCGGTCGCGGGTCGGTGATGACGCCGGCCAGGGCGGTGGCGGCGGCGGTCAGCGGCGAGGCCAGGAAGGTGCGGGCGCCCTTGCCCTGGCGGCCTTCGAAGTTGCGGTTGCTCGTCGAGATGATGTACTCGCCCGGGGCGCCCTGGTCGCCGTTCATGGCGATGCACATCGAGCAGCCGGCCTCGCGCCAATCGGCGCCGGCGGCGCGGAAGACGTCGGCCAGGCCCTCGCGCTCCGCCTGGGCCTTCACGGTCTGCGAGCCAGGCACGACCATGACGCGCACGCCCTCAGCGACCTTGCGGCCCTCGAAGAGCGCGGCCGCCGAGCGCAGGTCGCTGATGCGGCTGTTCGTGCAGGAGCCGATGAAGACGGTATCGACCTTGTGGCCGAGCAGCGGCTCACCGGGCGCCAGGCCCATGTAGTCGAGGGCCTTCTCCAGGGTGCGCCGCGACGAGTCGTCCGTGGCATCCTGCCGGGCTGGGCACGCGGTCCGTGATGCCCATGCCCATGCCCGGGTTGGTGCCGTAGGTGATCATGGGCTGCAGCGCAGCCGCGTCGATGACGATCGACTTCTCGTAGACCGCGCCGGGGTCCGAGGGCAGGCGGCGCCAGCGCTCCACGGCGAGCGTCGAAGTCGGCGCCCGCTGGGGCGTGGGGTCGGCCGGCGACGTACTCGAAGGTGGTGTCGTCCGGGGCGATGAGCCCGGCCCGTGCGCCACCCTCGATGGACATGTTGCAGATGGTCATGCGCTGCTCCATCGTCAGCGCGCGGATGCCCTCGCCGGTGAACTCGAAGACGTGGCCGGTGCCGCCGCCCACGCCGATGCGGCTGATGAGGTTGAGGATGATGTCCTTGCTCGTGACGCCGGGCGCCAGGCGGCCATCGACGCGGACCTCGTAGGTGCGCAGCGGCCGCTGCAGCAGCGTCTGCGTGGCCAGCACCATCTCCACCTCGCTGGTGCCGATGCCGAAGGCCAGGGCCCCAAAGGCGCCATGGGTGGCGGTGTGGGAGTCGCCGCAGACGATGGTCATGCCCGGCTGGGTGAGACCAAGCTCCGGGCCGATGACGTGGACGATGCCCTGGCGGTCCGAGCCCAGGGCGTAGAGCGGGACGCCGAACTCCGCGCAGTTGGCGGCCAGCTTGGCGAGCTGGAAGCTGGCCTGCTGGTCCAGGATGGGCAGCGAGCGGTCGTGCGTGGGGGTGGAGTGGTCCGCCGTGGCCACCGTCCGCTCCGGGTGGCGCACCGTGAGGCCGCGGCGCCGCAGGCCCTCGAAGGCCTGCGGGCTGGTGACCTCGTGGACGAGGTGCAGGTCGATGCCGATGACGGTCGGCGCACCGGGCTCCTGCAGGACGACGTGGTCGTCCCAGATCTTCTGGACGAGCGTGCGCGGGGAGGCGGCCCCGCTGGCCGCGGCGGGTTCGGACATCCTCGGAGCGTAGCAGAGGCGCCGACGGGCTCGGCGCTGGGCGTGCGCCGACGCGGCCACCGGGCTCGTGGCCGCCGCGGCGCAGCCCTCAGGCCACCGCGGCGCAGCCCTCAGGCCACCGCGGCGGCGCGGGTTCGCGCGGTCGACCACGCGACCGTGGGCTGAAGAGGTCTGCCCGGCGCCAGCCCCGGCGCGTGGGCGCGGATCCGCGCGGTCGACCACGCGACCGTGGGCTGAAGAGGTCTGCCCGGCGCCAGCCCCGGCGCGTGGGCGCGGATCCGCGCGGTCGACCACGCGTTCGTGGGCCGAAGAGGTCTGCCCGGCGCCAGCCCCGGCGCCTGGGCACGGATCCACGCGGTCGACCACGCGACCGTGGGCTGAAGAGCCACCCATGACGCCAGCGGCGGCCTCTGGGCGCGGATCCGCGTGGTCGACCACGCGACCGTGGCCTGAAGGGCCACCCATGCCGCCCGCCCCGGCCCTTGAGCGCGGATCCGCGTGGTCGACCACGCTGCCTGGGCGGTAGGGCCACCGATGCCCGCCAGCACGCGGCCTCTGGCGCGAATCCACGCGGCGACCACGCTGCCTGGGCGGTAGGGCCACCGATGCCCGCCAGCACGCACGCGAATGATCGAGTCAGGTGCCGCCCATAGCGGTGTATCGGGCGGCCGACGGAAACGGCACCAGCCCAGGATCAGCGACCTCGATGAAGCTAGCCTGTTCTGTCCCACGACACGCCGGGCGAGCATCCCAGTATCAGCGACCGACGACGATGCCACGTGGTGGGTGCACGAGGACGGTCGCGCGGCCGCCCTCGACGGTGCACCAGAGGAGTGCGTCGCCGGGCCAATGCGCCTCGGTCGTGAGGGCCGCGTAGGCGTCCCGGCTGCGCGCTGGATATGCCGTCGCCACGAGGTCGGCGTATTCGGCGACCACAGCGCGCGCCTTCACGCTCGAACGCAGCAGCAGGAGCCGCCCGACCTCTCCTCCCGGCGTGGCTGCGCCGGGAGGGACGCCAGCGGCGGCACGACCCTCCTCGACGCCTGTGGTGTAGCGCCTCTCCAGGACCGCCGTGGAACGCCTTCCACCGCTCTCAGCCAGCGCGTCCGCCTTCGCGCGCAACCAGCGCATCTGCTGCTCGAGGCGTCGCAGCTCTGAATGCGCCTCGCAGGCCAGCAGCGGCTCCCTGGCCGCGTCAAGGACGAGGTCGATTACGCCTCGGACCGGGCGATGGACCGGAACCTCCGGTCGACCTCGCCAGCGTGCGTGGAGGATGGCCAGCAGCGCCGCCAGCATGGCGGCCTGGATGTGGTCACGGATCGGCGGACCCGTACCTGGATAGAGACGCACGCCGAGAGTCATACCGAGCGCCGTGGCCACGCGGGCCACCACCTGGAGCGACGGTTCGACGGCGTCGCGCTCGATGGCCCTGATGGTCGCGTCACTGACGCCCGCCACTGCGGCGAGTCGGCGCTGACTGATGCCCGCGTCCTCCCGTCCGTTGCGAAGGTCCGCGGCCAGCGCGCGCCTCGCCTGCCGGACGGCGTCGGCCGCGTGCCGCTCGAACCGGGTCCTCGGTGGATGCGGCCGCGTCATGAAATCGAACCCTATCCTCGGGCACTGCACTGCGGCTTATGTGGGATCGATGGCGCATCCGCGCGGTCGACCACGCGATCGAGGGTCGAGGAGCCCGGCCTGGCGTCGGCCGCGGACCCCGGGCCAGCATCCGCGCGGTCGACCACGCGATCGAGGGTCGAGGAGCCGTGCGTAGCGTCAGCCGCGGACCCCGGGCCAGCATCCGCGCGGTCGACCACGCGATCGAGGGGCCCGGGGCGTCGGCCACTCCACCAGGCTGTGACATGTGTAACGCATTTTGGGCCGGAAGACCATTGACAACCCGGCGTATCTTGTGAACGAGGAGCTGAACCCGGCGTGTGGCCACGTGGTGGGACGATGGTCACCTCGGGCACGGGGACCGCCCCCGAGTGGCCCCCCCAGCCATCGAGGAGGCTCGGATGAACCTGAACCCTGTGGGGGGGTACCAGAGCCATCAGGCCGTGCATGCCGCGGAGTCTGCCGCCAGCGAGCGTCACCTCTCGCATCGCCGCGCCCGAGAGGAAGCCAAGCTGGAGTCCCGCCAGGCGGTCGACGGCTTCGTGGCCCGGTTCCTGGCGCGCTGGCGGCAGCAGGCGAAGATCGAGATGGAGCCGGTAGTCAGAAGCGCGCAGCAGTTGATCACCGAGTCACGGTGTGTCCTCAGTGACGGCACCCCCGGACGCATCGCGCTGCGGCAGGTGGAAGACTCCTGGGTGGAAGTCTGCGTTCCCACCTGATCGTGGCATGTGGGCGCCTGGGCCAGGCTTGATCGGCGTGCTGCGCCTGCCCGACGTGGCTGCTCGTGCCACTGTGGGCCCACGAGCCGATGCCGTCACGTCAGGAACGCCCGGACCATCGCAGCGGCGCGGCAGGACCTTGGACGGTGCTGGACATCTCCGCACCGAAGCGTGTAGAGTCCGCACACGTCTCCGCCACCCAGAGGAGCACCCACGTAACATGGGCCAGACCGAACGCCGGCGCCAGCTGACCGCCATCGCTATCCGTGATGACGGCACGCGCGTGCCCGTCCGCCTGCCCCAGAACGTAGCCGTACTCCTCCTTGGCACGCTCGAGGCCCTTGGTCTCGAGCTTATCGCCCTGATTACCGGCTCCCGGTGGGAGTCTGGGGGGAGGCGGAGGCAGCGCCGCTAGGCGCAACGGACGTCGAACCACCAGGACCCTCGCCGGGAACGGCGAGGGTCTTCGTTTTGGGCGGCGGGAGCCATGGCGGACGACATGATCGAGACGAAGACATGATCGAGACAGAGCACAGGGAAGGGCAGAAGCGATGAGCACGGACATGACGACCGGGGGCCCGGCCGAGCGGGCCCCGACCGCGACGCAGGAGTGGCCGGTGGTGCCGAATGCGACGCAGGGTCAGGCCGATCGGCGAGCCGAGCCGACCGCGGCGCAGAGCCCAGCCGATCAGCCAGCCGAGCGGCCCGCGACGCAGGGTCAGGCCGATGTGCGAGCCGAGCCGCCCACGCGAGGCCGGCACGTTCCCCATGCCGGAAGCGAGGAAGCCGAGGCCGTCGAGAAGGCCCGCAACGACATGTTGCACCAGGGCAAGGTCCTGAACCGAACGCGCATCGGCGCTGACGCCCTCTGCGAGGCGCTCATCCGCCAGGGCGTCGATGTCATCTTCGGCTATCCCGGCGGCGTCATCCTGCCCCTCTATGACGTCTGGGTCGATCACCCGGAGCTGCGCACGATCCTCGTCCGCCACGAGCAGGGCGCCGCCCACGCGGCCGACGGCTACGCTCGGGCCAGCGGCAAGGTCGGCGTCTGCCTCGGCACCAGCGGTCCCGGCGCGACGAACCTCGTGACCGGCATCGCGACCGCCCAGCTCGACTCGATCCCCATGGTGGCGCTGACTGGCAACGTGCCCGGCGCCCTCCTCGGCAAGGATGCCTTCCAGGAGATCGACATCAACGGCATCACCCTGCCGATGACGAAGCACAACTACCTCGTGCGCAAGGCGGACGACATCCCGCGCGTCATCGCCGAGGCCTTCCATATCGCCCGCAGCGGCCGGCCGGGACCCGTGCACGTCGACTTCACCAAGGACGCCCTGACGGCGGAGACGCAGGCCACGCATCCCGAGACGCTCCAGCTGCCCGGCTATCGGCCCCGTTACGACGGGCATCCCCGCCAGGTCGCCCTGGCCGCCCGCGAGATCGCGGCGGCCAAGCGGCCCGTCATCCTGGCCGGACACGGTGTCCTCATCGCACGGGCCAGCGATGACCTGCGGCGCTTCGCCGAGAAGGCCCAGATCCCCGTCACCCACACGCTGCTGGGCGTTGGCGCCATGGACGAGCAGCACCCGCTGGCCTACGGCTTCATGGGCATGCACGGCTGGAAGCACGTGAACAAGGCCATCCAGTCGGCGGACCTGCTCATCGCCCTGGGCATGCGCTTCGACGATCGCGTCACCGGCGCGGTGAGCACCTACGCGCCGCACGCCCGCATCATCCATGTCGACATCGACCCCTCCGAGATCGGCAAGAACGTGGCCGTCGACGTGCCCATCGTCGGCGATGTGGGCAGCGTCCTGCGCGCCTTCATCGAGGCGGTCCCGGAGGTCGACCCCGCCGATCGCGCGGACTACCTCGCCGAGCTCGCCGTGTGGCGCGCGGAATCGGAGGCCGCCTCATGGCACGGCTCCGGCGGCTGGCGGCAGGGCGTCCTCACCGCTGACTACGCCATCGGCCGCCTCGGCGAGCTGACCGGCCACGACGCCACCCTCGTCTCCGACGTGGGCCAGCACCAGATGTGGCTGGCGCGCTACGCAGGCTTCCGTCGCCCGGACAGCCACCTCTCGTCGGGCGGCCTGGGCACCATGGGCTACGGTCTGCCGGCGGCCATGGGCGCGGCCCTCGGTCGACCGGACAAGGAGACCTGGGCGGTCGTCGGCGACGGCGGCTTCCAGATGACGACCCAGGAGATGCTCACCATCGCCGTGGAGCACATCCCGGTCAAGGTGGCCCTCATGGACAACAAGAAGCTGGGCATGATCCGCCAGTGGCAGGAGCTCGTCTACGCGGGCAACTACCACTCCTCCGACCTGCCGGCGCCGCGCTGGGACCTGCTGGCGCAGGCCTATGGCTGGCCGACCTTCCGCGCCACGGCACCCGGGGAGGTCGACGACGCCATCCGCGCCGCGCAGGCCCACGATGGCCCGGCCCTGGTCTGGTTCGAGATCCACAGCACCCAGAACGTCTATCCGATGATGCCGGCCGGCAAGGGGCTCTCCGACCTCATCGAGGAGCAGGGCTCGGACGAGCCGGGGGAGGAAGGCTAGATGGCTGCCATGAACGATCCCATCGCCGCCCCGGACAAGAGCGCCCCCAAGCAGCGCTACGTGCCCGGCACAGGCCAGACGCACCGCCACGTGCTGGTGGTGCTCGTCAACAACCAGCCCGGCGTCCTCAACCGCGTCTCCTCCATGGTCCGCAGCCGCAACTTCAACATCGAGTCCCTGGCCGTCGGCCACACGCAGCGTCCGGACATCAGCCGCATGACCATCAGCCTGCGCGGCGACGACTTCGCTGTCGAGCAGATGGCCAAGCAGCTCTACCGGCTCATCGATGTGCTCAAGGTCCAGGACCTCCCGGAGACCGCGGTCGTGGAGCACGAGCTGGCGCTCGTGAAGGTCCGCGCCACCGAGTCTCGGCGCGGCGAGGTGCTGCGCATCATCGAGCTATACAAAGGCCGCATCCTCGATGTCGGTCCCGAGACGGTCATCGTCGAGCACGCCGGCACCGAGCAGGAGATCGACTCGCTGGTCGCCCTGCTCGCTGGCTTCGGCATCAAGGAGATGGTGCGCACCGGTACCATCGCCCTTGGCCGCGGCTCCGGCGCCATCGATGTCGACGCCATCCTGCGCGCGGGTCCCGTGCCGGCCATGGCGCCCCGCCCATGAACGCACGGTCGGAGCGGAGTGCCGCCGAGCCCGCCACCAGCCATCCTGCCCCTTCGACCAGCTAGAGGAAGGCCAACGCCATGCCCGCACGGATGTATTACGACAGCGACACGGACCCCGCCGCCCTCGAGGGTCAGACCGTGGCCGTCATCGGCTACGGCAGCCAGGGCCACGCCCACGCCCTCAACCTCCACGAGAACGGCGTCAACGTCGTGGTCGGCCTGGCCCCGGGCTCCAAGAGCCGGGCCATGGCGGAGTCTGCCGGCCTGACCGTGATGGATGTCGCGGCGGCCGTCCGCGCCGCGGACGTCATCATGCTGGCCCTGCCGGACACCGTGCAGAAGGCCGTCTACGACAGCGAGATCGCGCCCAACCTGCGGCCCGGCCAGCTCCTGATGTTCGCCCACGGCTTCAACATCCGCTTCGGACGCATCGTGCCGCCGGCGGGCGTCGACGTGGGCATGGTGGCGCCCAAGGGCCCCGGGCACCTCGTCCGTTCGGTCTACCAGTCGGGCGGCGGCGTGCCGGCCCTCTTCGCGGTCGAGCAGGACCCCTCGGGCACGGCGCGTGCGCGCGTCATGGCCTATGCGCGGGGCATCGGCGCCACGCGTGCCGGCATCCTGGAGACCACCTTCGCGGAGGAGACCGAGACCGATCTGTTCGGCGAGCAGGCGCTCCTCTGCGGCGGCGTCTCCGCCCTCGTGAAGGCCGCCTTCGAGACGCTCGTCGAAGCCGGCTACCAGCCGGAGCTGGCGTACTTCGAGACGATGCATGAGCTCAAGCTCATCGTCGACCTCATGTACCGCGGCGGCCTCAACTTCATGCGCTTCAGCGTCAGCGACACGGCCGAGTACGGCGACTACGTGAGCGGCCCACGGGTGACCGAGGGCGCCAAGCAGGCCATGGCGGACGTCCTGGCGGATATCCAGAGCGGTCGTTTCGCGACCCGCTGGATCGCCGAGTACGACTCCGGTGGGGCCGAGTTCGCGCGGCTCCGGCAGGCCGACCGCGACCACCAGATCGAGCAGGTCGGCGCTCGGCTGCGCTCGCAGATGAGCTGGCTGGACCCGGTGGAGGTCAGCGCTGGCCAGGCCCAGGCATCCACCACGGGCGCCGCCCGGCCGGTGCCGGCAACGGGGGAGGGGGAAGCACGATGAGCGTGGACGTACCGGTACGCATCTTCGACACGACCCTTCGCGATGGCGAGCAGGCACCCGGTGCCAGCCTGACCGTCGCCGAGAAGCTGGAGGTCGCCCGCCAGCTGGTCCGCCTCAAGGTGGACGTCATCGAGGCCGGCTTCCCGGCTGCCTCGCCGGGCGACTTCGAGGCCGTCTCGCGGATCGCCCAGGAGACCCGGGGCATCGCCGTGGCCGGCCTGGCGCGCTGCCGTGACGGTGACCCGCAGCGCGGCATCGAGGCCCTCAAGGCCGCCGAGAAGCCGCATCTCCACCTCTTCATCGCCACCAGCGACATCCACCTCGTGCACAAGCTGCGCATGGACCGCGAGGCGGCGCTGGCCGCCGCGGTGCACTGGGTGCGCTATGCCCGCAAGGAGCTGGGCCCCGACGCCGAGATCGAGTTCAGTGCCGAGGACGCCAGCCGCACCGAGCGCGACTTCCTGTTGCGCGTCTTCGAGGCCGTCGTGGACGCCGGCGCCACCACCGTCAACGTCCCGGACACCGTGGGCTACGCCATCCCTGCCGAGTTCGGCGAGCTGACGCGGCAGGTGGTCGAGCGCGTCGGCGCCGGCGCCACCGTCTCCGTCCATTGCCACAACGACCTGGGCCTGGCCACGGCCAACACGCTGGCTGCGGTGCAGGCCGGGGCGCGCCAGGTGGAGGTCACCATCAACGGCCTCGGCGAGCGCGCCGGCAACGCCTCCCTGGAGGAGGTCGTCATGGCCCTGCGCACGCGGCCCACGGAGTTCGACGTCGCCGGGTCCACGGTCAACACCGAGCAGATCAGCAACGCCAGCCGTCTCGTCTCCTACCTGACCGGCTTCGCGGTGCAGCCCAACAAGGCCATCGTGGGGCGCAACGCCTTCGCCCACGAATCGGGCATCCACCAGGACGGCGTCCTCAAGAACGCCCTCACCTACGAGATCATGACCCCGCAGTCCGTGGGCCTGGCAGGCTCTCGGCTCACGGTCGGCAAGCTCTCCGGTCGTCGCGGCCTGCAGGGCAAGCTGCACGAGCTGGGCGTGGAGCTGGAGGGCGAAGCACTCGACCGCGTCTATCGCCAGGCCATCGCCCTGGCCGACTCCAAGAAGGAGGTCACCGACGCCGACCTGCTGGCCCTGGCCGAGACGCAGGCCGCCGGCGTCCCCGCTGACGAGGCCGCGGCCGACGCGCCGCTGCGCCTGGAGGGCTGGTCGGTCAGCTCCAGCAAGGGTGGCAGCTCCCGCGGCGACGTCTCGCTCGTCGTCAAGGGCGAGGCGGTCAGCGCCCAGGCCGATGGCAACGGCCCGGTGGACGCGCTCTTCGTGGCCGTGGACACGGCCGTGGAGCCGCTCATCGGCTGGTATCCCCGCCTTACCGACTACGAGATCCGCGCCGTCTCCGGCGGCGAGGATGCCCAGGGCCGCGTCATGGTGCGCGCCCGGCGGTCGATCGACCCGGAGGGCACGGCCGAGACCGTTACCGGCCACGGCCTCTCCACGAACATCATCGAGGCCTCCGTGGAGGCCTACCTGGCGGCCCTCGAGAAGCTCCTCTGGCACGAGGCCGCCGGCGTGCTCGCGCCCGTCGAGAGCGCGGCCGCGGGCGCCGGGGCAGGGACAGCCGGCGCGGCCGGCGCTGCGGCGGATGCCGCGGCGGGCCGCACCGTCGGCGCGAAGGAGGTCACCCCGTGACGGGCGACACTGCCCAACCGGGCACGGCCGCGCTGGGCACGGCCCCGCAGGGTGCGGACTCGCGCGCGGGCGCCCGGCCCACCTACCAGGTCGCGCGCATCCCTGGCGACGGCATCGGCCCCGAGATCGTGGACGCCGCCAGCGTCGTGCTCGAGGCGGCCGCCGAGCGCTTCGGCTTCGGCTTCGCCTGGACGGAGGTCCTCGCCGGCGGCATCGCCATCGACACATATGGCACGGCCATCCGCGATGAGGACCTGGACGTGCTGTTGGCCCAGGACGCCGTGCTCCTGGGTGCGGTCGGCGGCCCCAAGTGGGACGACCCGGCAGCCACGGTCCGCCCCGAGCAGGGCCTGCTGCGCATGCGCAAGGTGCTCGGCCTCTTCGCCAACCTGCGCCCGGTCTTCGTCGAGCCGTCCCTCGTGGAGGCCTCGCCGCTGCGTCCCGAGCGCGTCGCCGGCGTGGACCTGCTCATCGTTCGCGAGCTCACCGGCGACGTCTACTTCGGCGAGCGCCGCGAAGCCCACGACGGGCCCGACGGCCGGCAGGCCTACGACACGATGATCTACTCGGAGATGGAGGTGCGCCGCATCGTCCGTCTCGCCTTCCAGCTCGCGCGCGGCCGCCGCAAGCGGCTGACCAGCGTGGACAAGGCCAACGTGCTGGCCTCCAGCCGGCTCTGGCGCACCGTCGTCGAGGAGGTCGCGCCGGAGTTCCCGGACGTCTCCCTGGAGCACCGACTGGTGGACTCCACGGCCATGTCCCTCATCACCCGGCCGGCCCAGTTCGACGTCATCGTGACCGGCAACATGTTCGGCGACATCCTGTCGGACGAAGCCTCCGTCCTGGCTGGCTCGCTGGGCATGCTGCCCTCGGCCTCGCTCGGCGAGCGCACCACGGCGCACGGCCAGGCCGGCATGTACGAGCCCAGCCACGGATCGTCGCCGGCCAAGACCGGCCTGGACATCGCCAACCCCGCCGCCACCATCCTGTCGGGGGCCATGATGCTGCGCTGGTCGCTGGGCCAGCCGGCCGCCGCCGACGCCATCGAGGTCGCCGTCCGGGCGACCCTGGATTCCGGGACCCGCACTGCGGACGTCATGGGCGCCCACGGCGAGGAGCGAGGCTGGCAGCGTGTCGGCACCGCCGCCTTCGCCGCGGCCGTGGCAGATCGCGTCCGCGCCAGTTAGCGGCACAGCAGCCAGGCAGCAGAGCAGCCAGGGAGAGACCGTGAGCAGCGACCCAGGGTCGGCGACGCAGGCGCCGGTCGTCCTCTACGACACCACCCTCCGGGACGGCACGCAGGGCGAGAACATCACGCTCTCCCTGGCCGACAAGATCCGCATCGCCCGGATGCTCGACGAGTACGGCATGCCCTACATCGAGGGTGGCTGGCCGGGCTCCAACCCCAAGGACATCGACTTCTTCGCCGCGGCGCGGACGATGACCTGGAGTCACGCCAAGCTGGCGGCCTTCGGTTCCACGCGGCACAAGGCCAACCGCGCCGACCAGGACCCCAACCTTCGCGAGCTGGTTGCCGCGGAGACCCCCGTGGTGACGATCTTCGGCAAGTCCTGGGACCTCCACGTCACGGAGGTGCTGGGTGCCACGCTGGCGCAGAACGTGGACATGATCGCGGAATCGGTGGCCTTCGTCCGCGAGCGTGGCCGGGAGGTCATCTACGACGCGGAGCACTTCTTCGACGGCTACAAGGCCGATCGCGACTTCGCCCTGCGGACGCTGCGCGCCGCGCGCGAGGCCGGCGCTCTCGACCTGGTCCTGTGCGACACGAACGGCGGCACCCTGACCGGCGAGCTGCTGCGCATCTTCGAGGATGCCCGCGACTCCCTGGCCGCGGATGCCGGGGCGCCAGCGGTGAGGTGGGGCATCCACACCCACAACGACGCGGAGCTGGCCGTGGCCAACGCGCTGGCCGCGGTCGCCGCCGGGGCGCGCCACGTGCAGGCCACCATCAACGGCTACGGCGAACGCTGCGGCAACGCCAACATGGTCAGCATCATGGCCAACCTGGCCCTCAAGACGGATCTGCCGCTGGCGCCGGAGGGCGGCGGCGACATCAGCCGTCTGACGACCCTCTCGCGCACGGTGGCCGAGATCGCCAACATCACGCCCCTCGACTACCAGCCCTTCGTGGGTCGCTCCGCCTTCGCCCACAAGGGCGGCGTGCACGGCGCAGCCGTGGCCAAGGTCGAGCGCAGCTACCAGCACGTGGACCCGACCCTGGTCGGCAACGTCAGTCGACTCGTCGTCTCCGAGCTGGGCGGGCGCGCCAACACGCGCATCCGTGCCGAGCAGCTGGGTCATGACCTGGTCGGCGTCGTCGACGCCCGGGCGCTCAGCCAGACCATCAAGGAGCTGGAGAACCAGGGCCTTGCCTTCGAGGGGGCGGAGGGCTCGTTCGAGCTGCTCATCAGGCGCAAGAGCGCCGACTATCGGCCGCCCTTCGAGATCGTCGACTACACGGTGCTCTCCGAGCAGCGTGAGGACCAGGCCTTCCTCGCCGAGGCCACCGTCAAGGTGCGCGTGGACGGCCAGGTGGTGCATACCGCCGGCGACGGCAACGGCCCGGTCAATGCCCTCGACGTGGCCCTCCGCAAGGCCCTGGGCGCCTTCTTCCCGGAGCTGGCCTCCATGCGCCTGGTGGACTACAAGGTGCGCATCATCGACGGCACGGCCGCCACGGCCGCGCGAACGCGCGTCATCATCGACTCCATCGACGAGGGGCTCGAATGGTCGACGATGGGCTCGGACACCAACATCATCTCGGCCTCGGCGGCGGCCCTCGCCGACTCCTTCGAGTACGCGATCTGGAAGCGCTCGATGGCGTGAGCGACCTCTCGCGACTGACCGGCTTCCGGCCGTGAGTAGCCCCGCACGACTGGTCAGCGTCCAGCCTTTGAGCGACCCCGCTCGACTCACGGTCGCCTTCGCCGGGGAGCCCGGATCGTTCGCCGAGGACGCCGTCCTGGCCGCCTACCCGGACGCGTCGGCGCTGGCCGTTCCGCTCTTCGAGGACGTCGTGCGCAGCGTATCCGCCGGCGAGGCGGTGGCCGGCGTGCTGCCCATCGAGAACGTCGTCGGCGGCGGCGTGCGCGAGGTCTACGACCTGCTGCTCGACAGCCAGGAGGTCGTCGTCGGCGAGGTCATCGTGCCCGTGCGCCTCTGCCTGGCGGCGCTGCCCGGCCAGCGCCTGGAAGACTATCGAGCGTGTCTACTCGCACATCCAGGCCCTGGCCCAGGCGGAGCCGTTCCTGCGCTCACGGCCGTGGACGCTGCTCGCGGCCACCAACACGGCCGGCTCCGGGAAGATGATCGTCGATCGTGACGAGCGCGGAGCGGCAGCCGTCCTGTCGCCCCGGGCGGCGGCGCTCTTCGGGCTGGAGGTACTGGCCACGGACATCCAGGCCGAGCGGCGCAACCGGACGCGGTTCCTGGTGCTCGCTCGGGAGGACGCGCCCGACCTGCCGGTGCCCGCCACGGCCAGTCCCGATGGCAGCGACCCGCAGCGCCCTCGTCTTCTCCGTGCGCAATGAGCCGGGTACGCTCGTTCGCGCCCTCGGCGTCATCGCCGATCACCGCATCAACATGACCAAGCTCGAGTCGCGGCCCAGCCGCGAGGGCACCTGGGAGTACGTCTTCTGGGTGGACCTTGACGCGGACGTCCGCCCCGGCGGGGGAGGGAAGACCTTCCTGGCCGATCTGCGCGCTGTCTGCGTCTGGGTGCGCCTGATGGGCTGTTACCCGCGGGCGGTGGAGCCGGCCATCACCATCGTTTGAGGCGCCCGCCGCGGCTGACCGTGGATCGGCCCGCCCCTGGGACTGCCCGAGGCCAAGTCGGCGCCGGCAGGTTCCGCGAGGCTGCACGCGGAGGCGGCGCGCCCGGAGTGGGCGGCCTGCTCGACCCTGCGTCGGCAAGCTGCTCGACCCTGCGTCGGCAGGATCCGCGAGGCTGCACGCCGGTGCCGCGCGCTCGGAGCGATGCCGCGGCGAGGCTGCACTCCCTGCTCGCAGCCGCCGGCGATGCTGCAGCCCTTTCGTCGCCCCCGTTTGTCACCGGGTGACCGAACTTGACGTGTGCGCTGCGATTCTTGCCCAGGATGTGCACGGGGTGACAAGCGTTGACATTCCTGATCACGGGATGACAAGAACCAGTCGATCCCGGGCCAGGGTGGTCGAGATCGTTCACCCGGTGACAAGCCTGACCTCGCAGGAAGTGCGTCCGGTGGCGAGCCGGAACTCGCGAGCGGCGCCTGGCGCCTTGCGCGCGCCCGGCGCGAGGCGTGCGAGCGGCGCGTTGGGCGCGAGTTGTGCCGGCGCGAGCGGCGCGGCCGGCGCAGGCGCCCGGTCTGTCGCCGCAGCCCGTGCCCGCCGCGCTCGTGGCGAGGAAGTCGCAGACGTGCTTGGATAGCGCACCGACGCCGCCGCTGCGTCCACGCCGAGTCACGGAGGACCCATGACCAGCGCTCCATCCTCACCCCAGGAGCAGGTGGCTGCCAGGCGCCGCCGCATGGTGATCATCGCGGCCATCGTGCTTGTGCTGCTGGTCGCCGCCGCCATCTTCACGGTCTGGTTCGTCTTCTTCAGCCAGCCAGCTCCGCCGGCACCCACGCTGGACGACGCCCTGAAGGTCCTGCAGCCGTCGGCCTCACCGGCAGGCTGAGGCCAGCTTGGTGGCTGGCACAGACGGCCCAGCCAGGTGGGGTCAGCCGCGCGCCTGTGCTTACCGCGCCGCGCCTGGTGCTGGCCGCGCGGCTTGGCTGGCCGCTGCCGCGCCGCGCCAGGTGTCAGCGCGGTGCCAGGCGCGGCCCGGCGGTCAGATCAGGCCTCGGTGATGCTGATCGAGAGGATGCGCACCGGCTCCAGGGGCCGGTCCTGCCCGCCCGTGGGCGCGGTGGCGATCGCGTCCACGACCTCTTCGCCGGCGGTGAGCTTGCCGAAGATCGTGTAGTTCGGCGGCAGCCCATAGTCCGCATGCATGACGAAGAACTGGCTGCCGTTGGTGTCGCGGCCCGCGTTGGCCATGGCCAGCGTGCCGCGCAGATAGCGGCGCGTGACGGGCTCGTCCGCGAAGCGGTAGCCCGGGCCTCCGCTGCCGGTGCCCAGTGGGATCGCCGCCCTGGATCATGAAGCCCTTGATGACGCGGTGGAAGATGACCTCGTCATAGAAGCCCTCGCGCGCCAGGAAGACGAAGTTGTTGACGGTTCGCGGCGCCTCAGCGACGAAGAGCTCGGCGGTCATGGTTCCGGCCGAGGTCTCGATGGTGGCCGTGTAGGACCTGGCGGGGTCCACGATCATGCTGGGCGGCTTGGCGTACTGGGCCACGGGCGACTCCTTGTGGATGCGTGCCGGTGAAGCCTACCCGGAATCGGGCGCGACTCCCTCCAGCCGCTGCGGGCCGCCATCTGGAGGGGGTCCCCTGTCTGCGGTCCTGTGCCGCCGTGTGCGTTTCGGGTCATTACCGGACGGTCGCGAGAGCCCTTGAATGTGCGGACCAGCCCCGGCTGGTGCGACGCATATGCCCACCACCAGGATCGCCTTCCCACGCCACTTCTCGACCGGCCTCCGCCGTGGCTCCGGCCTCATGCGGATCCGGATCTGGCTGGCCATGCTCGGGCTGGCCGTCCTGCCGATGGTCGGTACCATCCTGCTCATCGGCGCCTTGCAGCCCGACCCGGACCTGGCCACCGGCGAGCGCCGCGCCTGGCAGACTGCTGCTGCTGCCGCCGACCTCTCCGAACGCATGACCGCCGTCGAGACAGCCCTCCTGGGTGCCGCTGCCGATCAGGACCTGGCGCAGCTCCTCGACGGCGTGAGCGGCGGCACCGAGCAGCAGGTCGCCAGCCGGACGCTGGCCACGCTCGGCGTCGGCGAGGACGCTGCCCTCAGCGGCGCCTGTCTGACGCGATCATCGGATGGTGCCGCCGTGCGCCTCGGGGGAGCCGGTGGGCTGGCCGCGGCCGTGGTGCCGGTCGCACCGGCTGCCAACGGGCGCACCGCTGCCACCTGCGCATCCGGCCGCCGTCACCCGGGCCGTCCTGGCGTCAGCCTCAGGCTCCGTGGCACACTCCGCGGCACGATCCGAAGGCCACTCCGCCAGCCTCGAGCTGAGCACGCGGATCACCTCCTCGACCCGGCGCGAGAGCGGCGTCCTCACCGTCGCGGTGGACATCGCCGACCTCTTCGCCGCCACTCCCAGCGCGGCGAACATCGCCAGCGGGGCAGCCCTCGTGGATCTCTCCACGGACACCATCGTGGCCGGTTCTCGCACGGATGCCATCGCCGACGGTAGCGCTGACCCTGGCGCCCGCCCGCTGGGCAACCTGCGCATCCACATCGACGGCATCACCTCCGGGCGGCAGGGCACGGCGATGGCCCTCGCCCGTGCCGGCTGGGCCGCCACGGCGGCGCCGCTGTGGCGCACGGACGACGGCACGCAACTCGGACTCATCCACGTCTGGCCGGCCGTGCCCGGCCCGGACCAGTTTCCCCTGGTGGCGGCCCTGCTGGTCTTCGCCATCGGCGTCCTCCTCGTGGCCGTCGCCCTGGCGCGCACGTTCCAGGAGCCCTTCGACGACCTGGCGACCTCGCAGTCGCAGCTCGAGCAGCTCTACCGCGAGGCGCGCGAGGACTCACTGCATGACGGTCTCACCGGCCTCGGCAACCATCGTTCCTTCCAGGAGGAGCTGGACCGCCAGCTCGAGCTGCAGCGGCGTCACAAGATCCCGGTGGCGCTGCTGCTCATCGACCTCGACGGCCTCAAGGTCGTGAACGACGGGGAGGGTCACCCGGCCGGCGACCGCCTGCTGCTGGGCATGGCCAACAGCATCCGTGACGCGCTGCGCTACGGCGATCGCGCCTTCCGCATCGGCGGCGACGAGTTCGCCGTCATCCTGCCCCACACCACCGCCCCCGAGGCGCTGCAGGCGGCCAACCGCCTGCGCCACTTCTGCCTGCGTCCCCAGGCCGGCGAGCGCGCCATCCACTTCTCGGGCGGCATCTCCTCCGTACCCTTGATGGCTGCCGACCGTACGGAGCTGGTGCGCCAGGCCGACGCTGCCCTCTATCGCTGCAAGCGCAGTGGGCGTGGCACGGTGGCCGTCTTCGAAGCCGACCGCGACCAGGTCCCCGACGAGGCGGAGAACCACGGTCTCGCCCAGGGCATCGCCGCCGTCCTGCGCACACGCGACCTGCAGCCCGTCTACCAGCCCATCGTCGACCTGCGCGACGGCACCATCCTGGGCTTCGAGGGGCTCATCCGGCCGGGTCGCTCGACGCCCTTCAAGAACCCCAGCCAGCTCTTCGCGGCGGCCGCGGTGGCTGACCGCATCGTGGAGCTGGACCTGGCCTGCTTCGAGGCCGTCGCCGCCGGCAGCCGGGACATCGACCCCAGCCAGGTCATCACCCTGAACCTCTCGCCGCGCACCCTCGAGGCGCACGACTTCGGGGCCAGGTGGCTGCTGGAGATCCTGGCTCGACACCAGCTCAGCACCGGGCGTGTCATCGTCGAGCTCACCGAACGCGAGGCCGTCAACGACCTGGAACGGCTGCGGCACAACGTGGCCGGACTGCAGCGGGCCGGCGTCCGCATCGCCGCCGACGACGTGGGCGCCGGCAACAGCGGCCTGCGCCTCCTTTCACAGATCCGCTTCGATATCGTCAAGATCGACCTCTCGCTCGTGCAGGAGGGCGTCCAGCACGACACGTCGCGCGAGGTCCTGCGCTCCATCAGCGAGCTGGCGGCCCGCCAGGGAGCCCTCGTCATCGCCGAAGGCCTCGAGACGGCAGAGCAGCTGCGGGTCCTGCGCGACCTCGGCATCGGTGCCGGGCAGGGCTACCTGCTGGGGCGGCCCGGCCCCACGGTGTGCCTGCCACGCGTGGATGTCGAAGCCCTGGTCGCGGGCTACCGCATCCTCCAGAACCCGCAACCGGCGGGTGCACAGCCCGAGGCGCCGGCAGTGCCCGCGGAAGCAGCGCCCGCCGCGGCATCACCAGTCAGTCGTCGTGACCCCCGTGGCGCCCATGTCGGCATCGCTCACGGCGCCGATCGCCCTGGCCGCGCCGGTCGTCACGACCCCGACACCCCCAGCCCCTCCGTTCGGCGCGCCTCTGGGCCCCTTCCACCTGGGCGGCGCGGCGAGCGGTGAGCCATTCCGCGGAACCCCGGAGACTGCGCATCAACCCCGCCGGCGCCTGATCGCCGCTGGACGGCGGCTGATCGCCACCGGGTGACACCGACCGCCAACCCTGGCGGCCCGCGCCACGGCCGCCGAGATGCGCGGGAACTGTGGTCGCGGGGCTCCAGCGAGTGGGGACCTACACTCCGGGCGTGGAGACCGAGCAGATCGTCCAGAGCCTCAGCTACATCACCTGGGTGCTCCTGGGTACGCTGGCCCTGGGCAGCTTCGCCCTGACCTGGCTGCTGGGCCTCGTCACCGACGCCACGCCGGGCTTCCTCGGCTTCAGCGCCATCCTCGCGAGCCTCTTCGGCCTGGCCTGGCTGGCGACCGAATGGGGGCTGCCGGCGCCGTCGGAGCTTGCCATCAGCGGCGACCCCACCTTCGACGAGCCGCGGCGCTGGGCCATCGGCGTCTTCGCGGTCGCTGGCCGTCGCTGGCGGGCTGCGACTGCGGCGCGGTGGGCGGGCGCTCATCCTGGGCGCGGGGCGCCGTGGTGGCCGGCGTCGCTGCCATGGGCCTGGCGGCCTGGGCCTGGATGGCGGCGAGCCGCTGGCGGTGCCGCTGCTCGTGCAGCTCCTGGTGCTCACCGTGGTCACCGGCGGGTCGCTGGCGGCGGTCGTCCTGGCGCACTGGTACCTCGTGACGCCGCGCATCTCGGAAGCGACCGCTGGTGCTGGCGCACGCGCCTGCTCGTCTGGCGCGCATCCTGGTCCAGCTGCTCCTCTTCGGCACGTGGGTCTCGACGGGCGTCCCCGGCGGCGAGCCCTTCGCCGCCCTCGGCGGTCCCGAATGCCATCTTCGTCTGGCTGCGGCTCGTCGTCGGCCTGGTCTTCCCGCTGGTGCTGGTGTGGATGGCCTGGCGCACGGCGCTGACGCGCTCGATGGAGTCGGCCACCGGGCTGCTCTACATCGAGCTGGCGCTGGTCATGGCCTCCACCATCGTGGCCGCCGGCCTGGCCGTCGGGGAAGGCCTGCTCGTATGAGCCTGTCGGTCCGGCTCCGACTCTTCGCCATGCAGCGCGCCCAGCTGGGTCAGCGCAGCGTGGACCTTGAGGTGCCCGAGGGGGCCACGGTGGCGGACGCCTGGGCGGCCCTGGTGGCGCTGCTACCCGGACGCTGGGAGCTGGCACGGACAGCCTGCGCTTCGCCCGCAACGGGCAGTATGCGGAGCGCGATGAGGTGCTGGCCGCGGGCGACGAGGTGGCGGTCATCCCGCCGGTCTCCGGTGGTGCGGATGCGGATGCGGAGCCGGCCTCCGGCGGCAAGGGCGGCGGCACCGGCGACGCTTATGCGGCGCCCCTGTCCGGCGACGCTGATGCGGCGCTCCCGTCCGGCTCGCGGCGTCGACTGGAGCTGACCGAGATTCCCCTCGACGATGCACTGCTTGCCCAGCTTCGCCACCAGGTCGCCAGTCCGGCCGACGGTGCCGTGGCTCTCTTCCTGGGCCAGGCGCGCGAGACGCCGGGCACGCCTGCACCAGGCGACGAGGCGGAGGCCGCGCGCTTCGCCGGCGAGCGCGTCGTCAGCCTCGACTACGAGGCCTTCGAGCCCATGGCGCTGGTGGTCCTGGGCGAGATCGCCGACGAGATCCAGGCCCGCTTCGAGGTCGGCGGGCTGGCCATCGTGCACCGCATCGGCGAGGTGGCGGTGGGGGAGGCCAGCGTCGTCATCGCCGTGGCGGCGCCACATCGCGCGACTGCCTTCGACGCCTGTCGCTACGCCATCGAGGAGCTCAAGGCCCGCGCTCCGATCTGGAAGGCGGAGCGTTTCGCTGACGGCCAGGTGTGGACCGGCACGCCGGCGCGCCACGGTCCCGAGGGTGAGGTCGAGCCGCGCACTGGCGGCGCTGAGCCGCACGCTGGCGGCGCTGAGCCGCACGCTGGCGGCGCGAAGCCGCTACGGCCGCCTGAGCCGGCTGGGCCGCAACGGCCGCATGAGCCGGCTGAGCCGGCAGGCTAGGATTCGAGCATGAGCACTCCATATCCGGGCCCCGGGCCACGCCCGGTGGGACCGCCGCCTCCCGTCAAGCCGAACCAGCCCTCCTCCAGCCCGACCGGTGGCAGCAGCACGCCCGGCGGCAGTCGGCCACCGGGAGGCTACCAGTCGGGCGGCTACCGGTCAGACGCCTACGGACCCGGCGATGGCCACGGCGTACCGCCGGTCCGCGTCTGGTCCTGGTCGTCCTCGCGCATGTCCGGCGGCCGACCCTTCCCCTGGTTCGCGGTGCTCCTCATCGTCCTGGGTGTTGGTCTCCTGATCGAGACGCTCGTCCCGGACCTCAGCTTCTCCTCGCTCATCATCCTGGCCGCCGGGCTCGCCTGCGGGGCGGCCTGGCTGCTGGGCGGCGCCCGGGGCGCGACGATGCCGGCCCTCGTGCTCACGGGCTGGGGCCTGGCCAGCGTCGGCACGGACATGGGCATCCTCAGCGGTGACGGGTGGACGGCCTTCCTCGTCGGCGTTGCCTTCTTGATCGGGTGGGCGGTCGGGCGTGTCCAGGGGGTGCGCCGCGACTGGTCGCTGGTCTTGGGCCTGATCTTCGGGGTCATCGGCCTCGCCGACGTCTCCGATGCGCTGAACCTCGACATCGACCTCGCCGTCATCGTGCCGCTGGTCATCATCGGCGTGGGCGGGTACCTCGTCTGGAAGGGTCGCTCCAGCTTCGGCTGAGGTGCGGGACGCCGGCCACCGGCGCCCTGGCGGCCCGCGCCCAACGGCGCCCCTGGCGGCCCGCGCCCACCGGCCGGTGCGCCTGGCCGGCGCCCCTATTCACCCCTGAATGAGTGGGCCGGGCTCGTGGCTGCTTCATTCACCGGTGACTCAGGTGGCCATGTGATCGGCTGCTCCAGTCAGGGGTGACTGGCGCGGCCATGGAGCGGCCGTTCCATTCCAGGGTGACTCGGATGGCCAGGCTCTTGGCTGAGTCATTCACACTGGAATAGCGCCGAGGACCAGCGACACCCCCGGAGCGCGCCGCGCGGGATCCGCGGCCAGGCGCCCGAGAACCCGGGATCGCCAAGCTGCCGCGGGCCCGGAGCGCTGCCAGCCGCGCCGAGCGGTCAGCGCGTGTAGAGCCCCTCTGGGTCCAGGACCTCGCGGATGAGGCGGAGCTCCTCGGAGTCGGGCGCGGGCGTGGTGCCAAGGTCCGCCGCCACACGGACCTGCCAGCCCATGGCGTCGCGAACGTCAGTCAGGCTGGCACCCGGATGGAGGCTGTCGAGTCGCATCTCGCCGTCATCGTCGAAGTGGTAGACGCCCAGGTCCGTGACGACGACCGATGGTCCGCGTCCGGACCAGCCCTGGGCCGCGCGCAGGCCGGCGGCGTCCGCGCTGCCGCCCAGGTTGCCCGGCGAGGTGCGGAAGTCGATGCGCTCCACGAAGGAGCGGCGCGACTGGCGCATGACCACGAAGACCTGGCGCGCGTTGATGGCGATCTCGCACGCGCCTCCCGAGCCGGGCAGGCGGGTCTTCGGCGCGGCATAGTCGCCGATGACGGTCGTGTTGATGTTGCCGAAGCGGTCGATCTGGGCGGCGCCCAGGAAGCCCACGTCGACGCGGCCGCCCTGCAGGTAGTAGCCGAAGAGGTCGGCCATCGACATGACCGCCAGCGCGCCACTGACGATGGTTGGGTCGCCGATCGAGAGCGGCAGGCGTGCCGGCTGGGCACCGTAGGCGCCGGCCTCGTAGATGAGCTCGAGGTCCGGGGCCACGGTGTGCAGGGCCAGGTTGACGGCGATGTTGGGCAGGCCGATGCCCACGAAACAGACGCGCTGGCCGGCCAGCTCGCGCGCGGCGGCCGCGATCATCATCTCGCTGCGGCTGTAGCCGGGCCCCGCGGCGCCACTCGCCCCTCCGGCCCCGGCCACCGCGGCGCCCCGTCCGGCCGCGGCTGCCCCCCCGCCGTCGCCGCTCATCGATACGCCCCGTAGTCGATGGGACCAGCGGGTGCTGGCTCCGTGGGGGCAAGTCGGGCCCGCGCATCCGCCCCGAGCAACTCCATGTACTCCGCGCGCCCAGGCAGCCCGTGGACCCACTCGTCCAGCCAGGCCGCCAGGCGCTCCGCATCGCGACTGATCTCGTCCCAGGCGACGTAGTAGGCGTTGTCGCGGTCGTAGTGGCCCTGCGCGTACGACGGGTGTGCGCCGAACGGCTCCACCACCACTGCATCCACGATGAGCCCCGGGATGATGGTGCGATTGGGGTCGGCGCGGATGACCGACTCGTCCACCAGCTCCTCGACGACGACGATGACGCGGTCGGCCGCGAAGGCTGCCTCCTTCTGGGCGCCCAGCAGCCCCCACATCTGCGTGTTCCCGGCGGCGTCGGCACGCTGGGCGTGGACGATGGTGACGTCCGGTCGCAGCGGCGGGACGACGTAGACCTGTTCCTCGCCGTAGGGCGAGGCCAGCGGCCGGATGCGCGGGTTGGCGGCCGGCATGTCCGTCTCGTAGTAGCTGCGCAGCGGGAAGAAGGGCAGGTTGGTGGCACCCGCGATGTAGCGCCCGACCATGCCGTAGTGGCTGTACTCCTCGAGCTCGAGGCTGGCCTCCGTGCCCTCCGTGACCCGCCGGATGGCGTGCAGGCCGCCGACGCCGGGGTTGCCGAGCCAGGAGAAGACGAGCTTGCTGGCCACGCCGGCGCCGATCATCTGGTCGTAGATGACGTCGGGCGTCATGCGGATGAGGGTCAGGTCGCGACGGCGCTGGCGGATGATCTCATGGCCGGCCGCGAAGCAGATGAGGTGTGTGAAGCCCTCGATGGCGACGCTGTCACCGTCGCGGACCAGCGCCGCGACGGCATCGCGCAGGCTGGTCACCTTGGAGGTCGTCACGAGGCCATCCTAGCGGCGCACGCGCCCGCTGTGGCGGGGCAGGCGGGCCGCGTGCGGCGGCGTCAGAGCCCGGTGGTGTGGCCGCATCCGTGGCCGGGATGGCCGTTCCGCCGCACGCCGCCCGCGGCTCCAGCGTGGCGTACCCTCGGCGACGTGACCGACCCTGGCCCAGAGCGCCTTCCGTGATCGCCGTCGTCGCCGGCCTGGTGACGGCGCTCGCCTGGGCGCTGGCCACCCTCGCTGCGGCGCGAGCCAGTCGCGTCCTGGGTGCCTGGTCCACGACTGCCCTGGTCGTCTTCATCGGGTTGCTGGCGACGCTGCCGCTGCTGGTCCTGGACCAGCCCAGCCAGCCGCTCGCGCTCGCCGACCTGGGGTGGCTGGCAGTGGCGGGGCTTGGCTACACCTTCGGCATGGTCTTCAACTACGCGGCGCTCGCGGGTGGCAAGGTTCCCGTCACGGCGCCCATCGTCTCCACGGAGGGCGCCATCGCGGCCACCCTGGCCGTGCTCAGTGGGGAGCCCGCCCCGCCGCTGCTGGTGGCCATGCTGGCACTCATCGCGGTGGGGGTCTTCGTCGTGGCGCTGCAGCCGGGTGGTGGCATGGATGCGCTGTCGGGGCCCGGTGCGCGCTACGTCGGCTTCGCGATGGCCGCGGCCCTCATCTTCGGCCTGGGCCTCTACTCCGCCGGCCGTGCCAGCGAGCTCGTGCCGGCCAGCTGGGTGGTGGCCGCGGGGCGCGTGGTGGGCGTCCTGCTGCTGACCCTGCCGCTGGCCCTGACTCGCCGACTGCGCTTCCAGGCGAACCTGCTGCCCGTGCTCATCCTCGCCGGGCTGGCGGAGGTGGCCGGCTTCTACACGTTCGCCTGGGGCGCGCGCGAGTCGATCGCCGTGACGGCCATCCTGTCGTCGCAGTTCGCGGTCATGGCGGCGCTCTTCGCGCACATCCTGGGGGAGCGCATCAGCCCCCGCCAGTGGCTGGGCGTGGCCGCGGTCACGGCGGGTGTCGTGGTCATCACCGTGACGCGACTGTAGGAGTGGGGCACCGGTGCCCGGCGCCGCGTGGACCGGTGCTAGTGGTCGGACGCAGGGAGCGGCGCGCCCGTGGCCACCATGTGCGCCACCGCAGCCACCGCTTCCTCCAGGGTAGCCAGGCCGCTGGCCATGGTGGCCTCGTCGATGACGAGCGGCGGCGAGAGGCGCACGGCGGAGCGCCCGGCGCCCAGGACGAGCACGCCCCGCGTGAAGGCCTCCCATTGCAGCGCGTCGGCCAGGTCCGACCCTGCCAGTCCGAGGGCCAGCATGAGGCCCTTGCCGCGGCTCGCCGTGATGACCTCCGGGTAGCGTTCGCGCATGCGCTCGAGGGCGATGAGGCCCTGCGCACCGCGCGCCGCGGCGTTCTCGATGAGCCCGTCGTGGAGCAGCTCCAGGGTGGCAAGCGCGGCGGCGCAGGAGACCGGGTTGCCGCCGTAGGTCGAGCCGTGGGCGCCCGGCCCCCAGGCTTCCATGATCTCGGCGCGCGCCAGCACGGCGGCCAGCGGCATACCGGAGGCGATGCCCTTGGCCGAGAGCAGGATGTCCGGCTGCACGCCCCAGTGCTGCACGGCCCACATCAGGCCCGTGCGGCCGGCGCCCGACTGGACCTCATCGGCGATGAGCAGGATCCCGTGCCGGTCGCAGAGCTCGCGCAGGCCCGGCAGGAAGCCGTCCTCCGGCAGCACGTAGCCGCCCTCGCCCTGGATGGGCTCCACGATGACCGCGGCGATCTCGTCGGCCGGGACGATGCGCTCGAAGAGGACGTCCTCGAACCAGTCGAGGTCGCGGACGTGGCCGAAGGGCGCGTGGTGGACGCCCGGCAGGAGCGGCCCGAAACCGGCGTGATAGGCCGCCTTCGACGCGGTCACGCTGAGCGCGCCCATGGTGCGTCCGTGGAAGCCGCCCAGGAAGGAGACGATGCCGGAGCGGCCGGTGGCGCGGCGGGCCAGCTTGAGGCCGGCCTCCACGGCCTCCGCGCCGCTGTTGGCGAGGTAGACGCGCACCGGGCCGGCCATGGGTGCCGTGCGCGCGATGGCCTCGCAGGTCTGGGCGTAGATGGGCAGGTAGAAGTCGGAGGCGCTGTAGTGGAGGAGCCGCTCGGCCTGCTCATGGATGGCCTGCACGACGTCCGGGTGGGCGTGGCCGGTGGAGTTGACGGCGATGCCGGCCGCGAAGTCCACGAAGACGTTGCCGTCGATGTCCTCGATGGTGGCGCCGCTGCCGCGCACGGGCACCAGCGGGTAGGCGCGCGGGAGGCTGGGAGACGTCCAGGCCTGGTCGTAGGCGACGTGTGCGCGGGCTCGTGGTCCGGGCACCTCCGTCACGAGATGCGGTGCCATGACCCCGACGCGATCGTCAGCCTTCACCTGGACCACGGGACCCTCCTTCGACGGCGACCCTCCTGCATGGAACATATGCAGTCTGCATAGCCGAGTATAGGGCCCGCGCCCGGGACACGGCTTCGTGGCGTTCCAGGAGGCGAGTCTCGCGGACGCAAGGGGAGACCCCCGGCCATCGGCGGTGGTGGCCAGGGGTCTCGAGTCGCTCGGTCGCTGCCTGGCTCAGCCAGGCGACGGTGCTACTTGCCGGGCCGAGGGGTCTCCTTGGGAGCTACGAGCGGGGCGATGATGTGGACATCCCCGTCGCTATCGCGGTAGCGAATGTCGAAGAGGCTGCCGTCTTCGTGCGCCCCAGCGGTGATGATGTCGGCGCCCTCCGGGACGCCCATGGCCCGCAGCTTGGCCTGGTAGTTGGCTTCCACTGTCGACTCCGACGAGACCGGCAGGCTGGTGGCGATCACCGCGGTGGCGAGGGTCAGGACCATGCCGAGCATGAGCGCGATTCTCTTGTCCATCGTGTTGTCTCCGGACCCGCCACGGGCCGACGACGTCACTTGCCGGGCCGAGGGGTCTCCTTGGGAGCTACGAGCGGGGCGATGATGTGGACATCCCCGTCGCTGTCGCGGTACCGGATGTCGAAGAGGCTGCCGTCTTCGTGCGCCCCAGCGGTGATGATGTCGGCGCCCTCCGGGACGCCCATGGCCCGCAGCTTGGCCTGGAAGTTCGATTCCACTGTCGACTCCGAGGATGCCGGCAGGCTGGTGGCGATCACCGCGGTGGCGAGGGTCAGGACCATGCCGAGCATGAGCGCGATGCGCTTGTTCATATCTGTTGTCTCCTTGTGCTGCTCAGCCCGGCACTGAGCCAGGCTGACCCGTCTCAGGTCCGCCTCGACGTGTCGCCGACGGTGCTACTTGCCGGGCCGAGGGGTCTCCTTGGGAGCTACGAGCGGGGCGATGATGTGGACATCCCCGTCGCTGTCGCGGTAGCGGATGTCGAAGAGGTTGCCATGCTCGTCGCCCCGAATGGAGAAGATCTCGACGCCCTCGGGGACGCCCATTGCGCGCAGCTTCGCCTGGTAGTTGGCTTCCAATGTCGACTCCGAGGATGCCGGCAGGCTGGTGGCGACCACGGCGGTGGCGAGGGCCAGGACCATGCCGAGCATGAGAGCGATGCGCTTGTCCATCGTGTTGTCTCCTCGTGCTGGGTCAACTCATGCACTGTGTTTGGCTGATGCGCTTGAGATCGACGCTGTCGTAGGCGTCGTTGTGTTGGGCGGTGGCGTAGGGGACAACACCCTCCCCTGGTCCCGCCCACGCCTTCTCGGCGACCGAGCCGCTCCGGTTCTCGTTGTAGTAGAACCAGACGCAGAGACCATCGACGCCGTCATTCTTGATCTTGTAGGACGACACCAGGTCGTGGTAGCTCTCATCCTCGCCGATGTCGTCGAGGCCGGACTCACCGGTCGCGAAGACCTCATCGCGCGAGTAGCCATCCAGCCAGCAGAGGTCATCCCTGATGCCGTCGTCGTACTCGTTGAAGTCGGTGTTCTCGAACACCTTCACCACCTGATTGGAATTGCCGACCGAGCAGCTGTTGATGTTGTCCGCGGCCACGGGCACTGCGCCACCGACCACGCCAGCCAATGCGAGCGTCACAGAGGCGAGCCCCGTCGAGATCTGCGCGAACTTGATCACCGATATCCCCCCTCCTGATGTGAGAAGACTGTGATCACGTCCTTCCCATGAGAATGGACGGTGGGGTCACTTGACGGTCGGCATCCGGGAAACCGCGATACCGACGGTTCATCCATGCGACCCTCCTCCTTGTGTTCGCACACTGATGGCTGGCCTTGTCTCGCCCAGCCTCTTGTTCATTCCGTGCCGTGCGCCGGAACCGGGCGCGGTGTGGGCGTGGGCTTTGGGTCGTCGTCTTCGAACATATGCGTCTTGCCGTTCTCGTCCTCGTAGCCCACGGCTCTCCCGATGTGATGCACGCGACCGCTCTTGTCGCGGTAGAGGACGACGTTTACGTTCCCCGATTCATCTCCGCCGACCGTCATGATCTCGGCGTCGGCAGGGACACCGAGGGCACGAAGCTGGCTCTGAAAGGTCGAGCGAGACGTCGTGGGCAGGCTCACCGCTAGCGAGGTCAGGATGAGGAGTGCCAGCCCGATCGCGAGGACGAGGCGCGGCCTCGCCCGGCGGCTGCGCTCCAGGCGGAGGCGATCGAGCTGAGGTGCGGGTTCCACGGGCGCCGCCGCGAGCAACCGCGCCATGCGCTCCCGCAGCATCAGGTCATCTCGGTCCATCATCACACCTCACCCAATCGTTCGCGGATGCGCGCCTTGGCCCGGTAGAGCCAGCTCGCCACGGTTCCCGGGGGAACACCCAGCACCTGCGCGACCTCTGCCTGGGTGTAGCCGTCCAGCACGTTGAGCAGGAGTGCTGCCCGATGTCGGGCGTCCAGTTCCGCGATGGCCTGCCATAGGTCGGGGTCCACATCGAGCGCCCAGGTGGCGTCCGGCGGCGCAGAGCGACGGAGCCGCACCTTGCGCCTGCGAAGCTCCCGGATGGCCAGGTTGATGCCGATCGTGTAGAGCCATGCGCGGGGGTTCTGACCGTCGAACCGCGACCAGGCTTCGAAGGCCCGCAGGTAAGCGCTCTGGGCGAGGTCGCGGGCATCCTCGGGGTCGCCGACGATGAACGTCAACCGGCGCAGCAGACCTTCGTAGTGGGGAGCCATCGTCGCCTCGAACGAAGGCGCCAGACGGCTCATCGTGACCACGGACTCCATCAGCACCTCCTGCTACTGATAGAACGCCCGAGGAGGCCTGATCCTTGCACGGCCGTCTGTGCCGACCCCCGGCTGACCGACCGCCGTGCCCGGACCGGGGACGTGCGGTCGGCGCTTCAGTCCACGATGGTGTGACTCTGCTCGCGCAGGAACTGGGCCACGTACCAGGGTCCTAGGGCGGCCTTTCCGGTCGAGCCGGAGCCCTTCCAGCCGCCGAAGGGCTGCACGCCCGGCCAGGCGCCGGTGGTCGCACCGGCCCGTCGGTTGACGTACAGGCAGCCGGCTTCGATGCCCTCGAGGAAGCGCTCCACCTCGTCCTGGTCGGCGCTGTAGATGCCGGCGGTCAGACCGTAGATGCTTTCATTGGAGAGGCGCAGAGCCTCATCGAGGGAGTCCACGGGGTGGACGGCGGTGAAGGGCGCGAAGAGCTCGTCGCGGAAGAGCCGGTGGTCGGCGCGGAGGCTGCCGACGATGGCCGGTTCCACGTAGAAGCCGCGGGCCATCGCGCCCTCCGTGAGACGTTCCCCGCCGCAGAAGACGGTGCCGTCGCGACGGGCCTCGGCCACGGCGTCGAGATAGCGGTCCACGGCCGCCTGGTCGGTGAGGGGGCCCAGCCAGTTGCCGCGCAGGAGCGGATCGCCGATGGTGATGGCCTCCGTCTTCTCCACCAGTCGGCGCACCAGGTCGTCGTGGACCGGGCGTTCCACGTAGACGCGGCTGTTGGCCGAGCACTTCTGGCCGCCGAAGCCGAAGGCGGAGCGCATGATGCCCTCGGCCGCCTCGTCCAGATCGGCGGAGGCCATGACGATGGCCGGGTTCTTGCCGCCCATCTCGACGATGCAGGGCCGCGGGTACTGGCGCGTGAAGCCGCGCTGGAGGCCCATGCCGACCTCGTAGGACCCCGTGAAGACGATGCCGTCGATGGCCTCGCTGGCGACGAGCTCCGCGCCGACCTCCGAGCCAGGGCCCATGACGAGGTTCACCACGCCATCGGGGACTCCGGCGTCGCGATAGGCCTCCACGAGGAGCACGGCACTCATGGCGCCGGCGCTGGCGGGCTTGAGGATGCAGGTGTCGCCGGCCAGCATGGCCGCGGCGGTGGGGCCGGCGGCCAGGGCCATCGGGAAGTTGAAGGGCGAGATGACGCCGAAGACGCCGTGCGGTCGCAACACCGAGCGGGTGTGCGTGGCCGGGTCTCCAAGGTTGCCCATGGGTCGCTGGTAGAAGTCGTTGTCGATGGCGGTCTGCGAGTAGTAGCGCAGCAGGTCGGCGCTCTCCTCGACCTCACCCAGGGACTCCATGCGGTTCTTGCCGACTTCGATCGACATCAGCGCGCCGTACTCCATGAGTCGGCTGCTGATGAGCTCCGCGGCGGCGCGGAGGATCTCGATGCGGCGCTCCCAGCCCAGGGCCTGCCAGGCCGGCTGGGCGGCCCGTGCGGCGTCGATGGCGTCACGCATATCGGCGCGGGTGCCCCGGGCGAAGCGCCCCACCACGATGTCCGTGTCGATGGGGGAGCGCACCTCGAACTCGGTCTCGGCGCCACGCCCCTGGCCGCCGATGACGTTGGGCCAGGAGCGGCCCAGGCGGGCGCGCGCCGCCACGACGCCGGCCTCGAAGGCAGCGTGCAGATCCTCGTTGTCTGCCCGCAGCGTCGCGTAGGTGATCTTCATGCGTGGTGTCGCAGCGCTGTCGGTCATCGGGAGCCCCTCCTGCGTCGAGCCCGGGTTTCGCCGCGCCTCCGGGAGGCGCGCCTCAGGTCGGTCGGCCTGCGCCCGAGTCTACTCTGGGACGCCGTCGTGGAGCCGCCGCCACGCGGGTCGGCAGCGCACTTGGGGCCGTCTGTGCCAGGGCCCTGGCACATCGACGGGCGTCCGCCGCGGATCAGCAGCGCCGAGGGTCTGCGCCACGGGGCAGCGGCAGCCGAAGGCCGTCCGCGCGGCCACGGACGGAGGCGCCTCACGGGGCTTCCGAGCGTCGCGTGAGGCGGGCCGCCGACGGTTCCTGGGTCGGAGCGGAGGGGTCAGGCGCGCGCGGCGTCGCTCCCCGAGCGGGCCTGCACGAGACGGAAGCAGTCGGAGCAGTAGACGGGCTTGTCCATGCGCGGCTTGAAGGGCACCTGCGCGGCGTTGCCGCACTCCGAGCAGATGACCGCGAAGTATTCGCGCGGGGAGCGATAGTCGCCACGCTCGTAGCCGCGCGGCCCGCCGATCTCCCGGGAGTCGTAGCCATTGGTATCGCGCATCGAGCGGCGCGAGGCACGACAGCTGGGGCAACGCTTCGGATCAGAGACGAACCCCTTCTCCGCGTAGAACTCCTGGTCAGCTGCCGAGTGGATGAACTCCACGCCGCAGTCGACGCATGTGAGGGTTCGATCCGTGTAGGACACCGGTGGACCTCCTGGGGGCGCGATGGCGAACCGTTGCAGGCCGATGTGCGTCCGTCAGGCAGCAGGAATCAGGGGGGCGATGAGCGTCGGGTTGCCGGGCGCCATCTGTACCGTCCTGTCCCTGTGATCCCGTCTGGTGGGCGCACCGGTGTCTGCTGGCGCAGCGTACACCGGACCCCGGGAACCGGCAACGACGCCCCCGATCGCGCGGTCGACCACGCATCCCCGGCCCCTGGCGGTCCGTCGGCCGTCGGCGGCCCCCGTGCGCCTCCGATCGCGCGGTCGACCACGCATCCCCGGCCCCTGGCGGTCCGCTCGGCCGTCGGCGCGCCCGTGCGCCCCCCATCGCGCGGTCGACCACGCATCCCCGGCGCCTGGCGGTGCCGTCGGCGCCCGCGCCCCCCATCGCCGTCGCGGCACCACGCATCCCCGCGCCGTCGGCCACGCTCCACGCGCACGCGCACAGTGTGGCGGTTCGCACGGCCCCCGGCGACCCCCCGCGGATCGCCCCGAGCGCGGCGAGGAGGGCGATGGTAGGGCCGGGATGGTCCGGAGCCCGTCCCGTACGGGCGAGCCACTCCGTTTCGGCGGGCGAGGGTGGCACAATGGCCGGGCAGGGTCAGGTCGTCGCTGGCCCGCCGCCGCGCCGCCGCGCGCCAGGCAGAGGGGAGGGCCACGCATGCCGGTGCTCCTGCACCTCGCCGACGTGCACCTGGGCGCCCGCCATGCCGACATGGGCGAGGCCGCCGTGCAGCAGCGCGAGCGCCAGATGGCGGCCTTCGCGCGTGCGGTCGACGTGGGCCTCCGCCAGCCCGTCGACGCGGCCCTCATCTGCGGCGACCTCTTCGATTTCGAACGCCCAGCCGCAGCGCACCGTGGAGCGCGCCATCGCCGAGCTGCGCCGTCTCATGGACGCGGGCATCCGCGTCGTCCTCATCCCCGGCACCCACGACGTCTACGACAGCCGCTCGATCTATCACGCCTTCGATCTGCCGCGCATGGCCGGCCTGCCGCCGGGCAGCGACCTCCTCACGCTCCTGACCCCGGAGCGGCCGGAGCTGCTGCTGGCGGACCTGGACCTTGCGATCTACGGTCGCGTCTTCGCCACCAAGCGCGCCCCGCGCAGCCCGCTCGAGGGCTTCGACGTCAGCGCCGATCGGCGGGCCCGCTGGAAGGTCGGGATGATCCACGGCTCCCGCTTCATCGCCGGGCGCGTGGAGCGCGACGACGTGCTCTTCCGGGACGAGGAGATCGCCGCCAGCGGCCTGCACTACCTGGCCCTGGGCCACTGGCACTCCTACCTCTCCGGCCGCGCCGGCGCCACCACGTGGGCCTACCCGGGTGCTCCGGAGCCCGTGGCCGTCGACCAGGACGGCGCCGGTGACGTGCTCATCGTGCATCTCTCGGAAACTGCGGAGGCCCGTGCCGGCGTCCAGCTGGAGCGCGTTCACGTCGGTCGGACGGTGTTCCGCAGCGAGCCCGTGGATGCGGCTGGCCTGGCCAGCCAGGATGAGCTGCTGCGCCGCCTCCTGGACCTGGCGGACCCGGACCTCGTCCTGGAGCTGTCACTCGTGGGCGTCGCCCACGACGATCTGGAGATCGTGCCCGAGGAGGTCGAGCGTGTCGCCGGCCCGTCCTTCCTGCACCTGCGCGTCGTCGACCGCAGCGTGGTGGAGCTGGCGCCCGGGCCGACCATCCCCGTCGACACCGTCGCCGGCCGCTTCATCGCGGACGTCGAGCGGCGCCTCGCCGATGCCGAGGCCAAGGGCGACGCCGAGGCCGCAGCGCTGTCCCGGCAGGTCCTGCGCCTGGGGCGCCGCCTCCTGCTCGACGATCCCGACCGCGTCACGCTGGCCTGACGGATGCGCATCACCCGCCTGACCCTCACGGACGTCAAGCGCCACGCCTCGCTGGACCTGCACCCGGCTGCCGGCCTGACCATCGTGCGCGGCCCCAACGAGGCCGGCAAGTCGACCATCCACGAGGCCCTCGCGCTCGTCCTCTTTCGCAAGGCCGATTCGAACCGCGAGGATGTCCGGGCGCTGCACCGCTGGGGCACGGACGCCCTGCCGGAGGTCGCCCTGGAGTTCGAGGTCGACGGCCAGCCGGGACGGCTGGTGAAGCGCTTCGGCGGTCCCCGCGCGGAGGCCCTGCTGAGCTTCGAGGACGAGATGATCCGCGACCCGGCGCGCATCCAGGACGAGGTCGCCGAGCTGACCGGCATCCCCGATGACGCCTTCTACCAGGCTACCGCCAGCGTCGGCCACGCTGAGCTCGGTGAGCTGCAGGGCGGCGCTCCGGCCATCTCCGACCGTCTTCAGAAGGCCATCAGCGGCGCGGAGCGCGGTACGGGCCGCGCCAAGAAGAAGCTGGAGCAGGCCGTCCACCGCTACCGCACGGAGGGCGCCAAGAACCCGGGCCTGCTCAAGGCCATCCGCGAGGACATCGCCGCGTTGGAGACGAGTCTCGCCGCGGAGGAGCAGGGGCTGGCCCGACTCGAGGCCGACCGAGCCCAGTGGGCCGACGCCCACGCCCGCCGCGAAGCCCTGGACGCGGAGCTCGCGACCCTGCAGGCCGACCTGGCGGAAGCCACGCGGGCCGCCGACTTCGCCGCGCAGCGCGATGCGGCCCAGGCGCGCTACGAGCAGTACCGTCGCGCCTCGGAGCTGGTCGCCCAGGTGGAGGAGCTCGAGCGTGACCGGCCCACCTCGGTCCCGCTGGCAGCCCTGCGCACCGCCGTCAGCCGCGCTGGCGTCATCGAGGACGACCTCTCCGAGGCCGGGGCGGAGCTCGACGTGGACACGGAGATCGCCAGCCAGGATGAGGCCCTGTCGGCGCCGCCCTCCCCGCGTCCCTGGCTGGTCGTCGCCATCGCCGCCCTGGTGATCGGGGCCCTGGCAGGCGCGATGCTGCCGGGACAGATGGGCGCCGCCGCCCTGGCCGCCGGCGGACTGGTCGCCATCGTCACGCTGGCCCGGGCCTTCCTGCTGGCCACGCGGGTCCGCCACGTCGGGCTGGCGCGCGAGATGGCCGAGGAGAAGGCCGCCAGCCACCGCGAGATGCTGCACGAGCAGGAGGATCGCTTCCGCCGCCGCCGCCGCGAGCTGCAGCAGCTCCTCGAGGAGGTGCGCATGCCGGACGTGGAGACGGCCCGCACCGCCCTGGCCGCACTGGAGGAGCAGACCGAGCAGCTGGCCCACACCGAAGGTGAGCTGCGCGGCCTCGGTGTGGTGGAGCGCGACGCGCAGCGGCTGGCCCAGGAGCGTGATCAGGCGGCCGCCGCGGCGGAGCGGGCCGCGCATGCCCTGGCTGCCATGGGCGACCTGGGTCGGGATCCGGCAGCATCCCGGGGCGCTGCCCAGCGCCGCGTGGATGCCACGGCGCCGCGCCGCGACCAGGCTCGCTCGGAGGAGGACCAGGCGCAGGGCCGTCTGGATGCCGATCGGAGCGAC
The DNA here is from genome assembly GCA_963790915.1 of uncultured Chloroflexia bacterium. Classification (GTDB taxonomy): domain Bacteria; phylum Chloroflexota; class Limnocylindria; order Limnocylindrales; family CSP1-4; genus JAFMJV01. The sequence continues at coordinate 112,670 of CAWBQS010000005.1, read as the reverse complement.
GCCGAACAGGTGGCGGCCCTGGCCGAGCGGCTGGCCACGGCCCGGGCCCGCGAGGTGCAGCTGCTTGGCCGCGTCGTCCTCTACGAAGCCACCCTGCACGCCATCGTGGAGGCCGAGCGGGCGACCCTCAAGACGGCGGCCCGGTACCTGGAAGAGCACATGGGCCCGGCTGTCGAGCGCGTCACGGGTGGCCGCTACCGTGAGGTCCACGTGGACGAGCGCAGCCTGGCGTTCCGCGTGCGCGCGCCGGAGAGCGGCGCCCTCGTGGACGTCGGGCAGCTCTCGCGGGGCACCGCCGATGAGCTCTTCCTGGCCGCCCGACTCGGCCTCGTGCGTCTCGTCACGATGGATCGGCGGCCGCCCATCATCCTCGACGATCCATTCGTGACCTTCGACGCCGATCGTGCCGAGCAGGCCCTGGCATTGCTCAAGGACGTGGCCGCCGAGCAGGGCTTCCAGGTCATCCTGCTCACCTGCTCCGACCGCTTCGACGCTGCCGCGGACGAGCTGGTCGTCCTCGAGGCCCCCAGCACCGAGGCCGTCGCGCCGCTGCCCGACGACCCGGTCGTGACCGCCGCCGCCGTGCCGCGCCCTGCCACCGAACCCGCGCCGGCCGACGTCGCTGCCCCGACCGCCGTTCCCACCACACCGACGGCATCCACGACCGACACCGCCCCCGCCCTCACCACCGCCGCCGCCGCGCAGCCCGTCACGCCGGCCCCGGTCGCGGCGCGCTCCGCCGGGTCACCCCCGGCGCCGTCCGCCGGCGCCGTTTCCGACTCGCCCGACCCGGTCAGCGGCGTCGTCGATCCGTTCCGCCTGGCTGAGCGACCCCCGGCCGATCCTCGCGAACCAGGCGGCGCGGGGACCACGACCGCGGGCCTGGGCGGGCTGTTCGACCGCCTGCCGCCCGAGGAGCCGTCCTGAGCTCGCTGCTCGGTCCGCTCCTGGCGCTCGCAGCGGCCGTCGCCTGGGGGGCCGGAGACTTCGCCGGCGGCATCACCACCCGGCTCGCCAGCAGCGTCTTCGCGGTGCTGCTTGGCCAGGGCGTGGGGCTGGTCGTCGCGCTCGCCGCCCTGCTCATCACGGGCGAGGCCGTGCCCCCTTCGATCGCGCTCGGCTGGGCTGCGGTCGCCGGTGCCGCCGGCGCCATCGGCCTGGCGCTCTTCTACCTTGCCCTGTCGCGGGGCACCATGGGCCTGGTGGCGCCACTGACGGCGCTCCTCGCGGCCGCCATCCCGGCCACCGTGGGCCTCCTGGGCGGAGATCCGCTGACGCCCGTGATCGGACTCGGCATGCTCGCCGCCATGGCGGCCGTCGTGCTCATCGCCATGCCCGACCGGCGGCTGGGCACACCGGTGCTGCCCACCTACCATGGCTCGCGGGCGCGGGAGTGGCTGCTCATCGTGGCCAGCGGCCTGGCCTTCGCCGCCTTCTTCGTCTCTATCGACGCCTCGCATGACGCCGGGGGCGACACGTGGTGGCCCATGGTCATGGTCAAGGTGGCCGGTGTCAGCGTCGTCGGCGTGGGCTTCCTGGGCCTGGCGGCCCTGGGGCGCCAGCCGGCCATGCGGCCCGGCCGCGCAGCGTTCGTGCTGGGCTCGCTGACCGGGCTCTGCGACCTGGGCGGCAACGTGGCCTTCCTGCTCGCCACGGCCAAGGGCACGCTGTCGGTCGCGGTCGTCATCTCCTCGCTCTACCCGGTGGGCACGGCGCTCCTGGCGCGCTCATTCCTCCACGAGCGACTCAGCCGCGTGCGCGTGGCGGGCGTGGCGCTGGCGGTGCTCGGCGTCGTCCTCATCGGCCTTGGCGCGTCCTGAGGTCAGCGGCGCTGTCGCGATCCAACAGCCAGACGGCGTTCGGGCGCAGCGCCAGCTGCGCGGGCAGGCGCGCGGGCTCCCGGTCGGCACGGAAGCAGTCGGCGATGACGGCCGACTTGGCGGCGCCCGGTGCCATGACCACGAGCAGGCCGGCGGCCATCAGCAGGCGCGGTGCGAGCGTCACCCGGGCCACGTGCGGCGTGATGTGCGTGGGCGCCGGCACACCCAGGGCCAGGCGCCCATCATCCTGTAGCCACTCGCCGGCGGGGAACGCCGACAGGATGTGGCCGTCGCCACCGACGCCCAGGAGCCAGGCGTCCATGGCCGGCCGCCCGTAGCGGCGCGGCAGGCAGCGCTCGAGCTCGGCCGCGTAGCGGGCGGCCGCCCACGTGGCATCGTGGCCGGCCGTGATGGCCTCGCCGACGGGCATCGGGTGGAGCTGCTCCTCCGGGATGGCGCCCGCCACCGTGTCGCTCAGCCAGTCGCGCTGCGCGACCGCCCAGTTGGAGTCCGGATGGTCGAGCGGCACGAACCGCTCATCGCCCTGCCAGACGTGGACGCGGCTCCAGTCGAGGGCGCCGCTGCGCTGGCCCTCGCGCAGTCGCCGGAACAGGGCGGCCGCGGATGAGCCGCCGGTCAGGGCCAGGTGGCCCTCGCCGACCTGGCGGATGGCGGCGCCCAGACGGTCCACGCAGAGGTCCAGGGCACGCGCGGCGATGCCGTCTGCATCGGCGACAGACGATGACCACGGGACCCGGTCGCTCGCGCCGTGCGCTGGCCGTCGTCGGCGGCCGCCGACCCGGTCCGCGTCCGCGATCATGCCTTGAGGCCCTCGCCGCAGAGCGCCACGGCCTTGTCGAGCGCCTGGCCGAAGAGGCGTTCGTGGCTGGTGCGGTCCAGGGAATCGGCCAGGTAGGGCACCTCGTCGAACGGCTCGAGCCGGCTGGCGCGCCGCACGATGGGCGCGCCGTTCCAGTCGGCCGTGGCCAGCAGGTGGTCCTGCTGGCGCGTGATGGTCACGGTCGTCCTGGCGTCCGGCCGTTCGGCGACGAGCTCGGCGCGCACCACCGATCCGGTCGAGCGGGCCGCACCGCTGTACTCCACGGACACCGGCCGGATGGCGACGTTGATGTCGTGCCGGCGCGAGTGCAGTCGGGCGTTCCAGGTCTCGTCCGGGCCGCGCCAGAGCGGCTCCAGGACGCTGAGGCGCAGGCGCGACACGAGCCAGCCCACGAAGAGCGCCGCGCGCGAGAGGCGCACGTCCGTGCCGGGCCGGGCGACGTCGATGCGGATGGTGCGCAGCTGGCGCAGCTCGCGGGTGAGCAGCGGATGGTCGAAGCAGGAGGCCAGCAGCTCGCGCCAGAGCATCAGTCGCATCCAGCTCACATCGTGCACCACGAGCCCCTCGCGCACGGCCGCCGCCATGCTCGTGAGCCGTGCCAGGCCATCGCCGCGGAAGTGGCCGGAGTCGATGAAGAGCCGGTCACACTCGTCGGCCAGCTCCCGGAAGTCGGGCCGTCCGAAGGGCACATCATCTGGCCACCAGAGGACGACGGGCAGGTCATGGATGAGCAGGGGCGCCACCGTGCTGGCGAGGTGCTGTGCCAGCTCACCGCCCAGACGGATGAGGATCTTCCTCGGTGCAGATCTCGCTGCGCCCCCGCTCCGGGAGTCGGCAGGAGGCGGTGACATGGGCGACGAAGCGGGATGGGCCATCGGGGTCGGTGGGCGAGAGGATGACCGCCCGGGAGGGATGCCGCGCCGCCAGGGTGCCCACGGCGGCCATCGTGCGGTCCACGAGCTCCGGCCTGGGCGCCACGGCCACGAGCGTGAGGACGCTGGTGCGGGTGCGCACACGCACGACATCATCGTCGGCGGGCATGGCGCCAGCCAGGCGGGGGTCGCCGCGGGCCATGGCGGCGCCGGCCTCGCTGTGGACGGCTTCCGCCGCGTCGTCCGTGCCCGTCGCCACCCGACCCCAGAGCCGGGAGAGGGCCTCCGTGGTACCCCGGATGGAGTCCGTCCTGGCGTACCAGCGCCAGGTGCCGGCCTCCTCGAGGGCGATCCGGGTCACAGGCGTCGCCATCGCCGCCCGTCACGCTCCAGGAGTCGATCCGCCGCCGCCGGCCCCCAGCTGCCTGCCTCGTACGGTTGCAGGCTGCCGTCGAGCTTGCCGGCCGTGACGCGGCTGCCCCGACCCGATGCACCCTTGCGGGCGTCGCTGCCGCGCGTCTCGCCGCCGCCACCGCCCCATTCGTGCCACAGCTCATCGAGGGGGGTCACCAGGCTCCAGGCGGCCTCCACCTCGTCGGCGCGGGTGAACAACGAGGCGTCGCCGAGCATGGCGTCCAGGAGCAGCGTCTCGTAGGCCTCCGGGGCGTCCGTCAGGAAGGTCGAGCCGTAGGTGAAGTCCATGTTGACGCTGCGCACGTCCAGGCCCAGGTCCGGCACCTTGGCAGCGAAGCGCAGCAGGATGCCCTCATCCGGCTGGATGCGCATGGCCAGCATGTTGGGTTCAGGGTCCGAGGCGCTCTCCCGGAAGAGCGTCAGCGGCGGCCGGTTGAACTGGATGGCGATCTCCGTGGCCCGCCGCGGCAGGTGCTTGCCAACGCGCAGGTAGAAGGGCACACCGGCCCAGCGCCAGTTCTCCACCTCCAGGCGCAGTGCGACGTAGGTCTCCACGCTGGAATGAGGTGCGACGTCCGGTTCCTCGCGGTAGCCGACCACCTTGCGGTCCGCCACCCAGCCGCTGCGGTACTGCCCGCGCACGACGTCGTTGCGGACACGGCCCGGCGTCCAGGCCGTGTCGACGGCGCGCAGGACGCGCACCTTCTCGTCGCGCAGGGCGTCAGCCTCGAGGTCGATGGGCGGTTCCATGGCCACCAGGCTGAGGAGCTGCAGCATGTGGTTCTGGAGGATGTCGCGGCTGGCGCCGGCCTCCTCGTAGAAGGCGCCGCGGCCCTCCACGCCGAGGTCCTCGGCCACGGTGATCTGCACGTGGTCCACGTAGCGCCGGTTCCAGACGGGCTCGAAGATGCCATTGGCGAAGCGGAACACGAGCAGGTTGCGGACGGTGTCCTTGCCCAGGTAGTGGTCGATGCGGTAGACCTGCGACTCGTCGAAGACGGACATGACGGAGTCGTTGAGCTGCCGGCCGGAGGCCAGGTCGTGCCCGAAGGGCTTCTCGATGACGATGCGCGACCAGGAGCCCGTCCGATCGGCCAGGCCAGCTGCCCCGAGGTTGGCCACGATGTCCTCGTACGCGGAGGGCGGCGTGGCGAGGTAGAAGAGCCGGTTGCCGCGACAGCCCATGGCCGAGTCGATCTGGTCCAGGCGCTCGGCCAGCCGGGTGTAGGCCGCGGGGTCCTTGAAGTCACCCTGCTGGTAGTGGATGGTGTCCGCGAAGTCCTCCCAGAGCGCCGACTCCACGCGGTTGCGCGAGTGCTCCGTGACCGCCTGGCGCATCTCCGCGGCGAAGTCCGTGTCCGAATACGGTCGCCGCGAGTAGCCCACGATGCTCGTCTCCGCGGGCAGCAGGCCGGCGCGCCGAAGGTTGTAGAAGGCCGGCAGGATCTTGCGGTGCGAGAGGTCGCCCGTGGCGCCGAAGATGACCACCAGGCAGGGATCCGGCACGCGCTCCAGGCGCGTTCCCTGGCGTAACGGGTTGACATCCGCGGCGTCCAGCTCCGCGCCGCGGTGCATGACATGGCGAGCCGCCTGCGGATCGCTGGAGCGGCGCGATGCCGTGCCCGCGCCGTCACCGCCGTCGCGTGACGCCGTGCTGGACGTGCGGCGCCGCCGGGGCGCCGGCTGGGGTTGGGCGGACGCCGCGGGCTCGCCGGCCTGCGGCGTGGGGTCGTCGGATGGCGCAGCCGCCGGCTCGACGGCCTCCGCTGTCGTATCGTCGGATCGCGCAGGCGCGGGCGCCGCCCGCCGTGTCCTCCCCGTGGCACGCCCGGCCATGGTCGCTTCCCCCCGCTACGCTCGTGCTGCCATCAGGCCAGCGCCTCGGTGAGCGCCTCCTCCAGCTCGGCCAGCCCGGCGTCCACGTCCGCCCCGAGGTCGATACGGATGGCCGGCAGGTCGTGGGCCCCGAAGGCTTCGAAGTCGCCCAGGGCCTGGGCCCGCACGAGGACATCGAAGGATTCCCGACGACCCGGGATGGCGACGTCCGGCGACCCACCGCCGGTGAGCTGGATGAAGCAGCCGATGGGCGCGCCGCCCTTGTGGAGCTGACCGGTGGAGTGCAGGAAGCGCGGCCCGTAGCCCAGCGTGGAGGCGCGGCCCGTGGCATCGCGGAGCCGCGCCTGGATGGCGCGCAGGCGCTCCGATGCGCGCGGCCGTGGGCGCGATGTATGCGCCCACCTGGAAGTAGCCCACGGCGGGCACCCGGGCGAGGTGGCCGCGCAGCGCTGCCACCAGGTCCCCGCGGTCAAGCGGCAGGCCGTCCGCTCCGAGCTGCGTCCACGCCCGCAGGGCGCCGCGCTCTGCGGCCGGCGCCACGACCGGCAGGTGTCCCTGGCTCCGGTAGTCCTCCAGGACGGCCGCCGTGTTGCGCTTCGATTCCGTCACGTTGGGCTCGTCGAAGGGGTTGACGCCGAGACCGATGCCGGCCACGGCGGTGGCGAACTCCCAGCGGAAGAACTCGGCGGCGACCCAGGAGGCGTCGTCGAGGCGGAGGTCGATGATGGGGTGACCGGCCGCCGAGAGGGCGGCCATGGGGCCGTCGATCGAGGCGTGCCACTCCTCGTCACCGGCTGGGCCAAGACGCACGAAGACGCGATCGTCGCCGTAGACGCCGGGCGCGCCCAGCGGCTCGCCGTCGACGGGTACGACGCCCACGCCCTGCTTGCCCGTGGATTCCGCGATGAGCTGCTCCAGCCAGGCACCCAGCGAGGCGAGGTCCGGTTCGATGACGAAGGTGAGCTTGTCCCGGCCGGCCTGCGCCAGGGCGGCCATGGCGACACCCAGCACCAGCGCCGGGTTCTCCGCACTGTCGGCGCGCGTCTGCTCGGCCATGATGCGGGCGTCGTCGAGGAGCGCCTCGATGTCCAGGCGCAGGAGGGCCGCCGGCACGAGGCCCACGTTGGTCAGGGCGCTGTAGCGACCGCCCACGTCGGCCGGGTTGAGGAACGTCTCGCGGAAGTGCTCCGAGTGCGGGATGGCCGCCAGCGGCGCACCGGGGTCGCAGATGGAGACGAAGCTGTTGCCAGCCTTGCTGTGCGGGAAGCGTCCCACGCGGTGCTCCTCGCGCTCCCAGGCGTGCGCCAGGAAGGCCAGCGTCTCCGTCGTAGTGCCCGACTTGGTGGCCACGACGCGGATGGTCCGCGCCGGGTCGAGCGCCGCGTCCAGGCTGGCCACGGCCTCCGGGTGGGTGGAATCGAGGACATGGACCTTGAGGCCCTTGTCCGACTCCGGGTAGACCAGGCTGATGACCTCCGGGGCCAGCGACGAGCCGCCCATGCCCATGACCACGGCGTCGGTGTAGCCCTCGGCTTCGACCGCCTCGCCGAAGGCGGTGAGCTCCGCCGCATCGGCCTGGAAGGCTGCCGGCGCGCCCAGCCAGCCGAGCCGGTCCCGGATCCGCTCCTGGACGGCGGGATCGCTGCTCCAGAGGCTGGTGTCGCGGTCCCACAGTCGGCTGGCCCAGCGCTCGGCGATGGCGCGCTGCAGGACCGCGTCCACGGCGGCCTGCAGGGCGGCGGGGAGGGTCAGGGTCGTGTCCATCAGCGCGCCTCCACGGCTGCCAGGGTGGTGCCGCCGCCATGCGAGCTGGCGGCCGAGACGACGCCACGCACCTCGCCGGCGATGACGCCGCGAGCCACCTGCGTGACGGCCTCGGTGGTCAGGCCGAGGCGTTCGAAGGCCTGCTCGGCAGGAGCCGAGAGGCCGAAGCGGTCAACGGCGACGATGGCGCCGCCATCGCCCACCCAGCGTTCCCAGCCCAGCGAGACGCCGGCCTCGATGCTGACGCGGGCGCGGACGTCGCGCGGCAGGACCTCGTCGCGATAGGCCGCCGGCTGCGCCGTGAACCGTTCCCAGCTGGGCATGGAGACGACGCGCGTGCGCACGCCCTCCGCGGTGAGCGTCTCGCGGACGGCCATGGCCAGGGCCACCTCGGAGCCGCTGGCGATGAGGATGAGCTCCGGGCCGGTGACCGTGCCATCCACGGTGACGGCCTCGGCCAGGACGTAGGCGCCCGAGCGCACGCCGGCGCGCGCCAGCTCCGCGGTGCCGGGCTGCACGGGCAGCTTCTGGCGGGAGAGGGCGAGCGCCACCGGTCCGCCGCGGTGCTCCACGGCCAGGGCCCAGGCGGCCGAGGTCTCGTTGGGGTCGCCGGGGCGCACGAACGTGAGTCCGGGGATGGCCCGCAGGGCGGCGTAGTGCTCGACCGGCTGGTGCGTGGGCCCGTCCTCGCCCACGCCCACCGAGTCATGCGTCCAGACGTAGGTGACGCGCAGCCCCGAGAGTGCCGCCACGCGCACGGAGCCGCGCATGTAGTCGCTGAAGACGAGGAAGGTGCCCACGAAGGGCAGCAGGCCGCCGTGGTAGGCGATGCCGTTGGCGATGGCGCCCATGGCGTGCTCGCGCACGCCGAAGCGGATGTTACGGCCCGCCTCGGTGGCGCTGAAGTCAGCCTCGCCGGAGAGGTCGGTGAGGTTGGAGCCGGAGAGGTCCGCGGAACCGCCGATGAGCTCCGGCAGGCGGCCCTTGAGCGCCTGCAGGGCGTTCTTCGAGGCGTTGCGCGTGGCCAGGCCATCGCCCACGGCGTAGCTCGGCAGGTCCGCGTCCCAGTCCTGCGGCAGCTGGCCGGCGATGCGACGGCGCAGCTCAGCGGCCTGGGCGGGGAAGTCGGCGGCGTAGGTCTCCAGGCGCTCCTCCCAGTCGCGCACGAGCTCCTCACCGGCGCCCACCGCCGCCCGGAAGTGCGCTGCCACGTCCGGACGGACGTCGAAGCTGCGCTCAGGGTCCAGGCCGTACGCCTCCTTGGTCAGGCGCACCTCGTCGGCGCCCAGCGGCGCGCCGTGGGCCTCCGAGGTGCCTGCCTTGTGCGGGGAGCCGAAGGCGATGATGGTGCGCACGGAGATGATCGAGGGCCGCTCGTCCGCTCGGGCCGCGCTGATGGCGGCGGAGATGGCGCCAAGGTCGTTGCCATCGTCGACGCGCTGCGTGTGCCAGCCGTACGCCGCGAAGCGGGCCAGGACGTCCTCCGACCAGGCCATCTTCGTGGGGCCGTCGAGCTGGATGTCATTGTCGTCGTAGAGGACCACGAGCTTGCCCAGCTTCAGGTGTCCGGCCAGGCTGGCCGCCTCCGCCGTGACGCCCTCCTGGAGATCGCCGTCCGAGCAGAGCACGTAGGTCCAGTGGTCGACGATGGCGTGGCCGGGTCGATCGAACTCCTCGGCCAGGCGGCGCTCGGCGATGGCCATGCCCACGCCGTTGCAGAAGCCCTGCCCGAGGGGACCCGTGGTGGCCTCGACTCCGGGCGTCAGGCCGTACTCGGGGTGGCCCGGGGTCAGGGAATCCAGCTGGCGGAAGCGCTTGAGCTCCTCGAGCGGCAGGCCGTAGCCGGTCAGGTGGAGCATCGAGTAGAGCAGCATGCTGGCGTGCCCTGCGGAGAGCACGAAGCGGTCACGGTCGAACCAGTCCGGCCGGCCCGGGGCGTGGCGAAGGAAGCCCGTCCACAGGGCGTAGGTCATGGGAGCCGCGCCCATGGGTGCGCCGGGATGCCCGCTGTTGGCCTGCTGGACGCCGTCGATGGCGAGGGCCCGGATGGTGTTGACGGCCAGCTGGGGGTCGATGGTCGGTGCGGTGCCGGTCACGGATGCGTGCTCCTCGAGGCGCCGTGGTCGGGACATCGGCCGGACCGGCGGCATGGCTCCCGGAGGACGAGATCGTCGACCGGGTGTGGGCGGGTGGCTCTGGGGGCCCATCATACCGGCCGCCCGGCCACGCCCGACCGTGCGCGCTACCCTCGCTCGTGTGCGACGGAGCAGCCTCGCCAACCTGCAGCTCGGCGAGGGCCGTCCGACCGGACGGCCCTCATGGCTGTCGCTGTGGCGCGTGCGGTGCGCCCTAGTTGTCCTGGTACTCCTCGCCCTGGCAGGCCTCGGGCAGGCCTTCCTGGTCGTCGTCACCGTATGGGCCGTACGCCTCGCCGTCATACATGAAGGCGGGGATGACGTCCGTCCGTCCGCGGTTGTTCGGCTCACCGAGCGCATGCTCGCGGTGGCCCATGAGCTTCGTGAGCCCACCGCTGCTGGCGATGTCGACGGTGATCTCGTTCCAGTAGTGGTCAGGGTTGTGGCTGCTGGTGGCGTGACAGATGGTCACCCGGTGGCCGTCGCCCACGACATCCGGGTCCGTGGGCCTGGTCGCAAGCGCCGGCGCCGCCACTGCAGCGACCAGGGATGCGGCAGCCAGTGCGATGGGGATCGTGCGCATGACTCCTCTCCTCGTGTCGGTCGGCACCCGTCCCGTGCCCTGCCCGGATGGGCCGAGTGGCCTCATGACCATGAGCCGAAGGTCACATCGTACGCGTGGGACCCATGGCCGTCCAGCCACCGCCATGCGTTCCGGTGCGCGCGCGCCCTGGTACAGGAGGGCTGGGGTCCGGACCATCAGGCTGGGACGCGGACCCTGACGACAGTACCGGTCCGATCCGCCCGGACGTTCCTTGCCAGCCGACCGGGACGAGGCTATCGTCTTGGCTGCCTCGCTCCGATGCCGTGTGCCTGCGAACCGGGTGCTGGCGGAGTCATCGACCGGGAGGACCACGGAGAACCTCGATGCGCATCTACGAAGGGAGTCCACGCCAGGACTACGAGGAGGTCCTGCGCTCCATCGGCGCCTTCATCGACCAGCGCGGTCTTCGTGAGATCCTGCTCGCCGAGGCGCCCGATGGCTTCATCCTGCAGGGTCTCGCGGGTCACACCCGCTCGGGCTCCGCCTGGCAGGACCCATCGATCGCGATCACGAAGGAGACCTACACGTTCCTCGACGAGGACATCGTGCGCTTCCTCGAGGATGCGCACGCGCGTCGTCGGCCCGCCCCCGCGAACGATGGCTCGCCGGTGGCCGGAGGCTACGAGCGCGCCCTGCGCGTCGTCGGCCGCTACATCGACGACCAGAAGCCGCGCGACATCTTCTTCTTCGAACAGGACGGTGCCTACGTGCTGCGCCTGCTCATGAGCACGCGGCAGGGCGCTCGCCACCAGCTCGTGGAGTTCACCCCGGAGGACCTCTCCTCGATGGTCCGCCAGGGTCCGGGCCTGCGAGGCGAGCACAAGGCAGAGGAGCCTTCGCCGACGTCTCCGGCAGCGCCAGCGCGCTGACCCGCGGAAGACCGCGGCTGCCAACGCCCGAAGGGCGTGCATGACGGGGCGCACTTGCACGTTCCGGCCATGCGTGCCATCGTCTTGCCGATCGACACGTCATATCCCGTCAGGCGCACGGTCCGCCTGCCACTCGAGGAGATCGACCACATGGGTGTGATCAAGTTCATCGCTGCGGTACTCGGCCTGCTCATGGCGGCGGCCGTCATCGTGCCCCTCGTGGTCCTCGCGGGCCTCTACATCTGGCTGAAGCTCACCGAGGAGGCTGACGAGGAGGCCCTGGAGCTTGGACAGGAGCCCGGCCTCTAGGGCCAACGCACCGAACCCGCTCGGAGCCGGGTCGCAGCGACCCGGCTTCGTCGTCTCGCGGCCACCGCCGGCGCTGCGAGCTGCGCTTCGTTCCGTGCCCCATCCATGAACCGCTCCTGCATGCACCCGTGAGCCGCGCCCCCGAGCGACCCTCCTTCGACTCCGCGGGCGCCCCTCTCAGCGTCCTCATCGACTTCGACGGGACGATCACGCGCCAGGACGTGGGTGACTTCCTGCTCGCTCGGTTCGCCCCCGATCAGGAGGAGGTGCGCCGCGTCGACCAGCTGTACGTCGATGGCCTGATGGGCTCGCGCGACCTGACGGCCTGGGACATGGACGCCCTGAAGCTGGACGGGGATGCCCTGCTGGCTGCTGTCGACGAGGTGACGCTCGACCCCTCGATCCGTCAACTGGTCGAGGTCGTGGAGGGGGTCGGAGCCGCCTTCGAGATCGTCAGTGACGGCCTGGGCTTCCACGTGGAGCGCCTGCTGGGACGTCTTGGCCTGGCGCACCTGCCCGTGGCCACCAACGTCGCCGTCCCCGGGCGTGGGGGTGACGCGGTCGCGTTCCCCTTCGGCCATCCGGTCTGCCACGACTGCGGGACGTGCAAGCGGGAGCGGCTGGCCCGCCACCGCTCGGCCGGACGCGCCGTCGTCTTCATCGGCGACGGGCCCAGTGACCGATATGCCGCGTGGCACGCCGATGTCGTCTTCGCCAAGGGCAGCCTCGCAAGGTGGTGTGACGCCCAGGGCGTGGCGTGGCAGTCGTGGGAGCACCTCTCTGACGTGGCGGCATGGGTAGCCGAGGCCCTCGCGGATGGCCGATTGCCGCGTCGGCCGCAGGACTGGGGAGCGTGGCGCAGCCCGCGGCCGGAGCGTGACCCGGCCTACATCTGCGGCCCCGAAAGCTGGCCAGCGACGGGCCGCGTGGCCCGAGTCGGGGTCGGACCCATGCGGGACTGACGCCCCGACTCGTCGCGGACCCGGCCGCTCGCGGGTGGCTACACTGCCGCTCTCGATCATCACCACGAAGGAGGTCGGCAGCGATGGCGCGCACGCTCATCCTCTTGGGCACTCGCAAGGGCGCCTTCAGCCTGGAGCTGGATGCCGATCGGGAGCCCGCCGGCCTGCGCGGGCCGTGGTGCCAGGCCATGCCCATCCAGCACGTCGCCTGGGACCAGGCGCGCGGCGCGCTGCTTGCGGCCGCCGGCAGTCCCTGGTACGGGCCGGTCGTCTGGCGCAGCACGGACCTGGGAGAGACGTGGAGCCAGTCCGGTGAGGGTCTCACCTATGGCGATGGAGAGGGCGTCCCCGCCGTCGAGCGTGTCTGGCACCTCCGCGCGGCCGGGACCGCCATCTATGCCGGCGTCGAACCGGCCGGCCTCTTCCGCTCGGATGACGGCGGCGCCACCTGGTCGCACGTGGCCGGCCTGCGTGAGCACCCTTCCCGTCCCGACTGGCAGCCCGGCTACGGCGGGCTCATCCTGCACACCATCGTGCCCCACCCGACGGACCCGGCCCGGATGTGGGTGGGCATCTCGTCGGTGGGTGTCTTCCACACGGCCGACGGCGGTCGCACCTGGGAGGCTCGCAACCGCGGGGTCCGGGCGGACTACATGCCCGACCAGGACGTCGAGACCGGCTTCTGCGTGCACAAGTTCGGTCTCCACCCCGACCGCCCCGAGGTCCTCTACCAGCAGAACCATTGCGGCGTGTACCGCTCCGACGATGCCGGCCGCCGCTGGCAGGAGATCGACTGCCGGGCTGCCCACCGACTTCGGCTTCGCCATGGCCGTCCATCCGCACGACCCGCGCACTATCTGGACCGTGCCGCTCAGCACCCCCGAGCACGGCCGCTACATGCCCGACGGGCGTGCGGCTGTCTGGGTGAGCCACGACGAGGGCGTCAGCTGGCAGGATCAGCGCGAGGGCCTGCCCCAGTCGGGCGCCTACCTCGGCGTGCTGCGCGACGCCATGGCCACCGACCGCCACGACCCGGTGGGCGTGTACTTCGGGACCAGCACGGGGCAGCTCTTCGGCAGCCGCGACGAGGGTCGGAGCTGGGGCCTCCTGGCCGACTTCCTGCCCGGCATCTCGTCCGTCGAAGTCCTCGAGCTGGACACCTGAGGCCCGCGAGGTCGCAGGAGCCACCGGCCATGGCCACGGTGCACATGCCGCGTTCGCTTGCCGCGCTCTTCCCGGGCATGCCCCGACACTGGCGCGTGGATGCCGCGGACGTGGCGGCGGTCATCCGTTTGATCGACGCCCGGTACCCGGGCACGTGGGATCGCCTCTGCCAGCCCGGGCCGCGGTTGCGGCCGCACATCAACGCCTTCGTCGATGGCCGGCCGGCCGACCTGGCGGCGCCACTCGGCGAGGCCAGCGTCGTGCACATCATCCCGGCCGTCTCCGGTGGGGCGGGGGAGGACGAAGGCGTTCCGCAGCGCCCCGACCTCGTCGCGACCGGTGAGCGCATCCACCTCGAGACGACCGCGCAGTGGAGCGCCTGGCTGGCGGACAACCACGCCCGGCCGACGGGCGTCTGGCTGGTCCAGTGGAAGCGGCGCTCGGGCCGGCCGGCCATCCCCTACGAGGAGGCCGTGCTCGAGGCGCTGCGCTTCGGCTGGGTCGACTCCACGTACCGCTCGGTCGACGCCGAGCGAGGCATGCTGTGGTGGTCGCCGCGCCGCAAGGGCAGCCTCTGGGCCCGCACGAATCGCGATCGCATCGCCCGACTGGAGGCCCAGGGCCGCCTGGAGCCAGCCGGTCGGGCGGCTGTCGATGCGGCCAAGGCGGACGGCACCTGGACGTTCCTCGAACCCGTCGAGGACATGATCGTTCCGGACGACCTGGCCGCCGCGCTCGCGGAGCGTGCTGGTGCCGCCGACCTGTGGGAGGCGCTGCCGCCGACCGCCCGCCGCGCCTTCCTGCTCTGGATCGCCACCGCCCGGCGAGCGTCGACGCGTGCGGCGCGGGTCGCTCGATCCGCCGAGCTCGTGGCTGCCGGCCGAAGGCTGGAGGAGCGCGGCTCGGCCCCCGCCCCGCGGTAAGGACGTGGGGCGCCGAGGCACCAGCATTTGGGCCAGTAGGCACTGTCCGTTCGTTGGCAGGCTATGCTGCGCGCCTTATACTTTCGGCCCATAGGCTACCCAGTACCTTTGGACATAGACCGGTCGGAGTGTCGCCGAGCACACACCCTGACTCGCCAGGAGAGACCTCAGTGCCCCAGGTCTTCAGGCGTCGGCATCGCTCGCAAGGGCAGGCGCTCGTCGAATTCGCGCTCATCCTGCCCGCGTTGCTGCTGCTCATGCTGCTCGCCGTCGACTTCGGGCGGCTCTTCTTCAGCTACATCGCTGTCAATAACGCCGCCCGCGAGGGGGCCAGCTACGCCGCGCTGCGTGCGGCGGACACACCCTTCAGCAGCGGCCAGTACAGCACCGGGGTGACGGCAGCCGCCCTGCGGGAGACGAACGCCCAGAGCCAGGGTGGCGCGGGCGCGCTGACGGTGTCGTCGACGCGCTGCTTCTCACCCGCGAACCCTGGCGCGCCGCTGGACTGCCACGCCGCAGCCGACTTCGCGACCGGCATCGGCAACCAGGTGACGGTGGCGGTGCAGCAACCCTTCACCTTCCTCACGCCCATCATCGGCAACGTCTTCGGTGGCTCGTTGAACCTCACCGCATCTGCCACGGCCCCGATCCTCAATCCGGCTGACGTGACGATCCTGCCGGGGCCCACCATCCCGCCGCTGCCGACCCCGCCCCCGACGCCCACGCCCACGCCAACCCCCACCCCGACTCCCACGCCGACACCATCCCCCACGCCCTCCCTCGCTCCCGGCGAGACCGCGACTCCCTCGCCCTCACCGACGCCCACTCCCGCACCCACGCCGCCGCCCCGCTGCATCGTCCCGGACTACCGGAACACCTACTGGAACGATCTGGGCGCGCCGCACACATGGCATGACGTCGCGGGCTTCACGGGCACCCTGACGAACGACACGGGCGGCAAGAAGATCAAGGCGCAGACATTGCTGGCGGGGAGCTCGCAGCTCTGCTCCACGAACATGACCGTGAGCGACCATTGAGAGCGCGCCGCATGACGAGGCTCACCAGCGCCCGCCGGGCCCAGTCCGGCCAGGCACTGGTCGAGTTCGCCCTCGTCATCCCGGTCTTCTTTCTGGCCTTGGTCGGCATCTTCGACGTGGGTCGCATGGTCTACACCAACTCCGCACTCTCCCAGGCGGCTCGGGAAGGCGCCCGGCTTGCGGCGACCGAGGCGGCCTGGGTGGGGGTCACAGCCCCCAGCTGCGTCAGCTCTGCGAGCGCCATCGGTCCGGGGAATCCGGGCGCCCACGTCTGCCCGGCCACGGTGGCGAACCTGCGTGCCCACGTCGGCGAGGCCGTCAACCGCATGGCGGTCAGCCTCGGCACGCTGAGCGCGGTGCATATCAGCTGCAATGAGGGTTCGTCCCTGGATCCGGCACCCTCCGGTGACTGGACAGACCAGCCCGGAGGCCTGGGCAACGGCTGCCAGACGCTGGCCGGCACGGCCGTCGGGACGGACGGCGACCTCATTTCGGTGAGGGTCGAATACACCTACTCGCCCGTCACGCCGATCATCGGCTCCCTGATCGGGTCCGTGCCGCTGAGCGGCTCGGCCACGATGGTCATCAACTAGGAGGCCAGATGCACGCCCCTGACAGCCGATCCCAGCGAGGCCAGACGTTGGCGCTCTTCGCCTTCGGTCTCGTGGCCATCGTCCTGGGTGCTGCCGTGGTGGTGGACGGCGGCTTCGCCTTCGCGCAGCGCCGTGCCACCCAGAACGCAGCGGACTTCGCTGCCATGGCCGGCACGCGCATCGTGGGCGTGTCCCTGACTGACCGTCCCGCTGGCTCGGGGTCGGCGGGCAATGTCGAGGCGGCCATCAGGTCAGTGCTGGCGGCCAACGATGCGGAGCTGGTGAGCGCGCAGTACGTCACCGAGAGCGGCGTTGCCATCGGAGACGTGGTGAGCGCCGGCAGCATCCCGCCCGGCGCCTTCGGCGTGGTCGTCAACGCTCGCACCAACTGGCGACCCTTCCTGCTGGGGGTCATCGGCGTCACGGACTGGGCGACCTCCACCACGGCCACGGCCTTCACGCCGGGCCGCAGCATCGGCGCCGGGGTCATGCCCGTGGGCATCCAGGACTCGGTGATCCGGGGTCACCGTTCGTGCCCCATCACGGACCTGGACGACTGCGTTCGGAGCCTCACCTCCGGACAGCTCAACATCCCGGGCGGCTTCGGCTGGCTCTCCTTCGGGTTGCAGGGCCAGGGCGGCAAGTGCGACTGGACCAGCAGCCTGGGGATGCTCGCCGACGGTGGCTGCAAGATGAGCCAGCCCTTCCTGGACTCGCAGATCGGGCCGCCCTCCAACTCACACGGCTGTTGCTCGGCGGTCGGCCAACCGGGCAGTGTGGACAGGATCTCCACGCTGACCGGCAACGAGTGGGGCGATCTGTCCTTCTACATCACGAACAAGATCCCGGTGTGGGTGCCGGTCTGGGACACGGCCGGCGGCACCGGCAGCAACGCCTACTATCACATCGTCGGCTTTGCCGCGGTCGTCTTCACGGGCGAAGGCAACCCACACGCCAAGTGGCTGGAGGGCGCCGTCATCGAATCGAACTGCGGCAACGTCCCGGGCAACTACCGGGTCGATGACGAGAACTACTGTGCCGCACCGGACGGGTCCTTCCAGGTGGACGTCACCGGGGAGGTCCGGCTCGTCCACTAGCGGGGGCAGCCGGTCGACTGCCCGCGCGGTAGCAGGGTGTCCGCGGGATGGTGCCCGCGGATCCCGTCCTCTCTCCACCACGCCGGCCCGGGAGTGGCACGTCCGCGCGTGGCCGCCGGGCCAAGGCTCCGCCGCCGGGCCTGCCTGCGGCTCCAGGGCCCCCATCCGCGTGGTCGACTGCGCGATCGAGGCTCGAGGCACCGCCGCCGGGCGCTCTCGGCGCTCCTGGCCCCGGCGCCGCGTGGTCGACCGCGCGATCGAGGCTCGAGGCACCGCCGCCGGGCGTTCTCGGCGCTCCTGGCCCCGGCGCCGCGTGGTCGACCGCGCGATCGAGGCTCGAGGCACCCCCGCCGGGCGTTCTCGGCGCTCCTGGCCCCGGCGCCGCGTGGTCGACCGCGCGATCGAGGCTCGAGGCACCGCCGCCGGGCGTTCTTGGCGGCTCCAGAGCCCCCATCCGCGTGGTCGACCGCGCGGACGTCGACCACGCGCAGGCCGCGCGACCGCGCCGCCGCACGGTCGCGGCACGATACGCGCTGCCGACCCGACATCGCCAGGCCACGCGAGGGCCTGGCGTGGCAGACTCGGGATTGGCGCCACCGGAGCACCCACTGCCGGTCCGCGCCCCGATGACCGCATCGTCAGCGCATCCCGCGCGCCAGTAGGGAGGTCCACGCCATGACCACCGACGTCCATCCCAGCATCGGCTTCATCGGGCTCGGCATCATGGGCCGCCCCATGGCCCGCAACCTGCTGGCGGCCGGTTTCCGGGTGACCGTCCTGGACGTCGTCCCGGCGGCCGTGGAGGAGCTGGTGGCCGCCGGGGCCACGGCCGGCAGCTCGCCTCGCCAGGTCGCCGCCGAGACCGATGTCCTCATCACGATGCTCCCCGACTCGCCCGAGGTTCGCGAGGTCTACCTGGGCCAGGATGGCGCCTTCGAGGCTCTTCGCCCCGGCTGGCTGGCCATCGACATGAGCTCGATCGCACCATCGCTGGCACGCGACCTGGCGGCTCGCGCCCAGGCTGTCGGTGCCGAGGCCCTCGATGCTCCCGTGAGCGGCGGCGACAAGGGCGCCATCGCTGGCACGCTCTCGATCATGGTCGGTGGCAGCGAGGCGGCCTTCGAGCGTGCCCGCCCCATCCTGGAGGTCATGGGCAGCACGATCGTCCACGTCGGTCCGGCGGGCGCCGGGCAGGTCGTCAAGATCTGCAACCAGGTCGTCGTCGGCGTCGTCATCGAGGCTGTATCCGAGGCGCTGGTGCTGGGCGAACGAGCGGGCGTGGACCCGGCTCGCATCGCCGATGTCCTGCAGGGCGGCCTGGCTGCCACCCGCGTGCTGGAGATGCGCCGCGACAAGTTCCTGTCGGGCTCCTTCGAGCCGGGCTTCCGCATCCGACTGCACCTCAAGGACCTGAAGAACGCCGCTGAGCTGGCGCGCGAGACGGGTGTGGCTCTCCCGGCGGGCGCTATCGTGGAGCAGCTCATGCGCGCCGCGGCCGCTGCCGGCCGGGCCGACGACGACCACTCCGCCCTCATCACTGTGCTGCAGGACCTGGCCGGTGGGGGCGTCGCCAGGGCAGCCGCCGAGTGACGGTCGGCCCGGGCACCCGGGGACTCGCGCAGCCGGCGTCGATTCGGTAGCATCGGGAAAACCAGCCAGAGCACGAGGAAGTCCGTGGCGAAGTATGTCTTCGTGACCGGCGGGGTCACGTCGTCGTTGGGCAAGGGCATCACCGCGGCCAGCATCGGGCGGCTGCTCAAGAGCCGCGGCCTCTCGGTCGCCATCCTGAAGCTGGACCCCTACATCAACGTCGACCCGGGAACCATGTCGCCCTACCAGCATGGCGAGGTCTTCGTCACCGACGACGGCGCGGAGACGGACCTGGACCTGGGGCACTACGAGCGCTTCATCGACGAGAACCTCTCGCAGCTCTCCAACGTAACCACCGGTCGCATCTACCAGGCCGTCATCGCCAAGGAGCGTCGCGGGGACTTCCTGGGCGGCACCGTCCAGGTCATCCCGCACATCACCAACGAGATCAAGGAGCGGATCGGCCGCGTCGCCCGCGATGGCAGCGTGGACGTCGTCATCGTGGAGGTCGGTGGCACCGTCGGTGACATCGAGTCGCTCCCATTCCTCGAAGCCATCCGTCAGATGCGCAAGGACGTCGGTCGGGACAACGTCCTCTACGTCCACGTCACGTTGCTGCCCGCCCTGGCCGCCACGGGTGAGCTGAAGACGAAGCCCACCCAGCACTCCGTCAAGGAGCTGCGCAGCATCGGCATCCAGCCGGACATCATCGTGGCCCGCAGCGACCGCCCCGTGGAAGATGACCTGCGCGAGAAGATCGCGCTCTTCTGTGACGTCAACGTCGATGCTGTCGTGCCGGCGACGACCGCGGATACCATCTACGAGGTACCGCTCCAATTCGAGGACTGGGGCCTGGGTGACCTCGTGGTGCGGCTGCTGCGGCTGGAAGCGCACGTCCACGCCGCGGACCTGACCGCCTGGCGGGAGCTGGTAGCGCGTATCCACGCACCCAAGCCCAGCCTTGAGATCGCCCTCGTGGGCAAGTACATCGAGCTGCCCGACGCGTACCTCTCGGTGACCGAGGCGCTGGACCACGCCGGCTGGGCGGAAGGGCACGACGTCGAGGTGCGCTGGGTCGATTCGGAGACGCTCACCGAGGACGGGATCGACGAGCGCCTGGCGGGCGTGGCCGGCATCGTCGTGCCCGGTGGCTTCGGGCACCGAGGCATCGAGGGCAAGATCCTGGCCGCGCGCTACGCCCGCGAGCGCGGCGTGCCCTACCTGGGCCTCTGCCTGGGCCTGCAGTGCGGGGTCATCGAATTCGCCCGCCACGTCGTCGGCGAGGCGGACGCCAATTCCACGGAGTTCGACCTCTTCACGCACGCCCCGGTCATCGACTACATGCCCGACCAGCGAGACATGGAGGAGAAGGGGGGCACCATGCGCCTGGGCCTCTATCCGGCCCGCCTGACGCCTGGCTCCCGTGTCCACCGGGCCTACGGCAGCGAGCTCATCTACGAGCGCCATCGCCACCGTTTCGAAGTCAGCAACCGCTATCGTGAGGCGCTCGAGGCTGCGGGCATGGAGCTGTCCGGCCAGTCACCGGACGGCCGACTCGTGGAGGTCATCGAGCTGCGCGACCATCCATGGTTCGTGGCCAGCCAGTTCCACCCGGAGTTCAAGAGCCGGCCGGACCGGCCGCACCCGCTCTTCGCGGGCTTCATCGTGGCCGCCGTCGAGCGCGCTGGAGCGAGCGGCCGAGCTACCCGACGAATCGAGATCGCGACCGACGAGGAGCAGTCAGCGCCTGGCCTGGTTCAGCGGACCGTCGCTGAGATCGACTAGCTGCCGGGGCGGCCCGATGGGCCACCGTTCGGGGCGGCTGCGAGCCCACCAGGACGTGAGCGACCGGGTCCGGCGGGATGAAGCCGGCCAGCTGGTCCTGGTCAGGCCTGGGGTGTTCCTGGCTCCGGAATGATGTGTCGGTGGTGCCCGGCGGTCGTCAGCCGTCGGTGCCGGGTGACGCCTCCGCCGGCGACACGGCACCGCCAGTTCGGCCCAATGAGACGACGCGTCCCGACTCGGGGTAGTAGAGCACGTCAGCGATCTGCATCTCGGCCGGCACCGCGAAGCCGACATAGCCGGAGACTCGGTCCCCAGGGTTCATCGTCTGGCCTTCGAGGCTCACCGGCGTGGTCCCCGGTGGCACGTAGACGCTCGTCGGCGCGATGAGCAGGCCCGTGCTGTCCCGCAGATAGATGTCCCAGGGGTCCGCGTAGTAGGGGAGATCGCCGCTGCCCTCGTAGACGGCCTCGGCCACGACGAAGCGCGTGCCCTCGGCGGGCGGGTAGGCGGGGTCGAAGCCCGTGAACGGGTCGATGATTGCCGCTGAGACGCTCACCGATGCGCCATTCGCGTCGGTGTAGATGACCGCTTCGCCGAGAGCTGGTGCCTCGGTCGCGCCCAGATCAGCGATGTCGCTGAGGCGATCCCCGGAGGGCGAGAAGGCGACCTTGGCGATGGCCTCCGTCGTCGGGACGATGTAGCCGATGACGCCGGAGAGGCGATTGTCCGGGGCCATGAGCTGGCTCTGCAGGTCCGGGATCTTGCTATCCGCGGGGCGCGGCACGTACTGCGGGTAGAAGATCGTCCCGTTGGCGCCCTGGAGCACGATCTGGTAGGGCTGGGCGTCGAGCGACTGGTCCGGCGCGGCCTCATACGTCACGGTGATCGTGATGTAGCGCATGCCATCCGCCGGTGGCGCTGCCGGGTCGAACCCGGTGAACGGGTCGACCACCTCCTTGACCGTGACGCTGCCGTGGACGACGCCCTCGGCGTCAACGACCGGGACCGGCTCGCCGACCGCCGGCGCCGCGCCCTGCGCGGAGACGGCGCTGGCCCCCGCGAGCGCGAGGATGAGCGCGCTGAGCGACAGGGCGACGGGTGTTCGGACCTGCATCGGAATCCTCCTTACCCACCTGGGATCCAGATACCGGGAACGGCGACCGACCTGACGACAGCCGCCTCGCGACCAGTGTAGCTACCCCTGTCCAACAGACCACGGTCTCAGCGGCGGTCGACCCGGACCGCCCACGCCGTCGCGATCCGGTGGCGACGTACAATCGCGAGCAGTCATCGCCACCCGCTGCACTCGCAGGAGTCCCCGCCTCATGAAGCTCTTCCTGGACACCGCCGTCATCGACGAGATCCGCACCGTGCACAGCTGGGGCGTGCTGGACGGCGTCACCACCAACCCGACCCTGTTCGCCAAGGCGGGCGGCGGCTCCTACGAATCCGTCCTCGAGGAGATCTGCACCATCACCTCCGGTCCGGTCAGCGCGGAGGTCATCGCCGACGACCTGGAGGGCATGTTGCGCGAAGGCCGTGCCTTCACCCACATCGCTCCCAACATCGTCATCAAGGTGCCCATGAGCGAGATCGGCCTGACGGCCATCTCCCGCTTTGCCGAGGAGGGCATCAAGACCAACTGCACGCTCATCTTCAGCGCCGCCCAGGGCCTCCTGGCGGCCAAGGCCGGGGCCTGGTTGCTGTCGCCGTTCGTGGGTCGTCTCGACGACATCAACCAGGACGGCATGGAGATGATCCGCGAGCTGGCGGCCATCATCGAGATGCATGGCTTCGAGTCGGAGGTCCTCGTCGCGTCGGTACGCAGCCCGCGGCACGTCATCGACGGCGCCCTGGCCGGTGCGGGCGTCGCCACGCTGCCCTTCAAGGTCTTCCAGCAGATGGTCCACCATCCGTTGACGGACAAGGGCATCAGCCAGTTCAAGGCCGACTGGGCGAAGGCGACCGCGGACGCCGCCAAGGGCTGAGGGCGCGCTCCGCAGCATGCGCCGCGAGCCTGCGGCACCCGAGGGGCATGCGCCGCAAGCCTGCGGCACCCCGCGCGGGGCCTTGGGTCCCAGGCCAGGCGTCCCATGCCGCGCCCCGCAGGAAATGCATGAAGTCGCTGGCCGCTTATGGGTGACAGATTCGCCGGCCGGTGACACGAACCCACCCGGGGCTTGACCGCCCCCCGGTGCGTGCTACCATCGTGCCAGCCCACAGGTGCTGGACGCCGCTGTCATGCCGGCATCCGCTCGGTCCTCGGCTAGCAGGTCCGGCACGGGCACTCACCCCAACAGCCACCAGGTGCGCCGCCGCGCGTGCGCCCTCACCAGGCTGAGCACCCCCACGCCGCGAGGACGGACACCCGAACGATGGATACCAGGGAACGCGAGTACCGGGACGCAGATGATGTCGAGCGCTACGGCGCGGACATGGAGGTCGCCGAAGACGGCGCTGCCCGCGACGAGACGGCCGACCCGGGCATGCCGCGCCGGCCGGATGACAGCATGCAGCGCTATGCGGCCGGCATCCTGGATCTCGTCGAGGACGGCTACGGCTTCATGCGTCGGCGCGGGCTCATGCCCAGCCCGGACGACGTGTACATCAGCTCCAGCCTCGTGCGCCGCTTCGGACTGCGCGGCGGCGACCGTGTGGCCGGCATCCCCAGGCCGCCCAAGAAGGGCGAGAAGTACTGGGGTCTCGTTCGCGTCGACACGGTCAATGGCATGGACCCTCTCGACGCCCGCCGCCGCCCGCACTTCGACGAGCTGACCCCGATCCACCCCTACCAGCTCATCAACCTCGAGAACGACCCCAAGAACCTCAGCCAGCGCCTCGTCAACCTGGTGAATCCCATCGGCAAGGGCCAGCGTGCGCTCATCGTGAGCCCGCCCAAGGCCGGCAAGACCATGCTCCTGAAGGCCATCGCCAACGGCATCAGCGGCAACTACCCGGACATCCTCCTCATGGTGGCGCTCATCGGCGAGCGCCCGGAGGAGGTCACGGACATGCGGCGCTCCGTGAAGGGCGAGGTCATCTCCAGCACCTTCGACGAGCCCACGGAGAACCACACGCACGTCGCGGAGATGGCCCTGGAGATCGCCAAGCGCCAGACGGAGGGCGGGCGTGACGTGGTCATCCTGCTGGACTCCATCACGCGCCTCTCGCGCGCCTACAACCTGGCCCTGCCGCCCTCCGGCCGCACGCTCACCGGCGGCATCGACCCGGTGGCCCTCTACCCGCCCAAGCGCTTCTTCGGTGCCGCCCGCAAGCTGGAGGAAGGTGGCTCGCTGACGATCATCGCCACCTGTCTGGTGGACACCGGCTCGCGCATGGACGACGTCATCTACGAGGAGTTCAAGGGCACCGGCAACTCGGAGCTCATCCTGGACCGCAAGCTCTCCGAGAAGCGCATCTTTCCCTCCATCGATGTGCAGCGCTCCGGCACTCGCCGGGAGGAGCTGCTGCTCGAGGAGCCCGTGCTCAAGATGGTCTGGACGATGCGCCGCATGCTGAGCGCGGTGGGCACCAACGAGGGCATCGAGCTGCTGCTCAACCGCCTCTCGAAGACGGAGTCCAATACGGAGTTCCTGGCCACCCTGATGCGACAGAGCGCGGCGGAAGCCTCCTCGTGATGATGGGTGACCACCGGGTCACCGCCACAGACACGATCAGTCGGGAGTGACGCGCGCGTGTTCCTCGACCAGGTCGAGCTGACGGTCACGGCCGGCAAGGGCGGCGACGGCGCCGCCAGCTTCCGTCGCGAGGCCCACGTGCCTCGCGGGGGACCCGACGGCGGTGATGGCGGCCGTGGTGGCTCCGTGTACCTCGTCGTGGACGTCGGCCAGACGATGCTCGTGGACTATCGCAACCGCCATCACTTCCGGGCGCAGCCCGGCGGTCCGGGCGAAAGCTCCCGGCGCCACGGTCGCGCTGGCGCTGACACGGAGCTGCCCGTGCCACCCGGCACGGTGATCTTCGACGCCGTCAGCGGGGACCTCATGGCCGACCTCGTCTTCCCGGCCCAGAAGGTCATGATCGCGCGCGGCGGGCGTGGCGGCCTGGGCAACACCCACTTCGCCACCGCCACACACCAGGCACCCAAGCACGCTCAGAAGGGTGAGCCGGGTGAGGTGCGTCGTGTGCGCCTCGAGTTGCGACTCATCGCCGACGTGGGCCTGGTGGGCCTGCCGAACGCGGGCAAGTCCACGCTGCTGGCAGCCCTCACGGCCGCCCGCCCCAAGGTCGCCGACTATCCCTTCACGACCCTGGAGCCCAACCTTGGGGTGCTTGACCTGGCCGCGGACGACCCATCCGACGAGCGCCGGCCGACGATCGCGGACCTGCCCGGCCTCATCGAGGGCGCCAGCGACGGCGCTGGCCTGGGGCACGCCTTCCTTCGTCACGTCGAGCGGACCCGGGTGCTCGTGCACGTCGTCGACGTGAGCGTCGCAGATCCTGAACGCGACTACCAGGTCATCCGCGAGGAGCTCGAGGCGCGTGACCCCCGACTCCTCGCAAAGACCACGCTGGTCGTGGCCAACAAGCTCGACCGCGGGCCGGATGCCGCGCTGCTGCGTGCCTTCACGGCCGCCCGTGCACGCGAGGGCCTGGCGGTCGTGTCGATCTCCGCGGCGCAGGGGGACGGCCTGCCGGAGCTGCGGGCCGACCTCGCCCGTCTGTTGCCGCGCGACGAGGAGCTGGGGTTGCCGGGGGATGCCGCCGGCATCGTCGTGCACCGCTACGACCCCACGGAGGCGGGCTTCCGCGTGGGCCGCGACGAGGACGGCACCTGGACCGTCGAGGGCCGCCGCGTCGAGCGCCTGGTCGCCCAGACGGACTTCGAGAACGAGGAATCGGCTGCCCGCTTCCAGCGTGAGCTGGCCCGCCTGGGCGTGGTGGAGGCCTTGCGACGCGCCGGAGTGACGAGCGGCGACAGCGTGCGCATCGGCGCCATCGAGCTCGAATGGGGCGGCCGGCCCGGAGCCTGGGCCTGATGGCGGGCGCCCTGGGGATCCTGGGCGGCACCTTCGACCCGGTGCACGTTGGCCATCTGGCGCTGGCGCACGAGGCTCACGGTGCCCTGGGCCTGGAACTGGTCCTCTTCGTTCCGAACGCTCAGCCGCCGCACAAGCGCGGGCAGGAGGTCAGCGCCGCAGAGCACCGCGAGGCCATGCTGAAGCTGGCCATCGCCGACGAGCCCGCTTTTGCCCTCTCCCGACTGGAACTCGAGCGGCCGGGACCCAGCTACGCCGTGGACACCGTCGCCACCATCGCGGCGCAGAGCCAGGCGGATGGCCGGCCGGAGCCCTGGTTCGTGCTCTCCGCGGAGGTGCTCGACGATTTCCACACCTGGCGGGAGCCGCTGCGCATCCTGGCCCTCTGCCGCGTGGCCGTCTCGCCGCGACCGGGCAGCGGCAGGCTGGATCGCGCCTGGCTCAGCCAGCACTATCCGGGCCTGGAGGACCGCTTCACCTTTCTTGCGGGTCCGCTCGTCGCCGTGGCTGCCACCCAGATCCGTGAACGCGTGGCGAGTGGCGAAGCGATCACGGGACTCGTGCCGCCGGCAGTGGAGGCATACATCCGCGATCACGGCCTCTATCGGTCGGCGGGCGAAGCGGGCATCATGGAGTCGGCGACGACACAAGGAGGACACAGGCGCGTGAGTGAGGAGCAGCCCGGAGCAGGGGAGCATCCCGGAGCGGAGGTCCTGCCGGGAGCGGAGGTCCCGGCCGGAGCAGACCTCCTGCCCGCAGCAGACCTCCTGCCGCCAGCAGAGGCTCATCTGGCGGAGGATGCACAGCCGGCCCTGACGGCCGAGGAGGCGCCAGTCGCCCTCGACCCGCGCCGCGCCCGTCGGCCCGGCCTGCCCGTGCGGCGGACCGCCGTGGATCCGGAGGCCGTCGAGCGGGACGTGGACCCCGGCGTCATCGATGAGGCCACGTTGGCCATGGCCCACCGCGTCGTCGACCTGGCCGCGGCCAAGAAGGCTTCGGACATCGTGCTGCTGGACGTGCGCAGCCAGACGGCCATGACCGACTACTTCGTCATCTGCTCAGGCGCGTCGGACCGCCAGCTGGGGGCCATCGCTGATGGCATCGGCGAGGGCCTGCGCGACGACGGCATCTCGTCGATCAGCCGGGAGGGCGACGCCAGTTCGCACTGGGTGCTCCTGGACTTCGGCGGCGTCATCGTCCATGTCATGAGCGTGCCGGAGCGCGAGTTCTACCAGCTCGAGAAGCTCTGGTCCAAGGCCGCACTCCTGGTCCACGTCGTCTAAGCGGGCAGCGCCCGAGCCCTCGGACGGGACCATCCAGCCCCTTCGTGGTACCGGCCGTGGTACCACCGGGGCATGGGGACCGGACACAGCGTCACCGTAGCATCCAGCCCTGATCGACCGGTTCCGCCGGTCGCACCACGAGGGATGGACGGCGACGATGACCTGGCTCCGGGATGACTGTCCGCAGTGCGAGCGCCGGCTTGTCAACTCGCGCTTCGACACCACGTTCCGGATGCCGGACGGGGAGGAGCGCCTCTGCTTCGCCATCCCCGCGGCGCTGTGCTCGGACTGCCACCAGCTCTACCTGGACCCCGACCTGCTCGAAGTGCTGGACATCCCGAACGGGCGATGCGTCTTCGCCATCGAGTCGGACGGCGTGGTCCAGGAACGCGCGACCCAGTTCCCCGTCTGACCGTCCGCATCGACCCCGCGGCGGCGATGGGGCGCCGGTGACGCTGGGCCCCGGCGCTGATGGGGCGCCGGAGTGCCGTCCCAGCGAGCGGGGCCAGCAGCGAGATGGTGACGCTCGGCCCCCGGCGCTGATCCCGGGGCGCTGAGCCGACCGCGGCGCTGATGCTCTGCGGTGATGCCCGTGCGGTGATCCCGGCGCTGGATGCCCGGCGCTGGCCGACGATCGGTGACTCAGTGGTGGACGCGGCCGGGCGGACGGCTGGCGTGCTCGGCCAGCCAGGCCTGCAACGCGAGGGCCGCCATGGGATCGGAGACCTGCAGGGTGCTGCCGTCGAGCGAGATGCCCTTTGCGCGCAGGTCCAGCGCCAGTAACCCGCCCAGCGCTCCTTCCAGGGCTGCCGTCGACCACGTCCCCGCCTGCTCGGCCAGCTTCTGGGCGCGGAAGGGCTGCAGGCGCATGGCCTTGACGATCTGCGGCGACGTGCTGCCGCTGTCGAGATGTTCGCGCACGATGATGAGTTCGCGCAGCCGCCGGTGGAGCTGGCTGATGAGCACGGGCAGCGGTGTGCCGGCCTCCAGGAGCAGCTCCGCGAGCTGCGTGGCGGGGCCGGCCGAGCGGGCCCCGACGGCATCGAGGAAGGCCCACATGGAGCCGGGCACGGACTCGCTGACGAGGGCCTCGACGTCCGCGCGGTCGATGCTGCCGCCCGGGCGGTAGAGGGCCAGCTTCTCCAGCTCCGCGTTGGCCAGCTCAGTGCGGCGGCGGCGGTCCACGTCCGACTCCCGTACGTGACCCCCGACACGTTCCGCCAGCAGCCGTGCGGCCGTCGGCTCGAGGCGGACCCCCAGCTCCGTGGCGCGCTCGGCAAGCCAAGCTTCGAGACGTCCCGCGGCGGGTACCTGGAGCTCCCGGACGAGCCCACCGGCGGCCTTCACGGCTTCCGCGAGGACAGCCTTGGCCGCTGGCCCGCGGGCACCGCTGGCGATCAGGTCCGTGAAGCAGAGGGCGTTGCCGGGCGGGACCTGCGCCACCATCCGGACGAGCCGCTCTCGCGACTGGGTCTCGGCCAGGAGACCCGCGGGCTGGCGGACCAGGACGATCGTGCCGCCCCCGAAGAGTGGTGCAGTGGCGAGATGCTGCTCGATGGCATCGAGCGTTCGAGCGCGACGCCTGGCTGCCGAGGCTCCTTCGGTGTCCGACTCATCGAGGCTGACCCGCCACGTCTCCATGGGGCCGACTGACGCGGACTGCGCGGCTGCCCATTCGCGTGCGGCGCGGTCGATGCCGAAGGCGTCCTCGCCCCAGAGGTAGGCGAGGTTGGACAGCGCGGTCACACCGTGCGCTGGGTCGGCGCGCGCCCGCTGATGGGGACGATCGTGTCCGAAGTGCGCCGCACCGGACCATCCGTGGTGGGCGTCGTATCAGCTGGCGGGATCGACCTCGCGGGCTCGAGGTGACCATTCGCCCGTGCGCGGGCCGTGGCGTCTTCCACCCAGTGGAGGCGCTCGATGCGCCCGGGGGTCACGCCGATCGCTTCGCAGATGCTCGCCTCGAGCTCCTGCGCACGAGCGAAGGCCGTATCCAGCCGGTCGCCGTACTCGGGATGGCGCCGACGCCAGCGGGCGAAGCGCTGCTCGAGGCTGACGACACGCTGCGTGGCGCGCTTGTCCGCATAGCACACCAGGCGCTCCTCGAGCGGCGCCGTGGCCAACCAGTCGGCCCCCTCCGGGCCCTCGAGCCGCGCCACCGGGTGGCTGGCCACTGCTCGTGCCAGCTCCGGGTGACCGGAGTCGCGCAGCCAGGCGGCGCCGGCCTCGCCGTGGCTGAGGCTCCTCCGGGGATGGTCGGCCGGCAGGGCCTTGTCGACGTCGTGCAGGAGTGCCGCCGTTTCCACCAGGCGGCGGTCCACGGCCACGCCCGCCTGTGCCGCGCGGTGTGCCAGGAACGCCGCCACCTCGGCCACGACGGTGACGTGCTGCAGCAGACGCGGCGAGGGCTGGCACGAGAGCAGCAGGGCGAGCGCCTCGGCTCGGGTGGGGACCGCCATCGCCCCCGAGGGTAGCAGGCCACGCCGACCCGGACCCGGGAGCGCGACCGCTGCGCGCGTTCGCCGCACTCCCGCCGCCGTCCAGCGTCAGCGCCAGCGTGCCCTGCAGATCCGTGCGCCAGATGGTCGCTCCGGCGGCCGCGAGACGCGCCAGCGTCTCCCGGGTCGGATGCCCGTAGTCGTTGTCCAGGCCGACGCTGATGGCCGCCACTCGCGGCCGCATCGCCTCCAGGAGCGCACCACTCGTTGCGGTGGCGCTGCCGTGGTGGGCGACCTTCAGCAGGTCCCACGCCACCCCCTGCTGGCCAAGAGCCGTGAGCAGCTCCCCGTCGCGGTCATCCTCGATGTCCCCGGTGAGGAGCGCCCGCTGCTGACCGACCGCGACGGCGAGCACGATCGACGAGTCGTTCATCTCGCGGTTGGTGGCTGGCCGGGAGCTCCCCAGCAGGTCGATCGGCGGCCAGACGACGGTGACCGTGGCGTCGCCGAAGCGAAAGGCGTCGCCCTGGCTGACCCGGATGCGGGGTACGCCCGCCCGTCCGGCCGCTGCTCGCAGCTCCCGTATGCCAGCGCCATCGACATCGAGCCCGGTCTCGATGACGCGGTCGACGCGATAGCGCTGCATGAGGCCGGCCAGGCCAGCCACGTGGTCCTCGTGCGGGTGGGTCACGAGGATGAGGTCCAGGTGCCGGTCCCAGATGGGGATGCGTTCGTCGAGTCGACGCACCAGGAGGTCCGGGTCGGGGCCGCCGTCCACCAGCAGGCGCTGACCGCTCGCGGTCTCCAGCAGGATGGCGTCCCCCTGGCCCACGTCGAGGACGGAGATGCGCAGGCGACCGTCCATGCGGCCGGCTGCCACGACCACCAGGGCGACGAGGGCCAGCGTCATCGCGCCGATGGCGAGACGACGGCGTCGTCCGGTCGGGGATGCCGGCGGGGTGGCCGACGGCGCGGGCTCCGTGTCGGCCCAGTCGGCCAGGGCGGTGGTGCGGCGTGTCCGGCGCAGCACGATCACGAGGGCCAGCAGCGCAGGCAGCGCGGCCAGGCTGCCCGTCCCCTCGGGCAGCTCGACGCTCGCCAGCGGCACGTCCGCGAGCAGGCTGGCCCCGCGCACCATGCTCGCCAGGGGCAACCATGCGCCGAGGGCGCTGACGGCCGCCACAGGGCCCACGATCGGCGCTGACTCCAGCGGGCCCAGCCCGACGCCGAGCGCCGCCCCGAGCATCGCCAGCGGCACGAGCGGCGCCATGACGAGGTTGGCCAGCGGTGAGATGAGCGAAAGCCGGCCGAAGTGCAGCAGGATCAGGGGCAGGGTGGACAGCTGCGCCGCCAGCGAGACCCCGAGCGTCTCGCTGAACCAGCCCGGCGCCCGCCCCGCGTCACCCGGGTGACCAGGGCGACGCCCGGTCCGCCCAGCGCCAGCAGGCCGGCCGTGGCTGCCAGCGAGAGCTGCAGACCGACGTCACCCACCATCGTCGGCTCCACGGCCAGCAACCCGAGGCAGGCGAGGCCGAGCGCGCCGGCGGCCCCCGACGGGTGCCCGCCTTCACGCGCGACCAGCACCACCGCGCCCATGAGCGCGGCGCGCACGACGCTGGCCTCCGCACCGGCCACGATCGTGTAGGCGAGGATGGCGACGATGACGAGAAGACTGCGCGGCCGGCGTCCCAGCCCCAGGCCACGGAGGAGCGCCGTGGCGATGCCCGCGACCAGGGCGATGTTCCAGCCACTGATGGCGACGACATGGCTGAGGCCCGTGGTGGTGAAGTCGTCCGCGACCGGGCGGCTGACCCGGTCGCGCAGGCCCACGAGGATGCCCGAGGCGAGGCCGG
Source organism: uncultured Chloroflexia bacterium (assembly GCA_963790915.1). Taxonomy (GTDB): domain Bacteria; phylum Chloroflexota; class Limnocylindria; order Limnocylindrales; family CSP1-4; genus JAFMJV01. The sequence goes on along the minus strand of CAWBQS010000005.1, from coordinate 81,481 downwards.
CCTCCGGCTCCGGGATGGCCCGCCCGATGGCCTCGTCGATGGTGCGCCGGAGGTGCTCCACGGACGACCCCGAGCCACCTTCGGCGGCCGCCAGGGCCATGTCCGTCGCCTTGAGCGTGCCGACCGCGCCACGACCGGCGAGGAATCCGGCGAAGCCCGCCGCGTCCTGCGGTGGCGGTTCCGCCCGACCTTCCACGACGAGACGGTCGCCGGGCGCCACCGCCGGGTAGCGCGGCAGCCAGGCATAGACGAGCCACTCGCCAGCGGCCGCGGCGCCACCGGCCGCGGCGCCACCGGCCGCGCCACGGTTCGTCGCTGGATCGGCGGCCGCCAGGCGCAGGAAGGCGCGCTGCTGTCCCTCCGAGGGCGACGAGACGTCCACCACCTGCGCCGACCAGCGCTCCGTGGTCGTGGGCAGCGGCGCCGGGGCGACGTCAGGTGCGGCGACGAGGCCCAGGCCGACGCGCAGCGTGATGGTCGCCACGCCGAGGCACAGGGCGGCCGTGGCCATGTGCCGCCGTCGCAGGGCCAGCGTGGTCGCCAGCACGGTGATGATGGTCAGCGCCAGCACCCCGGCGCCGGGCAGGCGCAGCCCCAGCGGCGCGCCCGGCGCCGCCAGCGCCGCGACGATGGCGCCCAGCGCCAGCCAGCCGACCCGCGGCAAGCCCGCCACGTGTCGCGACCCCGCCGCCCGCTGTCCGCCCGGCTACCCGGAGACCCTCACCAGGTCCACGAGCTGCTCGTAGACCGACTGCCCCACGACGCCGCGGTCGAGGAGCTCGGCGACGGACGTGAACGGCTGCTCATCGCGAGCGGCCATGATCTTGCCGGCGGTCACGGGGCCGATGCCGGGCAGCGACTCCAGCGCCGCCTGGTCGGCGCTGTTGAGGTCGACGCGGCTATCGTCCGACGTCGCCTTCTCCGCCGTCCGGTTGCCGAGGGCCGGGACCAGCACCTTGGCCCCGTCCGCCAGCGGCGCGGCGAGGTTCAGCGAGCGGCCGACCTCCGCCAGGTCCACGCGCGGTGCGAAGCCTCCGGCCGCCTCCACGGCATCACCGACACGCGCGCCGTCCGGCAGCTCCTGCAGGCCGGGCCGCGCCACGGCCCCGGCGACATCCACGACGATGCTGCCGGCCGCCGACGTGACGGTGCCAGCGTCAGGGAACGCCGGCATGTCTCCGCCGAGGGTGCCGGCCAGCAGACCGGAGGTCAGGCCAACGCTCGGGTCCACGCGCAGCGGCGACCCGCCCGCGGAGCTGCCGGCCGCGCCGAGGACGATGCAGACCAGCACAGCCACGGCCGCGCCTCCGGCGGCGCCACCCATGGCCGCCAGGAGCATGGCCAGCCGGCCGGGCACGCCAGACTGCTCGGCGGTCGACCGCTCAGCAGCCGACCGCTCGCCGCTCGCGGGCGCCTGGCCCGCCGTGGGCTCCGATGCCGCAGCACCGCCCGGAGCGGGTGGCGCAGCGCCTTCCGACGAGAACGTCCGCCACCCGGACAGCACATCGTTCACGGCTTCGCTCCCGCGGCGGGCAGGCGGCGGGGGAGGGTTCACGGACAGGCGCACAGGCGCCAGCCTCACTCGACGGAGATGCGCATCCTAGGAAGGCGTGCTTACCCGGCGCTTATGTGAGCCGGATGGGCCCCGCCTCTCCGGCCGGCGCGCGACCGTCCCTGGTCAACGCGCCGATGAGGGCCTCCAGGCGGGGCCGGACGTCGCGCACGAGGCGCCGCATCGTCTCCTCGTCGTAGGGCGACGGGAAGCCGCAGATGAGGTGCCGGTAGCCCGCCTCGACGAACGGCGTCAGCTCGGCGACCACGTCGTCCGCGTTGCCCGCCACGCAACGGTTGGAGGGCGCGTCGGCGGAGCCCGGACGCTCCTCGTCGGGCTGCGCGCCGCCGTTCCGGGCCAACATCTCCGCGTCCGCCGCCAGGGCGGCCTCGCGCGTGTCGCGGATGACCACGCGCTGCAGCTCCACGGTGCGCTCGATCTCGCGCTCGTCGCGGCCGATGGCCTCGCAGTGCTCGCGCAGGATGACATCGGAGTGGAGCACGTCATCGATGGGGTTGCCGAGGTTGTTCATGTCGGCGTACTGGGCGACCAGGCGCAGCGTGACCTTGGGGCCGCTGCCGCCGATGAGGATGGGGATGCGTCGCTGCACGGGCGCCGGCAGGTTGAGCGCGTCCTGCACCGCGTAGCGGCCATCCGGCGGCGAGCTGGGCCGCGCCCCGTCGAGCATGCCGCGCACGATGGGCAGCGCCTCAGCGAGCCAGCGCAGTCGGGTACCCGGTCGGTCGCCGTACTCGATCCCGAAGGCGGTGTGCTCCGGCTCCATCCAGGCGGCCCCGATGCCGAGCACGGCCCGTCCGCCGCTGATGTGGTCGATGGTCGTGATCATCTTTGCCAGAAGGGCCGGGTTGCGGAACGTGTTGGCGCTCACGAGGTGCCCGATCGTGGCGCGCTTCGTCTGCGAGGCCACGGCGGCCATGGCCGTGTAGGCCTCGAGGGCAGGCCCGTCCCAGCTGCCCACGATGGGATAGACGTGGTCCCACGTGAAGAGCGAGTCGAAGCCGAGGTCGTCGGCCCGCAGCATGCCGTCGAGGAATGCCGGCCAGTCGGTGTACTGGTTCCAGAGGTTGGCGCCAAGCTTCAGGGGCGCGCTCAGGTCAGGCATCGTGCTGTGCTCCTAGATTGTTCGCTCAAGATCCAACGAGGGCCTGGAGGCGTGGTCGGACCTCCGTCGCCAGGCGTTCCATGGTCTCCTCGTCGTAGGGGGAGGGGAAGCCGAAGATGAGGTGGTGGTAGCCCTGCTCGACGAAGGAGGTGCAATGCGCCACGACCTGGTCGACAGTGCCGACCGGCTGCCGCGTCCAGGGCGACCCGTTCCCGTTGTGGGCGAAGACCTCGGCGAAGACGCGCTGCGCCTCCCCCTCCGTGTCGCGGATGAGGGGGACGCCAACACCCGTCGTGCGCTCGATCTGGGACTCGTCCCGGCCGATCGCCGCGCAGTGCGCCCGCAGCTGCGCCTCCGGCTCGTCCAGGCTGGCGCCGCGGCCGCCCACGTTGCAGGCATCGGCGTACTCGGCCACCAGGCGCAGCGTGACCTTGGGCCCGCTGCCGCCGATGAGGATGGGCAGGTGCGCCTGGAGCGGCGGTGGCAGGTTGAGGGCGGCCTCCGCCGCGTAGCGTTCACCCCTGACCGTGGGCGCTGTGCCGTCCAGCATGCCCCGCATGATGGGAAGCGCCTCAGCCAGCCAGCGCAGGCGCTCGGGGGGACCGCTGCCGAAGGGCACGCCGAAGGCCCGATGCTCGGTCTCGAACCAGGCCGCTCCGATGCCCAGCACCGCCCGCCCACCGCTGATGTGGTCGAGCGTCGTGATCATCTTGGCCACGAGCGCCGGGTTGCGGAAGGTGTTGGCCCCGACCATGAGGCCGATCGTCGCTCGCGAGGTGCTCGCCGCCACGGCAGCCATGGCCGTGTAGGCCTCGAAGATGGGCCCCTCCGCGGAGCCGACGATGGGATACAGGTGATCCCACGTCCAGAGGGAGTCGTAGCCGAGGCCATCCGCGCGCTGCTGGGCAGCCAGGAAGGACGGCCAGTCCGTGTACTGGTTCCAGCAGTTGGCGCCAAGTCTCAACTCGCTCATGGGTCCAGTCTAGGCGTTTGGCCGAGTCGCCCCCACAGTGCCGGCACGCACGGGACGTGGCACGAGGTTGTCGTCCCCCTCCGCGCTCAGAGAGCGAGGCCGATCCCGCGCTGATGGCGACGGCGCACCCGAGTACGGACAGCCTGCGCTCAGGCAGCATCGCGTCACCAGTACTCCGGGCTGGATATGCGCGGGATTTCGGACATAATCGTGGCGTGATCGGCATCATCGGTCCCGAGGATTCCGTCATCCGGGCGACGGGCGTAGCCGCCGACCTTGGGCTGGCTGACGCGGTGCTGACCCGCACGTACGCATCCTGGCAGGCCGTCCCCGAGCTCGCGGCCGAATTGGACGCCGTGTGCGGGATCCTCCTGTTCACGGGCCGCGTCCCGTACACGATCGCCCGCGATGGCCTGGGCCTCCGGGCAAGCCTCGACTTCATCCCCCACGACGGGGCCGACCTGTACCGGGCGCTTGTCCTCATCCTCCGTGAGCACGCAGGCCGGCTTCCTGTCATCAGCCTGGACACGATGGAGAGATCGGCGGTCGACGAGACGTATCGCGATCTCGATGTCGAGCCGCCTGCGGCGCTCCTGTCCTTCGACGACCCGCAGCGAGCGCCCGGCGATTGGCGCTCGCTGGACGTCGCTGCCTTCCACGAGGAGCGCTACCGGCGCGGAGATGTCGAGCTCTGCCTCACCTGCATGGAATTGGTGCGCAACGAGCTCCGCACGCGCGGCGTTCCCGTCGTCCGTGTCGAGCACACGCGGGCGGCGCTGCGCGAGGCCCTGCGACGAGCTTCGCTGACCGATCGCCTGGCCCGCACGGAAGCGAGCCAGACTGCTGTCGCACTCGTCGAGCCACGCGAAGACGCAGGGTCGGGGAAGCGGACAGGGGCCCTACGAGGCACAGCGCGTCGATCTGCGCCGCCGAGAACGGGTGGTCGATCTGGCGGAGCGGCTCCAGGGCACGTTGAGCCGAGCGAGCGATGGCAGCTTCCTCATCCACACCACGCGCGGTGCCGTCACGGCCCAGCTCGCCCTGGTCGACGCCGCAGACGACGACAGCACCGCCCACGGCGACGGGCTGCTCATCGGCTATGGCGTCGGCGCGACGGTGGCCCGGGCCGAGGCGAACGCGCGCCAGGCCGCCACGCTCGGCCGACACTCCGGCGGGACGCAGGTCGTCCTGGATGATGGAACGGTCCTCCGTGTCGGCGACCGTGGCGCGATCCCCGGGTACCGGTTGCGGGAGACCGACCCCCGACTCCTCGCCCACGCCAGGGCCATCGGCCTGGGGCCATTCACTGTGACGCGTCTCGCCACCGCGCTCGCGAAGCTGGATCCGGCCGCTGTCACGGCGCGCGACCTGGCCACCGCGTACGGCGTGACAGCGCGATCGGCGCTGCGCCTGCTCACGAAGCTCGAACGATCGGGGATCGCGACCGCGCTCGGCACTCGCGTGGCCCCTCGCGCGGGTCGGCCGCAGACGGTGTACCGCGTGGATCTCGACCGTCTACTGCCGCACTGTCGGATCGACACTGGCACGCTCGCCGACGAGCCGGCCTTCGAGTCTTGACAGCAGGGGCGTGGCGGAGCTAGCCTCAGCGGGCCAATTTCGGTCGTATTTTGGACATCATGACCCTGACCGACCTCACCGCGACTGGCTCGCTCGTGGCGCTTCGGCGCGATCTCCACCGCATGCCCGAGCTGCGCTTCCAGGAGCTCCGCACGGCGCAGCTCCTTTCGGAGCGACTGTTCGCCGCCGGGTTCGGCATCAGGGACGGTATCGGTGGCACCGGGCTGATGGCCAGCCTCGGCGACCCCGGCGCCACACCGCATGTCGTGTTGCGGGCCGACATGGACGCAGTGCCCACGAGTGACCTCACCGCTGCCGAGTACGCCTCGATCGTCCCCGGGGTGGCCCACGCCTGCGGCCACGACGTCCACATGGCGGTCGCCGTAGCGAGCCGCGGAGCGCCTGGCCGCCGCTGGCGGCCTCGGTGGTCGGCTGACCATCCTGCTGCAACCTGCCGAGGAGATCCCCTTCGGCGAGCGAAGCGGGGCCCGCGCGATGCTCGAGGCGGGGGTGCTGGACGATCCCGTGGACGCCATCCTGGGGCTGCACTGCTGGCCGAGCCTCCCCGCAGGCGTGGTCGGTCTTGACGGACACGTGGCCATGGCGGCCAAGGATGCGTTTCGCATCCGCATGCTGGGGTCCGCTGCGCATGCCGCAACCCCGAGCAGCGGGAAGGACGCCATCCTCGCGATCGCCCACCTCGTCGTCGGCCTCCACCACCTGGTCGCGCGGGAGGTGGATCCCGGGGAGCGCGTGGCGCTGAATGTCGGGACCATCCAGGGGGGTGTCACCCAGAGCATCGTGCCCGCGCAGGCCGAGGTCACGGGGACCATCCGGAGCGTCGACCCTGCCATCCGCCAGCGGATCCGCGCCTCGATCGAACGGGTCGCGTCCGCGCGGCCGGGATGGTCGGAGCGACGGCCGACGTCGAATGGGCCAACGAGATGCCACCCGTCATCAACGACCCACATCTCGTCGCCGTCGCGCGCCAGGTCCTGCCTGGAGTGCTCGGGCCAGGTGGGCTGCGGTCGCTGGAAGGCCCGCCGATGACGACCGACGACTTCGCCCTGTTCGCGGAGCGCGTGCCGGGCCTGTACCTGAAGCTCGGCGTCGCATCGCCCAGCGCAGCGAGCTGGCCCTCGCTCCACGATGGTCGCTTCGATGTCGACGAGACGTCGATCGACGTCGGCGTGGATGCCCTGGCCGCTCTCGCGCGGGAGCTGCTCGCCAGGGGCAGCCGTGAGGAGGCGCAGCCATGACCGACCGCACGTCGGAACCCCGGGGGGTGCTGATCGACGGCGCCTGGCGCACCACCGCTGCGGGCGGTGAGCTGCTGGTCCGAGCGCCATACGACGGCCGAGTCCTGGGCCGCGTACCGCTGGTCACGGCGGCGGAGGTCGCGGAGGCCGTCGGCAGTGCGACCAGGGCCTCCCGTAGCGGCACCCTGACGCCGACCCGGCGATCCGCGATCCTCCGTGACACCGCCGCGCGCATCCGTGCCCGGGCCGGCGAGCTCGCGACGCTCGTGGCGCTCGAATCGGGCAAGCCGATGCGGGAAGCACGGGGCGAGGTCGCCCGCACCGCCCTCGTCCTCGAGGAGGCCGCCGAGGAGGCGCGGCGCATCGCAGGGCATCTTGTCCCGGTCGACGCAGTCGAAGGCTCCGAGGACCGCATCGCCTTCACCATCCGGGTCCCGGTCGGTGTCGTCGCCGCCATCACGCCCTTCAACGGCCCGCTCCTCTCACCGGCGCATAAGGTCGGCTCCGCCATCGCGGCGGGCAACGCGGTTATCCTCAAGCCGGCCACCGCGACCCCGCTGGCGGCGCTGGAGCTCGCGTACGAGCTGCTCCAGGCGGGGCTGCCGGCGGAGCGCCTGCAAGTGATCGTCGGCCGTGGGGACGAGGTCGGCGACGCGCTCGTCGGCGATCCCCGCGTCGGCATGGTGTCGTTCACGGGCAGCACCGCGGTCGGCCTGCGCATCCGCTCGCTGCTCGGCCTGCGACGTGCGACGCTGGAGCTCGGCGGCAACGCGCCGGTCATCGTGCACGACGACGCCGACGTCGAGGCGGCTGCTCGCGGCGCCGTGGTCGGCGCCTTCGGCTACGCCGGCCAGGTCTGCATCTCGGTCCAGCGTATCCTCGTCCACGAGGCCGTCCGAGAGCGCTTCGAACGGGCGTTCATGCCGCTCGTCGCATCGCTCAAGGTCGGGGACCCATTGGACGAGGCGTCCGATATCGGACCCATGCTCAACGAGCAGAAGGCGGTAGCCGCGGAGGCGGCGGTCCGCCAGGCCGTCGAGACCGGGTCACGGGCGCTGACCGAGATCCGCCGAGAGGGCGCGCTGCTCTGGCCCGTCGTGCTTGCCGACCCCGATGCCTCCCTGCCCGTGGTGTGCCAGGAGGTCTTTGCGCCCGTCGTCAGCATCCTCTCCTACCGCCATCTCGACGAGGCGATCGCGCTCGCGAACTCCACCGACTACGGGCTCCAGGCGGCCATCTTCACCGCCAGCCTGGAGGTCGCACTCGAGGCCTCTCGGCGCCTCGAGTTCGGTGGTGTGATCGTCAACGACACATCGCGCTATCGCGTCGACCGCATGCCGTACGGGGGCGTCAAGTCCTCGGGTTCAGGTGGCAAGGAGGGGCCTCGATACGCCATCGAGGAGATGACCGAGGAGCATCTGGTGGTCCTGAGGGGGAGGCCGGGATGAGCAGGACGCGTGGGAACGACACGGCGGCAGGGCCGAGCGATCCAGGATCGGGCGAGTTCTGGTACCTGCCCATGGACGTGGTCCGCTTCGGCGCGGGCAGCCTCGAGCAGTTGCCTGGAGAGTGTGCCCGGATCGGTGGCCAGCGGGTGTTCCTCATCACGGTACCGGAGCTCTCCGGAGGTCCGGTCGCGGCGCGCATCCGCGAGATGCTCGGCGATCGCCTGGGTGGCGTCTTCGACGGCGTCCAGGCCCACGTTCCCTACCCGGTCGTGATGGCAGCCACAGCCGCAGCGCGTGCGGCGGGAGCTGACCTCCTCGTCAGCCTGGGTGGGGGGAGTGCCATCGACACTACCCGTGCCGTCGCACTCGCCATCGGTGAGGGCGCCGAGACCATCGAGGCCCTCGAGGCGTTCCGGGCACGCTATGACCCGGTGGTGGGTACCACGCTGCCCGCGACGCACGGACGCTCCCTGCCCCACCTGACGGTCCCGACCACGCTGGCGGCCGCCGAATTCGCCAACGCGGGCGCGGTCACGAGCCCAGGCCGGCGAGTCAAGGACCTGCTCATCGCCAACGAGCTCACGCCGCGCGTCGTCATCCACGACCCGCTGGTCGGTGCCACGACCCCGGTCGACCTGTGGGTCTCGACCGGGCATGCGTTCCCTTGACCACGCCATCGAGACCGTGTACTCGCCGCGCCACCAGCCGGTCACCGACGTGCTCAGCCTGGAGGCCATCAACCGCCTCGCGTCGGCCCTTCCCGCGGCGCGTCGCGATCCGGCCGACGTCGGTGCTCGCGCGGCGGGCTACATGGGGGCATGGCTGTCGTACTTCGGCGAGATGAACCTCAGCCTCGGACTCTCGCACGCCATCGGCCATCAGCTGGGGCCGAAGGGTGGTGTCCCGCACGGGGTGACCTCGTGCATCATCCTGCCCCAGGTCATGCGCTTTCTGGCCCCCGCGACCGCCGCTCGCCAGCGCCTCATCGCGGACGCCCTGGGCGTGGACACGACCGCGATGTCGGACGCCGTGGCGGCCGAGGCTGCAGCGCGCGCCGTAGAGGCGCTCGTGGCGGAGCTTGGCCAGCCAGCCCGACTCTCGCAGGTCGGCGTGGGCGCGAGCTGTTCGATGAGATCGCCGAAGGTGTCCTGCAGGACCTCGTGGTGGCCGGCAGCCCCATCCCGATCGGATCGGCCGCCCAGATCCTCTCCATCCTCGAGGCGGCGGCCTGAGGTGGATCCGTTCCTCGTCGCTGACGGCGTCTCGAAGCGGTTTCCCGGCGTCGTCGCCCTGGACGGGGTGCATTTCGACCTGCGCCCGTCGGAGGTGCACGTCCTCCTCGGTGAGAACGGCGCGGGCAAGTCGACGCTGGTCAAGATCCTCTCCGGGGCGTACCGACCCGACGCGGGCGAAGTCCGGATCGATGGCCAGCCGGTGCGCGTCTACAGCCCGAGCGCAGCCAGGCGGGCCGGGATCAGCACCGTCTACCAGGAGCTGGCCCTCGCCACGGACATGACGGTCGCCCAGAACATCTTCCTGGGACGGGAGGAGGTGCGAGGCTGGGCCAACCTGCTCGACAAGAGCGCGATGCGGGCCCGGACCAGGGACCTGCTGCAGCTCCTCGGACCTGGACGTGGACCCTGATGAGCCGGTGCGACACCTCAGCATCGCCAAGCGCCAGGGGATCGAGATCGTCCGCGCGCTTGCCTGGAAGTCGCGCGCGTTGATCATGGACGAGCCGACCTCGTCGCTGTCCAGCCACGAGACCGATGAGCTGTTCAGCAGCGATCGGCCGCCTCACGGCCGAAGGCGTCGGTGTCATCTACATCTCGCACCGCCTGGAGGAGATCGAGTGGATCGCCGACCGCATGACGGTCATGCGCGATGGCCGGGTCATCGCCACGCTCGACCGCGGCGCAGCCGACCAGGGCGAGCTCATCCGTCTGATGGTCGGTCGGCAACTTTCGGAGACGTTTCCCCGCCGCGGAGCGAGAGTGGGAGAAGAGATGCTGCGGGTCGAGGGCCTGAGCGTCCCAGAGAACGTCCACGACGTCTCGTTCTCGCGTGTGCGCCGGCGAGGTACTCGGGATCGCCGGGCTCGTCGGAGCTGGGCGCACTGAGACACTCCGCGCGATCATCGGCCTGGATGCGAGCTCAAGCGGGCGCATCTTCGTCCGCGGCCAGCTGGTCGCGATCCACACGCCGCGCGACGCGCTCGCTGCCCGCATCGGCCTGGTGCCCGAGGACCGCCACGGCCAGGGCCTCGTGCTGCTGATGAGCGTCCAGCAGAACATCACGCTCGCGTCGCTGGAGGCGTGTCTGCGTCGCGGGTTCCTCGCCTTCGGGTTGATGCGGGACATCGCCTTGCGCTACATCGGCCGGCTCCGCATCAAGGTCAGCGGGCCGTCGGTCCGCGTGGGTACGCTCTCCGGCGGCAACCAACAGAAGGTGGTCATCGCTCGGGCTCTGGCAGCGGGCTCGGACATCGTCCTCCTGGACGAGCCCACCCGTGGCATCGACGTCGGAGCGAAGACCGAGATCTACGAACTGGTGGCCGAACTTGCCGCCGAGGGCAAGGCCATCGTCCTGGTCTCGTCGGAGCTGCCCGAGGTCATGGGCCTGGCGGACCGGATCATGGTCATGCGCGAGGGTCGCGTCTCCCGAGTATTCGACAGAGCTGAAGCCACCCAGGAGATGATCATGGCGGCGGCCCTGCCCACCGAGGAAGCGGCATGACGGCGACTGAGCTGCCCATCGCCAGCCCCTCACGGTTCGGGCGGTTCAAGCCCTCCTGGGAGACTCTTGGGCTGCCTCTGGTGGTCCTCGCCATGACCGTGGGTTTCGCCGTGCTGGCCCAGAACTTCCTGGCCATCTCGAACGCCGGGAACGTGGCGCGACAGGTGGCGGTCCTCGGTATCGTGGGGGCGGTCCAGACGGTCGTGATCATCTCGGGCGGGATCGATCTGTCGGTCGGCTCCGTGCTCGCGGTCTCGAACGTGCTGTGGCGATGGGCCTGGCCCAGGGAAGCATCCCGCTCGGGCTGGCGATGGCGCTCGGGTCCGGCCTCCTCTTCGGCCTGCTCAACGGAGGGCTGATCGGCAAGACCCGGCTGCCACCCTTCATCGTCACCTTGGGCATGCTCTCGGTCGCCCGCGGGTTGGCACTGACGATCACCAATGGCGTGCCCGATCTTCGGGCTGCCCGAGACGGGCTTCGCATGGATCGGCCAGGGATACGTGGGGCCCATCCCGGTCCCCGTCCTGTTCATGATCGCGACCTTCGTCGTCATGCAGATCGTGCTCACCCGGACCCGCTTCGGACGGCGGTGTACGCCATCGGTGGCAATGAGCAGGCCGCCGTCCTGGCGGGCATCCCCACGGCTCGGACGAAGATCCTCATCTACGTGCTGTCGGCACTCGCGGCAGCGCTCGGCGGGATCATCCTCACTGGACGGGTCAACTCGGGCCAGCCGCTCCTGGGCGAGGGTCTCGCGCTCGAAGCGGTCGCCTGCGTGGTCATCGGCGGCACGAACCTGTTCGGGGGTCGGGGCCGCCTCGTGGGGACCCTCTTCGGTGTCATGTTCGTCGGCATCCTGCAGAACGGACTGAACCTGCTGGGCATCTCGACCTTCGTCCAGCAGGTCGTGATCGGAGCAAGCATCATCGTGGCCGTCCTCCTCACCGTGTGGCGAGATCGGTCATGAGCACCCCGCATGGGCGCTGCCCCGGCAGTCGCCCGCCGTTGCGAGACCCGGTCGGAAGGCGATCAGCCGCCGCCTGACGCCCGGATGGCGCAGAGCAGGCCCGAAGGAGGGGCTCGGGACTGGCGTTCCAGCGGCAAGCACGTCACAGAGAGGAGCACACATGAGAAGCAACATCGGACCCCGGTCACGATCGCTGGCCGTCCTCGGCGCGGCCGCGATCCTGCTGACCCTGAGCACGAGCGCGGCATGGGCACAGGAGTCTCCCGGCACCATCGGCTGGCGCCGCCCGACGGAGGTCCCCGGCGCGGCGGTCGTCCCCGACCTGGTGGCCAACGAGCCCTATCGTGTGGCCGTTCTGTTCCCGAACGCGGGCGACCCCTACTTCCAGCAGAAGCGCTACGGCTACGAGGACGAGGCGGCGAAGACCGGGGTCGAGCTGACCTTCTTCGACGCCGGCGGATACGCCAACATCGACAAGCAGATCGCCCAGATCGAGGACGCCACCCAGCAGGGCTTTGACGCTATCGCCATCGCAGTCACGAGCAGCACGGCGACCGTGCCTGCCCTCGAGGCCGCCGTCGACAAGGGCATCCTCGTCGTCGGCGACGGCGTCTTCCCCGAGTCCGACAAGGTCCTCAAGCGGGGCGAGGATTCCGAGATGGCTGGCTACAACGCCGGCAAGTACCTCGGCAACGCCCTCCAGGACGGTGGGTCCGTGGGCCTGCTCCTGGGCCCTCCAGGCATCGACCTCATCCGCCTTCGCGAAGTCGGTGTCAAGAAGGGTCTCGCGGAGTATCCCAACGTCACCGTCGCCCAGGGCCTCAACAACCTCAGCGACCTCGTCTCCTCGACGAAGGCCGCCGAGGACATCCTGCAGGCTCACCCTGACGTCGGCGGGTTCTACGCCTTCAACAGCGTGGTCGCCCAGGCCATCGTCTCCGCCCTCAAGTCGGCCGGCAAGCAGCCGGGTGATGTGCTGGTCGCGACCGTGGACATGGATCCCGATCTCGAGCAGATGATCCGGGACGGCTGGGTCCAGGAGACCAACGTCGCCGGCTCCGTCCTGCTGGGTCGCGTCGTCGTCGACACCATCGTCGAGAAGCTCAATGGCGTCGACGTGCCCCAGGAGGGGTACCTCAAGCCGTCCGAGATCACCCAGGACAACCTGGATTCGTTCGACCGGTCCATCCTGTATCCGCCCGAATAACGGAACTGGAGCCGATCCAGTCAGTTGAACAGCGAGGCCGGGCCCCAAAGGCCCGGCCTCCAAGTCGGACGGCCGGGGGAGGGAACCGGCCGGCGGACTCACGCCGAGCCATCGGGGCCCGCGTATGTCCATCCGCCGTGGGCGGCAGGCGAGGACGCAGCCACTGACCGCCGGCGAAACGCGCGGCCCCCTGCGCCGTGCCGACCTCACCCGCCACGCAATCGCGTGGTCGACCGCGCGTTTGTGGCCCGGCCTCCGCCCCTCAGCGCACGACGATGTTCACGAGGCGGCCGCCGACGTGGATGACCTTGACGACCTGGCGGCCGTCGAGGTTGGCGATGACCCTGGGCTGGGCCATGACGATGGCCTCCACCTCGGCCTCGGAGAGCCCCGGCGCCACGAGCACCTTGTCGCGCAACTTGCCGTTGACCTGCACCGGGATCTCCACCTGGTCGGCGCCGACGAGGGCCGCGTCGAAGGCCGGCCAGGCCTGCTGGTGGATCGACGACCATGCCTCCCCGGCCGCCGCCAGTCGGCGTGACCAGAGCTCCTCGGCGAGGTGCGGCGCCAACGGCGCCAGCATGAGCAGGAGAAGGCGCACGGCCTCATCCCAGCCCGGCATCCCCGCGGCCTGCGTGCCTGGCGTCCCGGCGGCAAGTGTCCCGCGGTAGCGCATGAGCAGGTTGGTGAGCTCCATGAGCTTGGCCACGATGGTGTTCCAGCGGAAGCCCTCGTGGTCGGCCGTGACGCCCTGCAGGGCGCGGTGGGCACCGACGCGCAGGCTGTGCTGCGCCGCCGCCACGTCTTCACCTTCAGGGAGCTGGCTGCCGGTGGCGTCACCGTGCTCCTGCCCGGTTGGGTCCAGGACGACGCTCCAGACGCGCCGCAGGAAGCGATTGATGCCCTCGATGCCCTGCGGGTTCCACGGGCCGCCCTGGTCCCAGGGACCCATGAACATGAGGAAGAGGCGCACGGTGTCCGCGCCGTAGCGGCGCACCAGCTCGTCGGGGTCCTGGACGTTGCCGCGGCTCTTGCTCATGCGCTCGCCATCGGCGCCCAGGATCTGGCCCTGGTTGAAGAGCCGCTTGAAGGGCTCGCGCTCCCTGACGATGCCGAGGTCCGCGAGGGCCTTGGCGAAGAAGCGGCTGTAGAGCAGGTGCATGACGGCGTGCTCCGCGCCGCCGGTGTACTGGTCCACGGGGCACCAGCGCTCCTCGAGCTCGCGGTCGATGGCCTGCTCGCCGTCATGCGGTGCGAGATACCGCCACCAGTACCACGAGCTGTCCACGAAGGTGTCCATGGTGTCCGTCTCGCGCCGCGCCGGGCCGCCGCAGGTGGGGCAGGTGGTGCACCAGGAACGACTCCGTGGTGAGCAGGGGATTGCCGCCGCCGGGTTGGTAGGCGAAGTCGTCGGGCAGGACGACCGGCAGCTGATCCTCCGGCAGCGGCACGATGCCGCAGTCAGCGGCGCAGTAGACCACGGGGATGGGCGTGCCCCAGGCACGCTGGCGGCTCACCAGCCAGTCGCGGATGCGGTAGGACACGGTGGCGTGGGCCTCGCCGCGGGCCTCCAGGTCGCGCACGATGGCGGCGAAGCCGTCCGCCCAGGGCATCCCGCTGTAGGCTCCGCTGGCCACCAGTCGGGCGGCCGGGTCCTTGGCCGGGTAGGCCTCCGGCAGGGGCGCATCGTCGGAGTCCTCCGGCCCCGCCACGACACGCACGATGGGCAGGCCGAAGCGCTGCGCGAAGGCGAAGTCACGCTCGTCGTGACCGGGCACCGCCATGATGGCGCCCGTACCGTAGGAGGCCAGCACGTAGTCGGCGATCCAGATGGGGATGCGCTCGCCGTTGACGGGGTTGACCGCCTCCGCGCCGATGGGTACGCCCGACTTGTCGCGGTCCGTCGAGAGCCGCTCGATCTCCGACTGGCGGCGCGCCGCGGTGACGTAGGCCTCGACCGTCTCGCGCTGTGCGGGTGAGGTCAGCTCGGCGACGAGGGGGTGCTCCGGGGCAAGCACCATGAACGTGGCGCCGAAGAGCGTGTCCGGCCGGGTCGTGAAGACGCGCAGCTCCGCGCCGCCGGCGTGGTGGTCCGAGGGTGCCGTGCGGAAGACGACCTCCGCGCCCTCCGAACGGCCGATCCAGTTGGTCTGCATGAGCCGGATGGGCTCCGGCCAGTCGATGCCCGTGAAGTCCAGGAGCTCGTCGGCGTACTTCGTGATGCGGAAGAACCACTGCTCCAGGTCTCGCTTGATGACCGGCGTGCCGCAGCGCCAGCAGACACGGTCGGCACCCTCGACCTGCTCGCGCGCCAGGACGACCTGGTCCTTGGGGCACCAGTCGACCGGGGCCATCTGGCGGTAGGCCAGGCCGGCCTTGATGAACTGCAGGAAGAGCCACTGGTTCCAGCGGTAGTACTCCGGCAGACAGGTGACGACCTCCGCCGACCAGTCGAGCGCGGCGCCCATGGAGCGGAACTGGCGGCGCATGTTCTCGATGTTGCGCAGCGTCCAGGTGGCGGGATGGACGCCCGACTTGATGGCCGCGTTCTCGGCGGGCAGGCCGAAGGCGTCGAAGCCGATGGGCAGGAAGACGTTGTAGCCGTTCATGCGCAGGAAGCGCGCCCGGGCGTCGGTGGGCGTGACGATGTACCAGTGCCCGATGTGCAGGTCGCCCGACGGGTAGGGATACATCGTGAGCAGGTAGTAGCGCTGCCGCGTCTCGTCCTCGAGGTCCGTGTCGTGGAGCCCGAGCTCCTCCCAACGCTGCTGCCAGCGCGGCTCGATCTCGATCGGGTCGTAGCGGCCGATGCGCGGCCGCGCGGTCTCGGGGTCCTGGTCGGGAGGGCAGCTCATGCGGGCATTCTCACTCATGCGTCGTGCTTGCGGGCGGGGCTGCGCGCGCGGCGGGCGCACGTCGCCGGAGACGACGAGACCCCCGTCAGCTGACGGGGGTCCGATGATGGGCGGGTGGTGGAGCGACGGGGACTCGAACCCCGGACCTTCTGCCTGCCAGGCAGATGCTCTCCCAGCTGAGCTATCGCCCCGCGGCGGACATCTTACCCGACCGGCGCCGCCTCGCGCCGGCCCGGGCTCTCCGACTACGATGGCGCCCATGCCCAGCACGGTCGACCTGCCCCCGTGGACGGTGCGCCGCTCTGCGAAGGCCCGACGGGTCCGCCTGACCGTGACGGATGCTGGCGAGGTCGTCGTCGTGCTGCCGCGTCACGCCGACGAGGTCGAGGCGGAGCGATTCGTGAGCCGCCACGCCGCCTGGATCGAGCGGCATGTCGGCCGCATCCGAGCGGAGCGCGATGGCCTGGCCTCCCGCCTGGCCCTGGAGGACGGCCGGGTCCTGGTCGTGGACGGCCGACCGCTCACCGTGCGTCCCGCCACCGGCGAGCCGCTGCCAGCCCGGGGGTCCGTTCGCGTCGTGGACGAGTCGCTCGTCGTGCAGACAGGCAACGACGGGCGGAGCAGCGCCGCCCTGTTGGAGGCCTGGTTGCGCGTGCAGGCCCGCCAGGTCCTGGTGTCGCGCGTGGCGCTGCACGCGCCCGCCATGGGGGTGACGCCGGTGCGCCTTGCCGTCCGCGACCAGTCCAGCCGCTGGGCGTTCGGCTTCGACGCGGGGCACGCTGTCGTTCAGCTGGCGCCTCATCCTGGCGCCGCCGGAGGTGCTCGACGCGGTCGTCGTCCACGAGCTCGCGCACCTGCGCCTGCGCGGCCACTCGCGCGCCTTCTGGGCGCTGGTCGAGACGCACGCTCCACAGACGCCGGCGGCCCGGCGCTGGCTGCGCCTGCACACCCGGGAGCTTCGCGCGGCCCTGGCCTGAGCGCGCTCGGCAGTGCAGGCGCTGCTCAGCAGCGGGCGAGGCGGGCGAAGGCGTCCAGGTCGTCCGCGAAGGCCTGGGCGTCCGTCTGGACGTGCGGTGCGGCCTGCTGGGGCCGCGAGTTGGTGCGGAAGTCCTCGACCGCCAGCTCGACCTCCTCGAGGCGATAGCCGAGGCGCGTCATGGCCTCATCCAGCTCGTCGCTGAAGGCATCCAGGTCGGTCGACTCGAGCTCGCTGAAGGCGGCCTCCACCTTGCCCAGCTCGATGTCCAGGGCGACGCGGTTGGTCAGCCGCAGTTCCACCGTCCGCAGGGCAGCCACGCGCTCCCGGGCGGTGGCCAACCTGGTGCAGAGATCGACCCGCGGGTCGCCCGAGGCGCCCGGATCGAGGCTCGCGAGTGCCTCCGGCGGCAGGGTCGGGGACGCACCACCGGTGGCCCCCGGCGACGGCCGACCCGGACGGCGCCGGCGCGGCGTCACCGCCGCAGGCGCCGATCACGAGGACCAGCGCGGCCAGGAGCACGGCGGGTGTGCGGCGCCTCGCTCGGCGGCGGGTCGGGTGTCGGCGGGTCGAGAGGTCAGGCATCGGACCCCGACAGCGTAGGACAGCCGGCCACCAAGGGTCGTGACCGCACCGTCCGCGGGCACATCGGACGACGTGGCGCCACGCCGAGGAGCGTCGGCATCGTCGCGCAAGGCACCGATGTATCCCTTTCGGGTCGCGACCCGTCATTCAAGGCAGCACGGAGGCACCATCAGCAGCATCCGGCACAGGCTCGAAGGGAGCAGCAGCATGACCACCCAGACCCAGCAGAAACCCAACTGGTTCGCGGCCAGCCGCTCGGCCAGTTCATGGCCTCCGGCGTCGGCCGGGTCGTTCGAATCGTCGGGGGCATCGCGCTCATCGCCGGCAGTCTGCTGGCGATCGGCGGCCCGGCAGGCATCATCATGGCGGCCATCGGGCTCGTTCCGCTCCTGGCCGGCACCTTCGACGTGTGCGTCTTCAGCGCCCTGTTCGGCGGCCCGTTCTCTGGCGCGGCCATCCGGGCGATCTCGCGACGCTGAACGTCGAACCGACGAGGAGGATCCGATCATCGCCACCCAGCCCCGCGGCGGCTCGTCTCCGGGAACGGTCGACTTCGGCAGCGCCCTGGAGGCGGAGCTGCCGCGGCTCGCCAGACTGGCACTCCACCTGGCTCGCGATCCGGCCGTTGCCGAGGACCTGGCCCAGGAGGCGGCGCTGCGGGCCTGGTCGCGTCAGCGACAGCTTCGCGATGGCGCCCCGCTGGGACCGTGGCTGAACCGGATCCTCGTCAACCTGGTCATCGATCGCTCGCGGGCTCACCGTGACGAGCTCACGGTCGCCGACGTGGAGGACCGCTGGCATGACGACGACTACACCGTCGATCCTCAACAGGTCCTCGCGCGGGCGGAGCTGCGCGACGAACTGGAGGACGGCCTTGTCCGCCTGCCGGCCGGCTACCGAGTGGTGGTCGTCCTCCACGATGGGGTGGGGTGGCCGGTGTCCGAGATCGCGGAGACGCTGCGGATCGGCCTGTCCGCCGCCAAGCAGCGCCTCCGCAGGGGAAGGATGATGCTCGTGAGCGCACTCGCCGAGGATGACCCCAAGCGTGCCGCCAGCCTGGCCCAGCCAGTGCACTGCTGGCAGGCACGGCGCCACATCTCCTCCTTCCTCGACGGCGAGCTGGACGTTCCCACCCGCGCCGCCGTCGAGGGGCACCTGGCCACGTGCCCGACTTGTCCGCCGCTCTACGCCGGCCTCGTCGGGGTGCGAGCGATCCTCGGCGGGCTGCGCGACCCTGACACCGTCGTCGAGGAGCGCATCGCACGGCGCATCACGGCCCGGTTGGGCCGCGGCGACGAGGGCCTGCCGAGGTGAGCGGGGAGGACGGCCGACTGGCGAGATCGAGCGCGGCGGCGTGGGACGAACGGCACGCAGCGCGCGATCCCATCGAATCGCACGATCCCGACGGGACGCTCGTCGACGAGGTCGGCGGCCTGCGGTCGGGACGCGCGCTCGACCTTGCGACCGGTGATGGAAGGAACGCGATCTGGCTGGCCGCACAGGGATGGCAGGTCACCGCCGTGGACTTCTCCAGCGTCGCGCTCCGGCGAGCCCGGGCATCCGCCAGGGCAGCCGGGGTGAACGTCGATTGGGTCGAGGCAGACCTCCGCGCGTGGTCACCTCCCGTGGGCGCCTTCGATCTCGTGTCCATCCTCTTCCTCCACCTCCCACCGGACGAGCGGAGGACCATCTACGCGCGGGCTGCCGCCGCGGTGAGGCCGGGCGGCACGTTGCTCGTGGTCGGCCACGACCGGTCGAACCTCGTCGACGGGGTGGGCGGTCCGCAGGATTCCGACCGTGCTCTTCACGCCCGCCGAGCTCGTGGACGAGCTGTCGGGGTTCTCGGTGGTCAGATCCGACGTCATCCGTCGCCGAACGACCGACGGCCGTGGGCCGCTCGACGCGGTGGTGCGTGCTGTCAGGGAACCTCGGTGACCGCAGAGGGCCCGGTGCTCACGAGGGCCGCGTTGAGGCGGTGGCTCCCGACGCTCGTGCGTCGCGCCCCGTACCTCGTGTCGGCCTACGTGCTGCCTGGCCGCGTCCCGGCGCCGACACGCGAGTCGACGATGCTCGGGGTCACCTCGGTCAACCGGTGTCGAGCCTGCGCACGCTTCCATGAGCGTTGGGGTCGGGCCGTCGGGCTCCCGGTCCATGACCCCCTCGGGTTCACGTCGGGCGACGCCGCGGCCTACGCCTACGGCCAGGCGCTCGCGATCGAAGGCCCTCGCTCCGTGAGGACGCCCGACGGTCTGAGCACCCGTCACCGGCGTGAGCTCGAGGCGACCGGCGTCCTGATGCAGCTCGCCAACCTCGCGGGCAACCGGTTCCTGCCCGAGCGCGCATCCAGCCGGTCCATCCAGATCGGGAACGCCCTGACGGCCCGTCTCTACGACGCCGCGATGCGCGTGGCCGATCGTGCCGGGCTCCGCCGCGCACGGGAACGGATCGTCGCGGGCGCCCGAGGGGACGTGCTCGAGATCGGGATCGGCACGGGTCTGAACCTGTCGGCCTACCCAGCGGCCACGGACCTCCATGCGATCGACTCGAGCGAGCCCGCGTTGGCCCTCGCCAGTCAACGCGCCGCCCGACTGGGACGATCCGTCGTCCTGACCGCGGGTGACGCAGCCGCCCTGCCGTTCCCCGACGACCGGTTCGACACCCTTGTCGGCACGTTCGTGCTGTGCTCCGTGGACGATGTCGCCGAGACCTTGCGCGAGGGCCGTCGCGTGCTCCGGACGGGTGGCGCGATGCGCTTCCTGGAGCACTCGCGGTCCGACCATCCGGGCGTCGCTCGGATGCAGGCCCGGTTGGCACCGGCGTGGTCGCGGGCGTCGGGTGGCTGTCGACTCGACCACGACGTGCGTGCCACGCTCGAGGCAGCTGGGCTGCGGATCATCGAGGAGCGGGCCCAGGCTGGCGGGCTCCTGGTCGAGATCGTCGCCAGCTAGACCAATCCCAGGCCGAGCTCGACTCGACAGGCCCGAGCCGTCAGCGAAGGGGGTGGTGGAGATGAGGGGACTCGAACCCCTGACCCCCGCGATGCGAACGCGGTGCTCTCCCAGCTGAGCTACATCCCCACGGGGCGAGGCAGGCCCGACGGCCACGCTCGGCCGGCGAAGTATACCCCGCGTCCGGCGCTCGGCCGCGTCGACAGCTCGGCCGCGCCGACAGCTCGGCCGCGTCGACTGTCCGACGGCCTACTCAGGTCAGGCTGCGTGGTCGACCGCGCATCCGGGGGCCGAGGAGGCCGAGCCGGGCCGCTGCCAGGCCCCAGCGACCTCGATCGCGTGGTCGACCGCGCATCCGGGGGCCGAGGAGGCCGAGCCGCTCGACCCCGAACGGGCGTCCGGGCTAGCATGGGCGCTCAAGCTCGTTCACAGGAGGCTGGCCATGCTCCGCCTGTTCTGGTTCGTCGCGAAGGTCATCTTCAAGCTGAAGGTCGTCCTGCTGTCCATGTTCGCCGGAGGTGCCGTCGCGACCGGCATCCACATGCGCGGCCAGGCTCACTCCTGGGGCCTGCTGCCCGGGGACGCCAGCCGCTCCCTGCCGGGTGACGACATCGTCGACGCGCCCGACCTGGTGGAGACCCGCAGCCTCATCATCGATGCCAGCCCTGAGCAGGTCTGGCCGTGGCTCGTGCAGATGGGCTACGGCCGCGGCGGCTGGTACAGCTTCTCGCCGCTCGATCGTGCCTGGGGTGGGAGCGACGGTCGGCCGCACCGCAGCGCCGATCACATCCTGCCCGAGTTCGGGGAGCTGGCCGAGGGGGACATCGTGCCCGTGCATGCCAGCGGTGGCCTCGAGGTCCGTGTCGTCGACCCGGAGGCGGCCCTCGTGCTGTACCTCGACGACGTCATGGTCCGCGATCAGGTCGCGGCCGCGACCACGGACAGCGGCAAGGGCAGGGCCAAGGCCAGAAAGGGCAAGGCTCAGAAGCCCGAAGAGGACATGCCGCCCTTCCAGGGCAGCTGGGCCTTCATCCTGGAGGCGGAGCCCAGTGGCGGCACGCGGCTCATCGAGCGTCTGCGCTTCCACATCGAGCTGGAAGGACAGCAGCGTCGTGGTCTGCCCATGCTCGGCATGGGTGTCTTCACGCTCCTGCGCAGCCAGATGCTGGGCATCCAGCGGCGCGCCGAGGCAGCTGCCCGCCGCTCGTCCTGAAAACGCCGGAGCCCCACCGGGCGGGCGTTTCCTCCTGGGTCTCGAGGTGCGCCCTGGGCGTCCCTTGGGCCTTGACAGGATAGAACAGATGTTCGATTATCCGTGGGGCCATGGAACGACCCCACGAGCCCCTCGGCAGCGCTCTCGCCACCCTCCGGACCCGCTGGGGTAGCGCGGCCGTCCGGATCGGCAGCGGTCGGTCGATGGCCTCGGAAGGGGGAGTGGAGGAGGGTCCGCTCGTCCGCGGCAACCTCGCCCTGGCCCCGCTGCCGGAGCACGATCCCACGGGCACGCCGCCCGGGGCGGACGTGCCGGAGGCAGGCGTCATCTCCACGGGTTTCCCGAAGCTGGATGCCCTCCTCGGCCCCCGCGGCCTGCCCAGGGAGGCCAGCGTCGTCGTGCGCGGCGGACCCTCCAGCGGCAAGACCACGCTGGCGCTGCGCTGCGTCGCGGAGGCCCAGGCGGCCGGGGACATCGTGGCCTGGCTGGACCTCACGCATGCCCTGGACCCGGTGGAGGCGGCGGGGCGGGGCGTGGACCTGCGCTGGCTCCTCGTCATCCGCCCGGCGGACACCCGGGAGGGCCTGGCCCTGGCCGCTGCGCTGCTCTCCGGCCACTGCCTGGGCCTGCTCGTCGTGGACCTGCCGGCTCGCTCGCCGGGCCCCGCGGCGGAGTCGTTCCGCCGCCTGGTCGCGCATGCCCGCCGCACGGGCGCCCGACTCATCGTCCTGGAGTCTGCTACCGGCGGCTCGCCGCAGGCGGCCCTGGCGGAGGTCAGCGGGCTGCGCCTGGAGCTGGAGCGGCGCGCCTGGCTGCGCCTGGGCCGGGACATCATCGGCCAGTGCACCACGGTGGTCGTGGCCAAGAATCGCTACGGCACGCCGGGGCGCAGCGTGGACCTGGAGATCCGCTATCTCCCGGACGGGGAGCGGAGCGTGGTCGCCGGCCGCGCGGTCCCGGATGGGACCGGCCACCAGCACCCGGTGGGCGCCGCTCCGCGCCCTCGTCCCCGCCTGGTCGTGGCCTGACCGCCGTCCTGCCGCAGACCCGCCATCGAGGCATCCATGCGCCTGCTGTACCTGGATTGGCCGCACCTGCCGCTGCACCTGGCCCTGGGCCGTGCTCCCGCCGCGGGGGAGGTGGTGGTGCTGGGCGGCCGACCCTGGGACGCGGGCCACGTCCTGGACCACAGCCCCGCGGCCGGGGCGCTGGGGGTGCGCTGCGGCCAGCCCCTCGGCACCGCGCACAGCCTGGCTCCGGAGGCACACTTCCTGCCCCTGGATGTGGCCGCCCTGGTCGCTCCGCTGCAGGGAGCGCTGGAGGCCCTGGAGGCCCTGGCGCCGGCCGTGGAGGGCACGCTGGATCCCTGGGCACCGGACTTCGGCCGGGTCCTCGTCGGTATCGAGGGTCTCGCCCGCCTCTGGGGTGATGAGGCGGCGCTCGTCCGTCGGGCGCTGGCGCTGCTGGCGCCGCGGCTGCCCGGGCCACCTCGCGCGGGCATCGGCAACACGCGCTTCGGAGCAGCGGTGGCCGCTCGCGTCGGTGCCGGCGCCGTCCCCCTCGGCGGCCCGCAGGAGGAGACGGCCTTCCTTGCACCATTGCCGCTGGAACTGCTGCCAGCCTCCGCGGAGACCCGCGAGCGCCTGCGCATGCTGGGTCTGGACCGCATGGGGGAGCTGGCGGCCCTGGACCGCTCGGCGGTCATCGCCCGCTTCGGCACGGAGGGGGCCACGCTGCATGACCTGGTGCGCGGCCTGGACCGGCGGCCGCTGCAGCCGCGCCGCCCCGTGGAGCACCTGGCTGCGGAGGCGGAGCTGGAGCCGCCAGCGGAGACGCTGGAGCCGCTGCGCTTCGTCCTCCATCACCTCTGCGGCACCCTCTGCGAGCAGCTCTCGGCACGCGGCGCCGGTGCCGCCCGGGCCACGCTCACGCTGCAGCTGGAGCCACCTGCCCGCCAGGCCACGCCGCGCAGCCTGACCTATCGGCAGGAGCTGCCGGAGCCGTCAGCCGCTGCCGAGCTCCTGGAGCGCCTGCTCATGGCCCGCCTGGAAGCGGAGCCGCCGGCTGCGCCGGTGGCGCGCCTGGGCCTGGAGCTGGCGGGCACGGCACCGGAGGCCGGCCAGCAGCTGGCCCTCTTCGAGCGCCAGCTGGTCCAGGCGCCACGGCTGCGCTGGCAGCTCTCCAGCCTGGCCATCCGCTTCGGCGAGGACCGCATCCTGCGCGCCAGCGGCGTGGATCCAGAGGCGCGCCTGGCCGAGCAGCGCTTCCGCTGGCAGGCCGCGAGCGAGCCATGACGCGATTGCTCGGTCAGCACCCGGTCATCGACGTGGACGTTGACGCGCGCGGCTGGCCCACCCGGCTGCGCTGGTCGGGCGTCCGTGAGGCCGTGGAGACCTGCAACCACTGGCGCATCGAGGAAGCCTGGTGGCGCCGCCCGCTCGTGCGGGACTACTACCGGGTCGTCGGCCCCCGCCTGCTGGCGCTCGTCTACCGCGATGGCCTGGATGGCACCTGGCACCTGGAGCGTCTCTACGACTAGCCCCGACGAGCCCCTGCCGGCAGGGAGATGCGCGCCGCGCCCGGCTTCGCGTCCGGCCTGCGCCGATCCAGCCGCGCCTGCCGCCGATCCAGCCGCGCCTGCGCCGGCCGCTCAGTAGTCGGAGAGACGAGGCGGATCCGCTGGTGGCTGGCGCGGCGTCTTGGGGCGCTTGGTGGTCTCGAGGTCGAGGACCGCCAGGGGGTCGATGCGCTCGCGCGCATAGTCGGGATAGCCAAGCCTGCGCGCCGCATCGGACACGCGCATGAGCTTGCCATCCATGCGCACGAGCTCGTAGCGCATCATCTGGCGGTGCTCGGTCTTGCTCATGGCACCGATGATCGTGCCGGCCTTGACCTTCTGGCCGACCTTCACCCTGAGGTCCTGCAGGCCGCTGTAGACGCTGCGGTAGCCCTTGCCATCATCGATGACGACACCCTGGGTGGGCTTCTCCTTGTGCCGCCTGAGCCGGGCGTACAGGCCATCGAGGGGAGCGTCGTAGCCGGTCGCCTCTTCCCAGCCCGTGCCCGCGGCCTTGACCACACCATCGTGGGCAGCCTTGACGTAGGCGCCCTCGAACCAGGTGATGACGAGGCCGGCGTGGACCCGGCGGTCCCGGAGGACGAACTGTCCGTCGCTGGCCCAGTCGTAGTACTGGTCCACCTGGCCCCCCTTGACCGGCCAGCGATAGCCCTTGAGCTTCCCGGGGACAGGGGATGTCGGCTCCGCCATGGCAGCCTCGGCGTCGCTGGCCTGGCTGGCCGCGCTCGGGTCGCCAGTGGGGTCCAGGGAAGCGACAGCCACGACCGCGTCCGCGCCGACGGCGGGCTCCGCATACTCCGGGGTGGCCACGATGATGGCGAGGGCGGTGGCGATGACGACCAGCAGGAAGCCGGCCGTCAGAAGTCCGGAGCGGACGTCACGGCGCACCGAGGGGTCTGGTTGCTGGCCCGCTCGCGCCGAGGGCACGGCGTACGCTTGCAGGCCCCTCACTGCCACTGGCTGGCATCTTAGCGACTTCGCGCCGCCCTCGGGTGGTGACTGCACGCACCACAGCGTGGCCCAAGAGATAGAACAGGTGTTCTATCCTGAGCCGGTGACGACGTCCGATTATGCGGAGCTGCACTGCCACACGGACTTCTCCTTCCTCGACGGCGCCTCGCCCGCGGATGACCTCGTGACGCGCGCCGTGGAGCTGGGGCTGGCGGGCCTGGCGGCCACGGATCACCAGGGCCTCTACGGGGCCGTGCGCTTCAGCGCGGCGGCCGGAGAGGTCGGTCTCCATGCGCTCGTGGGCATGGAGGTGGAGCTGCGAGAGGCGGCCGTCGCGGACCCCGGGGGCATCGTCGTCCCGGCACGCCGGCGGCCGCGGCGCGCTCGGATCGGGCTGGACGATGGCGCAGCACAGGGACCCGGGGCAGGACGGCCGTCAAGCGCCGGCATGCCGGCGCCTCTCCGCGCGGAGCGCCAACGGCCGCCGGGCCACCGCGAGGCACGCCGGGAGGACCTGCGTGGCGTGCGTGCCCGGGAGCTCGGTCCGCACCTGACGCTGCTGGCCCTGGATCAGGCGGGCTACACGAGCCTCTGCCGCCTGGCCAGCGCCGCCCACCTGGCCGGCAGCAAGGGGGTGCCGCACTTCAGCCACGCCCTGCTCGCGGAGCATGCTGAGGGACTCATCGCGCTGACGGGCTGCCGCCACGGGGAGGTCGCACGTCGGCTGCTGGCAGGGGATCGCGAGGGTGCCACGGCCGCGCTCGTGCGCCTGGGGTCGCTCCTGGGTCCCGGCGACCGCCTCTACGTGGAGTTGCAGCACCACCTGCTCCCTGACGACGACTGGCTGGTGGCGGAGCTCGCCCATCTCGCCCACGAGGTCGGCCTGCCCACCGTCGTCACCAATGACGTCCACTACGCGCTGCGCTCGGACCGGGAGCTGCAGGACGTCATGGTCGCCATCCGCCACGGCCTGGACCTCGATGCCAGCGCCCACCTGCGTCGTCCCAACGCGGAGTTCGGCCTCAAGAGCGGCGCGGAGCTGGCGGCCCTGCCCCCGGGCGATCCAGCCACGGACCCCCTCGTCCGCTCGGCCTGGCTGGAGGGCATCGAGCGGGCCGGACAGGTGGCGGCTCGCTGCCAGGTGTCCCTGGAGTTCGAGCGCTACCGCTTCCCGGGCTTCACGGTGCCCGGTGGCGAGACACCCTTCTCGTACCTTGAAACGCTCTGCCACGACGGCGTGCGGCAGCGCTATCACCCCATGACGCCGCGTGTCCTCAAGCAGATGGCCCACGAGCTGGAGGTCATCGAGCGCACCGGCCTGGCCGAGTTCTTCCTCATCTGCTGGGACCTCATGCGCTTCAGCCGCGAACGCGGCATCCCGGCCCAGGGTCGGGGCAGCGCGGGGGATTCCATCGTCGCCTACGCCCTGGGCATCACGCGGGTGGATCCCATCCGCCACGAGCTGCTCTTCGAGCGCTTCATCAACGAGGGTCGCACCACCTACCCCGACGTGGACATCGACTTCGCATCGTCGCGCCGCGAGGAGGTCATCGCCTACGTCTACGAGCACTACGGCACCGAGCACACCGGCATGGTCTGCAACGTGGTGACCTACCGGGCCCGCTCGGCGGTTCGCGAGGTGGGCTGCGCCCTGGGTTTCCCGCGGCCGCTCGTGGATCGCGTGGCCAAGGCCCTCGAGACGTACGACTCGGTCATGGTGCGTCGCGACCTGGAGGCGGACGGCGGCTTCGCCGAGTTCTTCGCGGCACCCGCGGAGGGCAGCGAGGGTGTCCGCCAGCTGCTCGACGACATGGGCAAGCTGCGCCGGCCGGGCTCACGGGCGGACGGGCGACCCAGCTCACAGGGGGTGGCACGGCCCGGCCCCGCAGACATGCGGTCCGGCCCCTCCGACGATGAGGGCGGTCCCGGTGACACACCCGCCAGCGAGCGCTTCCTGCGGCAAGAGGCGGAGCGCCGCGTGCTGGCCACCAGCCTGGGTGCCATCGAGCTCGACCCGCTGCCGCCCCGCCGGCGCGGCTCCACGCTGGGCCTCTCACCCTGGGACCGCTGGCTGGAGCTCTGCGCCCGCATCGACGGTCGGCCGCGGCACCTCTCCATCCACGTCGGCGGCATGCTCGTGACCCGCGCGCCGCTGGTGGACATCGCGCCGCTGGAGCGCGCCACGATGCCGGGCCGCGTCGTCGTCCAGTTCGACAAGCGCGACGTCGAGACGATGAAGCTCATCAAGCTGGACCTGCTCGGCCTGCGCATGCTCTCGGCCATCGATGACGCCCTGCGCGACATCCGCGCCGACTGCGCCGTCTGCCTGGACCTTGACCGCCTGCCGGAGGACATCGAGCCGGTCTTCCGCATGATCTGCGCCGCGGATACGGTGGGCGTCTTCCAGATCGAGTCGCGGGCCCAGATGCAGACCCTGCCCAAGAGCCGCCCGCAGACGCTGGACGACCTGGTCGTCGAGGTGGCCATCATCCGCCCCGGGCCCATCCAGGGCGACGCCGTGCACCCCTACCTGCGACGACGCCAGGGACTCGAGCCGGTCACCTACCTGCATCCGTCGCTGCAGCCCATCCTGGCGGAGACCCTCGGCGTCATCCTCTACCAGGAGCAGGTCATGAAGGTGGCCATCGATGTGGCCGGCTTCAGTGCGGCCGACTCGGATGGCTTCCGCAGGGCCATGGGCACGTGGCGCTCACGTGGGGAGATGGAGAAGCTGCACGCCCGCTTCGTGAACGGCTGCGTGGCCAGCAGCGGCCTCAGTCTCGAACAGGCCGAGGAGCTCTTCACCCGCGTGGCTGGCTTCGCCAGCTTCGGCTTCAACAAGAGCCATGCGGCCGCCTTCGCCCGGACGGCCTACGAGTCGGCTTTCCTGAAGCTCTTCTATCCCGCCCAGTTCGTGACCGGGCTCATCAACGCCCAGCCCATGGGCTTCTACCCGGTGGAGGTCCTCGTCAACGACGCCCGGCGGCATGGGGTGGCGGTGCTGCCCGTGGATGTCAACGCCAGCCGTCTGCGCACCATGACGGAGTGGGTCGGCCTGCCCGGCACGCCGCTGCCGGACGATGCCGGCATCCGGAGCCGGCCGGCCGTCGTTGCGAGCCCGGCCATCGTGGTGCCGGACGCCGTTGCGCAGGAGCGCCTGGCGGCACCCTCGGCGCGCGGCTATGGCATCCGTCTGGGCCTGCACCTGGTCAAGGGCATCGGGGCGGCGGAGGGGGAAGCCCTGGACGCCGAGCGGGCGCGCGGCGGGCCCTTCCGCTCGCTGGCGGATCTCGTGGCCCGCACGGACCTCACCGAGGAGGTCGTGGAGCGGCTCATCCGGGCCGGTGCCGCAGATCCGCTCGGGCAGCCCCGTCGCCAGGCGCTCTGGCAGCTGCGGGAGGTGGCCACGGCGTCGCGGGGCCCGCGGGGCGGGGCGGGGCGCCGGCCCAGGGACGGGCGGCCACTGGGTCTGCACCTGCCGCCCACAGCGGCGCCGGACCTGCCGCCGCCCACGGAGCTCGAACGTCTCGGCGATGCCTACGCCATCCTCTCGCTGGACGCGCGTCACCAGGTCGTCGAGCTCTTCCGGCCGGCCCTGGAACGCCTCGGCGCGGTGCCCCTGGGAGCACTTCCCGGGCAGCGCCCCGGGCGGCTGACCATCGGCGGACTCGTGGTCACGCGCCAGCACCCCATGACCGCCCGGGGCACGGTCTTCCTGGCCCTGGAGGACGAGACCGGCATGGCCAACGTGACGCTCTGGCCGGCCACCTGGGGCCGCCTGCGTGGTGTCGTGCGTCGCCACGCCCTGCTCTACGTGGAGGGCGATCTGCAGGTGGAGGGCGGCGTCAGCAATATCGTTGCCCGCCGCGTCGCCTCCCTGGTCGAGGTCTGCCGGGAGTACGGCGGCCCGGGACAGCCGTCCGGCGTCCGTCACATGGGCATGGCCGGCATGCGGCGAGCCGGCTGATGCGCGGGATCGACTCCGCCTGGAGCGGGGCTCAGCCGACGCCGAGGGCGCTCTCCAGCGCGGCCAGCGTCGCCGCATCGTCGGCCGTCAGCAGCAGGACGGAGCGGTCGGCAGGCAGGTCCGGCGCGATGGTCGTGCCCGGCAGCACGGCCGATGCGGCCACCCAGCCAGGCATGGCCTCGGTGGCGGCAGCAGCGAACTCGGCGGCATCCTCGGGTGTGTCCCAGACGGTCTGCCAGACCAGCGTCCAGCTACCCTCCGGGCCGTCCAGCGTGACCAGCCGGTCGCCGCCCCAGCCCTCGGCGGCCCCGGCGTTGGGCAGCGTGATGCCGGTCAGGGAGGCCTCGTTCACCTCCCAGGGCTCGTTGCCCGCCACCAGGAGGCTCAGGCGAAGCTCGCCCATCGTCGTCTCGTGTGCGGTGGTCCAGCCCTCGCCCAGCAGGCCCGCCACATCGGGCAGCTCCACGGCCACGGGGACGTCGTCCGGATAGCGCTCCGGGTGCATGACCTGCTCCGTGGAGCGGGGCGGGTCCTGCCACACGGCATCGACGCTGGTCCAGCCGCCGCGACCCCACATGCGCTGCGCGAAGTCGAGCCCATCGAGATAGGGGAAGATCAGCTCGCGCGAGAGGGTCTGCGGGAAGTCCTCCATGCCCGTGGGCTGGTCGCTGGCGATGGCCGTGTCGCTCGGCAGGACGCCAGAGAGCGCGTCGCTCATGGCCACGGCCGTCATGAGCAGCGTGGCATCGCCCTCCGCGAGGGCCGAGACGGCGGTCTGCGCATCGCCCTGCGGCGCAGCATCGACCGTGGACTCGATGTCGTAGTGCTGGTCCTGCAGTGCGTGCACGTATTCGTGGGCGACCGTCCACGCGGCCAGCTCGAGGGGCAGACCCGTCGACTCGACGAGCGCGATGTCGCCCTGCTCCGGACGGTAGTAGCCGGCCACCCCGCTCATGGCGAGGTCATCGACGGCCGCCAGCAGGTCGAAGTCGGCGGGCAGGAAGCCGATGCGGCGCAGCACGGTGCCCTCGCCGACGAGCTCCGCCCGATCGTCGGCCGTCATGGCGCCGCGGTGCTCGCTGACAGCGGTCTCCGGGGCCACGGCACGGATGGGCACCGGCGCGGTGGCATCCAGGCCACGCATGGCCTCCACGCGCTCGAGGATCTGGGGGCCCATGGCTTCCAGCTCGTCCGTGCTGGGGACGCCCGTCCCGTCGGTGGCCAGCGAGGCTGCGCCTCCGGCGACCGTCAGGCCGAGGCTCAGGGCAAGCGCAATGACGGGATGTCGTCTCCGGCGGGTCACTGCGGCCATGGCCTGCCCTCCGTGCTGTCCGGCGCGGTCGCCGGGCTTACTTGCTGGTGTGCTTGGCGTCCCTGGCGGACTGCTTGTCGACGCGCGCCTGCTCCTTGGCCTTGCGAGCCTGCTCCTGCTCCCGCGCGGCACGGTTGACCTTGGCGCGCTCCTGCGACTGCCGCAGGAAGCGGCGATACCAGGCGGCGAAGGCGGCGGCCAGGACGCCGACCAGGATGGCCATGCCCCAGAGCTGCACCATGGCAGTGATGCTGAAGGCGGCGCCCTCCGCCTGCCCGGCGGTGAGCCCGGCACGGGTGAGGGCGGGATCATCGGCGACGGCCGGCAGAACGACGTTGAGGATCGTCAGCAGCAGGGCGTCGAACGCCCCCAGGATGCCGCCCACCAGGTACGAGGCGCGGGTCGCCAGGAAGCCGCCGATGAAGAAGACGAAGAGGGCCGTCGGCGGCAGGGTCAGCCCGACGTACAGGCTGGCCACGTCGTAGACGACGCCCTCCGGCAGGACACCCTCGACGAGCAGGATGGCGAGCACGAACGAGACGACGAGCATGAGGAAGGGCAGCCAGACCCAGGGGTTGCGGAAGACCTGGGGCAGGGCCCCGATGTCGGCCCGGACGTCCGGCATCTGGAACCCGGAACGCGCTGGTGCCGGAGTCGCCGCCTCAGGCGTGCTGACCTCGCCCACATCCTCGCTGCTGCGATGCTGGTCCCGGTGGCGGCGGCGTGCCTCCGCTCGGCTGGTGTCCTTGGCGCGGATGCGGCTGTTGTTGCTCTGAGGCACGCTGGGAACCTGCTGCGACGTGAAGAAGGGGCGGCGCGATGGTACAGCAGGCGCGCCATACCCGATGGCGCGGCCGGTCGCCATGGCGTGCGGCGCTTTCCACATCGGGTGCCGTGGTGGGCCAGGGCCGGCGTAAGTGACGGTGAATGTCGCCAGGCCAGGATGGGCAGGTCGGGGCCGAACGCTCCGTCATGGTCATGCCGCTCCCGCCGGTCTCGGAGGTCAACGATGTCCCGGCGATGGCGACCCATCCTGTCCCTGCCGCTCGGTGCCGCGCTCCTGGTGCCGAGCATCCCTGCGTCTCCTGGAGCCACGGCGGCCGACGTCGGCTGGCCGCGATCGACCGACGTGCTGGTCGGCGAAGTCGTGACCGGCGGCCAGAGCGGCTCGGACGAGTATGTGGAGCTCTACAACAGCGGTGACCTGGCCGTGCAGCTGGGTGGCCTGGAGGTCATCTACATCACCGCCAGTGGTGGCACGGTGACGTCCAAGCGACGCTGGTCAGACCGCCTGCTGGCCCCCGGCGCCCATCTCCTCCTGGCCAACGCGGACGGCACGTACGCAGGCCTGGCCGACCACACCTACAGCGGCGGGCTCAGCGCCACCGGCGGCACCATCGCGCTGCGGGTGGATGGCGGCACCGTCATCGACTCGCTCTCGTGGGGGACCGCGACCTCCGACTTCGTGGAGGGCAGCCCGGGTGTCGCGCCGCCGGCCGGTTCGTCGCTGGCCCGCCTGCCCGGTGGCGCGGCAGGCAACCGGCGAGACACCAACGACAACGCAGCGGACACGTACGTCGACCCGATGCCCATCCCGGATGCTGCAACGACCGCGCCGGAGCCGACTCCCGACCCGACACCTGGACCGACGCCAGAACCCACGCCCCGACCGACCCCGGAACCGACCGCAGAGCCGACCCCGGAACCCACGCCGGAACCCACCCCGGAGCCGACCGCAGTGCCGACCCCGGAACCGACGTCGGAGCCCACTCCGACGCCGACTCCCGAGCCGACGGCAGTGCCGACCCCGGAACCGACGCCCGACCCACCCCGGAACCGACCGCAGAGCCGACCCCGGACCCCACGCGACCGCCCACGCCAGAGCCGACTCCGACGCCGACTCCCGAGCCGACCGCAGAACCCACGCCGGACCCCACGCGGCCGCCCACGCCCGAGCCGACGGCAGCCCCGACCGTGGCCGCCACACCGACACCGGCAGCCACTCCCACCCCGACGCCGACCCTGAAGCCCACTCCCATCCCGACGCCCGCCCCGACGCCGACCCCGACGCCCACCGCCACACCGACACCGGCGCCGACCGAGGCTCCAAGCCAGGCCATCGCCCTGGCGCGGGCCCTGCCCCTTGGCTCCCGTCCCAGCGTGACGGGCGTCGTGACGGTGGAGCCCGGTCGCATCCTCGGCGAACGCTATGTGGCCATCCAGGACGCCAGCGGTGGCATCATCGTGCGGCTGCCCGACGATGTCTCCACGGGGGACCTCTCGCGTGGGCGCATCCTGCAGGTCCAGGGGGAGTTGGCCGCGCCCTACGGCAACCTGGAGCTGCGACCAAGCAGGGCGGCGCAGCTCTCCTTCATCGGCAGCGGCGGACTGCCCGACCCCGTCCAGCTGCGCAGCAGCGCCATCGGCGAGACGACCGAAGGACTCCTGGCCCGCGTCGCGGGCACCGTCGTGGATATCGACAAGAGCAGCAGCGGCACGTTCAGCTTCACGTTGCGCGATGACAGGGGCACGGCCAGGGTCTACGCGTATGCCACGACCGGCCTCGACAGCTCGGACCTGGAGCGTGGCCGGGCGGTCACGGTGACCGGCATCGTCGGCCAGCGCGCCAGTCGATCGGGTGCCGCAGACGGCTACCGCCTCTGGCCCCGTGGCGCAGCCGACCTGGTCGTGGCCGCTGCGGCGACGCCCACACCGACGTCGAGGCCCGGCGATGACGACGACTCGGACGACAGCGGCGCCGGCGGCCATCGGCGCACCCGGATCAAGGATGCCGCTGAGGGGGAGACGGTGACCATCGTCGGCACCGTCACCTCCGCGGCCGGCTTCATCGACTCCGAGGGTCGACGCGTGACGGTGCAGGACGCCAGCGGCGCCATCCTCGTGCGCTTTCCCGAAGGCGTGGACCCTGCGCGGGTCGGACAGGTGATCCGGGCCCGTGGCGAGGTGGGCACCTGGTATGACGGGCGCCAGCTGGAGGCCGAGACCGCGCCACGCCGCCTGCGCGACGGTCGCGCCCTGCCGACCATCCTGCGACGACCCCCGATCGCCTCCGACGAGTGGCAGCTCGTGTCGGTCACCGTGCGCATCGAGGATGTCGAGCGCTCGGGCGACACGTGGCGAGCGGAGGCCACGCTGGGAGCCGCCGGCAAGCTCCCCATCGCCGGCCTCTCCGGAAGTGGGACCAGCGCCGATGGGCTGGAGCCCGGTCGTTCGGCGCGCATCGTGGGCATCGTCAAGCGCGCCCACCCGAGCGCCACCGACCAGCGCTTCGCCGTCGCCCCCCGCTCGCCCGCTGACATCCAGCTCGGGAGAACGGCGGCGGCGCGTGACGCGGCCGGCGAGGAGAGCGACACGGACGCCAGCGGCGATGACGAGACCCAGGCCGGGCTGTCGGCGGGCGATGGATCCGAGCCGGACGTCACGCTGGCGGCGCTGGCCGACTTCGAGGGTCAGCGCGTCCGCGTGGGCGGCCGCTTGTCGGGCATCCGGGGTCTTCTCCTGACGCTCGACGATGGCACGGCCACGGCGCGCGTGCGACTTCCGGCTGAGGCAGAGGAGGTCCGTGCGAGCCTCGCGATCGGTGAGGTCGTCAACGTCGTGGGCCGGGTTCGCGCCCGAGATCGCGCCGAGCCCGAGGTCGTGGTGCGCGCCGCCACGGACGTGACCCGGGCTGCGGACCTCCAGGCTCCGGAGTCCGAGGCTCCGACGGCGCCCGCGATGGCGCTGCTGTCAGCCTCCCTTGGCGGCGAGCTGGCGCATCAGCCGGCGACGGGCGACCCCGGAGAGCCCGGTGACGGCGTGTCTGGCAGCGCATGGCCGGTCGTCATCAGCGCCGCTCTCGCGGCGGCGGCGGCAGGGTTGCTGGGCGGGGCCGTGGTCCTCTGGCGGTGGCCGACCATGCGCCTGCGCGCTCGCCGACTGACCACCCGGCTGTGCCGTGCCCATGGTGCGGAGGTCGCCTGACATGTGCGGATCGACCATACCCGACCTTGGCAGCGACTCTAGACTCCACGTCGGTCGTCGCGAGGGACAGGGAGGTCGCTCGCGACCAGAGAGGAGGTTGCCCGCGGGATTCCTTGTTGTGATTCGACGTGGAGCAACAGAGAGCGGAGGTTCAAGGTGAAGCGACCATTCGTAGCCCTCGGGGCATCGGCCCTGCTCATGCTGGCGCTTGTGCCAGCGGCCAGTGCACAGGACGTCGAGAAGCCGAAGATCGGCTTCCTGCCCGGCGTCGTCGACCCCTTCTATCAGGTCATGGAGCTCGGCGTGGACCGGGCCGTCGCGGACTACGGCCTCGAGGTCGTTTCCCAGTATCCCGACACCTGGGGCCCCACGGTGCAGACGCCCATCCTGGACGCCCTGGTGGCTCGCGGTGACATCGACTGCCTCATCACGGCTCCCACGGACAAGGAGCAGATGGTGGCGCCGTTGCAGTCTGCGATCGACGCTGGCATCAGGGTCGTGACCGTCGACACCTTCCTGGGCGATGGCGACTACGCCAACGGCCCCGTGACCTTCCCGATCTCCTACATCGGGTCGGACAACGTCGAGGGCGGCCGCATCGCGGCCGAGGCGCTGGCGGCCAACCTGGAAGGAGCCGGCACCGTCTACATCCAGAACACCAACGAGGGCGCCAGCACCACCGAGCAGCGCAGCCAGGGGTTCCGGGAAGGCATCGGCGAGTTCCCTGACATCACCATCGTCGGTGAGGACTACAACCTCGACGACGCCAACACCTCCGCCGAGCAGACCACGGCCGTCCTCCAGCGCGAGCCCGACCTGGGCGGCATCTTCGGCGTGAACGTGTTCAGCGCCGTCGGCGCCGGTACCGCCGTCATGAACGCCGGCCTGGGTGGCGTCGTGGATGTCATCGCCTTCGATGCCACGGACTTCGCCATCGAGCAGCTGAACGACGGCGTCGTCAGCCTCGTCATCGCCCAGAAGCCCTTTGACATGGGCTACCTCGCCGTGGCCTTCTGCATGGCCGACGCCGCTGGCGTCACCAGCCTGCCGAAGCATGTGACGACGGGCTTCGCGGTCATCACCAAGGACAATGTGACCGACCCCGAGATCGCACGCTTCATCTACAAGGTCCCGGAGTAACGGTCCCGACGTAGCGGACCACCTGTGGCCGGGGGCTGCCTGCCCCCGGCCACCTCACTTCAACTCACCTGCTTCGAGGGTTGACCATGGCATCCTCGCCCGGGGTGGCCGTCGCGCCCGTCTCCGCCCGCGAGCGGCAGCGTCGCCTGATCCTGGCGATCAGCCGTTTCTGGGCATGGGTATTCCTCTTCGCGCTGATCGCGTTCTTCTGGGTGTCGGTCACGGTCACCACAGACGGGGAGGTGAACTTCCTGTCTTTGCGCAACATCATGAACGTGCTGGTGGCCATCACGCCCATCCTGCTGATGGGCCTGGGACAGACGTTCGTCATCATCTCGGGCGGCATCGACCTCTCGGTGGGATGGGTCATGGGCCTGGCCTCCGTGGTCGCCGCCCTCGTGGCCCGCGATCTCTACGAAGCCGGCAGCCCTGACATCGCAGCCATCGGCGCGGCCTTCGTGGCGGGCGTCGCGGTGGCGATGTTCTTCGGCCTCATCAGCGGCCTCATCATCGCCAAGCTGCGGGTGCCGGCCTTCATCGTCACCCTGGGCATGTCGTTCGTGGCGCGCGGGGTCGCCTTCCTGCTCTCCGGCGGCAACGTCGTCGGCCAGCAGCCCGACGGCATGCGGACCTTCGGCAACGAGTCGCTCGTCTACGTGGACTGGGCCGGTGGCAACCTGGCCTTCCTCTTCAAGCCGGAGGTCAGCGACATGGCGCTCCGCCAGCTCGACCGAGTCTTCTCCTGGCCCGTCGTCGTCACCGCGATCGCCGTGGGCATCGCCGTCTTCATCCTGCACAAGACCCAGCCCGGGCGGCACACCTACGCCGTTGGCGGCAGCCGCGAGGCGTCCATGCGAGCCGGCGTACCCGTGGACCGTCTCACCATCCTCATCTACGTGGGTTCGGCGATGACCGCCGGCATCGCCGGCGTGCTGCACACGGCTCGCTTCGCGGGCGGCTCGTCGATCGCGGGCGAGGCCCTCATGATGTCGGCCATCGCCGCGGTCGTCATCGGTGGGGTGAGCCTCATGGGGGGCCGAGGCAACGTCATGGGCACGGTCATCGGCGCGCTGCTCATCGCCGTCATGACGACGGGCCTCGTGATGCTCAACGTCGAGCCCTTCTGGCAGTACATCGTCATCGGCATCGTGGTCATCCTGGCCGTGCTCATCGACCAGGCGCGCGACCTCGTCATCGGAAGGGCGGAAAGCCAGTGAGCGGATCACGGTCCGCCGACCGGGAGCCGTCGCTCTCGATCCGCAACCTCGTCAAGCGCTTCGGTGGCCTGACGGCCGTCAACGATGTCTCCCTGGACATCTATCCCGATGAGGTCGTCGGCCTGGTGGGCGACAACGGCGCCGGCAAGTCGACGCTCATCAAGTGCGTCTCCGGCGTGCATCGCCCGGATTCCGGGCAGATCTTGTTCGCTGGCCGGGAGGTGCAGTTCACACGCCCCATCGATGCTCGCCAGGCGGGCATCGAGACGATCTACCAGGACCTCGCCCTGGCCGGCAACCTCGACGTCAGCGCCAACATCTTCCTGGGCCGCGAGACCAAGAAGCGTCACCTCTTCGGCGCCCTGCGCACGCTCGATGAGAAGGCCATGCGGGCCGACTCGGACGGCATCCTGCAGCGGCTCGGCATCAAGATCCCGCAGATGCGCCTCGACATCGAGAAGCTCTCCGGGGGGCAGCGACAGGCCGTGGCCATCGCCCGGGCCATCTACTGGGACGCCCGGCTGATGATCATGGACGAGCCCACCAACAACCTGGGTGTGCCCGAGCAGCGCAAGGTCATGTCGCTCATCGACACCCTGCGCGAGGAGGGTGTGCCGGTCATCCTCATCAGCCACACCCTGCCCGACGTCTTTGCCATCACGGACCGCATCGTCATCATGCACCGAGGGCGGAAGGTGGCGGAGATGCCGACCAAGGACACCGACACGACGGAGGTCGTGGAGTACATGGTCGGCGCCCGCGAGCAGCATGCGCCCGGCGAGGTCGCCGCTTCAGACGAGGTCGCCGCTCCAGCCTAGTCACCGCTCAGCCCGGGACGTCTACGCTCCGGCCTGGGAGGCCTCCGCTTCGGCTGCCCAGGCGTCCACGAGCTCGCAGGTCGCGTGGATGACGGTGATGTGCATCTCCTGGACGCGGGCCGTGACGTCCGAGGGCACCCGCAGCGCGTGCTCCGCAGCCGCTGCGACACGTCCGCCGCCACTGCCGGTGAAGGCCCAGGTGTGTGCGCCACGCCCGCGGGCTGCCAGCAGGCCGCGGGCCACGGCAGCCGAGCCACCGCTGGTGCTGATGCCGACGACCAGGTCAGCCGGGCCGCAGAGGGCCAGCACCTGGCGCTCGAAGACCTCGTCGTAGGCGAAATCATTGGCGATGGCCGTGAGCACCGAGGTGTCCACGCTGAGGGCCAGGGCCGGCAGGGGGCGACGCAGCCGCCGGAAGCGACCCACGAGCTCGGCGGCGAAGTGCTGCGCATCGGCCGCGCTGCCGCCGTTGCCGAAGACGAGCAGCTTGCCACCGGCGCCCACGGCAGCCGAGAGCTGGCCGGCCAGGCGGGCGACCTCCGGCAGGAGGGACTCGCGGGTCGCCGCCAGGGTTCGACCGTGCTCCTCGAAGATGGCGTCCAGGACCGCCAGGTCGCCTGGCGGTGCGCCGGGGTCGGGCATGCGGCCATGGTAGGCGACGCACGGGGGTCGCCGCGCTGCACATGGGAACGGCCGGGCCTCCGGCTGTTCGCCGGCTTGACGCTCAGCCGTCGCCGTGGCTAAGGTTCGGCGGGGTCGTCGCCCCGGGGTCAGCCGATCGCCCGAGCCAGCCGAAGCAGGAAGGAGTCGTCGTGCCAGACGCGGACCCCCTGGTCTCGCTGCCCGACACGGAGCGCCAGTACCACATCGATCTCGGCCCCGGAGAGGTCGCGGACTTCATCCTGCTGCCCGGTGACCCCGAGCGCACGGAACGCATCGCCGTGCTCCTCGACGCGATCGAGGTGCAGCGCCAGCATCGCGAGTTCCATTCCGTGACCGGCACGCATCGCGGGCTGCGCCTCTCGGTCGTGTCCACCGGTATCGGTGCCGACAACGTCGAGATCGTCATGGCCGAGCTGCTGGCGCTCACGTCGCATCCAACCGTGGTTCGCATCGGGTCCTGCGGCACGCTGCGCCCCGAGATCGCCCTGGGTGACCTGGTCGTGAGCAGCGGCGCCGTGCGCATGGAGGCCACGACCTCCTACTACGTCGACGACGGCTACCCGGCGGTCGCCCACTACGAGGCCGTCGCGGCCATCCTGGAGGCTGCCGCACGGACGGGCCGACGCGCCCACGTGGGCCTGACCGCCACGGCTCCGGGCTTCTACGGCGCCCAGGGTCGACCCATCCCGCAGCTGCCGCTGCGCTTCCCCGATCTGGCGGCGCGGATGGCGGCCCAGGGCGTCCTCAACTTCGAGATGGAAGCCTCCGCGATGCTCACGCTGGCGGCCCTGGCCGGCTGCCGGGCGGGGGTGGTCTGCACCGTGTACGCCCAGCGCACGAGCGGCGAGTTCATCGTCGGAGAGGCTCGCGAGGCGGCGGAGGTCGGTCTCGTGGAGACGGGGCTGGAGGCTCTCCACGTGCTCGCGGACATGGACGCGCAGCGTGCCCGCAGTGGCGAGATGCACTGGCGCCCCTCACACTGGGTCCCGAAGATGGCACTCTAGTAAGGCCGAGACACGGCGACGCACCACGCGAATCACGATCGAGGCCCGGCAGGTGACCGGACCCACGAGCGATCCGGGGACCTCGGCAGGTGCCCGGCGGGATAGGAGGAACGGCATGGCTGAGGCCTATTGCGTCAAGGACAAGCAGAAGGTCGAGATCCAGGATCCCCAGAAGATCACCATGAAGAACGGCAAGCCGGCCACGAAGGGCACCTGCCCGAAGTGCGGCGGCAGCGTCTTTCGCATCGGCGGCTGACGCCGCCATCCCTGGAGCGATGCAGCGACCCCGGTCCGGGCGACCGGGGTCGCTCCTTGTCGTCTGAGGCCACACCTTGCCATCGCCGCACGCCGCGCCCCTCCTGAACGGTCCTGATCCTGGCCCTCGACCTGGGAGGCACCAACGCGCGCGCTGCGGTGGTCTCCCCGGACGGGCGACTGCTCGCCCGATACGCTGGCGCCACGCCGATGGCGCAGGGCACGCGGGCCGTGGTGGACCACTGCCTGGCGCTCCTGGCGGCGGCCCGCGACGAGCACCTTGCTGGCGGCGGCGTGCCGCCCATCGCGGTGGGCATCGCCGCGCCGGGACCCCTGGTGCCCGCCACCGGCACGCTCATCGATCCGCCCAACCTGCAGGGCGACTGGTGGGGCTTCCCACTGGCGCCGACCATCGGCGAGGCCCTTGGCCTGCCCTGGGCGCTGGGCAAGGACACCAACGTCAACATCCTCGGCGAGCGCGACTTCGGGGCCGGCGACGGCTCGGATGACCTCGTCTACCTGACCATCTCCACGGGGATCGGCGGCGCGGTCATCAGCGGCGGACGGCCGATCACGGGTCCGGACGGCGTCGCCGGCGAGCTGGGCCACATGACCATCGACATGAACGGGCCGATCTGCGGCTGTGGCGGCGTGGGCCACCTGGAGGCCATCGCCTCGGGCACCGGCATCGCCAACGCCGCCCGGGCGGCGTTGGAGCGCGGCGACGAGGCACCCGGGTTGGCCGCCATCGCGGCCCGCGTCGCCCCGCATGCGCTGGCGGCCATCCACGTCTCCGACGCTGCCGAGAACGGTGACCGTGTGGCAGCCGTCATACTGGAGCGTGCTCGTCGGGCCGTGGCCGTGGCGGTGGTCTCCATCGTCAACGTCTTCGGTCCGGACGTCATCATCCTGGGGGGCGGCATCGCGCTGGCCTGGGGAGAGCGACTCCTCGGCCCAGCACGGGAGGCAGTGGCCAGCACGGCCTTTCGCATCCCCGCCCAGCGTGCGCGTGTCGTGCAGGCGGCGCTGGGTGATGACGTCGGGCTTATCGGCACGGTGCCTCTCGTCGCATCGGCCCTGCCTCGTCTGGCCGCCCCCGGCGACCATCAGGCTGCGGCCGCAGGCTGAGCGGCGCCAACACATCGCGCCGGGGACCCGGCGTCGCCACGGGCGATGCCGATCGACCGGTCCAACACAGTCCAAGGCTGCTGTCCGCAAGAGGTCGGGCAGAGCACCAAGGCAAGGAGACCATCCATGACGACCCGCGTCGGCATCAACGGCTTCGGCCGCATCGGCCGCCAGTCCCTGAAGGCCATCATCGAGCGTGCTCCGGACGTCGAGGTCGTGGCCGTCAACGACCTCGTCTCGACCGAGATGAACGCCCTGCTCTTCAAGCACGACTCCACCTACGGCGCCTTCGAGGGCACGGTCGAGCACACCGACTCCGCGATCATCGTCGACGGCAAGGAGGTCAAGGTCCTCTCCGTGAAGGATCCGGCCGCGCTGCCGTGGGGCGACCTGGGCGTCGACATCGTCATCGAGTCCACCGGTCGGTTCACGGACGCCACCGCGGCCGCCGGCCACATCACGGCCGGTGCCAGGAAGGTCCTCATCAGCGCGCCCGCCAAGAACGAGGACATCACCATCGTCCTGGGCGTCAACGAGGACAAGTACGACTCCGCCAAGCACCACATCATCAGCAATGCCAGCTGCACGACGAACTGCCTGGCGCCGGCGGCCAAGGTCGTCCACGACGGCTGGGGCATCAAGCGCGGCCTGATGAACACCATCCACTCGTACACCAACGACCAGAACGTCCTGGACGTGGCCCACAAGGATCCGCGCCGCGCCCGCTCCGCCGGCCAGAACATCATCCCCACCACGACCGGCGCGGCCAAGGCCCTGGCCCTCGTCATCCCGGAGCTCAAGGGCAAGTTCGACGGCTTCAGCCTGCGCGTCCCCACGCCCACGGTGAGTGTCGTGGACTTCACCGCTGAGCTGGAGCGTCCGGCCACGGTCGAGGAGCTCAACGCCGCCTTCCGCGCCGCCGCGGCCGGTCCTCTCAAGGGCATCCTCGGTGTCGAGGACGGCCAGCTCGTGTCCATGGACTTCAAGGGCGACGACCGCAGCTCGATCATCGACGCGCCGTCCACCATGAGCCTCGGTGGCGACTTCATCAAGGTCATCGCCTGGTACGACAACGAGTGGGGCTAC
The DNA here is from genome assembly GCA_963790915.1 of uncultured Chloroflexia bacterium. GTDB lineage: Bacteria > Chloroflexota > Limnocylindria > Limnocylindrales > CSP1-4 > JAFMJV01. The sequence continues at coordinate 39,958 of CAWBQS010000005.1, read as the reverse complement.
AGCTGCCGCGTCGCGGACCTCGTCAAGCTCATGGCCGAGCGCCTGGCCTGATCGAGCGGCCAGCACTGCAGCACGTCTGACATGGACAAGCTCACCGTCCGCGACTTCGATCCGCAGGGCAAACGCGTCCTCATGCGGGTCGACTTCAACGTCCCCATCGAGGATGGCCGGGTGCGCGATGACTCGCGCATCCGGGCAGCCCTGCCCACCATCGCCTACCTCCTCGAGCGCGGTGCCTCGATCGTGCTCATGAGCCATCTCGGCCGCCCCAAGGGCAAGGTCAGCGACTCGTTGCGCCTGCGCCCGGTGGCCCAGCACCTCGCCGAGCTCATCAAGCGGCCCGTGCCCGCCACCGGCGACGCCATCGGCGCCGGCACCGTGGACGCGGTCAAGCGCATGAAGCCCGGGGAGATGCTGCTCCTCGAGAACCTCCGCTTCCATCCCGAAGAGGAGGCCAACGACCCGCAGTTCGCGGCCGCCCTGGCCAGCTACGGGGACATCTACGTCAACGACGCCTTCGGGACCGCGCACCGCGCGCATGCCTCAACCGTGGGCGTGGCGGAGATCCTGCCGGCCTATGCCGGGCTGCTCATGGAACGCGAGATCCGGAACCTCTCCAGCCTGCTCGAGGACCCGGGGCGACCCTTCGCCGCGATCATCGGCGGGGCCAAGGTCTCCGACAAGATCAAGGTCCTGGAGTCGCTCCTGGCGCGCGTCGACAAGCTCGTCATCGGCGGCGGCATGGCCAACACCTTCCTCGCCGCCCAGGACCTGGGCGTCGGCAAGAGCCTTCTCGAGCGTGAGCGCATCGAGGATGCCCAGCGCATCATGGCCGCCGCGGCCGAGCGCGGGGTGGACCTGCTGCTGCCCACCGATGTCGTCGTGGCCAAGGAGGTCACGCGCGGCGCCGAGCACAAGATCGTGTCCGTCAAGAAGATCCCCAACTCCTGGTCGGCGGTGGACGTCGGTCCTGAGTCCCGGGCGGCCTTCGAGGCGGCCCTCGCGGATGCGCAGACCGTCCTCTGGAACGGGCCACTGGGTGTCTTCGAGGTGCCGACCTTCGGCGACGGCACGCGCTCCATGGCGCGCTTCCTGGCCGACCGGGCAGAGGCCGGCGCATCCGTCATCGTCGGCGGGGGTGACTCCGTGGCTGCCATCGAGGAGCTCGGGCTGGCCTCCCGCTTCACGCACATCTCCACCGGCGGCGGTGCCTCGCTCGAGTTCCTCGAGGGTCGCGAGCTGCCGGGCATCAAGGTCCTCCTGGACCGCCAGCCGGAAGGCGCTGCCTGATGACCACCATCGATTACATCGACGCGCAGGAGATCCTCGATTCGCGGGGCAACCCGACGGTCGAGGTGACCGTCATCCTCGATGACGGCTCCGTGGGCCGCGCGGCCGTGCCGTCAGGTGCGTCCACCGGTGCCCACGAGGCGGTCGAGCTGCGCGACGGCGACAAGTCGCGCTACAACGGCAAGGGCGTCCAGAAGGCCGTCGCCAACGTCGTGGAATCCATCGCCCCGGCCGTCCTGGGGGAGGACGCCTCCGACCAGGGCGCCATCGACGCCCTGCTCATCGAGCTGGACGGCACCCCCAACAAGGGCAACCTGGGTGCCAACGCCGTGCTCGGCGTGTCGCTGGCCTGCGCCCACGCCGCGGCGGTCTCGTTCGGCTTGCCGCTGTACCGCTACCTTGGCGGCGCCGGCGCCTGGACGTTGCCCGTGCCGATGTTCAACATCCTCAACGGCGGGCAGCACGCCGCGGACTCCACGGACTTCCAGGAGTTCATGGTCATGCCCGTGGGCGTCGACAGCTTCGCCGAAGCCCTCCGCGCGGGCTCCGAGATCTTCCACGCCCTGAAGGCGGAGCTGCACGACCGTGGCCTGGCTACCGGCCAGGGCGACGAGGGCGGCTTCGCGCCCACACTGCCGTCCAACCAGGCGGCCATCGAGACGGTCCTGCGGGCTGTCGAGCGGGCCGGCTACACGCCCGGCGAGCAGGTCGCCATCGCGCTCGACCCGGCCATGACCGAGCTCGTGAACGGCGAGCCGGATGCGGAGGGCGAGCTGACCTACAGGCTGGCCAAGGAAGGCCGCTCGCTGAAGACCAGCGAGATGGTCGACTTCTGGGCCGACTGGATCGCCCGCTATCCCATCGTCAGCCTCGAGGACGGCCTCGCGGAGGACGACTGGAAGGGCTGGAAGCAGCTCACCGAGCGCGTGGGGGACCGCTGCCAGCTGGTCGGCGACGATCTCTTCGTGACCAACCCCGAGCGCCTCGCGCGAGGCCTCGCGGAAGGCTCCGCCAACGCCATCCTCATCAAGCTCAACCAGATCGGCACGCTCAGCGAGACGCTGCGCACCGTCGACATGGCGCGCTCGCAGGGCTGGGGTGCCGTGATCAGCCATCGCTCCGGCGAGACCGAGGACACCACCATCGCCGATCTCGCCGTGGCCACCAACAGCGGTCAGATCAAGACGGGTGCTCCGTCACGGTCCGAGCGCGTGGCCAAGTACAACCGCCTGCTGCGCATCGATGCGGAGCTGGGCGACATCGCCCGCTACCCGGGCCTCAGCGCCCTGGCGGGCCGCTAGCGCGGCATCGGGGTGATCGAGGGGCCTCGCAGCGACGAGGCCGGGCCGAACGTCGATCCGACCGGGGCACCAGTCGAGGACGCCGGGCTCGATGAAGACACCACGGAGGGCACCCGACCGAGTTCCGGTCGGGTGCTCGACCGTGGTGCCATCTATGCGGCCATGGTCGGCCTGGGGATGGCGGTCACCATCGCCATCTCCTTCGCCCTCGTGGTCGCCATCCAGGCGCTCGTCTTCCTGTCCGCGCCGCTGGCCGGCGTGGTCATCGGCTTCTATGCCAACCACAAGTCAGAGCGCTGGCGGCCTCGCTGGCGGCTCTTCACCAATGCCGGTTTCGCCGGACTCGTGACGGGCTTCAGCCTGGCGCTCATGTATATCGGCATCCGGCTGCTCTTCATCTACGCCGACTCGGGCTACCGCGCGGAGACACAGGGCGGCCAGATCGACTGTGCCATGGGCCCGGACTGCTACTACGCGCGGTTCGTCGCCGCGGGGGAGGGTGAGCGCCTCGCGAGCGAGGGCATCACCGATGCTGCCACCCTGGAGCGGGCCGTCTGGGGAAGCCAGGCCGAGTGGCTGCTCATCATCACGGGCCTGACGACGGCCGGCGCGCTGGCCGCCGCCACGTGGCGCGCCGTGCGCCGACCACCGGCCGAGTCGGATCGGTTGGCCCTGGCAGGGGACGCGCCTCCCGCCTGAGACGATCCTGCCCAGGTCAACGAAGAAGCGGCGGTCCCACGGGGACCGCCGCCTGCGTTCGGTGGGTCAGCGCCCCTGGCGGGCGCCATGGGTCCGAGCCTAGGACGCGTCCTCGGTGGACTTGCTGGCGGTCTTGGACGCGGCCTTCGTCGTGCTCGACTTGCTGGCCGCCTTGGTGCCGCTCGCCTTGCTCGTGCTGGCCTTGCTGGTGCCCGGCTTCGTCGTGCTCGTGCTCGCCTTGCTGGTCGAGGCCTTCGTCGTCGACTTGGTCCCGGACTTGGTCGCCGTCTTGCTGGTGGCCGACTTGGTCGTGCTCGTCTTGCCAGTGGCGGTCTTGCTGGTCGCGGCGGCGGCAGCGGCAGCAGCCGAGGCCTCCGTGCTCCGGCTGGACTTGGAGAGGGCGGCGCGGGCCTTGCCGGCAGCCGTCTGCTCACCCTTGGCCTTGCTGGCCTTGCCGGCGGCGATGCGGGTCTTGGCGGCCTTGGCGGCTGCGCTCTTGCTGACCTGGCGCTGCGGCTTGGCCGTGCCGACCAGGGCCTCACCGCCCAGGGCGGCGTTGGCGCGACGCATCAGTCGGCTCTTGCGGCGGGCGGCGTTGTTGGGATGGATGGCGCCCACCTTGGCGGCGCGGTCCAGGGCGGAGGCGGCCTCCGCGACGGCCGTGCGGGTGGCTTCGACGTCACCGCTGGCGGCGGCCTGGAGGGCATCCTTGACCTCCGTCTTCGCCGCTGAACGGCGGGGCGCCAGGAAGACGTTTCGGCGGGTGGACTGTCGGACGCGCTTGAGGGCCTGGGGCGTGCGTGCGCCGGTCCAGCCTCGCGAAGAATGGGCCAAGGTGTTCTGTCCTCGATCGGTCTGCTGGTGGGTCAGCACCGGGATGGCGGGCGCCGGGCACAGGATCGCTCGGCTACCATCGGGCGCGACCGTGAATGGTAGCGCAGCCCGAAGGCACGCGCCAGCATCTCCCGGGCTCGCCTGGCGGAGTCCCCTGGGAAGGCCCGGAGCGAGCGAGATGAGGCGCGCCGTGGCCTCGAGCCAGCCACGCGGTCAGCCGCTACAGGCTCAGCCACGCCGCCGCGCTAGAATCCGGGGCGCCCCATGGAGCACATCCCCCAGGCGCGCCTGCGCAACTTCTCGATCGTCGCCCACGTCGACCACGGCAAGTCGACGCTGGCTGACCGCTTCCTCGAGCTGACGCATACGCTCGACAAGCGGCAGATGACGAGCCAGGTCCTCGACAGCATGGACCTCGAGCGCGAGAAGGGCATCACCATCAAGGCCCGGGCGGTGCGCCTGGAGCACACCGCACGCGACGGGCAGCGCTACGCACTCAACCTCATCGACACGCCCGGGCACGTCGACTTCTCCTACGAGGTCAGCCGCAGCCTGCAGGCCTGCGAGGGCGCCATCCTCGTCGTGGACGCGGCCCAGGGCATCGAGGCGCAGACCCTCGCCAACGTCCACCTGGCCATGGGCCTGGGCCTCGTGATCGTCCCTGTCATCAACAAGATCGATCTGCCCTCCGCGCAGCCGGACGTCGTCATCGAGGAGCTCGAGAACGTGCTGGCCATCCCGCGCGAGGAGGTCATCCTCGTCTCGGCCAAGGAGGGCACCAACGTCGAGGCGGTCCTGCAGGCCATCGTCGACCGCGTGCCAGCACCGCGCGGTGATCCGGAGGCCGAACTGCAGGGCCTCATCTTCGACTCCCACTACGACGCCTACAAGGGCGTCGTCGCCTACGTGCGCCTGGCGCAGGGCACCCTGCGGGCCGGCGACAGCATCCGCCTCATGGCCTCCGGCGCCCAGAGCGAGCTGGTCGAGCTGGGCATCTTCCGGCCGCAGCTCGTGCCCGTGGACGTGCTCGGCCCAGGTGAGGTGGGCTACGCGGCCACCGGCCTGAAGTCCGTGCGGGACTGCCAGGTCGGGGACACCCTGACCTCCGCGCTGCGGCCGGCGGCGGTGCCGCTGCCCGGCTACAAGCCCGCCAAGTCGCTCGTCTTCGCAGGCATCTACCCGCTCAACGGCCCGGACTACCCGGTCCTGCGCGACGCCCTCGAGAAGCTCCACCTCAACGACGCCTCCATCGCCTTCGAGCCGGAATCGTCGGTGGCCCTCGGCTTCGGCTTCCGCTGTGGCTTCCTCGGCCTGCTCCACATGGAGATCATCCAGGAACGGCTGGAACGCGAGTTCGACCTCGACATCATCGCCTCGGCGCCGTCGGTGGAGTACCTCGTGACGCTCACCAACGGCCGCGGCGAGGTGCGCGTGGAGAACCCCGCCCTGCTGCCCGGGCCGTCCGACATCGAGGCCATCGCAGAGCCCTGGGTCAAGGTCGGCATCGTCACGCCGGCCACGCACATCGGCACGCTCCTGGAGCTGGCCACCAACCGGCGCGGCGCCTTCGTGGACATGGAGTACCTCGACCCCACGCGCGTCCTGCTCAACGTGGAGCTGCCCCTGGCCGAGGTCATCGTCGACTTCTTCGACCAGCTCAAGAGCCGCACGCAGGGCTACGCCTCCATGGACTACGAGGAGATCGGCTACCGCGAAGGTCGGCTCGTCAAGCTCGATGTCCTGGTCAACGGCGAGCCCGTGGACGCCCTCAGCGTCATCGTCCACCGCGACGTCGCCCAGGCCACGGGCCGTGACCTCGTGACCCGGCTGCGCAAGCTCATCCCGCGCCAGATGTTCGAGGTGCCCGTGCAGGCGGCGGTCGGCTCCACCGTCATCGCCCGTGAGACCATCGCGGCCATGCGCAAGAACGTCCTCGCCAAGTGCTACGGTGGCGACATCACGCGCAAGCGCAAGCTGCTGGAGAAGCAGAAAGAGGGAAAGGCGCGCATGAAGCGGGTGGGCAGCGTGGAGATCCCGCAGGAGGCCTTCCTGGCGGTCTTGCGCGGCGACGAGGGCGGTTGAGCCATGCCCGACTTCCTGCAGTACTTCCTGTTCATGGGCTTCGCCGGCCTGATGCTCCTGCTGCGCCTGGATGCGCGCCGCTTCGGTGCGGCCGAATGGGACGACGCCGAGGGCGAACGGCGTCTCTGGCTGTCCCGGGCGACCTGGTACGTGGCCGGCCTGGGCCTGGCCCTCGTGACCTTCGCCCTCCACCCGGCGCCCGTCGCTGACCTCAACCTGGTCTTCGCTCCCGACCAGGGCTCCGCGCTCATGCTGGGTCTCGTCTATGCCGCCCTCGGCATCGCCGCCGCCTTCGGACTGGCGCTGCTCATCGTCGGACGCCTGGACTTCCCAGAACCAGCTCGCTACGCGGGGGGTGTCCTGTGCGCCGTGGGCACCGCCTTCTTCGACGAGTTCCTCTTCCGCGGTGTCATCCTGGGCCTGCTGCTGGTCATGGGCCTCTCGGGGCCCATGGCGGTGCTGGGCAGCGCGCTCATCTATGCGGGCGCCGTGCGTGCCAGCCTGGGCCGGAGCTCCGTGCTCGCGGTGTCCATCGCCTTCGTCATGGGCCTCGCGGGTGGTGCCCTCGTGCTGGCCACGGCCGGGATCGGCGCCGCCTTCATGGGCCACGCCGCGATGCGCTTCGCGTTGTTCGTGACGATGGGCCGATCGTGGCGCCCTGCAACGGAGCCTGCCATGGCCATCAACGCGACCGGCGCTGCCACGGCCGACAGCGGTGCCTGGGTCATCCCGCCACTCCAGCCCGGTCAGCCATCCGAGCTGACCGGTCGGCGGGGGAGTGGCCCTGTCCGCCCTGCCTGACACGAACCGCGAGGCGGTGTCGCCGGCGCTGCCGCTGCCACCGGAGGGCCTCTACGTCCACGTTCCCTTCTGCCTCTCGCGCTGCCCCTACTGCGACTTCGTGGTCTTCGCCGGGGCCGAGGCGCGCGGTCCGCGGGCACGCGTCGAGGCGCTCTTCGAGGCGCTGCTCGTGGAGCTCGGGCTGCGGACGGTGTCGGACGGTCCGGGCGCCGTGCCGGGGGGTGTCCGGTCGAGCGTGGCCGGACCGAGCTGGGCTGCGGTGGCCGGCGTTCCGCTGGGCAGCGTCTACCTGGGTGGCGGCACCCCATCACTGCTGTCCGCGGCCCAGGTCGGCCGGTTCCTGGAGACGGTCGACCGCCGGCTGGGCCTGGCGTCCGGCGCGGAGATCACGCTGGAGGCCGATCCGGGGCCCGATGAACGCGGTGACCTGGCCGGCTTCCGCGCCGCAGGCGTGACGAGGCTCTCGATCGGTGCGCAGTCGCTGTCCGACGTAGAGCTGCGCCGCCTGGGTCGGCGTCACGCCGCCGCCGACGTAGTGGCCACCGTTGCCGAGGCGCGCCGCGCCGGCTTCGCCTCGCTGAGCCTGGACCTCCTCACCGATCTGCCCCGCCAGTCGCTGGCGGACTGGCGTGCCACCCTGGGCGCCGCCCTGGACCTGGGCCCCGACCACCTCTCCATCTACACGCTCACGCTGGCCGATGCGGACGCGGAGAGCCCCGTGGGCGCACGCGATGACACCGCCGACCACCTGGCTCCGACACGGGGCGCGCGCGCCTGGCGGGCCCGGGCGCGGGCGGAGCAGTCGGAGGCGCGGGCTGCGGACATGGAGCTGCTCACCGACGAGATGGTGGCGGCTGCCGGTCTGCGCCGCTACGAGATCGCCAACCTGGCCCGCCCGGGCCACGAGTCGCGGCACAACCTCCTGTACTGGCGTCGCCGCCCGCACCTGGCCCTCGGTCCGGGTGCCCACGGCTTCGACGGAAGGGCCCGCCGCTGGTGGAACGGCGCCAGCCTGGACGCCTACCTGGCCGCCCTGTCCGCTGGTCACCTGCCGCCCGGTGGCCACGAGGATGTCGACGCCGCCATCGCGGAGGCCGAGGCCGCCATCCTGGGGCTGCGCCTGAGCGAAGGCATCCCTGCCGCGCTGGCTGCGCGGCCGGCCATGGCGCCGGCGCTGGCCTGGGCGCGCAGCAATGGCCTGGCCGAAGACGTCGCAGGGCGCACCCGTCTGACCCAGGCCGGCCGACTCCTGGCCGACGAGGTCTTCGTCCGCCTGCTGCCGGAGGCGGAGCCGTCGCCGGGCGCCAAGCCGTCGCCGGAGGCGGAGCCGTCGCCGGAGGCGGGCCACGGGGTGCTGCTGAACGGGCCGGCGCGCCTGACCGGCGCCCGAGCCACGACGGCCTGGGTCGTGGACACAGCAGCGGCGGCGGATGCCACCCGCTCAACAGCGGCGGATGCGACCCGCTCAGCGACCGCGTAGCATGACGGCCATGCGACGAACCTGGACCGGCCTGGGTGCCTCCCTGGCGCTGGCCGCACTCATCCTGGGCGGCAGCTTCCCGGCCGCGGCAGCCGGGCCCGCTGTGGTCGACTTGTCGGTGTCGCCCGCCCCGCCGCCCGAACTGGCGAGCGCGGTCGTGACGCTCGCCAACGCCGCGCTGGCGCCCAGCGCTGTCCGCCTGCCGGTCTGCCGCTACGTCGACCTGCCCACGCGCTTCGGCAAGGTCCGCGACTGGCGCAAGACGCTGCTGGACACCAACCTGCGCATCTCGAGCGACTACCAGCCCTGGGACCTGGTGCCCGTCTCGCGAGCCGGCCTGGCCGGCAGCGGCCGGGTGCGCAAGGTCATGCTGGAGGACCTCACGGCCATGGCAGGCGCCGCTCGCAAGGCGGGCAAGGGCCTGGCGGTGCGCTCCGCCTACCGCTCCTACGCGGAGCAGGTCGCCACCTTCAACATGTGGGTGCGGCGCAGCGGCTACGAGCAGGCCCTGCGCTTCTCGGCTCGCCCGGGCCACTCGGAGCACCAGATGGGAACCACGATCGACTTCACGACGGCGCCGGACAAGCCGTTGTCCACGACGTTCGGGTCCTCTCCCTCGGGCCGCTGGCTGGCCAACAACTCGTGGAAGTACGGCTTCATCATGTCGTACCCCAAGGGCAAGGAGCGCGCCTCGTGCTACGGCTATGAGCCGTGGCACTTCCGCTACTTCGGCCGCCCGGTCGCCGCGCAGATCCACGAGAGCGGCCAGGTGCCGCGCCGCTTCCTCTGGGAGAACTACGAGAGCCGGTAGCACGGAAAGGAACGCATGACATGGCGGGCATGAAGGCTATCGACGCAGGCTCTACCCCCGTGATGGAGCGGCTGCTCTGGGCGGTCGACGACCTGCGCATCGAACTGCCCTCGTGGGGCTTCGTGAACACGGGCACCCGCTTCCGGGTCTGGCAGCAGTCCGGGGTACCGCGCACGGTCGAGGAGAAGATCGACGACGCCGGCACGGTGCGCCGCTACACGGGCATCGCCCGCTCCGTCGCCCTGCACATCCCCTGGGACAAGACGGACGACTACACCGGCCTGGGTGACCATATCGAGAGCCGTGGCCTGACGGTCGGCGGCATCAACAGCAACACCTTCCAGGACGCCGACTACATGCTCGGCTCTCTCTGCCATCCCTCCGCCGAGGTACGTGCCAAGGCGGTCGAGGCCATCATCGAGTGCTGCCGCATCGCGGCCACGATGGAGGCCCCGGCGGTCAAGATCTGGCTCGGCGACGGCACCAACTACCCCGGCCAGGACGACCTGCGCCATCGCCGGCACCGGCTCGTGGAGGGCCTGCAGGCCATCTACGCGGAGCTGCCCGAACACGCCCGCATGCTCCTCGAGTACAAGATCTTCGAGCCGGCGCTCTACTCGACGGACGTGCAGGACTGGGGCCAGTCGCTGGCCGTCTGCCGCCGCGTCGGCGAGCGGGCCGTGGTCTGCGTGGACACGGGCCACCACTCGCTGGGCGTCAACATCGAGCAGATCGTCGCGCTGCTCCTCGCGGAGGGCAAGCTGGGCGCGTTCGACCTCAACGACAAGAAGTACGGCGACGACGACCTCATGGTCGGGGCCATCGACCCCTACCAGCTCTTCCGCATCATGCACGAGCTGGTGAACGCCATGCGTGACGACGGTGACCCGGACGCACAGCGTTGCGCGGACGAGACCGTCTACATGCTCGACCAGTGCCACAACATCGAACCCAAGCTGCCGGCCATGATCCGCTCCGTCATGAACCTCCAGGAGATCTTCGCCAAGGCCCTCCTCGTGGACCGCGAGACGCTCGTCGCTGCGCAGGCGCGCGGGGATGTGCTGGAGGCCAACGGCCAGCTGTGGGCCGCCTTCAGCACCGACGTGCGTGGACCGCTGGCGGAGCTGCGCCAGGAGCGGGGACTGCCGGCCGATCCCTTCCGCGCCTACCTCGAGAGCGGTGAGGCAGAGGCGCGCGCCGAGGCGCGCAAGGGAGGCCAGGCCGCCAGCTGGTAGACGACGCCGAGGCTGGCGTCGGCCGCCGGGGCGAGCGCGGCGGGCGGTGTCAGGCCCGGGTCCAGCCTTCAGGCCCGGGTCCGGACTCCTGCACCGGGGCAGGTCCCTCGCGGGTCCGGTCCCCAGCACCTGGTCCATTCCCCAGTGAATGACTCAGCCACGCTCCTGGCCATCTCAGTCACCGGTGATCAGGGTGACCACGCAATTGGCCGTTCCAGTCACCGGGGGACTCAGACGGCCACGTTCGGGCCCGCAGAGGCCCCAGCTTGGCCCACTCATTCCGTGCGGACTAGGTCCACGCCCCGGGCCGCCGAGGCCCGGCGCCACCACGCCACCACGGCCCGGCGCCACCACGCCGCCACTCACTTCGTGCCGTCGGTCACCACTTCGTTGACACTCGACGGCTGCGACTGCTACCATGCGGTCACGACGTTAGCACTCGCCCCCCTTGAGTGCTAACGTCACCCTAGACACGCACGGCAGCACCAGAGGATCCATGGCGCGGCGCAAGGTTCGCCCCGGTCCGCTGGAGGCCAGATCAGCGGCCATCCTGCGGGCCATCATCGAGGAATACGTGGCCACGGCGCAACCCGTGGGCAGCGTGGCCCTGGTGGAGAAGTACGCGCTCTCCATCAGCCCTGCCACCGTCCGCAACGTCATGGCGGAGCTGGAATCCGCTGACCTGCTGGGGCATCCGCACACCAGCGCGGGCCGTGTGCCCACCGATCGCGGCTACCGGCTCTACGTGGAGTCGATCTCGGACTCGGTCTGCCTGGCGCCGGTCGAGCAGCTCATGATCCGCCACCAGTTCGGGCAGGTGGAGTTCGCCAGCGAACAGTGGTTCCGCCTGGCCGCATCCACGCTGGCCGCCGCCACGGGCGCCGCGGCCATCGCCACGCCGGCAAAGCCCCGCACCTGCCGCGTGCGCCGCGTGGACATCCTGGCCACCGCGGAGCGCTCGGCCAGCCTCGTGTTGGTCATGGCGGATGGTCCGGTCCGGCAGGCCCTGCTGACGCTGCCGGCGGAGTACCCCCAGGAGATGCTCGACGAGATCGCCCACCATCTGGACGACGCACTCATGGGCCGCTCCACCGGGCAGATCGACCAGATCCTTGCGCGACTCCAGGCGGAGCCGGGCGGCGTGGACACGGTCCTCGTGCAGGCCCTGGAGCGGATCAGCCGGCTCATGCACGAGTTCGACTCGGCGGCGGTGGAGGAGGTCTTCAGCGAGGGCCTCCTGAACGTCATGGCGGAACCGGAGTTCGAACGCTCGGAGCGGCTGCGCCGCATCTTCGCGATCCTCCAGGACCGCGTCTATCTCGGCGATCTCGTGGAGCGGCTGCTCGGCTCCGAGGACGTGAGCGTCTTCATCGGCAGCGAGAACGCCCACGAGGAGATGCGGGGCGTGTCACTCATCGTGGCGCCCTATGGCCGCAGTGACCGCGCCATCGGCGTGGTCGGGGTCATCGGACCCACGCGCATGGCCTACCCGCATGCCATCTCCACGGTCCGCTACGTGCGCGGCCTCATGAACGAGCTGGTGGATCGACCTGTACGCATGAACGACAAGACCAACGGCGCCCCCCGCCCGGCGCCCGACCAGGACCCGGCCGCCAGGCGGCCGGCTGCGGGCGGCAGCCGGGCGCAGGAGCGCATCGCGGCGCTCGACACGAGCGGGGCCGCCACGGCAGCACAGCTCGAGGAGCTGCAGGCACAGCTGGCGGCGGCCCTGGCGCGAGCCGAGGAGGCGGAGGCCGGCTGGCAGCGCTCCCGGGCGGACTTCTCCAACCTCAAGCGTCGCGGCGAGGAGGAGCGCGCGGGTCTCGCGGCCGCCGCCGCCGACCGCCTGCTGCTGCGTGTCGTGGAGCTGGCCGACGACTTCGACCTCTCGGTCGAGCATGTCCCCGAGGAGCTGCGCGGCAACGCCTGGCTGGAGGGCATCAACGCCATCGACCGCAAGCTGCGCGGCCTCCTGGACGCCGAAGGCATCACGCCCATGGGAGAGCCCGGCCAGCCCTTTGACCCCTACACGCAGCAGGCCATCTCCTACGAGGACGACCCCAGCCTGCCCGATGGCACCGTCACCAGGGTGCTGCAGCGCGGCTACCTGATCGGTGACCGCGTCCTGCGCCCGGCCCTCGTGGCCGTGGCCCGCAACGACGGCGACATCGAACCCGACTGAGAACCCACCGACCACACGAACGACGACGCAAGGAGCACATCCCATGGGACGGATCATCGGCATCGACCTTGGCACCACGAACTCCGTGGTCGCCGTGATGGAGGGCGGCGAGCCCACCGTGATCCCCAGTGCGGAGGGCGGCCGCACCGTGCCCTCCGTGGTGGCCTTCAGCAAGTCCGGCGAACGCCTCGTCGGCCAGGTCGCCAAGCGCCAGGCGATCACCAATCCGACCAACACCGTCTACTCCATCAAGCGCTTCATGGGTCGCCGCTGGGATGACCCGGAGGTGCAGCGCTCCATCAAGCTGGTGCCCTACCGGGTGGAGAAGGACAAGAACAGCGACGGCATCGTCGTGGCGCTCGCGGATGGCAAGTCCTACACGCCGCCGGAGATCAGCGCCATGATCCTCCAGAAGCTCAAGACCGACGCCGAGGCCTACCTGGGCGAGACGGTCACCGAGGCGGTCATCACCGTGCCCGCCTACTTCGATGACACGCAGCGCCAAGCCACCAAGGATGCCGGCCGCATCGCCGGCCTGGACGTCAAGCGCATCATCAACGAGCCCACGGCTTCCTCCCTGGCCTACGGCCTGGAGAAGAAGGTCGACGAGCAGGTCGCGGTCTACGACCTTGGCGGCGGCACCTTCGACATCTCCATCCTCGAGCTGGGCGACGGCGTGTTCGAGGTCAAGGCCACCAACGGCGACACACACCTCGGCGGCGACGACTTCGACCAGCGAGTCATCGAGTGGCTGCTCGAGGAGTTCATGAAGGACCAGGGCATCGACCTGGCCAAGGACCAGCAGGCCCTGCAGCGCTTGAAGGAGGCCGCCGAGCGAGCCAAGATCGAGCTCTCCACGACGACCTCCACGGAGATCAACCTGCCCTACGTCACCGTCGACGCGGATCGCAACCCCAAGCACCTCGTCATGACCTTGACGCGGGCCAAGCTCGAGTCGCTCGTCGCGGACCTCGTGGAGGGCACCTCCAAGCCCGTCGCCAACGCCCTCAAGGACTCCGGCCTCAAGGCCGCGGAGATCGATGAGGTCATCCTCGTGGGCGGGCAGACACGGATGCCCGCCGTCGTCGAGGCGGTCAAGCGCATGTTCGGCGGCAAGGAGCCGCACAAGGGCGTCAATCCCGACGAAGTCGTCGCCGTGGGCGCGGCCATCCAGGCGGGCGTGCTGGCCGGTGACGTCAAGGATGTGCTGCTCCTGGACGTCACGCCGCTGTCCCTGGGCATCGAGACCCTGGGTGGCGTCATGACGCGTCTCATCGAGCGCAATACGACGATCCCCACCTCGAAGAGCCAGGTCTTCTCGACCGCCAGCGACAACCAGCCGCAGGTGGAGATCCACGTCCTGCAGGGCGAGCGCGAGATGGCCAGCGGCAACAAGACGCTGGGCACCTTCATCCTCGACGGCATCCCCACGGCGCCGCGCGGCGTGCCCCAGATCGAGGTCACCTTCGACATCGACGCCAACGGCATCCTCGACGTCAAGGCCAAGGACAAGGCCACGAGTCGCGAGCAGTCGGTGCGCATCACGGCCTCCTCGATGCTCTCCAACGCGGACGTCGATCGCATGGTCAAGGAGGCCCAGGAGCACGCTGCGGAGGACCGCGCCCGGCGCGCCTCCGTGGATGCGCGCAACCAGGCCGACGCCCTGGCCTTCCAGGCGGAGCGCACGCTGCGCGATCTGGGGGACAAGGTCAGCAGCGAGGACAAGCTGGCCCTGGAGAACGGCATCAGCACCGTCCGTGAGGCCCTCAAGGGTGATGACGACGCCGCCGTCAGCAAGGCCGTCGCCGACCTCACCGAGAAGCTGCAGGCGGTCGCCACGAAGGCCTACCAGGCCGCCGGGCCAGGTGGTTCGGCCGACCCCGGCCAGGCCGGCCAGCCCGGCGGCGGTGACGCCCCGGAGGACGACGAGGCCGTCGAGGGCGAGTTCAAGGAGGTCTAGGCGCCGGCAGGCTCGGGCTCACAGGGCGGCGCACGCGCCATGCTGGGACGGTCGCGCGCGGCCGCGGCGCGCCTGCGCGTGCGCGCGGCTCCGGCCCTGGCCCGGTCGGAGCGTCCGCCCAGGGCCGATCGCGGTACGCCCCCCAACGTCATCGGCAAGGGGCCGCTGCTCTCGGCGCCGGGCCTCACGCTCGGCGTCGTCGTCATCGTCCGCGATGAGGCCCCCTACCTGCCCGAATGGCTGGCCTACCACGTCGCCCTGGGTGTCCAGCACGTCTTCCTCTACGACAACGGCAGCAGGGACGGCCTCCACGACATCCTCGAGCCCTGGGTCAACCACGGCCTGGTGACAGCGGTGCACTGGCCCCTGCCGGGTGGCCAGCTCGACGCATATGCGCACGCACTGCGCTTCTTCGGGCCTTCGGTGGAGTGGCTGGCCTTCGTCGACGTGGACGAGTTCATCGTGCCCCTCGTCGATGACGACATCCCCACGCTGCTGGCGCGCTGGCCCGAGGCGGCCGACGTGCGGATGCCGCGCGTGGACTTCGGCTACTCGGGCCATCGTGTGCCGCCGCCCGGCCTCACCATCGAGGCCTACACGGAGGTGGCCGACGTCTTCGGGCGCGATCCATCGAAACCTCCGCGGGTCAAGACGGCGTCGCGCTCGCGGTCGGTCTCCGCGGTCGGCATCCACACGGCCACGGTGGCGGACGTGCCGGTCGGGGCAGACGGAGCGGCGGTGCCGAGCCAGACCATCGGCAGCCGGGCCTGCGAGGATCTCGTCCAGGTCAACCACTACTACACGCGCTCCTTCGAGGAGTTCGAGGCCAAGCGGTTCCGCGGCAGCGCCACCGGTCGCATCGCGCGTCCGGCGATCCCGTTCGACCTGCCCGCCCTGCGACTCGACACCACGGCGCAGCGTTTCGCCGAGCGGACGCGCGCCACGCTGGCATTCATGGACAGCCTGGCGCGCAGCCCGTACCACTACGGCAGCCAGCTGGGGGCGACGCAGTTCCCTCGTTTCAACGACCTCGGCCTGTTCGCGGAGTTCGCGATCGCCAATGTCGTGGCCGAGGAGCCGCAGCCTCGACGGGAGCCGACCCTGCGCCTTGAGAACCTGTACGCGGGCACGGGCTTCGTGGGCCAGCTGCCCGCGACGATCGGGGACGCCGGCGAGCCGGCCATCCCGGTGCATCGTCCACTGACGCGGCGACCTCTCCGCCTCTGTGCACCTGGCGCCACTCCTCGAACGCAGCCGAGGCCGGCTGGAGGCCAGCTGGGCCGCCGACGTTGACCTCCCGCGCTCGACGCTCCGCGCGGGCGCACTCGAGGACCGCGACGACGGCTGGTTGCTGACTCGCGACGCCGCCGTTCCCGAGGTCGCCTTCGAGGTCGACCTGCAGGAGCAGCGACGCTGCCTGGCGGTCGGCGTGGTCCTGACGACGGAGGCGGCCACCACGCTGCAGCTGGCTCTGCGCCTCACGGAGGCCGACGACCTCGCCTCCGTGGAGGTCATCCTGCCGGACGCCGGGATGTACGCTGGGGTCGTGGAGCTCGACCCGCATCCATCACTGGCCGGGCGCGTCCTGCTGCGCTTCGAAGGCGCTGCCGAGTCGATCGTCATCCACGACCTGTTCGTGATCTCGTATGGCTGACGGGTGCCGGGTGTCATGACACTCGGTCGATTCGCCCGCGTCCTCGACATCGGCCGCGGCCAGCAGCGCCGCCCCGCCTCGGCCCCTGATCCGACATCGGCAGGTCGAGGGGCGTGGCCGCAAGCGCGTGCCCCGCGAGAAGCCCCCGAATGCCATCGGTCGAGGTCCGCTGCTGGCCAGTCCGCCCTTCGGTGTGGCCATCGTCTGCATCGTCAAGGATGAGGCGCCGTATCTCGAGGAGTGGCTGGCCTACCACGTGGCCCTCGGTGTGGACCACGTCATCGTCTACGACAACGGCAGCACCGATGGGAGCGCGGCCATCCTGGAGCGGTACCAGAACCACGGTCTCGTGACGCGCGTGGACTGGCCCCTGGCTGGTGGCCAGCTGGCCGCCTACAACCACGCCCTGCGCTTCTTCGGGGCGACATCGAGCTGGCTTGCCTACTTCGACGTGGACGAGTACCTCGTGCCGCTGCTCGATGACGACATCCCGAGCCTCCTGGCGCGTGTCCCGGACGCTGCCGTGGTCCACGTGCCGCGGCGCGAGTTCGGCTTCTCGGGGCACCGCAGCACGCCAGCCGGCCTGACCATCGACGCCTATACGCAGGTGGCCAACGTGCTCGCCCTTGACCCGAAGCTGCCGCCCCGCGTCAAGTCCATCGTGCGGCCAGAGGCTGTCAATGCCATCGACGTGCACCTGGCCTTCCCGGCCGACGAGCTGGCCCCGGGCGTGCCGGCGCGGATCGCTGACGACGAGGTTCGAGGCCTCGTCCAGCTGAACCACTACTACACGCGCTCCTTCGAGGAGTTCGAGGCCAAACGCGTGCGCGGCAGCGCCACCGGCCGCATCGCGCGGCCGGCCGTGTCCTTCGACCTGCCGACGCTGGCCACCGATATCACGGCGCGACGGTTCTCGGCCCGCACGAGCGCGGCGCTGGACAGGCTGCGCCGCCTGGAGCCGCAGCCCTACGGCTTCGGCAGCCAGTTGCGCCTGGAATGGTTCCCCCGCCCGAACGACCTGGGTCGCTTCGCCGAGTTCGCCATCGCGAACCTGGCGGCCGGGCTGCCGGAGCCGGCGCGCGCGCCCGTGCGCCACCTGCGCGATCTCCAGCGCGGCGTCGGTCTCGTGGCCGACCTTGGCGATGGGGACTTCGGGCCAACCTTCGGCGCCCTGTCCGGCTCGGTGCACACCGAGGCGCTCGTCGGCCACATGCGCGGGCGCATCGAGGCGAGTCTTGCCGCCCCTGGCGAGGACGGCCGGGTGAGCATCGTGTCAGGCGCGCTGACGAGGCCGGCGGGTGTCCCAGGCGCACCCGCCGAGCTGCGACTCGAGGCCGGTGCGGCGGAGGTCGCCCTGGCCCTGACCCCGGGTGCGATGCTGCGCTGCTGGTCGGTCGGCTTCATGCTCGCGGCCGCGGCACCCGTGACGCTGGAGCTCGCCATCGAGCGTGAGGACGGCGTCGCCGACGACCCTGTCCGCCTGGCCCTGCCCGCATCGTCCTGCCTCGCCGGCGTCGTCGAGGTGGCGCCGTCCCCCCAGCAGGCGACGCAGCTGCGCGTCCGGGTCGCGGGCGAGCTCGACCACCTCTTGGTCCATGACCTCTTCGCCATCTCCTGCGGCTGAGGGCGGACGATGGGGCTGGGACGCAGCATCGCGCGCATGGTCGGCGGGAAGGACGCCCAGTCTCGTGCCGGCGCTGCCGTGCCGCTGACGGCGCGTGGCCGCTTCGACGTCTGCGTCATGGCCATCCTCAAGAACGAGGCACCGAACATGGCCGAGTGGCTCTGCCACCACCTGGCCATCGGCGTGGATCACTTCTTCCTCTACGACAACGGCAGCACGGACGACCTTCACGACGTCCTCGAGCCCTACGCCGACCACGGCATCGTCACCACCGTCTATTTCCCCCTGCGTGGCCTGCAGCGTGACGCCAACAACCACGCCGTGCGCTTCTTCGGCGCCACGACCGAGTGGCTCGCCTACGTGGACATCGATGAGTTCCTGGTGCCCGAGAACGATGAGTCGATCGTCGATGTGCTGCGTCGCTTCCGCAGCGCCGAGCAGGTGCTCGTCTCGCGCAAGGAGTTCTGCTATGGCGGCCATCGCACGCCGCCGGAGGGCCTCGTCACGGAGTCCTACCGCGAGTTCAGCACGGATGTGCCGCGCGTGGGCACCTCGGCCATCCTGGCCAAGCCGATCGTGCGGCCGGCCGGCACCATGCGTGTCGGCGTCCACAACGCCACCACGGTCCACGGCCGCACCGTGAACACGGCCGGCAAGGCCACCTCGGAGCGCTCGACGGTCATCGAGGATCCCTCGTACGTCAATCTCCAGATGAACCACTACTACACGAAGTCGTGGCAGGAGTTCCAGGCCAAGCGCAATCGGGCCACGACCTCGACGCACAGCTTCACCCTGCCCGAGGTGCCCTTCGACATCCCCGCCGAGGTTGACCATGCCATCGACCGCTGGCTGCCGCGCACTCGGGCGATGATGGCCGAGATGGAGGCGCTGCCGCGCAGCCCGTCACGCTACGGCAGCCGGCTGCGCCTGGCCGGCTTCCCCATCTCGGACATGTTCGGCCAGGAGGCCGGGGCCGTCGTCAGCAACGAGGCCGCCGGGCTCGACGAGGCGCGCAAGAAGCGCACGGCGCCATCCCTGCCCACGGGCGGCATGCGCGGCGCCCTGGCGCGGGCGGAGGACTTCGGCCACCAGCCCACGCCCGGCAGCTTCCTGGCTTCATCGCACGTGGCCCAGGAGATCGCCTGGCTGCAGGCAGAGGTCAGCTGGGCCGCGCCGCACGGGCAGCCGCCGCTGACGGTCGAGGGTGGCAGCCTGCGCACGCACGCCGGCGTGCCCATCGTCGACCTGCGTGGCGAGGGCGGCAGCCTGCTCATCCCGACGGGTGGCCCGACGCTGCGCTGTCACGCGCTGCTCTTCACGCTGCGCGTGGACCGCGGGACTGCCGTGGCCACGAGGGAGGGGAGCGCTGCGCCTGTCTCGGACGACGGCACCGTGCGAGCGGTCATCGCTGCCCGGGAAGACGGCCAGTGGCAGGACCTGCCGGAGTTCCGCATGCCCGGTCCCGGCACCTACCTCGGACTCATGTCCCTGGACAAGCGCCCGCGCACGATCGATGCCGTGCGGCTCTCCCTGGTGGGGCCGCGGACGGTGGAGATCCTCGACCTGGCCCTGCTCAGCTTCGGCTGAGCGTCCTGCTTCGGCTGAGCGCCCGGCTCCCGTCCCGCCCACCGGCAGTCCCGACGGAGCAGGACGTGCTCAGACCCGTCCCGAGCGCTGTGCGGTCGCGCCGCGGATGCGGCCGAGGGAGACCCAGGCCTCCGGGTCATCGGCCAGGGCCCGAACGCGTGGCGGGAGCTGCCCGTCGCGCAGGTCGGCGAGGGTGGTGGTCTCCAGGATCTCCCGCAGGGCGGCGCGCACGGCGATCCAGACGTCCGTCAGCGAGGCTGCCGCGCCGCGGTACGCCACGTTCTCCGGGCGGTCTCCGCGGACATTGGCGAGTGGCCCGTCCACGGCGCGGATGACGTCCGCGAGGCTGATGTCCGCAGGGTCGCGAGCGAGCGTATAGCCGCCGTCGGGTCCGCGCTGGCTGCGCACGATGCCGGCGTGCTTGAGCTCCAGCAGGATCGTCTCGAGGAACTTGGCCGGGATGTCCTGCGCCTCGGCGATGCGGTCCGCCGTGATCGGCGCATCCACGGCCAGGGCCAGCTCGGCGGCGGCCCGGGCAGCGTAGTCGGCCTTGGCGGAGACTCTCATGTCCGACCATTGTCCACTATCTCGATAGGGAATGTGCAGGCGGTCCTGGAGCGGCCCCGCCCGCCCGGGTCGCGGCCGACCACTCGAGACGCGTGGTAGGCTGACCCGGAAACCGACCCGCGGGTCGGAAGTCGGGGATCTGGAGCCTGGGCGAGGGACACGGACCGTGAAGCAGGAGCGCAGCATTCGCCGGCGGGAGCGGATCCTGGATGCCGCCTTCACCGTCTTCGCCCGCCGTGGCTACCGCGAGGCCGGCGTGGACGAGGTGGGCCGCCAGGCGGAGACCAGCAAGGGTGGCGTCTACTTCCACTTCCCGACCAAGGAGTCGCTCTTCCTGGAGCTGCTGCGCACGACCGCCGACCGACTGGCGGGCAAGGTGGAGCGGGCCATGAACGGCGTGGACGATCCCATCGAGCGGGCGGACGTGGCGCTGCGCACGGTGTTCGGGGTGTTCGGCGGGCATCGCACCATGGCCCGCTTCTTCCTCATCGATGCCGTGGGCGCCGGGGAGGTCTTCCAGGCAGAGCTGCAGGGCATGCACCAGCGCTTCAGCGGGCTGATCGCTGCGCAGTTGGAGCAGGCCGTGGCCGAGGGCGCCATCCCGCCCATCGATACCGCGGTGGCGGGTATGGCCTGGTTCGGGGCCCTCAACGAGGTCGTCACGCGCTGGCTCATGGCCGACCCGCACGGCCGACTGGAGGATGCCTATCCGACCCTGCGCATCATCCTGCTGCGCAGCGTCGGCATCCCCGACGAGCGCATCACGAGCCTCACGGTGGCGACGTGAGCCGCGGCGTGGCGGCGGGGACCCTGGTCCGGGCGGCGGCCACCGCCGATCGCGGGCATGCGCCGCTGGCCGCGCGCCTGCACGACGTCTTCTCATCTGCCTGCGCGCGGACGGCCGGGCGGTCGGCACCGACCCTGGTCTCCTGCGTGCTGGCTGCGGCTGCCCCGGACCCGCTGGCCCTCTTCGCGGCGGCGGAGGCGGACGGCCAGGAGCGCAGCGCATGGCTTCAGCCGTCCGAGGGGCTGGTGATGATCGGTGCCGGCGCGGCCTGGACGATGCAGGCCAGCGGAGCGGAGCGGTTCGCCGCGGTGGAAGCCGCCTGGTCGGCGCTCACGGATGGCGCGGTGGTCCTGGACGACGGGGCCCCGCGTGGCTGCGGACCGCTGCTGCTGGGCGGTTTCGGCTTCGCGGACACGCCGGCCCGCACGCCGGCGTGGCGTGGCTATGAGTCGGCCGTGGTGGTCCTGCCGGAGTGGCTGCTCACCGTCAACCACGAGGGAGCCTGGCTGACAGCCACCCGGGTCGTGCCGGTCGGCGCCCGCCCCTCCGTCATCGCCGCCGAGGTCGCGCGAGACTGGGAGCGCCTCATCGCGCGGCTGCCGCAGGGAGGGTCCGCTGGAGGGGCTGCTGGATCGGCGGCCACGGTCCCGGCGCGCGGCACATTGCGTATCGTGGCCAGCCACCCGGCCGCCGACGAGTGGCGGGCGGCGGTCGCCCGCATGGCCGGTGCCGTGGGTCGCGGGCGCCTGGACAAGGTCGTCCTGGCTCGCCAGGTGGAGGTCGAGGCGCCGACCGAGCTGGAGGTGCCTGGCGTCCTCGTCCGACTGCACGAGGCGGACCCGGGATCGACGACCTTCGCGGTGGGGCGCGGCCAGCGCACCTTCCTGGGCGCCACGCCGGAGCGGCTGGTGCGGCTGGAAGGGCTCGCCTTCCGCAGCGTGGCCATGGCCGGCTCCGCGCGGCGGGGCGCCGACCCGGCCGCCGACGATCGCCTGGCAGCGGAGCTGATCGCCTCGGACAAGGAGCGCGAGGAGCACACGGTGGTCGTGGACATGCTGCGCGGCACCCTGGCACCCCTGGCTGACGAGCTCCTCATCCCGTCTCGGCCCCACGTGGAGCGGCTGCGTCACCTGCAGCACCTCGTGACGCCGGTCGAGGGCCGCCTGCGCGAGCCATCGGGCGTGCTCCGCCTGGCGGCGCTCCTGCATCCCACGCCGGCCGTGGGCGGCATGCCGCGCGACCTGGCCCTGGAGCTCATCGCCGAGGAGGAACACCTCGAGCGTGGCTGGTACGCGGGGCCGCTGGGCTGGCTGGACCGGCACGGCGACGGAGAGCTGGTGGTGGCCCTGCGCTGCGGGCTGGTCGAGGGCCGCTTGGCCACGCTGCTGGCGGGCTGCGGCATCGTCGCCGATTCCGACCCGGAGCGGGAGTGGCAGGAATCGACGGCCAAGCTGCTGGCCCTGGGCTCCGCCCTCGGGGGTGTGGAGGCATGACCGCGGCGGCGCCCCTGCGGGCGATCGCCGAGGAGCTCGTGCGCTGCGGCGTGCGCGACGTCGTCATCTGTCCGGGTTCGAGATCGACGCCGCTGGCCCTGGCCCTGCGCATGGCCCCCGCGCTGCGCTGCTGGGTCCACCTCGATGAGCGTTCCGGCGCCTTCTTCGCCCTGGGTGCCGCCAAGGCTGCACGGCGCCCGGTGGCCATCGTGGTGACCTCCGGCTCGGCCGCCGCGGAGCTCCTGCCCGCCATCGTGGAGGCCCGCCATGGGCGGGTGCCGCTCATCGCCCTGACGGCCGACCGCCCCCCGGAGCTGCGCGATCGTGGCGCGCCGCAGGCCATCGACCAGGACCATCTCTTCGGGCGCTTCGCCAAGTGGTACGCGGAGCTGCCAGTGCCGGAGGACGACGAGCGTGCCATCGCCCACGTGCGGGGCACGATCGGGCGGGCCGTGAGCGTCGCCACGGCTGCTCCGGCCGGCCCGGTCCACCTCGACCTGCCCTATCGCGAGCCCCTGCTGCCGGAGGGCGACCTGGCCTGGCCAGCGCCCGACCCGGGGATGGACCGGGGCGTCGATCCGAATGGCGGCGCGGCCGGAGACGTGGAGGTCGTCCCCTACGTCCGTGCCGTGACCGGCGCCAGGTCCATCGCCGAGGGCGCCCTCTCCGAGCTTGCCGGGCGGGTGGCGGCGGCGCGCCGCGGGGTCATCGTCTGCGGCCCGCTGGACGAGCCCGGCTTCGCCCCGGCAGTGGCCGGGCTGGCCGCGGCCACCGGCTTCCCGGTCATCGCCGATGCCCTCGCCAACGTCCGCTTCGGGTCGCACGACCGCTCGGCCGTCATCGCCCGCGCGGACCTCCTGCTGGCCGTGCCGGGCTTCGCGGCGCTGCAGCAGCCTGACCTGGTGCTGCGCTTCGGGGGCACGCCGACCTCGCGCGTCCTCCTGGACTGGCTGGTCGCAGGCGCGGCGCCGCAGATCGTCGTGGACGATGGTGGCTGGGATGAGCCGACGCTGCTGCCGGTGACGATGGTGCAGGCCGAGCCGGTGCGACTGGCGCGAGACCTGGCCGATCGGCTGCAGCGGCCGGACCGCGCCGGGACGCCGGAGCGTTGCGGGTCGCGGGCGAGCACGTCGCGGAGGAGCGCGCGGCCGGCTGGCTGGATTCCTGGCTGGCTGCCGATTCGGTCGCCGCGGCGACGACGGCCGACTGGCTGGCAGGCCTCGACGAGCCATTCGAGGGACAGGTCTTCAGCGACCTGGGCACCGAGCTGCCGCCCGGCGCCATCCTCCTGGCGGGCAACTCCATGCCGGTCCGCGACGCGGAGCTGTTCCTGGCGGGGGGCCCCGGCCAAGCACGCTGCCTGGGCAACCGCGGAGCCAACGGCATCGACGGCCTGCTCTCGACGGCCCTGGGCATGGCGGCCGTGGCCGACGCCCCGGTCGTGGCCGTCGTGGGTGACGTCTCATTCCTGCACGACCTCGCCGCGCTGCTCTCGGCTGCCCGGCTGGGCCTGTCGGCCACCTTCGTCGTCGTCAACAACGACGGCGGCGGCATCTTCTCCTTCCTGCCACAGGCGGCGGCCGAGGCGCCCACCGCCGGCCTGCCCGATCACTTCGAGGAGCTCTTCGGCACGCCGCACGGCACCGACCTGGGGCCGCTCGTGCGGGCCATGGGCGCCAGCCACGTCCTGGTCGCGAGCGCGGAGGTCGGCGCGGCCGTGGTGTCCGCCACGGAGACGCCCGGGGTCCACGTCCTGGAGGTGCGCACGGAGCGGCGCCGCAACGTGGAGCTGCACCGTGAGCTGCGCACCCGCGTGGCCGCCGCGATCGAGGCGATGCTGTCGGCGGCGGACAGGCTGTGACGGGCACACACGCAGCCGTGACGGGCACCCGCGCAGCCGCGTCGCCGCTGCACGTCCGCGTCTCGGGCTCCGGTCCAGCGCTCCTGCTGCTCCACGGCTTCACCGGTTCGGGAGGCACGTGGGACCGGCTGGCCGCGGCGCTGCCGGAGCGGCGCAGCATCGCGCCCGACCTGCTGGGCCACGGGCGCTCGGCGGCACCGACCGATCCGGCCCGCTATGCCCTTGAGCGCCAGGCCGACGACCTGGCCGATCTCCTGCGCACGCTGGGGGAGGAGCGTACCGACGTCATCGGCTACTCGATGGGTGCGCGCCTCGCCCTCGTGCTGGCACTGCGTCATCGGGCGCTGGTTCGCTCGCTCCTCCTGGAGAGCCCCTCGGCCGGCATCGCCGATGATGCGGCGCGCGCGTGCCGCCGCGAGGAAGACGAAGCGCGGGCACTGCGCCTCGAGCAGGACGGCCTTGACGCCTTCGTGGCGGAGTGGGAGCAGCAGCCCATCTTCGCCAGCCACGCGGCGCTGCCGGACGAGGTCCGCGCCCGCCTGCGCCGCGAGCGCCTCGGGCATGACCCGCGGGGGCTGGCGGCCTCGCTGCGGGGCGCTGGCCAGGGCGTCATGGTGCCGCTCCACGATGTGCTGCCGGAGGTCGACGCCGCGGCGCTCATCGTCGCCGGCGAGCTCGACGAAGGCGGCCGGGAGCGCGCCGCCGTCGTCACCGCGGCGATCCGCGGCGCCCGCCTGGCCATCGTCGCTGGCGCCGGGCATACGCCCCACGTCGAGCGTCCGGAGGCCTTCTTCGACCTCGTCCGCGGACACCTGCCCGCAGCCGCCGCCAGCCACCCCATCGAAAGGACCTGAAGCATGCCCGTCGACTGGACGCCCGTCCGTGACTATGAGGACATCCGCTACGAGCACTCCGGCAGCGGCATCGCCAGGATCACCATCGATCGCCAGCATGTCCGCAACGCCTTCCGGCCGGAGACCGTCAACGAGCTCATCGACGCCTTCCGGCACGTCCGCGACGACGCCTCGATCGGCGTCGTGCTCCTGACCGGCGCTGGCGACACGGCCTTCTGCTCCGGCGGTGACATGAACGTCAAGGGCGAGGGTGGCTACCTCGCCGCAGACGGCATCGCCCGACTCAACGTCCTGGACCTGCAGCGGCTCATCCGCTCCCTGCCCATCGTGGTCATCGCCCTCGTCAATGGCTACGCCATCGGCGGCGGCCACGTCCTGCACGTCGTCTGCGACCTGACCATCGCCTCCGAGAACGCCGTCTTCGGCCAGACCGGGCCGCGCGTGGGCAGCTTCGACGGCGGCTACGGTGCGACCCTCCTGGCGCGCATCGTCGGACACAAGAAGGCCCGCGAGATCTGGTACCTGTGCCGCCAGTACAGCGCGCAGCAGGCCCTGGACATGGGCCTCGTGAACGCGGTCGTGCCGCTGGAGCGTCTCGAAGCCGAGGGCGTCGCCTGGGCGGACGAGATCCTGGCCAAGAGCCCCACGGCCATCCGCATGCTGAAGCGCTCCTTCAACGCCGACACCGATGGCCTGGCTGGCCTGCAGGAGCTGGCCGGCGACGCCACCATGCTCTTCTACCTCACCGAGGAGGCGCACGAGGGCAGTCGCGCCTTCCTCGAGAAGCGTGCGCCCGACTTCTCCCGATTCCCTCGCCGCCCCTGAGACCGCCCTGATCCGCGCGACCGCTGCCCGACCGACCATGACCCACGCACCCGCCCGATCCGTGAGCCGCCCCCGCGCCTGGTGGCTCGCCATCCGGCCGCGGACACTGCCAGCGGCCGTGGGGCCTGTCCTCGTCGGGCTCGGCGTGGCCGTGGGCATGGGCGTCTTCGAGCCGCTGCCGGCCGTCGCGGCCCTGGCGGTCGCCCTGCTCCTGCAAGTGGCGTCCAATCTCGCCAACGACCTCTTCGACTTCCGTTCCGGCGCGGACAGCGCCGACCGCGTCGGCCCGCCGCGTGCGGCGGCCCTGGGCCTCCTCAGCCAGCGGGAGCTCGTGGTGGGGGTGGCGCTGGTCATCGGCCTGGCCGGCCTGGCCGGCCTGTATCTCGTCAGCATCGGCGGGCTGGCCATCCTCGTGCTCGGCGTCGTCGCGGTGGTCGCCGCGCTGGCCTACACGGGCGGGCCGTGGCCGTATGGCTATCGCGGCCTCGGCGAGGTCTTCGTCTTCGCCTTCTTCGGACCGGTGGCCGTGGCCGGCACGACGTACCTGCAGACGCTCACGCTGGAGCCGCTGGCGCTGCTGGCCTCGGTGCCGGTCGGCGTCCTGGTCACGGCCATCCTCGTGGTCAACAACCTGCGCGATATCGCCCAGGACGCCCGGGCCGGCAAACGCACGCTCGCCGTCCGCCTGGGCGAGCGCGGCGCGATGGCCGAGTTCGATGTCCTGCTCCTCGTGGCCCTCGTGGCCGTCCCCGTCCTGGCGGTGGCGGGAGGGGGACCCGGCGTCCTGCTCGCATGGCTCGGCGTCCCGCTGGCGCTGCCGCTGCGGCGCGAGATCCGTGCCGGGGGCGACCCGCGGCGCCTCAACGCCGTCCTGGCCGGCACGGCGCGCCTTTCGCTGGTCTGTGCCGCGCTGCTGGCAGCCGGCCTGGCGCTGCCGGGCTGACCCGATGCGCATCGCCGGAGTGGACCTCGATCTGCTGGACGTTCCGCTGCGCCGGGCCATCGTCACGGCCGCCGGCGAACGTGCCGCCATCCGACTCGCGCTGCTGCGCCTGCGCACGGACGACGGCCCCGAAGGCTGGGGCGAGGTCGTCATCGACGGCCTGGACGTGGCACCCGCGACCGAAGCAGCCCCGGGCTGGGCCAGCAGTGCGGCCACTTGGCTGGCCCATCGGCTCGTCGGGCTCGACCTCCTCGACCCGATGGCGCTGCCCGCGTGGCCGGACGCCACAGGCGCGTGGCGGGACGCCGCTGGCGCGTGGCCCGGAGGGCCGGCCCTCCAGGCCGCCGTCACGGCCGCGATCCTCGATGCGCGTGCCCGTGCCCGGGGGATCACCCTGGCAGCGGTCCTGGCCGCGCACACCGCGGCGCACAGCGGAGCACGCCTGCTGGCGGCGGTGCCCGCACCGCACGTGGCCATCAACGCCCTGCTCGGCATGGCCGGGGTAGAGGAGACGGCAGCGGAGGCACGGTCGCTGGTGGAGCAGGGCTTCGGCTGCCTGAAGCTGAAGGCCGGCGCGGAGCCGATCCCTGACATCCTCCGGCGCGTGGCGGCCGTGCGCGAGAGCGTGGGGCCCCTGGTGGCGCTGCGCCTCGACCTCAACGGCCGCCTGGACGAAACGACCGCGACCGCGCTGCTGGAGGACCTGGCGAGGTATCGACTGGAGTACGTGGAGCAGCCCCTGCCCGTCTCGGCCGGCGCGGCCGGCCTGGCCCGTCTCAGGCGTGCCGTGAGCGTGCCCATCGCTGCCGATGAGATCGTCACCGACCCCGTGAGCCTCCGCGAGCTGGCCGCGGCCGGAAGCGTGGACGCGGTGGTCATCAAGCCCGCGCGTGTGGGGGGCCTGCTGGTGGCCACCGCTCTCGCGGACCTGGCACTGGCGAGCGACATGCGAGTGACCGTGGCGACAGGCTTCGAGACCGGGGTGGGCGTGGCCGCCGCCCTTCACCTGGCGGCCCTGCTGCCCCAGGGCGGGGCGCACGGCCTGTCCACCGCCGGGCTGCTGGCCTCGGATCTGCTGCTGCGACCGCTGGCCGTGCATCATGGGCACATGGAGCTGCCGCTGGAGCCTGGTCTGGGCGTGGCCGTGGACCCGTCCGCCCTCGAGCGGTTCAGGGCGGAAGAGTCGGCGCATGGCTGAACGCACGCCCGACTGGCTGTCGACCTGGGCCGTCATCGAACCGGAACGCCCCGCGCTGCGCGCGACCGCCAGCGCCTGGACGACCCGCCAGCTGGACGGTGCCGCCGCCGCACTCGCGGTCGCGCTCGCCGAGCAGGGCGTGGCAGCGGGCGACCGCGTGGCAGCCCTGCTCGAGGATGACGCGCCCGCCGTCGTGCTGCTCCACGCGCTGCGACGAGTGGGCGCAGTGCTGGCGCCGCTCAACCGACGGGGCGCCGACCCGGAGCTGCTGGCCCAGCTGGCCCGCCTCTCGCCGCGGGTGCTGGCCCATGACGACACGCACGCAGCGCGGGCCGAGCGCCTGGCGGCCGACCTGCTCGCCGAGGACCTCGCCGGGGACGGTGCCGCGGAGATCTCTCCACTCGTGACGTGGGACGCTGCGGCGGCCCTGGCGGCGGCCCCGCTCACCTCCGCCGACGCCGAGCGGCCTGCCATCATCCGGCTCGACGAGCCCGCCACGATCGTCTTCACCTCCGGGACCAGCTGCCAGCCCCGGCCGGCCGTGCTGTCGCATCGCAACCACGTAGCGAGCGCGGACGCCTGGGCGGCCGTGCTGCTGCCGCGGGCGGAGGACCGCTGGCTGGCCTGCCTGCCGCTGTTCCACGTGGCCGGCCTGGCCATCGTCATGCGCGCCAGTCGCTGGGGTGTCCCGCTGGAAGTGCTGCCGCGATTCGACGCCAGCGAGGTCGCTGCGCGGATCGCTGCCGGCTGCAGCCACGTGTCCCTGGTGCCGCCGCAACTGGAGCAGCTGCTCGAGATCTGGGCGGCGCGCCCCGTGCCGGCCAGCCTGCGGGCCGTGCTTCTGGGCGGCGCGCCCATCCCGGGCCCCGTGCTTGCTCGCGCCCGTGGCATGGGGCTGCCGATCCTGGTGACCTACGGCATGACGGAGACCGCCTCGGGCGTGGCGGTGGGCGGCCTGGACCCCGCGACCCTCGCCGACCCGACGGCGCTGCGGCCCCTGCCCGGCGTCCGTCTCCGGGAGGCGGCGACGCCAGAGGGTGACGAGGAGGGTTCGGGGGGCATCGAGGTGCGCGGACCGATGGTCTTCGGCGGCTACCTGGACGACCCGGAGGCCACGGCAGAACGCCTGGTGGACGGCTGGCTGCACACGGGCGACCTGGGCAGCGTGGCCAAGGATGGCCTCCTGCGCGTGATGGGGCGCCGGGACGACGTCGTCATCAGCGGCGGGGAGAACATCCAGCCGGCCGAGGTGGAGGCCGTGCTCTGCGAGCACCCGGCGGTGGCGGAGGCTGCCGTCGTTGGCCAGGCCGACCCGACCTGGGGCGGCGTGCCCGTCGCCGCCATCGTCCTGGTGCCCGAAGCCGACGTGGCCGACGATGAGCTGGCGGCCCACTGCCGCGCCCGACTGGCCGGCTACAAGGTGCCGCGACGCTTCGTCCGCGTGCTGGCGCTGCCCCGCAACGCGGCCGGCAAGGTGCTGCGCCGCGAGCTGCAGGCCACGCTGCTGGTCGATGCGCCGGTCGGCGGCCGCGGGCGATCCGTCGGCCGCCGCGGGCGACCCGGTTCCCGGGCGCGACCCGGATGACCCGGGTCCCGGCGCATGAGCGCGCCGGTCGCATGAGCAGGCCGCTCCCTCCCGAGACTCCGAGGCTGACCAGTCTCTCGCTCGCCGACACGACCATCGCCTACCGCTGCCTGGGCGAAGGACCGCCGCTCCTGCTGCTGCACGCCACGCTCTCGTCGTCATGGCAGCTGCGCGACCTGGCGGCGCGGCTGGCGGCTCGCTTCCGGGTGGTGAGCATGGACCGCCGCGGCAGCGGCGAGAGCGTCATGCTGCCGGAGCAGCCACCGCGCCCCGTGCCGATCGACGTCGCTGTGCACGTCGTCGGATGCCGCGGCCCTCATCGAGGCGGAAGAGCTGGAGGGCTGCCTGGTCGTGGGCCACAGCTACGGTGGCTGCCTGGCCCTGGAGCTGGCGGCTCGACGGCCGGCGCTCGTCGCTGCCGCCTGGACCTGGGAGCCACCGTATGCGCCACTGGCGGGGCCGGCCGTGCAGCGGCAGCTGGCGGGGATCGCAGAACGGACCCTGGCGGCCGGCGAGCGGCAGGGGCCTGCTGCCGCTGCCGCGGCCTTCCTGGCCGGCGTCTCCGGGCGGCGCGCCGGGGGACCGCGGAGACGCGCGCGCCGGCCGCGACGGAGCGCCTCGCACGCGTGGGTGGTGCTGCCATCGCGGAGGCGCCGCTGCTGGGCCTCGCGCCGTCCGGGCTGGCCGACATCAAGTGTCCCGTCGTCATCGCCCACGGTGCGGCCAGCCCGGCCTGGTACGCCGAGATCGCGGCCGCGCTGGCAGCGCGGATCCCCGGCGCGGTCACGCGGGCCATCCCGGTCGCCGATCACCTGGCACCGGTGACGTGGCCGGATCTCATCGCCGCCGCAGTGGAGGCCGACGCGGACCGATGACCGGCAACAGTGCCCCGCCCGCGCACGTCGAGGAGATGTTCGACCGCATCTCCGGTGTCTACGACCTGACGAACCTGCTCATCTCCGGATTCCAGGAGCCACGCTGGCGACGCCGCCTGGTGCACGAGACCGGCCTTCGCCCCGGTGGCCGCGCCCTCGACGTCGCCTGTGGCACGGGCAAGGTGACAAGCGACCTCCATCGCGCCGTGCAGCCGGGCGGCACGGCCCTGGGCGTCGACTTCTCCGCGCGCATGGTCGATCGGGCCAGGGACCGCGCCGCCGGCCGGGACGGGCTGCGCTACGCCGTCGGCGACGCCCTGGCGCTGCCGGTCGAGGACGATGTCTTCGACGCCGCGACCATCGCCTTCGGCATGCGTAACCTCACCGACTATCGGCGCGGCTTCGCCGAGATGGCGCGTGCCGTGCGGCCCGGCGGGCGCGTCGTCTGCCTGGAGATCGCGCGGCCCACGAGCATCATCGGCCGGCTGGCGCAGGCCTGGTTCGACCGGGCCGTGCCGTTCATCGGTCGGCTCATCGGCCAGGGCAGCGCCTATGCCTACCTGGTGAGCTCCACCAGGGACTACCCGCCGCCGCAGGAGATCGCGCGGATCATGCGCGCCGCCGGCCTCCGCGACGTCGACTGGCACGGGATGCTCTTCGGCATGGTCACGCTGCACAGCGGCGTGGTGCCCGCGGCCATGTCGGGGACGGGGGAGGCCTCCGGGGACGTCGCCGCGCAGGTGGCTGCGCGCGCGGTCGACCACGCGATCGGCGGCCGGAGGACCGCTCAGCGTCGCCACGCCACGCCCAGCGCCCTCCAGCGCGCGGTCGACCACGCGATCAGCGGCCGGAGGACCGCTCAGCGTCGCCACGCCATGCCCAGCGCCCTCCAGCGCGCGGTCGACCACGCGATCAGCGACCGGAGGACCGCTCAGCGTCGCCACGCCACGCCCAGCGCCCTCCAGCGCGCGGTCGACCACGCGATCCGGCCGATGTCGCAGCGCAGGTGGCTGCGTAGCGATCAGCCCCCGGGAGCGGGCGGCAGCCGCCGACGCCGCCGCGCCCGTGGCCGCTTAGCGATCAGCCCCCGGGAGCCGCTGGCACCGACCGGGACGGCGGACGCATCCGGGCTACCATGCTGCGATGCCCGACCAGCCCGACGCGGCGCTCATCCATGCCCGCGGCCTGACCAAGCGCTTCGGCGACTTCACGGCCGTGGACGCCATCGACTTCGATGTGCAGCCCGGCGAGGCCTTCGGCTTCCTGGGGCCCAACGGTGCGGGCAAGACCAGCACGATGCGCATGATCGGCTGCATCTCGCCGGTCACGGCCGGAACCCTGCGCGTACTCGGCCTGGACCCCGCCACGCATGGCTCCGCCATCCGCGCCCGCCTGGGCGTGGTGCCCCAGCAGGACACCCTGGACATGGAGCTGACGGTCCTGGAGAACCTGCTCATCTACGGGCGCTACTTCGACCTCTCGTACAAGGAGGCGCGACGGCGGGCCGCGGAGCTGCTGGACTTCGTGCACCTGGCCGACCGCGCCAACGACGAGGTGGAGCCGCTCTCCGGGGGCATGAAGCGCCGCCTGACCATCGCCCGTGGGCTCGTGAACGAGCCGGAGGTCCTCCTCCTCGACGAGCCCACCACCGGCCTCGACCCCCAGGCCCGCCACCTCGTCTGGGAGCGCCTCTACCGGCTCAAGAAGCAGGGCATCACGCTCATCCTGACGACCCACTACATGGACGAGGCGGAGCAGCTCTGTGATCGACTGGTGGTCATGGACAAGGCCCGCATCGTTGCCCAGGGCTCACCGCGGGAGCTGATCGAGGCGCACAGCAGCCGCGAGGTCGTGGAGCTGCGTTTCGACGATCCCGTGCAGCTGGACCTCGACGGCCACCTGGGCGGCCTCGTGGAGCGTGCCGAGCACCTGCCGGACCGCTGGCTCCTCTACGCCGCTGACGGGGACGCTGCCGCCGAAGCCGTCCTGGCGCAGGGTCTCCATCCTGCCGGCATGCTCGTGCGGCGATCCTCGCTGGAGGACGTCTTCCTGCGCCTCACCGGCCGCACCCTCGTCGAGTGACCGGCCGGTGAGCATCGCCGCCGCCGCCCGTCCGGTGCTGCGCGTCATGGAGCACCACGCCCTCGTCTACCGGCGCACCTGGCGCGGCTCCGTCTTCTCCACGTTCCTCACGCCGGTGCTCTTCCTGGTGGCGATGGGCATCGGCCTGGGCACGTTCATCGACGACGCCAATCCGGCGGGCATCGAGGGTGTGGGCTACCTCGCCTTCCTGGCTCCGGGCCTGCTCGTGGCACAGGCCATGCAGACGGCCGCCTTCGAGTCGACCTACCCGGTGATGGCCGGCATCCGCTGGCTCAAGACGTACGTGGCCATGATCCTCTCGCCCCTGGACAGCCGCCACGTGGCCACGGGCCAGCTGGCCTGGGCGATGCTCCGCACGACCTTCGGTGCCGCGGTCTTCGCACTCGTCATGGCGCTCTTCGGCGCCATCGAGCCCGGCCGTGGCGTCCTGCTCGTGCCGGTCGCTGCCCTGACCGGCTTCGCCTTCGCGGCACCCATCCAGGCCTTCGCCGCAGCCCAGCGCAACGACAGCCCCTTCGCCTCGCTGTTCCGCTTCGTCATCACCCCGATGTTCATCTTCTCGGGCACCTTCTTCCCGGTCAGCCAGCTGCCCGACCTGCTGCAGCTGGTGGCCTACCTGACGCCGCTCTGGCATGCCGTGGCCCTCGCCCGAGCCCTCGCCCTGGACATGGTCGATCCGGCCCTGGCCATCATCAACGTGACCTACCTGACGGTCCTCGGGATCGTCGGCCTGCTGGCCTCCTATCGCACCTTCGGCCAGAAGCTGGCGGAGTAGGGATGCTCATCACGACCCGGCTCTTCCCGACGCGGCCGCTGGGCCGCTGGCGCGCCCACAAGGTGCTGGAGCGCGACATCCTCGTCTATCGGCGCAACTGGTCGATCATCGTCTCGGGCTTCTTCGAGCCGGTCTTCTACCTGCTGGGCATCGGCTTCGGCCTGGGCACGCTGGTCGGTGACGTGGGGGACATCCCCTACGCCGCCTTCGTGGCGCCCGGCCTGATGGCCACCACGGCCATGAACGGCGCGCTCATGGAGGCCACCTTCAACCTCTTCTTCAAGCTGCGCTATGCCCACACCTTCGACGCCATGCTCTCGACCCCGCTGGAGCCGGCCGACATCGCCGTGGGCGAGGTGGGCTGGTCGCTGACGCGCGGCCTGCTCTACGCCATCGGCTTCGTGGCCATCATGGCGCTGCTCGGCCTGGTGCTCTCGCCGCTGGGCCTGCTGGCCATCCCCGGCGCGTTGCTCGTGGGCCTGGCGGCGGCCTCGGTGGGCATGGCGGCCACGACCTGGATGACCAAGTGGCAGGACTTCGACATGATCGCCGTGGTGACCACGCCGATGTTCCTGTTCAGCGGCACCTTCTTCCCCATCAGCGTCTACCCGGACTGGCTGCGCGTCATCGTGGAGCTCACGCCGCTCTACCGGGGCGTGCACCTCCTGCGCAGCTGCACGACGGGCGACCTCGGGCCGGGCGTGCTCGTGGACATCGCCTACCTCTCGATCATGAGCCTCATCGGCGTGACCATCACGGCGCGCCGCCTGCGACTCCTACTGCTCAAGTAGAGGGTCCTGGGAGTCACCCGGCCGGCTCACATCCCTTGGAGCAGGCGCGCCAACCCGCCGTACGACTCCGACGCCGCGTAGAACATCGCGCCGTCCTCGATCCACAGCGCCATGACGGCGTGGAACAGCGACTCGCCGTCCGGTGGGTTGTCGCTCGGGCCGAAGACGAGGACGCCACGCTCGCCGATGCGCCAGATGCCGCAGGCGGGACCGAACGGGCCTCGCAGGACACGCAGGAAGCCCGCCCGCTCGTCGAGCAGGCGCTCGGCCGGGATGCCATCGATGCGCGAGACGGACACGAAGCCGAGCGGTCCGTGCTCGGCCGTGGCCGTGCGTTCGACACTCGCCTCGAGGCCGCCGACTCGAGGAGCCAGCGCTGGTCGTAGCCACTGTCAGCGTCAGCCTCGAACGGGCGGATGGCGCTGGACCTGCTGACCGAGATACCGTTCATGAGCTCCGGGAGCAGCATCTCCAGCTCCGGGGCGTCGTGCGTCTGCGGCGAGTCGCTCGAACCCCAGTCGATCTGGACGCCCGGCGCGACGGGCTCGGTGGCCTCCGCGGCCACGTCCGCGAGGTCCGGGACGGCCGGGGCATCCGGACCGCCGAGCGATGCGATCCTGGCCGGCTCCGCTGCCGCAGGCGACTGTCCACGTGTCACGGCTGGCGCGGGCGACGATCCTGCTGCCACGAGCACCATCGCGATGGCGAAAGTCCGAAGTGCCACTGCTTCAAGCATCGGCTGGTGATGTCTGCTGACCGGGTGCGACGGGTCAGTACTCCACGTACCAGTCGTCGTCGATGACGTGTTTGGTGACGAAGTGAGAGTAGAACGTCTCGCCGAACTCCTCTCGCATCTCGGCGCCGCCGCCGGGGTAGTAGTAGTAGTAGTACCTCTGGCCGAGCAATGAGGGCTCTCCCAGCGTGAACTCACCGTATGAGATCGCGCCTGTCTCCGAAGAGCGTTCGAGATAGGCATCCTCGAGGGGCCCGGCCGAGGACGCTGCTCCTGCGACGCGAGCCATGTCCTCCCGAGCCTGGTCATCGAGGGGCTGCAGCTCTGCGGCCTCGACGATCGGGCTCGAGCACTCGGCGCCCGATCCGAAGGCGCCTCGCTCGTAGATGATCGCGTCGCAGGACTCGTCGTAGAACTCGAGGCCCAGCTCTTCGAAGGTCGGGAAGGCTGCCTCGATGGCCGCCACAGCGACGGCATAGTCCGGGGCGCAGCCGAGGGCGGAGAAGGCGAGGAGACTGGCCGCGGCTGCCATCGACAGCCTCGCCAGGAGTCCACGATGCGGCCGATGCTCCTGGCTTGACGAGCTGTGCGTGCACATGGGTTGTTACCTCGGGTTCCGGATCACACGCCGGTCATGTCGGGCCCAATCACGCTGCCGCTCACTTGTGGCCAAAGTAACCGACATAGTCGCCATTCGCATTGGTGAGCCAGATGAAGTACTCCGACGCGTCCATCCACCAGAGGGATCCTGCCTTGGACCGTGCTTCACATCGTCGCTCCACGAAGTGCAGACGCCGATCATACCCTCTGACATTGAGATTCCATGCATCGAACTGCTCTTGCCATGTCAGCGGGAACCGCCGTCGAGCGGTCTTACCAACCGCGATCCCGACCTTGTTGTTGTGCAGCTCCATGGCCTGGCGGGCGCGCTGTCGAGGGGTGTCCTGGGGCTCCATGAACTCGTGCCACATCAGCATCTGCTTCGCGGTTTCCACGCCGAGTGCGCAGGTCAGGTAGCCGGCGATCAAGCAGTGGCGAAGGGCATCGCGCTCGCCGTCTTTGCGCCCAGGTCCGGCGTACTTCTCGCCGTGCCGTCGCTCCTTCGCCTCATTCTCTGCCCTGAACTTGAGCTCGATGCCCAGCAGACAGCCGCCCACCGAGAATGCTGAGAGGCAAGCGAGGAGGTCGTTGAGGATGGGATCGCTCGTCCATTCGGACTCCAGTTCCCCACCGGGTCACCCAGACCGTAGGCACGCAGGTGACGTGAGTCGGGGTTGATCGGCTCCCCGAGCAGGGAGTCCTCGCTGACGAAGGCACCGAGGTCGGGGGCATACCAGCGGCTGATGACCCAGGAGAGGCCCGTGGCCTGGTCGCGCCAGGAGCCCTGGAAGCGCAGCTGGCCGATGTCGCCCGCGGTGCCGATGGCGTTGCCCCAGGGGTCGAGGCGCAGGCTGGCGTTGACGGCGGCCGAGGCGTTGGCGCTCCAGGCGATGTCACCGTGGCCGTTGGTCCCGAAGTAGCGACGACCGGACAGGCCGGGCTTGAGGTCGCCGAGCAGGGTGCCACCCACGGACCAGGAGAGGTTGCGGTCAGCGCTGTTCGCGGTGACGTTCCAGAGCTGCGCGAGCCGGGTCGTCGTGCCCACGTAGCGGTGGCGCACCGTGGTACCGCCGCTGCTGACCTCGCGCAGGCGGTCGAGGGCGTCGTAGGTGTAGGTGGAGAGGAGGGCACCCCCACCGTCGCGGACGCGCACGAGCCGACCCAGGCTGTCCCACTCGAGCGTCTGGCCGGGCTTGGCCGTGAGGCGTCCGTCGAGGTCATGGTCGTAGCTGCCACCCGCGGAATCGCTCACCGGGCGGTCGGCGGCGTCGAAGCTCGTCGTCACCGTCGTGGCTCCGGTGGTCTTGGCCTCGCGGTCGAGGACCGCGGCCCAGTCGTAGGCCTGGTCGGGCACCGAGCCTGGGGCGTCGTCGGTGACGATGCGCCCGAGGGCGTCATAGGTGAAGGCGGCCGTGCCGTTGGCCGGGTCATCGTCGATCGAGGAGGCCTCGCTCAGGCGCATGCCGGCGCGGTCGTACGTGTAGGTGACGTCGGCGCAGGAGGCTCCCGAGCAGCCCGATCCCGTGCTCGTGATGTTCGTCAGGCGTCCGGCCACGTAGGTCAAGGCATGGCTCATGCCGTTGGGGTCGGTCCGGGTCTTGAGGAGCCCGTCGGGCCGCCAGGCGAGGCTGAAGGCGTTGGCGTGGAGCGGCGTCGTGATGCTCAGCTCGCGGCCGAAGAGGCCGATCGTGGCGGAGTAAGTGCCCGTCACGTCGCTGCGTCCATGGGTCAGGAGACCGTAGGTGTAGGTCGTGTTCGTGGGCGCGGAGGTGGACGCGTAGACTCTCGACGATGCCTCAGAGCCAAGGGCGCGCGTCCGCACTTCTGTGGTTGCCGTTCCGCCTACTTTCGCCGCTGGCTGGCTGTGCGTTCCTCGCCCTCGGTCTGGTGCTCGCGGCGGCGATGGCGGTGGGCATCGTCCTGGCGCAGGCAGGGGTCTTCGATCACCTGCTTGGCCGGGGCATCCTGGCAGCCGGCGAGCGAGCCGACGGCATGCCGGGTGTCGAGAGCGTCTGGGCCTCGAAGTCGTTCCTCCTGATCGAAGACGAGGACGGGGTCACCGTCCATCTCGCTCCGGATGCGACCGACGAGGATGCGCGACGGGTGTGGTGCCAGGCTTTCGTCCCGGTGGGCGTCACCGAGCCGGACGGCAGTGTGGAGCGGGGGGAGTGGTCCTGGCCTCGTCCGGTCGATTGCCAGAACCCCGACGATGTCCCGTCACCTCGACTCGCTGACCGACGAGGGTCGCTGACGCGGAACCGCGTGTGGCCATGCGATGGACGGTCGAGCCGGCATCGCGACCTCCCGCGATCGGCGCGTCAGAGGTCGGGTGACCCCGAGCGGATCGCGTGGACCGCCACGGTCGCTATGTGTCCTGCGGTCCAGGCGCTGGGCATCATCGACCCGGCTCACATCCCTTGGAGCAGGCGCGCCAACCCGCCGTGCGACTCCGACGCCGCGTAGAACATCGCGCCATCCTCGATCCACAGCGCCATCGCGGCGCCGAA
The DNA here is from genome assembly GCA_963790915.1 of uncultured Chloroflexia bacterium. Classification (GTDB taxonomy): domain Bacteria; phylum Chloroflexota; class Limnocylindria; order Limnocylindrales; family CSP1-4; genus JAFMJV01. The sequence goes on along the minus strand of CAWBQS010000005.1, from coordinate 1,921 downwards.
CAGCGACTCGCCCGCTGACGGGTCGTCGCTTGGGCCGAAGATGAGGATGTCGCGCTCGCTGATGCGCCAGATGCCGCAGGCGGGACCGAACGGGCCTCGCAGGACACGCAGGAAGCCCGCTCGCTCGTCGAGCAGGCGCTCGGTCGGGATGCTGTCGATGCGCGAGACGGATACGAAGCCGAGCGGCCCGTACTCGGCAGTCGCGCTTCGCTCGACGCTCGTCTCGAGGCCGGCCGACTCGAGGAGCCAGCGCTGGTCGTAGCCGCTGTCGGCGTCAGCCTCGAACGGGCGGACCGAGCTGTACGTGTCGGCGGCGATGCCGTCGACGAGATCGGGGAGCAGCAGCTCCAGCTCCGGGGCATCGTGCGCCTGGGGTGCGTCGTCGGAACTCTCATCGACCGGGTCACCCGAGGCCGACGGCTCGGTCGTTCCGGCGGCCACGTCGGGGAATAATCGGGATGGCCGGTGCATCCGGCCCGCAGAGCGACGCGATGCTGAGCGACTCGGTCGCGGTGGGTGACTGTCCGCGTGTCACCGCCGGCGCGAGTGACGCCACCAACACGAGCACCACGGTCATGGCGAGGATCCGAAGGGCGACTAGTTCATGCATCGATGGGGTGACCTCCTGCAATTGTGGCCCGACGGTCCATCCCTCGGCTGGGCGTTGGCCCCGATGCGGGGGCATCGACTGTCGGTCTGACGCCTCTCGCGTGAGCACATGACCGACCGGCCATCACTTGTGGACTCGCCACAACGTCTTCCAGAACGCTTCGTCATACTGCCATGCCATTAGTTCGCCAGACCAGACGACACCGAGTGAGTTCACGAGCACATGCGGCGACCGATATCGCATCCAAATCAAGAGGCCATGCGCAAGCGCTGCGTCGCACCTATTCTTGATTCTCTCAGCAGCCTCGAGGATACGGTCCGGGCCTTCGAGATTCCCGCCCATGCTGACGCGAACGATGTAGCCGACTCCAATGCCCACGACATCATTGTGGTAGTCCATGTACTGGGTGCGTCGCTTGTCGATGTCGGCTACGCTTTCCCCCTTCTCGTGGAACCATAGGAAGTGTTTGGCCTTGTGTCCACCTATGAAGCACGTCATGTACCCTGCCCAGTAGCAGTGTCGAAGAGCATCTAGGCGGCCAGGCGGCTTGACATTTGCCCTCCAGCCATTCGCTCGGCTGGCCTCTTCGACTTTCTGGTTAGCGAAGCGCATTCCGGCGACGGCTTCACTCGCGGCTGACAGCGCCGCCCACGCGCCCCACCAGTCGGCAGCTCTCTGTAGCCCTTCGATTGTCGCCTCCCTCCCATCCACATCCACCATGCCCACCGGGTCACCCAGACCGTAGGCACGCAGGTGACGTGAGTCGGGGTACGACTGCCCGAGCAGGGAGTCCTCGCTGACGAAGGCACCGAGGTCGGGGGCATACCAGCGGCTGATGACCCAGGAGAGGCCCGTGGCCTGGTCGCGCCAGGAGCCCTGGAAGCGCAGCTGGCCGATGTCGCCCGCGGTGCCGATGGCGTTGCCCCAGGGGTCGAGGCGCAGGCTGGCGTTGACCGCGGCCGAGGCGTTGGCGCTCCAGGCGATGTCACCGTGGCCGTTGGTCCCGAAGTAGCGACGACCGGACAGGCCGGGCTTGAGGTCGCCGAGCAGGGTGCCACCCACGGACCAGGAGAGGTTGCGGTCAGCGCTGTTCGCGGTGACGTTCCAGAGCTGCGCGAGCCGGGTCGTAGTGCCCACGTAGCGGTGGCGCACCGTGGTACCGCCGCTGCTGACCTCGCGCAGGCGGTCGAGGGCGTCGTAGGTGTAGGTGGAGAGGAGGGCACCCCCACCGTCGCGGACGCGCACGAGCCGACCCAGGCTGTCCCACTCGAGCGTCTGGCCGGGCTTGGCCGTGAGGCGTCCGTCGAGGTC
>CAWBQS010000004.1:0-188761 GCA_963790915.1 uncultured Chloroflexia bacterium | reverse complement strand
CCACGCGCGATACACTCGCCGACGGCCGTCCACCACATACCCCCGCCTGTGCCCTCGGGAGGAAGCGTCATGTCCAGCAGCCCGGATGCTCGCGTGCCCGCCGCAGAGCAGCACTACGTGCCGCGACCCATCGGCGGCGATCTCAGCGGCCGGCCCACATCGTCTCGGTGGAGCAGTTCGCGCGGCCCGACCTCGACCGCCTCTTCAGCCTGGCAGCGGACCTCCGGACGAAGGTGCGCGAGGGTGACAAGTCGGTCCTGGCGCTCTGCCAGCGCAAGATCATGGCGACCCTGTTCTATGAAGCCAGCACCCGTACCGACCTCTCCTTCCAGGCGGCGATGCGGCGCTTGGGCGGCGAAGTGGTCGCGGCGAGCAACGGCGTTCAATTCTCCTCGATTTACAAGGGCGAGAACCTGGCCGATACGGTGCGCGCCGTCGGCTGCTATGCGGACGTAGATCGTGCTGCGCCATCCGCTCGTCGGGCTCCTCCTACGAAGCCGCCTACTACCTCGACCAGCTTTCCCGGCAGATTGCGCGCAAGCCGTCTGCTCAGTGGCGGCGACGGTGTGGGCGAACACCCCACCCAGGCGCTGCTCGACTCTTCACCATCTACGACTTCAAGGGCCGCGATCGACAACCTGAGTATCACGCTGGTGGGCGATCTGAAGCATCGGCCGCACGGTCCATTCGCTGGCCAAGCTGCTTGCCCGCTACGAGGCCGTACGACCTGAGGCTGGTGGACTCGTATCGCCGGCCATGCCGCGCGACAGTGTCGGTCTCGAGTTCGCCCGCTCGCGCGGGATCACGGTCTACGAGCACGACCCGTTCGACGAGGTGATCGGCGCACCGACGTCATCTACTGGACGCGCGTCCAGGAAGAACGCTTCGCCAACCCGGCGACTACGACGCCATCAGGACCGCTTCATCATGACCCCGCCGGTGCTGGCCGGCGCACCCGCCGACGCGATCCTGATGCACCCGCTGCCCCGCAAGAATGAAATGGGCACGCCGGACGATCACGACCTGCTGGACGTGGACCCGCGCGCCGTCTACTTCCGCCAGATGGAAAACGGCATGTTCGTCCGCATGACCCTGCTGGCGAAGGTCCTGGGCGGGTTGTGGGTGTGACCGTCCTGCGAAATCCCCGGGATGCTCGATCCCCACGTGCATCTGCGCGGCCTCGATCTGGTCGCACAAGGCGACGTTCGCCAGCGAAACGGCGGCGGCGCTGGCGGGGGGCTATTGGGCGGTGCTGGACATGCCCAACACCCCGCCCACGACCACCACGGCGGCGACTGGAGACCAAGTGGCGTCCATTGCGGACGGGCGGGCTGCGATGGGGGCCTGTATTTCGGCGCCGACCAGCACGCCGACGCCGCGTACGCTGCAGCGGGCGCGTGTGCGGGGGCCTGAAAATGTACAACAACGCGACCACCGGCACGCTGTTGATCCCGGACGAGGAGATCGCGACGACGGCACCGGCGGCCTGGCGGGCCGAACACCCATCGCCGTCCACGCGGAAGGCCAGACCGTCGCCGACCTGCTGGCCCTGGTACGGCGAGCTGCGCATGCGCATCCACTTCTGCCACATCAGCACGGCGGAGGAGATAACCCTGCTGCGCGATGCCAAGCCGACGGGCTGCCCGTCACGTGGGCGTCACGCCGCATCACCTCTATCTGACCGAAGACGACGTCGTCCGACTGGGCGCGCTGGGCCGGATGAAGCCGGAACTCAAGACCACAGCCGACCAGGAAGCGCTGTGGGAAGCCATCGGGACGGCACGGTGGACGTCGTCGAGAGCGACCACGCGCCGCACACGCGCGCGGAAAAGCTGTCTGCCACGCCGCCCTCCGGCGTGCCGGGCCTGGAAACGACCCTCCCGCTGCTGTGCACGCCGTGCACGAGGGCCGCTGACCGAGGAGCGATTGATCGAACTGGTGTCGCGCGCGCCGCAACGGCTCTTCGGTATGCCGGCGACGGCGGACACCGAGACGCTGGTCGACACGGACGCCAGCTGGATCGTTGAGGACGCAGCGCTCCTGACCGCCCCGGCTGGTCGCCCTTCGAGGGCATGCGCGTCCGCGGCCGGGTGCGCGAGGTGCGCATACGCGGCGCCATGGCCTTCGACGGCGAGCAAGTCCGGTGCCGGGCTGTGGTCGACTGCTACGGAACGGCTGGCCCGGGTCGGCGCGACAGCCGGGAGCCCGCGTGAATGACCGCGGCGCGCCAGCGTCGCTGCGCCTCGCCGCCCTGATGTGGAAACCGGTGGGTCACCTGGTTCGCGGTCGCCGACGCCCAGGTGGGCCACGAGCGCACCGTGGCGGCCCTGCGCCGAGCCGACGGCGACCCGGCGCTGCTGGCCGCGGCGCGGCGCCTCAACCAGCGCAGCCTTCCCCGAGCGGCGCACCCGCGTCGGCGGCGTGACGCTGCCGCATCCCCTCATCGTGGCCGCCGGGCTCGTCAAGGGCGACGGCTTCGCCAGCGAAGCAGAGGCCCTGGCGGCGGTGGCCCGCGGACGGAACATCATGCCCGGCTGGCGCTCGCTGCCGGCGCTCGTGGGCGCCGTGGAGTTCGGCTCCTTCACGCGCTGGCCGCGCCTGGGCAACCCGGGCTGTGTCGTCTGGCGCGACATGGCGACGCGCTCGATGCAGAACCGCGTCGGCCTGCGCAATCCCGGCGCCACAGCGGCTGCCGCCTTCCTGGGCGCGCGGCGGCCGACCTGCCGCCGGCTTGGGGCGTGAGCCTGGCCGTCAGCCCGGGCGTGGACGACCTCGACCAGGCGGCGCGGGAGATCCGCGAGGCGGCTGCCGCCTTCGAGGCGGCCTTCGAGGGTCGACCCCACCGGCCGTCGTGGTACACGCTGAACCTGTCCTGCCCCAACACCGAGGACGATCCGCACGGTCGCCAGACCGAGGCCCTGGCGCGCCGGCTCTGCGGCGCCCTGCGCGAGACAGTGGCGGTGCCCGCTCTGGGCCAAGGTCGGGCCCGACCTTTCCACCGAGCAGCTCCGGGGGCTGGTGTTCGCCTTCCTCGACACCGGTGTGCGGGCCATCGTCGCCACCAACACCGTGGCACGCCCGGCACCGGCGGGCGCGGGGGGCGGCAGCGACACCGATGGCGGCGGTCCCACCGCTGGCTTGAGCGGCGCCGGGCTGCGGCCACTGGCCCTCGACACCGTCCGCCGACTGGCTGCCATCCTTGCGCAGCACCCGGGGCCGCCGAGCGACTGGACATCGTGGCCTGCGGCGGCATCCTGGACGGCGCGGACTGGCAGGCCTTCCGTGCGGCAGGCGCCCGCGCCGCCATGATCTACTCGGCGCTCGTCTTCCGGGGCCCCCTGGCGGCGGCGCACATCCTCGCGGAGGCCGATCGACGATGACCGGGAACAGGACCGAGCTCGCGGTGGCGCGGGCACTCCTCGACGCCGGCGCCGTGCGCGTGCAGCCCGATGCGCCGGTGACCTTCAAGTCGGGCCTCCGCTCGCCGGTCTACGTGGACAACCGCCGGCTCATCTTCGCGCCGGCCGCCTGGCGCGTCGTCATCGACGCGCTGGCGGCGCGGGTGCGGGCCGCCGTCGCCGCCGGTCGAGGTCGTGGCCGGCGTGGAGAGCGCGGGCATCCCGCACAGCTCCGCGCTCGCCTACGCCGCCGGGCTGCCCTCGGTCTTCGTGCGCAAGGAGGCCAAGGGCCACGGCCTGGGACGTCGCGTGGAAGGCGGCGACGTGAGCGGGCGGCGAACGCTGCTCGTCGAGGACATGGTCACCACGGGCGGCTCCAGCCTGTCGGCGGTGGCGGCGCTGCGCGAGGCCGGGGCCACGGTCGATGCCTGCCTGGCCATCATCACCTACGGCTTCGCCGAGGCGCGGCAGGCCTTCGCGGAGGCGTCCGTGCGCCTGGAGGTCCTGACGACCTTCGAGACGGTCGTCGCTGAGGCCCGTGCCGCAGGCCTCGTGGACGAGACTGGCGCTGCCGCGGTGCGCGACTGGCTGGCCGATCCGCACGGCTGGCGGGGATGAGCGGTCCTGCGCTCGCGCGCCTCGAGGCGCGCATGGACGCGGTCGACTCGTTGCTCTGCATCGGCCTGGACCTCGCGCTTGACCGACTGCCGGAGCGCTTCCGCCGCGAGCCACGGCCGCAGCTGGCCTTCGGGCAGTGGCTCATCGACCAGACGCACCCCTACGCCGCCGCCTACAAGCCCAACCTGGCCTTCTACGAGGCGCGTGGCGCGGCGGGCTGGGAGGAGCTGGCCGAGACGCTGGCGTACCTGCGCTCCGTGGAGCCGGGCATCTTCACGATCGCCGATGCCAAGCGCGGGGACATCGGCCCCACGAACGCGGGCTACGTGAGCGCCCTCTACGACGACCTCGGCTGCGACGCCGTGACCCTGCACCCGTACCTCGGTGCGGAGGCGCTGCGACCCTTCCTGGAGCGCACGGACAAGGCCGCCATCGTGCTCTGCCGCACGAGCAACCCCGGGGCCGGGGAGCTGCAGGACCTGCTCGTGGACGGCGTGCCGCTCTGGGAGGTCGTGGCCACCCGCGTGCGCGACGCCTGGGACACGGCACGGCAACTGCATGCTGGTCATGGGCGCCACCTATCCCGCGGAGCTGCGGCGCGCCCGCGAGCTGTGCCCGGAGATGCCCTTCCTCGTGCCCGGCGTCGGGGCCCAGGGCGGCGATGTCGAGACGGCCGTGCGGGCGGGCCTGGACAGCCATGGCCGCGGCCTCCTCATCAACGCCTCCCGTGCCATCAGCGGTGCGGATGACCCGGCGACTGCGGCCCGCGACCTGCGCGACGAGATCCGGCGGGCCGTCGCCTCCCTGGTCTGACCGCGGCCCTGACTCATGGCGATGAAGAAGGTGTCGGTCACGCTGGACGCGGACCTCGTGGCCGAGATCAAGAGCGAGGTCGGCGAACGTGGCTTCTCCGCGTACCTCAACGATGCCCTGGCCCGGCGGCGTCAGCGCGAGCGTTTCGCCGAGCTGGAGCGCGAGCTGACCGAGGAGTTCGGCCCCATCCCTGACGAGGTCCGCGAGCAGGTGAGGAAAGAATGGGACGATCTCGTGCGGCGGGTGCCCCGGAACGACTCGATCCTCGACGCCGGTGCGCTCATCGCGCTGGCCCGAGGCGACGTGCGCGACGTTGCCCCCATCCTGCGCGCACTCGCACGACGGCGTACGCGTCGAGGTTCCCACGCCGGTGCTGGCCCAGGTCCATCGTGGTGGTCGCGACCGTGCGCGAGAACGGACCGCGCCCTGCGCTGGATCGAGGAATACGTACCGACCACGACGGACATCGCGAGACTCGCCGGCGAGCTGCTGGGCAGGGCCGGCCTCGCGGACGCCATCGATGCGATCGTCGCCGCGGAGGCCCTGTCCGGGACCCCCGCGGCGATCCTGACGAGCGATGCCTGCCGATCTGACCGCGCTGGTCGAGGCCGGAGGCGGTGCGGGTCTCGTGACCGTCCTGTCCGTCTGACCCCGCCGCGTTCGTCAGTCGATCTTGTAGCTGTAGCTGATGACCATCTCGTCGCCCGGCTCCACCGAGATCTGCCAGCGCAGGATGTTGCCGGCTTCCTCCTGCGGCGTGATCGACGCCTGCAACTCCTCGGCTTCGGGGAGCCGGTAGTCGACGACCTCCATGTGGACCGTGGTGGGGGTGAAGTTGCTGATCGTCAGCTTCACGTCGCCGCGTTGGTCGAAGCGGCCCTCGCTGATGGCGCTGCGGCTCTCCTCGCGCTTGACACGCACATCCTGGAGGTGCCCCACGGTCACGCTGCCCTCGCTGCCGACCGGCGTCGAGCTCGATGCCGTCGCTGCCGATGAAGAGCCCGTCCTGGTAGTTGCGGACGACACCCTCGGCGAAGGGCTGGTCGCTGTCGTTGGTGACCTTGTAGATGACCGTGACCTGCTCGTCCGTCTGCGCGTTCCAGAGGTGCAGGCGGCGGGCCGGGAACGTGCCGCCCACCAGCTGCGCGTAGACCGTGTCGCCGGCCTCGGCGCTGACGTTGCCGATGTCGTAGATGTGCTGGATGTCGACCTGGCCGGTGGCCGTGGCTGGGCCGCCGGAAGCGGCGCCGGCGTCGCCGGTCAGGCGCTGGTTGGCGGAGAGCTCGTCCATCGGCGCGACAGGGCCGGAGAGGTCGACGAATCCGGCCACCAACTGCATCTCCACGTCCTCCAGGGGGAGCATGGTGTCCGTGATCTCGGCGAAGAAGTCGAGGTCGACCGTTTCGTCCTCATCCGCGCCCAGCCACATGTCGTAGCTGGGCCGCCAGGAGACGCCGCTGAGCAGGTACTCCAGCGTGACCTCGCGCAGCTCGCTGTCGGCGGCGCTCTGCCACTCGACGGCCGGCTGGCCCGTCTGGTAGTCGAGGCGGTAGGCCCCGACGCGCTCACCGTTCTCGCGCAGCACGAGCGTGTCGGCGTAGACGCCGGCCGGCAGCACCATGCGCACGTCGACACCGCCGGGCAGCGTCACGGTGTCGCGGGCGTAGGCGACGTCGTTGAGGAAGACCGCCAGCCGATCAGGCTGGCTCGTGTAGCTGATCTCGGCGACGCCCCCTTCGGCCGAGGCCGCGGCGGTCGTTCCGCTGAGCAGGCCGAGGGTCAGGCGCGACCGACGCCGTCGCACGATGAACGTACATCCCGGAACTCCTTCCTGGGCGGGCCGGATGGACTGCTGGCACGCCCCGCCCAGTCTGACGCCGCACACGCCCCGCGCGTTCCGCTCTTCCTCCGGCGCCGGCACCCGGCGGCTTTGCCGCCCGCGACTCACCTGACCAAGTTCGGCGTGCCGGAACAGTCTCCTTGGCCGATCCAGTCCCGATCGACTGGGTCGGCGGCGGTCGTTCGCCGTTCATGCCCACTTCGACTGGATTGGCGCGTGCCCTTGTCGTTTCAGTCACCATCGAATGCGACGCAGCCCAGCGCTGCCGACTCATGCACCGCTGGCATAGGCCTGGGTGGCGGCGCCCAGGCCTCAGCCCATGGTCAGCGCCATGACCGCCTTCTGGGCGTGCAGTCGGTTCTCCGCCTCGTCGAAGGCCGCCGACTTGGGGCCGTCGATGACGGCGTCTGCGACCTCGACGTTGCGATCCGCCGGCAGCGGATGCATCCAGATGGCGTCGTCGCGGGTGAGCGCCATGCGCCGCTCATCGGAGATCCAGTCGGTGTACTTGGCCGCGATCGTGGCGCCCTCCTCGTCCGAGACGCCCAGCAGCGGGGCGCCCCAGGACTTGGCGTAGACGACGTCCGCGCCCTCGAAGCCGGCGTCGAAGTCGTCCAGCTTCTCCAGCGACCCGCCCGAGCGCGCGGCGTTGGCCTCCGCCCGCGCCACGATCTCCGGCATCAGCCCGAATTCCGGCGGATGGACGAGCTTGACGTTCATGCCGAACTGGGTAGCCGCCAGGATGAGCGATTGGGGCACGCTGATGGGCTTCTGGTAGCTGGCCGCGTAGGCCCAGCTGACGGTGATGGACTGGCCCTTGAGCTTGCCCTTCTTCTCGATGATGGTCATCAGGTCGGCCAGCGTCTGGAAGGGGTGGTAGACCTCGCACTGCATGTTGAGCACGGGTACCCGGCTGGCCGCGGCGACGTCGCGGATGTACTGGTTGCCCTCGCCGAAGGTGACGTGGCGGATAGCGAGGCCGTCGCTGTAGCGGCCCAGGATCTCGCCGATCTCGGTGGCCGTGTCGCCGTGGGCGATCTGCGTGGTGCGGCTCTCGATGAACATGGCGTGCCCGCCCAGCTGCGCCATGCCGGCCTCGAACGAGGCGCGGGTGCGGGTGCTGGAGAAGAAGAAGAGCATCGAGAGGACCCGGTCGCGCAGGTAGGGGTGGGGCTCCCCAAGGGCGCGCTTGCGCTTCAGGTCGAAGGCCACGTCGAGCGCGGTCTCGATCTCCTCGTTGGTCCAGTCCGAAAGGTCGATGAGGTCTCGACCGCGGAGTCCGGTCTGCATCGTTCGTCTCCCAGGGCTATTCGGCGGCGCCGAGGATGAGCGAGAGCAGGCTCATGCGCATGACCACGCCATTGAAGGCCTCGATCCAGTAGCGGCCCCAGCGCGACTCGTCCACGTCGGGCGTGAGCTCGTCCATGCGCGGCAGGCTGTGCAGCACCATGGCATCCCGCTTGGCCTTCTGCTGCAGGAGCTTGAGGGTGACCACGTACTCCTTGGGCGTGAGGCCCTTGTCAGCGTCCTTGGAGTCGACGCGCGACTGCGTGTAGTCGGCCTGCACGACCGGCTCCATGTAGATGACATCGGCCTGGTCGATGACCTCGCGGACGTCGGTGGCCTCCTCGTAGAAGGTGGCGCGCGCGTCGAGCTCCGCCTTGAACTCCGGCAGCAGGCTCATCTCCTCGGGGCCGATGACGATGGCCTTCATGTCGAACTGCGACATGGCATAGAGCAGCGAGTGCATCGTGCGCATGCGCATGTCACCCACGAGAAGGAGCGTCAGGCCGTCGAGGGTGCCCTTCTCCTTCCAGATGGTGTAGAGGTCGGTGAGCACCTGGGTGGGATGCTCGCCCCAGCCGTCGCCGCAGTTGATGACCGGCACGGACGACCAGACGGCGGCCTCCGCGGGGGCACCCTGCTGGTAGTGCCGGATGGCGATGACGTCGCCGTAGTACTCCAGCATGTGGAAGGTGTCCTTGATCGACTCCATGTAGAAGTCGCCGGCGCGCGTCATCTTGGCGTCGGAGAAGCCGAGGACGTGGCCGCCCAGGCGGTGCATGGCCGCCTCGGTCGAGAGCCGCGTGCGGGTGCTGGGCTGGTAGAACGCCGTCAGCAGCGTCTTGTCGGCGAGCAGGTCCGTGTTCTTGCGGTCACGTGCGAAGGGCAACAGGTCGTCAGCGACCTGGAAGATGCGGAAGTACTCGTCACGCGTCATGTCACGCAGCGACAGGATGTCGCGACCCTTGAAGCTTCTCACTGGGGCTGTGCCTCCTCCTGGTTGGGGTGTGGGGAGCTCCCCTGGGCGCCCGGTGCGTCCTCGTGGGAGCCGTCGGCTGGATGGGGCTGGGCGTCGTGCGGCGAGCGCCGCGCGCCGCTGAAGATGACGGCCACCGTCTCGTCGGGATCGACGAGGCCATCGCCGATCAGGGCCAGCAGGCCGGCCAGGCCGGCCGTGCCGGTATGGTCGGCGTCGATGCCCAGCTCCGGGCGTGCCATCCGGTTGGCGGCCTCGATGGTGTCCTCGTCGACGACCACGCTGCGACCGCCGGTCAGCAGCATGGCGCGCACGACGGCCAGCCAGTCGTACGTCTCGTCGTCGAGGATGCCATGGGCCAGGCTGTGCGGCTCCGTCTCCCAGGGCCACATGTAGGCCGAGCGGTGCGCTGCGGCGCGGCGCAGGCCCTCGTCCACATCGTCGCCGTCCAGGGCCTCGCCGGCCGCCGCGCCCAGCTCGTCGAGGACCAGGGCGTAGGCCCGCGCCAGCGGGAAGCCACCCTGTGTCTGGACGGTATCGAGGCGGGGCAGGTGGCTGATGAGGTCGGCGGCGCGGGCGTCCGCGAGGCCGAGCGCCTGGCCGGCCGCGAGGGCTCCGCCGCCCACGTGGACGACGAAGCGATCGAGCGCCGAGGCGTCATCGGGCAGCTGGTCGATGAGCTCCCAGGTCAGCGTGGCGCCGCCCTCGATGGCGTGGCCGTTGAGGTTGCCCTGCACCGTGAAGGGCACGGCACCGGCCTCGATGGCCGCCAGCAGGCGGTTGTAGGTGGGGTCGCCCACAGCGCCGGGCTGGCGCTCGCAGACCTCGATGTCCGCCTCGAGGTCGCGCAGGCGCTCGACCACCGCGACCTCCGCGCTGGGTGGCACGAAGACGAGCAGGCGGCGCTCCGCGGCGCGGGCCACCACGGCGGCCGCCAGGGCGGCATTGCCGCAGCTGGCGATGGCCAGTGGCGCTGCCGGGTCGGCCAGCCCCAGGTCCTCCGCGACGCGCAGGCCGAGCATGATGCCCATGAGGTGGCGCGCCTTGTGCGAGCCGGAGACGTTGCCGGTCTCATCCTTGATCCACAGCCCGCCGTCCGCGCTGAAGCCGAGGTGACGGTCAAGGCTGGGCGAGCGCACCACGGGCGTGCTGCGAAAGCCGTGACCGTCCACGCGGGCGATGGCCTCGTCCAGGTCATGGACGAGGTCCACGAAGCGGGCGTCGCTCCAGCCGGCGGCGCGGGCGACGTGGTAGGCGTGGAGTCGCGTGCGGTAGCGCACGAAGGGGTTGGCATCGGCCGCGGGGTGCCGGTCGATGGCGGCCGGATCGAGGACACGCCGCAGGACGTGGTCCGTGTCATCACCCGGGCGCGCAGCGGGGCAGCGGGCGGCGAACGGCTGCCCCGTGGGCACCTCCTGCCCGCAGCCCGCGCAGACCAGGCGGCTTGCGGCCGTGGGCGCTGTCCCCGCCGAGGACACCAGGGTCACGCGCCGACCTCGGCGTTGAACGTCCCGATCATGGCGTCCCACTCCTGCACGACATCGCGCATCTCGGCCCAGAAGTCGGGGCTGCGGCGCGCCTCGAACTCGTCGAGCGGCACGCCCTGCTGCTCGACCCAGGTGTAGTAGCCCAGGTTGAAGATGCGCTCGCGGTCCTCGCGGCGGCACTCCAGCATGTCCGCGGTGTCGATGGCATCCAGGCAGGCGGCGCGCACCTCACCGGCGGCCGCAGCGTCGAAGCCGGCGGGGAAGTCGCGCGCCGTGAGGCGGGCGACCTCCGAGGCGTACATCTCTGCCCCGTCGGTAGCCACCGTGGCCAGCACGTCGCGCGGTCCCAGCTGCTGCTGGTGGGCGACCTTGATGGCGGTCAGGACGTTGCAGATGCTGGAGAAGCCGAACGACGCCAGGGCCGCGATGGTCTCCTCCGGCACGCCCATGCGATCGCGCAGCTGGGCGCGTCCGGCGTCCGTGTTGAAGAGCAGGAAGAGGTGGTCCGTGGCCTGGTCGCTGATGCCCACCACGATGTCCGTGGCCATGACGTTGTGGATGAGCGGGACGTGCTTGTCGCCGATGCCCTGGATGTTGTGCTCGCCGTAGCCGTTGCGCAGCAGGGTCGGGCACTCCAGCGCCTCCGCGGCCACTGTCAGGGAGCCGTGCCGCTCCTTCAGGTAGTCGCCCGCGCCGATCGTCCCGGCCGAGCCCGTGGCCGAGGTGAAGGCTGCCAGGCGCAGGCCCGGATCCGCCTCGTACATCGACTCGAAGACGTGCTCGATGGCGCGACCCGTGATCTCGTAATGGGCGATGTGATTCCCGAACTCGGAGAACTGGTTGAAGATGACGGTCTGGGGGTCGCGATCAAGCTCCGCGCACTTGTCGTAGATCTCCTTGACGTTCGATTCCGTGCCCGGCGTGCGGATGATGTCGGCCGGGTCGGCGACCCAGTCCAGGAGCCAGTCGAAGCGCTCCTGGCTCATGCCCTCGGGCAGGACGGCCACGCCGTGGCTCTGCATGATGCGGCTGATGGCCACGCCGCCGCGGCAGTAGTTGCCTGTCGAGGGCCACACGGCGCGCTGGCTGGTGGGATCGAACTGGCCGGTCACGATGCGCGGCGCCAGGCAGCCGTACGCGGCGATGACCTTGTGCGAATGGATCATCGGGAAGCGGTCGCCGAGGAGCACCACGATGGGCGACGTCGACGCCGGTCAGCGACGAGGGCAGGACGACGTGCTCCGGCAGGGCCAGCGGGTCCGGGGAGCCCCAGCCGTTGTACCAGTGGGTGCGGAAGAGGTTGCGTGGATGGGGGGCGTCCGGCCCGACCTCGCGGACCTGGGCGGCGATGTCGGCGGGGATGGTGGTGGGGTCGGCCAGCTGGGCGAACGTCGGCATGATGATGCCGGCCTCGCGGAAGCGCTCCACGGTCCGCCCGTAGACCTGCCGGTCGATGACCTCGCGCTCGAGTCCCAGCCGTCGCATGCCAACCTCCGATGCTCCACGAGTCGTCCCCGCACCACGCGGTCGCCGGGCAGATGGTGCCCGAACGGGACGGTCCGACGGGGCGGCACCCGTTCGGCCGGGTGAGGCGGTCCCCAACGGACATGCGTATCCAACGCTCACCTGTGAGGATAGAGTGTCGCTAGGGCCACATGGCCCGCATCGACGCACGAAAGGGCGGAGACGTGGACTTCGAACTCAACGGCGTCGCGCGGAGCGTCGAGCTGGAGCCCGGGACCTCGCTGCTCGAGCTGCTGCGGGACCAGCTGGGCCTGCGATCGATGAAGGATGGTTGCGCTCCGGAAGGGTCCTGCGGGGCCTGCACGGTCATCGTCGACGGCCGCGCCGTCGTGTCCTGTGCCCAGCCCGCGGAGCGCGTGGCCGGCCGCGCGGTGGAGACGCTGGAGGGCCTGCGCGAGGAGCACCGGGACCTCTGGGCGGATGCCTTCACTGCCACCGGCGCCTCCCAGTGCGGCTACTGCACTCCGGGCATCGTCATGAAAGCTGAGTCGCTGCTGCGCAAGGAGTCCAGCCCGGCCCGCGAGGCCATCACCAAGGCCCTGGCTGGCAACCTCTGCCGCTGCACGGGCTACCTCTCGATCATCGACGCCATCGAGCAGGTGGCTGCCGCGCGCCAGGGCGGTCCGCGGCCGGTCCTCGAGGTTGGCGACACGATCGGCTCGCGCGCGCCGCGCTACCGCGGCCGCGAGCAGGTGCTTGGCATGCAGCCGTACGTGGCCGACCACGCTGTGCCGGGCATGCTCCACGGCGCCCTGCGCTTCTCCGACCACCCGCGGGCCGTCGTCAGGCGCATCGACATCGCGCGCGCCCTCGCGGCACCGGGCGTGGTCGCTGTGCTGACCGCGGCCGACGTGCCGGGCAAGCGCGACCAGGGCCTCATCCACGACGACTGGCCCCAGCTCGTGGCCGAAGGGGAGACCACCCGCTACGTGGGTGACGTGCTGGCCGCGGTGGTCGCCGGCACGCGCCGCCAGGCTCGTGCCGCGGCCGCCCTCGTGGATGTCGAGTACGAGGTCCTGGAGCCGGTCACGGACCCCTTCGCCGCCATGGCCGAGGGAGCGCCTGCGATCCACGAGGGCGGCAACGTCCTCTCGCTCTCCGTGCTGCGGCGCGGTGACGCGGAGGCCGCCATCGCCAGCGCCGCGCACGTCGTCTCCGACAGCTTCACGACGGCGTCGATCGAGCACGCCTACCTGGAGCCGGAGTCCTGCCTGGCCGTGCCGCAGGACGCGCCCGGGGCAGCCGACCTCGCCGCCGCGGTCGGTGCCACTGCCGGGCTGGGCGCCGCTGCTGCGCCGGGCGCCACTGCTGCGCCGGGCGCCACGCCGGCGCGCGGGCCGCGTCTCCACGTCCTCTCGCAGGGCCAGGGCGCCTGGGAGGACCGACGCCAGGTGGCTTCCTTCCTGGGCCTGGAGCCGCAGGAGGTGCTCGTCACGCAGGTGGCCACCGGCGGCGCCTTCGGCGGCAAGGAGGACCTCAACGTCCAGGCGCACACGGCCCTGCTGGCGCTGCACACCGGCCGGCCCGTGCTGCTGGCGCTCTCGCGCGCGGACTCGCTGCGCTTCTCCGTCAAGCGCCACGCCTTCTGGATGGACTACACCCTGGCGGCGGACGCGGACGGCCGACTGCTGGCCGTCAAGGCGCGCATGGTCGGTGACAACGGCGCCTACAGCAGCGTCGGCGGCAAGGTCCTGGAGCGCGCCGCCGGTCACGCCTGCAGCGCCTACGCCGTGTCCAACGTGGACGTCGAGGCGCGCGCGGTCTACACGAACAACCCGCCCTCCGGGGCCATGCGCGGTTTCGGCGCCAACCAGGCCAACTTCGGCGTCGAGTCGCTCATGGACCGCCTGGCCGAGAAGGTCGGCATCGACGGCTGGGAGATCCGCTGGCGCAACGCGCTCGCCGAGGGCGACCGCTTTGGCACGGGCCAGAAGCTCGGACCGGGCGTCGGCCTCAAGGCCACGCTGCTGGCCGTGCGCGACCAGTACCGCGCGGCGCGCTACGCCGGCATCGCCTGCGGCGCGAAGAATACGGGCGTCGGAAACGGCCTCAAGGAGTACGGTCGGGCGGTGCTGCGGCCGGACGGCGGGGGCCGTCTGACGCTCTTCCACTCGTGGACGGAGATGGGCCAGGGTACCCACACCGTCTTCCGCCAGCTGGCCGCGGCGGAGCTGGGCCTCGACCCGGCCGGCATCACCGTCATCGTGGACACCAGCCACGAGCTGGACACCGGCATCACCACGGCCTCGCGGGCGACCATGCTCGGCGGCCAGGCTGTCCTGAAGGCCTGCCACGAGCTGCGCGAGGAGATGGCGCGCCTCGGCTGCGGCCTGGACGACCTGGCCGGCCGCGAGTTCCGTGCCGACATCGTCATCGACTGGACGACGAAGCTCGGCGCGGACGTGGAGGAGCCCATCACGCACTTCGGCTACGGCTGGGCCACGCAGGTCGTCATCCTCGACGACGCGGGCGGCATCGAGAAGGTCATCGCGGCGCACGATGTCGGCCGCGCGCTCGACCCGCTGATGCTGGAGGGCCAGGTCGTTGGCGGCGTGCACATGGGCCTCGGCCACACGCTCTCGGAGGCCTTCGTCACCAGGGACGGCCGACTCGAGACCGGCACCCTCAAGTCGCTGGGCATCATCCCGGCAGCGGGGATGCCCCCCGTGGAGGTCATCCTCGTCGAGGAGCCGCAGCCGGAGGGACCGCACGGCGCCAAGGGCATGGGTGAGGCGGTGCTCGTGCCCACGGCCTCGGCCGTGGCCGGCGCCCTCTACGCCTTCGACGGCATCCGCCGCACCAGCCTGCCGATGCGCGACTCCCCGGCCGCACGCGCCGCCGTCCCGCGTCTGCGCCACCTGGCCGGGGGCGCGCCGGAGGCCTGACCGGATTGGCGCTACCGTTACGCCTGCAGAGGAGGTCGGGCATGGGCAGGCGCAACCGAGCATCGATCGTGGCGGCCCTTGTCGCCGTCATCGCCGCAGGCGCGACGGCGCCACCGGCGGCCACGCTGGCCGCGGACCCGGCGCCCATCTACTACCTGCCCGCCGCCGCCGGCAGCTCGCTGCTCGTGGCGCAGGGCAACAGCGAGGGCGCCTTCCGCAGTGCCGATGAGGCCTACGCCTTCGACTTCGAGGCTGCCGAGGGGCCGCAACGCTTCCCCGTCGTGGCAGCCCGCGGCGGCACCGTGATCTCCACGCGCAGCACGCTGCGCGGCAACCGCTGCACGGAGGCGGCAGCCGCCAACGCGCCACGGCCGGACTGCTGGCGTGACGTCAACTACGTGCTCATCGACCACGGCGACGGCACATCGGGCCTGTACCTGCACCTGCGCCCCGGCCGGCTGCCGGTGCGCAGCGGCGACGTGGTCAGCCGCGGCCAGCTCATCGGCAGCGCCGGCAACACGGGCTGGACGGACAGCATCGGGCTGCAGTTCCAGGTCCAGTCCACGCCGCCATGGTTCGAGCGCGGCCGTGGCGGGTGGTTCATGACCGAGTCGCAGCCCGTGGCCTTCGCCGACCCGGACGTGCTGGCGACCCAGGCCGGAGGCGTGCCCCAGAGCGGCGACATCGTCGTCAGCGGCAATCCGGGCCCGCTCCGGCCGCCCTTCCGTCTGCTGCAGCGCCCCACGGGCCTGCCGGCCACGGTGCCCTTCGAGATCGACGCCGAGCGCGAGATCCGGAGCGCCTACGAGGCCGATTCCCCCGACGGCTACGGCATCGCCTTCGCCCCCCTCGTGGAGCAGCCGGGCGCTGCGCCCCAGGCGGCGCCGGGCGCCCCGGCCAACGGTGTGCTCGACGCCCCGGCCAACGGCGCGCCGGACACCTCCGCCGCGGCCAGTCCGCAGGCCAGCCCCGGCGTCACCGACCCGGGCACCATCGTGCGACCGCTCTTCGGCGGCGAGCTCGCCTACGCCGGCTGCGCCAGTGGGGCGTCGGCCTCCCTCGGCCGCATGGTCGTCATCCGCATGACGCTGGACGGCACGGACTACCTGGCCGTGCTGGGCCACCTCTCGGAGATCGAGCCCACGCTGCTCGACGGGGACACGCTCGCGCCACTGATCATCGGGCCCAACGAGTTCCTGGGCCGCTACGGCACCGTCCTGGCGAACGGTGCGACGCCGGCCCTGGCCTGTGCGGACGCCGAGCCGGCCGGCGTCGGCGCCAGCACGTCCGGGAGCGCGGACCTCTTCGCCGCCATCCTGCGGGACGCCGCGGTCACGGCCCAGGGCGAGATCGTGGGCGGCACGCCCGTCTCGCTGGAGCCGCTCGTGGGCGGCCTCGCCTATGAGGGCTTCGACTGGTGGAGCGGCCCGCTGACCGCCACCGCCATCACCGAGGAGCCCGGCCGGCCGCGTGCGCGCTGGAACCGCCGCACCCCGGCCAACGCCAGCCACGTCGTCTTCGGCGACGCCATCCGCATCGTCACCCGCGTGCGCGACGCGACCGACATCCGCGAGGTCCGCTTCCGCGCCTTCTACCCGGGCTGGCCGCGCATCCCCGCAAGCAGCGGCCTCGACTCCTTCTCGCCCACCAGGACGTGGCGCCTGCTGGGCTCCTGCGTCCCCGCCCGCCGGGGTGGCTCCGCCGGCACCGACTGCCGCTGGAACGGCAGCGCCACCGATGCCATCGTGTCGTTCACGTGGGACCCGTCGGTGGCACCGGCCGCGCCGGGCGCCCCGTGGCTGCCGCGCGCGACGGTGGCCATGACGCGGGCCTCCACCGAGTGCCTGCCCGTCTCGCTTGCCGTGGAGGTCGTCAACGGCGCCGGCCACGTCTTCACGCAGGTGAGCCGGCTGCCGACACCCAGCGCCTGCGACGAGCGTGGCATCGCGCGCGACCCCATCGCGCGCGTCATCTACCTCGACCCGCTCGTGCCGCCGGAGGCCCCGGCGGCCAGGGGCGAGGTCAGCGATCGCGGCTGGCCGCCCGTCTACGAGGACGACCCGCTCGATGGCGCCATCGTCTGGCGTGACCGCTCGGACAACGAGGACGGCTTCCGCATCTACGCTCGCCGCAGCTGGTTCGAAGCCGACTGCTCGGTCACCGACGGTCCCTGGAAGCGCATCGCCGAGGTGGACGCGGACACGGCGCGCTACCGCCCCAACCACCGCGGGGTCGTGCGCTCCATCCCTGTCCCCGAGATCCCGGATGTGCCCGGCTCCATGACCCGCTGGGAGTACGCCGTCTCCGCCTTCAACGAGGCGGGCGAGACGCGCAAGGTCGCGGTCGGCGGCTTCCTCGGCGGGTCGGAGGCCTTCTGCGACCCGGGCCTGGTGCCACCCCCTGGCCTTTAGCCAGCACTCCCCGTTCGGACGGTCGGCCCGCAGGGGAAGGGGAGGACGCCCGACCCGGAGGCAGGACGGCGCGTCGCCCACGGGCGGCAGCGCCGCGAACGGTGACGCCCCGGAGGCCGCTGCGAACCGCCTGCGTGGCGTGCCGTGGCGCCGCCTGCTGGGCTACCTGCGCCCGCACCTGGCGCTCTTCGCGGTGGCCGTCGTGGCGCTGCTCGTCAGCACGGCCGCCGGCCTGCTCCTGCCGCTCGTCGTCGGCGGCTTCGTCGGCCAGGTGGTCGATTCCGGCGATGGCGCCGGGCTGGACCGCCTCATCCTCCTGCTCGTGGGCCTCACCGCGGTGCTGGCCGTCACGACGTACTTCCAGACCTGGGCCCTGGGGGTGGTCGGCGAGCGCATCGTGGCGCGCCTGCGCCTCCAGGTCTTCGACCGGCTGGTCTCGCTGGAGCTCGACTTCTACGTGCGCCGCCGCGTTGGGGAGCTCATCTCCCGGCTCTCGATCGACGTCACCCAGGTGCGCACCCTGCTGACGCAGACGATCACCTCGCTGCTCTCGTCACTCCTCAGCCTGGTCGGCGCCATCGCCATCCTGCTCGTGCTCAGTCCCACGCTGCTGCTGCTCATCCTGGCCCTTGCGCCGGCCCTCGTCATCATCGCCGTCGTCTTCGCGCGGCCGCTGCGACGCCTGAGCATGCGGGTCCAGGATGCCATCGCGGCCAGCACGACCACGGCGGAGGAGGCCCTCAGCGGCATCCGCGTCGTCAAGTCGTTCGGGCGTGAAGGCTGGGAGCGGCAGCGCTACGACGAGGACCTGCGCGACGTGGTGGGCACGGCCACGCGCCTCGTCACCGCGCGCAGCCTCTTCGCCGCGATGATGACGGTGCTCGGCTTCGGCACCCTCATCCTGCTCCTCTGGTACACCGGGCACCTCGTCATCGAGGGCAGCCTGGCGCTGGGCTCGCTGACCGCCTTCCTGCTCTACGGCATCGCCATCGGCACCAGCCTGAGCTCGCTGGCCGGCATCTACGGGCAGTTCCAGGAGGGCGCCGGAGCCGTGACCCGCGTCTTCGAGATCATCGACGAGCGCCCCAGCATCGCGGACGCTCCCGGGGCCGTCGAGCTCCGCGACGTGCGCGGCGCCATCACCTTCGCCGCTGTGGGCTTCGCCTACGGTGACGAGCGCCCGGTCCTCCAGGACATCGACCTGGAGGTCGCGCCGGGCGAGGTGCTGGCCGTCGTGGGGCCGTCGGGAGCCGGCAAGACCACCCTCTGCAACCTCGTGGCGCGTCTCTGGGATGTCAGCGCCGGCCGACTCCTGGTCGATGGGCACGACGTGCGCGAGCTGCGCCTGGGAAGCCTGCGCGCGGCCATCTCGCTGGTGCCCCAGGAGGCCACGGTCTTCGGCGGCAGCGTGGCCGAGAACATCCGCTACGGCCGCCTCGACGCCAGCGACGAGGAGGTCGTGGCCGCCGCACGCGCCGCCAACGCCCACGACTTCATCGAGGCCCTGCCCGACGGCTACGACACGCTCGTCGGGGACCGCGGCACGCGCCTCTCCGGCGGCCAGCGCCAGCGCCTGGCCATCGCACGGGCCATCCTCAAGGACGCACCCATCCTCATCCTCGACGAGGCCACCAGCTCGCTCGACAACGAGTCGGAGCGCCTCGTCCAGGAGGCCCTGGCCCGACTCATGGAAGGCCGCACGACGTTCGTCGTTGCCCATCGACTGTCCACGGTGCGGCACGCGGACCGCATCGCCGTGCTCGACGACGGCTGGCTGCTGGAGCTGGGCACACACGCGGAGCTCCTGGCGCAGGACGGCCTGTACGCGCACCTCTGGCGACTGCAGGCCTCGGAGAAGCCGGAGACCCTGCCTGCCTACGTCCCGGCGCCGGCAGACGCCGATGCGACGGTCGATGCTCCGACGCTGGCCGGTGGCTTGCCGAACAGGTAGATGGCCCAGCCGAGGGTGTCCCGGCCCCAGGCCAGGTACTCGTGCCGCGTTCGGGCGACGCGCTCGCTGAGCTCCGCCACGTCCGGGTCGTCGGGGTGCCGCTCCACGTAGCGGACGGCGGCACGCCACTGGAGCGTCTCATAGCGGTCCCAGTCCGCGGCGCTGCTGACGAGGGCCAGGAGCGGCAGCAGGCCCTCCGACTCGCCGATGGCGACGTTGCCGGCATGGTCCGCGAAGCCGTCACGTGAGAGGCCTGACGCAGGCGAGGTACTCGGCCGTCGGCTCGGCGCGCCAGAAGGGCTCGCCGACGAGCACCTGGCCACCCGGCCGGACGGCGCCCGCGAGGGCGCGCAGCGTGCCCCGATGTCCACCGAAGACCCAGCTGGCGCCGAGGCAGCAGGCCAGGTCGAAGGAGCCCGGCTCGGCAGCGTAGGCAGCACCGTCCATCTCGAGCAGCTCGATGGCGGCCCCCGGTACGCGCCGCTCGAGCGCGCCCCGAGCCCGGGCGAGGAACTGCGGCGAGGCATCGACACCGACAGCGCGGAAGGTGCCACTGCCGCCCGCAGGGCCGCTGGCCTCGGCGAGCCGCAGGAGCAGCTCCGCGGTGCCACAGCCGATGTCGAGGACGCGCGCGCCCGGGGGCAGGTCGAGCCAGGCCACGAGCTCGTCCAGGTTGGCCGGGCTGGTGGGGTTGAGGACGACATGGTCGGCATGCGTGATGGCGTAGTACTTCCAGTCGTCCATGCGCCCGCCCCCACCGTGCAGCACCCGGCCGTCCGTGCCAGCGACACGGCCCACGCCGTCGACCCATCCTAGCCGCTAGGATGCGGCGATGAGCTCCCCAGTGTCGAGGATGCGATCCTCGCTGCCTGCCACCGCGCAGGGCACCAGCGTGCACGCCTACACCCCGGAGGACTGGGGCATCCTGGCCATCATCGCGCTGATCTGGGGCTCGTCCTTCCTGTTCATGGAGGTGGGCCTGCGGGCCTTTGCGCCCGGTGTGATCACGGCCGCGCGCATCGGCCTGGGCACGGCCACGCTGGCGCTCTTCGCGCGCTCGCGGGCCCCGATCGACCGCTCCGACTGGGGTCGCGTCGCCCTGCTGGGCACGGTCTGGATGGCCGTGCCGCTGACGCTCTTCCCCATCGCGCAGCAGTGGATCGATTCCAGCGTGGCCGGCATGATCAACGGCGGCGTGCCCATCTTCGCGGCGGCCTGGGCGGCCTACCTGCTGCGCCGCCTGCCCGGCTGGCGCCAGGCGCTGGGCATCGGCGTCGGCTTCGTGGGCATCATCCTCGTCTTCCTGCCGGAGCTGCAGACGAGCGCGGACACGACGCTGGGTGCGCTCCTCGTCCTGGGCGCCGTCTTCCTCTATGGCCTGGCCACGAACCTGGCCGTGCCGCTCCAGCAGAAGTACGGCGCCGCGCCGGTGGTCCTGCGCGCGCAGCTGGTGGCCTTCGTGCTGGTGTTGCCGCTGGGCATCCTGGGTCTGCCGCAGTCCACGTGGTCATGGGAATCGGCGCTGGCGATGGTGCCGCTGGGCGCCCTGGGCACGGGTGTCGCCATCGTGCTCATGGCCACCCTGGCCGGCCGCGTGGGAGCGACGCGCGCCTCCATCGCCATCTACTTCCTGCCCATCGTGGCCGTCCTGCTCGGCGTGCTCGTGCTGGGTGAAGCGGTCGCCCCCATCGCGCTGCTCGGCGTGGCCTTCGTGCTGGCCGGTGCCTGGATCGCCTCCCGCCGCGAGTCCTGACGCCCGCGCCGCGGGGCGCGTGGAAGGGGCGAGCTGGGACGCAGCTCCTCCTGTCATGGGTCTGCAAGCGCTGTCAATCGCGTGCCACATGTCCTCTCAGACGCGGTATCGTTCTTGACACTCCGCCAGCGCCGTGTCGTAATGAGCGGCTGGGAGCCATTCCCCTGGTGGTCGGAAAGAGGAGGAGGAACATGGGTTCATTCAAGCGTGCCCTGGCTGGGGCGAGTGCCGTGGCCGTGGTAGCGATGAGTTTCGCCTCGACCAGTGTGGTCGTGGCGCAGGACGACGGCGTCTGCGACGTCGGCGTGTCCTGGAACAACTTCGAGCAGCCGCGCTGGGCAGCGACTGACGAGCCGAACATGAAGGCCACGATCGAAGCCGGCGGCGGCACGTACACCGCATTCGACGCTCGGCTCGACAGCGCCCAGCAGCAGACGGACGTCGAGACGCTGATCAACGGCGGCGCCGATGTCCTCGTGCTCCTCGCTCAGAACCAGGATGCTGCCGTGGCGGCTCTCGAGTACGCCAAGAACGCCGGCGTCCCGGTCATCGCGTACGACCGGCTCATCGAAGACCCGGGTGTGCTCTACATCACCTTCGACAACGTCGGGGTCGGCAAGGCCCAGGCCGCTGCCGTCTTCGCCAAGGTGCCGTCCGGCAACTTCGTCCGCATCAAGGGCGACCCCGGCGATGCCAACGCCTCCACGTTCCTGCCCCAGGGCATGGACGAGGCCGGTCTTGCCGACAAGATCGCGTCGGGTGAGATCACGCTCATCGCCGACCAGTTCACCGACGGCTGGAAGACCGAGACCGCCCAGAACAACATGGAAGCCATCATCGACAAGGCCAATGCTGACGGTGTCACGATCGACGCGATCCTGGCCGAGAACGACAGCACGGCACTCGGCGTTGTGGCGGCCCTGCAGTCCAAGGGCCTCGACCCCATCCCGCTCAGCGGCCAGGACGGCGACACCGCCAACCTGCAGAACGTGGCTGCCGGCTGGCAGTACGTGGACGTGTGGAAGAACAGCAACGAGCTGGGCAAGGTGGCCGGTGCGGCCGCCCTGGCGCTCTGCTCCGGCACGGCGATGGCCGACCTCATGATCCCGGACGGCCTCATCGATGCCTCCGTGGTCCCGACGGCCGGCATGCAGGCGGCGGACTTCGTGACGCCTGGTAGCAACACGGTGAAGTCCTTCATCCTGCAGCCCACGCCGGTCACGGCTGACACCCTGAACCTCGTGCTTGACGGCGGCTGGATCACCAAGGACGTCCTTTGTGAGAAGGTCACTGACCCGGCCACGGGACCTGCGGCCTGCCAGTAGGCTGACCGCGTACCCATAGAGGTCATGCGCCCTGCGCTCTCGGTCCTATCGAGAGCGCAGGGCGCCCTGCAATCGACGGGGGACCCTGCGGCACGATGACCGGTATCGCCGACTCCGCGCCTGACCAGGTGGCTGGCGCCGCGCGGCCCAGCCTGCGGCGCCTCGTCGCAGCGACTGAGATCGACATGCGTCTCTTCGGCATGCTCGTCGCGCTCATCGCCATCCTGCTGACGTTCCACGTCCTGTCCGGCTACAAGCTCATCAATCCCGCCAACATGATCACGCTGTCCGTCCAGGCGTCCGGCGTGGCCGTCATGGCCACCGGCATGGTGCTCATCATCGTGTCCCGCAACATCGACCTGTCCGTGGGCTCGCAGGTCGGCGTCATCGCCATGGTCTATGCCCTGCTGATGACGGGCTTCCTGCCGGACGTGCTGGGCATCCCCGTGGGCAGCCCGTTGATGTGGGTCGTGGCCCTGGGTCTTGGGGTCGGGTTGGGCGCTCTCATCGGGGCCCTGCAGGGCTTCATCATCGCCTACATCGGTGTGCCCTCGTTCGTCGTCACCCTCGGCGGGCTGCTCGCCCTGCGGGGGGTCGTGTGGGTGCTCTCGAGCGGCGCGGCGGTCACCGGCATCGACGCCACCTTCAGGCAGCTCGGTGGTGGAGCACTCGGGTCGCTGGGCGAGGAGACGACGTGGGCGCTCGGCATCATCGGCTGCCTGGCCATCGTCGGGTTCCTGGCCTACAACCGGCGGCAGCGACGTCGCTTCGGCTTCTCGCTCAGGCCGCTGTGGGCCGAGATCCTGCTCGGGATCGTCGGCTGCGTCGTCGTGCTGGGCCTGGCCGCCTTCGCCAATCAGAACTTCATGCCCAAGGGCCTGGCCGCCCAGTGGGCCGCCGCACGAGATATCGAGGTACCGGCGGGCGGGCTGCAGGTGCCGATGGGCCTGTCGTGGCCGATCATCATCGTCGCCGGTGTCGGCATCGTGATGACGTTCCTGGCCACGCGCCGCCGCTTCGGCCGCTACGTGTACGCCTACGGCGGCAATCCGGACGCGGCCGACCTGGCTGGCATCAACACGCGCTGGACGATCATGAAGACGTTCATGGTCATGGGTGTCCTGTGTTCCATCGCCGCGGCTGTCGTCGTCGGGCGCCTCAACGGCGCAGCCCAGGATCTCGGCTCTGCGGATGAGCTCTATGTCATCGCGGCTGCCGTCGTGGGTGGCACCTCGTTCGCCGGCGGCGTCGGGACCATCCCGGGCGCCATCCTCGGCGCCTTCGTCATGGCATCGCTGTCGTACGGCCTCGCGTTCATGGGCGTGAACTCGCCCATCCAATCCATCGTGGCCGGCATCGTCCTGGTGGTCGCCGTCGGCTTCGACACCTACAATCGCCGCCGAGGTGGCGGCCGGCGGGGGGCACGCTGATGGCTGATGACCGACCGGCGCCGCTCGTCGAGATGCGCAACATCAGCGTCGCCTTCGGCGGCGTGCACGCTGTCGATGATGTCTCCATCGATCTCTACCAGGGTGAAGTCGTGGGCCTCGTGGGAGGCAACGGCGCGGGCAAGACCACGCTCATGCGAACCCTGTCAGGCGCGCACCCCGCCGACTCCGGCGAGATCCTCATCGACGGTCAGCCACGGTCGATCGGGAACACTCGCGACGCCAAGAACTTCCAGATCGAGACCATCTACCAGACCCTGGCGCTGGCCGACAACATCGGGGCCCCCGGCAACGTCTTCCTGGGCCGCGAGCTCACGACACGCTGGGGGACCCTGGACGACGGGGCCATGGAGAACGCGACGCGCGGGGTCATGTCGCGCCTGAACCCGAACTTCACGAACTTCACGACGCCCGTGATGTCGCTCTCCGGCGGCCAGCGCCAGGCGGTGGCCATCGCCCGGGCGGTCTACTTCAATGCCCGCATCCTCATCATGGACGAGCCCACGGCGGCGCTGGGTCCGGCCGAGACGGCCCAGGTGCGCGACCTCATCCGGCAGCTCAAGAACGAGGGCATCGGGATCTTCCTCATCAGCCACGACATCCATGACGTGTTCGACCTGTCGGACCGCATCGCGGTCATGTATCACGGCCGCATCGTCGGTGTCGTCAACAAGGCCCAGGTCACGACCGACGAGGTCCTGGGCATGATCATCCTGGGCAAGGCGTCCGACGAGGTGACCGTCGAGGAGCTCACCGCCCTCCACTGAGAGGGCCCCCTTCGCCCTCCAGGATCGCGCCTGGTCGGGGAATGCCGGTCAGGCGCCCGGACGGAGCGTCATCGCGCGCCGCGTATCCAGCAGGAAGGGCGGCAGCCAGGCCGGGATGTTGGAGAGCGGCAGGACGTCGTCGTGCAGCTCGATGCCCAGGGCGTCCCGCATGAAGGCGCGCCGCGCCGCGATGCGTGCCCACGCGCCCGGATCTCGTGCCGCGAGCTCGCCTCGAAGGGCCCCGTCGGCGAGTGCGATGCCATCCTCGATGTTGGTCGTGAAGTAGGCCGTGCCGGTGGCCGGGATGATGTCGGCCTGCATGACCATGCCCGAGCGCAGCTCGACGTCGGAGCCGGGGCCCACTGGCGAGGCCACCCACTCGTCCAGGTGCAAGAGGTGCCCCGGGTTGAGGAAGATGCCGAAGAACGGATCTCCCAGCCGACGGTCCACGATCTCCTGGAGTGCGCCACCCGTCTGGCCGACTCGGAGCGACATGTACCACTCCGCGACGGCTTCGAAGTAGGGCGCCACGAGGCGCCCGACGTAGTCGCGGATCGCCTCTGGCAGCTCTTCAGGCGTCGGCCACCAGGAACCCTGCCCGGCAGGTGAGCGCGCCCCAGACGCCGAACGCCGTCGTGAACGGGTCACCGCGCTCGATGATCCGGTCACCGGGGCTGAGCATGCCCAGCGAGGCTCGCGGTCCGGCCGACAGCATGAGGTGGCAGGACAGGGGCATCCCGTTCCAGCCGAGGAGCTGGACGCACTGCTGCTCGGTGAGCCCTGGACGCAGTCCGCGCAGCAGGTGCTTGACGCCCTCCGACGTGTGACAGGAGGCGTACTCGAAGGCGAGGATCTGTTCGACCTCATTGCCGGTGCGCAGGCCATCGGCCGGATCGATGAACAGGTCGGAGGCGTTCTCCACGCCCCCCTGTCCGCCCACGAGATCCCGCAGCGTGTCCACCAGGTACGCGGGCGCTTCCAGCCAGTCTCGCCGCGCGAAGGACTTCCAGCCCGCGACCCCGACCCGGACTCCGCTCGTCACGCCCTCGGCTGCGAGGATGTCGGCCAGCGGCAGTGAGCGGTCGCGCGGCTGGCCGGTGAGGCTGAGGTCCTGGAAGAGGTGGCGGCGCATGCGCAGCGGAGCCGCGCCGGCCATGCCGTAACACTCATTGCCGACGAGGATGGCCGGCTCGGGGGCGTGGCCGATGACGAGCACGGCCTCCTCGAAGCGGGGATCGAAGCCCGTGAGGTACGAGAGGTTGGCGCTGTGCTCGCGATCGGCGTAGACGACCAGGACATCCAGGCCGCGCTCTGCGGCGCGCGCGCGGGTGCGTGCCAGCCGCTCCTGGTACAGCGTCTCCGGCAGTGTCGGCATCTGCGCCGGCACGCCGAACTCGGGCAGCTCGAGCTGAGCCAGGCGCGCCGCTGCTCATCGAGTCGCCGTGCCGCGAGGGGCGCTCACGATCCGCTGGACCCGTCCGTCCGAGCCACGGCCGCGCCCCGGTCGAGGGTGATCGTTTCATCGGCGCGGACGACCTGCCAGGGTCCCTTGACCCCATCCGGCCAGGTGACCTGCACTTGTGCCTTGGTTTGCCGACCGAGCCCGAAGTGCACGGGCCCCAGCTCGCCGCTGGCGTGGCCGCCACCGACGGTGACCTCGCGGACCGTGCTCTGCCCCCGGACCTTGACCTCGATCCACGCGCCGATGGCGTCGACGTTCGGCGCCTCCTGCCTGAGTCTCACAGCCAGCCAGTGCCCCATCGCCTTCGGGTCACGGGCGGTGCCGCTGCCGACGTTGCGACGCAGGCTGACGTTCTTGAGGCGGTTCACCTCCACGAGGTCGAGGAGGCCATCGCCGTTGAGGTCCACCAGCGCCGCTCCGCGCGTGCGCGCCAGGTTGAGGATGCCGGCGCGGTCGGCCGCCCTGGTCAACGTGCCGTCGGGCAGGCCGAGGTACAGCTCGTTGGGGTCCTTGCGAGCGCTCGTCGGGATCGGCGTCCACGTTGCCCTTCGAGATGTAGAGATCCATGCGACCGTCGTTGTTGACGTCGTCGAACTCGGGGTGCCAGGACGTGGAGGGGTTGACGGCCCTGCCGATGGACGGGGTGGTCGACGTGATCCCCAGCGAGTAGGCGATGTCCTTGAACGTGGGTGTCGACGGGTCGCCGGCGAGGGTCTCCAGCCGGTTCGACCCGATGCTCGCAAGGTAGTACTCAGGCAAGCCGTCGCCGGTGACGTCCTGGCTCGCGATGCCCATGCCGAAGATGTTGACGGGCCGCCAGCCCTCCTCGCGGGTGTAGAGCCGCGGGGGAACGCCCGGCAGCACCTGCCAGAGCTGCTCCTCACCCTCTGTGTAGTAGTAGTGGCGGTCGTTCGTGACACGCAGGTCGCGCTGTCCCGTGCGGCTCCAGTCGCTGAAGAGCATGGAGAGCGAGCAGAGCCCAGGGTCCAGCGGCGTGGGTGCCGCGAAGGCTCCCCCGCTCGCAGCAGGCCGGTACAGGTAGTTGGCCCCGCAGTGCGCGATGAACTGCTCGTCGACGTTGTCCACATAGGTCCCGAAGGCCAGGGTGGGCCAGGCCTGGCCGTCCTCCCACGTGGCGCTGAAGGCTGTCGTCCAGTCCTTCCCGCCATCGAAGGACCAGGTCTCGTTGGCGCGCTCGAAGGCACAGCCGCCGATGCCCCGCAGCAGCACGTTCTCCCCATGGCGCAGCACCGCGAGATCGACCTGGCCGTCCGCGTCGATGTCCAGCGGGTAGGCGCCCGTGACGGCCGTGAGGTCCGTGGTCTCGCTCTCGATGCGCTCGAACCGCAGCGCCCCGCCGACCGGGCTGCGGTTCCGGAACAGGGCGGCGGGACCAGAGCCGCCGGCGAGATAGAGGTCGGGTCGCCCGTCCTCGTCGCAGTCGAAGGCGGCCACGCCGCCCCCGACGAAGAAGTCCCAGTCCCCGGCATAGGTGTGCTTCACGCCGGCCGCGATGGCCTCCTCGACGAAGTGCGGCACCGCGACGCGCGGTCCATTGCCGGCGGTGACAGCGAGCGGCGGTGTCAGGAGCGCGACGGCCATGATCGACGC
Source organism: uncultured Chloroflexia bacterium (assembly GCA_963790915.1). Lineage (GTDB taxonomy): Bacteria > Chloroflexota > Limnocylindria > Limnocylindrales > CSP1-4 > JAFMJV01. The sequence continues at coordinate 161,208 of CAWBQS010000004.1, read as the reverse complement.
CGCGAACGCACGGACGAGGATGCTCATGCCGGAAGTCTAGGCCTTGGGGACGGGGTGGGCAGGTCCAGGCTCGATGGTCCAGGAGCGGTGCCGAGTGTCCGAGCCGTGACGCTCCCGTGAGCGCTGTTCGGGGCAGGCCCGGTGGCGTAGCATCGACCTCGTCGACGCCCCCGCACACCCGGGAGAACTGACCCATGTCCCTCCGCCTGGTCCGCCTGATCACCGCCGGCCTGCTCGTGGCAGCAGTCGTGCTGCCCGCTCCGGTCGCGGCCACGGCCGCCTCGGCCGCCAAGGCGGCAAGTTGCACCAGGACGACGGACGCGGACAAGTCCGTCGCCCGGCTATGGGACGAGGTGCTGCTCGACGCCATCCGGCGCGACACGCCCGCCCCCGGCGTGCATGCCCGCAACCTGTTCCATACCTCGGCGGCCATGTGGGACGCCTGGGCGGCCTACGACCCGCTGGCCGACGGCTACTTCGTGGCTGAGAAGCTCACTGCCGATGACGTCCCGGCGGCACGCGAGGAGGCCATCAGCTACGCGGCGTACGGCATCCTCGCGCACCGCTACGCGAAGTCCGTGGGCGGGAAGGAGAGCCTGGCTGAGTTCAAGGCGCTCATGGCGTCGCTGTGCTACCCGGTCAAGGTGCGCAAGACGAAGGGTGGCTCGCCGGCGGCGCTGGGCAACCGCATCGCCGCCGCTGTCATCGACGCCGGCCTGCACGACGGATCCCTTGAGCAGAAGGGCTACATCACGAAGTCCTTCAAGCCTGTCAACAAGCCCCTCATCGTGGCGCTGCCGGGAACGGTGATGAAGGACCCCAATGCCTGGCAGCCGCTGGCTCTCAAGGTTTCCTACACCCAGAACCTGCTGCCCGTGCCCAAGGGACCCCAGAAGTTCGTGGGCTCGCATTGGGGTCACGTGAAGCCCTTCGCCCTGCCGGAAACCACGGCTGGCCTGCCCATCGACCCCGGCCCCCCACCGCGACTGGGCGACCCGGCCAGCGACTCCGACTACAAGGCGGCGGCCATGGCCGTCATCCGCGCGAGCAGCATGCTCGACCCCAGCGATGGCATCAGCCTCGACATCTCGCCCGCTTCCTACGGTGACAATCCGCTGGGCACGAACGCGGGCACCGGACATGCTCTCAACCCCGCCACCGGCGCGCCCTACGCGCCGGAGACCGTGCTGCGCGCAGACTTCGTGCGCGCGCTGACCGAGTTCTGGGCAGACGGGCCCGACTCCGAGACGCCACCCGGCCACTGGAACACGATCACCAATGCCGTCACTGACTCGCCCGGCTTCCAGCGACGCATCGGAGGCGTTGGCCCGCTCCTGGATCCACTGGAATGGGACGTCAAGACGTACCTCGCCCTCAACGGCGCCGTCCATGACGCGGCCGTGGCTGCCTGGGGCGTCAAGGGCTACTACGACGGCGTGCGGCCCATCTCGATGATCCGTTACATGGGCGGCCTGGGCCAGTCGAGCGACCCGACAGCGCCCTCCTATGACCCGGAAGGTCTGCCACTCGAGCCGGGCCTCGTGGAGGTCATCACGCCGGCATCGTCGGCACCCGGGGAGCGCCACGAGAGACTGGCCGACCACGTCGGCGAGATCGCCATCCGGACCTGGACCGGCAGCCCGGATGACCCGGAGACCGGCATCGGCGGCGTGGACTGGATCCGTGCCGTGGAGTGGCTGCCCTACCAGCGGCCGACCTTCGTGACGCCCGCCTTCCCGGGCTACGTGTCCGGCCATTCCAGCTTCAGCCGAGCCGCAGCCGAGGTGCTCACGGCACTCACCGGCAGCGAGTATTTCCCTGGTGGCCTGGGCACCTGGACGACTCCTGCGGGCGGGCTGGAAGTGGAGGCCGGGCCCACCACGGACGTGCAGCTCCAGTGGGCCACCTACTTCGACGCAGCCGACCAGGCCGGCGTGTCGCGCCTCTACGGCGGCATCCATCCGCCCGTGGACGACCTCATGGGTCGCCTCCTCGGCTCGCAGTGCGGCCAGGACGCCTGGGCGCTCGCGCAGCGCTACTTCGACGGGAGCGCCCGCGCCTGACCGGTCGGGGATGCGGCGGGCGCAGGCCCTGGAGTAGCCTCGCGAGGTGGTCGTCCTGCGTGTCCTGAGGGCACATCTCGATACGGTGGTGGCGCTCGGGCTCACTGCTGCCTACCTCCTTGAGGTGGCGCTGAGGACGAGCCCGGACGCGAGCGAACCGCTGCTCGAGGGCCTCGCACCGAGCGGATCACTTGCCGTCGCTGTCGGGGTGACCTTGTCTGCTCTCACTGGCGCTGCGCGTCCGTTGGCCGCTCGTGCCGCTGGCGCTCACGATCGTGGTCCTGGGGCTGGCTGGTCGCGAGCCGCTGGACGCCTCCTGGGCCCTGCTGGCGGGCTGCCTCCTGGCCGTCTATTCGACGGGCGCCTGGGCGGGCGGTCGGGCTGGCCAGATCGGGGCTCTGGCGGTCGGCGCCCTCGTCGGCCTGGCCGTGCTGCGCACGGCTGCGGATGGCAGCACGCCGCGCGAGGTGGCCGTGCCGGCGTTCGTCCTCATCGGCACCTGGCTCGTGGGGCTGGCCGTGCGCACACTGCGCGCCGGACGCGGCGATCCGCGCGTGCTGGGGCCCCTTGGGTGGGATGGCGCCGGCGCTGCCCCGGACTCGGCCGGGCGCGATGCCGTCGTGCGCGAGCTGCGCGACACCGTGGAGCGTGCCATGAGCACCATCGTCCTGCAGTCGCGCGAGGCGCGGCGCGAGCTGGACCGCCAACCCGCCGTCGTGCGCCGCTCGCTGGCGCTCATCGAGGCGGCCGGCAGTGAGGCGCTCGTGGAGACGCAGCGCCTGGCGGGGTTGCTCCTGTCTCCCGACGGCACGCCGCTGCCGGAGCCGCGGCCCGGGCTAGCCGACCTCGACTACCTCGCCGAGGAGGTCACGCGCGCCGGCCTGCCGGTCGCGACCCGCATCGAGGGCCAGCCCGTGCCGCTCTCGCCGGAGCTGGACGGCGCGGCCTACCGCGTCATCTCCGAGGCGTTGCTGGGGACGCTGCATCACAGTCGGGACGCACGCGCGGACGTGGTGGTGCGATACCTGCGCGATGAGCTGCAGATCGAGGTCAGCGACGACGGCGTGGCCAGCGACGCGGATGCGGCCCAGGAGACGGCAGGCCTCGTGGCCGCCCGTGACGAGGTGGCAGCCATCGGCGGGACGCTCGACGCGGGGCCGCGGGAAGATCGGGGCTACTGGGTCCTGGCGAGTCTGCCGTACGAGCCCGACTGGGGCTGAGACGGCCGACCGCTCCGCCGCGCCCTGGACCTCCCGGAATCAGCGAGGCCGCCCGATCTCCGGGCGGCCTCAGGCCGATGAGTGCGGGGGACCTTACGGAACGAGGGACTCGACAGCGCCCTCGACCTCGGCCGCGACGGACTCGGCAGCGCCCTCGACCTCGGCTGCCATGGACTCGACAGCGGCCGCGACGGATTCCATGGCGGCGGGCTCGGAGGCGGCCGGGGTGGGGGTCGCTTTGTCGCCCCCGCAGCCCACGACGAAGAGGCTGAGCACGAGAGCGCCAGCGACGACGGTCTTCTTCACGGATGCACCCTTTCTGTTCACGGCTTGGGCCAGACGGCCCGTATCGTAATCGAGGATCTACGTTCCTGTGAATAGCATACCTGTCGAACACCTGTGGGGACAGCCCCTCCCAGGACAGCGTTCCGGCTCAGAAGGTCGTGCCCGCCAGGCGGCGGACGTGCTCGGGGACCTCCACATCATCCCGCAGGCGGGGGTCGGGCTCGGGCTGGCCGATGCGCCACTCGACCGGCAGCACCCCGGCCCAGATGGGCAGCGCGTAGTCGGCGTCGTCGTCGCTGGGCGGTCCGCTGCGCACCTTGGCCGAGGCGGTGGACAGGGAGATACGCAGCACCGCGGTCTGGCGCACCTCCGCGCTGGTGGTCGGCCGCAGGCTCGCCCCGCGCCCGGGCAGCAGCCGCTCCAGGAGCAGGTCCAGGGCCCGGGCACGCTCCGTCTCGTCACGGATGAGCTCGGCCCGGCCCAGCACCACCACGGAGCGGTAGTTGAGCGAGTGGTGGAAGGCCGAGCGCGCCAGCACGAGACCGTCCAGTGCTGTCAGGGTGACGCAGACCTCCTGGTCACGGCCGCGCAGCATCGTGCCGCTGGAGGGCGAACCGTGAAGCAACAACTGGTCGCCGTCGCGCCCGCAGAGCATGGGGATGACGAGGGGCTTGCCATCGCGGATGGTGCCCACGTGGGCGATGGGCACCGCGTCGATGATGGCCTCGATCAGCTCACGGTCGTACCCGGCCCGCCTGGCAAGGCGCCGGATGCGCAACTCCTCGCGAGGCGGCTGCGGGAGGTCGGTCGGCTGGCTGCTCATGGCACGGAGCGTAGCGGTCCGGACGTGCGACCATCCAGGCCATGGCCGATATCGGAGTCTCCCCACCCTGTCACCCAGGCGCCGTCGATGCCTGAGCTGGAAGCCAACGGCCTGCGCATCGGCTTCGTCACCGAAGGGGAGGGCCCGCCGTTGGTGCTCCTCCACGCCGCGACCTCATCGGCGACCGAGGACTGGGCTGCGCAGCGGCACCTGCTGCGCCAGCACTTCACGCTCTACCTCCCCGATGCTCGCAGCCACGCCAGCAGCCGCTGGGATCCGGCGCAGGGATGGAGTCATGCGCTGCTCGTGGAGGACCTGCTGGCCTTCGCCGATGGCCTGGGCCTGGCGCGCTTCAGCGTGGCCGGCCTGTCCATGGGTGCCGGGACTGCGCTGGCCTTCGCCATCCGCCATCCCGAGCGCCTGGTGGCGGCCGTGCTGGCCGCCCCGGTCGTGGAGACCGAGCCGCGCGACAGCCTGGCACGAGAGCTCATGGAGCCCGACCTCGTGGCTCGCCGCGACCCGGCCCAGGCCCAGCGGTTGGCGCGCCGCCACGACCTCGTCCAGGGCGAGGGCGCCTGGCGTCGCCTCCTCGCGACCATCCGCGACGACTTCGTGCGGCAGCCCGCGCCGACCGCGGAGCAGCTGCAGTGCGCTCGCCTGCCCGTCCTGGTGGCCGTCGGCGACCGCGATCCCTGGGTGCCCCCCGAGCACGCCGTCCGCCTCTGCCGCCAGCTGCCGCAGGCCAGCCTCTTCGTATCACCCGGCGTGGGGCACGTGCTCACCGCCGAGCGCCCCGGCCTCTTCAACCAGGCCCTTCTCTCGTACCTGCGCGCCGCGCTAGCATCGCGACCATGAGCCGAGACCCGCATCGACCCCTGCGCGAGGCCTGGATCGTCAGCGCCGTGCGCACGCCCATCGGCCGACATGGCGGTGCCCTGCGCTCCGTCCGACCGGACGACCTGGCGGCGCTGGTCGTCGCTGCCGCCGTGGAGCGCAGCGGCATCGACCCGGCCCGCATCGACGACGTCATCCTGGGCAACGCCAACGGTGCTGGCGAGGAGAACCGCAACGTGGCGCGCATGGCCGCGCTGCTGGCCGGCCTGCCCGTGGAGGTCGCGGGCCAGACCATCAACCGGCTCTGCGGCTCCGGCCTGCAGGCCGTCAACAGCGCCGCCCACGCCATCATGGTCGGCGACGGCGATGTCATGGTCGCCGGTGGCGTGGAGTCGATGACCCGGGCTCCGCTCGTGCAGCTCAAGGCGGAGTCGGCCTTCCAGCGCGGCGCCCCCCAGGTCGCGGACACCACGCTCGGCTGGCGTTTCGTCAATCCGCGCCTCGAGGCACGCTATCCGGCCATCCCGCTGGGCGAGACCGCCGAGCTCGTGGCGGAGCGATGGGGCGTCAGTCGCGCGGACCAGGACGCCTTCGCGCTGCGCAGCCAGGAGCGTGCGGCAGCGGCCATCAGCAGCGGCCGGTTCGACGGGCAGCTCGTGCCCGTGACCATCACCGGCCAGCGCGGCGAGCGCAGCGTGGTCGACCGGGACGAGCATCCCCGCAGCGATGCCAGCCTGGCGGCCCTGGCCGCCCTGAAGCCGGCCTTCCGCGAGGGCGGCACGGTCACGGCCGGCAACGCCTCGGGCATCAACGACGGCGCCGCGGCACTCGTGCTCGTGGAGGCGGACGTGGCACGCCAGCTGGGGCTGCGTCCACTGGCGCGTGTCGTGGCCACGGCCGTGGCCGGGGTCGATCCCTCCGTCATGGGCATGGGTCCGGTGCCGGCGGTGCGCAGAGCGCTCGAGCGCGCCGGCCTTGATGTCGGCGACCTGGACCTCGTCGAGCTCAACGAGGCCTTCGCCAGCCAGTCGCTCGCCTGCCTGCGCGAGCTGCGCCTGGATCCCGAGCGCGTCAACGTCAATGGGGGTGCCATCGCCCTGGGCCATCCGCTGGGCATGAGCGGCGCGCGCCTCGTCACCATGCTCGTGCACGAGCTGCGTGCGCGGGGCGGACGCTACGGCCTGGCCACCATGTGCATCGGCGTTGGGCAGGGCATCGCCACGATCGTGGAGCATCTGCCGTCCGACTGAGCAGCGCCACGCGGCGCCGGGCGGCCGAAGCGCCTGCGCTTGCCTAATCTGTAGCGCCGACGTACGATTTCGGTCGCGGCAGCGGCCGCAGCACGCATCCCTGACCCGGAGGTCCCCTCGATGATCGAGACGCCGCACACCCACAGCCAGTCCGTCCCGACCCTCGAGACGGCGACCCTACCCCTCGTGACCCTCACGGAGGCCGCCGTAGCCAAGCTCGCGGAGCTGACGCGGGAGGAGTCGGACCCCGACATCGGCCTGCGCGTCTACGTCTACAGCGGCGGCTGCAGCGGCTATCGCTACGGCATGATGCTGGAGGACCAGCCGGCCGCGGAGGACATCCGCGTCCGCGCCTCGGGGATCAGCGTCTACGTGGACCCGCAGTCGACGAAGCTGCTGGCCGGCTCCGAGATCGACTACGTGGACACCCTCATGGGCGCCGGCTTCACGGTCAACAACCCGAACGCCGTCTCGGGCTGCGGCTGCGGCAGCAGCTTCCGCACGGAGGAGTCGGCCGGCTCGCCAGGCTCCTGCAGCCACTGACCGCCCGGCTCCCGGTCGGGCGAGCCGGCCGCCGCGAGGCGCGCACCGCCCGCCCGGCCAGCCAGCTCCCATGGACGCCGCGGAGCGAAGCCGTGGCACGATGACGCCGTGACCAGCATCCCGATCTTCCCGCTGCGCTCCGTCCTCTGTCCCGGTCTCGCCCTGCCGCTGCACATCTTCGAGCCACGCTATCGGCTCATGATCGACCGATGCCTCGAAGCGGACGAGCCGTTCGGTGTGGTGCTCATCCGCGAGGGTCGCGAGGTCGGACCGCTGCAGGGCAGCATCGCCGCGGTGGGTACCACCGCAGCCATCCGCCGCGCCGGCCGCCATCCCGACGGCCGACTGGACATCCTGACGGTCGGCCAGCGACGCTTCCGCGTGGAGGCGGTCGACAGTGCCTCCCAGCCGTACCTCGTGGGAGAGGTGCGCTTCCTCGATGAGCCCACGGGGGCCAGCGCGGAGGTCGCTCTGCTGGCGCCCCGCGTCGGGGACCGCTTCCTGGAGTATCTCGACCTGCTGCAACCGGGTGGCACGCAGGATGGGCCGGAGATCGAGATCGAGTTCGAGATCGAGGTGGACGACGAGGGAGTGTCGGGTGTCGAGGACGTTCCATCCGGGCCGCTTGGCGAGGGTCGGATCCCGCCCGGCGAGCCGTCCGGGGCCGCTGACGGCGGCAGCGACTCGGACATCGACCGGCGCCGCGAGCAGCTCATGGCCGCCGCGCGCAGCCTCGTCGCCACCGAGGACCCGACGGCCCTGTCCTACGTGCTCACGGCCCTTGTCCAGGTCGACCTCTCCGCGCGGCAGGCGCTCCTCGAGGCGCCGGACACGCAGGCACGGCTCGTGGCGCTGGACCGCCTGCTCGGTCGCGAGCGCTGGTTCCTTCGCCAGGGTCTGCGACCCGTCATCATCGACGCCTCTGGCGGGCTGCCCCACTCCAGCTGATCGCGCAGCCAGCGCCGCCCACGCCCAGGCCGGCCCTGCCAGCCCGCGTGGTGGCATATGGCCGTCTCGGCCGGGTGGATGAGTGACAGCTGGGCGTGGGGCCGCTGGTCAGCGGGCCGCCCCCACGCCCGGTGGTCTGTGGGTCGCTATCCCTGCGGCCAGGTCGGGGGTGGGCCGCCCTGCTGTGGCGGCCAGTAGCCAGGAGGTGGGGTATAGGTCGGCTGGCCATACGGCGGCTGGCCATACGGCGCCTGGCCGTAGGGGACCTGGCCGTAGACCGGCGCCTGGTAGGGCTGGCCCCACGGACCGCCGATGGCGGGCGGACGGCCGCCGCCACGCAGGACGCGCCAGCCGGCCAGCGTCACCGCCCCTACGCCGAACCACGTGGCCAGCGGGCTCACCAGCGGGATCCAGCTCAGGAGGATGAGGATGAGGGTGCCAAGGAAGGCGGCGCCGTAGGGGCGTGCCGCAGTGCGGCTGCGCGAGAGGATGCGCTCGCCCAGCCAGAGACCGACGACCAGGTAGCCGAGGAAGGCCACGAAGCCCCACATGACGCCCAGGCCGATGGCCAGCGGCAGGCCCACGACCGTGATCGCCAGCAGGCCGATGATGGCCCACGGCACGATGAGCATGAGGAAGCCGACCACCAGCGTCTTGAGGACGTCGCCGCCGATGTTGGCGGCTGCACGCCGCGCCTGGTCGGTGCCGAAGGCCACGAGCAGCAGGGCCGAGAGCAGGACGGCCAGCAGCCAGCCGATGAAGATGAAGAGGGCGAAGATGGCGATGGCCGCGGCGAGGATCGCCGCGACATCCCCGAAGTCATCCTTGACGTCGCCGACCTTGCCCGTGACGGTGCCCTCGGCGACGTCCAGCTCCGTGCCGCTGTAGGCGATGTCCTTGACCGTGGCACCAGCGGCGACCTGCAGCGTGCCGCCCACGGCGAAGATGCTGTCGACCGTGGCGCCGGACGCGATGACCACGTCAGCATCGATGGCGACGACGCCCTTGGCCGTGCCTGCGATCTGGGCCTGACTGTCGATGACGAAGACCGCGTCGGCGGACTCGCCGGCAGCCAGGCTGACGTCGTTCTGGATCCCCACCAGGATGCTGCCGGACGCGGCGGCCGATGGTGGGCTCCTCGGTGACCTGGGCCAGCGCCGGGAAGGCGCCGATGATGAGGATGGCCACTGCCAGCAGCAGGGCTCGCCAGGCATGAACGCGCATCGAGTACCTCCTCTAGGTAGCGTCAGCGTAGCGCGTCCGCGGAGATGGGACGGGCCTCTTGCGCGGCCGGTGGCGCGCGATCCGCCCGCAGGGGCCCCAGCGAGTGTCGCCGCAGCCTGCCGGAGGAGCGCCGCGCGCTCAACAGGTGACGGGTCACCCGCTCCACGGGGGGCCTGTTGGCCCTGCCGAGGCGATCGCACCCTGCGCACACTAGGAGGGTCCCGTGGTCCCCCATGCCCGCGGGCTCCACTTGACCCGACTCACCCACGAGAACGGGTGAAACAAGGCAACCACCAGCAAGGAGGCCCGGCACATGGCCCAGAGATGGGAGTGCCTCGACGGCAACGAGGCGGCCGCCCGCATCGCGTACCAGTTCAGTGAAGTCATCTCCATCTACCCGATCACGCCGGCGTCCCCCATGGCGGAGCATTCGGACGACTGGGCCGCCGCCGGGAAGCCCAACCTGTGGGGCGTCGTGCCGGATGTCGTCGAGATGCAGTCGGAGGCCGGTGCCGCCGGCGCCCTGCACGGCGCACTGCAGAAGGGCGCCCTCGGCGCCACCTTCACGGCCTCGCAGGGTCTGCTCCTCATGCTCCCCAACATGTTCAAGATCGCCGGGGAGCTGACGCCGTCCGTCATCCACGTCTCGGCACGCACCATCGCGACGCACGCCCTGTCGATCTTCGGTGACCACAGCGACGTGATGGCCGCCCGCTCCACGGGCTGGGCCATGCTCGCCGCCGCATCCGTCCAGGAGGCGCACGACCTGGCCCTCGTGGCCCATATCGCCACGCTGCGCTCGCGGATCCCCTTCCTGCACTTCTTCGATGGCTTCCGCACCTCGCACGAGGTGCAGAAGATCGCCACGCTGGACCAGGACGACCTGCGGGCCCTGGCTCCGGATCCCGACGTGTTGGCCCATCGGGCGCGCGGCATGACCCCGGAGACGCCCGTGCTGCGCGGAACGGCGCAGAACCCGGACGTCTTCTTCCAGGCGCGCGAGGCCGCCAACCCGTACATGCTCGCCGTCCCGGGCATCGTCAAGCAGGTCATGGCGGAGCTCTCCGCGCGCGTCGGCCGCCAGTACGACCTCGTGACGTACAGCGGCGCGCCGGACGCCGAGCGCGTCATCCTCATCATGGGATCCGGCACCGGCGCCGTCCAGGAAACGGTGGAGACCCTCGTCGCCCGCGGCGAGAAGGTCGGTCTCGTGCAGGTGCGCCTCTTCCAGCCCTTCCCGGCGGAAGATCTCGTGGCGGCCCTGCCGGCCAGCGTCCGCTCCATCGCCGTGCTCGACCGCTGCAAGGAGCCTGGTGCGATCGGCGAGCCCTTCTACCTCCAGACCGTGGCCGCTCTCACGGAGGCCGTCGAGGGCGGCCTGGCGCCCTTCGGGCGCATGCCGCGCATCATCGGCGGCCGCTACGGCCTGTCCTCCAAGGAGTTCACGCCGTCGATGGTGAAGCCCGTCTTCGACGAGCTGGCCAAGGACGCCCCCAAGCGTCACTTCAGTGTCGGCATCTATGACGACGTCACCAACCTGAGCCTGCCCATCGAGCACGGCTTCGTGCACCCGCGGCCAGCCGGTGAGGTGCAGGCCATGTTCTTCGGCCTCGGCTCGGACGGCACCGTGGGTGCCAACAAGGCCTCGGTCAAGATCATCGGCGAGGGCACCGATCTCTTCGCCCAGGGTCACTTCGTGTACGACTCCAAGAAGTCGGGCGCCGTGACCGTCTCGCACCTGCGCTTCGGCCCCCAGCCCATCCGTTCGACCTACGAGATCGGCGCCGCGGACTTCGTGGCCTGCCACCAGTTCGGCCTGCTGGCCAAGATGCCGGTCCTGGAACGCGCGCGACCGGGTGCCACGTTCCTGCTCAACTCGCCGTATGGCCCCGAGGAGGTCTGGGAGCAGCTGCCCGGCCGCGTCCAGCAGCAGATCGTGGACAAGGGGATCGACCTCTGGGTCATCGACGCCTTCGCCGTGGCCGACGAGGTCGGCATGGGCAACCGCGTCAACACGGTCATGCAGCCCTGCTTCTTCAAGCTCTCCGGCGTGCTGCCCGAGGAGCAGGCCATCGCCGCCATCAAGTACTTCGTGGAGAAGACCTACGGCAAGCGTGGTGAGAAGGTCGTGCAGCGCAACTTCGCGGCCATCGACCTCTCCCTGCAGCGGCTGCACCGGGTCCCGGCCGGCGTCATCAGCAATGACACCGCCATCGCGGCCCTCGTGCCCGACCACGCCCCGGACTTCGTCAAGGACGTCACGGCCAGGATCATGGCCGGCGAGGGCGACCTGCTGCCCGTCAGCGCGCTGCCCATCGATGGCACCTTCCCCACGGCCACCACGCAGTGGGAGAAGCGCGGCATCGCCCAGCAGATCCCGATCTGGGACCAGTCGATCTGCATCGACTGCGGCAAGTGCGCCATCGTCTGCCCGCACGCGGCCATCCGCATGAAGGTGTACTCGGCCGCGGAGGCAGAGCGCTTCCCGGCAGACGCGCGCTTCCTCTCCAAGGAGTTCAAGTCGCGCGAGCTCCCCGATCACCTGCTGACCATCCAGGTCGCCCCGGACGACTGCACCGGCTGCGGCGTCTGCGTCGACGTGTGCCCGGCCAAGGACAAGACCGAGCTGCGGCACAAGGCCATCAACCTGGCGCCCTATCTCGAGACCCGCGACCTCGAGCGCAAGCGCTGGGACCACTTCCTCGCCATCCCCGAGCTCGATCGCAGCCTCCTGCCGCGGGACACGATCAAGGGCTCGCAGGCCCTGCAGCCCCTCTTCGAGTTCTCCGGAGCCTGCTCCGGCTGCGGCGAGACGCCCTACATCAAGCTGGTCAGCCAGCTCTTCGGCGACCGCATGGTCGTCGGCAACGCCACAGGCTGCACCTCGATCTACGGCGGCAACCTGCCCACGACCCCGTGGGCGGTCAACTCCGAGGGCCGCGGTCCGGCCTGGAACAACTCACTCTTCGAGGACAACGCCGAGTTCGGCCTGGGCATGCGCCTGGCGCTGGACGTGCAGACCGCGCAGGCGCGCAGCCTGCTCACCAGGCTGGCCGGCGTGGTCGGCGAGGACCTGGCCCGCGAGATCCTGGACAACAAGCAGGACAGCGAGGCCGGCATCGCCCGCCAGCGCGAGCTGGTGGCCAGGTTGCGCGAGATCCTCGCCGGCGTCGGTGGCGATCATGCCCACGACGCGACGTGGCTCGCCTCGCTCTCCGGTGACCTCGTGCGGACCGGCGTCTGGATCATGGGCGGTGACGGCTGGGCCTACGACATCGGCTTCGGCGGTCTCGACCAGGCGCTCAGCTCCGGTCGCGACGTCAACATCCTCGTGCTCGACACGCAGGTCTACTCCAACACCGGCGGCCAGGCCTCCAAGGCCACGCCGCGCGGCGCCGTGGCCAAGTTCGCCGCGGCCGGCAAGGGCACGGGCCGCAAGGACCTGGGCGCCATCGCCCGGGCCTACGGCAGCGTCTACGTCGCCCAGATCGCCCTGGGCGCCAATGACGCCCAGGCCAACAAGGCCATCCTCGAAGCCGAGGCCTGGTCCGGACCGTCGCTGATCATCGCGTACAGCACCTGCATCGCCCACGGCATCGACATGTCGACGTCCATGAGCCACCAGCGCGATGCCGTCAAGAGTGGCTTCTGGCCGCTCTACCGCTATCAGCCCAGCGAGGCGGAGGGTCGACCGTTCAAGTTGGACTCCAAGGAGCCAACGATGCCCATCAAGGAGTTCGTGTCCGCGGAGACGCGCTTCGCCATCCTCCAGCGCACGGACCCGGAGCGGGCGGCCATGCTGGCCGATCTCTCCCAGGCGGATGCCAACGAGCGTTGGCGCTACTACAGCCAGCTGGCCGAGGTGGAGCGGTCGATCCCCCATCTCGAGCATGAGCCGGCGGCGGCCTCCATCGATGGTCCGGGTGCCGCTGCCAGCAACGGGAAGGGGGACCTCCAGTGACCGTCGACCTCAGCACCCGATACCTGGGGCTGGAGCTGCGATCGCCCATCATCGCCTCCGCCAGCCCGCTGACCCGTGACCCCGCGGTCACGGCGAAGCTGGAGGCGGCCGGCGTCGGCGCCATCGTCATGCCCTCCCTCTTCGAGGAGGAGATCGAGAACGAGCAGATCGAGCTGGCGGCCTCCCTGGACGCCGGCACGGAAGGCTTCGCCGAGGCGCTCGACTACTTCCCCGAGGTGGAGACCTTCATCGGGGAGGGTGACCGCTACCTGCGCACGCTCGAGCGTATCAAGGGCCAGGCCAGCATCCCCATCATCGGCAGCCTGAACGCCAACTCCGCGGGCGGCTGGGTCCGCTACGCACGGCTCATGGCCGAGGCCGGTGCCGATGCCCTGGAGCTCAACCTCTACCGCATCAGCGTGGACCGCACGCGGACGTCGGTGGACATCGAGGAAGAGGACCTCGAGCTCATCGCCGCCGTCCGGGCAGCCGTCAACCTGCCCCTCGCGGTCAAGCTGAGCCCCTTCTGCACAGCGCTGGCGAACTTCGCCGGCAAGGTCGTGGAGGCCGGAGCCAACGGCATCGTCCTCTTCAACCGCTTCTACCAGCCGGACATCGACCTCGACGAGATGGCCGTGGTGCCCAGGGTGACGCTCAGTCACCCGTCGGAGCTGCGCCTGCCGCTGCGCTGGACGGCCATCCTGCGGCCGCAGCTGGGCCCGGAGGTGGGCATCTCGGCCACCTCGGGGATCCACAGCGGCAAGGATGTCGTGAAGGCCGTCATGGTCGGTGCTGACGTGGCCGCCATCGCCTCGGCCATCCTGCACGACGGCCCGGGCCGCGTCGCCGATATCGAGGCGGAGCTGCGGGCGTGGCTGTCAGAGAACGAGTACACCTCCATCAGCCAGCTGCGCGGCAGCGCCAGCCAGGGCAAGGTGGAGGACCCGGGCGCCTTCGAACGCGCCCAGTACATCCGCACCCTGCACTCCTGGACGACGCCACCCAGGCTGACCGCCACGGCCTGACCCCACACCGGGATGGCGGCCTGACGGCCAGCCATCCCGACGCCACACTCGAGCGCCTGGCCTGCCGCCGGGCGCTCGACGCGTTCGTCCCGGCCATCGCCCGCCACGAGTCAGATGACGGGGCGGCTGCTCTCGCGAACGATGACCTTCGGCTGCAATCGGGTGGTGCGAGGTTCGAGGGAATCGGGAGAGCTGCGCCGGCGCGCCAGGCGCCGGATCGCGTCGTCGACGCTTTGGACGGCCAGCACGCCTGCATCGCCCAGCGGCTGGTGGACCGTCGAGAGGGGTGGCCAGTAATGCGAGCCCTCCGGGATGTCGTCGACGCCGATCACGGAGATGTCCTCGGGGACGCGGCGTCCCAGCGAGTGGGCGGCATGGAGGACGCCCAGGGCCATCTGGTCGTTGCTGGCGAACACCGCGTCCATGTCGGGGGCTGCCGCCAGCATGCCATGGAGCCCCGCCTCGCCACTTGCCGCGGTCCAGTCACCCTCGAAGACCGGTCCGGCGGTGTCGCCGGCGGTGCTCGAGGCCGATTGTCTCCCGCCAGCCTGCCTGTCGTTCGCGGGACTCCCACCAGCTCAGCGGCCCGGTGACCAGGCCGATGCGCTGGGCGCCGCCAGCCAGCAGATGCTCTGTGGCCAGGCGGCCGATGGCCCGGTTGTCGATACCGATCGAGGGCAGCGATGCCTGACCGGCCATGCCGCCCACGAGCACGACCGGTACCGGCAGATGCTGCGCACCGCTGGTGTGACCAGTCGAGGTTGCTGCCGACCTGGGGGATGGCCCAGATGACGCCGTCCACCTGGCGCCCGAAGAGGCTGCTCAGGATGCCCTGGACATCGTCGGTCTCGGGTCGATGGATGAGGTTGAGCGAGATCGCGTAGCCCATGTCGGCAGCCTGCTGGTCGATGCCCATGAGCACGCGCGATGGTCCGAAGTAGTCCAGGCCGAAGGCCACCACGCCGAGGACGTGGCTGCGACCCTGCGTCAGGCCGCGAGCCAGCATGTTCGGCGAGTAGCCGATCTCGGCGATGATGCGGGAGACCCGGTCGTAGGTCTCCGGCGCGACGTCGGGCCGCTCGTTCAGCACGCGCGAGACGGTCTGCGTGGACACGCCTGCTGCCTCTGCGACCTCTCTGATCGTCGGTCGCCCTCGTTGCGCCATGAGTCCTCCTCAGCCGACCATGGAACGGCACTCGAAACGAGATATCGGAGCCGATCCGGGTGCGACGGCGAGGCGTCGGGCCGAACCGTGTGAGCGCGCCCTGCCGTGGACTGTGGCTGCTGCGGGCCGCTGCCGCTCGAACCGCCCGGGCAGACCCGTGGTCAGGGCAGGGGACCTGCCCACCTCCTGATGTTAGCGTTCCCGTTAGCGGTAACGTGCACGGTAGCAGAGTCGACCGTGCAGGCGCAAGGGGCGACCGCGTCACCTCGATCCTCGTCATCGGCCGCGGCTGCCGTATTGACGCAGCCCGGCCGACGGTGCTACGTTGTTAGCGGTCCCGTTAGCGGTAACGGGGAAGCGGCGGCCCGAGGCGGGAGTCTTCGGTGCCCACGACATCACAGGTCGGATGCCGCTTCCGCAAGCAGAAGTCGGGTCCCGTCGAGGGGTCGAGGTGCTCGAAGAGGAGGCGAGCAGCCACCCTGAGGGAACCCAGGAAGACCACCACAGCATCGCGTGACGAGGAGGCGCCGATGGTGTCGCGAACCGCTTGACAACCGCGCCCCAGGCTCGAGTGTCGCCTGGCGGATCGGTCGCCGGGTCAGCACGGCTCATGGCCATGCTCGAGGACCCCACGACCAGGCCTTCAAGAGCGTTTCAGTGAGGAACCAGACGATGATGAGTTCATTCGTTCGGACCGGGATGGCGTTGGCGACAGTGGCGGCGGTGGCTGGCCTGTGGTCAGGCGGCGTCGCAGCGCAGGACCCCCTCACCTATGAGGATATGACCGTCGGCTTCATCCAGACCGGTTCCGAGAGCGGCTGGCGCGCGGCCAACACGGCGTCCTTCAAGGAGACCGCAGAGCAGCTGGGCGTCGACCTCAAGTTCTATGACGCACAGAACAAGCTCGAGAACCAGGTCTCGGCGTTCCACCAGTTCAACCAGGACCCGGCGGTCGACGTCATCATCCTGGCCGCGCTCGACGTGACCGGCTATGACGAGGTCCTTCAGGAGGCCAAGGACAACGGCAAGGTCGTCGTCCTCGAGGACCGCCGCATCGACGCCGACCCCGAGATGTACGCCACCTACATCGGCTCCGACTTCAACCTCGAGGGTCAGAAGGCCGCCGCGGCCATGTGCGACCTGCTCGCCGACAGCGAGAACAAGAAGATCGTGGAGATCACCGGTGCCGTCGGTGCGTCGGCTGCGATCGACCGCGCCGCCGGCTTCCGCGAGGCGATGGGCGACTGCGGCATCGAGATCATCGACAGCCAGACCGGCAACTGGGGCGTGGCCGAGTCGAAGGCCGTCATGGAGGCCTTCCTCAAGAACCACGATGACATCGCTGGCGTCTTCGGCCACAACGACGAGGAAGCCATCGGTGCCGTCCAGGCCATCGAGGAGGCCGGCCTGGTCCCGGGCGAGGACATCAAGGTCATCGGCGTCGACGCCACCGCCCACGGCTTCGAATACCTCATCCCGGGCAAGATCAACGCCCTCATCGAGTGCAACCCGCTGCTTGCCCCGCAGGTCTACGAGGCGGCGCTCGCGGCGCTGAACGGCGACACCGCACTGCCCACGTGGGTCCCCTCTCAGGAGGGCGAGTTCTTCGCCGCCCAGGGAGCCGACGAGCTCGACCGCGCATCCTGGAGACCCGCAAGTACTGACCAGGTCAGTCCGGAACCCGGGCGGGAACGATCCATCGCGTCGATCCCGCCCGGGCCCAGCGAACGCTCCCTCCGGAGCAAGTCGACCGTGACCGACACCCAACCGCTGCTTTCCATGCGCGGCATCGCCAAGGCCTTCCCTGGCGTCCAGGCCCTCACCGACGTGGACTTCGACCTCCACGCGGGCGAGGTCCACGCCGTCGTCGGCGAGAACGGCGCGGGCAAGTCGACCCTCATCAAGATCCTGACCGGCGTCGAGCGCCCCGACGCCGGCGTCATCACCTACGCGGGAGAGCACGTACGAGGTCCACTCGCCGCAGCACGCCCAGCAGATGGGCATCAGCACCGTCTACCAGGAAGTCAACCTCTGCCCCAACCTCACGGTCGCTGAGAACGTGCTCATCGGCCGGGCCCCCATGCGCTGGGGCGTCACCGTCGACTGGAAAGCGATGAACAGGCGCGCCAGGGAGATCCTGGCCGGCCTGGACATCGACATCGACGTGACGCGTCCGCTGGGCACGTACTCGGTCGCGATCCAGCAGATGGCGGCCATCGCCCGTGCGCTCGACATCTCCTCGGCCAGGGTCCTCATCCTGGACGAGCCGACCTCCAGCCTGACCGTGCGCGAGACGAGCGCAGCTCTTCGAGGTCATGGCCAAGCTGAGGAGCGACGGCATCGCCATCGTCTTCATCACGCACTTCCTCGACCAGGTCTACGAGGTGAGCGACCGGGTCACGATCCTCCGCAACGGGGAAGCTGGTCGGGCACGTACGACCCGGCGTCCCTTCCGCGACTCGAGCTGGTCTCCCTCATGCTCGGTCGGTCGCTGACCGCCCTCGATGACATGGCCGAGCACAAGATGGCGACGCGCGAGCACATCCAGGCCGAGGCGTTCCTGCGGGCCAAGGGACTCGGCCTCACCGGCGCCGATCGAGCCGTTCGACCTGGACCTGCACAAGGGCGAGGTCGTGGGACTTGCCGGCCTGCTGGGATCGGGCCGGACCGAGCTGGCGCGCCTCATCTTCGGCCTCGACCGGCCCGATACCGGTGCCCTCGAGATCGACGGCACGGAGGTGAAGCGACTACTCGCCCGCCGCATCGATCCGAGCGCGGTGTCGCGCTCGCGCCCGAGGACCGCGGGGCCGAGGGCATCGTCGCCGACCTGAGCGTGCGCGAGAACATCATCCTGGCCGTGCAGGCCAACCGCGGCTGGCGCAGGCACCTGGGCGCCCGGGAGGCCGGGGAGATCGCCGACCGCTTCATCGAGCTGCTGCACATCGCGACGCCATCGGCAGACCAGCCCGTCAAGAACCTCTCCGGCGGCAACCAGCAGAAGGTCATCCTCGCGCGCTGGCTGGCCACGGACCCGCAGCTGCTCATCCTTGACGAGCCCACGCGTGGCATCGACGTGGGCACCAAGGCCGACATCCAGAAGCTCGTGCTCGAACTCGCCGCCGAGGGCAAGTCGTGCGTCTTCATCTCGTCGGAGCTGGACGAGGTGCTGCGCACGAGCCATCGCATCGTGGTCCTCCGCGACCGGGGCAAGGCGGCCGAGATCGACGGGTGAGGTCGACGAGAAGGAGCTCATGACCGCCATCGCCGGGGTGGGCACGTGAGCACCGCTGGCCGCTCGCTCAGGGCCGCCGCGGGCGACAGCCGGTTGCTCCTGCCCCTCGCTGTCCTGGGCCTGATCTTCCTCTTCGACCTCATCTTCATCCCCGGGTTCTTCGACATGGAGATCAGGCAGGGCCACCTCTACGGCAGCCTCATCGACATCCTGCGCAACAGCGCGCCGACCATCCTGCTCGCGATCGGCATGACCGTCGTGATCGCCACCGGCGGGGTGGATCTCTCGGTCGGCGCGGTCATGGCCATCTCGGCCTCGGTCGCGGCCATCCTGATCGACCCCAGGAAGGTCGGGTTCACGCTCTCGGGTGACATCACCGCGGTCGTGGGCGATCCGACCTACAGCTTCATGCCGCTGCCGGTCGTGATCGTGGTGGCGATGCTCGCGGCCCTGCTGTGTGGGATCTGGAACGGCGTCCTGGTGGCCTACGTGCGGATCCAGCCGATGGTGGCGACGCTGATCCTCATGATCGCCGGCCGCGGGATCGCGCAGCTGAGCACCAACTCGGTCAAGATCAACATCTTCAACGACGCCTTCGCGTTCCTCGGGAACGGCTTCATCATCTCCTGCCGTTCTCGCTCTTCGTCGTCGTCGCGGTCTTCCTGGGTTCCTGGCTGCTCCTGCGCAGGACCGCCCTCGGCCTCTTCGTGGAGTCGGTCGGCATCAGCTCGCGCGCAAGCCTCTATGCGGGCATCAACGAGAAGCGCATCAAGATGTTCGCGTACGTGTTCTGCGCGCTCTGCGCCGGGATCGCCGGCCTCATCGCCGTCTCGAGCATCAGGACGTCCGACGCCAACGTGATCGGCCTGTACACCGAGCTCGATGCCATCCTCGCGGTGGTCATCGGCGGCACCGTCCTGGGCGTTGGAGGCCGGTTCTCGCTGCTGGGTAGCGTCCTCGGAGCGCTCGTGATCCAGGCCACCATGACGTCCATGTACCACCTCGGCGTGCCGGCCAGCGCCATCACCGTGGTCAAGGCCATCGTGGTCGTGTTCGTCATCGTCCTCTACTCGGAACAGGCGCGGGACTTCATCCGGCGGGCCATCGGCCGGACGCGGACTCGCAAGCAGAGCGTGACAACGTGACGCAGGCACTGGGCGCCCGGCTCTCGAACAGCAGGCGGTTCCTGCCGCTGGCCGCGACCATCGTCGATGTTCGGCCTGGTCTATGCCGTCGGTGTCCTGTCCTTCCCGGCCATGCAGGACACCCAGCCGTTCTTCAACCTCCTCAACACGGCGCCGTTCCTGCTGATCGCCGTGGTCGGCCAGGCACTCGTCATCATCTCGGGCGGCATCGACCTCTCGGTCGGCGGCGTCATCGCCCTGACGACCGTTGCCAGCGCTGCCCTCCTCGAGGCCGGCTGGGATCCCGCCGTCGTGATCGTGCTGATGCTGCTGATGGGCATCACCATCGGCGGGGTGATGGGCTTCTTCATCACGTACATGAAGGTGCAGCCCTTCATCGCGACCCTGGCCGGGATGTGGTTCGCGCGCGGGATGTGCTACCTCATCAGCGACGCCGAGATCCGCATCTATGACCCGACCTGGAAGACGCTGGCCGGCATCAAGGTCCTCATCCCGGGACTGGCCGACCCAGTCGCCAAGACGGGTAGCTACGTCACGGTGCTCGTGGTCATCGCGCTGGCCGTCCTGGTGGCCGGCCTCTTCCTGGCTCACCTCACCCGCTTCGGTCGCACGCTGTACGCGATGGGCGGGAACAGCGGGCGCAACGAGCAGTCCGCGCGCCTGATGGGCCTCCCCGTGGACCGGACCAAGATGCAGGTCTACATGGTCAACGGGTTCTGCTCGGCCCTGGCCGGCCTCGTCTACAGCATCTATGTCGGTTCTGGTCACGGGTCGCATGCGATGGGCATGGAGCTGATGGTCATCGCTGCGGTCGTCATCGGCGGCGTTGCCCTGACCGGCGGAGAGGGCTACGTGCTGGGTGCGTTCTTCGGGGTCCTCATCCTCTCCCTCATCCAGGCGCTGATCCTCTACAACGGCCAGCTCAGCTCCTGGTGGACGAGCATCTTCATCGGTCTGCTGATGCTCCTCTTCATCGGCGTCCAGAGCGTGCTCGCCACGCGTCAACACGCGCAGGCTCGCGAGAGCCGGCCCCGGCGGCGCGGGCGCTGCGCGCAGAGCCTGGTGGCGAGACCGCCGGCTCGTGGCGGGAGCGGTCGTGGTCGATCGCGGCCGTCGTCGGCATCGTCCTCGTCGGCCCGCTCACCACGACGCCCGAACGCTCGGTGGACGGGAACGGCGCGGCGACCTCGGGGAGCCTGCCAGCCGGGCGAGTCCCGCGAGGAGGAGGCTGCGGACATGCAGGCCGACGGCGCGGTCATCGTCTTTGCGAAGTCCGGCGGCTCCAGCTGTGCGGACCAGCTCTTCGGCATCTTTCCCGACGGCCGCGTCGTCGGCGACGACGGCACGCAGCAGCTCGAGGCCCAGGTGGAGCCGGAGGTCGTGACCGCGCTGGTGGCCAACCTCGAGGGAATGGGCTGGTTCACCGACGACATGTACACGACCTGGCACCACCCCTGCGGTGAGTGCTACACCTACTCCGTCACCGTGACCTCCGGGGACGAGACCAAGACCGTCGGCGCAGTCGATGGTGGGACGGACACACCAGCCGAGTACTGGCTGGCCACGAGCCGGATCTCGGCCATCCTGCCCGCGTCGGACGGGAGCTCCGTGATGCGTTTGATGGTCCGCGGGACGGTCGGGCTCGGAGCTCGTTGCGCTCTGTGCCGTCGCTCGCCGGCTGCGACTACATCGTCGTCCCCGAGCAGCAGGTCGACAGCACCGCCGGCCGAGGCCGAGGGCGTCTGGACTGCCGTGGCCAACGGCTGTCCAGGAGACAGCCGGATGGCCTGCACGTGGACCTGGCGCTCCGCAACGATACCGGCGACTGGAGCGCCATGGACATCGCCGAAGGCGGCTCCGTCTCGCTGGTCGATGCCAGCGGCAGCAGCCGGCGTTGTGGCACGGCTGTGGTCGGAGACCGGTGGGACGAGCATCCCGCCCGGGTTCATCATGCGAGGCTTCACGGGCGGGACGAGGTTCGGATCCCCAGACCGAGCTGCTCCGCATCGAGTGCGAAGGGGCGACGCAGGCCGCCGGCTCGAAGCTCAGGATCCCATACTCGTTCACCAGCGGCGAGTTCAACTTCTACCGGCCTGACCCGCCCAAGGTCGGCACGCTCGAGGTGGACCTCGACGTGCCCATCGAGAACCTCGCGTATCCGGTCGGGACAGAGACGGACCTTGTCGTCACCCAGGTGGGTGAGCCGATCGAGGCCATCAACAAGGTCATGCTCACGCTCGTTGGGTTCGAGCGGACCGACGACGAGATCCAGTTCACCTGGCGCACCGAGAACCCGACCGCCTACCAGGCCTACGTCCATATCGGCAACCCGCCGGTCATCGGCTCGGACGGCATCGTCTACGGCCTCTACCGGGCTCCTCACCTGGTCGACACCCCCATCACCCTGGCCAACTCGACGGCCGAGTGGACGACCAGCGTTGCCGTTCCAGCTGACGTCCAGGGGCTGTACGCCCTGCCCGCCGTGGAGTCCAAGCAGCAGAAGAACTACGTCAGCCATGCCATCGACGCTCAGCGAGGGCTGACGGAAGCGACGAGACGTCGACCGGGGCCACCCTCGCCACGGCCGCCCGCATGCCGCCGGCGGATGGCGGACCAGGATCCTAGGGCGCCAGGCGAACGATGTGCCAGCCGCTGATCCCGGCGTCCGGTGTGGGGTCGGCCGGCACCTCGCTCCGCGAGTACACGAACCGGTCGTGCATGCGGCTGCGGCGTCCCTGCCAGAGCTCGATCATCTCGGGCACGAGTCGGTAGCCACCCCAGAACGGGGGCAGCGGCACCGTGTCCGGGTAGAGGATGGCGTAGTGCTCCGTCGCGGACACGAGCTCCACCCGGCTGAGCAGCGGCTGGCCCTGCGGGGAGGCCCATGCCGCCAGCTGGCTCCTGCGGGGGCGGTCGGCGAAGTAGGCGGCGGACTCATCGTGCGGCAGGACCGAGACCGGGCCGCTGACACGCACCTGGCGCTCCAGCCGTTCCCAGTGGAAGACGAGCGCGGCCCGCGGGTTGGCGGCCAGGTCGCGCCCCTTGAGCGAATCGCGGTTGGTGAACCAGGTAAAGCCGCGCTCGTCCACGCCGCGCAGGAGCACGATGCGAGCGGAGGGCACGCCGTCCGCTCCGGCCGTGGCAAGGGTCATGGCGTTGGGCTCCGGGTGGCCGGCGTCGGCGGCGTCCATGAGCCACTCGTGGAACTGCGCCAGCGGGTCCGGGTCCAGGTCGGTCAGCTCCAGGGTGCCCCGTTCGTAGTCGAAGCGTCGAGCCGCGATGTCGCTCATCGTGAGCCACCGTGGAGTGCGCGCCACTCTGGCGCCAGCACGCCCATGGTCAGCTCGTCGAAGCGCGCGCCGTCCCGCATGATCGCCTCGCGGACGCGACCCTCCAGGCGGAAGCCGGCCTTCTGGTAGCTGCGGATGGCCCGTTCATTGAAGCTGAAGACCGAGAGTCCCACGCGATGCAGGCCGATGGCCTCGAACGCCAGGCTCAGCATGAGCCCGGTCGCCTCCGTGCCATAGCCGTGGCTCCAGGCATCACGCTCGCCGATGGTGATGTGGAAGAGCACGGAGCCGTTGTCGGGGTCCAGGTTGCTGAAGGTGGTCAGGCCGATGAGGCGGTCGTCCTCGCGCACGACGATGGCGTAGGCCACCGTCTCGGGCGACAGCAGCCGCGCATGGAAGAAGCGATCCACCTCGTCGTCGGTCATGGGCAGCAGCGAGTAGCGCGTCAGGCGCGAGACTTCCGGGTCGCGGTACCAGCGCCGGACGTGAGGCAGGTCGTCGGGCACGTGGTGGCGCAGGCGCACCCGCTGTCCGTCCAGGAACGGCGGGTTCCAGACCTCGCGGGACAGCTCGGATCCGACCATGCGCTGCCCGATGCTACCCCACCCGGGCGCGGCCGCAGGGCCATGGCCGCAGCGCTCGGTAGGATGTGCCGATGGACGGCGCGACATCCGGGACCATGCGGCAGTGGGCGGAGACGGCGGACCGGGTGCGAGGGACGCGCCGGACCCTGGAGAAGGTCGCGCTCGTGGCGGACTACCTGGCCTCGCTGGACGATGCCGACCTGGCCACGGCAACGGTCTTCCTGGCCGCCCGACCGTTCCCTGAGCGTGACCAGCGGACGCCCGGGTTCGGCTGGGCCTCACTCGCGAGCGTCGTGCGGTCCGTGGCCGGGGCCGGGGAGGGCGCCCTGCGCGACGCCTATGATCGCTCGTCCGACCTGGGCACGGCCGTCGGCGAGGTGCTCGCCGAGGCCGGCCACGTGCCGCCTCACGACCGGCCGCCGCTGACGCTGGCGGATGTGGCCGCTGGCTTCGAGGCGCTGGCGGCTGCCCGCGGCACGGCGGCGAAGCGCGCCGTCATGACCGACCTGCTCGTCCGTGCCGACCCGGCGTCGGCGCGCTGCCTGGTCGCCATCCTCGCGCGGGAGCTGCGCATCGGCCTGCGCGAAGGCCACCTGGAGGCTGCCATCGCCAGGGCCTTCGGGCGGGACCCGGCGGCCATCGGGTGGGCCGGCATGCTCACCGGGGACATCGGGCGGACGGCCGTGCTGGCGCGCCACGATGCCCTGGGGACGGCGCGGCTGCGCCTCTTCCATGCCCTCAAGTCGATGCTGGCCTCGCCCGTCGCCGACGAGGCGGAGGCCCTGGCGCGCCTGGCTCCGCCCGTCTGGGTGGAGGACAAGTACGACGGCGTCCGTGCCCAGCTCCACAAGCAGGGTCAGGAGGTCCGACTCTTCAGCCGTGACCTCAATGACATCACCAGCCAGTTCCCGGAAGTCGTGGCGGCCTCGCAGGGGCTGCCCTGGGACGGCATCCTCGACGGGGAGGTCCTGGCCTGGAAGGACGGCAGTGCGCTGCCCTTCCTGGCGCTTCAGGCGCGCCTGGGTCGCAAGGCCCCAGCTGAGGAGTTGCTGGCACGCGTGCCCGTCATCTTCGTGGCCTTCGACGCCCTGGCGCTGGGCAACCCGGGCGAGGCGGCCGGCGAGGCGGGCGAGGCGGCCAGCGAGTCGGGCGGCGCCGAGGCGGCGGGCGTGGAGCCCCTGCTGCGACTGCCCCTCCGCGAGCGACGTGCCCGACTCGAGGCCCTGGGACTCCCCAGCACGCCCGGCTTCGGCCTGGCCGAGCTCGTCAGCGCTGCGGACGTCGACGAGCTGGCGGTCATCTTCGCTGCGGCACAGGCGCGTGGCAACGAGGGTCTCATGATCAAGGACCCGGACTCGGCGTACACGCCGGGCCGCCGCGGCTACGCCTGGCTCAAGCTCAAGAAGGCGCTCACGACGCTGGACTGCGTGGTCGTCGGCGTGGAGGTGGGCCACGGACGCCGCCACGGTGTGCTTTCCGACTACACCTTCGCGGTCATCGACGACCGGGAGGCCGCCGCCGATGGTGCCGCCGATGGTGCCCTCGTCACCATCGGCAAGGCCTACAGCGGGCTCTCCGACGCGGAGATCGCGGACATGACGCGCTGGTTCGAGGCCCACACCCTGAGCCACCACGGCCGCTACCGGGTGGTGGAGCCCAGCGTGGTCGTGGAGATCGCCTTCGACGTCATCCACAGCTCCGCTCGCCACGCCTCCGGTTACGCGCTGCGTTTCCCGCGCATCGTGCGCCTGAGGCCAGACAAGCCGGCCGCGGAGATCGATCGTCTGAGCACGGTCGCTGCCCTCCACGACCAGCTGCAGACGGGTGGCCGCTACGGCGTGCGCACGGCCGGACCCCTGGCCAGCAGTGCCGCCATCACGGCGTCTTCGGTGGCCCCCGCTCCGCCTGGGCGATGATGACGCGCATGCCAGCCTCGTTCTTCCCGTCGCGCCCTGCCCCGGCCCGCTCATGACCACGACCGGTGATGCTGGGGTCGATCGCGTCCGGGTCCTGCGGGACGGCCTGCTGGCCACGGGTGCCGGCATCTACCTGGCCACGCACGTCGCCGGCCCGCTCTCGGCGGAGGGCATGGCCGCGGTGCACGAGTCCGACGCGCTCGAGGAGCGCATCGGCCGGGTCGGTCCCGACCGAGCGGAGGACCTCGAGCAGCGCGAATGGGAGGCCAGGGCGGGGATCGCCGCCGTCCTGGGCAGCGCGCACCAGCAGGTCATCCTGGCCCACGGCATCGCCGACGCCACTCGCGCCGTCTGCCTGGAGCTGCTGTCCGGGCGTCCCGGTGGCAGCGCTCGCGACGGTCGCGGCGGCCCCCAGCGGGCGCTGCTGGCCTCCGGTCTGGCGTCCCCGGTGGCGCGATCGGTGGAGGCGGTGGCACGCGCGGCCGGCATCGTCGTCGAGCACGTGGAGGACGCGGAGCAGGCGACGTCGGCCCCTGGTCCGGGCGTCGCGCTCGTGGTGGCGCCTCACGTGGATGCGGTCGGTCGCCGACTGGACCCGGCGCCGTTGGCCGCCGCGGCCCGGGCGGCCGGTGCGCCACTCCTGCTGGATGTCAGCTTCAGCGTGGGCGCCGTGGGGCTGGACGCCCCGAGCCTCGAGGCGGCTGCGCTCGTGGGGGACGTCCACCGCTGGCTGCTCGGTCCGGAGGGCCTGGCCTTCGCCTGGCTGGCTCCCGAGCTGGGCGTCGACGCTCCCGCCCGACTGCGTGCGGCCAGCGGGCCCTTCGCCCGCGGATCGCTGCTGGCCCTGGGCCGCAGCGTGGGCTGGTTGCTCATGTACGTGGATCTGCCCTGGGCGATGGCCCGCACGGGCAACCTGGCGGCCGCGCTCCGCGAGCGACTCACGGCCATCGACGGCCTGGAGATGCTGGGCGGCGATGGCGGACCGTCTGCGCTCATGGCCTTCCGGGTCGCCGGCTGGGACGCTTCGCAGGTCGCCGACGAGCTGTCACACAGCGTCTTCGCCATCACCGACGTGCACGCCGACAGCGTGCGCGTCAGCGTCGGCGCCTGGAACCTCGAGACGGAGCTGGACCGCTTCGTGCACCGACTCGCGGAGCTGGCCGCGCACACCCCGGCCAGCCTGCCGCGACGGCCCACGTTGACCGTCCTGCGTGCCCCGCTCGAGGACGGAGCGTGAACGCCATGCCCGACCCGTGGCCGGGCTCCGACTCCGGAGCGACACCGGAGCCTGCGACGGCGCCGCCGGTCGCCCGCGAGATCAGGCAGCGCTCGGAGCTCGAGATCCGCTGGCGCCAGGCACGCAATGCGCCGCCGCCCGTGGTGCGGGCCGTGCTCGCCAACGTCATGGTGGCCGTCACCGCGGGCGTCGTGCTGCTCGCCGTGGACTGGCTGGCCGGCCAGGGCGCGCTGCCAGCGGAGCTGCAGTCGCTGGCACCCTGGGTCTATGTGGCCGTCGTCGTGATCAGCGGCACGCTCATCACCTGGCTCTGGGTGGAGCTGCCCACGGGCAGGGCAGGGGAGCGACGTCGCTCGGGATGGTCGGCCGTGCTGGGCTTCTTCGCCAGCATCCCCATCGTGTACCTGGCCCTCGTCGTCATCTTCCAGGTCCTTCGCCCGCTGCTGGGCTGAGCTCGACGCTCGGCGGGTGCGGCCGTCGGACAGCCGGGTGCTAGCATCGTCGAGCGCCCGCCCGCGCGACGGGGGAGTAGCTCAACGGTCAGAGCGGCCGGCTTATATCCGGCTGGTTCCTGGTTCGAATCCAGGCTCCCCTACCACCTCGTCGTCGGCTCACGTGCACCCAGCGTGACATGCAGAGGCCGCGCGGCCGTCCCTGGCGGGATGGCGCGCGCGGCCCCGGCGGTGGCTGCTGCGACTGCGGTCCGCCGTCAGCCGCGGGCGACCCGAGTGCGGCTCAGGTGCCTACTGGCAGTTGGCGGAGGTCCCGGCGTCGACCGGCGCGAACTGGTAGTAGTCGCAGGCGTTGTCGGGGGTGATGAGGACCATGTCGATGGACTGCTTCTCGTCGCTTGTCCGTCGTGCCGCCGGCCGTCAGGTAGGCGTCCGCCTGGGTGGCGGCCTGGATCGCCATCTCGGCCACCGGCTGCAGCGAGGTCGCCTTCAGGCTGCCCCGCGTTGATGGAGATGAGCGCGTCGTCGCTGCCATCGAAGCCGACGACGATGATCTCGGGCTTGCCGGCGGCCATCGACCGCGGCCTGGGCGCCCAGCGCCATCGTGTCGTTGCCGGCGATGATGCCCTTGACGTCCGGGTACTGCTGGAGCAGCTGACTCGGCGACCGTGAAGCCCTCATCCTGGCTCCAGTCGGCGGTCTGCTGGGCCACCATCTCCATGCCGCTCGATGGCGTCGAGGACATCGTGGTAGCCGTGCGAGCGGACGTGCGCGTTCGTGTCGGTGTCGCGGCCCGTCAGCTCGATGTACGTGCCTTCCTCACCCATGAGCGAGGCGAACTCCTCGGCCAGGATCGTGGCGCCCTGGTAGTTGTTGGACACGATCTGGGCGACGGCCACGCCTTCCGACGTGATCTCGCGGTCGACGAGGAAGCTGGGGATGCCGCGTCCGGCGTTCATGCCGGCCGGAGCGTGGCGCGGGCGAGGGCTTCCTGCCAGCCCGCGTAGCGTCGTTCGCGTTCCGTCGCGGCCATGGCCGGCTCGAAGCGGTCGACCGAGCGCGGCAGCGCGGCGAGCTCCTCGAGGGACGCCCAGGTGCCCGTGGCCAGGCCGGCCAGGTAGGCGGCGCCCATGGCCGAGAGCTCCGCTGTGTTGTTGCGCTGCACGGGCAGGCCCAGGATGTCCGCCTGCAGCTGCATGAGCTGCGTGTTGCGTGTCACGCCGCCGTCAGCGAGGAGCACGCGAAGGCTGCCCTCGCTGGCGGCCTGCATGACGTCGAAGACATCGCGGACCTGGTAGGCGATCGACTCCACCGCCGCCAGCGCCAGCTGCGCCATGCCGGAGCCACGCGTCAGGCCGCTGATGGTGCCACGCGCGGCATCATCCCAGTGCGGGGCGCCCAGGCCGGTGAAGGCCGGCACGAGGTAGACACCGTCGCTGCCTGGGCAGCTGGCTGCCATGTCGGCGACCGCGGCCGCGCCGCTCAGGCCCGCGAAGTCGGCCACCCACTGCACGGCCGCGCCGGTCACGTAGATGTTGCCCTCCAGGGCATAGACGATGGTGTCAAGCCCCCAGGCCACCGTGGAGGCCAGTCCACCTGCGGCCGCGAGGCGGCGCGGCGTCGGCATCATCAGTGAGCTGCCGGTGCCGTACGTGGCCTTCACCGAGCCCGGCTGGAAGCCGCCCTGCCCGAAGAGCGCGGCGTGCGAGTCGCCCACCAGGGCGCCGATCGGAACGCCCGCCGGCAGCGCTCCCAGGGCGCGACTCTCTCCGAAGACCGCGCGCGAGGGCAGGATCCGCGGCAGGGCCGCCAGCGGGACCCCGAAGGCCTCGGCCAGGTCGGCATCCCAGGTGCCCGCGTCGATGTCCATCAGCTGGGTGCGCGAGGCGTTGCTGACATCCGTGCCGTGGACGGCGCCGCCGGTCAGGTTCCACAGGACCCAGGCGTCCACGGTGCCCACGCAGAGCTCCCCGGCCGCTGCTCGCGCCTGGCCGTCCGGGGCAGCGTCGAGCAGCCAGCGCAGCTTGCCCGCCGTGAACATGGGGTCGAGCGGCAGCCCCGTGCGCGCCGTGATGCCGGCACCCAGGCCAGCCTGGCGGAGACGCTCGCAGAGGTCGGCCGAGCGGCGGCAC
This sequence comes from uncultured Chloroflexia bacterium, assembly GCA_963790915.1. GTDB lineage: Bacteria > Chloroflexota > Limnocylindria > Limnocylindrales > CSP1-4 > JAFMJV01. The sequence continues at coordinate 131,879 of CAWBQS010000004.1, read as the reverse complement.
TGCCAGGTGACCGCCGGTCCGATCGGGTCGCCCGGTGGCGCGCTCCCAGGCCAGGCCGGTCTCGCGCTGGTTGGAGATCCCGATGGCCGCGGGGCGTCGGCGAGCCGGCCCTGACCAGGCACTCCTCGACGCTGTCGCTGACGGCCTGCCAGATGGCCACGGCGTCCTGCTGCACCCAGCCAGGCCGGGGGTACTCGATGGCCATGGCGCGCGAGGCCTGGCTGACGATGGCGCCCCGCTCGTCGACGAGGATGGCCTTGGTGTTGGTGGTGCCCTGGTCGATGGCCAGGATCAGCGCGTCACTCCCCATGTTCGGAGCATACGCGGGCGGGCGACGGGCGCATGCCTCCGCTCGGCGTGACTGAGCGTGTGGTGTCGTGGTCCGATGCCATCGCCGGCGTGCCTGCTGTCGGCCGCCCTGCAGGGGCGTTCGGCCGCGCGGCGCAGCCTGATGCAAGATGGGCGCAGAGGCGACTCCCAGCGGCCCGAGGGTGCGCCCGTCGCCGGACAGGATCGGAGGAGGAGATGCGTCGCATCGTGACGGTGGGGCCGAGGCAGACCGAGATCCACGAGGACGCCGACCCGGTCGCGGGACCCGGCGAGGCCGTCGTCGGCGTCGAGATCGTCGGGCTGTGCGGATCGGACCTGCACTTCTACCTGGGCGACTACCCCTACGTGAACTACCCCCGCACCCAGGGCCACGAGTTCGTGGGCATCATCGAGTCGCTTGGAGAGGGCGTCAGCGGACTCGCCCTCGGCCAGCGTGTCGCGGTCGAGCCCATCATCCCGTGCGGGACGTGCTTCCCCTGCCGGCGCGGCCAGCGCAACTGCTGCACCCGCATGAAGACCATCGGGGTCCAGGTAGACGGCGGCCTGTGTGAGCGCATCGCGCTGCCGGCGGCCAACCTGTACCCGACCGGCGACCTGGCCCCGGACATCGCGGTCCTCTGCGAGCCGCTGTCGATCGCCGAGCACGCCGTCCGTCGCTCGCGGCTGACGGCGGGTGACCAGGTCGTCGTCTTCGGCGCCGGTCCCGTCGGGCAGGCCATCCTGGTCGTCGCCACTCAGCGCGGCGCGCGGGTGCTGGTCGTCGATCCGCTGCTCTCCCGACTCGAGCTGGCCACGACGTTCGGTGCCGAGGTCGTCGTCGATGCCCGCGCAGCAGATGTGGAGGGCACCATCGCCGACTGGACGAACGACGACGGCCCCGCCTGCGTCTTCGAGGCTGCCGGATCGCCGGCCGTGCTCGAGCAGGCCGTGCGCGCGGTCGCTGCGTCGGGCACGATCGTCATCGTCGGGCTGTCCGTGAACGCCGCCTCCATCCCGCTCATCTCGTTCACGCGCAAGGAGCTCAACGTGCTCGGCTCACGCAACAACCTGGGGGTCTTCCCGGATGCCATCGAGACGGTGCGGCGCCACTCGCCTGGCATCGGTGCCCTGGTGACCCATCGCTTCCCGCTCGAGGGCGCCAGCGAGGCCCTCGAGGTGCTGGCCGAGCACCCGGAGGTGGCCGAGAAGGTCGTCGTCATGGTGAGGTCGGCCGTCTAGCCGGCAGGAGGGCTCCCGGGTGGAGCCGGAAGGGAGTCGATCCATGGCAGCCTACGAGCGCTTCTCGCTGGCGGGTCGAACGGTCCTCGTGGCCGGGGCCAGCCGCGGCATCGGCCTGGCCATCGCCCGCGAGGTCGCGGCGGCCGGCGCCCGCACCTTCCTGGGCGCGCGGTCGATCGACCGGCTGCGCGATGAGGCCGCGCGACTCGTCGACGACGGACTGCAGGCGGAGGCGCTGGAGCTCGACGTGACCGACCGGGCTGCGATGGAGGCCGCCGTCGAGGCGCTGCCGGTCCTCGACGGACTCGTGAACGTCGCGGGCACGAACATCCGCAAGCGCTTCGAGACGTACAGCCAGGCAGAGTACGAGCGCATCCTGGGCACGAACCTCCACGCCCAGGTGGACCTCACGAGGTCCGTCGGCACGCGGATGCTGGCCCGGGGGACGGGCGGCAAGGTCATCTTCATCGGCAGCGCCAACCAGCTCAGCTCGCTCCCGTACCTGACCATCTACGCCATGACCAAGGCGGCCATGGGCGGCCTCACGCGGGCCCTGGCTGCCGAGTGGGGCAGCCAGGGCATCCAGGTCAACTGCATCGTCCCTGGCCTCATCTGGACGGATCTGACGGCGTCCGTCTGGAGCGACCCGGCCATCGCGGCCTGGCGCGAGGGTGCCCAGGCCAACCCGCGCTGGGGGAGCGCCGGAGGATATCGCCCCGCTGGCCGTCTACCTCCTGGGATCCGCCTCCGACTTCGTGACCGGACAGAGCATCGCTGTCGACGGCGGCTACACCACGACGAAGATCTGGCCGTTCCGCCCCTGACGGACCGCGCCGACCTTGCACGGCAGACGCCCGGCGCGCCGCTCACCGGCGAGACATCGGATGTCTCACAGTCGGCGCACGTCGCTCGACCGTGTGGCGGGCGCTTGAGCAGCCTTGACTTCGTCCAGACCTCGGATGAATATAGATTCGGTGGCTGGGTGGGATCCCGCACCGCATGACCCGTCGATGACGATCAGGCGTGGAACGCTGGTTCAGGGGGAGGCATCGTTGTGACGTCGTGGGATGCCCGTGGAGGGCAGTCGGCGGAGGCTCCGACGACGGTCCTGGGCCGTGCCTGTGGGGTCGTCGACCTCAGTCTGACCGTGAGCGAGGAGCTCCCCAGCCACTGGCCCACGCACCTGCCGTTCCAGCACAAGACATGGTGCTGGTTCCGGGACATCGACACGCCGGTGGGTCAGGCGTTCGGGCACCTGGGCCCGTACACCACGCGCTGGTTCCTCATGGACGAGCACACCGGGACCCACCTCGACGCGCCGCGCCACTTCCTGCCGCCGCCTGGCTCAGGGCTGCCCAACGAGCACCCGCTGGGTGCGGTGACGGCCGAGCAGGTCCCCCTGGAGCAGGTCATGGGGCCGGCCCGGGTCATGGACGTGCGCGACCTCGTGAGCACCAGCGACCCGGGGATGAGTCCGGAGATCACACTCGAACGTCTGCAGGCCTGGGAGGACGAGAGCGGACCGCTCCAGGCCGGCGAGGTCCTGCTCCTTCGCAGCGACTGGGACCTGCGCTATCTCCCCGCACCCGCCGGTGCCGCCTACTGCCACGATGTCATCGTCACGAGGCAGGCCAGCGGCTGGCCGGCGCCCACGCCGGACCTGGCACGCTACGTCGCCCGCAAGGGGGTCCGCTGCCTGGGCACCGACGCCCCCAGCGTCGGAGCGGCGCACGAACGGCCAGCCGCTCCACGTCGCGGGCCTGGGGGCCGGCCTGGTCTTCCTCGAGTGCCTCGCCAACCTCGCCGCGATCCCGCCGTCGGGGGCCTTCTTCATGTTCGCGCCGCTCAAGCTCGGGGCGGGCAGCGGGGCGCCCGGACGGGCCTTCGCCCTGGTCCCGCCGGCCGGCGACGACCGCGAGCCAGCAGCGAAAGGACGTGGCTGATGTCGATGTCGGGGTCGGGGCTGGCGGACACGATGCGCGCGGTGGTGGCCTATGCGCCGGGGGACTTCCGGCTGGAAGAGGTTCGCGGTCCCCACTCCAGGTCCGGAGGAGCTGCTCATCGCGGTCGAGGCATGCGGCATCTGCGGCAGCGATGTCAAGGCCTTCAAGGGCGCCGCCAACTACTGGGGCGGCCCGGGCATCCCCAAGTACATGGACCCGCCCTGCACGATCGGCCACGAGTTCGTCGGCCATGTCGCCGCCCTGGGCGCCGGAGCCGCCGAGCGGCATCACGTCGGCGTGGGCGACCGCGTGACCGCCGACCAGATCGTCCCCTGCCGTGAATGCTGGTACTGCACGCGTGGCAAGTACTGGATGTGTGCCGTGCACGACATCTTCGGCTGGCGGAAGGTCGTGAACGGTGCCTGGGCCGACTACATGGTCTTCCCGCGCAATGCCCTCGTCCACAAGGTCCCCCACGAGATGCCGCTCGAGCTGGCGGTCCTCATCGAGCCGGTCAGCTGCGCGGTCCACGCCGTGGAGCGTGGTCGCATCGAGTTCGGGGACGTCGTGGTCGTGTCGGGGACAGGCTCGATCGGCCTGGCCATGGTTGGGCTGGCGCGCCTGAAGGGCGCCGGCACGGTGGTGGCGGTGGACCTCTCCGAGGACCGCCTGGCGCTGGCCCGGACATTCGGTGCCGACGTGACCCTGGACCCTCGCAGCGTCGACGCCGTCGAGGCGGTCAGGGAGTTGAGCAACGGCATCGGCTGCGACGTCTACTTCGAGGCATCGGGCAGCCCCAGGAGCGTCCCACAGGGGCTTGAGATGCTGCGCAAGCTGGGCCGCTTCGTCGAGTTCAGTGTCTTCGGCGAGGCCGCGACGGTGGACTGGTCGGTGATCGGCAACAAGAAGGAGCTCGACATCTACGGTTCGCATCTCGGGCCGCACAGCTACCCGGTGGCCATCGACCTGATGGCTCGCGGGCAGCTGCGCATGGATGGCGTCGTGACTCATTTCCTGCCGCTCGAGCAGTGGCATGAGGCCCTCGACCTGGTGATCGACGGGAGTCAGTCGATCAAGGTCGCCCTGCGGCCAGAGGCGGTCCTCTCGTGACCGCCGGCATCCAGTCGTTCGACCGGCTCTTCGACTCGTTCGTGCTGGGGAACGCGTCACTCGAGCAGCTCTGGACGGGCGCCCGCTGGGCGGAGGGGCCAGTCTGGTTCGGCGACTCGCGCTGCCTGCTCTTCAGCGACATCCCGAACGACCGGATGCTCCGCTGGGTCGAAGGTGGCCCGGTCACCGTCTTCCGCCAGCCCGCTGGCTACACGAATGGCCACTACCGGGATGGCCAGGGCCGCCTCGTCTCCGCCGAGCACGGTGGCAGGCGGATCACACGCACCGAGATCGACGGCTCCATCACGGTCATCGCGGATCGCTTCGAGGGCGGGCGGCTCAACTCCCCGAACGATGTCGTTGTGAAGTCGGATGGCACCGTCTGGTTCACGGATCCGCCGTACGGCATCTACAGCCACTACGAGGGTCACAAGGCGGACAGCGAGTACGGTGCACAGTTCGTCTTCCGAGCCGACCCCGAGACGGGCGCTGTCGACGTCGTGGCCGAGGACTTCGTGCGGCCAAATGGCCTCGCCTTCTCCCCGGACGAGACGGTCCTCTATATCGCGGACAGCGGTCGAACGGATGACCCCGACGGACCTCACCACATCCGCGCCTTCGACGTCATCGATGGCCGTCGGCTGACCGGCGGCCGGGTCCTGCTCGAGGTCTCACCTGGCTTCCCGGACGGCTTGCGCGTGGACAGCGAGGGCTTCATCTGGTCGAGCGCTGCCGACGGAGTGCACTGCTACGCACCGGACGGGCGTCTGCTGGGCAAGATCCTGGTGCCCGAGCCGGTGGCCAACGTGACGTTCGGCGGTCCGCAGCGCAATAGGATGTTCATCACAGCGACGTCGTCGCTGTATTCCATCTACCTCAACCGCGAGGGCGCACAACGTCCCTGAGGAAGGTCGCGTGGCGACCGGCGGCGGTCGGTCCTGTGGGCATGGAGGGGAGCAGTGTCTGGTATCGAAGCGACATCCACAGCCATGGATGAGCTGCTCGTGGGTTCTGAGGTCGAACGGCTCGCCACCGGCTTCGTCTTCACCGAGGGGCCCCTCTGGCATCCGGCGCAGCAGATCCTCTACTACTCCGACATGCCTGCGGACGTTCGCCGCAGCGTGACGCTCGAGGGGACCGTCAGCGAGGTCCTGCGGCCCTCCCGCAAGTGCAACGGCATGACCCTGGACGCCCAGGGCGCGCTCCTCGTGTGCGAGCACGTCAGCAGCTCACTCGTTCGCGAGCGAGCGGACGGCGTTCGCGAGACGCTGGCCTACCACTGGCGGGGCAGGTACCTCAACAGTCCCAATGACGTCTGCGTCCGTTCTGACGGCAGCATCTACTTCACCGACCCCGCGTACGGACGCGTCCCCTTCTTCGGCGTGGAGCGGGAGCGCGACCTTGGCTGGCAGGGCGTCTTTCGCATCCCGCCCGGAGGTGGCCAGGCCGAGCTCGAGCTGCTGGTGCCCGAGGATGAGTTCGAGATGCCCAATGGCCTCTGTTTCTCCCCCGACGAGACCCTCCTCTACGTGAACGACACGCCACGGGCGCACATCAAGGTATTCGACGTCCTGCCCGATGGGGGGCTCGCGAACGGGCGCCTCTTCTTCGACGGCATCGGCGGTCCTGGGTTCGAGGCAGGCCTGCCCGATGGCATGAAGTGCGACGAACGCGGCAACGTCTGGGTCACCGGTCCCGGGGGCGTCTGGATCATCTCGCCAGAGGCCGAGCACCTGGGTGTGGTGCGCGTGCCGGAGGTCATCGGCAACCTGGCCTGGGGCGGCCCGGACTGGCACACGCTCTTCATCGCCGCCTCGACGTCCATCTACACGTTGCGGACATCGGTCGGGCCGCGGCGCGAACCATACATGAGGTGAGGAAGACCATGAGCGAGGACTTCGTCCTGGACCCGGCGCGCTGCGTGGTCATCGTCCAGGAGCTGCAGAACGACGTGGTGATGGAGGGCGGTGCCTTCGCCGAGACGGGCTCAGCCGCTCACGCCCGGGAGCAGGACGTCGTGGCCCACGTCGTCGACCTCGTGGCTGCCTGTCGTGGCCGGGGCGTCCCCGTGCTCCACGTGTGGTACATCGTCGAGGCGGGCGCGCCGGGCCTGAAGGTGAACGCGCCGCTCTTCGAGGGCGTCAAAGCCGGCGGGCTCGTGCGCGGCACCTGGGGCGCCGCGCCGGTGCCGGGCCTCGAGCCGCAGCCGGGAGACCTGATCGTCGAGAAGATGCGCATGAGCGCCTGGGAGGGTACCCGCCTCGAGACGCTGCTCACCGGACTGGGGAGGGACACGATCGTCATCACCGGTGCGTTCACGAACATGTCGATCGAGCACACGGCGCGCACGGGTGCCGACAAGGGCTACTTCATGGTCGTCCCGCAGGACGGCTGCTCGTCGACGAGCGCCGACTGGCACCGCGCATCGATCGACTACGCTCTGCAGAATGTCGCCACGGTGACGACCTGCGCAGCCGTGAAGCAGGCGCTCAGCGGCTGACCGTCGAGGCGAGGCGGTCTGGGCCCGCTACAGCAGGTCCTCCGTCTACAGCAGGCCCTCCGCCTCCAGGGCCGTACGCAGCGTCTGGCGGGCGGTCTCGTCGAGGGGCAGCAACGGCCGACGCGGCCAGCCGCCGACGTGCCCCGCGAGGTCCATGGCGGTCTTGCGAGCGGCGCTTCAGCGGTGCCTGCCCGGCAGGGCTAGCGATCATGGGATCCCCTGTCCTGCAGGACCCGGGCGGCGACGCCGGAGCCCGTGACCTTCGTCTCGATGGCGTAGAGCGACGAGCTGGCGGTGATGAAGAGCCGTCGACCGTCAGTCCCGCCAAAGACGCAATTGGAGGTGACCTCCGGCACGCCGATCCGCGCCAGGTCGGTGCCGTCGGGGCTGATGACGTGGATGCCGTCGAAGGCGGAGGTCCACACGTTCCCATGCTCGTCGACGCGCAGGCCATCTGCCACCCCTGGCTCCATGACCCGGAAGACGCGGGGATGCCCCAGCCGGCGCCCATCCACGACATCGAGGACGACGATGTGGTGGTTCGCCGCAGGGTCGACCCCGCCGCTCGTGTCGCTGACGTACATCAGCGATTCATCCGGCGAGAAGGCCAGCCCGTTGGGATGGACGATGGCGTCGCTCGCGATCGACAATTCGCCGCTCTCCGGATCGAAGCGGAACACGAAGCAGCCCGCCTGCTCCTGCGGGGCCGGCGTGCCCTCCTCCGGAAAGATGATCCCGTAGGGCGGGTCCGTGAACCAGATCGTGCCGTCTGACTTCACGACGATGTCGTTGGGCGAGTTGAGGCGCTTGCCCTCGAAGCGATCGACCAGCCCGGCGCGTGTGCCATCCGGCTCGGTCCGTGCGATGCGCCGATTGGAGTGCTCGCAGTGGAGCACCCGCCCTTCGCGATCGAGTGTGTTGCCGTTGGTGTGGTCATTCGGCGACCGCCAGACCTCGCCGCCGTTCACCTCCGACCAGCGCATCCCGCGGTCAGCCCGCACATCGCTGTACATCAGCACGGCTTCGGCGGGCAGCCAGACCGGCCCCTCCGCCCAGATGCCTCCGTCGGTCAGGCGGGTCAGCCGTGAGGCGGGATCGATGAGGCCGGCGGCTCCTGGCTCGATGATCTCGACCGTGCCACCGACGCCTTCGCCCACGCGGGGCAGGACATGGCTGGCCGGATCGGACATGCGACGCTATTGGACCCGTGTCTTGCGGAAGCTGGCCGGCGACGATGACGAGGATGACGATGACGCCGGTCATGATCTGCTTGACGCCCTCGCCGACTCCGAAGGTATCGAGCATCGCCGAGAGCAGGAAGAGGAAGAGGGCGGCGCCCCAGAGGCCTGGCACGTTGCCCTCGCCGCCGGCCACAGCGGTGCCGCCGATGACGACGACCGCGATCGACGTCATGAGGTATGGCGAGCCCATGTTCAGCGCGGCACCGCCGGAGAAGGACGCCAGCAGCAGCCCGGCCAGCGCGGCGAGGAGAGCCGAGGCCACGTAGGCCGTGAAACGCACCCGCTGCACGTTGCAGCCCGGCCAGACGCGCCGCGCGTTCGCTCTGGCCGATGGCCGTGACAGAGCGACCGTAGATCGTGCGATGGAGCACGACGTGCATCACCACAGCGAGCACGATCACGAGGACAGCGATCACCGGGAAGCCCACCACGGGTACCAGCGCGCCGGGGAAGTCGCCAAGGACCTCGGGCGGTGCGATGCGCAGTCCGCGATTCCAGACGATGGCGAGCGAGAGGATGATGAACTGGCTCGACAGCGTGGCGATGATGGGCGGGATGCTCAGCAGGCGGATGAGCGAGAAGTTGAAGACACCGACGGCCAGTCCGACGAGGATCGCCAGGGCGATCCCGATCGGGATCATGGCCGGATCGCCATTCATGAACTTGATGGCGACGGTCGCCGACAGGACCATCGTGGAGGGGATGGACAGGTCGATGTTGCCCGGCCCCAGCGTGATGACGAACATCTGGCCGATGGCCACCATGGTCGAGAAGCTGGCGAACTTCAAGGCTGCCGTGGCCAGACCCGGCCCGGCCTGACCGCTGGTGAACACGACGGTCGCCAGCCAGGCCGCGACGGCCGCGATATACGCCCAGAGCCAGGGCTTGGCGAGGATGCGCCGGAGGCCCGGCGCGATGCTGCTCACGAGGCCCTCCCCACTCGGCCAACGAGCCAGCGCAGGGCCAGCACCGCGATGATGATGACGCCGATGGCCCCGATCTGCCACTCGGGCGGAAGCTTCATCACGGACAGCAGCGAGTTGGCCGCCAGCCAGATGGTCGTGGCGCCAACGACCGCGCCGATAGGCGAGACCCGTCCGCCCACGAACTCACCGCCGCCGAGGATGACAGCCGCGATCGTCAGAAGGGTGTAGCGCTCACCGATGCGGGCATCGGCCGCACCGCTCAGGCCCAGCAGCGTCATGCCCGCCAGGACGCCGCAGATGCCCGCCAGGGTGTACATCGTCACCCTGGCCTTCAGGAGCGACCAGCCGGCACGTCGGACGGAACGTGCATTTCCGCCGACACCTCGCAGGACCGCGCCATAGGGCGACCACATCAGCGCGATGTGCGCCACGGCAGCGATGACCACCAGCATGATGATGGGGCTCGGTACCGGCAGCTTCATCGACATGAACGAGCGAAGCCACTCGGGAGCCTCACCACCCGGCGTGGGTAGCAGTGTGATGGCGACACCCAGCCACACGAAGGACATGCCCAGAGTCACCACCATGGAGGGAAGGTCGCGCAGGTGGATGAGCGCGCCGAGGCCAGCGTAGACCGCCACGCATCCGATGAGTGCGAGGACGCCCAGGATCGGTTGCTCAACGAGGATCGTGGCTGAGATGCCGGCGGTCACGCCGATGTACATGCCGATCGATAGGTCGATGTCGTTGACGGTCATGACGCACAGCTGGGCCAGCGTCGCAAGCGACAGCGGCACGGCGAGGCGCAACAGGAGGTCCAGGCCGAACGTGCTCATGGCGCGTGGCTGGATCCAGAAGATGGCGCCCAGGATGACGATGAGCGACACGACGGGCATGGCGGCGCGCAGGAGCCGGCGGGTATCGGCGCCAGAGGCGCGCCCCACGACTTGCGGTCGCCGCGCTCATGTGCTGTCCCTGAACGACGCCTGCAGGACCTTCTGCTCGGTCACCTGCGCCCGAGGCAGGTCGGCCACGACCGTGCCTTCGCGGAACACGTACACGTGATGGCAGTGCTCCAGTTCCTCGGTCTCCGTCGTGTACCAGAGGAACGTTCGTCCGGCCTCGGCCTCCTTGCGGATCAGCCCGTACACCTCGCGCTTGGTGCCCACGTCCACGCCGCGCATCGGGTCGTCCATGAGGATGATGTCGGCCTTGGAGCCGAGCGCGCGGGCGAACAGGGCCTTCTGCTGGTTGCCGCCCGAGAGCGACAGGATGGGATCGTCCATGTTCGGCGTCTGGATGGCCAGCCGGTCCTGCCAGGTCGCGCCCAACCGTTCCTCGGCCCCGTCATCCACGAGCCAGCGCCGCACCAGCTCGCGAAGCGAACCGACGGAGATGTTCTTGTTGATCGACCAGAGCGGGAACACGCCATCGTTCTGCCGGTCGCCGGCCACGACCGCGACGCTGCCCCTGACCTCTGCGCCGCCGCGGGCGCCATCGAAGACGCGCTGGAGCATGGCGGTCTGTCCCTGGCCGGCGAGGCCGGCCAGACCCACGATCTCCCCCTCGTGCGCCAGCACACTGATGCTCTCCCCATGCCGCAGCTCGGTGCGCACGCGGAGCGGCAGGACGGAGCGGTCGTGCCCTTCCTCGGTCGGCTCTACCTGGTTCTCCGCGACATGGCCCATGGCGGCTACCAGCGAATCACGGGAGAAGGCGCTGGCGCGGTCGGCGGCCACGACCCGCCCATCGCGCATGACGACGATGCGGTCGGCGGTGCCCAGGATCTCGGCCAGCAGGTGTGAGATGAGGACGATGGAGCCGCCTTCCCCAGCGAACCGACGCACGAACGTCAGCAGCTGGCCTGCCACGACGGCGTCCAGACTCGAGGTCGGCTCGTCGAGGATGACGAGCTTGGCCGGCGACCGGGTGACCGTGAAGGCCCGGGCGATCTCCACCATCTGGCGCTGTGTGAGTGGCAGGTCACTGACGACGGCGTTCGTGCTGATGCCGTGGCCCGGGAAGATGCGGTCCAGCTCCCTCGAGATGAGGCCGCTGGCCTCTCGTCGCCAGCGTAGGCCGCCCAGGTGTGGATGCATGATGCGGGCGTTCTCGGCCACGGTCAGGTTGGGGCAGAGGGACAGCTCCTGGAACACGCAACGGACGCCGGCATCGTGCGCCGCGGTCACTGAGTAGTGCGGCGTCCGGTCTGTGCCGTCGATCGTGATCGTGCCCTCGTCGGGCGCAAGCGTGCCCGCCAGCACGTTCATCAACGTCGACTTGCCCGCACCGTTGTGACCGACGAGGCCGACGCACTCGCCGGCCTCCACACGCAGGTCGACACCGGTCAGGGCATGGACGGCGCCAAAGGACTTCTTCACGCCGCCTAGTTCGGCGAGCGTCCCCCCGTCAGTGGTCATCCCGAAGGTTCACCAGCTAGGAAGTTCGTCAAGGGCTCCGATGATGACGCGGAAGCAGCGTCGGGTCGAGCCGAATCAACGACCGGGAGGGTGACCTCGATGCCACCCTCCCGGCTGCAGGTCATACGGACGTTCGTCCGTACCCGGCGGACTCGGCGATGACTCGCTCGGTCAACGCTGGCTCAGCGGTTGGCCTCGATGGCGGCCTGCATCTCTTCGAGCGTGTAGGTCTTCGTGCCGACGTCACCCGGCTCCATCTGGGCGAGCGCCTCCTCGAAGTTGTCCTGGTCCCAGCGCAGGTACGGCACGACGATGTCGTGCGGGACGTCCTCGGCGCCGGCCAGCAGCTGCTGTGCGACCCAGAAGGCAGCCGTCGAGGTACCTGGGGCGATCGACAGCGACGTCGTGACGTAGCCGTCGAGGTCCTTCTGCTCCTTCCACCAGGCCAGCTCGTCCTGGCGGTTGCCCATGATGATGACCGGCCGCGGGCGCCCGGCATCCGCGAATGCCATGGCGGCGCCGTAGCCGTCGCCGCCCTGGGTCACCACGCCAACGATGTCCTCGGGCATGCTGGGCAGGATGCCGGATACCGCCTGCTGGGTCACGTCGCCGGCCCAGTCGCCATGGACGGAACCCACGATGGTGAACTGCGGGAACTCCGCCACACCCTTGTGGATGCCCTCGCTGATCTGCTCATCGATGGAGGTCCCGGCCAGGCCGCGGATCTCGAGCAGGTTGCCGCCCTCGGGCAGCATGTCGGCGAGGAACTTGACTTGCTGGTAGCCCATGTCGACGAAGTCGACCCCGACACGGTAGGCACAATCGGCGGTCACGGTGCCGTCGAAGGAGACGACCGGGATGCCCTGGGCGCAGGCCTCCTCGATGACGCTGTTGAGGGACTCGGGGTTGGCGGCGTTGATGACGATGGCGTTATAGCCTTCGAGGATCATGTCGCTGAGCTGCTGCTGCTGCAGGGTGGCGTCGTTCTCCGGCGTGGTGCGCACGTCGGCGGCGGCCACGACGCCGTCAGCCACGACCTGCTCCGCGAGCGCATCCCAGCTTCGCAGCATGGCCTGCCGCCATGAGTTGGCGGCATAGTTGTTGCTGAAGGCGACGCGCTTGTCGGACGTGTCTCCGTCCTGTGCCAATGCTGGGGCGGCGATCGACGCCACCAGCATGGCGGCCACGGCGGCCTTGGCAAAGGTGGACTGCCTGATCATGGCTCCTCCTTACCCTGTGACGCCCGCCATCCGGATCAGCAGCATGCGCTGCCTCGGGCGCCCTGACAGGCAGGAGGCTAGCACAGTCAGACATCCGACGTCTATGCCTTGGGACTTGGTTCGCGACCATGGATGTGAGCGTCGACTGGCAGAATCTGACCTCGCACCGGGGCCTGAGCCCTCGAGACATCCGATGAAAGACGGGCCTCCCACTCGAATCCGCCCTGGGCACCTGGCGCGCCCCGACAGGGCACCGGAGTCCCAAAGCCCGATGATGGTCCCGCGGCGGCGGCCGGAAGCCCGCATCGCTCGCCTCGCAGGGGCTAGGCTTGGGCCACCGACCATCCAGCCATCGGGAGAGCCATGAAGCGGGTGTTGCAGTTCGGGACCGGGCGCTTCCTGCGTGGTTTCGTCGACGCCTTCATCGACGATGACGAGCGTCGACGTGGGCCGGATGGCGGCAGCGCCGGCCACCGGGTCACGGTGGTGGAGAGCACTGGCTCCGGGACGGCTGCCCGCTGGCGGCCCAGGGCTGCGCCTATCGCCTGGCGACCCGCGGCCTGGAGCACGGCGCGATCGTCGACAGCGAGCGCGTCATCCGCGTGGTGGATCGCGTCATCGACGCCTCCACCGACATGAATGGCCTCGCCGACGCCGGCCTCGACCCTGAGCTTGCCATCGTGGTGTCCAACGCCACGCAGGCGGGCTACGTGGCAGGAGGATTCCCGACACGGCTCGCCGTCGTCCTGACCGAGCGCGCCCGCCATGGGATGCCCGGACTGCTCATCGTCCCCTGCGAGCTCATCGAACGCAACGGCGACCGTCTGCGTGCGCTCGTCCTGGACGACCTGGCCCGCCTGCATCTCGACGCCTCCCTGGTCGAGCACGTCCGCGAGGCCAACACCTGGACGACCAGCGTCGTCGATCGCATCGTGACGGCGACCGGGAGCGCCACGCCCAGCGCAGCCGACCGACTCGGCGTGGCCGTGGAGCCGTACGCCTCGTGGGTCGTGGAGGCCCCGGAAGGTGTGTCGCTGCTGGAGCACCCCGCGGTGACCCTGACGAGAGATGTCACGCCCTACGCACTGCGCAAGATCCGCATCCTCAACGGGGCGCACACGGCCCTGGTCGCGCGGACCCGCGGATCTGGGACTGAGTTCGTTCGAGAGGCCCTCGCGGACCCCGAGACCGCCGTGTGGCTGGAAGCCCTGCTGCTCGAGGAGATCGTCCCCGCGCTGGGGGACCGCATCGTCGACGGGGAGGCTTTCGTCGCATCCGTGCTCGAGCGCTTCCGCAACCCGTTCCTCGACCACCGCCTGGCGGACATCGCCGTCGACCACGAACGCAAGCTGGAACTTCGGCTCGTGAGCACGTACCGGGATCATGTGCAGCGTCTCGGACGTGCGCCGCGACGGCTGGCTGCGCTGCTGGAACAGGAAGGAGCCCTGCCTTGAGAGCGGTGACGCTGCTGGAGCCCGGACAGCTGGCCTCGATCGCCATCCCCGAGGCAGCCGAACCGGGCCCATCCGAGGCGCTCGTGGCCGTCAGGCGGGTGGGCGTCTGCGGCACCGACCTGCACGCCTTCCACGGCCGGCAGCCCTTCTTCAGCTATCCGCGCATCCTGGGCCACGAGCTGGGGGTGGAGGTCCTTGCGGTGGGAAGCGCGGTGTCGAACGTCCGCCCGGGTGATCGATGTGCGCTCAGGCCCTACCTCGAGTGCGGCACGTGCGACGCGTGCGTGCGTGGCCTCCCCAACTGCTGCACCGACATCCGGGTGTTGGGGGTCCATGCTGACGGGGGGATGTGTGAGCGACTGGTGGTACCGGCGGACCACGTGTACCCGTCAGCGACGCTCTCGTTCGACCAGCTGGCCCTGGTGGAGACCCTGTCGATCGGCGGCCATGCCGTGACCCGGGGGGTGCCGGTCGCCGGAGAGCGAGCGCTCGTCATCGGCGCCGGTCCGATCGGGCTGGGCGTGAGCCGATCACTCCGCGCGGCGCGGGTCGAGCCCGTGATCTGCGACATCAGGCCCGCACGCCGGGCCTTCGCCCGATCCTGGGCCGGCCTGGACGTGATCGCCCCAGGCGACGACCTCCCCGGGGCGGTCCGCGAAGCGTTCGGCGGCGAGCTCCCGACGCTCGTGCTCGAGGCGACGGGCAATGCCGCGAGCATGGCTGCCGCGTTCTCGCTGGTGGCGCACGGGGGACGCCTGGTCTTCGCCGGCCTCGTCCAGGCAGAGATCAGCTTCCGCGACCCCGAGCTGCATCGCCGAGAGCTCACGCTCCTGGCCAGCCGCAACGCCATGGCCTCCGACTTCGTCCGATCGATCGCCCTGCTGGAATCGGGTTCGGTCGACGTCACACCCTGGCTGACCCACCGTTGCGCCCTGGCAGATGTCCCCGCCATCTTCCCGACGTGGGCCAGCAGCGAGGCCGATATCTACAAGCCGCTGGTCGAGATCTGATCCACTGCGCTCCCGGACCAGGAGGCGCAGTCCAGAAAGGCCCAGGCCGGCGACCGTGGACCGCGGCATCGGCGCGGACCGCTGCATCGCCGCGGACTACAGCACGGCACCCATCGGCCAGGGCGCGAACTCGTCCTGGCCCATGCCGAGCTCCTCGCTGACCGTCTGGCGGCCGGATGCCACCTCGAGGATGAGCTCGAAGAGCTCGTCACCGATCTGTTCCACGGTCGCGGAGCCGTCCACGACGCGCCCCGCGTTGATGTCCATGTCATCGCGCATCCGCTCGAACATGGGGGTGTTGCTGGCGACCTTGATCGACGGCACGGGACGGCACCCGAACACCGAACCGCGACCCGTGGTGAAGCACACGACCTGGGCGCCGCCGGCCACCAGTCCCGTCACGGACACCGGGTCGTAGCCGGGCGTATCCATGAAGACGAGACCCGGGCCGTGCATCGCCTCGGCGTACTCGACGACCTCGACCAGATCGCTGCTGCCGCCCTTGGAGATCGCTCCCAGGGACTTCTCGAGGATCGTCGTGATGCCGCCTGCCTTGTTCCCGGGTGACGGGTTGCCGTCCAGGGAGCCGTTGCTCGCTGCGACGTAGTCCTCCCACCACGCGATCCGGTCGAGCAGTCGGCGCGCCACGCGCGGATCGCGTGCCCGCGCTGCGAGGAGGTGCTCGGCCCCGTAGATCTCCGGCGTCTCTCCGAAGGCGGCCGTCCCGCCTTCCCAGACGACCCGGTCCGACGCGCGTCCAACCACCGGGTTGGCGGCGACCCCGGAGTACGCGTCGGAGCCGCCGCACTCCATGGCGACGATGAGCTCGCTGGCCGGGACGGCCTCACGCTGCACGTCGGCGATCTCGGGCAGCAGCTCCGTGATGGCGTCGATGCCGGCCCGCACGGTCTCGCGGGTGCCCCCTTCGTCCTGGATGACGAGGGCCCGGTGCGGCACCGCGATGTCCAGCCTCGGATCCTCCATGAGGCCCTCGAGCTCGTTGATCTCGCAGCCCAGGGACATCAGGAGCACGCCCCCGAAGTTGGGGTGGTTCGCGTAGCCCACCAGCGTCCGTCGCAGCAGCTCGAAGCCATCTCCAGCGGTGGGCAGGCCGCAGCCCGTGGTGTGGGTGAGGGCCACGATGCCGTCGACCGTCGGGTAGTCGCGCAGGAGACCGCGTTTCTCGACCTCTGCGGCGATGAAGCGCGAGACGCTGGCCGAGCAGTTCACGGTCGTCAGGAGGCCGATCGTGTTGCGCGTCCCGACCCTGCCGTTGCGGCGTCGGATGCCCTGGAACGTGCGCGTCGAGAGCGGGCGTGGGGGGGCCGACCGCCGCTCCGGGAGCTCGTGATCGGCGTCCAGCGGACGAAAGGCCAGGTTGTGGGCGTGGACGTGGTCGCCGGCCGCGATGGGAGCGATGGCGTGGCCGATGACGTGCCCGTACTTGCGGACCGGCTCGCCCGGCGCGATGGCTCGCAGCGCGACCTTGTGCCCGGAGGGGATCTCGGTCGTGGTGGAAACCGTGACGTGGCCAGCGGGCAGGAAGGTGCCGGCAGGGGTGTCGTGAGCGACCACCGCGACGTCGTCTGCGGGGTGCAACAAGATCGGCCTGGCGGCCGCCTCGTTCGCTGGGACCATGAGCCGTAGGCTGTCGCCTGGGACGCCGGCTGTCAAGGCGCCGCGACGCCCGCGCGCGCGGGCGACCGGGCGGCAGCGGCTGGGACATCGCCACCGACTCCCAGGGTCCCGCGCGCGCGGGCGACACGAGGGTCGGGGACGCGAGTAGAATTCGACGCGATGATGAACCCCACTGCTGCCGACCGCCCCATCGTCGTCACCCTCGGCGAGATCATGCTGCGCCTCAGGTCACCCGGTCACGAACGTCTCTTCCAGTCACCTGCCCTGGAGGCCACGTTCGCCGGTGGGGAGGCCAACGTCGCGGTGTCGGTGGCCAACTACGGCCTGCGCTCCCGCTACGTGACCGCGCTGCCGCCCGGAGCGCTCGGGGATGCCGTCATCGGCGAGCTGCGACGCTTCGATGTCGAGACCGGGCACATCCTTCGGCGCCCCGGACGGCTGGGCATCTACTTCGTCGAGACGGGCGCCGCCCAGCGCGCCTCGATGGTCATCTATGACCGTGAGGGGTCGGCCATCTCCATGGCGGGCCCGACGGAGTTCGACTGGCCCGCCATCTTCGATGGTGTCGCCTGGTTCCATGTCTCGGGCATCACGCCAGCGCTCTCCGAGCAGGCTGCAGCGGTGACCGACGTGAGCCTGCGAGCAGCGAAGGAGGCCGGTGTCACGACCTCCCTGGATCTGAACTATCGCGCCAAGCTGTGGCGCTACGGCAAGTCCGCCCCGGATGTCATGCGCGGCCTGATGGCCAACGTCGACATCGCCATCGGCAACGAGGAAGATGCCCAACGGTCGCTGGGCATCGAGGCTGCCGCCGACGTCACCCGGGGACAGCTCGATCACACGGCCTACGAGACCCTCACCCGAACGGTCATGCAGCAGTTCCCCCACCTCCGGGCGGTGGCGATCACCCTGCGCGAGAGTCGCAGTGCAGACATCAACGGCTGGTCCGCCTGCCTCCGGGATGCGGATGGCTTCCATGTCGGTCGGCAGTACGAGATCCTCGACATCGTCGACCGCGTGGGCAGCGGCGACGCCTTCGCGGCCGGCCTCGTCTTCGGGCTGCTCGACGGTCGGTCCGCCCCACAGGCCCTTGACCTCGCCATCGCTGCGAGCTGCCTCAAGCACTCGATCCCGGGCGACTTCAACCGGGTCACGCTTGCGGAGGTCGAGACGTTGGCCGGCGGAGATGCGTCCGGCCGCATCAGCCGGTAGGGGAGTCGCTCACGCGGGAGGAGTCGGCCGGGCCGCTGTTCCTCCGGGCGTGAGTCGGACCTCGCGCTCGACCAGCTGGTGAAGCCAGATCTCACCACGCGCGATATGCGTGGTGACGAGCGCTCGGGTCAGGTCCGCGTCGCGCGCGCGAACGGCCTCGTAGATGGCTCGATGTTCGATCTTGGTCGCCTCAGCCACGCCCTCGCCGGTCATGAGGTTCCACTGGCGCGCGCGGATCGTCTCGCTCTGGAGCTTGTCGACCAGCGCGGTGAGGAAGGGATTGCCAGCTGCGCGCGTCAGTGTGCGGTGGAACTCGATATCGACCTGGGTCAACTCCGAGACGGAGGTCGCCGCCTCCATCTGGAGCACGAGCTGGTGCAGGTCGCCAACGGCATCATCCCTGATGCGACCGACGGCGAGCTCGGCGGCGGCCGGCTCGAGGATACGGCGCACCTGGAACAACTCGACCTCGCGACCACCACCCAGCAGCTCGGCGATGAAGCCGGTGCTCTCCACCAGCATCCCCGGCTCCAGGCTGGTGACGTAGGTGCCGTCGCCGTGTCGCACGTCCAGGACCTGGATCAGGGCCAGGGCTCGGACCGCCTCGCGGAGCGAGCTCCTGGAGACGCCCAGCTGGGCGGCCAGATTGGGCTCCGGGGGCAACCGCTGCCCAGGTCGGAGTTCCCCGGAGATGATCATCCCCTTGATCTTCTGGATGGCCTGGTCGGCGACTCCCACAGCGATACCCTTCCGGCACGGCGCGCTATCGCGTCAGTCTAGACATCGGATGTCTGCGCGTCGAGCCCCTGGATCGGAGCTGCACACGTGAGCGCCCCCACGAGGCAGAGTCTCACCTGACGCTGGTTGACTTCGCGAAGACATCCGATGACAATGGGCGTGGTCCCCAAGATGTCGACCGGGAGGACCTGTCAGGGAGGGAAGCAGGGTGCCTCGCCCGCCAGGGACGGACGCCGCGGCAAGGATACGCAGCCGTCGGGACCTGCGTGACCAGCTCTGCCCGCTGCTCCTGCCCGTTGTCGGGTCGTGAACGCTCCATGTTGAGCGCTCCGCCGCCCGCGCCCGATCCGCTCATCCCTGCGCCTTCCGTCGGGGAGGTGGCAGCGCCGACCGCGGGCGCCCTCCTCGAGGTGGTCGACATCGGCAAGCGCTATCCCGGCGTGCAGGCCCTCGATCACGTCCACCTGACCGTAGAGCCAGGCGAGGTCCACGCCCTCCTCGGAGAGAATGGCGCCGGCAAGTCGACGCTCATCAAGATCATCGCGGGCGCCGAGCACGCTGATGCCGGGCACATCTCCTTCCTGGGCAAGGCGGCGCGCTTCGACAACCCCTACGCCGCCCGGGTGGCCGGCATCGCCTCCGTCTTCCAGGAGTTCACGCTCATCCCGGACCTGACGGTGGCGGAGAACATCTTCGTCCACCAGGACAGCGCCTACCGTTTCGGCTGGCTGCTCGACCTGGGCAGCATCAACCGCCGGGTCCGCGAGCTCTTCGATCGCATCGGCATCGGCGGCCTCATCTCCCCGGGGGCGAAGGTCTGGACCCTCTCGGTCGTGCAGCAGCAGCTCGTCGAGATCGCCAAGGCCATCGCGCTCGACGCTCGCCTCATCATCCTCGACGAGCCCACCTCGGCCCTCTCTCCGCAGGAGGTCCGCCTCACCTTCAGCCTGGTCCGGTCGCTCGTCGAGCGCGGCATCGGCTTCATCTTCGTCACGCACCGTCTCGACGAGGTGGCCGAGATCGCGACATCGGTGACGGTGCTGCGGGATGGTCGGAACATCCTCTCGCGCGTGCCCGCCGCGGACCTTTCCACCGACAAGATCATCCGGGCCATGGTCGGCCGTGACGTCGACCAGATCTTCGCCCACTCGCGGACGGACGTCAGCGCCTCGCCCGTCCTGTCGGTGCAGGATCTCGGGCGCAAGACGCAGCTTCGAGGCATCAGCTTCGACGTCCACCCCGGCGAGATCGTGGGCATCGCCGGCCTCGTCGGGAGCGGTCGCACGGAGCTCCTGCGGGCCATCTTCGGCGCCGAGCCGGCCGATCGCGGCACGCTCCTGGTGCGCGGCCGGCCGGTGCGCATCCGCTCTCCGCGGGATGCCATCCGCCAGGGCATCGCCATGGTGCCTGAGGACCGCAAGAGGGACGGGCTCCTGCTGCTCCAGACGATCCGCCATAACCTCAACCTGCCCTACCTGTCGCTGGGCGGTGGCTGGCGGCTCAGGCGCTCGTCAGAGGCGACGCGGGCCAGCGCCATGTCCGAGCGGCTGGCCATCCGCTCGAGCGGGGTCGAGCAGTCGGCGGGGTCCCTGAGCGGCGGTAACCAGCAGAAGGTCGTGCTGGGCAAGTGGCTCGTCAATCAGCCGGGCATCCTGCTGCTGGACGACCCCACCCGCGGCATCGACGTCGGCGCCAAGGCGAGCATCTATCAGCTCATCGACGAGCTCACGGCGGCCGGCCTCGGGATCGTGCTCGTCTCCAGCGAGATGCCGGAGCTCCTGGCGCTGGCGGACCGGATCGTGGTGCTCCGCGAAGGGGAGATGGCGGCCACGCTGTCCCGCGAGGAGGCCACGCCCGACTTGATCATGCGCCACGCGACGCCCCTGTCCCGGACGTCCAAGGCTGACCCCGCGAGCGACGCCCCCACGAGCGACGCTTCGGCCGGCGACGCCGCGGCGTCGGGAGGCCGCTGATGACGACCGGCGTTGGCGATGCCTCCGTGGCTCGCCTGCGGCCCTTCGTCCTCGAGCATCGCGCGGAGCTTGCCATCACCGGCAGCCTCCTGGCCCTCTGCGTGGTCCTCACCTTCCTCTCGCCCTACTTCCTGACGGCCGGCAACGTCAAGAACCTCATCGACCAGTCCACGGTCATCGGCATCATCGCGGCCGGCGAGCTCATGGTCATCCTGACCGGCGGCATCGACCTCTCCGTGGGCGCCATCATGGCCATCTCGGGGGTCGTGCTGGGGACGGTCGTCGTCGACTCCGGGCTCCCGGCCGGGCTGGCCATCCCGGTGGGCATCCTGGCAGCCCTCGCCACCGGCACGCTGGTGGGTGCTGTGAACGGCGCCCTCGTGGGCAAGGCCAAGCTGGCGCCCTTCATCGTGACGCTGGGCGCCATGGCCATCTGCCGCGGCCTGAGCTACGTGCTCTCCGACGTGAAGTCGATCGTGGGCTTCCCCCTGGAGTTCAACGACATCGCCAGCGCCTCGACGTTCTTCGGCATCCCCAACTTCGTGCTCTTCCTCTTCGGGACGTACATCGTCTTCGGCCTGCTGCTGGCGCGCACGAAGGTGGGGCGCTTCATCTACTCGATCGGCAGCAACGAGGAGGCGACGCGTCTCTCCGGCGTCAACGTGGCCTTCTTCAAGGCCCTGCCCTACGTGCTCTGCGGCTTCCTGTGCGGCCTGGCCGTCATCGTGCGGACCTCGCGTCTCATGGCCGTCGAGCCCAACCTGGGCACCGGCATGGAGCTCGACGCCATCGCCGCCTGCGTGGTGGGTGGCGCCAGCCTCATGGGCGGCAAGGGCACCATGTTCGGCACCTTCGTGGGCGTCCTGCTCATCGCGGTGCTGCGCAACGGGCTCAACCTGCTGGGGGTCTCGCCCTACTTCCAGATGGCCGCCGTGGGCTCGATCATCATCCTCTCGGTCCTGACGGAACGCCTGACCCGCGAACGCGCATGAGCGGTCGCGCACGACGCGCGAAAGGAGGTGGACACTCGCCAAGCACGCCAGCCCAGCTCGAGACCGGAAGTGTGGAGGCCGGCAGGCCCTCACGAGGAGGATACGAACGTTGACTCGCAACAACTCGCTCCGGGCGGCCGCACTCGGGATATCCATCCTGACGGCGGGCCTCGTCTTCGCCGCGCCGGTGGCGGCCCAGGATGCATCGACCCCTCCAGAGGCCTTTGACGTCGTCTACGTGACGCCTGACCTCACCATCCCCTTCTGGAAGTACCTCAGCGACGGCATCCACCAGGAGGCCGAGAAGGTCGGCGCCACGGTGACCGACCTCTCCAGCAACCTGGACCCGGCGACCCAGCTGAAGAACGTCCAGGACTCCATCACCAAGCAGGTCGACCTGATCATCCTCTCGCCGACCGACAGCTCGTCCGCGCCCACCGTCCTGCAGGCCGCGGCCGATGCAGGTGTGCCCGTGGTCATCGCCGACATCGGGACGGAGAGCGGCGACTACGTCTCGTTCATCATCACCAACAACTTCGATGGCGCGAAGGCCTCCGCTGAGGCGCTGGCCGCCGCGCTGGCTGCCAACGGGTGCCCCAACGGCCCCATCGCCATGTTCCAGATCAACCAGGCCCGCATCAACGGCCAGAACCGCACGAACGGCGCCATGGAGGCCTTCGACGCAGCCGGCGTCGAGGTCGTCCAGGAGCTCGAGGCGCAGACGTACACCCGTGATGAGGGCAAGAAGTTCGCCCAGGACGTCATGACTGCGCATCCCGACCTCTGCGGCTTCTGGGCGCAGTACGACGAGGGCTCCCTCGGCGCGGTGAATGCCATCGCTGATGCCGGCAAGGAGGGTCAGGTCCTCGTCGGTGGCTTCGACGGCATCCGCGAGGTCATCGACACGATCAAGGCCGGCAAGATGGTGGCTGCCTCCGTGCAGCAGCCGATCGGCATGGGCCGCGAATCGTTCAAGGCCGGCTACGAGTTCCTGACCGGTGGCGAGCCGCCCAAGCAGATCGACATGCCGACGCTCCTCGTGACCTCGGAGACCGTGGAAGGCATGATGGCCCAGCTGGAGGACACCGTCTTCCCGCCAGAATGAGCTAGCCATCCGACCAGGCCCGGCGGGCGACCCTCCTCCCGCCCGCCGGGCACCCTGCCCGCAGCCGGCGCGGCGACGCTCGCCGACGACCACCTGAACCACCGTACGAGGGTCCGCATTGGCCGCTCAGCACACGATCCGCTCCTTCGAGATCCACGACATCCGCTTCCCCACATCGCGCCAGCGGCTCGGCTCGGACGCCATGCATCCCGACCCCGACTACTCGATGGCCTACGTCATCGTCCGCACGGACGGCACCCCGGCACTCGAGGGGCACGGCTTCACCTTCACCATCGGCCGCGGCAACGACCTCTGCGTGGCGGCCATCCGATCGCTCGAGCCCCTCGTCGTGGGCCTGCCCGCCGAGACGCTGTTCGAGGACATGGGTGCCTTCTGGAGGCGCATCACCGGAGATGACCAGCTGCGCTGGCTGGGCCCCGACAAGGGTGTCCTGCACCTCGCCACGTGCGCGGTCGTCAACGCCGTGTGGGACATGCTGGCGCGAACCCGCGGCCTGCCGCTCTGGCGCCTCCTCCTGGAGATGACGCCGCAGCAGGTCGTCGATTGCGTCGACTTCCGCTACCTCTCCGATGCGCTGACCCCGGCCCAGGCGGTGGCGCTGCTGGAGGACGTCCAGGCCGGCCGCGCGGCTCGCGAGCAGGAGCTTGCGCGTGACGGCTATCCCGGCTACACGATGGCGGCTGCCTGGCTGGGCTTCAGCGACGAGCAGGTCCGCGGGCTCGTGCGCGAGGCGGTCGCCGATGGCTGGGGTGCCTTCAAGATGAAGGTCGGCGCCGACGTCGATGCCGACCGCCGCCGGGCCGCCCTCATCCGCGAGGAGATCGGCCCGGACCGCGCCCTCATGATGGATGCCAACCAGCGCTGGGGCGTCGGCGAGGCCATCGCCTACATGGCCCGCCTCGCGGAGTTCGATCCGCTCTTCATCGAGGAGCCCACGAGCCCCGACGACATCCTGGGACATGCGGCCATCGCCGCGGGCATCGCGCCCATCCGCGTGGCGACCGGTGAGCACGCTCCCAACCAGGTCATCTTCAAGCAGTTCCTCCAGGCGGGCGCGCTGCACTTCTGCCAGTACGACCCCTGCCGGCTGGGCGGCGTCAACGAGATGCTCGGGGTCCTGCTGCTGGCCGCGCGCTTCGGCGTGCCGGTCTGTCCGCACGGCGGTGGCGCCGGGCTCGACGAGCTGGCCCAACACCTCTGCGCATTCGACTACATCGCCGTCTCCGGCGACCTGCACGACCGTGTGCTCGAGTACGTCGGCCATCTTCACGAGCATTTCCGGGACCCGGTCACCGTCAGGCACGGCCGCTTCGCACTCCCGGAGCAGCCCGGCTTCAGCTCGGCACTGCGGACCGAAGCCATCGAGATGTACCGCTTCCCGGAGGGGACTGCGTGGCGCCTGCAGTGAGCGCTCCAGCAGCCCCATCAGCAGCACGAGGGGGATCCATGCACCAGCACACCGATGCGCTCGCACTCGA
Source organism: uncultured Chloroflexia bacterium (assembly GCA_963790915.1). Lineage (GTDB taxonomy): Bacteria > Chloroflexota > Limnocylindria > Limnocylindrales > CSP1-4 > JAFMJV01. Next base: position 107,350 of record CAWBQS010000004.1, on the reverse strand, counting down.
GATCGCGAGGCAGGCACAGCGGCTCCGCATCGACGTTCTCGAGATGGTCTGCCGAGCGAAGAGCGGGCACCTTGGAGGGCCTTACTCCGCGGCCGAGATCCTGGCCGCCCTGTACTTCCATCACATGCGCCTCGATCCGGAGCACCCGGAGTGGACGGAGCGGGACCGCTTCCTGCTCTCGAAGGGCCACGCCGCTCCGATCCTCTACGCGGTCCTGGCCCGGCGCGGCTTCTTCCCCGTGGCCGAGCTCGAGACCTTCCGGCGCTTCCCGACGCGCCTCGAGGGTCACCCGGACCGCAAGCTGCCCGGGGTGGAGATGGTCGCAGGACCCCTGGGGCACGGTATCGCCGTCGGTGCCGGCATGGCCTGGGCGCTCTCGCGGGGCGTGTCCAAGCCATCGGCCGCCAGCGCTCCGTCGGCCCTGGCGGCGCGAGGCCGCGTCTACGTCCTGCTCGGTGACGGCGAGCTCGGGGCGGGCGTCATCTGGGAGGGCGTCATGGCGGCGGCCAAGTACCGCCTTGGCAACCTGACCGCCATCGTCGACTACAACGGCATCCAGCAGACCGGCGCCACGGCCGACGTCATGCCCACCGAGCCGATCGCCGAGAAGTGGGCCGCCTTCGGCTGGCACGTCCAGGAGATCCACGGTCACAACGTCCGCGAGGTCCTCGACGCCCTCGATCGGGCCGACGAGGTCCACGCGCGGCCCTCGGTCATCATCGCGCGCACGACGAAGGGCCGCGGCGTGAGCTACATGGAGTACGACCACCGTTGGCACGGGGGCCTGGTCCCCGATGCTGCACAGCGTGAACAAGCGCTCGCCGAGCTGCATGCCTCGCTCGCCGAGCTCGGAGAGGAGGTGACGGCATGACCGCACTGGCACCCATGCGACCGGCCTATGGCCAGGCGCTCGTGGACCTGGGACGCCAGCGCGAGGACGTCGTCGTCCTCTCGGCCGACGTCTCGAACTCGGACTTCAGCTGGATGTTCGCGGAGGCCTTCCCCGATCGCTTCCTCAACGTCGGCATCGCCGAACAGAGCCTGGTCGACGTGGCGGTGGGGTTGGCCTACGCGGGCTATGTCCCCTTCGCCAACACGTTCGCCTTCCTCTTCGCCACGCGGGCTCTGGAGATGGTGCGCACCCACCTCTGCTACGGCGGCGCCCCGGTGAAGCTCATGGGTGCCTACTGCGGCGTCTCCGACTCCTTCGACGGCCCCACCCACAACGCCATCACCGACATCGCCATCATGCGGGCCCTGCCCGGCATGACCATCGTCTCGCCGGCCGACGGCGTCGCCGTGGCGAAGCTCCTGCCCCAGGTGGCCGCCTGGCCGGGTCCCGTCTACATGCGCCTCAACCGCAACGAGGTGCCCGTCCTGTTCGGCGACGACTACGCACCCGAGATCGGCAAGGCCGTCGTCCTGCGACCCGGCACGGACGTGACCCTGGTCGGGACGGGACTCATGCTCAGCCGCTGCCTCGAGGCGGCCGAAGCGCTCGCGGGCGAGGGCATCAACGCTCGCGTCATCGAGATCCACACCATCAAGCCGCTCGACGAGGCGGCCATCATCGAGGCCGCGACAGCGACCGGCGCCCTCGTCACGGCCGAGGAGCACAGCATCGTCGGCGGCCTGGGAGGCGCCGTCAGCGAGGTCCTCGCCGGCGCGCGGCCCGTGCCGCTCGAGCGTGTCGGCCTGGCCGACCGTTTCGCCACGACCGGTGCCTACGACGCCGTCCTTGCTGAGCTCGGCCTGACCAGCGACGACATCAGCGCGGCCGCCCGGCGGGCTGTCGCACGCAAGGGAGGGTGACAAGAGTGGAGACCATGCGCTTCACCGGCAAGTCCACCATCGTCACCGGCGCCGGCGCCGGCCTGGGCCGCGCCATCGCGTTGCGCTTCGCCGCCGAGGGTGCGCTGGTGACGGTGGCCGACATCGATCCTGCGCGTGCGGCCGCGGTGGTGGCCGAGATCGAAGCGGCCGGCGGACGAGCCATCCCGGTCGGGGCCGACATCTCCAAGCCAGCTGACGTGGCCAGCATGGTCGGGGCCGGGGTCGACGCGTTCGGCAGGCTGGACATCCTCGTCAACAACGCCGGTGTCCGGGTCATCGTGCCCTTCCTGGAGCAGTCGCTCGAGCAGTGGCAATGGATGCTCGACGTCATGCTGACGGGGCCGATGCTCTGCAGCCAGGCGGCCATCCCCGAGATGCTCAAGGTGGGCCGCGGCAAGATCGTCAACGTCGGCTCGGTGACGGGCATCATCGGCCTCACCAAGCGCGCCGCCTACGCCGCTGCCAAGGCGGGCCTGCATGGGCTGACACGGGCGCTGGCCTACGAGCTGAGCAGCCAGGGCATCTGGGTCAACGCCGTGGCCCCGGGCCTGCTCGAGACGCCCATGAACACGGCCTACTTCCAGGACGAGCAGTTCATGCAGCTCGTCAAGCGGGAGCTTCCCGTGGGACGCCTCGGCAAGCCGGATGAGATCGCCAGCGTCGTCCTGTTCCTGGCCTCGGACGAATCGGACTTCGTCTCCGGGGCCACCTGGAACGTGGACGGCGGCTGGCTCTCGGGCAAGGGATACTGAACAAGGCTCGGCCGGCCGCGGATGCGCCAGGCTGGAGCCAGCGGAGGAATCCAGATGACTGATATCGAACGAATCGCCGCGGTGCTCCGCGACGCCGAGGCCGCCCACACCGCGGTCGGCCCGGTCTCCGACCTGGTCGAGGGCGGGCTGAGCCTGGACACGGCGCACGCCGTCTGCGAGTCGAACATCGCCCGTCGCGCGGCGGCCGGCGAACGGCTGGCTGGCTTCAAGGTCGGCTTCACGAACATCGCCGTACGCGACAAGATGGGCCTGCCCGACTCGACCTACGGCTACCTCATGGAGTCCATGGTCCTGCAGTCCGGTGGGCAGCTGGCCATGGCGGACTTCGTCGCGCCGAAGATCGAATCCGAGATCTGCGTGCGCCTCGGCCGTGACCTGGCGGGCCCGGACGTGACCGCGGCGGACGTCCTCGAGGCCGCTGACGCGGTGCGTGCCGCGTTCGAGATCTGCGACGCGCGGATCCTCGACTGGAAGTGCCCCTACCCCGACTTCTTCGCCGACAACGGCTTCTCCGCGCGCATCGTCCTGGGGGGCAAGGGTTGGCTGCCCATCGGCGATGTGGACCTGCTGGGCGAGAAGGTCGTCCTCTCCAGGGACGGCACGGCCCTCGCCGAAGGCCGTGGCGAGATGGCCCTGGGCAGCCCCGCCAACGCCGTCGCCTGGCTCGCCAACAAGCTGGCCGCCCGCGGCCGATCCCTGGCAGCCGGCATGCTGGTCATGACCGGGACGCTCACGCCCATCACGCCGATCGAGGCCGGCTCGACCTATGTGGCCGACTTCGCCACCCTCGGCAGGGTCGAGACGACCTTCCGTTGACCCCATCCCCAGACCACGAGGAGCTCCGATGACCACGCCTGCGCCCGCCCTGCCGGAGAGCGTTCCCCCGCCGCTGACCGCCGCTGACGCGGCCCGGCTCGAGGTCGTCAAGGACGTCGTCGACGAGGTCATCGACCTGACCCTCAACTATCGCCAGTCCGGCCATCCCGGCGGCTCCCGCTCCAAGGTCCACTTCGTGCTGGGCACGCTGCTCGGCGGCGCCATGCGCTGGGACCTGATGCATCCCTGGCGGACCTTCGCCGATCGCCTCGTGCTGTCCGCCGGCCATACCGTGCCCCTGGTCTACGCCATCCTGGCCACCCTCAACGAGAGCGTGCGGGCACGCCACGCTCTTGACGGGGACGCGCGCTTCGCCTTCCCCGATGCTGGGCGCTGGGCGCTGACCTGGGAGGATCTCCTCACCTTCCGCCACCGCGGCGGCCTGCCGGGCCACGCGGAGATGGCCGGCAAGACCCTCTTCTTCAAGGCCAACACCGGTCCCTCCGGCCATGGCATGCCGGTCGCGGCCGGCGAGGCACTGGCGCTCAAGATGGCCGGCTGCCCGGAGGTCAAGGTCTTCGTCGTGGAAGGGGAGGGCGGCCTGACGCCGGGCGTCACCCACGAGACCCTGAACTCCGCCTGGGGCCTGGGCCTGGGCAACCTCGTCTTCCTGGTCGACTGGAACGACTACGGCATCGACCCGCGGGCGGCCTCCTCGGTCGTCTACGGCACCCCGGAGGACTGGTTCGGCGCGCACGGCTGGCGCACCCTGGGCACGCCCGACGGCATGACCTGGGAGCCCGTCCTGCGCACCGCCCTCGAGGCGGCTCGTGGCGACAACCCGGCGTTCCTGCCCACGATGGCCTGGTTCCGCACGCAGAAGGGCCGCGGCTACGGCAAGCAGGATGCGGCCTCGCACGGCACCCCGCATGCCCTCAACAGCCCGGCCTTCTGGACCGCCCGCGAAGGCTTCCAGCAGCGCCACGGCATCGCCTACGAGGGTGCTGGCGAGGCCGCCCCGGACGATGTCGCGCAGCGCCAGGCACAGGCGGCCACGAACTTGCAGCTGGCCCTCTCCGTGCTCACCCGTGACGAGGCGCTCGTGCGCTGGTTGTCCGACCGCCTCTCGGACATCGCGGACTCCGTGCCCGACGCCATCCCCGGCTGCACGCTTGGCGGCACCACCGCGGCGATCTTCGACGACCCGGCCATCACGGACTTCCGCACCTACCCCGCGGAGCTCTATCGCCCGCCCGGGGAGCGCCAGCCCAACCGTGCCGCGCTGGGTACCTGGGGCGCCTGGGTCAACGCGTACGCAAGGGAGCGCTACGGGCGGCCCCTCATCGTGGCCTGCTCGGCGGATCTCGCTGAGTCGACCAACGTGGCGGGCTTCGCCAAGGACTTCGGCGACCTGCCCGGCTGGGGCTGGTTCGAGCGGGATGCGAACCCCCGCGGCACCGTCCTGCCGCAGGAGATCACGGAGATGGCGAACGCCGGCATCCTCGCCGGCATGGCCTCGGTCAGCTTCGCTGCGGACCCGCGCGAGTCCTTCGACGGCTTCTGGGGTGCCTGCTCCACGTATGCCTCGTTCTCGTACCTCAAGTACGGACCGCTGCGTCTCTTCAGCCAGATGGCCCAGGACAGCGAGCTCAAGATGGGCAAGGTCATCTGGATCGCCGGGCACTCCGGGCCGGAGACGGCGGAGGATTCGCGCACGCACTTCGGCATCTTCGAGACGGGCGTCACACAGCTCTTCCCGGAGGGAGCCGTCATCGACCTGCATCCCTGGGAGCACAACGAGGTGCCCGTCGTGCTCGGCGCGGCGCTGGCCACGGACGTCCCCATCGTGGCGCTGCACCTGACGCGCCCTGCGGTGCCCATCCCGGACCGCCAGGTGCTGGGCATCCCCTCGCACTTCGAGGCTGCCCGCGGCGCCTACATCATGCGGCCCTGCCGTGCTGACCTGCCGGCCATGGGCACCGTCGTCGTGCGGGGCACCGTGCCCACCGCCAACGTGGTCTCCCTCCTGCCGGAGCTCGAGCGGCGTGGCCTCAACGTCAAGGTCGTGGCCGCCATCAGCCCGCAGCTCTTCCGGCGCCAGGACGAGGAGTACCGCGAGGTCACCCTGGGCACGGCCGACCGCTGGGATGCCATGGCCGTGACGAGCGGTGCGCGGCGCCTCATGGCCGACTGGGTCAGCGGACCCGTGGCCGAGGCCTACTCGCTGTCCGCGGACCGCGACGACCGCTGGCGCACGGGCGGCAGCATCGACGAGGTCATGGACGAGGCCGGCCTCAGTGCGCCGCAGATCCTGGCCGGCATCGAGCGCTTCGTCGCCGAGCGTGAGCAGCGCCAGGCCATGATCCGCGAGATCGCCGAGGCGGTGGCTCGCCGCTGAGGCGGTGGCACGCCGCTGAGGGATGGACGCCACCGGGTCGCTGGCGCGGTGCACATCCCGGCCAGCGGCGGGGCATCATGGCGGCATGGTCACGCGCTACATCGCCCTCTACGGTGACCCCGTGGAGGGCAATCCCACCGCCCGCATGCAGAACCAGGCCTTCGAATCGCTGGGCCTGGACTGGCGCTACCTTGATCTCCACGTGCGCGCGGAGGACCTGCCGGCGGCCATGGCCGCGGCGCGGCTTCTCGGTTTCGCCGGTCTGAACCTGACCGTCCCGCACAAGGTGGCAGTCATCGCGCTGCTGGACGACCTGGAGCCATCCGCGCGCATCAGCGGCGCCTGCAACACGGTGATACGCCAGCCCGATGGTCGGCTGGTGGGCGCCAACACGGACGGTTCCGGCTTCCTCTGGGCCCTGCGCGACGAGGACATCGATCCGGGGGGCCTGGATGTCGTCCTGCTGGGCGCCGGCGGGGCGGCGCGCGCTGTCGCCGTGGAGCTGGCGCTCGCGGGAGCCCGGCGCATCACGGTGGCCAGCCGCGAGCCTGCACGCCGGGACGCGCTGGCCGCGCTGCTGCGCGATCTCCACCTGCCGCTCGCGGTCGACACGCTGGCCTGGCGGGGCCGCCTGGCGGTGCCAGCCTGCGACGTGCTGGTCGACTGCACGCCGGTGGGCATGGGCAGCGGCGCCGCAGCGCTGGAGGTCGTCGACGTGGATCTTGGCGGGCTGCCGGCGGCGGCCGTGGTCTGTGACCTGAACCCGGAGCGCGCAGACACCGCCTTCCTGCAGGTGGCGCGCCGCGCCGGCCACCGCACCATCGGCGGCCTGGGCATGCTGGCCCGTCAGGGCGCTGCCGCCTTTGAGGCCTGGACCGGCCGGGAGGCCCCCCTGGCCGTCATGGAGGCAGCGCTGAGCCAGGCGACGCGGGGCGACTGACCCACGCCGGTCCTGGCGGCCGGCGCAGCGTCAGGAAGCCTCGAAGCCCGTCTCCAGGTGCCAGATCTCGGTGACCGGCACAGCGTCCACGCGGCCGGCCTCGTCAACGTCGATGAGCGGCGCCATCACCTTGGCCCAGCGATCGTGGACGTCGCTGGCCCAGAGGCGGTCCATGGCCTCGGAGTCGGAGCCTTCGCAGTAGAGGATGAGCATGCCGTCGCGCTCGAAGATCGTGAGCTCTGCCACGCCCTGCGTGCGCATCTCGGCGACCAGCTCCGGCCAGATGTTGTCGTGCTGGCGGACATACTCCTCCATGGCGCCTGGCTTGAGGCGCAGCGTGAACGCTCGTCGAGTCATCGGGCTCCCTCCAATGTGCCGGTATCTGGGCGATGCCGGGATCGCGGTCCGAGACGTCCCTGCCGGGCCGTCCGGCCGGCGCCAGCATATCGCGGGCCGGGTGCTCGACGAGGCGCAGGTGCGGCCTCGACCGACGCCCTTGAGCGTCGCCTCGCCCACCCTGTCCGTGCCCTCCGCACCGTGGCGCAGGGCACCGCTCCGCCCCCGCCGGTGCACAAGTGTGGCGTTCGGTCACCAGAGCGACCTGCGGAGCCGCCGAGGGTGCACGGAATCGCGATCGTGCGTGCCTACACTGGCGCTCAACCCAGGAGGTGTCCATGTCCAGTCAGTCCGCGGATCAGCCTGCCGCCGATCAGACCCCAGCTCCGGTCGGCATGCGCGAGCTGCCCCCGCAGCCGGCCAGGCCCGTGATGCCGGCCTTCACCCTGCCTGCCCCGGCATTCGTCGTGCCCCCCGTTCCCGTGCCCGTACCAGCCGACCTGGACGCCGGTCCGCGCGCCGATGACTCGGTCGTCGCCCGTGACGACCATTTCGAGGGCACCTTCACGTCGCGTGGCACGGTCTGCGTCATGGGCTCCGTCAAGGGCCGCATCGAGGCCGTTCGCGTGCGCATCGAGGATGGCGCGCGCGTCGACGCCGACGTCATCGTGGACGAAGCCATCGTGGCCGGCGAGTTCACCGGCAACCTGACCTGCCGCGAGCGTCTGGAGGCCCGACCCAGCGGCCGCATCAACGGCCGGGTCGAGACCTACCGACTGATGCTCCACGAAGGGGCCTCCGTCGAGGGCGAGATGCACATGCTGAGCGAGGCTCCCCGCGATGCCTCGACGACGATCCGCGGCAGCGCGCCGCTGCGCGGGGAGGGCAGCCCCGAGGCGGCCGTCGCTGGTCCTGCGGCGGCGGCGCACGCGGTGCCGGCGGCCACCCGGCCTGCTCCGGCCCCGGCTCCGGGGGTGACCCCGTCGTCGGCTGCCAAGCATGGCGCTGCGCCCAGGGGTGCTGGCTCCGCGAGCCCCGGCTCCGCGAGCCCCGCTCCACTGGTCCCTCGGGTCCCTCGGGTCCGGCCGTCACCGCCCCGGGGACGTCGGCGGGTGAACCCAGTCAACCCATGACCGAGGCCATCGGGCCTGGTGCGCCCGGCCCGGGGTCTGACCCCTCTACACGGCGCAGCCCGGTGGCCGAGACGCTGCGAATGGAGATGCTGCGCGTGGCACCGCGGACCACGACGGCCACGGTCCGCCCGACCAGCAGCAGCGCCGCGTACAACACCTACAGCGGCCCGGCCAGCAGCGGCTCGCGCGCGCGGGGCAACACGACGACCGGCTTCTAGCCGGACGACGACCGGCTTCCGGCCGGACACGGCTCGCCCGGCGAGCCCACCGCGGCGAGGCCGATCGCCGCAGTCATCGCGCCCAACGACCGCCCGCCCCGCTCTGAGCGGGGCGGGCGGTCTAGACTCGGGTCATGAACGCTGCTGTCACGGCCCGCGTGCGGGCGACGCTGGAGGCTGCCGGTCCCGAGCTCCTGGAGCTCTCCCACCGGATCCATGCCAACCCCGAGCTGGGCTTCGAGGAGCATCTCGCCTCCGCCTGGCTGGCAGACGCCCTGGCAGCGGCCGGTTTCGCGGTGACGCACGGCGTGGCCGACATGCCCACCGCCGTCACGGGCAGCCTGGGCCCCGGCCCGCTCCACGTGGTCATCTGCGCGGAGTACGACGCCTTGCCGAGCGTCGGGCACGCCTGTGGCCACAACGTCATCTGCACGGCCGCCCTCGGCGCTGGCCTGGCGCTGGCCTCCGTGGCCGACGACCTGGGTCTGCGGGTCAGCGTCGCGGGCACACCGGCCGAGGAGAGCGGCGGCGGCAAGATCCGCTTCGTCGAGTCGGGCTACTTCGACGACGTGCACGCCGCGCTCATGCTGCACCCATTCCCCGAGGATGTCGCAGAGCCCACCATCATCGCCGTCCAGCAGCTGACCATCACCTACACGGGACGCGAGGCGCACGCCTCCGGATTCCCCTGGCTGGGGGTCAACGCCGCTGACGCCATGACCGTCGCGCAGACCGCCATCGGCCTGTTGCGGCAGCAGCTGCAGCCGGGCGACCGGGTGCATGGCATCGTCACCGCGGGGGGCGCCGCGGCCAACATCATCCCGGCCCACGTGGCGGCCGACTACATGGTGCGCGCCGCCACCCGGGTCCGCCTGCAGGAGGTCGTGCAGTTGGTGCGCAACTGCTTCGAGGCGGGCGCCCTGGCCAGCGGCGCCAGCGTCGAGATCACCCTCGATACCGCCTACAGCGACATGCGGCATGACCATGAGCTCGCCAGTCGCTACCGGCACCATGCGGAGGCCCTGGGCCGCGTCTTCTCCGACGAGCCCTCCGCGCCGGTCTCGACGGACATGGGCGACGTCTCCTACGTCGTGCCCAGCATCCATCCCTTCATCGGCATCGAAACGCACGGCGCCGTGAACCACCAGGTCGGCTTCGCGACTGCATGCGCGGAACCCTCCGCGGACCGGGCCGTCACCGATGGCGCCCTGGCCATGGCCCTCACGGTCGTCGACGCGGCCCTGGATGGCGCCATCCGGGCCCGCCTCCTGGGGTAGGGTCGGTCAGCGGGTCCGCGCCGCGGGGCGAGGCCCGCCACGCGGATCTCCGGCGCGGCCGGTATCGCGGCTCGCACCCGGCAACCACGCTGCCAGGTCCGCCCCGTCCCTCACTCGGCTCGCAGGACGAGGATGTGCTGGTGGACGATGTTGGGCACGAAAGCGTGCGGGTAGCCGTAGGGCCGCAGGCGCGTGCCCGCCTGGTACCAGATGAGGTCGGCCTTGGGCACCAGGCCATGGGGCGCCGCGCGCGCCGCCAGGTCGGAGGCGACGAATCGGTAGCGCCCGTCCTGGTAGGCGTCGCGCACGATGACCAGGGCGTAACGCCGCTCGCGCAGGACCCGCCGCACGGCCCCGAAGAAGCCACCCAGGCGCTCGAGGAACTCCGCGTAGGAGGCGCTGTTGGCGAGGTCGGCGGGGTCGTCGCTGACCATGGCGTAGTCGGTGCGGCGGTTGGCGAAGCGCTCGGACAATGGCCCGCCGGACATCGTCGCCTTCAGCTGCGGGTTGTAGGGCGGGTCCATGGCCACGAGGTCCACGCTGCCATCCCCGAGGTCATCGATGAGGCGCAGCGCGTCGCCGACCACCATCCGGGAGCCGGAGGGGTCGAAGCTGCGGGGGCCACCCGGATCGCTGTCGCCCAGGTCGCGCAGCTCCGGGCCCAGGCCGCCGCGCTCGGCTGATGCGGCCTCCACGACGGAGGCGTACACCGCTGCCCAGCGGGGGTCCAGCTCGAAGCCCAGGGCCCGGCGCGGTGACCGGCAGATGGCTGCTCCGAGCAGGGTGCCGCCGACGCCGGCGAAGGGATCCAGCACCAGCTCGCCGGGCTTGGTGAAGCCCTCGATGAGGCGTCCCATGAGGCGCGGCGGCTTGTTGGCGCCGTGGGCCCTGCGGGCGGCGTGGCCCAACTCGAAGGGATAGGCCGTCAGGAGGAGGGACCGGGTCAGAAACAGCCATTCATCGCCGCCCAGCTCGTTGAGCGCATTGGAGGGGTGCACGCCGGTGCGGGGCGGACTGGGGGTGTCGGGCACGCTCGAAGTATGTTGCACCCCGCCTCTATGCTTCAGGGCATGGCGATCCTGGGTCGGGAGCGCGAGCTGGCCCAGCTGGCGATGGCCGTGCGTCGTGTCGCCGAGCATGAGCTCGGGCGCGTCGTACTGACCGGACCGGCGGGCATCGGGTGCACGCGCGTCCTCGACGAACTGTCCGGGCGCATGGCCACCGTGCCAGGCGTGGCGGTCTGTCGCGGTCGTGCCACGGAGGCTGCCGTCGGCGTTCCCTATCACGCCGTCGGCGAGGCCCTCGCGGCTGGCCTTCGGCAGGTGCCGGATGAGCGCCTGGCGGAGGTGGTCGGCCCTGCCGGTCACGACCTCTGCCTCCTCGTGCCGGGTCTCGCGGAGCGCCTGGACCGGCTGGCCCTCGAGCGTCGGGCGCCCAGCCTCATCGCCCCCGACCAGGTCGGGCGTCGGGTCATGGAGTCCATCCTCGGGACGCTGGATGCGCTGGCCGGCGACGGCGTCGCGCTGCTCATCCTGGAGGACCTGCACGTCGCCGATCCCGCCACCCGTGCCTTCGTCCGTGCGCTGCAGACGGTGGGTCGGCTGCTGCCCGTCTGCGTGGTGCTCAGCTACCAGGATGATGTCCTGCACCGGCGCCATCCGCTGCGCGAGCTGGCCGCCTGGCTGGCCGAGGACCCCACGGTCGAGCCCGTGGCGCTGGGCCCCCTGCCCAACTCGGACATCGAGGCCATCGTGACCGATGCCGGCGAAGGCGGTGTGGCCCGCAGCCGGCTGCTGCCGGCCGTGGTGGAGGGCGCGCGTGGCAATCCGCTCATGGCGCGCTGGCTGGCCGATTGCGCGGAAACGCTGGCGGGCGTTCGTCTCTCCGACCCCTTCGACCAGCTCATCGGCGCCCGACTGGAGGCCCTCGGCCGCGATGCCGCCCGCGTGGTCCGCGTCCTCGCCGTGGCGGGCCTGGCGCTCCCGCGCGGCCTGCTCCTGCACCTGGTCCTGGCCGACGGCCGGCTCACCATCCAGGGCCTCGAGGCCGCCCTCGAGAGTGGCCTCGCCGCGGAGGACGAGTCCGGCGTCCGCATCGCGCACGAGCTGCTCGCGGAAGCCATCGCCGACCTGGAGCTGACATCCGAGCGCCAGGCCATCCATGCCGCCCTGGCTGAGCGGCTCTCGTCACAGCCGGCCATCGCAGCCTGGCACTGGGCGCGAGCGCACCGTCCGCACGAGGCCCGCGACGCTGCCATCCGGGCCGCCACGGCGGCCGTCCAGGTCGACCCTGGGGAGTCCGTGCTGGCGCAGTACGACCTGGCCCTGGAGCAGCCAGGCCTGGAGACCATGACCGCCGCTGAACGCGCCAGCCTGATGGCGGGGGCCGCGGCTGCCTCCGCGTCGGCCGGCCAGTTCCGTCGCGCGGTGGCCCTGCAGCGGCGCGCCATCGAGAACCGCGCCGTCCGCCAGGCCACCATCGATCGGGGCAGCCGGGACGCCGCCACGCGGCTGGCCCTGGGGGAGATGCTCGCCGAGCTGGGCCGCTACCAGTGGGCGGGCGGCGAGACCGATGGTGCCCTCGACTCCATGCAGAAGGCGCTGGGCATCATGCCCGATCAGCCGAGTCGCGTCCGTGCCCGTGCCCAGGCGACGCTGGCCCAGCACCTCATGATCGCCGGCCGCTTCGAGGAGAGCGCGAGCCTGGCCCAGGCGGCGATCGCCACGGCGGTCGCGGCGGCGGCCCAGGATGAGGAGACCCTCGCTGAGCGGGGCCATGCGCTCTGCACCCTTGGCATGGACACCGCCTATCTCGGCGACCTGGAGCGAGGTCTCGCCATGCTCGGGGAGAGCGCCGACGCCGCCCGGGCGGCCGGCCGGCTCGACGACCTCATGCGGGTCGCCGCCAATCGCACCACGGCCCTCGACCTCGACTCCCGCCGCGAGGAGGCGCTGGCCGTCGTCCACGCCAGCCTCGAGGATGCCCGATCCGGTGGGCTGGCCGCGTCCTATGGCGCCTTCCTGCGTGGCAATGCGGCCGACATCCTCTACCACCTGGGGCGCTGGGACGAGGCCGAGGCCGAATGCCGCGTGGCGCTGGAGTGGCGCATGAGTGCCCTGGAGGCAGAGTGGTGGCCGCCTCTCGTGCTCGGTCTGCTGCTCATCGAATCCCGCGCCGACGAGGAAGCCGAGCGGCTGGTGGGGCGGTCCCTGCTGCACCTTGAGACGGTGCCGCCTGGGCAATGGAGCGGCCACGTCCTGCGCTCCGCGGTCAGCGCCGCGCTCTGGTCGGGCGATCCCGCCGCCGCGCTCACCATCGCGGAACGCGAGTGGCCGCGGGCGCTCGAGAGCGCCGAGCTGGCCGTCGTGGCGTGGGCTTCCTCGACCTGCCTGGAGGCCGCGGCGGCCGCCGCCGAGCGCGGCCGCGAGGTGGGCGATCCCGGCCTCATCTCGCGCGCGCACAGCCTTGCGGAGAGCGTCCTTCCCCACGCCGAGGCCCACGTTCGAGCGTCGCGGATCGCGCCCACGCTGGGTGCCCGCCGGGAGGCAGAGCTGCACCTGGCCACGGCGCGCGCCCACGCCCGGCGTGTCCGCGGTGGCGTGGATGCCCACGCGTGGGCGGAGCTGGCGGCCGCCTGGGAGGAGCGCTCCATGCCCTACCCGGAGGCTCGTGCCCGCTGGTGGCAGGCGCTGGCCATCCTGGCCGCCGCTTCGGAGGACGATCGGGAGGCGGCCCGCGTCGCTGCCCGGGCACCCCTCGGCGCGGCCTACCTCATCGCGCGTGACCTGCCGTCGCTGCCACTGCTCCGCGAGGTCGTCGACCTGGCGGCCCGTGCCCGCGTCCCGCTGCCCGTGATGGCCGACGAGCCGGGGGCCGGGGCTGACGATCGGGACCTTGAGGGGGCGGGCGCAGGCCGCACCACGCTCGGCGGGGCGGCACCCGTGGCTGTGGGGCCGGGACGCCGCATCGCCCGTGGCCGTGGGGCCTGGCCGTCCGAGCACCAGGTCGACGCGCGCCGGCCACGACCTCGCGCGGGCCATCGAGGAACGCGTCATCAGCGCCCTGCAACGGACACCCAGCGGCGTGTACGGCCTCAGCCCACGCGAGCACGAGGTGCTCGTCGTACTTGCCGAGGGTCGGACGGACCGTGACATCGCGGCGCGACTCTTCATCAGCGAGCGCACCGTCCACGTCCACGTCCGGCACATCCTCGCCAAGCTCGGTGTCAGCAGCCGCACGGAGGCCACGGGCGTCGCGATCCGCGAGGGCCTCGTGCCGGACACGCCGACCGCGCGGCGGCTGCCCCACGCGACCGCCTCCGCGGAGCGAATGCCGTAGCATCGCGGTCATGCATACCTCACTGATCGTGCGGCTCGCCCTGGCCGCCCTCGTCAGCCTCTTCATCGTGGCCGGGTGTGCCGGCGACAGCGGAGCGCAGTGGACCTATGCGCCCGTGGCCGTCTCCGAGACGCCGGCGACGTCCGCTGAGCCAGCCGCTCCGGGCACAGCGGCACCGGGCGCCACGACGGGCGCCATGGCCTCCATGGACGGCATGGGCTCGATGGCACCCGTCCCCGCAGGGTCGGCACCGCCGGCACCGGCTGAGTCAGCGCCGGTCGCACCGGCCGGCGAGGCGCGCGTCATCGACCTGGTGGCCACGGGAGCCCTGCAGTTCACGGACCTGGCCGCCACCCAGGTGCGGGACATCCCGGTGACCCCCGGTGAGACGATCACCTTCCGCATCGATAACCAGGCCGGCTTCGACCACAACTTCTACATCGGCACGGACGCGCAGCTGGTGGTGCCTGCGGCCACGACGGACGTCGGCATCCCCACCTGGCAGACCGGCGTCCAGGAGGTCACGTGGGTCGTGCCCGCCGACATCACCGGCCTCAAGTTCGGCTGCACGGTGCCCGGCCACTACGCACTGATGCAGGGCATCTTCTCGCTGGCAGCCGGGGCTCCCGCTCAGCCTGCCGCGCCGGCCGCCAGCGCTCCCGCACCCGTCCCCGCAGGGTCGGCACCGCCGGCACCGGCTGAGTCAGCGCCGGTCGCACCGGCCGGCGAGGCGCGCGTCATCGACCTGGTGGCCACGGGAGCCCTGCAGTTCACGGACCTGGCCGCCACCCAGGTGCGGGACATCCCGGTGACCCCCGGTGAGACGATCACCTTCCGCATCGATAACCAGGCCGGCTTCGACCACAACTTCTACATCGGCACGGACGCGCAGCTGGTGGTGCCTGCGGCCACGACGGACGTCGGCATCCCCACCTGGCAGACCGGTGTCCAGGAGGTCACGTGGGTCGTGCCCGCCGACATCACCGGCCTCAAGTTCGGCTGCACGGTGCCCGGCCACTACGCACTGATGCAGGGCATCTTCTCGCTGGCAGCCTGACGTCCGACCCTTCCCTGCCGGCGCTCACTCGAGTGCCGGCAGCACCGCCGAGGTGAGGTAGGCCAGGAAGCCGGACAGGTCCGCGAACGTGCGGCTGGCGCCGGCCGCGGCCAGGTCAGCCTCGCTGGTGGCGCCCGTGGCCACGCCGATGGCGGTCATGTCTGCCGCCACCGCGGCCAGCATGTCCCAGCGCGAGTCGCCCACGTACCAGGCCTCGGCCGGCGCGACACGCAGGCGGTGGGCGCCCTTGAGCAGCAGGTCGGGTGCTGGCTTGGCGTGCTCCACGTCACTGCCGTCCACCACGATGGGCTCCCCGTCGAGGCCGAGCGACGCCACCGAGGCCAGGGCTTCGTCCGGCCGGCTGGAGGTGGCCACGGCCCACGGCATCGCCGCCGCGTCAAGCCGCGCCAGCGTCTCGGCGGCGCCGGGCAGGCGGCGCGGATGCTGGTTCAGGTCGCTGAAGCACTCGCCGGCCAGGCGGTCGATGTCCGCGTCGCCCCCCGGTGCCAGGACCACGCCCGCGTGCTCGGCACCCATGCGTGCCAGCAATCGCCCGTCCGAGCCGATGAGCGGCGCCAGGAACGAGGCCTCGAGGTGGATGCCGAGGGTCGTGAACGTCGCGAGCCATGCCTCGACACGAACGCCAACGGTGTCGACGAGGGTGCCGTCGAGGTCGAAGAGGATGGCGCGCGGGGCGCCGCGGGTCGGCAGATCGGGTGGCATGGGCATGCCGCTAGCCTACCCGGCCGCTGGCGCCTCTGCCGCGACAGACTCGGCCGCGAGCTGCTCGGCGAGGGCCGCGGGCTCCGTGACCGGCGCACGGCAGGCGAAGCCGTGGCAGACGTAGGCCGTGGCCCTGCCACCGACCCGCGTGCGTGCGGCCAGCAACGCGACGCTCGAATGCTCCGGCGCGGCTGAGAGAGCCAGCACACGCTCGGGGTGGTAGCCGGCGCGGGTCACGGCCAGCAGGGCCTGCGTGTCGGCCGCCAACGGGTCGCCGACGATGGCCACCTCGGTGATCGGCCGTGCCGCCAGCTGCACGGCCTGCAGCCACTGGGCGAAGCCGGTGGGATGCTGTGCTGCCAAGGGCACGATCGGCGCCAGGGCCGCCTCGGCAGCCTCGCGGTAGCGGCCCTCGCCGGTCAGCGCCGCCAGGCGGAGCAGGACGTGGGTGGCCATGGCGGCGCCGGAGGGCAGGGCGTTGTCCTGCAGGCTGCGAGGTCGTGCCACCAGCGCCTCCGCATCGTCCGCCGTGTCATAGAAGCCGCCATCGTCGGCCCGGAAGTGGGCCAGCACGCAGATCGGCCAGCTCGCGCGCGGCGACGAAGAAGCGCTCCTCGAACGTGGCCTCGTAGAGCGCCAGCAGGCCATCCGCGAGGTGGGTGTGGTCCTCCAGCACCCCCGCGTGGCGAGTGCGGCCGTCTCTCCAGGAACGCTGCAGTCGACCGTCGGGCGAGCGCAGCTCGCGCAGCACGAAGTCGGCTGCTTCCGTGGCGGCATCCAGGAAGGCCGGCTCGCCCAGGGCGCGGCCGGCATCGGCGAAGGCAGCGATCGCCAGCCCGTTCCAGGCAGCCAGCACCTTGTCGTCGCGGGCGGGCTGTGGCCGCGCGTCGCGGCGACGCAGCAGCGCCACGCGTGCCTCGATCAGCGCCTCGTGGACCTCATCGCGCGGCCGCTCGAGCTCGACGGCCAGCGAGGTGTCGTCGCGGACGCGGTGGAGGATCGTGCGCCCCTCCCAGTTCCCGGCCTCGGTGACGCCATACGCGGCCTCGAAGAGCGCCGACCGCTCGCCGAGCACCTCGTGGATCTCCGCCGCCCGCCAGGTGTAGGTGGCCCCTTCCTCTCCCTGGGTGTCCGCGTCGAGGCTGGCGGCGAAGGCGCCACCCGCCGGATGGCGCAGCTCGTGGGCCACGAAGTCGAGGGTCTCGCGGGCCACGGAGGCGTAGCGCTCGTCGCCGCTCGCCTGGAACGCGTGGGCGTAGACGCGCGCCAGCTGGGCGTTGTCGTAGAGCATCTTCTCGAAGTGGGGGATCAACCAGGTGGCGTCCGTCGCGTAACGCGCGAAGCCGCCGCCGAGGTGGTCATAGATGCCGCCATCGGCCATGGCCTCGAGGCTGCGCAGGGCCATGTGGCGTGGCTCGGCGGCGCCGGTGCGCAGATGCTCGCGCAGCAGCAGCTCGATGGTCATGGGCTGCGGGAACTTCGGGGCGCTGCCCCAGCCGCCGTGCTGGGCGTCGAAGGAGGCGCGCAGGCTGCGGACGGCCGCTCCCAGGTCGACGGCGGGGTCGTTCGGGTCCGGCGTGGGGTCGGGCGTCCCTGGGGTCGCGGCGCGCTGAAGCAGCTGGTCGCGCAGGCGAGTCGGGGCGTCCTGCTCGCTGCGCAGGTGCTCCGCCAGGGCCGTGGCGGCGGTTTCCACATCGTCGCGCCGCTCCGTCCAGGCCGTGGCGATGCTGGCGAGGACCTGGCGGAACGACGGCATGCCGTGGCGCGGCCGGTCGGGGAAGTAGGTGCCGCCGAAGAAGGGCCGGCCGTCGGGCGTCAGGAACAGGCTCATGGGCCAGCCACCCTGGCCGGTGAGCGCCTGCAGCGCGTCCATGTAGATGCCGTCGAGGTCCGGCCGCTCCTCGCGATCCACCTTGACGGCCACGAAGTGCGCGTCGAGGTCGGCCGCCGTGGCCTCATCCTCGAAGGACTCGCGCTCCATGACGTGGCACCAGTGACAGGCCGCGTACCCGATCGAGAGGAACATGGGGCGGTCCAGCTCGCTTGCGCGGCCCAGTGCCTCCGCACCCCACGGGTACCAGTCCACGGGGTTGTGCGCGTGCTGCAGCAGGTACGGGCTCGTCTCGCCGGCCAGCCGGTTGGCGTGGCGAACGTGGGGCGGCACGGCGGGGGCCGCGGTACCGGCCTCAGGGGGCGGCGGCGCGGGCTCGCGTGCACCAGCCGCCTGTGCCGCAGCCGCCTGTGCCGCGGCATCGCGTGCACCAGCCTCCCGTGCACCAGCCGCCTGCGGCTCGGGCCCGGCGTTCAGGGCCTGCGGCGCTCCGTCGGGATGCGGCGCGGCCTCGGCGTCCCGGGCCGCCGCCGGCGCCTCCGGCGTTCCGTCCAGCGCGCCGTCGAGCACGGGGTCGGCCATCTCAGGGGAGCCAAGTGGCTCGTGGGTCGGTTCCTGGGAGCCCATCAGGCTGCCATGGTACGTGCAGTGGCCGCCAGGACCCCTTCTTTGGTTGCCCGTCCGCGGCTGCGCCGCCCGCGAGCACCCTGGCAGCGGCCCGCGAGCACCCTGGCAGCGGCCCGCGAGCACATTGGCTGCGCGCAGCCGGTGGCGCCACCGGTGGCGCCATTCCACTGTGAATGACTCAGCCAAGATCGTGGTCCGTTGAGTCCTCCCTGACTAGGACGGCCATCCCGTGGCCGAACGAGTCCACCCTGACTCGTATGGCCAAGAAACGGCCGATATCGGCGGCCTGGAGTGGCCGGCTTGGCTGAGTCATTCACCACGGAATAGCCTGCGACCCTCGGCCGCCCAGGTCGCCCCCCCGACCAAGTCGCCCCGGGCCAGGGCGCAGCTGCCTCGCCGACGGCCGACGGCCAGGGCGCGACCGCCGACCGCCGCCGGCAGACCGCGGACGGCCAGGGGCCGACCCGCGGCCAGGGGCCGACCCGCGGCCAGGGGCCAACCCGCGGCCAGGGGCCGACTCGCGGCCAGGGGCCGACCCGCGGCCAGGGGCCACGAGCCACGGACCAGGGGACAGCGCGGCGCCTACAGCACGACGATGCCGCTCGCTGTCGGGGCCTGACCGGACCGCAGGGCGCGCATCACCGCCTGTGTGTCGAGCAGAAAGGTGTCGGACAGCGCGAGACGATGCTCTCGCAGGACGCGGCGGTTGTGATGGGTGGAAGCCACAAGCAGCACCACCACGCCGATGCCGCTGTCTCGACGCTTGAGCTCCGTGCGGCGCTGCAGCTCCTGGACATCGTTGAGCCGCGTCTCCGCGTCGACCGCGATGCGGATGGGCCCGTCAAGCACCGCATCCCAGGCGCGCAGGTCCCCCGGCCCGCCCACCGGCACCTCGGACCGCCACACCCAGCCTTCCGGCAGTGCCTGTCGCAGCCTGCGGAGAAGGCGCAAGTGGCCGGCGTCCCGGACTGGGCTGCCCTCCGGATACACCTTGACCACGAGTCGCAGGCCGAGCGCCGCGCAGTGCGAGGCCAGCTCGTCGATCTGCGGAGCGCGTCCCGCTCACCCGCTCCGTGCGGCTGATCCGTGCCTGGCTCAGGCCGGCGGCTTTCGCCACGAGACCCTGGCTGACGCCGGCGGAGCGCCGCGCGTCGAACAGCTCCTTCGCGATCGTCCGGCGGACCTCAAGGGCGACGCGCGAGCCGTGGTCACGCCGCCGCTCGACCGTCCGCATGCGGTGCATCCTGGCATGGAGCGCTTGCCTGGCGCCTATCCACGACTGCACTCGCGCTTGGGACGGCCTGTATGGTCGGTGGATGCTCCGCCTGCCCGAGCCTCCGACCCCGCCCGCGTCGTCACCGACACTCCGTCTCGCGGTCGTCGTCCTTGCAGCGGGTGCCGGCAGCCGGTTCTCCGCGCAGCCAGGCGCCAAGCTGCTGGCGGACCTCGACGGCCGACCCATCCTCGAGCACGTCCTCGCCGCGGTCCGCAACGCCCGACCCGTGGCCACGATCGTGGTGCTCGGACACGGCGCGGCCGACGTCGAACGCTCCATACGCTGGCGCGACGAGCTCCGGGTCATCAACCGCTCGCCGGAGCGCGGCTTGGCATCCTCGCTGCAGGTCGGCGTGCAGGCGCTCGCGGCGCTGCCGGGCAGCCTCGACGGCACGTTCGTGGTGCTCGGCGACCAGCCCCGCCTGCGGCCCGGGGTCATGCGACGCCTCGCCGACGCTGCGACCACGGCCGGGACAGCCAGGCTCGCTGCGCTGGCGCCTCGGTACGAGGTCCCGGGGCCGCGCAATCCCGTCTTGCTCCTGCGGCCGGCCTGGGCCTGGGTGGCAGAGCTCGAGGGCGACCATGGGCTGGGGCCGTGGCTGGATGCCCACCCGGGGTCCGTGCTGGAGGTCGCGGTGGAGGGCGACATGCCGGACGTAGACGAGCCTGCCGACCTGGAGCACCTGCGGACCGCCGCCGACTGATCCGCGCCGTACCGCCGACCGCGACTGACCGCCGACTTGCCGGCCGGCCGACGCGGACCGCCGGCTTACCTCCGGCCGACCTGGGATCGCCGCCGACTGATCCGCGATACCGCCGACTGATCCGCGACTGATCGCCGGCTTCTACCAGCCGCCCTCCTCGCGCAGGAGTCGGTGCAGGATGCGTGCGCTCACGGAGCGGCGGTAGGTGGCCGTGGAGCGAACGTCGTCGATGGGGCTGATCTCCTGGGCCAGGGTGGCGGCCGCCTCGTCAGCGACCGTCTCACGCGGCGCGGAGCCCTCCAGCACCGCCTCCGTGCGTGGCGCGCGGATCGGCGTCGGCGCGACGGACCCCAGGGCCAGGCGCACGTCGCTCCAGCGCCCCCCGTCCTCGCGGTAGCTGAGTGCCATGACGACCTTGCTGATGGCCTGCGCGGCCCGACCGCCGACCTTGCGGAAGCGCGTGTGGCGGCCACGCTCGACCGGGAAGCGCACGCGGAGAAGCAGCTCGTCGGGGCGCAGCGCCGTTCGCCGATAGGCCGTCCAGAACTCCCGCGCCCGGACCGAGCGCTCCCCGGACAGCGAGCCCAGGTCGAAGGTGGCGTCCACGGCCAGCAGGATGGGCAGCGAGTCGCCGGCAGGGGAGGCATTGCAGATGTTGCCGCCGATCGTGCCGCGGTTCTGGATCTGCGCGGCACCGATCACGGCAGCCGCCTGGGCGAGCGCGGGCAACCGCGAGCGGATGACGGGTGAGCCGCGCAGCTCCGTCCAGGTCGTGAGGGCACCGATGGAGACGCCGTAGCCGTCGTAGCCGACTCCCCGCAGGTCCGCGAGTCGCCACAGGTCGATGATGGCGCGGGGTGGCTCAGCGAGGTCGGCGGCCAGCTGCACCATCAGGTCGGTGCCCCCGGCCAGCGGCCGGTACGCGCCGGCGGCCAGCAGCGCGTACGCCTCCGCGAGGCTGGTCGGACTGACGACCGGCGGCTCCACGCTCACCCCGCAGCGCCCTCGCTGCCGCCAGCGCCCAAGGCCGCCATCTCGATGGCCTCGATGATCTTCGTGTACCCCGTGCAGCGGCAGAGGTTGCCGGCGATGGCCGTGCGGATGTCCTCCTCATCGGGCCCCCCGCCTGCGTCGAGGTAGGCCTGCGCCGCCATGAGCATGCCCGGCGTGCAGATGCCGCACTGAGCGCCGCCGGCCTCCAGGAAGGCGTGCTGCAGCGGGCTCAGAGGTCCGTTCGCCTCGCGCAGGCCTTCCACGGTGCGCACGTCGGCGCCATCGACCTGGCACACCGGCACGAGGCAGGCGTCCACGACGAGGCCATCGACGATGACCGAGCAGGCACCGCATTCGCCCTCGCCGCAGCCTTCCTTGGTGCCCGTCAGGCCGAGGTCTTCGCGCAGCACGTCGAGGAGGCGGCGCATGCCGGGCACGGCGACCTCACGAGGCTCGCCGTTGAGGGTGAAGCGATACGAGCTGCCCGCGTCTCGGCCGGCGGCCTCGGCGAGGGCGGTCACGACACCTCCCCCTGCGCGCCCGCAGACTCGTCGGAGGCCCCGAGGTCCCCGCGGCCGCCCCCCCGTCCGCCGCGGCACCAGGGGCCGCACCGGTCCAACCACCGGCCCCGCCCTCCAGCGCCGCCAGGATGCGTTCCGGCGTGGCCGGCAGCTGCGTGATCCAGGCCCCGACCGCGTCATGGATGGCATCCACGACGGCCGGCGCCACGACATCCATGGGCAGCTCGCCGACGCCCTTGGCACCGTGCGGCTCGCCGCTGAAGGGCTTCTCCACGAGGATGGCGGTGATGGCCGGCGCGTCCAGCGCCGTGGGGATGAGGTAGGTGGCCAGGCGGTCGTTGAGGTAGCGGCCGTCGTCCACCTTCATCTCCTCGATGGTGGCGTAGCCCACCGACTGCAGCGTGCCACCCTCCACCTGGCCCTCGGCCAGGACCGGGTGGATGACCCGGCCGATGTCATCGGCGGAGACGACGCTGCGCACGTTGACCTGGCCCGTGTCGAGGTCCACGTCCACGCGGACGACCGCGCAGGCCCAGCCGAAGACCGGGTAGGCGTCCCCCGTGTAGTTGACGTCGTCGAAGTCGAAGCCCGGATAGGGCTCGAAGCGCTGCTCGATGCGGGTCGCGCCGTGCTGCCGGGCGTCAGCGCGGTACGTCGCGGCGAACGCGCCCCCGTTGCGCCCTTCCACCGTGGCACGCAGGCGCTGCGCGGCACGCACGACGAGCCCACCCACGATCATCGAGGTGCGCGAAGCCACCGTGGGGCCGCTGTCGGGCACGATCGAGGTGTCCACCGGGGCCATCTCCACCTCGCCCGGATCGATGCCCAGCGCCTCGGCGGCGAGCATCGGGAAGATCGTCTTGGTGCCCTGGCCGATCTCGGTGTTGGCGATGAGCACCCGGACGACGCCGTCGTCGCCCAGCTCCACGCCGGCCACGCTGTCGAGGTGAAGCTCACCTCGACCCGTGAAGCCGGCGCCGTGCCAGGCCAGGGCGATGCCGATGCCGTGCGCCACGCGCAGTCGCGTGGAGCGGCCCGCGCGCCCCGCCGCCTCCGCCTGCGCCCAGCGGATGGCGCGCGTCTGCTGGCTGAGCTCCCGCACGCGCTCATATTCCGAGGCTTCCACGGCGCGCTCCAGGACGTCGGCGGCGCCGACCGACTCGCGCAGCACCTGCCCCGTGGGCGTCACGCCGCCCTCGCGATACAGCCAGCGCTCCCGAAGCGCCGCGGGCGAGAGGCCCAGCTGCGTCGGCGATGCGCGCCACCTGGAGCTCCGCGGCGAACTCCACCTGTGGCGCCCCGAAGCCGCGGAAGGCGCCGTTGGGCGGCGTGTTGGTGGCCATGGCGCGGCCCCGGATGCGCACGTTCGGGCACTCGTAGGGACCGCCGGCGTGGAGGACACCGCGCGACAGCACGACCGGCGTCAGCGTGCAATACGCCCCGCCGTCCATGACGACCTCGATGTCCTGGGCCACGAGTCGGCCGTCCGCGTCCACGCCGCTGCGGTAGCGCACGATGGCCGGGTGGCGCTTGGTCGTCGCCGAGATGTCCTCGTGGCGGTCGTAGATCATGCGCACGGGGCGCCCCACGCGCTGCGCCAGGAGGGCGGCATGGATGGCCAGCACGGAGGGGTAGTCCTCCTTGCCGCCGAAGCCACCGCCCGTTTCCGCCTGCACGACGACGGCCTGCCGGTCGCTCAGGGCGAGGGCCCGCTTGAGCGCCGCGTGCACGTAATAGGGGCACTGCATCGAGCCCGTGATGGTGATGCCGCCGTCCGGCCGAGGCTCCGCGATCATGGCCTGGTTCTCGATGTAGAGCTGCTCCTGGTGGCCGACGCGGTATTCGCCCTGCACGACGAGGCTGGCGGCCGCGAAGCCCGCGTCCACGTCCCCCCGGTCGATCTCGTACGCGGCGAACTGCTGCGTCGAGGCGAGTGGGTCCAGGACCGGCTCCAGCCGCTCCGTGCGCACGCGGATGCGCTGCCGCGCCTCGCGCAGGGTCGCCCGGTCCGGGGCCGCCACGAGGGCCACGGGCTCGGCGTGGTGGCGGATGACGCCGGCGGCCAGGGCTGGCATGTCCTCCTTGATCGAGCTCACGATGTTGTCGCCGGGGATGTCGGCGGCGGTCATGACGACGACGCGCGACCAGTCGAAGGCGGGGTCGAGCTCCAGGCCAAGGAGGCGTGCGTGGGGCTCCGTGGAGCGGATCGTCGCACCGAACCAGGCGCCCGGGAAGACCAGGTCATCCGTGTAGCGCGCCGCGCCGGTGAGCTTGTCCGGGCCTTCGCGGCGAAATGGCGCCGGACGGGCATGCCCCAGGGTCGGGATGGGTGCCTGGCCGGGCGCGACGATGGGCACGACGACCGGCGCCTCGGTCAGCGTCTGGTGGCGCGTGCTCACGCTCATGGGCGGTGCTCCATATCCGACGGATTGTGCACCCAGCGGCCAGAGGCAGCATCGCCGCCGCCCGCCGCCCGCCGCCGCCTCCGCCACGGCCGAGCCGTCGGCCGCCATCGCCCCGCCCCGCGGCCCGCCACCACCGCGTGCCGCACGAGGGGCTACGATTCGCCCATGTACGAGCTGTGGTTGTTCCTGCACGTCCTGGGTGCCATCGTGGCATTCGGCTTCGGCTTCTACTCGCCCATCTACGGCATGGCCATGCGGCGTGAGCCGGAGCACTTCAACTGGTTCCTGCGCGCCTCGGCCAGGGTCTCGCGCGGGATCCTCATCCCCGTGGCCATCAGCATGGCCGTCACGGGAACGCTGCTGGTCGGCAGCACGGGCGGCATGCGCCGTTTCGAGGAGCTCTGGCTGATGGTCTCGCTGGTCCTCTATGTCATCGCCCTCGGCATCGTCCTGCTCGGGCAGCGGCCCATCTCGAGCCGGGTCATCGCCCTGACCGCGACGCCGCCCGCTCCGGCCGGGGCCCCCGCCGAGCTGCCCGCGCTGGTGCGCAAGCTGCAGATCTACGGGATGGTGGTGCTCGCCCTGGTCATCGTCATCGTGGCCCTCATGGTCTGGAAGCCGGTGCTCTAGCCCCGGTCACCTGGCCCAGCCTCCTACGCCCGACCCTCTGCGAGCAGCACCGTGCTGATGCGCTGATAGCGCGCGTAGACCGCCTCGTAGGCGTCCGCGCACGCCGGATCGGGCTCCGTGGTGAGCAGTGGCGGCCGGGCCGCTGCGCTGGCCTCGGCATAGCTGCCGAAGACGCCTGCGCCGATGCCCCCGATGAGGGCGCAGCCGACGCCCGTGCGCTCGCGCGCATCGACGTAGCTCAGGGGTTCGCCGAAGATGTCGGCCAGGATGCCACGCCACAGCGGGCTGGCCAGGCCGTTGCCGGTACCCAGCCAGGCGTCGCAGTGACCGCCGGCCTCCTCGACGGCGTCCCGCGTGGCCCGCAGTGAGCAGGCCACGCCCTCCAGCACCGCCCGCGCAAGGTGGCCGCGGCCGTGGCGCAGGGCCAGGCCAACGAAGGCGCCGCTGGCGTTGGGATCCATGATCGGCGAGCGCTCGCCCACGAGATAGGGCAGGAAGATGAGGCCCTCCGAGCCGACGGGCACCGCGGAGGCCAGGCGGTCGAGCGAGGCGTAGGGGTCGTCGGAGCGCAGGTGCAGCAGGTCGCGCAGCCAGCGCAGGGAGAGGCCGGCGGCCAGTGTGGCCCCCAGCTGGTACCAGCGCTCCGGCACGGCATGGCAGAAGGTGTGGATGCGGCCGCCGCCGTCGGCCAGCGGTCGGTCCGTGGCGCAGAGGACCTGCCCACCCGTGCCCAGCGTCACCGACCCCTGCCCGGGGCCCAGGAGCCCGTTGGCCACGGCCTGCGCGGGCTGGTCCGCGCTGCCCGCCACGACCGGCGTGCCCGGCTGCAGGCCCAGCTCCGCGGCGGCGGACTCGCGCAGCCGGCCGGCGACCTGCGCCGACTCCAGCAGCGGCGGCAGGATGTGCCGGGGCACGCCCAGGCGGGTGCACAGGTCATCCGACCAGGTCCGTGCCGTGATGTCGAACAGGGCGGTGGCGGAGGCGTCGCTGACGTCGGAGGCGACATCGCCGCAGAGGCGCAGGCGCAAGTAGTCCTTGGGCAGGATGCAGGCCGCCGCAGCATCCAGGCGCTCCGGCTCGTGGCGCGCCAGCCAGACGAGCGTGGGCGCCATGAAGCCCGCCGCGGGCCGGGTGCCGCTGATGGCCAGGAAGCGATCCTGGCCGACGCGCTCCTCCAGCTCCGGGATGAGTCCTGCGGTGCGCTGGTCGGCCCACGTGATGCATCGCCCGAGCGGACGCCGCTCCGCGTCCAGCAGCGTCACCCCGTGCATGTGGCCATCGAGGCCGATGGCGGCGACATCGCGGACGCGCGCGTCGTGGAGGGCGGCACGTGCGGCCATGACGGCGCTGGCCCACCAGGTCTCCGGCTCCTGCTCGGCGCGGCCCGGTTGCGACACGACCATGGGGATCTCCCGGGCGCCCACGCCCAGGAGTCGCCCGTGCTCGTCGGTGACGACGACCTTGACCGACGAGGTCCCGAGGTCGATGCCCAGGAGCGCGCTCATGACGGTCCTCCCTCCGCTGTGCCTGTGGATGCCTCCATGGCGGGCAGCCGCCGGCCGCGCACCCAGGCTCCCCGCACCATGCCCGGCCGCTCACGAAAGACCAGCCGGCTGACAGCCTCCTCGGGCGTCTCCACGGGCGCCGCCTCCGGAGGGCGACAGTGGTCCACGTCGACGACGATGAGATCCGCGTCCTTGCCCGCCTCCAGCGAGCCGATGTCGGCCGCCAGGCCCAGGGCTTCAGCGCCACCCAGGGTGCCCAGGCGCAGCCAGTCGAGCGGCTCCGGGACCGGCGGCTGCTGCGGGTCCATGGAGCGCCGCGAGGACTGCTGGTAGAAGCCCTCCCGCATCTGCGTGACGATGGAGAGCTCCGGCGCGCCGGCCACGTCGCTGCCGAGACCGATGCGCAGGCCCGCGGCGCGGTAGCGGGCGAGCGGCATGACGCCGCTGCTGATGAACATGTTGCTGACCGGACAGTGGGCGATGGCGGACCGCGACTCCACCAGCCGCGCGACCTCCCGGCCGCTGAGATGGATGGCATGCGCGAGGAGCGCCCGAGCACCCAGACCCCCGGCACGATCGTAGACGTCGAGGTAGTCGCGGGCCTCAGGGAAGAGGCCGCGCACCGTGCTGATCTCACCCTGGTCCTCGGAGAGATGGGTCTGCCAGGTGGCCCCGTAGTCGATCCGCCAGGACGGCCGACTCGCGCAGCAGGTCCGCGCTGCAGCTGACGGCGAAGCGCGGCGTGAAGGCGTAGCGCAACCGTCCGTCCGCCGCGCCATGCCAGCGCTCGCAGAGCTCCGCCGACTGGCGGAGGCTGGCGTCGCGACGCTGCTCCGGTGTCAGCCGCTCGTCGTAGCTGAGGCGGTCCATCATGACCTTGCCCAGGATGGCGCGGATGCCATGGGCCTCCGCGGCCCGGAAGCAGGCCGCCAGGCTGTCCGGCCAGATGGCGCCGTAGCCGGCGAAGGTCGTGGTCCCCGCGGCGGCCATGGCCCGGTACACCTGCGGCGCCAGCCGCTCGGCGGCCGCGGCGTCGAAGGCGCGTTCCAGTGGGAAGACGTGACGCTCCAGCCAGGTCAGCAGGTCCAGCCCGGCGCCCAGGCCCGCGGCAGGCACCTGCGGGATGTGGACGTGGGTATCCACGAGGCCGGGCAGCACGATGAGCGGCCGCAGGTCGACGACCTCGCCGACCTCGACGGGGCTCGTGGCGACGGCAGTCGCCAGCCGCCCCGCCGCTGGGCCCACGGATGCCAGGCGACCCTGGCCATCCACCTCGATGAGCCCGTCCGGCTCCCACAGCGTGGAGCCATCGGTCAGCGGCGAGAGCAGCCGCGCTCGCAGGCGGAACGGCGGCCGGTCAGGGAAGGAGGCTGGCACGGGCCGAGCGTAGGCGTCCGCGAGCGCACGCGTCAAACCGGCGTGCCTCGGCCTCCGCCCGTCTCTCGCGTCCGGCCGCTATCGGACCCACCCCGACCGCCCGGTGTCCCTGCAAAGGGGTCGAGCACCGGCACGGACAGGGCCGCCACATCTCGTGTGCTGCGTGTCACCAGCGTGAGGCCGTGCTCGAGCGCAGTGGCGGCGAGCAGCCCATCGACGGTCGGCACCGGGTCGGGGACGCTGAGGCTGCCCCAGCGCTCGGCGATGGCACGGTCGATCGGCAGGATCCGGTCGGCGTAGGCATCCGTAAGGCGCCCCAGCCACGCCTGCAGGGCGGCCGCCGCCAAGGCGTCTCGTCGGCGGATGCGATCGATGCCGCGCCGACTCCTCACCGATCGACGAGCACGCTGGTGAACAGGTCCCCATCTTCCACCGATGTGAACCAGGCGCGCACGCTGGGATGGCAACGGTCGCCCTTGCGGAGCTCGGAGAGCACGTTCGTGTCCACCAGCCAGGCCATCAGCCGATGTCGCGTGGAAGATCCCGCCGAGGCAGGAAGTCGCGGTCCTCGCCGACGTCCGGCATGGCCGCCAGCAGCTCGCGAAACGACGGTCGTGCTGGCGTCTCCACCAGCGCTGCCCGCAGGATCTCGACGATGCTCAGCCTCCGCCGAGCGTCCGTGCCGGGCGGCGCGCACCTTCAGTGCTCTGACCAGCGTGTCCTCGATGTTGCGGACGATGAGCTGCGCCATGGTGCCTCCCGTCGGTTCCTGACGCTATCAATGCTAGCACCAGCAGCGGACGGCCTGGCTCAGTGTCGGAGCGCCCCGTGGGGGAGGGCCGGGAAGCCGACCACCCTCTCCAGCTTGTCGCCCAGCAGGGCGAAGAGGGGCAGGTCCAGGGCGTTGGGGTCCGCCTGGGCGAACTCCTCGAGGACGCAGTAGGCGAGCTCCGCGTCCGCGTCGAGGGGCATGAGCAGCACCAGGTCCCGCATGGGCGCGAGGACGATGCCCTCCCGCCTGCCCAGCACGCGGACCAGCTCGTCCGGAAGGACCAGGAGCGATGAGGCCCAGCCTTCCCGCGACTGGAAGCCGAGAGTGGGGACCCCGCAGATCGCCTCGTGGAACAGGGCGAAGCGTTTCCGGCGCCGCACGCGCACGCGCACGTTGGAGACCGCGCGCCGGAAGGCCTCCTCCGCCGACACGCCCCAGCGGTCCAGCTGCTCGCCGCAGACGAACAGGATGGCCGGCCCGATGTCCAGCCCGAGCCCGGCGCGGATGCCCGGCGCGAACGCCTGGCTGACCGGCTCCGAGATGCCGGGCGGCAGCGGCCTGCGTCGAGGGAGCGTCAGGCGCAGACGCGGCGCGGCCTCCTCCCAGGGAGCCTCCAGGTCCGCGGATTCGATGGCCGCGATGACCTCCTCGACATCGGCGACCGTGACAACGGAGTCCTCGATGATCGTCATGGGACCACGATGACGAGCAGCCCTTGGCTGGCACTTACACCCGACTCCTCTGGCGCTTCGGGACGGCAGCCGCGAAGGTGGACACGCCGAGCGCCGTTGCTCCGCCGCGCCCGGCCTGCGGGTGCGGCATCATCAGGTCACCCATGCTGACCGACGTCCGCCGTTCCTACCTCGACCAGGCGGCCATCGGCTACCTGATGTACATGGTCGGCGCCATCACGGCCTTCCTGGCCGCCGCCCTGGCGCTCTCGGACGCGGAGGCCGGCCTGCACTCGTCGGCCATGGCCGCGGGCATGATCCTGGCGGCTCTCCTGGGGCGCGGGCTCGACCATCGCATCGGCGTGCGCATCAGCCACTTCGCTGGCGTGGGCCTGGGCGTGGTCTCCGCCCTGATCATGGTCTGGGCGCCGAGCTTCGCCGTCTCGCTGGCAGGGGCGCTCGGCGCGGGCATGAGCTGCGGGCTCGTGCTGGGCCATGTCAACGCGGCCGTCTCGCTCAGCGGCGGCGTCCGCGCGCTGCTGCAGTTCACTCGCTCCACGTTCGTGGCCATGATCCTGTCGGTGACCGTGCCCATCATCATCGGCCTCGGCATCGCCCTGGGGGTCGGCTGGCGATTCGCTGCGGCGCCCGTCTTCGTGCTCTTCGCCATCGCCGCCTGGGCCAACCACAGCCGGCAGGAGCGCCCCCGCGACGGGCTGCCCGTCCGCGGTCGGCTGCCGCGCGACTACTGGCTGCCCTGGGTGCTGACCATCCTCGTCGTCAGCCTGGAGTTCGGCATCCTCTTCTGGGCGAGCACCGTGGTGGAGCGCTCGACGGGCGTCTCCCTGGCCGATGCCACGCTCACCATCTCCGTCTACATCGGCGGCATCATCCTTGGTCGCGCGGCGCTCTCGACGGCGTTCGTGGGCGGTCACGACCCGGTCTGGCTCCTGCGCGGGGCGCTGACGGTCACCCTCGCGGGCTCCGTGCTGGTCTGGCTGGCGCCCGACTACGCCTTCGCTGCGGGCGCCATGTTCGTGCTGGGCCTGGGCCTGGGCTGGCTGTACCCCATCTGCGGGTCCATCACGCTGGCGACCGCGCCGCAGGCCCCCACGCTGGCTGCCACGCGGCTCGTCCTCGCCTCCGGCCTGGCCATCCTGCTGGCCCCGTTCCTGCTGGGCCTGGTGGCCGACGTGACCGGCGTCGTGACCGCCTGGCTGCTGCTGCCGGTGACCGCGCTGGCCTCGATCGCCCTGACCGTGCCGGTCGCGCATGCCCGCAGGCGGATGTTCGGCGGCGCATGGGCCGACCCCGCTGCGGAAGGCGAGCAGCCGCGCGTCGTCCCAGCGCCCGACCTGGAGCTGCCAGAGCGCTGAGACCGGCAGCACGGCCGCCTCGCAGTGGTGGATATCCCACCGCGTGGTGGCGGATGCCCCACCACCTGACGAAACACGGTCCGGCGTCAGCGCCGCTCCTGAAGGCTCGTGGTGATCTCAGCGATCACGCCCGCCAGTCGGTCGCGCAGGTCGCACTCCCAGACCTCGAAGACGTGCCAGCCCGCATCCTGGAGCTGCCGACGCTTGCGTGCGTCGCGTTCGTGGTTGAGCTCGAACTTGCGAGCCCAGAACTCCGGGTTGGACTTGGGCAGTCCCGGGTGGCAACGCGGGCAGTGGTGCCAGTAGCAGCCATGCACGAAGACCGCGACGAGACGACCCGGGTAGGAGATGTCCGGACGACCCGGGGCACCACGCCAGTTGAGGCGATACCCGGGGTAGCCGGCGTCGCGGAGGGCTGAGCGGAGTCGGAGCTCCGGCCGGGTGTCCCGCGCCCGGTTGGCCTGCATGACGGCGCGAACAGCCGGCGACGTCGGCGGCGGGTTCGGCAGCTGCTGGCGCGGCATGGACTGAGTATCGGCCGAGAGAAGCGCATCGTGTCCAGCAGTGAAGCGCTGCGGCCCATACTTGGGGCATGCGCATGCGCGTCGAGAGCCATGGCTTCGCCGCCGACGTCCTGGAAGCACGCTTTCCCGACGAGTGGGAGGAGGTCCGGGATGTCCTCGGGACACTGGATGCCCCGCTGCGACCGGCTGGACCGTACACGCGGACCGGACGACCGAAGTCCCCCAAGCGGCAGAAGCGCGCGTTCGGCGGGCACCTCGCTGATGTCCTCCTGCCCATCGACCAGTCGGCCATGAATGCCCGGATCGACGCCGGGCTCGTGGCACGTGGCTGGACGCGTCAGCCGTGGGTGCTGGTCGATCGAGACGGCCGCCCCATCGACACTCACCTGAAGGGCGACTTCGAGAAGGGCGGCGTCTTCGTCGAGATCGAGTTCGGGAATGTCGCCAGCCTCTACCGGGACCTCTTCAAGTTCCACATCGCCGGCACGAGTGGCGCCGCCAAGGTCGGGGTCATCGTCGTGGCCACGGCGCAGCTCGCCGCCTTCTTCGACCAGGGCCAGGCGACCTGGGAGTCAGCCATCAGCCTGCTGCCGTACATGCGCGTGGGGCTGCAGCTGCCGACCGCGATCATCGGGTTGGACCTGAATGACTGGGCGCCCGTCCGCCAGCGATACGACGAGATGTTGGCGACGATCCAGGCGAACGGCGAGACCGGGCACAGCTTCGACGCCGTGCTGCGCCAGCCGCCCGCAGACGCTGACCAGGGGTAGCGACCGAGGGCTCAGGACGCGGCGGCCACCTCGTCGACGATTTCGAGGGAGCCGTGCGACGCCTGCCAGTCAGCCATCAGCTCGCGGCCGACGCGTTCGATGAGGCCCACGACGAGGGCGTTGCCCATCATGAAGGCGCGCCGGCCATCGGGCATCCCAGTGTCCGTCCAGTCGTCCGGGAAGCCGTTGAGGCGCTCCAGCTCGCGCGGGGTCAGGCGCCGGAAGCGGCCGGCCTCGACCGGGACGATGTGCTTGAACCGCGACGGCGTCCGGCCGCCCTCGCCGGTGAGGATCGTGCGCGAGGGCCAGTCGGTCCGGTCGGGGTAGGGGATGGGGCCCTCGACATAGAAGTAGGGCGTATTCGAGCCCTTGTGATAGCGCTGCTCCCGCTTGGCGCCCTTGAGGTACTGCCAGCGCGGGAGCTCATCGTCGGGGATGAAGTACGCGGCGGGCACGTCCCCGATCGGCTCGAGGATGTCGGCGAGGACCTGTCGCGGCCCGTCCCAGGCCGGGTCCACGTCCAGGCTCCAGACCTCACGGTGCGACATGTAGCCGGCATTTCGGAAGGGCGATTCCCCATTCGTGGCACCGAACGTCTCGGAGACCTCGGCGGCGTCGCCCTGGAGCCTGAACGTGGCCACTGACGAGAGCGTCGGGCCAGGCGCGATGGGCAGGGCGCGCGCCAGCGTGCCGCGGAAGATGACCGTGTTGGGGTCCCGTGGCGCCTCGCCAGCCAGGCGGCCGACGATGAGGACCCGGCGGCGCTTCTGGGGGAACCCATAGTCCGCCGCGTTCACGACCCGCCACTCGACCTCATAGCCGAGGTTGGCCAGGGTCGCCAGCATCACGCCGAAGTCCCGTCCGCGCTGACTCGTGGGGCTCTTGAGGAGCCGATCGACGTTCTCGAGGAACAGGTACCTGGGGCGCCGCATGGTGAGCAGGCGGTGGATCTCCCACCACAGCACGCCCTTCCTACCGACGATGCCCACGGCCTGGTTGAGAGTCTTGGCCACCGAGTAGTCCTGGCATGGGAATCCACCGACGAGCAGATCGTGGGCGGGGACCTCACGACGTCCCGCCTCGGCCTCGTCCATGACCTGGTGGATGTCCTCGCAGACGTGCTGGCCAGTCTCGAAATGGCGCACGTAGCAGTCGAAGGCGTGCTGCGCGATCGTCGTCGGCTCCCACTGGTTGGCCCAGACGACCTGCCAGCCGGATCGTTCCAGCCCGATGCGAAAGCCGCCGACCCCGGCGAAGAGCTCGACGACGCGGGGAGCGCGGAGGTGGCGGTCACGGACGCATCGTAGGCGATCGGACGGCGCCAATGGTGCCCCGATCCTTGCCGGGAGGGCGCCCGAATGCCGACTCGCACTCCCAGACAGTCACGGCCCGCCAGCCTAGTCGTTGAGCCCGCTCCTCGTCCGAGCGTCCCGCTCTACGTTTCCCGGGGGCTCGCGAGCGAAAGTCGGCATTCGTGGACGCCATCGCGCGAGCATGCAGGGGCGTGGTGCCAGAAGCAGCCGTGCTCGATCTCCCGGCGGGTGATGTAGAAGCGACGTCCGGGGACCGCAGACTTGTCGTCGTCTTCACCTCGATGAGGCGGTCACTCCCATCAGGCCGGAACGACCCTGATGTCGTAGCCGGCTCCGTCGCCATCGTCCCTGGCGACCCAACGGACCCCTTCTGCAAGGATCTTGTCCGTCCCAGGCGGTGGAGCTGTTCGCGCTCGAGGTCCAGCACCCACGCCTCACCGGCATCTCCGAGCTGCTTGGCGCGAAAGTCGCGCATCGCAGAGAGGTTGCCGCCAGTCAGGTTGACCGTCGTGCGCTGTCGCTGGGTCGATGTCCCCACGGGCACGGGAACGAGGACGTCCGTGGTCGCCCTCCGTGTCGATGCGGGGGCCGGCACCGCTGACTGCTCATAGTCGGCCAGCGCCTGGCTGATCCGATGACCCACTGCCTCCAGGACGGCGTCGCGCAGGTCCCTCTGGTAGAGCAAGCGGTTTGTAGCCGTCGATCCAGTCCAGGCCATCCTCGTCCAGACGGCGCTGATGTTCTGGAGCTTTCGCTCGATCGAAGGCCGGGAGCGGTCGGGCAGCAGCGGTTCCAGCCGCGCACGACCTCACTCTTGACGTAGTGCTCTGGTCGCGGTCGATGTCGAGCCAGGCGCGACGGCGAGGCGCGTAGCGGTGGTCGCGTCCGCATCGGCCGCATTGACGTTTGTCGGCTTTCGCCGGTCGGTCGAGTCCGTCACGTCCGCGAGCACCTTGATGCGCGTCCTTAGGTCCTCTTGCCTTAGCTACGGCGTGATGTCCGTTCGTGTCCTTGGCGGCGGCTGTGGTTCGGCACGATTCCGCCCTCGCCCATCGCCGCCTCGGAGCTCGCGGTGCAGCATATCGAGATAGGCCGCGACGGCAGCAGCCCACTTCATGGCGTGTCCAGGGCCTGCCGGTGCCCCCGCGGACTGGTCCACGGATCAGCCCGACGTGTCCCGTGGCGGGCGGCCGTCGCGGGCCTGATCGGCCTCGGTCCATCGGCGACGACGAGTGGTCATGGCGTGACCATAGCAGGCAGTGGCGGCTGCTCGACGCCACCCTCAGCCATCTCCACGAAGCGGCACAGTGCGTTGGCGAGCTCCATCTGGCGGGGTGTCCTGGCATCGACCAGCACGAGCGCCGGTGAGGCCACGACGAGGGTCAGGCAGCGGGCTCGCGAGGAGGCCACGTTGAGGCGGTTCAGCGAGTAGAGGAACTCCAGGCCACGCGGTGCGTCCTCCGGTCGGGAGGTGGCCATCGAGTAGATGGAGATGGGCGCCTCCTGGCCCTGGAACTTGTCCACGGTGCCCACGGCCACCCGCCCGACCACATCCCCGCGTGCCTCCAGCGCGGCGCGCAGGCGACGCCGGTGAAGGTTGTAGGGCGCCACGATGAGGATGTCCTCCGGCCGCACCGGTCGCGATTCGGCCGTCCCGGTCCGTCCACGTGGCATCGGCAGACAGGAGCCGCGCGACCACCTCCGCCACAGCCTCCGCCTCCGCCGGCGAATCCGTGTCGTCGCGATCCGCCACGTGATCCACGGCCAGGAATCGGGCGCCCGTGCCATCCAGCGGCGGGATCCCGGTCAGTCCTTGCTTCTCGTTGCCGGCCTGCGGCTCCAGCTTGCCCTCGTAGAAGGCCTCCGAGGTGTAGGCACAGACATCCGGATGCAGGCGCCAGGTGCGGTCCATGAACAGCCCCAGGTGACCTGGCATGGTGGCGTGCTCCCCGAGCAGGTGGGCGAGCGCGCTGCGCCCGGCACCCGGCGGATGCGTGCCCTGCGTGGGTTGATCCAGCTGTTGGGGGTCTCCGAGCAGGATGAGCGACCCTGCTGCCGCGGAGACGGCCACGGCGTTGGCCAGCGAGAACTGGCCCGCCTCATCGATGACGAGGACGTCCACGGCCGCCTGGAGCTTGTCTGCGCACCACAGCCAGGCGGTGCCGCCCACGACGTCGACCGTCTCCGCCATCCAGCGCCCTCCGGACGTCCGCCGCAGAGCCCAGC
This sequence comes from uncultured Chloroflexia bacterium, assembly GCA_963790915.1. Classification (GTDB taxonomy): domain Bacteria; phylum Chloroflexota; class Limnocylindria; order Limnocylindrales; family CSP1-4; genus JAFMJV01. The sequence continues at coordinate 71,988 of CAWBQS010000004.1, read as the reverse complement.
GCCTGCGCCGTTGCGCACGTGGGCTCGCCGCGCTCAGCCGGCTTCTGGCCCAGGCGGGGCACCCCGCGGGCGAAGCGTGGGTCGTCCAGGGCCGCCTTGGCGACCTCGTCGAGCACCTTGCCGATGACCTTGTGGCTGTTGGCCGTGACACCGACCTTCTGTCCACGCGCGACGAGATCCAGGATGAGCCGCGCCCCGGTCCACGTCTTGCCGCTCCCGGGCGGACCCTGGATGGCGAGGCAGGTGCGATCGAACCCGGTCACCAGGGCATGGGCGGCGTCGCTCGCCGACTGGCCGGCGGCCCGCAGCTCCGAGCCCGGCGACATGCCCCGCGATGTGCGGCGGCCTGCGCGCCAGCAGGTCCCGCGCGGCCCGGAACGGCCCGTCCTCCGCCATTCCGTCCGCGGCCAGGGCCTGCCCGATGCGCAGCAGGCTGGCCTGCAGGTCTCGCGTTCGCACGACGAGCTCCGGGACGAGCGAGGTGGGATGCCCGACATCCCTCCACGTCTTCGCGAAGCGCAGCACGATCTCACCGCGCTGATCGTCCACCGCCACGCACGGGGAAGCACCTTGCCGCTCACCGGGTCCACGCCGCCGTGCTCGCCGATCTCGTGCTCCTGGGGCGGGAAGCGGTAGCGGAAGGTGCGCTCCGCGCCCTCCACCGGCCCGACCAGCTCCAGCATGGCCAGCGGCTCCCGCTCCTCGCGGCGCTCCTCATCCGTGAGCCGTCCTCGCAGCAGGTCGAAGAAGCGCCAGCAGGCGGGCTTCTCCTCTCGCCGATGCCACTCCAGCAGCTGCGCCATGAGCCAGCGGCCCGCGCTGCGTCGCATCCCGTTCCGCGGCGGCCTCCGGCAACCCTGCCGTCGAGCTGCGCCGCCGTCTCCCGGACCTGCGCCAGCCGCTCGGAGAGCTGCTCCGACGCCTCACCCGATCGCGGCTGCGGCCGCGGCACGGCACGCCCGACCTCGCGCTGCAGCAGCGTCCGTTGCTCCTCCAGCCAGTCGCGCAGGCGCCACGTGGAGACGACGTCGTCGCGGTTGTAGCGCTCGATGCGCGCCAGGGTGCCGTCGTCCTGGCCGCGTCTCCCCGCCGACCTCCAGCCAGGTCTCGAAGGCCACGATGGACGAGCCGGCGTCCCGCAGGTCCACCTCTCGCTCGGTAGCCGTACAGCGGCTCCAGCTTCTTGATGGAGTAGCGACTCCACCCCCACGCGCACGCCCTGCCGCACGACCCGGAAGAGGTCGACCAGCGACGCCGCCGCGCAGCAGGCGGTCGACCTCCTCCTCCCGCGTGCCGTAGCGGCCCATGAGCTGCCCGAGGTGCGCCGGCTCGTACGAGGCGTAGTGGTAGACGTGCAGGCGTGGGGTCGGCGTCCAGCCGCTCGCATGATGAGGTCGATGGTCTGCTCGAAGGCGCGCTGCTCCGCCGCCGCGGTCACCCGACCGTCCACGTCCCGCGACCAGAAGGCGTGGAAGGCGGGTCCGCCGTCGGCGTCCGCGCTCAGCCCGGGCTCCAGCAGCCCGAAGAGGTAGTCCACGCCGTCATCCAGCGCGAAGGGGTCACCCTCGAGGTCCAGGAAGAGGTCGTTGGGGCTGGGTTCCGGCAGGGATGCCGAGGCCCAGGTCCGTGTCCGGCTCGCCGCTCTCCGTGACGGCCAGGGGCAGCCGCTCGTGGACGACGTGGCCGGCGGCATCCGTGGCCACCTGCAGCCGCGCCTGCTCTCGCACGCGCGCCAGCGCCTCAGCGCCGCGTGCGCTCCAGCCGCGGCTGGAGCGGCAGGTCCAGCACCGCCAGGCTGCGCCGCGTGGGCACGCCGCGCTCCTGCAGCTCCGAGCGTGTCCGCCCCGCGCATGCCGGCCACGAGCGAGAGGTCGTCATCCGCTGCGGCGACGGACGCTGACACACGGGCCACCAGCGGCACACGTCGCAGTGCTCCGCGGGGTCCGGGTACGAGGGTGCCGGGGGCGGGTACGGCCTGGGGCGGGGGAGCCCCGACCACCTCCAGGAAGCGCCGCTTGACCGCCCGGAAGTAGGCCATGTAGTCGTCCACGCGGAAGGAGGCACGCTCGCGCGCGCTGCCGCCCAGCGCGACGTGCATGCGCTCCGGCAGGCAGCCCTGCAGGCGTGCCAGCTGCTCACTGTACGAGCACAGCTGCAGGACCGCGGAGGCCTTCACGTGGCGCGCCAGCTTCGTGTCCGCGACCTCGTACGACCAGGGCAGCGTGGGCGTGGGCCGTTCCACGCGCAGCAGGAAGTCCGCGAAGCCCAGCCAGGTGCCGTCGAAGAAGCAGGCCTGGAAGATGACGTCATCGCCGCGTCCGATGGCCTCCTGGGTCCGGCGGGCGCGAGTGCGCAGCGCAGCGCCCCGGTCAGCCGTCCAGGGGTCCGTGCCGCGTGGCTCGTCCAGGTCCGTGACGAGGCGGCCGCTGGCCTGCAGGTCCGACTTGTAGCGCTGCTCGTGCTCATAGCCGCGGAGCCGGATGCGGTCCAGCTCCGGATCGGGCCGATCCGGCCGGGCCACGAGGCCCGCGAGCGCGCAGCGCTCCAGGTCCGTCAGGTGCCCACAGGCGAGGTACCCGACGAGATCCGTGGCCGCGTAGACGGGCTGGCCGTCGATGAGCTGCATCGCAGTCGATGGTACGTGCGTGGCGTGCCAGCTCGTGTGGCACGCCAGCCACGCCTCCCGGCCAGCGGTCGCCCCTCCCAGCGGCCGGCGCGCTACGCTCCGGGTGATGCCCCTCTCCCGTCGCGTGATGCGCTCCCGCCTGTCCGCCTGGTCCCGTCGCTGGGGTCCGCTGCTGCCCCTGCTCATCGCGGAGCTCATCGTCATGATCGGGTTCGGCGCGCTGCTGCCGATCCTGCCCCTCTTCGTCGAGGAGCATGGCATCGACCCGGCGCAGCTCGGCCTCATCATCGCGGCCTGGCCGATCGCCAAGCTCATCTTCGAGCCCGTCTTCGGCTGGTGGGCGGACCGCCATTCGCGCAAGCCGCAGATGGTCATCGGCATGCTCATCTTCGCCGTCATAAGCATCCTGCCCATCTTCTTCCCCACCTTCGCGGCGCAGTTCATCCTGCGCTTCATCGGCGGCGCGGCCGTGGGCATGTACGACCCCGCGGCCCGCGGCATGATCGTGGAGGCCACCGACCCGGACGAACGCGGCGAGGCATTCGGCTACTACGGCGCCTTCCAGGTGGGCGGCTTCGTCTTCGGGCCGGCCATCGGTGCGCTGGGTGCAGCGCTCATCGGCGGTTACGCCTTCCCCTTCGTCTTCACGGCAGTGGTGGCCGTCATCGCGGCCATCGTGGTCCTGCTGTACCTGCCGGCCCGGCCGCACGTGGTGGAAGCGCCCGACCTTGCGCACCACCCCGATGCCAGGGCGCTGCCCTCGGCCATCTCGCTGGCGGGCGCGGAGTCGGTGGCCCTGGTGCCCGAAACGCCAGCCAGCGAGGGGCAGGCACAGGCGCCGATCTCCGCGCTCTTCAACCGGACGGTCATCGCGACGCTCGTCATGAGCTTCGGCCTGCACCTTTCCTTCGGCGTCTACGAGGTCGTCTGGAGCCTCTACCTGGTGGCCCTCGGTGCCTCGGTCGCCTGGGTCGGCCTGAGCTTCATCGCCTTCGGGTTGCCGGAGATGCTCGTCGCGCCGGTGGCTGGCCGGCTGGTCGACCGCAAGGGCCCCATCCCCTTCATCGTGATCTCCGCGGTGGTCGATCATGCTGGCCGGCACCGGCTACGCCCTGGTGCGCGACCCGCTGATGGCGACGCTCATCGTGCCCTTCGAGGCCATGGCCACGGCCGCCCTGGGTCCGGCGCTGTTCTCCATGCTGGCCAATGGCACACCGGCCGGCCGGGCATCGACCGCGCAGGGCATCTACGGCGCCGTTTCCACGCTGGCCATCATCATCGCCTCGGTCGCGGCCGGGGCGCTCTTCGAGGTGCGCATGGACCTGCCCTTCTGGTTCTTCATCGCGGGCATCGGTGGCTGCACGGTCCTGGGCCTGCTCATCTATCGGGGCGGCCGCCCGCGAACGACCTCGCCAGCCGCGGGGTAGCGCGGCCGCGCGACATCGGCCCCGGCTGCGCCGCGACATCGGCCCCGGCTGCGCCGTCAACCTGGTTCCCAGGTCCCGGACACGGTGGTCCATTCGGCCCTTTGACAACTGATGTAAACGTTGTCATGATGACCACCGAGAACTCAAGGAGGTCAATATCCGATGTCCCTGGTCCTGGTGGTATCGATGGTCATCTTCCTGGCGGCCGTCGTGCTCATCGAGGTCCGCGCCATCCGCGAAGGTGATGAGCGGCGCTATCGCGCCCCCGGTTACTGGTTCGTCATGGGCGGCCTCGTCCTGCTCGCGCTCGGCATCGCCGCCGCGATCGACGATGCCAGCCTGATGGCGGTCCTGCTGTCCGCGATCGGCCTGCTCGGCGTTGCCCTGGGCACCACCCGGCACGACGTCATCACCGTTCGCTGAGTCGCGACCCACAAACGAATACCGCTCAAGCGGAGCCCGTCCGGCACCTCTTCCGGGCGGGCTCGCATTTGCCCGCCAGCACGTGCGGCACCGTGTGACCGGGCGTCCACCGATCGACGGTGCGTGGCAGACTGCCGCGATGAGCGAGCACCATGTGGATGTCCCCGGCGGCCGCCTGTTCGTCCTCGATCACGGCGCTGGGCCGGCCATCCTGCTGTTCCACGCCACCATCGTCGACTCGTGGGCGTGGGAGCCGCTCACGCCGTTCCTGCTGGACGCCGGCTACCGCGTCGTCGCCTTCGATCGCCGCGGCTTCGGCGCCTCCGTGACGGACGATGTGGCCTTCTCGCCGCGCGCGGATGCCGTCGCGGTCATGGACGCGCTGGGCATCGGGCAGGCCTGCCTGGTGGGCAACTCGATGGGTGGCATGGTCGCCCTGGAGACGGCCATCGAGCACCCCGCGCGGGTCGTTGCCCTGGTGACCGTGGGCGGTGGTGTCGTCGGCTGGGAGGTCGAGCCCACGCCTGAAGAGGCGGCGCTGTACGCGGAGATGGAGCGACTCGAGGAGTCCGGCGATCCGGCCCAGGTCGCGGAGATGGATGTGCGCGCCTGGGTCGACGGGCCCGGGCAGCCACCCGACCGCGTGCCCGAGGAGATCCGCGCCCTCGTCCGCGAGATGTCCGAGGCGGCCGTCCGGATGCGACGGTCCCCGGGCTACCACGCGGGCACGGCCGACTGGCTGGAGCCTCGGGCCGCCCGCCAGCTCGGTCGGCTCACCATGCCCGTGCTCGCCATCGCCGGCGAGCTCGATGCCTCCGACGTCGCCTGGTGCGCGCGGGAGCTGGACGCCCAGGTGCCCACCGCCCGCGCCCTGATCATGCCCGGTGTCGCCCACATGATCGGCCTCGAGGCGCCTGATGCCCTGGCGCGGGAGATCCTCGCCCTGCTGGCCCCGCTCGCGCGCTGGTGAGCTGAGCCGGGCGGCTGCAACCGGTCGACGCGTCGTTCGGGAGGGCGGCCGGCGGCGCCCCGGCCGGGGAGCATCGAACTTCAGGCTGGGGACAGCTCCACGCCCGCAGCATCCAGGTCGGCGGCGAGGGCGGCCACCGACTCCGGGTCAGCTGCGAAGGCGTCCACGTATGTCTGCACGCGAGCGACGCCCAGCGCTCGATAGGCGCCGAAGAGGTCCACGCGCGCCTGGCCCGCCTCGTTCACCCCGGGTGAGTCGTGCCACGTGTGGACCGACACCCGCAGCGTGGCCGGATCGCGCTCGATCTCCTCGCAGCGGGCGTGGATGACCGGCAATGCGTCGGCCACCTCCTCGGGCGTCAGGCCGTCGAGGTTGAGCTCATCGGCGAAGCGTGCCGCCAGCCGCCACGTCACGTTGGGCCCGTTGCCGCCGACCATGACGGGCACGCGCGGCTGCTGCAGCGGCTTGGGCCGATTGATGGCGCCGGCCACGCGTGCGTACGTTCCCTGGTAGCTGGCCCGCGAACGGTCGCCGCCTGCCAGCATCCGCGTGATGACCTCCAGGTGGTCGCCCAGCATGGCCAGCCGCTCGCGCGTGGAGGGGAAGGCATAGCCGTAGGCCAGCCACTCTTCGCGCTTCCAGCCGGCACCGATGCCCAGCTCTGCGCGGCCACCGCTGATGGTGTCCAGCGTGGAGATCATCTTGGCCGTGAGGGCGGGGTTGCGAAAGCCCGTGCAGATGACGATGTGGCCGAGCCGCAGCCGCGAGGTCAGCGCCGCGAGGGCGGCCAGCGAGGTGAAGGGCTCGAAGACGATCTCGTCGGCAGGCGTGGGGACGGTATGGAAATGGTCGTAGAGCCAGGCCGACTCGAAGCCCAGCCGCTCGGCCTCCTGGGCCACGGCGACCGTGCGCGCCCAGGCCGCCGGCGCGTCCCAGCCCCGGTACTCCATGAACCAGCCCTGCGGCAGCGACGATCCCGGCGCGCATCAGCAGGCCCCTCCGCGCGGATGCTGAGCTGTGGCCCAGCAGCGCGGAGCCATCAGAGCGACTCCCGGTAGCGTCGCGCTGCGTCAGCGCGCTTGCGCACGTCGAGCTTGTGCAGGATGTTGCTGACGTGCGTCTCCACGGTGCGCGGCGAGATCATGAGCGCCGTGGCGATCTCGCGGTCGGTGAGGCCATCGGCCAGCATGCGCAGGACGTCGTTCTCGCGGGGGCTGAGACCCTCGATGAGCCCGCCACCAGCCAGCCACCCTTTGTGTGCCGCCTCCACGAAGTGGCGCACGGCGCGCGCCGAGAAGCGTCGTGACATGGCCAGCTCCCCGCGGGCGGCGCCGCGAACGGCGCGCACGAGCGCCTCCGGGCTGAGGTCCTTGGTCAGGTAGCCGGCGGCGCCACGCGACATGGCCTCCAGCATATCGCGCTCGGAATCCGACACCGTGAGCATGACGATGCGGGTGTCCGGCAGCCTCGGCGCCAGCTCCTCCAGCATCTGCAGGCCGTTCATGCCGGGCAGGTCGATGTCCAGCAGCAGGATGTCCGGTCGGATCGCCAGCGCCAGGGCGAAGGCGTCCTCGGCGGTGGCTGCCTCGGCCACCAGCTCGACGTCGGGCGCGGCGATGGCCTGGCTGACTGCGGAACGCACGAGCGCGTGGTCGTCCACCAGCATGACGCGGACGCGCGGGCGGGCAGGGGATGCCACGCCGGGAGGGGAGGCGATGGCGGGATGAGCGGCGTCGAAGGCCATGCCGGCTAGGGTTGCATACCCGTGGCCCGCGCATCCGGCCCAGCCGGCACACCTGCCACACCGGGCACGACCGCGACAGCAGGCACATCCGGCGCTGCGCGCAGCCCTGCCACGCCGTTGGCGACATGGTCCGGAAAGACCTCGGGCAGCGCGAGCTGCAGGTCATCGATGCTGAGGTCGTCCTCGGGGGCCATGGGCATCCGTTCGCTCGGCTCTGGCGTCGCGGGCACGCCGCGCGTCATGAGGGGCGCCCGGATCTCGATGGTCGTGCCGCCCGACGGCTCCGACATGACGTGCAGGCTGCCGCCCACCAGTCGGGCCCGCTCCAGCATGCCGCGCAGGCCCATGCCCCGGTCGATGGCCTCCTCCTGGACGAAGCCGCGACCGTTGTCGGTGACCGTGATGACCAACTCGCCATCGCTCGCCTCGGCGCGGATGCGCACCATCGTGGCGTCGGCGTGCTTGCGCACGTTGGTGAGCGCCTCGCTCACGATGCGCAGCAGCTCCACCTGCATGCGCGGGGCCAGGTTGGCGGGCAGGCCCGTGGAGGCCACGAACTCCACGCGCAGGCCCGACTGGGACTCGAAGTCATCGATGCTGCGTGTCAGCATGTCGGCGAAGGGGACGTCCTCGGTCAGGCTGGCGCGCATCGTCACGAGCGCCTCGCGAGCTTCCACGATGGCCGCGTCCAGGGCCTGCGAGACCTCACCGGCCAGGGCCAGGTCAGGCTCTGCGAGGGTGCCCGCCAGGCGCTCGAACTTCAGCTTGGCGAACCAGAGGTGCTGAGCCAGGCCGTCGTGGATCTCGCGCGCCAGGCGGGCGCGCTCCTCCAGCGCGGCACGCTCGGCATCGTTGACGCGCAGGCGATCGAGGGCGGCATAGGCGGAGCGCAGCGCACGCAGGTCCATGCGCTGGTCAGCGATGGCACCGGCGCCCAGCACGATGTAGGCGATCAGGCGCATCAGGTCGGCGACGGTCACCACGTTGGAGTAGACGCTGGGCCAGAAGGCGTCCTGCACCTCGCCGACGATGAGGATGACGAGGCCCAGGGCCGTGAAGGCGTCGCTCGACGGCCCGCCACGACCCCACGTCAAGCGGTACAGCAAGACGGCCGCCAGCAGGCAGGTGACGCTGGCGATGACGGTGGCCACGGCCAGCGCACTGACGCCCGGCACGACGCCCGATCCCGCCGGCTCCGCGAGCAGCGCCTGCAGTCCGGCCGGCTCGATGAGGGGCGGCAGCAGGTCGCGGAACGGGTACAGCAGGACCGCGCCGACCGCGATGACGGCGACCGGCAGGAAGATCTTGCGCACGCGTCGGCGCGTGCCCCCGTAGATGCCCATGAAGGCCGCGATGCCGCTGACGAGGAAGAGGGCTGCCACGCCCAGGCGCACGGCTTCCGCCACCCATGCCGGCAGCTGCTCCGGTGCTGCCAGCGAGAGACCCACGCGGCCATCGAGGCGAAAGACGATGAGCAACAGGGTGGCCGCGCTGAAGCTGGCCCACAGGGCGTACGCCGACGACTGCACGTAGGACGCCAGGCGGCCCGTCTCCCGGAAGCGCATCAGCGAGAGCGCCGCCAGGGTGGCCACCGCAAGCGTGGTCAAGGCCGAGAGCGCCACGTCCAGCGTGCGGTCCTTGACGAAGATGGAGAGATCGGGGTCCAGCTGCGGCAGCAGCGTGGCAACGAGGAGGATGCCCGCCGTGGCCAGCAGCGCGACATCCAGCCTGATCGTCCGGCGTCGTCGGATGCTGCCTCGCACGGGCTCCATGAGCGCGATGATAGAACCCCGGAAAATGCGAGAGCCGGACGCGCCCCAGCGCAGTCCGACTCTCTTCTCGCTCATCTCCGACCCCGCCGTGAAGGGTCATAGGGGCGAGTCCGTTTCTTCAACGTGATGCATGCATCATCGGGTCGCGACGCCCGAGCGTCATCCGTGGAGGTACGGAGCGTTGTACGGATTGCCGCTCGGTACGCATCCGGAGCGCATACGGATGCCGCGGCCCCACGCTCGAGCCACGAGGCTGGTCGGCGGCGGGTCCAGCGCCTGCGGCGGCGCTTCCCGGAGCACGTGTCCGCACGCCGGGAGCGGGCGTTCGTCGCCCGACCGGCACGTTCGTGGGACGACCGCTACCGTTGCGCCGTGCGCCTCCTTCTGGTCCGCTGGCGACCGCTTCCCGTCATGGCCTTCCTGGTCATCGCGTTGCTCCTGCCGTTCCTGCCGGCCCCGTCCGCGCTGGCCGCCGCTGTGGCCCAGCCAGCCGTGGCCAGCTACCGGATGACGGCCACGTATGACGTGTCGGTGCGCCTGGATTGGGACACGCGCTCACTCAAGGTCGTCACCACCATCGACATCGAGAACACGAGCGGCGGGCCCGTGAACCGGGTGCAGCTCAACACGGTGGCGGCCCAGCTGGGCAGCATGCGCGACCTGCGCGTCAGCGTGGACGGCGACCGGGTCCGGCCCTCCGTCACCGGCCAGACCATCGGCGTACCCCTGGACCCGCAGCTCGAGACGGATGCCACGGCGAGGGTACGAGTCGTCTACGGGGCCCGCCTGCTGACACGGGATACCTCCCGCGGCTTCTTCTTCATGAAGATGGGTGGGGTCGCCCAGGTCTATCGCTTCATCCCCTGGCTGAGCCGCAGGATCAGCTTCGGCTCGCAGGCGCACGGCGAGCCGTTCCTCACGCCCAGCAGCCCGCTGGTGCGCGTCACCCTGCGCGCCGATCGGCCGATGGTGTGGGCGACCACCGGCCAGCGCGTGGGCCGGGCGGAAGACGGCGCACCCATCTACGAAGCCCGCGACGTGCGCGACTTCACCATCGCGGCCAGCCCCGGCTTCCGGACCGTGCAGGGCATGTCGCGGGACGGCCAGACGCGGATCATCGCCCACGTCCTGCACTTCGACGCTCGCCGCCTCATCTCGCTGGCGCGCGACCAGCTGGCGCGCTACGAGTCGATCACGGGCGTGGCCTATCCATACCCGACGTTCCGCATCGCCGAATCGGGCGGCGGGCTGGCCATGGAATCGCCGGCCATGATCTGGCTGCCGCGCACGCGCGGTGCGGCGGACCTGCCGTTCCTGGTCTCCCATGAGATGGCCCACCAGTGGTGGTACGCCATCGTCGGCAACGACCAGTCCACCAGCGCCTTCGCCGACGAGGCCATGGCCGAGTACTTCTCGCGACGCGCGACCATCGGGCTGCGGCCCAGTCGCTGTGCCCGGGACCGCCTCGACCGCGATATCCGCGGCTACACCTCGGCCTGCTACTTCGAGGTCATCTACGAGCAGGGCGCGCTGTTCCTTGACTCGCTGCGGCGCGACTTCGGTGACAAGGCCTTCCGGCGCGCGGTGCGCACGTACACGCGTGCCAACCGCTTCGGCCTGGGCAGCAACGCCCGGCTCCTGGAGGCCTTCCGTGCCGAGATGGGCGACCGCGTCCTGCCCCGCTATCGGGCCCGCTTCCCCAGCCTCTACTAGCGACCTCGGGCTCGAACGGGCCCCATGCGAACGGCCGCGCCCCATGGTTGACCGGTAGACTGCCGGCGTGGTCGCCAAGCGTCTCGTCCCGTCGAGTCCGCCGGACGGATCTCCACATCCCGCGCCTGACGCTACGGAAGCAGCACGAGCTGACCAGGCGCGCCGCGCTCATGGCCCGGCCTACCGCCGCCGGTCGCCAGCCGGCACGTCCCTCGACGCCGTCACGATGCCGGACGCGCGTGATATGCCGATCCAGCGCGGCTGGGTGCCCATCACCGGACGGCGTCGCTGGTGCGAGCCCTTCGTGCTGGTGCTCCTGGCACGCGGCAGCACGTACGGCTATGCGATCCTCGGCCGGCTCGAGGAGATGGGCCTCTCTGATGGCCCGCTCGATGTCGGCCTCGTCTACCGGACCCTGCGCGATCTCGAGGAGGCCGGCCAGGTGCGATCCGCCTGGATCGACGCCGTGGGAGGACCGCGCCGCCGCGCCTACGAGCTCACCGACGCCGGCTACCGCGCCCTGGACCAATGGGCCGCGGTGATGCGCGAACGAGCCAGGCTCATCGCCGAGTTCAACGCCGACTACCTGGACGCGGTGACGGCAGAGCGCTCCCCGTCGGTCGGGGCCACCGCCGGACAGCGTGGACCGGCTGGGGGGACGGAGGGTCGGTTGACCCTCAGAGGGCTCGTGCCTCCGACGCCTCGATGAGGTGGACGAGCGCGACCTGCTCCGCCTCGCCCAGGTTGCGCTCCAGGACCGACAGGTACTCTGCCTCCTCGGCGAGGTGGACCTTCAGCAGGGCATACAGGCGGTAGAGCACGCGCCGCAGCCCGCTGGCAGCCGTGCTGTCCAGGGTGCCCTCCACGACCGGCCCCCGGTATGTCTCCAGGGCCGCGAACAGAGCGTCGAGGTCGCGATGCTCGCCTCGCATCTGGGCCATGGAGTGGCGCTGGCGCATGAGCCGGTCCAGCTCCGGGTAGACGTCGGTCTCGATGGCCCGCATGTGAGCCCGCAGCGTACCGGCGATGAAGTCCTGCAGGGCCACGAAACGAGGCGCGACGTCGTCGCTCAGGGGTCGTTGCGCCAGGGCATCCGCCAGCCCGGGGATCAGGTCCACCTGGGCGTTCAGTCGCTCGTGATGCTCGTGCCCGGCGACAGCCAGTGATGACATGACGTCGTCCTCCTCGTGTCCACGAACGATACCGGCATCGCCGCGCCCACCACCTCGCGTGCTGACGGCCCGCCGGCGCGGCCAGGCAGGGTCCAAGTGGCACACCTGCTTCGTGCGTCATGGCTCAGGCGACTACATGAGTCAAGCATGTAGAACGTCACGTGCCGGAAGATTCGTGCCGCCAGCGCGTGTCGATGGTGCGGACAGGGAGTCATGCGAGGCGATGTCGACATCCGAGAAGCTGGTCATCATCGTCACTCACGGCCCGGGGGAGCCGGAGCTGGCGACCCTTCCGTTCGTCATGGCCGTGTCCGCGCTGGTCTCTGACGTGGAGGCGCGCCTCGTCTTCCAGGCCGACGGCGTGGACCTCGTGCGCAAGGGTGGGACCGACGGCGTGCAGGCTGCCAGCTTCCCGCCGCTGGCGGAGCTGTTCGGGAGCTTCGTCGAGCTGGGCGGCCAGCTGCTGGCCTGCAGCCCGTGCCTGCTGGGCCGCGCCATCCAGGCGCCTGACGACCTCGAGCCCGGCGTGGAGGTCATCGGCGCGGCGCGCCTCGTCACCGAGATCACCGCCGCGACCGCCACGCTCACGTACTAGGGACGGCCGCCGCCCGCAGGCGCGCCACGACCAGACCCAACAGGAGGATGAACGCATGGACACCACATCCCCGCTCGACGCAGCTGCCCTGGCCGGCCTCTCGGCCGCCAAGGTCGCTGACGCCCGCGGCAGCGCCTGCCCCGGCCCGCTGCTGGAAGCCAAGAAGGGCATCGGTGCCGTGAGCGTCGGGCAGGTGCTGGAGATCCTCACCACCGACCCGCAGACCAAGACCGACATCGCGGCCTGGTGCGCCAAGGTCGGGCACGGCTTCCTCGGCAACCTGCCTGCGGACGGCTGCGAGCGCGTCTTCGTGCGCCGCGCCAAGTGACGGCTGTGCAGCGGTAGGCGGTACGAGGTGGACGTGGGGATCCCGGCGGCGCTGCAGCCTGCGACCGCGGCGGCTGCCGCTGCGGTCGCAGTGGAACCGGCCACGCGGCCGACCCGGATGCTGGTCATCGCCACGTTGCTGTGCTCCTACCCGGGCATCGATGCCACGGGCCAGGCGCACATGACCTACTCGCCCAACACGTTCGTCATCCCCACGCCAGACCCGGTCATGTTCCCGGAGTCGTTCTACCTGTACTGCTTCGAGCAGGGCATCGACGGCATCCTCATCGCCTCCTGCGGCACGGACAGCCCCTACACGGGCACCTTCGACCAACTGGCCGCCCAGGTGGACCGCACCTACCAGCGCATGAAGGCCCTGGGCATCGATATCGGCCGCCTCAAGCTGACGGCCATCTGCAGCGTCTGCACCAAGGCCTTCGTCAAGGAGGTCGAGGAGATGGAGGCGGTGCTCGCCAGACTGGGGCCTGTGGCCCTGGCGCCGGTGGCCCTGGCGCCGGAGCTCGCGACGTGACGATGCGCGTGGACCACGATGTCCTCGTCGTCGGTGGAGGCATCGCCGGGCTGCAGACCGCCCTGGACCTGGCCGACCGGGACCGCCGCGTCCTCGTCGTCGAGCGTGAGCCGAGCATCGGCGGCAGGATGATCGGCCTGTCCAAGGTCTTCCCGACCCTGGACTGTGCCAGCTGCATCACCACGCCGCGGATGTCCTCGGCAGCGCGCCACGACAACATCACCATCTGGACGTCAGCGGAGGTGACGGGGCTGCGGCCAGAGGCGGAGGGCTTCAGCGCCACGATCCTCCGACAGCCACGTACGTGGACGAGTCGGCCTGCATCGGCTGCCGCCTCTGCGAGTACGCCTGCCCGGTGGATGTGCCCCACGCCTTCGAGGGGCAGCTGGGGGCCAGGCGGGCGATCTACATCCCCTTCAACAAGGCCATCCCGCAGTTCGCCGTCCTCGACACGGATGCCTGCATCCTCTGCGGCAAGTGCGCCAAGGTCTGCCCCACCGACGCCATCGACTTCGCCCAGCAGCCGCGCACGGACGCGGTGCAGGTCAGCGCGGCGGTGCTGGCCACCGGCTATCGGCCCACGCCCACCGACGCCAAGGCCGAGTACAACGGCTCGAGCGCCAATGTCATCAGCGGCCTGGACATGGAGCGGCTGCTGTCGCCCAACGGGCCATACGGTCGCGTGCTGCGCCCGTCGGACGGCAAGATCCCCGACTCGCGTCGCCTACGTGCAGTGCGCCGGCTCACGCGACGAGACGCTGGGGGTGCCGTACTGCTCCCGCGTCTGCTGCATGTACGCCATCAAGCAGGCCATGCTCCTCTCGGGCGCGCTGCCCCTGGCCGACATCACGATCTACTACATGGACATCCGCGCCTTCGGCAAGGGCTACGAGCAGTTCTACCAGACGCGCCAAGGCCATGGGCATCGAGTTCGTGAAGGCCAAGGTCGCCCGCATCGATGCCCTGCCGGACGGCGACCTGCAGCTGCGGATCGAGCGCATCGAGGAGGACGGCTCCGTGGCCGAGCCGGTGCACGACCTCGTGGTGCTCTCCGTGGGCATGCAGGCGGGCGCGGACCTGGCCGACTTCGTGGCTGTCGACCTTGATGCCTACGGCTTCGTCGCGGCGCCGGACCCCAAGCTGGACACGACGCGGACGAGCGTGCCGGGGCTCTTCGCCGCGGGCACCGCCATCGGGCCCAAGGACATCGTCGACACCGTGGTGGAGGCCAGCGCTGCCGCCGCTCGCGTGGAGGCCTACCTGGGGGCTGCCGGGGCAGCACACCACGGACGCACCAGCCGCTGGTATCCGTGCGAGAGATGAGCCGCGACGAGCTGGCCGCAGCCGGGGTCCTGGAGGCTGACCTGCATGGCTGACGACGGGCGGCCCGGGACGCCAGAGGTCGCGCCAGGCGAGGCGCAGGCTCGCGACGGCGAGCGCATCGGTGTCTACGTCTGCCACTGCGGCGGCAACATCTCCGACGTCGTGGACGTCGATCGCGTGGCCACGGAGCTGGGACGCGAAGCCGATGTCGCGGTCGCCCGCCACCTCACCTTCATGTGCTCCGACGAGGGCCAGCAGGCGATCACCAACGACATCCGCGACCTCGCCGCTGGACCGTGTCATCGTGGCCGCCTGCACGCCGTCCCTGCACCAGACGACGTTCCGCAAGGCCGTCATGCGGGCCGGCATGAACCCCTACCTGTTCCTCCCCGCCAACATCCGCGAGCAGGTCAGCTGGGCGCACCCACACGACAGCGAGGCAGCCACCGACAAGGCCATCGCCCTCGTGCGTGCGGCGGTCGCCAAGTCACGGTTGCTCAGCCCGCTCGATCCGGTGCGTGTCCCCGCCACCCACCGCATCCTCGTCGTGGGCGGCGGCGTGGCCGGCCTGCGGGCGGCCCTGGACGCGGTCGCCATGGGCCAGGACGCCACCCTCATCGAGGCCTCGCCATTCCTGGGCGGCCGTGCCATGGCACTGGGGACCGTCTACCCGACGGACGAACCGGCGGCGCCCCTCGTGCAGCGGCTCATCGATGCCGTCCGTGCCAACGAGCGCATCGACGTGCGCACCGGGACGCGACTCGTGGCGCTCTCGGGCTCCCTGGGTGACCTCTCCGCCAGGCTGCGCAGCGAGCCGCGTGGCGTGGGGCTGGAGCTGACCGATGCTGACGCCGCCATGGCCGCCTGCCCGGTCGATGTGGTCGACGAGGCCGAGTCCGGAGCGGCGACCCGGAAGGCCATCTACCGGCCTCGCAGCCAGCCAGCCAGCGAGCTGCCAGCCATCGACTGGGCGGCCTGCACCCGATGCGGTGCGTGCATCCCGGCTGCTGGCACGGGCATCGACCTCGCGGGCGTGCCCCAGGAAGAAGTCATCGAGGTCGGCGCGGTCATCGTCGCCACCGGGTACGACCACTACCGCCCGGCCGCGGGCGAGTACGGCTTCGGCACCAGCGAGCGGGTCATCACGCTGCCCCACCTGGAGCGTCTGCTCGACCCTGACGGCCCCAGCGGCGGGGAGCTGCGCATCGACGGAGCGCGACCGCGTCGCGTCGCCTTCATCCACTGCGTCGGCAGCCGCCAGATCGCGGGGGTGGACGAGCCCGGTCCGCGCGGTCGGCTCAACGAATACTGCTCGCGAGTCTGCTGCACGGCCACCCTGCAGGCCGCCACCGAGATCCGCCGCCGCTACCCGGAGGTGACGGTCTACGACCTCTACCGCGACATCCGCACCTACGAGAAGGAGCAGGAGCGCTACTACAGGGACGCCTCCGGCCTGGGGGTCCTCTTCATGCGCTTCAGTGACACGACGCGTCCGACCGTCGCGTCGATGTCCGCCGGCGACGCCCCGCTCTCGGTCACGGTGACCGACACGCTGACGTTCGGGCGCCAGCTGGAGGTGCCGGTCGACCTCGTCGTCCTCGCCGTGGGCATGGAGCCGCACGATGTCTCGGATGTCATCGAGATGACCAAGGTCCCCGTGGGTGCCGACGGCTTCCTGCTGGAGGTGCATCCGAAGCTGCGACCCGTGGAGACGGCCATCGCCGGCGTCTACCTGGCCGGAACGGCCCAGGGACCCAAGGACATCACGGAGGCCACGTCCTCCGCGTCCGCCGCGGCGGTCAAGGCCGCCACGATGCTGGCGAAGGATCACGTCGAGATGGAGCCCTTCGTGGCTCGCGTCGACCTCTCGCGCTGCACGGGTGCCGCTGCCTGTGTGGCGGCCTGCCAGTACCCCGGCGCCATCAGCCTCACGGAGGTCGAGGTGGAGGAGGGCGTCACGGCCATGCGTGCCTGGGTGAACCCCGTGGCGTGCGTCGGCTGCGGTGCCTGTGTGGCCGCCTGCCCCAGCGCCGCCCTGGATGTGCAGGGGTGGGAGATGGAGCAGTACCGCGCCATGATCGATGCCATCACCAGCACACCGCTGGCGGCGGTCGCTGCGTCATGACCAGCCAGCACGGGTCCCCGGAGGCGCTCGCCGCGTTCAAGGAGTCCCATGGTCCGGCATCCGAAGCGCTGCTGGCCTGGGTCAAGGACTCGGCCAAGCGCAAGTCAGCCATCCGCAAGGCCCTGGCAGATGGGCCGCGGACGGTGCCGGAGATCGCCGAGTCGGTCGGCATCAGCAGTGCGGAGGTGCTCTGGCTGGTCACGGCCATGCGCAAGTACGGCCTGCTGGCCGAACACTCGGTGGCGGGCGACTACGTGCGCTACGCCCTGCCGGAGAAGGAGGTGCGGCGATGACCAGCCGGGTCGACGCCAGCCTGATCCCGCAGATCCGCCGACTCGGTGCCTTCGACGTGGACGCCTGCTTCAACTGCGGCAACTGCACCGCGGTCTGCCCGCTCTCCGAGGCGGACAGCACGTTCCCGCGGCGCCTCATCCGCTATGCCCAGGTCGGCCTGGAGGACGACCTCCTGGCGAGCAAGGAGCTGTGGCTCTGCTACGCCTGTGGCCAGTGTTCGGAGACGTGCCCGCGCCAGGCCGAGCCGAGCGAGTTCATGGCGGCTGCCCGGCGCCATGCCATCGCCAGCTATGACCGCACCGGCCTCGCCCGCTTCCTCTACCTGCAGCCGTTCTGGGGCATCGTCTTCGCCGTCCTGCTGGCCGCCATCCTGGCCCTCTTCATGTATGCCAATCGCGGGCCCGTCGACGACATCAGCCTGGCGCTCTTCGAGTTCATCCCGGCCTCGCTGATCCATGACATGGGCGTCATCGCCATCGTGCTCGTCTTCCTGGCCGGCCTCGCCGGCGTCGTCACGATGGTCAGCCGGGTGGCGCCCGCCAGCGGCATCGCCTGGCGCCGCCTGGCCGACCGTGCCGGGCTGGCCGACATCGGGCGCGCCCTGTGGACCGCCCTGGTCGTCGAGTCCCTGGGACAGCGGCGCTACCGCCAGGACTGCGAGTCCAGCGAGTCGGCAGGTCCGTGGTATCGACGGCCGTGGGTGCTCCACGCCGCGACCATGCTGGGCTTCCTGGGCCTCCTGGCAGCGACCATCCTCGACTACGGACTGGACATCGTGGGCATCCGCGAGACCGGTGAGCCGGCGCCGCTCTGGTACCCGGTGCGCCTGCTGGGCACGCTGGCCGGCGCGGTCATGCTCCTGGGCGCCTCCGGGCTCATGCTGCGGCGCTGGCGCCGCAGCGGCCGCACGGTGCGGCGCTCCTTCGCCTCCGACTGGCTCTTCCTGTGGCTGCTCTGGCTGGCCGGGCTGACGGGCTTCATCGTGGAGCTGGCCCTGTACCTGCCGCAGCCGCCGCTGTGGGGGTACGTGCTCTTCCTGTTCCACGTCGCGGTGGCCATGGAGCTGGTGCTGCTGGCGCCGTTCACGAAGTTCGCGCACGCGGTCTACCGGCCGGTGGCGCTCTTCCTGCGCTCGCTGGCCGAGGCGTCGCAGGCGCGTTCGCGGGCCTGAACGTGAGCCGTCCGGCCGCCTCCGACTTCCCGCCGGACGCTGGGGCTGACCGCCCACTCGAACCCACCCGCTGGCGGTACACTCTGGTCGTTTCGCGCTGTCACGGTGCTGACGCGCGTTGCCCATCACAGTCCGTCGCTCGGGGATCCCGGATGAAGGTTGCCATCGTCAAGGAGACAGCGCCGAATGAACGGCGCGTCGCCCTCGTACCGGAGGCCGTCGGCAAGCTGGCCGCGGCCGGCCACGAGGTGCTCATCCAGGCCGGCGCGGGGGCCGGCGCGACCATCCCTGACGCCGACTTCGCGTCAGCCGGCGCGACGGTCGTCCCGGAGTCGGACCTGTATGCCGCGGCGGACGTCGTCCTGCGCGTCCAGCGCCCCACCCCCGAGGAGATCGGCAAGCTTCACGCCGGCCAGGTCGTCATCGGCCTGCTGCAGCCGCTCATCGACCCGCAGGGTGCCCTGAACCTGGCCAAGGCCGGGGTCACAGCGGTGAGTCTCGATGCCCTGCCGCGCACCCTGTCCCGTGCCCAGACCATGGATGCCCTGTCCAGCCAGGCCAACGTGGGCGGCTACAAGGCCGTGATCCTGGCCGCCAACGCCTACGGTCGCTACTTCCCGCTGCTGACGACGGCCGCGGGCACAGCCAAGCCGGCCAACGTGCTCATCCTGGGCATCGGCGTCGCAGGCCTGCAGGCCATCGCCACGGCGCGGCGCCTGGGCGCGGTCGTGAAGGCCTATGACGTGCGCGCGGAGACCCGCGAGCAGGCGGAGTCGCTGGGCGCTCAGTTCCTCAGGTTGGAGTCGGTCGCGGATGCCACCGGCAGCGGCGGCTATGCCCGCGAGCTGACCGACGACGAGCGCCGGGCCCAGCAGGCAGAGCTCAACAAGCACATCGGCTCCATGGACGTGGTCATCACCACCGCCCAGGTCCCCGGCCGGCGCCCGCCGCTGCTGGTCACCGCGGAGGCCGTGCGCGGCATGAAGGCCGGCTCGGTCATCGTCGACATGGCGGCCAGCGCGCTGGGCGGCAACGTCGAGCTCTCCGTGCCGGATGACACCATCGTCACCGAGAACGGCGTGACCATCATCGCGCCGACCAACCTTCCGGCCTCCATGCCCGGCGGCGCCAGCGGCTTCTACGCCCGCAACATCAGCGCGCTGCTGACGCACTTCATCAAGGACGGGAAGATGACGTTCGACTTCGACGACGAGATCACCGCCGCCACGGTCATCACCCACGACGGCAAGGTCGTGAGCACCGCCGTGGCCGAGCTCCTGGCGCCGGTGAAGGGTGGTGCGGCATGACCGCTGAGATCAGCCTCCTCGCCTCCCTGATCATCGCTGTCCTGGCCGTCCTGGTCGGCTTCGAGGTCATCAGCAAGGTCCCCGCGACGCTGCACACGCCCCTCATGTCCGGCGCCAACTCCATCCACGGCATCGTGCTCATCGGCGCCATGATGA
Organism: uncultured Chloroflexia bacterium; assembly: GCA_963790915.1. Taxonomy (GTDB): domain Bacteria; phylum Chloroflexota; class Limnocylindria; order Limnocylindrales; family CSP1-4; genus JAFMJV01. The sequence goes on along the minus strand of CAWBQS010000004.1, from coordinate 52,311 downwards.
TCGCGGCCATCGCGGACAACCCCCTGGGCTACCTGCTGGCCTTCATCGGCGTCGTCTTCGGTGCCATGAACGTGGTGGGCGGCTACGTCGTCACCGACCGCATGCTGCAGATGTTCAGGAAGCGCCCCAACCCGCCCAAGTCCGACGCCGGGAAGGGGGCCTGACCCGTGTCCGGAGACACCCTCCAGGTCATCGTCATCCTCGTCGGCACCCTCGCGGCCGCCTCGTTCGTCATCGGCCTGCACTACATGAACAGCCCGGCCACGGCGCGCATGGGCAACCGCATCTCGGCCGTCGGCATGACGGTCGCCGTCGTGGTGACCTTCGTCTCGCTGCTGTTGCGCGAGGGCGGCCTCTCCACGGAAGCCCTGCTCATCATCGTCGTCGGCTTCCTCATCGGCGGCTCGCTGGGCCTCCTCATGGCCCTCAGGGTGGCCATGACGGCCATGCCGCAGCTGGTCTCGCTCTTCAATGCCGTGGGCGGCGGCGCGGCCGCCATCGTGGCCCTCTTCGACTACGGGCACGTCGTGGGCACGCCGGAGGAGAAGCTCTCCACGGCCATCTTCGTGGTCCTCGGCGTGGTCATCGGCTCCATCACGTTCAGCGGCTCGCTCGTCGCCTCGGGCAAGCTGCAGGGCCTCATCAGCGGCAAGCCCATCCGGGTCCCGGGGGGCAAGGGCACGACCGCCATCCTCGGCGTCGTCGCCCTGCTGGGCACGCTGCTGCTGGTCCTGGGCGCTGGGGAGTCGCCGATCCTCGCGCTGGGCAACGAGGTCAAGCTGCTGGCCCTGCTCGTCGTCTTCGGCGCCTCGCTGACCTTCGGCGTGACCATGGTGCTGCCCATCGGCGGCGCGGACATGCCGGTCGTCATCAGCCTCCTGAACTCCTTCACCGGCACCGCCGCGGCCATGTCCGGCTTCGTGCTGGAGAGCCCGCTGCTCATCATCGCCGGTGCCCTCGTCGGCGCGGCCGGCGGCATCCTGACCAAGCTCATGGCCGATGCCATGAACCGCTCGCTGCTGAACATCCTCGTCGGCGGATTCGGCGGGGCCGAGGGTACGCAGGCCGATCCGACCGCCACCGGCGGCTCCGTCCGCGAAGTGGGCGTCGATGACGCCGCCATCCAGCTGGCCTACGCCCAGAACGTCATCATCGTGCCGGGCTACGGCCTGGCCGTGGCCCAGGCGCAGCACGCCTGCCGCGAGCTGGGTGACATCCTCGAGGATCGTGGCGTCAACGTCAGCTATGCCATCCATCCGGTCGCCGGCCGCATGCCGGGCCACATGAACGTGCTGCTGGCGGAGGCCAACGTGCCCTACCCGCAACTCAAGGAGATGGACGACATCAACCCGGAGTTCCCGCGCTGCGATGTGGCGCTGGTCATCGGGGCCAACGACGTCACCAACCCGGTGGCGCGCACGGACCCTGCCTCGCCGATCTACGGGATGCCCATCCTGGACGTCGATGAGGCCAAGTCGATCGTCGTCATCAAGCGCTCGATGGGCCGCGGCTACGCGGGCATCGACAACTCCCTGTACACGAACCCCAAGACCGGCATGCTCTTCGCCGACGCCAAGGCCGGCCTGGAAGCGCTGGTCTCTGCCGTAAAGGCACTGTAGGCCCGCCGGCCACGGCCGGCGTCAGGAGCGATATGCGCTGGCGGCCTCGGCGTGCTGCATGGCTACCCACTCGCGTAGGTCGGCGGGCTCCAGGACCTCTGCGCCGGCGCCCCAGCCCAGCAGCCAGGAGCGGATCTCCAGGACGCCGGCCACGCGTGTTCGCCAGATGAGCGAGCCGTCCGGCAGGAGCTCCGTTGCCTGGCCAGCGTGCCAGCGGGTCTCGGCGACGCGCGTGGCGACGGCCGGCGCGAAACGCACCACGACGTCCACCTGAGGCCCGTCGCTGATGACGTCCCAGGCGGCCAGCATCTCGCCGGCCACGGAGCCATCGGGGGCAGGGAACGTCTCAGGCGTCAGCGAGAGGCCGAGGATGCGCTCCACCTTGTAGGTGCGGCGGCTATCGCGCTCTTCGTCGAAGCCGATGACGTAGAGCGCCCGTGTGAAGGCCGAGGGCTCGATGGCGTAGGGGTGCAGGCGCACACGGCGCGTGCCCTTCGATGGATCGTAGACGTCGGCGCGATACTCGAGGTCCACGATGCGTCGCTCGACGATGGCCTGCGTGAGGCCGCGCAGCACGCGTGTGAAGGGCTCGTCCCGCGGGGTGTCGGCGAAGGCGTCGGCCGACTGGTGGAGCTGCTCGCCAAGCACCGGGGGCACGATCTGCGCGAGCTTGACGAAGGCGCCGATCGATCTCAGGGTCCAGCTCGTCGGTCGCCTTGGAGAGCAGCCGGGAGGCGAGGAAGAGCGCCATGGCCTCCGGCAGCGTCAGCGCCAGTGGCGGCAGGAAGGCGCCAGCCTCCAGGCCGAAGCGGCCGTTGTCATTCCAGATCGGGATGCCGCCGTCGAGGTCCATGGCCGCGATGTCGCGGTAGATCGTTCGCCGCGAGACACCGATCTGCTTGGCGAGGTCAGCGGCGCCGATGCCGGTCTCACCGTGGGCGTGCAGCACCTGGGCGATGCGGATGTAGCGAGCGGCGCGGTCCCACTTGGAGCCGCCGTGGTCGTCGAACGTGCTCATGGCGCGGCGGACTGTAGCGCAGCGGGAGACGCGCCGCCGGGCTGGACCGCGCCGCCGGGCTGGCCCGCGCTACCGGCCGAGGGTGTCGTGCTGGCCGCGGCAGCCGTCGGCGTGGCACCGGCCGCGGCCACGCCGCTGGCCGCCGGTGTCGCCACGGCGGTCAGGCTGCGGATGTCGGCGGTCACGTCCACCGCTCGATCGCGGTCCAGGGCGAGGAGCTCCGCGCGCATGGCGGCCTGGACACCCGGCGCTGGCCAGTCGGTATCTGCGCGAGAACCCGAGACGTCAACGGTCGCCCGACCCAGCTCGCCGTCACCGAAGACCCACCAGTCGAGCTGTCCGCGCCAGCGGCTGATGTCCCCCGCGTCCATCGTGGCTTCCTGGCCGTCCAGCAGCCAGCGCAGGGGCAGGAAGCTTGCCAGCGCCGTCGGGCCATCCACGAGCGTGCGGCAGTGCCGGGCCACGGCGCCCTCGATGACGTCGAGGCCGAGGTCCTCGGCCACGATCTCGCCGCGCGGCACGTTGACGCGGTCGCGAGGTGGGCCGTCCATGGTCAGGTCATCCGTGGCGGCCATGTCGAAGGGGTCCGGCCTCGTCTCACGCCAGGCGCTGCGCGGCGCTGCCCGGTCGGCCGTCGTGTCGTTCAGCCAGGCCCGTCGGCTCAGACGCAGGTAGACCGCCTGGCCATCGCCGATCGGTCCGTCCCAGGAACCGTCCCAGGCCTCGTCGATCCCGCTGCGCTGGCCGACCAGCTCCGCACGCCCCACCTCCACCTCGTCGACCAGGGCATGGGCGATCACGGACAGCCGCGCCTGCGCCCCCAGCTTCAGAGGCTCGTCGCAGAAGGGCGGCAGCAGGGCTGTGTCGGTCGGGCCGTAGCGCGAGCCTAAAGGGGCGGCATCGCGTACGGCTTCGTCGTTGACGTACGCCATGAGGCCGAAGGCAGCGGCCACGAGCCCGGTGACGACGACAGCGATGGCCACGGACCAGGCGGTGGCGCGAGGCTCGAAGACCAGGACGGCCCGCCGGGCGTGCGCGACACCGACGGCGCTGAACAGGGCCATCGTCAGCAGGGCCAGGGCACCCGCGTAGGCCGCCTCCCAGGACGGGATGAGCGTCTGTGGTCCGCCCGCGGCAAGGGTGCTGGCCACGCCGTAGAGCACCGGGATCGCAAGCAGCATCGCCGCGATCCACAGCCAGGCGACGACCGTGCGGTGCCATGACCGGCTGGCCACGGGTGGCCAGGCGATGCCAGCGGCGGCCACCAGGACGGGCGCGAAGCAGGCCGCCGCGACCAGGACGTCCAGGGGCCCGCCGGGCCGGTAGGTGGCGCCCACGACGAGCGCCGTCGCGGACCAGGCAGCCGTGAGGATGAGCGCCAGGCCGCGCATCAGACGACGGTGGACTGCGAGATCGCTCATCAGCCCCGGCAGCATAGCGCCGCCGCCCGGGCAGCCGCCCGCCCGCGCGGGAGCAGCGCGCCCGCCAGGGCCGGAGCAGCGGCGCGCGGGCGCGTACCATCGCGCCCAGCATGGCCCGCACGTACACCGAGACCGTGACCACACCCGCCGCCGCGGCGCGTGCCACGACCGGGCGTGCCCGGCCCTTCGTCAGCCTCCTCAGCGACTTCGGGCTGCGCGACCCATCGGCCGGCATCATGCGTGCCGTGGTGGCCGGCATCTGCCCCCAGGCCATCGTCGTCGACATCTCGCATGAGGTGGCCAAGTTCGCGATCCGTGACGGCGCGCTGCTGCTCTGGAGCGCGGTGCCCTACATGCCGGTCGGCGTGCACGTGGCTGTCGTCGATCCCGGCGTCGGCACGGCCCGCCAGGGCATCGTCGTCCAGACGCTGCGCGGCGACCGCCTGGTGGGTCCGGACAACGGCCTGCTCATGCCCGCGGCCGCCCGACTGGGTGGCATCACGCGCGTCCACCTGCTCGAGGACGCTCGCTACAGCCTGCCGGAGGTCTCCAGCTCCTTCCACGGCCGGGATGTCTTCGCCCCCGCGGCCGCGCACCTGGCTGACGGCGTGCCCATCGAGGAGCTGGGTCGAGCGGTGGACCCGCGCCGACTGCTGGAGCTGGAGTGGCCCCGGCCGGTCATCCTGCCCGGTCGGCTGCGCTCGCAGGCGACCTACCTAGACACCTTCGGAAACGTCAAGCTGTCCGCACTGCTGGAGGACCTGGCGGCCTCACTGCCGGGCCTGCGCTACGGCGAGCCATTGATCGTGCGCATGGGTGAGGGCCCGACCGTGCGCGAGGCGCGCGTGACATGGGCGCGGACCTTCGGGGATGTGTCGGACGGTGCGCCGCTCCTGACGGTCGACTCGTACGGCCGCGTCAGCCTGGCCGTCAGCCACGGCTCAGCGGTTGCGGTGCTCGGGATCGGGCTCGACGAGGCGGTAGAGGTGCTTCGGCCGGTCGTCCCCGTCGCGCCGTACCGCCCGCCCCTGCCGCCGCGGCGCGGCTGAGGAGCCCGCGCCTGGCCTCAGCTGCTGAGGACGGCGACTTCCTCGCGGTCTTCGACCGGCTGTGAGGGCGGCACGAAGTCCTCGGCCAGGGCCAGACCCTCCGCAGCGGTGGCCACGCGATCGCGGCCGGCGCGCTTGGCGGCATACAGGGCGCGGTCGGCCGCCATCAGGAGGCCCGAGCGGTCGGCGGCATCGTCAGGGAAGGTGGCCACGCCGACCGAGCAGCGCACCTCGGAGGGCCGGCCCTGTGCGTCGGCGATGCGGCCGATGGCGATGCGGGCGCGCTCAGCGACATCGCGGGCGTCCCGCGACCGCGTGCGCGGCAGGATGATGCTGAACTCGTCGCCTCCGTAGCGATAGACCTGGTCCCCTTCGCGGCAGGCGGAACGGACGGCGGCCGAGATCCTTGCCAGCAGCATGTTGCCGGCCTCGTGTCCGTGGCGGTCGTTGTAGGCCTTGAAGTCGTCCAGGTCCAGCATGAGCAGCGAGAAGTGGTCACGCCCGCGGACGGCGGCCTGCAGCTCCTCGCGGAAGGTGCCGTGGTTGCGCAGCCCGGTCAAGGAGTCGATCTGGGCACGGATGGTGACGGCCCGGTGGGTCAGCGCATTCTGGAGGGCGATCGAGGCGTGGGCAGCGAAGAGGCGCACCACCTCCAGCTCCCGGGCCTCGAAGCGGGCCGGCTCACCCCGTCGCTTCAGATAGAGGATGCCGAGCACGCGGTCGCGACCGCGCAGCGGCGCCAGGATGATGGACGCCGGATCGGGACCGACGCGACGCACGCTGCGCGCCTCTCCCGTCTCCAGGACCACGGAGACGACCTCGCCGGTGTCCGGTACGCGCCGCGTGAGGAAGGCATCGGCGCCCTCGCCACGGGCCAGCAACGGGTTGAGGCGGTGCTGCTGTGGCTGGTGGACGTAGACGCCCAGGGTGTCGACCGCCAGCAGGCGGCCCAGGCTGTCGGCCACCTCGGCCATGACCGACGCGGGGTCCAGGTTGGTGAGGATGGCCTCCGTCACGCGCAGCAGCTCACGCTGGCCGTGGAGCTGCTGGTCCAGCGTCTGCTCCTGGGCGCGCAGGCGCTCGGAGATATCGGCGTTGACCATGGCCTGGGCGGCGATCGAGGCGTAGATGCCCAGGTAGCGCAGGTCGTGTGCCGCGAACTGGTGCAGGCCCAGCTTGGAGAGGACGATGACGCCGATCGAGCTGCCCTCGAAGATCATCGGCGAGAGCAGCATGGATTCATCGAGGTCGGGCTGGGTACCCGGCAGCGTCACGGCCCTCGGGTCGTGGGCCGCATCCGGCAGGTACTGTTCGATGCCGTGCTGTGCCACCCAGCCGGTGATGCCCTCGCCGAGGGAGACGCGCAGCTGGGCGCCGTCTTCACCGATGTACTCGCCGACCTGGCCCTGCCAGGCCACGGGCAGGACGTCGTGGTCGCGCACGCGGTAGACGCGCACGTTGTGATAGTCGATGAGCTGGCAGAGCTCGGCGCAGATGGCCTGGCCGATCTCGGCCACCGAGCTCAGGTGGTTGAGCCGCGTGCCCAGCTTGGCGATGGACTCGATCTGCGCTTCCGCGCCCGCGAGACCGCGGCGCGGGCGTGCGGCCGATCCACGGGCGGTGGCGGCTCCCAGCGCTGCGGTGGCTGCTATCTCACGTGGCAGCGCGGTCACCCCGGTACCGCGAGGTCGTGAACTGCTGCTCGCCCGACCAGCGGCCGCGACAGTACGGATGGTCGCCACCCGTGGCGTCCGCTTGCCGAGCTCCGCGGCAACCATGAAGGCCCGCAGGTCCTCGATGCGGAAGCGTCGATCGCCGCGCGTGTTGACGCGCAGGCAGCGCAGCCGACCCTGGTCCGCCCACGAGCGCAGCGTGTTGGGGTGGACGCCGAGCTGCCTCGCCGCCTGGGTGATGGGGAGCGTGGTCGCGTCAGGTGAGGTGATCATGTGTCTCGGTGCGGGGCTCGGCACCGTGCCGACCTATGGGCGCGACTCTATGGCGACCTCACAACTCCTCATATGGGAGTTCGGTACCACCGACCCCCCCGTTACGAGGTCGGTGCTCGAACGAGCGGCGAGCAGCGTCGCAACGCCGGCGTCGCGAGGAGCCCCGATCCCCCGCGGCGAGGAGGCCTCAGCGCAGCTCAGGAGCGGCGGGTGAGGCGGGCCAGCAGGGCGGTGATGACGACGGTCGCCAGGCCCAGGGCGATGACCAGGAAGAGCACGCCAAGTGGGGAGCCGACCAGCCCCGGCCCGCTGCCCTCCGAGCGCAAGTCGCCGGCGAGCTGTGCCAGGGGCGAGGGCGACGGGTCAGCCCCCTGGACCGCCCCCGCCGCGACCAGCAGGACAAAGGTCAGGGAGAGGGCAAGGGCCAGGGCCGCCCGGGCTGGCACCAGGCGCCCGGCCCGCCGCGGGCTCACCATCCCAGGACCGCCAGGAGCACGCCGACCACGATGGCCAGCGGGGCGGCCACCAGCAGGACCGTGGCGACAGGCAGCGCACGGCCCCGCTCCGACCCAAGGACGCGCATGGCCTCGTCGAGCGCCAGCGTGGTCAGGACCAGCGGCCGCCCGAGCCCGGCGCCCAGCACGACCTCATCGCCGGCCGACAGACGCGGCACGCCGCAGGCGGTGGCATGGTCGATGCTGGCGACCTGCTCGATGTGCAGGGAGACCGTCGTCTGCGGGGGCAGTGGTGGCAGCTGGGCGCCCTCGGGCAAGCCCGCCAGGTCCGCCGCGACGCCGGTCGACACGCGTGGCACCACCACCAGTCCGTCGCCCAGGTCATCGCTGGCGATGGCCAGGCGCTCGCCACGCTCGACCAGCCCGAAGGCCACAGCGAGGCGCTCATCGTCGAGCGTCTGCCGGCCCATCGGCCCTGCCGGACCGGCACCACGAAACAGGCGCCGCCGTCGATAGACGACGGGCATGCCCGCAGCTCCCGGGAACTCCTCGGCGCTGTCGACACGGCCGTGGACGCGCACATACGCCACCTCGCCGCGCCTGGCCAGGGCGACCGCCTCGGCCAGGCTGCGCTGCGGCGCGCCCGAAAGGAGCCGGCCCACCCGCCAGGCGCGACCGCGACGCAGCAGGAGCCAGGCAGAGGCGCCCAGGAGAAGGCCGAGCAGGACGAGCGTGAGGCCGATCATGCCGCGCGGCGCGCGGCGGTGGACCGGCGGCCCGCAGCGGCGGTGGACCGGCGGCCCACAGCGGCGGTGGACCGGCGGCCCACAGCGGCGGTGGCAGGCGCCCCGGGTCGCCGGGCGTCGGGCACGGCAAGACCCGAAGGAACCGTCCACGCGACGTGGGCACTGATGCGATCGTGGCCGTTAGTCGGTACCCAGGCCCCTTCGGGTCGGGACCGACCGTAGGCCTCGGTCCGGCTGCCGGTCAATGCTCCGGGCAGGGAAGATGGTGCCTGCCGGCACCATCCGTTGGTCATCGTCGCTCGTCTCACGATGCCAGCGCCCGACCTGTCATCGGGTCCAGCGCGGCCGCGCTGTCCCCGTAGCCCGTCAGCACGAGCTGGCCGCCGAGCAGCTCCGCCGAGCGGATGACGTCGGCATGCGCGACCCGCCAGCGCACCTCGCCCGCGGGATCCAGCGCCAGTGTCTCCACCTCGCCCTGCACGATGACGTGCGGCAGCCGCGGGGAGCCCAGGATGGCCACCAGCGGGGTCCCCGAGCGGTGACTCCAGCGCAGCTCGCCGCCACGGCGTGCGAGGGCATAGACGAGGAAGCCGTACTTGATCAAGAGGAGCGCCTCGCTGTCCCAGAACAGGCCGGCCGGCTCGTCGAAGATCGGCGAGGCGAAGCGGGCGGTCCAGGCGCCCAGGGGCCCCTCGGCGCGCAGCTCGGCACGGCAGAGGCGATCGCCGCCGGAGCCGGCCAGCGCTGCGTGGTCGACGACCAGGCCGCCCTCCTCGGACAGGGCGAACATCTCGGCGGAGACACCACTGCCGCCCCAGCGGAATCGAGCGGTGATGCCGCCCGGGAAGGCGACGGTGGCGCGCTGGACCTCGCTCACAGCGTGGCGTCGGGCGCGCCGCCGGCCTCCGCGCATGGAGCCACCAGGGCGTTCGCCAGGCGCGCCAGGGTACCCGGCGCGATGCGGAAGACGGCGTTGGCCGTGCCGGCCGCGGCCCACACCTCCGGGTAGCCGTCCAGGGCAGGGTCCATGACGACCTGGATGCGTTGGCGGTGGCCGAAGGGCGGGATGCCACCGATGGTGTAGCCGGTGGCATCGCCAGCCTCGCGCGCGGTGGCGCGGCGCATGCGGGCGCGTCCGGTCACCGAGGCCAGGCGCCCGATGTCCACGCGATCGGTGCCGCGCACGAGGGCGATGACCGGTTCCATGCCGGCTTCCTCGCGGGCGAGATCCACGGGAGCGACGAAGACGAGCGACTTGACGATCTGCCCGAGCTCCACGCCGATGGCCTGCGCGGCTTCCTGGGCGGTGTGGGTCGATTCGTCGAAGGTGACGATCTCGATGCTGACGCCGTGCCTCGCGGCAACGGCACGGACGCGCTCGTGGGCTGGGTGCGATGACTCAGGCACGAAGGCGAGTCTAGCATCGGCGACAGCGCGGCCCGCTGGCTCCGGCCCGCGTGGTCATCCCGCTCCGCGCCGGGTGTAGGATGTGGGCACAACCACACACGGGACAGGGGAGCGCCCTTGCGGCGCTGAGAGTGCGGCATGGACCGCAGACCCTCGGAACCTGATCCGGTTCGTACCGGCGAAGGGAGTCACGGCGCAGCCTCCGTCCCACACACGACGGAGGCGTTCTCGTCCCATGGCCAGCCACGACCGGGTACTCATCGTCGCCGCCGGCGACGTGGATGCGGTCGCTCTCGCCCGGCTGGCGCTGCCGCGAGACGCCGCGGTCGACCCGCCCGGGCACGGCCTCGGTGCGCGTGTGCCCGACCGCGGCGCGCCTGGGCACGGCCTCGGTGCGCGCGATGTCGGTCCGCCCTTCCTGGTGGCGGCCGACGGCGGCGCTGCCCACTGCCTGGCCGCCGGCCTGCGCCCGGACCTGGTCCTTGGCGACTTCGACTCGTTGGCGGTGGCCGACCAGGAGCGCCTGCGCGCCATGGGTGTCGAGCTTCGCGTCGCCCCCCGCGACAAGGACGAGAGCGACATGGAGCTCTGCCTGCTCGCGGCGCTGGCCATGGGTGCCACGAGCATCGACGTCGTCGGGGCATCGGGGCCGGTGCGGCCCGAGCACGCCATCGCGAACGTCCTCCTGCTGGCCGACCCGCGCCTCGACGGCCGCGACGTCCGGCTCATCGGCCGCGGTTCGCGGACGTGGCGGATGGGCACTGCGGACGGTCCCGGCGAGGCGCGCATCGATGGGGCCCCGGGGGACCTCCTCTCGCTGCTGCCCCTCGATGCCTGTGTGACGGCCGTGCACACGGAGTCGTTGCGCTTCCCGCTGAACGCCGAGGACCTCGCCCTGGGCTCGCCGCGCGGCCTGTCCAACGAGCTCCTCGGCGAGCACGCCCGGGTGACGAGCGCCCGGGGTCGCCTCCTGGTCATCCACACGGACCGCGGTGCCGAAGACACCTGGGGTGCGAGCCAGCCCTCCGGCATCTCGGCCCCGAGGCTTGACTCTGCCATCCCGCTCACCCGGAGGACTGACATGCGCACCCGACCCATCGACCCATCCCGCCCGCCGCGCAGCGCCGGCAGGCTTGCGGCGAGCCTGGTGGCGGCGAGCCTGGTGGCGACGAGCCTGCCCCTGGCCGCCGCGTGGCCCGCGGTCGCCCAGGACGAGACGCTGACGCTGCTGACGCACGACTCCTTCGCGCTGCCGGAGGCGGTGATCGCCGACTTCGAGGCAGAGCACGGCGTGCGCCTCGAGGTGCTGCGGGCCGGCGACGCCGGCAGCATGGTCAACCAGGCCATCCTCACCGCGGACCACCCTCTCGGCGACGTCCTCTACGGCATCGACAACACGTTCCTGTCGCGGGCCCTGGATGCCGGCATCTTCGAGCCCTACGTCTCCCCGGAGCTAGGGTCCGTGCCGGCCGACCTGGTGGCAGACCCCGAGCACCGCGTCACCCCCATCGACACGGCCGACGTCTGCCTGAACGTCGACCGGGCCGCCTTCGCCGATGGTGCCCTGCCCCTGCCGGACGACCTGCGCGACCTGCTGGACCCAGCGCTCGCGAACACGCTGGTGGTGGAGAACCCGGCCACCTCGTCGCCCGGCCTGGCCTTCCTGCTGGCGACCATCGCCGCCTTCGGCGACGACCCCGAGACCGGCTGGCAGGCCTATTGGGCCGGCCTCCGCGACAACGGCGTGCAGGTCGCCTCCGGCTGGGAGGATGCCTACTACGGGGCCTTCTCGGGTGGCTCCGGTGAGGGCGACCGGCCCATCGTCGTCTCCTACGCCTCGAGCCCCGCGGTCGAGGTCGTCTTCGGTCCGGACCCCGAGGCGCTCGAGTCGCCGACAGCGGCGGTCGATGCCAGCTGCTTCCGCCAGGTGGAGTTCGCGGCCGTCCTGCGCGGCACGGACCAGCCGGAGCTGGCCGGCGCGCTCATCGACCACCTCCTGGCCGCCGAGACGCAGGCTGCGCTGCCGCTGGCCATGTACGTCTACCCGGCACGCACGGACGTGCCCCTGCCGGAGATCTTCACGCGGCATGCCCTCCGCCCTACGCAGTCACTGAGCATGGACCCGCAGGTCATCGCCGCCGGCCGCGAGGAGTGGATCGCCGAGTGGACGGACATCGTCCTCCGCTGACGCGGTCCTGGTCGCTGCTGCTGGCGGCAGCCCCGCTGGCCTTCGTCGGGCTGTTCTTCGTGTGGCCGGTGGCCAGCATCCTGGCCCTCGGCGTGGTGCCCGACGGGCAGCTGGCGCTGGGCGGCGTGCTCGAGACGTGGCAGCAGCCATGGGTCGTGGACGTGGTCGTCTTCACGCTCGTCCTCGCCACCGTCTCCACGCTGGCGACGGTCACGTTGGGCCTTCCCGTCGCCTGGGTCTTCGCGCACTTCGACTTCCCGGGTCGCGGCGTCGCCCGTGCGCTCACGGTCGTGCCATTCGTGCTGCCCACGGTGGTCGTGGGGTCAGCGTTCCTGGCCCTGCTCGGACCACGCAGCCCGCTCAACGCGGCGCTGACGCTCATCGCCGGCCCCGACGTACCGCAGGTCCGCCTGGACGGCTCGGCGCTGGCCATCGTCATCGCCAACGTCTTCTACAACGTGGCGGTCATCGTCCGCCTGGTGGGTGGTCTCTGGGAGCACCTGGACCCTCGCACGGAGGAGGCGGCGCGGGTGCTCGGCGCCTCGCCTTGGCGGGCCTTCCGCGAGGTCACCTGGCCGCTGCTGCGGCCGGCGGTCATCTCCGCGGCCTCGATCGTCTTCCTCTTCACGGTGACCTCCTTCGGCGTGGTCCTGCTCCTCGGTGGGGCCGGCAGCACGACGCTGGAAGTGGAGATCTACCGCCAGACGGCCATCCTGCTCGACCTGCCGGCAGCGGCGGCCCTGACCATCCTGCAGATGGCCGGCGTCCTGGTCCTGCTGCTGGGCAGCGCGCGCGCCCAGGAACGCCTGGCGGTCCGGCAGCGCCTGGGCGTGGCCGCGGACGGCCCGCGCCGACCGCGACCGGGACGGGAGCGGCTGGTGGTCGCGGTCATCCTGGCGGCCACGGCGGTCTTCATGCTGCTGCCCCTGCTGGTCCTCGTGGAGCGTGCCCTGGCCGGCCCCTCCGGCTACGGCCTGGATGCCTTCGCGACCCTGCTGCGTCCTGACCCGCGCTCGCGGCTGGCGGCGCCGCCCATCGCCGCCGTCATCGACTCGCTGCGCTTCGCGGCGGCGACCACGGTCATCGCCGGTGGCCTGGGCCTGCTGGCCGCCGCCGCGGTGGGCTACGGGCGCGGCTGGCTGGTGCGCTCCATCGACGCGCTCATCATGCTGCCGTTGGGCACCTCCGCGGTCATCGTCGGCTTCGGCTTCCTCGTCTCGCTCGATTCCCCGCCGCTCGACCTGCGCACCTCGGTGCTGCTCATCCCGATCGCCCACTCGCTCATCGCGCTGCCCTTCGTGCTGCGAGCCGTCGTCCCGGTCATCCGCTCCATCGACGAGCGGCTGCGCGAGGCGGCCGCCGTGCTGGGCGCCTCACCCGGGCGTGTCTGGCGCGAGGTCGATGGGCCGATCGTGGCGCGCGCGGCCCTGGTCGGCGCCGGCTTCGCCTTCGCCATCTCGCTGGGGGAGTTCGGGGCGACCCTCTTCATCGCCCGGCCGGACAGCCTCACCATCCCGGTCGCCATCTACCGCCTGCTGGGTCAGCCCGGCGCGGCCAACTTCGCGGCTGCCATGGCCCTGGCGACCGTGCTCATGGCCCTCTCGGCGGGTGCCGTGCTGCTCATCGAGCGCTTCCGCGGCAGCGGGCCGCAGCCCTTCTAGTCATGCTGCGCATCCGCGACCTCGTCGTCGCCTACCAGGGGCAGGACATCCTCCACGGGATCGACCTGGACGTGCCGGGCGGCCAGCTCCTCTGCGTGCTGGGTCCCAGCGGCGGCGGCAAGTCCACGCTCCTGCGCGCCATCGCCGGGCTGGAGGACCCCCGCGCCGGCAGCATCGCCCTCGACGGCCGCGACCTGGCCGGCGTCCCGGCGCACGAGCGCGGTGTCGGCCTGATGTTCCAGGACTACGCGCTCTTCCCGCACCGCGACGTGGGCGGCAACGTCGCCTTCGGGCTGCGCATGCAGGGCGTCGCGCAGGACGTGGCTCGGGCGCGCGTGGCGGAGCTGCTTGCCCTGGTCGGCCTGCCCGGCGCCGAGCGTCGACCCGTCGGCCAGCTCTCCGGCGGCGAGCAGCAGCGCGTCGCCCTGGCCCGGGCGCTGGCTCCGCGCCCGCGCCTGCTCATGCTGGACGAGCCGATGGGCTCGCTGGACCGCGCCCTTCGCGAGCGGCTGCCGGAGGAGCTGCGGGCCATCTTCGCCGACCTGGGGCTCACGACCCTGTACGTGACGCACGACCAGGACGAGGCCCTCTCCGTGGCGGACCGCGTCGTCATCCTCGACGCCGGTCGCATCGCCGCTGACGGCACGCCCGAGGCCCTCTGGTCGCGGCCTCCCGGCGCCTGGGTGGCGCGCTTCCTGGGCTTCCGCAACGTGGCCGACGGCCGCCTCGAGCGCGGCCGCCTGGTGACGCCCTGGGGCATCCTGCCCGGCGAGGCCATGGACGGCAGGGGTGCTGCGAACGCCGACGCGGACGAAGGCGACACCGCGGCCGTCAGCGTGATGTTGCGCGCGGCCGGCCTGGTGACGGCCACGGACGGCCCCATCCGTGGCCTGGTCGTGGGACGGCGTTTCGGCGGGGATCACGTCCTCTTCACGGTGCAGGTCCGCGACGCACCGGACCTCCAGGTGGAGGCACGCGGTGGGGAATGGCCGGCGGTCGGCCAGGCCATCACCCTGCGGCCGCTGCCAGGCAGCGTGCACGTCATGCCAGTGTCGAAGCCGGGCACGGAGGTCGCCACCGGCGGCGGCCCATCGACGGCCACTCGTCCGACGGCCACCCCTCCGACGGCCACCCCTCCGGCGGCGCAGCCGCGTGCCCCCGGGTCGCCACCAACACCGCGTGCCTCCGGGCCGTCCTGAGCCTCGGGCGCTACCCTCTGACGATGAACGACAGCCGAGCCTCCCGACCCGTCGCGGGCGATCCCGCGCCGCCACTGGCCCTGCCCGACGATAGCGGCACCATGCAGGACCTCGCGGCGCAGCGCGGCCGCTGGGTCGTGCTGTTCTTCTACCCGAAGGACTTCACCTCGGGTTGCACGACCGAGGCCTGCGACTTCCGCGACCGCAGCGCTGCGCTCCGCGAGCTGGGTGCGGTCGTCTGGGGCGTGAGCATCCTCGACAGCGCCTCCAAGGCCGCCTTCAAGGAGCAGCACCACCTGGACTACCCGCTGCTGGCCGACGAGGACCACGCTGTCGCCGAGCGCTGGGGCGTCTGGGTGGAGAAGCAGAGCTATGGAACGACGTCCATGGGCATCGCGCGGACCACGTTCCTGGTGGATCCGAGCGGCACCATCGCCCACGTCTGGTCCAAGGTCAGCGTGGAGGGTCATGCCGAGGAGGTCCTGGCGGCCGTCCGCCAGGCCGTCGCGGCTGCCTGAGGGTCGCTCGGATCCGCAGGCAGACAAGGTAAGACGTCGCTCGTGGGGGGAGACGAGCGACGTCTATGCCAGAAGGATAGCGTAACAACGGTGGAAATCAAGTACCTACTTAGTGAATATTCGTACCCGATCCGCAGCATCGATGGGAGACCGCGCCGATGACCCCTGAGCCGCACCTCATCACCGACCGACCGGAGCGACTCCTCGTCATCGCCGCCCATCCCGACGACGCCGAGTTCGGCGTGGCGGGCACCGTCGCCCGCTGGGTCGGGGAGGGCAGTGTGGCCCACCTGGTCTGCTGCACCAGCGGCGATGCTGGCGCCGATGACCCGCTCACCGATCCCCTGGCACTGGCTCGGCTGCGCGAGGACGAGCAGCGCGCCGCGGCCGCGATCGTCGGCTATGAAGGCGTCACGTTCCTGCATCGGCCAGACGGCGCCCTCGCCAATGACCTGGCGCTGCGCGAGCAGCTCGTGCGGGTCATCCGGACCTTCCGCCCCACTGCCGTCGCGGCGACGGACCCCAGGGTCATCGTCCACGAGGACGGCTTCGTCCAGCACACCGATCACCGTGCCGCGGGCGCCGCGGCCGTCGACGCGGTCTATCCGGCCGCGCGCAACGCCATGGCCTTCCCGCACCTGGTCACGACCGAAGGACTGGCCCCGCATGCGGTGTCACGCCTGTACCTGTTCTGGCCGGAGCATGCCGTGGCGGCCGTTGACATCAGCGCCACCCTGGACGTCAAGATCGCCGCGCTTCGCGCGCACGCCAGCCAGCACCGTGCTCCGGAGCGCCTCGAAGAGCACATCCGCGGCTGGGCGGCGCGCGTGGGCGCACCCTTCGATGTCGCCGCTGCGGAAGCCTACGCTGTCATCGACCTGCGCTAGGATCGCGCGCCGAGTCAGCCGGGCAGGCTGCCCAGCGAGCGCCGTGGGCTGAGGAGCACCGGTCGCACCACGCCCCAGGCATCCCAGAGCGGGCCCAGCACCGCGGCCCGGGTCTCGAGGAGCGGCACCAGCTGGTCCATGGCGAGGTCCGGCGCGCGTTCGGCCAGGAAGGCGCGCCCGTCGACGTGGATGGAGGCCGGCAGCGCGCGCAGGGCCGCGTCGTCCGGCAGGCTGCGCCGGTTGCGCGGATCCAACCCCGCGTAGGCGAGCGCCACGGTCAGGTCCGCGGGGATCGGCACCCGGCCGGCGTGCCAGCCCTCGGCGGGCGCCAGGCGGAAGCCGAGTCGGGTGAGGGCGCGCATGACGTCCCCCGCCTCGCTCGGCGTCAGCCCTGACCAGAATGGGTGGCGGCCGTCGAAGAGCAGGTAGCCGGCGTCCGCGGCAGCGGACCCGATGGCATCGACGAGCTCCTGGAGCTGCAGCTGGATCTCCGCCTGGCGGAGGTGGCCCAGCTCCGCGATGGTGCCGGCGGCCAGCTCCAGGGCAGGCCGGTCGCCGTTCACCATGGCCTCGATGACGAGCGGCTCGGCCGGCGGACCGGGGCTGATCCGTCCCATCGGTGTGCTCGAAGACCCGGTCGTCGGCGCGGACGATGGGTGCGCTTCCTGGCCTGGCCCGCTGGCGACGCCGCCCGTCGTGGCGACCTGCCCGAACTGCCGCTCTTCGCAGGCGGCCAGGCGCACACGGGCTTCCAGGCAGGCCGCCTCGGCAGCTTCGGCGCGGACGCGGCTGGCCTGCTCGCTCCGATCCGCCAGGATGATCGAGCGCTCCAGCTCCGATACCTCGCCAGCCACGCGGGCGGCGGCGCGCGCGGCGAGGCGTCCGGCGCGGTTGATGCGGTCAAGCTCGTGCGCCCAGTCCGCCAGGGCCTCGCTGCGCTGCTCGTCCGATGCGGCGACCGTCAGGGCCTGCTGGTAGGCACGCCGGCAGACGGACTTGGCGGCCAGCCGCGCGCGCGGATCGGCTGCCGCTTCGGCCTCGGCGAGCTGCTCCTGGGCCGTGACCAGGTCGCGGCGCAGGAGACGCACCTGCTGGCCGGCCTCGGCGTGGGTCTGCTGGGCCTGGCGGGCAGCCTGGCATCGCTCGGCCACGGCCTCGCGCAGCGGGGCACACGGCTCCGCAGCGAATTGCGGCGGCTCGGAAGGCCCGGCGGTCATGGGCTGCACGGTAGGCTGCGCTGTGGTCGAGGTCAACGGTCCGATGGTCAGGTAGGGATACCCGGAGAGGCTCTTCCCGGTGGCCGGACGTGCCCTTGTCGCCGATGGTAGATTCCCGCGCACCGGGCCATCCCGCCGACCATCCACACAAGCCCCCGTGCAGGAGCGTCGATTCGCGTGGTCATCGATAGCCACCAGGAGTTCCTCGTCCAGCCCGTGGACGCCTCCTGGCTGCAATGCAATATCGAATGCCAGGAGGCGTGCCCGGTCGGCACCAACTGTCGCGGCTACCTGAACCTGGCCGCCGAGGGCCGGTTCGAGGAGGGCTACATCCTCTCCCGCGAGCCCAATCCCGTGGCTGCCATGTGCGCCTACGTGTGCTCGGCCCCGTGCGAACGGGCCTGCCGTCGCGGGGACATCGACCGGCCGCTGGCCATCCGCGCCATGAAGCGCTTCCTCGTCGAATGGCACGCCCAGTCGGGCATCCCCGACGAGATGCCGGCCATCACGCCCCGTGACACGAGCGTCGCTGTCATCGGCGCCGGACCGGCCGGCCTGGCCGTGGCCCATGAGCTGGCCGTGGCCGGCCACCAGGTCGACGTCTACGACGAGCTGCCCATGGCGGGCGGCACGATGCTCGTGGGCGTGCCCGCCTTCCGCCTGCCGCGCCACGCCATCGAGGCGGACTTCCGGCTCGTGGAGCGCCTTGGGGTGGACTTCCACTTCGATACCCGCATCGGCCGGGACATCTCCTTCGAGGACCTCCAGGCGCGCCACGATGCCGTGGCCATCTGCGCCGGTGCCATGGCCGCGGTGCCCCTGGACATCCCCGGCAATGACCTGGTCGGCATCCAGTACGGCGTGGACTTCATGCGCCGCGCCAACCTTGGCGAGGCCGTGGAGGTGGGCACGGATGTCGTCATCATCGGCGGCGGCTACACGGCCATGGACTGCTCGCGCACCAGCCTCCGTCACGGCGCCAGCAACGTCACCATCGCCTACCGCCGCACGCGCAGTGAGCTCGTCGTGGACGAGGAGGAGCTGGGCGAGACGGAGCGCGAGGGCGTCGTCATGGACTTCCTCGTCAGCCCGGTGGAGATCATCGGCGACGAGTCGGGCCACGTCGCCGGCGTGCGCTTCATCCGCAACCGCCTGGGTGACCCGGACGCCACCGGTCGGCGCAGTCCCATCCCCGTTCCCGGCTCGGAGTACGTGGTGCCGGCCCAGACGGTCATCCCGGCCGTCAGCCAGGCTGCTGACAACACGTTCCTGCCCGTGGAGGCCAGCTTCTCGATCAACCGTGGCCGCATGCGCGTCGACCCGGGCACCTACGCGACCAACGTGCGCGGTGTCTTCGCCTGCGGCGACTTCGTGACCGGCCCCACCACGCTCATCGAGTCGGCCGGGCATGGCAAGAAGTGCGCCTACGCCATCGACCGCTACCTGTCCGCGCGCTCCACCGTGGAGGTGGACACCAACGTGCGCATCATCAGCTCGTGGCGCCACGAGATGCCGGAGCGCTACGACGTGCTGCCCCGCCAGCACATCCCCGTGCTGCCGGTGGCCGAGCGCTTCCCCTCGGCGGACCCACGCGCCAACTTCGGCACCCCGGCGGAGCTGGGCTACACGGTGGACCAGGCGGTCACGGAATCCACGCGCTGCCTGATGTGCAACTACAACATCTGGTTCGACGGGTTCCGTTGCGTCCTCTGCGGCGCCTGCGCGGACGTCTGTCCGGAAGGCGTGATCCACATGATCGACGTCAACCAGATGAAGTCGGAGGGTGCCCTCGCAGAGGTCGTGGACGCCTACGGCTGGACCCAGGGCGCCGCCATGGTGCTCGACGAGGAGCGCTGCATCCGCTGCGCGCTCTGCGTGAAGCGCTGCCCGTACGACGCCATCACCATGGAGCGTTTCGAACTGCAGGAGATCAGTGAGGACGGTAGGCTCTACAAGGAGTCATACCGCGATACGCAGCTGGGGCTCCAGGGCCTCGGGAACCAGGCACAGGCAGGTGGCAGACCGGCATGAGGTTGGGACCGCATTGAGCTTCCTCGAGCGCATCGACCAGGGCATCCGGCGCAGCGCCGTCTTCCGGTCGATCTTCCGACAGCCCTACCCGAACGACGAGCGCTCACGCGCCATGGCGGTCATGAACAACGTGTTCCTGCACCTCCATCCGGTGCGGGTCCGCCAGCACGCCGTGAAGTTCGCCTACACCTTCTGCCTGGGCGGACTGTCCTTCTTCTTCTTCCTCGTGCTGACGGTCACGGGCGTCTACCTGATGTTCTTCTACGTGCCTTCGGCCACGCAGGCCTACTCGGACATCCTGCGCATCCAGGCGGAGGTGCCCTTCGGGCTGCTCACGCGCAACATCCACCGCTGGGCGGCGCACCTCATGGTCTTCTTCGTCTTCCTGCACATGATGCGGGTCTTCTATCACGGCGCCTACAAGCCGCCCCGGGAGTTCAACTGGGTGGTGGGCGTGGTGCTGCTGTTCCTGACGGTCTTCCTGTCGTTCACCGGCTACCTGCTGCCCTGGGACCAGATCTCCTTCTGGGCCATCACCATCGGCACCAACATGGCCAACTTCGCGCCGCTCCTGAACAAGCCGTCGCAGCTGCTGCTGCTGGGTGGCATCGAGGTGGGGCAGAACACCCTGCTGCGCTTCTACGTCCTCCACGTCATCCTCATGCCGCTCGTGGCGGCGGTCTTCCTGGCCGTGCACTTCTGGCGCATCCGCAAGGACGGAGGCATCAGCGGCCCCCTCTAGGCCGCGGCACGAACGATGAGCGAGCAGCCCAGCCCGTCCCAGGTCCCGGCCCCCGCCCCGGCGGCCCAGCCCGAGCGTCGCGCCAGCCTGCCGGCTGCGCCGCCGGACCAGCGCATCACCGAGATCGACAAGCAGCGCGTGCCCATGGCCGCGCGGCCCTACCGCCTGCTCGCCCTCGTCAAGCAGGATGCCGTCGTCCGCGTCCAGAAGGAGCCGGACGACACGGTCATGACCTGGCCGCACCTGCTTTCCATCGAGTTCTTCGCGGCGGCCATGATGAGCGTCTTCCTCATCCTCATGGGCGTCTTCATCAACGCGCCGCTGGAGGAGCTCGCCAACGGCAACGTCACGCCGGTGGTGGCCAAGGCCCCCTGGTACTTCGTCGGGCTGCAGGAGCTGCTCGCCTACTTCCACCCGACGGTGGCCGGCGTGCTGGCGCCCACGGTCATCCTGCTCGGCTCGGCGCTCATCCCCTACATCGATCGTGGACCCAAGGGCGACGGCGGTCCCACGCGGCCCTCGGAGCGCAAGGTCGCGGTGATGCTCTTCACGATCTTCTGGGGCGCCGGCCTCACCATCACCTTCCTCGGTGCCTTCTTCCGCGGTCCGGGCTACGCCTGGACGATGCCGTGGGAAGGCTTCTACTTCGCACTGTAGGAGCGGCATGGGCAACTGGAAGCTGACCCGCGCGCAGGAGCCGCAGGCGCTCACGGACGCGGTGCTGCGCGAGATGCGCCACGGCGAGGTCGGTGGACTGACGCGCCGCCAGCTCATCCGCCGCACCATCGGCGCCGCCGTGGGCCTCTGGCTGCTGGAGGTCGGAGCTGGCACCGTGGGCTTCCTGTGGCCCAACCTGGCTCGTGGTTTCGGTGGCCAGATCAACCTCGGGGACATCACCACCGTCGACAAGAGCCCGGCACTGTCCGGCCTGACGCTGGCTGACGGCGCGCCCGCCTACTTCCCGCAGGCGCGCACCTATGTGCAGCTCATCGACACCAGTCTGGGCTTCCAGGACGGCGAGTCCGCCGACGGTTCTGGCAGCACCACGAACGTGCGCACCATGTGGCAGAAGTGCCCGCACCTCGGCTGCAAGCCCAACTTCTGCGACATCAACTACTGGTTCGAGTGTGCCTGCCATGGCTCCCGCTATGACCGGCTGGGCACCAAGGTCCAGGAGCTCGGGCCGGCGCCGCGCGGCCTGGACCGCTTCGCCCACGTCGTCCAGAACGGCCAGCTCATCGTCGATACCAGCAAGATCACGCTCGGGCCCCTGCCCGTGGCACTCGGCCAGCCGGGCCTCATCCCCGCCAAGTCCCCGGTCGGGTGCATATGAGCGACGACCGGGACAGCCGCGCGCTGACGCCGAGCGAGCCCCAGGGGCCACAGCCGCCTGATACGGCGCTGACGCCCGCCCCGGAGGGGGAGCGACGTGCGGTGGAGCGCTTCTCGGCCGGGCCGACCGCCCACACGGCGGGGCTGACGGAGGAACGTGGGGCGCAGATCGTGCGCCAGAGCGCCAATGCGCGCACCTTCGTCGCGCTGGCCATCCTCCTCATCGCCCTCTTCATCCCGGTCTACTGGTTCATCGAGAGCGGCGTCCCAGCGTTGGGCACCGAGGGCCGCATGACGGCCACTGCAGAGGACCAGTACGTCACCGACGTCTCCCGCGGCTACGCGCTCTTCCTCGCCAACTGCGCCACCTGCCACGGAGACAACGGCCAGGGCGGCGTCGGGCCGCCGCTCAACAACCAGCCCAAGCTCTACAACGCCATCACGGCCAGCGGTGGGTCCGGGACGGGCCACCTCAACCCCGACTACATCACCAACGTGCTGACCGTCGGTGGCCGTTACGTCTGCGGTGACGCAAGCAGCCTCATGCCCGCGTTCAAGGAGCCCGGCGGGCCACTCAACTACCGCCAGGTCGAGGAGCTCGTCGCCTGGATCACGGCCAGCTCTGACGTGACCTTCGAGTATGAGCCGGTCTCGCATGGCGCCACCGCCGAGCCGGCGGAGGCCCAGGTGGTGACCGGCTGGCGCGACCCGGCCTGGCAGCCGGAGGCGGGCGCCACCCCCGTGCCGGCCTGCTGGCGCAACCCCAGCGGCGTCATCGGCGGCGCCGCGCCGGCGCCGACCACCGCCCCGCAGACCGGGCCGGAGGCCAGCGTGGCGCCCATCGAGGGCGGCACGGCCGACGCTCCACGCGTCATCAAGCTGCAGGCCACGGCCGATCTCCACTTCGTCGACGAGAGTGGCGCGATCGTGACGAGCATCGAAGCCGTCGCTGGCGAGACCCTCCAGTTCGAGGTCGATAACGTGGCCGGCTTCGACCACAACTTCTGGATCGGCACGCCGGACCAGCTGCAGGTGCCCAACGGCACGACGGACACCGGGATCCCCACGTGGACCTCCGGCGTCCAGACCGTGACCTGGACGGCCACCGGCGACGGCATGCAGTTCGCCTGCACGGTGCCCGGCCACTACACGTCCATGCACGCCGACATCGTCATCTCGGGCTAGGGCAGGGGAGGCACGTGGCACAGCAGGCAATCCCGTCGGGGGCGCTGAGGCGAAGGGCCGTCTTCGGGCTGCTCGACGCGGATGGCTGGACCTGGGCCAGCCTGCGCGCCGTCTTCTGGTTCCTGCTCATCATCTTCATGCTCGGCTACCTGCCCAACCTGGCCTACTTCTTCACCGTCAGCAACACGGTGAAGGTGGGCTACAACGTCGCGTCCGTCGTCAACTGGTGTCCCGCCGTCAACGAGGACCTGCCCTGCCCCGCCCCCATGGGCGCGACCCTGCCGTGGCAGGCCAACCCGACGGAGCTGGCCCTGCCCGCGGCGCTTGAGGGCAGCGTCATGTACCAGTCGGGGACGACGCTCTACCTCATCGGTGGTGCCACGGACGCGGGTGCCACGGACGAGGTGCTCGTGACACACGCCACGACCACCGATGGGCAGCCCAACGGCAACCTGTCCGGATGGCAGCCAGGCCCGGCCCTGCCGGAGCCACGTGCCGCCGCGGCCATCGGCGTGTACGGCGGCGTGCCCTACGTCATCGGCGGCGTGGATGCCTCCGGGGCGGCCACGGACACGGTGTTCCGTGGCGTGATGGAGGCGGGAGTCCTGACCGGCTGGCAGCGTGCCGACGGGACGGAGACGCCAGAGGACCTGACCCTGCCGCGCCCGCTCAGCGACGTCGCCGTCGTCAACGGCAGCAGTGGCTTCGTGCTGCTGGGCGGCCGTGGCGCGGACGGCCAGCCCACGGACGGCGCCTACCTCGCCTGGGTCGCCACGGACCCGCCCGGCACCACCCTCCAGCCCTGGGCGCCACTGGAGGGCCTGGCCCTCCCGGAGGCGCGGGCCAGCGCCGTGGCCGGCGGTGTGGGCGACTACATCTATCTTGTCGGTGGTGACGGCCCCGAGGGGGCCACGGCCAGCGTCTTCCGCCTGCAGCTCGTGGCCGGTGTGCCGGCCATGGGCGCCGATGGCCGGCCGGAGGGCTGGGCGGTAGCCCAGGACCAGCTCCTGCCAGAGCCGCGCCGCGAGGCCTCCGGGTTCGTCGCCAATGGCGCCATCTACGTCATGGGCGGCCAGGATGCTGACGGGCAGGCGCAGCAGACGGTCTACTGGGTCATCCCGGACACGACCAGCGGCGACCTGCCCGAGGGCTGGCAGCGATTGGAGCAGGCAGACCTCGCCCAGCCGGTCGCATCAGCCGGGCTCTCTGCCCTGGGCTCCACCGTCTTCCTCGTGGGCGGTCGTGGCAGCGAGGGCCTGGCCGACGGGCTGCAGCGCGCCGCGATCTCGCCGCAGGGGCCGTTCTTCCAGCTGGGCCTCTTCGGTGCCACGCTGCCGGGCCTCGCCATCCAGGGCGAGGTCGGCCAGCAGCTCGGCTACATCAACGCCATGGGCATGGGCATGACGAACTTCGCCATCCTCGTGCTCATCGGCCTGGCCTTCTCGCACCAGGCCACCACCCGGCGCATCATCTCCCGCCTCTCCGGAGGCCGCCTCAGCGTGACCCCCGAGGAGGACTACCGGGCCTGACCGGCGCTTCAGCCTTCACGGCGCAGGATGGCCAGGGTCGGTGTCGTGCGGTCATCCAGCCTCACCAGGCGCAGGACGTCCGACGCGGGCAGCGCCGCTGGGGCGCCATCCGGCGAGGCGGCCGTGACCGCGAGGATGCCGCCGTGCTCCAGCAGCTCGGGGAGGCGCGCCACGACGCTGCGGCTGATCAGGGTCGCCACGATGAGTCGGTAGCGGGCCAGCGGCAGGCTCTGCAGCGCTGATCGTTCGACGACGAGCCATTCGAAGCCGTCGGGCAGCGAGGCCTGTGGCCGGCCGTCACCTGCGTCAGCGCCCCCGTCCGCGGCATCGTCGACCAGCCACAGGGCAGCACCGCCCGGCGCCATCGCGATCGCCGACCGGAGGTGCTCTCGCCAGCGCCGATCCTCCGCCGCGGCCGCGTGGAGCCTTGCGCGTTCGGATGCGTCGAGGGCCGCCCGGACCGGAGCCAGGGCACCTGGGGTGGCGCCATCCAGGAGGGCGATCGTCAGGGCTCCAGCGTCCAACCAGCCCGCGACGAGGTCCGTGAGCTGCGGGGCAGGCTGCAGGAGCAGGCCGCCCCAGGCAAGGCCGGATGCCGCGATGACCGCCGGGTCCGCGCCGGGCACGAAGACCATCTCCACGGCCGACTCGCGGATGATGTCGAGGGCCGCTGCCATCGCCGCCTGCCCACGGCCGGCTGCGGAGAGCGCGACCCAGCAGGGCAGCCCCGTGGCAGAAACGGCATCGAGCGCTACCCGCAGTGTCTGCAGCGACGCCGGTGCCTCGACGAGCAGCAGGTCCGGCTCGGCGTCGGCCAGCAACCCCGCCTGGTCGCGGTGGTCGCGTTCGCCCGCAGCCTCCCGAGGGAGGAGTCGGCCGTCAGCCTCGTCGGGGGTGCCGTCGAGCCAGGGCAGCACGGCGGCCACCAGCGGCCGGGGCCGCTCGATGACGGGGTCGTCGTCCGTGGCGCCGGGTGCATCAGCGGCGGCCCGGCGCTCCAGGCCGATCTCGACCGCCTCTCGCGCGAGGCGCACGGCCGCCGCCGTCCAGGCGCGCGCCTGGCGCGTCTCTCCGACCGGCAGCAGCGCGCGCCGGTGGCTGAGCCAGGTCGGCGCCACGATGACGTCCGCCCCGGCGGTCAGCTGCGCGGCCAGGCGCTCGCGGGCCGCCCGCGGGTCTCGGACGTGGAGCGCCTCGTGCCAGCGCGGAAGCGAGGCATCCGGGCGGACGGGGATGCGCTCCGGTCCGACCGAGCCTGCCAGCAATCGCAGCGGCACGTCGGGCGATCGTCCGCTCAGGTAGCCGATGTCGGCAGCTCGCGCTCGCCGGGCTCCGGGGGACCGCTGCGCGTCGGCAGGCCGGCGTTCCTCCACGCGTTCATGCCGCCATCGACGTTGCTGACGTTGTCGAAGCCCTGCTGCATGAGCCACATGGTGGCGCGCAGGCTGCGCCCGCCCGAGCGGCAGACGACGAGGAGATCCCGGTCGCGCGGGAGGTCGGCCAGGCGCGCCGGCAGCTCGACCAGCGGCAGCAGGACCGCGCCAGGGGCGCGCAGGGCGGCGAACTCGCTGGGCTCGCGGACGTCGATGAGGATGGCCCCCGTCCCGCCCGCCTGCAGCTGCGCGGCCTGGGCGACGCTGACGTTCCTGACGGAACCGATGGGACGCGGTTCGGCGGACATGGCTACTCCAGCTCGATGAGGGGTCGGCGGCCGGCCAGTCCAGCCTCAAGCTCGTGCCACCAGGCGATCTCGCCTTCGCCCAGTCGCCAGCACAGCCAGATCGGCCGGCCGGTGGCGAGGGCCGGGAAGTCCACGAGACCCGTGTCGATATCGCGGAGCGTGATGCCCCAGTCGTCGATCACCTGCACGGCGGTCTGCATGCGTCGCACCGTCGCCACGAGCATCGCCTGCTCGCGCTGCAGGGCGGCGGGGTCGTCGCCTGCCTCCTGGCGCAGGCGTTCCAGGCGCTGCTGAAGCTGTGCGACCGTGTCGCGGTCATCGCGCAGCCCGATGAGCAGGGGTCGCAGCTCAGCCAGGCGCTCGTTCGCGGTGGAGAGATCGAAGTAGGCGGCCACGGCCGGCATTCTCCCACGTCCCCCGGACGCGGGCCCGGATGGGCCAGAGCGCGATCGTCGTCGGCGCCTCGGGGCGAACACGCCGCAGCCGGTCGGGCGTCCGTGGTCGTGGCTCCGGGATGCCTCCGGCTCCGCGCGACGGGCACAACGTGCGCGTGCCCCGACGCTAGCATCGGGTGGGCAGGAATGTCGAGGAGGGACCATGAGACTGGCAGCGCGCATGGATCACATCGGCACGGAGACAGCCTTCGAAGCGGCGGCCAGGGCGCGCGCGCTGGCGGCCAGTGGCCGGGACATCGTGCATCTGCACCTGGGTGAGCCCGACTTCGACACCCCGCCGAACATCGTCGAGGCTGCCGTCAGGGCCCTGCGGGACGGCCAGACGCACTACGCGCCGCCGCCCGGTGTGCCCGCCTTCCGCGAGGCCATCGCTGCCGACTTCACGCGGCGCCGCGGCGCCGAGGTGAGCCCTGACCGGGTCGTCGTGACCCCGGGTGCCAAGCCGATCATGGCCTACACGATGATGGCCCTGGTGGGCCCGGGCGACGAGGTCCTGGTGCCCGATCCGGGCTTCCCGATCTACGAGTCGATGGCCCGCTTCATGGGTGCCACGCCGGTCCCGGTGCCGATGCGCCCGGAGGCCGACTTCCGCCTGGACCTCGACGAGCTGCGCTCGCTCATCACGCCACGCACGCGGCTGCTCATCTTCAACAGCCCCCAGAATCCCACGGGCGGACTGCTCACGCGCGGCGACATCGAGGGCATCGCGGCCATCGCCATGGCCCACGACCTGGTGGTCCTGGCCGACGAGATCTACAGCCGGATCGTCTATGCCGGCGAGCACGTCTCCATCCTCACGGTCGATGGCATGGACGAGCGCACCATCGTCCTCGATGGCCTCTCCAAGACGTATGCCATGACCGGCTGGCGCCTGGGTTGGGGCATCCTGCCCATGTCCCTCGTGCCCGTCTTCGAGCGGCTCCTCATCAACTCCGTCTCCTGCACGGCCACGTACGCGCAGCTGGCCGGGGCGGAGGCGCTCAACGGACCGCAGGATGCCGTCGATGCCATGGTCCGCGAGTTCCGCGCCCGCCGCGACCTCATCGTCGCCGGCCTCGAGGCGCTGCCGGGGATCACGGCGCCCATGCCGCGGGGCGCCTTCTACGCCTTCCCCGATGTCAGCGGCACGGGCATGTCCGGTCGCACCTTCGCCGAGCGCCTGCTCCTGGAGGCCGGGGTGAGCACGCTCGCCGGCACGGCCTTCGGCGGCCAGGCCACGGGCTCGCTGCGCGTCTCCTACGCCAACTCGCAGGACAACCTGCGCCGGGCCCTGGAGCGCATGGCCGACTTCCTGGCCGCTCAGTAGGGTCTAGCGGCCCTCTGAAGGCACGAGCACGACCTTCAGCATGGTCGATCCACGTTCCCGCAGGCGAGGCAACCAGGCGGCTCCCGTCGCTCAGCGGCGCGACCTGGCTGATGAGCACGTCGACGTCCACGCGGCGCCCCGCGATCAGCTCCAGGGCCGTGGGGTACTCGCCGGCCGACGTCGCCGACCCGTAGAGGGTCAGCTCGCGCGTGACCGCGACCTGCAAGGGGAGATCGGCCCGGGGTGCGAGGTTCCCGACCAGCACGACGGAGCCGCCCTTGGAGGCCAGCTCGACCGCTGAGGCGACGGTGTCGCTCGACCCCACCGCCTCGAAGACCACGCCCGCGCCACGGCCGGACGTGAGGTCCAGCACCGCTGCCTTGATGTCATCCGAACCGACACGCAGGACGGTCGTGGCGCCGCACTCGCGCGCCTGCGCCAGCCGGGTGGCGCTGACGTCGATGGCCACGATGTCCGCGCATCCCCGGGCGCGCAGCGACTGGATGAGCAGCAGCCCGATGAGCCCGGAGCCCACCACGACCGCCGGCGGGTCGATCTCTCCGGGCAGACGCGAGACGGCGTGCAGGGCGATCGACAGCGGCTCGGTCATGGCGCCCTGGATGTCCGTGACATCGTCAGGCAGCCGATAGAGGACTCGCGCGGGGACAGCGACGTACTCGGCGAAGGCTCCGTGCTGGCGGTAGTCATCGCAGGAAACGCCCAGGACGCGTCGGTCGTCGCAGAGGTTGAAGCGCCCCGAACGACAGTACCCGCAGGCCCCGCAGTAGATCGTGGAGTCGAAGGTGACGCGCTCCCCTTCGGCCCACCCCTCGACCGCGGACCCCATGGCCCGGATGATCCCGGCGGCCTCGTGTCCCATGATGATCGGGGGGATCCGTCGACCGGTGCTGCCGTCCATCCCGTGGATGTCGCTGCCGCAGATCCCGCAGGCCCGCACCTCGACGAGGACGTCCTCGGTGCCGACCAGTGGATCAGGGACGTCGGTGTATTCGAGCCGGTCTGGCGCGCTGAGCAAGAGTGCCTTCATCGTTGGTCGACCTCGCTACGTAGGCTGAACAGGCGCTGGCCGAGCCGGCCGTCGTAGTCGGCCCGATCGCCCTCGGGAGCGAGCGGGAAACGTGCCGGGTGACCGTCTCGCTGAGCACGATAGACGGCTGTGATCAGCTCGACCACGTCGCGGCCCGCGTGCCCGTCGACCATGGGTTCGCGATCGTGGAGGATCGCCTCGAGGAAGTCCTCGATCTGGAGCCGGTGGTAGTAGGTCATGACGTCGATCGATGCTGCCGCCTCGCGGTCTTGCGTCTGCCAAGTCGGCAGCAGGTGCTCCTCCCCGGGGATCGTCCACAGGTCGTTGACCGGCGGCTCGACCTCAGACGTGACGCCCGAGATGAAGGCCGATCCTCCCTCCGTCTGGACGCCCACCGAGGCGCCCGTCGAGCCGTGGACATGCAGCCTCCCATAGAGGCCTGGCTTCTGGGAGTTGCTGAGCACGATGCTCCCGAGCGCTCCGCTCCGGAACCTGACGACCGCGATGGCCGTGTCCTCGACCTCGACGTAGGGGTGGTTCAGGTTGTCCCAGTAGCCGTGGAGCTCCTCGATGGGTCCCATGATCCATCGAAGCAGGTCGATCTGGTGGGGCGTCTGATTGACCATCACGCCGCCGCCCTCGGTGTCCCACCGTCCTCGCCACTCGTCGGACCGGTAGTAGGCCTCGTCCCGCCACCCGAGCACCGTGAGGATCGCGAGGACCGGCTTCCCGATCCGGCCCTCGTCGATCGCCCGTGCCATGCGCACGACGGGGCGGTAGAGGCGCCGCTGGCTGATGACGCCCAGCCTGACGCCGGCCCTGGCACAGGCCTCGATGGCCCGGTCGCAGCCCGTCAGGTCGGGCGCCAGCGGCTTCTCGACCAGGACATGGGCGCCAGCGGCGGCACAGGTCTCGACGAGCTCTGCGTGCGTCGGATGGGGAGTGCAGATGGCGACCATGCCCGGGCGTTCGCGTTCGAGCATCTCGTCGAGGCTCACGTAGGGGCGTGTGCCGTAGAGGCGGCCGAACGCGGCGGCATGGTCCGGTGTCCGGCTGCAGACGGCGACGAACCGCGACTGCGGCAGCTGGGACAGGGCGAGCGCATGCGTATGGCCCACCTTCCCGCATCCGACCAAGGCAGTGGCGATGCGCTCCGTCATACGGCAGCCCCAAGGAGACTGACCCGCCACTGTCCGGACAGGAGTGGGAGGTATCGGCGAGCGGCGCGGCAGAGGTTCGCAGTCTTCATCCCACCCACAGTCCGATCATCATGTCACATAGGGACTACGGCGGAGTCTCGGGTAACGCCACGCCTTCCGGCGGCTGTACTCTGGGCTACCCGACGGCAATGAGCGCGTGATCGACGAAGTGGGGGCATGAGCGGTGGAGATCGGACCTGTCTCGACCAGTGACGCAGACGGCCCTGGGCACGGCCACCGGGGCGCCCGCGAAGGAGATGCTCCGATGAGCGGAGGACTCGTCATCCGTCGGGATGGCGCCATCGACCTCCTCGCGCTGGGCGGGATGGTCATTCGGCTCGACTCCGGGGTCGTGCCCTTTCGCAAGGCACGCGAGTGTGCCATCCATGTCTCCGGCGCTGAGTACAACGTCGCCTTCAACCTGGCGGACTGCTTCGGGCTGCGGACCGCCGTCGCCTCGGCGATGGTCGACTACCCGGTTGGCGAGCTCGTCGAGGAGCGCGTGCGTGCGGCTGGCATCACGCCCATCTACCGCCGCTTCGACCATGACGGGGTGCGCGGCCCGAACATCGCCACGGTGTACTCGGACCGAGGCTCGGGCGTGCGGGCGCCGGTGGTCTTCTACGACCGCGCCAACGAGGCCGCAGCGCAGCTCGCGCCTGGCGACTTCGATTGGCCGTCGATCTTCGGGCGGGGCGTCCGATGGTTCCACTGCGGCGGGCTCTTCGCGGCCCTGTCGGAGTCGACGCCGGAGCTCATCCTGGAGGCGATGCAGGAGGCACACCGCCACGGCGCGGTCGTCTCGTACGACCTCAACTACCGCGAGAAGCTGTGGCGGTCACGCGGGGGCGCGGAGCAGGCCCAGGCGGTGACTCGACGCCTCGTCGAGCACGTCGACGTCCTCGTGGGCAACGAGGAGGACATGCAGCTGTCGCTGGGGATCAAGGGTCCCGAGGTGGCCAGGGCGTCCAGCCTCGACCCCGCGGCTTTCGTGGCCAGCATCGAGCAGGTCGTACAGCGCTATCCGAGGATCAGGGTCATCGCCACGACGCTTCGCGAGGTCCGCTCGACCGCTCGCCATCGCTGGAGCGCCGTCGCCTGGGCGGAGGGCCAGGTGCACCAGGCGCCCACGATCGACCTGGACATCTTCGACCGTGTGGGCGGCGGCGACGGCTTCGCGTCGGGCCTGTTCTACGGGCTCCTGTCCGCGCTGCCGATCGACGAGGCGCTCCGCATGGGCTGGGCCCACGGCGCGTTGCTGACGACGTTTCCCGGCGATACGACGATGGCCAGTCTCGACCAGGTCAGGTCGCTGGCGGCCGGAGGGTCGTCGCGGATCCAGCGCTGATCGCGGCAGCCGGGCCGCCGAGGGCCCTAGACTCCTGGCGTGATCGTCATCCGGCTGGCCGGCCTCTGCTTCGCCTTCGTCCAGATCACGCTCTTCCTGCGCCTGCTCCTGCCCTTCGTGGAGGTCCCCGAGGCGCTCGCAGAGTACGTGCCCACGCTCATGGAGATCACGAACATCTGGCTGGCGCCGGTGGCGGCGGTCGTCGAGCGTTTCGAGCTCAGCGGCCTCGCCGAGAGCGCGGCCGGCATCGCGGCGGGCCAGGTCGCGGGGCCGGAGGACTTCGAGCCGCTGGTCGTGGTGGCCATGGTCGGCTGGGCCGTGGTGGCCGCGTTCGCGCTGTTCGTGCTGCGACTCATCTTCCGGCCCGTCGGCTGAGCGCTGCCCGACACCCCGCCCGGCACGCCGGGTCAGTCGTCGCCGGCTTCGGGTACGTAGAGGGCCGCCTCGTCCAGGCCACGCCGTTCGCGCGGTACGACACCGCGCTTGTTGAGCACGACCCCCGAGTCGACGAAGGCGCGGTTGAGGCGCCTGCGGATCTCCGTCGCGATGCTCCAGCGTTCGCCGGCGACGACCTTGCCGCGCATCGTGGCCGTCATGCCCAGGTCGTCGGGGTCGCCGATGAACGCCACGGCCGGCGTCTCGATGATGGAGGCCGTGAAGCGTGGATCCTGGGCCACCTCGCGCCCGACGTGGTCCATGATCTCGAGCACGCGCTCGAAGTCCTGCTCGCGGATGCCCGGGATGGTCACCTCCGCCGCGGCGAAGACGCGCGTGCGGTTGGAGACGATGCGGATCTCGCCGTTGGAGATGGAATGCACCGTGCCGTCCGCGGAGCGGACCGTCGTGCGCCGCAGGCCGACGTCCTCGACCGTGCCGGCGACGGCCCCCACGGCGATGACGTCGCCCTTGAAGTACTGGCCCTCCAGGATGATGAGGATGCCCATCAGGTAGTCCAGCACGATCGACTGGCCCGCCAGCGTGAGGGCGGCCAGGAAGAGGCCGGCCCCGGCGAGCAGGCCCCACAACCCCAAGAAGCCGATGAGGAGCGTGACGACGACGCCGGCCACGACGATGCGCAGGATGGCCGTGACCAGGCTGGAGAGGGTGGCCGCTCGCTTGTCGAGCTCGACGGCTTCCGGGCTGCCCGGATCGACCCGGCCCTTCTGTGCGGCCAGCGCCCGTGAGACGGCAGCATGGACGATGCGCGCGGAGAAGACGTAGAGCACCAGCAGCAGGGCGGCGATGATGAGCAGGAGGACGACGTTGGCGTCGAACCACCGCTCGAGCTGTTGGGTATCGACCGCCGGTGTCTCGGGCATGGCGCCAGCCTAGCGCAGGCTATCCACCCCCGGCGGTCCGTCGTCGTGCGCCTGGTGCGATGACGGACCGACGAGACGCTCGCGACGTGGCTGCCTCTCCTCGGTGAGCTGCCCGATGCCCGGCGCGTGGCGCGCCCGGCATCGGGGCGAGGGCGTCAGGCCGACGTCTGGCGCAGGACCTGGTCCAGCTCCACGCGGTACGTGCGGCCCGCCATCGTGCGGCTCAGCCACTCGACGTAGTTGCGGTCATGCGCCACGACCTGGGAGAGCGCCCAGCCGCGATACCGTCCGAAGGAGAGCACGCTGCCGCGTGGCATCGGGAACGACGGGGGCGGACCGGCCTCGCCGTAGGCGGAGGAGGCCGGCGTGGGCTCTTCCGCGCCGCGCACGGACCAGGAGCCATCCTGGTACTTGAGGTTCGTGGCCCCGGGGGCCGCGGGTCGTGCCAGGCCCGGCGCCACGGCGGGCTGGCCAAGACCCACTGACTCGTCGTAGCGGGCGCGCTTGTCCGGGTCGCTCAGGACCGTGTAGGCCTCGTTGATCTGGGCCATGCGCTTCTGCCCGCTGGGCCCGGCGTGGTCAGGATGATGGTGCTTGGCGAGCGCCCGATACACCGCCGTGATGACCTCGAAGGTCGCCGACGGGTGCAGCATGAGGACCTCATAGAGGGTGCGCTCTGTCACCACCGAACCCTAGCCACACGGAACCAGCACCGATACCAGCACGATGGTCATGCCAGGAGGCGACGCTGCCGTACCATGCCGGGGTCGCGTGCGGCCGGCATCCGTACCGCGGTGCAGGCGTCAGGCGAACGAGGGCAGCGCCACCACGATCTCCAGGTCGCCGAGGATCGTCGTCGGGGCGGTGGCGGCCAGGATGGCCAGCGTATCCCCGCGCTGCAGCTCCAGCCGGCCGTGGGCGGTCTCCGCGGCACCCTGCCCGTCGGTGACGATGGCGACAGCGAAGATGCCGGCGTGTGGCCACGGGGCTCGGTCGTGCACGGTCATTCGGTGGACCCGGAAGTACGCGTGGCTCTGGCGACCCAGCAAGTCTTCCTCCAGCCAGCCACCCGACGCATCGCCGGCGATCCGCGTGGGGCGCGGTCGCAGCGCCTCCAGGTCGGCGGCCCGCGTCGCGGTCCGGTCGAAGCAGTCGAGCGCGACCTCCCAGCCGAGCCCCATGTGGGCGGCAGCGGGGTCGATGGGGTAGCCGGCGTGCTCCGCGTGGACGGCGAAGTCGGTGGGCTCCTGGGCCTCGATGAGGAAGACGCCGGCACCGGTGGCATGGAACAGGCCCGGTCGCACGAAGACGGCGTCACCGGGGGACACCTCCAGCTCGTTCATGGCTGCACGCAGGGCCGTGACGTCCTGGCGGCCCACCCAGTCGGCCAGCTGGTCGCGCGAGACGTCGTCACGCAGGCCCAGCCAGACGCGCGGTGAAGGCTGGCCGGGCACCTGGTGCGTGGCCAACACGATCCACGCCTCCGCCTTGCCGAACTGGGAGTGCAGCAGGTGGCGTGCGAACTCGCGCGTGGGGTGACCGTGGATGGGCAGCCGGGAGCCGGCATCGAGGAGCTTGACGAGCAGGGCCGTGGTGGGCCCGTAGTGCTCCACGATGGCGCTGCCGGCCACCGCCGCCGGGTCGTCGGCAAGGAGAGCGGCGATCGTGACGGCTCGGCCGCCGACCTCGACGTGGCTGAGGCCCTCCCCGGGGTACGTGTGCTCCGCCGGGTTGGTGGCCGGCGTGATGGAGCCGACCCAGTCCTCCGGGCGGTCGCCATCGGCGGGGTCCGCGAGGCCACGGAAGGCGTCCAGCTGGGCGCCGCCACGGTAGGATCGATAGACGCGATTGGGCGCCAGCTTCAGCGGCAGGTCGAACGGCGAGTCCATGCCGCAACCATGCCACAGCGGCCCGCGCTGCGACGAGGCATCACCCGCGACCGGCGGGTCCAACTGGGGGATGGCGAAGCGGGGTGCAGGGGCCCACACTTGGCAGCCTACCAACGCAACGGAACGGAGGAGACATGACCGATCGATCGATCGACGAGCTGGGGCCCGTCGACTACCTGATCGTGGAGTTCCCGGCTGGGCACCAGAACTTCACGGGTGAGGGAGCGGACGAGCTGCTCCGGCTCCATGACGCCGGCATCATCCGCCTCATGGACGTGCTCATCCTGCAGAAGGGCGAAGACGGCACGGTCATGGCCCAGGAGCTGGGCGACCTCGCCGATCTCGGGGAGCTGGCGCGCCTCGAGGCGGAGCTCGTGGAGACGCTGGCCGAGGAGGACGTCGAGCACCTCGCCGCGGCCATGGATCCCGGCAGCGTCGCCGGCGTGCTCGTCTACGAGAACCTCTGGGCGGCACCCTTCGCCTCGGCCATGCGCCGGGCGGGTGGCCAGCTCATCGCCAATGGCCGCATCCCCATCCAGGCCATCATCGCCGCCGTCGAGGCCGACGCGGCCCTCGAAGCGTAAAGGAGCCTGACATGCCCCTCGGACCAGGTCGCGCAGGACGGGGCGTCATCGGCGCCCCCGTCGCCAAGGCTGCCGTCGTCGGCGCCGCCATCTCTCCCGGGCCATCCCCGGTCGCCAAGGCCGCCGTCGTCGGTGCGGCCGTGGGCCCTGGCCCCTCGCCCGTCGCCAAGGCCGCCGTCGTCACCGCTGCTGTCACGCCGGGCCGCCGCAGGTTCTAAGCCTCCCCGCGAATCGGTGAAGTCGACAGAGCCCCGGGCCTGAACATCCGGCCCGGGGCTCGTTTCGCTCACGAGGTCACGACATGCCCAGGGAGACGCTGGAAGTCATCACCAAGGTCGCGATGCTCGTGTTCGTGGTCGGCAGCATGTCCGCCATGGGTCTGGGCCTGACCGTCACCCGGATCACCCAGCCGCTGCGCGACATGCGGTTGGTCGTCGCGCTCTTGATCGTCAACTTCGTGGTGGTCCCCGCCGCTGCCATCGCCGCCGCGCGCCTGCTGCCCATGGAGGACGCGGCGGCGACCGCGGTCGTGCTCATCGGCTGTGTCGCCGGAGCGCCCTTCCTGCCCAAGCTCGCCCAGCTGGCGAAATCGAACCTGGCCCTGGCCGTGGGCGTGATGGTGTTGCTGATGGTCGTCACGATCGTGTATGCGCCGATCGTCGTGCCGCTGGCGGTGCCTGGAGCGACGGTCGACGCCTGGGACATCGCCCAGTCGCTCATCCTGTTCATGCTCATCCCGCTGGGCCTGGGACTCATCGTGCGCGCCCGGTACCCCGCGCTGGCTGACGACTGGGTCGGCAAGGCCGGCCATGCGTCGAGCATGGGGCTCCTCCTGGGCATCGGCAGTGCGCTCATGCTCACCTGGCGCGAGGTGATCGGCGCCATCGGGACCTGGGTCTTCGTGGGCATGGCGATCATCCTCGTGGTCGGGCTCGTCGCCGGGTGGCTCGCCGGGTTCGGGCGCCCGTCGAGCGAGCGCACGCTCCTGGGGCTCGCCACCGCCAACCGCAACATCGCCGCCGCCCTCGTCATCGCGGTCTCCATCGGCGGGGACGCCATCGTCTACACGCTGGTGGGAGCCCTGACGATCCCCGTGGTGCTCATCGTGCTCGCCGGCCGGATCGGCAGCCGCGCAGGGGCCGCTCCACCTCCATCGGCGACACCGGCCGCCGAGCCCGCGTGACAGGCTGACATGACCAGTGCCAGTCCCACAGACTGGCCGGCCAGAAACGGTCCGGCTCATCGGCCGCGGCATCGGCGACATGATCGGCCCCGCGCTCGTCGTGCTCCTGGCGCAGGGCGTGGCGGTCATCATGACGAATGCCCTCACGTTGGGGACGATCCTCTACTTCACCATCGCCAAGGTCGGCTATGACCGTTACCTTCGGTTCGTCTGGCCCTGCTGCTCATCATGTTCATCGTGTCTGCATCATCCGTTGCCCTGGTGGCCAGCTGAGTTGATCCGGCGGGCGCGCGCGGCTCCGCCTGTCACCCCGCTGCCGCGACGTGGCGGGCCGCCTCGCCGAAGAGTCCGTTGAGGATGCGCGACGTGGACGGGAAGGCGTGGATGGTGTCCGCGAGCACGGCGATGGGGACCCGTGCCCTGATGGCCAGGACGCACTCGTGGATGGCTGCCGAGGCATCGGGGGCCGCCATGGCGGCACCTACCAGCTCGCCGCTGGCACGGTCGACGACGATGGTGACGTGTCCGAAGTCGGCCTCCAGGGCCTGTCCCCTGGGGCTTTCCGCGAAGTCGGCGACCAGCTCGAACGCGTCGAGGCCGCGCTCCCGGGTCTGCTCGAGGCTGAGGCCGACGGAGGCCAGCTCCGGGTCGGTGTAGGTCGCCCGAGGCAGGGCGCGGTAGTCGGGCACGACGGCTTCTCCCAGGGCCATCCGCGCGGCTAGCTCGCCCTGGTAGTGCGCCTGGTGCGTATGCAGCTCCGGACCGGCGGCGTCGCCCACGAGGTAGAGACCGTCGGCGATGCGCAGCCGTCCATCACGGGGCAGCGCCGCAGGATCGAGACCGACGGACTCCAGGCCCAGCGACGCGAGCGGGAAGGTGCGGCCAACGGCGAGCAGGACGGCATGACCGGTCGCCTCGCTGTCGTCGTCGAGCACGAGCACGTGGGGCTGGTCGGGCCCGGAAGCTGGCGCGGCCCGAACCGCTCGCCTGGCGAGACGGAGCTGGACGCCATCCCGGGCCAGCGCCTGCGCGGCCGCCTGGCCGTTCCGTGGGTGGTCGCCATGGAGCAGCCGCTCGTGCGCGTGGACCAACGTGACCGGCACGCCGAAGCGCGCGTAGACCTGGGCCATCTCCACCCCGGTGGGGCCGCCGCCGAGGACGAGCAGGCTCCGCGGCAGCTCCATGGCCCCGGTGGCTTCGCGGTTCGTCCAGCTGGGGATGGCCTCGATGCCCTCGATCCGCGGGACCGAGGGCTCCGAGCCGACCGCCACGATGATGCTGCTGGCCTCCAGCTCGTGCTCGGCGCCCTCGTGGCGCACGTTGACCCGGCCGGGGCCCGTGATGCGTGCCTGACCACGGACGACCGTCGCCCCGGCCGACTCCAGCGCACGAACGTGGCCCCCATCATCGGGTCGCTCCCCATCGACGCGCTCGATCATGACATCGCGCCTGGCTGCGGCGCGTGACCATGTGTAGTCGGTACCGGCGGCGTGCCGGGCGGCCCCATGGAGCAGCGTCTTCGAGGGGATGCAGCCCCAGAAGGGGCACGCACCGCCGAAGAGATCACGGTCCACGATGGCCACGCTGGCACCCTGGGCGCACGCTGCGTTCGCGGCGGCCTCACCTGCCGCACCGGCGCCGATGATGACGAGGTCGAACTGCATGCGATGGTCTCCCGACCGCTGTGCCTGGATGGCGCGATCGGCCCCATCATCGGGAGCACGGGTAACGCGGGCATGCGCGACGAGCGGCACGGGGCGACAGGTTCGTGGCAGTCTCCGGCGCGCAGCTCGGCATGCGCTGTCCCGTCGAGCCCACCGCCGCACCGGCGGTCAACGATGAGCCGACCGACTGACTGGTCATACTGGGTTCGTGACGGGCCGGTAGCTCAGCGGTCAGAGCAGGGGACTTTTAATCCTCGTGTCCTGGGTTCGAATCCCAGCCGGCTCACCACAATAACTAGGTATTCGCGCATAGATACGTGCTTATCTCCCGCAGGTGCGGTCGTTCAGCGCCAGCTGCCAGCCACGTTGACAGCCACGGCGGAAGCACTCGATGGACGTGGTAGGACGATGTGGACCGACCGGAGTGCGGGTCGATGTGGCTGACCTGAGGCGGCGTGATCGGCGGCCGACCACCTCGTGGCTGCCGCAGCCGCGGTCGAGCCTGGACCCCGATCGTGCGGTCCCGACGGAGCCAATGGCGGCTCCGTCCCGGAGGCAGCGGCACGGGTCGACGTCCGGCCGAGTACTGCGAAACGCCATCTGGCGGACCTACGAGCTCGTTCGGGCCTCACCACCGAGCAGCTGATCTATCGCGGGCGGGCTGAGGGGTGGCTCGTGGTGCCGACCCTTGAGCCATGCTGAGCGGTGGTGCTCGCGCCACCCAATGACACGGTGGCCTGATCGCTGTTGAACGGGTGACAACGGGTACCCTTGCCGTACCCATGGCCCCGCGAAGAGAGTCCTCGAGGTCGACCGTCGCGCTGGATTCCGGAACCACACCTGAGGGGATTCCGTTACGGGCACCGTTGATCTCAACGAAGCTCCGGGCTCCGACGGCGAGTTCCGCCTACGGGGAGCGTCCGCGGATCAGCGCGGTTCTCGATCGAGGCCTCGACGACAGCATCCGCCTGACGCTCCTGTCCGCTCCGCCGGGTTACGGCAAGACGGTCGCCGCGACGGGCTGGCTGGCCGCGCGCAGCCTCGCCTGCGCCTGGCTCTCGCTCGATGCTGCCGACAACGATCTCGCTCGTTTCGTCCGGTACCTCGTCGCGGCGTTGCAGGGTGTGCGGCCGGGGATGGGCGACGCGACACTGGGCCTGTTCGGTCCGGGGACGAGCCCGAGTCCGGATCTCGTCGTGGCCACCATTCTCGACGAGATGACGATGAGCGACGAGTTCTTCGTCGCGGTCCTCGACGACTACCAGGTGATCACCGCCGAGCCGATCCAGCGCCTCGTCCGAATCCTGGTCGACCGCAGCCCGCCCTTCATCCACCCCATCCTGCTCACCCGAGAGGACCCGCCGCTGCCGATTGCCCGGCTGCGAGCCCACGGCCAGCTGGTCGAGCTGCGAGCCAACGACTTGCGTTACACGGGGGAGGAGGCGGCGGCCTACCTCGCCGATGCAGGCCTCGGGCTGGAGCGGGATCTCGTCGAGCGCCTCACCGAGCGGGCGGAGGGCTGGATCGCGGGTCTGCAGCTGGCGGCGATCTCGATGGCAGGCCGACCGGATGCCGTCGCCGTCGTCGATGCCTTCCGAGGCAGCCAGCGCTTTGTCCTCGACTACCTCGCTGACGAGGTCCTCGACAGTATCGATCCAGACCTGCGCGCATTCCTTGTCCAGACCTCGATCGCCGAGCGCTTTGACGCTGGGCTCTGCACGGCGCTCACGGGCCGCGAGGACGCCGCGGCGCTGCTGGCGCAGGCCGAGCGCGGCAACCTGTTCCTGGTCGCCCTGGACGCGGAACGCCGCTGGTACCGCTACCACGGCCTGCTGGCCGACTATCTGCGCGCTCAGCTCGACGAGCGCGAGCGATGTGGGCTTCACGAGCGCGCCGCGGACTACCTTGAGGCGCACGCCCTCGGGTCGGAGGCGATCGGCCATGCCCTCGCGGCAGGGTCGATCGATCGGGCTCTCCGGCTCATGGAGCGCGAGGCACGGCCAGCATTCGAGGCGGGTGAGTTCACCACCCTGCTGGGCTGGCTCGACGCCATACCGACCGAACGGCTCGCCGCGAGCAGCGAGCTCGAGTCACTCCGGGGCTGGGCGCTCCTGTTCACGGGCCAGCCGACGGCCGCGGCCGCCTGGGCCGACAGCGGTCGTCCCGCGGTGGAGGCGGGTGGACCAGCAGCGGGACGCCTGCTCGCGCTGCGGTCCCTGCTCGCATCGGTCACCGGCCCCGACGCCCGGCAGCTGGCTGGATCGTCCCTCGAACTGCTCGGGGAGGATGACGCCGCCTTCCGGGCCCTCGCCCTCCAGGCCATCGGGATGGCACAGTGGTCGGACGGCGAGCTGCCGGCGGCCGTCGAGACGTTCCGACTGGCGGTCGCGGCGGCTATGCGCACCGATCGGCCTATGGCTCTCTT
This sequence comes from uncultured Chloroflexia bacterium, assembly GCA_963790915.1. GTDB lineage: Bacteria > Chloroflexota > Limnocylindria > Limnocylindrales > CSP1-4 > JAFMJV01. The sequence continues at coordinate 12,060 of CAWBQS010000004.1, read as the reverse complement.
TCCCGCGGTGACGGCGCTCGCGAGCGGCCTCAACCAGACCGGTCGGCGTGATGAGGCAGAGGGTCTTTGTCGGAGCGTGCTCGAGGAGTACGCCGACGGGCCCATGCGGTTGGGCCCGATGGCTTTCTGGCTGCAGCTGCCGCTCGGGCTGCTGCGCTACGAGGCCAACGACCTCGCGGAGGCACGTCGGGAGCTCGAACGAGGATTCTCCGCGGCCAGTACCGCCGGTGGTGGCCTCCTGGTCGCCTGGGCCGTTCCGTACCTTGCCCTCGTCCGGCAGGCGACCGGCGCGCCGGAGTTCGCGCTCGAGGTAGCCCGCGACGCGTCACGAGCGACCGGCGATGCCGGGATCTCGGTTCCGGGCCAGGTGAGTGAGCTCGAGGCACGACTCCACCTGATGCAAGGGAACATCGCCGCCGCCGCGGCGTGGGCAGATGGGCCTAGGGCCGATGCGCCGACCGGATCGCCGTTAGTCGATCTCCTACGCCAGTCGCACGAGATCACGACTGCGCGGGTCCGTCTCGCGCAGGCCAGGCCAGCGGAGGCGCGCGCGCTGCTCAGCTCGGCACGGGTCACGGCCGAGGCCGCCGGCGCCGTGGCGGACCTCATCTCGATCCGCATCCTGACGGCGGTCGTGTCGACCGCCACCGGCAGGCGGGCAGAGGCGCGTCAGGCGCTCGACGAGGCGATCCGGCTTGCGGAGCCAGCCGGCTACGTGCGGCGATTCATCGATGACGGTCGCAGGATCGCCCATGTACTCCCTGGGCTGAGGAAGACTGCGCCGCGCTTCGTCGACGAGGTGACGGCCGCCCTCTCAAGCGCGCAACCAGGTCCCAGCACGCCGCACACCCGCGGGCCGTCGCTGTGGCAGGACGACGCAGGCGAGCTCGTGGAATCACTCACTCCCCGGGAAGTCGAGGTCCTCCGCCTCATGGCCGCGGGTGCGACCAACGCCGAGATCGCCAGCGGCCTTTCGGTGTCGGTCGGGACTGCCCGCTGGCACGTCGGGAACGTGCTGGCCAAGCTCGGGGTCAGGAGCCGGACGCAGGCGCTCGTGCGCGCACAGCGCATGGGCCTCGTGTAGGTCGCCACCCACTCCCCCTGCTCGAGCCGAGACACCCTCTCGGAACCCTGCATATCTGCAGGGAGACGGCTCAATGTTGGCCCCCGCCGTTCTTCAGGCGCGATCCCGCCGGTGACCGGCGATGCTCCGGCTCATGGAGCATTTCGAGATCGAGGTCGTCGGGCAGCTCGACCATCGCAGGGCTGGCGCCCTCGGCTGCGGGCGCATTCGGCATCTGCCCTCCGGCAACTCCGTCCTGACCTTCGCAGCCATCGACCCGACCGCGCTCTACGGCCTGATCGCCTGCCTCCGCGACGCGGGCGTCGCGCTCGTGGCGGTAAGGCGCGTCAGGGAATCCACGCCGGGCGCGACCGCCCGGACCATGCATGAGAGGTGATCAACGTGGGTCCGATCGAGAGCAATGCAAAGCACCACATTGCGCCGGCCGCGGCGACCAGCGATGCTGATCCACGGGCCAAGAGGATCTCGCGCGTCGAGCGGTTGGCTTTGGATCTCCACCGCGGCCTGGACAAGTGGCTGACACCGCTCGGCATCTGGATGATCCGCCGAACGAACGGGGCGGTTGGTGACTCGAGGCTCGCGCGCCGGCTCGGCGCGTGGCGCGAGGTGGACGTGCTGCTTCTTACCACGCGCGGCCGACGGTCCGGCCGAGAGCGCACGGTTGTCCTCCAGTTCTTCCCGGATGGGGAAGCGATGATCGTCACCGCCGCGAACGACGGCGGCCGCCAGCATCCCGGCTGGTACTTCAATCTCCGGCACGATCCATCTGCCAGCGTCGAGGTGTCGGGTCGGACGATCGGGGTCCGCGCCGAGGAGCTGCCCGAGGGTGACGCGGCTACTTGGTGGGGACGGATCGTCAGCCGAGATCCCGGCTACCAGCGATACGCCCGGGCAACCAGCCGACCGTTTCCAATCATCCGACTGACCCCGACCTCCCAGCGGTCCGGCTGACCGGATCGCGACCAAATCACGCTGACGAAGGAGATGGCTCGTGTTCCCGCCCGTTGTTCTCAGGATCATCATCGTCGTTGCGCTTGCCAGCCACGGGGTCGCCCACGCCATCGCTCTCGGTGGGCTCGTGGCTCAGGGCGCTGGCAGCGCCTCAGCCTCCCAGGTGGAAGTCCGGTCGTGGCTCCTCCCCGGGGTCGTGCCCAACCTCGCTGCCGCCATCGCGATCCCGCTCTGGCTGGCAGCAATGGGCGGCTTCCTGGCGGCCACCCTTTCGTTCTGGGGATTCCTCGTGCCGGACGCTGCATGGCGGCAGATCGCCGTTTGGGCTGCCATCGTGTCGCTCGTCGGCGTTGGGTTCCTCGCCGGCTTCTGGCCCGGATCGCCGCGCGGGTTCCAGAACCTCCTGAACGTCGGCGTGGCCGTGGCGATGGACCTGGCGATCCTCGTCACCCAGCTGTGGCTGCGGTGGCCCGACGAGTCGGCGCTCGGCGCGTAAGGGCATGCGGGCCTCGCCCACCAGTGCTCAGGCGGCTCGCGGGAGACAGCGTCTGGAATAGGGGCGCATGAGGTTGGGGCGGCGCGTGGCACCGCCGGCGAGGCAGAGGCGTCGCCCGGGTCGTCAGTGGGCGGCCGGAGCGTCCGGACCTTCGAGGAGGTGCTTGAGGCTGGTCCAGATCCGCCGTTCCTGCCGGCGCCCCATCCAGCCCACCACGGGGGTCATGAGCCTGAGGTAGCCCTTCCTTCTTGGCGGTCCCCTTCAGCAGCCCGAAGTCCGCTGCAGCTTGAGCAACGCGTTTGCCACATGCTCTCGCGTTGGGCTCGTCCAGTCGTTCTCCAGGACGCCGCCCCTCTCACGAATCGTTCCTAGGAAGCCATCCACGTCCGCCGCTCGGAGCCGGAGCGCGCTTTCTTCGAACTCCTTGAAGAGCCAATTGACAAGGAAGGCTGGCAAGGACGGGATACCTCCCGCGCACGCTGCGGGCGCAGGCACGGTGGGGGACCCGGCGCTGCAGACCCATCGTCGAGCCGCCTGGTCCACCTAGCCGTGCGGACCAGGATGGTGAGGAGGACGAGGATGATGATGAGGAAGAGGATGAACAGGAAGATGAACAGGAAGAAGATGAACAGCAAGACGAAGACGAGGTCTGCGGGCATCGCGGGCGAGACGACCTGAGCGGGGCTACGTCCCTATGAGCTGCCGAAGCCGCCGTCTCCTTCAGGCGGCGCCGCACGGTACTCGGTGCGCAGTCGCATGTACTCGCCCTCGGCCCAGTACAGGTCTCCCCGATTGACCAACGCGAGACGGGTCTCGACCGTTCCCTGCGGGGCGCCCATCGGTCCGAAGTCGTCCCCGATCCGTGCGAGCATCGGTCCGTACGCGACCCTGCCACCGAGGATCAGGCCAAGGTCGTCCGGGTCGATGATCTCCGCCACGGTCCGACCGACGAACTCCGGGCCTCCCCGGAAGGGCACCGTGCTCTCACGACCGTCGCGCACGATGTCCAGATAGACCTTGAAACAGAGGATCAGGCGGACGAGGTCGAGTCGGTCGCGCACCGAGTGGCCCATCTCCGCGAGGTCGAAGACGTCCCGCGACCGGATGACCCGTCGGAACCGGGCGAGTTTCTCGGCGAGGATCTCCTCGAGGCGCATGAGAGGGATCAGGGGCAGCTCGAAGCCAAGCAGATCGGGTGTGATACCCCCGATCTCGGGTCGCACCGCCGGGACGATCGGTGGGAGCAGCGTGGGCCGGCGGGTGAACTCCAGCTTGGACGACATCGTCGTGCCCAACCCGTCGACGGCCGCCACCCACGTCGCCTTGGCTGCCGGCAGGTCGATGGACCGTGACTCGAAGCGCACGTTGTCGACCTCGATCAGCCCCTGCTCGAGCGCGACGATGACGTGCTCACCGAAGGCGTCCTCTGCGATCGCGAAGTCGAGGTCGGTCGAGAAGCGGCCACGCCGCCCGAGCCGGAACTTGCGGATCGCGGTCCCGCCCTTGAACACGACATCCTCAGGGGTGCCCGCGAAGAGACCCTCGCGGACCATCCACTCGAGGAGGTGCTCCTGGGCGAGCTCGAGGAAGGCGAACTCCCGACCCCGCCCGGCGTAGTAGCGCGAGATGAGACGAAGTTGTCCCTCGGTGATCATGCGACGGTGGCGGCGCCGACCGGGTCCACGACGTTGAAGCGAGTGTCGCGTCGGGTCGCTGGGGTCGGTGCCGTCGCCGGCAGCAGCGGGACAGACACTCGCGGTCGGCCGATCTCGGCCGCTGCGTCCGCCAGATCGCCACGACCGAAGGCTCCCGCGAGGTAGCCCGCCCGCGCGGTGGCCGTGGGTGAGTCGAGACGACGAAGCATGTCGACGACGCTCTTCGTGTCCGCCCCCGCGAGCGCGCGTCCCAGCCAGTGGTCTCGGTCCCGCAGGGCCACGCCTATCGCGTCCGGCCAGAGCGCGACGTCGAGCAGGAGGCGTTCGCGCGTGGAGACGGGTACGCCATCGACCAGCTCGGCTCCGAAAATCCGCTCTTGCACCACTGAGTGGAATCGATACAGCGAGCGGAGGGACCGCCAGATAGACCTGGTGCGAGGGACGGCCACGTCGAAGCGGTCAGGAGCACGGTCGGCGAACCCACGGAGGAACGCCGCACCGGAGAGCACGACTTGGCCAGGAGCTTCCCACCCGGCGAACAATGCCCGCAAGGGGTCGAGGGCATCCTCGCGCGAGAACGGTCCGGCCGCACCAGGCAGGAACTCGTACCGACCCTTGACCGGGAGCGGTCGCAGCCACCGCGCCGCCACCAGCCGACGGATGATGTCGTAGGCTGCTGGGCTCCCTGCCGCCACGCTTGCGTACGCCGCCACCTGCTCGGCGGACACGACCGTCGCACCGCGGAGTTCGAGCTCCCCGACGACGTTCCGCAGTCCATAGGGCAGTGACCGATGCAACTTATCGTGTATCTTCTCGGTTTCCACACTCGAAATCCTACACGAAAACTTGCACGATGAGGGGCCACAGCCCCAGCAAGTCAGCGCGTCGGCGAGGCCGACGCCTCTGCAGGGCAAGCGTGGCCGCCGAGGCCTGACGTCTGACAGCCAAGGTGACAGCCACGGCCATCGCACTCGGTCACACGGCAGGGGAGCCGGTGGACGAGGGCCGGAACTGAGGCCTACGTAAGGCGCCTCGGGAGGCCGCCATGGACGGCACCTGGACGGCCTTTTAATCCTCGTGTCCTGGGTTCGAATCCCAGCCGGCTCACCACTTTGTCTAGATGTTGGCGCTTCGATGCGGTCTTGTCTCGTGTCAGTGCGGTCATTCATCGCTGTCTGACAGCCACGTTGACAGCCACGGCGGTGGTACTGAGTGGGACTTGGTGCACAGCCTGCAACGCTGCGAGACCGACGGAGACTCCACTACGACCCGAGGCGAGGCGTCGCCGACAGGCCTGGCCTCCCCCTACCCCGGTAGCATCTGAAGAGCGAGTGCCGCAAGGTAGAGACCGACGCCATACACCGTGTGAGTACCGAGGTTGCGCAGCCGAGCTGCTCGGGGGTCGGGAGTCAGTGACGCCGCGATCCCCGCCCCCATGGCCGGCTGCATGACGAACCACGGAGCCATGATCGTTGCCAGGCCCACGATGAGGGCCGGCCAGATGGTCGGGGTTCGAGCCCAATCCAGCCCCCAGATGGCGAGTAGGAGGAGCGCGAACGAGACGCCGATCGCGTAGTGAGCGACCCAGCCGAGGACGTGCTCCCCAGCGACCGGCTCTGAGGCCGCGATGCGCACATGGCGGAAGCGACCGCGTGGGAAGTGGCCGATCCAGCGTCCCAGCAGGGCGTAGTCGAGGGTCGGGATGTCGAAACCGCGTCGAAGGACGAAGCTCCACACATCCATGAGCACGGCGCCTCCGATGCCGATCAGCACGCCGAACCCGAGGAGTTCGACGCTGACCGTCATGACCGGCCCCCGGACGTCGCCCGCCCGGGGCCTCGTGTGACGGGACCGAATGGACGACCGCTCCAGACGGACCGGGCCACCCGGTACCCGTCCGCGGTCCGCAGGCCGTCGCCCAAGGCCCAGTCGATGACGATGTGGCTGAGCCACGCCAGCGCGCCGACGAACCAGAGGGGCGGCAGCACGCCTGCCGCGGCGAGCCCGAGCACCGCGAGCGGCGGGACCGGGTGATGCATCGCGTTGAAGAGGGGCACGGCGCGCGGGGCGAGCTGGCCCCGCGCATGTGGCTGGATGTACCCGACCAGGACGGGGAGGTGGGGGACGATGCCGAACACCAGGAGCGGCACCAGCCCCAATCCGTGGAACCCCGCCTGCCCACTCGCGTACAACGCGATGGCCAAGCCCGGGATCAGCCACAGGTATCGGGCCCTGATCGAGGGGCGGCTCATGGCCGCCCCTCGGCGCCGGCCCGGCGGGCTCGAGGACGACCACGGTCGTCTCACCCGATCGCCGACCCGCCAGCGCATCGAGGTCGTCGCCCCAGCCGGGGTAGTCGCTGAACTTGGCCCACAGGCGCTCGCGCTCCTCCCCCGCTGCCGCGCGGGCCCGCACGGCACGAGGGCCGTCGGCCAGGTCGACGGTCGTGTCCGGCGCCGCCTGGAGGTTGAGCCACCAGGCGGGCTCGCCTTCACCCCAGCCGTTCATGGCCATGGTGACGAGGTTCGGGCCGTCCTCGAAGTACCCGACGATCGCGACTCGTGCCTTGCCTGACCGCCGTCCGACGGTGCTCAGGCGCATGAAGCCGAACCGCTCACCGGCCTCGGGCTGCTTCAGGCCGAGCCGGCCGCCCGTGAGTCGGTAGATCGAGCGATGGAGTGCCCAGAAGCTCTTGACCAGGAACCGCGGGGGTGTCCGCTGCTCCTGCTTCAGTTCGACGGTCATGCCGCACCTGCCTTGGCCGCGACCGCGACAGCCGATGGAGCCATCGTGACCGGGGAGGTCGGCTGCCCGGCCTCCGCGATGGCAGCCGCCACGACCGGCGCCGTCCGGTTGAAGCCCTTGAAGGTCATCCACAGGCCGACGGCGAGCTCCCAGATGAAGAACGGTGCGCCAGCGATCCCCTGGAACGTGCTGCCCTGCTCGGAGAACCCGAGCGTGGTGGCGATGACGAACGCGATCGCCACGGGCGCACCGACGAGTCCGATGGCCGGGATGGCCCGCGGCACCAACCGGCCACGATAGAGGAGGGTGCCGAACATCAGTGCGTTGAGCGCCGCCATGAGGATCGGGCCGAGGAGGAACGTCCAGTCGCGCACGTCGACGAGGGTCCGCCCGACCACCACAGCAGCTCCTGCGTCAGCGGCCGCGACGCCTTCCTGGCGCAGGGTCAGGAGCCCCAGCAGGCTCACCACGCCGATGGCGATGATCGCAGCCTCCAGCATCCGGGTCATGACGAAGCCGAGGGCGAAGCCCTCGTGCACGTGCTTGACCACCGAGAAGACGGCGACCGCGGTGCCGATGGCTGCGAGGGCATTGACGATGTCGAGGACGGCACCGAGGCCGACGAGCGTCGTGGCGCCAGTCCCGATGACGTACCTGGGGTCATCGAGGAGTGGGGCCAGCAGGAACACCGCCGGGATCGATGCTGCGAAGGTGATGAGGTACAGGAGGCCCGTGACGAGTGCGGTCCTGCGGGTCGGATCCACTGGGACCCGGTTCGTCGAGATGGCATGAAGGGGGGTGGTCATGTCGTCTCCTTGTCCTGGATGGTCTGGGTCTCATCTCGGCTGGGTCGGGCTCGCCGCAGGGCGCGACGACCCGACTCCAGCGCTCGACCGGCCAGGGTGCCTCTCGGCTTGGGTCGGGCTCGCCGCAGGGCGCGATCACCCGACTCCAGCGCTCGACCAGCTAGTGGGTGACTCTGCTCAAGGGCCTCGGCCGCCGCGCCCAGGCCCTGCTGCAGGGTCACGAGCGAAAGGATGCTCACGACACCCATGAAGATCATGGCCGCCTCGACGATGCGAGTGGTCACGAAGCCGAGTGCGAAGCCCTCGCTCTGCCGTCTGACCACCGGGAACAGCGCCACCGCGGTGCCGATGCCGGCGAGGGCGACGATGAGCTCGAGGACGGTGCCCAGGAGCACGCTGGTGTCGCTGCCGGAGCCCAGGATCCAGGCCGGATCGCTCTTCAGGGCGCTGTAGATGGCCAGTGTGGGGATGGAGATGAAGGTGATCAGGTAGAACAGGCCCGCGACGAGCGCGGACTTGCGCATGGACTGGGTCGTCATGTGCTTCTCCTGGTGCTTGTAGAGCCTGCGGTCGGTGAGTCCACTCGCTGGAGGGACTCCGTGTCGTGCGTGCATCGGCTCTCTCAGTCGCCTCCTCCTTCTCGATCGAGCCCGGTATCTCGAGCCGGGATCGACGTCAGGCCGATCACCTCATGGCCTCGCAACGCTTCGAGGAACGGCTGGAAGCTGCCGGAGACGACGCAGTGGATGGCGTGATCGTCGACCTCGACCTCCGAGACTCCGGACGCCCGCTCGATCTGGCGGGTCGGCGGGGTTGCGACGAAGGTGACCTCGACGCGCCACGCGGCTTGGTTGTTGAACATGCGGGGAGGATGGGACGGACGACGGGTCGTCCGAACCGACCGGATTGCGTATCCGATACGTAGTCACGACCGAGGCGTGCGGTGCTACCGTCCGTGGCGATGGCCAGACCGAGGCGTCGCGTGGGCAACGTGCCGGCGGAGACGACCAGCTTCGTGGGCCGTCGCCGCGACCTGCGCCGAGCTTCGTCGTGCGCTCGCGAACGCCCGCCTCGTCAGCCTGGTCGGCCCGGGCGGCGTGGGCAAGACACGCCTCGCGCTTCGAGCGGCGACGGACCTCGGGCGTGGCTTCGCGCACGGAGCGTGGTGGGTCGACCTCGCCGAGATCCGCGATGCCGCGCTCGTGTCGGGTGCAGTCGTCGGAGCCCTCGACCTGCGGGACCAGGCCTCGGCCGGGCCGCTGCAGATCCTGTCGTCCTACCTGCGGGACCGCGAGATGCTGCTCGTCTTCGACAACTGCGAGCACGTGCTCGACGCGTCCGCCGCCCTGGTGGCGGACATCCTTCGTGCTGCACCCGACATCCGCGTCATCGCCACGAGCCGGGAGCCCTTGCAGGTCGCCGGCGAACGCGTCGTCCCGGTGGCGCCGCTGGAGCTGCCGCCCGTGGGAGACGAGCAACCGGTCTCACGGCTTCTCCAGAACGAAGCCGTGATGTTGTTCGCGGAGCGAGCGGCAGCCGCAGCAGGGTCGTTCGAACTGGATGCGTCGAACCGATCGGCCGTCGTCGGCCTGTGCCGACGACTCGACGGCCTGCCGCTCGCGATCGAGCTTGCCGCTGTCAGGATGCGTGTGCTCACCGTCGAGCAGATCCTCGATCGACTCACGGACCGGTTCGCCCTCCTGACCGGAGGCGGACGCGCGGCACTGCCTCGGCAGCAGACGCTCAGGACGACCATCGACTGGAGCCATGACCTGCTGACGCCAGCGGAGCAGAGGCTCCTGCGGCGCCTGTGCGTCTTCGCCGGTCGGTTCACCGTCGATGACGTCGAGGCCGTCGTCGCGATCGAACAGGAGTCCGGCGCGCAGGCGTTGGACCTGCTGGCCGCCCTGGTCGACAAGTCGTTGGTCGCCCGGGAGGACGCCTTCGGCGTGGCCTGCTATCGCCTGCACGAGACGATGCGCGAGTACGCCAGCCTCAAGCTGCAGAGAGGCTGGCGAGGTGGAGATGCTCGACGACGTGTACGTCGAGTACTACCGCACGCGCGCCCGCGATCTGCGGGCCGCCCTTCTTCGCGATCTGCGGGCCGTGCGCGAGCTGGAGCCAGGGCGCAATCGGACCCTCGAATGGCTCCAGTGGGTCGACCTCGAGATCGACAACATCCGATCGGCGCTCCAGAAGATGCGTGGCTGCCTCGGACTGGCGGCGTGGTCTGGAGCTCGCCGCATCGGTCGGGTACTACTGGGTCACGCGCGGGACGACGGAGAGCATCCGCTGGTTCGATGACCTGCTCGCGGCGGCCGAGGGATCCGCGGACGTTCCGGCTCGGGCGTACTACTTCCGGGGATGGCTGAGCATCCTCAAAGGCGATCCCGCGGCGGCCGTGCCATGGCTTGGTCAGGCGATCACCGCCGCCCGCTCGGCGGAGCAACTCCCGCAACTGTCCGAATCGCTGTCCCTTGCCTCGACCGCGGAGAACATGGCAGGAGATCGCACGGCGGCCCGCCGACTCCTCGACGAAGCCGCGGCCATCACGCCGGCTCTTGACCACTACCCCGCGTCGATGGGGCTGCATCCAGGCACGCGCCATCCACGCGCTGCTCGAGGGAGACCTCGACGCCGCGGAGGCCGCGTCCTCGGAAGGCGCTCGGCTGAGCCGCGAGGTCGGCGACCTGTACTACCTCGAACGGATGCTCATGAACCTCGGCGTCGTCGCGATGGCGGCTGGGGACCTGTCTGGTTCGAAGGCGCGGTTCATCGAGGGGCTGCGGATCGCGAAGCAGACCGACAACCGGCTCGAACAGTCCACCTATCTTCGTCTGCTGGGCGGACAGGCGGCGATGTCCGGCCAGCCGCGCGTAGCGGCGCGGATGCTCGGGGCCGCGGAAGCCCTCGCAGCTGCGGCGGGCGCCAGCATGACCGGTCCGCTCGAGCCGGAGTCCGCGCGCGCGAGGGAGTCGGCGATCACGGCGCTGGGCGCGGCGAAGTTCGAAGCCGAGTACACCGCGGGCACGCGGTTGGATCGTGAGACAGCGCTGCGACTCGCGCTCGGCGAGTCCGACGAGACCGATGTCGACGCAGACGCTCATGTCGAGACCGGACCACTGTCGAAGCGAGAAGTCGAGGTGGCGAGGCTGATCGCCGAGGGTCTCGCCAACAAGGAGATCGCGGCCCGCCTCTTCATCTCGGAGCGGACCGTCACCACCCACGTCGGCAACATCCTGAACAAGCTTGGGTTCGATTCCCGCGTCCAGATCGCGAGCTGGATCGCGACCTCTGAGGTGAAGCCCGGCCGCTAGACCTTTGGGCTGAGTCCCGGCTCGGCCTGTACCACCACGCCGTGATCGGCGACCAGGGCACGCGGACGACGTTCGGCTCGGCCTCGGTCACGTCGGACGCCGACGAGGGGACCGATCGCGCGCTGAAGGCGCCCACCCACACGCCGACGAGGACGAGCGCCCCGCCGAGCACGAAGGTGAGCCGGACCGGCTCCCCCAGGATGACCGCCGCCAGGGCGACGCCCGCCAGTGGCTTGAAGAGGCCCGTGTAGGAGTAGCCCGACGCCGTCCAGCGCCCGATGATGAAGAGCGCCAGCGGGAACAGGAGCACGGTCCCGAACACGACGAGGAACAGCAGGGCCAGCCAGGTCTCGGGCCGGCTCGGAAGGGCCCAGGACTCGTGGGCAAGCAACGAGAGCGCGACCAGGATCGGCAGGACGAACACGCCTCCCACCGCGTTCGCCGCGATGGGGTGGCCCGGTGGCAGACGCTTGATCACGACGGTGGTGAGCGATGCGAAGAGCATCGCCCCGCCCAGTGCCAGCAGGGCGGGCAGCGGGACCGCCGCACCGAGCTGGTCGCCCACGACCACGACCATGCCGGCGGCAGCGACCAGGGCCCCGGCGACGCCGCGGAGCGTGAACCGCTCGAGGCCGATCGTCGCGGCCAGGGCGAGCGTCACGAGTGGCGTCACCGCGAACGCGATCGCGCCCATCGATGCCGACGAGCCGCTCACGCCCACGTACAAGAGCGCGGTCGAGACGACGAAGGTGAGGCTGAACAGCAGGGCGCCCAGGAGGTTCGCACCGCGCGGGAACGGGATGTGCAGCGCGATCGCCAGGGCGCCGAAGATGGGCACGGCCATCGCGTAGCGCAGGGTGGCTGCCCAGAAGGCCGGCAGCTCGAAGCTCCCCAGGCGGATCGCCACCGAGACCGCCCCGGCGATCAGCACGAAGCCGACGAACGCCGCCAGTGTGACGCGGTCGGGACGCATGACGACGAGGCTACGCCACGGGTCAAGGGAATC
>CAWBQS010000003.1:0-2186599 GCA_963790915.1 uncultured Chloroflexia bacterium | reverse complement strand
CCCGCGACGAGGTCGTCCTCGTGTGTCACGCGCCGCTTGCGCCCAAGCTGGTCATGGCGATCGCGGTGGTGCTGGCCGCCATCACCTGGAGGCGGGAGGAGGGTCGTCAGCGATGAGCACGGACAAGGGGCCGGCCACGGACGGACGTGTCCCGGCGCGCGCCGGACGCTCCCGGGCACGGATGTCGTGCCGGCGTGCTTCTTCCCCGGGGCCGCCTCGCCCGAGCTGGCCGAACGCTACCGGGAGGCCGTCGTCCGCTTCGCGCGTGACAACGGCTTCCCCGTCACGCCTCGTCGGGTCTTCCGGCTGCGCCACAGCAGCGACGGCATCGAGCGGGTGGACGAAGTCGGGCAGATCGAGAGCCAGGACCGGCGCGAGGTGGTCGTGGCCATCCTGGACGCCGGCACGCTCTACCTCGTGGCCACGGCCTCGCGCGGCTTCATGCGCGGCACGCCCATCCCCTACCACGTCGACGAGGTCCTGGAGGCCACCGACTTCTCAGCCTGAACGACGCCTCCGCGTCCGGCCCGCGACGCCCGTGGCCGCGATGCGCCCGCCCCGCGATGCCCGCGGGCTGCGGGCGAGGGTCGTCAGTCGAGCGAGACGCCGTTCCCGATGCGCAGCCCATCGTGGATGCGGAAGGCCACGAGCCGCAGCGAATCCACCGCCGGGCTCACGATGATGGCCGGCTCAGGACCGGGCCGACGCACGGACGGACGACCGGTGTCGGTGCCGCCGACGACGATGGGCGCGCCGTGGGAATCCCGGGCGACCGATGTCGCCAGGCGCGAGCCGACGATGGTGATCGCCGCGTCGATGACGAGGGGGCCCTGGCAGCGGCCGAGGAAGGAGACGCGGCTGCCGGCCGATGACGAGACCACCACAGAGGCGAGATCCGCGTCGCCCCCCAGCACGTCGCAGCGGCGAACGAAGTGGACGCGCCCCCGGTGCGACCATGACATGCCCGCCTCCTTGGCCACGCGTCGCGGTCCCGCGCCGATGACGACGCCACCGACGATGGTCAGGCTCTGGTCGATGTCCAGGGCGTCCACGGCCGGATCGATGCGCAGTGCAGGACCGCGAGTGCCGGCCATGACCCGGGCAGGCCCGGTGTCGTAGACGCCGACGCCACGGCGGATGCCGCGCAGCACGATGGGCGCCCCGATCACGGTCGTGCCGCTGACGCAGGTGCCACGCACAACCAGCTCAGCCCCCGGCGCTGCCACGGCGACGGCCTGGCCGAAGGAGCTGTAGATGGCTCCCGTGTCGGCGTTCCGGACGTGGCAGGCGGTGGGCTGCGCGGCCTGTGCGCCGACGGTGCCGGCGGTCATGACCAGCAGGCTGGCCAGGGCGGCCACGATGGCGCTCGCTCGACGATGTTGTCCGCACATCTTTCGCGATCCTCTGTTCAAGGGCCGGGCCGTCTCGGTTCCGGCTGACGGGTCCTGGTGGGAACGGGAGCTGCCGCGGACGATAGTACCCCCTGCCCGGGGCCCATCCGGCAAGTCCGTTGCCCGACTGCACCGTCGGACCCGGTCGCCGTGGTCATTCGCAGAAGCCCTGGCGCGTGGGGTCTGGGCGAAGGGCCATCCCGGGAGGGGCCGCGGCGGTACCATGGATCCTCGTGGAGCAGCCCGGCTCATCCGACCTCGGCGCCCCGTTCGTGGCCGAGGCCGATCGCCGCGCGGGCAGGACGTCGGCCGCGCCTCCCGCTCCCCGGCCCGGGGAGGCGTGACCGCCCTACGGCGCTACGCGCGGAGCTTCACCGGCTTCGAGCGCGACGCCCGCATCTTCCTGGTCACGACCCTCGTCTACGGCGTTGCCCTCAGCCTCTGGTGGGTCGACTTCAACCTCTACCTCACGGCCCTCGGCTTCGATCCGGCATTCATCGGCATCTGTGGGACCGTCGGCGCGCTCGGCGGCGTGCTGGTCGCCTTCCCGGCCAGCATCCTCTCCGATCGGCTGGGGCGCCGCATCGTCCTGGCCCTGGCGGCCGCCGGCACGACCGTTTCCATCGGGATCCTCATCGTGCTCACCTCACCGCCGGCCATCGTGATCGCCGCCATGGGTGTCGGCGCCTTCAGCCAGGCCATCTTCGTGGTCCAGTCGCCATTCCTGATGGAGCACAGTCGGGCGGAGCACCGCAGCGAGCTCTTCTCCCTCCAGTCGGCGCTCCTGACCGCGACCAACGTGGGCGCGGCGCTGCTCGGAGGCGCCATCGCCGCCATCATCGGCGGTGTGGCCGGCATCGGGGCTGGCGATCCGGTCGTCTACCAGGTCCTGCTGCTCGTCATGACCGTGGCGGCCGCGGCGGCGACCATCACGACCCTGGCCCTGCATGACGACCGCCCCCGGCGGGGCGAGCGCCGTGCCGTGGCGGGGCGCCTGGGCATCCCGCGCCCGGCCGACCCCGGGACCTACTGGCGCCTGCTGTTGCCGGGCTTCCTCATCGCCCTCGGCGCGGGCCAGGTCATCCCCTATCTCAACGTCTACATCGAGGGCAAGTTCCACCTCGACCTCGCGGCCCTCAACGTCGTCTTCGCCGTGACCAGCCTGGGGACCGTCATCGCCATCATGGCCCAGCCTGCGCTGGCGAGACGGTTCGGCAAGGTCGGCTCCGTGGTCCTGGTGCAGGGCGTCAGCATCCCCTTCCTGGTGGTCCTCGGCTTCAGCCCGGTGCTGTGGACCGTCATCCTGGCCATGGCGGTGCGCAACTCGCTGATGAATGCCGGCAACCCCATCGCCACCGCCTTCGCCATGGAGCTGCTGCGGCCGGCCGAACGGGCCACCTACGCGGCCATGGCCAGCCTCCTCTGGTCGCTGGGCTGGACCATCGCCGGTCCCTGGTACAGCATCCTGCAGGCCACGCTGGGCTTCGAGGCCGGCTACACCGTCGACTTCATCACGGTCATCGTCCTGTACTCGATCGCGACGTGGCTCTACTGGCGCTGGTTCCACGGGATGGAGGCACGGGGCGTGCCTGGTGTCGAGAGCGCCGCTGCCTGACGTCCGGAGCGAGGCGCTACCGGGTGCCCTCGCCGCCAGCAGCTGGGCCCGCTTCGGGCGCCTCAAGGGTCGGGGCAGCCTCGGGGTCAGGCGGCGAGAACTCGCAGTCGCCCGGCGCGACCAGGCACATCCCGCGGTCATGATCGTAGGCGGGGCAGTCCTCGATCATGGGGCATTCGTCGACCATGGTCGGACTATCCGCTCGGGATCGCCCCCCGTCAATCGTGACGTTGCGCCACCGTCAACCTGGTCCACTACGCTGACGGGAGCCTCGGCGTGGCCGACGACGATCGCGTCGCAGCCGGGCCCCGTCGCGCCATGCGCAGGCGTGGGCGTGCCGAGGCACGCAGGAGGTGATGTGCCGTGGGCAGCTTGATCTACTCGCTCAACGTGTCGCTTGACGGCTATGTCGAGACGCCCGACCACTCACTCGACTGGACGCGCGTCGACGACGAGCTGCACGCCTGGTTCAACGAGCAGACGCGCCAGCGCGATGCGTCGCTGTACGGACGTCGGCTGTACGAGCTCATGTCCGCCTACTGGCCGACCGCGGAGTCGGACCCGCAGGCGACGGCGACGATGCGCGAGTACGCGGGGATCTGGCGGAGCGTGCCCAAGATCGTGTTCTCTCGGACACTCGACTCCGTCGCGGGCAACAGCCGGCTCGTGTCGGGCGATGTCGGTGCGCGGCTCGCGGAGATCCGGCAGGAGTTCAGTGGTGACCTGGAGGTCGGCGGGCCGACCCTGGCCGCAGCCTTCGTGGCGCGGGGCCTGGTCGACGAGTACCGACTCGTCGTCCACCCCGTGGTCCTGGGCGCCGGCACGCCCTTCTTCCCGGCGGGTCAGCAGCCGTTCGACCTTCGGCTCCTCGAGACCCACACCTTCCGCTCCGGGGTCGTCTACCTCAGGTACGCGGCCCGCTAGGGTCGAGCGTCATGGCGCCGATCACGCCGGTGTGACGAGCAGGGTCGAGCGGACGGCCTCCCGGGACACGACGGTGTCCACGATGGCCGCACCGTAGCGGTCGTACTTGGCGTGGTACGCCCCCGTGACCGCGTCGGCGACCTCGGGGCCCGGCACCTCGAAGGTCACGTCATGCTCGATGCCGCCGGCCCGGATCCGACCGCTGCCGGACGTCAGCGCCCGCTGGAACCACGGGTTCTCGTGACCGTAGGCCGAGCGCACATAGAGGTCGTCTCCGGCGCGGACGGCCCAGATCGTGATGAAGGGCCGCAGCGAGCCGTCCGCCCGCCGCGAGGCGATGCCGATCTCGTCCGCACGCCCGAGGCGCTCGAGCTCATCCAGCTTCCAGGCGCTCATCGCACGTCCTCCTTCAGCGGATCCGCCAGGTAGGTGGTGTCATCGACCTGCTCGCCCCCTTGAAGCGGTCGGGCGCCGCGCCGTGCCCAGTGCCACTCCCCAGCCGGCGTGCGGACGGTGTCGCCGCCGCTGATGCATGGGCCTTTCACCACCGCTCCGCGGCTGCCACGAGGCGGTCGACGTCCAGGTCACTGGCTGCTGTCAGGATGATCGCGTCGGCCCCGGCCTCCCGCCACCGCTCCCAGGTCTCGCGCGGGGTTTCGCACCAGGGTGCCAGCACATCGCCCTCCTCCGGTCGGGCGAAGACGCCGCCCTGGAACGCCACGTACACGCGCTGGCGTGCCCGCGGCTTGCCGGCCGCCTCGAGCGCCTCGAGGTAGATGGGCAGGTTCTCCCGGAAGTTCAGGTCGAAGGCCGTCCAGCCGTCGCCGATCTCGGCAGCCAGTCGGGCCCCGGCGCGTGTCTCACCGCCGACGACGATCGGGGGTGGGGCGTCGAGACGCTGGCCAGCCGCGGCGTCGAGTGGGTAGAAGGGGGATGGTCGGGTCACGACCTCCCCGCTCCACAGCGCACGGATGACAGCCACGGCCTCGCGCAGGCGTGCCACGCGCTCGTTGGCCGGTGGCAGCGGCATGCCCAGGGCGACGTGCTCTTCGGCTCCACCCCCGATGCCCATGCCGAGCACGAGGCGGCCGCCGGACAGGCGCTGCAGCGTGGCCGCCATGCTCGCCACGACCGCTGGGTGGCGGTTCATGACGTTGAGGACGAACGGACCGAGCTCGACCCGCTCCGTCGCGCCGGCAGCCACGCTCAGGGCGGTCCATGCCTCGACCACCGGGACCGGCGCTGCGTTGCGGCCCATGAAGTGGTCCCAGGTCCAGATGCCCCGGTATCCGGCGGCCTCCAGGCGACGGGCGGCGGCAAGCCACCAGGCCGGGTCGCTTCCGATCGACGCGATGTTCACCCCGATGGGCAGCCTCTCCACGGTCACCTCCTGCCCTGCGTGACGGACCGACGTTCAGGCGCCGGTGCACGAAGCTCCAGGAACGAGGTTGCGGCTGTATCGGCGAAGGCTGGGTCGTTGATGTTGGCGTCGACGTCCCGCCAGGGGATGTCCGGGCGCAGGTTGCGGCGGATGGCCCCCAGGAGCGCCGCGTCGGCTTCCGGGTCGACGAAGGGTCCGCCGGGCAGCTCGTACACCGAGCAGCCACGCAGGGGCAGCAGCACGACCGTGGGGCCCGCGGCCTCGTTGACGCGCTCGGCGAAGCGGGCACCGATCTCGACCGCCTCGACAGCGGTGGAGCGCACCGAGGTGACCGACGCGCTGTGGATGACGATGCGCCGGTCGGGGCCGGCGAAGTGCTCCGGGATCGTGTCGCGGGGTCCGAAGTTGATGACCTCCAGGGCACCCGGGGCGATGACCTGCGGGATGCCAGCCCGGCCCGCGGTGGTCAGTCGTTGCGGACCAGCCGAGAGGATGCCGCCGAACAGCTCCGAGGTGAGCTCGCTGGTGGTCAGGTCGATGACGCCGTCGAACAAGCCCTGTCCGGCGAGCTCCTCGAGGGCCATGCCGCCCGCCCCGTTGGCGTGGAAGACCATGGTCTCGTAGCCGGCCGCCTCCAGGCGGCGCTGGATGCCCTGACCGCCGGGAGTCGTGACGCCCATCATCGAGATGGCGACGAGCGGCGCGTCGTCGGACGGCGCGGAGCCCAGACCCCGGACCATGCCAGCCATGGCATGCGCGGCGTTGGCCAGCACCCGGCGCGAGACTCGGTTGAGGCCCGAGATGTCCGTCACCGGGTTCACCAGGGTCAGGTCGCGGCTGCCGACATAGGGGCGCATGTCGCCCGACGTCATCGTCGATACGAGCAGCTTGGGGACGCCGATCGGCAGCGAGCGCAGCACCGCCGACACGATGGACGAGCCGCCGCTGCCACCAAGGCCCATGACGCCGTCGCAGCGGCCCTCCTCGCGCCACTGGGCCACCAGCGCGATGGCACCCCTGGCCATGGCGTCCAGGGCGTCAGCGCGATGGCCACCGCTGAGCGCGGCCCGACGCAGCTCCTCGAGCGTCGTACCGGCAGCCACGGCGACCGCGTGCGCCGGGACGTCCGACTCCACGCCGGGCTCACCGAGGACGCCGAGGTCCACGAGCGTGACCAGCACTCCGGCCTCACGCAGTCGATCGCGCACGAAGGCGTGCTCGGGGCCCTTCGTGTCGAGGGTGCCCAGCAGCACGACGGTGGGCCTGCGGTCCATGCCGGCATGATGAGGCATCGGAGCGCCGGGGACGCCGACGTCGAGCGCGGTCGCCGGTCCGGAAGGATCTTCACCAGACCCTGGCGGCTGGTCAGGGCGAGGGCGTGCCGATCCAGCGCTGCACGTCGAGGAGCGCCTGCTGGCTCACATTGATCAGGCCTTCCTGCGGCCGGTCGAGATCGATGACGAGCGCCAGGACGACGCCAAGGGCGATCACGAGCACCACGGCGCTGGCGACGCTGCGGCGTCGCTTGAGACCGGCGGTGTAGCCGACCATGCCGAGAGACAGGGCCGAACCCACGAGCAGGAGGATGATCACCGTCTCGGGGACCCGGGCATAGAGAGACGAGACGATGCGCGTCTCGTTGAGAGCGACGAGCTCGGACAGCGAATCCCCGAACGCGGAGACAAGGTCGGGGCTGTGTCCGGAGCGAGCAGCCTCCGAGGCGATCGCCCACATCTCGGCGTGGAGCCCAACGGAGCGCTGGACGTTGGCCTCGATCTCAGAGGTGTCGTCGGGTGCGATGCGCAGGGGCAGGTACGTCCGCAGCAGCTCCTTCATCTCCTCGGCCGCGGGCTCCGGCAGGTAGTCGGCCTGCAGGTACGCCGTGCCGATGGCGTTGGCCTCGGCAAGGACCAGCCCGCGCCTCGCGTCGAAGCGGTCCGAGGCCATGCCCATCGTGATGGCGAGCAGGAATGCCATCAGCGCGAGGAGAGAGCCCACGAGCATGTCCGTGGGGCCCTCCTGCTCCCCGGGCAGGCGGTCCTGCCACCAGCGGCCCAGGCGGAAGCCGACCTCGTAGACAGCCAATGACACGATCGCGAAGAGCACGAACACCATCCCGACCGAGACCGAGTCAAGGAACTGCGTTGACATCATCGTCACCCACGCTCATCCGTCCGGGCGCGAAGCCGCATCCAGGGTCTGCAGCGTAGCGCTCGGAAGGACCGGGAGGAGCGTCGGCACGGCGGACGAGGGAACGCCACCACGACAGGCGCTGCCGACTCTTCGATGCCAGCTCCGGTCATGGGCCCCAGGCTGGCCTGGTCGCGTCAGCGGACGTCGTGACCGGAGCCCAGCCGCCCTGGCGGGAGGCCAGGTAGATGTCGCTCTTGCCATCGCTCGTGACCGTGAAGGCCAGCCACTGGCCGTCCGGTGAGACGGTCAGGTCCGGCGTGACCGCGAGACCCGAGGTGAGTGACCGCACGATACCGCTCGGAAGCTCGACGACGAAGAGGTCCCCGGTCGAGGAGGCCTCGCGCTCGGCGACGAACGCCAGCCCCTCGCCGGGCAGCCAGCGCAGGGCGATGATCGGAGCGTCCGTCTCGAAGAGTGGTTCCCGCGCGGCCGTCTCGACATCGATGGCGGTCACCGTGCTGCGAGCGCCATCCCACCATGTCGCCGCGATGCGGTCGCCGTCGGGTGACCATGTCGCGTTCCAGCCGATGCCCAGGCTCCGCGCATCCGAACCATCGGGGCGCACGACGTGGATGACCGGCCTCTCGGGGATGCCGCGGGTGGTGAGGAAGCGGAGCCAGCGGCCCGTGGGCGACCATTCCGGCATGCCACCGGGCAGCTTCCAGACGGCGCGTGGTTGCGCCCGGTAGATCCAGGCGTCGCCCAGGGCCCACACGTCGCGGCTGAAGGCGATGAGCCTGCCGGTCGGCGACCAGTGCGGGAGCGTCCCATTCGCGATGACGACCTCGCTCGTCTCGGAGTCCAGGTCATGGATGCAGATCGACCCGAAGTAATCCCAGCGCTTCGGCTTGCAGGTGTAAGCGAAGCGCTGGCCATCCGGTGCCCAGGTCGGCAAGGTTCCCGGCGCCACGAGCGAGTCGACACTGCCGTCCGCCGCGACGATGTGGATGGCGGGGGATGTGCCCGTCTCACCCGCCACGTACGCGATGAGCGACCCCGCGGGCGGCTTCACGGAGTCGGGCAGTGGGCTCGCGGACGCCGACGGCAGGGACGTGACCGGAAGCGCTCCTGCGGACGAGACGGGCGGGGGCGCCGACGGACCCTCAGAGGCCTCCTGTGCCGCGACGGGCACTCGCACCAAGCGCCAGGCACGACAGCATGACTGCACCCAGGGCCCACATCCTGCGCGTCATCGTCCCCCCTCCGAGGCGCGGGTCGGGTCCGCGAGTGGCTCGGACACGGTCCCGGTGGCCAGAGTATGGACCGTGCCTTCGTGGCCGCCTCGGCCACTGGCGGCCCGGGCCGTGATGCGCGGCGATGCGTGGCCCCTTCGGAGGAGGGTGCTCGCGCGCTACGCGGCGTGCGTGTACGCCTCGCGCAGCCAGCCGTGCACCTCGTCGTCGAGGTCACTGCTGGCGCATACCTCGAGGTGATGCATCCAGATGTCGCGAGCGGGATGCGCCACCTGCTTCCACCGCGTCGAGTCATCGAGGCGCCCCAGGGCGATCGAGAGCACGACCTCGACACTGGGCTGACGCGCCCAGGCCACGGGCAGCCACAGGTAGGCGAAGCCGCGTCGCCGTCGGAACGCGACCTGCGTCCGCGTCGTGCGTACGTCGACAGGGCCGACCGACTCGAGCATGGCGTGGACGACCCGATAGGCCTCGTACGCGGCCGGATGTCGGGCGAAGAGGCTCTCGGGGTCCAGGGCTGCCTCGGCGTCCATCAGAGAGAAGCGGCCCGCCGTCGCGAGACGGGCCGGTCTGTGGCCACGTCGAGCGAGGAAGATGCGGCGGCGTTCCCTGGGAGCCCCGCCGCACGCGCTCGATCAGGCGAAGAAGTCGATGATCGCTGCTGTGTCGTCAGAGAAGGCCCAGCGTTCCGTGATCTTGCCGTCCTTGACGTGCTGGATCTCGGCCGTGCGGTATGTCAGGGTGCGGTCGCCTCGCGTCGCGGTGGCGGTGCCGAGCACGACGACATGGTCATCGTTGCCGAGGATGTCATGCGTCTCCCAGTCGATCTCGTAATCGGCGGCGCCCGCGGCCGCCGCGAGCTCCGCGATGCCGCGCCTGGGCTCCGCTCGTCCGATCTCGTGCCACACCACGTCGTCGGCGAGATACTTCGCCATCGCTTGCATTGCCCTCGCCCTGCATCTCGTCGGCAGCGCGTCGCGCGAGCGTCACATTGGGGTGCTCGGCCATGGGTCGATCCTCCTTGGTCGCCGTGGCCTCGGGACCACGACGGCTCCATCCAACCCCCTCGTCACAGCCTACACCCGCGTTTCTCGACCCCGACGCGGGCAGATGCTGGCGATGGTCGCGCCCGGCATGGCGCACGAGGGGCTGGTACCGTTGGGCGGTCATGCAGCGTTACGAGTCGATGGACGCGCGAGGGTTGCCGACCGCGTCACCGGTGGTGGCGGCCGGTCAGGGTCGCCCCAGTGAGCGGTAGCCAGCACGACGAACGCGGCGCAGCCGCGATCAACCCCCCGGTCGAACCGATCGACCGGATCCTGGCGCCCTTCCGGGAGTTCGCGCAGAGTTCGGCCTCGGGCGGCCTGCTGCTCATGGCGGCCGCGGTGGTCGCCATGGTGCTGGCCAACTCTCCCTGGTCGCAGGAGTGGACGGCGCTCTGGGAGACGGAGCTCACCCTGTCGCTCGGCTCCCTGGACTTCTCGCAATCGCTGCTCCACTGGATCAACGACGGCCTCATGGCCGTCTTCTTCCTGGTGGTCGGTCTCGAGATCAAGCGGGAGGTCCTGGTCGGAGAGCTGGCCTCGGTCCGTCGGGCCACCCTGCCCATCGTTGCCGCGGCCGGCGGCGCGATCCTGCCGGCCATCATCTTCCTGGCCGTCGTCGGCGGAGGCGGCGAGGCGAACCGTGGCTGGGGCATCCCCATGGCCACCGACATCGCGTTCGCCCTCGGGGTCCTGGCCATCCTCGGCTCCCGCATCCCCCTGGGCCTGCGTGTCTTCCTGGCCGCGCTGGCGATCGTGGATGACCTGCTCGCCGTGCTCGTCATCGCGCTCTTCTACACGGCCGACCTGTCGCTGCCCGCGCTGGCGGCTGCGGGCGTCATCCTCCTGGCGCTCATCGGGGCCAACGTCCTCGGCGTGCGCCGTCCGCTCGTCTACGGCCTGCTGGGCCTCGCCCTCTGGATGGCCGTCTTCCAGTCGGGCATCCATGCCACCGTCGCAGGCGTCCTGCTGGCCTTCACCATCCCGGCCCGGACGCGCATCGACTCCGACGCCTTCGTCGAGCGTGCGCGTGACATCGTGGACGACTTCGAAGGGCGCACGGTCGGCGGCGAGGATGCCAGCACCGAGGAGCACCACGCGGCCCTCTGGGAGCTGGAGGACGCCACCGAGAAGGCCCAGGCTCCGATGCTCCGCATCGAGCACACGCTCACTCCCTGGACGGCCTTCCTGATCGTGCCCCTGTTCGCGCTGGCCAACGCGGGCGTGGCGATCCGCGGCGAGCTGGCCGCCATCGTCGTCGAGCCGGTGTTCCTGGGCGTCCTGCTCGGCCTCGTCATCGGCAAGCAGGTGGGCATCTCGCTCGCGGCGTACGCGGTCGTTCGGCTCGGCTTCGCCTCGCTGCCGGACGGCGTGCACTGGCGCCACATCTACGGTGTGTCGTGGCTCGGCGGGATCGGGTTCACGATGAGCCTGTTCATCGCGGGGCTCGCGTTCGGCGGCGGGCCGATGCTCGCCTTCGCCAAGATCGGCATCCTGGCGGCGTCGATCGTGGCCGGCATCGGGGGCTACCTGGTGCTGCGGCGCGCATCCGGGGTCTCGAGCACCTCCGTCGCTGGCCCCACCTGATCGTGTCCCCCGACCCGGCGTCGCGGGTCGCCGCCTTGGTCATGCCACGTAGCGGGCCCAGACATAGCCGCTCGAGATGATCAGCGAGCCGGCGACCACGATGGCACCGTAGCGGAGGAACTGGCCAAAGCGGATGGGGTGTCCATCGCGCAGCGCGAGGTTGGCGACGATGACGTTCGCGGAAGCACCCACGATGGTCAGGTTGCCGCCCAGGCAGGCACCCAGGGCCAGCGACCACCACAGCGCGTCGGACGACATGCCGCCCTCGACCAGGTGCTGCACCACCGGGATGGCCGTGGCCGTATAGGGGATGTTGTCGATGATGGCGGAGGCTCCCGCCGAGAACCACAGCAGGGCCATCGCCGTCGCCCCCTCGTTCCCGGCCGTGGCGTCGGCCACCAGCGTGGCGATGCCGCCCACGATGCCGACACTCACGACGGCCTCGACGAGGATGAAGAGACCCACGAAGAAGAAGAGCGTCGACCACTCCACCTCGCGCAGCATCGCGTGCGGGTCCAGGCGTGCCACGAGCATCAGCGCGGTGGCGCCCAGGAGCGCGATGGTGGCGTTTTCGAGACCGAGCGCGGAGCTCGCCAGGAAGCCCGCGATCGTGAACCCCACCACGATGAGCGTCCGCGCGAGCAGGCCGCGGTCGTGGATGATCGTCTCCTCGGTGGCTTCGAGCGCCGCCTCGCGCCGCTCGTCGGGGACCTGGAGGTGGCCCCGGAAGAGCACCACCATGGCCACCAGGAAGACGCTGAAGATGAGCACGATGACGGGCCCGAGGTTCAGCAGGAAGTCGGTGAAGTCGAGACCCGCCGCGGAGCCGATGAGGATGTTGGGTGGATCCCCGATCAGGGTCGCGGTGCCACCGATGTTGGCGGCCAGGATCTGGCTGATGAGGTAGGGCAGCGGCGAGATGCCCAACCGTCGCGCCACCGACAGCGTCACGGGCGTCATGAGCAGCACGGTCGTGACGTTGTCGAGGAAGGCCGAGAGGCCGGCCGTGACGACGCACAGGATGATGAGCAGCCGGAGCGGGTCGCCCCGCGACAGGCGGACCGAGTGCACCGCCAGCCACTGGAAGAAGCCCGTCCTCGCGAGCGCGCTGGCGAGCACCATCATCCCGGCCAGCAGGAAGATGACGTTGAGGTCGATGGCCGCGAAGGCGGTCTCCTGGTCGACGACCCCGAGGGCGATCAGGAGGAGCCCCGCGGACAGCGCCACGAGTGTGCGGTCCAGGCGCTCCGATGCGATCAGCGCATACGCGATCAGGAAGATGCCGCCGGCGATCGCGGCGTCCATCAGGACGTCACCGCCCGTCACGCCGATGCGAGCCCGGACCAGGGGCCCCGCGAGCCGTCCCGAGCGCGGAGGCTCCGGTCAGCGGATCAGGATCGGGTGGTCGTTGCCATGCGTGCAGCGGCGGCCCTGTCCCCGGCCGCCACCACCGGTGACGCTGGCCATCGGGCCGTCGCGTCCATCGACTCGTCGCGCTTCATGTCCCGAGCACGGTAGCAGGGCGACATCGGTTTCGCCGTTCCATCCCGGTCGTTCGTCTACGCGGGAGCGTCCGACTCAGGCGCGTTCGCTTCGGCGAGAGCCAGCCAGTCGAACAGGTAGTCTTGAAGGCGCACGATCTTGCCCCCTCGCGCGCTGCCCGACGTGACGCCCGAGTTGTGGAACATCCGCCCCGCACGGTTCGTGTAGTCGAGGTCCCACTCGAAGTCGTGCGCCGCCCTGTCACCGACGTCTTGGGTTACCTCCACGTCAGACGCGCAACCCTCAGGGTCGAGGGATGACGGTCAGGACCCGAACGATGTAGGTCCGGAACTGCTCCATGTAGTTGGTGAGGAAGACCTTGGTGGACTCGTCTGCGACCTCCCCTTCGCCGGGGAAGACCTCCGGGGAGTAGCGGATGTAGGCCTCGGGAGCGGTCATCTGCCGGGCGTTGCAGAAGCTGAGCACGCCGCGCAGGCTCTGTTGGGCCATGGCTGTGCCGATCTGCCCGCTGGACGTCCCGATCACGGCGGCCGGGATCTGGTCGAAGGAGTTCTGACCCCACGGCCGCGAGGCCCAGTCGATGGCGTTCTTCAGCGCTCCGGGGATGGAGCGGTTGTACTCCGGGGTGACGAACAGGATGGCGTCCGACCCAGCGATCGCCGCCTTCAGCGCCCTGGCCGCGTCGGGGAAGTCCGCGTCGTGGTCCGGGCTGTACAGGGGCAGATCCCCGATCGGGATCTCAGTGAACGCCAGATCCGCGGGGGCCAGGCGGATCAACGCCTTCGAGAGTTCGCGGTTGATAGACGTCGATGAGAGGCTGCCGACGAAGTAGCCGACCTTGTACGTGGTCATCGATGCCCTTTCCTGATGGGTTCCCTATCGAAGTGTCTCATGGCGCGTCCGGTGCGCAGACATCAGGATCGTGTGTCAAAGGACAGCGGGACTTCCTCCTGGGCGGACACGGGATCTCCCTCTCCGCGGACACGCGATCTCCACGCCGACGGACAGACCCATGGGCGTCCACGCCGCGCGACGCCGCATTTGTACGGGACATCGCCATGGATAGAGAGGTCTGCTGGCGCTGATGTAGGAGCCGAGGTGCTCCCCCGGATAGCCGTGGACGCCCTCGGCATCCGACTTGGCGTGCCGACCGCAGGGAGGTACCACCAGAGCCGGAGCCAGGTACCAGTTCGCACATCGCACCGAGAGCACCGACGGAGCCGATCTCTCTGCCGCGGACAGTCCGAGGTCAGATCGCTGCTGCATCAGGACCGGCGATCCGCGATAGGAAAGATGACCTATCTGCTACTTGATTGTGCTGCGGCGCGGCCCCACACTGCGATCGAGCAGGATGACGCTCGGTGCTTGTGTTGCCCTGCCAGGTGGGAAGTCAAGTCCGCGGCAAAGTAGATCGGACTGCGCGTGCACAGAAGGGACGATGGTTGTTACCTCCCGACTACCTGACCCGGCGAGCCATCGCCGCACCGGAGCAGGCGCGGCGCGACCAGCATCTCGAGCACCTTCGCGGCCTGCGGGAACGGTTGGCCGGTCGCGTCGTCTCCAAGACGGACGATGGCTGGGGTCGGGCCCGCCTGGCGTGGAACCTCGCCGCCGACCAGCGACCACCGCTCATCGCCTACCCCGAGACGACCAACGACGTCGTCGAGCTCGTTGCCTTCGCCCGCGCCCGCGGCCTGCGGTTGGTGCCCCAGGGGACGGGTCATGGCGCGGTGCCGCTGGGCACGATCGAGGATGGCGGGCTCGTGACCATGTCCCGGATGCGCGAGTTGGACATCGACCCGGGGCAGCGTCGCGCACGAGTCGGTGCCGGCGTCACGTGGGGTGAGCTCCAGGCGGCCGCCGCCATTCATGGGCTGGCCGGGCTCGCGGGTTCCTCGCCGAACGTCGGAGTGGTGGGCTACACCCTGGGTGGCGGACTTGGCTGGATGGCTCGGCGCTACGGGCTGGCCTGCAACAGCGTCCTTGCCTTCGACATCGTGACCGCGGATGGCCGCCGGCTCCGAGTCGACCACGAGCACGAGCCCGACCTCTTCTGGGCCCTCCGCGGTGGTGGGGGCAGCTTCGCCATCGTCACGGCGCTGGAGTTCGCCCTGTATCCCGTCCGCGAGCTGTACGCCGGCGCGCTGTTCTGGCCGCTGGAGCGTGCCGCTGGGATCCTCGCTGCGTGGCAGGCATGGGCGGCCGGCATTCCCGATACCGTCACGTCGGTCGGCCGCCTCCTCAACGTGCCGCTCGACTCCGAGGTGCCGGCACGACTGCGAGGCCGCTCGTTCGTGCTCATCGAGGCAGCCTGCCTCGCGACAGAGGACGAGGGCATCGAGCTACTTCGTCCGTTGCGGGAGCATGGCCCGGAGATCGACACGTTCGCGATGCTGCCGCCCACCGGTCTCGGCGAGCTACACATGGATCCGGTCGGCCCAGTGCCTGCCTTCATCGACGGGTGGCTCCTCAGGGATCTGCCGGCGGCGGCCATCGATGCCCTCGTCCAGACGGCCGGCCCCGGCTCTGGATCGCCGCTGGACTCCGTCGAGCTGCGACACCTTGGGGCGCGGCTTGCCGACGCGGCTCCCGACAATGGCGCCTTGGCATCACTCGAGGCCGGCTTCGCGACCGCCGCGTACAGCCTGGTGCCGGACACGGACCGGGCCATCGCCGTGGGCCGTCACGCCGCCATGCTGCGCTCGTCGCTGACACCGTGGGAGGCGGAGCGCAACTACCCCAACTTCGCCGAGCGATCCTTCGACCTGGCCGATCTCTTCTCGCCCGCGGCCTGCGAACGGCTCGGCCGAGTCAAGGCCCAGTACGACCCAGGGGACCTCATCGTGGCGACTCACCCGGTCCCGGTCGTTGGCCACCCAGGAGTCCTCGCTGGTGGCCACGAGCAGTCCCCGCCCTGACAGGCTGGGTCCCAGCCCCCGGTCGGTGGCCGCAAGTGGATCGATGCACGTGAGGCGCGGCGCTGTTCTCAAGGTCTGGGGGCGCTGTTCTCAGGGCACCGCAGTGGGGTCGATGTCAGTGTGGCTCAGCTCGAGCAGGGGCAGTTGCCCGTCGTGTCGTTGCCTGTCGCTGTTGCGGTATGGCTCGCGGCGTTGAGTGTGGCGGGTGGTCGGGTCGTGGACTGGTGGCGGTCTGGTCACCGACTCGTCTTGCCGCGTGGACGCTGACTTGCTTCGACTGGACTGGTTCTGACGGCGGAGAAGGTGCGACGAAGTGCGCCGCCTGGTCGCCGTGAGCCGCGATCATCCTCCGACTCGAGAAGAGGCCCGCCCCTCGCGGGACGGGCCCTGCTTCGGATGAGGCGCGGCGGCCACTCGCTCGCCGGTGACCGATCGGCTCAGGCCATGGCTACGAGCCGCTTCGCCTGCCTGCTATGCAGCCAGCAGCCGGCACATCGCCGCGAACTGGTCGGAGGTGCCGTCGGGATGGCCTCCAGTGAACTTGAGGACATCCGGCACCGCGTCGGAAGAGTCCTCGAAGAAGAGGACCAGCCTGCCGGTCCAGTTCCACGCCAGTTATGGGCCGCGCCTCATCGCCTCCCGTTCACCCGGTATGAGGCCACACGGCTACCACTGTGTTCAAGAGGCGGAGGTCGTGATGGCGGGCCAACGTCCCCAAGTCTAGATGCTGGTCATCGACGCCTGGCTGCTTGTCGCCGCGATCACCATCCGACTCGAGAAGAGGCCCGCCCTTCGCGGGACGGGCCTCTGGTGCTCGGCTCGACCCACGGGCTACTCGGCCGGTAGCGGCACCGGGGGCATCTCGCCGGGGAAGACGGCTGCAATGCCGGACGGCGTAATTCCAAAGTCCAGGAAGATCAGCGCCGTCAAGCCCTCGTAGCCGCCCTCGCCACGGAGCAGGGCGCTGCCCCTCCACTCCGAGCCAACTTTGCCCCGAGTCAACGGTCCGATCCAGCGGCCGCCGTCGTTCACGACCTCGAGCAGGGCCGAGTCGACCATGACAGCGGCACCCTGGTAGATGTCCCGGTTGCCCGTGTGGGTCACCGTTCCGGAGAGGCGGGGGTCGCTCGACTCCCAGGGGAATTCAGTGTGGTCGCCCTCGAAGTGGAGGACTCCGGGGTCGTCCGCCCGCCGCGTGCCATCCAGCCAGGGAGAGTGCCCCTCGAAGTCGATGGTCGCCGCCCTCGGTCGCATCGGATCGGTCGGCTCCTCCGACTGGCCGACGGCGACGGCAGCGGTGAGCAGGGACATCGAGACAAGCCCCAGAGCGATGGAGAGGGAGATACCGAGAACCTTGCGCATATGCGCTTCCTCCTGCCCCCCGGCAGGTCGGCACCAGCGGCTGTCTCGCCGCCCGGTGCGGCCGTGAATGGCCGAGGGTACAGAGCGCCGCAGCCACTGTCTACGCGCACGCCTGCGCCGCTACCCTGAGCCGATAACGGCCGCGACGCCGAGATGGATGCCATCGTCGCTATGCTCTCCGATGCGGCCAGTGCCACCCGACGTGGCGCAGATGCCCCAGTACCGTCTGGTCGTGAGGTCGCACGACCCGCTCATCGTCTCCTGGCAGGGCCGACAGGTCCGTGTCCGCCACGACGACCCGCACCTCGGGCCGTACACGCCGCGTGGCGCCGTCATCCGCTCGGCCATGGACCTGGCGCAGGGACTGACCCCGAACACGAGCAATGGCCCGCCCCTCGCGGGACGGGCCATTCGTCTGTGAGGGTCGGCTCTTGTCAGCCTGCCGGTGACGCTTCAGGGGACGGCGGCTGCTCGGGGCCACCCTCCGCCAGGAGCGGGCCGACCGGCTCGCCCATCGGCTCGACGGCGATGCGCTGGCCGGTCACCTCGCCCGGACCGAGCTGGCCCACGGGGGCGCCCATGGCCTCGGCCATCCCGGCCGGCAACTCGATGGTGTAGGTCCCGGCGAAGCTCTGACCGTCCTCGGCCACCTCGATGCTGGCGCGGACCGTGACGTACCCGACGAAGCCCGGCCTCCGGGTCACTGAGCGGGACACAGGAAGGTCGCGTCCGCGCTCCGCTCGCCGGTCGCAGCCCACGACCCGTACCCGGTCCCGTCCGGGTTGGCGTTGGTGATGATGCCGCCAGGGGCGACGGTCAGCAGCTCCAGCGGGTCCGTCGTGTCCTCCGGCGTGGGATCGACGATCCAGGCCCCGACGGCCGGGTGCTCGGCCGTGGCCTGGGCCGACACGCCCGGGGCGGCGGCCACCGTGGCGAGCAGCAGGGCCATCAGGACGATGGTGGTGGAAGTAAGACGCCGCATGGGGCTGCCTCCTCTCCTGTCCCCCCATGGGCACCATCCCGAGGCGCTCTCGTCGGTCGGCGGGAGTGCCTGTCTGGACGGCGGTCGCGATCATCGCGAGAGCAAGAGGGTACGCCCAGGGTCAACCTCCCTGGCAGGGCCGACAGCTCCGTATCGGCCGCGACGGACCCGCACTCGGGCCGTACGCGCCGCATGGCGCCGTCATCCGCTCCGCCATGGAGCTGGCGTCGGATGTCGAGGGCTTGCGGCTGTGATCTCGTGACCACGTCTCAGGGACCGCTGCGAGGTGCGCGTGGCCGACGACGGGAGCGTCATCGGCCTGAGGCGCTGGACCTTCCCCTAGGTGTGGTTCCGACTGGTTGTTGGCAAGGCGAGCCCCTCGAGGTTCGTCCCGGAGAGCCGCGGACCTCCCACGCCGACAAGACGTGAGGCCCGCCCCTCGCGGGACGGCCTGCGCATGCCGACATCCTCGCTTCCTGGCCGGGAGCACCCGACACCGGGTCTAGGGAGCGAGCGCCTCGCAGAGCGTCTCGCCGTCGAAGACCGAGATGCCCTTCTGCCGCAGCAGGGTGTAGATGTTGTCCTTGCCGGCCTCGATCACGACGTCCTGGCGGATGTTGCCAGCGAGGTGGTAGACCCGTCCCGCACCGGGGACCTGGATGTTCCAGAGGATGCCGCTGACCGATTCCGACCAGGTCAACAGCGTCGGCGAGAGGACGACCACGTTGTCGATGTGCGACGAGTACCCGAAGTGCCCGGACAGCACGTGGCCCGGTCGGTCCTCGTTGAAGACGTTGTCCGTGCCCTTGGCCTGGTACAGACCGATGGACGGGTTGCCGTCCTTGTCATACCAGCCTTCGAAGGACTCGTGGCCGATGCTCCGGTCGTAGATGTCGAAGCCCTGCGGACACGTGAGACATACCAGGTGTCGTCGAAATCGTCCTCCCAGGCTTCCCGGTACTTGCCCGCTGCCGCCGGCGCGGCCGTCGCCAGCACGAGCAGCAGCACGCTGCACAGGATGATGACTCGCCTCATCAGCGAATCCCCCAACTCGGGCGGGTCGGTTCCGCCAGTGGCTCGGCGCGGTCCCGGCGGCCAGGGTATGGGCCGCGTGTCAGAGCCTCCCGTTCACTTGGTATGAGGCCACGTCCCTATCGCTTTGTTCAAGCGTCCGAGGTCGTGAACGTGGTCCCACTGCCCCGACTCCATATGCTGGTCACCGACGTTGTGGGAGTGGCGCCCCCGGACGGACTCGAACCGCCGACGCGCACCTTAGGACGGTGCCGCTCTATCCACTGAGCTACGGGGGCGCAGCGGAATCGTAGCGCCGCCGTAGAATCGCGGCCAGCCATGTCCGAACCCGCCGGGCGCCCGACCCTGACGATCTACCGCCGTCCCGGCTGCCACCTGTGCGACGACGCCGGAGCTGCTGCTGCACGACGCGTTGGCCATGCGTGCCCGTGCCGGCGCTCCCCCGTCCACATCGAGCACGTGGACATCAGCGGCGACCCGGACCTGGAGGCGCGCCACGGCATGCGCATCCCCGTCTTTGCCCTCGGGGCGGAGGAGTCGGACCTCGTGACGACAGGGCGCCAGGTGCGGGACTTCCTGGAGCGCGCCCTCCCCGGCTCCAGCGCGTGAGCGGAGAGCCCGCGTGGACCTGACGCTCGGCGCCGCCCTGCTGGCCGGGCTGCTGAGCTTCCTCTCCCCCTGCGTGCTGCCGGTCGTGCCGGCCTACCTGGGCCAGCTCGGTGTGATCGCCGTGCGCGACCCCTTCGCTGCGGGGCCAGTCGCCGCCGCCGCGCCACTTGGCGCCGCCGGACCCCTGCCACTCGGCGCCGCCGGTGCGATGCCAGTCGGCGCTGCCGGCGCCATGCCACTCGGCGCTGCCAGCGCCACGCCATTCCCCGCCGCACCCGCCCGTCGCTCCGGCTGGCGCGCGATGCCCAACGCCATCGCCTTCGTGCTCGGCTTCTCGACCGTCTTCACGGTCCTGGGCGTGGCCGCCTACGTGGCGGCCGGCCCGCTGCGTGACAACCTGGCCCTGCTGCGCCAGGTCGGCGGGGTCATCCTCATCATCCTCGGCCTCAACCTCATGGGTGTCCTGCGCCTGCGCACGCTGGCGCGCTCGTGGAAGCCCCTCGAGTCCTTCGGCGGCTCCCGACCGGGCGCCTCGCGCGGCGGCATGGTCGGCGGCTTCGCCCTGGGCTCCGTCTTCGCCGTGGGCTGGACGCCCTGCATCGGCCCGACCCTGGGCGCCATCCTGACGATGGCCGCCGTGGGCACCAGCCCGCAGGTCGTCTCGCTGCTCGTGGCCTATTCGATCGGCCTGGGCATCCCCTTCCTGCTCATGGCCCTCGCGGTCGACCGTGCGCCGCTCATCACGCGACCCCTGCTGCGCTACAGCCGGCAGATCGAGGTCGCCGGCGGGGCGCTCATCGTCATCCTCGGCGTGGCCCTCATCTTCGACTGGCTGGGGCTGCTGGCGCGCAGCCTCAGCTTCCTCTGGCCGAACGTGTGACCGGTCAGACGCCCGACCCTGCGGCCACCGAGTCGCCAGCCACGGCAGGCCGCTGGTCGCGCCGGGTGGTCGGACCCTTCACGCTGCGCCATCTCGTCATCCTGGCCATCGTGCTGGGGATCGCGACCCTCCTCCTGGCGCTGCTGCGCATGCCCGTGGCCGGCCCTGCCACTCCCGCGGACCTCGCCACCGCAGGCTTCTACCAGGTGGGTGAGCCGACGACGGGGCTCGCGGTCGGGCAGGTCGCCCCCGAGCTCGCGGGGACCGTCGACGGCCGCTCGGCTAGCCTGTTGGACCTGGACGGCCGACCCCTCAGCCTCGAGGCGCTGCGCGGCCAGCCGGTCTGGCTCAGCTTCTTCGCCACGTGGTGCCCACCCTGCCAGCGCGAGACGCCCGTGCTGCGCGAGGCCTGGGAGCGCTACGGCCCGCAGGGCCTGGCCATGGTGGCGGTCAGCGTGCAGGAGACGACGCCGGCGGACGTGGCGGCGTGGGCGGAGACGTACGACCTTGACTACCCCATCGGCTTCGATGCCAGCAGCGCGGTCTTCCACACGTACGCCGGCTTCGGCCTGCCGACCCACGTCTTCATCGATCGAGCGGGCATCATCCGCACCATCCGCTACGGCCCGCTCGATGAGGCGGAGGTGGCCGCCATCGTGGAGCCGCTGCTGGCGGCATCGCCCCGTCCGGCCGAGGCGACCTCGGTACTGGCGCCATCGGCGCCACCTGGCTGACGGCGCCGCCAGGGCGTGCCGAGAGAGCGGAGGCCGCCGCGCACTTGCCGCGCATCCCGCGCGCCTTGCCGCGCACCCCGCGCGCCCTTGCCGCGCCCTGCCGCTGACGCTCTATTCCGCTGTGAATGACTCAGCCAGGCGCGGCGCCATCTCATTCCCCTCTGACTCATCCAGCCAGGAAGTGGCCATCCCAGTCCCCGGTGACTCATCCGGACCAGGCTGGGGCCTTCGCGAGGCTCAGCTTGGCTGAGTCATTCGCCCCTGGAATAGGAACCCACGCGGCCGACGCCCCACGCGGCCGACGCCCCATGCGGCCGACGCCCCACGCGGGCTCGACGGCTCGCAGCGGCGTTGGACGCGGCCCGGCGGCTCGGCCCCGGCGGGCGGAGCGGACCCGGCCCAGCGGCCTCGGCCGGACGCGGCGGGCGGCCCAGCGCGCGACATCGGCCCCGGCCCCTAGCGGCCGCGTGCCGGGTCCGCGAGGCCGCGTCGCCTCAGATCGTGGCTTCGAAGCGGAAGCGGCCGCGCTCGCCGAGCAGGCGGCCCACCGGGTGGCGCGGCTCGTGTGACAGGACGATCGTCCAGCCTTCGGCGGCGGCCTGCGCGAAGAGTCGCGTCTTGACCGCCACGCTCGTGAGCGGGAAGTCGTCGAAGGCCGTCACCCAGCGCGGATTGGCCGACCAGGGTCGCATGAACAGGTCGCCGATGAAGCCCACCGTCCGGTGCGTGCCTCGCACGATGATGGCCTGGTGGCCGCCCGAGTGGCCGCTGGTGCGACGCACCCAGACGCCGGGCAGGAGCTCCTTGTCGCCGTCGACCGCGCCGGGACGGGCCCACGGCTCGCTGATGCGAAGCTCGTCCTGCTCGTACGAGGCCGCCAGGCGCAGGTTGTCATCCAGCGCGAACGTCCACTCGTCGGCCTGGGCGACGATCCGCGCGCGCGGGAAGGCCGGCCCGCCGGCCGCGGTCAGCAGCCCGCCGGCGTGGTCGAAGTGGAGGTGGCGAGAGGGCCACGACGTCGACCGTCTCCGGGTCGAAGCCGGCCGCCCGCAGGGATGGCAGGATGGCCTGACCGCGCACACCGCGGTTGGCCCGCCGATGGTCGTCCATGCGCTCGCCGATGCCGGTCTCCACGAGCACGCGTCCCGGCCGGCGTCTCCACCATCAGGCAGTTGAGCGCCTGCGTGAGCCGATGCTCGCCGTCGATCTCGTCGTCGACGAGCTGCTGCCACATCATCCGCGGCACCGGGCCCAAGAGCGTGCCGGCGTCGCTCGTGAAGATGCCCGCCTGGACGAGCGCGACGCGACATGCCGCCGCCCAGCTCGGTCCGCCAGTCGACGCTGGCCTTGATGGACACAGGCTAGCTGCGCGCGGGCCGCCCGGATGCGCCGGCGATGCGACTCGAAGTCGCGGTAGAACGCCGGACGCCGTCGGCGTCGCTGGCCCTGGTAGCGCGAGCCCAGGCCCTTGGTGCCGTACGGACGCTCCACCGGCGCTGACATCCGGAAGAACGAGATCTGGCCGATGCGCATGCCGAAGTAGAGCGCGATGGGCAGCCTCGCCACGTTGGACAGTTCCAGGGTCAGGTTGCCCTTCCAGCCCGGGTCCACGTAGCCGGCCGTGGAGTGGATGAGCAGGCCCAGTCGCCCCAGGGAGCTTTTGCCTTCGAGCCTGGCGACGATGTCGTCGGGCAGCTCTACCCACTCCAGCGTCTGGCCCAGCACGAACTCGCCTGGATGGAGGATGAACGGTTCGTCGTCGCCGACCTCCGTGATGCCGGTCAGGTCCAGCTGCTCGACGCGCGGGTCGATGTACGGGTAGCGGTGGTTGTGGAAGACGCGGAACTGCGCGGTCCAGGTGGAGGTCCACGGACGACGGCTGGAGGCAGCTCGGGATCGAAGGGATCGACGCGGACGCGGCCGTCCTGGAGGGCGGCACGGATGTCGCGGTCGGAGAGGACGCTCACGGGACTAGCCTGGAGTGCCGGGGCGGCGGGGTGGGCGGGGTGGGCGCCGCGGCCGCCGGATGGGCCGGCGGCCGCGGGTGGCCGATGCCGATGGGCGTCCGGCCGGCGTCTCGACGAGTCGCAGGGTGGTCTGGCCGGGCGTGCGCTCCGTCCGCTCGGCGTAGAGCGCATCGACCTCGTTCTTGAGCTGCTCGAGGTCGTCGAACGATCTGGTAGACGCTCATGAAGCGGATGTAGGCGATCTGGTCGAGCTCGCGCAGACGCTCCATGGCCATCTCGCCGACGATCGACGAGTCGACCTCGTTGAGGCCGCGCGAGCGCAGCTTCGTCTCGATGGCGTCGGCGGCCTCCTCGGCCGCGTCCCTGCCGACCGGGCGGCGCGTGAGCGCCTTGGCCAGGCCGGCCGCGAGCTTGTCGCGGTCGAACTCCTCGCGGGAGCCGTCCGACTTGAGGACAGCCAGCCGCGCTGACTCGACGCGCTCATACGTCGTGAAGCGCGTGTGGCACGCCGAGCATTCGCGGCGCCGGCGGATGGTCGCAGCGTCGTCGAGGTCGCGCGAATCCACGACACGGTCATCAGGGGTGCCACACTTGGGGCAGCGCATCGTTCGAAAGCGTACACCACGGCCCCGGGGCGTCGAGGTCCACATCCCGCCCGCGCGGTCCGCCGATCGACCCACGCGGTCCGCCGGATCGATCCACGCGGTCCGCCGATCGACCCCCGTGGCAGCGGCACTCCCAGCGGCGAACCCAGCGGCATCGTCCGCCGGGCGATCAGCCTCCCTGGCCGTGGGCCGTGCGGCCCGCCAGCATCTCCAGGGCGTGCTCCAGGATGCCCTCGACCGCCTCGAGCGACTCCGACGCGCCCGCGGGGCTGCCCGGCAGGCAGAGCACCAGCGTGCGGCCGCGGACCCCGGCCAGCGAGCGGGACAGTGACGCCAGCGGCGTGTGCCGGCGACCCTCCGAACGCATCGCCTCCGCGATGCCCGGCACCTCGTACTCGATGACGCCGGCCACGGCTTCCGGCGTGCGGTCGCGCGGCCCAAGGCCCGTGCCACCCGTGCTCACCACCAGCGCGGCCCCGCCATCGGCCGCGCCGGCCACGCGACGGGCGATGTCGTCGGGCTCGTCGGCCACGGCCTGGCGCTCCACGTGGAAGCCCAGCTCGTGCAGGCGCCAGGCCAGCGCATCGCCGCTGCGGTCCTCGCGGGTGCCCGCCATCACCCCGTCGCTGACGGTGATGACGACCGCGGTACGCGCCGCCCGACCGGCAGTTCCGCGGTCCTCGGCGCTCACGGCTTCCTCGGTCGCCGCGCCCGCGTCCCCGCTGGCACCTGGCGCGCCTCGCTGTCGCCTTCGGCAGTGTGGGGGGCCGGGCGCCGCCAGTCGCCGCTGTGCCCGCCGCTCTTCTCGAGCAGTCGGATGCCCGTGATGGTGACGAAGCGGTCAGCCGACTTCACCATGTCGTAGACGGTGAGGGCCGCGATGGACACTGCGGTCATGGCCTCCATCTCCACCCCGGTCTGGGCGGTCGTGCCGCAGCTGGCAGTGATGACGAGCGCGCCGACCTTGCGGTCGGGCGTGATCTCCACCGTCACCTCCGTGAGGGGCAGCGGGTGGCACAGCGGGATAGATCGGGGTCCGCTTGGCGCCCATGATGCCGGCCAGCTCCGCCACGCTGAGGACGTCCCCCTTGGCGCCACCACCGTCGATGACGAGGGTGAGGGTCTCCTGGTCCATCTTCACGGTCGCCTCGGCCACCGCGCGGCGCGCCGTGGCCGGCTTGTCGGTCACGTCCACCATCCGCGGCCGGCCCAGCCGGTCCACGTGACTGAGGCGCCGACGCTCCGGGCGACTGCTCTCGGCTGCCCGCCCGGGAGCCGCGGCGGGATGGTCCCCTGCCTTGGCGCTGCCCGCGGGTCGTGCCCGACCCGATGCCTGGCCGGGCCAGGTGTCAGCGCGATCTCGACGTCAAGCCTGATGACCTCCACTTCTGCTCCGGCCGGCAGGCCGGCGACACCTTCGGGGATGATGGCCAGTCCATCGGCCAGTGCCAGTGCGGACAGGACGTGCGAGCCCTGGCCGCCGGCCAGCGCCGCATGCGGCCGGCCGTCGTGACCGGCCTCGGACAGGCGGACGCGCAGGAAGGCGCGTCGGGCGAGGGCCTTGCTCACCGGCTCATCGAGGATGGCACGCACGCTGAGGCGACCCTGCGTGGGTGCCTCGCCGCGCAGGCGGCGCAGCAGGGGTCGCACGAAGAGCTCGAAGGTGACGAAGCTGCTCACCGGGTTGCCGGGCAGCCCGAAGAGCAGGCAGGCGCCGCCGTCGGGTCGCGGGGCGCTGCCGAAGGCGAGCGGCTTGCCCGGCTGGATGGCCACGCGCCACAGGTCCAGCTCGCCGACCTCGCTGAAGACGTCCCTGACGACGTCGCGGGCGCCCACCGAGACGCCGCCGGTGGCGATGAGCACGTCGGCCGCCAGGATGCCCTCCACGACGCGCTCGCGGACGGCCTCGTGATCATCGGTGGCGATGCCCAGGCGCAGTGGCTCCGCTCCGGCGGCGAGCACCTGCGCCACCAGCGACTCGCTGTTGCTGTCGGGGATGGCGGCTCCGTCCAGGGGCTCCCCGACGGGACGCAGCTCGTCGCCGGTGGCCACGATGGCCACCCGGGGCCGGCGGTGCACGGTCACGCTGGCGTGCCCGGTGGCGGCCAGGGCCGCGATGGCGGCCGGTCCGACGCGGCTGCCTTGGGGTAGGACCCGCGCGCCACAGACGATGTCGCTGCCCGCCCGGCGGATGTTGGCGCCGGATTCCACGGGCACGCGGATGGCCACGCGCTCCGGCAGCGCCGCGACACCCGACGCAGCATCCGTGTCCTCGACGGGCACGACCGCGTCGGCGCCGGGCGGCACGATGGCGCCCGTCAGGATGCGCACGGCCGTGCCCGGCTGCACGCTCACCGCAGGCTCGTGACCGGCGGCCACCTCGCCGACCACCGTCAGCACGACGGGCGAACCGGGACCGGCGACCGCCACGTCGGCGCCGCGCACCGCGAAGCCGTCCATGGCGCTGTTGTCCCATGGCGGCAGCGTCAGCAGCGCCACGGCATCCTCCGCGAGCACGCGGCCGACGGCCTCGGCCAGCGGCACGACCTCCGCTCGCAGCGGCAGGACCGTGGCCAGGATGCGTCGCATGGCCTCCTCCATGCTCAGCAGCGGCTCGTCGTTCATACGGATGAGCCTACGCCCCTCCTGTCACGCCCGTCGTCGCGGGCTCCCGGTCGACCGACCGCTGGCCCCCGTCACGCGCCCAGCGGCGCCCCGACCACCAGGCGACGGCACCGAGCGCGGCTGCCAGGATCCCAGCGCGGCCGCGGCGATCTGCCAGAAGGCGAAGGGATAGAGCTGCACGAGGTGCTGCGTGGCCGGGTCGAAAGCCCAGTTGCCGGCGGGGAAGAAGACCTCGTGGAACAGCTCGAAGAGCGTCGCGAAGGCGACCAGGGACACCGCGCCGAGCACGACCACCGCGAGCACGGCCGAGGCACCCGCCGCCGAGACCGTGCCCCAGAGCGCCCGCCGGGCCGCTCCGCGCGCGCGCGCCAGGGCGAGCCCGATGCCGCAGGCGGAGATGGCGCCCGCGACCAGGCAGAGCCACAGGAGCAGGCGCGCATCGCCCAGGTGCCCCTGCTCCGCGGGGTCGTAGAAGGGGACGCCGTCCGGGCCCGTGAAGGCGAACGTGCCGGGGCCCCAGATGAGCTCCCCCACCGACCGGTCCGATAGCGCGGCCGCCGACTTCGCCGAAACGCCGAGTTCAGCCGCCGACCCCGAAGCGTCGAGAGCGGGGTGGATGAAGGCCGGCGTGAGCAGGGGCAGCAGGGCCAGGGCCACGATCGCCAGCAACGTGCCGATGAAGACCAGGACCCGAACGAGGCGGCCGGGCCCGCCGGCGGCGCGCCCGGTGGCGGGCTCCGCCATGCGCGAGGTCAGTCTTCCGCCAGCGTCCGCGCCTGCTCGTACCAGCCCTGGATGGCGAGGTCCGTGGGGGCCTCCAGGCCGAGCGTGTAGGCCGCCTTGCGGACGCGATCGTGGAAGGCGGACGCGCTCAGGGCCACGAGGTCGGCAAGGCCGACGATGCGCGCCTGGGTGAGGATGCGCTGCTGCTCCCGCCCGAAGCCGGCGAGGTTGAGGAGGAGCGCCTCGTCCCGCCACTCGGCGATGTCGTTGGTGGAGACAGCGACCTGGTCGGCCAGGGTCATGCGCCGCGTGGGCGTCTCCGAGACCTCGAGGAACAGTCCCGTGGTGAAGATGCCCTGGCGCTCGCAGGCGCCGCAGCGACCGTTCGGGCACGCGCTGGAGGTGCTCGATGGGGGGCATGGCTCCGACTGCCTCCTGGCCCTTCGACTGGGTGGACGCGGCCACTCTAGCAGGCGTGTCGCAGACGGGAAGCGGCCCCGCCGGTGGACCGGCGGGGCCGCAGGGATGGTGTGGGCCGGTGGGGGTGGCGTCTAGCCGAGGTCGGCTGGACGCGTCCCCATGGTGACGGTCACCTGGATGGTCTCGCCGTCGCGCAGCACGTCCAGGGTGACCTGGTCGCCGGGGGCATAGCGCAGGACCTGCAGGTCGAGCGGCTTGTCCTCGTCCACGGCGATGCCGTCGACGGCGGTGACGATGTCACCCGACTGGAGACCGGCCGCCTCGGCCGGGCTGCCCTCGACGATGGGGCTCTCGCCGTCCGTGTCGCCCGTGATCCAGGCGCCATCGGTGACCGGCAGGTCCTCGTCCTTGGCGACCTGGGCGTCGATCTCGCGGAAGAGCACGCCCACGTACGGGCGGGAGAATCTCCTCGCCAGCCTGCGCCTGGGCGATGATGGGCTTGGCCAGGTCGATCGGCAGTGCGAAGCCGATGCCATCGGCGAGGCCGGCCTGGGCGGTGGTGATGCCGATGAGCTTGCCGTCGCCGTCCAGGAGGGCGCCGCCGGAGTTGCCGGAGTTGATGGCCGCATCCGTCTGGATGAGGTGGTTGAGGCGCTCCGTGTCCGGGCTGTTGCCGCTGACGTCCAGGCTGCGATCCAGGCCGCTGATGATGCCGATGGCGGCGCTGCCCGGGAACTCGCCGAGGGGATTGCCGACGGTGATGGCCCGCTGGCCGACGCGCAGCACCGAGGAGTCGCCGAGGGCGACGGCCGGCAGGTCCGTGGCGTCCACCTTGACGAAGGCGAAGTCGGTGAGGGTGTCAGTCCCCTTGACCGTGCCGTCGAGCTGGGTGCCGTCATCGAGGATGACGGTGACGGTCGCGGCATCGCCGACGACGTGTCCGTTGGTGATGATGAGGCCATCGCTGCTGACGATGACGCCGGAGCCCATGCCGCCCGAGTACTGCTCGAACGGGTCAGTGCCGTCCGGCAGCTGGAAGCCCTCCGGCAGCTGCATGCCCTCCGGCAGGCAGGTTCTCCAGAGCCTGAAGATCCTGGGGCGACAGGCCGTTCTGGGCATCCGGAGCAGCCGACGCATCTGGCGCGGCCTGGCGCATCCGGGGCAGCCGACGCATCTGGCGCGGCCTGGCCATCCGGAGCAGCCGACGCATCTGGCGCGGCCTGGCCATCCGGGGCAGCCGAGTCACCGGATCCCGGGCTGGCTTCCGGCTGGACCGAGGTGACCTCACCCAGCCCGTACTGCGCCACGATCGTGACGACGGACGGGGTGACCTGTTCGATGACGCCGATGATCTGCTCGTCGTCACCCTGTGCGGCGAACGAGGACGCCGGGACCAGGGCCGCGCTGCCAAGCGCCGCCACCGTGGCGACGACGAAGAGCGTGCCTGAGCGGCGGCGGGACGGGGGAAGGGATCGACTCATGCGTTGGCCTCAAGTGAAGGCGGCGACCGTGTCACCAGCGTGGCGCGGTGGGGCCGGATGGGCGCCGCGACGGCTCACGGCGTGTCTATCACGTTGTAGCCGATGCGAGGTGAATTCGCGGTATGCGGTGTGTGAAGTCTGCGTATCCACGCGGCCCCAGCCGGGACCGACGGCACGCGACGGGCCGGCCTTTCGGCAGGGCCCGTCGCGGCATGGACGTGGCGGCGCTCAGGCCTCCAGGACGGCATCCAGGCTGATGGCCACGGAGCCGGCGATGGCCCGCGAGATCGGGCAGCCGGCCTTGGCCGCCTCTGCCTTCTCCAGGAAGAAGGCCTCGTCGGCACCGGGCACGCGGGCCCGCACGCTGATGTGGCTGCTCAGCACGGTCCAGCCCGCGTCCGTCTTGTCCGCGCCGATCTCGACCGTGACGTCGACGCGCTCGGGCGCATGCCCGCCCTTCGCCAGCTCGTTGCTGAAGGCCATGGAGTAGCACGCGGCGTGCGCCGTGGCCAGCAGCTCCTCCGGGCTGGTCTTGCCCTCCGCGACCTCCGTGCGGGCGCGCCAGGTGATGGCCTGCTCGCTGAAGATGCCGCTGCTGACGGCGCTCACGGCACCGCCGCCGGACGTGAGGTCACCGCTCCAATGTGCTTCCGCTCGTCGAACCTGGGCCATCTCGCACTCCTTCCTTCATGGTGGGGGTGCACAGATGTTCGCACGGAATGCGCTAGCGGCTCGTCGAGGAGACCTCCCACCAGGCGTCGTTGACGGTCAAGCCGGGCAGCGTGACGCCGAAGCCGCCGACATCGAAGAGGAGGCCGGTGACCGCATCCTGCAGCTCACCGACGCGTGCCACGCGTGACGAGGCATGCAGCTCCGCCAGGGCATCGCCGTCGAAGTAGCCGACCGCCGCCGTGACGCCCCGAGGCGTGACGCCCATGTCACGACAGGGTCGCAGCCCGATGGAGGCCATGACCGGTCCGCCGCAGGTCCAGGTGAGGTCGTCCTGGTCGCTGTGGCCGACCGCCTCGAAGGCCGTCCAGCGACCCTCCCCTGCCCCCGGCAGCGCCAGCAGCTCCGCCCAGTCGATCGGCTGCGCGAAGGTGACCACGACGCCCGACTGGCCGTCAGCCGGCCGGGGATCGACCGCAGCGCGCCGACGGCGTGTCGTCGGGCAGCGCCGGACGCAGGCCCACACGCGGGTAGTCGAAGGCGTCGTACCCCAGCGTGTAGTGCTCCGCCTGCCATTCGCCCAGGAGCTCCCGTGACAGCTGCGAGAGCACCTCTCCATCGCCCCTGCGGCGAACCCAGGCCCACCCGCACTCGCCGCCCATCCGTTTCCCGTACCAGCGGGTCAGCTGCGTGAGCATGGTGTATCGCTGTCCGGGTTCCGGTGGGAAGGCGCCGGCGGTGATCTCGTTCTCCTCCCAGCGCCCATCGCCATCGTCGTCATCGCGATCGAAGGCCGGGTCCGGCAGGTTCGTCGCCCAGTAGCCCGTCCCGGAGAGCCGCCCGGCGTCCTCGTGGACCTCGTGCGTGTAGCGCAGGCCGGTCCGGATGTACGCCTCCAGGCGCTCCGACTGCCCGCTGTCCCACGTGGCATCGGTGCGCACGATGAAGGAATCGCCCGCGATCAGGAAGCGACTGGGCGCCAGACTGGTCT
Organism: uncultured Chloroflexia bacterium; assembly: GCA_963790915.1. Lineage (GTDB taxonomy): Bacteria > Chloroflexota > Limnocylindria > Limnocylindrales > CSP1-4 > JAFMJV01. The sequence goes on along the minus strand of CAWBQS010000003.1, from coordinate 2,155,771 downwards.
CGGAGGTACGCGCCGTCCAGGATGCCGAGCCCACGCCTGCGCCCTGCGCGAACACGGGAGCCGGCCCGTCGGGCGGCGCCACGAGGACGATCGCCACGAGGGAGGCACCGCCCGCCAGCAGCGCCACCGTTGCGGCCAGGCCGCCAAGGGCGCGCCGGCCGGCGTCACGCGGCCGACCCCAGGCCCGCCGTCACGCGGCCGACCCCAGGCCGGTCGCCACCTCCCGGATGAGGGCCCAGGCCTGCTCGACGTGGCGGCGCTCCGTGCGCACGTTGCCGATGGCGACACGGAGCGTGAAACGACCCTCGGCTCGCGTATGGGAGAGGAAGACGCGGCCCGTGGCATTGAGCTCGTTCATGAGCCGCTCGTTGGCGGCGTCGAGCATCGCGGCGACCTCCGCCTCCCCTTCCCGTCCGACGAGCGTGGCCGGACGCCAGCGGAAGCAGACGAGGCCGAAGGGCGCCGGCGCGAGCCGCTCGAAGTCCGGATGCGCGTCGATCCAGGCCGCCAGGTCAGCGGTCATGTCGAGATGCTCCTGGAGGCGAGCGCGCAGGCCGGAGAGGCCGAAGTAGCGCAGCTGCATCCACATCTTGATGCCGCGGGCTCGGCGCCCCAACTGCGGCACATAGTTGCTGTAGTCACGACCGGCGTCCTTGCCGTCCGTCGTGCGCAGGTACTCCGGCACCAGGCTGAGCGCCTCGCGGAGCGTGCTCATGCGCTGCGTCAGCAGCAGGGAGGTGTCGAACGGCGTGAACATCCACTTGTGCGGGTTGACGACGATCGAAATCGGCGCGCTCCCAACCTGCGAAGTGCGTGGCGCATGGACGGGATAAGCGCCGTGCGGCCCGCGTACGCCGCGTCCACGTGCAGCCAGAGGTCCTCCGCGGCGCAGACGTCCGCGATGGCGGCCACCGGGTCGATGGCGGTGGTGGAGGTGGTGCCCACCGTGGCCACCACGCCGCCGGGCAGCCAGCCGGCCGCGCGGTCCTCGGCGATGGCCGCCTGCAGGGCTGCCGGGATGAGGGCGCGATCTGGCGTCCACGGCCACCTTGCGCACGCCCTCCCGACCGATCCCAGGTCATGGCGGCGCGCTCGATCGAGGAGTGCGCCTCTGCCGAGGTGTAGACGCGCAGCGGAAGGGAGGCGCGCAGCCCGGCCTGCGAGGCGTTGCCGGTGGCCCGCTGGCGAGCCGCGGCGAGGGACGCCAGCGTGCTGATCGAGGCCGTGTCGTTGAAGACGCCATCGAAGGTCTCCGGCAGACCCAGGCCCTGGCGCAGCCAGTCGACCGTGATGCCCTCCAGCTCCGCGCCCACCGGGGAGGTGCGCCACAGGAAGGCGTTGGCGTTGAGACCGCTGGCGATCATCTCGCCGAGCAGGCCGATGCCGGAACCGCTGGACGGGAAGTACGCGAGGAAGCTGGGGTGCTGCCAGTGGGTGACGTTGGGCACGACCTGGCTGCGGACGTCGGCCATGATGTCCGCCAGGGGCTCCGGGTCCTCCGGGGGTGGACCGTCCAGGCGCCGCGTCAGGTCACCCGGCTGGATGGGTGGGAAGACGGCGTACTCCTCGATGCCCTCGAGATAGTCGGCCACGATGTCCGCGGCCGCATGCAGGGCGGTGCGCAGCTCGGCGGCGGGCATGTCACCGTGGGCGGTCAGCTGTGCATGGTCGAGGCTTGAGGCCACCACGTCAGGCGGCAGGAGGTCGATGGGGTCCACGGTTCCCGATGGTACCCCGGGGCCCGGAAGTCGGCCGGATGGCCCTCGCCATGACGGCCCGGAGCGTGCCATGATGAGCCGTTGCCGGGTCCGCCGTCGTCAGCTGTGGGAGCCCGGCCAGGAGGTGTCGCATGACCCGCATCGGCTCGGCGCTCGTCGCCGGTCTCGTCCTCATCGTCGCGTTCGCGGGGACCGCGAGCGCAGCCGTCCCGCACCTGCCCCGGCTCGTGGACATCAGGGCCGCCCACCACCCGGGCTTCGACCGTCTCGTCTTCGAGTTCCAGGGCGGGCTGCCTACCGCCGCGACGGTGGGCTGGGTCGACCGTGTCATCGGCGACGCCACTGGCCAGCCCGTGACCGTGCAGGGCAACGCCTTCCTGCGCATCGTCTTCCGGGGAGTGGATGGGCACACGAGCACCGGTAATTCGTCCTACGGGCCGGCCAGGCGCGCCTTCGCGTTGCCGAACGTGGCGCACGTCGTCAACGCCGGAGACTTCGAGGGCGTGGTCACCTTCGGCGTCGGCCTCATGAAGAAGACGTCCATCCTGCGCACGTCCCGACTGCGTGCGCCCGCCCGGGTCGTCGTGGACGTGGCGACGACCTATGCCAAGGCGTCGGTCGGCGTCGGCTTCCTGGAGGAGGGCGTGGACCCGAACGCGGCGGCGGCCGCGGAGATCGTGTCCCTGACCTTCCGCTCCGTGCCGGCTGGCGGACGGGCCAACGGGGCCCTGCTGCGACTCTGGGCCGGGCCCACCGAGGAGGAGCTGGCCGCTGGCCTGCGCTTCGAGTCGTCCCACACGAAGGGCTTCCGCGATCTGCGCGTCTCCCGCAACGGCATCGCCCGACTCGTGCTCAAGGGCCGCTGCGACGGCGAGGGCGAGGCGGTCACGGTGGCGGACCTCATCATCCCCACGCTCAAGGCGCAGGCAGAGGTCGAGTGGGTGCAAGATCTACGACGCGTCCGGGCCACACCCAGCAGCACCTGGGGCCTCAGCGACTCCATCCCGGACTGCCTGGCGCCCGCGCCAGCCTGACGGGGCAGTGCGCTACCGCGCGGGCCCGCCGCGGGGCTGCGCGACTGCGCGACTGCGCGCGGATCCCAGGGCGGGTCGCGTGCGGTGCGCGATTGCGCGCGACCCTGCATGACTGCGCGCGGTCCCGCGGGTCCCGCGGCCCTGTGCGTCTGCGGGCGGCTGCCCGACTGCGCGATTCCGGCGGCCGTGTGCGTCTTGCGCGCGACCGCGCCACCGGACGACCGCACGCGATCCTGCGTCGCTTGTCACCGGGTAAACGAACTCGACGAGGTGACGGTCGCCACCGTCAATTCCTGTCACGGCGTGACCAAGACTGACGATCCTTGTCACCCGAGGACGAAACATCGACCGCTTTCGGGTGAACCGCCCTGGGTTCGATGGAGACTCCAAGATGGCACGAAGGAGGAGCCATGGAGTCGACGAGTAGGATCCGGCGACGGCGGCAGCCCAAGGAGCTACGGGACCGGGCGGTGCGCATGGTCTTCGAGGCGATCGAGGAGGAGGGTGAGACCTACGGCGTCGTCCCGGCCGTGGCCGAGAAGCTCGGCATCGGGCAGCGGACCCTGTACCGCTGGGTGCGCCAGTCCGAGGTCGACGCAGGCATCAGGGATGGTGTCAGCAGCGCCGAGCGGGCGCACGTCGCCGAGCTCGAGCGGGAGGTCCGCGAGCTGCGCCGGGCCAACGAGATCCTGAAGGCGGCCTCGGCTTTCTTCGCGTTTCTGTCACCCTCGGTCATGTCCGGCAGGTTGGCTCGTTTCTTCGCTGCCTCGCTCACCCGATGGCTTGTCCTGCGTTGTGTCGCCTGCCGGGCAGCCGGGTCGGTCGGCGTGACTTGATAGGAGCCTGGTCGAGACCTCGAGAAAGGCGTGTCCCCGTCCGACCCGCTATCCGCGACGGAGGATGGAGCAGCGGGAGGTCCAGATCGTGGTGATCATCGGTGTCGACGCCCACAAGCGCAGCCACACCCTCGTGGCCGCCGACGAGACCGGCCGCAAGCTCGCCGAGAGGACGGTCGCGGCCACGCCCGACGGCCACCTCGACGCGATGGCTTGGGCCGGTCGCTGCCGGAGCGGCGGTTCGCGCTCGAGGACTGCCGCCACCTGACCCGACGTCTCGAGCTCGACCTGCTCAGGGCTGGCGAAGCGGTCGTGCGGGTGCCGCCGCACCTCATGGCCGGTGCCCGTCAGGGCGGTCGCGAGCGCGGCAAGTCCGACCCCATCGATGCCCTCGCCGTCGCGCGTGTCGCGCTCCGCGAGCCCGATCTCCCCGTCGCTCGCCTGGACGGCGAGTCGCGTGAGCTTCGACTCCTGGTCGACCATCGCGAGGATCTCGTGCGCGAGCGCGCTCGCATCATGAACCGTCTTCGCTGGCACCTCCACGAGCTGTTCCCGGGCCTCGAGTCCCACTCCGGGCCCTGCGCCGGTCGAATGTGATCGCCGACCTCGAGGCACGGCTCACCGGTCTGGCTGGTCGGGTGGCGGACTTCGCCCGCGAGCTCGTGGCTCGCTGTCGGGAGCTGACCCGGCGGGTGAACGAGCTCGAGCGTGAGATCGGGGGCCTGGTCCGCCGGCTCGCTCCGACGCTCCTCGCCCTGCCGGGCTGTGGCGAGCTGTCGGCAGCCAAGATCGTGGGCGAGACCGCGGGGGTCGGACGGTTCCGCTCGAAAGAGGCGTTCGCTCGCTGGAACGGGACGGCCCCGGTCCCGGTGTGGTCGGGCAATGTCCACTCGTCACCGGCTCTCACGGAGCGGGAACCGGCCAGATCAACGCTGCGCTCCACCGGATCGCAGTGACGCAGTGGCGGGGCGTGGGCGAGGTCGGCCGCGCCTACGTCGCGACAAGGATGGCGGCCGGGTCCACCAAGACCGAGGCCATCCGCCTGCTCCGCCGGCGACTGTCCGACGAGGCCTTCCGACGACTGCGCGCCGACGAGTCGCTGCTCGCCGAGACCACCCAGGCGCTGGCCGCTTGACATAGGAGCAACGCGGAGCTCGACCGCCGGTCGCCGAGGTGAGCGCTTTCATCGAGGCCCAGCGGGGCCGCTTCCGGGTCGAGCCGATCTGCCGGGTCCTGGCGGTCGCCCCATCCACCTACTACGCGGCCCGCTCCCGGCCACCCTCGGCGCGGGCCCTCCAGGACGCCGCGCTGGCGGGGGACATCCGCCGCGTCCACGCCGACCACTTCGGTGTCTACGGCGCCCGCAAGGTCTGGCACCAGCTGCTGCGAGAGGGCATCACCGTCGGCCGTGACCGGGTCGCCCGCGTCATGGCCGGGCTCGGCCTCCGCGGTGTGACCCGCACGCAGCGGGTGCGCACGACCCGTCCGGCCCCCGAGGGCGAGCGACCCCGCGACCTCGTGGGCCGCGTCTTCGCGGCTCCGGCCCCCGACCGGCTCTGGGTCGCCGACCTGACCTACGTCCGCCATGCCGGTGGCTTCTGCTACACGGCCTTCATCACCGATGCCTACGCCCGTCGCATCGTGGGCTGGCGGGTGGCTGCGACGCTCACCGCCGAACTCGCCCTCGATGCCCTCGAGCTGGCCGCCTGGGCCCGCCGCGGGCAGGGCCTCGCGGGGCTCGTCCACCATTCCGACCGGGGCGTCCAGTACCTCGCCGTGCGCTATACCGAGCGGCTCGCCGAGCTCGGCGCCCTGGCCTCGGTGGGATCGGTCGGCGACAGCTATGACAACGCCCTCGCCGAGACCGTCAACGGGCTCTACAAGACCGAGCTCATCCACCCTCGCGGGCCGTGGCGCTCGGTGGCCCAAGTCGAGCTCGCCACCGCCGGCTGGGTCCACTGGTGGAACGAGCGACGCCTCCACTCGGCGCTCGGATACGTGCCGCCGTCCGAGTACGAGGCGGCATACTGGCAGCGACGAGCAGTCGCGGCATGACAAACCGGAGTCTCCATCGAACCCAGGGCGGTTCAGGGCGATCGGCCGTCGTCCGGGCGCAAACGCGTCTGTGTTGTGTCACGGGGTGACAAGCCCTCTGGCCCGTCCTCCTCGCCCGCCCGGTGGTCCGCCCACGAGCGGCCGCGGCCATAGCTCGACTGTGCACCTGACTCCGGTACCAGGGATGCGGATCCGCCGGCACGACCGCGACCTGTGAGGGTGAGGCCCTCGCCGGGGTGAACCAGGCCGCGTCACGGTGGAGGCGCTACCCGAGGTGGACTGGGTCGCGGTCCGAACGCCAGGGCTGACCCGACGCGCCCGAGGGCCCGCTTGCCAGATGCCGATCGGCACCTCCTACCCGCTGTGCTCGCATTTCCGATCGGAGGTGCCATTGAGGTCCCAAGGTTGCGTGGAGGCCAGAGCGGCCATCAATCGGCAGGGGAGCCCCCTCCAGCGCTTGCCGTACGGTCGATCCCAGACCTGAGGCGTTGTCCGTGGCCGACCTCATCATCCCACGCTCAAGGCGTTGCCCCAGGTCGAGTGGGTGAAGACCTACGACGCCGCCGGACGGACGCAGCACACATGGGGCATGAGCGACTCCATCCCGGAGTGCCTGGCGCCGTAGCTCGGCGTCCTGGCCGAGGAAGGGGCCCCGGTGCCGACACCAGGGCCCCTTCGGCCTGACCGATCCGCCAGGGAGGCCTCACGATCTCCTACTCGGCTGGCGGCTCGGGAGCCTCCGGCATGGGAGCCATCGCGCCGTCGAAGATGTAGCCCTCCCAGCCCGGGATGTCGCCAGCGGCCGGTGGTTCCTCGTAGGTCGCCCGGAGCATGGCCGAGAGACCCTCGTAAGCGCCGTGGCCCTCGAGCATCAGCACCACGGTCTGAGGGTAGGTCTCGACCGGCTTCGTCTCCTCGAGCAGCCCAGATGACGTTCCCGTCCAGGTGCCGTCGGGGCCGCTGAGCAGGACGTTCTGCGCAATCGACAACGCCCCATTGATGTCGTCGTCTGCCTCGACCGGGTAGAAGGACCAGTTCTCAGAGATCCGCATCAGCGAGGGCAAGCGAGGGTCACTCCAGGCGGCGTCCCGCTCGTAGACGCCCCCGGTCGCCGTGTTGGGCCCGGATGGGTACCCCCTGGTGAAGGTGGCCCTGTGCACGGTCCGGTTCCCGGTCGTCGTCCCGGTGACGTAGGTGGCGTGGACTTCGTCGCCCGGGTCGGTGGCGGCGGCGGTCGAGGCGGGGGCGGGGGCCGCGGTGTCGGGTGGGTCGCCGACCTGCATGGACAGGAACCAGGTGCTTAGGGATAGTGCCGCGACGACCGCAGCGAAGCGTATCGCAGTCAGCATGTCGTGCCTTCCTCTCAGGTGCGTGCCGCCGGTTCCGGAGCGTCGCGCCGCACCGGACCTGAGGCCGAGCCACCAGCGCCGGCGCTGGGGCTCGACCGTGACGGGGATGGAGTGGACGCGCTCAGCGAGCGCACCCGGGTCCGCTTCGATCGGCTTCGGCCCGATACGCGCTCCGGAGCCGAGCCTCAAGGTCGTGCTCGTTCATGGAGCGACCTTGCGTTGGTCTTCATCGAGGATGTGGCGGAGGCGCCCCAGCGCCCGATGCAGGCGCGAGCTCGCCGCCCGCGGATGGATGTCCATGGCAGCGGCGACGTCGTCGACCGGCATGTCGCGGTAATACCGCAGCGCCAGCAGGAGACGGTCGTCGGGCTCGAGACGAGCGAGCGCACGCCGCATGACGACCGCGTCGGCGATGGGCGAAATCGGATCGGCGCCGGCGACATCCACGTCAACCGACAGGGCGTGCACCTGGAGGTGGCGATCGTGCCGCATCTGGTCTCGGCAGGTGTTGACGATGATGCGGTCGAACCAGGCGGCGAAGCGCGCTGGGTCCCGCAGCGTGTCGTACTTGCGCCAGGCCATCACGAAGGCATCGTGGACGGCATCCTGCGCCTCAGCCTGATCGCCCAGCACCACCGCGGCCAGCCGGTAGCAGCGGGCAAGATGCAGATCGGCCAGGCGATGGAATGCCAGCGCGCGGTCCTGGCTGGCGCGGTCGCCAGCGGGAGTGCCCCTCGCTGCCTCACCCGTTGTCCCCTGGTGCTGGCGGTCCAGCACGTCGATGACCCCCATCACGACTACTAGACGATCGAGACGGCGAATCGATTCGCCTGTCGTCAACATCAGGCACCCGAGCGTCGTGCTGGCCGCCTGGTGCTCGGTGAGCGCGCAGCCTCTTCGGTGAGATATCGCGCCACGCACTGCGGCTCCGCCAGGCGCCACGCGACCTGATGACGGGGGTACGATCCCACGAGAGAGGCCCCTCCGGTCGCCCGGAGGGGCCTGCTTGCGCGCCGCCGGCGCCGCCAGGCCATCGACTTCGCATGCGGTCGCGGCTTCGTGTCACGCGCTGAGCGCGAGATGCGTCGACGTCGTGGTGGCAGGACAGCGGGTTACGAACGCGCTGATCTCGACCGACATCGAGGGCCGAATGATAGTCCTTGCCTCGAGTCGAGGCCCAAGGCCATCGGTCACCCGGCCATAAGACAGTTCGACTCAGGGCCCTTGCTGCGGTTGCCGGTCCGAGACTGGACCGACAAGATCGTCCTCACGGCGCCATCGGCCACGCACAGCAGATGACAGCGACCATGGCCCCCGACATGCTCGTTCTCGCGGCCCTCGAGGACCGCGAGCACGCGTGCACCCCGAACGCGGCAGCTTCGGCTTTCGGCTCGAGGACAGCATCCACAACCTCGTGTTCGTGACCGCGGACCGGACTACTGGCAACGCTGGTCCTGCGACAGCGACGACTGCCCCACCCGGCCGGCCTTGGGATCGTGGGCTTCGACGTGGCTGCGTCCGACGCGGGCGAGCGGCTCGCGGAGGACGTGGAAGCCCTCGTGCGCGAGCGCATCACCAGGCTGGTCGCGACGTTCCAGGCCGAGCATCCGGAGGCCGTGCTGCCAGCCGGTTGACCGCCGCCACCTGGGGGCAGCAGCGAGGCGTAACGCTGGCGAGGGCCAGCACCGACTGCGCGCCAACGGACCCTGGGATGTCCGCTACGTCGCTGCGGACGGCGGCAGACGCTCGCTGTACGCGCGGACGACGCGCGAGGTCACCGACGCGGTGCGGACGCGCTGCGACGGACGCGCATCGATCCGCTGGACCGCCGCCTGACGCGGCGACAGCTGCGAGGGGTCTCGGTGGCACACCCCGGAGTCGAGCGAGGCAGGCGTCCTCCCGCCCGAGGGGCCACATCACGCTCAGAGAAGTGGTCGGGGCGACTGGACTCGAACCAGCGACCTCTTGACCCCCAGTCAAGTGCGCTACCAGACTGCGCTACGCCCCGACGCTGAGGCCCAGTCTATCAGGCGAGCCCAGCCAGCTCGTCCTTCGATTCGCGGGCCAGCAGGTCGGTCAGCGACGAGCGTACGTCCTTGCCCTCGTAGAGGACCGCGTGCACCTCGCGGGCGATGGGCATGTCCACGCCGTGTCGCTCGGCGAGCGCGACCGCCGCTCGCACCGTGTATGCCCCCTCGGCCACGCCGGGCAGGGAGCCCTCGACCTCCGACCAGGGACGCCCGGCGGCCAGCTCCATGCCAAGCCGGTGGTTGCGCGAGAGCGGCGAGCTGCAGGTGGCCAGGATGTCGCCGATGCCGGCCAGGCCGGCGAAGGTCAGCGGGTTGGCGCCCATGGCGACGCCCAGTCGGGTCATCTCCGCAAGACCGCGCGTCGTGATGGCAGCCTTGGCATTGTCGCCCGCCCCCAGCTGGTCCACGGCCCCGGCCACGATGGCGACGATGTTCTTGAGCGCCCCGGCCAGTTCCACGCCGGGCAGGTCGCGGTTGCGGTAGAGCCGGAAGTCCCGACCGCCCAGCAGCTCCACGACCCGTCCGCTGACCGCATCGTCAGACGCCGCCACCACGGCCGCGGCAGGCAGGCCGCGGGCGATCTCGGGAGCCAGGTTGGGTCCCGAAAGCGCCGCCACCCGCGTGGTGGCCTCCGGCACCTCAGCGGCGATGACCTCGCTCATGCGCAGCAGGCTGCCGCCCTCGAGGCCCTTGACGACCGAGAGCAGCACCGCGCTGGGCGACACGGCGGCAGCCACATCCCGCGCGCGCTGACGCAGGACCGCCGAGGGCAGGGCGAAGACCACCAGCTCATCCGCGGCCGCCAGGTCGGCCGGGTCGGCGCTCACGACGACGTCGTCCGCCAAGGGCACGCCGGGCAGGTGTCGCGCATTGGTGCGCTCGGCACGAAGACGCTCGGCCTGGGCCGCGTCACGGGCGAGCAGGGTCACCGGCCCGCGGCGCGCCAGCAGCAGCGCCAGGGTGGTGCCCCAGGCCCCCGCCCCGACCACGGCCCATCGGGCGGGTCGGCCAGGGGTCACGAGCGACCGCCGCCCGTCGCTCCGCCCGTTGCGCCGCCCTTCCCGCCGCCGCCCTTCCCGCCGCCGCGGGCGGGCTTGCGCGGGACCTTGGACGCCGCTGCGCCAGCGGGACGGCGGGTGCCGCTGGAGCGGCCTGCTGTGCTGGAGCGGCCTGCTGCGCCGGAGCGACCCTTCGACGACGCGCCGACGCGCCGCTTGCGCGGCTCCAGCTCCACCCTGGAGCGCTCGCGGAAGATGAGCCGGAGTGGGCGAGCCCTCGAAGTGGAAGGCGTCGCGGATGCGGTTCTCCAGGAAGCGCTGGTAGCTGAAGTGGACGCTGCGCGCCTCGCTGGCGAAGAGCACGAACGTGGGCGGCTCGATGGCGGCCTGCGTGGCGTAGTAGAAGCGCGGGCGCTTGCCCTTCACGGCCGGCGCCTGGTGCCGCGCCACGGCATCGGAGAGGACGGCGTTGAGGCGCGCCGTGGGCACGCGGCGGCGGCGCTCGGCGGCGATGCGAACGGCCTCGTCGAGGATGCGGCCGGCGCGCAGGCCCGTCAGGGCGCTGATGGCCACGACAGGCGCGAAGTGCAGGAAGGGCGCCTGGGCGCGCAGTCGGGCCACCTGCTCCTCGAAGGTCTTGTCGTCCTTCTCGACGAGGTCCCACTTGTTCAGGGCCAACACGAGACCCACGCCGTCGTCGACGACGTAGCCGGCCACGTGGGCATCCTGTGACGTGAGGCCCTCCTGGGCATCCAGGACGAGGACGCAGACGTCAGCCCGGCCGATGGCGCGCATGGCGCGCAGTGCCGCGTAGCGCTCGGCTGCCGGCCCGCCCGCCACCTTGCCGCGACGGCGCAGACCGGCCGTGTCCACGAGGCGGAGCTCACGGCCCTGCCACTCGAGGGTGGTGTCGATGGCGTCGCGCGTGGTGCCGGGGATGTCGCTGACGATGGCGCGCTCCTCGCCCAGCAGCTGGTTGAGCAGCGACGACTTGCCGACATTGGGACGGCCGACGATGGCGATCCGGGGCACCGGACCGTCCGGGTCGGTCGAGCCCTCCAGCGAGCCCTCCCCGTGCGCCGCGAGGTCCCGATCCTGACTCCGCCTGGCTCCGGCATCCACGTCCAGCTCGGCAGGCTCCTTGACGTCGCCGTCGAGCTGTGCGGCCAGGTCGTCCGCGCCATCGGCCAGGCCGGCCTCCACGAGGTCGGCCAGCTCCTCGGCCTCGGTCTCGCGCTGCTTGCGCTCCAGCTCCTCGGCCGACTCCTCCGGCAGCACCCAGACGAGGGCGTCCAGCAGGTCGCCCGTGCCGCGCCCGTGCAGCGCGCTGACCGCGTAGCTCTCCGTCCAGCCCATGCGCATGAACTCCGCGCCCTGCAGCTCCAGCTTCTGGTTGTCGGCCTTGTTGATGGCCACCACGATCGGCGCAGCGGCCAGTCGCAGCGCGTCGGCCACCTCCTGGTCGGCCGGCGTCAGGCCCGCTGCGGCATCGACGACGAAGACGATGACGTCGGCCTCCTCGATGGCCAGTCGCGCCTGGTCCTGGACGCGCTCCTCGATGGCATCGCCCGGATCGACCTCCAGGCCACCGGTGTCGATGACGACGAAACGGCGGCCGTTCCACTCGGCGACGCCGTAGAGGCGATCCCGCGTGGTGCGGGCCTTGTCCTCGACGATGGCGCGGCGCTCACCGATGACGCGGTTGAAGATCGTCGACTTGCCCACGTTCGGCCGGCCCACGATGGCCACCACCGGCAGGCCCCCAGCGGAGGTGTCACGGTCGAGGCGCTGTCGGGCACGTCGCTCGGAGGCGCGGCGGGAAGGCATCTCAGGCGGTCGCCAGCGAGGAGCTGCGGTAAGCCGGTTCGGCGACCGCCGTGACGGCGGCGCGGGCCAGCTCGGCCGACCGTTCGCGCAGGCCGTCGGCGCCAGCCAGCGCGTAGATGCGCGCGGCCACGGCCTCGAGGTCCTCGATGGGCGTGCTGGTGCCCCCGCTGATGCCGACCCTGCGGCGCCCATCGAAGACGTCGTCGTCCTCGAGGTCGCCGGCTCGCTCCACCTGGAGGACGGGTTTGCCGACGATGCCGACCAGCCGCGTCAGCTCCCGCGTGTTGGCGCTGTTGCGGCCGCCGACCACGACGACGAGGTCCACGTCCGCTGCCAGCTCCGTGGTGTCCTGCTGGCGGCGGATGGTGACGGGGCAGACGGTGTTGACGATCTTCAGCTCGTGCGCCCGCGAGACCAGGAAGGCCGCCAGCCGTTCGAACTTCCAGGGTGGCTGCGTGGACTGCGTCAGGAGGGCCATGCGCTTGCGGCGGGGGATGCGCTCCCAGTCCTCCTCCTCGTCGACGAGGATGGCATCCGGCGCGAAGCCCAGCAGGCCGACGACCTCGGGGTGGTTGGGCGTGCCCAGCAGGACGACCGTGTAGCCCTCCTCCACGAGGCGCGCCAGCTCCTTCTGCTCCTGGGTCACCCAGGAGCACGTGCCGTCGATGACCTCCAGGCCGCGCTGCTCGGCGGCGCTCATGACCTCCGGGGTCACGCCATGGGCACGGATGACCACCGCCGTACCCGTCTCGACCTCGTCGAGGTCGTGCACGGAGCGGATGCCCTGGGCGCGCAGCTGGGCGATGACACCCTCGTTGTGGACGACCTGGCCCAGGGTGTGCGTGGCCTTGCCCTCCGCTGCGCTGATGCGGGCCGCGTCGATGGCCTCGCGCACGCCATAGCAGAAGCCGGTGCGACGGGCGATGCGGACCTCGGTGACGGTTCCCATGGGACGGCAAGTATCGCATCGGACCCGCCGGGACCCGCGGGGCGGGGTGAGACGGCCCTGCGGAGGCGACCGGCGAGCGCGCTCAGGGCCTCGGGCCAGGGCTCCCAGGGTCCGCGATGCCGCACATCCACGAGGGCCGCGATGCGGCGCATGAGCTCCGTGTCGGCCGCTGCCAGGGCCTCTCGTCGATCAGCTCCCGCGGGGATGGCGAGGTGGAAGGGCCGCCCCACCCGCAGCGTGATGCGCGTGCCGATGGCCGGCAGCGTCCGACCCCGTCCCAGCAGGCGGTCGGTCCCGGAGATGCCCACCGGCAGGACCGCCGCGCCCGTGCGCGTGGCCAGCAGCGCCACGCCCGGCTTGGGCTGCGCCATGACGCCGTCCATGCTGCGCGTGCCCTCGGGCAGGATGGCGACGACACCGCCGGCATCGAGGATGGCCCGCGCCACGCGGTAGGCGCCGATGTCGCTCCCGCCGGCCTTCACGGGCTCCGCTCCCAGCGAGCGGATGAGGATGCCGACCGGGCCCCGCGAAGAGCGACTCCTTGGCGAGGAAGGTCGGCCGTCGTCCCAGCACCGGGGCGAGCCAGCCACCGAGGAAGGGAGGATCCACGTTGCTCAGGTGGTTGGAGGCGACGATGAGCGGGCCATCCGTGGGCAGGTCGTGCAGGCCCTCCACGCGGACGTGGGCGATGCAGCCGAGGCCGACTCGCGAGAGAAGGGCGATGAAGCACGGATAGGGCGCCAGTCGCGGCGACTCGCTCACGTTCCCTGCCTCCCCTGGTCCGCGGTGCTGTCGGCCTCTCGCGCCCGGACGATGGCCACGACCTCCGCCACCGTCTCCTCGAATGAACGGCCATCCGAGCGCACGATGGTGGCATCCTCCGGGACGCGCAGCGGGGCCACCTCGCGGCTGCTGTCGACGTGATCCCTGCGGCGCAGGTCGGCCAGGATGGTCACCGCCTCCGGGGAGTCCGCGGCCAGCTCGCGCTCGGTGGCGCGGCGGCGGGCCCGCTCCTCGAGGCTGACCTCCAGGTAGAGCTTGACCTCCGCGTCAGGCAGGACGACCGTGCCGATGTCGCGGCCGGCCACGATGATGTCGCCCGCGGCGGCGAGGTCGCGCTGGGGCTTCAGCAAGGCTTCCCGGACGCGGGACTGGCGTGCCACGGTGCTCACGCGGCGATCGACCTCCGGCGCGTGCAGCTCGCCGGTGACGTCAACGCCATCGACCAGGACGCGGCGCAGGCTGCCCTCGGCATCGGGCGCCAGCTCGAGGGCCGGCACGAGGGCCGTGAGGGTGTCCTCGTCCTCCGGATCCGTACCGTGACGCACGGAGGACCACGTCAGGGCGCGGTAGAGGACCCCGGTGTCCAGGAAGCGGTAGCCCAGGGCACGCGCCGCGGCCGCCCCGACCGACGATTTGCCGCTGGAGCCCGGGCCGTCGAGGGCCACGCGGAGGGTCGGGCGGGCGGGCGTGTCGGGCGGCACGACGCCCTCCGGCATGGAGTCCTCGGCACCTGGGCGGTCACGCGCGGGCACGCTGCTCACCGCTCGCCCGATCCGGCCAGGAGCCGGGAGCGTTCGGCGGCGCTCAGGACGCGGACCGCGCCGGGTGGCATGTCGCCCAGCCGCAGCGTGCCGATGCGCACGCGGACCAGGCGTCCGACGGGTGCCTCGACCGCGGCGAACATGCGCCGCAGCTGACGGCGCCAGCCCTGCCGCAGGACGGCGCGGTACCAGGCCAGGGGCTCCGCGGATCTGCCCTCCACGCGCGCCGCCTCCACGCGGCTGGCCGACCGCAGGCTGACCAGCGTGGCGAGACCCTCGTCGAGTTCGATACCGTCCAGGAGCGCCTCCGCCTGCCACGTCTCCAGCGGCCGGCGCAGGCCGATGGCGTATTCGCGCTCAACGCCGTAGCGCGGATGCAGGAGGCGCTGCGTCCAGTCGCCATCGTCGGTGAGGAGGATGAGGCCTTCCGAATCCCTGTCCAGGCGACCCACGGGGTAGATCCGGGCACCTCCGGGGAGTAGCGCCGGCGGGACGAGGTCGAGGATGGTCCTCTCCGCATGGCGGTCGCTCACGGTGCTGGTCACGCCGGCGGGCTTGTGCATGACGAGGTAGGTGCGCCGGCCCGCCGGCACGACGGCGCGGCCGTCCACGGCCATGACGTCCACGCCAGGATCGACCCGCTGCCCGGTCAGGGCGGGCCTGCCGTTGACGGTCACGCGACCCTCGGCGACGAGAGCATCGGCGCCGCGACGCGAGGCCACGCCGGCGTCGGCCAACGCCTTCTGGATGCGGACCCCGTCAGCCATCGAGCTGCGACGAGTCAGTCATGCCGTCCGCCGAGGCATCGTCCGCGGGGTCGTCCTCGGGATCGGCGTCGTCCGCCGAGTCGTCCGCCGAGGCATCGTCCCGCGCCGCGCCAGCTGCCGACGCGCGCCCCGACGACGGTGCCCGGGCATCCATGCCGAGCAGCCCCAGGATCCCAGCCTGCACGTCCGTCTCCGCCTGTGCCAGTTGCGCGGCGATGTCGGCCTCCAGCGGCGGCAGGTCGTCCAGCGAGGTCAGTCCGAAACGCTCCATGAACTCCATGCTCGTGGCGTAGAGGATGGGGCGACCCGGCGATTCCGCCCGTCCCTGTTCGTGGATGAGGCGCCGATGGAGCAGGCCGCGCACGACGTGCCCGGAGTCGACGCCGCGGATACGCTCGATGACACCGCGCGTGACGGGCTGCCGATAGGCCACGATGGCCAGTGTCTCAAGGGCCGCTGGTGAGAGGCGCACGGCGTCCGCGCCGAGATAGCGGGCGATGAGCGCGCCACTCTCCGGCGCCGTCCCCAGCGTGACCTGCTCGCCGCTGCTGACCAGGCGGATGCCTCGCTCGCGCAGCTGCACTTCCAGGTCGCCGAGGCTGGCGTCGAGGTCATCGGCGGAGAGCCCGGTCAGGCTGCGCAGCTCGGCGCGGTAGAGGGGTCGTTCGGCCACGAAGAGGAGGGCCTCGAGGTCCGCGACGCTGGCGTTCGCCGGACCGTCGTCATCCCGCTCCGCGCGGCTGTTCGCGCCCGGCCCCGCGGTCGGCCCGTCGGCCACGTCGTCGGCAGCTGCCGGATCGCCCTCATCGGCGGCCCCGACCGGCAGGGCGAAGGGTCCGGGCCCCGGCGTGCTCGGCATCCAGACGACGAGGTCAGGGTCATCCCTGCCCACCTCCGAGCCAGCCCACGGATCGCGACCTGGTCCCACGGGCACCACCTCCGGCTCGCCGGCGCGTCCATCGCCATTCATGCGTCGCTCCCGCCTGCGGCCCCGACCCCGGCTGTCGAGGGGCGCAGCGGAGTCTGGCCCACCTCGACGAGCAGCGAGCGGCAGACGATGGGGCCGAAGGGCTCGTCCTGGGTGATGCTCAGCTCGTTTCCCTTCACCAGTTCCAGCATGGCGAGGAAGGTGACGGCCACGACGACCCGGTCCCGCAGGTCCTCCAGGAGATCCTGCAGGACGACCGCCGGAGCCTCGCGCAGTGCCGCACGGATGATCGCCGCGCGGTCGGCCAGCGTCACCAGTCGCACCACGATCTCCGGCGGCGGAGGCGGCGCGGGTGCCAGTCGCAGGCTCTCCGCCAGCGCGGCGCGCAGGATCCCGGCATCGAGCGGCGGCCCCTCCTCCGGACGCGAGCCTGCCCGGGCGGAGGTGAGGGCAGCGCCGGGCTCCCGTCGGAAGACCTCCCAGCCGCTCTCGAGGCGACCCCGCAGGCCGCGGCCGGCATCGCGGAAGATGCGATACAGGATGAGCCGCTCGCGCAGGGCCGACTCCGGGTCGGGCCCTTCGTCGACGGCGACGGTCGTGACCGGCGGGCGTGGCAGGATGGCGCGGCTCTTGATGAGGATGAGCTGGCTGGCCACGGCCACGAAGGCGCTGATGTGCGACATCTGCTCGCCCGCGAGCGTCGCGAGGGCCTCCAGGTAGGCGGCCGCGAGGTCCCCCAGGGAGACATCCAGGATGTCGAGCTGGCGCTGCTCGATGAGCCCCAGGAGCATGGCCAGCGGCCCGTCGTAGCCCTCCAGGCGCACGTGCGCAGCACGGTCCGGATGCGCGGTCGGCGCGATGCGCACGGCGGCCTCGCCGCGGCGCGGCTGGCGCAGCAGCGGCAGGGACGCGGAGCCCGCCAGGTCCAGGGACATCTCAGCAGGCCTCATCGGCCAGGCGCAGGGCCACGCCGGCCACCGGATCGGTGGGCGCCGACTGGTGGCGGATGAGCTCTGCCGTGCGCGCGCTGCAACCAGCCGCGAGGGCCAGGGTCGCGGAATTGTCCGCGTGGTGGCGCAGCCGCTCGAAGGCGGCGGGGAAGCCGGGCAGCAGCTGGAACGGCGCGAGCACACGCTCGCCGTAGCGCTCACCGAGCGACCAGGTGACCCGGTGGCCGAGCCTCACTGACGGTCCCTTGGAGCAGTCGTGCAGCAACGCGGCCATGAGCAGCTCGGGGTCGTCATGGCCCTCGGCGCGCAGGCGCGTCACGACGTCCAGCCCGTGGCGCTGGTCGGCGCGGTGCATGGAGGTGAAGAGCGCAGCCTGCGCTGGCGTCAGCCAGGACTGGAGGTCCTGGCGCTCCGCGGCACTGACCCTGCCGCCCAGGTGGCGCACCGCCTGGCGCACCTTGACCGTCCACCAGCCCATCCTCAGCGCCCCAGGAGGAACAGGGCGATGCCGTTGATGATGGGCGACAGGAAGGACCCGCCGCCGATGAAGAGGATGAGCATGAGCCCCAGGAAGAGCGTGGGGATGATGCTTGCGTACTGGATCTCCAGCTCGTGCATGCGGCGCGCCATGGGCGCCGGCACGATGCCCGAGACCACGGCCCAGCCGTCGAGGGGCGGGATGGGCAGGAGGTTGAAGACGAAGAGCACGATGTTGATGAGCAGCAGCGTCAGCAGCACGTTGTAGGCCAGGTCCAGGAGCAGGTTGTCGCGCACGGAGATGTAGGTGTCCGGGTCGGCCTCCATGAGGCGCAGCGGGATGGCCACCAGCGTGGCCACCACCAGGTTGCTCAGCGGTCCGGCGAAGGCCACGAGGGCATGGCCCTGGCGGCCATGGCGCAGGTTCAGCGGATTGACCGGCGTGGGTCGGGCCCAGCCGAAGAGCAGCCCGGCCCCGGTGAAGACCCCGAGGGCGGCCGTGACGACGAGCACCAGGGCACCGCTTTGGTCGAGATGCACCCGCGGATCCAGCGTGACGCGACCCTGCCAGCGGGCCGTGCTGTCGCCGAGGCGCCAGGCGGTCCAGGCATGCAGGAACTCGTGCACGGGGAAACCCACGAGGAGCATGACCGCCACCACGATGACGGCCGAGAAGATGGCCCTGCCGAGCTCGGGGTCCATGGCCGCCGCTCAGGTGCCGCGGCCCGCCCGGGCGGGATCGCCCGGAGCGGTGCTGCGGTCGGTCGGCGTCAGCGGCCAGGGGCGGGCAGGCAGGCACGAGTCTGCCGGAGACCCCGCCGCTGGGGGCCTCCGACCCGGCCGCCTAGAGGCGCCCAAGGAGCTCCTGCTTCTTGGCCTCGTACTCCTCGGCGGACAGGTGCGCCCTGGTCACGCAGGACCGAGAGCTGCGCGAGCACGGCGCTGACCTCCTCCGGCGTGTCCGCCTTGAGCGGATCCGCGCCGCCGGAGAGGTCCACGCCGCCGGAGAGGTCCACACCGCTCGACGCGGCGGCCGCTGCGGCAACGCTCCGGGGCGGCGCCGTGGATGCCAGGCGGCCGGCCATGTAGTCCTCGCCGTCGTGACCCTGGATCATCTGCAGGTCGTGCTTGGCCGACATGAGCGTCTTCTTGAATTCCTTCGCGTGGTTCAGTCGGTCCAGGTACTCCGCACCCTGCATGGGGGCGGCGGTCATGACCTTGAGGCTGCCGTAGTCGAGCAGCCGACCGAGCACGCTCACATCGAGCTGCAGGTCGTTGATCTTCTCCAGGGAGCTGTCCGAGGACGACTTGCTGAGTACGCCCCAGGCCAGGACAAGACGCCGATTGGTGACCAGGAACTCCTGGGTCCGCCACCACCACCAGCGCACCCCGACCGTGATGACGCCGCCCAGGAGCGTGAGCAGGATGAGCAGGCTGATGAGGTCGCCGATGGTGCCTGACGTCAGGGTCACGCCGAAGAAGTCGTCGGGGAGGAGGAGCTTGGCCAGGATGAGGACGATGGTGGCGCCCCAGAAGATGACGGCCAGCCAGCTGTCCAGGATGAGCGCCAGCCAGTGCTGCCGCTGCCGCACGATGACCTTCTCATCGGCCGTGAGCAGGGACTCCGCGTAGGTACCCATCCGGACCCGACCTCCCTCTCTGTCAGGCGCGGGGGTGGGCCCGCGCGTAGACCTGCCGGATGCGCTCTCCGGTGACGTGCGTATAGAGCTGCGTCGTGGTGATGCTGGCATGCCCCAGCAGCTCCTGGACGACCCGCAGGTCCGCACCGCCTTCCAGCAGGTGCGTAGCGAAACTATGACGCAACGTGTGCGGCGTCACACGTCCCGACAGACCGGCCCGCGACGCCGCGCCGCGCAGGATGCGCCAGGCAGCCATGCGGTCCAGGCGCCTGCCCCGCTGCGACAGGAAGATCGGCTCCGACCCCGGCACGGGGCTCGCACGCGGGCGGTCGTGATCGCGTGGCTCCGGGTCGCGGTCGACGCGCCGTGCGTCACGGTCGGCGAGGTAGGCATTGATGGCGTCGAGGGCCGGCTCGCCGACCGGCACCAGGCGCTCCTTGTCACCCTTGCCGATGACGCGCACGAAGCCGCCGCTCACGGAGAGGTCCTCGCGGTCGAGGCCGAGGGCCTCGCTGATGCGCAGGCCGGCCGCGTAGAGAAGCTCCAGGAGGGCGCGGTCGCGCAGCTCCCCGGGTCGCCCTGCGCCGACGGCGTCGAGGAGGGCCACGACCTCCTGCAGGTCCAGGGTGTCCGGCAGTCGCTGCGTCTGGCGCGGCAGGTCGATGAGGGACGCCACGTCGGCCGCGATGATCTCCTCCGCGTAGCAGAAGCGGTAGAAGGCACGGATGGCGGCTGCCTTGCGCCGCAGGCTGGTGGGTCGCAGTGGCCGCGGCGGGCGCGTCATGGCACCCAGGTACCCACGCGCCGGCTCCGGGGAGCGGGCCCAGCCCTCGATGCCGGGCGCATCCCGACCGAAGAGGCGCAGGTCCGTGTCGTAGGCTCGGATGGTCGCCGCAGCGAGGCCGCGCTCCACGCGAAGGTAGTCGGCATAGGCGGAGATGGCCGCCACGAGGTCCGGCGGCGGCTCTCCGTCCCGAGCGGGCTGCGGTGGGCGGGCCATCGCCATCAGGCCGGCAACAGCGTGGCCTTCTTGCGCAGCAGGTCCCAGAACTCGTCGGCGCCGTAGGGCTGGATGAAGTCGATGCGCCGGTCGCGTGCCCGGACCTCCACGTGATCGCCGACCTCCAGGGGGATCTCGTCGCGGCCGTCGATGCTGACGAGGGCGTCGTGGGCCGCCTCCACCTCCACGCGGACGGTGTGCTGGCCGCCCACCACGCTGGAGCGCAGTGGCGTCAGGTAGGCGGCGATGGGCGTGACCACGAGGTTGCCGCTGGTGGGCTCCACGATCGGCCCGCCGGCGCTGAAGCTGTAGCCGGTGGAGCCGGTGGGACTGGCCACGACGACGCCATCGCAGGTGTAGCGCGCGACCAGGGAGTCGCTGACGTGGACGACCACGCGCATGACCCGAGGCGTGGGCGCCGCGCACGATGGCGGCCTCGTTGAGGGCGAGGTGGACCGGCACGTCCGCGGGCCTGGCCTGGCCGGCGACGGGAGCAGCACCCGCCGTGCCTCCGCCGCGCATGATGCGCACCTCCAGCATGAGCCGGTGCTCCAGGCGGAACTGGCCGGCCAGCAACTGCCCGAGGACCGCTTCCAGCTGGTCGTTCTCGACCTTGGAGAGGAAGCCGATCTTGCCGACGTTGACGCCCAGGATGGGAACGTCCGTGTCCGCGATGGAGCGCGCCGCGCGCAGGAACGTGCCGTCGCCGCCCAGCACGACCATGGCCCCGGTGGCCTCCAGCAGGCCCGCCTCGTGAGGCACCTCACCGGCCGGCACGGCCCAGGCGTCCACGCCGTGCTCGCGGCACCAGGCCAGGGCGCGCTCGCGCAGCACCGGCGCCGCCGGCTGGGTGGGGTTGAAGGCGAAGCCGATGTGCTTCACGCAGCGCCCTCCGCGCCGGGCACGCGAAGATGCAGGAAGAACTCGTGGTTCCCCGACGGGCCGACCAGGGAGGACGGCACCTCGCCCAGACAGGCCAGCCCGAGGTCGAGGGCGTACGCACGGACCTTCTCCACGGCCTCCCGCCGAGCGTCCTCGTCGCGCACGACACCGTGGGGCACCTGCCGTGGGCTGAGCTCGAACTGCGGCTTGACCATGGGCAGGATCTCCCCACCCGGCCGCACCTGCGCGGCGATGCCGCGCAACAGTCGCGTCAAGGAGATGAAGGACACATCCGCCACCGCCAGGCTCACGGATTCCGGGAGGACGAGGTGATCGGCGGCGGTGGGATCCAGTCGGGCGGCGTGGGTACGCTCCATGCTCACGACGCGACTGTCCGCACGCAGCGTGTCCGCCAGCTGTCCTCGACCCACGTCCAGAGCATAGACACGGCGTGCGCCGTGCTGCAACAGGCAGTCGGTGAAGCCGCCCGTGGAAGCGCCGACGTCAAGGCAGGTCCGCCCGGCCGGATCCACGCCGAAGGCCTCGAGGGCACCCTCCAGCTTCTCACCACCACGGGAGACGAAGCGCGGAGGATCTCCACGGCGATGTCGACGTCCGCATCGACGAGGTCACCGGGGCGCAGGTCGCGCCGGGCGGCGTCACCACTGCCCACCCGGATGCGGCCGGCGAGCAGCATGGCCTGGGCGCGGCTGCGCGTCTCCACCAGGCCGCGGGTCACGACCAGCTGGTCCAGGCGCACGCGGCGCGCGCGTGGCGTGCCCAGCCCCTTCAGCCCTCGCGGAGCACGGCGGCCGCCGGCTGCAGGCCGAGCTCCACGACGGCGTCCTCGATCTGGCCGCGGATACCGACCTCGTCCAGCCGCAGCGTGCGCCGCAGGTCAGCCACGGAGCCGTGCGCCACGAAGCGACCGGCCGGGATGCCGATCCGTCGCACGGCCGGCATCTCCGTGCTGTCCAGGGTGTCCGCCAGCAGCTCCAGGATGGCCGACCCGAAGCCGCCCGGCAGGGCGCTCTCCTCGAGGGTCACCAGCAACTGCCGCCCGGCCACCTGCGCGCTGATGAGGTCGCGGTCCAGGGGCAGCGCATAGCGGGCGTCGACGACGCCGACCGACCAGCCGGCCGCGGTCAGCTGTTCCGCGACGGCGAGACCGCGGGCGACGATGGGGCCGAGGCCGACGATGACGATGTCCTGGCCGCTGCGCAGGAGCTCACCCTTGCCCACCGGCACCGGCACGGGCTCCTGGACGGGCAGGTCGAAGCCCGCGTCACGCGGGTACTGGATGGCGAAGGGATGCTCCTGGCCGAAGGCCGTGCGCATCAGCCGGCGCAGATCCTGCTCGTGGCGCGGGGCAGCCAGGATGAGGTTGGGGACCTGCCGCAGGGCGGCCAGCATGAACATGCCCTGGTGGCTGCTGCCATCCTCGCCCACGAGCCCGGCGCGGTCGATGCCGATGACGACCGGCACATCGTTCTGGCAGACGTCGTGCACGACCTGGTCGAAGGCACGCTGCAGGAAGGTGGAGTAGAGGGCCACGAAGGGTCGCTGGCCGGCGATGGCCAGGCCAGCCGCGAGCGCCATGGCGTGCTGCTCGGCGATGCCGACGTCGTAGATGCGATCGGGGAAGCGCTGTCCGAAGGTGGAGACCCCCGTGCCCGTGGGCATGCCCGCCGTGATGGCCACGACGCGCTCGTCCGCGGCCGCGATCTCCAGCAGCTCCGCGGCCATGACCGCCGTGTAGTTGGGTACCTTGCGCCGGGCCGCTGCCAGCTCGTCCGCCGAGGGCGCGGCGTCACCGTCCGAACGCATCGCCTGCCCGCCGCCGGTGGTCCCGGAAGCGCCTGCGTCAGGTCTCGACGGCCCCGTCGAGGATGGGGTGCTCGCGGTCTCGGGAGCCGGCCACGGGGCCGCCTCGGGTGACGTGGCGGCGCTGTTGGCGGTCGCGCCGCCCGGCGCTGCGCTGCCGTTCCGTGCGCTGGTGCCGTTGGCACGGGGGCGCGAAGAGTCGGGCATGGGCGGCAGGGCCGCACCGTGGAAGCTGACCTTGTCCATCTCCGCGGGGTGGTAGCCATGGCCCTTCAGGGTCCGCACGTGGACGATGATCGGGGCATCCTCCTCGAGGAGTGCCGCCCGCAGGGTCCGATCCAGGACGACGAGGTCGTGGCCCGGCACGGGGCCCACGTAGGTGACCCCCAGGTCCTCGAAGAGTCGGCCCGGCTGGGAGAGATCGACGACGGCATGCCGAAGGCGTCGCGACCACTCCAGGACCGTGGGACCGAAGCGCGGCACGGCCGCCGCCACAGCGTCCCAGGTGCGCCGCGAGTCGCGCCACTGCGGCGAGAGCTTGATACGGCTGAGGTACTGGCTGACCGCTCCGACCGTGGGCGAGATGCTCATCTCGTTGTCGTTGAGGAGGATGACCATGCGCGTCTTGCGCTGGCCGATGTCGTTGAGGGCCTCCAGCGAGAGGCCGCTCATGAGCGCCGCATCGCCGACGACGACGGCGATGTGCTCGCTGCCGCCGCGCCGGTCGCGGGCCACGGCCAGGCCCTCGGCGATCGACAGGCCAGTGCCGGCGTGGCCGCCGTCCATGACGTCGTGGATCGATTCCGAGCGCCGCGGGAAGCCGCCGATGCCGTCCAGCTGGCGCAGCGTCCCGAAGCGCTCCCAGCGGCCCGTCAGCAGCTTGTGGGCGTAGGCCTGGTGGCCGGTGTCCCAGATGACGCGGTCGCTGGGGCTCGCGAGGATGCGGTGCAGGGCGACGGTCAGCTCGATGACCCCGAGCGAGCTGCCCAGGTGACCCCCCGTGACGGCCACGGTGTCGATGATGCACTCGCGGATCTCCGTGCACAGGGCACGCGCCTCCGCGTGGCTGATGTCCTTGAGGTCCTCCGGCCCGTGGAGATCGCGAAGCCTGACCATGGCCTAGAGGTCCTCGTCGTCGTCGGGGCGCAGGTCCATGAGCCGCGCTGCGCCGCCCGGACCATCGACCAGGCGCTGCACGCGGGCCGCGGCCGTGTCCAGCAGCCGGGCGCAGTGGTCGTGCAGGGCCGCGCCCCGCTCGTAGAGGGCGATGGAGTCCTCCAGGGGCAGGCCGCCGTCCTCCAGGCGCGCCACGACGGCGCGAAGCTCCTCGAGGGCCTGGTCGAAGCGCAGGCTGTCCAGGTCGCCCGCATCCTTTGTGGCAGCTGTCGCGGCAGGCGTGCCGGACTGGCCCTGCGCTGAGGTGGTGTCCATCACGAAGCGGAGTCTCGCACGCCGTCGACGGAAACGTCCAACGCGCCCCGGGCCAGGCGCACTTCCAGGCGATCGCCGGGCGAGCGGGAGCCCGCATCCACGACGACGCGCCCGTCCGCGCCCCGCACGATGGCATAGCCGCGCTCCAGGGTCGCGTACGGGTCCAGGGCGGCCAGGCCAGCAGCGCTGCGTGCCATCGCGGCCCGCGCGGTGGCAAGGCGCGCCGCGACCAGGGCCGGGAGCCGGTCCGCCGAGCGCGCCAGGGCCGCGCCATCCCCGGCCAGGCGACCCTGCAGGGCGCGCGTGGCGCGGTCGAGGAGCAGGCCGACGCGTTCACGCTCCGCGGCCACGTAGGCGGCCGGTCGGAAGGTCTCCAGGCTGCGGCGCTCGGCGGCCAGGCCGGCACGCCTGGCCGCAAGGTCGCGTGTCGCTGCCGTGCCGAGCAGCGGCCTGCAGGGTCCGCAGCTGCTGTCGTAGCTCCGCCTGATCGGGCACCACGAGCTCCGCGGCCACGGATGGGGTGGCGGCGCGCACATCGGCCGCGAACTCCGCCAGCGTCACGTCCGTCTCGTGGCCCACGCCGACGACGACGGGGCGTGGCAGGGCGGCGATGGCACGCACCACGGACTCCTCGTTGAAGGCCCACAGGTCCTCCAGCGAGCCGCCACCACGGGCCACGATGACCACGTCCACGGCCAGCCCGGTGGCGGGGTCGGTCCAGCGGCCGACGCGTCGCAGCGCTCGCACGATGGAATCCTCCGCGCCGGGACCCTGGACCTGGCAGGCGCTCACGACCAGGCGCGCCAGGGGCCAGCGCCGCGCCACGACACGTGTGCACGTCATGCAGGACGGCCCCGGAGAGCGAGGTGACGACGCCGATGCTGCGCGGCCAGCGCGGCAGTGGACGCTTGCGAGTGGCGTCGAAGAGGCCTTCGGCCGTGAGCCGCGCCTTGGTCGCCTCGAAGCGCAGCGCCAGGTCTCCGAAGCCGGCTGGCTGCAGCGTGTCCACGTAGAGCTGGTAGGCGCCCTGCGGCTCGAAGACGTCGATGCGGCCGTTCGCGATGATGCGCAGGCCCGTGCGTGGCTCCAGCGGCAGGGCCAGGCGATCGTCGCGGAAGATCATGCAGCGCAGCTGCGCCCGCTCGTCCTTCAGGGTGAAGTAGCAGTGGCCCGCAGAGCTGACCGAGACCTGGCCCACCTCCCCTTCCACCCACACGCGGGCCAGCTGGGGAACGCCCCGCAGGGTGTCCCGCACGAGCCGCGTGACGTCAGCGACCGAGAGCACGCGGGGACCGGTCGGCGTGGCAGCGACCGCTGCGGGATCCGACTCCGGTAGCGGCTGCATCAGCTCATCCCAGGGGCGCACGATGGCCGATCCCGGAACCGCAGCGCGCTCGGGCCGCCTGGCCGCAGGGTCTAGACGCGCGTGACGTACTCGCCGGTGCGGGTGTCCACCTTGATGACGTCACCTGCATCGATGAAGATCGGGACCTGGACGATGAGCCCCGACTCCAGCGTGGCCGGCTTGCGCGCGCCCGACTGGGTGTCCCCGGCGAAGCCGGGCTCGGTCTCCACCACGCGCAGCTCCACGGACAGTGGCAGCTCCACGCCGATGGTCTCGCCCTGGTAGCTGGTGCGGTCGAGGGTCATGCCGTCGACGAGGTAGTTCGTGATGTCACCGAGCTGCTCCGCGGTCAGGTGGAACTGCTCGTACGACTCCGTCTCCATGAAGTGGTAGTCCGCGCCATCCTGGTAGAGGTACTGGACGGTGCGCTTCTCGAGGATGGCGCGAGGCCATTTCTCACCAGCCTGGAAGGAGCGCTCCACGGTCTGACCACGCTTGACGTTGCGCAGCTTGATGCGCACCTGCGCGGACCCTCGGCCCATCTTGATGTGGTGGTAGTCGAGGATCTGCCAGAGCTCGCCGTCGAGCTCGATGGCGATGCCCTTGCGCAGGTCACCGGTCGAGATCATGGGTGCAGTGTGTCTCCATTGGGCTGGCCGCGGTCAGCGTCCGCGGCTTCGGATTCTAGCGGAGCGACGCTCACGCCCCGACGACGGTGACGTCCCGCGGGAATGCGGTCAGCAACGTCACGCTGCCCCTCGAGAGGTCGATGGCCACCAGGTCCTCGATGCGGACGCCCGTGACGCCGTCGAGGTAGACGCCCGGCTCGACCGAGAACACCGTCGGCGAAGGCAGCGGCGCCTCCGCGGCAGCGCGTCCCACCGAGGGCAGCTCGTGCGTGGCGAGGCCGATGCCGTGGCCCGTGCCGTGTCCGAAGTGCGGCCCGTGGCCGGCGGCCATGATGACGTCGCGGGCCGCGGCGTCGACGGCCCGGTTGGTCACCTCCCGACCGGCCGGGATCGCCTCGCGCAGCAGGTCGATGGCCGCCGCCTGGGCACGCGCCACGAGGTCGTAGACCTCCAGGTCACGGGGCGCCGGCTCTCCCACGAAGAGGGTGCGCGTCATGTCCGAGCGGTAGCCCTCCACCCGGGCCCCGAAGTCGAAGAGCAGGACCTCCCCGCTCCGCACGCGGCGCGCGCCGGGCGAGCCATGTGGCAGCGCGGCCCGGGGTCCTGACAGGCAGGCCACGTCGAAGGCCAGGCCCTCGGCGCCGCCGCTGCGCATGCGCCATTCGAGCGCCAGGGCCAGGTCATGCTCGCTGACGCCCACGCGGATGTCCGGCAGCGTGGCCGCAAGGGCAGCGTCAGCCACGGCACAGGCAGCCGCCACGCGCTCCAGCTCCTCCGCTTCCTTGACCTTCCGCTGCTCCTCGACGAGGCCCTCCACGGGCACGAGCTCCACTCCGGGTGCCGCCTCCGCCAGGCGCAGCCACTCCGCGTGGCTGAGGAAGCCGGCCTCCACCGCGATGCGACGGGGACCGGCGGCAGCGCCGAGGCTGATGGGGCGAAGACTGCCCAGCAGGTCCGGCCAGGCTTCCAGGAAGGTCCCGGGCAGCTCCGCCACGCGGCTGTCCGGGCACTCCTCGGCGGCCTGCAGCCGGTAGCGAGAGTCGGCCACCACGACCGACTCGTCAGCGGAGATGAGGAAGCGGCCGGAGGCGCCGCAGACCTTCTCCTCGCCGTCACCCAGGACGAAGCCGGTCAGGTAGCGCCCGTTCTCGGAGCGAAGGCCGACGTAGGCGTCCAGGCCCTGCGCCGCGAGGGTCTCCCGAAGTCGGTCACGGCGGGCGGGGCGCGCAGCACCATCCGCCACCCGCCAGCGTTCCCGGTCGGCCGCCGACGGCGCTGCGCTGGTCGTGTCCTGCGGCAGCGACCCGGGCGCCGGCAGCGACCCGGTCCTGGGAGGCGCCCCAGCGCGGGGCGGTTCAGCGCTCAGCGGCACTTGGCGATGTTGCGATCGTGCTGTGCAGAGGTCCGGGCGAAGGTGTGCGTGTCCGAGCCCGGGCAGGCGTAGAAGAAGAGGAAGTCCTTCTTCGTGTCCGGGTCCAGGGCGGCCTCGATGGACTCCCGCGTGGGGGTCGCGATGGGCCAGTCGGGCAGGCCCGCGTTGCGATACGTCTGGAACGAGCTCAGGTCGTCGCTGACGTCCACCGTCGAGAGGTCCGCCACGCCCAGGGTGTCCCAGAAGAGGTAGTCGGGCCACTTGCCCACGCCCATGTCGCGCAGGCTCATGGTGTCGGCGGCATAGACGACCGTGGGGTCCGCCTGCATGAGCCCGCCGGTGGCACCGTTGAGCTTGGGGTCGAGACGGTTCCAGTAGACGCCGGCCACCTTGGCACGATCCTTGTCCACCTTCACCTCGCGCTCGGTGAGGCTGGCGATGGTCAGGGCGTCGTAGAAGTCGACGCCCTTCTTGCGTGCCTGGGCGACCAGGTCGCCGGAGTCCTCGTCCCACTGCTGCAAGAGCTGATGCAACAGCTCATCGGCGGTGATGTCGATGGGCACCTCGTAGACGCCACCGGCCAGGAAGCCCTCAAGGCCGTTGCCCTTGGGGATCTGCTTGAGGAAGGGATACTCGTCGATGAGCAGGTCCGACGGCTGCGAGGCCAGCTCGAGGAACTCCCTGGGATCGAGCTCCAGGTCCGCCTCTTCGGTCTGCTGCTGGAGGTAGGCGACGATCTGCTCGATGCGCAGGCCGGGCCGGAAGGCCAGGCTGATCATCGGCGTGGGTGGATCCGGCGAGCCAGCCAGGCGATCCACGATGTCCTGCGGACTCATCCGCGCGTTCAAGGTGTACGGGCCGGATTGGATGAGCTGGTCGACACGGTTGGAGAGGATGAGGTAGCTGAAGGCCACGGTGTCCGTGAGCAGGCCGGCGTCCACGAGGTTCTCCTGGATCTGGTCGACGGTCTGCCCGGGGTCGATGACGAACCGCACCTCGCGGTCCTCGCTGCCGGCTGGCCGGTCGACGCGGTCGTTGAGCTCCGCCTTCAGGAGGTCGGCCACGATGGGCATGTCCAGGATGCCTGGGTTCTGTTCGAAAAGGCCGGTGACAGCCGGGCCGATGACGGGACGGGCGACCATCCAGCCGCCCACGACGAGCACGACGATGAGACCGACGACGAAGATGAGGCCCTTCCAGGCACCGGAGTTGGCGTCTCGCTGGCGGGCATGGCGGAACTCCCACTCCTCGACGATACCGACGCGCCCGTCACGCGGGGCCCGGCTCATGCGCCGGCCTCCACGGACATCGTGGCGCGGGCATCCAGCTCACGCTGCAGGATGTCCGCGGCGGCCTCGCGATCGATGCGTGCCCGCCATGCCCGCCGGAGCTGCGGCGAGGGCGGTCCCCCGGAGCGGCCGCGCGGCAGGCGGCCCATGCGCATCTCCGCGAGCTCGCTGGTGCGTCGCTCGTCACGGAAGGTCAGCGGCCGGTCCAGCTGTGCCGCCACCGCCTCGGCCCAGGCGCGCGTGCGCCCGGACTGTTCGCTCTCCGTGCCGTCCATGTGCAGGGGCAGGCCGACGATGACGGCGTCCGCGCCACACTCGTCGCAGAGGCGGGCGATGGCAGCCGCGTCCTGGGAGACGCTGCCGCGCCGCAGGGTACGTCGCGGAAGCACGGCGCCGCTGCTTGTGTCTGCGGAGGCCACGCCGATGCGGCGGTCCCCGAGGTCGATACCCAGCAGCACGCTCACCGTCCCCGGGAGCGGCGCGCGCTGGTTGTGGCGACGAGGTTCATGGTCTGGCGTGCGTCACTCCGTGCTTGATGGCTCCTGGACATCGAGCCTGATGCGGTTCGGGTCGCTGGGCAGGTCGCCCAGGAACTCGGGCCAGACGCTCACGGTCGTCGCCCCGAGGTCCTCCAGTATGGCTCGAGCCTCGGAAACCGACAGGCCGGCGATCCGCTCGAGCACGGCGTCTTCGTCGATGACGGCGTAGACGTCGGCCCGCGCCGTGGCGTCGAAGCGCACCCCGTCGTCACCGACGACGCCCTCGCCGGTCTTGACGGAGAGGCGACCGGGGAGCACCGCCATGCCCGCGGGAAGCTCCGCGAGGAGCAGGCCGCGGGCCATCTCCTGCACCTGGCGCTCATCCACGCCGAGCACGTGCGCAGAGAGCGCTCCGCCCAGCGTGAAGTCCGCGACCTCGCGCCCCACGACCTCCTCGGCCTGCGGGACCACGCTGACCTGCCCCGGCCGGGCCGTTTCGGCGAAGACGGTCAGACCCGGGGGCATCGTCTCCGGGTCACCCAGGTACGCGGCCAGGGCGCCGAGCAGGCGGTTCTGGAGGTCGACCGCCGCGGCGTCGTAGTCCTCCTGGGTGACGATGGGCGTCTGCTCGAAGGCGCCGCCGGACGTGGCCTCCGGGTTGCTCACCGCCAGCTCGACCCCGGTCGACCAGGGCAGCACCGTGATGGCACCGGCGGGGACATTGCCGCTCTCGCCCGGCTCGACGGCCTCCACGGCGACCGCCACGCTGCCCGGCGGCCCATCGGCTGCCGCTCTGCCCGGCAGCGTCACGACCTGCGTCGTCTGGAAGAGGACGCCATCGGGCGTCTCCACGCGGGAGCCGACGGGGACCTCGCGGTCGATGGGCTCCCGGGAGATGAAGGTCACGCTGCCCGTGGCCCGCGATTCGGCGGTCCTGCGGCCGCTGGCCGGGTAGGTGCCTTCCTGCCTCAACGGGATGGTGAGGTCGGCGGCGGGGACACGTCGCGCGGCCTGGTCCGGCGCGTCGAGGGAGCCGACGGCTGTGATCACCATCTCCTCGGGGCCGATGGTGGCCGTCCGCGGCGTCAGCGTGATCTGCGCCGTGGGCAGCGTTTGCAGGGATGCCACCACGCCGATGACGGCCACGGTCGCCACGACCGCCGCGCCGACGGCCAGCCGGCGGCGTGTCAGGCGGCCAGGCTTGCCAGTGTCGCCCGTCGCCTCTGCGTCGGTCGTCCCGCTGGCCACCACGGCATCCGGGGTGGGCTGCTCCGCGGTCGGCGGACCGTCGCCGCGTTCCAGGGCAGCCTCCGCCTCGGCGGCCGTCGAGAGCGCCAGCACGCCCGCCGACGAGGCCATGGCACGCACCTGGGCATCCGGACTGGCGACGGCCAGCTGCAGGTCCCGACCGGCTGCCTCGCGCGCCAGCAGGCGGAAGTTGATGCGCCCTGTGGCGATCCTCGAGCCCGATGGGACGACGAAGACGACCCGCTCCTCGGTGGCGCCGCGCAGGCGTGCCACGGCATCGGTGATCTCGTCGTCGCTGTCGAGGTACCAGACGGCCATCAACGGCAGTCTGCCCTAGTCCGGCCGCCTTCGTCAGCGGCTCGGGGCACCGGCGCCCGCGGATCAGACGCGCATGCCCCGCAGCACGCGCGAGAGTGCCGCGTCCAGGGGTTCCTGCGGCGCCGAGGCTTCCAGCGCCTGGAAGGCCAGGGCCATGGGCGTGACGTCCTGCTGGTCGACGAGGAGGCCGGTGCGGTCAACGATCTTCGCGACCGAGGCCGGCGTCATCATGGACACCTGGGGCCGGCGCGCGAAGGGCAGTCCGCTGGCGAAGTCGGGCTCCTCCAGCGCGGCAGGATCTCCGGCAGGGCCGCGCCACCACCGCAGAGCTCGATACGACCCGGCAGCAGGCCGGCCTTGCCGAACTCCTCGAGGACCAGCTCCATGCCTGCCGCCCAGACGGCCACATCCTCACCGATGATCTCGGCGACCTCGTCGGCGTCGCGCACGTCGCGGCCCTGGGCGTGGTCGATCTTGATGCCCTCGGCATCCTCGAAGCTGACGTCCAGGCGATCCGCCAGGGACTTGGTGAAGGCACGCCCGCCCAGCGCGAACATGCGTGTGCCCTCCACGCTGCCGCTGCGCACCAGGGCCACGTCCGTCGTCCCGCCACCGACATCGATGAAGAGGGAGCCCGACTGACCCACCTGCTCGCCGGAGATGGAGCGCGCCACCGCGTACGGCTCGGCCACGACCTTGACGAGCTGCAGGCCAAGCTGCTCGACGACCGACTCGAGCGCGCCCAGGTGCACCAGGGGCGCGTAGGCGTTGAAGACCGAGACGCGCAGGTGGCGGCCCTGGAAGCCCACCGGGTTGGTGACGGCATAACCGTCCACGCCGGCTCCGACCACCGAGGCGTGGACGAGGCGCACGTCGACGTTGGGCAGGCCCGTCTCCCAGGTGATGGTGCGCTGTGCCTCAGCCGCAGCGTCCGCCTCGAGCTCCTCGAGGAGCCGCTCCAGCTCCGAGTGCGTGATGGACGTGTCGGGTCGGCGGCGCTCGATGCTGCGCGTGGTGGTGAAGCCCTTCACGAGCTCACCGGCGATGCCGATGACGACCTTCTGGGCGCTCCGGCCGGCCATCGCCTCAGCGGCATCGAGGGCCTCGCGACAGTTGGTCACGACGGCGTGGATGTCGGCCACCGTGCCCGACTGCATGTGTGAGAGACCCTGGCGTGTGCGGCCCACCCCGATGACGGCCCCGCGACCCTCCTCATCGGACTCGAAGACGAGCACCTTCGCGTACTCGGTCCCGATGTCCAGGGCCAGCAGGGCGCTGCTCGGGACGACAGACGGGACCCGTCGGACGAGGCGCCGGAACAGGCTCATGGTCGACCCGCTGCCCTATCCGCCGAGGCGCTCACGCAGGCGCTGCATCGCTTCCGGCAGGTCGCGCGCGCGGAGCAGGCGGCCCTGCGCCATCTGCGGGCGCCCGCCCCCCTTGCCGCCGCTCTCGGTGAGGGCATCGCGCACGAGGTCGCCCGCATGGAGCCCCTGCGCCACGAGGTCGTCGCTCACGGTCACGAAGAGCTGCGGCTCCTCGGGATCCTCGAGACCGGCGGCGATGATGCCGCTGCCCAGGCCTTCGCGCACCTGGCGGGCCCAGGACTTCAGCTCATCCATGCTTCCGAAGGTGCCGGCGAAGGCGACGAAGCGTCCCCTCGCGAGGGCCTCCGCCGCACGAGCCGCCGCCACGGCATCCGGCAGCGACGATCCCTTGCGGGACTCCCTGCCGCGTGCCTTGAGCTCCTCGATGCGCGCCACGAGCTGCTCCGGCGACTGCGCCCCAGCGGCGACGGTGGCACTCTCCAGGAGGCCGAAGCGCTCCTCGGCGAGGGCCTCCGCGGCCTCGCCGGTGACGGCCTCGATGCGGCGCATCCCCGAGCCGATGGAGCGTTCGCCGGTGATGATGAAGCCGCCGATCTGCCCGCTGGCACGGCAATGCGTGCCGCCGCAGAGCTCGTGGCTGTAGCCCTCGACCCGGATGGTGCGCACGCGCTCGCCGTACTTCTCATCGAAGAAGGCATCGGCCCCGGCCGCGACGGCCTCGGCCATGGTCACCTGTGAGGCGGTCACGGGACGGTCCTCGCGGATGATGCGGCGCACCTCGTGCTCGATGACGCGGCGCTCCTGCGCGGTGAGGCCACGATCGAAGGGGTAGTCGAAGCGCAATGCCTCCGGTGTGACCAGGGAGCCCGCCTGCCGCGCCGCCTCACCCAGCGTGTTGCGCAGGGCGCGGTGCAGGACGTGCGTGCCCGTGTGATTGCGCATCGTGCGCGCCCGCCGGTCGGCATCGACCTCCGCGCTGACCGCCTGGCCGACGGCCACGCGGCCGTGCAGCTGGCCACGGTGGACGATGAGCCCGGCCACCGGCCGCTGCGTATCCTGGACCGTGAAGAGGATCGTGCCATCGGCGTCGCGGATGACGCCCCGGTCGCCGACCTGGCCGCCACCCTCCGCGTAGAAGGGCGTGCGGTCGAGCACCAGGAGCGCCTCCGCGGAGGCTTCGGTGCGCAGCTCGACGTCCGGCCGGGCCTCCAGGCTCTGGTACTCGGTGCCGTCGCGGACGATGGCCACGACCGCCGCCGGCGCCGTGGTGCCCTCGTAGCCCAGGAAGGTCGTCTCTCCCACGCGCCGGGCGATGCCGCTGTAGAGCGAGGCCAGGCCCGCCTGGCGAGCCAGGTCCTGCCTGGTGCCGGAGCGGCTGCGCTCGCGCTGGCGGCGCAGGGAAGCCTCGAAGCCCTCCCGATCCACGCGCACGCCGTACTCCGCGGCAAGCTCCACCGTCAGGTCGATGGGGAAGCCGTAGGTGTCGTGCAGCCGGAAGGCCGTCTCACCGTCGAGCTGCGGCGAATCAGTCGCCACATCCTCCGGTCTGCGCCCCACCATGCGCGGCTCGCCGGTCAACGGGATGAGCGCCTCCTCCAGCTGGAGCGTGCCCGCATCGAGGGTCCGGGCGAAGGTGGTCTCCTCGCGGATGATGGCGCCCAGGATGACCTCGCGGCGCTCGCGCACGATGGGGTAGGCGTCGCCCATGAGCTCGATGACGACCTTGGCGGTCTCGGCGAGGAAGGGCTCCCTGCGGCCCAGCAGGCGGCCATGGCGCACGGCGCGGCGGACGATGCGGCGCAGCACGTAGCCGCGGCCCTCGTTGGCGGGCAGGACGCCGTCGGCGATGAGGAACGTGATGGCGCGCGAGTGGTCGGCGATGACCTGGTAGCTGAAGCGCTCGGACTCGAACGCGTCGAAGTCGTGGCCGAGCAGCTCCCGCATGCGGGCGTGGATGGGCACGAAGAGGTCCGTGTCGTAGTTGGTCGCGACCCCCTGCAGGACGGAGGCCAGGCGCTCCAGGCCCATGCCCGTGTCCACGGAGCGGAACGGCAAGGGGGTCCGCTCCCCGTTCGCCTGCTGGTCGAACTCCATGAAGACGAGGTTCCAGAGCTCCAGCCAGCGCGGGCAGTGCTCGTCGTGGTCGGGCAGGCAGTCGGGCCCCTCCGAGAGCTCCGCACCGCGGTCGTAGTGGATCTCGCTGCATGGCCCGCAGGGACCCGTCTCGGCCATGCGCCAGAAGTTCCTGTCGTCCCCGACGTCCACATCGCCCCAACGGGCCATGCGCTCCGGCGGCAGTCCGATCTCATCGCGCCAGGCAGCCCAGGCGACCTCGTCGTCCCGGTATGTCGTGGCCGCCAGGCGGTCGGCGGGGATGCCCAGCTCGACCGTCAGGAACTCCCAGGCCCAGTGGATGGCCTCGCGCTTGAAGTAGTCGCCGAACGACCAGTTGCCCAGCATCTCGAAGAAGGTGTGGTGCCGTGGCGTGCGGCCGACCTCCTCGAAGTCGTTGTGCTTGCCGGCCACGCGCAGGCAGCGCTGGGCGTCCACGGCCCGCGAGTAGGAGCGTTTCTCCACGCCCCGGAAGACGTCCTTGAACTGGACCATGCCGCTGTTCGTGAAGAGCAGGGTCTGATCGCCGGCCGGCACGAGGCTGGCGCTGGGCACGACCTCGTGGCCTCGGGTGGCGAAGAAGGTGAGGAAGCGCGAGCGGATCTCATCGGCGGACAGTGGTCCGCTGCGGGCCGTGTGCGCGGCCGGGTCAGCGTGATCTGGCATCGTGGCGAGTGTAGCGAACGGCGAGCGGCGGACACGGGCGCAGCCGGACACGGCCCAGCAGGGCGACGGGGCTCCCGGCCACAGCGGCGCAGGCGGGCCCGGGCACAGCGGCCTCGGTCACGTTCGGGTGAAGGTTCGTTGACCATGCTTCCCAGGCGGCCGAGGGCGGGCTACGGTGCGCACATCGTGCAGTCGCATGGGCTGGGGAGGAACGGCCGCACCATGACGCTGGCGCTCGTCGCGACGCTGGCGGTCGGTGGCTGCGGGGCGTTCACGGAAGAGCCCATGGCCGTGGTCCCGCCGGCGCGCGAGGGCGACGTGGACACCGCCCGGCGCGATGACCGCGCGCCAGCGCCACGCAAGGCCGCGGCACCTCGCGAGCCGACCGAAGCACGGGCGACCCGCGTCCCCGAGGCGACGACGGGCACGACAGGGGCCCCGCAGCACGTCATCCGTCTGAAGCCTCGTCCGGCCGCCGGCCCCTTCCGCATCGACCTCTATCGCGCGGGCGACTTCAGCCACCAGCAGACCAAGGACTGGTGCGTCGCCGGCAGCGTGCAGACGATGATGAACATCATGCGGCCGGGCAGGAACGACCACTCGGCCGCATCCCAGGCGCGCATCTATCGGCGCGGCCGGCAGCTCACACCGAACAAGCAGAAGCTGGGGCTCATCGGCGTGGACGTCATCGGCTGGGCCGCCGTCCTCGACGAACGCGGCTTCGGCCCCTACGAGGTGGCCCGCTCGTCCACGCGCGAGGGTGCCATCAGGATGGCCGCCAAGGCCCTCCGCGAGACCGGGCGGCCGGTGGGGCTGGTGACCTGGCGCGGCGCGCACTCGTGGGTGATGTCCGGCTTCACCTCCACCGCGGACCCCGCCTACGCGGACCGCTTCAAGGTCACGGCCGTCTACGTCGAGGACACCTGGTATCCGTACGTGAGCACCATCTGGGGCGCCTCGCGGCCACCGGACACGCTGGTGCCGGTGGCGCGGCTGGCGGAGGACTACCTGCCCTACTCGCGCCCCCGGGCGCGCTGGCCGGCGCGCGATGGCCGCTTCCTGCTCATCCTGCCGGTGCTGCCCAGGGGCACGGTCGCCCGTTGAGGGGATAGGCGCCGGAGGCGCCGGGCGCCGGCACGGCGCCCCAGAACGCGACGAGCGTGGGGTGACGTCAGCCCTGGCGGGGCCGGACCTGGCCGCCGGGATCGGGTGGCTCCGGGCGGCGCGCGGCCAGGGCGCCCGTGACGAGAGCGATGCCGATGCCCAGCCACGAGAGCGCAGAGGCCCAGACGATCGGGTAGTCGCCCAGCAGCAGCACGTCCCCGATGCGCGAGCCGATGGCCTGGCCCGCGAGTGCGCCGAGGATGGCCCCGACCAGGACGGCCGGGATGTGCCAGCCCAGCCGGCCCCGAACGAAGATGTAGATGCAGGTCTGGAAGGCGCCGACCAGGAGCGACAACACGAAGGCCGGCTCCCGGAGGAAGGTGGCCAGCCCGTCGCTCATGGCGCTGCGACGATGCGGCCGCCGCCGATGACGGCCTCGTCCCCCGCGTAGAGCACGGCCGCCTGTCCCGGCGCCGGGGCCCACGCCGGCCGCTCCAGGCGCAGGTGCCATGCGGTGGCGGGAGAAGGACTGCCCTCATCCTCGCCGACCTCCAGCGGCCGCGCCTCGCAGTCGAGCAGGTCCCCGCGGTGGCGGATGCGCACGCGGGCGCGGAACGGGCCGCGGGGCGCCGCCTCGACGAAGGCGGCCTCCTCGATGACCAGCTCGTCTCGCAAGAGGTCCTGGCGCCGGCCGAGACGGATGAGGTTGGCCGGCGCGTCGATGGCGGCCACGTACTGGCGTTCTCCCAGGGCCACGCCCAGGCCGCTGCGCTGGCCGATGGTGTAGGCGGGCGTGCCCTGGTGGTCGCCCACAGCGGCACCGTCAGCATCGAGGAGCGCGCCGGGACGGGGCTGCCAGCCGGCCCGGCGGGTCAGCTCGGCGCGATAGTCGCCTCCGGGCACGAAGCAGATCTCCTGGCTTTCCGGCTTGTCCGCCGTCGCCAGGCCATGCCGGCGGGCGAGCTCCCGGACCTGCGGCTTGCGCAGCTCGCCCAGCGGGAAGCGCACGTGGGCCAGTTGCGCCTGCCCCAGCCCGTACAGGAAGTACGACTGGTCCTTCTCGGGATCGCGCCCGGCCAGCAGCCGGTAGCGCCAGCCACCGGGCAGCGCCGCGTCCGGCAGCGCCTCGACGCGCGCGTAGTGCCCCGTGGCCACGGCATCGCAGCCGTGGAGATGTCGGGCTCGACCCAGCAGCGCCCCGAACTTCACCTGTGTGTTGCAGTCGACACAGGGACTGGGTGTGCGACCCTCGAGGTAGGCGCGCACGAAGGGCGAGACGACGCCGGCCTCGAACTCAGGCTCCAGGTTCATGACGTAGAAGGGGATGCCCAGCTGGCCGGCCACGCGGCGCGCGTCCTCGGCTGCATCCAGGGAGCAGCAGGACCGATCCGTGCTGCTGTAGACGTCCGCGCCGTCGTGGAGACGCATCCAGACGCCGACCACGTCGCAACCTGCCTCCACCAGCAGCGCCGCGGCGGCCGACGAGTCCACGCCACCGGACATGGCCACCAGGACGCGCTCCGGGCAGGGCCCGCCGCCGCGCCCCGTCACGGACCTCGACCGCGCCGCGATGACGCTCACACGGGCGCCCACCGGGACGGGCCGCCCTCTGCACCATCAGCCTGGCCGTCACCGGCCAGTCGCGCGCCGCCGGCGCGCAGCCGCTCGATGGTCGCCGGCAGCAGCCCGCCGGCCGTGGCGACGTCGGCATCGCTCGTCGTGCGGCCCAGGCTGAGCCGCAGCGCGCAGCGCGCCTCCGCGGCCGGATAGCCCATGGCCGCGAGGACGTGGGAGGGCTCGTTGGAGCCGGTCGTGCAGGCCGAGCCCGTGGCGCAGGCAAGGCCCGCGAGATCGAGGGCCATGACGAGGTCGTCGCCGGGGATGCCGCGCACGATGAGCGAGAGCGAGTTGGCCAGGCGGTCCACGGCGTGCCCCGTAAGCTCCACGCCATCGACGGCCAGCAGCCCGGTGCGCAGACGGTCGCGTCGCTCGCGCACGGCAGCCACCGTGACGGGGCGCTCCGCGGCGGCCAGCTCGAAGGCGACGGCCATGCCCAGGACCCCCGCCACGTTCTCCGTGCCCGCGCGTCGGTAGCGCTCCTGGCTGCCGCCGTGCGACTGCGGCAGGATGGCCACGCTGCGCCGGATCCAGAGCGCCCCGACGCCCTTGGGGCCCTCCACCTTGTGAGCGGCGAAGGAGACCAGGTCGGCGCCCAGGGCACCCACGTCGATGGGCAGGTGCGCGGCCGCCTGGACCGCGTCGACGTGCACGAGCGCGGGCGAGGTGGCGCGTACGCGGGCGAGCAGCTCCGCCAGCGGCTGGATCGTGCCCACCTCGTTGTTGGCAAGCTGCAGGCTGACCAGGATGGTGCGGTCGGTCAGCGCAGCCGTCACGTCGTCGGGGTCGACCTGGCCGTAGCGGTCCACGGGCAGGCGCTGGACCTCGAAGCCGTACTTCTCCAGCAGCAGGCAGGACTCAAGGACGGCCTTGTGCTCCACGGCGGTGGTCAGGATGCGGTGTCCCGCGGCCTTGCCCGCCCAGGCCGCGCCCTTGATGGCGAGATTGATCGCCTCCGTGCCGCCGCCGGTGAAGACGACGGCGCGGGCCTCTGCGCCGATGGCGGCCGCCATCCGCTCGTGGGCCTCGTCCAGCGTGCGCCGGGCGCGGCGGCCGGGCTCGTGCGGGGAGGATGGGTTGGCGCCGTCTCCCTGCAGGATGGGCAACATGGCCGCCAGCACCTCCGGACGGAGGGGCGTGGAGGCGGCATGGTCCAGGTAGACGGTCACGCCGGCGATTGTAGGCATCGGGCGCCGCGCGGTCCGCGGCCAGGTCCGGGCACCGTCCGGGCGAGCCTCACGTCAGCGCCCCGCTGGCTCCTCGTCGGGGCCGCGCCGGCGCTCCTCCTCGCGGCCGCGCTCGCGACGGCGCTCGTGCAGGGAGAGGATGCGCTTGCGCATGCGGATGGCGTGCGGGGTGACCTCCACGAGCTCGTCGGCGGCGATGAACTCGATGGCCGACTCCAGGGTCATCGGCGGCGGCGGCACCAGGCGCAGGGCCTCGTCATGGCTGTGCGTGCGGATGTTGGTGAGCTTCTTCTCCTTGGTCGCGTTGACGTCCATGTCACCGGGACGGGAGTTCTCGCCCACGATCATGCCCTCGTAGACGGGCACGCCGGAACCGATGAAGAGCATGGCGCGCTCCTGGAGGTTGAAGAGCCCGTAGGCGTTGGAGGTGCCGGAGCGGTCGGCCACGAGCACACCACTGGTGCGGTGCTCGACCTCTCCCGCCCAGGGTCCGTAGCCATCGCCGATCTGATGCAGCAGACCGGTGCCACGGGTCTCGGTGAGGAACTGGCCGCGGTAGCCGACCAGGCCGCGAGTGGGCATGATGGCCTCCAGTCGCGTGCGACCGTCAGCGTCCGTCGTCATCTGCGTGACGCGGGCCCGCCGCGCCGCCAGGGAGCCAGTGACCGTGCCGATGTGGTCGGGCGGGATGTCGATGCTGATGCGCTCGTAGGGCTCCTGGACCTCGCCGTCGACCTCGTGCAGGAGCACCTCCGGCCGCGAGACCTGCAGCTCGAAGCCCTCGCGGCGCATCTGCTCGATGAGCACCGCCAGCTGCAGCTCGCCCCGTCCGCGCACCTCGAAGGTGTCCGGGGAGCCCGTGGGGTGGACCTCGATGCTGACGTTGCCCAGGACCTCGCGGGCGAGGCGCGCGCGGATCTGGCGGGACGTCAGCAGCCTGCCGTCCCGGCCGGCCATGGGCGAGGTGTTGACGCCGAAGGTCATGCGCAGCGTGGGCTCGTCCACCGTGAGTCTCGGCAGCGGGCGCGGGTCGGCGGGGTCTGTGATGGTGTCCCCGATGGTGATCTCCGGCAGGCCGGCCACGGCGACGATGTCCCCCGGCCCGGCCTCCTCGATCTCGACGAGCTCGATGCCGCGGGCCGTGGTCAGCGAGGTGACCGTGCCCGTCAGGGTCACGGTGCGGCCCGGCTCCACGCTGCCGTCAGGCGTCTCCGCTTCCTCGCGCAGGACGGTGATGCGCTGGCCCATGCGCAGGCGGCCGTTGCGGATGCGGCCGACGGCCATGCGCCCCACGTAGTCGTTGGCGGCGAGGTTGGTGACGAGCATCTGGAGGGGATGGCCGGGCACGTGGCGGGGCGGCGGTGTATGGGCGACGAGGAGCTCCATGAGGGGCTGCAGGTCGGTCCCCGGCACGTCCGGGTCCAGGCTTGCCGTGCCCGTCCGCGCATTGGTGTAGGCGATGGGGAACTCGATCTGGTGCTCGTCGGCGCCGAGGTCCAGGAAGAGCTCGTAGATCTCGTCCAGCACGGCCGCCGGTCGGGCATCCGAGCGGTCGATCTTGTTGATGGCGACGATGACCGGCAGGTGCTGGGCCATGGCCTTGGAGAGCACGTACCGGGTCTGCGGCAGCGGCCCCTCTGCGGCGTCCACGAGCAGCAGGACGGAGTCGACCATGAGCAGGCTGCGCTCGACCTCCCCGCCGAAGTCGGCGTGCCCGGGCGTGTCGACGATGTTGAGCCGGACACCCTTGTAGGTGATGCCGGTCTGCTTCGCCAGGATGGTGATGCCGCGCTCGCGCTCGAGATCCATGGAGTCCATGACCCGGTCCATGACCACCTGGTCAACACGGAACGCGCCCGCCTGGCGGAGCATGGCGTCGACGA
Organism: uncultured Chloroflexia bacterium; assembly: GCA_963790915.1. Taxonomy (GTDB): domain Bacteria; phylum Chloroflexota; class Limnocylindria; order Limnocylindrales; family CSP1-4; genus JAFMJV01. Next base: position 2,114,955 of record CAWBQS010000003.1, on the reverse strand, counting down.
GCGTGGTCTTGCCGTGATCGACGTGGGCGACGATGGCGATGTCGCGGACGTCGTCGCGCCGGGCCTCGGCGAGCATGGTGGCGGTAGGAGCACGGTCCATGGGAGACTCGATTGTCGCACGCCCGCGCCCTTGACCCTATCCTGAGCGGGTGAAGGTCCGCGAACCGGTCCCGCGTCCCCTCGACGTGGTCCTGGCCGAGCTGCTCCTGTCCGCCTCGCAGGCGTTCCTCGTCGGTGTGCTGTGCTACCTGGCCGTGGGCATGTGGGACGACCGTGGCGTCGGCTTCGGCCCGGTGGCCATCGTGCTGGCGGGTCTCGGCGCCGCCGTGGGTGGCGGCTGGCTCTTCTGGCTGGCGGGCGGTACGGGCTGGCCACTCGCGGCGGCCAACGTGCCCACGGCCATGTTCCTGGGCTTCGCGCTCGTGCTCGACTGGCAGGGCGATCCCCTCTTCCGGCTGCAGGGCGCCCCGATCGTGCTGGCCCTGGCGGCCTCGGTCTACGGCATCGCCTGTGGCGTCTTCCTCGACTCGCCACGCCGCTGGCGCTGGGATCAGCGTCAGAAGCCGCGGCCGGGCAGCACGCCACCACGCATCTCGCCGGCCACCCGCGCCTTCGCGGCCCAGGTCCCGCGCACCCTGCCGCGGCGCTCCACCGCCACGCTGGAGCCTGCCGAGCTGATCCCGCCCGCCTCACCCGCCTCACCCGCCACGGCCGGCGCACCGGGCGGCGCCGACCTGTCCGCGGCTGAACGTGACATCGCCTGGAGCGGCCGCGACGACACCGACGACCTCGATGACGGCGTCGTGGGCGGCCCGGTGGAGGTCCCCGACGATGCGGCGGCGGACGCGCCTACGACCGCGGGCTCGACCCCGCCCATGCCCACCGAGCGCCTGGACCAGGCGGCGCGGGCGGGCACCGCGAGCGCCACCCTGGACGAGCCCGCCAGCACACCCGGCGGGATCGAGCTGCCGACGTCGCTGGAACCCCGGGCGCAGCGTTCGCCCTGGGCGTGGGCGGCGCCGCCCGAATGGAACCGCGAGGAGGAGGACCAACCGCGCGGCTCGTCCGGACGGCGATGACCGTCGGCGCGGTGATCGTGCCCGCCGATGGCGCGGAGGCACTGGCAGACGCCGCAGGTCGCGTGGCGGTGCGGCGGATCGTGGATGCCGCATGGGCCGGCGGAGCGCTGCCCATCGTCGTCGTGGCCGATGACGCCGACAGCGCCATCGCGCGCGCCCTGGCCGGCTCGCCAGCGGTCCTCGTGCCCCGGGAGCGCGCCGCATGGCGCGGCGCCTGGCTGACCGGGACGCGCGCCGCCGTCGCTGCGGTGGCGGCGACCTCGGCCGTGCTGCTGTGGCCGGGTCGCATGAGGTGGATCGACCCCGAGACGGTGACCTCGCTCATCGAGGCGCATGGACGGGCCGTCCGCCTGGCGGTGCGGCCGGTGCGGGCCGGTACGCCTGGTTGGCCGCTGCTCCTGCCGACCGAGCTGGCGCTCGATCACCTCGCGGGCGCCAGCCTGGACTCGGACGGCGGCCCGGACGACGCCGCAGACGCGCGCGGAGCGGAGCCCGACGGCATCGAATGGGCGTCGCTGGAGCTTGGCGACCCGGGCTCCGTGCTCGGCGCCGAGGTGCCCCTGGCCGAGCTGCCCGACTACGCAGGCCCGCCGGAGCCCGTAGGCGGGACACCGCCGGAGTGGGGCGCCGCGGCCGCGGAGATGCCTGACTCGGAGTCTGCCGCCGCGCGGAGGCCCCGACCCGAGGTCCCCGACCCGGAGGCACGGGCGGACCCGGCCTCCTGACGGGCTGCCGGCGGCCGCAGCGCCAGGCCCAGCTCCTCGAGCTGGCCCGGCTCCACGGGTGAGGGCGCATCGAGCATCAGGTCGGAGCCCGAGGAGGTCTTGGGGAAGGCCATGACCTCGCGGATGTTCGTCTGGTCGGTGAGCAGGGCGATCCAGCGGTCGACCCCGAGCGCGATGCCGCCGTGGGGTGGGGCGCCGTACTCGAAGGCCTCGAGGATGCCGCTGAACTTGGCTTCCTGGGCCGCCAGGGTGTGGCCCATCAGCGAGAACGAGCGCGACAGCATCTCCCGCGTGTGGAAGCGCACGGAGCCGCCGCCCAGCTCCCATCCATTCAGGGCGATGTCGTACTGCAGCGCCCGCGCGCGCCCGGCCGGGTCCTGCGGACCGGCCACCAGCGGGTCACCGGAGGCCGTCACCAGCAGATCCTGGTCGTCCGGGTGAACGGCGCTGAAGGGGTTGTGGGTGGCATCCCAGCGGCGCGCGGCCTCGTCCCACTGGTACATCGGGAAGTGGTGCACCCAGACGTAGGAGAGCAGCGAACGGTCGAAGGCATCGAGACGGTCCGCCAGGCGGACGCGCAGCGTGCCCAGGGCCTCCTGCGCGTGGATGTCGGCGTCGGCGACGATGAGGACGAGGTCGCCTCGCCCGCCGCCCGCCGCTTCGGCCAGCCGGAGCGCGGTGTCCTGGCCCACGGCCTTGACGATGGAGCCGCGCACGCCGCCATCCGCCGCCAGGGCCAGCCAGACGAGGCCCTTGGCGCCGGCGCGCCGGGCCATCTCCGTGAGCTCGTCGATCTGCGCCCGGCTCATCTCCGCCTGGCCGGGCACGGCGAAGCCGAAGACGCGGCCGCCCTCGGCCAGCACCGACTCGAAGACGCGGAAGCCGGAGGCGGCTGCGGGCTCGCCCAGGTCGTGCAGCTCCCAGCCGTAGCGCACGTCCGGCTTGTCCGAGCCATAGCGGTCGATGGCCTCGCGATAGGTGAAGCGCGGGAAGGGCTGCGCCAGGAGGCGGCGCTCCGGGGCCACGGCCTGTGTGACCTCGAGCACCATGCGCTCGACCCAGGCCATGACGTCGTCCTCGCCGACGAAGCTCATCTCCAGGTCGAGCTGCGTGAACTCCGGCTGGCGGTCGCCGCGCAGGTCCTCGTCGCGCAGGCAGCGCGCGATCTGGAAGTAGCGGTCGAAGCCGCTGACCATGAGCAGCTGCTTGAGCTGCTGGGGGCTCTGCGGCAGGGCGTAGACGTTGCCGGGCTGCAGCCGCGAGGGCACGATGAAGTCGCGCGCGCCCTCCGGGGTGGACTTGATGAGCAGCGGCGTCTCGATCTCCACGAAGCCTGCGGCATGGTGGGCGTCGCGGATGGCCCGCACGAGTCGGCCGCGCGCCAGGATGCGCCCCTGCAGCGCCTCGCGGCGCAGGTCCAGGTAGCGATACTTGAGGCGCAGGGCCTCGTCGATCTCGGCCTCCGGGTCGTTGATCACGAAGGGCGGCGTGCGCGCCTCCGAGAGCACGACGATCTGGCTGGCGCGCAGCTCCACGGCGCCCGTGGCCAGGCGCGTGTTCTCCGAACCTGGCGTGCGCGGCTCGATGATGCCGTCCACGCGGAGCACGTACTCACTGCGGACCCCGCTGGCGGCAGCGTGGGCCGCCGGCGCGCCCGTGGCGTCGATGACGATCTGGGTGATGCCGTAGCGGTCGCGCAGGTCGAGGAAGATGAGATGGCCGAGGTCGCGGCGGCGGTGGACCCAGCCTGACAGCGTGGCCGGCTGGCCGGCATGCTCGAGTCGGGCGTCGGCGCAGGTGAGGGTGCGGTAGGAGGTCTGCATGGGCGCCCACATGGTAGCCGTCAGCCGCGCCCGCCGCGGAGCCGCTCGCGCGCTTCACGCAGGCGATCCCAGCGCGCGTCGATGACGAGGTCGAAGGTGCCCGGATGGCGCAGCGGCGTCCCCCCGATGCGTCGCTTGAAGAGGCTGAAGCCCTCCCACGACGCATCGACGCTGGCATCGTCAGGCTCGCGCACGCCCCACAGGTCGAGCGTCCGCGTACCGGCCTCGCGCAGGGCGCGCTGCAAGGCGGCCATCGCGATGTAGGGACCGCGCTTGACGGCCAGCTCCGGATCTCGCGTGGAGGCCGCGTAGAGGTAGAAGGCACGGTCACCGGTGCGCGCCGCCACGGCACCCGCCAATGGTCGCCCGTCGTGCTCCGCGATGGCCAGGAACCAGTCGCCGCCGGCCGCCAGTGGCCCGGCCAGGGCGCCCAGGAAGTCCCGCGAGCGGATGCGGAAGCCGGCCCGTGCGGACGTCGCCGCCAGCAGGGCGTGGAAGGTGTCCAGCGCCTCCGGGGCGGCAAGGCGGTCGACACGGGCGCCGCTGCCCTCGCGTTCCGCGCGGCGCAGCTCGGCGCGTGCCTCCTTGCCCCAGCCCGACACGGGATCGTCCCCGGCGGCCAGGTCCACGATCCGCGTGCTGGGCGCCTGCAGGTCGTGTCGGCTCCGGCGCGCGCCACCGGCGAGGAGAGCCCTGGATAGCGCCTCGGCTGCCCCGCTGTCCGCAGCAGAGCGCGGGTCGAACTTGAGGACGACGCCGCGCCGCGCGCGGGCATGGGCACGCAGCCCGTCGATCAGTCGGGCGAGTGTCGCCGGGGCGTCTGGGGCCTCGCGCTCCCAGAGCGGGCCGTGGGGCACGTAGAGGATGGTGCGCCCGAAGGATGTCGCCCGGTCCAGGACCTGGGCGACGCCGCGCACCCGGTCCCCGGTGTCGGTGACGATGAGTCGGCTCCAGTGCTCGCCGGGCTCGGAGGCGCCGGCTTCACCCCAGGCCCAGGCCTGCAGGACGTCGCCCTCCGGACGAGCGGCCACGAAGGCGGCCCAGGCGGCGCGATCCTGCGCGGTGGCTTCCCGGACAGCGAGGCTCATGGCCGGCCGATGCGCGGGATCGGCCGCGCAGCGAACACCGGTGCGACGTCCGAAGATGATCGCTGGCGTGCGCTCACGGGCAGGCGACCGGCGACCTCAGCCGACGCCGCCGTGACGGTGCGCACTCTGCGCCCGTTGCAGCTCGCGCGCCAGGTCGGCCACCGCCACGAGACGCTGCGTGCCGGCCTTGAGGTCCTTCACCTGCAGGTGACCCTCGTCGAGCTCGTCGCCGCAGATGACCGCCAGGTGTGCGCCGGCGCGCACGGCACCCTCAAGCTGCTTGCCCAGGCGCCGTCCGCTGAGGTCCGCCCAGCAGGCGAGGCCGGCGCCGCGGAGCTCCGTCGCCACCTGGAGGCGCGTGACCGTGTCGTCGGGATCCGCGCCCACGACCACGACCGCGGGCCGCCAGGGCTCCAGGACCGGCGCGGCACCCTGTTCCGCGAGCGCCAGGGCCACGCGGTCGAGACCGATGCCGAACCCGATGCCCGGGGTGGCCTGGCCGCCCAGCAGCTCCACCAATCCGTCGTAGCGGCCGCCGCCGCCCAACGCCTGCTGCTGGCCTTCCGCGCCGTGACGGTAGAACTCGAAGGCGGTGCGCGTGTAGTAGTCCAGGCCGCGCACCAGTCGTGGTGCCAGGCGGGGCGTGATGGAGAGCGCCTCGAGGTGCGCCAGCAGGCCGTCGAAGTGCGCCTGGCAGTCGTCGCAGAGATGCTCCGTGATGGTCGGCGCGGCGGCGATGAGCCGCGCCATGCGCTCATCCTTGGAGTCGAGCAGGCGCAGTGGATTGGTCGCCAGTCGGGTGCGCTCCAGGTCCGGCAGCTCCGACTCGTGGGCGCGGAAATGCTCGGCCAGCGCGGCCACGTAGGCCGGCCGGCAGGCGGCATCACCGATCGAGTTGACGAGGACCTCGACGTCATCCAGGCCGACGGTCGCGAAGAAGGCCGTGGCCAGCTCGATGATCTCCGCGTCCACGGCCGGCCCGGGATCGCCCAGGACCTCCACGTCGAACTGCCAGAACTGCCGGTAGCGCCCCGCCTGGGGCCGGTCGTAGCGGAACATCGGCCCCGTCAGGGTCAGCTTCACGGGCTGCGCCCAGGTGCGCATGCCGTGCTGCACGTAGGCACGCACGATGCCGGCCGTCGGCTCTGGCCGCAGCGCCCACTGCTCGCGTTCCTCTGCGCCGCGACTGGGGGCGACGCGGAAGAGCTCCTTCTCGACGACGTCGGTGGCCTCCCCGACGCCGCGCTCGTACAGGGCCGACTGTTCGAACAGCGGCGTCTCGATGGGCTGGTAGCCGTAGCGCGTGGCCAGGTCGCGAGCGGCCTCCTCGAGATGCAGGAAGACTGCCTGCTCCGGGGGCAGGAGATGACGCGTGCCGCGAGCGGCCTGGAACCTGGACATCGCCCCAGAGTCTAACGGGCAGCGACCGCGCTTCGGCAGCCTTGAAGCCTCAGTGGCGCGTCGGCGGGCGGCGGTGGCTCGCGGCCGGCAGCGGCGCGTGGCGCGGCGGGCGCGGTGGCCCGCGGCGGGAGATCGGTCTGCCGACGCCATTCGCGCTTCCGGGCAGCCAGGCCGGCGACAGCCAGGCCCGCCCCCGGGGCGTCGGGGGAGCACCTCGTCGGAGTGCGGCACTGCCGCCGATCGCGTGGTCGACCGCGCGCTGCCGGGCGGTGGGGGCGCCAGGCGGCGTCGACCGGACGCTCCCTGCCGCCGAATGCGTGGTCGACCGCGCGCTGCCGGGCGGTGGGGGCGCCAGCGGCGTCGATCGGACGCTCCAGGGCCGCCGAATGCGTGGTCGACCGCGCGCTGCCGGGCGGTGGGGGCGCCAGCGGCGTGATCGGACGCTCCAGGGCCGCCGAATGCGTGGTCGACCGCGCGTTGCCGGGCGGTCGAGGCGCTCGGCGGGTCACCGGAGGCTCCTGGGCCGCCGATCGCGTGGTCGACCGCGCGCTGCCGGGCGGAGGAGGCGCTCGGCGGCCTGACGGCCCGGCCTCAGGGAGCGTCGACGTCGTCCGTGGAGCGGATCCAGTTCTCCGGGCCGTAGACGGTCCGTGGCACGGCCGGGTTGCGCGGGTCCTGCGGACCTACGATGCCAACCCGCTCCATCTCGTCCATGAGCCGGCTGGCGCGGTTGAAGCCGACCTTCAGCTTGGTCTGCATCATCGACGTGCTGGCCTTGCCCGTGAGCATCACCAATTCGGCCGCGCGCGGCGTCAGCTCATCCTCGGCGATCTTGGACAGCCAGGCGAACTCGCCGCCTTCGGCATCGTCGAAGTCGGCCGTGCCCGCGAGGACGTCGGGGTCGTAGATGGGCGTGGGCTCCTGCGCGCGCCAATGGTCGGTCACGGCCTTGACCTCCGCGTCGGAGACGAAGACACCCTGGATGCGCACGGGCCGCGGCAGGTCGGCGGGCTGGTAGAGCATGTCGCCACGGCCGATGAGGTCCTCCGCGCCCGGCGCGTCGAGCACGGTGCGGCTGTCGATCATCGAGGCCATGGCGAAGGCGATCCGGCTGGGCACGTTGGCCTTGATGAGGCCGGTGACGACGTTGACGCTGGGCCGCTGCGTCGCCAGCACCAGGTGGATGCCCACGGCGCGGGCCTTCTGGGCCAGCTTGACGACGGGCTCCTCGACCTTGCGGCCTTCCTGGATCATGAGGTCGGCCAGCTCGTCGATCATGAGCACGATGTAGGGCATGCGTTCGTCCGGGGCCAGCCCGGGCACGGCGTTGTAACCGGCGATGTTGCGGCTGCTCGAGCGAGCCAGGGTCTTGTACCGGTCCTCCATCTCGCCCACGGCCCAGCCCAGCGCCGCGCGCGCCTGGTGGGCCTCCATGACCACCTCGGTGAGGAGGTGCGGGATACGCCCGTACGGCGTCAGCTCCACGCGCTTGAGGTCGATGAGGACGAAGCGCACCTCGGTGGGCTTGGCGCGCATGAGGATGCTGGTGATGATGGCGTTGACGCAGACCGACTTCCCTGAGCCGGTGGCGCCGGCGATGAGCAGGTGCGGCATGCGCCCGAGATCCACGGCGTAGGGTTTGCCGGAGACGTCCCGACCCAGGGCGAAGGTCAGCGGGCTGGTGGCGGAGGCCATGTCCGCGTCCACGTAGACCGAGCGGAAGCCGACCATCTCCGACGAGTGGTTGGGGATCTCGATGCCGACCACATCGCGGCCGGGGATGGGCGCCTCGATGCGGATGCTGCGCGCCGCCAGGGCCATGGCCAGATCGTCGGCGAGACCCTCGATGCGTGAGAGCTTGATCCGGGCGTCCGGGCGCACCTCGTACTGCGTGACGACAGGGCCGGTGTTCGTGGCCACCACCGTGGCCGGGATCTGGAAGGAGCGCAGCTTCTCCTCGATGATGCGGACGTTGCGGCCGTGGTCATGGCTGGCTGCATCCGCCGACTCGCTGGCCAGGTCGAGCAATGTCACGCTGGGCAGCCGCCACTGGCGCGCGAAGAGCCGACGCCGGGCGGCCTCGGCCGGGTCATCCTGGAGGCCGGCGGCGGCGGATGCCCCCAACGTGCTGGCTGGGTCCGGGTGAGTGTCGCCGTCGCCACCTGCGACCAGGCCAGGCGCCGCACCGGAAGACGCCGCAGCGCCGGTCGCGCCGGTCGCGCCGACCGTGCGCCGGTGGCGCCGGTCGCGCCGACCGTGGCGCCGCCGGCGGAGCCGGAGACACGCCAGGCGCTGCCGGCCCACACCGTCTGGCTGACCGGCGCCGGACTGGGCAGCGGCTCCGGCAGGTCCGGCGCCGGCTCCGCGCTCGGGCCGCGGCGCCGCATGGCCGTCGCCGATCTCGCCACGGGGGCCACGGGGTCGGGCCCCTCGTCGTGGGCGCTGCGCGAGCGCAGCGCCGCGCCGGCGCTGGCGGCGCCGGCGCCGGCGGCTCCGGCCGCCGAGCGACCCGCACGGGCGAAGGGCGAGACGAAGGCCACGAGGGTGATGTCGAAGAGCAGCAGCAGGCCCACCAGGACGATGGCCACCAGGACGACGAAGGCGCCGGCCGGGCTGATGAGGTCGGAGAGCGTGGCGGCCAGCAGGGAGCCGACCGTGCCACCGCCCTGCTCGAGGTCAGCAGGACTGCTGCCCTTGCCGCTGAGCAGGTGGATGAGCCCCTCCCCACCGACGAAGACGATGAGGCCGCCCAACGCGACCGTGACCCAGCTGTAGTCGACCTTGGGCGCCCGTTCCACGAGCACGCCCGCCACGAGCAGCAGCACGCCCAGCAGCCAGGCACCCTGGCCGAAGAGGGGGCGCAGGAAGCTGTCCACGTAGCCGTTGAGCAGCCCGCCGGCGGGCAGGAAGAGCGCGATGAGCGTGATGGCGCCGAAGGCCAGCAGGACGACGGCCACGACGGAGCGGAGGGTGGACGGCGACACCAGCGGCGTGCGAGCAGCGCTGCCGCGACCGCGGCTGGTGCTGCGTGCTGGGCTCCGCTTCGTACGTGCCACCGGGCTACACCACCACGATGACCGGGAAGACGAGCGGCCGGCGCCGCGTCTGCTCGAAGAGGTAGTTCGAGAGCCCCTCCTTGACCTGCGCCTTGAGCAGGCCGACCTCGCTGAGGTGGCGGCCGGGCCGCTCGATGGCGGCCGCGATGCTGGCCGCTGCGCCGCGCAGCAGCCGCTCGTCGGCCTGGGCCACGAAACCGCGCGTCACCACCTCCGGGTCGCCGATGAGGGTGCCGTTCTGCTTGTCCACGGTGACGACGACGAGGAACATGCCATCGCGCGCCAGGGCGCGCCGGTCGCGCAGGACGATGTCGCCGACCTGGCCCACGGAGACACCGTCCACGTAGACGTAGCCGGCTTCCACGGGCTGCCCTCGGCGCGCCGAGCCATCGGCGAGGAATTCGATGGGCTGCCCGTTCTCCAGGATGAGGATGTTCTCCGGGGCCAGGCCCACCTCGGCTGCCAGTCGGCCATGCTGCACGAGCATCCGGAACTCCCCGTGGATGGGGATGATGTAGCGCGGCTTGGTCAGGTTGAGCATGAGCTTGAGCTCTTCCTGGCTGGCGTGCCCGGAGACATGGGCCCGCTTGATGGCGTGGTAGTAGACGTTGGCGCCGGCCTTGAAGAGGTTGTCCACGGTGCGCGCCACGTACTCCTCGTTGCCGGGGATGGGGCTGGCGCTGACGATGACGGTGTCTCCCGGTGCCGATCTCGACGAAGCGATGGTCGCGGTTGGCCATGCGGGCCAGGCCTGCCATGGGCTCCCCCTGGGCGCCCGTCGTGGCGATGGTCAGGCGGCCATCGGGCACGTCCCGCAGGCGGTCCTTGGGCACCAGGCCGGTGCTGGGCGGTTTGAGGTAGCCCAGGTCGGCGGCGATGCGCGTGTTCTGCTCCATCGAGCGGCCGATGACGGCGACCTGCCGGCCGAACGTCTCCGAGGCCTCGAAGACCTGCTGGATGCGCGCGATGTTGGAGGCGAAGGTGGCCACGATGACGCGGCCTTCGAGGCCCTGCATGATCTCGCGGAAGGCCTCGCCGACGGTGCGCTCGGAGGGCGTGTAGCCGGGATTCTCCGCCCGCGTCGAGTCGGACATGAGGCAGAGCACGCCCTCGTCGCCGAAGCGGGCGAGAGCCTGGAAGTCCGAGGGCTTGCCGTCCACTGGGGTGTGGTCGAACTTGAAGTCACCGGTGTGGATGATGTCGCCGAAGGGCGTGCGGATGCGCAGCCCCATGGCATCCGGGATGGAATGGCCGATGCGGAATGCCGTGACGTCGAAATGGCCGAGCTCCACCGTGTCACCCGGCTCCAGGGCCAGCAACGGGTTGTGGCGCAGCTTGTGCTCGCGGACCTTGGTGCCCAGCAGGCCGCGGGCCAGGGTGGATGCGTAGACGGGCACGCCGGGGAACTCCGGCAGGATGTAGGGCAGGCCGCCGACGTGGTCCTCGTGGGCATGGGTGATGACGAAGGCCTTGATCCGCTCGCGCTTGTCGCGCAGGTAGGCGACGTCCGGCACGACGAGGTCGATGCCGTACATCTCCTCCTCGGGGAACATGAGGCCGCAGTCCACGATGATGATCTCGTCCGCGAACTCGAAGACCGTCATGTTCTTGCCGATCTCGCCGATGCCGCCGAGCGGGATGACGCGGAGCACCTCGCGAGAGGTCGCCGGGGCACGCGTGACGGGCATCAGAAGAGGCCCAATTGGTCGTCGGGGATGGTGGTGGTCATGGTGGCGGCTGGCTCCGTAGATTCGGGGATGGGGATGGCATCGATGGCCGATGTGCCGGCCTGGCCCGGGTCGCGGGTCGCGCTTGCGGGCGCCAGGGCAGGCCTTGGGAAGATGGGCGTGCCTGGCTCGGGACGGGCGGCCGGCTCGGCTGTGCGGTCGGCGGCAGGCTCAGCGGCCGCAAGGTCGGCCGAAGGCTCGGCGGCCGCAGGCTCGGCGGCCGCAGGCTCGGCGGCCGCAGGCTCGGCTGCCGCAGGCTCGGCGGCGCGCTCGGCCGGCGCGGGCACGGGCGCCAGGACGGGCCCCGGGGCGGGGGCGGCGCAGCTGGCTCGGCCGCGCGCGTCGCCCGGGTCCGGATGAGCACCTCCGGGACGGCTGCCATGTCCCGTTGCATGGTCTCGCGGAGCGCGGCCTGGCGCAGCGCCGCGGCGGGGTGGTACATGGCGTAGCCGACGGCGGCGCGGGCGCCCGTGGCCGGGTCGATGGGACGCGTCGTGCCGTGCACGCGGCTGATGCTGTCACCGGGCATGAACGCCTGCAGGCTGAAGCGGCCAAGGGTGACCACCATGGCGGGATCCAGCACCTCGAGCTGGCGGCGCAGGAAGGGAGCGCAGGCAGCCATCTCGTCTGGCTCGGGATCACGGTTGCCGGGCGGCCGGCACTTCACGACATTGGTGATGAAGACCTCCTCACGCCGCCATCCCACGAGTGCCAGCAGCTCTTCGAGGAGGCCGCCGGCGGCACCCACGAACGGCCGTCCCTGGCGATCCTCGTTCTGTCCGGGCCCCTCCCCCACGAAGACCACCTCCGTGTCCGGGTGACCCTCCCCAGGAACGGCCTGCAGCCGCTGCTCCGCGAGGCGGCAGCGCCTGCAGGTTCGGACCTCGGCGGCGATGGCATCGAGCGCGGCCTGGCGGTCGCCGCTGGTCACGCGGCCCCGGCGGCGCGGCGGGAGGCCGGCGCCAGCCAATCGTTGACGGCCAGGATCTCCGCCAGCTCCACGGCGTTGGTGGCGGCTCCCTTGCGCAGGTTGTCGGCGACGACCCAGAAGGCCAGGCCGCGGCCAGCGAGCACGGAGGGATCCTGGCGGATGCGGCCCACGAACACTTCGTCCCGGCCGGCGGCCTCCGTGGCCAGCGGGTACACGGCCCGTGATGGATCATCGCGCACGATGACGCCCGGCACGGCGGCGAAGACCTCGCGAGCCCGGGCCGGGGTCATGGCCTCCTGCAGCTCGACGTGGACGGCCTCCGAGTGGGCGGTCACGACGGGCACGCGCACGGCCGTGCAGGAGAGGCGCAGCTCCGGCAGGTGCAGGATCTTGCGCGACTCGACGATGACCTTCCACTCCTCCTTGGTGTAGCCGTCCTCGCGGAAGACATCGATGTGCGGCAGGGCGTTGAAGGCGATCTGATGGGGATAGACGGAGTGCGCCAGCGGCTCCCCGGCGACGTGGGCGCGCACCTGATCCTCGAGCTCCACGACGGCCTTGTTGCCGGTGCCGCTCACGGCCTGGTAGGTGTCCACCACGACGCGCTCGATGCCGGCGCTGTCGCGCAGCGCCGCCAGCAGGGGCATGAGCTGCATCGTCGAACAGTTGGGGTTGGCCACGATGCCCTCATGGGTCGCGACATCGGCATCGTTGACGCCGGCCACGACGAGCGGCACGCCAGGCTCCATGCGCCACTGCGAGGAGTTGTCGACGACCACGGCGCCACGTGACACGGCCTCCGGGGCGAAGACCTTGGAAGCCCCGCCGCCCGCGGAGAAGATGGCGATGTCCACGCCCTCGAAGGCAGCCGGCGTGGTGGTGCCCACGGGCCACGTGCGTCCCCCGAACTCCACGCTGCGCCCGCCTTCGTGCGAGGCCAGCGGTCGCAGTTCCGCCACGGGGAAGCCGCGCTCGGCCAGGATGGCGATCATGGTCCGGCCCACGAGGCCGGTTGCGCCGACGACGGCGACGGTGAGGGGACCGCGGGGGGACTCGATGGGCATGTCGAACTTCCTATGGGGCTTCCGCCGAGGGCACGAGGCCGATGATACCGCCTCGTGTCGCGTAGCCGGCCCTGACTGCGCTACCGTGGCGGCAGCAGCCCATGAACCAGAAGCCACCGACCATGCGCCACTCGCCGGCGCGTATCGCCATCCTCATCAACAACACCTACGAGGCCGACGCCCGGGCCTGGAAGACCGCCGTCTCGCTTGGACAGGCCGGTCATGACGTCACGGTCATCGCGCGCTGGGGCCCCGGTCTGCCCAGCAGCGAGCAGCACGCGGAGCATCGGGTGACGCGCGTGCGCCAACCCCAGCCACTCGCCTGGCTGCCCGTGCCCAGCCTGCCCGAGACCGGTGAGGTGCGACCCGGCGCGCGGGGAGCCGTGCGCCGCCGCCTGCGCGACTCCGTGGGCCGCAGCGCGCAGGCCGCCCGCTACCTCTTCATGTCGCGCGCGTGGGCGGCTCGCATCGCCGAGCAGGTGACGCCGGCGGACATCTGGCAGGCCGAATCCGTCATCACGCTCGCGCTGGCCGTGGCCCTGCGGCGCCGCTTCGGCGGCCTCATCGTCTACGACGCCAACGACATCGACAGCGAGGCTGGGCGCATGGCCGGCCTGCCGGGGCCATGGAAGCAGCTCCTGCGCCGCCACGAGAGACGCCTGGCGCGGGCAGCCGACGCCGTGGTCACGGTCAGCGAGCCATATGCGCAGGTCCTCAGCCACGTCCTGGGCCGCCCCGTGGACGCCATCGTGCGCAACGCCGCCATGGTGGAGGGCGAAGGTACGGCGCCGACCGCGGAGGACGTCCGCCGCAGCGACCGCTTCCACGCGCAGCTGGGCCTGCCGCCGGATCGCCGCGTCGTCCTCTATATCGGCCAGGTGATGGCGGGCCGCGGGCTGCACCAGCTCTTCGATGCCATCGCCCTCGTCCCGGACACGGACCTCGTGGTGGCCGGGTTCGGACCCGACTACGAACGCTACGCGGGCGTGGCCGCGGCGCTCCCGCAGGCGGATCGCATCCACTTCCTGGGCTCCGTGCCACCGGCTGGGATCGCCGACTGGACGCGTGGCGCGGACGTGGCGGTCATGCCCGTCCAGCCGGACACCCTCAACCACCGACTGAACACGCCGACCAAGCTCTACGACGCCATGGGCGTGGGCGTGCCGGTCGTGGCCAGCGATCTGCCCGGCATCGCGCCCCTCGTCAAGGAGACCGGCTGCGGCGAGCTCTGCGATCCCACGGACCCGGCCGACATCGCGCGCGCCATCCGCGCCATCGTGGATGCCCCGCAGGCCCAGCGGACGGCCCTGCGGCAGCGCTGCCTCGCGGCCGCGCGCGAGCGCTACTCGTGGCAGCGCCAGGCCAGCGAGCTGCTGGATGTCTACGCTCGTCTGGGCGTCGGGGGGCCCGCCGCGGGCGCGCCGTGAGGGTGCTCTTCCTGCCCGACTATTCCGCCGCCAACGCCTACCAGCGATCGTTGGCCGCGGGCCTGCGCGAACTCGGCGTCGACGTGCGAGCGGACGCCACGCGGCGCCGCCGGGTCGTGCCGGTCCTGGAGGCCATGCGGCGGACGGGACGCCCGGACATCGTGCACCTGCACTGGGTAGAGCCGTACATCGCGCGTGGGCCACGGGCCAGCGTGCTCAAGTGCCAACGAACGCTTGGCGGAGCTACGGGTGGCCCGTGCCATGGGCGCCCGACTCGTCTGGACCGCCCACGACCTGTTCCGCCACGATCGGTCCGAGGACCCCGTGGAGCGCGACTTCCTGCGCGCCCTCTTCCGCCTCGCGGACGCCGTCATCGCCCACTGCGAGGCAGCCCGCGACGCGCTGCTGGACAGCCTGGGCCTGACCGAAGCCGACGGACGCAAGGTGCGCGTCATCCCCCACGGTCACTATCGCGGTGCGTACCCCGACCGTCTCACGCGGGAGGCTGCACGGGCGCAGCTGGACCTGCCGACCGCGGCCCGCGTCGTCGTCTTCACCGGCTGGGTGCGTGCCTACAAGGGCGTGGCGGAACTCGTCGAGGCTTTCACGGCGCTGCCCGAGCCGGACGCCCGGCTGGTCGTGGCCGGCCAGGCCGTGGACCCGGACTACGCGGCGCGCGTGAGGGCCCTGGCCGAGACCGACGAGCGCATCCGCCTCGACCTTGGCTTCGTGCCAGACGACCAGCTGCAGGTGTACCTGCGCGCCGCGGACATCGTGGCCTGCCCCTTCCTGGAGGTCCTGACCTCGGGCTCCGTGCTGCTGGCCATGTCCTTCGACCGGGCGGTGATCGCCCCCCGCAGGGGCTGCGTGGCGGAGACCCTCGACGAAGCTGGCGCCGTCCTCTACGACGCGGACGACCCGCAGGGCCTGGCCGGCGCGCTGCGGGTCGCGATGCGAGCGGATCTTGACGCCATGGGGCGCCACAACGGTGAGCGCCTGGAGCGCTTCGACTGGTCGCGGGTGGCACAGGCCACCCGCGAGCTCTACGAGGAGGTGCGAGCCGGCTGAGCCGGCCCGCGATCGTTCCCGGGACGGAGGGCGGTCAGCCCTCGTTGCGCGCCAGGTGCCGCTGCATGGCGGCCTTGCGCGACAGGTTGACGCGACCCTGGCGGTCGATCTCGATGACCACGACCATGATCTCGTCACCGACCTGGACGACGTCCTCGACGGTGGGCACGTGGTAGTCGGCCAGCTCGCCGATGCGCACGAGGCCCTCCTTGCCGGGCAGGATCTCCACGAAGGCGCCGAAGCCCATGATGCGCGTCACCTTGCCCAGGTAGAGGCCACCGACCTCCACCTCGCGAGTGAGCGACTCGATCCACTGGATGGCCCGCGAGGAGTTCTCCGAGTTCACGGCCGCGATCTCGACGGTGCCGTCGTCCTCGACGTTGATCTCCGTGCCGGTCTCTTCCTGGATCTTGCGGATGGTGGCGCCACCCTTGCCGATGATCTCGCGGATCTTCTCGGGGTTGATCTTGATGGTGATGATGCGCGGCGCGAAGGCACTGACGTCCCCGCGAGCCGCCGGGATGACGTCCAGCATCTTTGTGAGGATGGTCTGCCGCGCCGTGTAGGCCTTGGCCAGGCCGGTGCGGATGATGTCCTCGTTGATGCCCTTGACCTTGATGTCCATCTGGAGAGCCGTGATGCCCTCCGCGGTGCCGGTCACCTTGAAGTCCATGTCTCCGAAGAAATCCTCTTTGCCGAGGATGTCGGTGAGCACGACGAAGTGGTCGCCATCGGTGACAAGGCCCATGGCTGCGCCGGCCACCGGGGCCTTGATGGGCACGCCGGCGTCCATGAGCGCCAGGGTGGAGCCGCAGGTCGAGGCCATCGAGGTGGACCCGTTGGAGGTCACGCACTCGCTGACGAGGCGGATGACGTAGGGGAAGTCCTCCTGTGCCGGAAGGACCGGGAGGAGGGCACGCTCGGCCAGGGCACCGTGGCCGATCTCGCGACGGCCGGGGCCACGCATGAACTTGTTCTCGCCGGTGCTGTACGGCGGCATGTTGTAGTGGTGGAGGAAGCGCTTTGACTCCTCCGGGCTGATGGTATCGATGCGCTGCACGTCGCTGGAGGGACCCAGCGTGGCGACCGTGAGTGCCTGGGTCTCACCACGGGTGAAGAGCCCGGAGCCATGGGCGCGCGGCAGGAGGCCGACCTCCACGGAGATGGGGCGGATGGTGTCCACGTCGCGTCCGTCGATGCGGATGCCCTCGGAGAGCACCATCTGGCGGACCGTCTTCTTATGCAGCAGTGTGCTCAGGCCCTTGGAGAAGCCGGCCTCGACCACGGCACGCTCGAAGCGCGCCTCGGCAGCGGCCGGGTCCCCGCCGCCCTTGCGCAGGCGGATGGACTCCGAGACGCCCTCCCGGAAGGCGGCCACGCGGCCGGGCAGGTCCGCCGCGAGGCGCAGCAGCAGGGCCGCGGTGGCCTCCGCGTCCCCCAAGGCGCGGTGAGCGGGGGACACGCCCAGCTGGAAGAACTCGACGAGGTCGCCCAGCTTGTAGGCGTCCACGTCCGGGTAGGCCGCGCGAGCCAGGACCAGCGTGTCCAGGTAGCGGCCTGGCGCGAAGCGCGTGCCGTCCGCCAGGGCGGCCTCCACGAAGCCGATGTCGAAGCCGACGTTGTGGCCGACCACGATGTCATCGCCGGCGAAGGCCATGAAGGATCGTGCCGCCTCGGCCGGGGCAGGAGCGCCCGCGACGTCCGCGTCGGTGATGCCGTGGACCTGCTTGCCGACGATGCCGCGCGTGGGCTTGACCAGCGTGGAGAAGCGGTCCGTGATGGACCCGCCGCTGACGCGCACGGCGCCGATCTCGACGAGCTCGCCCATCTTCGGGTCGCGGCTGGTGGTCTCCGTGTCGAGGATGACGAAGGGGTGACCGGCCTCCACGGCGGCCACGAAGTCGATCACGGAAGCGTGGTCCGGCTCGAGGTAGGGCACGCGCTTGGCCTTGCCGACCTGGGCCTGCAGGGCCTCCTGCAGCTCGATGACCGGGAGCAGGGAGCGGTGGCCGAGCATGATGGCGTCGGCCATGACCGACTCCGGCAGGATCTTGGCGCCGGCCTCGACCATCATGATGGCGTCGCGGGTGCCGGAGACGACGAGGTCGAGCTCCGACTGCTCCAGCTGGCTGGTGGTGGGATTGATGACGAACTCGCCATCGATGCGCCCGATGCGCACGGCCGCCACGGGACCCAGGAAGGGGATCTCGCTGATGGTGAGGGCCGCCGATGCCGCGATCGTGCCGATGATATCCGGGTCGTTCTCCTGGTCCGTGGAGAGGACCGTCAGGACGCACTGCACGTCGTCCTTGTAGCCCTCCGGGAACAGCGGCCGGATGGGCCGGTCGGTCAGGCGAGCGGCCAGGATGGCGCCCTCCGAGGGCCGCGCCTCGCGCTTGATGAAGCCGCCGGGGATCTTGCCCGCGGCGTACATGCGCTCCTCGAAGTCGATGGTCAGTGGGAAGAAGTCGAGGCCCGGGCGCGGTTCAGCGCGATTGGCGGTGCCCAGCAGCAGCGTGTCTCCGTAGCGCACGGTGACAGCTCCGCCGGCGAGGCGCGCGAGCTTACCGGTCTCGATGGTCAGGGTGCGACCACCGAACTCGGTCGAAAGGGTGGTTACCGTCATGTGTCCTCCGATGGGACGGGCGACGGACCGGGGCGCGTTGGTATGGGAACGCGGACCCCTCCCGGGGTCCCTGGCGTTGCGAGGTCAGGTCATGCAGCGCGGGCACCCGCCCGCCACGGTGCCCGCGCCTAGCGGCGCAGACCGAGCCGTTCGATGACGGACTGATACCTCGCCGCATCCTTGCGCATCAGGTACGCGAGCAGGCGGCGTCGCTGGCCAACGAGCTTGAGCAAGCCGCGGCGCGAGTGATGATCCTTTTGGTAGCGTCGCAGATGCTCGGTCAGCCCGCCGATGCGCTCGGTCAGGAGCGCGATCTGTACCTCAGGTGACCCTGTGTCACCCTCCTTGGTGGCGTACCCCGTGACGACGCTTGCCTTCGTTTCCCGCGTCAGCGGCAACTGGTCCTCCAGCCTATCCATGTCCTCTTGGTTACAGCGCGGCAGCATACCACAGGCCGCCTGGACGGCACGCTACCCTGTGTGGCGAAGGAGGTCGCCATGGTGGCCACGATCGGTCCGCGGCCGGTGCGGGCGCCTCGCGGGAGCGAGCTGACGTGCCGGGGCTGGGCGCAGGAAGCCGCGCTGCGCATGCTCATGAACAACCTGGACCCGGAGGTGGCCGAGCGTCCCGACGACCTCGTCGTGTACGGCGGCACGGGTCGCGCCGCGCGTTCCTGGGCCGCCTTCGACGCCATCGTCCGCGAGCTGCGCGCCCTGGCCGACGACGAGACGCTGCTGGTCGGCTCGGGCAAGCCGGTGGCCGTCTTCCGCACCCATCCCTGGGCGCCGCGCGTGCTCATCGCCAACAGCAACCTCGTGGGGCGCTGGGCGACCTGGGAGACGTTCCGCGAGCTCGAGCGGGCCGGCCTGACCATGTACGGGCAGATGACGGCCGGATCGTGGATCTACATCGGCAGCCAGGGCATCCTGCAGGGCACCTTCGAGACCTTCGCGGAGCTGGCGCGCCAGCACTTCGGGGGCAGCCTGGTGGGGCGCATCGTGCTCACCGCTGGTCTCGGCGGCATGGGCGGAGCGCAGCCCCTGGCGGTGACGCTCAACGATGGCGTGGCGCTCTGCATCGAGGTCGACGAGGCGCGCGCCCGGCGGCGCCTGGAGACGCGCTATGTCGACCGCATCAGCCACGACCTCGACGAGGCCCTGGGCTGGGCCCGCGAGGCAGCGGCCTCTGGCACCGCCGTCTCCATCGCCCTCGTCGGCAATGCCGCGGAGCTGGAGCCGGAGCTGGTGCGGCGCGGCGAGCGATTCGATGCGGTGACGGACCAGACCTCCGCCCACGACGCCCTCAACGGCTACGTACCGGCCGGCCTGTCCCTGGCGGCGGCCGCGGAGCTGCGCGCGACCGATCCCGAGGCCTACGTGCGCCGGGCCATGGACTCGATGGCCGTCCACGTCCGCGCCATGCTGGCCCTGCGGGCCTCCGGCGCCATCGCGTTCGACTATGGCAACAACATCCGCGCCCACGCGCAGGCGGCCGGGGTCGCTGACGCCTTCGACATCCCGGGCTTCGTGCCGGCCTTCATCCGGCCGCAGTTCTGCGAGGGTCGCGGCCCATTCCGCTGGGTCGCCCTCTCCGGCGACCCGGCCGACATCGCCCGCACGGACGAGGCGGTGCTCGACCTGTTCCCGGGCGACGCCGGCCTGGCACGCTGGATCCGCGCAGCGCGCGAGCGCGTCGCCTACCAGGGCCTGCCCGCGCGCATCTGCTGGCTGGGCTACGGGGAGCGTGCCCGCGCCGGCCTGGCCTTCAACGAGCTGGTGCGCAGCGGCGCGGTGAGCGCCCCCATCGTCATCGGCCGCGACCATCTCGACGCCGGCTCGGTCGCTTCGCCCAACCGCGAGACGGAGGCCATGCGCGACGGCTCGGACGCCATCGCCGACTGGCCCATGCTCAACGCCCTCGTCAACACCGCCGCCGGTGCCAGCTGGGTGAGCATCCACCACGGTGGCGGCACGGGCATCGGCTACAGCCAGCATGCCGGCATGGTCGTCGTGGCCGACGGCACCGACCTTGCGGCGGCCAAGCTCGAGCGGGTGCTGACCACGGACCCGGGCATGGGCGTCGTACGCCACGTCGATGCCGGCTACGAGCGCGCCATCGAGGTCGCCCGCGAGCGCGGCGTGCACATCCCCATGCTCGACGAACCGGGAAGCGCGGGGCCGGCGTGACCGACGTGAACCGCGCGACCGACGTGAACCGCGCGGCCGGCCCCGATCTTCCTCACCGGCGCGGAGCTGACCATCGCGGACGTCGAATCCGTGGCGCTGGCCGGACGCGGTGCCGTCCTCGCGCCCGAGGCGCGCGGGCGCGTGCAAGAGGCCCGCGCCGTCATCGACCGCCTCGTGGCCTCCGGGGAGGTCGTCTACGGCGTGACCACCGGCTTCGGCTCGCTGGCCAGCGACCTTCGTGCCGCCCGAGCGCGCCCGGGAGCTGCAGGAGCGGTTGCTGCTCAGCCACGCCGCCGGGGTCGGCGACCCGCTGCCCACGAGCGTCGTGCGCGCCATGCTGCTCCTTCGCGCCAACACGCTGGCGCTCGGCCACTCGGGCTGCCGGCCGGAGATCATCGAGCGGCTCTGCGCCATGCTGGAGCAAGGCCTGCACCCGGTCGTGCCCTCGCAGGGCAGCGTCGGCGCCTCCGGCGACCTGGCTCCCCTCGCCCACCTGGCGCTACCGCTCATCGGCCATGGACGGGTCGAGCTGGACGGTCGGGAGCGGTCGGCCGCGGAGGCGCTCGCCGAGCTCGGCTGGCAGCCGCTCGTGCTGGAGCCCAAGGAGGGCCTGGCGCTCCTCAACGGGACGCAGATGATGACCGCCATCGGGGCGCTCTCGCTGGCGGCCGCCGGGCGCCTGGCGCGCACCGCCAGCGTGGCCGCCGCCATGAGCACGGAGGCGCTGCGCGGCACGGAGGTCGCCTTCAGCGCGGCCTACCAGTCGACCCGACCGCACGCCGGCCAGGTGCGCACCGCCGCCGAGCTGCGCTGGTTGCTGCGTGACAGCGAGCTGCAGCGCGCCCACCACGCCGACAGCCACCGCGTGCAGGACCCCTACTCGCTGCGCTGCGCCCCGCAGGTCCACGGCGCCGTCCGCGACGCCCTCGGCTACCTGCACGGCGTCCTGGACATCGAGATGAACTCGGCCACGGACAACCCGCTCGTCTTCCCCGGGGGAGCCCATGTGCCGGAGGACGCCCTGGCCACCGGCCACGGCCTGGTCATCAGCGGCGGCAACTTCCACGGCGAGCCGGTGGCGCTGGCGCTGGACCTGGCGAAGCTGGCCATCGCGGAACTGGGCGCCATCAGCGAGCGGCGCACCGCCCTGCTCCTGGATCCCCGCCTCAACGACGGTCTGCCCGCCTTCCTGGGCGCCTCCTCCGGGCTCGACTCGGGGCTGATGATCCTGCAGTACACCGCTGCCGCCCTGGCGTCCGAGTCCAAGGTGCTCGCCCATCCTGCCTCGGCCGACTCCATCCCCACCTCCGCCAACCAGGAGGATCATGTCTCCATGGGGTCGATCGCGGCCCTCCACCTGCAACGGGTGCTCACCAACAGCGAGCGTATCCTGGCCATCGAGCTCATCTGCGCTGCCCAGGGGCTGGACCTGCGCCGGGACCTGTCGCCCGGACTGCGGCCGGGACGCGGCGTAGAGGAGGCCCAGGCGCGCGTCCGCGCGGTCATCCCGCGCCTGGAGCACGATCGTGAGCCGGGCCCGGACATCGCCGCGGCCGAACGTCTCGTCCGCGAGGGTGCGCTCGTGGACCTCGCCGACCCGCCGGGAGAGCCGGAGACCTCCTGGCTGCGCCTGGACCTGCCGTGAGCCGGCCGGCAGAAGAGGCGCCCTGCCGGTCAGCCGACGACGCAGCCCGCCGGTCGGCCGTCGTTGGACGGGGTCGACTGCTGACGATGGCCGGGCCACGAGTCGGCGACACGCGTCCGATCGAGCGGGCCCTGGGTCCTCATCCTCGACGATGGGCGCATCGCAAAGGTGCGGGCCGGCGGCCTGCGTCGCGGTGACCCCGAGGCGGTGACAAACGTCGGCGCGGCGCTCGTGACGCCGGGGTTGGTCGACCCGCACACGCACCTCTGCTTCGCCGGCGACCGTGCGGACGAGGCCGCAGCGCGCAGTCGTGGCGAACGCTACTCGGGTGGCGGCATCCTGCGCACGGTGCGGGCCACGACGGAGGCGTCGGACGAGGCCCTCGTGGCCGCCACGCGCGCCCGGCTCGAGCAGCGCCGCGGCGTCAGGCACGACGACGATCGAGGTCAAGTCGGGCTACGGGCTCACGGCGGAGCTCGAGCTGCGCCAGCTGCGGCTCATCGGGGCGGCCGCTGCCGGGCCTGCCGCTCCGCGTGCGGCGCACGTACCTGGGGGCCCATGCCGTGCCGGATGGCTCATCTCCGGCGGCCCAGGCCGAGGCGGTCATCGCCTCGCTCCCGCAGGTCGCGTCCGAGGCGGACTTCATCGATGTCTTCTGCGAGCCGACGATCTTCGACCTTGCGCTGACGCGACGCATCCTGGAGGCCGGTCGCGACCATGGCCTCGGCCTGCGACTCCACGCCGACCAGCTCACGCGCTCCGGCGCGGCCACGCTGGGCGCCGAGCTCGGCGCTGCCTCGGTCGACCACCTGGAGCAGGCGTCGGCGGCGGATGCGGCGGCCATCGCCGCCGGTCGGACCGTCGCCACGGTGCTGCCCGGCCCGGCGCTGATGCTGCGCGGCGGGTCGCCGCCAGTGCGCGCCCTCGTCGAGGCGGGAGCCTGCCTGGCCATCGGCAGCGACGCCAACGCCGGCACGTTCGGGTCGCCGTCGATGCCGCTCGCCGTGGGCCTCGGCGTCGCCCTCGGCCTCTCGGTCGACGAGGCACTCTGGGCCGCGACGGCAGGGGCGGCGCGCTCGCTGGACCTCACTGGAGCCGTCGGGGTGCTGCAGTCGGGCGCGGCCGCGGATCTCGTGGCCTGGGATGCGGAGCACGAGGGCGACTTCGCGCTGCGCCTCGCCGCTGTCACGCCCCTGACCTGCTGGTTCGCCGGGCTCGCGGGAGTGAGATATGATCAACCGTACATCTGACCGTATGGACGAACGTACGCTTGATCAGCAGGAGGGCACGATGGCGCGCGTCATCACGGCCGAGGAGTTCCGGGCGGCGCTCGGGCGCGAGCTGGATGCACTGCGAGGCACGCAGGACACCCTGTATGTCTCCAAGCGCGGCCATCTCGCGGGCGTGGTCATGGACCCGGAGCGGTACGCAGAGCTCATCGACAGACTCGAATACCTGGAGGACAGCTTGGCTGCACTGCAGGCCCGCGAGGAGCGCGATACCGCGATCGCATGGTCGGAGGTGCGCTAATCGCGTCACCGCGCAGGTATCAGATCCTGGTCCATCCACAGGCTGCGCGCGCCTACCGCCCACTGCACGAGCCGCTGCGCGGACGCATCAGCCAGGCCATCGAGCGACTTGCCGAGGAGCCGCGCCCACATGGCGCGGTCCAGCTGGCTGGGCTCGATGACTATCGCATCAGGGTCGGCGACCATCGCATCGTCTACTCCGTGGATGACGCGCGACTGGAGGTCATCGTGGCCCGCATCGCCCACCGGCGAGACGTCTACCGTTCCTGAGGCGAGCGCCGGGTCGCTCCTGGTCGGAGTGGCTCGGTCACCACCTGCGGGCCGAGCCTCGGCTCGGGCTATTCCTCGATGCAGCTGATGACCTGGGCGGTCCAGGGATCGAGCAAGAGCGAGCTCGGGAACACCTCGATGACGAGCGTGCCGTCGGGTGCGGGCCCCGTGAAGTCGTGCATCGCCCAGTAGATGCTCCCCGGGGCGTCCAGCGCCTCGATATGCGGCACCTCGAAGCAGCAGGCCGGCCCGCGCTCGGCCAGCCAGGCCGCCAAAGCCGGGTCGGCGAGGGCGGCGTCGACGACCTCTTGCGGAGTGGCCCAGAGCCACTCCGGCCCATCGAGCTCCACCTTCGTCAACGCTGCAACACCGAGTAGCAAGCCAGCACGCCTGGACGGCACGTGGCAGAGTCGCCGTTCGCGGTGACCAGTGGCTCCGGCGGCTGGACAGGCACTGAACTCGTCGTCGCCGACGGAGAGAACAGGAAGGTCGCGGCCTACGACCCGGCAGCGGACAGCTGGCGCACGCTGCCCGACCCGCCTGAAGCGTTCTCGCCGTCCAGCCCCGCGCTCTGGACCAGTGACCGGCTCGTCTTCGTGGACCAGGGGCCCGATCCAGCGGTCTACGGGCCCGATGGCATCGTCGAGGTCGCGGCCTACGACCACCCGGTGCTCGCCTATGACCCGGCGACCGACAGCTGGACGCAGTGGGCGGACGTCCCGTTGGCTGACGTGCGCGACGCGATCTGGGCCGACGGTGCCATCGTGGCCACCGGAGGTGACCAGTCGGCCGTCCGCTACGAGATGGCCACGGACACGTGGCAGCCTCTCCCGCAGTTGACGGGGCCTGATGGCAACGATCTTGCCATCGGCGCGACGCTCGACTGGACCGGCACGGAGGTGCTGGCGCTCAGCTATCCGAAGGGCGAGGATGGCCGCCGCTCAGCATCCATCGCAGCGCTCGACCCGGCGACCTGGACGTGGGGCGAGGTGTCCACTTCACCGCTGTCGTGGCTGTCCGGCGTCCCGGTCTGGACGGGCGATCGACTCATCGCCTTGACCTCGGACCCCGACGAGGACTGGGGCGAGGTCAACGCCGCCTTCGACCCGGCCACGGACACGTGGACCAGCATCGAGAACCCCTGCGACCTGAGCACGGATGGCGCGATCTGGACGGGCACCCTCATCCTGAACGTGCACACACGGGTGGCGATGGATCCCTCGACGGGCCAGTGCTACTCGGTCCCTCGTCCGCCGGATCTGCTGCCAGGCTCGCCGCAGCGCCTCCCGAGCCGCTCCGTAGAGGCGTGGACGGGTGAGGAGCTCATCCTCTGGTCAGGCAACGCTGGAGAGGAGCAGCCCGCCATCGCCAGCGGAGTCGCATTTGCGCCCGCTCCCGCCACCGAGTAGCCTCGGCCCCCTTTCCCTGGCCGGCGGTCTCGCGGCCGCCGGCCGCGTCATCAGAGGCTCGCCCGGAGCGTCGGTGGCGTCGGGGCCGTCTTGGGCCCGTCATCACGCGGTGGACCAGGCGGATGCCGGAGGCTGAGGCTGGAGGCATCGCTGGGGCCGTGGCGCGTTCTTCGGCGCATCTTCGCGTGGTCGACTACGCGGAATCGATGGCTGGCGGCGTTGGCGGAGGCGTCGGTCGTCCCTCGGGCCGCGGATGCGTTGTCAACCACGCGGCAGTGGGTGGTAGCGGCGTCGACGGGGTCCATGGCCGTCCTTCGGCCCGTCATCGCGTGGTCGACCGCGCGGCAGTGAGTGCTCGGTCGCTGCGCTCCACGCGAGCGCGCCAGCTCCCGTCACACAGGCGATGGGGTCGCGAGTCTCCGGGCCAGCACCGTTCGGGCGTGCTCGACATCGCGGCCCATCTGGACGATGAGGTGCTCGGCATCGTCGTAGCGCTGCTGGCCGCGCAGCCAGGCGGCGAACTCGACGCGCAGGCGCTGTCCGTAGAGGTCCACCTCGCGGTCCAGGAGGTGGACCTCGAAGAGGCGCTGCCGGCCGCCGAAGGTGGGCTGCGTGCCCAGCGAGATGACGGCGTCAGCGTGATCCGTGGGCGACAGGACGGCCTCCCCTCCCCACGTCGCCCGCGCCGCGTAGATGCCATCGGGCGGCAGGCAGACGGGCACGGGGAAGGACAGGTTAGCCGTGGGGAAGCCCAGCTCTCGGCCGCGGCGCTCGCCGTGCACGACCGTGCCCACGAGGGCGAAGGGTCGTCCCAGCAGCGTGGCCGCGGTGGCCAGCTGTCCACTGGACACGAGCTCCCGGGTGCGTGCACTCGAGACGCGCGCGCCGCCGGAGTCCAGGGTCGGCGCCTCGACCAGCTCCCAGCCGTGCTCCAGGCCCATCTGGCGCAGCACGGGCAGCGTGCCGGCGCGGTCGCGCCCGAAGGCCGAGACGCGCGTCAACACCAGTCCTGCCAGGTTGCGCCCGCCCCCCAGGCGCGTCATGAAGTCCTCCGCGCTCGTCCGCCGGAAGGCCTCGTCGAAACGCTGCACGACGACGATGCCGGACACCAGGCTGGCGATGCGCTCCTGGCGCTCACGTGTGTCCATCAGCAGGTCCGGCGCATGCCCCGCCACCACGGCGTCGGGATGCGGGTCGAAGGTCACGGCCACCGGCATCGCCCCCAATCGGCGCGCGGTCTGCTCCAGGACGCGGAAGACCTGCTGATGACCGCGATGGACGCCGTCGAAGACGCCGACCGTGACGGCCAGTCGCGTATCAGCCGGGAGCAGGTCGACGCCACGGATGATGGGCATGCTCAGTCCCCTGGCGTGAGGAAGACCTTGTCAGGGTACAGGCGGCCATCGCGCAGGCGAGCCATGGCCACGAGGCGTCCCGACGACTCCACGACGCGCACCAGGTCGGCCGGCAGCGCACGGGTCGCGGAGTCCGAGGGCTCCGGCATCGAGGCCGGTTCCTGACCGCTCGCGCGAACCACCTGGCCACGCGCGAAGGCGTCGCGATCGGCGGCCGAGAGTCGCACCGTGGGCACCTCGGCCAGGCCGGCGTCCATGGGCAGCAGGAGGTCGGCCGTCCGGCCGGCGGCCAGCTCCGATCGCACGACCTCCAGGGGCCGGGCATCCTCCAGGCGGAAAGGGCCGCTGGCCGTGCGCGTCAGGGCGCCCAGGTAGGCACCGCAGCCGAGCTGCTCGCCCAGGTCGCGCGCCAGGGAGCGGACGTACGTGCCCGCGCTGCAGCGCACCTCCAGCTCCACGATGGGGCGCGCCGGGTCGCTCGCATCCCAGTCGCTGAGCTGCAGGTCATGGATGGTGACCGAGCGCGGTGCCAGCTCCGGGCGCTGGCCCTGTCGGGCCAGCT
Organism: uncultured Chloroflexia bacterium; assembly: GCA_963790915.1. Classification (GTDB taxonomy): domain Bacteria; phylum Chloroflexota; class Limnocylindria; order Limnocylindrales; family CSP1-4; genus JAFMJV01. The sequence continues at coordinate 2,087,984 of CAWBQS010000003.1, read as the reverse complement.
GGTAGGCCCTGCGACCGCCCACGTGGACGGCCGAATGGTCCGGCGGCACCTGCTCGATGGGGCCACGGAAGCTCTCCAGGGCCGCCTCCAGCGCGGCCCTGTCCGGGGCCGGCTGCTCGCCCGGGGTCAGCGCACCGTCGAGATCGTCGGTGGAAGAGCGCGCGCCCAACACGACGCTGGCCCGGTAGGCCTTGGCGTCCCCCAGGTGGTATTCGACCATGCGCGTAGCGTGCCCGATGAAGACCGGCAGCACGCCCAGGGCGAAGGGATCGAGGGTGCCGCCGTGGCCCACGCGTCGCACGCCCGTCAGGCGACGCACCAGCGCCACGATGTCGTGCGAGGTGGGGCCAGCCGGCTTTGCCACCACAAGGATGCCGTCGAGGCCGAGCACCGGGGCGCGCCGCGGCTGGAAGACCAGTGGCGCTTCGCTCATCGGGGGGGCATCTCGGCCAGCAGCCGCTCAGCGAGCTCCAGGACGGCCGGCTGTGCCGAGGTCAGCGGCATCTCCAGGGTGGCCCCTGCGGCCCGCGCGTGCCCGCCGCCACCGAAGGCGCCCGTCAGGGCCGTGGCGTCCACGCCACCGTCGCGCGTGCGGACGCTCATCCGCGCCCGCTCGCCCTGGTCCTTGAAGATGATGGCCACCTCGGCGCTCTCCGACTGGGCCAGCAGGTCGATGATGCCTTCCGAATGCTGCGGTCCCGCGCCGGCCGCGTCGAGATCCGCGTCGCTCAGGACCGACCACACCAGGCGTCCGTCGTCCGATGCCTCCAAGCGCGCCAGGACGCGCCCGAAGAGGCGCAGCTGGGCGTTGGGCTTGGTGCGGTAGATGCGCCGCGCGATGAGCGGCAGGGGCGCACCGGCGGCCAGCAGCTCCGCGCCCACGCGCAACGTCCGTGGCGTCGTGTTGGGGTGCTGGAAGTTGGCCGTGTCGATGACCACGCCGGCCATGAGGACGGCCGCGATGTCGCCGTCGAGGGCGTCGATGGGGAGCCCCAGGTGCGGCAGCAGGAGCGTGACCTGCTCGCACGTCGCGGCGGCCGTGGCATCCACCCAGTCGACCGCGCCGAAGCGCGGGTTGGAGACGTGGTGGTCGATGTCCACGATCGGCACGCGCCCGAAGAGCTCTGCGTGCTCCGCCAACACGCGCCCGGTGCGCTCCAGGTCGCCGCAGTCGCAGACGACGATGAGGTCGGGATCAAGGTCCGGCTCCGGGTCGGTCAGAAAGCGCCCGATGTGCGGCATGAAGTCGTACATGGCCGGCACAGGGTCCGCGCAGACGGCATTGACGCGCGCACCCAGCGACTCCAGCGCCAGGGCCACGCCCAGCGCGGAGCCCAGCGCATCCGCCTCCGGGTCCTGGTGGCAGACGGTCATGACACGCCGACCCTGCAGCAGGCGCGCCGGCACCTCCGCGGGCACGGCAGCCAGGTCCTCAGGGCGCAGGGAGCGCATGGCCGGCAGGGCGGCCCGATCCGACGCGGCGGACATCTCAGCGGCCACGGCGCGCGCGGGCCTTGCGCAGGGCCACGCGGTCCACGCGGCGGCGGTAGCCGGCTGGCAACGGCGCCTCCCCGGCGGCCGGCCCAGCGGGGTCGTTGAGCGAGGATGGCGTGGGCAGGGCCGGCGCCTCCGGCAGTGCCGGCAGCTCGTCGAGGGGACCCTCGAGACCGGCGGCCTCCAGCTGCTCCAGCAGCTGCATGACCCGCGTGCCGCGCTCCGCCGTGTCGTCCTCGCGCAGATGCAGCTCCGGGATGCGCCGCAGGCGCAGGTCCCCCAGCTGGTGGCGCACGAATGGCATGGCGCGGCCCAGCACCGCCAGCATGGCCCGGCGCTCCGCCGCATCGCCGATGACGGAGGCCCACACCGTGGCGTGCCGAAGGTCGGACGTCACGTCGACCCCGGTGATGGTCACGAAGCCGACGCGGGGGTCGTGGATGTCGCGGCGGATGATGGCGCTGATCTCCTCCTGGAGGAGGTGATCGACGCGCCGCGTGCGCTCGCTCATGGGCTACCTCGTGACGGCCCGGGCGATGGTCTCCGTGGTGAACGACTCGATGACGTCCTGCTCCTCGAAGGCGTGGAAGCCGGACAGCGCGATGCCGCACTCGTAGCCCGCCGTGACCTCACGCACGTCGTCCTTGAAACGACGCACGGAGCTGACGCGGTCGGTGGCGATGAGCTGGCCGTTGCGGTAGACGCGGGCACCGCCGCGCACGATGCGGCCGTCGGTCACGTAGCTGCCGGCGATGGCCTGGCCGCGGCCCACGCGGAAGACCTGGCGAACCTCGGCACGGCCCTGGATGGATTCCACGACCTCCGGCTCCAGCATGCCCGCGAGGGCCGCCTCCATGTCCTCGGTGAGCTTGTAGATGATGTCGTAGAGGCGGATCTCCACGCCCTCGGTCTCGGCCGCCCTGCGCGCCGTGGCGGCGACGCGGACGTTGAAGCCGACCACGACGGCGTCCGATGCCGCGGCCAGGTTGACGTCGTTGTCCGTGATGTCGCCGGTGCCCTGCAGCAGGAAGTTGAAGCGCACCTCGTCCGTCTGGATCTGCTCCAGGCCGTGGACGACGGCGCCCAGCGAGCCCTGCACGTCCGACTTGAGGACGATGCGCAGCTCCTTGGTCTGGCCGGCCTGCACCTGGCGGTAGAGGTCCTCCAGGGTGGCGTGGCCGACGGCCTCAGACCTGGTCTCCGCGGCTGTGCGGCGGTCCTCGACCTGGGCGCGGGCGATCTTCTCGCTCTCGACGACGCGCATGACGTCCCCGGCCTCCGGCACGCCGGCCAAGCCGAGCAGGACGACCGCGGAGGCGGGACCGGCCTCAGCGATGCGCGTCCCGGTGCTGTCGTGGAGGGCGCGCGCTCGACCGTAGGTGTTGCCCACGATGACCGCGTCACCGACGCGCAGGGTGCCGGTCTGCACGAGGATGCTGGCCACCGGACCGCGGGCGCGGTCCAGCTCCGCCTCGACGACCGTCCCCACGGCCGGCCGGTCAGGGTTGGCCCTCGGCTCCACGTTGGCATCCGAGGTCAGCAGGATCGTCTCGAGCAGATCGTCGATGCCCTGGCCGGTCTTGGCGCTGACGGGCACGAGCGGCACGTCTCCGCCGTATTCCTCGATGATGACGCCGCGCTCGGAGAGCTCCGTCTTGATGCGGTCCGGCTTGCTGTCGACGAGGTCGATCTTGTTGAGGGCGACGATGATCGGCACGCCCGCCGCGCGGGCATGGTCGATGGCCTCCACGGTCTGGGGCATGACGCCGTCGTCGGCGGCAACCACGAGCACGGCGATGTCCGTGACGCGGGCGCCGCGGGCGCGCATGGAGGTGAAGGCCTCGTGGCCGGGCGTGTCCAGGAAGACGATGCGGCGGCCATTGTGCCGGGCCTCACTGGCACCGATGCGCTGCGTGATCCCACCGCGCTCGCCGGCCGCCACGGTCGAGGTGCGGATGCGGTCCAGCAGGCTCGTCTTGCCGTGGTCGACATGGCCCATCACCGTGACGATGGGGGCGCGCTCGACGAGCGTGGAGGGGTCGTCCTCCTCGTACACGGACGTGCGGGTGGCCGGTGCTGCGGCCGTCTCCGATTCCGCGCTGGCGCTTTCAGTGGGGCGACCCTCGGCGACCTGGAAGCCCAGCTCCCCGGTCACGAGGGCGGCCGTGTCCCGGTCGATGGTCTGGTTGATCGTGGCGAAGATGCCGCTGCGGATCAGCTCCCGGATGACGTCCGCAGAGTTGATACCGATGACCTCGGCCAGCTCCTTGACGGTGATGGAGTCCGGGATCTCGACGGCGCCCCGGGTGGCCGGGTCCGCGACCCGGACGACACTGTCAGTGCCCTCATTCCACTTGCGCGGCTTCTTGGGGCCCCGCCGTCCGCGGGTGCCGCTGCGACTACGTGCCATCGGTGCCTCCCAGCATCATCTGAGGAGCCCGGCGACCCGTCATGCGAGGGCCAGGAGCGTCCCCTTGCTCCAGAACGATCTTGATCTCGGCCGGCAGCCGCGTGCGCAGAGCGCGGTCGAGCGCGCCGCGCTTGAGGGCCTGTGCCCAGCAGGTGCCGTCTGAACAGAGGTAAGCGCCCCGGCCATCCAACCGGCCATCGGGGTCGAGTACGACGTGCCCGTCAGGCCGGCGCACGATCCGCAGCAGCGCGGTCTTGTCCCGGCGCGCCCGGCAGGCGACGCAGGTCCGTGCCGGCGTGGGCCGCCCGGGGGCGACAGCCGCGCCTACGGCTGCACCTCCGTGCCATCCCCGCCCGCGACATCCCTGCCTGTGTCGATTGGGTCCGGGTCGGCCACGACCGGTTCCGCTTCCGCGGCGACCGGTTCCGGGTCGGCCACGACCGGTTCCGGGTCGGCCACGACCGGTTCCGCTTCCGCCGCGACGACGTTCGCGTCCGCAGCGACAGGTTCCGGTTCCTTCGCGACAGGCACGACTGCAGGATGTCCTGCGTCAGCGGCCGGCGGCGCGTTCTCCGAGCGGATGTCGATGCGCCACCCGGTCAGCTTGGCCGCCAGTCGGGCGTTCTGGCCTTCGCGACCGATGGCCAGCGAGAGCATGCGCTCCGGAACCGTGACCGAGGCGATGCGGTTGGGCTCATCGATGTGGACGCCCACGACCTGCGCCGGACTGAGGGCATTGGCGACGAAGACGTCCGGGTCGTCCGACCAGGGGATGACGTCGATCTTCTCGCCCCCCAGCTCCGCGACGACGGCCTGCACGCGGCCGCCGCGCTGGCCCACGGTGGCGCCCACCGGGTCCAGGCCTTCCTGGCGGCTGGCCACGGCCATCTTGCTGCGGCTGCCGGCCTCGCGCGCGATGGCCCGGATCTCCACGGTGCCCGCGGAGATCTCCGGTACCTCCAGCTCGAAGAGCCGGCGCAGGAAGTTCTTGTGCGTGCGGCTCACGTAGATGAGCGGACCACGCGTGGTGCGGCGCACCTCGAGGACGTAGGCCTTGACATGCTGGCCGATGCGGTAGTGCTCCGTGGCCGACTGATCGGTGGTGCGCAGGATGGCCTCGGCCTTGCCGAGGTCCAGGATGACGCCGCCCGGCTCGACGCGGCCCACGCTGCCGGTGATGATCTCGCCCTCGCGGTGGGCGAACTCGTCGAAGAGGGTCTCGCGCTCCGCCTCTCTCAGGCGCTGGCGTACGACCTGACCGGCGACCTGGGCGCCGACGCGGCCGAAGTGCGTGGGTTCCAGCTGCTCATACTCGACGAGGTCCCCCAGGATGGCGGAGGGGTCGTGCTCGTGGGCCTGGTCGATCGTCCACTGCGTGGTGTCGTCCTCGATCTCCGGGACGACCAGCCGGGCGCGGAAGATCCGCATCTGGCCGGTGTCCACGTCCAGCTTGACGTAGACGTCCTCGTAGCCAGGTGCCACGCGCCGATAGGCGCTCTGGATGGCGTCCTCCACGGTATGCACGAGCTGCTCCCGGGGCAGACCCTTCTCGGCGTTGAGCTGCAGGAGCGCGCCGACGAAGTCCTTGCTCACGCGTCGCCCTCCTTCCCTGCTTGCTCGTCACCCTCCTCACAACAAAACGTGGGGGTCACCCACGTTTGAGGCGGCCGGACGGACTTGCCGCGAGTATAGCATCCGGTCCCTCGCGGCCCGACCCCGGGCCCGGCGCGCCTCAGTAGGCGCGCGCGACCAGGACGCGGCGCTCGCTGGGACGGCCGTCGATGATGCAGGCGCCAGGCTCATCGGGTGAATCGAAGGGGATGCACCGGATGGTGGCACCGTTCTCCGCGGCGAGGCTGCGCTCGCAGTCGGCCGAGCCGCACCAGGGCGCCATCATGAAGCCTCCGCCCGCGTCGAGGATCTCCAGCCATCTCGCCCAGCGTGTCCACCTGGTGGGTGTTCTGCCGGCGGAAGTCGAGCGCCCGGGTGAAGAGGTCCGCCTGGCAGGAGGCCAGGCGCGCCGACAGCTCGCCCGCGAGGGCGGCAAGCGGCACGGCTTCCTTGGCGCGGTCCATGCGGCGCACCAGGACGCCCTGGCCGGCGGCCACGTCGCGCGGTCCGACCTCAAGGCGCAGCGGCACACCGCGCAGCTCCCAGTGGTTGTACTTGAAGCCAGGAGTCTCCTCGCGCCAGTCGACGCGGTAGCGCAGCGGGCCCGATGCGGTGACGACGTCCGCCAGGGACGCTTCCAGGGTCTCGATGGCCCCGGCCACCGCGCGGCGGTCATCCTCGCTGCGGAAGATCGGCACGATGATGAGCTGCGTGGGCGCCACATTGGGCGGCAGCAGCAGCCCGTGGTCGTCGCCGTGGGCCATGATCGTGGCACCGACCATGCGCGTCGAGAAGCCCCACGAGGTGCCGAAGGGGTGCTTGCGCAGGTTGTCGCGATCGAGGAACTGGATGTCCGCGGCCCGCGCGAAGTTCTGGCCGAGCATGTGGCTGGTGCCCGCCTGGAGCGCCTTGCGATCGCGCATCATGGCCTCGATGGCGTGCGTGTAGACGGCACCGGGGAAGGTCTCCGCGGGCGACTTGCGGCCGCGGATGACGGGGATGGCCAGCCACTCCTCCGCCACGGCACGATAGGCCTCCAGGCCGGTGGCCACCTCCTCCGCGGCCTCCTCCTCGCTGGCGTGGAAGGTGTGGGCTTCCTGCCACAGGAACTCCGTCGTGCGCAGGAAGAGGCGCGTGCGCAGCTCCCAGCGGACCACGTTGTTCCACAGGTTCATGAGCAGGGGCAGGTCTCGGTAGGACTGGATCCAGTCCTTCACGACCTCGGCGATGATGGCCTCGCTGGTGGGCCGGATGGCCAGCGGCTCGGCCAGCTCCTCACCGCCGGCGCGCGTCACCCAGGCGACCTGCGGGTCGAAGCCCTCGACGTGCTCCGCCTCCCGGGACAGCAGCGACTTCGGCACGAAGAGCGGGAAGTAGACGTTGCTGTGGCCCGTGCGCTTGATGTGCCGATCGAGCTCGTCGCGCATCGATTCCCAGATGGCGAAGCCGTAGGGCCGGATCGATCATGCAGCCCCGCACCGGCGAGTAGCTGGCCAGCTCCGCCTTCAGGACCACGTCGTTGTACCAGCCGGGGAAGTCCTCGGACTGACGGGTCAAGTCGCTGACGAATCCGGCTGTGGACACGGAGCCTCCAAGTGGCACGGCGGAGCGGGTGCGACGGCGGGACAGCCGTGGCGGTGGCCGAAATCGTAGCGTACGGGGGACGCCCGGGGCGGAAGGGCGCCCGTGGACACCCCGCGGCAGCGGTCAGGCCGGTGCGGCCGACCCGTAGCGCCCCGCGACGTAGTCCTCGAGGATGGCGATGAACTCGTCGACGAGGCGCTCGCCGCGCAACGTGGTGCGCAGGGCGCCGTCCACGTAGACCGGGGCCACGGGCTCCTCGAAGGTGCCCGGCAGGCTGATGCCGATGTCCGCCTGGCGCGACTCCCCCGGGCCGTTGACGACGCAGCCCATGACCGCCACGTGGAGATCGCGCACTCCCGGGTAGCGCGCCGCCCAGTCGGGCATCCGCTCGCCGATGTGCCGCTCGATGCGCTCGGCCATCTCCTGGAAGAAGGTGCTGGTGGTGCGGCCGCAGCCGGGGCAGGCGCTGACCTGCGGGCGGAAGGAGCGCAGTCCCAGCGACTGGAGGACCTGCATGGCGACCTGCACCTCCTCGCTGCGTTCGCCGCCGGGCCGCGGCGTCAGTGAGACGCGGATCGTGTCACCGATGCCCTCGGCCAGCAGGATGGCCAGGCCGGCCACGGAGGCCACCGTGCCCTTCATGCCCATGCCCGCCTCGGTGAGCCCGACGTGCAGCGGATAGTCGCAGCGGACCGCCAGCGAGCGGTAGACGTCCACGAGGTCCGGCACGGCGCTGACCTTGGCGCTGACGATGATCCGGTCATGGGGCAGGCCCGTGGCCTCGGCCAGCTCCGCGGAGCGCAGTGCGGACGTGACCATGGCCTCCAGGAGCACGTCTCGCGCGTCCGCTGGGTCGGCGACCCGGGCGTTGGCCTCCATGAGCTCGCTGAGCAGATCCTGGTCCAGGGAGCCCCAGTTGACGCCGATGCGCACGGCCTTGTCGTGCTCGATGGCCACCCGGACGATCGTGGCGAAGTGCTCGTCGCGGCGCTTGGAGCCCACGTTGCCGGGGTTGATGCGGTACTTGGCGAGCGCGGCAGCGGCGCCTGGGTGCGCGCGCAGGAGCTGGTGGCCGTTGTAGTGGAAGTCGCCCACGAGCGGCACGCCCACGCCCAGATCGTCCAGCTTGCGCCGGATGAGGGGCACCGCGGCCGCGGCGGCCTCGTTGTTGACGGTGACACGCACCAGCTCGCTGCCCGCGTGTGCCAGGGCCGCCACCTGAAGGGCCGTGGCGTCGGCATCCGCGGTGTCCGTGTTCGTCATCGACTGCACCACGATGGGAGCCGCGGAACCCACGGCCACACCACCCACGTCCACGAGGGGGGTCGCTCGGCGCTGGCGCCGGCGTTGGCCCATGCTCGTCACGAAGCCAGCCGCGAGATGTCCGACAGGGTCACGATGGCGAGCAGGGCCATGAGCATGACGAAGCCGGTCAGGTAGACCAGCCGCTCCACCGCAGGGCTGACGCGGCCGCGGCTGGCAGCCTGCACGAGCGCCATCGTCACACGCCCGCCATCCATGGGCGGGAAGGGCAGGAGGTTGAAGACGGCCAGGTTGGCCGAGAGCAGGCCGGCCAGCCAGAGGAGGACGACCGGGGGCGCCGCATCACGCACGCCGCCGACGACCGACACCACGCCGATGGGGCCCGCCACGGGCAGCTCCGCCCCGGGGCCCTGGAGCAGGGCGCCGACGAGGTCGCCGATGCCACGCAGGATGAGCGTGGAGGCCTGCACCGTGCGCTGCAGCCCGAGGGCTGCGGCGTCGAGCACACCGTTGCTGCGCGAGCCGTACTCGTTGCCGGGCAGGAATCCGAGAGCGCCCAGGCCCTGGGCGACCTCCTCCGCTGTGCGCAGCGTGACGCTGACGTCCTCGATGGTGCCGTCGGCATGCACGATGGTGAGCGTGACGTCTTGTCCGGCATGGTCGGCCAGGTAGCGCAGGGGACCCGTGCGGCCATCGGCCGTGGCGTTCATGAGGTCATCGAAGACCGGGAAGCGCAGGCCATCGATGGCGGCGATGCGATCGCCTGAATCGTCGTAGAGCGGCACGCGGGTCGTCTCACCCGTGGGCTCGCCCTGCTCGTCCACGATCGGGACGGGCTCCGACTCACCGATCACCCTGCTGGCCACCAGGCCGGCGCGCTGCGCCGGCGAGTCCGCCACGACCTCGTTGACGCGCACCTCCCAGATGGGCTGGGCGAAGAGGGCGATGAGCGTGAAGATGAGCCAGGCGATCAGGAAGTTGACGGCCACGCCGGCCACGAGGATGCCCAGGCGCGTGCGCAGGCGCTGGTTGACGAAGGCCCGCGGGTCGAGCGACTCACCTTCCTCGGCCTCGAGCCTGACGAAGCCGCCGATGGGCAGCCAGTTGAGCGTGTAGAGGGTGTCCTTGCCGCGGTGGAGGATCATGGCGCGCGGCGGGAAGCCGATGCCGAACTCGTGGACGGTCACGCCGGCGCGACGGGCGGCGATGAAGTGACCCAGCTCGTGCAGCAGCACGAGCGGCACGATGATCGCCAGCAGGATGAGGATGTTGATGAGGACGTCGATCATGTGCTGCTCGCCTTCCCACGCTCGGCGTCGTCCAGGTGCGCCGCGTCCGCGGCACGCGCCCAGCGGCGCACCTCGGCGTCGATGGCTTCCAGGGTCTCCAGGTCCGGCAGTCCACCCACGCTGAAACGCGCCACGGCCGACGCCACCAGCCGCGGGATGTCCGTGAAGGCCAGTCTGCCGGCCAGGAAGCGCTCCACGGCGATGTCATCCGCGGCGATGAGCGCAGCCGTGGCGCCGGGTCCTGCCAGGCCGGCCGCGTGAGCGACGGCCAGCGCCGGGAAGCGCGCCACGTCAGGCGCCTCGAAGGTCAGCCGACCCTGCGCCACGAGATCGAGGCGGGGCGCCGGCCCGAGGAGGCGTTGCGGATGGTCGATGGCGTACTGGATGGGGATGCGCATGTCCGGAAGCCCCAGCTGCGCCTTCTGCGAGCCATCCACGAACTCCACGAGCGAGTGGATGATGCTCTGGGGGTGGATGACGACCTCGATGTGCTCGTAGGGCACATCGTAGAGCCAGTGTGCCTCGATGACCTCCAGGCCCTTGTTCATGAGCGTGGCCGAGTCGATGGTGATCTTGGCGCCCATGCTCCAGTTGGGGTGGCGCAGGGCGTCCGACGGGGCAGCCGTGGCCATCCGCTCCGCCGACCATTCGCGGAACGGGCCGCCGGAGGCGGTGAGGATGAGCCGTGACACGGCGGCCAGGTCCTCCCCCACCAGGCACTGCCAGATGGCGGAGTGCTCAGAGTCGATGGGCCGCAGCCAGGCCAGCGGCGAGGCCAGTGGTGAGGCAGGGTCATCAGCGGCGACGGTCGCCGCGCGCGCCCGGGCCAGGGGCATGACGAGGTGACCGGCGCTGACCAGCACCTCCTTGTTGGCGGTGGCCACGACCTTGCCCGCCTCGAGCGCAGCGAGGACCGGCCGAAGCCCCACCACACCGGCCGTGGCGATGATGACGAGGTCCACATCGTCCCGCGTCGCCATCTCCAGGAGGGCATCGGGGCCGCTGGCGTCGAGCGTGCCCGCTGGGAGGCGCAGGCTCCCGACCGCGCCGGCGTCCGCGATCGATACGACCCTGGGATGCAGTCGCTCAGCCTGGGCGTTCAACGTCCCCACATCGCGCCCGGCGGCGAGGGCCACCACCTCGAAGGCCTCCGGGCCGGCTGAGACCAGGACGTTGAGGGTCTGCCGACCGATGAAGCCGCTGGACCCGAGTACCGCCACACGGACACGGGGGCCTCGTTGGGTGATTCCCGCCGAGCCCACCATCAGGAGCCCATCACCACCAGGTAGCCGAAGAGGACCGGCGCGGCGAAGAGGAAGGAGTCGACCCGGTCCAGGATGCCGCCGTGGCCGGGGATGAGGTGGCTGGAGTCCTTGGCGCCGGCCATTCGCTTGAGCATCGATTCGGCGACATCGCCAGCCTGGCCGGCGATGGCCACGAGGAAGCCCATGACCAGGCCGCCCACCAGCCACTGGCCGGCCGCAGCGGTCAGCAGGCCGCCGACGATGACGGCCGCCACGGTCCCGCCGATGACACCGCTCCACGTCTTGTTGGGCGAGATGTGGTTCAGGAAGTGCCCTCGCTTGAAGGTGCGGCCGGCCAGGTAGGCGAAGGTGTCGAAGGACCACACCGTCAGGACCAGCACCAGCAGCCAGGCGCGACCGTCATCCAGGCGACCGCCCAGCAGCGCGTCGGCGGGCACCGGCGGCGCGCTGACGAGGATGGCCGCCACGAACGCCAGCAGCGCCGGGTAGAGCGCCCCGAAGCTGCCGCCCAGCCAGGCCAGGAAGCCGTCGCGGACGTCCTGCCGGCGGAAGCCGTCGATGGCCAGCACGATCAGGACGAGGGCCACGAAGATGGCGGCCCATGGGCCGTCGATGCCCAGCCAGCCCACGGCCAGGACCGCCAGCGGCGCGGCGATGACCCCCGGCAGCGGCTCCACCGGGAAACCGGCGGGGGGCAGCAGGGAGAACACCTCCAGGGCCGCCACGAGCGCCAGGAGCGCGATGCCCAGCGTCAGCCATGGTTGCCCGGCCAGGAAGACGGCGATGACGACGACCGCGATGACGACCCCGGAGATGGCCCGCTCACGCACGGCGGCTCACCTCCCCCACGTCGGCAGCTCGTCCACGGCGATCACTCAGCGCCCGAAGCGTCGGGCCCGGCTGGCGAACTCGGAAAAGGCAGCGTCAAGGTCGGCCGGTCCGAAGTCCGGCCAGAAGCACTCGCAGAAGTAGAGCTCCGAGTAGGCCGCCTGCCAGAGCATGAAGTTGCTCACGCGCTGGTCGCCGCCGGTACGGATGAGGAGGTCCAGCTCCGGCAGTTCCGCGGAGTAGAGGTGGCAGCCCAGGGCATCCTCGTCCAGGTCCGCAAGGTCGTTGCCGGCCGCCACGTAGGCCCGAAGGGCGTCCACGATCTCGGCGCGCGAGGAGTAGTTGAAGGCGACGTTGAGGATCATGCGCTGGCCGGCGCCGGTCAGGCGGACCGCCTCCTCGATGGATGCGCGCGTGGCCGACGGCAGCTCCTGGAGGCGCCCCGCCAGGCGCACGCGCACACCCTGCTCGATGAGCCGCGGGGTCTCGTCGCGGATGGCCGCCTCGAGCAGGGCCATGAGCCCCTCGACCTCCTGGCTGGAGCGCTGCCAGTTCTCGCGGCTGAAGGCGTAGATGGTCAGGACCTCGATGCCCAGCTTCGCGGCGTGCTCGACGATGGGCCGCACGGCCTCGACGCCAGCGGCGTGGCCCTGGGCCTCAGGGACACCGTGGGCACGGGCCCAGCGGCGATTGCCATCCATGATGATGGCGACGTGCCTCGGGAGACGCTCCTTCGGGGCGGGCTCGCTCGCGGCGTCGGCCGGGCTGCGGGTCACGGCCGCGGTGGTCACCTAGACCTCCAGGACCTCCTGCTCCTTGGCCTTGCCCACTCGGTCGACCTCATCGGTCCAGCGGTGCGTGGACCTCTCCACGGCCTCCACGAGGCGATGGGCCTCGTCCGCGCCGATGGTGCCGTCCTTCTCCTGCTTCTTGAGCGTCTCCAGGGCGTCGCGCCGATCGTTGCGGATCTCCACCTTGGCCTCCTCCATGCGCCGGTGCACGAGCTTGACCAGGTCGCGGCGGCGCTCTTCGGTGAGCGGCGGGATGTTGAGACGCACGACGATGCCGTCGACGTTCGGCGTGATGCCGACGTCGCTCTTCATGATCGCCTTCTCGATGGGCTGCAGGGCGTTGCGGTCCCATGGCTGGATGACGATCGTGGTGCTGTCCGGGATGCTGATGTTGGCCAGCTGGTTGAGGGCCATGGAGGTGCCGTAGTAGTCGACGTGGAGGCGATCCACGAGCGACGTGGAGGCCCGGCCGGTGCGGATGTGGTTGAAGTCGCGGTCCATGGCCTCGATGGCCGCGGACATGCGTGCGTCGACCGACTGTCCCTGAGCCTCGGTCATGCGTCCTTCCCTCCATGGATGAGCGTCCCGATGGGATCCCCGAGCCCGGCTCTCGCGATGTTGCCTTCGACGTTGATGTCGAAGACGAGGATGGGCAGTTCATTGTCCATGCACAGGCTGACGGCCGTCGAGTCCAGCACCGCCAGGCGCTGCGCCAGGACGTCGGTGTAGGTGAGCTGCTCGTGGCGAGTCGCCGAGGGATCGATGTGCGGGTCCGCGCTGTAGACACCGTCCACCTTGGTGGCCTTGAGCAGGACCTGGGCACCGATCTCCACGGCGCGCAGCGCGGCTGCCGTATCCGTCGTGAAGTACGGGTTACCGGTGCCGGCCGCCAGGATGACGACCCGTCCCTTCTCCAGGTGGCGCACGGCGCGGCGCCGGATGTAGGGCTCCGCGACCTCGTTCATGCCGATGGCGGTCATGACACGTGTCTCCACGCCGGCCGTTTCCAGGGCATCCTGCAGGGCCAGGGCGTTCATGACCGTGGCCAGCATGCCCATGTAGTCTGCGGTGGCGCGGTCCATGCCCTTGGCGGCGGCCGCCAGTCCCCGGAAGATGTTGCCGCCACCGACGACGATGGCGACCTCCACGCCGCGGGCCCGCACGGTACCGACCTGCTCGGCGATGGAGAGGCACTTGGCGGGATCCACGCCGTACTGCCGCGATCCGAGCAGCGCCTCACCCGAAAGCTTGAGGAGGATCCGCCCATACCGGGCGCCCGGGCCGGGCGCCCGCTCCGGGGTGGCTCCGAGGGAGCCGTCGGTCACAGCTCCTCCCCGAGCTCGAAGCGCGCGAATCGGCGCACGCGGATGTTCTCGCCGATGCGTGCCACCGAATCCGTGATGAGCTCACGGATGGTCTGCTCGCTGTCGCGGAAGGACTGCTCGTAGAGCACGACGTCCTTGTACCACTTGGCGAGCTGCCCTTCCACGATCTTCTCGCGGATCTCGGCCGGCTTGCGCTGCGTCGTCTCGTCGGCGAGCAGGGCCGCCTTCTTGGCCTCCAGCACATCGGCCGGGATGGACTCGATGGTCGTATAGGTCGGGTGGTAGCCGGCGACCTGCATGGCGAGCTCACGAACGAGCTTCCCGAAGTCGTCCGTGCGGGCCACGAAGTCCGTCTCGCAGTTGACCTCGATAAGGACGCCCAGGCGGCCGCCAGCGTGGATGTACGAGGCGACCTGCCCCTCGCGGGCGTCGCGCCCGGCCTTGCCCTGGGCGGCTGCCTGGCCCTTGGCCTTGAGCAGCGCCACGGCGGCCTCGAGGTCGCCGCCAGCCTCGGCCAGCGCCTTCTTGCAGTCCATGAAGCCGGCCCCGGTCCGATCGCGCAGCTCCTTGACCAGGGTCGGGGAGATCGCTGTCTCGCTCATGCTTCGTCGTGATCCTTCCTGTCCGTGATGCTGCGCCAGGAACCGTCCTGGCGCGATGATGTCGCGTCGCGGCCGCTATCAGGCCTCCGCGAGGCCCTCGCCGGCTTCGGTGGCCTCGGCAGAGACCACTGGGGCCTCGCTGGCAGCCTGGGTCTTGCGAGACCGGGTGCGGGCCGGCTCCGGCGGTGCCTGGACCACCTCGGCAGCGGCTCCGCCGGCTTCGGCCCCCTCCGCGACCACGGGCTCGCTCGCGACGGCCACCTCGGGCGCCGCGCCAGCGTCACCCTCGCCCGGCAGCATGGCCTCGTCATCGTCCGGCTCCGGCACGAAGCTGTACGTGCCGCCGGCGGCGATGGCGGCCATGACCTCGTCGCTGGCCTCCTCGGCCTCCGAGACGTCCGCGCCCATCGGCGGCTCCTCGGCGGCGCGGGTGGCGCGCTGGGCGAGCCCCTCGATGGCCGCGTCCGCGACCAGTCGGCAGAGCAGGCGGATGGCGCGGATGGCGTCGTCGTTGGCCGGGATGATGTAGTCGATGAGGTCCGGGTCCACGTTCGTGTCACCGGTGGCGATGACCGGGATCTCCAGGCGGCGCGCCTCCGTCACCGCGATGTGCTCGCGCTGCGGGTCCACGACGAAGATGGCGCCGGGCAGGCGGCGCATGCGGCGGATGCCACCGATCTTGAGGTTGAGGCGCGCCATCTCCTCGAGGATGCCGGAGGCCTCCTTCTTGGAGCGGCGGTCCAGGTCGCCGCTGGCCTGCATGGCCTCGATCTGGTCGAGCCGGCCGATGCGCTTGCGGATGGTCACGAAGTTGGTGAGCATGCCGCCCAGCCAGCGGTGGTTGACCCACGGCATCTCCGAGCGCGCGGCTTCCTCGGCGACCGGCTCCTGGGCCTGCTTCTTGGTGCCCACGAAGAGGATGTAGTCACCGCCCGCGACGGTATCCGTGACGAAGTCCAGCGCGGCCTCCAGGCGGCTCACCGTCTGGGCCAGGTCGATGATGTGGATGCCGTTGCGCTCCGCGAAGATGAAGGGCTTCATCTTGGGGTTCCAGCGGCGAGTCTGGTGACCGAAGTGGACACCGGCTTCGAGCAGCTGGCGCATGGAGATGGACGGCATGGGGCGGACCTCCTGTGCGGTTCTTCCTCCGCGCACCTCGTGGTCCGCAGACCGGCGGCTGGTCAGCCGTTCGGCACCCCTGCGGGAAGCGGCAGCGCGTGCGTGATACGCAGCAGGCGCTGCGTTCGTGGCCCGTCGTGACGAGCCTGCGGAGTCTAGCACGGCCGACCCTGGGCCCCAGTGCGGCGCCCGGCGCGTTCGCCTCGGGCCGGTTCCCGTTGAAGTGGCAGTCACACGACCGGCACGGTCGACCCTCAGCCTGCACATCGCTGCACTGGCACTGCGACTCACGAGCACCAGTGCAGGAGATCCACACGCCCACTGCAACGAACAGCAGGTCGGGCTCCCCATCCGCCGGTTACGTGACTGCCAGTGATGTCGGGCAGAGCTGCGGTCCCGGCGGACGAACGGCGCCTGGCGGACGGACGGACCCTGCTGGACGAGCGGCGCCTGGCGGACGGCGCCGGCGGACAAGCGCCGGCCGGGCGGCCAGATGCGCCGACGATGCGGCCCCGTTGACGTCGGTCGAATGGTCGGCCGTCACGGCGGCGCGAGGCCGCGCAGGTGGCGCACCACCTGCCATGGAGAAGCCGGCCCGTCACGGATGGCCGTGACGAGGTCGATCCGCCACGTGCCGTGCGCGAGCGGCGGCCCGCCCGGCAGCCGACCGCACGCCAGCAACGACGCGGTAGCCGTGTAGAGCCGCCGCACCTTGGCCGCGTCGACCGACTCCTCCGGTGCACCGAAGCCGGGCGCGGACCGGGAGCGCACCTCGACGATGACGAGTGTCGCGGGCCGCGCCAGCGGAGCCGGCTCGAGCGCGACGATGTCCAGCTCGAGGCGGCCCACGCGGACGTTGCGCTCCAGGATGCGCCAGCCGCGGTCCGCCAGGTGGCGGGCAACGGCCTCTTCAGCGGCATCGCCAGCGCGACGACGCGGCGGACCGCGGCCGGGGAGCGGTGCCGATGCGCGTGTTGGCATAGGCCAAGCATGGTCGGCGGGCCTTACGCCGCACGTGGCCGATGCTTCACGGGCTCGTGGTCAGCGGCCGTCTCCGGTGGAGGGGTCGGGCCTGTCAAGTTCCTCAAGCAGCGAGTCGGCGACCGCAAACAGGTCAAGAGCCAGCTGGTCGCCGGCCAGGATGCCGCGGATGCGCTGGTAGGTACGGCGGTGGTACGGCGTCAGTCCCAGCGCGCGGAGGCCAGCCACGTGATCCCGGGTGGCGTAGCCGGCGTTGTGCTCCCACCCGTAGCCCGGGTAGCGCAGGGCCAACCGGGCCATGAGCCGGTCTCGCGTGACCTTGGCGATGACCGAGGCGCAGGCGATGGCATACGACGAGGCGTCGCCCTTCACGATGGGCGTGTACGGCCCGATGAGCTCTTCCATGCCCGTGATCTTCTGGCCGTCCACCAGGACGTGGTCGTAGGGCGGCAGCCGGCGCAGCGCGCGGCGCATGGCAAGGTGCGCAGCGTTACGAACGTTGAGCTGCTCGACCTCGCGGACGGAGGCAGCGCCGACGCCCCAGGCCAGGCTGCGGGTCTTGATCTCGTCGACGAGTCGCTCACGCTGGCGAAGGCTCAGTGTCTTGGAGTCGCGCACTCCGGCGATCTTGCGGGTGTGCGGCCTGACCAGGACGGCCGCCGCGACGACGGGCGCGCAGAGTGCGCCCGTGCCGACCTCGTCCACGCCGACCACGTATCGCTTGCCCTGGCTCCAGAGGGCATGCTCGGCGCGCAGGTGGGGCTGGCGGGGTGGCACCTTGCCATGCTAGCGCTCACCCAGGAGGCTGATCCGGAGCCGGGACGCGCCGCGGTCCGGGAGGCGCAGCAGTGATGCCAGGGCGGTGGCAGCCGCCGGCCGGGGTCTAGGCGCGCCGCTCGCGGAGCGTAGCGGCCTTGCCGACGCGCTTGCGCAGGAAGTAGAGCTGCTTGCGGCGGACGACGCCGTGGCGCACGACCTCGATCTTCTCGATGCGCGGCGAGTTCACCTTGAAGGTGCGCTCCACGCCTACGCCGCTGCGCAGGGCGCGCACGGTGATCGAACGCGTGATGCCACCGCCGCGCATGCGCATGACCGTGCCCTCGAAGACCTGGATGCGCTCGCGGTTGCCTTCCTTGACCTTCACGGAGACACGCACGGTGTCACCCGGGGAGAGCTCCGGCAGGTCGGTTCTGATCTGGTCGGCGACGATCTCGTCGAGGACGGTCACTTGGGTCACTTCCTGGTGCTGCGCCGGAGCCGCACGTGGCGGCGGGCATACGTGGGCAGGGTGTTACCTGACTGGGTCGAGGGCGGAGTATAGCAGGCCACACTCGGCCCGCTCGACGCCCTCGGCCCGATCGTCGACAGGCCAGCTCGCCAGCAGGCCCGCTCGACGGCTCGAAGCCTGCATCCGACCGGCCGCCCAGTACGGCGGCCGTTCAGCCCCCGCCAGCGCCGCCGCTCGAGGTGCGCCGAGCCACCGGCTACGCCTGGGTCGCTTCCTTCCCAGCCAGCAGGTCCGGACGCTGACGGCGCGTGCGCTCCAGGGCCTGCTCATGGCGCCAGTCGGCCACCGCTCCGTGGTGGCCACTGGTGAGGATGGCTGGCACGGCCACGTCCCGGAAGACCGAAGGGCGCGTGTACTGCGGGTACTCGAGGAGGCCGTGGGAGAACGACTCTTCGACGGTCGACTGAGCGTCGATGGCACCCGGCAGCAGGCGCAGGACGGCGTCGATGACGGCCATGGCCGGGATCTCCCCACCGGAGAGCACGTAGTCGCCCACCGAGAGCTCCAGGTCCACGAGGCCGCGCACGCGATGGTCCACGCCCTCATAGCGCGGACAGAGGAGGACCAGGTGGGTTCGGGCCGCCAGGTCCACGGCCCGGGCCTGGCTGAACGTCTCACCGCCCGGGTCGAGCAGGATGCGGAACGCCTCCGAGCCGGCCGGCGCCACGGCATCGAGGGCTGCGGCGAGGGGCTCCGGGCGCAGCACCATGCCGGCCCCACCGCCGTATGGGTAGTCGTCCACGGAGCGGTGGCGACCCAGGCCCCACGTGCGCAGGTCATGCGCCTCGAGCTGTGCGAGCCCGCGCTCCAGGGCACGACCGGGGATCGACTCACCGAGGGGACCCGGGAAGAGGTCGGGGAAGAGGGTGATGACGTCGATGCGCATCAGCCGACCTCGGCCTGGTCAGGCTCCCTGGGCGCAGACGGGTCAGCTGGCGGCTGGTCGGACGCAGATGGGTCGGCGGCGCCTGGTCGGACGTTGATGGGTCGGCTGGCGCCAGGTCGGACGCAGATGGGTCGGCTGGCGCCAGGTCGGACGCAGATGGGTCGGCAGGCGCCTGGTCGGAGGCTGGCTGGTCGGAGGCTGGCGCCTCGCCGGCCTGGGCCGATGCCTCGGCCCCCCCGGCGCCCTCGAGCCGGGGCCCCCGCGGCCTGCGAGGCGTGGGAGGCGTGCGCGGCGGCCGTGGCGGGCGGGGTGGCCTCGGGTCAGGCAGCTCCATGGCGGCTGGGTCGATGACCAGCCGGCCTGCGGGCGGGTCGAGCTCCGCGACCACGGCCTTGACGGCGGGCACGAGGATCTCCCCGCGCGGTCCGCCCGTGATGACATAGACCTCACCCGGGCCGACGCGATGGACCTCCTCGACCCGGCCCAGCACCTCCCCGTCGAGGGTGCGTGCCTCCAGGCCGATGACCTGGTGCCAGTACCACGCGCCGTCGGGCAGCTCTCCCTCCGGGACGACCTCCAGGTAGCGGTCGCGCAGCCAGGCGGCGGATTCGCGCGTCGAGAACTCCGCGAACCGCACCAGGAGGCCCGGCTTGGTCGGCCCGGTCCAGGCCACGGTCAGGGGTCGCTCATCGTCGTCGGCGAACAGGACGGCGCCCACGCGGAAGCGATCGCCGATGTCGGTCAGGACCTCGATACGAACCGCCCCGCGAAGCCCATGCAGGCCCCGAACGAGGGCAACGGCGACCCGCTCCCCGGGTGCGAGCGCCACGTGGGGTCTAGACGATCTCCAGGCTGATGGCCTGGCCCTCGCGGGCGGCCACGACCTTGAGCAACGTGCGCAGCGCCTTGGCCACCGAGCCGTTGCGGCCGATGACCTTGCCCATGTCTTCCTCGGAAACGGTCAGCTCGATGACCTGACCGCCGCCCTCCTCGTGGATCTCGACACGCACAGCGTCGGGGTCGTCCACGAGGGCTTTGGCCACGAACTCCACCAGCTCTACGGCAGCCATGGCTAGCCCAGGTCTGGCAGGATGCCGACGCGGCGGAAGAGACGCTCCACGGTCTCCGTGGGCGTGGCCCCCTTGGCCAGCCACTGGGCGGCCTTCTCAGCGTCGACGTTGATCTCGATGGGGTCGCGGCGCGGGTTGTAGTGGCCCAGCGTGTCGAGCGCTCGCCCGTCGCGGGCGGAGCGGCTGTCGGCGACGACGAAGCGGTAGCTGGGCTGCTTGGTCGCGCCGACGCGGGTAAGTCGGATGCGGACTGCCAAGGGACTCTGGGGACCTCCTGTGGGGCAGGCGCTGGGCGAGCGTGCCGCAGCGCCGGACATCGAACCGCCGGGCACCGTCAGGACGGTGCCCGGCGAATGGTACAGCCTACTCCGCGGGCGGAGCGGCGATGATGGACATGCGGGCGCTCATGACCTCCTCGTCCGTCGTGCCCACCGCGATGAAACGGTCGAGCGAGGCGGCATAGGGAGAGATCTCCGCCCATTCGGGCGACATCGCGGACAGCATGGGGTCGATGAAGCCGAGCAGCGAACCCAGGTTGGCGTACATGACGCCGCTGTTCGTGGTGTCAGTGCCGATGGCGTCGACATACCCCGCGTTCGCCGCCAGGGAGTCCGCCTCAGCCAGGGTCAGCGCGGTCTCCACGTAGTCCCCGAGGCCCAGGTACATGGTGCCGTCTGCGACGGCCACGCTGATGGTGCTCGGGATCTGCATGGCCATGGCCGACGTGTCCTCGAGCGGCAGGGTGATCTCGGTCACCGTGGTGCCCGCGACCTCCTTCTCGTCCACCGTGATCGTGGGCGCGTCGTCGCCGGCCATACCGGCGCCGACGAGTCGAACGATGGACAGGATGCGCTCGACACGCTCGGCCGCGACAGCCTCGTCGGTGACCTCCGCGGCGATGCCCAGCCAGAGCCCGTCCGAGTTGATGGCGGCACCGACAGCGGCGTCGGAGACGAAGTCGAGATACTCGGTCAGCGGCACGCCGAGCATATCCTCGAGCGGTGCCATCTGGGCGGCGGTCTCCTCGTCCATGACTGCCATCAGGGTCTCCAGGCCGGTCCCCAGCGTGGTGCCCAGCTCGCGTGTCTCCACGTAGAGCTGCGTGTCCGAGGGGAAGCGCGCCGCCAGGTCAGACTCACCGACCGGCACGTCCGGCGTGAGCTCCGAGGGCGTGATGAAGGCGTTGACCGTGATGCGGTCGTCCTCGGCCGCGACGTAGGCGACCATGTCCTTGGGGAGCTGGCCGATGATGGCGCCGAAGTCGATGGCGGACGTGATGTCGATGTCCGACTCGCCCGCAGCGGCCTGCGTGGCCATCTCGAGGAGCGGGCCGAAGGTGCCGAAGTCGAAGTAGACGGCTCCCAGGTGGGCGGCCGGGACTCGCGTCCAGGCCTGTGCGAACTCCGGGTCGGCGGCCAGGCTGGGCGCCGTGCCGCTCACGGCATCGATGCCCTGCTTGACGACATCGGCACTGGGCGCCAGCAGGATCCAGTCGCCGGTCAGGCTGAGGGCCATACCGTCAGCGCTGAGGATGGTCGAGTCGCCGTAGCTCTCCTCGCTGACGTCGCCGCTGGCAGCGCCGATGGCATCGCTGAGGAACGCCTCCGCGGCAGCCGTGTCGCTGATGGCAGCGCCGATGAGGATGTCCTGGATGTCACCCTCGGACGCAGCCACTGCGGCCAGGTCGAGGACGGCGATGCCGACCTCACCGGTCAGGAAGGGAGCCAGGTCCTCCGTGTAGCTGAGCGTGCCGGAGCTGGCGTCCGCGGTCAGGGCGTCGAGGGCTTCCTGCACCTTCATCATGAAGGACTGCCCGTCGTTGAAGCCCGGGAAGGCGGACAGGAACGACGACAGCGCCTGGTCCTGCCCTGCGGGCATGTCCAGGCGGCCTTCCACGTAGATCGGGGCGTCCGCCGGCACGAAGGCCGGCCCGCGGCTGGCCCCGGCGCCACTCTGGGCGAAGGCCACGAGACCGGAGCCGGCCACGACCATGAGCACCGTGGCCAGGAGGGCCACCGCCCATCGCCAGAGGCCTCGGTGGGCGGTCCCGGTGGATGCGGGAAGGCTGGTCATGGTCACCTCCATGGAGCGTGCGGTGAGGATGGGAGGGTCTGTCCGGCGGCATTGTCTCACCCGGGCGCGCGACACTCCAGAATCACGATCGACCCATGGGCAGTCCGGGCAGCCGGCCACCCTTGCCACGCATCATGCGCATGACCCGCTGCATCTCGCCGAACTGCTTGACCAGGCGATTGACCTCCGGGAGGGTCGTCCCGGAGCCGCGCGCGATGCGCTTGCGCCGCGAGGCGTTCAGGACGCCGGGGTCGTTGCGCTCCTGGGGCGTCATGGAGCGGATGATGGCCTCGACGCGGGACAGCTCGCCACGGTCGATGGCCGCCTGCGCCTGCTTGGCGGCGCCGCCCAGGCCGGGGATCATCTCGATGAGCGAGCCCAGCGGACCCATCTTCTTGACCTGTTGCATCTGCTCGAGGAAGTCGTCCAGGGTGAAGGCGTTCTTGCGCAGCTTCTCGGCCATGCGCTCGGCATCGCGCACGTCGTAGGCCTCCTGGGCGCGCTCCACGAGGCTGACGACGTCGCCCATGCCCAGGATGCGGCCGGCCAGTCGGTCCGGATGGAAGACCTCCAGGGCGTCCGTCTTCTCACCGGTGCCCATGAACTTCACGGCCACGCCGCTGACCGCGGAGATCGAGAGGGCAGCGCCGCCACGGGCATCGCCGTCGATCTTGGTGAGCACGAGGCCGCTGACCGGCGTCGCGGCATGGAAGGCCTCGGCCACGGCCACGGCCTCCTGACCGACCATGGCATCGACCACGAGCAGTGTCTCCGCGGGCTTCACCGCCTCTGCCAGGTCACGGATCTCGGCCATCAGGGCGTCGTCCACCTGGAGGCGGCCGGCCGTGTCGATGATGACGACGTCCCGGCCGCTCTGGCGCGCCTCGGCGATGCCGCCGCGGGCGATGTCCGGCACCGGCGTGCCCGACGGAGCCCTGTGGACCGGGATGCCCAGGCCCTGGCCCAGCGTGACGAGCTGTTCGACGGCCGCCGGGCGGTAGGGGTCGGCGGCGACGAGCAACGGCTGGCGTCCCTGGCGCACGATCCAGCGCGCCAGCTTGGCCGCCGAGGTGGTCTTGCCGGAGCCCTGCAGTCCGACCACGAGGATGACCGCGGGCGATCCGTTCATGCGGAAGGTGCGATCGCCGGCCCCGAGGATGGCGGTCAGCTCCTCGTGCACGATCTTGACGACCATCTGCCCGGCATTGGTGTCCTCGATGACATCCCGGCCGATGGCACGCTCCTTGACGCGCCCCACGAAATCCTTGACGACGCGGTAGTTGACGTCGGCCTCGAGGAGCGCCAGGCGCACCTCGCGCATGGCGACGTTGACGTCCTCTTCGCTGATGCGACCGTGGCCGGTCAGTCCGGAGAGGGCGTTGCGGAGCCGGTCAGAGAGGGCGTCGAACATGGCGCCAGTCTAGCGTCGGCCGGCGCCCGGGCTGGTGCTCAGGGCTGCTCCACCGCGAAGAGCGCGGCGACGAAGGCGTTGGGATCGAAGTCGCGCAGATCGTCGAGCTTCTCGCCGAGGCCCACGAAGAGGACCGGCGTGCCGACCTCTCGCTCGATGGCGAAGGCCACGCCGCCCTTGCTGGTGGAATCGAGCTTCGTGAGGGCGATGGCGGTCAGCGGCGACGAGACGTGGAAGGCCTTGGCCTGCAGGAGCCCATTCTGGCCGGTCGTGGCATCAAGCACGAAGAGGACCTCCGGCTGGGCTTCCGGCAGGCGCTTGGTGATGGTGCGCCGGATCTTGGCCAGCTCCTCCATGAGGTTCGACTTGGTGTGCAGCCGCCCCGCCGTGTCGATGATGACGACGTCCGTGCCGCGCGCCCGTGCCGCGTCCACGGCGTCGAAGACGACGGCGGAGGGGTCGGCGCCGGCGGTATGCGCGATGACGGGCACGTCGATGCGCTCCGCCCAGGTCGTGATCTGCTCGATGGCGGCCGCCCGGAAGGTGTCCGCTGCGGCAAGCAGGACCTTGGCGCCCAGCGACTTGAACCGCCAGGCGAGCTTGGCGATGGTCGTCGTCTTGCCGGTGCCGTTGACGCCGACGACGAGGATGATGGCCGGGATGCCGGGCCCCGGGATGCGGGGCCAGGGCACGGCCTGTCGCGGCGCGAAGAGGCGCAACAGCTCGAGCTGGAGCGCCTTCTGCGGCCCCAGCTCGCGGTTGGCGCGGGCGCGGTCGCAGACCTCGATGGCCAGCTCGGCACCGAGGTCGGCCGAGATGAGGGCCTCCTCGACCTCCTCCCAGGTCGCGTCGTCCGGGTGGCCGGAGCCGAGCAGCTGGCGGACGCGCTCGGCGAAGCCAAGGCGCGAGGGCCGCAGGGCATCCTGCAGGAGGATGCGCGGCGCGGGAGCGGAGCCCGGCGGCTCGCTCATGCCTGGATCCCGCTGGCGGCCAGCTCCGGCTCGGGCAGGTCGGCCAGCCGCAGGGAGACCACGCGGCTGATGGCGTCCTGGCCGACGGTCACGCCGTAGAGGGCGTCGGCGGCCTCGATGGTGCCGCGGTTGTGCGTGATGACCACGAACTGGATCTCCTCTGCCAGTGATCGAAGGGCGGCCGAGAAACGACCGACGTTGGCTTCGTCGAGAGCGGCATCCACCTCGTCGAGGACGCAGAAGGGGACGGGTCGGACCTCGAGCATGGCGATGAGCAGGGCCACCGCGGTCAGGGCACGTTCCCCGCCGGAGAGCATCGCCAGGGGCTGGCGCCGCTTGCCTGGCGGCCGCGCCATGATCTCCACGCCGGTCGCCGCCAGGTCCGCGGGGTCGGTGAGGGCGAGCTGCGCCTCCCCTCCCCCGAAGAGCTGCTGGAAGCGCCGCGCGAATGCCCCTTCGAGGGCCCGGAAGGTCTCACGGAACTGGCTGGCCATGAGGTCGCCCAGCCGGGCGATGAGATCGCGCGTCTCCCGGATGGCGTGCTCGAGGTCAGCGCGCTGGGATTCGAGCGATCCCAGTCGGACGGACACCTCGGCCAGCTCCTGGGCCGCGAAGGGGTTGCCGGCACCGACCTCGTCGAAGCGCCGGCGCAGGGCGGCGATGCGTGCCCGCGAGGGCGGCTCCGCGGTCGCTGCCTCCACGGAGGCGGCCAGCGATCCAGCTGCGGGCGCAGCGCTCGTAGCGCTCTTCGGGCCGGCCGGCTCCGCAGATCGCCAGGTGGTCAGGGCCGTCTCGAGGGCAGCCTCCAGGAGCTCGGGCAGCTGCTCGCTGCGCGGAAGCTCCTCGGGGGCGGGGGCGGCGCCCCCGCCGGCCGCCGCAAGGGCCGCAAGGCCATCGGGTCCGATGGCCGCAAGCTCCACGAGGAGACCCTCGCGGGCGGCGTCGGCGCGCAAGCGCGCCTCCATCTCCGCCACCTCAGCGGAACGCTCACGCTGTTCGGAGAGGCGCAGCTGCTCGCGCGCGCTCGCGGCGGCGGCCTCGGCCGCCAGGAGCGCCCCGCGCTCAGCACGGGCGCCGGCCACGGATGCCTCGAAGGCCGCGCTCGCGCGCTGCTGCTCGCCCCGCGCCTCAGCCTGCTCCGCGCGCTGGCGTTCGTGCTCCGCGGCAAGGTCCGCTTCCCGGCCGCCCAGGCCCGATTCCTCGGCGGCGAGCTCCTCGAGGCGGGACTCTGCGAGGCCGAGGCCGATCTCCGCCCGGCGCCGCGCCTCGAGGGCACGCTCGCGTCGAGCGCGTGACTCGGCAGCGATACCGGCGAGCCGGTCGCGCTCGCTGCGCAGGGCGACGACGCGGGCCTCGAGCGCCGCCAGCGCTTCCCGGTCGGAGGCATCGTGGGGTGCGCCAAGGCCATCCGCGAGGGCCGCCAGCTCCGCATGGCGGCGCGCCGCTTCGTCCGCCGCCGTGGCGGCCTCGGCGCGGGCCCGCTCGAGCTGTGCGTCCTGCCAGGCCTGGTCGCGGGACGCGTTCTGGGCCACGTTCGCGGCGGCGCGATCAGCCTCCTCCGCCAGGCGGCGCTCCCGTCGCGCCACTTCCAGCACTCCGCGCGCGGCGGCCACCCCATCCTGCGCCGCCGATCGCCTGGCCGCCGCCTGGGCAGCGGCCGCGCTCGCCAGCTCCGCATCGGCGCGTGCCACCTCGAGACGACGCGTCACGTCATCCAGCGTCGCACGTCGCTCCAGCGTGGATGCGCCCGGGGCGGGCCGCAGGACGCCGAGGTCGTCGATGACGATGCCGTCCCGCGTGACCAGCCGCCAGCCCGGCGGCAGGAGCGCGCGGAGGGCCAGGGCGGCCGGCAGGTCCGGCAGCCAGGGGCTGCGCACCAGGAGCCGCGCGGCGTGGCCCTCGGGATCGCGGCGCAGGGCGGCATCCAGGCGACCGCCGCCGGCCTCGAGGACGGCCTCCAGGAGTCGTGCGGCGCCGCGCTCAGCGTCGCGAGCGCGCGCCTCGCCGCCGTCGCGCAATATCAGGACGGCCGCGGCCGCGGCCAGTGCGGGGGCATCGTCGGCATCGAGCAGCAGCCCTCCGATGGCATCCCCCAGGGCCGCCTCCACCGCCAGCCGCAGGCCAGGCTCCACGTCCAGGCCGGCCGCGAGGCGGCGGCCCCGTCGCGCCTGCGGCGTGCGTGCGAGGCGCGCCTCCAGGCCGTCGTCGAGCTGGCCACTGAGCGCCTCGTGGCGACCGGTCAGGCCCTGTTCCTCGGCACGCGCCCGAGCGGCGGCATCGACCGCGGCGGTCGCGGCAGCGTCGGCCAGGGCGGCCGCGTCACGGGCGGCCGTGGCATCTCCCTCGGCCGCGGACTCCGCCGCCAGGGCGGCCTCACGGGCTGAGGCCGCGGCCGCGGCCCGCTGCTCGGCGGCCGTGGCAGACGCCCGTGCCGTGGCTGCCTGCTCCTCCGCGGATCGCAGGTGCCGCGCCGACTCCGCGGCACGGCGGGCGGCGCGATCGACGTCCGCGGCGAGCCGCTCACGGGCGGCCCGCGCCACGGCGGCGCGTGCCTCGTCGGCGCGATCCGCCTGGCGCAGCTGGTCGGCATCGCGCGTGGCCTCCGCCAGGCGCCGCTCGGCGGACTCGAGGGCCTCTTCGACGGCAGGCTCGGTATCGGGGACGGCGACGGCCAGGTGCTGTCGCGCCTCCTCGGCGCGCGCCGTCGCGGCGGCACGCTCGCCAGCCACGCGCTGGCGATCGCGCGCCAGTGACTCCACGCCGCTGGTGGTTCGCGTCGCGACCAGCTCCAGCTCCTGCACCCGCACTCGGGCGGCGTCCAGGGTCTCGCGCAGCTGCTGCTCCGCATCGGCACGCTCGGCCAGCGCGCGCGTGGAGGCCGAGGCGGCTTCCTCCGCCTCGCGCAGGGCGGCGAGGGCCGCATCGGCTGCGCGGCGCGACTCGAGCAGGACGGCGGCGTGCCGGCGCGCGCCTGCGTCCGCCTCGCCCAGCCGGGCACGCGCGGAGGCCACGAGAGCCTCGGCCAGCTCGGCCCCGGCTGCCGCACGCGCCTCCTGCTGCTGGGCCTGGGCGGTCAGTCGGCGGACCTGCGGGCGCAGCTCAGCGAGCAGGTCGCGCACGCGCTCCAGGTTGCCCTCGGCCTCGGTCAGCTCGGCCTCTGCGCGGCCGCGCCGCCGCTGGTGCTTGCGGATGCCAGCCGCCTCCTCGAAGAGGGGCCGCCGCTCCTCCGGTCGCAGCGCCAGGGCCTGGTCGACCATCCCCTGGCCGATGAAGAGGAACGCGTTGTCGGCCAGGTTCGCGTCATCGAGGAGGTCGACGAGGTCGCGCAGGCGGATGCGTTGGCGATTCAGGAGGTACTCGTTCTCGCCCGAGCGGAAGAGGCGCCGCGAGAGTTCCACCTCGGCGAAGTCCACCGAGAGGAGCCGGTCCGTGTTGTCGATGACGAGGCTCACATCCGCCATGCCCACGGCCCTTCGGTTGGCGCTGCCGGCGAAGATCAGGTCCTCGGCTCGACGGCTGCGCAGGGCGCGGCCCTGCTCCCCGAGGGCCCAGCGCAGGGCGTCGGCGAGGTTGGACTTGCCGCTGCCGTTGGGCCCCACGACGGCGGAGATGCCGGGTCCGAACTGGATCACGGTTCGCTCCGCGAATGACTTGAAGCCCACCATGCGCAGCTCACGGAGGCGGGCGAGGCTCATGGCCGTGGCGCCTCGTCGAGGTCGGCCCCATCGCCCGCAGGCAGGTCGCTGGCGGGCAGATCGCCCGCAGGCAGGTCGCCGGTGGCGGCGACAGCGCCCGCGAGGGCCAGCGCCTCGATGCGCGCCAGTGCGCCCTCAGCCGCCATCGTCTCCGCTTCACGCCGGTTGCGGCCGTCACCCTGGGCGAGGGTCTCGCCGTCCAGGGCCACCGCCACCACGAAGTGGCGATCGTGGTCGGGCCCCTCGGCGCTGACGATGCGGTAGCTGGGTGCGCGACCGATGGTCACGAGCGCGTACTCCTGCAGCCGGCTCTTGGGGGCCTTGAGGGTATCCGCGGAGACGCCCGCAGTCACTTCCGAGCCGGCCACGCGCAGCACGAAGTCCCGCACGGCATCCAGCCCGCGGTCGAGGTAGACGGCGGCCACGAGGGCCTCGAAGGTGCCCGCTAGGACGGAGGGACGGGCCTGCTCGCCAGCATGTCCGGCGCCCATGCCCAGCACGAGGGCGTCACCGATGCCCAGGCGGCGAGCGATGCGCGCCAACCCGTGCGTGGATACGACGGCAGCGCGACGCGCGGTCAGCAGCCCCTCGTGCTCGCCGGGGTAGCGTCGGAAGAGCGCTTCGGAGACGACGACCGACAGCACCGCGTCCCCGAGGAACTCGAGTCGCTCGTTGGACCGACCGACATCGTCCGGGTGCTCGTTGACGAAGCTGCTGTGGACCAGCGCTTCGGCGAGGAGGGCGGGGTCGTCGAAGACCAGGCCGAGCCGCTCGGCGAGCGCGCCGGGGCTGATCGGCATCGACCCTTGCGGCGACCTACTGGTTGAGGCGCTCGTCGATGTAGTCGACCGCGTCCTGGACGGTCCGGATGCGCTCGGCATCTTCGTCGGAGATCTCGGTCCCGAACTCCTCCTCGAGGCTCATGACAAGCTCGACGAGGTCAAGGGAGTCGGCGTTCAGGTCATCCACGAACGACGCCTCGGGCTTGACGTCGGCCTCGTCCACACCGAGCTGCTCGACGACGATCTTGCTGAGTCGCTCGTAGGTCGAAGCGGTCACGCTACTGGTCCCTCCTGACGGCCTGTGGCCTCTGTATCGATCCCGCCCTGCGGGCCCGACGGGGCATCGTCCCGTCCGGCCTCGGTCATGTCGTCCGCGACTCGTCCGAGAGCGCCGTTCATGAGCCGCCGGGTGGGTTCTCCGCTGTAGATGCGAGCAAGCTCCACCCACTCTGCGATGGCCACCCGGGCCGGCGTCGTCGGGCAGTGTAGCAGTTCACCCATGGCGCAACGCAGCAGGGAGCGGTCGATCCGGGCCAGCTGGACGACCGGGTAGGTGGGTGCCACCGACTCGATGCGCGCATCGATGCTGTCGCGATGCTCGACGACGATGTCCACGAGACGGCGGGCGTGACCAGCGGCACGTGCCACCACGGGATCCTCCGCCAGGCGGCGGGCCAGGATGGCGGGCACCGTGCGCAGGCCGAACTCGGCCTCGAAGACCGCGGCCAGGGCGAGCTGCCGACCCTCGCGTTCGGGCGCATGGACCCCGGCGGGCAGGCCCATGGCCTCCTCGTCACCGGCCGGCACGGCTGCCTCGCGCGGCTGGCGGCCGCCGCTGTCCGGCCGCGCGGCGGTATCCGGGTGGCTGCGATGGCGCGCTTCAGGCACCCGCTGGCCCGGTCGTGCCGACGGCCTCTGGCGACCCCTCCTCGACGACCCCCTCGCCGGTGTGCAGGGCAGCCGTACGGGCGTGCGCCGTGGAGCTGTCCGCGCCTTCCGATGCCAGGCTGGCCGCGATGCGTTCCGGGATGCGCGCCCGTGCCGCCAGGGCCGTGACCTCCACTGCGTAGCCGATCATGCGGCGCTTGGCCCGGCCGTGGGTGATGAGGACGGTGCCCTGCACGCCCAGCAACGGTGCCCCGCCGAGCTTCTCGTAATCGAAGCGGGCTCCGATGCGCGCGATGCCGGGGCGCATGAAGACATAGCCGACGGGACCCCACGGCGGCCGCTTGAACTCCTTGCGCAGCATGTCGAAGATGACGGTCGAGAGGCCCTCGAAGAACTTCATGACGACGTTGCCGATGGAGGCATCGCAGACGACGACATCCGCGGCATGGTGCGGGATGTCATTGCCCTCGATATTGCCGATGAAGTTGAGGTGGCTGTCCCGCAGCAGCACCGTCGCGTCCTGGACGCGCTGGTCGCCCTTGCCCAATTCCTCGCCGATCGAGAGGAGCGCCACCCTGGGCGCCTCGACACCCATGACACGCTGGCTGAAGAGCGAGCCCATGTGGGCATACTGGGCCAGGTTGATGCCGTTGGCATCCGTGGTGGCCCCGATGTCGAGCAGGATCAGCGGTCCGCTGTCCGTGATCATCTGGACGGCCAGGGCGGGCCGGTCCACGCCGGGCAGTCGCTTCAGGTTCAGGATGGCGGACGCGACGCCGGCGCCCGTGTGGCCCGCCGTCACGACCGCGTCGGCCTCGCCGTCGCGCACGAGGCGCATGGCCACGTTGATGCTGGCGTCCCGCTTGCGGCGCACCGCGATGGCGGGCGGCTCGTCCATGTCGACCGACTCCGAGGCCTGCACGAGTCGGACGGTGGGGGGCAGCGGCTCTTCGATGAAGGGCCGCATGCGTGCCTCGTCGCCGACGAGGATCGACCTCGACGTCAGCGTGCCCACGCGCCCAGTCGATGGCGCCGCGCACGACCTCCTCCGGCGCGTGGTCGCCACCCATGGCATCCACGGCGACACGCGGACGCTCCAGGTAGCCCACCTCGGTGCCCCGGCTGAGGGCTTCGGCGTCCATGGCTCAGGCTCTGGCGACGGGCCCGCGCGGGGTGCCGCGCATCAGCCGCCCTGCTCGGCCTTCTTCTCCCGGATCTTGACGGCCTCGCGCCCGCCGTACCAGCCGCAGTTGGGGCAGGCGTGGTGGGACCGCTTGGGCTGGTGACAATGCGAGCACGCCTCGAGGCTGGGCACAGTGATGGCGTGGTGCGAGCGGCGCTCGCGCTTGCGCGTGCTGGAGACGCGCCGCTTGGGGACTCCCATGGGTGATCGGTGCTCCTTCTACGTGGCTCGGTGGGCGGGCGATGGGCGGGCGGGGGTCAGGAGAGTCGGTCGCGCAGGCCAGCCAGCACGGCCAGCCGGGGGTCCACCTCTGCGCTGTGCACGTGGCCGGGGTCATCGGCGAGGTCCCGGCCGCAGACCTCGCAGAGGCCCGGGCAGTCCGGCCGGCAGAGCGGTGCGATGGGCTCCGCCAGGGAGATGGCGTCGCGGACGAGCGCTTCCATGTCCAGCTCGTGGTGGTCATCGAGGCGGATGCTGTCGGGATCCTCGCCGGGGTCCACAGGAAGCCCGGTCACCAGGTCGATGGAGGGCAGTGCCTCCTCCTCGATGTCCAGGCGCAGCGTGGCCTCGGCTGGCCGAAGGCAGCGCGAGCACTGCTCGGCGAGCGTGGTCTCCAGGCGCCCCTGCACGAGGACGCCGCGGCCGGAGTGCGAGAGACGGACCTCGCCGCGCACGGGCGTCAGCAGCTCCATGCCCTCCGGTACGGCGACGTCGGGCACGTCGATGACGTGCCGCTCGCTGGTGCCGGGTGCGGCGCGCAGCAGGTCGGCGACGTTATAGCTGAGCATGCGGCCGCTCGGCCGTGACAGCATCGGGGACTTCACTGCCGTCGCTGGGGTACCGCTCATCCAGCGCGGATAGTCCGCGGCGGATGGACTGCAGGGCCTTGACGACCTCCCCCTCGAGCTTCACGAGGACGCTGGCGGCATAGGCATCGGCGCCCTGCTGGATCTCGGTGGCCTCCGCGCGGGCCTCCTCGATGATCTCCGCGGAGCGCTGCTCGGCGGCACGCGTGAGCTCCCGCTCCTCGATGAGGAAGGCGGCCTGCTCCTGGGCACGGGCGATGATGCGCTCCGCCTCATCCTGGGCGCGCTCGACGAGGCGCGAGCCCTCCTCGTTGATGCGCTTGGCCTGGCGAACCTCTTCCGGCACTGCGACGCGAAGCTGCTCGATGAGGTCGGTGGCCGCCACCTTGTCGACCATCACGGCGTTGCTCATGGGCACGCGGCGGCCCTGCTCGATGAGAGCATCGAGCCGCTCGATGAGGAACATGAGGTCTATGGCACGGACTCCTGTGGTCGGCGACGACTCGGCATTGTAGACCAAACGCGCCACTGACCGGCACGAGGAGGCGACCCCTGGCGCCTCGCGGGTCAGCCGGGGCCGTCGTCCCTGTGCAGGGCGCGCGCCGCTGCGGCCGGCACCATGGCGCTGACGTCGCCACCGAAGGCGGCGATCTCGCGCACCAGGCTGGAGCTCAGGTAGGCGTGCTCAAGGCCGGTCATGAAGAAGACCGTGTCCACCTCTGGCGCGAGCTTGCGGTTGAGGTGGGCGATGGCCAGCTCGTTCTCGAAGTCGCTGAGGGCGCGCAGGCCACGCACGATGGCCATGGCCCCGTGCTGGCGGGCCAGGTCGACGGTGAGTCCATCGAAGGTCAGCACCTCGATGCCGGCGGCAGACGCACCCAGCTCCGCATCGACGGCCTCGCGGATGATGGCGGCGCGCATCCCGGCCGGCAGGCCGGGCGACTTGCGGGTGTTGACGAGGACGGCCACGACGAGCCGATCGAACAGGCGGCTGGCCCGCTCGATGACATCGATGTGCCCGAAGGTGATGGGGTCGAACGACCCCGGGTAGACGGCCAGGCGCATCAGCTCCCTCCGGCGGTGATGTCGCTGGTCCCTCCAGCGGCGCTGTCGCTGGCGCGACGATACACGCTCACGGCCGTCTCACCGAAGCGTCGCGCGCGGCTGACCGCCAGGCTGCCCACCCGCTCCGGCGGCGGCGTCTTCCAGAAGTGCTTGGTCACCACCAGGGCGCCCATGTCCAGCCAGCCCGCACCCGGCTCAGCCAGGCTCACGAGGCTCGAGACGAGGTCTTCCAGCCGGGCGTAGGGCGGATCGACGAAGACAGCGCCGAAGGGCGCCTCCGGAAGTGCGGACGGACCCGCGGCGAGCACGGCGGCCACGTCCCGGCGCAGCACGCGAGCCCGGTCATCGAGGGACGTATGCGCGAGGTTGCGCGCGATGACGCTGCAGGCGCGCCCGTCGCGCTCCACGAGGACCGCACGGGGCGCCCCTCGGCTGAGGGCCTCGATGGCCGCCGAGCCCGCGCCGGCGAAGAGGTCCAGGAAGGGCCGCTCCCAGACATGCGGGCTCTCGGACTCCAGCATGGCGAAGAGTGCCTGCTTGACGCGGTCCGAGAGAGGGCGCGTGCCGGGCCCGGGCGCGTCGAGGCGCAGCCCACCCGCGCTGCCGGTGATCACCCGGCCGGCCTCAGGCACCCACACCCTCCTCGCTGGCACCTTCGCCGGCAGCGACGACAGCCAGCCAGCCATGCTCCAGCTCCGAGGCCAGGTCGGCCAGGTCAGGTCCCAGGCGGCCGGCCTCGTCGAGCAGCGCCTCGGCGATGCGGCGGCAGTGGACGGCCAGGGCCTGGTCGTCCGGGCGGGCCAGCGAGGCCAGGCGCAGGCGGGGCAGGCCACTCTGGGCGAGGCCCAGGACGTCGCCCTCCCGGCGCAGCGCCCAGTCCTGCTCGGCCAGGGCAAAGCCGTCGGTGGTGGCGCGGACGGCCTCCAGGCGGGCCCCCGCCACGCTGTCGGGCTCCACGTCCGCCACGAGGACGCAGAACGACGCCGCTTCGCCACGGCCCACGCGGCCACGCAGCTGGTGGAGCTGGGAGAGGCCGAAGTGGTCGGCGTTGAGGACGATCATCATCGTCGCCTCCGGCACGTCCACGCCGACCTCGACGACGGTCGTGCCCACGAGGACGTCGAGCTGGCCGTCGCGGAAGCGCGCCATCTCCGCATCGCGGTCGGCGGCGCGCAGGCGACCATGCACGAGACCCACGCGCAGCGGCAGCAGGGCAGCTCGCAGGCGCTCGGCGACCTCCTCGGCCCCCGTGGCCGGCGGCAGGCCGTCCTGCCCGGGCAGCGAGGGCGGCGGCGCGCCAGCTGCGTCCGCCCCGCCAGCGGCGGGGTCGTCCGCGCCCACCGGGTCGATATGGGGCACGACGACGAAGGTGCGATGGCCCGCGGCCGCCTCCTCGCGGACGCGCTCCCATGTCCCGTCGAGGTCCGACGAGCGGCGGATGCCCGTGCGCGTCCGGGCACGACCGGCCGGCGCGGAACGCAGGTCGGTCACGTCGAGGTCGGCATAGAGGACCTGCCCGAGCGTGCGCGGGATGGGCGTCGCGGTCATGAGCAGGACGTGCGGTGATCGACCCTTGGCGGCCAGCGCCTCCCGCTGGGCGACCCCGAAGCGGTGCTGCTCGTCGACGACGACGAGATCGAGACGGGCGTAGGTGACCCCCTGTTGCAGGAGGGCATGCGTGCCGATGGCCACCGGCGCCTGCCCCGTGGCCAGCGCCTCGAGCGCCGCGCGCCGCCCCGCGCCGGAGAGCGAGCCCGTGAGCAGGGTGACGGGCACGCCGGCCTCCGCCAGCAGGTCACCCACGGTGGCGGCCAGCTGTCGCGCGAGGAGGTCAGTGGGAGCCAGCAGGGCTGCCTGACCGCCGCAGCCCGCCGCGAGCGCCAGCGCATAGGCCGCCACGGCGGTCTTGCCGGAGCCCACGTCACCCTGGATGAGGCGGAGCATGGGCACGGCGGCGCTGACATCCGTGCGCACGGCATCCATGGCCCGTTCCTGGTCGTCGGTCAGCTCCACCGGGCTGCCCACGCGGCGGGCGAGGCCGGCGGCGATGGCGCCGCGCACGGCACGGTCGGCCTCGTCGCTGACGTGCAGGGCGGGACGGGCCTGGCCGCCACGCTGCCGCCGGCGCGCGACCATGCCGAGCTGCAGGGCCAGCAGCTCGTCGTGAGCGAGCCGCCGGATGGCGGCGTCGCGCTGCTCGAGGTCGTCGGGGAAATGGGCCGCGGCCATGGCTGGGCCGACGGCCGGTTGCTCGCCGACGACCGCGGCCGGGAGGTACTCAGCGTAGTCACCGTGGCGATCCAGGGCGGCCCGGATGGCCGAGCGCAGCACCCTGGCGCTCAGGCCGCGGGTGAGGCGGTAGACGGGCACGATGCGGCCCACGTGGAGCAGCGGGCCACCGTCGTCGCGCTGGAACTCCGGGTCGTCGAGGGTCGGGTGCCAGCCCTTCAGCTTGAGGCGGCCGCTGGCCACCACCGCGACCCCCGGCTGCAGCTGCCGCTCGATGAAGCGGCGCCCGAACCAGACGGCCTCCACCTCGCCGCTCTCGTCGACGAGGGTCGCCGTCGTCAGCCAGAGACGGCGCCGAGCCGTCCGCTGCACGACGATCGAGCGCACCGTCCCCCGAACGGTGACGTTCGAGCCCGGGGCGCCGGACGCCAGGTCACCGATGGGCCGCAGGTCACGGCGGTCCAGGTAGCGCTGCGGGAAGGTCGTGAGCAGGTCGCGGACCGTGTGGATCCCCAGGCGCGGGCCCAGGCGCCGGAGCGTCGTCGCGCCGGGCAGCCCGGAGAGACCGATGGGCGTGTCCAGCCCGCTGTGGAGGCCGATCGGCGCAGCGGCTGCCGCCCCGTCGCCAGGCAGCTGGCGGCCCTGCCCGTCCGGGCGCGAGGCTGCCCGCGCCACCCCCTACTCGACCGCTACGAGCAGGTGGTCGTGGCGCTGCCCCCCGCGCAGCATCTCCACCTCAGCGTCTGGGAGCTGCGCCTGCAGCGCCGCGTGCAGCTGCGCTGCCGTCGCGGGGTCCATGCCGGCGCCGTGGTAGCAGGTCACCAGCTCGAAGTCATCGAGCGCAGCCAGGGCCGCCAGGGTGGCAGCCTCCACGCTGGCCGCGTGGGCGAGCAGGCGCCGCTCGGGATCCGTGGCGATGACCAGCCCCCGGGTCACGGGCTGGCCGTCGACGATCGAGTCGCGGGCCGCCGTGAAGACGGTGAAGGTGCGCAGGGAATCCGCCTCGGCCGCCATGCGGGCCCGATTCTCCGCCAGGGTCCTCGCGCCATCGAAGGCCACGGCCGCGGCGATGCCCTCCGCCACGTTGCGGGTGGGGATGATCTCGACGGCCACGAGCGGCGTCAGCTCCGCCGCGTGGCGAGCCGCCAGCAGCGCATCGCGGTCGTTGGGCAGCACGACGACGGCCGCTGTGCCCGCCGCGGCGATGGCCTGGGCGATCTCTCCGACCGAGGGCCGCGAGCCGTGGCTGGGTCGCACCACGCGGGCCCCGAGCGACTCGAGGGCCCGGGTCAGGCCATCAGCGTGCGCGACGGCCACGATGGACACGCTGGGCGCGCCAGCCTTCGGAAGCGGCGCGGGCGTGGGCCGAGCGGCCTCCCGCATCGCCCCGGCCTGCTCCTGGTGGTCGTGCTCGTGGGCAGGGTCGCCATGGTCATGATCGGCGTGCTGCGCGACCTGGTCGTCCAGGTCACGGATGGCCACCCCACGCAGCCGCCCGAAGCGCAGACCCGCGGCGATGGCAGCGTCCGGTCGCTCGCCGTGGACGTGGACGCGGACCAGGTGGGCATCACCCGCCACCACCACGGACTCGCCGACCGCCGCGATGGCGGCACGCAGGGCAGCCACGTCGATCCCGCCCTCCGACGATCCCAGCATGTACTCCGTCTCGTAGCCGTTGGCCGTGCCGTGGTCATCCGCGCCGACGGCCGGGGCCGCGGAGTGCGCGCCCGGCGCGGCGTTCGCGGCTGGCACGGCCACCGCCTCCATCGCGGGCAGGGCGACCCGGCGGACGATGGGCTCGGCCAGCGCACCGGTCGGCACCTGCAGGGCGCCCTCCAGGATGCGGTAGAGACCCTGGCCGCCGGAATCCACGACGCCGGCGTCCTCCAGCACGGGCAGCAGGGTGGGCGTGCGCTGCACGGAGATGGCAGCGGCGGCGATGACGTCGGCCAGCACGGCCTCCACGTGGGGCTGCCGACCAGCGGCTGCCTCGGCCGCATCCGCGGCGTCGCGGATGACCGTCAGGATGGTGCCCTCAACGGGCGTCAGCACGGCCCCGTAGGCCACCTCCGAGCCGCGCCGCAGGCCCTCGGCGAGGTCCAGGCCATTGGCGCGCCGGCGGCCGTCGGCACCATAGGTCATGCCACGGATGATCTGGGAGAGGATGACGCCGCTGTTGCCGCGGGCGCCTTCCAGAGCGCCTCGGCTGAGGGCCTCGGCGACGCTGTCGAGGTCACGCTGCTCGACCGGCAGACGCTCCGCTTCGGCCAGGGCCGCCCGCATGGTGGCCAGCATGTTCGACCCGGTGTCGCCGTCGGGCACAGGAAAGACGTTGAGAGCATCCACCTCCTCGACGTGGGCCTCGAGGTTGGCCACAGCGGCGGCGACGGCGCGCAGGACGGTGGGGCCGTCGACATAGAGGCGCGTCATCAGGGCAGACTCGACCTCCGGCGGATGCGTCCCATCATGGCCACCAGGCTGCCGCCCAGGCGGGCGACCCTCCCTGTGGGTGCGTGGCCGATGGTATATAGTACGCGGCCGTGCGCACCTTATCGGGTCGCACCTCCCAGACACGACACCCCAGAGGATCCTCATGGCTCGCTCCTGCGCCCGTTGCGGCAAGACTTCCATGGGCGGCTTCAACCCGCAGTCGACGGGGATGAACCGCGTTCGGGCGAAGCGTCGCTACGGCGTCAACCTGCAGCAGCTCACGGTGCGCGAGGGCGGCTCCGTCACGCGCGAGATGATCTGCACGCGCTGCCGTCGAACCCTCATGAAGGCCGCCGTCTAGGTCTGTCCGGCGCGTACCGCGTGGTCCCTGGCCGGGCTGACGCCCGTCCCTGACGCTCAGGCCTCATAGCCGAGCTCGCCCAGGCGCACGCCACAGATCCGCTCCACCACCTCGCGGTCCTGTGCCGCGAGGTCCCTGCGCCAGCGGCCCACCGATGCCGTGCTGACGGCTCCTCCGTAGTCGGGTCGGTCCTGCCCGGCAGCCACACCGTGCGCCCCCTGGGGCCCGGAGCCGTCGCGGCCACCGATCGCGGTCGCCAGCCAGGCCTCGTCCACCGCCAGGCCCACGGAGCCACAGAGCGTCCGCAGCGTCGCCACGGGGTCCGCGACGAGGTCCTCGTAGCGGACCTCCCTGCATCGACCGTCGCCGCGCCGGAGCATGCCGGCTGACGTGTCATCCAGCCAGCGCTGGGCGTACCACTCGACGGGACGTGGCACGAGCACCTTCTGCCAGGCTCCGGAGACCCAGCGCCAGTCGGGGTGCTCACGCATGGAGCAGACCACGTCACGCCCGTCGCGCACGATGTGGATGACCGAAGCCTCCGGGAAGTGCTCCAGGATCCAGTCGAGATGGCGGATGTTCTGCGGCGTCTTCTCCGCCCAGCGGGACTTGCCCGCGCTCGCCCGCACGCGCGCCGCGAAGGCATCGATGAAGGCCGCCTGCGAGGTCGCCGCCGTCCGCAGGACGGTCAGGTCGGCCTCTGAGATGCCGTAGGCCGCGGCCAGCCAGGCCAGGTTGAACGCGGCCGGCACGAAGAGCTTCGTCTCCGCGCCACAGCAGACCTCCGGGTGGCGGTCGAGCAGCTTGCGCAGCACGGTCGTGCCGCTGCGCGGCGCGCCGCCCATGACGATGTGCCGCTCCGGCGAGATGTACGCGGCCATGCGCCAGCGATGCTGCCGGACCCGCACCACGCGATTGCGCACGCGGTCCAGCACGTGGCTGGCGGTCACGATCGGATGGCGCTGTCGAGCCAGATGGTCATGGGCCCGTCGTTGACCAGCTCGACCGCCATCTCCGCTCCGAACTCGCCGCGGCCGACCGTGATGCCGCGCGCCTCCACTGCCGCGGCGAAGATCTCCACGAGCTCCGCCGCGAGGCTCGGCTCCGCCGCGGAGATGAAGGACGGGCGGCGGCCGCGGCGCGTATCCCCATACAGCGTGAACTGGCTGACGACGAGCATGGCACCCTCGACTTCGAGCAGCGAGCGATTGGTGCGTCCCTCGTCGTCGCGGAAGATGCGCAGGTCGACCGATTTGTCCGCGAGCGCGCGGGCGGTGTCGGCGCTGTCAGCGTGGCCCACGCCGACGAAGGCCAGCAGCCCATGGCCGATGGCGCCACGCACCGCACCGTCGACCGTCACGCTCGCCTCGCTGACGCGCTGCAGGAGCACGCGCACGGATCAGCCCGTCGGCTGCGGCATCGGACGGTCGCGGTGCTCCACGGCCGCGGGCACAGCGGCCCTGCCGGCTCCGAAGAAGGCCTCGTGACCACGGCGTACGCCGTCTCGCACCAGGTCGACCTCCTCGGAGGCGTCCCGGCCCCGCTGGAAGAGCGCGGAGCCCACGATGCAGACGTCGATGCCGTAGCGCCCGACCGTCTCCGCGGTCCTGTGGTTGACGCCGCCATCGACGTGCACGAGGCCGCCCCGGCCGGCCGCGGCGAGGAGCGCGCGAGCTTCGGCGATCTTGGGCGCCACCTCCGGCAGGAAGCCCTGGCCACCCCAGCCTGGTTCCACGGTCATGACCATGATCACGTCGAGGCGATCGATGCGCGAGGCCAGGGCAGAGACCGGCGTGCCCGGCTTGATCGCCAGGCCAGCACCCTGGCCCGCTGCGGCGATGGCCGCCAGCGCTTCGTCCTTGCGCTCCTCGGGCTCGGGCGCCTCCAGGTGGAAGGTGATCGTCTGGGGCCCGGCGTCGATGAACCGCCCGATGAAGCGGGAGGGTGCGTCGATCATGAGGTGCACATCCAGGGGCAGGTCGGTGACCCGCCGCCAGGCGGCCACGACGTCCGGGCCGAAGGTCAGGTTCGGCACGAAGTGGCCATCCATGACGTCCAGGTGCAGGCGGTCTACCCCCGCGCGTTCCAGCTTGTGTGCCACGCGATCCAGGCGGCTGAAATCCGCATTGAGGATGCTGGCAGCGATGAGCCCGCCCGCGCAGCTGCCACCGGTCGTGGCAGCCCGCCCGTCGCTCATGCGCGGCCCTTCTGCCAGCCCGGGCTGGGCGTGGCGTGGCTCCAGCCGCCGGCATCGACCCTGCGCTGCCCGTTGCCACCACCCGTGACGCCATCGAGCATGGCGGCGGCGCTGCGCGCCTCGAGCAGCTCCCGGCGGCGCTGCACCGCGGACGGCGCCGGGCGCCCGGCGTGCTCGGCCGCCAGCTGGCCGCAGGCCGCCCCGATGTCCAGGCCACGGTTGCGTCGCACGGTCGTGTCCAGCCCGGCGTCACGCAGGACGGTGGCGAAGGCCTCCACGCGCGGCGCGGGCGACGGCTGCCAGGGCGTGTGCGCCACGGGGTTCATGGGGATGAGGTTGACATGCGCCAGGCGGTCCCGCAGCAGCGTGGCTGCGGCGCGAGCATCCGCGGCCGTGTCGTTGATGCCGTCGATCATGACCATCTCGTAGGTGACCCGCCGGCCGGTCACCTCGGCATACTCCGTCGCGGCTCGCACGACGTCCACCAGCGGGTAGCGCCGCTCCAGCGGCACGAGGATGTCACGCAGCTCCGGCCGCGCCGCGTGCATCGAGATGGCCAGGGTGTACTGGCGGCGCAGCTCCGTGAGGCGCTCGATGCCGGGCACGACGCCGCTCGTGCTGATGGTGATGTGGCGCTGCCCAAGGCCGAAGCGGTTGCCGTCGCTGATGGCCGCGCAGGCGGCCAGCACGGCGTCCGTGTTGAGGAGCGGCTCGCCCATGCCCATGAAGACGACGTTGGTGAGACGGCGATCCTCCGCCAGCAGCTCGCGGCGCCAGTAGCGCGCCTGGTCGATGATCTCCGAGGCCAGCAGATCGCGCCACAGCCCCAGCTCACCGGTGGCACAGAAGGGGCAGCCGACGGCGCAGCCGGCCTGGCTGGAGATGCACAGCGTGGTGCGCTCGCGACGCGATCCGCGCGCCGGATAGCGCATCAGCACCGACTCCACGACGCGGCCGTCATCGAGGACGTGCAGGGCCTTGTCGGTCAGGCCGCCGTCCGCCTGGCGCCGATCCGTGCGCACGATGGTGCCGAAGCGATACGCCGCGGCAAGGTCGGCGCGCAGGCCGGCCGGCAGCGTGTGCACGTCATCGAAGCCATCCGCGCGACCGGACCACACGTGGTCGGCCAGCTGCCGGACCCGGAAGGCCGGGTGTCCGTGCTCCGCGAACCAGGACAGCAGATCCTGCGGCGAGACGCCGGAGATGCCGGGCCGGCTGTCCTGCGGCGCCGTGGCGGGCAGGTCGAGCAGCGGCAGCAGGGCGGCCGCTGGCGGCACAGGGGGATCGAGGGCCGGGACCGGCTCAGGGCTGGGCATCGAGCCCGAATGGTAGCGCCGCGAGGCGGAACCGGCGTCCGGCCGCGGCGGGCATCTCAGGCCCGCCGGCCACGGCGATACTCCGCACCGCTCATGCGCCGGCGGCCGGCGGGCTGGACCTCGTCCAGGCGGAGCAGACCGTCGACCGTCTGCAGGGCCAGCGTCTCCCCGACGGGCAGGAGATCGCCCCGCGCCCCGGACGCGGCGCCCGCTTCGACGCCGGCGCGCCAGACGATGAGTCGTTGCCCATCACTCTCGAGGAACGACCCGGGCCACGGCTGCAGCGCCCGCACCTGGCGCTCCAGCTCCCGGGCGGGACGCCCGGCATCCAGGCGACCGTCGGCGCGACGCAGGGGCCGCGTCAGGCTCATGCCGGCGGTGGCCTGCGGCTGCGCCTGCAGCCGACCCTCGAGCCACGCCGGCAGGCAGGCCGCCAGCAGGTCGGCGCCGAGCTCCGCCAGTCGGGCCTCCAGGTCGGGCGCGGTCTCCGTGCCATCCAGGGCCACCTCGCGCTGGGCCAGCAGCGGCCCGCTGTCGAGGCCCTCGTCCATGCGCATCAGGCTCACCCCGGTCGTGGCGTCCCCGGCAGCGATGGCGGCTGGCACCGGCGCGGCCCCGCGGTGGCGCGGCAACAGCGAGGGGTGCAGGTTCAGCGCCCCGAAACGGGGCAGCTCCAGCACGGCCGACGGGATGAGGCGACCGTAGTCGGCCAGCACGATGAGGTCCGGGCGAAGGTCACGCAGCTCGTCGAGCGTCTCCGCCGTGCGCAGGCTGGCAGGTTCCAGGACAGCGATGTGGCGGGCGGTCGCGGCGCTCGCGACCGGGGTGGGCCGCAGCTCCGCGGTGCGTCCGGCGGGCCGGGCCGCCGCCGTGACGACCGCCACGAGGCGCAGGCGGGCCGCCAGGTCAGGATCGGGGCTCGCCAGGCGGGCCATGGCGGGCAGGGCGAAGGCGCCACTGCCGAAGAAGAGCGTGCGGACCGGTCCCATGTGCGATGCGAGCCCAGCCTGCACGCCGGATGCGTGAGCCTGCGTCAGGCCAGCGTGGCCTGCACGCGGCTCGCCTCGACGTCCTCGTCCTCGTCGTCCGCGGTGTTCACCGGGATGAGCTCGTCGAAGGACTCCAGGTAGTCGATATAGAGCTTGCCGGCCAGGTGATCCAGCTCATGCTGCATGGCCCGCGCGAGGAGGCCTTTGCCGGCCGCCCGGATGCGGCGGCCGTTGCGATCCTGGGCTTCCAGCCAGACCTTCTCGCGCCGCGTCACGTAGGCCATGTAGCCGGGGACCGAGAGGCAGCCCTCCAGGTCCCGGTCATCGCCGGAGGCGCGCACGATGCGCGGGTTGACGAGCTCGAAGACCTGGCTCTCGACCTCGATGACGCAGGCCTGCACAGCCTCGCCGATCTGGGGTGCCGCGAGGCCCACGCCGGGCGCATCGCGCATCGTGTGGGTGAGGTCATCGAGCAGCTCGTGGAGGTACTTCCCGAAGCTGTCGACGGGCAGCCCGACGAGGCGCAGCCGCGGGTCGCCGAGGGTGAGGATCGGTCGCACGGTCATGGCCGGAGTATACGGGCGACCGAGGCGGGCCACCCTCGCTCAGGCAGCGCCGGCCGCCTGCGCAGCGACCCCGGCCGGATGACCGCAGGTCACCTCCGGCGGAGTGGTCCCGATGGCCAGCAGGTGCGGGCAGCCCAGGCAGGTGGCCGGCGTCACGCGGCCGCCCATGGGGCAATCGACCGACCCCTCGCGGATGGGCAGGCGTCTGCCGACGCGGGTGCCGCGTCGGGGCTCGCCGCGCCACCCTCGGTCGGGACGGCCACGGCGTCCGCGGGCATGGCCGCCAGGCGCTCTTCGAAGCGGCGCAGGGCCAGCAACGCGGCGGCC
Source organism: uncultured Chloroflexia bacterium (assembly GCA_963790915.1). Taxonomy (GTDB): domain Bacteria; phylum Chloroflexota; class Limnocylindria; order Limnocylindrales; family CSP1-4; genus JAFMJV01. The sequence continues at coordinate 2,044,889 of CAWBQS010000003.1, read as the reverse complement.
ACGCGCAGCAGCTCGGGGTCGTCCACGGATGGCCCCGGGCCCACGGCCGGTGAGGCGGGGGCGCCGCCGCGCGCCCAGGGCCTGCGTGGCGCGCCACTGGGCCGGCTGCGGTGGCGTCGCCTGCGGTGGCGCCGGCTGCGGTGGCGTCGCCTGCGGTGGCGCCGGCTGCGGCCATGCTGGGCGCGTGCGCCCAGCGGTCGACCACGCCCTCCAGCCACTTGCGGACCGGCGTGAATGCCGCGGCGATGATGAAGACCGCCATGAGCAGCGGCACCTCCGACGGCTCTCCCGTGAGCGTCACGAAGAGGCGCTGGAAGAGAGCCGCCGCGGCCGCGTAGAGGCCGCCCAGCAGGCCAAGCAGCGGCACATAGACCAGCGTGCGGTTGATGACGCGGTCGATGCCGAAGAGGTGATGTCGGGTGATGGCCACGGCCCCCGTGATCGGCAGCAGCAGGCTGGCGGCGACGGAGGCGGCCACCGTCATCTCGCCGACGCTGGCGCTCACGGGCACGACGTAGCGCGCCAGCACGAAGGGCACGGCACAGATGGCCTGGATGGCGATGGCGAAGACGATCCAGCGCAGCTGCGCGCGCGTCACGGCATCCCCGCGGCGGTAGCGCACGACCAGCGATGCCACCAGCCCGGCGAACGCCATCACCAACAGGGCGATGGCGCCGACCTGGATCCCGAATACCACCGGCGAGAACGTCCTCGGGACCGCCAGCGGGTTCGGCAGCGTCCAGTACCAGACGAGGCTGCTCGGCCCGACGGCTGCCGTGAGGCCCAGGAGCAACGGCGCGAGCACCAGGAGGAAGGCCACCGGCCGCCAGCGCGGCCCCACGAGTCGGCCATCCGGGAAGAGCAGGGCAGCCAGCCCCATGAGCATGGCGAGGACGGGCGTGGCGAAGGACGAGCTCAGCCAGGCAAGGCCCAGGGTCACGGGCGGTACCGGCCGCAGGGCCTCGTGGGCGACCGTGACCAGCATCGAGAGCGGCAGCAGTGTCGCCCACACGAGCCCGGCCGCCAGGAGCAGCCAGCCCACCGGATTGCGCGGCAGGCGGGAGCCGAGCAGCGCGCCGACGAGGATGTAGCCGGCCGCCGTGGCCTGCTGCGGCAGCAGGGCGGCCGGCGTCTGGGCGAAGCTCACGCGCAGGCGCGGCAGACCTTCGCTGAGGTACAGCAGGATGCTGACGATGATGAGGGACACCCCGACCGCCGCCAGGCTGCCGGCCACCACGACAGGCCGGGGCCGGGGTACGGGCCGCACCAGCTCGATCGTCGGGCTCGCCACGGCTCAGCCGGCTCCCTGCGCCACGCGCACCGTCTCGAGGTCCGCGAGGATGTCGTCCAGCTCGGCGGGCTGCGCCGTGTAGCGCAGGACGGCCTGCCAGAAGGCCGCGTTCATGGCCTCGGGCATGCTGTCCGAGGCGTCGAAGCGGAAGACATCGGCGCCGCTCAGCAACTCCGCGGCGCGACGGGTGACAGCATCCGGGTATGTCGTCACGGTGGACTTCACCGAGAGGCTGCCGCCCTGGGCCACCCACATCGACTGCGCCTCGTCCGAGACGAGGTAGCGCAGCAGCGCGTCGGCCTCCGGGCGGTCGGTGAGGACGCCCAGGAGGTCGCCGCCGCCGATGGCCATGTCTTCGGGCTCGTCGTCCAGGGGCGGGAAGGGGAAGAAGTCGAAGTCGGCCAGGGGCTGGTGGTCCTCCGCGACGAAGAAGGCCGGCATGAAGGATCCCTGCTCCAGGAAGAGACAGCCGGGCGGATCGGCGAAGAGCGGGTCGCCGGCTTTGCGGAAGTCGGAGCCGAGGGCGAGCGCCGTGCCGCCGTAGACCACGCCGTCCGCGGCGACCTGGCCGTAGAGCTCGAAGGCCGCCCTGACCTCCGCGGAGTCCCAGGCCAGGTGTCCCGCGCTCCAGGCGTCGTAGGCGGCGACGCCGCTGCCGCGCAGCAGGAACTGCTCGATGATGTCCGTGCCGGGCCAGCCGCTGGCCTCCTCCGACGCCAGGCCCAGGCACCACGTCGAGGTCGCGCCACGAGAGGCCAGCGTGGCCATGCGCTGCAGCTGCTCCCAGGTGCGCGGTACCCCCATGCGGAAGACCGAGGGCCGGTACCAGATGAGCCCCTTCACGGAGCTGCGCACGAAGACACCCACGAGCCGTCCATCCACGGTACCGAGGTCGATGAACGTCGGCGCCACGGCCGCCCGGTAGCCAACCGGGTCCAGGACCGGGGCCAGGTCGCGCAGGACGCCACGGGCGGCCAGCTCACGCATCTGGGCGGTGCCTGCCAGGCCGGCGATGTCCGGCGGATCCCCGGCGGCCACGGCGTCGTCGAGGTCGCCCCACAGGTCGCGGGTGGACACGTACTCCACGTTCACACCGGTTCGCTGCTCGAAGGGTGCCACGACCGCCTTGAAGACCGCCTCCTCCTCCCCTTCCCAGCTGCCCAGCACACGCACAGTGCCAGACAGCGTGACGGGGGCCGCAGTGCAGCCCGCGAGCACGACGAACAGAAGGACGACAAGCACCCGCCCGACCATGGGCGATATCGTACACCGCGGCGGTACATGTTCCGCAAGAGCGTCGCCGGTCGACCCGTCGCTCGGCGCACGCGCGGGCCGCCAGGGAGCCTGGGGACCCCAGGGGGCCCGCGGCTCTACAAGAGGCTCTCCGGGTCGACGTCGACCGACCACGGCGCACCCGGGTCGCCGCCGAGCAGCGCCACGGGGTCGTCGCCGCGCAGGACGACATGGAAGCGCCAGCGACCACCGCGACGAGCCACGTACGCCGGCACCGGCCCCAGGACGGCCACCCGCCGACCCTCGTCCGCGGCACGCCGCCGCAGGCGGTCTGCCAGCTCCGCGGCGGTGCGCTCGGCAGCCTCCCGATCCGGGAGTGCCGCGGTGAGCTTCACGAGACGGCCGAAGGGTGGCGATCCGAAGCGCTGCCGCCGCTCCAGCTCCGCCTCGATGAAGGCGGCGCCATCGCCGCTGGCGACGGCCACGAGGGCCGGGTGCTCCGGCTGGTAGGTCTGGACGATGGCGCGACCCGGACGCTCGCCCCGTCCGGCCCGGCCGATGGCCTGCACGAGGAGCTGCCAGGTCCGTTCGGCGGCGCGCTCATCGGGCAGGTTGAGGGCGATGTCCGCCGAGACGACGCCGACGAGCGTCACCTCTGGCACGTCGAGTCCCTTGGCCACCAGGCTGGTGCCCACCAGGACGTCCGCCCGACCTTCGGAGAAGTCGTCGATGACGCGCGCCGCCGCGCCCTTGCGCTCCACGACGTCACGGTCGAGGCGGATGACGCGCAGGTCCGGGAAGCGGATGCGCACCTCCTGCTCGACCCGCTCGGTGCCGCCGCCCAGGTAGCGGATGCGCACGGACTGACAGGCCGGGCACTGTCGTGCCACCGGTGCCGTCGCCCCGCAGTGGTGGCAGCGCAGGGCCACCACGGTGGCATGGAAGACGAGCGGGCGCTGGCACTCCGGACAGACCTGCACGTAGCCGCAGTCGCGGCAGAGCACGACGCTGGCGGCCCCGCGCCGGTTGATGAGCAGGATGGCGCGCTCGCCGGCAGCCCGGTCCAGGGCCGTCAGCGCCTCCGCCAGCGGTGCGGAGATGAGCCCTCGATTGCCCTCCGCCAGCTCCGTGCGCAGGTCGACGATCTCGACGGCCACCGGCGCCCCGCTGCGGCGTCCCTGCAGGCGCAGGTGACGCAGGCGCCCCTGGCGCGCGAGCCCGACGCTGATGACATCCGGCGTGGCGGATCCCAGGATGACCGGCGCCCCGGCCAGTCGTCCCAGGGCCAGGGCCACGTCGCGGGCCTGCAGGCGCGGCGTGCGGTCCGACTTGTAGGCGCCATCGTGTTCCTCGTCGACGACGATCAGTCCCAGGGGCTCCGGCGGGGCCAGCACCGCCATCCGGGTGCCGACCACGACGCGAGCGTCGCCCCGCGCGATGCGGCGCCATTCGTCGGCCCGCTCACCGTCCCCGAGCGCGCTGTGCAGCACCGCGGGGTCCTCCCGCAGATCGTGGCGCAGTCGGTCGATGAGCGGCGCGGCCAGGGCGATCTCCGGCACCAGCACGAGCGCCCCGCGGCCGGATGCGAGCGCGGCAGCGATGGCCTCGGCGTAGACGGCGGTCTTGCCACTCGCGGTCTCGCCCTCCAGCAGGAAGCCCTCGTGCCGGCCCTCGTGCAGGGCGGCGCCGATGGCCTCCAGGGCGGCCGACTGCCCGGCGTCCAGGTCCGACCCGGCCGGCCGGGTGCCACGCCTCGGCGCCGCCCGCTCGGCCAGGGCGCGCCGCTCCACGACGCGGGTCTCCAGCTCCAGCCATCCGCGGCGGACCAGTCCCGTCACCGTGCCGGCGCCATGACGTTCGCCCAGGCGCGGCGCTGCCTCCGCTCCCGTGGACCCCGGCGCTGCCAGCTCGGCCAGCAGGGCGCGCTGTCGCTCACCCAGGGGACGCCCAGGTGGGCGCTGACCCGCGGCCAGGGCCGCCGCCGCAGCCCGCCCCTCCTGCGTGATGACCGCCCAGCGTTCCTGCCGCGGCCGCGACGCAGCCGCCACGACGCGCCACTCCAGGCGCAGCTCGCCGGCAGCCTCCAGCTGGCGCAGCTCGCGCAGCAGCGTGGCCCGGCTCCCCGCTGCCGGCAGGTCGTCGACGGCCACCCCATCGGCGCCCGCGGCGCGCACCCGGGCGGCGAGACCATCCGGCTCCCGGTCCATCCAGCCGCCGGCTCCCTCGGCCATCGCCACGGCGATCAACACGATCCGCTCCAGGGTGCCCGGCGGCAGCATGGCCCGCACGACCAGGCCCGGCGGCGCCAGGTAGTGCTCGGCGATATGGATGGCCAGCCGTCGAGCGAGATCGCCCAACAACGGCCCGTCGGAGCGCACGCGCGCCAGCAGCGGGCGCGTCTCGAGGCCCGGGTCGGACGCCTCGGCGAGCACGAGGCCGACCGCCCGCCGCCGCCCGAACTCGACGAGGACGGCTTCTCCGGGGACCAGGTCGGCCAGGGCCGGCGGCACGACGTAGGTGTAGCGCTGTCCCCCGGCCACGCCCGGGGCGTCGACGGCCACCTCGACGAAGCGCGGCTCCGTCATGCCGGTCTAGACGACGATGCGGCGGTCCGGGAAGCGCCGATGCTCCTCGGCGATGATGGCCTCGATGGCGTCCGCCGTGGCCTCCACCTGGTCGGTCTCATTGAGGACCACGTGGTCGAACTCGTCCTGGCGGGCCAGCTCCAGCTCGGCGTTGTCCATGCGCCGCTGCAGCTCGACCTCATTCTCGGTGCCCCGCTTGCGCAGTCGATCGTGGAGCTCCTCGAGCGAGGGCGGCACGACGAAGATGAGGAGGGCCTCCGGGACGCGCGCGCGCACCTTGTCCGCGCCCTGGACGTCGATCTTGAGGATGGCGTCCTGGCCGGTCGACAGCGCGTCGCGCACCTGGGCGGCCGGTGTGCCGTACCAGTGGTCGTGGACCTCGGAGGCCTCCAGCAGGCCGTCCGACTGACGCAGGTCGTCGTACGCCGCCTTGGTCAGATAGTGGTAGCTGAACCCGGCCAGCTCGTCCGGGCGCCGCTCGCGGGTCGTGACCGTGATGACGTAGTGACGCGGGAAGGGTGGCTCGCGCCGCTGCATGGCCTCCAGGATGGTGTCCTTCCCGACGCCGCTCGGACCCGAGATGATGACCACCAGTGCGCCGGGCTTGCCCTCGATGGCGGGAATCGTCAGTCCCTCCGTGCTTCCGCCGCCCGGAGGCTCGCCAGGGTGGCCTCGAGGTCGTCCGGCAATGGTGCCTCACAACGCAGGAGCCGGCCGCTCGATGGCGACACGAGCTCCAGCTTCCAGGCGTGCAGGAACAGGCGTCGCAGGCCGTCCGGGCCGCGCCGCGTGCTGCCGCTGGCGTAGACCGGGTCGCCGGCCACGGCGTGGCCGATCGAGGCCAGGTGGACGCGGATCTGGTGCGTGCGCCCGGTGACGAGGTCCAGCTCCAGCAGGGTCCAGTCGTGGAATCGCTCGCGAACGCGGTAGCCGGTGATGGCTGGCCGGCCATCCGGCGTGATGGCCATGCGCATCCGGCTGCGCGGGTCACGGCCGATGGGCTTCTCGATGCGACCGGAGCCCGCGTTGACGACGCCAGCGACGAGTCCGAGGTAGGTCTTGCGCACGCGCCGAGCCTTGAACTGCGCCTGCAGCGCCGCCTGCGCGGCCGGCGTGCGTGCCACCAGGATCAGCCCGCTCGTGTCGCGGTCCAGGCGGTGCACGATGCCCGCCCTGGGCACGACCGCGGACGCCGCGTCCTCCGGTCCCGCCTCGCGGGCCGCCTCGGCCTCCAGGGCCAGCAGGCCGTTGAGCAGGGTGCCGCCCGGATGGCCCGGCGCGGGATGCGTCACCAGCCCGGCCGGTTTGTCCACGACGAGGAGGTCGGCGTCGCGATAGACGACCGTGAGCGGCATCGCCTCCGGCAGCGGCTGATCGGACGGCGCCTCGGGCACGTCGAGCTCCAGTCGCCATCCCGCGCGAACGGCGTCGCGCGCCCGCAGGGGCTGCCCATCGATCGTCAGGAGCCCCTCGGAGATGAGGCGCTGCACCTGGGCCCGCGAGATCCCCGTGGCATCCGCGACGAACCGATCGGCACGGCTGCCGGCCGCTCCCACGGGTACCTCCAGGGAGCGGCGCTCGCTCATGCCGGCGCGTCCCCGGCAGGGCCGCTGACACGGTCCCCCAGCAGCGCGGCGGCGAAGAGGACGAGGATGCCCACGAAGACAGCCGCGTCGGAGACGTTCCAGGCGTACCAGCGGTGGTCGCCGATGCCCATGTCCACGAAGTCGATGACCTGCCCTCCGCGCACGCGGTCGATGAGGTTGCCGACGGCGCCGCCCAGGATGAGCCCCAGGCCCACCGTCACGAGCGACCCGGCGGCAGCCCCGTGGCGCCACTGGAACCAGGCCAGGCCGCCGATGACCAGCAGCGAGAGCAGCGCCATGATGGGTGCGCTGGCGCCGAAGAGCCCGAAGATGGCGCCATCGTTGTACGTCTTGGCGATGCGCAGCAGGCTGCCGATGATCTCCGTGGGGCCGCCTGGCTGGCCGGCCGGGATCGATCGCGAGGCGACCTCGAAGGAGGACTCCACCCACCGCTTGCTGAGCTGGTCGATGACGACCACGAGCCCGGCCAGCCCGAGGAAGATGGCCCAGCGGCGGCGACGCTGGGTGGGCGACTCGGGCGGCCCGGGCGAGCGGTCCGCGGGCGGCGCCTCAGGCACCCGCGTCCACCAGCGCCGCGCGGACCTCACCGTCGGTGAGGGCCACGCGTGCGGCGACTGCCCCCTCCGGCAGGGCGCCACTGAGGACCTCGTCCGCAAGGATGTCCGCGGCCAGGGCGTCCAGGTGCGGCGCCAGCCGTGCCAGCACCTCGGCCGAACCGTCGAGGCGCAGCCGGATGCGCGCGTCGAGGGCGAGGCCGGCCTGCTTGCGCAGGTCCTGGACGGCGCGCGTCAGTTCGCGCGCGTCACCCTCGGCCAGCAGCTCCGGAGAGAGCGACGTGTCGATGACGACGACGATGCCCTCATCGTGCGCGACGGCCGTGCCCGGCAGCGGCGTGGCCAGGATCTCCACCTCGTCGGGCGCCAGGCGCACGCCACCGAGCTCGACGCTGCCATCGTCGTGGTAGATGACGTCGTTGGCCCGGGCGGCCGCCATGATGGCCGGGATGGCCTCGCGATAGCGCCGCCCGATGACCGGCAGCAGCGGCTTGACGCGGCGGTCCACCAGCTCCGACTCGTCGCCGATGACCTCCACCGACTTGACGTTCAGCTCGTCGGCCAGGAGCGCCACCAGCTCGTCCGCGGCGCCGGCTCCGAGGCCGGCCCCCAGGCCCTCTCCGGGCATGGCCAGCCAGAGCCGGCCCAGCGGCTGGCGGACGCGCAGCCCGGCCCGACCGCGCAGGGTGCGACCCAGCTCCACGGCCCGCCGCAGGTCGGTCATGGCGGCCTCCAGGGACAGGTCCCGCAGCGCCGCAAGGTCCTCCAGCGGCCAGCGCGTCAGGTGCACCGATTCCGGGGCGCCCGACTGCGCGGGCACCACCAGCACCTGGTGGAACTCCTCGGCCAGGAAGGGCAGCAGCGGGGCCATCGTGCGCGCCACGCTGACCAGCGCCAGGTGCAGCGTGCCCAAGGCGGCGGCCTGGTCGGCCGCGTCCGCGGAGCGGGAGACACGCCGCCGGCTGCGTCGCAGCCACCACGTCGAGAGGTCGTCGACGAAGGCGCTGATGGCGCGTGTCGCGGTGCGCGTGTCGTACTCGACGAGGGCCGCCCCGGCCTGCTCCGCCATGCCGGCCGCACGCGAGAGGATCCAGCGGTCCAGCAGGCGGCGGGCGGGGTCCGCGGCCTGCTCGCCGATGACGTCCCGGGACGGCGTCCAGCCAGCCAGTCGGGCGTACGTGGTGAAGAAGCCCAGGACGTTCCAGAGGACCAGCAGCTCCCGGCGGGCCTCGTCCGCGCTGTGGTAGCCGAAGAGGATGTTCTCCTCCGGCCGAGCACTGGCGTACATCCAGCGCATCACGTCCACGCCCATGCGCTCGGCGGCCTCGTTGAACTCGATGGCGTTGCCCCACGACTTGTGCATGGGGCGGCCGTCCTCGCCGTACAGCGTGGCGTAGCCGAAGATGGCCTTGAAGGGCGGCTCGCGGCGCAGCACCGTGCCCATGGCCAGCATCGAGTAGAACCAGTTGCGGAACTGGCCCGGGAACGACTCCGTGATGAAGTCGGCGGGGAACCACTTCTGCCAGTACTCGGGGTCCGTCCGGTAGTGCAGCGTGCTGAAGGGCACGATGCCGGCGTCAAGCCACGGATTACCGACATCGCGGATGCGTCGCGACTCCGCGCCGCAGGCACGGCAGGGCACGGTCACGCCGTCCACCCAGGGCCGATGCGCCGAGCGTCCCTCGAGCTGCTCGAAGCCGCCGCTGGCGCGCTGCCCCAGCTCCTCGCGCCCGCCGATGACCTGGTAGGCGTCGCAGCTGGTGCACTCCCAGATGGGCAGGGCCAGGCCCCAGTAGCGCTTCTTGGAGATCATCCAGTCGGCCATCGTGTGCAGCCAGTCGATCTCGCGGTCGTAGCCGAAGGCCGGGAACCAGCGGATCTGGTCCACGACGTCCATGATCTGGTAGCGCAGGCTGGCGTCCTTCTGCTCCGCCGTGAGCTGCTCGCGGGGCACGTCGTAGACGGGGCCCATGGAGATGTACCACTCGTCCACCACGCGGAAGAGCAGCGCCGTGCCACAGCGCCAGCAATGCGGGTAGCGGTGCGTGTAGGGCGCCAGGTGGTAGAAGAAGCCGCGCGCCTCGAGCATCTCGATGATCACCGACGCGACCGTCGCGGCGTCCTTGCCGGACAGCGTCCCGAAGCCGTCGAGGTAGTGGCCCGCCTCGTCGAGCGGCGCGATGACCGGCAGGGCCAGCTTCCTGCCCAGCCCGAAGTCCTCCGCGCCGCCGCCGGGCGCGATGTGGACGATGCTCGTGCCCTCGTCCTCGCCGACCTCGTCCCAGCTGATGATGCGATGGACGTACGGCGCGGCGCCGTGCTCGTCCTGGCCGGCGGCGAAGGCGCGCCCGACCACCTCGAGGTCGTCGAAGGGGCCCCGGTAGTGCCAGCCCAGCAGGTCGCGGCCCTTGCGCTCCTCGAGCACCCGGAAGGGGCCCTGCAGGGCGCTGCGGGAGGCGGCCCGGCCGACCCAGTAGCGCTCCTCGCCCTGCTCCACGAGCAGGTAGTCCAGGTCCGGCCCCACCGCGGCGGCCACGTTGGCGGCCAGGGTCCAGGGTGTCGTGGTCCACACCAGGAGGTGCTCGCCGGGCCGCTCCACGAGCGGGAAGCGCACCGTGAGGCCGGGGTCCTCGCGGTCCTGGTAGCCCTCGTTCATCTCCATCTGGCTCATGCCCGTGCCGCAGCGCGCGCACCAGGGCATGGAGTCGATGCCCTTGTAGAGCCAGCCGCGCCGCTCGCACTCGGCGAGGAAGCCCCAGATGAGGTCGTTGTTCTCGTTGGAGAAGGTGAAGTAGGAGCCGCCCAGCTCCGGCAGCCCCAGGCGGCCGACGATCATCTCCACGGTGTCGGTCACGGGCCCGCCGGGGCCCTTCACGGTGATGACGCGTGCGGGGTCCTCGGCCAGCAGGTCGCGCAGGCTGCGCAGCTCCTCGGGATCGTTCCAGTCCATCCAGTAGCCCAGGCGGATGGACTGCTCCGTCTGCACCGCGGCGTAGGTCAGGACGCGCTGCTTGCAGAGGCGCACGAAGTCGGCGATGCCGAACGACTCGATGTCCTTCTTGCTCGTGAAGCCCAGCTCGCGCTCGACGTTGACCTCCACCCAGAGGCCCTGGCAGTCGAAGCCGTTCTGCCAGCGCTGGTCGTGGCCGAGCATGGCGTGGTAGCGCTGGAAGGCGTCCTTGTAGGCGCGGCCCCAGGCGTGGTGGACGCCCATGGGGTTGTTGGCCGTGATGGGCCCGTCGATGAAGGACCAGTGCGGCCCGCCGGCGTTCTGGGCGCGCAGCCTGGCGAAGATGGCACGCTCACGCCAGAAGTCGAGCGTGCGGTGCTCCTGCGCGGTGAGGTCAGGCTGCGCCGCGACAGCCGGGAAGGGGCTTTGGGACATGGACCCCGAGTCTAGCCGAGCATCAGCGTCAGCCGGGGCGCGCACACACACCGGAGCGGAGTCCGGCGCCCGGTCTGCACATCCGGGCCATTGCGACTACGATGCCGCCCGATGGCCTCCACCGACGTAGCCGTGCGTCCCAGGCGCAGCGCCTTCGCGGCGGCATTCCTCTCCTTCCTCTTCCCCGGGCTTGGCCATGCCTACCTGGGACGGTGGCTGCGTGCCGTGCTCTGGGCCGCGCTGCCCATCCTGGCCATCGCTGCCGGCGGCGCTCTCCTTCTCGGCCCCAACCGCACCGAGATCGTGACCTCCTTCGCCGATCCGGCGATGCTGCAGTGGGTCTTCGTGGGCCTGGCCGTCGACCTGCTCTACCGGCTGCTGGCGGTGCTCGATGCCTGGCGCCTGGCGCGCGACCCGAGCGTTGGCTCCGGAGGCACGCGCATGCTCTCCGTGCTGGGCCTCGTGGGCATCATCGTCGTGCTCCTGGGCAGCCACGTGGCCGTCGCACAGCCGGTCTTCATCGCCCGCGACACCATCAACGACGTCACCGAGAACAGCGGCGACCAGACGGATATCGCTGACCTCGGCGCCCTGGCAGCGCAGGACGATTCGTTCGTCCTCAATTTCGGGGAGCTCGAGCCCGCCGGTTCGCTGGATCCCAACGCGACACCCGCGGTGGGAGCGCCCGTGGCCCCGACGGAGCCACCGCCGGGCGCGAACGAGGCCAGCGCTGACCCCACGGACGCCGCCGCCACGGACACGGCCGGATGGGACGGCAAGAAGCGCCTCAACATCCTGCTGGTCGGTGCGGACGGCGGCCGGGCCGGGGTGCCCAGCTACCTGACGGACACGATGATCGTCGTCAGCATCGACCCGGCCACCGGTCGCCTCGCCTTCATCTCGCTGCCGCGCGACACCTCGGGCATCCCGCTCCCCAAGTCCTGGCCCGCAGCCCGCACCTTCGGCGGGTCCTACAAGAACAAGATCAACACCCTGTACACGGTGGCGCGCGGTCGGCCGGACCTGTTCCCCGGCAACGATGCACAACGTGGCTACACCGCCCTCATGGGCGCCCTGGGCGAGCTCTACGGCCTGGACATCGACTGGTACGTGGCCGTGGACCTCAACAGCTTCCGCAGCGTCGTCAACACCCTGGGCGGCGTCGTCGTGGACGTCCAGCTGCCCGTCTACGACACGGGCTACCCGGCCGACGACGGGCGCGGCAAGCTCAAGCTCTACGTGCCACCGGGCATCGTGCGCATGAACGGCCAGCAGGCCCTGGCCTATGCCCGATCCCGCCACGGCTCGTCCGACTTCGACCGCTCCTCGCGCCAGCAGCGCGTCATCACCAGCGTCCGCGAGCAGACGGACCTCGGCGACCTGCTCAAGCCGGGCGTCATCAGCGAGCTCCTCAAGCAGTTCCGCAAGGACATCAAGACGAATATCCCGCCCAAGCAGCTGCCGGCCCTCATCTCCCTCGCGGAGAAGGTGGACCTGGACCGGCGCGTCAACCTCGTCCTGTCGGACACCGCCGGCTACAGCACCGTCTGCTACCCCTGCGGCTCATCCGGACTGTGGATGCTCAAGGCCAGGCCGGCCCTCATGCGTCAGGCCGCCCAGGACGTCTTCTCCAAGAGCCGTGACCAGGCGCGCACCATCAACAAGCTGGAGAACGAGGGCGCCGCCGTGTATATCCTCAATGGCCAGGGCGGCGCCAACGTCAAGGCCGTCAACATCGCCGCCTACCTGGCCAAGGCTGGGCTGGACGCCACGGTGCCACCGGTCGACGACGGCAAGGCGGACTCCGAGGACTACTCGAACACCCTGATAACGGTGTACAACGGCGCGGAGGAGGCCATGCCGGAGACCTTCGCGCGCCTCAAGCGCGTCTTCAAGGACAAGGGCGCGGAGGTCGTCCTCGAGGAGGACGCCGACCAGGCTGCCGACTTCGTGGTCGTCGTCGGCGACAAGACGAAGGCGTACAAGCCCTAACGGACGCGACGCCCCGGCTCAGGCCGGGCGCGCTGTGGCCGGGAACGTGGGGCAAGCCCAGGGGTGACTTCTCCCCGGGGATCCGCCGGTTCGGGCGCGACCTCGACTACCGCTCGTAGACGGGCGTCAGCCAGTCCCGGTACGCCTCCGACCGACCGCGCACGGCGGCGAAGTAGGCGTCCATGATGCCGCGCGTGACCGGCCCGATCTCGCCGCTTCCGATTGGGCGATGGTCGATCGAGGAGACCGGCGAGACCTGGGCGCCGGTGCCGCACAGGAAGACCTCGTCGGCGATGTAGAGCTCGCTGCGATCGATGCTGCGGACATCGCACTCCAGGCCCAGCTCGCGGCGAGCGAGGTCGATGATGCCGGCGCGCGTGATGCCCTCCAGGATGTCCGAGTGGATGCCCGGCGTGACCAGGCGACCGCGGCGCACCATGAAGAGGTTCTCTGCGCTGCCCTCCGACACCTTGCCATCGTGGGTCAGGACGATGGCCTCCTCGTAGCCGTTGAGGATGGCCTCCGTCTTGGAGAAGGCGGGGTTGACGTAGGAGCCCACGACCTTCGCCCGTGACGGGATGCTGAGGTCGCTGGTGCGCCGCCAGGAGACCGTGCCACAGCTGATGGCGCGATCGGTGGCGATGTAGTCGCCGAAGGGGATGGACAGGATGTTCAGGCGCGCCTGCAGGTCGTGGAGCTTGACGCCGATGGCCTCGTCGCTCTTGTACGTCGTGGCGCGCACGTAGCAGTCCTCGCGGTAGTCATTGCGCCGCAGGAGCTCCACCGTGAGATCGACCATCTCGTCCACGCTGTGGCCGGGATCCATCATCAGGATCCGGCAGGAGTCCGTGATGCGCTGGTAGTGCTCGCGGGCCCTGAGCAGGTAGAGCTGCTCGTCATCGGCGTTCCAGTAGGCGCGGATGCCCTCGAAGACGGCCGTGCCGTACAGGAACGAATGGGTCATGACGCTGACCTTGGCCTCGGCCAGCGGCGTCCAGCGGCCCTCGAACCAGCAGACGGTGCCGTCCTGCGGACGCGCCCCCTTCCGATGCGTATGCGGGTCCAGAGAGGCAGCGGGCGAGGCGGATCCTTGGGTCAGCATGGGGCGAGTATAGCCCGGCCCACGGCGGCCTCCGGGGTACGCCGGCCGCCCTCCGAGGACGAGAAAGGGACCGCCCGACGGTGCGGGACAGCCCCTGTTCCGATGCTCCATGACCCGCGCGCAAGGCGCGGGAGACGGGTGCTGCTATGGGCGCATGTGCTGCGGCGCGTACGGCAGCAGGGCGACGTGGCGGGCCCGCTTGAGGGCCACGGCCAGCGCCCGCTGGTGCTGGGCGCAGGTGCCGGTCTTGCGGCGCGGCTCGATCTTGGCGCGCTCCGAGAGGTAGCGACGCAGGCGGTTGACCTCCTTGTAGTCGATCGAGTGCGACTGGTCGGCGCAGAAGGCGCAGACCTTGCGGCGACGGCGATCGCTGAAGTGGTCCTCGCGGCGCTTGTAGGCCATCGGTGTCGTCCTTCCTGGTGATGTCGAGTCTGAAGCTGCCTGCCGGCTTCCTAGAAGGGCAGGTCGTCGTAGTCGTGTGAGGCGGAGCCGCCCGCCGACGGGCCGTCCTGGCCGCCGCTGCTGTCAGCGCCGCTACCGCCGGCGCCGCTGCTGCCAGCACCATGCCCACCGCCCGGCTCGGCGAAGCCTGGCGGACCGTCCTCGCGCTCGCGCCGCTCCAGCGACGTGACACGATCGGCGATGAGTTCCGTGGTGTAGCGCTTGTTGCCGCTCTGGTCTTCCCACTGGCGGGTCTGGATGCGGCCCTCGACGTACACCTTGTGGCCCTTGCGGAGCTGTTCGGCGGCACGCTCGGCCCGCTCCGCCCAGACGACGACGCGGAACCACTCGGCCTCGCTCTGCCACTCGCCCTGCGGATCCCGGTAGTTGCGGTTCGTGGCGACCGTGAACTGCGTGACCGCCTGCCCGCTGGGGGTGTAGCGCATCTCCGGGTCGCGTCCCAGGTTGCCGATGATCATGCACTTGTTCAGGGACATGACGGACCCTCCTTGGCCGATGGCTCAGTCCGTGGCGCGGGGAGCAGCCTCGGTCTCCGACTCGTCGATGATCTCGCCCACCGTCTCCTCGTCCTCTTCGTCGAAGGGAGCGACGTAGACGTCCTCCTCGACCAGGTCGCCCTGGTCCTCACCCTTGGCGCCGGCACGGCGGCTGGACGAGGGACGGTCGACGCGGGTCACGAGGTGGCGCATGACCTCCTCGGTGATGTTCAGGCCGCGCCCGAGCTCCTCGACCGCCGGACTGGGGGCCTCGAAGACGATGATGAAGTACGAACCCTCGCGCTGGCCATCGATGGGGTACGCAAGTCGGCGGCGGCCCCACGGGCTGACCTTGATGATCTGGCCGTCGGTCGCGGCGATGCCGCGGGTGGTGCGATCCAGGATCTGCTGGACGCGGTCATCGGCAGTATCCGGCCGCAGGACCAGCATGAGCTCGTAACGACGCATACGGGTATCGACTCCTCCCAACGGGTCTGCCCCGCTCGCCAATCTTCGAGGCGTGGTCGCCTCGGCGGCAGGGCTGAAAGGACCCGCGGATGGTAGCACAGGCACTCCGGGCACACGGCCCGCGGCCCGGCTCAGGTCAGCTCGACCTCCTCGCGCCAGGCGGGTCGGTACGGGCTCAGGCCCATGGCCCCGACCTTGGGCTCCAGGGCATCGAGCGCCTCGGGATCGCCGTGGACGAGGAACACGCGACGCGGCTTCCGGGTCCCGCGCGCGAGGTGGCCCAACCAGTCGAGCAGCTCCGATTCGTCCGCGTGGGCCGAGAAGCCGCTGATGGAGCGCACCCCGCAGCGCACCTCGCGCTCGGCGCCGTCGAGGTGGATGCGGCGGGCGCCGTGCTGGAGATGGGCGCCCAGCGTCCCCTCCCCCTGGTAGCCGACGAAGAGCAGGAGGGCGTCGGGGTCGTCGATGAGCTCCCGCAGGTGGAAGACGACGCGGCCGCCGGTGAGCATGCCGCTGGACGCCACGATGATCATGGGGCGCGGCGCCTCCTCGATGGCGCGCGATTCCTGCCGGGCTCGTGGTGACCACCGCGCCGGGGAAGTCGAGGGGCGTCTCGCCGGAATCCAGGAGCGCCTGGGTCTCCTCGTCGTAGTAGCCCGGATAGCGGTGATAGATGTCGCTGGCGTGCGAGGCCATGGGTGAGTCGAGGTACAGCGGCAGGTGCGGGATCTGACCCGCGGAGAGCAGCCGGTCCAGGTGCCAGACGATCTCCTGCGTGCGCCCGATGGCGAAGGCCGGGATGAGGAGGACGCCACGGTGGCTGGCCGTCTCACGCACGATCTCGGCCAACAGGCGGATGGCCTCGTCCGCGGGCTCGTGTTCGCGACCGCCATAGGTCGACTCCATGACCACGTAGTCGGCACCGTCGTCGATGACCGAGGGGTCGCGGATGATGGGCGTGCCCGGCCGCCCCAGGTCCCCGGAGAAGACCAGGCGGCGCGGCGGCCCGCTGCCCTCCTCGACGTCCAGGATGATGATGGCGGAGCCCAGGATGTGGCCCGCATCGCGGAACGTCGCGGTGACGCCCGGCGCCACGGTGACCGGCTCCTCGTAGGTCACGCTGCGGAAAAGGGCCACGGCAGCCGCGGCGTCATCCTCGTCGTAGAGCGGCTCCAGCTCCTCCGTGCGGATGGCCGCCGGCTGAGCCCGCATGTGCGCCTCGGCGTCGCCGCCGGCGTGCTCGGCGAGATGGCCGGCGCTGCCGGCTGGCCGCACCTCGGCGACAGCCGCACGCTCCGCGGCCTGGCGGGCCTGGCGGCGAGCGCGCTGCTCGCGTCGCTCCGCCTGCTCGCGCTGGATCTTGGCACTGTCGAGGAGGACGAGCTCCGTCAGCTCCGCGGCCGCGCGCGTCAGGTAGACCGGGCCGCCGTAGCCCCGCTTCACGACCAGGGGCAGCAGGCCGCAGTGGTCGAGGTGGGAGTGCGTGATGACGATGGCATCGATGTCTGCGGGGTCGTAGGCCAGCGGCACGCGGCTGCGCTCGGATTCCGAGGGCGAGCCCTGGAAGAGGCCGCAGTCGATGACCACCCGAGCGCGGTCGGTGGTGAGCAGGAACTGCGATCCGGTCACGGTCGTCGCGGCGCCCAGGAAGCGAAGCTTCATCACCGATCCCCCAAGCTGCCGACCACGTGCGAGGCGCGCACGTTCACCCTGGCATCCTAGCGGTTGGGGTCACCGGGCGACCCTGTGAGAAGCACGAGCAAGGATGCGCGAATCAATCGTGCGCACGCTGTGAGATGACCTACCATTGCGGCTCAGCGGAGTACCGCTCGGTCTCTCCGGGCGAGTCCAGCACGCGTCAGATACCGCATGGAGGTTCGGAACCGTATGAAGAGACCGATCGGCGTCACAATCCTGGCTTCCCTGGCCGGTCTGGCCGGCCTGGCCAATCTCTGGCGCGTGGGCGTCTACCTGGGCTGGTTCAAGTTCAACGCCTTCGGTGAGGTCTCGTTCTCGCTCCCTGAGGCGAACCTGGCGCGGCGCCCTGTGGGCGCTCGTCATGGCGGCGATCTGGTTCTGGGTCGCCTCGCAGTTCTGGAACATGCGTGCAGCGGGCTGGCAGTTCGGCGTGTTCATCAGCCTGTTCACCCTCATCTGGGGCTTCTTCGCGATCCTGTGGGGTTCGTCCCTCACCGCTGAGACGATCCCGATGTTCCTGGCCCTCTGCGTGTACGTCTACCTGAACTGGCCGGGCGTCCGCCAGGCCTTCGTGAAGAGCGAGATGGACCGCCTGACGCCAGAGCAGAGTGCAGCCATCGAGCAGCTCGAGGCCGCCAACGCCAGCGCCGGCACCAAGACCCTGGGATGTAGTTCCCTCCTGAAGTCGAGCGAACGACTGACGCCGGCCGGGATCCCCGGCCGGCGTTCTGATTCCTGGCTGAGGGCACGCTGGGCAAGCCGACCGACCGCATGCCAGCCGTGACACCACCGTATCCTTCGGCCATGCGCGAAGACGAAGAGCTGCACACGATGGGCCAGCAGCACGGCCGCCGGTCGTGGGCGGAGCCCTGGAAGATCAAGATGGTCGAGCCCCTGACCGTGACCGACCGCCCGACCCGCGAGCGGGCCCTCGCGGAGGCCGGCTACAACACGTTCCTGCTACGTTCGGAGGACGTCTACATCGACCTCCTCACGGACTCGGGCACGTCGGCCATGTCCGACCGCCAGTGGGCCGGCATGCTGCTGGGCGATGAGTCATACGCGGGCAGCCGCAACTTCTATCGCCTCGAAGCGGCCGTGGCGCGTTTCTACGGCTACCGTTTCCTCGTGCCCACGCACCAGGGCCGCGGGGCGGAGCACCTCATCAGCCAGGTGCTCATCAAGCCGGGCGACCACGTGCCCGGCAACATGTACTTCACGACGACCCGCCTCCACCAGGAGCTGGCCGGCGCCACGTTCCACGACGTCATCATCGACGAGGCCCACGACCCCACCTCGCTGCATCCCTTCAAGGGCGACGTGGACCTGGCGAAGGTGGAGGCGCTCATCGCCGAGGTGGGCGCTGAGCGCATCCCCTACCTCTCGCTGGCGGGCACCGTGAACATGGCCGGCGGCCAGCCGGTCTCGATGGCCAACGTGCGTGCGCTGCGGGACCTCTGCGACCACCACGGCATCCGCCTGCTGCTGGATGCGACGCGCATGGTCGAGAACGCCTTCTTCATCCAGGAGCGCGAGACCGGTTTCGCCGGCCGCTCCATCGCCGACATCCTGCTCGAGTTCTGCTCCTACACGGACGGCGCCTGGATGTCCGCCAAGAAGGACCACCTCGTCAACATCGGCGGCTGGCTGGCCGTCAACGACGAGGCCGTCTTCGAGGAGCTGCGCAACCTCGTGGTCGTCTACGAGGGGCTGCACACCTACGGCGGCATGGCTGGCCGCGACATGGAGGCCCTCGCCATCGGCATCGAGGAAGCCGTCCAGGACGAGCACGTGCGGGCCCGCATCGGACAGGTGCGCTACCTCGGGGAGCTGCTGACCGAGTGGCACATCCCCATCGTCCTGCCAGTCGGCGGCCACGCCATCTTCCTTGACGCGCGGCGCTTCTACGCGCACCTGCCACAGGACTCGTTCCCGGCACAGACGCTGGCCGCGGAGCTCTACCTCGACTCGGGCATCCGCTCGATGGAGCGAGGCATCGTCTCCGCCGGTCGCGATCCCATCACCGGTGACCACAAGCGGCCCCAGCTGGAGCTGACGCGCCTGACCATCCCGCGACGCGTGTACACGCAGGCGCACATGGACGTCGTGGCCGAGTCGGTCAAGGCCTGCTTCGACGGGCGCGCCTCGACCCGTGGCCTGCGCATGGTCTACGAGCCGACCTACCTGCGCTTCTTCCAGGCGCGCTTCGAGCCCCTCTGAGCGACCGCCCAGCACACCGAACGATCAGTCGACCGAGGGAGGGAACGATGGAGAGGACCCGACAGGCAGGCGTCCCGATGGACGAGCTACTGGGCAGTCGCCCACTCTTCGGCATGATCCACCTGCCGCCGCTGCCGGGCTCCCCTCGTGGCGAGCTGAGCCTCGACGAGGTCATCGACTACGCGCTGGAGGAGGCTGCCCTCCTCGAGAGCGCGGGCATGGACGCCGTCATCGTCGAGAACGTTGGCGACACGCCGTTCTTCCGCGAGTCGGTGCCGGCCATCACCGTGGCTGCGATGGCCGTCGTCGTGCGTGCCGTGCGCCAGGCGACCGACCTGGCGGTCGGCATCAACCTTCTGCGCAACGCCTGCCTGGAGGCGCTCTCCATCGCGTCCATCGTGGGCGCCGACTTCATCCGCTGCAACGTCGTCATCGGCGCCTACGTGACCGACCAGGGCATCATCCAGGGCTGTGCGGCGGAGCTGGCGCGGCTGCGTGCCACGCTGGACCATGACGTGGCCGTGCTCGGCGATATCCATGTCAAGCACGCCGCTCCCCTCTTCGACGTGCCCATCGAGGACGCCGCGGCCGACCTCGCGGAACGTGGTGGGGCTGACGCCGTCATCGTCTCGGGCTCGCGGAGCCCCGACCCGCCCTCCTTCGAGCGTGTCCGCGCCGTCAAGCGCGCCGTCGAGAAGCCCGTGCTCATCGGCAGTGGCGTCTCGCTGGCCAATGTCGCCGACTTCTACGCGGAGTCGGACGGCGTGCTCATCGGCGAACAGGATTTCAAGGTCGATCGCGTCTGGGGCGGCCGCAGCGATGCCGCGGCCTACGCGGAAGCCGCACGGCGCTGCGGCCGCACGGTCTGAACCGGCGCACGGTCTGACCGGCCGCACGACTGCACCGGCCGCCGACCGCGCCTCAGAGCGATCGGCACACGGCGTCGCGGCGCAGCGGCTAGAACTGGAGACGCACCAGGGGCTGCGTTCCGCGCTGAACATGGCCGTGGCGCGGCGCAGCGCACCCGACGTGAACTCCTCGATGCGGCCCGCCTGACCCAGCTCCACCGGCCTCGTGCCACCCAGGTAGATGGCGGCCAGGTCCGCGGTGTCCAGCTTCAAGTCGGGCGTCTCCGCCGTTCGTTCCACGCTGGCCACAGCCTCCCAGGGCCGACCGCTCGTGCTGATCCGCCAGCGTCCGGCGTCCCACGGGCAGAAGCCATCACTGACCTCGAGGACGAGCGAATCGGCGGCACCGTAGCGGCGCGCCTGCAGCGCTGCCGGCAGGTCCACGAGGCGCAGCCAGAGGCCATCGTTGACCACCAGTCCGAGCGCGCGCGGCTCCAGGAGCAGCTGCTGGAGTGGGCTGGGCAGC
This sequence comes from uncultured Chloroflexia bacterium, assembly GCA_963790915.1. Classification (GTDB taxonomy): domain Bacteria; phylum Chloroflexota; class Limnocylindria; order Limnocylindrales; family CSP1-4; genus JAFMJV01. Next base: position 2,024,442 of record CAWBQS010000003.1, on the reverse strand, counting down.
GGCATGCGGTGAGCCTTGACCGTGCGCACCAGGTCCACCTCGAAGAGGAAGCGCCACAGGCCGCGCAGCGCCCGCGGCGTGGTCGTCACCGCTTCCTTGAGCTCCAGGACGTTCCTCGGGCCACGATGGTCCCAGTCGTCCTTGATACGGAAGATGGCATAGCCCTCGGGCGAGCCGTCCGCCTCGTAGACGGCCCGGTACTTGTGGCTGGCGCCGCGGCGGCTCCACTCGGGGTCGGCCGCGATGGAGTCCCACCAGGGGTCGCTGCGCGAGATGGCACCGGGCGTGACGGCACGCATCGCCTCATAGATCGTGGGCAGGATGGCCCGCGCCTGCTGTTCGTCGAGCAGCCGGACACGGCCCTCGGCGGTCGCATCGCGCGCGAACGTCGCATGCCCCGTGGCCACCTCCAGGTAGCCGTCCATGACCGCCATGCCATAGCCGAAGCGCTGGTAGATGGCACCCTCGGAGGCCCACAGGATGGCCACCGGCTCTCCCCGCCCGCGGACGTCCTCCAGCTGGCGGCGCATCAGCGTGCGCAGCACGCCGCGGCGGTGGAAGTCCGGGCGCGTGCCCACGCCGGTGACCGCTGCGGCACCGACCTCCCCGCCTGGCACCGTCAGGCGCACCGTGTAGGCGGAGGCGGCACCGGCGACGACGACAGCGGCGGCATCCTCGAAGGCGCCAAGCCAGCGGTCCGGCTCACAGATCCTCAGCCAATCGGTGATCTCCGCCTCGGAGAAGGGCTCAGCGAAGGCGTCCCGCAACGGCTCCATGAAGCGGGGCACCTCGTCCGCCGCGGGGACGCGGACATGCCAGTCGGTCGTGGTGGACGGTCGATCGCTGCTCATCCGGGCATCGTGCCACGTCTGCCGGCGAGCGGGGAGCGTCGGACGCTCAGGCTGGGGCAGCGACCCGCTGCTCGGCCACGGGATGATCGTCGCCCATGGCCATGTAGAGCTCGTCCTCCTGGGCCATGTGGAGCCGCAGGATGGCGTCCAGGCCGTAGAGCACGCGGCGCAGGTCGTTGAGGTCCTCCGCTCCCGGCCCCTCTGCCGGGACCTCCTCCACGAGTCGGGCGGTCAGCCTGATGAGGTGGAAGATCTCGGCGTGCGTGCGGTGCAGCGCGGCCGTCCGGTCATCGCTGCCGACGGCGCTCGCCAGCATGGGGAAGACCTCGCGGTCCTCGTGCTCCTCGTGCGGCACCAGCCGATCGACGAGGAAGGTGCGCACCTGCTCCAGGCGCACGCGTGCCTCGGACGGTGGCAGCGCGCCCAGGGCGTCGGCCAGGGAGCGCAGGTTGGCAAGGTCAGGTGCCAGCTCGCGATGCTCGTCCTGGAGCCGCGCGGCCAGCTCGCTCCAGCCGGGGATGCGCGGACTGCGCTCCAGTCCGCCGGTCAGGGCGCGCAGGGCGTTGAGGATGACGATGACGTCGATGACCTCCTGCACGACGGCGCCGGCCACTGGCTGCAGGAATCCAGCTGCCGCCACGAACATCGCGGCGACGGAGAGCCCCATGCCCACCAGGACGCTCTGCAGGGCGATGTGCCGCGAGCGCGCGGCGATGCGGAAGGCCTCCGGGAGACGGTCCAGGCGATCGACGGTGATGACCACGTCAGCCGCCTCCGAGCTGGCGGTGGCGCCCCGGGCGCCCATCGCGACGCCGACATCCGCAGCGGCCAGTGCGGGAGCGTCGTTGATGCCGTCGCCGACCATGACGAGGATGCCGTCCGCGTCGCGCTTCTCGCCGCTCACGGCCTCCACCTTGTCGGCCGGGGTCCGCTCCGCGAGGACGCCGTCCACGCCGATGGCGGATGCCACGAGGTCAGCCACGCCGTAGTGGTCGCCGGTCACCATGACCACGCGGCGCACGCCGGCGCGGCGCAGCGAGCGGATGACCCGGGGCGTCTCGGCGCGGATGGGATCCTCCAGCACCAGGGCACCGGCGAGCTGGCCGTCCGCGGCCACGTAGACGCCGGTGGCACCCTCGAGGCTGATGCGCCGGCGCACGTCACGGGCCCACGGCGGCAGCGGCGCTCCGCTGCCAGCGAACCCGGCCGTGCCCACGAGGACGCGGACGCCAGCCACCCGGCCGGAGACGCCGGCGCCGGGGATCTCCTGGGCATCGTCGGGCAAGGGCAGGGCCAGCTGGCGAGCGCGGGCGCCAGCCACGATCGACGCCGCCAGCACATGCGGCGACACCTGCTCGAGGGCGGCCGCCAGGCCCAGGACCTCGTCCGCGCTGCGACCCGGCGCCACCACCACGTCCGCGAGGCGCGGCCGTCCGGCGGTCAGCGTCCCGGTCTTGTCGAAGAGCACGACGCGGGCACGAGCCAGCGCCTCCAGGGCACCGCCGCCCTTGATGATGATGCCGCGCTTCGCGGATCGGCTGATGCCGGAGACGATGGCGATGGGCGCCGCCAGCAGGAGCGGGCAGGGTGTGGCCACGACCAGGACGGCGAGGGCCCGCACCGGGTCCGCGGAGATCAGCCAGGCGAGGCCGGCGATGACCAGCGTGAGCGGCACGAAGAGCAGGGCATAGCGGTCCGCAAGTCGCACGAAGGGTGCCTTGGATCCCTGCGCCTCCTCCACCAGGCGGACGATGCCGGCATACGTGCTGTGCTCGGCCGTGGCGTCGGCGACGAGGTCGAAGGGCGCACCGGCGTTGACGGTGCCGGAGTTGACCTTATCCCCCGCCTCGCGGGTGACCAGACGGGCCTCGCCGGTCAGCGCGGCCTCGTCGAGGACGGCCGCGTCACCGGCCACGGTGCCGTCCACCGGCACCACCTCGCCCGGCTTGACCAGCAGGCGATCGCCGACGGCGACGTCCGCGATGTCGCGGTCCTCGATGCCACCATCGACGTGGCGGTGGACGACACGCGGTGCGCGGGATACGAGCGCCGAGAGCTCGCGGGTGGCGCGGCCGGCAGCGTAGCGATCGAGCCACTCACCGGTGGCCAGCATGACGCCGATGACGGCCGCAGCGAGGGCCTCACCGAGGAGCAGCGCCCCGACGATGGCCAGGACGGCGATGAGGTCCACGCCGGCTTCGCCATGCAGAAGGTCGCGAAGGATGGAGACGGTCAGCCAGGCACCCACGACGACCGCCGGCACGGACCAGAACCACGTGGCCAGCTGCTCGTTGCCGGCCCAGGACGCAGCCAGGCCCAGCACCAGGCCGCCGAGCGTGAGCGGCAGGAGCAGTCGCGTGACCATCGAGTCGACACGGTCCATGACATCGGCCATGGTCCGATGCTAGCGAGGCGCGGGCCGCCGCGGGGGCCGCCGCCGACACGGTCCTGGACCTACCCCGCCTTCGTGGACAGCCACCGTCGCGGTAGCCGCTGATGGCCGCGCCGCGCGTATCCGCCCGACATCGTCGGCCCTCAGTGAGATCTGCCGTGCCGGGGGCAGGCTCGCCGGTGCCACAGCCGGGTCGGTCGGCCGCCGCGATCATCCCGTCGCCGGGACGCTCGGTCAGTCGGCGGCCGCGATGGGTGGGCCGAGCACCAGCAGGTTCTTGCGGGCCTTCTTCTCGTCGAGCGCCACGATAGCTCGTCCATCAGGGAGGAAGGCCAGGCCCTCCGCCTTCGCTGGCGCGCCCTCCAGCTTCCAGAGCGCGTCCGCGGGGACTGGCTCACCCGATGCGGGGAATCCGGCCGGCAGTCGGACGATCCGGCTGGACTGGTCGCTGAGCAGGTAGATCCGACCATCTGGCCCGGTGGCCACGTCGCTGATGTCATGGAAGCGCCGCTCGAGGGCCGGCTCCAGTGGCCAGCGCGCCAGGGCCTCCAGGCGCGACTCGTGGCCTTCCGGGACCACCCAGGCATCGTCGGGGCCGAGCAGCCGGCCACCGTCGATACCCATCGGGCTCCCGCCGGGTGGCCCGAACTCGAAGAGCAGCGGCGGGTCCTTCTCCTTCGACACGAAGAGCCGGCCGTCCTGGAGCGGCAGCATCGCCTCGCCCAGCGACGCGGCCGCGCCTGCTCGCGGCGGGCGGACGCCATCCTGGTCACGGATGACGAGCTCGATCGTGCTGACCAGTCGCCGCTTACGGGAGTCGATGACGTGGACGACCGCCGGGTACTCGCGAAGGATGAGGACGAGACCCTCTGCGTCGGTCGCGATGGCCTCGAACTGGGAGCCACGGCCGGCATCGTCGATGCCCAGCGCGGTCAGGTCCGCCACCTCCCAGCGGGGCTCCTCGCCCGGCACCAGTGGCGCCCAGGCCAGCTCCAGCGTCGCGTCACCGATGGCCACGAGCCGTGGCGCTCCCCCGCTGGGTCGATGGATGCACAGCCCGGAGACCTCCCGGATGGGGATGCTCAGGACCTGCTCTACGGTCAGGACGTTCTTCGGCATCACACCGATGCTAGCGCCGTCGCGGCACGGTTGACACGGTCGACGAGCCGGGAGTTTCCGATCGATCGGTCATCTTCGAGGTTTGCGTGGCGGGCGCCGGCCTTGGCTGCCCGCGGCTGCGGCTAACCGTCCGAAGTCGTCGATGGATGGGACACGGTGGGTACTGGGTGGCGTGGACCGCGATGCTGTGACAGCAGGTGATCGGCCAATGGCCACGACGCTGCGACGGGCCTTGCCACGGACGGCGACCCCGTCGGCAGGAGCTCCCACGGCATCGACCACCATCTGCAGGCCCGCCCCTCGGGGAACGGGCCTGCGCAAGCGGAGCCCCTTCCCCGGCGCAGGTCGAGGCCGCCAGCTCGCAAGACCGAGCGCGTCCATGACCTGAGGCGATGGCTAGCGAGCGAGCGCCTCGCAGAGGGTCTCGCCGTCGAAGACCGAGATGCCCTTCTGCCGCAGGACCGTGTAGATGTTGCCCTTTCGCAACGCTGTCGGCTGCGACCGTCCCGCTGAGGACGCGGCCGCTCTCCGGCCACATGAACGTCAGGATGGGGACGTCGCCGGGGCCCAGGACCAGCTGCCCGTCCGGCTCCATGGTGACACGCTGGAAGGAGACGGCGATCGAGTCGCTGAACCACGTCTCCAGCGTCTCGGGCGACGGGAAGACGTAGTCCAGCAGCTGCCACTCGACACCGGGTGGGGTCTGCTGGAAGTAGCCGGGATGTGGCTGTTGCCGGCCCCGAGGAAGAACGAAACGTACGCCTCGGGCCCGCGGTTCTCGAACTCGCTGGCGGCACCGCCGTTCCAGTAGAGCGCCACGTCCCCGGCAGCGAGCCGACTGGACACGCCAGCCGCGAAGTCGTCGGTCGTGCCGTCCGCGTGCCAGACCCGTGTCCGCTCGTCGGTCGTGCCCCACACGGCACCCTGCTGGGCATACTCGAGGTTGGCCCACGACTGGGGCTCGGCGGAGACCGCCGCGCCCGAGACGCCCGCTCGCACGACCGTCCGTGCAAAGGAGATGTGGTCCGCGTCAGGCGGGATGGCCTCCAGCGGGATGACGCCTCGGTCGCTGAGGATTTCGACGGTGACGCCACTCGTTCCGGCCGCCCTGTCCACGGGCGCGGCACTGGGCCCTGCGGCCACCTCGTCTTCCTGTGCCGCAGTCATAGACGTACCACCGAGCACATGAAGGTGACCGCCCCGACCAGGGACAGTCGCAGGGTGCGCATGGTCTTCCTCCTCATGCGCGGGTCGGGTCCGCCAGTGGCTCAGGCGCGGTCCCGGCGGCCAAGGCATGGGCCGCGCCTCATCGCCTCCCGTTCAACCCGTATGAGGACATGGTCCTACCACTTCGTTCAAGAGTCGGAGGTCGTGGCCGCGGACCACCGTCCCCGACCCCAGACACTCCCGATGACCGCCCCGGAGGCGCGACCTCGCGTCTTCCGCCTGCTCATCGGGATTTGGTGCCGAAGGTGGGACTCGAACCCACACGAGGGTTGCCCCTCAGCGGTGTTTAAGACCGCGGCGTCTGCCATTCCGCCACTTCGGCTCGATCGGCCCGGACAAGCCGGCCTCGAACAGCGTAGCGCGCCATCGTGACACCGCACGGTGTTTAAGACCGCGGCGTCTGCCATTCCGCCACTTCGGCTCGATCGGCCCGGACAAGCCGGCCTCGAACAGGGTAGCGCGCCATCGTGACGCCGCACGGCCGGGGCGCTCGTCACTGCTCCGCTGCGGGCACCACCAGCGAGGCCTTCTTGCCCGCTGCCACGACCACGGTGTCGAAGCGGACCGTGGGGCTGGTGAGGGCCACGACGCTGTAGGTCCCCGGCGGCACCTTGACGGCGGTGCCGCCCACGGTCCCCGCGGCGACCTCGTTGCCGTCGGCATCGAGGACCCGGAACGGAGCGCTCACCGCGGTCGCGACGGCGCGGGCGAGCTGGGCGCTGTCCCTGGCGTCGAAGTAGCCACCGTTCCCGAGGCGCGCCCAGGCCTGCATCGACTTCTTGAGGCGCTTGTCCGAGAGGCCGAAGCCCACGATGTTGACGCGAGCATCGATGCCCTTCGACTTCAGCGCCCGGATGGCCGCCGCGGGATCGCCGCCGCAGGTCTCCTCGCCGTCGGTGATCAGCACCAGGACATGCGTGCCGGTCGAATCCGCGAGGTCACCCGGGACCTCACGCAGGGCCGCGCCGATGGGCGTGTTCGTCGCCTGCACGACCTCGAGCGCGGCGATCCGATCGGCCAGCGACCCGGGATCCAGCGGCGACAGCGGCACCGCGAGTGACGTCCCGCAGGCGTCGCCAGCTGCGCCGAAGACGCGGAACGCGACCGGGGCACCGGCCGGCAGTCGCCGCGTGACGAGATCGGTGAGGACCTTGCGGGCCACGTCGATCTTGCGCTGCTTCCCGAGACGCTCGAGCATGCTTCCCGACGTGTCGAGGATGATCTCGGTGCTGACGCCGCTCGAGGTCGGCCCGGCAGAGGCCTCGCCAGGGTCCATGGTCACCGAGATCGACCCGGGCTTCTTGTCGACCTTCGGGGGCTCCTCGTAGCGTGCCGTCCAGGCGAGGCCATAGCCCGCCGGGCGTCGCAGGCGGGTGGCCAGGCGGTCGAAGGCCCGGTCCATCTCGCCGTGCGTCCGCGTGTACTGGTAGAAGCCGCCGGCGGACGCCGCCCAGTCACGCATGATGTCGCCCGCGGCTCGTCCCACCAGCCCTTCAGGGCTCGGGGTCGTGGCGCCCACGTGGACCGCGTAGATGAGCGGCCGGACGGACCCCAGCACCGTCCAGAGCTCCGGCGTCCGCTCGTAGGAGGTCGTCTCGGCGTCGGTGATGAGCAGGATGGCGCGCGCGCCCTCGCGTGCCGACAGGGCGGTCGAAGCGTTGATGAGCGCCGTCTCCGCGCTGCTCGAACCACCGCCGATGGCGTAGGCGCGCACCGCGTTCCCAAGCACGTAGGGCTGATCGCTCCAGTCGGGCAGCAGGGACTCCTCCTCGAAGGGCGTGATGAGCACGGCCTCCCGCCCGGGTGTCACGCCGCCGGCGAACGTCTGCAGTGCCTGCGTGACGAAGGCCAGGTAGTTGCCCATGCTGCCGCTGGTGTCGAAGGCGAAGACGACCGATGACGGCGGCTGCGCGACCTCCACGCGATAGGCCGCGCCAGGCTCCACGGTCGCCGTGTAGCTCACGGTCCCGGGGTCATCGCCCAGCGCGAAGCGGGTCGGGATGACGGCGCCGGCCGCGTCGCTGAGCGTCAGCCCCACGCCGACGGTGGGCCGGCCAGAGACACTCAGCTCGAGCGTGTTCTGCCCCTCCGGCACCGTGATCGAGTACCAGTCGACGTCCTCGCCGGTGTGCACGCGGCCGCTGCCGCGCTCCCCAGCGGGCAGCGGGACCGCCGCGCTGGGGTCGTCAGGCGCGTCGGCGGTGTCGGGGCTGGCGACGTCCGCCGGCTGGAGCCACTCGTACGGACCGGCGGGGTTGTCGACGCCCCACTCGCCCAGGATGGAGCGGTAGTCCGCATCCGAGGCACGCTCGATGACGCGCACGGTGGCGGGCATCTCCCAGGTGTAAGCCGACTTGGTCCCGCCGACCGCCGAGAAGCGCAGGTAGCGTGCCCAGGTGGGCTCGTCGAGCACCAGCGGCGTGACGCTGCCGTCGGAGCCCCGATCCAGCTGCCACGTCCCGAGGTCACGCCACGGCCCGAAGGGACCCGCGAGGCTGGCCTCGACGTCGACGCTGGTGAAGCGCGACTTCGGCACCGATCCCGGCCCATCCACCCACTGCAGCTGCGTGATCTGCGCCGCGCGATCGGCGCGGAAGGCCACCACCCAGTCGACCGCCGTACGCGGGTCGAGCCACACCTGAGTGTTGGAGGGGTCCTCGCTGAGCAGCCCCTCGGCGAACGCGGGATCGCCCTGCTGGGGCTGCATCGAGACCACGTGTCCGCCGCGCAGTGGATCGGCGATGTTCAAGGTCGCCGGCGTGGACGGCGTCCCGGGGCGAGCCACGACCTTCCACTCCCCGAGCGCGAGCGTGTCGCTCGGGGCGCCGTAGCTCGAGAGGATGACGAGCTGTGCCCAACGCGCCTCGACCGGCGCATCGAGCACGAAGGACTGGTCGAGCATGAGCGGTTCCAGGGTGCCCTGCAGCACGGTCTGGTAGTCGCTGCCATCAGTTCGAGAGCCGCAGCTCGAAGTCGCGTGGCGTGCCGGCCAGCGAGGCATCCCGGGCCAGCGGATCGAGGATCGTGCCGACCACGGGCACGGGGTCGTCGCCGGCGAGGTCCACGGTGAGGGTGATGGGCAGCTGGGACGCGGCAGCACTGAAACCCATGTCGATGCGGGTCGCGCCGTCGTGCAGCAGGGCTTCCCCTGCCGCGTCGATGTCCCCGGCAGGAGCCGCCCCGGCGGCGATGGACGCCACGTCGAGCCCGCCGAGGAACGCGTCCGGGACGGGCCAGGCCTGCTCGGCGCCCACGGGGGGCACGTCGCGAGCGGGAGTCAGCTCGGCCGAGCCGGTCACCTGGGCGCCTTCGGGATCGCGGGCGCGGATCGTGACGCGGACGGGGATGTCCGCCCACGCGTCCGGTGCCACGTCGATGGTGGCGGGCACCTCGACGCTGGCCCCGGCCGCGACGCTCACGTCCGCCTGCTCGAGCGCCACCGTCCAGCCGTAGTGGCTGGTGCGGGCATCGAGGGCCAGGTCCACTGGCTCCGTGCCGCTGTTGCTGACCGCGATCGTGGCCGGCACGCGCTGACCGAGCTGTTCGTAGGCGGAGACGGCGTTCCCGTCCGGCGTCACCGAGAGCGTGACGGGCAGCTCGGCAGGCGGCGCCTGGGCGACCAGGGCGGGTGACGAGAGCTCCAGCTGGTAGTCGCCCGAGGCCGCCACCGAGAGGAAGAGCGGGGCATCCGAAGTCAGCGGCTCGCTCGTGAGCGTGCCGGACTCCGGGTCGTCCGTGGCGGCGATGTCGGCCGCCCCGTCGCTGAGCCGCACGCTGCTGACCGCGCCGCTGTAGCGCACCGTCACGGTGTCGCCGGCGGCGACCGACGGCAGCCGGTACCAGTCGTAATCACCCTCGGACAGGCCCGTGCCGGCCACGACGAGGCTGGCGGGGAATTCACGCGCCATGGTGGCGACGTCGTTGGGCTCCTGGTCGGCAGCGAGGTCGAAGGGATCGAGCCGGGCGATCGAGAGCTGGTAGCGGCCGCTGCTGGCCACACCGGGACGCAGGGTGAAGACGTAGTCGCCCGGCGGCAGCGCCGCGTCGTACGAGATGGCCTCCCCTGTCTGCGGCACCCGCTGTTCCGTGAGCGTCGTGCTGCCGTTGGAGAGCCCGAAGGCGATCGCGCCGTCCGGCGGTGGCTCGATGCCGATGCGGATGTGCTCCGCCGCCGCGAGCGAGAAGCGGTAGATGTCGGCGTCGGCGGCGAGGGGAAGGCGGCCACTGCGTTCGGCACCCACGAGCATGACCTCGGCGTGCGCTTCATCGTCGTTCGGTTCGCGCTCGGCGGCTGGATCCGGCGGGCCAAGCGGCGTGAGGTGCAGCGTGTACTCGCCACCACTCCCGGCGACGCGGAACCAGTGCTCGCCGGGCTCCAGGTACATGTCCGTGATGGCGGCGCTGCTGCGGTCCACGGCGACGGTCCCGGCGGCCAGTCCCGTGCCGTCGGGCTGCACCCACGACAGCAGGTCCATGGCGCTGCCCGTGACATCGATCTGCCACAACTGCGGGTCGCCGCCGACGGTGACGCGATAGTAGTCGTCGTCACCCGGTGTGGCCCAGCCCCGCATCTCCGCGCCCGCCGCGACCGGGGTGGCAGCCGCAGCGGTGTCATTCGGTTCCAGCTCGAAATCGGGCACCGGCGTCGTCGTGGGCTCCAGGCGCAGGACGTACGTCGCACCAGGGTCAGGGTCGCCGGCGACGGAGATGTCGTAGTCGCCCGGGGACAGGAACAGGCTCGGCAGCGAGACCGGCCCGTTCGCGCGGCGGCACTGCAGTCGGATGCCGTCCGCGTCGATCAGACACAGCTCGTGGGCGGCGTCGGGCGCCCGGGACAGGAGACGCAGGTCGAGCTGCCGCGAGGCCAGCGTGTCGTCGACCGAGAGCCGGTAGACATCCACATCGCCGGCTCGCTCCAGGCGGCCGCTCACGCTGCCACCCGCCGCATCGAAGGCGATGGCCGCGGCCGCGGCGTCGTTGGGCTCCGGATCGGCCGCGCCGAGGGGGGACGCGGTGGCGCTGAGCGTGTACACCTGGGGCTGCTCGGTCGGGTGAGAGAGGCTGATGAGGTACTCGCCGCGCGGGAGCTGCAGGTCGGGGATGGAGAGCCGCCCGGCCTCGTCCGTGGTCGTCGAGACGAGCAGCGTGCCGTCCTTGTCGGCGAGCGTCAGGTCGGTGGCCACGCGGAGCCCGCTGGCCAGGTCGAGCGACCACGCCTGGCTGGCGTCGTCGGCCCCGATGCGCCAGCGGTAGACGTCGCTCGAGGTGCCCATGTCCGCGCTCAGGGCGAAGGCGTCCGTGACCGGCGTGGCGTGCCCGGCGTCGTCGTTCGGCTCCTGCTCACCGGGGGCCGGCAGCGGCGTGCCCCCTTCGAAGGTCACCGAGTAGGCGGTGTCCGGGGGTTCCACCGAATCAGGCGCCGTGGTCCTCGCGAGTCCGACGAGATAGCGCCCCGCTGGCACAAGCACGTCGGACCGCGTGACCGGGACGATGTCTGCCGGCGTGGACGTGAGGTCAAGGATCGGCGCCGCCGACCTCGACCGGCGTCACCCCGGGGTCGGAGATGATGGGCACGAGGGACAGCGTCGTGAGGGAGGCCACCACGCCCGAGAGGCTGATCGTCCAGGGCCTGGCCGCGTCCGCCGCGGAGACGTCCCAGGTCAGGATGTCCTGGTCGCCAGCCGGGAGTGTCCCGTCCACGCATCCGGGAGCGATGAGGGCGGCAGCGGTCTCGGGGGCGTCGTTCGGCTCGGCCTCGGCGACGCATGCCGGCGCCTGCGCGTGGACAGGTCCAGGACCGAGCAGCGAGGACACGACCACGGCCGCCATCGCGATGGACCGCCCACCGTGGACATGGCGGCGCGACCGGGACGTGGAGGATCGCGGGCTGGGCTGCAGCTCCACGCTGACGCTCCTGGTTCGCGACCTGGCACCGGGGGGTGGCGCTCCTGGTCGGTGGCCCACTATACGCTGGGACCGAGCACGGCCGGCTGGGCGGCCGGGCCCCGTTCTGGTGCGGCAGCAGGCGTGTGGTATAAGGCTCGGGTGACGCGCTTCCCCCGGCTGTCACGTCAGGCCCTCGTGGTCCTGCTCGTGTTGATCACGCTTCCCATCAGTTCGGGATGGGCTGCCCCGGCGGCCCAGGCGCAGGCCCCCGCGGCTGACTTCACCATCCCCGCCGACGATGCGCTCGCGACCGACGCTGATCTCACCGTCTCTGACGCGCCACCGTCCCCCGACGAGCTGCCCACGCTGTCGCAGATCCGAGACGACAGCTGGGCGCAGGCGGTGAGCCTGCCCGAGGCGGAGTGGTCAGTCGCCGCGCTGGCGGAGTCGCTGCAGTACGACCCCAAGGCAGCCTTCGCCTTCGTCCGCGACCGCATCGCCTTCGACCCATACCCCGGCGTGCTGCGGGGAGCTGCCGGCACCCTCGCGGCCCGCGCCGGCAACGCCTACGATCGAGCACTCCTGCTGGGGGCCCTGCTGGACGCGATGCTCGTGCCCCACCGCTACGCGTTCGCGGACCTACCGGACGAGGCCGCTGCGGCCGTGCTCGCGCGCGCCACGCAGCCGCCGACGGCACCCCTGGCCACACCGGGCATCTCGTTGACCACGACCATCGACCCGGTGGCGCTGGAGCGGCGCGCCCGGCGCGACTACGCGCGGCTGCGATCGGCGCTGGGTGACGCCATCGACGACACCCCGTCGGGCGTGCCGCAGGATGCCGCGGACGCCGTGCGGCAGCACGCCTGGGTACAGGCGCTCGTCGGCAGCGAATGGCAGGACCTGGATCCCACCTTCCCCGATGCCGCCGCGGGATCTCCCATCGTGCCAGCCGCGAGTACGGCGGATGCCATGCCGGCCGAGGCGCTCCAGGGCGTGGACATCCGCGTCGTCGCAGGAACGCTCAGTGACGGGGTCCTGTCGGACCAGGTGGTCCTCGACCGCCACTTCGATGCAGCGACGGCTGCCTCCAGCACCGATCTTCCTGTACTTCCAGCCCGATACCAGCGGGCTCGGCGGGACCATCACGGACGTCCTGTCCGGTGATACCTCGTGGGTCCCGGTCCTCCTCGTAGACCGCGTTGCCGAGACCGGTACGGCATTCCACGCCGGAGGCCGCGGGGAGGATGTCTTCGGCACCGCCACCGACCTGCCGGAGCTCGCTTCGCTCCGCCTTGAGGTGGAGACCTCTGGACCGGGAACCCAGCCCGCCACGGCCCAGCGCATCCTGCTCGACCGGGTACCCGACGAGCTGCGTGGAGCGGAGCACATCGACGCGGCGCGACTGCTGCCGCTGCTGGAGGATGACGCTGGCCCATACATCATGGGCCAGCTCCACCACCTCATGATCTCCACGGGCGGCGCCGACCGTCGCGAGTCCGTCATGCAGCGCAGCGCTTCCGCTGACTTCATCGGGCGGCTCGCAGAGCGCGAAGACCTCTGGGACGCATACGCACTGTCTGACCTGCTGTGGCCCGTGGCCGACGCTGACGACGCGCTCGTGGTCGCCTCGGAGGCCGCGCTCGTGCCCGCCCTGGAGGCGGACGGCGCCTTCCGTGCCTTCGTCGCACGACCGCGCGTCACCCTCACGACCCTCGGTCGCGATCCAGTGAGGCAGGATGCCATGGCCTTCGCCACCGATCTCCTCATGGACAGCGTGGCCCTCCTGCCCTCGGGTCAGGCTACGCCGGGCAAGGCAGCTCGCCGGCGACTCTGGTACGGCTCGCTCCAGACGGCGCTGGAGACGCAGTTCGCACTCGGACACTGCCGTGCTTCTGGACCCCACGGATCGCGTCAGCATCGGAGCCAGCCTCGCCAGTGCCGGGACGCTCACGCTGCTGCGCGCCGGAGGATGCCGGTGCCCTGCCGGACGGCACCTCACCCGCCCTGCGCCGAGCGCTGGAAGACGGTTCGCTCGTCGTGGTCCCGGGCGATCCCGCCGCTTCGCCGACCTGGTGGACGATCGACCCCGTCACCGGGGTGACCCGATCGATCCTCGACCCGGGGTTGGGTGGTGTCGTGCCCTCATGGGCGGCCGGACAGGACGCTCCGGACCTTCGACTCAAGCTACACGCACGGAAGCGGGGGGCGATTGCCGCCCCGGACTCCCATGGTGCGCCCTCCCGGTGGCTACGCAGGCACAGGCAACACTCCAGCAAGCCATGCATGGCCGGCGATACGACGGGCTATGTCGCGCTGACCTCGTGCATCTCGATCCCGGTCAGCCTGGCCCGCTGGATGCTGTTCTCTGAGATCGGCGTCATCGTCGGCTTCATCGCCTACTACGCCCTGCGCTGACCCAGACGAGCGCACGCGAGAGCTACTTGGCACCAGGCCGAACTTCCAGAGTCGCCCCGCGGTGATCGAGCACGATCGGGCTGATCGGGCCGTCTCGCTCTGGCTATTCGGCCCGTGGCCAGAGCCCGCCGTCGGATCAGCCGGTCGTGCCGCCGCAGTGTCCCGACTGCTGCCACTCCGGATACGCACCCTCGACCGACCGGTAGTAGCCGGGAAACAGGCGTGCGGTGCCGACGACGGTCCTTCCGTTCGACGCATACCAGCGCAGCTCGATGCGCGCTCGATAGGGGGAGTATGCCCCATGGTGAGGATAGGAGTCGACCAGCACCGACCGCGCTGAGAACGCCGCGGGGGCGGACGGGGACGCGCGGCGCGACTGCCAGGACGACGCGTCGTAGCGCAGCCAGTGGGTCCCGTCCCAGGCCTGCACGACCACCCGCCAGGCGATCCGCTGGCTCGTCCGGCTCGCGCGCGCGAACGCGACCGGCGCACTCGCCCTGACCCGCCGGAGTCCGTTGTAGTACCCGATGCCGTCCACCTCGTACCCGTAGCGGCACGAACCCCCGGGGGTGTCGACGGTGTCCACGAGCCAATAGCTGCCGGTCTTGCCGGTCGTCCCGTTCACGGGCGGCGTCGGGTCGGCACCTAGAGCGGGGGTCGCGGTCAACAGCAGAGCAGCCGCGAGCAGGCCACCGAGCCAGTGGGTGCGGCGGCGGACAGGGGGGCGAGGTACCACAGGTGACTCCTACTCGACGCGTGCGATGGGGGCCGGCCGGATCCGGGCGGTCGTGACGCCAGGGAACGTGTCATTCACGCCCAGATCGACCCAGGTCGGTCGGTCTACCGGTAGACCAGCTGGACGAGCATCTGACAGCTCGTGTCGCCGTTGGCGGTGCGGAAGCTCCCGCCCGGCGCCAGGGGCGGGGCGAAGAGCGACACGCCGCCACCGCCGCTGCAGTAGAGCGTGCCGGTCTTCTTGGCTTTGATGGCGATATAGTCGCCGGCCTTGACGGCGACCGACACCGGGAACGACTGCACGATGTAGTCGTCACCGGATTCGCCACCGCAGAAGGTGTCCTGGTCGCCATCCGTGTGGCGCGGATCGGCGGCGTAAGTCGATGGTGGGGCCGTTGCGCACGACCTTGGCCTTGTCCTGCGCCGGCTTCACGCGGGCGAACTGGAGCTTGAAGCTGCCCTGGATGCAGGACACCAGCTTGACCGTTCCGATGGTGCCGTCCTTGGGCGCCCTGGCGTTCTGCTGGGGGTCCGGCCGCCGGTAGGCCTCGGTGGCCACCCAGCTGCAGGTGGCACCCGTCGGGATGCCCGAGTTATCCGCGCAGCGCTGGCCGCCCTCCGCGTTGGAGGGCTGGCTGGACTTGTCGAGTCTCGCACCGAAGCTCAGCTTGGCCGCTGAGACCGGGAGCGCCTGGGCGCCGACCAGCAGCATGGCGATGAGCACGGTGCTGACACCGATGGCGGGACGTTCCCTCATGGTATCGACCTCCTCAGGCGGGCTTCACGACGACGGAGATGTTGTCCCAGAAGGCCTGGCAGTCGCCGGAGCTCGTCGTGGCGTCGCCGTCGGCCCAGAGGTGGACGCGCAGGATGCGGGTCCTCTTGGGGAGGACCTTGGAAGCGCTGATGCGCTGGTACTGCTCGTTGGTGGCGGACACGGTCCTGGTGATGCCGTTGCTGGCGACCGAGTGGTTCTGCGAGTCGCGGAAGTAGAGGTCCAGGTGGGCATCGAGGTCGGCCGCCCCGTTGGTGCCGGCATAGCCCTTCAGCGTGACCTTGACGTGGCCGCTGTCGATGGCCCCGCCGATGCCCTTCAGGGTCCAAGCCTGGTTCGCGTCGCCACAGGTGCCGTAGGCGGCGTCGTAGGGCCCGGCGTAGAAGAAGCGCGTGCCGCCGCCGATGCCGCGAGCGGTGCTCTTGGAGGGAAAGCCCAGGCCTGAGGGGCCGTAGGCGTGCGTCCGGAAGTCACCGCTGGGGAAGGTCTCCCAGTGGCGGAGACCATTCTCGGCGCCGGCGTTCTGGACGAGGTTGACGCCGTACGGCGTGGCAGCCGCGACCTCGAGCGGGATGGTGGTGACGAGCGCCGCTGCGATGAGCACACCGGCGATCGCCAGCGTCCCCCTGTGCGCGTACGACCGGAACGACGTGGACAGACCCAGAGTCGATCGTGGCATCTGAGGTGGGAGCCCTCTCCGTCGCTTCACGAAGCGACTGGTGGTCAGGTCGGTCTCGCCACTCGCTGGGCCCCGCGCAGGCGACCGTGGTAGGGGCGCGCGTGCCGTTCGCTTTCCTGACCTCGACACATCATATAGCACATCCAAGCCAGCCACGATGTCCGCAAGGGCCGAATGGCCTGTTCTGGATTGCCACTTGACACGTAAGGCTCAGAAGCGCAACGTGCTCGGTCAAGGCGTGGCCGGCGCTGCCTTGAGGCCCGTCACCGGACGGACCGCGGTGTCGGCTCGAATCGAGGAGGATTTCCGTGCCCGCATCCCCAGGGCCCTCCAGGGTTTCCCACTTCCGAACGACCCCGTCGGCATCCGCACGGCAGGGTGCTCCAGCGCGTCGGATGGCTCGACCCGTCCGCCTCGTGCTCGTGGCCGCAACGATGGCGCTGTCCATCCTGCCCTCCCCGTTCCTGGCAGCTGGTGTCAGCGCTGACCACGTCGTTGGCCACGTGGCGCCGGCGGCCGTCTGGGACAGCCGCCTTGCCAGCACCGTCAGGGGGCCCGCCTACGTCTGGGATGGCCGGCTGGCCGGCGACTCGGAGCCGGTGTACGTCTGGGACGGCCGGCTGGCCGGCGACTCCCCGCTCCCATACACCTGGGACGGCCGGCTGGCCGGGTAGCTTGGCCGGCGGCCGCCCGGGCAACAGCGGTCGCCGGGCAGCACTGCGACAGGCACGCGATACGCGCCATGTCAACCACCGTGCAACACGGATCAGGGTGGCCGGGCGGCCTGTGCTACGCGGGCTCGTCAGGCTGCGTGGCCGAGGGCACATACCCCAGCCGCTTGTCCACCACGTTGCGCAGCGGCTGCCCGGCCATGTAGCGTTCGAGGTTCTCAAGGAAGGCGCGGGTGAAGGCCAGGGGCGTGCCCACCTCGTCCCCGCCGATGTGCGGCGAGACGATGACGTTGGGCATCGACCACAGGGGGTGCCCGGGCGCCAGCGGCTCGGTCTCGAAGACGTCCAGCACCGCGCCTGCCAGGTGGCCGGAGCGTAGGGCCGCGACGAGGGCGTCCTCGACCACGGTCGGCCCTCGTCCGATGTTCGCGAGTCGCGCACCGGCCGGCAGCAGCGCCAGCTCCCGCTCCCCGATCAGCCCGCGCGTCTCAGGCGTGAGGGGCGCCAGCACGATGAGCCAGTCTGCCTCGGGCAGGAGCGATGCCAGGTCCGCGACCGCGCGGATACGGCCGTCGGCGGGATCACCCCGCCGCTCGCTGCGACCGACCAGCGTCACGCTCATGCCCAGGGCGCTCAGCAGACGCGCGGTGGCGTGGCCGAGGGAGCCCGCGCCGACGATGAGCGCACGACGGCCTGCCAGCGGCTCGACCAGGCGCTGATGCCACTCCTCGCGGGCCTGGTGCACGAGCATGCCGGGCAAGTCCTTGACGAGTCCCAGCATGAGGCCCAGGAGGTACTCGGGCAGGGACGTGTCGAAGACGCCGCGGCTGTTGGTGAGGACCACCTCGCTCTCGACGAGATCCGGGAACAACGCCCAGTCGATGCCCACGCCACCGACGTGGACCCAGCGCAACCTGCGCGCCTCCGACCAGTTGTGGCGCAGCGCGGCACGAGGCTCCCCGTAATGGAAGACGACCGCCGCGCCCGGCAGGTGCGCTCGCACCTCGTCGATGTCCTCGGTGATCGTGTAGCGGGCCCCGGACCGTGTCTCCGGTAGCCCCGGTGGGAATGCGCCAGCCTGGCGACCGATGACGATGACCTCGACCATGCGGGCAGCATAGCCTCACTGCCGCCGCCGGCAGGGCGCGACGTCGCGGGCCGCCGCAGGCTATCAGATGCCACTGCCGTGGCGCGGGCGTGTCAGGGGACCGGTCAGCGATGCGCGCGAGCAGATAGCGCCCGGAGGCGACGGGCTAGGTCATCGAGTGCCTCGGTCTGCGTGTGACCGGCCGACTCGACCCTGGCCCCACCCGGTCCCTCGGTCCGGACGGTCCACATCCCTCGCCTGGCATCCTCCGACGGCCGCCACACCCACCAGCTCTCCGGGGTCGCCTCCCTGAGCGTGTCCCATGCCTCGACCAGGTCTCCGTGTACCCGCGCCGTCCGGTCGACGACCGGGATGATGAACGTGAGCTCCCTCCTGAACCTCGACCTGGGACCCAGTCGCGCCGCGACGTAGCCGCGGATCAGGTCCCTGTTCGTCTTGCCCAGTCGGTAGACGACCAGGCGCTCGCCCGGTGACACCAGCCGCACCGAGAGAAGCATCACAGCAACCATCAGTGCCAAGGGCACGACGGTCGCAAGCAGGGTGGTCGTTAGGTCCATCTCACCTCCCGCCCCATGCGACACCTTCACGGCCAGCACCAGCAGAACCAACGCGATCGGACCGAGGAGTGCCGCACATCCACACCCACGCTTCGGCGGGTGGTCGTCATGCTCGAGACGAAGCTCCTGCTTCACGAGCTCCTCCACCGACCGCTGCTGGAACGGTCGCCCGAGCGGGTCCATCGTGACCACGAAGAGTCGCCGCATCCACATTCCCCTTGCGGATCGCCTCATCCTCCGCGGCCAGGTCAGAGGGTCAAGGGCCGGACGGCCCGGCGACGCGTATGCCCGTCAACCCGCGGCGGCCGCCGCGTGACTCGGAGTAGGACAGCGCGCCGCCATGAGCGTTGGATCGTGTCGCCCGTAGGGTCTCGGCTGATCGCAACGGCCGGTTCTTGAACGCTCCAGCACCCGTCAGTCGTTACACGCGAGGGAAAGCCGGCAGTCCCGTTCCGGGATTTTGGAGGCGACGATCGGATTCGAACCGATGGATAGAGGTTTTGCAGACCTCCGCCTTAACCACTTGGCTACGTCGCCCCGCGTGCGGCCGGTCATCCCGACCGCGTCGACCTGGCTGCCCCTCGAGGATTCGAACCTCGGTTCACGGATCCAAAGTCCGGCGTCTTACCACTAGACGAAGGGGCATCGCTACCCGGCTCAGTCTATTGCGTGGGGACGAAGGGAGTGGAGCGGAAGACGGGACTCGAACCCGCGACCCTCACCTTGGCAAGGTGATGCTCTACCAACTGAGCCACTTCCGCCCGATCCTCGAGCAGCCGACCAGCACCATGATGTGGTGCCGAGAGCCAGATTCGAACTGGCGACACCGCGATTTTCAGTCGCGTGCTCTACCAACTGAGCTATCTCGGCCCGCCGGTGCGGTCGAGGTATTAGACCACATCCCGGCCATCTCGCACAACCGCGCGGGGCATCGGCCAGGGGCAGGTCGGCCGGGAGGCGAACGGTTGCGAGGTCTTCACTGGGGACACCTTCCGCCAACGCCACCGGGCTGATACAGTCAGGGTGGCCGCACCTCCGCGACACGGAGGACGGGGACCAGACTCCCAGGGATCGCCAACCGCAGCGCAGCCGTGGCCGGACGGCTCGGTGGCGACCCGTCAGTTCACCTCGCAGGCCAGTCGTCGAGTTCGCCTGGAGGTGTTCGTGGATCGGCATCCTGTCCCGCTGTCTGAGTGCGGCGGGACCGTGCCCTCCCCCACGGACCGGCCCCAGGTCCTGCGCCGCAACCTTCTGCTGGACACCTCGGCGGCCATCGGCATGGGCGCCGGGCTGGCCGTCGTCGGTACCATCCTGCCGTCGGTGGCGCGTCAGCAGGGCCTCAGCTCCATGGGTCTCGCAGTCTTCGCGGCCATCCCCTTCCTGACCAGCCTGCTGAGCCTGCTGGCCGGTCGCATCGGTCCTCGCACCACGCGCCACCTGTCGGCCAGTCGTGCCATCGGCGCCGCGGGGCTCCTGCTGGTGCTCCTGGTACCGCAGCCGCCTGCCATCGCCCTGGCCATGCTCATCTTCTGGCTGGCCTGGTCGCTGGGGGCTCCCATGCAGCAGCGCATCTGGACGGGCATCTACCCCACGGAGAGCCGCGGCCGCCTGCTCGGCATCGTCGGCTCGGGTCGCTCGCTGGCGACGATGGCCGCCCTCGTCGCCTTCGCCCTGGGCGCCACCAGCGTGGGCTGGCCGGCCATCGTGGCCCTCGTGGCCGTCGTCGGCATCATCACGGGCATGGCCCCCAGTCGGCTCAACATGGACAGCGACGAGGCGATCGCCAGCTACGGCGTCCTGGAGCCCATCCGGACGGTCCTCCGCCGGCCCGTGATGCGCAGCTTCACGCTGGCGCAGCTCATCTTCGGCACCGGCATGGTGACGCTGCCGGCCCTGCTGGCCATGATCCAGGTCGATCGCCTGGGCCTGTCCATCGGGGACATCGCGCTGGCCGGATTCACGGGAGCCATCGTCACGACCGTGACGTTCAACCTGTGGGGTCGCCTGGCCAGCCGCACCAGCTCCCTGCTGTCCATGACCTGCGGCACCATCCTGGGCACCCTGGCCATGGCGACCTTCGCCCTGGCCCCGGACTTCCGCACGCTCCTCATCGGCAGCGCGCTGCTGGGTGCTGCCAACGCCGCGATCGACGTCTCCTGGCCCCTCCTGATCGCCGATCATGCCACCCGCGACGAGCAGGCGGCGGCGGCCTCCGGGCTGGCGGCCATCATGGGCCTGCGCGGCCTGCTGATGCCCCTCATCATCATGGCGCCCATCCAGGCGGGCCTGCTGGACGTGACCGGCGGCCTGGTCATCTGCGTGGCAGCCGCCGTCGTCGGCTGCGTCATGTACATCCGCCTCTCGCGCCTCTATCGGTGGCCGCTGCGCCTGGGACGCCGGGCGGCGGGCATGGCCGTGGCCGGCTGGCGCGGACTGCTCGCGTAGACGCCCGCCCGTTCGCGGGGACGATGCCGCACGCGGCCAGCGACGGATCGGTCAGTCGAGACCGGCGAGAGCTCGCACGCTGGTGGGGTCGAGCTCCGGCTCGCCGGTCATGAGGCGCAGCCGGTTGATGCGGTCGATGATCGCCGGATGGGTGCTGAAGAGCCCGCGGGCGCTGGTGTCCAGCTTCTTGACGGGGTTGACGATGTAGAGGTGCTGGGTGGCCCGGTTGGCCACCTCGAGCGCCTCCTGGTCGGTGGCCAGCTTGGCCAGGGCTCGCTCCAGGCCATACGGGTTGCGCGTCAGTCGCACGCTCGTGGCGTCGGCCATGTACTCGCGCTGGCGATTGACGGCCATCTGGACGAGGCCGGCGAAGATCGGCGCCAGGATGGCCACGACAAGGCCGATGAGCATGATGATCGCGGCGCCGCCATTGCTGCTGCTGTCCGAGCGACGCGAGCCGCGGCCGGTGATGCTGCCCCAGAAGGCCATGCGGGCGATGATGTCGGCCAGCAACGCCACGGAGCCCACGAGGACGCCCACCAGCAGGCTGAAGCGGATGTCGTAGTTGGCGACGTGCCCCATCTCGTGGCCGATGACGCCCTGGAGCTCCTCGCGGTCCAGCTTCTGGAGCAGGCCGGTCGTGACAGCGATGCTGGCGTGTTCGGGATCCCGACCGGTGGCGAAGGCATTGGGCGCCGTGTCGTCGATGAGGTAGACCTTCGGCTCGGGCACGCTGGCCGCCACGCACATCTCGCGGACGACGTTCATCAGCTGGGGCTGGTCCCCCTGGCCGACGGCCCGGGCCTGTGATGCCGCGAGCACGATGCTGTCACCACTGAAGAAGGCGCCTGCACTGAGCAGGCCCGCCATGATCAGGGACAGGGGCACGAAGAGCAGGGCGCCTGAGGCATCCCCGGTCATCATGTAGCCCGCGAAGAAGCCGAGGGCACCGAGGATGGCTGCGATGACGAGCACCAGCAGCCACGATCGGACCTTGTTCTGGCGGATCTGCTGGTGGAAGGTCTCGCGAACGACGGTCATGGGTCAGCGATGAGGCTTGGCGTGCCCCGCACCGCGGGGCACGCGGGCCGTCACTGCCGGGGCGCGCCGGGCGGGGGCTGATACCCGGGCGGTTGCTGCGGTGGGGCGGCGGGTGGAGGGGGCGGCGGCGCAGCGGGCGGCCGGGCAGGCGGGACCTGGACCGAGGCGCTCGAGGGCGTGCCGCCAGTCGGCCTGTCGCTGCCTGAACCGAAGCCAAGGTCCACCTTCGGCACCTGCGCCGCGGCTGGTTCCGCGTCGAAGAAGTCGCGCTTGCTGAAGCCGAAGGGGCCGGCGATGAGCGCACTGGGGAAGGTGGCGATCGAGCTGTTGTAGTCGAGCACGGTGGCGTTGTAGTGCTGCCGCGCGAAGCTGATCTGGTTCTCCGTGGTGGTCAGCTGCTCCTGCAGCGCCAGCACGTTCTGGTTGGCCTTGAGCTCCGGGTAGTTCTCGGAGACGGCGAACAGGGAGCGCAGCGACGCCGTCAGGGCATTCTCAGCGGCAGCCTGGGCAGCGGGGCCCTGGGCCCCGGCGGCGACCGCGCTGGCGCGGGCCTCCGTGACATCGGTGAGCACCTTCTGCTCGTAGCCCATGTAGCCCTTGACGGCCTCGATGAGGTTGGGGATGAGGTCCCAGCGACGCTTCAGCTGGACCTCGATCTGTGCGTAGGCCTCATCGATGCGCAGGCGCTTCTGCACCAGGCCGTTGTAGATGAGGATGCCCCCGATGATGACGACAGCGGCGACGATCCCGACGATCAGCCAGATCTCCATGCAGACCCTCCGATCAGCGACGTGTGACAGGGTGCCCACGTCTCTCGTGGTGGGCGGTAGAGGACTCGAACCTCTGACATCCTCGGTGTAAGCGAGGCGCTCTGACCGACTGAGCTAACCGCCCACGCGAGAGCGATGGTACCGCGGCTGGCCTGTTCGTCGATCAGCACGGTCCCTCAGCGGTCGACGACGTGCGCCGGGGGACATGAGTGTTGGGGTGGTGGTGCCCAGGCCGGGACTTGAACCCGGATGAGTTGCCTCATACGCCCCTCAAACGTACGCGTATACCAATTCCGCCACCTGGGCCCGGTGCTGTGTTGCTTCCGAAGCGTGGTACCGCGGGAGGGACTTGAACCCACACGACCGTAATGGCCACTAGGTCCTGAACCTAGCGCGTCTGCCTATTCCGCCACCGCGGCACGTTCGAACACAAACCAGCGCTCGTCGGAGCGAAGCCAGATGGTACCACGACGCTCGCCGCGGTCCAGCGCTCCGCGACCCTCAGCCCGACCGCTACAGCGAGGCGATGTACGTCAGGAGGCTGATGATCACGAAGATGACCGACAGCACGATGGTGAACTGGTAGAGGCGCTTCTCCACGCCGCGCCGACTATGGTAGGCGGACGAATCCCCGCCACCGAAGGTCGCACCCAGCCCGGAGCCGCGCGACTGCATGAGAACGGACGCGATGAGGCCCACGGCGGCGATGACGAGGGCGATGAAGAGGATGGTCTCAGCCACGGCTCGAAGCGGTACTCCTGTCGATCGGGATCGGTCGGAAGGATAGCACGGCCGGACCTGCCGGCCGCAGGTCTAGGGTCGCAGCAGGGAGCGACCGCTCATGCCCGGCGCGGGCGACACGCCGGCCAGGTCCATGAGCGTGGGGGTGACGTCGGCGAGCACGCCGTCAGCGATGCTGCGCCCCTTCACCGGCGTGCCGAGCAGCAGCAGCGGCACGGGGCTCAGTGAGTGCTTGGTGACCGGCTGGCCCGTGCCGTCCTTCATGACGTCGGCGTTGCCGTGGTCGGCCGTGATGGCCAGCAGCGCGCCCTTGCCACCCGCAGCGATCGCGGCGGCATCTGCCGCCAGGACGGCGTCGGCCACACGTCCCAGGCAGCCGTCGAGGAAGGTGCAGGCCGCCACCGTGGCCTCCCAAACGCCGGTGTGACCCACCATGTCCGGATTGGCGTAGTTGGCGACGATGAGGTCGTAGCGACCGGAGCCGATGGCCGCCACCAGCTCGTCGGTGACGCCGGTAGCGCTCATCTCCGGCTGCAGGTCGTAGGTGGCCACCTTGGGGCTGGGCACGAGCCTGCGCTCCTCGCCCGGCCAGGGTGTCTCCACGCCGCCATTGAAGAAGTACGTGACGTGGGCGTACTTCTCGGTCTCTGCCACGTGGAACTGCTGCCAGCCGAGCTCGGAGGCGACCTCCGCGAAGCTGGCCACGACCATGGGCGGGTAGGCCACCGCCACGGGCAGACCACCCTCATACTCGGTCAGCGTCACGACCTCCGGGGTGGGCGCGTCGACGCCACGATCGAAGGCACGGAAGTCGGTGTCCACGAGCGCGTGCGTCAGCTGGCGCGCCCGGTCGGCGCGGAAGTTGAAGTGGATGACCACGTCACCGTCACGCACCCGACCGTCCACGCCGGCGACCAGCGTGGGCTTCACGAATTCGTCGTTCTCGCCACGCGCGTAAGCGGCGGCAAGGGCTGCTGACGCGCTGGTGGCCGGTTCCGTGCCGAAGCCGCGGCCGTGGACCATGGCGTCATACCAGGCCTTGGTGCGCTCCCATCGGTTGTCACGGTCCATGCCGTAGTAACGGCCGCCGATCATGGCGAAGCTGGCGCCTGGATGCGCCGCCCGGAGGCGCCCCTCGAAGTCGGGGATGAAGCCATCGGCGGAGCGGGGCGGCGTGTCACGTCCGTCGAGAAGGCCGTGCACGACGACATCCTCCACGCCCGCCGCGCGCGCCATCGCCGCGATGGCCACGGCATGGCGATCCACCGAGTGCACGCCACCGGGCCCGATGAGGCCGACGAGGTGCAGGCGCGATCCGCGCTCGGCGACGGCTCGCACCGCCTTCTGAAGCACGGCATTGCGCGCGAAGTCGCCGTCTGCGATGTCGGCGTCGATGCGCGGCAGGTCCTGGAGCACCGGGCGGCCGGCACCGAGGTTGAGGTGGCCCACCTCGCTGTTGCCCATCTGGCCATCGGGCAGGCCGACAGCCGGGCCGGAGGCCTCCAGCCGGGCGTGCGGCCACACCGCCATGAGGCCGCGCCAGCGCGGCATGTCCGCGGCGGCGATGGCGTCCACGGCGGGATCCGGACCGATGCCGAAGCCGTCGACGACGACGAGGACGATGGGGCACGGCCGTTCAGCGCGCGTGGTCACGGGTGGGTTTCCCTCCATTCGAAGGCTGGCCCGGCAAGCCCCCGGGGTGGTCGATCGGGCGTTGGTGACTGGTCAGAGGCCGCTCAGCGGCCGGCGCGCGGCTCCCCGGCCGGCGGCGTCAGGACTGGGCGGCGGCGCGGGCAGCCGCGGTGATGCCGGCGCGAGCCACGATCCCGGCCATCTCGTCCGGCTTCAGGCTGGCGCCACCAACGAGCGCGCCATCGATGGCTGCCTCGTCGAGGAACTCGCCGATGGAGCCGCTCGTCACCGAGCCGCCGTAGAGCACGGGCGTAGCTTCGGCCTGAGCCGCGCTGGTGATCTGCGCCAGCGTGGCACGGATGGCGTCCGCCATCTCCGCGGCATCCTTGCCGCTGGCAGTGCGGCCGGTGCCGATGGCCCACACGGGCTCGTAGGCGATGACGAGGTCAGCCGGGACCGCATGTCCCTCGGCCACGATGACCCCGAGCGCGCCGCGGACCTGGGCCTGCACGGTCGAGAGGGCCGTGCCCGCCTCGCGCTCCTCCAGGAGCTCGCCGACGCAGAGCATGGGCGCGATACCGGCTTCCATGAGGCGCACGATCTTGCGCCCGATGAGGTCATCGGATTCCAGTTGATCGCGACGGCGTTCCGAGTGGCCCACGATGCACCAGGTGACGAGGCCGGACAGCATGGCTGCCGAGATCTCGCCCGTGTAGGCGCCCTTGGATTCCGCATGCGCGTTCTGCGCTCCCACGGCCACGCCGGTGCCCGCCAGGGCATCCCCCACGGCCGCCAGCGCCACATAGGGCGGGCAGATGATGCGCGTGACGCCGGCCACGTCCGTGGCGTCAGCGATGGAGCGAGCCAACGGACCTGCATCCGCTGGGGACGTGTTCATCTTCCAGTTGGCAGTGATGATGACGGGTCGCATGCGGCCCATCATAGGTCGCCGGGAGCAGACGCGAGGGAGGCCTCCGCCTCCAGGCGCCCGAAGGCACGCTGGACCCGTGCGCGGCTGAGCCCGAGGCGCGCCGCCAGCTCGGTGAAGGAGGCCTCTGGCGCCGCCTGCCGTTCAGCCGCCACGGCACGCTCCAGGTCCGGCAGCGTCGCCAGTCGACCGTCGGCCTGGAGCTGCTCGATGAGCGCGATGTGCCGGGCGCTGGAGGCCACGCTGCGTTCGAGGTTCGCCGTCTCCGCGTTGAGGACGCGATTGAGATGTCCCTGCAGCTGACGCATGACGAGTCGCGACTCGATCTCCAGGACGCTGGCACCGGCGCCGCAGGTGCGCAGGAAGGCCAGGATCGCGTCCGTGCGCTTCCACGTGAGCACTGCCCGACCTCGGCGCAGGCGCCGTGTGGCGGGCAGGCCGAGATCGGCCACCCGAGCCGCCAGCACATCCCCGTCCTGCGTCGAGACCACCAGCTCGAGATGCGGGCCGCGGACACCCAGGCTCAGGGAGCCGACAGCCAGGAATCGGCCGCGCAGCCAGGCAGCGCGGCAATGCGACCGCAGCGCTCGCCAGTCGACATCCACCGTGGCTGCCGGCCCGGCGTTGGCGACGCCCCGCGGACCGGCGGCCCCGCCATCCGGGCCATCCGCACCGGCATGCTCGTCCGAAAGGCGAACGGCCAGTCGCGCCACGACCGGGGAGCGCGCGCGGCCGCGCGCGGCGGCACCGAGTCCCGCCCGTTCGGCCTGTCGGCAGCAGGCGCGGGGAGGGTCGATGGCAGCCAGCTCCGCACGAACGGCCTGGACGAGGTCCCTGGACTGGCCCACGCGCGGCGGCGGCGCCTCAGGCCGTCCGCATCGGGGCCACGGGTCGGGCCGCCGGCTGCGCATGGAGGAGGCGCATGAGTGCCTCCGCGAGGCGCTGGGGATCGTGCCGGTGCGCGTTGCCCGGATCCACCACGGGCTCCAGCACCAGGCGCGGCCGCGCGCCGCCGACCGCCATGTCGATGCGGACCGCCTGGGCCGGGTAGTCCTCGGGCACCCGTGCGGTCCGGTCGGAATTGGCGAGGATGATGTCGGGGAGGTGGCCCACGTCGTGGGCGCTGAGCGCAGCGACGTGCTCGGACAGCGTGTAGCCCTCGGTCTCGCCCTGCTGGGTGGCCACGTTGGCGACGTAGACACACAGGCCCTTCGCCGATTCGATGGCAGAGCGGATGCCGGGCACCAGGAGGCTGGGCAGGACGCTCGTGTAGAGCGAGCCTGGACCCAGGACGATGAGATCGGCGGATCGGATGGCCTCGGCGGCCTCCGGGCTGGCCTCGACACGCGCCGGGCTCAGCCAGACGCGGCGGATGCCACGGGAGCGCATGATGCGGGACTGACCGGTCAGGGTCGAGCCGTCGGCCAGCTCCGCATGGAGGCTGAGCGCCACCGGTGCCGCCGGCACGACCTGGCCGCGCACGGCGAGGACCCGGTTGGCCTGGCGGACCCCCTCCTCGAAGTCCCCGGCGATGTCCGCCATGGCCGCGATGAGCAGATTGCCGAAGGCGTGGCCGGCCAGGCCGGGCTCACCCTCCCGGGCCGGGAAGCGGTACTGCATGAGCCGGGTCATCGTCGGCTCCACGTCGGCCAGGGCGGCCATGCAGGCACGGATATCACCCACGGGCGGCACGCCGAGCTCCTGGCGCAGCTTGCCCGAGGAGCCACCATCATCAGCCACGGTGACCACCGCCGTGATGTTGCTGCTCGACTCCTTGAGGCCACGCAGGAGCGTGGACAGGCCGGTGCCGCCGCCGATGGCGACGATGCGGGGCCCGCGGGCCAGCGAACGCTTCTGGTAGACGAGCTCGACGAGCGGCTCACGACGGGCCGAGAACGGCTCCAGGAGAACGGACAGCAGCCGCCATAGCCCGAAGACGAAGATGGCGACGCCCGCGCCGATGGCCACCACGGGGCGCAACAGACCGGGCAGGAACCCGAGGCTGACGATCTCATAGGCCTGCCCCAGCAGGCTGGTGGCAGGGACCTCGCGGAAGAGGAAGCGGATGAACAGTGCCCCCGCCACGGCCAGGATGGTGAGGCCCAGGAACATCACCAGCAGCCAGCGCTTGATGCCGGTGCCCGGACGCATCCAGCGCCGCAGCCGAGCGCGGCGGCTCTGCTCCCCCGGCAGGCTCACCGCCGCCGCTCCAGCTCGCGATGCCAGACGCTCACCGGACCCAGTCCCATCCGCTCCAGGTGCTGGCCCAGGGCGGCGCCGATGGCCACCGAGCGGTGGAAGCCGCCGGTGCAGCCGATGGCGATGGTGAGGCGCGTCTTGCCTTCCGAGAGATAGGCCGGGATGAGCGTCGCCAGGAGGTCCTGGAGCTGGGCCAGGAAGCGTTCCGTGATGGGTTGCCCAAGCACGAAGTCGCGCACCTGCGGGGTCAGTCCGGACGAGTCCCGCAGCTCCGGCCGATAGAACGGGTTCTCCATGAACCGCACATCGAAGACCAGGTCGGCCTCCAGCGGCACGCCGTACTTGAAGCCGAAGCTGATGATCTGCAGTGCCAGCTGGTCCGGACCGGGCTGCGCGCCGAGGGCGGCCACGATGCGCTCGCGCAGCTGGCGAAAGGCCAGGTCCGTGGTGTCGATGGTGATCTGGGCCATGCCCCGGACCTCGTCGAGGAGCAGGCGCTCCCGGGCGATGGCCGACTGCACCCCGTCATGCTGGGTGTCCAGCGGGTGTCGATGGCGCGTCTCCGAGTAGCGCCGCACGAGGGCCTCGTCACTCGCCTCGAGGAAGAAGACCTGCGGCTCGATGCCTCGCCCGTGCAGGGCACCGAGGGCGGCAGCCAGGGCCAGCGGTGCATCACCCTGGCGCACGTCCAGCACGATGGCCACGCGGTCGTACCGTCTCGGATCGTTGGCCACCAGCTCCGCCAGGTCGCGCAGCAACGGGCTGGGGACATTGTCCACGACCGTGTAGCCGAGGTCTTCGAAGATCTTGGCGGCGGCCGTCTTGCCGGCGCCCGAAAGACCGGTGATGACGGCCACGTGCTGGGCGGGGGCAGCCGATGATGGGTTGCTCGGCTCAAGCATCGGCGACCTCGCGGCGTCGGCGTGTCAGCAGCAGGATCGTCACCTCGAAGAGAGCGTACATCGTGCCCGCCAGCACGAGCGGGCTGACGGGGTCGCCGCCCGGCGTGACCACGACGGCGAAGATGACGACGCCGGCCAGCACGTAGCGGCGCATGGAGCGCAGCTGCTCCACGCGGAGGATCCCCAGCCGATCGAGGAAGACGAGCAGGATGGGGAACTCCATGACCAGCCCGAAGATGAGGAAGAGGAACGTCACGAAGCCGAAGTAGGCCTCCGCACTGGGCATGGCGACCAGCGTGTCCTCGATCTGGAAGCCCAGCAGGAAGCCGACCGCATAGGGCAGCGTGACCCAGGCGACGAGCGTGCCCAACAGGAAGAAGACGACGCTCAATGGGATCCAGGGCCACGAGGCACGACGCTCCTGGCGCGTCAGGCCCGGTGCCACGAAGGCCCAGACCTGGTAGAGCACCAGCGGCAGGGCCAGCAGCAGTCCGACGATGATGGCGACCCGCAGATGCACCATGAAGCCCCCGGACAGGGTGAGGAAGACGACCTCGGCATCGGGCAGCGGTGAGACGAGCAGGCGGATGATCGTCGGCGCCAGCAGGAAGCCGACGACCGCGCCCAGGAGGACCCCGACGACACAGATGACGAGGCGTCGGCGAAGCTCCGAGAGGTGCTCGACGAGCGGCATCGTCGCCGGCTCCGCGATGGCCGGCCCGGACCGCCCGGCAGCGTCGTGGGCCGGGGACCCGGTGCCGGTGGCCTCGGTCATGGGGTCCTCTCCCGGCTGACGCTCACGCTGGGGCGTCGGTCAGGCCGGGGGGACGTTGCCGTCGTCGCTGCTGGGCTGCACCATCGCACTCGCCGTGGGCGGCGCCGTGTCCACGATGGGCGCCTCCTGGGTCGGCGAGGCCACGGGCGGCGGCGGGCTGACCGGGACCGACTCCGGGGCCACGACCGCGGCGGTGGCTGCCATCGCCGGGGAGGCAGGCGCGACCGGACGCGCCGGGGTCGGGCTCAGGCTGGTGGCCTCCACCACCTCGGACGACGCCTTGCGGAACTCCCGGATGGCACGACCGACCGACTGGCCCATCTCCGGCAGGCGGCGAGGACCCACGAGGATGAGCAGGACCGCAAGGATGAGGACCAGCTCGAGGGGTCCGATGTTCGGGAGCGCCATGCGATCCTCCGACGACGTGGTCGACCGAGCGCATGCTAGCACCCGGGGCACCGGACTCAGGGTGGCGAGCTCAGGGTGGCGGTGGCGCCCCTTCGGCCAGGCTGGGCGATGGCTCCAGCGTGGCGGCGCCGGCACCCGCGGCGCCAGCGTCGGGGTTCGCGGCGCCATCGCTGCCCGTGAGCTGCCGCTCCGGGATGAACCAGTTCGGCGGTGAGGTGCCATCGATGTTGCCGTCCTGGGTGACAGCCTGGTCGCTCACCAGGGTGATGCCGCCGTCGGCGCCGATCTCCAGGGTCATGACGCGGACATCGATGTCCTGTCCATCGCGGTGCAGGTAGGCGATCTGGTCACCGTTCGGTGAGACGACCGGAGCGAAGCTGTTGCCGTCATCGGTGAGGGTGAGGCGGATGTCGCCTGCCCTGGGGTCGATGATGGCGATATCACGCCCGGTGCCGCGCGTGGCTTCCACGGCCAGCCAGCTGCCGTCCGGCGACCACGCGGGATGCGCGTACCCCGGTCGCAGGAGCTTGACCTTGCCGCCGGTGCAGTCGCCGCGCGAGCGGCACTTCAGGATGCCGATGCGGGGCACCCCGTCCTCGCCCTGGGCCTGGTTGTAGGTGAACGCCAACTGCTTCCCGTCCGGGCTGAAGGCGGGGTCGCTGTGGCCCTGCTCCCCCTGGGCGGGCGCGGCCACCTTCTTCAGATTGCCGGACTTGGCGTCGAGCATGAAGAGCTCCACAGGTCCGGTCCCATCGGGTCCATCGCTGACGACCGCGACGGTCTTGCCATCGGGGCTCACATCAGGCTGCAGGACGTGGCTGAACCAGAGCTTGCCGGACGACTGGATGAGGGAGTCATGGATGCGCTTGCGGTCCGAGCCGTCCGCCTTCATGCGGTAGACGTCAGGCACGTAGAACGTGTAGAGGCCACCCGCGAGGGTGTTCTCCGTGGCTTTGCGCGTCGTCCGGATGAAGTAGATCTCCTTGCCGTCCGGAGACCACGCGGGGCTGGAGTCCGACTTCGTGGAGTCCGTGCTCGTGAGCCTGTTGAGCTCGCGGCCCGAGGCCGCCCAGATGTCACCCGCGCGGCTGAACACGATCGTCCCCGCGATGTCCGCGCGTTCATCGGGCGGCGGCTTCGCGATGTCCGGCGCCACGGACGGCTCGACGTCCACGATCGCGAGCGTCGGCTCACTGGTCGCACGGGGCTCCGGCGAACTGCCGGCGGCGACGACATCTGGCGAGGGGCTGGCGCCCTGGGTGAGGAACCCGGTGAGGTCCGTGCCGAGCATGCTGACAGCCCAGACGCTGGCGCCACCGACGACCAGCAGGCCGACGAGTGCCAGGATGGGCGCCAGGATCGGGGAGCTGCGCCGCTGGCGAGAGCGCGAGGGCAGCGGCTCCTGCCCCGGCAGGTACGGCGGCCGGTAGGCCGGCTCCGTGTAGCGGAGCGGCCCTCCGGTGGTGGGCGGGCCGCCTGCGGGAAGCGTCTGCTTGCCACTGACCTTCTGGCCACCGCCACCCTGCGGCGGCAGCGGAGGGCGGTAGGTCATGGCGCCTCCCCGATCCGCGGCGTGACCGCCCGCAGGGCGAGGAGGGTACCGGCCGGCGCCACATCCCGGATGTCCAGCTGCAGCGTATCCAGGCCCGCGTAGGCGTGGCTGGCGAGGCGCGCGACGACGTCGATCTCCTGGCCCTCCGAGAGCTGACCCGCCAGGTCCGGGCGGCCGAAGCAGATGCCGTCGATCACGTCCCGTCCCCTGCGCAGCGTGAGCTGGGTATGGCCACCGTTCGCCAGGCGACCGCGGGTCACGACGAGTCCCGCGATGCCGATGAGCGGAGGAGCCTCTGCGGCGCCCTCCAGCGGTGCCAACTCGCGCAAGAGTACGAAATCCGCGTCAAGTGCGCTCTGGATGAGGTCGATCGCGAGGCCGGGACGTGGGTCGCTGATCGGCATGCCTGCCGCCCGGGCCACCAGTCGCGCCCGAAGCTCCCCAACGTGCGCCTCCTGGACGTGACATCCGGCGGCCGCGGGGTGGCCGCCATGACGCTCCAGGAGATCACCACAGGCCGCCAGGGCGGCTGCCACGTCCACGCCACCGGCACTGCGCGCGGAGCCACGCCAGGGCACCACGCTGCTCGAGATGACCAGCGCTGGACGACCGGTCTCCTCGGCCACACGGCCGGCGACCAGTCCGATGATGCCCACCGGCCAGTCCCCGACCAGGACGATGAAGGGATCGTCCGCGACATCCCCGAGGCGCGCGCGCGCCTCGCCCAGGGCGACCGTCGTGAGGTCACGGCGCTGTCGGTTGGCGACCTCGAGCTCCCCGGCCAACCGCTCTGCCGTGGAGGCGTCCTCGGCCAGCAGGAGCGCGGCCGCGACGGACGGGTCTCCCACGCGGCCCACGGCGTTGATACGCGGCGCCAGCGCGAAGGCGATGTCCTCCGGGGTGAGCATCTCGCCCTCGAGGCGCGCCATGGCGAGAAGGGCGGCCAGCCCCGGGCGCGGTCGCTCCGAGAGGATGCGCAGGCCGAGCCGCACGATGGCGCGGTTCTCCCCCTCCAGGGGCACCATGTCCGCGATCGAGCCGATGGCGGCCAGGTCAGCCAGCGCCAGGGCGTCCCGCGGGCCGCCAGGCAGCTCCGCCAGCAGCAGTTGGGCGACCTTGAAGGCGACACCCGAACCCGAAAGCCGGACGTCCGGGTACGTGCTGTCCGCACGGTGCGGATTGACGAGGGCCACCGCATCCGGCCGCCGGTCTCCGACGACGTGGTGGTCCGTGACGATGACATCCACGCCAGCGGCACGCGCGGCGGCGGTCTCCTCGACGCTGCTGGATCCGGTGTCTGCCGTGATGATGAGCGTGTGACCGGCATGCCGTGCGCGCTCCACGGCCGCCATGGAGAGCCCGTGTCCCTCCGCCGATCGGTCGGGCACGTAGGGCTCCGCGCGCAGCCCGAGACGCCGCAGGGCGAGGACGAGGATAGCCAGCCCGGTGAGGCCGTCGGCATCGAAGTCGCCCAGCACGAGCACGCTCTCTCCGCGCTCTCGCGCCCCGCGGACGCGGGTGAGCGCCGGCCCAGCATCAGGCAGGAGGGCCGGATCGTGGAGGCCGGCCTCCGGCTCGTCGAAACGGGCGGCCAGGGCTGCGCGATCCAGCGGTCCGCGCCGCGAGAGGACACGCACGGCGCGGGCCGAGAGCCCGAAGCGGCGCGCCTCGGCGATGGTGTCCGTCGTCAGCGGATGGGCGTCCGGCAGGACCCAGTGATAGTGCGGACGCAGCTCATCCATGAGACCCGAGTCTGACCGGGGTGCATTCACCCCGGCTTACGCGGGGCGTGCCCGGCTTCGCGCGGGTGTCCCGGCCGCCAGCTGCTGCGCCTTGTGTCGATCGTCCCAGAGATGCCAGTCCAGGAACAGCGGCACGGCTACGAAGACCGACGAGTACGTGCCCGTCGTCACGCCGACGAGGAGGGCCAGGGTGAAGGGCCGGATGAGCTCGCCTCCGAAGATGAAGAGCGCGAGCAGCGTGAGGATCAGCGTCAGCGACGTCGTGATGCTGCGACCCAGGGTCTGGGTGATGGAGTGGTTCACGATGAGCGGCAGCGGGTCGCCCACGTAGCGGGCCCGGTTCTCGCGCACGCGGTCGAAGACGACGATCGTGTCGTGCACGGAGAAGCCGATGACGGTGAGCATGGCCGTCACGAACAGCGAGTCGATCTGGACACCCAGGAGGGTGCCGAGCACGGCGAAGATGCCCACCACGACGATGACGTCATGGATCAGGGCCACGACCGCCGTGACGCCCATGCGCACATCGCGGAAGCGGTAGCTGATCCAGGCCATGATGCCCAACGAGGCGAAGACGATGAGCATGATCGTCTGCTGGATGAGCTCGGAGCTGACGACGGCACCGACGGACACGGAGTTGCGCACGTCCACGATGGGTCCGAAACGCTCCTGGAGCGCTGTGGCCAGGGCCCCCAGCTCACCTTCCGTGGGTACGCCGGCGACCGGCGCCGCGGATGGGGAGGCCGAGGGGCCGGCCGCGGATGAGGCACCCGGAGAAGCGGCGGCGGCGGCGGCTCGCGGGGGCGGCACTCGCGGCAGACGTCGGTGAGGGTGAGGCCGGGGCAGTCGCGACCGCGCTGGCCACGGCGGCCGGAGCCGCGGACGACGTGGGGGCTGTCGAGGCCGGCGGCGCTACCGCTGCGGAAGCGGACGCTGAGGCCGCCGCTGAGGCCGCCGATGAGGCCGACGGTGAGGCCGACGCCGCGGCCGCGGCTGCAGCCGCGGCAGACCCCTCGGTCACGGTGGGGGCCTCCAGGGCCAGGGCCCGCGTGCGGATGCGCACGTAATCGCCCTCGTCGGTGTCGATGATGGCGACCTCGGAGTCACCCAGGCCCTGCGCCTCGAGGATGGCTCGCACGTCTGCCTGCTCAGGCGTGCCGCCCTCGAACCTGACTTCCCACTCCGTGCCGCCCGTGTAGGCGATGGAGAACTGCAGGCCCAGGCCGGCACCGGGGATGAAGGTCATGGCCAGGAAGATGAGACAGACGACGGTCAGGACGGCGCTGAAGATATAGCCGTAGTGGCGGTGGCCGACCCAGTCAAACACGGCTGGGCACCTCGCTGCGGCGGCTGCGTGCGTCCGCAGCCAGCTCGGTGTCAGCGATGCCGAAGAGGTGGCGCTGGCGCGCCCATGGCTGCTGCACGACCCAGCGCAGCATCATGCGGCTCAGGGTGACGGCGGTGAACATCGAGGTCAGCACGCCGATGATCAGGACGAGCGCGAAGCCCTTGACGACCGAGGTCCCGAAGTAGAAGAGGATGAAGGCGGTGATCAGGGTGGACACGTTGGAGTCAAGGATGGAGTTCCACGCGCGGCTGAAGCCGGCCTCCACGGCCGCCGCCAGGTTCCTGCCGGCCCGCAGCTCTTCCTTGGTGCGTTCGAAGATGAGGATGTTGGCGTCCACGGCCATGCCCACCGACAGGATGAAGGCCGCGATGCCGGCCAGCGTCAGGGTCACGCCCAGCAGCCGGAACAGGGCGTAGCAGAAGACCGTGTAGAAGATCAGGGCGACGCAGG
Source organism: uncultured Chloroflexia bacterium (assembly GCA_963790915.1). Classification (GTDB taxonomy): domain Bacteria; phylum Chloroflexota; class Limnocylindria; order Limnocylindrales; family CSP1-4; genus JAFMJV01. Next base: position 1,989,094 of record CAWBQS010000003.1, on the reverse strand, counting down.
CCACCGCGCCGGGCATGCGATAGAAGATGAGCATGAAGGCGAAGACGAGGGCGATGCCCACGGCGCCGGCCAGCAGCGTCTGGTTGAGGAAGCGCTCCCCGAGCGAGGCCGAGATCCGGTTGAAGCCGACTTCGCGGATCTCGAGGGGCAGCGAGCCGAACTTCAGGACGGTGACCAGCGACTGGGCCTCTGCCTGCGCGAAGCCGGCCGAACCGCCCGAGATCTGGGCGCGGCCGCCGAAGCGCTGCGCCTGGATGACCGGGGCGGAGATGACCTCATCGTCCAGCACGATGGCGAACTGATCGCCGTAGTGGTCGGCAGCATAGGCGTCGAAGAGCCCCGCACCGGTGCTCTTGAGCTGCAGGTCGACCACGATCTCCCGCGTCATCGAGTCCTGGGCGATGGCGGCGCTGGCGATCTCGGTACCGGTGAAGAGCGGCTCGACGTCCTGCATGCCCTCAGGCAGGGGACCGTCGCCCACCGTGCCCTGCAGCGCGGCCGGGACCGGCATGAAGCTGAGCACGCCGGTGGTGCCGATGAGACGGCGGATCTCGCCCTCGTCGTCGATGCCCGGCAGCTCGACGGAGATGCGGTCGGAGCCCTGCGTGACGACGACGGGCTCAGACACGCCGGTCTCGTTGACGCGGTTCTCGATGATCGTCCGGGTCTGCTCCAGGATGTCCGAGGTGACGGGTTGCTGGTCCGTGGCGACCACCTGGTACTCACCCTGCAAGCCGCCGATGAGGTCGAGGCCGAGACGGGTGCGGATGGACTCACCGGACGTCCCGCCAGGGCGCGGCAGCGGGAAGATGGCGACGACGAGGGCGACCAGGAATACGGCCGCGACGATGATGGGAAGAGCGCGTTGCATCGCACGCGACGTTACTACAGAGCGGTCGCGCGCGTGGGCCGGCATGGCAGCCGGGAGGGATCGTGGCGGCGTCCGCCCCGTGCCACGCGTCCGTGCGAGCGGGCCGCGACTCCTGCCGGCTCAGCCGTCCAGGTGAGCCCGGATGCGCTCGGCCATGGACTTCCCGATGCCGGGCACCGCGGCGATCTCGTCGACGCTGGCACCCTTCAGCGCGCGGCTGGACCCGAAGACGCGCAACAGGGCTCGTCGGCGCGCCGGGCCGATGCCCGGCAGATCATCGAGCGCCGAGCGAGTAGCCGCCCTGGCCCGCACCTGGCGGTGGTACGTGATGGCGAAGCGGTGGGCCTCGTCGCGCAGGCGCTGCAGCAGGTAGAGAGCGCCTGACGTGGCGGGCAGGACGATGGGATCGCTCTGCTCCGGCAGGAAGAGCTCCTCGCGCTCCTTGGCCAGGCCGGCCAGGGCCAGATCGTGCAGACCGAGGTCGTCGAGCACCTCCCGGGCCGCGCTCACCTGGCCCTTGCCGCCATCGATGATGACGAGGTCGGGCATCCGCCAGCGCAGCTGCTCGGCCGCCCCTTCCTGGCTGTCGAGGGCCCGACGGAAGCGGCGTCGCAGGACCTCCTGGTGGCTGGCGAAGTCATCCTGGCCGGCCACGTCGCGGATCCGGAAGCGGCGGTACTCCCCGCTGCGGGGCTGGCCGTCCTCGAAGACCACCATGCTGCCCACCGTGGAGGTCCCCTGGATGGTGCTGATGTCGTAGCACTCGATGCGCTCGGGCGGGGCGGGCAGCGCGAGGGCCTCGGAAAGCTCCGCCAGGGCGCGCTCGGTCTTGCCCTGGTCGGCCAGCCAGCGCACCTGCTCGCGGGCCAGCGTCTCGGCGGCGTTGCGCGCGGCCAGCTCCATCAGCTGCCGACCCTCGCCGCGCTGCGGGCGGGAGAGCCGCACCCGCCGCTCCGCCCGGGCGGACAGGGAGGCCTCCAGGTCCGCCGCCTCGGGGAGGTCGAGGGGCACCAGCACCCGCGGCGGGATCGACCCGGCGCGGGCGTAGTACTGGCGCGCGAAGGAGGTCAGGGCCTCCTCGTCGGAGGCGTCGGCCAGGTTCTCCAGCAGGAAGATGTCACGGCTGGTGGTCTTGCCCTCGCGGATGGCGAAGAGCTGCACGGCAGCGTCCTTGCCGGCGCGCGCATAGCCGAGGACATCCAGGGCGCGCTTGGCGAAGCCGGCCATCTTCTGGCTCTCCATGGTCCGCTCGATGGCCCGCACCTTGTCGCGCAGGGCGGCCGCACGCTCGAAGCGCAGGTCGTCCGCGGCGAGCTCCATGTCGGCCCGGAGGGCCCGGGAGACCTGCTCCTGGTGACCCTCGAGGAAGAGCATGACCTGCTCGATGTCGCGCCGGTAGTCGGCCTGCTCGATGGCTTCGATGCAGGGGCCCTGGCAGCGCTTGATGTGATAGAGGAGGCAGGGCCGATCCAGGGCGCGCTCCCCGACGCGGATGTCGATGCTGCAGGTCCGAAAGGGGAAGATGCGCCGGATGAGGTTCATCGATTCGTCCACGCTGCTCGCGGACGCGTAGGGGCCGAAGTAGCGACTGCCGTCGTCGGGCAGCTTGCGTGTGCGCTCGATGCGGGGGAAGTCGTCGGCCAGGGTGACCTTGATGAAGGGGTACGACTTGTCGTCCTTGAGGCGGACGTTGAAGCGTGGCTGGTAGCGCTTGACCAGGTTGGCTTCCAGGAGGAGCGCCTCGCTGACGGTGTCGGTGAGCGTGGTCTCCACGTCCGCGACCTGGTCGATGGCCGATTCGATGCGCAACGGCGTCGCTGACCGGCCCGCCTGCCAATACTGGCGCACGCGGTTGCGCAGGCTCTGGGCCTTGCCCACGTAGAGCACGAGTCCGGCCGCGTCCTTGAACAGGTAGACGCCCGGTTTGTCCGGAAGGTGCTCGAGCGTGGCCTGCAGTCGCGGGGTCATCACATCGATGCTAGCGCCGGGACGCCGGCCGGGCCCACGAGCGACGCCACCGCACGCCGCGAGCAAGTCGCGAGCAAGCGCCGAGCAAGGCCCAGGCAAGCCCCGAGTACCCGGCAGGCAAGGGCCGCAGTCCAGGATGCGGACATGTCCGCTCCCCTCCCCGACGACGCCACGCCCGCCCTGGCGGAGCTCCCGGCCGCCGTGCGGGAGCGACTCGGCCACCTGGCGCCGGACCAGCGTGCGGCGGCCACCGCCCCACCGGGTCCGGTGCTCTGCGTGGCGCCGGCCGGCTCCGGCAAGACCACGACGGTCGTGGCTCGCATCGCCTGGCGGGTGGCGACCGGCGTGGCGCCCGGCCAGGTCTGCGCCCTGACCTTCAATCGCCGCGCGGCACAAGAGCTGCAGGCGCGCGCGGACGCGGCGCTGGGTGAGCTCGGCCTGTCGCCGGGCAGCGTCCGGGTCAGCACCTTCCACGCGCTCGGTCGGGCGATCCTCGCGGATACCGGGGTCGATGTCAGCCGCATCGTCGAGCGCCAGGCGGTCCTGGCGGAGCTGGCGGGCGGGCCGCTCGGTCCCGCCGCCCAACGCTGGCTGGACGATGCCTTCACCCGGCTCAAGCTGGACCCGGAACGTGCGCCGCCGCTGACGGACGCGGCCACGCATGCCGCCTTCGCGGCCTACCAGGCCCACCTCACGGCCCGGGGTGCCATCGACCTGGACGACCTCGTGGGCCGTGCCGTGCCCACGCTCGAGGCGGACCCGGCGCTGCTGCGCCGCTGGCGCGGACGCGCCGCGGTCCTCTTCGTGGACGAGGCCCAGGACCTCGACCGCACCCAGCTGGAGCTGGCGCTGCTTCTGGCCGGCGAGCGGCGAGACATCTTCCTGGTCGGTGACGATGACCAGACCATCTATGCATGGCGGCTGGCGGATGTCCGCCGCGTGCTCAGCCTGGCGGCCCGCCTGCCGGGGTTGCGACGTGTGGACCTGCAGACGAATCATCGCTGTGCGCCGGAGGTCGTGCGGCGGGCGGCGCGGCTGGTGGCCCACAATCGCGAGCGTTTCGAGAAATCGATCCGTGCCTCACCCGCGGCGAGCGGCACCGTCACGCTCGCGCCGGACAGTGGCGATGACGTGGCCCGCGCCCGCCTGCTGCTGGGCACATGGGGCTCGACACCGGGTGGGCGGGCGGTCCTTGCCCGCACGAATGCGGAGCTGGCACCGGTGGCGGCCGTGGCGCTGGAGCTCGGCATCCCGTACCGCGTCGAGGCGGATGGCCTGCTGCTGGACGACGCCACCCTCGGGGGCGAGGTCGGGATGCTCGCGGTGGTCGAGCTGGCGGGCGAGCGGCAGGCCGACGGCGGAGCCTTCCTCCCAGCCCTGGCTGACGTGGCCCGTGAGCGGGGACTCTCGGCAGAGCTCGCACGGTCGCTGCTGGCGTGGGCGGCACCCTTCGACAGCGCCGCTGCCCTGCGTCACGCACTCGACGAGCGTGCCGCGAGCCGGGCAGCCCACCTCGCCACGAAGGATGGTGTCGCTGACGCCGCGGGCGCCCTGACGCTGGCGACCTTCCACGCCACCAAGGGTCTCGAGTGGGAACACGTCGCCTGCATCGGTCACGACGAGGGCATCTTCCCGGCCGAGCGCGCCCTGCGCGAGGCAGCAGACCCGCGACGGGTGCTGGAGGAGGAGCGGCGTCTCGCCTACGTGGCCTGGACGCGGGCGCGCCGGAGCCTCACGCTCGTCTACGACCCGGGCGCCCCCTCACGCTTCCTGCGCGAGGCCTTCGACCCGGCCGAGCTGGCCTGATCGATGCGAAGAAGGCGCGGGAGGCCGAGCGTCAGAGGCGGGATCGCGTGGTGGCCCAGGCGATGCCCCGTGCGGCGCCGCGAGATGCTCGCCGCAGCCGGCGTCGTGCGGCCCGGCATGCTCAAGGGACGCGGCGCAGGTCCACCGAGTAGTCGACCGAGGCGCGCATCTGGACCAGGCCAGCCGACCAGGTCTCGACGGCCTTCGCGAACTCGTCGAGCACCGCGTCATCCCGGATGTCGTAGGGGCCATCGGTGAGCGTCACCTGTGAACCCCATCCCTTGTTGCGGATGGCGACGCGGACCTCCGTCGCCAATCCCAGGTCTCCCTGGTGGAGCCAGCGGAAGCGGAAGAGGCTGTCGGGCAGTGCCTCCAGGACGTCGATCTCCACCTCGTGGCGGGGGAAGACGAGCACGCTGCGGGCGCCCGGCAGGAGCGAGCCGCGGACCCGGTAGCAGAGCCACTGGGTCAGGCTGTCCGGGTCCGACCACATGCGGTAGACACGTTCGGGAGGTGCGTCCACGACGCGTTCCACCTGCACCATGCGCGTGCTCACAGGCCCAGCTCCTCCCTGACGGTGCGCAGTCCCTCGATGACATGCCCGATATGGTCGTCGAGCGGCAGGCCGATCTCCTCGGCCCCGCGCTCGAGCTGGTCGCGGGGGACCTGCCGCGCAAAGCCCTTGTCCTTCATCTTGCGCCGTACTGCCACAGCGTCAACTTCGTCCAGGCTCCGGTTGGGGCGCACGAGCGCCACGGCGACGATGAAGCCGCTCATCTCGTCGCAGGCATAGACCGCATGGGCCAGGTCGCTCTCACGCGGCTCACCGGTGTGGTCACCGTGACCGAGGACGGCCGCGACGACATCCTCCGGGTAGCCCAGTCGCCGCAGTTCGCGCGCACCCTCGAGCGGGTGGCTCTCCGGGAACCGTTCGTAGTCGAAGTCGTGCAGCAGGCCGGCCATCCTCCAGCGCTCCAGGTCCGCCCCTGCCAGCCCGAAGTGATGCTCGGCGTACCAGGCCACGGCGGCCTCGACGGCCAGCCCATGACGGCGCAGGCTCTCGCTGGCGGTCCACTCGCAGAGCAGCATCCAGGCGTCCTGGCGCGTGGGTGTCATGCCGATCTCCCTCCTGTCGCCCCTTGCGGCCACCTAGTCCCGGTGGTCCGCGCCATCCGGCGCGTCGAGCGGTGCTCCATCGGTGACCTGCGCCGGCTGCGCGCCATCCACGGCCACGGCCGCAGCGGCCCGCCTGGGCAACCCGGGCATCCCGATGCGCCACCACACGAAGGCCACGACGGTCAGGACGACCAGGGCGATCATCAGCGTGTCGTAGGGCTGCAGCATCTCGCGGATCTCCACCCAGTTGGCGCCGAGCTGCTCGCCCACCCACACGAGCAGGATGCTCCACAGGAACGCGCCTGCCGTGGAGTAGACGATGAAGGGGCGCAGGGGCATGCGCACCACGCCGGCCGGAAAGCTGATGAAGGTGCGCACCACCGGCATGAGCCGGCTGACGAAGACCGTGATGCGGCCCCAGCGCTCGAAGAACCGCTCGGCCAGGTCGATCTCGTGCGGCCGGATCAGCAGGTAGCGCCCGTAGCGCTCCAGGAAGGGGCGCCCGCCGTAGGCGCCGATGGCGTAGGCGACGAGCGAGCCCAGCGTGTTGCCGATCGTGGCGACGATGACCGTGATCCAGAAGCCCCACGCGCCCTGTGTCAACGGCTCGATCTGTCCGGGGTCGGAGACGAGGAAGCCCGCGTACGGCAGGATCAGCTCGCTGGGCAGCGGGATCATGGCCGACTCGATGGCCATGGCGACCATGACGCCCAGGTAGCCGACCGCCCCGTACAGGGAGTTCAGGAACGGGATGACGATCTCGTCGATGAAATGCAGCATCGTCCGCGAAGTCTAGGGGTCGATGCCCGGCGCCGCCGTGGACGCGGATCGTCTCGGCCGGCGCGCCGCAGTGCCCTCGCTCGCGACCGCCGCCCGGGTGACCCCGGAAGCGCCGGCATCGCCGCCGCGGTCGCGGGCCCGCTCGGGACCAGCGCTGGCCCGCGAGGCCCGGAACGTGGTGCCGGAGAGCGGCACGATGGGCTCCCCGCGCAGGGTGCGCGACAGGTACTCCCCGGTGGCTGATCCCACGGCCTCGGCGATGGCCTCCGGCGTGCCCTCGGCCACGATGCGACCGCCCCGTGCGCCGCCCTCCGGTCCCAGGTCGATGATCCAGTCAGCCGTCTTGATGACGTCCAGGTTGTGCTCGATGACGATGACCGTGTTGCCCGTGGACACGAGACGGTGGAGGACCTGCAGGAGCTTCTCCACGTCCGCGAAATGGAGCCCCGTGGTGGGCTCGTCAAGGATGTAGACCGTGCGTCCCGTGGCGCGCCGCGACAGCTCCGTGGCCAGCTTGACGCGCTGCGCCTCACCACCGGAGAGGGTGGTGGCTGGCTGTCCCAGGCGGATGTAGCCCAGCCCGACATCGACCAGCGTCTGCAGCTTGCCGCGGACGGTCGGCACCGCGTGGAAGACCTCCAGGGCCTCCTCGGCGGTCATGCGCCAGGACGTCCGCGATGGAGTGGCCGCGGTAGTGGATCTCGAGGGCCTCGCGGTTGTAGCGCTTGCCCCCGCAGACCTCGCACGGAACGTACACATCGGGCAGGAACTGCATCTCGATCTTCAGGATGCCGTCGCCCTTGCAGTGCTCGCAGCGTCCGCCCTTGACGTTGAAGCTGAAGCGCCCGGGACCGTAGCCACGCACGCGCGCCTCCGGCACCCCGGCGAAGAGCTCGCGGATCGGGCCGAAGAGGCCGGTGTAGGTGGCCGCGTTCGAGCGTGGCGTGCGGCCGATGGGGCTCTGGTCGATGTCGATGACCTTGTCGATGGCCTCCGTGCCCTCCACGGCATCATGGTCCCCGGGCTCCGCGCGGGCACCACTGACCGTCCGCGCCAGGGCTCGGTAGAGGATGTCCGTCACGAGCGTGGACTTGCCGGAGCCGGAGACCCCGGTGACGGCCGTGAAGGTGGCCAGCGGGAAGCGCACGTCAAGGCCCTGGAGGTTGTGCTCCCGGGCCCCACGCACCACGAGAGCGTTGCCGGTACCCGCGCGACGTTCCGTGGGCACGGGCACCTTGAGCTCTCCCCGCAGGTACGCGCCGGTGACCGAGCGCGGCTCGGCCAGGATGACCTCCAGCGGCCCGCTGGCGATGACCTCACCGCCGTGCTCGCCCGCCGCCGGGCCGATGTCCACGATCCAGTCGGCCACGCGGATGGTCTCCTCGTCGTGCTCCACGACGAGGAGCGTGTTGCCGAGGTCGCGAAGCCGCAGCAGCGTGGCGATGAGCTTGGCGTTGTCCTTCTGGTGGAGGCCGATGGTGGGCTCATCCAGGATGTAGAGGACGCCCACCAGGCTGGAGCCGATCTGCGTGGCCAGGCGGATGCGCTGGGCCTCACCTCCGGAGAGCGTGGAGCTGGTGCGATCGATGGTCAGGTAGTCCAGTCCGACGTCCGCCAGGAAGCCGAGCCGTTCGCCGATCTCCTTGGTGACCATGCGCGCGATGGCCTGCTCACGCTCGTTGAGGCCGGCAGGCAGGCCCGCGACCCAGTCCAGCGCCTCGCTCACCGACATGGCCGCCACGTCCGCGATGTGGCGCTGCCCGATGGTCACCGCCAGCGCCTCCGGCCGCAGGCGCCGCCCGCCGCAGGTGGGGCAGGGCCGTTCCAGCATGAACTTCTGGAGCTCCGTGCGGACGTACTCCGACTCCGTGTCCCGGTAGCGCCGCTCGAGGTTGGTGATGATGCCCTCGAAGGTGGCCACGTAGGCGTTCTCACCGCGCTCGTGGCGGTAGCGCACCTCGACGCGCTCCTTGCGCTCCGCGTGGAGCAGGTGATCAAGCGCGTCCGGCGGCAGGTCGCGGACCGCCGCGTGATAGTCCCAGCCGTGCGCGTCCATGATGGCCTTGGTGGTCTTGAGGCGCCAGGAAAGCTCCGTCGGCAGGCTGCGCCAGGGAGCCACGGCACCGTCCGGGATGGAGCGTGAGCGGTCAGGGATGACGCGATCCATGGCGAACTCGAGACGGATGCCCAGGCCTGTGCAGGCAGGGCAGGCGCCGTGCGGCGAGTTGAAGGAGAAGGAGCGCGGCTCCAGCTCGTCGATGGTGGAGCCGTCGTAGGCGCAGCTGTAGCGCTCGCTGAAGCGCTGCTCCTCGAAGGCGCCCGCGTCAGCCGGTGCGAGGAGCATGACGCCCTCCCCCAGCCGCAGCGCGGTCTCCACCGAATCCGCCAGCCGTGCGGCGTCCGGATCCGGGTCGTCCGGCCCCGACGGGGCGCCATCGGGGTCCTGGTGGCGGACGATGAGGCGGTCCACGACGACCTCGATGCTGTGCCGCTTGTACTTGTCCAGCGTGGTCACCTGGTCCAGGTCCAGCAGCTCCCCGTCCACCCGGACACGAGCGAAGCCCTGGCGACGGGCGGCCGCGAAGATGCGCTCACCCTCCGTCTTCCGGTCCCGCACCAGCGGGCCCAGGACCAGGATGCGGCTGCCGTCCGGCAGGGCACGGATGCGGTCCACGATCTGCTGGACGCTCATGCGCGCGATCTCACGGCCACAACTGGGGCAGTGCGGATGGCCGACCCGGGCGAACAGCAGGCGGAGGTGGTCATAGACCTCCGTCACCGTGCCGACGGTGGAGCGCGGGTTGCGGCTGGCACCCTTCTGGTCGATGGAGATGGCCGGCGAGAGCCCCTCGATGTGGTCGACGTCCGGCTTCTCCATCTGGCCCAGGAACTGACGGGCATAGGCGGAGAGCGACTCGACATAGCGGCGCTGGCCTTCGGCGTAGATGGTGTCGAAGGCGAGGCTGGACTTGCCGCTGCCGGACAGACCGGTGATGACGACGAGCCGATCGCGCGGCAGCTCGACGGTGATGTCCTTGAGGTTGTGCTCGCGGGCACCGCGAACGACGAGCAGATCCTGGGGCACCTCACCAGTGTACCGCAGGCGGAGCCATTTGGAACGCGCGTTCGATGCAGTGCCCGTCGACCGCGGCCCGGCCGAAGCGTCCGGTCAGCGGCCGCGCCGCGGCCGCGTGCCGGTTCGCTTGATGACGTTGGGGGTGACGCGCCGATCCCACGTGGGCCGGTCCACCCAGCGCGCCATCCAGCCCTCGTCGAGATCCTCGTGCGTGTCCTTGAGGCCCGGGAAGAGGTCCGCCGCTGTCCCGGCGGCGACATCGCCCTCTGCATCCTCGCTGAGCGGCTCGTCACCGGCCGGCAGCACGGTCACCTCCGTCACCTCCAGGAGCGGCGCCTCCGAGCCGTGCCGACCGCCGGCCCGCTGTCCGGTCCGCCGCGCCGCGGCCCGCTGGGTCGGGCGAGCGCTGGCGTCGGGGCGCCGTGCATCCCCCGCCCCGGCGACGTCCCCGCGCGTGGCTGCGCGCTCTGCTGCCTTCAGCACGGCCGTCGACGCATCCTCCTCCAGGACACGTCGACGGATGTCCTGGATCTCGTCGCGCAACGCCGCGGCACGCTCGTACTCCAGCTGCCGCGCCGCAGAGCGCATCTCCGCCTCCAGCTGGGAGACGAACTTCTCCACCTGGGCCTGGCTGAGCTCGGCGAGCTCCGCCGGCGAGGCACCCGGCACGGAAGGGACCCTGGCCACCGCCGCCAGCCGGTCGTTGATGTCGCGAATCTCCTTGACGATCGTCGTCGGCGTGATGCCGTGCTCCGCGTTGTAGGCCTCCTGGATGGCACGACGGCGGTTCGTCTCGTCGATGGCCACCTGCATGGATTCGGTGACGCGGTCGGCATACATGACGACCTCCCCGCCGATGTTGCGGGCGGCACGGCCGATGACCTGGATGAGCGACCAGGCGCTGCGCAGGAAGCCCTCCTTGTCCGCATCGAGGATGGCCACGAGGGTGACCTCCGGGAGGTCGATCCCCTCCCGCAGCAGGTTGATGCCGACGAGCACGTCATGGACGCCCAGGCGCAGGTCGCGGAGGATCCGGACACGCTCGAGCGTGTCGACTTCGCTGTGGAGGTAGGAGACCCGGACGCCGAGCTCATGGAGGTAGTCGGCGAGATCCTCCGCCATGCGCTTCGTGAGCGTCGTGACGAGCACGCGCTCTCCGCGTTCCACGCGTTCGCGGATGCGGTCCATGAGGTCGTCGATCTGGCCCTCCGTGGGCCGCACCGAGATGGCCGGGTCCACGATGCCCGTCGGCCGGATGAGCTGCTCGACGAGGCCCTCCGTGCGCTGCAGCTCCCAGGGTCCCGGGGTGGCGCTCATGTGGACGACCTGGTCCAGGTGCGCCTCGAACTCCTCGAAGGTGAGCGGCCGGTTGTCCAGCGCGGAGGGCAGCCGGAAGCCGAACTCGACGAGGACCTCCTTGCGGGTCCGGTCGTTCTTGTACATGCCGGCCACCTGGGGGATGGTCATGTGGCTCTCGTCGATGACCAGCAGCCAGTCGGGCGGGAAGTAGTCCAGCAGGGTCCAGGGCCGCGAGCCGGCCTCTCGGCGAGACAGGTGACGCGAGTAGTTCTCGATGCCTGAGCAGAAGCCGAGCTCGCGCATCATCTCCACGTCGAAGGTGGTGCGCTGGCGGAGGCGCTCCGCCTCCAGGATCATGCCCTTGCGGTCGAGCTCGGCGACGCGCTGCTCCATCTCGACCTCGATGTCAGCGACGGCCGCCACGAGCTTCTCCTGCGGGGTCACGTAGTGGGAGGCAGGGTAGACGCTGAGCTCCTGGCGCTCGGCCAGGATCTCCCCCGTGAGCGGATCCACCTCTGTGACGCGCTCGACCTCGTCGCCGAAGAACTCGACGCGGGCGATGAAGTCGTCGTAGGCGGGCTGCAGCTCCAGCGTGTCCCCGCGGACGCGGAAGCGGGCCCGCGCGAGGGCCTGGTCGTTGCGCGCGTACTGCAGGTCCACGAGCTGGCGCAGCACGCCGTCACGGCGGTAGCGGCCGCCGACCCGCAGGCGCAGCACGGTGGCGCCGTAGTCCACGGGCGCGCCCAGGCCGTAGATGCAGGAGACGCTGGCGACGATGATGACGTCCCGCCGCTCGAAGAGCGCCCGCGTGGCCGCGTGGCGGAGCTTGTCGATCTCGTCGTTGCGCGATGAGTCCTTCTCGATATAGGTGTCGCTGCGGGGCAGGTAGGCCTCTGGCTGGTAGTAGTCGAAGTAGCTGACGAAGTACTCGACGGCGTTCTCCGGGAAGAAGTCGCGGAACTCGCTGTACAGCTGCGCCGCCAGCGTCTTGTTGTGGGCGAGCACCAGCGTTGGCTTGCGCACCTGCTCGATGACCCAGGCCAGCGTGGCCGTCTTGCCCGTGCCCGTGGCGCCCAGCAGGACCTGGTGCTTGCGCCCCTGGCGGATGCCGGCCACCAGTCGTTCGATGGCCTGGGGCTGGTCACCCGTCGGCTGGAAGGGGGCCTGCAGCTGGAATTCGGGCATCGCCGGATGATACATGGCCGACCCGGAAACCGAACACCCGTTCGTCTACGAACGCGATCCCGGCGCGTCCGATCGGCGTGCTGGCCGGAGGGCCATCCGGTGTGGTGAGGTGCGGTGCAGAAAAGAGTCCTATCGGCCCGGACCCATCAGGTCCATTGGCGGAGCTGCCATGCGCCACCGATGCTGGCGCCACTGCCCGGATGGGACTGCGCATCGGCGCGGACCCGTTCCCATGCTCGCGAGTCGTGCACAGGAGCCTGCCGCCATGGAGATGGAGTTCAAGGACAGCAGCCGACGCCGGACGTTGGTGCTCGTCATCGGGGTGTTGCTGGCCATCGCGGCCGGCGCCGCCGCATTCATGCTCAGCAGCCAGGGCAGCAAGCAGCCCGAGGTCGCCTTCGAGACGCGCGACGTCGTCGTTGCCACGCAGCTCATCCCGGCCCGCAAGACCATCGAGGACACGGATGTCGTGATCCGGCCGGTGCCCAAGGACGAGACGAACGCCACCGCATTCACGAGCCGTGACGAGGTCGTTGGCACGGTCGCCGCCATCGACATCCAGCAGTCGCAGTTCATCACGGGCAACATGCTGGCGGGCGGCTCTGGCATCGGCGCCGTGGCCATCCTGAAGCCCAACGAGACGGTGGCACCGGACTCGCCGTACCTGCGCGCCGTCAGCCTGACCGTCCCGCCGGAGCGTGCCGTGGGCGGCTACGTCGCCGACGGTCAGCGCGTCGACATCATCGCGACGATGGACGTCCTGGCTGAAGGGGCCCTGGCCCTGCCCTCTCCCAACGCCAGTGGCGAGCCCCTGACCGACCCCGAGACCGGTGCCCTGGTCGCCTACACCGACGGCATGACCTCCAAGCTCACGTGGAGCGACGTCGAGGTGCTCCTGCACCCGGCCGAGACGCAGAGCTACATCCTGCGCACCGATCTGCATACCGCCGAGGAGATCGCCCAGGCCCAGACCATGGGTGCCCAGTTCACGCTCGTGCTGCGGCCCGAGGAGGACACTCGCGACATCGACCGCAGCACCTACGGCGAGACGGTGGACTCGATGTTCACCCGCTACAACTTCCGCCTGCCGCAGAAGATCGACGGCCTGACCTACGGGCAGCCCGGCGCCTACTCCACGCCGTTCCCCAACGAGCCGTACCTGACCCCCGCGCCGCTGGCCTCGCCCAGTCCCGCCAGTGCCCCGGTGTCCGTGAACCCCGTGGAGTCGACCGCGCCCTAGGGTCGCTCCACCGGTCCCCACGGCAGTCCAGCGAAGCGCGGCGCCAGGAGGTCCGCGAGCGCGTCCTCGACGCGATCGCGGACCTCGGCTTTCGTGCCGGTCGTCTCGAGACATCGCTGGGCGGCCGGCCGGAGCCGCGCCGCCAGGTCAGGGCCCTGCGTCGCCAGGCGACGCTCCACGTCGGCCGGCGGCATGCCCCGCTCGGCGAGACGCTGGCGCTGGGTCGCCTCCGGACAGGTCACCAGCCAGACCTCGTCGCAGCGCTCCGCCAGGCCGCCCTCGACGAGCTTGATGGCCTCGATGGTGACGAAGGGGTCGCCCTGCCGGCGCGCCTCGTCCAGGCGAGCCCTCCACCAGGCGACGGACGTCAGGGTGCACGATGGCCTCCAGGTCCGCCAGCGCGGCTCGATCGGCGAACACGATGGCCGCCAGGGCCGCCCGATCCAGGACACCTGGAGCGCTGAAGACGCCATCGCCGAAGCGTTCGCGGATCGGCGCCAGCGCGGGCCGGCCCGGGGAGGTGACCTCGCGGGCCAGGGCATCGGCGTCGATGGTGACGCCGCCGAGCTCGGCCAGCATGGCCGCCACCGTGGACTTGCCGCAGCCGATGGGTCCCGTCAGGCCGATGATGACCGGCTCGCCGGCCACGCCTGGCGAGCTCGTCATGCCGCGATCCGTTGCGCTCATGCCGGTTTGCGCTCCTCCAGCGTCAGCCAGGCATCCTCGGCCTGGTCGAGGGCCGCGTTGACGTCGGCCAGCTCGCTGCCCATGCGGCGCAGCTCCACGAAGTTGGCCTGCACGGCGGGATCCGCCAGGCCCGACTCCAGCGCGGCGCGCCGTTCCTCCAGCCTGACCAGGTCAGCCTCGATGCGCTGCCGCTCGCGCCGATAGACGTCCTTCGAGAGCGGCACCAGTCGCCGCCCCTGCCCTGCAGCAGACGCGGCCGCCGTACCGGCACCAGGCGACCCACCCGGCCCAGCCGCCCGCGTATCCCGTGGTCCGGCTGGTCCCGCCACGGTCCGGCCGGCGCCGCCCGGCGCCGGAGTGCCTCCCCGTGGCCCGGCCCCCGCAGGGCGCGCCGCGAGCGAGGCATCCCCGGCCGTGCTGCGGCGTGCCAGCTCCAGCTCCGCGGTCCAGCCGGCTTCGGCCACCGCCTGGCGCCACTCGCGGTAGCCGCCGTCGAAGGGCACCACCAGCGCCAGCTGCCCCGGCGCGCCAGCCTGCACGACCCAGAGTCGCTGGCAGATGGTCTCCAGCAGGCGTCGGTCGTGGGAGACGACGATCATGCTCGACGAGGATTCGCGAAGGAAGGCCTCCAGGGCCTCACGGGCGGGGATGTCCAGGTGATTGGTGGGCTCGTCGAGCAACAGCAGGTTGCTGGCCCCCACGCCCAGCAGGGCCAGCTCCAGGCGGGAGCGCTCGCCGCCGGAGAGCTCGCTGACCGGTTTGGCGACGTCGTCGCCGCGGAAGAGGAAGCGGGCCAGGTAGGAGCGAGCGGCGCCGGGTGTGACGGGGGCGGCGAGGAGCAGCGCGTCGAGCACGGTCGGAGCGCCCAGGGAGCGGTCGCGCAGCTGTGAGAGGTAGCCGGGCATGACGTTGCGCCCGACTCGCACGAAGCCCTCGAGAGCTGGCAGCTGCCCCGCGATCGTGCGCAGCAGCGTGGACTTCCCAGCACCGTTGGGGCCGACGAGGCCGATGCGTTCACCGCGCCGCAGCTCCAGCCGCGCGACGCGAGCGACCGCGACGGACAGCCCGCCGCTGGTGGCTGCCGGATGTCCGCAGGTGACACCCTCCAGGGACACCACCACCTCGGCCGAACGCACCGCTGTCGCGCCGCTCAGCGCGTGGCCCGGCAGGGACAGGCGCGTCCCCTGGCGCGGAGCGTTCGGCTGCGCCGCGCGCAGCTGCTCGAGGCGGCGTTCGTGCTCGTGCATCTTCACGTGCTTGCGCTGGCTGCGATAGCGCTGCACGAGCTCCTCTTCACGCGCGATGGCGGCGGCCGACTCACCCACCAGGCTGCGCGCCCGCGCGTCGGCGGACTGGCGCTGCAGGAGGTACGCCGCGTAGGCGCCCCGGAAGGCGACGAGTCGGCGGTCGCGCAGCTCCCAGATGCGCTCCACGACGTTGTCGAGGAAGGCGCGGTCGTGGGAGGCCACCAGCAGCGCGCCGTGGCGCCGCACCAGCACCGCCTCCAGCCATTCGAGGGCTGCGATGTCGAGGTGGTTGGTGGGCTCGTCGAGCATGAGCAGGTCCGGGTCAGCCACCAGCAGGCGGGCCAGGGCGACGCGCGTCTGCTCCCCACCCGAAAGCTCCATGGGCGAGCTCGCCCAGCGGTTGCGGCGGATGCCCAGGCCGTCGAGAGCCTCTTCCACGTGCAGGTCCAGGTGATAGCCGTCCCGTGCCTCGAAGCGCTCGCGCAGCGAGGCGTACTCGGGCGATTCGACGGCGGCCGCGCCCTGCGCCTCCATGGCCGCCAGCTGCTGCTCCATGTGCTCGACCTCCGCCGCGCCACCGCGCACGGCGACCCGCACGGAAGGTGCCTCCACCAGCCGCGGGTCGAGGTGGGCTTCCTGGCTCAGGAGGCCGATGCGCGTGCCCCGCGCCAGGGCGACCTTGCCGCCCTCGGCTTCCTCACGGCCGGCCACGATCTCGAGCAGGGTCGTCTTGCCGGCCCCGTTGGCACCCACCAGGCCGACCCGCTCCCCACGAGCCAGCGAGGCAGTCACCGAATCGAGGATGACGAAGTCGCCGATCTCGCGGCGCACGCCCTCGAGGCGCAGGATGGACATCGCGCCGCGGTCTCAGCCGTCCCCGTCGGGACCGCCCAGCTCCGACCAGCGCGGCCCGCGCGGGCCGCGCGGCCTCGCCCGCCCCGCGCTGGCGGCCAGGCTCGCCGTGGTGCCGGTGCGATCGGCCGCCGGGAGGCGCTGGCACCACGAGCAGAAGTGCGTGCCGCGCTGCGCCAGCACGAGCCGACGGATGGGCCGCCCGCAGCGCCGGCAGGGCAGTCCCGTGCGCTGGTAGACCTGGAGGTGCGCCTGCATCCGGCCGTCTCCCTCCGGCGCCGTGTAGTCGTCGACAGAGGAGCCGCGGCGCTCGATGGCCTCGGCCAGGACCGCGCGCAGGGCCGTGTACAGGCGGCGTTCGTGCTGCGGCCGCAACGAGCCCACCGAACGCAGGGGGTGGAGGCGGGCACGCCAGAGCGCCTCGTCCGCGTAGATGTTGCCCACGCCAGCCAGGAACGACTGGTCGACGATGACCGACTTGATGCGGCCGCGACGCGTGTGCAGACGCTCACGGAAGCGGCGCAACGAGAAAGCCTCCTCGAGGGGCTCGGGACCGTGACGTCCGAAGAGGGCGCCCACCTCGGCCGCGTCGAGCACGTCCCCGTCGGAGCCGCGGCGGTAGAGGCCGACGCGCCCGAACTTGCGGACGTCGCGGTAGAGCAGCCAGCGCGGTCCGGGTTCCAGGCCGCCGCCAGCCACCGGTCCCCCATCCAGGGTCAGGCGCAGATGGACGTGCCGGTCATGCGTGACGCCCGCCGGCAGCACGAACAGCTGGCCGGTCATCTTGACCTGGATGAGCAGCACCCTGCCCCCGTCCAGGTCGATCACGAGCCACTTCGCACGCCTCGAGACACCGCGCACGGTGCGGCCCTCGAGACCCTCGCGAAAGGCCTCCGGGTCCGGGTGGCGGATGAGCGTCGGCCAGTCCCACCATGCGTCGCTGAGGGTGGCGCCGGCCAGGAGCGGCGCGAGATCGCGCGCCATCGTCTCGACCTCGGGCAGCTCCGGCATGGGCTAGGCGCGGTCCACGACGGTCATGGACTCCCAGTCGTTGCCCACCTTGACGTCCACGTCGAGCGGCACGTCCAGCTTGAGGGCGCTCTCCATGACGCCGCGCACGAGCGGCACCAGGGTCCCGACCTCGTCGCGGGGCACCTCCAGCACGATCTCGTCGTGGACGGAGAGCAGCATCCGCGCTGCCGAGCGCCGTGCAGCCAGCTGCTCGTGGAGGCGGATGAGGGCGATCTTCATGATGTCCGCCGCGGTCCCCTGGATGGGCATGTTGATGGCCATGCGCTCGCCGGAGCCGCGCAGCTGCGCGTTGCGCGACTGCAGCTCCGGGATCCAGCGGCGGCGGCCCAGGAGGGTCTCCACGTAGCCCTGCTCGCGGGCCAGCTCGCGGACGTGGATCATGTAGTAGGCGATGCCGCTGTAGGCCCCGAAGTACGACTCGATGAACTCGCGGGCCTCCTCGCGCGGGATGCCCGCCCGGGTCGCCAGGCCGTAGTCGCTCATCCCATAGGCCAGCCCGAAGTTGACCATCTTGGCCATGGAGCGCTCGTCCGGCGTGATCGCGGCAGGGTCCTTGTGCAGGACGCGCGCGGCCGTCTGGCGGTGGATGTCCGCGTGCTGCTCGAAGGCCTCGCGCAGGTGCACGTCACCGGAGACATGGGCCAGGACCCGCAGCTCGATCTGGCTGTAGTCGGCCGCCAGCAGCACGAGCCCTTCACCACCGGCCACGAAGGTGCTGCGGATCCGGCGGCCCAGCTCGGTGCGGATGGGGATGTTCTGGAGGTTGGGATCGACCGAGGAGAGCCGGCCGGTGGACGCCACGGCCTGCTGGAAGCGCGTGTGCAGGCGGCCGGTCAGCGGGTCGATGAGCACCGGCAGCGCCTCCACGTAGGTGGAGCGCAGCTTGGTGTAGAGGCGCCAGTCGAGCAGCATGGGGACCATGGGGTGCGCGGCGCGCAGCTCCTCGAGCACCTGCGCGTCGGTGGAGTAGCCCGTCTTGGTGCGCTTGCCGCGGGGCAGGTCGAGCTCGTAGAAGAGCACCTGCTCGAGCTGCCTGGGGCTGCCCAGGTTGAACTCGTGGCCCACCGAGGCGTAGATGTCCTCGGCCAGCCGATCGATGGCCGACTGGAACGTGCCGGCCAGCCCCGCCAGCGCTGCCCGGTCCAGCGCGACTCCAGTGGACTCCATGTCCGCCAGCACCGCTTCGAGGGGCATCTCCAGCTCATCGAGGATGCGCCGGGACGCCGGGGCGTCGGCGAGGATGTCGGAGAGCGCGGCCCGCGCAGCACCGACAGCCGCAGCCTCCACGGCCGCCTGGCTCCGGGCATCCAGCTCACCCGCGCGGGGCAGGGCGACGTCAAGGCGTTCGGCGCAGATGTCCGCCAGCGACTGGCTGCGCAGCGCGGCGTTGAGGATGTAGGCGGCCACCTGGGTGTCGAAGGCGACGGCCGGCAGGATCCGCCTGCGGCGCTCAGCGAGCTGGCTGCCGTGGGGTCGCGCCGGGCGAGCTCCCAGACCAGGAGCGGCTTGACCTCGTGGCCAGCGAGGGGCCGACCAGCCGCCATGACCGCTGCCCCCAGGGCGGGCGCCGACTCCGCGTCGGCCGCCACGAGGCGGCCATCGGCGCCGGCCACGGCCAGCCCCAGCAGCGTGCCGCGTCGCGGTCGCACATCGTCGAAGACGGCGCCCACGACGAGCTCCGGCTGGGCGGCCAGCCACGCCGCCAGGTCGTCACCGGCCTGATAGGCCTCGGCGAGGCCGGGGTCGGCCAGCACGGCGCCGAGCCTGGCCCGCGCATCGGGGCCGGTGGCCGCGCCGGCGGCAGCCCCTCCGGCCTCGACGTCCGCGGTCTCGTCGGGTAGGGGTCGCGGCGCCGGCGCGCCGGCCTGCCCGGCTGAGCCGGCCGGCGCCGCACCGGCCGCGGCCACGGCACCGAAGTCCAGGGTCAGCTGCAGCCCGCTGCCCTCGCCCGCCGCACGCCGGGCAGCGGGCCGTGGCGTCCGGCCAGGCACCATGGCGGCCGGGATGGGCTCCTGGGCGGAGAGGTCCACGGCCGGTCCCGGCAGGCGATCCACCAGCGACCGGAACTCGTACTCACGGAAGAGCCGCACCACCTCGTCGCGGTCGTACCCGTCGAGGCGGGTGCCTGAGAGGTCGAGCTCGATGGGCACCAGTCGGTCGATGGTCACCAGCTCGCGCCAGAGCAGGACCTCGTCGCGATGCTCGGCGAGCTTGTCGCGCAGCTTCTCCGGCGTGACCTCGTGGAGTCGAGCGTAGAGGCCCTCCAGCGAGCCGAACTCCACCAGCAGCCGGGCCGCGGTCTTGTCGCCCACGCCGGGGATGCCCGGGATGTTGTCGGTGGTATCGCCCTTGAGCGACTTGAAGTCGATCATCTGGTCCGGCAGCAGGCCATACCGTTCGAAGATGCGGGCGGGGTCATAGATGACGGTCGACTGCACGCCCAGGCGTGTCGTCATGAGCTTGGTGCGCTCCGTCACGAGCTGCAGCATGTCCAGGTCGCCGGAGACGATGATCGTCTCCAGGTCGCGCAGCTCGGCCTGTCGCGACAGTGAGCCGATGAGGTCGTCGGCCTCGTAGCCGGCCAGCTCGTGCACCTGGATGCCGAAGGCCGACAGCGTCTGGCGCACGATGGGGAACTGCTCGCGCAGGTCGTCCGGGGTCGGCCGGCGCGTCGCCTTGTAGCCTTCGTAGCGATCGGCGCGGAACGAGCGGCCCACGTCGAAGCAGCACATGACGTGGTCCGGCTTCATATCGGCGAACCCGCGCAGGACGATCGACCAGAAGCCGAAGGCGGCGTTGACGAGCTGGCCGCGACTCGTGGTCAGGGGCGTCTCGAGCAGGGCGAAGTAGGCCCGGTAGATGAGGCTATGGGCGTCGAGGAGCATGAGCCGTTCCACTGCCCCTCGAGTGTAGCCCGGCGCTGAGGCGCCAGCGGCCGGGTCAGCCGAGCAGCGGATCGCGTACCCGGCGGGTCAGCCAGAGCAGTCCGAGCAGGAGCGCACCGAGCAGGACAAGAGCTGCGCCGGCGACGGTGAGCAGGGTCCCGGTGGCCGGGTCGTCGCCCGTGGCAGTCTGCGCAGCGGCTGTCGGTGCGGAGGTGTCGGTCAGCGCGGCGGCCGTCGGCGCCGCCTCCATGGCCATGGCCGCCAGCGGGGCGACCGCGGACGCCGGTGGCGTCACGCCATACACCATCTCACCGGTGACTCCATCCTCGGCCGTCATGGCCTTGGACCTGAGCGTCGGATCGCCGGCCAACGGTGACGACTCCGGAGCTTCGTCTCCGTTCCCCGACACATCCGACCCCTGCTACGTCGAACGCATCGAGCTCGAGAAGGGCCGAGCCACTCATCTCCGGGGCAGCTGCCGTATCCCCGGCCGGCATGGCACCCTGCGTGACCGCGGCCATGCTGGCCTCGGCGTCGCGACCGGCCGCGTCATGCGGCGCTCGTGTCGCGGCCGCCTGCTCGGCTGCCGGCGTCAGCTGCGCGGAGGGTCCTGTCAGGCGGGGCAGGACGGTGCCGGCCAGCATGAAGACGAGGCCCAGGGAGAGCGCCCCGGCCGCGACAGGACGCAGGGTCCCGGGCCGCGGCACGGACAGGCCGCGCAGGAGGCGTGTCAGCGGGGAGCCGCGAAGTCGCGCCGCTCGCTCCTCGTCGAAGCGGAAGTCGCGATGGCGCGGCGGGACGGGCTCCTGCGCGACGGCACGGGAGATGGCCGCCAGGTCCGCCGCCAGCCGGGCGCATTCGGGGCAGCTGGCCAGCAGTCGGGCAGCCTCCGCGTGCTGGTCGGGAGGCAGGGGGTCACCCGCGGCCGACTGGGCGATGAGCAGGGGGTCATGCTGCGGGTGGTCGGCGGGGGGCTGGGGCCGGGTTCCTGGCATGTCAGGCATCAGACGCTCCTAGCCCCTGAACAGTTCCATGACGCCCGCGAGCTGCTCGCGCAGCCCCACGCGGCCGCGATGGATCCGGGACTTGACGGTGCCGACGCTGACGCCGGTGAGCCCGGCGATCTCGGCGTAGTCGTAGCCGTGCACATCGAAGAGGACGATCGCCGTGCGCTGGTCTTCGGTGATCGCTTCCATGGCACGGGCGAGCGCGCCGCGCTGCTGGGCCACCATGGCGACCTGCTCGGGTCCCTCCGACTCGGGCGCCGGCGGCTGCCAGGCCTCGTCCTCCCACTCCGGGTAGGGCTCCGAGGGGCGGCGCTTGCGACGGCGCAGGATGTCCCGGGCAGCGTTCAGGGCGATGCGCGTCAGCCAGGCGCGAAAGGATGGACCGCTGAAGCGCGCCAGGTTGCGGTAGGCGCTGAAGAAGGCCTCCTGGACGGCATCCTCGGCCACGTCGCGGTCGCGCACGATGCGCACCACCATGCCGTACAGGTAGTCCTGGTAGAGCTCCACGAGCCGATCGAAGGCGCCCAGCTGGCCGTCCAGCGCCGCCTCCACGAGGGCGCGGTCGCGAGCCTGCTCCGGGGTGGCTGCGGGCGTGTTCAGAGCCAGCCGCGGTTCCGGAAGAAGACGACCATGCCCACCAGGATGGCCCCCATGGCCACCACGATGACCCAGAACGCCAGGCCCGTGTCCACGCCCGGGAAGTGGACATTCATGCCGAAGACGCTGGCCACCAGCGTGAGAGGCAGGACGATGACGCTGAACGAGGTGAGCACGCGCAGGACGTCGTTGACGTTGTGCGAGATGACCGACTCGTTGGTGGACTCCAGGCCCTCGATGACCTCCTTGTAGTTCTCCAGGGTGTCCCAGATCCGCTCGGAGGCGTCGATGACGTCGTCGAAGTAGACGTCCAGCTCCTCCGGCGTGGTGACGTCCATGGCCCGCTCCAGGTCGCGGAACGCGACACGCTGCGGCCGGACGATGCGCCGGAAGTTGATGATCTGCTGCTTCAGGTTGGAGATATCGCGCACGACCTCCTGGGAGCGGCCCTCGAAGATGTCGTCCTCGATGTGCTCCAGCTTCTGGCCCATCTTGCGCAGCATGGGGAACGACGAGTCGACGGCGTGGTCGACGACCTTGTACAGCAGGAAGGCGGCGCCCTTCTCGAAGTAGCCCTCGCGCACCTCCTCGCTCTCCTGGCACCGGGCGAAGAGCGAATCGATGGGCTCCAGGTCCGCGTTGGGCATCGTCACCAGGTAGTCCGGGCCCACGAAGAGGTCGATCTCCACGACGTTGAGGCGCTCCCGGTCCCGGTCGAAGCGGGGGAACTGCAGGACGACGAAGATGTAGTCGTCGTACCGGTCGACCTTGGGGCGCTGATTGCGGGAGAAGATGTCCTCGTAGTCGAGCGGGTGGAACTTGAAGCGATCCTCCAGCCATTCCTGCGTGGAGAGGCGCGGTTTGGGGATGTGGATCCAGCGCACGCCACCGCTGGTGATCGTGTCCGGCTCGCCGGTGGCATCATCGGGCGGCTGCAGCTTGTCCGGGCCGCGACGCACCGGGCGCACCGGAAGCCGCGGTGAGCGGATGATGGGCACCCTACAGCACTCCCCGGGCGGGGCAGAAGCAGGCCATGTTCCGCTCGCGATCCCGGTCTCGCACGACGACATCCTCTGGCGCCCAGCCCGACGCTGGCGCAGGCGAGTCTACACCGCTGGCAGGCCCCGGCCGCGGGCACCGCGGCGCCTCGTCGGGACCCTACAATCGTGCCCTGGGCCGAAGTGGCGGAATGGCAGACGCGGCGGTCTCAAACACCGCTGAGGACAACCTCGTGTGGGTTCGAGTCCCACCTTCGGTACCACGAACTGCGTGGTCGGGCGCCCCGCGGTGGATCGCGATGCACGAAAGGACCCGTGGGCGGGCCCATCGGACCCCACCAGACCGTGACCCATGGCCCTTCACCGCACCGCACCAGACGGCTGAAGTCAGCCTTGCCTCGGGAACGGCGAGCCCCAGCTTGCCGGCGTCCCCGAGGAGCCTGTCGAACCGGAGACGCGACCATGACCCGACCCAGGGGCCTCATCTCGAATGCCGTGGCTCGAGCCGCCCTGCCCCTCGACGAACGGCCCAGGCAGGGCAGCGCCGCCCGGGACCCGGGGTACGTGCTATGCGACCACGGCTACCTGCGACGCGGCTGGTGTGACGAGTGCCCCACGATCCCGCTGGACCGTGCCGACCATTGGCTGGCCGCGCGGATGGCCGGCGGGCGCTAGTGGGGCGGATGGACCTGGCGTAGATCGGATCGGCGCGGGTCCCAACCCGGCTCTGAGCGTGGAACGCTTCGGTACCACAGAGGGCGACGGATGGCCCGAGCCGGGGCGGGCTCGACGCGCATACTGGACGCCGCGACCCACAGGTCGTCGCATGGAGGGTGACCCATGACGCGCGTTCTCGTCGTCCACCACGACATCGACCTGGCCGACCAGGAGGTCGACTCCCTGAGGAGGATGGGCTACGAGCCCGTCCAGTGCTCGGGGCCGTCCGGCTACTCCTGCCCCGTCCTGCGCGGCGAGCATTGTCCTGCCGTCGACGGGTCGGACGTCCTCGTCTATGACGTCTGGTCCACGATGGAGTCCGGCAGCGGCCGGTCTCTGATCGAGGGCCTGCGTGAGATGCACCCGGAGATCCCCATCGTTCTCACGGCCCCGGGCATGGAGCTTGACTGGGTCGAGATCGAAGGCATCCACAAGGTCGTTCCGCTGGTGGGGATCCCCACCGCGGAGCGGCTCGACGCCGCCATCAAGGAGGCGCTGGACCTGTAGGGCTGCCACCGCCGAGACCAGGGCCCCAGGGTCGGCGGCGCCACGCCGAGGAGCGGCGGTGCGGGCGCCCGGGCGAGGCTACGCTAGCGCTGTGCAGCCGCGTCCGTACGTGCTCGTCAACATGGCCATGACCGCCGACGGCAAGATCGACACGGTCGAGGGGCTTGGCGCGCGCATCTCCGGGGCAGCGGATACCGCGCGCGTGGACCGACTGCGGGCGGCCTCGGATGCGGTGATGGTGGGCGGCCGGACGCTCCTCGCGGAGGATCCGCGACTGACGGTCCGTGACACCGCCCTCCTCGACGAGCGCGTGCACCAAGGGCGACCGGCCCAGCCGGTCAAGGTGGGCGTCATCACGCGCATCGCACGGTCGGGCGACGGCGCCCCTGCGCTGCCATCGCCGAGCCGCTTCCTCGAGGATGGCGGCGGCCAGGTCATCGTGGCCACCACGACGCGGACGGCGCCAGCCGACGTGGATTGGCTGCGCGGGCGCGGCGGCCACGTCATCGTCCACGACGCCACCCGGGTGGACCTGGCGCGACTGCTCGCCGAGCTGCACGAGCGCGGCATCGAGCGTCTCATGGTCGAAGGCGGCAGCACGCTCGTGGCTGCCCTGCTTGACGCGGGCCTCGTCGACGAGCTGCAGCTGGCCGTGGCTCCCCTGCTCTTCGGGGGGCGCGAGGCGCCCACGCCCGTGGGTGGCGATGGGCGGCGGCGGGAGGAGGCCATCCGCCTCTCGCTCCTGGAGACCAGCATCGACGACGACGGCGACGTGATCCTGCGCTATGCCGTCGAGCGGGCGCCCGGCTCATGAGCCCCGGCGGTCCGCAGGTCGGCACGGTCGTCCCCCCGGGAGATGGCACGAGCCTGCCGGCGACGCTGCCGACCGGCCTCCCCACGACGTTGCCCACCGGCCTCAGCGAGGACGAGGCTGCCGAGCGGCGCGCACAGGGCCTCGGCAACTCGGCACCCCCGGCCACGACACGGACCTACGGCGCCATCGTCCGCGAGAACGTCTTCACCTTCGTCAACAACATCCTCTTCATCATGGGCCTGGCCCTGGTCATCGTGGGCCGACCCTTCGACGCCTTCGTCTCGCTGGCCGTCATCAGCACGAACATCGTGGTCGGCATCTACCAGGAGGTCCGCGCCAAGCAGACGCTCGACCGCATCGCCCTGCTGACGCGGCCCACGGCGAAGGTCGTGCGCGATGGGGAGGTGCGCGAGGTCGGCCCCGAGGAGCTCGTCGTGGGCGACCTGGTGGCCGTGGAGGCGGGTGACCAGATCGTCGTCGATGGCCGGCTGGCCGAGGGTCGCATCGAGGTCGACGAGTCGCAGCTCACCGGCGAGTCCGACCTGGTTCCCAAGCGTCCCGGCGACGCCGTCTACTCGGGCAGCTACCCGACGTCCGGGCGCGGGCGCTACGTGGCCGAGACCGTCGGCGAGGCCAGCCTGGCGGGCCGCATCACCACCGGAGCACGCACCTTCCGGCGCACGCTGACACCGCTGCAGCGCCAGATCCAGTCCGTCATCCGCGTGACCCTGGCCATCGTCCTCTATCTGCAACTCCTGCTCGTCGTCAAGAACGTGCTGCTCGATGTGCCGCTCGACCAGGCCGTCATCGAGGCCACGGTCCTGGTCGGCCTCATCCCCAACGGCCTCTTCGTCTCCATCGCCATCGCCTACGCCCTGGCGGCGGTGCGCATGTCACGCTACGGCGCCCTCGTGCAGCAGGCCAACGCGGTGGAGTCCCTCAGCCATGTCGACATGCTCTGCGTGGACAAGACCGGGACGCTCACCGCCAACCAGCTCGAGCTGGAGCAGATCCTCCCCCTCGACGGCGATGAGGCCTATGCCCGGACGGCCGTGGCCCTCATGGTCGCCAGCAGCGCAGCCCTCAACAAGACGAGCGTGGCCGTCGCCGCCGCGGTGCCGGCCACGGCCCGCGTGCCCATCACGGAGGCGCCCTTCTCGTCGGCCCGCAAGTGGAGCGCCGTCTGCCTCCCGCCCGGCGACGAGCCCGCGGCCGCCCCGGGGGGCACCTACGCCATGGGCGCCCCGACATTCGTGAAGCGCTACCTCGGCGTGAGCGAGGCGGAATGGAGCACCATCGAGTCCCTCGTGGCCCACCACGCGAGGCTGGGCAAGCGTGTGCTGCTGGCCTGCTGGAGCCCGGACACGACCACCCTGGCCGACGAGGGCGATGCCTCCCTCCTGCCGGCCGGTTCACGGCCCTATGCGCTGGTCATCCTGCGCGACGTCCTGCGCCCGGACGCGGCCGAGACCCTGGAGCGCTTCCGCGAGATGGGCGTGGACGTCCGGGTCATCTCCGGCGACGACCCCGACACGGTCGCCACCCTGGCCCGCCAGGCCGGGCTCGACGTCAGCCGCGGCGTGGTCTCCGGGCCCGAGCTCGAGGCCATGGACGACGACCAGTTCCGCATCGTCGCCGATCGCACGGCGATCTTCGGGCGCATCACGCCAGAGCTGAAGGAGCGGCTCGTGGGCACCTTCCGCGAGCAGGGGCACTACGTGGCCATGACCGGGGACGGCGTCAACGACGTGCTCTCCCTGAAGCGTTCGAACCTGGCCATCGCCATGGGCAGCGGCAGCCAGGCGACGCGTGGCGTGGCCGACCTCATCCTCATCGACGACGGGTTCTCCGCCCTCGCCTCGGCCATCGGCGAAGGCCAGCGCATCCTCAACGGCATGCAGGACATCCTGCGCGTCTTCCTCACCCGCATCCTCTCGCTGGGCATGCTCATCGTGTCGGCGCTCGTCATCGGCTTCTTCCCGGTGGACCTGCGAAACGCCTCGGTCATCACCCTGTTCACGGTAGGTATCCCGACCGCGCTGCTGGCCATCTGGGCGCGCCCGGGCCGACAACCACGCGAGACCCTGCAGCAGACGCTGGCCCGCTTCGTCGTGCCGCCGGCCGCCGTGGCCTCCTTCCTGGGCCTCCTCGTGGCCACGGCCGTCCTGCTCCTGGCCGAGGGTGACTACGGGGCCGGGCTCATCGCCGAGGCGAGCGTCGAGTCCCTCGCCCGGACGGCGGTCACGGCGTTCCTGGTCTGCGTGGGCCTGCTCCTGGTGGTCTTCGTGGAGCCCCCACACCGATACCTCGCGGTCATCGAGCCGGTCTCACCGGACATGCGCCCGACCTGGCTCGCCGTGGGCCTGGCGATCAGCTTCGTGGTCGTCATGAGCGTGCCCCCCTTCCGCCTCTTCTTCAACCTCCATCCGCTGGGCCCGCGGGAGGTGATCATCGTGCTCGTCGCGCTGGCCGCCTGGACGGCGCTGGTCTGGGTCGCGTGGAGGGGCCGCTTCGTGGATCGCTTCCTGGGCCTCCCGCCGCTGGCGCCTGTCCGGGGGCAGGCGGCAGAGAACGCCGCGTTGTCGGCCGCTGACGGAGGCGCGGAGGGCTCCGGCGGAGAACGCCGCGCCGGTCCCGGCCGGCATCGAGACTCGCGCGCGCGACCAGGGAACCAACGGGACGTAGACTGCGTCCCTTGCCTGACCACGTTCCCGGGTGCCTGCCCGGGACAGGCCATGACTGGAAGAGGAGTCAGCCGATGATGAAGACCCGTACCCTGCTCGGCTCGCTGGCGATCTGCGCGCTGCTGGGCTCGCTGAGCGTGTCCGCCTTTGCGCAGAGCGACGAGCCCGTGGCCATCCCCATCGAGGGGGCCGAGGGCATCGAGTGGCGACTGGCCGAGCAGGTCGTCGACGGCACGATGACAGCCGTCCCCGACGGCGTCACGGTCACCCTCCTGCTGCAGGACGGCCAGGCCACCGGCAGCGGCGGCTGCAATCGGTACTTCGCCTCGTACACCATCGACACCAGCGCGCTGACCATCGGGGACA
Organism: uncultured Chloroflexia bacterium; assembly: GCA_963790915.1. GTDB lineage: Bacteria > Chloroflexota > Limnocylindria > Limnocylindrales > CSP1-4 > JAFMJV01. Next base: position 1,961,360 of record CAWBQS010000003.1, on the reverse strand, counting down.
TCGGGTCCACCCTGATGTTCTGCGAGGGCGCGCCCGGTGAGGTCGAGGCGGCCTACCTCGCCAACCTCGCCAACGTCGCGACCTGGGCCAACACCGGCGGCTCGCTCGTGCTCGGCGATCCGTCAGGCCAGCCCATGATGACCTACCTGCCCAGCTCCGAGCCCAGCGGGGACTCCGTGGAAGGCCTGGACTGGCAGCTCACGGCCCAGCTGATCAACGGCGAGCTGGCTCCGGTGGATCCCGCGGTCACCGTCACGCTGCGTCTCGACGAGGGTCGGGCCGGTGGCAACGGCGGCTGCAACTCGTACTTCGCCGACTACACCCTCAACGGCAGCGGCCTCGCCTTCGAGTCCATCGGCGCCACACAGATGTTCTGCGAGGGCGCCGGCAGCGACGTCGAAGCGGCCTACTTCGCCAATCTCGCCAACGTCGCCTCCTGGGCCGTCGACGGCGACTCGCTCAGCCTGGCCGACGCGAGCGGCGTCGTCGTCCTCCAGTACCTGCACGTCGAGGAGACCAGCATCGTCGGCAGCTGGGTGGCGACCGGCATCAACAACGGCGCCGAGGCCGTCGTGACCACGGACATCACCCCGCAGGTGACCGCGGAGTTCCACCCCGACGGCGTGCTCAGCGGATCGGACGGCTGCAACGCCTACACCACCAGCTATCAGCTTGACGGCGCGCAGATCACGATCTCGGACGCCATCGCCTCCACGAGGATGGCCTGCCTGTCGGACGCCCTGTCGGAGCAGTCGCAGCAGTATGTCGCGGCGCTCCTCGCGTCGACGACGTGGTCCATCGACGCCAGCGGCGCCCTGCAGCTCCGGGACGACGCTGACGCCCTCCAGGTGAGCTTCGCCGCGGCGAGCTGACCGAGCGGCGGCCGCTCGACCCCCGGATCAGGTCACATCGAAGGGGCGCCCGGTCTGGGCGCCCCTTCGTGCTGGCTGCGCCCTGGAGCGCCGGGGACGTCCCGATCCCGGCAGGGTACGATCGGCGCTGGGCTGGTCGACGCCATCGCGGGGGACACAGCCAGCGGATGAGGAGGTGGCGATGAGCCCAGCCGAACGTCCCGATACGACGGGTGCACCCGACGCGGATGCCTCCCGGCGGGACCTGCTGCGCACCGGTGGCGCAGCGCTCGCGGCCAGCCTGCTGGGGGTCGTCGGGATCGCCGTCGGAGCCAGTGCCCGCAACGGGCAGCCCGTGCGGGCCGGGGACACGTCGACGGCCAGCCAGTCGACCGTCCTCGAGTCGTCCCGGACGCCAGCACTGCAGGTGCGGCTCGTGGGCAGCAAGGGTGGCGTCGGGGTGCGCGGCGCGGCCGCGTCCACGAAGGGTATCGGCGTCCAGGGCGAGGCCAGCGCGGAGAAGGGCGAAACGGTCGGTGTCCAGGGCCTCACGCAGTCACCGGACGGCGTGGCCGGCCAGTTCGTGGCCAAGGGCGGCGGCAGCGCCCTCGAGGCGATCGCCTCGGAGAAGGATGGCGTGGCGCTGCGGACGGAGGGTCGCCTGGAGCTCAGCGGCCGGTCCGGCATCGCCTCGGTCTCCGGTGGCGCGGAGTTCGTCATCCCGGTCGCCGGCAAGCTCACGGACAAGTCGCTCGTACTGGCCACGCTGCAGGACCACGTGCCCGGAGTCCACGTCGAATCCGCCAGCGTCCTCGATGCCAAGGAGGGACTCATCGTCGTGCGCCTCAACCAGGCGCTCGCGGATCCTGGTCGGGTGGGCTGGCTGGTCCTCGACTGACACCCGGGCACCGCGCGGCGGGCCGGCCCCGACGATGATCCTGCTGGGGCCGCAGGCGTGAGGTCGGGTCAGACCAGCCGCAGCCGCAGCAGCTCCCCGAAGCTCCGTCGGGACTCCGACAGCAGCTCCGCGTCATAGGCCACACCCATGGCCAGGCGCATCTCCTGGGTCCGTCCGGCACCAGCCGGGATGTGCAACACGACGGGCGTCGCACCGGGCCGCGACTTGATGAGCGAGCGCAGCCCGGAGAAGGCGGCGGCGATGCGCTCCGCGGGGACATCGGCGAAGTGGATGTGCAGGACCTGTCCGGGGCCCGCCTCGACCGCTGTCGTGGGCGCCTGGGCGGCGCTGGCGAGGCTGGCCGCCACCTCCTCGGGCAGCGGCGGCTCGTCATCGGGCTCGGGGGCAGGCACCGGGGCCTGGCGCGGGGAGCAGGCTGCGCCCCCCCGGGCAGGGCCCGCCCGGGCCCACCGATGATGACGGTCAGGGTGCCCATCGGCTGGGCGCCACGCAGCGGCGAGACCTGGGGGATGGTGAGCGTCTCGAGGGGCGACGCCTGCGGGGGCAGCCGCACCGGCGGCCCGACGCGCGTCGATGCAGCAGCACCATGGCCTCCCGCGTCGGCGTGGCCGTTGGACCCGCCGCCACGTCCGCTGCCCCCGCGTCGCGGCCCGCGCCGGCCGCGGTCGCCGGCCGCCACCGCAGCAGCGAAGCCCTCCGGGCCAAGCGCCTGGGCGGCCTCCCACGTCCACACCGTGTCGGCCAGGACGACGGTCTCGTCGCCCTTGTGGTCCACGCGACCGGCCACCATGAACACCGTGTCTTCGCGCCAGACGTCCTCGGTCTCGGCATAGGTGCGCGGGAAGACGACCACGTCCACCGAGCCCTGGAGGTCCTCGAGCGTCACCACGGCCATGGTGTCGCGATTGCGCGTGATGACGCGGCGGATGCCCACGGCCATGCCGCCCACGGCGACGCGCTCCTGGTCGAGCGGCTCGCCGATGTCTCCGCTCCAGGCATTCACGTAGCGGCCCATCTCAACGGCCAGCTCGCCAAGGGGATGATCGGAGAGGTAGAGACCCAGCAGCTCCTTCTCCCAGCGCAGGCGCTCGCGCGACGGGGCCTCCGTGGAGACGGGCAGTGGGCGCTCCAGGGAGGCCTCCGGCCCGTCGAACATGTCGAACAGCGAGACCTGCCCGCTCTCGCGATCGCGAGCGACGGCCTGGCCGTGGGCCATGGCGTCGTCGAGCCCGATGAGCAGCTGCGCCGGGTGGCCCAGCGCGTGCAGGGCATCCACCTTGATGAGCGACTCGAGGACCCGCCGGTTGACCAGCCGCAGGTCGATGCGTGCACAGAGGTCCGCCAGTGAGCGGAACTCGGCACCCGCCTCGCGGGCCTCGATGATGGAGCGGATCGCCCCTTCCCCGACGTTCTTGATGGCCAGCAGGCCAAAGCGGATGGAACCGCCCTCCACGGTGAAGTCGAGGTGGCTGTGGCGGACATCCGGGCCGAGCACGTCGATGCCCAGGCGGCGGCATTCGGCGACCGCGCCGGCGACCTTCTCCGTGTTGTCCCGGAAGGCCGACAGGACGCTGGTCATGTACTCGACCGGGTAGTTGGCCTTGAGATAGGCGGTCTGGTAGGCGATCAGGCCGTAGCACGTGGCATGGGCCTTGTTGAAGCCGTAGCGCTCGAATGGCTCGAAGGCCTTGAAGATGGCGTCGATGACGTCGGGGGCCACGCCGCGCTCGGCCGCCTGGCGCACGAAGCGGTCCTTCTGCGCACGCAGCACGACCGACTTCTTCTTGCGGATGGCGTAACCCAGGGTGTCCGCCTCGGGGCCGGTGAACCCGCCCAGGGCGATCGCCGCGGACATGATGTCCTCCTGGTAGACGAAGATCCCGTAGGTCTTCTCCAGGTACGGCTCCAGGAGCGGGTGCAGATAGGTGACCCGTTCCTGGCCGTGCTTGCGGCGGATGTAGGCGGGGATGTTGTCCATGGGACCCGGCCGGAACAGGGCGACCATGGCCGCCAGGTCGTGGACCGAGGTCGGCCGCAGCTCCTTGATGTAGCGGCGCATGCCCGCCGACTCCAGCTGGAAGACGCCGGTCGTCTCGCCGCTGGAGAGCAGCTCGAAGGTGCGCGCGTCGTCGAGCGGGATGCGCTCGAGGTCGACGTGCTCGCCACGATGCTGGTCGATGAGGTCGACGGCCTGGCGCAGGATGGTCAGGTTGGAGAGGCCCAGGAAGTCGAACTTCAGCAGCCCCATGGCCTCCACGCCGTGCATGTCGAACTGCGTCATGAGCGCGTCGGAGTTGGTGGCCCGCTGGAGGGGCATCAGCTCGGTCAGGGGGTCGCGGCTGATGACCACGCCCGCGGCGTGCGTGGAGGCGTTGCGCGCCACGCCCTCCAGCTGGCGCGCGATATCCACGAGGCGATGGATGCCCTGGTCGCCCTCGACCATCTCGCGGAATGGCGCCGAGACGCCCAGGGCGTCCTCGAGCCTGATGCCGAGCGTGGCCGGGATGGCCTTGGCGATGCGGTCCACCTCGCCGTAGCCGTAGCCCATGACGCGGCCGACGTCGCGCACGGCTGCGCGCGCCAGCATGGTGCCGAAGGTGATGATCTGGGCGACGTGGTCCTGCCCGTACTTGCGGGTGACGTAGTTGATGACCTCGTCACGCCGGGCATCCTCGAAGTCGACGTCGATGTCCGGCATGGTCACCCGGTCAGGGTTGAGGAAGCGCTCGAAGGGCAGCTGGTAGAGGATCGGATCCACGGGCGTGATGCCCAGCGTGTAGGTGACGATGGACCCCGGGGCGCTGCCGCGGCAGGTGGTGGCGATGCCCTGGTCCCGGGCGAAGCGGGTGAAGTCGGCGACGATGAGGAAGTAGGCCGCGTAGCCCATCGAGATGATGACGCCCAGCTCGTAGTCCAGGCGCTGGCGCAGGGCCTCGGTGACGGTGCCATACCGCGCCTCCAGGCCGCGTTCGCACTCCGTCCGCAGCCAGCTCTCCACGGTGTATCCGTCCGGCACGGGGAAGTGCGGCAGGCGCGGCTCACCGAAGGTCATGCGCAGGTCCGTCATCTCCGCCACGCGACGCGTGTTGAGCAAGGCTCGCGCCTGATCGGGGAAGAGCGCTTCCATCTCGGCCGCGGTCTTCAGGTAGAACTCCTGCGTCTCGAAGCGCAGGCGGTTGGGCGTGTCCAGGTTGCTGCCGGTGCCCACGCAGAGCAGCACGTCGTGGGCCTCCCACTGGTCGCGGCGGACGTAGTGGAGGTCGTTGCTGACGACGAGCTCCGCGCCGGTCTCCGCCGAGAGTCGCAGCAGCTTGGGGTTGAGGGCGCGCTGCTCGGGCAGGCCGTGGTCCTGCAGCTCCAGGAAGAAGCGATCCGGGCCGAGGATGTCGCGATAGTCGCCGGTGATGCGGCGGGCGAGCTCCCAGTCATCCACCTCCAGCGCCTTGGCGACCTCGCCGCCCAGGCAGGCCGAGAGGCCGATGAGCCCCTGGCTGTGGCGGGCCAGGAGGTCGCGGTCCAGGCGCGGCTTGTAGTAGTAGCCGTCGACGTGGGCCGCGGTGACGATGCGGCAGAGGTTCTGGTAGCCGACCCAGTCCTGTGCCAGCAGCACGAGGTGGAAGGGCTGGGCATCGGCCTTGCCCTCGCGGTCGGTCATGCTGCGGCGGGCCACGTAGGCCTCCACGCCGACGATCGGCTTGATGCCCTTCGCCACGCAGGCCTGGTAGAACGCCACGGCACCGTAGAGGGCCCCATGGTCCGTGATGGCGAGGGCGTCAAAGCCGTGCGCCGACGCCTCGCTGACGAGGTCGTCGATCCGCCCGAGACCGTCGAGGAGGCTGAACTCCGAGTGCAGGTGCAGGTGAACGAAGTCGTTGGGAGCGATGGGCACGGGAAGCCATGGTAGCGAGCCCGCTGTCCCCCTGCCGCGGCCGACTCCCGGCTACGGAGCGGTGCGCCGCGGCACCAGGGCCACCCGGGGATGGCCCTTCCGTCGGCTGGGTGGCGGGCGCGCGGTCCGTAGAATGGGTCCCTGCCGCCCGGCCGTGAAGGGCAGCAGGACCAGGGAGGGCATGCCCATGCCCATACGCATCGCCACGCCGCCCGAGCCGCCGACATCCACGCATGCCGGTCTGCCCGGCGGGGCGCCCGCGCCGCTCGCGCCCCGGGCGTCGGATGCCGCGCAGGCGCGCTGGGCAGGATGGGCGGGCGCCCGCGCCGCGTCGGCGATCCCGGGACGGACCGGGTGGCTGGACGCCACCGAGGTGGACCGCCTCGCTGCGGGGTGTGCGGCGGGCCGGCGAGTCGGCGACCGGCCGCGCCGGCTGGTCGCCGTGGCGATCGCGCTCGTCCTGCTGGCGGTCAACCTCGCCGGTACGCCCCTCCTGGCGGCGGACGGCGATGCGGGATCGGGCGTCCAGGCCTCACCGGCGGCCGACAACGGTGGCGACGCTGCTGCTGACCAGTCGGGCGGCCAGGTCCTGCCGGCGGCCTCCGGCGACCCCGCGGCGAGCCCGACGGCCACGCCGACCAGCAAGCCGACGCCGAAGCCGACACCCAAGCCGACGCCGAAGCCCACGCCGTGGCCGACACCGGCGGGTGTCAAGGGCGTCGATGTCAGCCACTGGAACGGCTACCCCGACTTCGAGCTGCTGGCGGCGCAGGACATGGACTTCGTCATCTCGAAGGCCACCCAGGGAACGAAGATGACGGACGACACCTACGCACGGCACACGCGCGAGGCCCGCGCCGCCGGGCTGCTGGCCGGCGCCTACCATTTCTTCGACTACCGGGTGGGCGGCAAGGTCCAGGCGCAGCACTTCCTTGACTACGTTGATGCGACCACCGGACTGTCCGCACTCCTGCCCCTGGTGGTGGACGTCGAGACGCTCACGTCGCTGGGCACGCCGGATCCCGTGATGGCGCGCAGTCGCCTCCACGGGCTGCTCGACGAGCTGTACCGCCAGACCGGGCGCTACCCGATGATCTACACGAGCGCTCACATGTGGCGCAAGGTCCTCGGCGAGCCGCTGGGGTTCGGGGCGTACCCGCTCTGGGTCGCCTGCTGGACGTGTGACGACATCCACCTGCCGCGAGGCTGGTCCAGCTGGCTCTTCTGGCAGGCCGGCCAGTTCCGCTTCAAGGACGGCCCAAAGCTCGACGGCAACGCCTACGCCGGCGACGTCCGCCGGCTCCGTCGAGAGCTCCCACGGCCCATGCGCCTCGAGGGCGGCGCGGCCTGGGCGACCGAGGCCGACGTCGTGGCGGACATCGGCGGCTACGACGGCGCAGAGGTCCGTGTCGCGCTGGATGACGGCTCATGGGGCGAATGGCAGCCCTACAGCGCCGGCTTCCGGTTGGCGCTGGGGGGCCAGCAGGGCGATCGGGATGTGCGCCTGCAGCTGCGCAGCTTCCGCGGCGTGACCTCGCCGGTGCTTGCCGACGGCATCGCCCTGGATTCGGTGCCGCCAGACGTGCACGGTCCCAGCCTCGCCCTCGACGCCGGCGCCCGCGTGCAGCTCGATGGCCGGCGCGTCCCGGTGCGGGCGGCCATGTCGGCCAGCGACCGGACATCGGGGCTGGCTCGTCAGGTGCTGTCGGCGACCTGCGGCGGCACGATCCGGGCGTCGGCCACGCGCACCTCCAGCGTGGCGGACCTGGCCATCGTCCTTGATCGTGCAGGCTGCCGGTTGACTGGCAGGGCCGCGGATGTCGCTGGCCATCGCACGGCCAGGGCCGTCGATCCGCGCGTCTCCCTCATCGACCTCCGCGGCACGAACCATGCGATCAGGTTCAGCGGTTCCTGGCGGACGCTGGACCAGCGGCATGCCCTCAAGCGCTCCCTCGTCCGCACCTCGACGCGAGGCGCCAGCCTGACCATCCCGTTCGACGGTGCGCAGGTCGCCGTCGTGGCGAGGCGCGGACCGTCAGGTGGTCGGCTGGAGGTCATCCTCGACGGGAAGCGGTCCGAGACCATCGACCTCTTCGCCACGGCACGCGACGACCGACGGATCGTCCACGTCGCCAACGTGCCGCGCGGCGAGCACGTCCTCAAGCTGCGAGCCACGGGCACGGCGTCCTCGCGCTCGTCCGGGACGACGGTCTGGCTGGACGCGGTCCTGGTGCTCGACCGGCGCCGCTGAGCGGACCGGTCAGTCCCAGCGCGATGCGCCGCCAGCCGCGGCGTCCGCACCGCGGTCCCCAGGCGTGGCGTCCGCACCGCCTGACCCGCCCGACGGCTCACCTTGCTCCAGCTCGTCGAGCCAGGGGCGATCGTTGAAGGCCTCGGAGATCGTCCGACCGAGCCAGCCGGGAGGATCGCCATCGGGCACCCCCTCGACCAGCGCCTGCAGACGCTCCTGCACGATGTCGGTCATCGCCCGCGCCCCGGTCTTGCCCGGGCCGAAGCCCGTCGGCTGGACCGGCTCGCCGATGCGCACGCGGATCCGGCTGCCGAGGTGGATCCAGCGCGTGCCGATGACGCCGGCGGGCACGATCGGGACACCTGCCAGCATGGCGAAGTGCCCCAGGCCCGTCTCCAGGGGCCGCACGATCCCCGGGTGGTCGCTGAGGCGGCCCTCGCCGGCGATGGCCAGGCAGCTCTCCGCATGCAGGACCTTCATCGCGCGTCGGGTCGTGTCGATGATGTCCTGGGCGCCCGGCTTGAAGGCCACGCTGCGACCGGTCCACGTGATCAGGTGGTTGCGCCAGCCCGTGGACATGTCCTGCTCGCGCGGGCCGAAGACGAAGAGGCGGCGCTCGCGGTCCGGCCAGCTCACCGCCAGCACGACCGGATCGAGCCACGAGGGATGGTTGAAGCAGATGATGTACGAACCACCCTGCGGCAGGCGATCGGCCCCCTCCACGCTGATGCGGACGTAGGCCCGCAGGACCGCGGCCAGGACCAGCCGCACGAGGTGGTACTTGAACGGGCCCGGCCCGACGCGGGCGGCACTCACGGTCGGTCAGCGCTTCGAGCACGCAGCGCCACCCACCATCCGGTGACGTGGGCGCGGGCACCGCGGGTCCGCGCGGCTAGCGGCCCAGTGGGCCGGCAGCCACGATGACGGGGTCGCGGCCCAGGAGCGCCGCAGGCGGCAGCTCCACGCTGGGGGCGACGCCAGAGTCCAGTCGGTCGGTCTCCTCGATGAAGAGCGGCACGAGGGTCGGGTCGAACTGCCTGCCCGAGTGCTTGCGCAGCTCATCGAAGGCCTCCTCGACGGAGCGGGCGGCGCGGTAGGGCCGGCCGCGGACGATGGCATCGAAGGCGTCGGCCAGGGCGACGATGCGCGCACCCAGGGGGATGCGCTCGCCCGCGAGGCCGTCCGGATAGCCGCTGCCATCCCAGCGCTCGTGGTGGTGGCGGATGATGGGGGTGAAGTCGCGCGACATGCGCAGCGGATCGCAGATGCGCTCACCGATCTCCGGGTGCTCCCGCATGATGCGGAACTCGTCCTCCGTGAGGGGGCCGGGCTTGTGGAGCACGTGCTCGGCGATGCCGATCTTGCCGATGTCGTGGAGCAGCGCGCCGTACGCGACGCCCTCCAGCTCGCTGTCCCGCAGGCCGACGTAGGCGGCCAGCCGCGCGGAGCGGTAGGCGAGGTAGCGGCAATGGTCCTTGAGGCCGAGGTCCTTGGCCTCCACGGCATTGGCCAGGGCGACCACGATGTCGTGGGCCTGCTCCATGCGGCGGATGACCTCCCGGATCCGGTAGGACGAGCGCAGTCGGGCCAGGAGCTCCACCTGCTGGAAGGGCTTGGCGACGAAGTCGTCCGCCCCGGCGTCCAGGGCCGCCACCATGTCCGACGTGGACGTGTGCGCCGTCAGGACGATGATCGGCAGCGTCAGCGTCCGCGGGTCGGCGCGCAGCCGACGGCAGATCTCCAGTCCGTCCATGCCCGGCAGGGTGAGGTCCAGGATGACGATGTCCGGCTGGTGCTCCGCGATGGCCCGCAGGCCGCTGAGGCCGTCGGCGACCGGGATGACCGCGTAGCCGGCGTCATCCAGGATCCGGCCAAGGACACGTCGCACGGCGGCGTCATCCTCGATGACGGCCACCCGGGGGCGGGCGGGGCCCCGGTGGACGGTGTGCTGCAACGATCTCCCTCCGCTGCGCCACGACGACTTGACGCGGGTCGGCGGAGAGTATAGCGGGCGGTGCGTCCTGGCACCGCCCGCCTGAGGACGGCCGCGCGGCCACAGGTGGTAGCGTGTGGCCATGGCCGACCTGCCTCGGGGCTCGACCGCAACGGGTCACGTGCGGCGCGCCTTGCCTATGGTCGCGCGAGCGGCCGCGATCGTCGCCGTGTCCTGGGGCCTGCTGGTCGCAACAGCGGCCGCGCCCGGGGCGGACGGGCCCGGGCTGGCATGGCGCACCCAGCGCGTGCTGGCCGTCGACGAGGCCTCTGCGAAGCCGCTGGCGCACCCTGGCAAGCCGCCCCTCGACCAGGCGGCCGCACCGGTGCGCATCCGCATCCCGGACCTCGGCATCGACCTGCCCGTCGTCTCCAGCGAGCGCACGGTGCCGGGCAACGTGAGGGACTACCCGCTCTGTGACGTGGCAGCCTACTGGACGATCTACGACCTGCCGGGCGCCCCGGGCACGACCTGGATCTATGCGCATGCCCAGCCCGGCATGTTCCTGCCGCTCCTGCTGACGGCGGATGCCAGCGGCGGCGAGGGCCTCATCGGCAAGAAGGTCACCCTGCAGCTGCGGGACCAACGCCTGCTGACGTATCGCATCACGCAGGTCAAGCAGCACGCCACCGACCGGACCATTGCCGAGCGCGGCAAGCCCAGCCGTCAGCGCCTGGTCCTGCAGACGAGTGAGGGGCCGGCGGGCACGATCCCCAAGCTGCAGGTGGCGGCCACACTCGTGAAGGCGGAGTGGACGGACGCCAGGGCGCCCAGGCCGCAGCCACGGGCCTGCTGGCAGGCCCGTTCCACGAGTGGGGACCCCAAGGGTGACGACGCCGAGCCGGGCCCGGCCGCCTTCGACGGCCTCGACGGCGTGGACGGCGGCTCCCTGGCGCTGGGCGGCGGGGCGGTCCTGCTGGGGGCCGTCGTGCTGGCCGTCTACATCGTGCGCCGGCCGCTGCCCTCGACTCCCCGGCCCCCGCGGCGCTGACGTCCCGGGCAACGCGGACCCGACGTTCCCGCGCGGGCTGACCCGAGTACCGACCGTGGGCGATACAGTGCGACGGCCGGGTCCTCCGGGGGACCCGGCCGTCGCCGGATAGATCGGATGGGTGGGCGGATCAGATCTTCAGGAGGCGCTGCCTCCGGATGATCCCGCCGGTGCTGACGATGGCCACGCCGCTGAGCAGGATGATCAGCATCCAGCCCAACGGGCCGCCCAGCATCCCGCCCGTCGAGGACGAGTCGCTCGACAGCGTGTCCGTCGGCGGCTGTTCGTTGTCGCAGTCAGGGTCGCCCTCTTCGCAGGGGTTGACCTCGATCTCAGCGATCTTGACGACCGCCGTGTCCTCAGCCGTGGCGAACTGCGGGTCGGTCGTATCGCCATCGGTGACCGTGATGGCCACCGTGTTGCGGTGGGCCTTCAGGGCCTCATCGACGACGTCGACCTTGCCCACGAAGCTGCACGTGTAGGTCACGTTCGGCTCGAGGACGAAGCCCACGGCCGCTGCGTCGCACTCGTTGGAGACGAGCTTGGCGTTCGGGTTGCCCGGGTCCAGCAGGTCACCGAAGACATCGTCCACGAGGCTGACCATGTAGAAGTCATAGGGCAGATCGTGGCCGAACTCCAGGGTGAACTTGACCTTCTGGTCCGCGAAGACCGTGGTCTTGTCGGGGGTCTTGGTGATGTCGATGACGATCGGCGTGATGGTCACGTCGTCGCAGACCTCATCGGTCTGGTCGCTGATGGCACAGGCGATGTTGAAGATGGAGCCGGCGTCCATATCAGCGTCGGTGACCGTGTAGGTCGCCGAGCAGGTGATGGCTTCACCGGGCTGCAAGTCGGCCGGGAGGGCCGGGTCGCAGGACCAGTCACCCAGGCCGTCGATCAGCGCATCGCTGATGTCGACGCCCGTGAGGTCAGCCTCGCCCGTGTTGGTGGCGGTGATGGTGTAGGTGATCTGGTCGCCGGCCGAGCCGAAGTACCCGACGCTGGCTTCCTTGACGATCTCGAGCTCGGCGAGCGGCGTATCGACGTCGTCACAGACCTCGAGGCTCTCGTCGCTGTCGACGCATGCCTGGTTGTAGACCGAGCCGGCCTCGACATCGGCCGCGGTGACCGTGTAGGTCGCCGAGCAGGTGATGGAGGCACCCACAGCCAGCTCACTGACGGGCAGCGCCGGATCGCAGACCCAGCTCTCGAGCCCCGCGATGAGGCTGTCGGTGATATCCACGTTGGCGAGCGCGATCTCGCCCGTGTTGGTGGCGGTGATGGTGTAGGTGATCAGGTCGCCAGCCGCCGAGAAGGAGCTGACGTCGGCTTCCTTGACGATCTCGAGCTCCGCGAGCGGGACGTCGACGTCGTCGCAGACCTCGTCGGTCTGGTCGGAGACGGCGCAGGCCGCATTCGGGACGGAGCCGGCATCCACATCGGCAGCGGTGACCGTGTAGGTCGCCGAGCAGGTGATGGAGGCACCGGGCACGAGGTCGGCCGGGAGCGCCGGATCGCAGGTCCAGCTGCCCAGGCCGTCGATCAGCTCGTCGCTGATGTCGACGCCCGTGAGGTCAGCCTCGCCCGTGTTGGTGGCGGTGATGGTGTAGGTGATCAGGTCGCCAGCCGCCGAGAAGGAGCTGACGTCGGCTTCCTTGACGATCTCGAGCTCCGCGAGCGGGACGTCGACCTCGTCGCAGACCTCGTCGGTCTGGTCGGAGACGGCGCAGGCCGCATTCGGGACGGAGCCGGCATCCACATCGGCAGCGGTGACCGTGTAGGTCGCCGAGCAGGTGATGGAGGCACCGGGCACGAGGTCGGCCGGCAGCGCCGGGTCGCAGGTCCAGCTGCCCAGGCCGTCGATCAGCTCGTCGCTGATGTCGACGCCCGTGAGGTCAGCCTCGCCCGTGTTGGTGGCGGTGATGGTGTAGGTGATCAGGTCGCCAGCCGCCGAGAAGGAGCTGACGTCGGCTTCCTTGACGATCTCGAGCTCCGCGAGCGGGACGTCGACCTCGTCGCAGACCTCGTCGGTCTGGTCGGAGACGGCGCAGGCCGCATTCGGGACGGAGCCGGCATCCACATCGGCAGCGGTGACCGTGTAGGTCGCCGAGCAGGTGATGGACTGGCCGCTGACCAGGCTGGCCACCGGCATCGTCATCTCGGTGTCACCGATCTGGCACACCCAGCTGTCGAGGCCGTCGATGAGCTCGTCGCTGATGTCGACGTCCTCGAGTGTGGCCTCGCCCGTGTTGGTGGCGGTGATGGTGTAGGTGATCTCGTCACCGGCGGCGCTGTATGACGTTGCGTCGGCTTCCTTGACGATCTCGAGCTCCGCGAGCGGGACGTCGACGTCGTCACAGACCTCGGGCGTCTCGTCGCTGTCGGCGCAGGCGGTGTTGGGGACCGAGCCGGCGGCCACATCCGCCGCCGTCACCGTATAGGTGGCGGTGCAGACGATGGTCTCGCTGGGGGCGAGCTCGTCGACCACGAGGGGCGGCGTGCACTCCCAGCTGCCGAGGCCGTCGATGAGGTCATCGCTGATGTCGACGTCGGTCAGGGTCGCCTCACCGACGTTCGTCGCGGTGATGGTGTACCCGATCTGGTCACCGGCTGCGGTGAAGAAGTCGACGCTGGCTTCCTTGACGATCTGCAGCTTCGAGAGCTTGACGGTCGCGTCGTCGCAGACTTCGGGAGTCAGGTCGCTGTCCGCGCAGGCCGTGTTGAGGACGGAGCCGGCCTCGATGTCGGCCCCGGTGACCTGGTAGGTCGCGGAGCAGACGATGGAGGCACCCGGCAGCAGGTCGGACCCGTTCGCCGGCGTGCACTCCCAGCTGGGGAGGCCGTCGATGAGCGCGTCACTGATGTCCACGTCCTGGAGGGTCGTCCCACCCGTGTTCGTGGCGGTGATCGTGTAGGTGATCTGGTCGCCGACCAGGGCGTAGAAGCCCGGCTCGGCCGACTTGCTGATCTCCAGCTTCGAAGCCGGAAGGTTCAGGTCATCGCACTTCTCGGCGAGACCCGTGGCCAGCGCACAGGCGGTGTTGAGGACCGAGCCCTTGTCGAGGTCGGCCTGCTTGATCGTGTAGCTGCCCGTGCAGGTGACCTTGCCGCCTGGGGCGACGCTGGCCGGGGTGACCGGCGAGCACTGCCAGTTGGCGAGCGTGACGTCGACCATGTCGTCGCTGACGACGACGCCGGTGAGCGTGACGTTGCCGGTGTTGGTGAAGGTGACCGTGTAGTCGAGGACGTCGCCGACCTGGCTGAAGGTCGAGTCGGTGCTCGTCTTCTCGATGCTGAAGGCGGGGTTCTTCTGGCCCGTGATGGTCAGGTCATCGCACTTCTCGGCGAGACCGGTGGCCACGCGCACAGGCGGTGTTGAGGACCGAGCCCTTGTCGAGGTCGGCCTGCTTGATCGTGTAGCTGCCCGTGCAGGTGACCTTGCCACCTGGGGCGACGCTGGCCGGGGTGACCGGCGAGCACTGCCAGTTGGCGAGCGTGACGTCGACCATGTCGTCGCTGACGACGACGCCGGTGAGCGTGACGTTGCCGGTGTTGGTGAAGGTGACCGTGTAGTCGAGGACGTCGCCGACCTGGCTGAAGGTCGAGTCGGTGCTCGTCTTCTCGATGCTGAAGGCGGGGTTCTTCTGGCCCGTGATGGTCAGGTCATCGCACTTCTCGGCGAGACCGGTGGCCAGCGCACAGGCGGTGTTGAGGACCGAGCCCTTGTCGAGGTCGGCCTGCTTGATCGTGTAGCTGCCCGTGCAGGTGACCTTGCCGCCTGGGGCGACGCTGGCCGGGGTGACCGGCGAGCACTGCCAGTTGGCGAGCGTGACGTCGACCATGTCGTCGCTGACGACGACGCCGGTGAGCGTGACGTTGCCGGTGTTGGTGAAGGTGACCGTGTAGTCGAGGACGTCGCCGACCTGGCTGAAGGTCGAGTCGGTGCTCGTCTTCTCGATGCTGAAGGCGGGGTTCTTCTGGCCCGTGATGGTCAGGTCATCGCACTTCTCGGCGAGACCGGTGGCCAGCGCACAGGCGGTGTTGAGGACCGAGCCCTTGTCGAGGTCGGCCTGCTTGATCGTGTAGCTGCCCGTGCAGGTGACCTTGCCGCCTGGGGCGACGCTGGCCGGGGTGACCGGCGAGCACTGCCAGTTGGCGAGCGTGACGTCGACCATGTCGTCGCTGACGACGACGCCGGTGAGCGTGACGTTGCCGGTGTTGGTGAAGGTGACCGTGTAGTCGAGGACGTCGCCGACCTGGCTGAAGGTCGAGTCGGTGCTCGTCTTCTCGATGCTGAAGGCGGGGGCCTGGATGGCCGTGACCGTCTCCTGGTCCTGGTTGGAGGTCGTGCCGCCGGCGCTCGCGGTGGCCTTGTTCGTGACCGAGCCGGCGTTGAGGTCGGCCTGGCTGATCGTGTAGCTCGCGGTGCAGGTGATCGCTTCACCCGGGTCGAGGTAGGCGTCATGGTTGCCGACCGTGCTGACGGCCGGGCAGGTCACGCTGGCCTTGTCGTCGGCGACGCTCACCGGGCCGGCCAGGCGGACGTTGCCGCTGTTGGTCACCAGGTAGCTGTAGCCGATGACGTTGCCGACGGCATCGTAGGTCTTGGGGCTGGCCGTCTTGTCGAGGAGCAGGGCCGGCTTCTGGTGGGCCGTGACCGTCTCCTGGTCCTCGTTGGAGGTCGTGCCGCCGGCGCTCGCGGTGGCCTTGTTCGTCACCGAGCCGGCGTTGAGGTCGGCCTGGCTGATCGTGTAGCTCGCGGTGCAGGTGATCGCTTCACCCGGGTCGAGGTAGGCGTCATGGTTGCCGACCGTGCTGACGGCCGGGCAGGCCTCACGCTGGACTTGTCGTCGGCGATGCTCACCGGGCCGGCCAGGCGGACGTTGCCGCTGTTGGTCACCAGGTAGCTGTAGCCGATGACGTCGCCGACGGCTTCGTAGGTCGTGGGGCTGGCCGTCTTGTCGAGGGTCAGGGCCGGCATGAGCTTGGAGTTCGTGAAGACGCAGGTGATAGGGGCGGCCGCAGCGCTGTTCGCATCGGGCACGTTGTTCAGCGTGACCTTGCCCTGGTCGAGGTTGACCGTGTAGCCGGTGATCTCGGCGCCGCTGCCTCCGGTGTCCTTGCAGACGATGCTATCGAGTGCCCAGCCCGCCTCGGCTGCCTCGGTGACGACGACGTCCTCTTCGAGGGGCAGGAAGAGCTTGGCGTTGGTGCTGGCGCCATTGCCGGCGCCCGTGCCGGTGGGCGTGAGCGTGCCGCTCCAGCCGCCCCAGGGCGAACCGGCGAGGTTGCTCGTGGAGCTGAAGTCGAAGCCAGGGATGCCGCTGCCCGACGAGACGACCTTCTTGATCGTCAGCGGGCGCTTCTGGACGAGCTCAGCGTAGAGGCAGCCCCACGTCTGCATGCTCTCCTTGGTGCGGAACACAGAGACCGCGCCGCCGGAGGTGTAGGCGGGGCAGCCCGGAGCCGTGGCGCCGATGCTGCCTGAACCATTGGCGATGAAGCCAAGAAGGACGAGGCGGTAGTCGATGCCGTCGACCGTGATGTCCGAGTTGCCGATGGTGTTCGAGAACGTCGTGAGGTCATCCGAACAGTCGGTACCGCTGCACTGGTTCGGCGTCTCGTTGAGGGTCCACGGGAAGGTCAGCGTCTGGCCGAGCAGTTGCACACCCAGTTGGCCATTGAAGTACTGGTCGTTGACGCTGATGGGGTTGTTGTTGTGCGTCATGAGGCCGAGCAGGAACGGCTGACCCGTCTGCACCGTCGTCACGGCGGAGGGCGAGAAGCCGATGGCGCTCTGAACCGCGGTGCTGAGGCTCCCCGGGCAGCTGCTGCCGGAGTACCCATGAGCGGTCCAGGCCGTGGAGGGCGAGCCCGCGGCAGACACCCAATCGGTCCACGGGTTCGTCCCGGCTTGCGGGCTGTACTTGATGCAGTTGCCACTCGTGCCGTCGATCTGCCCGACGTGATTGGCCAGGCGAGCCTGGATGAGGACGGGGACGCTAGCGGCCACCTGGAACGGAGACAGGAAGGTCGCGGCCTGATTGGCCTGCTTCTTGCCGCCCTGATCACCGGAGGACGGGGCCCCAGGTTCGTCAGCGGGGGCTGCGGGGGGCTCGTCGACAGCCGGGGGCTCAGATGGCACCGCGGAAGGCTCGTCGACCTTGGGTTGGCCATCGGGGACGCCGTTGGGCTCGTCGACCTTGGGCTCGGCGGTGGGGTCGTCGGCCTTGGGCTCGGCGGTGGGGTCGTTGACCTGCGGCGCACCGTTGGGGTCAGCATCGGGCTCGTCGGCCTGCGGGGCGTCGGCCTGCGGGGCGTCGGTCGGGTCGGCCTTGGGCTCGTCGGCCTGCGGGGCGTCGGTGGGATCAGCCTTCGGCTCGTCGGTGGGATCAGCCTTCGGCTCGTCGACCTTCGGCTCGTCGGCCTTCGGCTCGGCGGTCGGGAGGGCCTTGACGGTCACCGAGGCCTCGGCGGTCAGCTTGCCGAGGCTGGCCTCGATGCGGGTGGAGCCGGCGGCCTTGCCGGAGACCTTGACCTTGGTGGACCTGGCGGCGGAGATGGCGGCCACGCCACCATCCTTGACCGACCAGGCAACCTTGGCGGCGACACAGTCGTCGTCGGCCGTGCCTGGCTTGCGGTCCGTGCCGTAGGCGTTCGCGCCCGCCGGGCAGGCGAAGGCCTTGAGCATGCGGGCCTTGCCACTGGGCATGGTGAGCTTGGCGCGATAGAGATGCAGGCTCACGGCGGTGTCGCCGGTCGCGGCGCCATCGGCGCCGGACGCAGCCTGCTGGTCACTGGCTTGTGCTGGCGCTGCAGCTTCAGGGTCCCCCTGCTGCGCGATGGCCTGGGCCGGCGCTGCGACCAGGACTGCCAGCAGGAGGATCGCCTGCAACACCGCCAGGAGCGCAGGACCGCGCGCATGACGGGTCTTGTACGGGTGCATCGATGCCTCCCAATCGTGTGCTCGGCCTTGTGCCGATCGTCCCCCGGATGACTGCGGCCGTAGATCCGGCCAGGCCAGCTGCGGCTCGGAAGCGCGCTGGCGCACCCCGTCAGTCTGGCTCGGCCATAGGAAACTCGCAAGGGGACCCCAGTACGAATGGGCCATCTCCGGTGACAGGCAGCAACGAGCTGGCTGGGCCGTCCAGCCCTTCACCGCACCCCGCCCCATCCACGGCCAGCACACCACCACTGACCGCCCCCGGGAGCAGCCGACATGGCGCTCCGCGGGCAGCGCCGTCAGCCTGTGCCTGCCGATGGGGACCCCGGAGACGGCTCACGGCCGGGCGTCGGCCCGAGAAGGCCCCGCCGGCCCCGAGCAGGGCCCATCGTCATCGGGCCGGAGCACGTAGCATTCCGGGCCACATGCGTCACCTGCTCATCGCTCTCGCTGTGGTGTCACTGCTCATCACCGGGACTCCGACCCCTGCCGCCCATGCCGGGTATCCGGCGCGCGACCAGGGTTACCACTCCTACGGGGAGATGGTCCGCCACATCCGGGCCGTGGCTCGCCGGCACCCTGGCATCGTGCGCGTCTTCTCCATCGGTCGAAGCGCCCAGGGTCGGAGCCTCTGGGCCGCGGAGGTGAGCGACCGGGTCGGCGAGGACGAAGGCGAGCCAGAGGTCCTCTTCGATGGGCTGCACCACGCCAGGGAGCACCTCAGCGCGGAGATGGCGATCGACGTCCTGGACCTCCTGGCGGGCCACTACGGTGGCGACGGCGAGCGCGGCCGCCGCGTCACGCGCCTGGTCGACAGCCGGCGCATCTGGATCGTCTTCATGGTCGATCCCGATGGCCTGGCCTACGACCTGACCGGCTCGCCATACCGCTCCTGGCGCAAGAACCGCCAGGCGAACCCGGGCAGCCGTTCCGTGGGTACGGACCTCAACCGCAATTACGGCTACCGCTTCGGCTGCTGCGGGGCGTCCTCCGGGAACCCGGCCTCCGACCACTACCGGGGCCCGCGGGCATGGTCCGCGCCGGAGACACGTGCGATGCGAGACTTCGTGCTCGGCCGCATCGTGGACGGCCGCCAGCGCATCCGCACCCACATCACATTCCACACGGCAGGTGAGCTGGTGCTCTGGCCCTACGGCCACACGCGCGTGGCCCAGCCCCGGGACATGACCGGGCTCGACCTGCGCACATTCCGGGCCATGGGACGAGCCATGGCGGCCAGCAATGGCTACGTCGCCAAGCAGTCGAGCGCCATGTATCCCACCGATGGCGACCAGATCGACTGGATGTACGGGCGCCAGCGCGTCTTCTCCTTCACCTTCGAGCTCTATCCCAGGGCCGCCGGCACGGCACGTGCGCACTACCCGCCCGACGAGGTCATCGCGCGGCAGACGGCACGCAACCGCGAGGCCGTGCTCTACCTCATCGGCAAGGCTGGCTGTCCCTACGCCGCCCTCGGCGGTGGCGCGGCACGGCGCAACTGCGGTCCGTTCTTCGACGACCTCGAGATCGCCCGCGGCTGGAGCGTGGACCCCGACGGCAGCGACACCGCGAGTGACGGACGGTGGTCGCGCGCGGACCCTGCCGCGGACGGCCTGCAGCTGGGTTCGGCAGCCTCCGGCGCGGCGGTCCTGGTGACCGGGCCCAAGGACGGTCACGATGTGGACGGTGGACGGACGACGGTGCGCTCACCGCTCATCCGGGTGCCCGAGGACGGCCGAGCGACGCTCGAGCTGCGCTACTGGGTGGGGCTGTCCGGGGCTGCCGACGCCGACGACGGCCTGGATGTCCGACTGGTCGCCGCGGATGGCAGCGAGCTGGCCACCCTGCTCAGCGTGCGCGGAGACGGCCAGCGCCATGAGCCGACGTGGCGCAGCCTCACGGCCCTCGTGCCCGGTGGCCTGGGTGGCCAGCGCCTGGCCGTCGAGCTGGTGGCGCGCGATGCCGGAGCGGACGCCATCGTGGAGGCCGGGGTCGACGAGGTCCGGGTCATCGCCGACTGAACCCGCTGGATCGGTGCCGGATCCGCCCTGGATCCGCGAGGGAGGCGCGGCCGCGCGTTCCGGGCGGCTGTCGGACCCGCTACGATTTCGCCGTGCCCGTCCCAACGTGTCGTGCTGGGCGGTAGACCAGACCGGGCATGGCGTTGAGCGCCTGCCCTCGCAGAGGAGGCATGCATGCGCAGGTTCGCCACCGCATCCCTGGCCCTGACGATCGCAGCGACCGGCATCCTGGCCGGCGCGGTCGCAGTAGCGGCGCAGGACGGATCGGCTCTCAAGATCGGTGTCGTGACAGACGTCGGCACCATCGACGACCGCAACTTCAACCAGTACACGTGGGAAGGCGCCGTGGCAGGCGCAGCGGCCATCGGCGCTGCTGAGCCGCAGTACGCCATCAGCGCGCAGTCCGCCGACATCGGCCCCAACATCCAGGCCTTCGTCGACCAGGGCTATGACGTCATCGTGACCATCGGCTTCGCGGCCGGCGCGGACACCATCAACGCTGCCCTGGCCAACCCGGACATCAGGTTCATCGGCGTGGACCAGGCGCCCTGCATCAACGAAGACGGCACTCCTGACGACACGTTCACCTGCGCCGGCGATCCCGCCGTGCTCCTGCCCAACCTCCAGGGCATCAACTGGCGTGAGCAGCAGCCCGGCTACCTGGCCGGCATCGTGGCCGCATCGGTCAGCAAGACCGGCCACATCGCCGCCGTCGGCGGCACGGCGGTCATCCCGGCCGTCGTCAACTACATCGAGGGCTACGCCAGCGGCGCCAAGTCCATCAACCCCGACGCGGTCGTCGTGGTGACCTACGTGTCCGGTGCCCCGGATGCGGCGGCCTTCAACGACCCGGCCGGCGGCCAGGCCATCGCCCAGCAGCTGCTGGCCCAGGATCCCGACATCGACGTCCTGTTCCAGGTGGCCGGCAAGACCGGCAACGGCGTCCTCCAGGCCGCCTGCGACGCAGCGATCTTCGGTGTCGGCGTCGACGTCGACCAGTTCATCTCCACGCCTGAGACGGCTGCCTGCACGATCGTCAGCGCGGAGAAGAAGCTGACCAAGAACGTCAGCGATGCCATCGGGCGCATCGCGGCCGGCACGGACCAGGGCGGCATCCTGCGCCTGGGTATCGACACCCTGGACGTGGGCCTCTCGCCGTTCCATGATTTCGAGAGCCTCATCAGCCAGGAGACCATGGACGCCCTGGCGGCAGCGGAAGCCGCACTCGGGGATGGCTCGCTGAAGGCCTGCGAAGAGCAGGAAGGCTCCGGCTTCTGCGTGCAGACCCTGGGGCTGTAGTCAGTCACTCCCCGGAGTCAGACTGAGTCCCGATCGAACGGGCCGGCCCATCAGGGTCGGCCCGTTCGAGCACCAGGCACAGAAGAGCAAGGGAAGCGCCGCGACGTGACCGCGCCGGACACCACCCTGAGCCCCGAACGCATCAGCGCGCCCGCGCTGGAGATGCGCGGCATCACGAAGACCTATCCGGGCGTCGTGGCCAACGACGGTATCGACCTCGATGTGCAGCCTGGCGAGATCCACGCCCTCCTGGGCGAGAACGGCGCCGGGAAGACGACGCTGATGAACGTCCTGTATGGGCTCGCCAAGCCGGACGCCGGGCAGATCCTGCTGGACGGGCAGCCCATCGAGATCGCCGGCCCGTCCGACGCCATCGAGCGTGGCATCAGCATGGTGCACCAGCACTTCATGCTCGTGCCCGTGCTGACGGTCGCTGACAACGTGCTGCTGGGCAAAGAGGTCATGCGCGGGCGGCTCTTCCTGGACCAGCGCGAGGCACGCCAGCGGATCCGAGAGCTGGGAGACCGGTTCGGCTTCGACCTGGACCCCGACCAGAAGGTGGGCGAGCTCTCGGTGGGCTGGCAGCAGCGAGTGGAGATCCTGAAGGCGCTCTACCGGGACGCGCGCATCCTGGTCCTCGACGAACCGACGGCGGTCCTGACACCCCAGGAGACCGTCGAGATCTTCGGCGTCCTGCGACGCCTGGCCGCCGAGGGCCACAGCATCATCTTCATCAGCCACAAGCTCTACGAGGTGATGGCGATCGCGGACCGCATCACGGTCATCCGTCGCGGCAAGGTCGTGGGCAGCCGGATCCCGGGCGAGACGAACGAGGACGACCTGGCCGAGCTGATGGTCGGGCGCGAGGTCCAGCTGACGGTCGATCGCGGCCAGAGCCATCCCGGGGAGGTCATGCTCCAGGTCGCGGACCTGCAGGTTCCCAACGATCGGGGCCGCCAGGCCGTGGACGGTGTCAGCTTCGAGGTGCGCCGCGGGGAGATCCTGGGCATCGCCGGGGTCGCCGGGAATGGCCAGGACGAGCTGGTGGAGGCCATCACCGGGCTGCGCCGGCCGAGCGGTGGGACCATCCACCTGGCCGGTGAGGACGTCACCAGGGATGGCCCGCGTACCCTGCACGAGCAGGACGTCTCGTTCGTGCCCGCCGACCGCCACCGACTGGGCCTCGTGCTCTCGTTCACCCTGGCAGACAACATCATCCTCACCGACTACTACGCGGAGCCCTACTCGCACGGCATCGTCCGCGACGAGGCCGCCATCCTGGCGCGCGCTGAGGAGGCCATCGCGCAGTTCGATGTGCGCACCCCGAGCGCCATGGTCGTGGCCGGGACGCTCTCCGGGGGCAACCAGCAGAAGCTCATCGTCGCCCGCGAGTTCGATCGCGACCTCAAGCTGCTCGTGCTCGACCAGCCCACGCGAGGCCTGGACGTGGGCAGCATCGAGTTCATCCACAAGCAGGTCATCAGCAAGCGCGATGCGGGCACCGCGGTCCTGCTCATCTCCGCCGAGCTGGACGAGGTCCTGGAGCTCGCCGACCGCATCGCCGTCATGTACCGCGGTCGGATCGTGGCGGTCATGGAGGGACGCACCGCCAACAAGGAGGCCATCGGCCTGCTCATGGCGACGGGCGGCCGGAGCGAAGCGCCGGCCGGGACAGGGGCCTCGGCCCGATGACCACCGACGACCAGCCCATGAGCACCGTCGACCGGCTCCTGAGCCGCTCGCTGCGGGGCCAGCTGGCGGTGACCGGCGGGGCCATCCTCCTGGCCCTCATCGTGGGCGCGGTCCTCATGATCCTGACCAGCCCCATCATCACCGGCAGTCTGGATCCGTGGCTCTGGGCGGAGGCCTACCTGGCGCTCGTGCAGGGAGCCCTCCTGAGCTCGAACGGCCTCATCGACACGTTCGTGCGCGCCACCCCCTACATCCTCGCCGGCCTCTCGGTGGGCCTCGGCTTCAAGGCCGGCCTCTTCAACATCGGCGCGCAGGGCCAGTTCCTCATGGGCGCCCTGGGCAGCGTGGCAGCCGGCATCGCGCTGGCGGATGCCCCATCGATCATCGCCGTCCCCGTGGCGCTCCTGGCCGGCCTGGCCGCCGGGGCGGCGTACGGGTTCATCCCCGGCTGGCTGAAGGCGTTCACGGGCGCGCACGAGGTCGTCGTCACCATCATGCTCAACTTCGTGGCCCTCCAGATCGTCTCGTGGGCGGTCAGCGAACCGCTTCGAGCGCGTGGTGCCACGTTCGCCCGGACGACGTCCGTCGGCGAGGCCGGCATCCCCATCCTGGCCGGGAGCACCGGGCATGAGCTCCACGCCGGCGTGCTCATCGCGCTGGCGGCCGTGCCCATCGTGTGGTGGATCCTCTACCGCTCCACGATCGGCTTCGAGATCCGCACCGTGGGTGCCAATCCGGACGCGGCACGCTACGCCGGCATGCGACCCCGGATGATCATCGTGCTCACGATGACCGCCGCCGGCCTGCTGGCCGGCCTCGCCGGCGGCGTCGAGATCCTGGGGGTGCAGGACTACCTGCCGGCCGCCTATGCCACATCCGTGGGCTTCGACGCCATCACGGTGGCCCTGCTGGGCCGCGCCAATCCCTGGGGCATCCTCTTCGGCGGCCTGCTGTTGGGGGCACTCCGCGCCGGCGCGCCGCTCATGCAGATCAAGGCTGGTGTACCCGTGCAGATGATCGACATCCTGCAGGGCGTCATCCTCTTCTTCCTGGCTGCTGATCTCATCGTGCGCTGGGTCTTCCGGTTGCGCGAGACGCGGGGCGGCAGCGTGGACGAGCTGCGGACGGTGACGAGCAGCTACGGCGGCTCGACCGCCACGCGGGGCTGAGGGCACGACCGTGGACATGCTCTTCGACATCCCCGTGGCGGGCCTGCTCTTCCAGCTCGTGGACTACCTCATCGTGGTCCTGACGACCAATGGGGCCATCATCCTGGCCCTCGCGGCGCCGATCGCCCTGGGCTCCTACTGCGGCCTCATGAACGAGCGCTCCGGCGTCGTCAACATCGGCATCGAGGGCATGATGATCGCGGCTGCCTTCGCCGGCTGGTTCGCGGCCTCGCTCGCCGTGCAGGCCTTCCCGGAGCAACCGAAGGCCGACTTCGCCTTCGGCGCCACGCCGGCGCTGGTGATCGGGCTCCTGGCTGCCCTGCTGACCGGGATGGCGGTCTCCGCGGTCCACGCCTGGCTCTCCATCACCGTCAGGGCCGACCAGATCATCAGCGGCACGATCATCAACATCGTGGCCCTCGGCGTGACGGGCTACCTCATCATCATCATCAGCGGCTCGTCCCCGCCATCGGCCGGCAAGTTCGCCACCTTCGTGCCGCCCCAGTGGCTCACGGACCTGCCCCTCGTGGGCTGGATCTTCGACATGTTCCTCAACCAGGGACCCATCACGATGTCCGTCCTGATCCTGGCCATCGTGCTCCAGGTGCTGCTCTTCCGGTCGCGCTGGGGCCTGCGCACGCGGGCCGTCGGCGAGCATCCCAGGGCCGCGGAGACCGTTGGCGTGGACGTCATCCGGCTCCGTTACCGCAACGTCATCCTGGGCGGCATCTTCGCGGGGCTCGCAGGCGCCTGGTTCACACTGGACTTCGGCACCAACTTCCAGTCGGGCATGACCGGCGGCCGCGGCTTCATCGCCCTGGCGGCGCTCATCTTCGGCCGCTGGACACCCATCGGCTCCTTCGGGGCGGCATTGCTCTTCGCGGCCGCCGGCTCGCTCAGCATCGCCATCCGCACCGTGCCGCCGACGGGCCAGCTGGGAGACATCCTCACCGCCATCCCGGACCAGTTCTGGTCCGCACTGCCCTACCTGGTGACCATCATCGTCCTGGCCGGTGTGGTCGGCCGTAGCGTGGCCCCGGCAGCCGTGGGCAAGCCGTACGAGCGGGAGTCCGCGACCTAGGGATCGCGCCGCGTGCCGGAGGGCCGGGCCGACGGGGCCACGGCTCGCGAAGGTCCGGTGCCGTCCCGGCCCTTCGTCCTGCAGCACGGGTCGTGCCTGGCCGCGTACCATGCGGACGTCGTCGCCGCGCCCGTCGAGGAAGGGAACGATGTCCCGAACGCCTGTCACCGCCATGAGCCTGGCCGCCCTGCTCACGTTGTCGCTGGGGAGCGTCAGCCTGGCCCAGCTCGACGAGCCGGCCGCCACCGCTCCCCCGCTCCGGATCGATGGCATCACACTGACCGTGCTGACCAACCAGCTCAGCGATACGGCCGTCAACAGCGCCGTCACGGACATCGCGAGCTTCGCCTTCACAGAGGTCGGCGGCAAGCTGGAGGGCAAGAAGGCAGGCTTCGTCGCGGCCACGCTGCCGACGACCACCGACCTCGTGGCCGCCATCAGCACCGTCGCGGAGAGCAAGCCCAACCTGCTGCTCACCAGCGGTGGGGACAGCCAGGCCACGGTCGGCCTCGTGGCGGCCCATCCGGAGACCATGTTCATGGACATCGACCAGCCCATCCCCTGCGTCACGGGCGATGGGCAGGCCGATCCCTCCGGCACCTGCGCCGGCGGCATGGAGGCCCTACCCCCCAACTACGTCATCGTCGAGTTCGAATCCGACCAGGGGGCCTACCTGGCTGGCCTGGTAGCAGCCGCCGCGAGTCGCGAGGACCGCATCGGCATCATCAGCGGCCTGGCCGACTGCCGCGACTGCAACCGCTATATCCAGGGCTTCCTGCTCGGTGCGCGCAGCCTCAAGCCGGACATCGAGGTCGAGCTCGCGTACCTGGCGGATGAAGGCGAGGAGGCGGCTTTCGGCGACCCCGTGGCGGCCAGGACCTTCGCGCAGGCCTTCATCGACGTCTATGAGCCGGACGTGCTGCTGCCCCTGGCGGGCAGTGCCTCGGCGGGCATCATCGAGGCGGCCTGCGATGCCGACATCCTGGCGATCGGAGTCGACATCGACGTCTCGACCGTGCACCCCGACCTGAGCGGGTGCATCGCAGCGAGCGTCGTCAAGGACTACGAGTACGCCGTCAAGGAGACGATCTTCTCCTACGCCAACGGGGGCCTGACGTCAGCGTCGCAGCTGGGCCTGGCCGATGGACGCGTCGCGGTGACCGACGAGTGGACCCGGCTGCCGGGGCTGCCCGTGGACCTCAGCGAGCGCTATGCCGCCGCGGAGGCGGCCATCAGGGCTGGCCAAGTGCAGACCTGCCCGAGCGAGTGCGGAGCGCCCGTGGATCCGGCGGCGCTGCCGGCCGCCCCCGTGGACGAGGGCGGGGCCGCGGACGCGGAGGCCAGCCCCTCAGCGGTGCCCGAGGGATAGCCCCGGCAGGACCAGGCTAGCGCCAGAGCAGACCGACCACGATGAGCGCGCAGCCGACCGCCACGAGCGCGCCCCAGGCGACGACCCGGCGCCGCAGCAGCGCACGCATCTCGTCGGCCCCGGTGGGTCCGTCCGCCTGGACGCTGGTGTTCCTCCC
Source organism: uncultured Chloroflexia bacterium (assembly GCA_963790915.1). Classification (GTDB taxonomy): domain Bacteria; phylum Chloroflexota; class Limnocylindria; order Limnocylindrales; family CSP1-4; genus JAFMJV01. The sequence continues at coordinate 1,934,735 of CAWBQS010000003.1, read as the reverse complement.
GCGCCACGTCTCGTAGCGCTCGAGATTGGCGGCCGTCGCATCAAGGCTCCTGATGCGAGCCAGCGGCCCGCGCGCCTGGAGCACACCGACGACGATGGCGACGATGCCGACACCGATGAGCAGCAGGCCGGGCAGGTTCATGCCTCAGCCTCCCCTCCGGCCACGCTTGGATCGCCTTCGGCAGCAGCAGCGGCCTCGGCGAGGGTCTCGCGCAGGAGTCCGCCGACGAGGGACGGGTTGGCGCGTCCGCGCGTCCGCTGCATGACCTGGCCGGTCAGGAAGCCGAGGGCCTTGGTGGTCCCGGCGCGCACGTCGGCGACGGCCGCGGGATGTGCCGCCACGACCTCGCGCACCGTGGCGCGCAGGGCCGCCACGTCGCTGATCTGCCCCAGGCCGGACTCGGCCACGATGTCGGCCATGGGTCGGCCGCTGGCCGCGTGCTCCAACAGCGCCTGCTTCGCGCTGGAGCCCGAGACGGCGCCATCCTCGACGAGGCGCAGCAGCGCCGCCAGCTGGACCGCCGAGACGCGCTCCACGCCGGGCCCGCCATCCTCCGCCTTGGCCAGGCGCAGGTATTCGCCGCAGACCCAGTTGGCGACAGGCTTGGGCGACAGGTCGGGACCGGCCGCCAGCACCGCCTCGAACATGTCACGCGCCGCGGCGTCGCTCACGAGCACGGCGGCGTCATAGGCGGAGAGGCCCAATGTCTCGCGGTAGCGCGCCCGTCGCGCTGCCGGCAGCTCCGGCAGGCCGCCGCGGATGGAGTCCAGCCACGCCGGGTCCAGGCGCAGGGGCGGCAGGTCCGGCTCCGGGAAGTAGCGGTAGTCGTCCGAGGTCTCCTTGGTGCGCATGTGGTAGGTCGATCCGCGGTCGTCATCCCAGCCCCGCGTCTCCTGGATGAGCGGCTCTCCCGCCCGCAGGGCTGCCCCCTGGCGCGCGATCTCGAAGTCGATGGCCCGCTCCACGGAGCGGAAGGAGTTCATGTTCTTGATCTCCACGCGGGTGCCGAACGCTTCCGTGCCCGCGGGCCGCAGCGAGACGTTGGCCTCCACGCGCATCTGGCCGCTCTCCATGGCAGCATCGGAGGCGCCGATGGCGAGGAGCAGCAGGCGCAGCTCCTCCGCGTAGCGGCGTGCCGTCTCTGCGTCGTGGATCACGGGGTCGGTGACGATCTCCATGAGCGGCGACCCGGAGCGATCGTAGTCGAGCAGGCTGACCGGCCGGTCGGCGAGGCGCGTGTGGATGAGTCGGGCGGTGTCCTCCTCCAGGTGGGCTCGAGTGATGCCCACCTCCACGCTGCCGTGGGACGTCTCCACGACGAGCCTGCCCGCCGAGGCCAGGGGCAGCTCGTACTGGCTGATCTGGTAGCCCTTGGGAAGGTCCGGGTAGAAGTAGTTCTTGCGGTCCCAGCGCGTCACCGGCGGGATGCTGGCCTCGATGGCCAGGCCGGTGGCCAGAACGTGCCGCACGGCCTCGCGGTTGAGGACGGGCAGCGCACCGGGCAGCCCCAGGCAGACCGGGCAGACCCGCGTGTTGGGACCGCTCGCGGATGGGTCGTTGGGGCAGCCGCAGAACATCTTCGACGCCGTGCGCAGCTGCACGTGGATCTCGATCCCGATGACCGGCTCGAAGGCGACCTCCGTCGCGAGGGCCGTGCTCACGGCCCGCGTCGTCGAGGCGGGCACGTCGGGCGCGCCATCAGGCCGTGGCGAGGAAGCGCTCGATGCGGACCAGCGCCTCTGACAGCTTCTCGAAGGAGGTCGCCAGCGAGGCGCGCACGTAGCCCTCGCCACTCGCGCCGAAGGCGGTCCCCGGCACGACGGCGACGTGCTGCTCCAGGAGCAGCCGCTCGCTGAACTCGTCGCTGGAGAGACCACTGGCCGCGATCGACGGGAAGGCGTAGAAGGCGCCGCGTGGCTCTGCCGTGGGCAGGCCGAGGGCCTGCAGCCCGGCCACGAACATGCGTCGGCGACGGTCGTACTCCGCGATCATGCGCTCGAGGTCCGGCTCCGCGGACTGCAGCGCCACCAGCGCCGCGTCCTGGGCCACGGTGGGAGCGGACATGATGGTGTACTGGTGCACCTTGACGATGGCATCCAGCAGGTCCGCGGGGGCACAGGCGTAGCCGACGCGCCAGCCGGTCATGGCGTAGGCCTTGGAGAAGCCGCCCAGCAGGATGGTGCGCTCGCGCATGCCGGGCAGGGCCCCGATGGTCTCGTGGCGGTGGCCACCGTAGACGAGCCGGTCGTAGACCTCATCGCTGATGACGACGAGATCGTGGCGGTCCGCGATGGCGGCCACGGCGCGCAGCCGCTCCGGGTCCAGGACGGCACCCGTCGGATTGTTGGGGAATCCCAGGAACAGCGCCCGTGTGCGCGGCGTGATGGCCGCCTCCACGGCGTCGGGGTCCAGCTGCCATCCATCTTCCGGTCGCGTGGTCACGAAGACGGGGACGCCGCCCGAGAAGATGATGTCCGGGGCATAGGCCACGTACGTTGGCTCTGGCACCACGACCTCGTCGCCGGGATCCACGATGGCCGCCAGGCTGGCCGCCAGGGCCTCGCTGGAACCGACCGTGATGACGATCTCCCGCTCCGGGTCGTAGGCCACGCCGTAGCGACGCTCGAGGTGCGCCGCGAGCGCGCGCCGCAGTTCGATGGTGCCGTAGTTGCTGGTGTAGTGCGTGCGCCCCGCACGCAGGGAGGCGATGCCCGCCTCCAGCACCACGGCCGGCGTGTCGAAGTCCGGCTCACCCACGCCCAGGCTGATGACGTCGGGCATGGCGTTGAGCACGTCGAAGAACTTGCGGATGCCCGAGGGCGGCACCGCTGCGACGCGCCGCGAGACGTGGGAGCGGCGGGTCGTCAGGGGAAGCTGGCTGGACATCGCGGCCTCAGGGTGCGGGGTCGGCGGGATCGTGGCGAGTATAGGATGGACCGGCCCGCCGATGCGAGTGTGGGAGACTACGGGCCACGCATTGGGTGTCGAGGGAAGGACGGGAGTGACGTGCCAGACAGCTACGTGAACAACCTCCTCGCGAGTGGCGAGGTGGTGCTCATCGAGACCCGGCAGCATTGGATGGCGGCCATCCGCTATGCGCTGCGCCCGATCGTCATCATGCTCATCGCCGCGGGCCTGGCCCTGCTCAACCAGTGGCTGGACTTCGGCGACGGTTGGCTGGGGTTCATCAACGACCTCATCCACTGGGTCATCATCATCCTCTTGGTCGTCTCCATCGTCTGGCTGCCCATCGACCTGGTGCGCTGGTGGAGCCGCAGGTACCTGCTCACCAGCCGCCGCGCCATGCGAATGGATGGCGTGCTGCGCAAGCGCAGCTTCGACTCCTCCCTGGAGCAGATCAACGACATCCGCACCGAGCAGTCCTTCTTCGGGCGCACCCTGGGCTACGCCGACCTGACCATCTACACCGCCTCGGATGCCGCCAACGAGGTCTATACGCAGCTGATGGACGGGCTCCAGTTCAAGAAGGCGGTGCTCGAGGCCAAGGAGGCCATCCGTACCGGAACGTTGCTCACGGCATTGCCGGAGGGCTTCATCGTCAAGGGCGGGACCAACGAGGCCTCGATCAAGCGGTTCGGCAAGCAGGAGGCTCCGGAGGCTGGGGTCGAGGCGGTCGCCGCGGACGACAGTGCAGGCTCCGCGCCGGTCGCGCCCGCCGCGGCGGCGGCCGTGGTCGCAGTCGGCTCCGTCATCGAGCCCAGCGGCGACGTGCCCGGTGCTGCCGAGCTCGCCGCCCCGGCGCCGGCGTTCGTGGCGGACGCGCAGGCCACCGCTGAGGACGCGGTCAGTGGGGCCACGCTGGCCATCGAGGAGGTCACTGACGTGGCGGCTGCCACGGGCACGGACGCGGCCGAGGCGGTCGCGGCCGCGCCAGCTCGGGTGGAGGGTGTGGCGGCGGACGCCATCGACGATGCCGGGCAGACCGTGGGGGACATCACCGATGTCGCGGCGACCACGGGCACGGATGCCGTCGAAGCCGTCGCCGAGACTCCGGCCAAGGCGAGGACGGCCGCCGCGCACCCGGCCGCTGAGGCGAAGGCCGCGGCAGAGGGTGTCGTCGATGACGCCACCGCGGCCGTGGGGCAGGCCACCGATGTCGTGACGGACGCCGGCAGCGACGCCGTCGACGCCGTCAGCAGCGCAGTCGATGACGCCGGGTCGGCCGTCGAAGACGCGGCGCAGGACGCCGGCGACCACATCTCGGACCTCGCCGACAACGTCGTCGAGGAGTCGAAGCCCGACTGAACGCTGGAGCGCCGACGCCCGTCACGCGCGGGGACGCCCGTGACGCGCCGGGGCGCCCTCGACGATCCCTAGGTCGAGGGCAGCCTCGGGGCCGGCGTGGCAGGATCGGATGCCCGCACCAGGTCGGTGGGCTCCAGCCTGCGCCAGTCGGCGGTGGCGGTGACCGCCTCATAGGCGCGGCCCAGGCGCAGGATGCCCTGCTCGTCCCAGGCCCGACCGATCACCTGCAGCCCCACGGGCAGCCCGTCGGCCAGGCCGCACGGGACGGACATGCCCGGCAGCCCCGCCACGCTGATGGGCAGCGTGCAGGCGTCGATGAGGTACATCGCCACCGGGTCGTCGAGGCGCGCGCCCAGCGGGAAGGCGACGGTCGGGCTGGTGGGGGCCAGGAGCAGGTCGACCGACTCGAAGGCGCGGTCGAAGTCGGACTTGATGAGCGTGCGGGCCTTCTGCGCCTTCAGGTAGTAGGCGTCGTAGTAGCCCGCAGAGAGCGCATACGTGCCCAGCATGATGCGACGCTTGACCTCCGGACCGAAGCCACGGTCGCGGGATGCCTTCGTGTCCGCGACCACGTCGCCACCACGCACGCTCGTCCCGAAGCGGACGCCGTCGTAGCGGGCGAGGTTGGCTGAGGCCTCCGCCGGCGCAACGATGTAGTACGTCGCCAGGCCGTAGGCGGTGTGCGGCATCTCCACCTCGCGCACCTCGGCGCCCGCATCCTCCAGGGCAGCGACCGCCTCGCGCACGCGGGCCTCCACGCCCGGCTCCAGGCCGGCCGCGAAGTACTGCCTGGGCAGGCCCACGCGCAGGCCGCGCACGGTCGCAGCAGCCTCGTCGTCGCCGACCGGCAGGGAGCCCCAGTCGGGGACCGGGATCGGCGCGGAGGTCGAATCCCGGACGTCCTGGCCGGCCACCGCACCCAGCAGGAGGGCGGCGTCGCGCACATCCCGACCGAAGGCCCCGACCTGGTCCAGTGACGAGGCGAAGGCGATGATGCCGTAGCGGCTGACCCGCCCGTAGGTGGGCTTGATGCCGACGATGCCGCTGAGGGACGCTGGCTGGCGGATGGAGCCGCCGGTGTCCGTGCCCAGCGCGACGGGCACGTGGAATGCTGCCGTGGCCGCCGCAGAGCCTCCGGAGGAGCCGCCCGGCACGCGACCGAGGTCCCAGGGGTTGGCCGTGGGACCGTAGGCCGAGTGCTCGGTGGAGGAGCCCATGGCGAATTCGTCCAGGTTGGTCTTGCCCACGATGACCGCCCCGGCGTCGTCGAGGCGCTCCACGATGTGGGCGTCGTAGGGGGCGATGAAGCCCTCCAGGATCCGACTGCCGGCCGTGGCCTGCCGACCGCGCGCCAGGATGAGGTCCTTGAGCGCCACCGGGATGCCCAGCATCGGCGGCAGCGCCGCCAGGGCCCGCGGACCGGCCACACGCGCCGCGGCCAGTCGCTGGTCGGCGACACGGGCGCTGCGACGGGCGCCCTCCTCGTCGACGGCCAGCCAGGCGTGCAGGGCGTGGTCCGTCTCGCGGATGAGCGCCAGGTGCGCCTCCAGGAGCTCCTCGGCGGAGACGCCACCCGCCCGCAGGCGGGTCGCCATCTCGTGGGCGTGGAGCCGGGTCAGGGCGCGCTCGACGGGCACGGGCTCAGGACCGCTGGTCGCCCAGGATGGCCGTCACCACGACGTGGTCACCGCTGCGCTCTGGCACGTTGGCGAGGGCCGCCTCGGTCGAGAGGCCGGGACGCACGACGTCGTCGCGCAGGATCGTCTCGAGCTCGATGACCTGGGCAGTGGGCGGGATGGCGTCGGTGTCGAGCTCGGACAGCACCGCGTACTGGTCGAGGATGTGGTTGAGCTGACCCTCGAGGACGTCGATCTCCTCGGGGCTCAGTCCAAGGCGTGCGAGGTGAGCGACGTGTTCGACGTCGCCGCGAGTGAGCGTGGCCACGGACAGAGGATAGCGTCGGCGCTCATGCCCGACCGGCCGCCGTCTACCGGCCGGCTGCCAGCTGCCGGCCATCGGCCAGCAGGGAGCCCGGTGCGGTCAGCCCTCCGGCGTGGGAGATCCCCGCGCAGGAGGGCTGCGAAGCCCGCCTCATCGAGCACCGGGATCCCGAGCTCCTGCGCCCTGGCCAGCTTGGAGCCGGCGTTCTCACCCGCTACCAGGTAGTCCGTGCGCCGGCTTACGGAGCCGGCGGGCTTGCCGCCGGCGGCGCGGATGGCCGCCTCGGCCGACCCGCGATCGAAGCCTTCCAGGGTGCCCGTGACCACGACCGTCCGGCCGGCCAGCGGGCCCGCGGCGTCGCCCGCCGGCGGTGCCTCCGGCGGGACCGCCACCACTCCCACCGAGGCCAGCTCGACGAGCAGCCCGGAGGTGCTGTGGTCAGCGAAGAAGCGGCCCAGGCTGGCGGCCACGACCCCGCCGATGCCCGGCACCTCCGTGAAACGCTCCGATTCCACCTGCGCCAGTGACGCGGCGACGCGGGCGGTCCATGCCGCCTCGGTCTCGCGCTCCGCGGGCGGCCACGTCGCCGCCACCCAGGCCGCCAGGTCGATGGCCGTCTGCTCGCCGACGTGGCGGATGCCCAGCGCCGCGAGGATGCGCGCCAGCGGTCTGCGGCGCGAGCGCTCCAGGGATGCCAGGAGGTTGTCCGCGCTCTTCTGCGCGAAGCGGTCGAGCCCCAGGAGGTCGTCGATGGTGAGCCGGTAGATGTCGGCTGGGCCCTTCACCAGGCCGCGCGCCAGGAGCTGCTCCAGGACCGCGAAGCCGAGGCCCTCGATGTCCATGCCGCCCCGACCCACGAAGTGCGACAGGCCCGCGATGACCTGCGCCGGGCAGAATGGGTTGCTGCAACGGTGGCGCACCTCACCCTCGTCGCGCACGACCGGGGCCTGACAGACCGGGCAGCGCAGGGGCATCTCGAACTCGCGCTCGGAGCCGTCGCGCGCCTCCGGCAGGGGCCCCACCACCTCCGGGATGACGTCGCCGGCCTTGTGCAGGATGACCCGGTCGCCGATGCGGATGTCCTTGCGGCGGACCTCGTCGAGGTTGTGCAGCGTGGCACGTGCGACGGTGGAGCCGGCCACGAGCACCGGCCGCAGGTGGGCGACGGGCGTCAGGGTCCCGGTCCGGCCGACGTAGGGCACGATGTCCTCGACGACGGTCTCCACCTGCTCGGGTGGGAACTTGTAGGCGATGGCCCAGCGCGGCGCACGGCTGACCGTGCCGAGGCGGGCCTGCAGATCATGGTGATCGACCTTCACGACGACCCCGTCGGTCTCGTAGGCCAGCTCGTGGCGCGGTTCGCGCCAGCGCTCGGCGAAGTCGATGACGGCCTCGATGTCCAGCCCGGCGGCGTGGTTGGGCTCCACGGGGAAGCCCAGCTCGGTGAGTCGCGCGAGGACGCCCGACTGGCTGTCGAGTGGGACGCCATCCTCGAGCAGGATGTAGCACCACGCCGCAAGGTTGCGGCTGGCCGTGACCCGGGGGTCCTGCTGGCGCAGGGAGCCGGCGCCGCTGTTGCGCGGATTGGCGTAGAGCGGCAGCCCCTGCTCCTCGCGCTCGGCATTGAGCTGCGCGAAGGCCGCCTTGGGCATGTAGACCTCGCCGCGGACCTCCAGGTCGACGGGCTCCGGCAGGCGCTGGGGGATGACCGCGATGGTGCGCAGGTTGGCCGTGACATCCTCGCCAGCGCGGCCGTCGCCGCGCGTGGCACCCAGCACGAAGCGGCCCGCCTCGTAGCGGAGGCTGATGGCCAGGCCGTCGATCTTGAGCTCCGTGACGTAGCGCACCGCATCCTCGTCGGCGGCCAGGCCCAGGCCGCGACGGACGCGGCCATCGAAGGCGCGCAGCTCCTCGGCGTCGAAGGCGTTGGCCAGCGACAGCATCGGCACGCGATGGCTGACCTCGCGCAATGCGCCAGCCACCGGCGAGCCCACGCGCTGCGTCGGCGAGTCCGGCGTGCGCAGGTCCGGATGCGCCTCCTCGAGGTCTGAGAGCTCGCGGAAGCGTTGGTCGTACTCGGCGTCCGTCAGCTCCGGGGCATCCTGCTCGTAGTACAGCCGGCTGGCCCGTGCCAGGTCCTCGCGCAGCTGGGCTGCGCGAGCGCGCAGTGCTTCCTGATCCATGACGCGAGGATAGGTCGATAGCGGCGAGTCGTGCTACGTTCCGGGACGGCGTGAAGACCCTCTCGCGTATCCCGCTGCACACCATCCTCCTGGCCGCGTATGCCGTGCTGTTCGTCTACGCCAGCAACATCTCGGAGGTCCTCTTCGACCAGGTGCAGGAGCCTCTCCTGCTGGCCATCGCTGGTGCGGGCCTCGTGCTGCTGGTATGCGCCCTGCTGTTCCGCAGCGTGCGGCGTGGTGCCCTGCTGGCCACCACGCTGGTGGCGACCTTCATGTTCTTCGGGCATGTCTCGTTCCCGGTCAGCGAGTCCGGCCTGCCTGAGGTCGCGCAGCTGGCCATCTGGGCGCTGCTCATCGCGAGCGTGGGCATCTACGCACGGCGCGAGCGCCCCAGCACGGGCTCCGTGACCGTCGCCCTCAATGCCTTCGCCCTGCTCCTCGTGGTGATGAGCCTTCTGACCATCGTGCCGACGGAGGCCGACCGGGCCGTGCGTGCCTCAGAGGGTGAACCGGTGACCGAGCGGGTGTCCATCGCGGCGACCGGGGTGCCCGAACGCGACATCTACTTCATCGACCTGGACCGCTACGGATCCGACTGGGCGCTGAAAGAGGCCTATGGCATCGACAACGATATCTACCCATACCTCGAGTCGGTCGGATTCCAGGTCATCCCGGGCGCCCGCGCCAACTACCGTGCCAGTGACCTGAGCCTGGGGTCCACCCTCAACATGCGCTACATGGACGAGCTGACCGAGGAATACGGGCGAGACAGCGGCGACCGCACGCCGGCGCGCGAGCTGCTTGCCCACCATGACGTGGGGACGTTCCTTCGCCAGCATGGCTACCGCTACTACCACCTGGGTGCCTGGTGGGACGGCACGCGCAGCAGCCCCATCGCCGACGAGGTCCTCAGCCTGGGCAAGACCGCCGAGTTCGGTGCCGTCCTGCGCGAGGGCACGATCCTGCCGGCCGTCGACCGACTGCTGGGCAACAGCGAGAAGGACACACCCTCCCGCGCGCAGCACCGCGACATGGCCCAGTTCGCCATCCGTCAGCTCCAGCATCTCGCCCGCACGCCCGGTCGCAAGTTCGTCTTCGCCCACATCCTGCTCCCACATCCGCCCTACGTCCTCGCCGAGGGTGGCCGGCACGTCCTCAAGGAAGAGGTCAGCGAGAAGTCGGAGCCAGAGCTCTTCGCCCAGCAGCTGCGCTACACCAATGAGGCCCTCAAGCGCACGCTCCGCGCCTTGCTCGAGGGGCCGGAGGAGACCGACCCCATCATCATCCTCTCCGCGGACGAAGGGCCCTACCTCTGTGGTGACATCGACTGCGTGGATGGCACGCCGGAGGTCAACGGCATCCGCTACGGGGTCCTGCGCGCCTACTACCTGCCGGGCATCGACGTGGAAATCCCCTCCGACGACTCCGGCGTCAACATCTTCCGCATGGTCCTGCGCGAGTACTTCGGCGCGGACCTCCCGGACCTGCCCAACCGCTCGTACACCTGGCCGGACAATGACCACCTTTACGACTTCGCGGACATCACCGACACCCTGCCGCTGCCGGGTGCCGCCAACGAGCTGACGCCCGGCCAGAGCGACGGGTCAGCGGAGATGGAGCCCGGCACGGACGTGGAGCCCAGCGCCGCCGCCTCAGCGGCCAGCACCGCGCGCCCGCCGAGCTAGCGCGTCAGCGAGCGCCGCAGGCCCCAGGTGCCCACGACCACGAGGGCCGCCGCGTAGCACGCCAGCACGGACAGCTGGATGAGGATCGCAGCTGTGTCGGCGCCATGGAAGACCAGGTCGCGGAAGCCGTCGATGGCCCAGGCGTGCGGGGTGAGGTACGCCAGCTCCGACATCGGCGGGCTGAAGAACTCCAGCGGCACCATCGCACCGCCCAACGCGGCCAGCAGCAGGCCCAGCACCATGCCCACCGCACTGGCCTGGTCGACGGTCCGCGCGAAGGCTCCGACGGTCATGGCCGCCCCGGTGCCCACGAGGGCGAAGAAGACGATGAGCGCCGCCGCCGCCGCGGGCTGACCCCAGCTCACGCCGAAGAGCAGCGCGGAGACCAGGACGATGACGAGACCCTGGACCATGGCCACGGCGAAGCGGCCGAGGAGCTCGCCCAGGAGGATGGCGCGCACCGGCGTCGGCGTGGAGAGCATGCGCCGCAGGACGCCCAGCTGGCGCGTCAGGAGCAGCTGGCTGGCGGCGGTCATCGAGGTCAGGAACATGAACAGGACCGTCTGACCCTGGGCGCCGAGTGCGAACGGGTTGCCCGTCGTCGGCAGGGTCGCCTGCCCGACCGTCGTGGTGCGGACGGTGATGCCACCCACGGCCGCCTGCTGCCCGCGTGCCAGGTCCAGCGCAGGCTCGAAGCTCATGCCGGCCTGCGAAGCGGCCACGCGCGCCGCCCGCACCTGTGAGGACTGACCGGCGATGGCAGCTTCCACGATCTGCCGCAGGGCGGTCGGCAGGCTGCCCGGAGCGGCCACCAGGCCGAGCCTGACATCCTGCCCGCCGCGCAGCGCCGCGTCGTAACCGGCGGGGACGACGAGGCCGAGGTCCAGGCGACCTGCCTCCACATCGCTGCGCAGCTCCTCGATCGTGGCGCGCTCGCGCAGCTCGACCTCGAGGTCGGCCTGGGTCACGGCTTCGACGAGAGCATCCCCCAGCGGGCCGGCGCCCGCGCGCACGACGCCCAGGCGCAGGTGGCCGGAGCCGCCGAAGGCCAGGCCCATGGCCAGGATGATGATGAGCGGCATCAGGAAGACGAAGAAGAGGTTGCCGCGATCGCGCAGGACGCGCAGCAGACTGACACGGGCGATCTCGAGCACGGTCATCAGCCGAGCACCAGTCGGCGGGCCCGCACTGCTCCGAGCGTGCCCGTCACCAGGCCGATGAGCGCAAGGATGCCCGCGGGTCCAGCCGCGGGGCCGAGGCCTCCGCCGCCCGCGACCGCGTCGATGCCTGCCAGGAACCAATGGTGCGGCGAGATGACCGCCAGCTGCGACAGGACCTCCGGACCCTGCGATGTCGGGAAGAAGGCCCCGCCGAGGATGGCCAGGGTCATGGTCATGGCTGCGACGGCCGTGCCGGCCTGGTCTTCTGTGCGCGTGAAGGCCACCGCCAGCAACGCCACCCCCGTGGCGGCCACGGCCGTGGCCAGGATCAGGGCAGCCACGGCCAGCGGGTCACCCCAGCTGGCCCCCAGCAGGAGCGAGGTGCCCAGCACGACGACCGACAGCGACACGAGGGCGATGACAAGCGCGACGATGACCTTGCCGGCCACGATGGACCACCACGGCACCGGGGCGGCCAGGATGCGAGCCAGCGTCATGCTGCGCCGCTCGGCGTGCAGGCTGATGAGGCCCAGCTGGGCCGCGATGAAGACGAAGACGATGGCCATGGCCGCGGCGTAGTGGGTGGCCATGGGTGCCTGGCGATCGACCGCGGGGATGTCCTCGATGCTGACCGGATCGCTGCTGTCCCTGGCCTCGGCCGCGATGGCCGCCATGGTCGCAGCATCCGGCATGCCGGTCGCGGCGATAGCCGTGCGGATGGCCAGCTCCACGGCGTCGACCTGGTCCGCGAAGCGGGCGAGCACGGCCGCGGCTACCTGGCCCGAGACGCTGGCGTCGGAATCCACGAGCAGCTCCACCTGGACGGCTGTGCCGCCGCCGACCGCGGCCGAGAACCCCGCGGGCACGATGATGGCGGCCTCGACCCGACCGTCCTCCACGGCCCTGCGGGCCTCGTCAGCCGTGGACAGTCGCACCAGCTCCAGGCCGCCGCCCGCCTCCATGGCGGCCAGGGGCCCATCGCGCAGGCCCGTCGCGACCTGGCCGCCATCCATGTCCGCAAACCCCCAGCGGGCCCCGAAGTCGGCGCCCAGGCCGCCCAGGATGGAGCCGAAGAGGGCCGCCAGGGCGAGCGGCGCCACGACGCCGACGAGGAGCGCCGAGCGGTCGCGCAGCTTCTGGCGCAGGTCCTTGGCGGCGATGATGAGGGCGGCGTGCATGCAGGGTCCGTCAGTCGCGCAGCGCCCTGCCGGTGAGGTGCAGGAAGACCGCTTCGAGGTCCGGCTCCGCGACCTCGACGCCACTGATCTCGGCGCCTGCCTTCGCGGCCGTCTCGATGATGGCCGGCAGGAGCGAGCGGGCCTCCTGGACGCTGATCTCGAGGCGGCCATCGATGATCGTGGCCGCGTGGACGCCCCGCAGGCCGGCGACGGCCGTCGCGGCGGCCCCCAGGCTCCCGGCCCCGGTCAGCACCACCCGGTCGTGCTGTCCGACCAGGGCGACGAGCTCGCGGCGCGTGCCCTCGGCCAGGATGCGACCGCCGTCGATGATGCCGATGCGGTCGCAGAGGCGTTCGGCTTCCTCCATGTAGTGGGTCGTGTAGAGGATGGACGTGCCACCGCGGCGCAGATCGTCCACGGCCTCCAGGATGGCGTTGCGGCTCTGCGGGTCGACGCCCACCGTGGGCTCGTCCAGGACCAGCAGCTGGGGCTCGTGGAGCAGGCCGATGCCGATGTTGAGGCGGCGTTTCATGCCGCCCGAGTACGTCTCCGTGCGGTCACCGGCACGGTCGGCCAGGCCGGCCAGCTCCAGCACGGCCGTGACGCGCCGATCGAGGGCGGCCCCGGAGAGGCGCTGCAGCCGGCCGAAGAAGCGCAGGTTCTCTCGTGCACTGAGGTCCGGGTAGATGGCCAGGTCCTGGGGCACGTAGCCGATGAGCGCCTTGGCGGCCGAGGCATCGATGTCCATGGCCAGGCCACCCACGCTGACGCTGCCCCCGTCGCGCTCGAGCAGGCCGCAGACCATGGCGATGGTGGTGGTCTTGCCGGCACCGTTTGGCCCCAGCAGGCCGTAGGTCTCGCCCGGGTCGATGTGGAAGCTGACGCCATCGACGGCGACGACCTGCCCGAAGCTCTTGCGGAGCTCGCGGCACGACAGCAGCGGTTGGCTCGCGCTCATCCGTCCTCAGCCTCCACCTGCAGCCCGGCCAGGCTGGCCATGAGCTTCTTGACGCCCTGGCCCGGAAAGGCCACGGTGACCTCCTCGTCGCTGCGGGTGAGGCGTGACGAGACCACGAGGCCTTCGCCGAAGACGGCGTGGCGCACCTTCTGGCCGTCCCGGTGGACGCGCTCGCCGGGGACCAGTGAGGGGCCCGGCGCGTGCCAGCGCTCGGCCGGCGGCAGGCTCACCGGAGCAGGCGCGGCTTCGTCGCGCAGGTCCGGCTGGACCGGCGTGGCGGCGCGGCCGTAGTAGGCCTCGCGTCGGGCGCTCAGGTCCCGCGAGGTGCGGAACGTCTCCCCGGCCCGCGGCGCACCCGGAGGTGGCGTGTAGCCGCCACCGGGGGGCAGGCGGCGGGGACCGACGGGACCCACCGGGCGGCGCGAGACAAGGCGCGCATCCGAGGCACGCCGGCCGATGACGGCCGAGAGGTCGTAGCCGCCGAGGCGCTCGTCGGCGGGGCGCTGGTCATCGTCCTCCTCATCGCGCGACACGAGGCGTGGCCCATGCATCAGGTCGGCCGGGATCTCCAGCAGGAAGCGGCTGGGCACGGAGAAGCCGGAGCGCCCCCACGTGGCCCGCTGCGCCGCATGCGTCAGGTAGAGGCGCTTGCGGGCTCGCGTCAGGCCGACGTAGGCGAGACGGCGCTCCTCCTCCATCTGGCGCGGATCCTCCAGCGAGCGTGCGTGCGGGAAGACGCCCTCCTCCAGGCCGCAGATGAAGACGACCTCGAACTCGAGGCCCTTGGCGGCGTGCAGGGTGATGAGCGTGACCTTGTCGCTGTCGCCGGCATAGGCATCCTGGTCGGCCACCAGGGCCGTCTCCTCGAGCAGGCGGTCAAGGGCGTCCTCCGGGTCCAGGTCACCGTAGCGCTGCACGACGTCGCGCAGCTCGAGCAGGTTCGCCCAGCGGTCCTCCCCATCCTGCGAGCCGTCCATGAGCATGGCGCGGTAGCCGGTCTCCTCGAGCGTGGCGTCCAGCAGCTCCGGCAGCGCCATGAGACCCACGCGCCGACGCAGCCGCTCGATGGCGGCGCGCAGCCCGCCGATGGCGAGCCGGGCCCGCGCGGTCAGCTCGCCTTCCCCGGACGCCGCGGCCCCGAGAGCGGCCCAGACGTCACCGCCACGCGTGGCCGCAAGGTCGCGCAGGGCTTCGAGCGAGCGGGCCCCCAGTCCGCGCGGTGGCACGTTGGCGATGCGCTCGAACGCGGCGCCGTCATGATCGTTGCGCAGGAGGCGCAGGTAGGCGAGCGCATCCTTGATCTCGCGGCGCTGGTAGAAGCGCACGCCGCCGACCAGCTGGTAGCGCAGCCCGCGACGCAGGAAGGCTTCCTCCAGGGCCCGGCTCTGGGCGTTGGTGCGGTACATCACGGCGATGTCGCGAAGCCGATAGGCGTCGTCGTCGCCTTCGTCGGCGCGGCGGGCAAGGACGGAGCCGGCCGCGCCGCGCCCGGCCACCAGGGCATCGACCTGGCGCGCGACCCATTCGGCCTCCTCGTCCTCGCGATCGGCCTCGAAGCGCTCGATGAGAGCGCCCCGTGGGTTCTGCGTCCAGAGGCGCTTGTCCTTGCGGCCCTGGTTGCGCTCCACGACGGCGTGCGCGGCGTCCAGGATGAGCTGCGTGGAGCGATAGTTCTGCTCCAGCTTCACGACCGTGGCGTCCGGATAGTCGCGCTCGAAGTCGAGGATGTTGCGCAGGTCCGCGCCGCGCCAGCTGTAGATCGACTGGTCGTCATCGCCGACGACGGCCAGGTTGCGGTGCTCCCCCGCCAGTGCCCGCACCCAGAGGTATTGCGCCCGGTTGGTGTCCTGGTACTCGTCCACGTGCAGGTAGCGCCAGCGCTGCCGGTAGTGGGCCAGGACGGCCGGCGCCTGCTCGAACAGGCGCACGGCCTCGGTGAGCAGGTCGTCGAAGTCCAGCGCCTGCGCCTCGCGCAGGCGGGCCGCGTAGCGCGCGTAGACACGCGCGGCCTGGGTCTCCAGGTGGCCGTTGGCCTGCTCGTCTGCCTCGAGCGGGCTGACCAGGTCGTTCTTCCAGCGACTGATGGCGGCCAGCGCGGCGTTGGGACGCAGCTCCACGCCGCCGCGCAGCTCGAGGTCGCGCAGGACCTGCTTGACGACGCCGGCCTGGTCATCGGCGTCGTAGATGGTGAAGCGCGGCGGGATGCCGATGGCTGCCCCGTCGCGGCGCAGGACCCGCGCGCAGATGGCATGGAAGGTCCCCATGGCCACCTGGCCGCCAGCTTCCCCGGCCAGGGCCAGGATGCGCGCCCGCATCTCCGCCGCGGCCTTGTTGGTGAAGGTCACGGCCAGGATCTGCCAGGGCGGCACGCCCTGCACACCGATGAGCCAGGCGATGCGGTGGGCCAGCACGCGGGTCTTGCCGGAGCCGGCCCCGGCCAGGATGAGCAGCGGTCCGCTCGTCGTGGTGACGGCTGCGGCCTGCTCGGGGTTGAGGCGATCGACGATGGCCGCCGCCAGCGCCGTGCTGTCAGCCTCGCGGCGAGCCTTGTCCGCCAGGCTGTGGCGGGCGCGGGCGGGGGCGGACTCGCCGGCCGTGGCGGCCACGATGGAGAACCAGTCGGCATCGTCGGACGGTGCGGAGGGCCCGACAGGGCGGCCCCGACGCGGCAGGTCCGGCCCGTCGCCGGAGCTCGGCGGCGGCGCCAGCTCTTCCGCTGGCAGGGGCGGCTCTTCTGCGGTCGTTGGCGGCTCGTCCATGGGCCGATGTCCTGCCAGTCAGTCGGGCGTCCCGGCCTGGGACTCCCAGATGGGCGCGCCCGTGAACCCGCGCGCGCTGCCGATGACATGGTGGGAGCGACAGCGGGCTTCGTAGCGGTCGTCGTTCATGCCGCCGACGACGATGAGCGGATCGTCCGCGGCGGCCGGGCGGCCACCCACGAGGCGCTGCGTGCGCGTCGCGTCCGCACCGCAGACCGTGCAGATGGCGCTCAGCTTGGTGACCTGGTCGGCCAGGGCCAGCAAGGTGGGCATGCTGTTGAAGGGTCTCCCCAGGAAGTCCTGGTCGAGCCCGGAGATGAGCACCGAGCGACCTTCCGCAGCCAGCAGCTCCGCCACGCCGGGCAGGCCGGCGTCGAAGAACTGGGCCTCGTCGATGGCCACGACGGAGGCGCGCTGGGCCGTCACGATGGGCGGGATCTCGCTGCTGTCGCGCACCGTCAGGGCCTTGTAGGCGACCCCCGAGCGCGATTCCACCGAGCCGTCCTCAGTGCGATCATCGATGACGGGTCGCACCAGCAGCACGCGGCGACCGGCGATCTCGGCACGGCGGATGAGCCGCAGCATCTCGTCGGTCTTGCCGCTGAACATGCAGCCCGTGATGAGGTGGATCCAGCCGCCCAGCATGGAGAGCAGTCTAGATGGACGCTGGAGCCGGCGGCGCGACGGCCTGGTCAGCCAGGCCTGGCGCCCCTGGTCATCACCCGGCGGCGGTGCGTCCTGAGGCTGCCCCCAGCGCGGGGACGACCTTGCCCGTGGCCCGACCGGTGAGTCGATAGTAGAAGAAGGGCTTGCGCCACCTGACGAGCGACTCGGCCCCCGGCGCCATCGCGAAGCGGCTCGGCACACGGGCGACCGGGAAGCCGATGGCAGCCTTGAAGACGCACAGGGCCGGGTCCTCGGGGATGTGCGGGCTGTGCACGATCTCGCGGATCACGTTGGACCGGCGGCAGGCTTCGATGAACTCGAAGTGCAGCCCGATGCTGATGTGCGAGGAAAGTGCCTCTGTCGCCAGGTCGACGACCTCGATGTAGGCGGTCCCGGCGACCGCGAAGCCGGCGATCCAGCCTCCGATGCGTCCGTCGACGAAGCCCGCCAGGACGATGGCCGACGGCCTGTCCGTGAACCAGCGCATCTCGTCGATGAACGCCTCGCGGGAGGAGATGCTGCGCCAGGGGTTCATCGTGCGCTCCTGAGACGGAGCGGAAGACCTCGTAGCCTCCTGGCTCGAGTGCCGCGACGTCCGTGACCTGGACGAACTCGACGGAGCGACGGCTGCGCCGCAGGTGATAGCGCCGATTGGACGAGAGCGCGTGCGGCCCGAACGATGCCAGGTCCGCGAGCAGGTGCATGGGTCTCGAGGCGTTCGCCCGCGGGGACGCTGCGACGTCGAGTGTGGCGCAGTACGCCCAGCACAGCCGGGCCGGACGAGTGGCCTCCACGGCGCTGAGCCTGGCCATCGGGTGGACCGGCTCGTACAGGCCCCGATATCCCTGTCGCCAATAGCGCCCGCGGTGCTCGATGATCGTGCCGGGGTCGCGAATGCACTCCGCGAGCCCTGCCTCGCTCATCGAGGTGAGCGTCGCCAGCGCCGCGTCCCTCATCCCCGGACCGGGACCGGTGCTGCCAGGCGAGACCACGCTCACGGGCCCGGGTCCGCCTTGCGATAGAGCGGGAAATAGCCTGTAAGGTCCGATGGATCGCCATCGGGGCAGCACCCGTCGACCAGACGGCGATAGCGCTCTGGATCCAGCACCACGCGAAGCGAGCTGAACGAGCGGTGCAGCTGCGAGAAGCCCTCCTTGTACTGCAGCAGCGAGTCAGGGTTGCCGCCACGTCCGCCACCCAACGAGAACCATGAGCAGCCTCGGGCTTGGGACCAGGTCAGCATCGACCAGTCGAGCAGCTTCGTGGCCGGGGCCGTGTCGGCGGCGCAGCGTGGGTCTGTGGCCGCCAGGTGTGCCTGGACGATCCCGCCGACGGCCGTGTACAGCCCCGCCGAGATGACCTGACCGTGATGCGATACGGTGCCCAGCCTCAGCTGGCCCGCGAGGCCATCCCGGAGCGCCTGGAAGTACGCCTCGTCGAACCGGTAGAAGGCGTCGGCCCCCACGCGAGCCATCGTCTCGCCATAGAGGCGCACGAAGGTCCGGTAGGTCTCGTCGTCGTCGTGGCGCGCCACCACGCAGCCAGCCTCCACGGCCCGCTCGATGTCCCGCCGGTGCGACTTCCTGAGCTGGGACCACAGCACGTCCTCGGGCAGTGACAGGTCCACGGCCACGGTGGGTCCGTGCTCCACCACCGTGCCGACAGCCGATGGCAGCGCCGGGCAGAGGATGGGGTGGGACCGCACGAAGAGCGAGATGAAACCCTGCTGGCGCAGCAGCCGCGCACCCTCGAGCATCGCCTCGTCGAGGAACGCTGGGTCATGGTGTCGCAGGATCGGTCCGGGGTATCCGTACGGCGAGGTGGCATCCTGTCCGCCACCCGGGATGTCTCGCCGGATGAGCGGCAGGAGCAGCCCGTTGCGGTCGCCCGTGACGAGGAGCGCTCGCGGATCGCCACCTTCGTGGATGGCACTGGCCTCCACGTAGCACGGCATGTGGTACACATCGTGCTCGGTGGCGGCCAGGAATGAGAGCCAGGCGGGGTCGTCCGGGCCGATGAGCCGCGCTGTGGGCCCAGACGCCACGGACCGGATGCGCATCGTCACGAGGCGGGACGGCCGTCCGCACACGGCTCGGTCATGCGTTCTCCTCCATGACTGACCATCTTGACCGGCGGCGTCAAGGACACCCGCGTCGCACGACGATGCGCCGTGGCGCGCCGTGCTTCCCGCGCACGTCGGTCACGGGGCGCTCGTGGGCTCCGAGTCCAGGCCGGCTGATCCAGCCGGCGCCGCCTCGACCTCGGGATCCGGGCCGGCGACGAGCAGCGATGTACAGGTGCCGATGGCCTCCCCAACCAGGAGGCCGGCCCGCCGGCCCACGCGGAACGGTGGCATGACCTCGACGAAGGCCTCAGCCGCGCGGGCCAGCCAGGCGTCGGCCGGAGCATCGCCCGTGGGAGCCAGCTCGACTGCGCGCAGCACGTCATAGCCGCGCCGGATGAGCCCGATCTCGAGCGCCAGCTGGGCGGTGTCACCGTCGAGCCGGAGCCGGACGTCGGGACGCTGTCCGATGACCACGCCGTCCTCGAAGAGGTTCACGCTCGACGGCAGAGCCACGACGCCGTCGCCGTCCTCATCCAGGCGACCCACCAGCGACTGCAGCACCTCGAGAGCGGCCCCGGAGACCGGGAACGACGCGCCGCCCCGCCACGAGGCCGGGGCCTCCACGTCGCGCAGCGTCTGGCGGCCCTCGACGAGTCGCTCCACCATGAAGGGCTCGCTGGCGATGGACGCTTCCAGGCAGATCGGGCGAAGGCCGACCTGCCCGTCGACGGGGATGGGGGCTGACCCCAGGGCAAGGCTGTCGTAGCCGCCCTCTGCTGCCGTGCTGAACGTGACGACCACGAGCCCATCGCCCATGGCTTCCGGGCGCACCAGCAGGTCCAGGACCGTGGGCGAGGCCCAGGCCGCCGCGAAGGGGTCGTCCCCTTCGTACCAGCCCTTCGAGAGATCGCTGTCGAGAAGCTGGGTCTTGCCGTTCGTGCTGGCGTACGCGACCGTGTAGACGTCCTCGCTGCCGGCGAACGGCTGCTGACCGGCATCGACGCCGGCCGGGGCGTTGTTGCTGCGCGAGCGGTCGATGTCCGTGGCCACGTGGATGCCCGCATGGCCGTCTCCGATGGAATCGAGCGGCCGGTCGAGGACGACGCGGACGAGCACGTTGCGCCCGGGGCGCACGGCCCGCTTCAGCTTGCCGCTGGCGAGCAGCCCATCCATGGTACGGACGGCCGCCACGTCGGCGATGTCCACGCTGCCGATCCCGACCGACAGGATGTCCAGTCCGCCTGGCGGGGCGTCGCCGGCCACGTCATCCAGCCAGGCCGTACCCTCGACCGCCCCGAAGGGGCTCGGAACCGTGTCCAGGGCGTCCTCCGGCCAAGCCGGCAGCCGGCACTCGGAGGCTGCCTGGCCTGGGAGGCAGGCCACAGGCTCCTGGGCGCTGGCAGGCCCGCTGAACGCCATGCCCGACAGGCTGGCGCCGGCGATAGCCGCTGCCAGCCAGCGGTGATGGCGCGGGCGGTGAACGACGGGGCTCATCGCCGGGGAGGATAGAGTGCGGCGTGAGAACCTGCCGCCGCCGATGGGTCGGCCGGCCGCGGCATCATCGTGGCGGCTCCCGGAGGGTGGTGCCCAGGACCTGCCATCCCAGTCGGATCAGCGGCGACCAGTCATCCGTGGCCACGTAGACCGATTCGCGCACGTCGCGCAGTGACGCCAGCCATTGCCGGACGGTCAGCTTTCCGTCTCGCCAGTACCGCAGGCTGGAACCGAGATCGTGTTCGTCCATCCACCGTCGGCCCTCGATCATCTCGTCCGCCGGCACTGGCTGGCCCGTCAGGTCGAGGTATTGCACACGCACGACGTCCAGGCCGCGCCTCCCCACGAAGAGCCTGAAGGTACTGCCGATCCGCGGGTTGACGTCGAGGACCTTGTAGCGGCCGTCGCGGGCGTCGTAGCGATAGCCCACGTCAAGCATGCCGCGATAGCCCAGCGCCTTCATCCACTGCCGCGTCAGCCCAGCCACCGCCTCATTGGGCAGGCAGACCCCCAGGCTGGTGGTGCCCGCGTAGGCGGGTGTCTGGCGCAGCTTCCGGCCGGTCAGGCCGAACAGGCAATCCGAGGCAGCGTCGAAGTAGCCGTTGAACATCCACACGGCATCGTCACCGCCGGGGATGTACTCCTGGAGCATGAGGTTCGGGTCGTCGGGATCCTCGATCTGCTGATAGAGCCGCATGAGGTCGGCGGGCCGCTCGGCGACGAAGAGCGTCTGGCCGGCACGCTCGCGGAGACGATTGCCATAGATGCCCTTGACCATCACGGGGAACAGCGCGTCCGCGGCGAACGCGCGGACGTCTTCGATGGTCGCCGGAAAGCTCGCCTGGGGGTCGGCACGCCGTGCTCGACCGCCAGCCGGTGCATCTCCTTCTTGCTGACCAGGGCTCGCCCCAGGCCGAGCGGCTGTGCGGGCAGCAGGAAGTGCTCCCGGAGCGCCGGGTACGCGTCCGCCACCACGACCGAGATGTCGTCCCACGTGGGGATGAGGATGGCTCGTGAGCCGATGCGCCGGGCCGCCAGGACCAGGTGCTCGACGATCGCCTCCGGGGTCGCGCTGGCGAGGTCGAAGACGTATCGGCGACGGCGATACGTCGAGAACGACGACGGGCCGCGGGGATCCGAGTCGACGGTGTGGACCGGGATCCCCAGGCGCCCGAGGCTGCGCATGATGCCGAGAGCGCTGTGCGGCGCCCGGCGGGCGCGCGGCGATGCCGTCAGGACGAGGACGGGCGTGCTGCTGTCGATGCCCTCGAAGGCTGATGGGGGCGTGGCCCGTCGTGGGCGCCCCACGCCACGGTCTGGCCTCACCGCACGGTCGACTTGCATGAGCGGCACCCCGATCGACTAGGTCCACAGGGGTGACTGCCAGAGGGAGAGTGGCGTGCCGATCCCCATCTCCATGGCCGTCTGGAAGACCATCGAGGCGACGGCGACATCATTGACGCCGAGACCGATGGCCGCGAAATGGATGAGCTCGTCAGGCGTTTCCCGGCCGGCCTTCTTGCCCGTGACGATCTCACCGAGGTCGGCGTGATCTGCCCGTCTTCCAGCAGTCCCAGGCGATGCATGACAGCCGGCGTGGTGATGCCGCGATGCTTGACCGTCTCCCACTGATCGCACACGATCTTCTCGGCGCGCCGGATCACCTCGAAGTCGCACTCGTTTCCCGAGAACTGGATGCTCAGCATCCCGGGAGACAGCCACGCGCCTTTCATGAGCGGCTCGTGCGCCGTCGTCGCGACCAGCGCCAGGTCCAGCCCCCGCACCGCTTCCTCGGGGCTGTCCACGACGGTGATGGACTTGCCGGTGCGGGTCTCCATCTCGGTCGCGAAGCGGATTGCGGCAGCTCGAGTCCGGTTGTAGACCTTGACCTCGCGGATGTGCTCGAGCACCGCGCATAGGGCCAGGAGCTGCGCCCGACTCTGGACCCCGGTCCCGATGATGCCGACCGACGACGTGTCGGACCGGGCGAGGTAC
The DNA here is from genome assembly GCA_963790915.1 of uncultured Chloroflexia bacterium. Lineage (GTDB taxonomy): Bacteria > Chloroflexota > Limnocylindria > Limnocylindrales > CSP1-4 > JAFMJV01. The sequence goes on along the minus strand of CAWBQS010000003.1, from coordinate 1,912,385 downwards.
CTGGCGGCGATACCGGTCATCGCTCCGGTACGGACGGCGCTGATGATGCTCCCCTCCATCAGGGCGACCGGTACCCCGGTCGTCGGGTCGTTCAGGATGATGAGCGCGGTCGCCCGTGGGATGCCAAGGTCGCGGTTGGCTGGAAAGCTTCCGATCCACTTCATCCCCACCGCATCGATGTCGCCACCGAGGTACGCCGCGAGGAAGTTGATGCGACCGCGAACGCTCTCCATCTCGGGGTCCTCGCTCCACCGAAGGACCGATTTCGGGGGATCGACGCAGTCGCCGGCCTCGAGCAGGGTCAGCGCCATCTCCACGCGGTCGATGGCGCTGGCCATGTCCAGGGCCCCGGCGCGGATGACGTCATCCTGGTCGAGATAGACGAACGTGCCCGGTCGAAGTGCCATCACGCTCCCCCACGATGCGCCATCCAGGCCCAGCTGGCCCGCATGTCCCGGCGACGCAGGGGCCGCGACCTCCGGTGACGGCCGAACGCCAGTGGCCACCCGTTCTCCCGGGGCGTCGGGGCGAATGGTAGCGCCTAGCGATCGGGACGACGGCACCGACTGGTCCTACCGGCACCGACTGGTCGCGGACAAACCCACGATTCCGGGCGCCGCACGACGCCGCCCTGAGCGCCGCACGATGGCGCCGAATTCGATGAGCCCGGGCCGTTTCCGGGCCCGGGCTCCTTGTTCAGACGGCGACCGGCGAACCCGGCCAGCGCCGGCTAGTAGTCGTGACTGTGGCCACCGGCGGGGGCGGGCGCGTGCTCCTCCGGCTTGTCCGTGACCAGCGTCTCCGTGGTCAGGACCATGCCGGCGATGGAGGCGGCGTGCTGGAGGGCTGAGCGGGTCACCTTGGCGGCGTCCACGATGCCCTTCTCGAACATGTCGCCATAGACGCCGTTGAGGGCGTCGAAGCCGTGACCGAGCGGCAAGTCGCGGACAGCCGCCACGATGACGGAGCCCTCCTGGCCGGCGTTCTCGGCGATCTGGCGGATTGGTGCCTCCAGGGCGCGGCGCAGGATGGCCACGCCCACGGCGGCATCACCGGAAAGCTCCAGCTTGTCCAGGGCGGGGATGGCCTGCAGCAGCGCCGTGCCGCCACCGGCCACGAGGCCCTCCTCCACCGCGGCACGCGTCGTGGACAGGGCGTCCTCGATGCGGTGCTTGCGCTCCTTGAGCTCCACCTCCGTGGCCGCACCGACCTTGATGACGGCCACGCCGCCGGCCAGCTTGGCGAGGCGCTCCTGGAGCTTCTCGCGGTCGTAATCCGAGGTGGTCTCCTCGATCTGGGCCTTGATCTGGACCATGCGGCCCTTGATGGCCTCGGGATCGCCCGTGCCATCGACGATGGTCGTGTCGTCCTTGGTGGCGACCACGCGGCGGGCGCCGCCGAAGTCCTCGGCCACCACGGAATCCAGCTTGCGGCCAAGCTCTTCGCTGATGACGTTGGCACCCGTCAGCACAGCGATGTCGCGCAGCATCTCCTTGCGGCGATCGCCGAAGCCGGGAGCCTTGACGGCCAGCACGTTGATGGTGCCCTTGAGCTTGTTGACGACCAGCGTGGCCAGGGCCTCACCGTCGACATCTTCGGAGACGATGAGGACCGGCCGTCCCAGCTGGACACCCTTCTCGAGGGCCGGCAGCAGCTCGTTGATGCTGGAGATCTTCTTGTCCGTGATGAGCACGGCCGGGTTGTCCAGCACCGCTTCCATGCGGTCGGCGTTGGTCACGAAGTACTGGGAGATGTAGCCGCGGTCGAACTGCATCCCCTCGGTGTATTCCTTCTCGAGACCGATGGACTGGCCTTCCTCGACGGTGATGACACCGTCCTTGCCGACCTTGTCCATGACTTCCGCGATGAGCTCGCCGACGGCCGGGTCCGCGGCGCTGATGGCAGCCACGGCGGCGACCTGCTCGCTGGTCTCCACGGCACGCGCGTTGGCCTTGAGCGCCTCGACGATGGCGTCGACGCCCTTGTCCAGGCCTCGCTTGAGGATCATCGGGTTGGCGCCCGCGGTGACGTTCTTGAGGCCTTCGTGGACGAGCGCCTGGCCGAGCACGACGGCGGTCGTGGTGCCGTCGCCGGCGACATCGTCGGTCTTGGTCGCGACCTCCTTGAGGAGCTGCGCGCCCATGTTCTCGAAGGGATCCTCCAGCTGCACCTCACGGGCGATGGTGACGCCGTCGTTGGTGATGGTGGGAGCCCCGTACTTCTTGTCGAGGACGACGTTGCGGCCCTTGGGACCGAGCGTCACCCGGACGGCATCCGCGAGGCCGTCCACGCCCCGCTTCAGGGAGCGGCGGGCGGTCTCGTCGAAGATCAGCTGCTTGGCCACGGTTGGATGGATACCTCCTGAGGATGCGACGGCCGAACCCGCGCGGGTCCGGCCGGGGCGGCGATGGGGCGGCGGGCGGGCCTAGCCCTCGACGACGGCCAGGATGTCCTTCTGGCTGATGATGAGGTACTCCTCGTCATCGATCTTGAACTCGGTGCCGGCGTACTTGGCGTAGAGCACCTTGTCGCCGACCTTGACGTCCATGGGCTCGCGCTCGCCGTCGTCATTGAGACGACCGGGGCCGGCGGCCACGATGCTGCCCTCCTGGGGCTTCTCCTTGGCTGTGTCCGGCAGCACGATGCCGCTCTTGGTCATCTCTTCACGGGCAGTGGGCTTGACGACGACGCGATCGCCGAGAGGGCGAAGCTTGGTCGCAGAGGCAGTCGCCAACGCGGATCCTCCTAGATGTGGTTTGCTCGCGGCGGGGGCCTGCGCCCGGGATCCCCGGGGGCCCGACGCGCCTCGCGGCTTGGTTAGCACTCTCAGGGTGAGAGTGCCAGAACTGTACGGGATGGGGCTCCCTGTTGTCAAGCGCGACGTGGTCGAGCGAGCAGCCAGCCCCCGGCCAAGCCGATCGCCAGGCCGATGATGAGACCCATCGTGTTGTCGATCACGTCGGCGCTTTCGCACCTCCGTCCCAGCGCCGGGAACGCGAGCTGGAGGAGCTCGACGGCAAGAGGCAGGAGCAGCGCAACGCCGGCTACGAGAGCGCTCCGGCGCGAGAGCGGCAGTGAGCCCAGCGCCAGCCCGAGGGGCACGAAGAGCGCGACATTGAGGCTCTTGTCGTTCAGGTGCAGCAGCACCGACAGTGGTGCCACCCCGATACGCGTGAGGTCACAGGCGTCCCACTGCGAGCCGGTCCCCGTCAGGGCTGCCCCAGTGGGAGTCAAGGTCGCCATGACGATCAGGCCCAGGGCAAGGATCAGGAGCGCCGCGTGCAGACGGGAGGTGCGCAGGAAGCGACCCACCGGCGGCGAGATGACGAGGGCGATCGCCGACCAGATGATCAGGCCGGGTGCGAAGAACGGCACGGCGGCCATGAAGCTCCTCACGGGCAGGCTGCAGCCGGGTCCGGGTCAGCGGGATGGGACGACATCTGGCCCATGATGCCGTGCCGTCGTGATTCCGGCCTGGCATGAACGGCGATCGGCGTGACAGCGTGACCCGATCCATGCTTCACTACTTGGCGTGCAAGAGATGCAGGGGATAGAAGCTCCTCGCCCAGCGATGCTCATCGTCGCGACGATCGCCCCGACCGTCCGCAGCTTCCTGATCCCTTACGCGACGCATTTCCGGGCCGCTGGCTGGAGGGTCGATGCTGCGGCAAAGGGCGCCTCTACGGATCCGCAAGTCCTGGATGCCTTCGACACTACGTTCGATATCCCGATCTCGCGCTCTGTCAAGGATGTGCGCGGCATGCTCGCTTCCTACGAGGAGATCGCAAAGGTGGTGGCGCGGGGGTACGACATCGTGCATGTGCACACGCCGATCGCGGCCTTCCTGACCCGCCTCGCGGTTCGGCGCATGCCCTCTGGATCGCGGCCGGCCGTCGTCTACACGGCGCACGGCTTCCACTTCCATGCCGGGGGGGGGCCGGCTGACGAACCTGGTCTTCCTCACGGCGGAGAAGGTCTCCGGCCGCTGGACCGACCGGCTCATCGTCATCAACAGCGAGGATGCCGCCGCTGCCGTCCGGCATCACCTCGTCCCGCGGTCCCACCTCGTCCAACTGCCGGGCATCGGGATCGATACGGCGTGGTTCGCCCGATCGTCAGTGGACGCTGCGGAGATCGCGCACGTGAGGTCGGAGCTGGGGATCGCCTCCGATGCGCCGATGTTCGTGGTCGTCGCCGAGATGAACCGCAACAAGCGACCCGTGGACGTGGCCGAGGCAGCAGCCCTCATGCGCCAGCCCGCTCACGTGGTATTCCTGGGCGATGGACCGGAGCGTGTTGCAGTCGAAGCGTCCGTGCGTCGCAACGGGCTGGGCGAAAGGGTGCACATCCAGGGCTTCGTGCCCGATGTTCGCGCTGTGGTGGCGGCCTCGACGGCACTGGTCCTTGCCAGCAGCCGGGAAGGGCTGCCACGTTCGATCATGGAGGCTCTCTCGCTCCAGGTCCCCGTCATCGCCACGAACGCACGCGGCAGCGGCGACCTTGTGCTTCCCGACGGGGGGCTCGTCGTACCGGTGGGCGATGTGCGCGCTCTTGCCTCGGCCATGGACACCCTGGCCGGGGAAGCTGCCCTCCGGACGGCGATGGGCAGGGCCGGGCGTGAGCGGATGGTCGCGCGCTACGACACGACCCTCCTGATCGGGGCCCACGAACGACTCTACGACGAGCTCTTGCGCGAACGGTCGATGCGATCTGGCGGGTGATCCGTCGTTTCTGTCGCCTCGATCACTCGGCCTTCATGAGCGTGGCGAGCGCGCGGCTCCGTGAGCCGCGCCCCGGCCTGTGAAGCGGGTCAGTCAGTCACCTTCCTGGAGGCCGCGAACTCGGACGTGTCACCGGCGCGGACGAGCTCATCCGTGGCGGTCGCCGTGATCCACTTGCCCGTGGCGACGCTGGCCACGGTCGCGGTGAACAGGGCCCTGCCGTTCGCGTTCGTATAGGCGGTGATCTTGCCCAGGTAGCGCTTGCCCTCGCGTTCGTGATTGACATCCTGGTAGAAGCGCAGGGTCACGATCGAACTGCGGTTCGTGAGCAGCTCTCCCTTGATGACCGTCTTGCCGTTCTTCTGGAACGCAGACTTGATGACGGGGAAGTTCTGGTGCCCGTTGGACCCGGTATCGGGGTCCCCGGCACCGTCATTGGCGAGTCACCCCGTCGTACTCGAGGTCGATGCCTTCACCACGATTGCCGAAGATCGAATTGCCCATGATGCGAACAGCCCTGGCTGGGACCACACCCGCGTCGAAGCTCCGCTGGGCGACGACACCAGCCGCGTTGAACGCGATCGTGTTCCGCGCCCCGATCGTGTCTCCCCCGATGGTGACATCGTGGGTCCCATAGCCCTGGATCCCGGGTCCGCTGTTCCCCAGGTTCTTCCTTCCGTCGGCTCCGACCCCGATGAGGTTGCCCTTGATCACGGTTCCGTTGACGTCCTCACAGAGGAGCACACCGGCATTCCTGCTGGCGGCGATGATGTTCCTGCCGGCATTGCCTGAGCCACCGATCGTCACCGCGGAATCGCAGTCCACGTGGACTCCGTACCTGCGGTTGCCTTGCTTCGCCAGCCCCGTCGGTGTGGTCCCGATGAAGTTGCCCAGCAGGAAGCTGCCCTCCCCACCGGGTCCGAGGTAGATGCCGGTCCTGAAGGACTGGACCACCAGGCCGGCGATCGTGGAGGGTGCCGCCACGGACAGGCCATCGACGCCCCCGGCAGCGGGCCCTCTGAGGACGATGCGAAGCTTGGCATTCGTGCCGCTGGTCCTTGTGTTGCGACGGGCGTTGGCGACGCTGTAACCGTCGATGACCAGTGGGTCGGAGATCTGCGGAAGCGCCGACGGGACGGCGATGACGATCGGTCGCGTGCCCGCGAAGCTGAACTCGATCCTGTCCGGCCCGGCGGACGCATTCGCCGTCTGGATGGCCGCCCGGAGGGTGCACTGGTCACCCGCCTTGGAAGCGTTGGTGTCACAGGCGCCATCGCCACCGCTGGCGTCCGCCGCGTTGCCAGTGCTGTTGACAGCGATGGTCGTATCTGCAGCGGCCGGAACGGCCACGGCGGCGGCGACAGACAGGGCGAGGATGGCAGCCATGCCGGTGGCATGGAGGGTCTGTGTCAGGCGCAATGTCGTCCCCCCTGTGATCTGGCGTGCGGGCGCCCGCGCGGGCGCAAGCGTGGATGGTCGAGGCGCCCAGCATACCGAGAGCCTGCCGGACACGCCGTTGGCCGCCCGTGCATGCGGTGCACATCGGCACCAGCGCCAAGCACCCGGACCGCACCTCACGCCACCGCAGGTCACCGGAGCGCCACGCCGGCTGGGCCGATGGCCGATGGCCCCCCGTGACCAACTGCCCAGTACGGCGAGCGCTAAGGGGCCCGTAAGGTCGAGCGACTAACTTCCGAGCGCACCGAAAAAGGCACACCCGTCGTGAGACGGGGCCGCAAAGCCGAGGACCTGGCGCGAGACCAGGTGGCCGGGCTACCGAAGACGCGCCACCGCCCCAGACGGCGGCGCGAGTGGGGGACTTGTGGGGGTGTACCCACGTTCCCCGTCGCTTCCTGACCTGCCGCCTGTTCTCCCGCCCCAATCGAGGAGCTGGAGCGCATGCTGACCCAGCAGAACGAGCGACACCTGCCGTGGGTGCTGCTCGAGCGAGACAACGAGATCGGGTCACACCACCGACCCGCAGCCGAGCAGACCCCGGGGACAGCCAGCCCTGGTCGCCCGGACAGGCCAGCCACCGCCGGACACCCCCGCCGCGGCCTGCGTCAGTCCCTGGGCCTGGCCCTCGCGACGGTCTTCCTGGCCACGCTGGGCGGGTCATCCACGATGGCAGGCGATGCCGGCCACCGCCTGGCGTCCGAGTCATTCGACCGGGCTGATGCCAGTTCCTGGGGTGCCGCGGACAGCGGCCAGCGCTGGTGGTATCCCACCGGCTCGACGGGCATCGAGCTGTCAGGCGGCAAGGGCACCATGACGCTGCCCGCAGCCGGGAACGGACGCCTGGCCATCCTCAGTGCGCCGCGGGCACGTGACGTCACCGTCCAGTACCGCTTCGGCGTGGATGCGCTGTCAGGCGGCAGCGTGAGGGTCGCTGCCATCGCCCGCAAGTCCGCGTCTGGCGCCTACCGCGCCACGGTCATGGTCGGCCCGAGCGGCGGTGTCTGGCTCTCCTTCCAGAAGGAGGTGCCGGGACACAGGGTCAAGGCCATCGGTCGCGCGGTTCACGTCAGCGGGTTGCAGTACGAAGCGGGCGGGATGCTCGCTGTTCGGTTCCAGGTCATCAAGCGAGACCACACGCAGCTGCGAATGAAGGTCTGGGCGGCCGACACAGCGCCACCAGGCCGATGGCAGCTGGTGCGCAACGACACCCACCGGGACATCGGCGGCGGAAGAGTCGGCCTGCGGGCCAGCCAGCAAGGCAGCGCGGCCACTTCAGCCCTCCAGCTGCGCTTCGATGACGTGCAGGTCAGCAGTGCCGCGGGAGCTTCGAGGGTCCAGGCAACAGGCACGTCGAAGGCGCGGCAGGGTTCCGGGTCGGGAGACACCACGGCCCCCAAGATCGTGGCGATCGATGCTGCCGACATCGGCAAGACCGGTGCCACGATCGCCTGGACGCTGGACGAACGTGCCACGGGCTACGTCAACTACGGGACCTCGAAGCAGTACGGATCCGAGACCACGCGAGAGACGAGCTTCGACTATTCGAGACATGTCCAGTACCTGTCGGGACTGACACCAGGGACCGAATACCACTTCTCGGTCGTGTCGCGAGACCAGGCCGGCAACAAGGTGGCATCTGCCGATCGGACGTTCACCACGGCCGGCGAGGTCGACAGCCCCGAAGCCACGCCGACGCCGACGCCGACACCGACGCCGACGCCGACACCCACGCCGACGCGACGCCCCCACCGACGCCACGCCGACGCCCACCCCGACGGCCGAGCCCACAGTGCCGCCGACCGGCGAACCGACGCCAACGGCTGCGCCCACACCCGCGCCGACCGCTGCACCGACAGCCACGCCGACGCCGGCGCCGACGGCGACGCCGACGCCCCACTCCCTCGCCGACCGCAGCCCCGACGGCCACGCCGACCCCGGCCCACACGACGGCCACTCCGACGCCCGCTCCGACGCCGACGCCCGCACCGACCGGGTCGACGGGTGTGTATGGCGCCAGGGGTCAACGTCGACACCAAGTCGAACCTGACGGTCGGCCCCGACTTCAAGTCCGTGTCCACACCGCTTCCGCGCAACCACGTCATCGGCCCTCACCGCAGTGACGTGGCAGGTCCGCCTGGGTCCGGTACTACTCGGGCGGCACCGGCGGAACGGCACGCATCAGTGTCCAGCCCGACAACGGCAACGGCACTGCCGACCGGTGAGAGGCTGGCGTCGCTCACGTACTCGCCCGGCACGAGCCCCGCCACGGGCGTGCTACGCAAGATGACCTTCCCGTCGCCGGCGACGCTGACAGCCGGCGTCTCTACCACATCGTCTTCGAGAACGTGCATTCCGACCCGACCAAGAACTGGTTCTCGGTCAACGACGTCTACACCTTCGCCACTACTCGCCTCAGGCAACCCGGCGTGCAGCCAGGACTACGCAGTGCTGACCAATCGCGGCTCAGGCTGGTCGGTCGATGGCCGTCACACCGCCGACATGGACCTGACCTACGCGAACGGGACCCATGACGGCCTCGCCTACATCAACGTCCTGCTGGACTACTACGGGTCTCATCGGTGGCCAGAACCGGGTGCGTGAGCGGTTCACCGTCTCGGGTGGCGACCGACTGGTCCGGACGCGTTCGTTCGCGTCGGCAGGCAGTCGGGCAGCGGCAACCTGACGATCCGCCTGGAAAGCGGTAGCGGCACGCTCATCGACCAGGGCACCGTGTCGACCGCGAGCGTGCTCGTCCTGGTCACTGCGGAAGCGACAGCAAGAACGGAGACTGGGTCAGCGTCCGGTTCCCGTCCGCGCACACCCTGAGCAATGGCAAGACGTACAACCTCGTCCTGACGGCACCGTCTGGCACCCAGTTGAGCATGGTCCCGCTCCACCACACCCAGGACAACACGTCCGACTCGTACGGTGGGTCCCGCCTGAACTCGTGGGCCTTCGCGACGGCGTGGGCCAGAAGTCGACCGACGGCGGATCGACCTGGGCAGCCGTTCTACCAGTGGAGCCCGGTGAACATGCAGTTCTACTTCCGCTGACCCTGCTCCTGACTTCCGCTGACCCTGCGCTGCCCCTGCGACGATACGGCGCCGGGCAGCGCTGACATGGCCGGCACGGCACAGGTCGTGGTGACAAACGTCAACACGAACGGTATGGTTCGCCATGTAGCGCGCCGTGCGCTGCGAACGTTGCGACCCGAGCCATGGGGGGCGGCGGAGTCTGACGCTCCCGCATGTGGATGCGTCGAGGACTTGCCGTGCCGCGCATGAGGTGGCGGGTCGGAGGCGACGGCTGCCCCAGCAGCCGGAGTGCGTCCTGCGTCTCTGGTGATGCTCTCGCTGCGCGCTGCCGGCACGGGTCGCCGGACGCCTCCGCCTGCTCGGTCCGAGCGAGCCGGCGGGAACAGGAGGGGCACCTTGAAGCTACCAGACGTCACCGTCGGCATCCCTGTGTTCACGACGACCCACCGTCGTCATGGGATCGACGGCACACCCCGAACATCCGGCCGGGACCATGACCGCCCTGCCGCTTGGACGTTGTTCATGACCGCCCTGCTGATGTCGGTGATGGCGACGCCCATGACGGCCCAGGCGACCATGGCCCGCGGTGCGGCACGTGTCTACGGTTCCGGCGTCGCCGGCGACGACAAGAACAACATGATCGTCGACGGGGCCAGCCTGTCGCACCGTTTCCGCGCCTCCACGACCTCCCCGCTTGCTGAGCGTCCGCTTCCAGCAGCGTGGTGGTCCGGTCTACAGCCGGGGTGACGGCGGTGTCCTGAGCATCACGGTGCAGAGCGACGATGGCAGCCGGCGCCATCGTGCCCTCCGGACGGGTCCTGGCCGACCTGACGGTGCGCCCCGGGAATCCCGAGTGGTCATTGGACGACCTACCAGGAGTTCACCTTCCCGTCGCCGGCGACGCTCACCAAGGGCCGCATCTACCACATCGTCTTCCGCAATCGGTCGAGCGCACCCGGCGTCGAACTACATCTCCGTGAACGAGCTCTTCACCTGGCGACCCGAGCGCCATCCCGGGCTCGCGTCCAGTCTATGCCGTCCTGTACGGCGGCAGGGACGATGGGAGCGCATGGCCCACAACGTCGCGGACATGGACCTGACCTACGCCGACGGCCGCCACGACGGGCAGGCCTATATCGAGAGCATGTGCCAGTACTTCGGCGTGGTCTCAGGAGCGAGCCACGCGGTCCGCGAGCGCTTCACCGTCGTCGGAGAGGAGCAGGACCGTGCAGCGAGCGTGGGTCCGGGTGAAGCGTTCCTACGGGACGAGTCCACTGACCATCCGTCTCGAGCGCGCCGATGGCACGGCGCTCAGGGTCGCCAGCGTGCCGGCGGAACGACTGGGCAGCTCCGATCCTGGATGCGGCACGCGCACCGGAGCGACCTGGGTCTCGGCCACCTTCCCGACCCCCGTGACGCTCGTCGAGGGCCAGACGTACAACCTGCGCCTGGGCACAGCGGCCGATACGCGGTACACGACCGATCCCATCCGCGAGGGCACGGACTCGGGCCTGCGCTCCTACCGCTTCACGGATGGCCGCGGCCAGCGGACCACGAACGGTGGATCGACCTGGGTGGACCTGTATCGATGGAGCCCGGTCGACCTGCAGTTCTACCTGCGCTGATCGCCGTCGCGTCCACCCGCGCCGGTGGCCGTCACGCCACCGGGACGGGACGCCCCTCCTCGGCCATCGACCGCTGTGCGGCCTCCAGCGCGCGGACCACCTCCAGGCCCGCCCTTCCATCGGTCAGGGGTGTCGCACCATCCCTGATGCAATCCACGAAGTGCTGCATCTCCACTTGCAGCGGCTCGACGAAGTCCACCTTCGGGATGAGGACGTCACCGGCACGGTGGAGAAGCTGGAATTGCCCGAAGGTCTCGAAGGTGCCGAGGTTGGCTGGGGCGACCCGGGACACGCCCTTGTCGTAGATCATCACCCGGGCGTCCGGCTGTGTGTCGTCATAGACGATCATCTTCCGACTGCCCACGACCGTCATTAGGCGGACCTTCTGTGGGTCAAGCCAGCTGATATGGATGTTGGCCCCGATCCCGCCGGGGTAGTCCGCCGTGGCGAAGACCACGTCCTCGATGCCTTCCTGAACGTAGGAATAGCCTCGGGCAGCCATCCGCTGTGGCGTCCCGCCCAGCCAATACGAGAGGATCGACAGGTCGTGCGGCGCGAAGTTCCAGAGTGCGTTGACATCGCGACGTACCTGTCCGAGGTTGAGGCGCTGGGAGTACGCGTAGTAGATATCGCCGAGCTCGCCTGCGTCGATGTAGTCGCGGATCTTCCGGACCGCCATGTTGTATAGGAACACGTGGCCGACCATGAGCACACGCTGATGCGCGGCCGCCAGGTCGATGAGGCCCTGGCATTCCTGGCTGGAGCGCGCCAGCGGCTTCTCCACGAGCACGTGACGGCCGGCCTCGAGTGCCTGCCGCGCCAGGGCGAAGTGGGAGTCCACGGGTGTGGCCACCACGAGGGCATCGACCTCGTCGTCGGCGAGCACCTCGTCGAGCGATCCGAATGCCTTGGCGGCAGGGTACATGCCGGCCAGGCGCTTCACGCGAGCCGGATCCGCGTCGCAGACGCCGTACAGTCGACCGTCACGGATACCCGCAGCAGCCCGGGCGAGATTGGGGCCCCAGTAACCCAGGCCGACCACGACGATGTTGGCGCTCATGCCGTGAACCCCCGGACCGTCTCCGCAATGGTCCGGATCTGGTCCTCGCTCGATCTCGGGATAGATGGGCAGCGAGAGCACCTCGGCGGCCGCCTTCTCCGTCTCGGTCATCGACGTCCAACGGGCGCCGGAGGCATAGGCGGGCTGGCGATGGAGCGGGACGGGATAGTGCACGCCGGCGCCCACGCCGCCAGCCTTCAGGTGCGCCAGGAGGGCATCTCGGCGCGGTGACCGAAGGACGAACAGGTGGTAGGCATGTCGGGCGTCGGGCCGCTCTTGCGGGAGCTCGACCGGTGCGTCGGAGAGCAGGCTCCGGTAGACGTCGGCTGCAGCCCTGCGAGCCACGACCCAGTCCTCGAGATGACGCAGCTTGACGGACAGGACGGCCGCCTGCAGTCCATCCAGCCGCTCGCCGTAGCCGATCATCGAGTGCTCGTACTTGGATTCCCGGCCGTGATCACGAAGACGCCGCACCTGCGATAGCAGGGTCGGGTCGTTGCCGGTGACGGCACCGCCATCCCCATAGGCACCCAGGTTCTTGCCCGGATAGAAGCTGAAGCAGGCCAGGTCGCCAAGGGAACCGCAACGGCGTCCCTCGAACTCGGCGCCGTGAGCCTGTGCAGCATCCTCGACGAGCCGAAGTCCGTGACGCTGAGCGATCTCCCTGAGGGCACCCATGGCAGCCGGGTGTCCATACAGGTGGACCGGCATGATCACCTTCGTTCGCGGGGTGATGGCCCGTTCGACCGCGGCGGGATCGATGCAGAAGTCCAGCGGGTGGATGTCCACGAAGACCGGGGTCGCCCCGAGGTGACTGATGGGCTCGGCCGTGGCGATGAACGTGTGGGCGGATGTGATGACCTCATCGCCCGGGCCGACACCGCAAGCCTGCAGCGCGAGGTGGATGGCGGCCGTGCCCGACGCGACACCGACGGCCCCATCGGCCTGGACATACTCTGCGAAGGCGGCCTCGAAGCGTGCCACCTCCTCACCCAGGATGAACGCGGTCGTGTCGAGGACACGCTGGATGGCCGGGTCGATCTCGTCTCGGATGGTCTCGTACTGTGCCTTCAGGTCGACGAGCGGGATGCTCACCGTGACTCCTCCTCTGTGGTCATCAGCAGGGCCGCATAGTCCGCGATGTCGACGACACGACCGACGGGTCGGGCAGGATTGCCCACCACGACGACACCGGGCTCGACGTCGCGGGTCACCACGGCGCCAGCACCGACCAGGGCATCAGCGCCGATCCGGACCCCAGGGAGCAGCGTCACGTTGGCGCCCACCTTGGCCCCCCGCTCGACCACGGCACCCTCCAGTCTGTCCTTCGTCCAGGCACTCCGCGGATACCGAGCGTTGGTCAGTACGACGTTCGGGCCAAGCCAGCAGGCGTCCTCGAGCACGGTGAATTCGGGCACGAAGGCGTTGCTGTGCACGCGGACCCCATCGCCGATGTTCACGTGATGCTCGACGACCGTGTGGGAGCCGACGCTCACGGAATCGCCGATCCGGCATGACTCACGGACCAGGACGCCATGACCGGTCTGGAAGCGGGTCCCGATCTCGCTGCCGTCGTAGACGACGGAATGTGAGCGGATGTGGGCCTCTGCACCGATGACCAGCCCAACGGGGACATCGGCCCCGTCCGGCCGCTGCCCCACGATCGAGAACGCGTCGATGGATGAGCCCGGACCGACGGTCACCCCGTCCAGGATCAGCGATGTGGCATGGATGACTACCTTGTCCACCGAAGCGCTCCCCCCATTCGAGATCGATCGAGGCGCGTCGTCGTGAGCGCCCGGGTCACAAGGCACCAGCGAGGCTTCGGACCCGCTTGCCATGAACGATCACATCGAGGCCCGCCTCGTTGGCACGATCGACATCGACCACGTGGCGGACATCAGCAACGACGCGCCCAGCCATGCGAGAGGCGATCGATACCCAATCGATGCTGCCGAACTCGGGCCACTCGGTCGCCACGATCACGGCATCCGCCCCCTCCGAAGCCTCCTCGACCGAGCGGCAGGCTTCGACGAGCACGCCATCCTCGGCGAGTCGCGCCGCAGCAGACGCGGTCGCGATGGGATCGAAGACCGTCAGGCGAGCACCCCGCTGGACCAGACGCCTCGCCATGAGGAGTGCCGGAGATTCGCGCAGGTCATCGGTGCCCGCCTTGAAGGTGAGACCGAGCAGTGCGACGCGGGAGCCCGCGAGGTCACCCATCGCGTCAGCCACCTGGTCGAGCACCCAATCGGCCTGGTACTCGTTCGACGGTGCGACGGCCGAGATGAGGGGCACGTGGATTCCCTGCTGGAATGCCAGGAGGGGCAGCGCACGAGCTTGCGAAGGGAAGCAGGAGCCGCCGTACCCAGGGCCGGGGGACAGGAAGCTGCGTCCGATCCTCCTGTCGAGGCCCATGCCGTCCACCACGGTCGTGACGTCGGCACCGACCGCGGCGCAGACGCGGGCCAGCTCGTTGGCGAACATGATCTTGGCTGCGAGGAAGACGTTCGAGGCGATCTTGATCATCTCAGCGCTCGTCAGGTCCGTGAGCTGGATGGGTGATCCCAAGGGCGCGTACAGCTCGCGCAGGTCGGCCTCCACGCCCCGACCCCGGCTCGGGTCCGGCACTCCGATGACGACGCGATCAGGCTCCAGGAAGTCCCGGACCGCACTCGCTTCGCGCATGAACTCCGGGTTCAGCGCAACCTCCATGGCCGGGTCTATGGACCGTGCCTCGGCCGCGATATCGGCCGCCGTGCCAGGCATCAGGCTGCTGCGGATCGCGATCGCGCGGGGCGCGGCAGGATCCGACGCCAGTGTGAGCACGACATGTCGCACCGTCGCGGCCGTCCACTCACCCTGTGCGTCGAGGGTGCCTACGGCCACGATCACGAGTCGGGAGGCATACGTGCTCGAGATGTCAGCATGGAACGAGAGTCTGCCGGAGGTCAGGCCGGCGCTGACCAGGTCGTCGAGGCCAGCCTCGTGGATGGGTAGCTCGCCGCGCTCGAGGCGGGCCACGCGTTCACGATCGATCTCGAGGACACGGACCGTGTTGCCGATGTGGGCCAGGCAGGCGGCCGTGACGAGGCCCACGTATCCGGCGCCGATGACAGAGACTTGCACGGCCGGAAGTCTAGCCCAGCGGCAGTGCCCCCCAGGTACCTTGGTCCATGGCTCTGGTGCGACTGCGCAACAGACAGCGCCGGACGGGCTGGACGCTGTGCCCGCGGTGGCCGAACCTTCTACCGACCGCCTGCGCGGTTTCTGGCACGATAGGGTGCAGCGGATGACGATGCGCGTGTCAGGAGCGGCACCCCGACCGCCGGCTCAGGAGGGAACAGTCAGGCGTGGGCAACTCCATCCGTCGGGGCGCGGTCGGCGGCAACGGTCACTGCGTCCAGCGGTCCTCACCGCTCGCCGTTCGCTCGGCCCATGCGCCTCGGTTGGCCACGCTCCTGCTCGTCCTCGTGACCTTCGTGGCCTGTGCGGCAGCCACGCCGGCTCCCAGCATCGAGGCCGTGCGATGGCATGCGTCCGGTGACCAGGTGGCCGTGGAATGGCGGGTGACGCCCGCCAGCACAGGTCAGGTCGAGTTCGGCCCCACCACGGCCTACGGCCGATCGAGCGAACTCGAGACGTCGTACCTTTCCGCCCACGTCCAGCAGTTGACGGGCCTGGAGCCAGGCATGGAGTATCACTTCCGCGTCGTCTCCGCGGCGCCGGACGGGACGATCGCCCGCTCGCAGGACCATGCCTTCACCATGGCGGGCCTGCCGCAGCCCCAGGCAGCCACCGGCATCTATGGTTCGGGCATCGCAGGTGACGACAAGAACAACTACCCGATCGACGGGAGGCGGCTGTCACACCGCTTCAGGGCAGGCACCAGCTCCGAGCTGCTCAGCGTCCGCTTCCAGCAGCGCGGCGGTCCCATCTACTCGGCGGGAACGGGCGGCACGCTGCGCGTCACCGTCCAGGCTGACGATGGGACCCCGCAACATCGGCCTTCCGGGAAGGTCCTGAGTTCGACGACGGTGGAGCCAGGCAACCCCTCGGGCCAGTGGACGACATACGACGCCGTGGACTTCCCGGAGCCGGCCCAGCTCGTGGAGGGTGAGATCTACCACATCGTCTTCCATAACACCGACGCAGAACCCGAGCACAACTACATCTCGGTCAACGAGCTCTTCTCGTGGCGGGAGCATGACCCGCGGCAGCCCGCACTCGATGACGACTACGCCGTCCTGTTCGACTGGGGCGATGGCTGGCAGCTGAGTTCTCACGACACGGCGACGATGGACCTGGTCTACCGCGACGGCACGCACGATGGCCAGGCCTACATCGAGAACATGTACCTGAAGTACGGCATCGTCTCCGGGCCGCTCAAGATGGTGCGCGAGCGGTTCACGGTCTCTGGTGGCGATCGGCGGGTCAGCGAGGTCTTGGTGCGCGTAGGCAGGACGTTCGGAGATGCACCGCTGACGCTCCAGCTGACCGACGACAGTGGCGCCGTCGTGGCGCACGGGGACATCGCCGCAGAACGGATCCCTTTGACGGTACCGGGTACGAGCGACAGCGGCACCGTGTGGGTCTCCACGACCCTCGACGCGCCGGTGACGCTCCGAGACGGGACGAGATACGACCTTCTCCTCGTCACGAGCGAGGGGACGCAGTACACCGCCGACCCCATCCGGGAGGGAACGGACGCCGGGCTGCGCTCGTACCGGTTCACCGACGGCTCAGGGCAGCACACGCTCGACGGCGGTGAGAGCTGGGCGGACCTGTACCCGTGGAGCCCGGTCGACCTGCAGTTCTACTTCAGGTGACCGCGGCTCTGATGGCAGGCCGATCGACGTCGGTCGTGCCTGCCCAGCCGGACCTGCCACCGGCATGACCAGCGTCGGTGAGAGGGTCCGCGCCCGATTGCCGCGCGGCGGTTTCTTCAGGGGTGCCGCGACCATCGTGGCTGGCACCGGCGCGGCGCAGGTCGTCACGCTGGTCACCGCCCCGATCGTCACTCGTCTCTACTCACCAGCCGATTTCGGGGTCTTCGCAGCCGCGCTCGCACTGCTGAACATCCTGATCACCATCTCGTGCCTCTCCTACGACCTCGCGGTCCCCCTGCCCGAGTCGGACGACGCAGCCGCGAACGTGCTGGCCGTGGCCCTGCTCTCGACCGCCGCCACGACCGTCGGCACGGTGCTGGTCATCTGGCTGACCGGCGGCAGCTTCCTGATACTGATCGGCGCGGCGTCCCTGGCGCCGTACGTCCTGCTCCTCGCGCTCGGACAGTTCGTCGGTGGGTCCGTAGCCGCCATGATCGCGTGGGCCGTACGAACGAGGGCATACTCGGAGATCGCTGCCAACCGTCTCGCCCAGAGCCTTGTCCAGGCCGGCGGGCAGGTCGGCCTGGGTCTGCTGGGCGCCGGTCCGGCCGGCCTCTTCATCGGCACGCTGGCCGCGGGCCTGGCAGGGTCGAGCCGGCTGGCGCGTCGCGCCTGGAAGGGGAACGCAGACGCATTCCGGCGGGTCTCTCTCGCGGGCATCCGGACGGCCGCAGGTCGATATCGCCGCTTCGCGATCCTTGCCACGCCGTCGAACTTGTTGAACCAGCTCTCGCTGCAGGCGCCGATGCTGCTCGTCGTCGCCCTCTTCGGGACCTCCGTCGGGGGGCAGTTCGCGCTGGCCCAACGCATGGTCGCGTTGCCCGCGACGCTGATCGCTGGCGCGGTCGGGCAAGCGTACCTGGGCGAGGCCGCTCGCCGGGCTCAGCAGGCTCCCGAGGACCTCCAGCGGGCTCTTCGTGCGGACGACGCGCTCGCTCGCGCTCACCGCCCTCGGCCCCTTCCTCCTTGCCATCGTGCTGGCTCCCGTCCTCTTCGGGATCATCTTCGGCCAGGACTGGGTCGAGGCCGGCGTGTTCGTCGCGATCCTCGCCCCGATGTACTACCTGCAGTTCGTCACCAACCCCACCACGCCCACGCTTGACATCCTCGAGCGCCAGGATCTCTTCCTGCTGCGCGAGACGATCCGGCTCACGTTCACGGCGGGCATCATCGTCGTCGCCTGGCGCCTTGACGTCCCGCCCGTGCTGGCCGTGGCTGGCCTGAGCCTGGCAGGCTGCATGGCATACCTGCTATCCGGAGCCCTGTCCTGGTATGCCATCCGTGTCCACTCACGACGCCGCGCCTCCTCGGCCGACGGGACGCGTCCTGTCGCCGAAGGTCCAGGCCCTCGCCCGTGAGCGCCGAGCTCATCGCGGAGATCCCGTCGCATCGGCGTCCGGAGCGTGAGTACGTGCTCTCCGTGCTGCTCCGCGACTGGCTCGGCATCGACACCGTGGTGACGGTCGTGGAGGGCAGTCACGAGACCCGGCTGCGACCCACCGGAGTGACGGGAGGGACCAGCCTCGTCATCCCTGACGTGCTCTTCGCCCCGTCGACGCCATGGCTGTCTCGTGACAGCCTGCCGGGTCCTGACTTCCCGCGAGTCAGCCTGTCCGACCATGAAGGCGCCGATGTCGTGCCGCTGCTCTTCGCGGGGCCCGGTGAGCCCCTGCTCGTTCAGCCCGATAGCGGACAGGTCCGGCTAGGCTTCGATCTCCTCGGTGCCCTGTTCTTCCTCCTGACTCGCTACGAGGAGTACGTCGATGCTCCGAATTGCGATGAGCGAGGGCCGATTCCCCGCCTCGGCGTCGGTGCTTGCCGACTGGGTCGCATGGCCAGTCGCCGATATGTACGTCCATGCCTTCAGCCAGGTGCTGGGAGCGATCTGGCCGGGCATGCCGCGACCACAGGGAGAGCCGAGCCCCGTGTGGCTGAGCTCCGACCTCGACCACCCCGCTGCACGGATGCGCTGGCATGGCGGCCGCCAGCGGTTCAGGGTCCTTGGGTCGGACCTGGTGCGCCGGCGGGATCCCGGATTGGCCATCCGCCGCATGGCAGGCTTCCTGCCCTCGTCGCGGCTGCACCGGCTGGACCCCTACGACACGTTCGAGTTCCTCATGGACGTCGCCGAGTCGGTCGGCGTGACCTGTACGTTCTTCTTCCTCACGCGCGACGCGGCAGTGCCCGCTGGCACCGACTACTCGGTACGGGACCCGTGGGCCGGCGTCCTCATGCACGCGATCGCGGACCGCGGCCACCGTATCGGCCTCCACGGCAGCTACCTGAGCTCCACGGATGCCGAGCGCCTGGCTGCCGAGTGGCACGAACTGGCGACGGCCCAGGCCGACGTACCGAGCCACGCTCTCGTGTCAGCCATCCGCCAGCACTACCTGATGTGGACGCGCTGGCGTCACCTGGCATGCCCAGGCGGAGGCCGGGCTCGAGCTCGATGAGTCACTCGGGTACGCGGACGAGATCGGCTACCGGGCCGGAACCGCCCGAGCCTTCAGGGCCTTCGACATCGGGCGCCGGCAGGTGCTGCCGTTGACCGTTCGGCCTCTGCACGTCATGGACGTGACGCTCACGCAGTACCGGCACGCTTCGGCCGCCGAGATCCTGGCGGCGGTCGCAAGCCTCGGAGACCGGACCCGCAGATACGGTGGCCGACTGTCGCTGCTCTGGCATAACAGCTCGCTGGAGACCGGGTCGGACAGACGGCTCTATCGCCAGCTCGTGCACGAGGTGGCGCCGGGCCGATAGTCGTGATCGGACCGCTCAGCCTCGCTGCGGGCTCGATGACCGAGCCGAGGTTCGTGGTGATGTGGCCGCCGAGACGCGCCACCGTGGCGTGCTTTGCCCGGACGGCACATCCAGTGCCTGGTCCACGCGCTCGCGTCCGGGGAGCATGGCTGCAGCGAGGGCCGTGAAGAGCCAGAACTCCGTGTTCGAAGCGATGCTGCCGCTGAACAGGGAGAACAGGCCGGTTGCCACCACGAGCGCCAGGAGGATCGGCGAGCTCAGGGCCCCCCGGAGCGCCACCACGACCCATGCGCCCAGGGCGAGCAAGCCGACGAGACCCAGCTCCGACGTGACCTCGGCGACGAGATTGTGGGGGTAGTCGTCCACGCCAAGTGATGCGAAGCTTCCCAGCCCACCACCGAGCACGGGCGAGGATAGGAAGAGGCGCTGCGTGTCACCGAGGTATGAGGCCCGCGAGCCGACGTTGGAATCGTCCACGAGCGAACTGACGATGGGGTCGAGCGTCCCGGAGAAGAGCACGAGCACGGCGAAGCCAGCCGTCAGCACCAGCCCCGCCCACGCCAGGGGCACCCGCCGATCGTGAGCATCGGCGGCCTTCAGGACCCGGACGATACCGGCGAGTGCGCCGAGGGCGAACCCGACCAGTGGCCCCAATGACCCGGTCATGATGCCGTTGGCAAGGAAGATGGGCATGACCGCGATGCGCACCCACGTGGGGAATGGCCCGAAGAGCGCGACGAGTGCGCCGATGTAGGCAGCCCTGGCCTGCCAGATGGGATTACCGCCCAGGAGCGTGGGCTGGTCCGGGAACTCGGCCGTGGGCTGCGCGAAGAGCAGGTAGGCGATCGAGGAGACGAGCGCCGCGACCAGGATGACCCGCCAGGCCACGCGACGCGACGCTGATGTCAGGACCAGGACGTAGAACGCGGGGATGAGGCCGGTGAACAGCCAGATGCTCAGCTTCTCGGCGCCGTAGGTCCGGTCGGAGGACCACAGGAGCGACACCCCTCCGAGCACAACGAGGAGGATGAGCGGCGCCAGACGGAGGACCTGGCCCCGGGACCGCGGATGGATCCAGAGCGCCGCAGCGACGAAGGGCAGGAACCCTACGACCATGGCGGCCAGCGTGGGGAGACCGATGCCGAACTCGATGAGCAAGGCCCCCACTGGAGACAGCAGGTAGAGCGCCACGACGATGATCCAGGCCGGGTCGAGCGTCCGGCGCGCTCGGGCAAGGATGATGCCGGCAGAAGCGGACCATGCGACCACCACGATGACCGCCTGGTAGAGCAGCGCTGGCAGGAACGCGATGAGCAGCGCAGCGCCGAGGGCCGTCACGGCCAGGTAGAGCAGGAGACGCCGGTCGATGACGGCCACGCTCAGGTGTCCAGCACGGCCTGGAACAGCTCGAGTCGTTGCTGTTCCTTGGCCGACACGTCGATGTGGGCGATGCTCGAGCGTGGCACGCGCCTGGCCACGGAGGTCTCCACGAAGCGGTCGATCGCTTCGAGGCTGTCGGTGACGTTCGACTCGCAGTTGGGGATGCGCAAGCTGAGGTCGCCCAGGCCGTCGGCGTCAGGGTCGTGATACCCGTAGATCACCGGCAGGCCGACGGCGAGATACTCCCGGATCTTCAGCGTGGACGCCTCGTCCAGGGAGTTCCGGTGCAAGGCGAGTGTTCCCACGCCAACGTGGGCGAGTGCCAGGACATCGAGCACGGCGGCTCGCTGCAGCGCGCCGTGCCAAACGATGTTGGAGGGTGCGCGACCGCTGTCATCGCGCGAGCCCACGATGTCGAACTGCCACCGCGGGCGGCGTTCTGCGAGGGTAAGCAGCTTGTCGATGCCGTGCCAGGGCTGACCGGCGCTACCCACGAAGACGAGTCGCGGACGTGCGCCGGCGGGCACGGGCAACTCCGGGTACTCATCGAGGGCGATGCCGTTGGTGATGACGCTGCGCCTGCGCGTGAACGAGGCGAACGCCGCGCGTGTGCTCAGTTCGGTGGTCACGAACACCATCGCATCCGCCCGGCGCAGGACGACGTCTCGCGTCGCGGCGTTGTACAAGGAGCGGGCACGTCCCCAGAGGGCCGTCTCATGTGTGTCATCGGTGTTGACCTCGATGACGGTGGGCACTCCCACCCCCAGGCCGAGCACGGGGGGATGGACGAGGCTGAAGCGGAAGTAGAGCAGGTCCGGCGAGTGCCTGTGGGCGGCGAGAACGAGCTGCGCGAGCGCCAGCTCGCGTGACATCGGGCCGTCGTATCGGCGCACGACGGCATCGCCGAGCCGCTGCCGCCAGGCATCCGCGTCACCGGCCGTGGCCAGGAAGACGCGCGCCTCGTGGCCATGCCGTCGCCACTCGCCGACCTGGCCGGCGATCTTGTGGAAGACACCCGATTCGCTGCCGCTGTGGACCTGCGCGAAGTAGGCGATACGCACGCGACTACCCTCCGTCGACAGGCACGCACGGGCGTGGCGACACGCGAGCGATGGGCGTCGGCCCTCGTGCGGACCGACGCTCGGAAGGCGACGCGATCAGTCGGACGGGTTGGCTCGATACCATGCCACCGTCCGGGCGATCCCCTCGTCGAATGGCAGGGAGGCCTCGAAACGAAGGGCGCGTCGCGCCAGGTCGACGTCGGCCACCGAATGCTCGATGTCACCCGGTCGCGCGGGCCCGATGATGGGGTCCGGTCGTCCTCCGATCGCACGGCTGATCGCGTCGAGCAGCTCGAGGAGGCTGATGCTGCGTCCGCTCGCGACGTTGCAGGTCAGTCGATCCGGGGCCGCCGGGTCAGCCGCTGCGATCGCAGCCGCGACCGCGTCGCCGACGTAGATGAAGTCCCGCGTGATCCCGCCATCACCGTTGATGATGGGCCGTTCACCGCGCAGCAGCGTGGTGATCCACGCCGGGACCACCGCTGCATATCCCGAGGTGGGGTCCTGCCAGGGGCCATACACGTTGAAGAAGCGCACGGCGGTCGTGGCGACACCCAGGTGCTCCCCCACGACATGGAGGTAGTGCTCGGCGGCGAGCTTGCTGGCGCCGTAGGGCGAATGCGGTGCCGGTGTGGCGTCCTCACGGCAGGGCAGGGAGACCGGCGTGCCGTAGACCGCGGCCGAGCTGGCGAGCACGATGCGACGCACCCCGAGGCGATGAGCCGTCTCGGCGACGCGGATGGTGCCGATGACGTTCACCTCGTCGCAGGCCGCCGGCTGCGCGAAGGACCGAGCCACTGAGGGCATGGCCGCGAGATGGAACACGGTGTCACTGGAATGCATGGCCCGCTCGAGCGCCTCGGCGTCGAGGATCGAGGCCTCCACGAGACGGACGTCATCGCCGAAGGGAGCGAGGCGCGTCGCCTGGCCCGTGGACAGGTCATCGATGACAGTGACGCCGTGCCCTTCATCGACGAGAGCGCGGACGAGGTGGTGGCCGATGAATCCGGCGCCGCCGGTCACGAGGGCTCTCATGGGCTGTTCCTCAGGTGGGATCAGTACCATAGCATCGTGTCTTCACCACGGACCCGGAGCAACGTCGTGACGACGTCCTCTGACCTTCCACCGGTGGGCAGCCAGGCCCAGTCCCAGGCGGCCGGCGCCTCACCTACGTCATCACGTCGAGTGGCATGGGGGGCGCCGAGCAGCAGGTGGCCCACCTCGCCCGCGCCATGGCGGGCCGCGGCTGGGAGGTGGGGGTCGTCAGCATGCTGCCCCTGGAGTCGCCCATCGCGGATCTCGCCGGGGACTGGCATCCGGCTCGCGTCCGCTGGGGATGTCCCAGGGCGTGCCCGACCCCCGTGCCCTGCTGCGCCTGCGTGCCATCCTGAAGGCGTGGCGACCTGACGTCCTCCACGGTCACATGGTCCATGCCAACCTCCTGGTGCGCCTCTCCCGCCTCCTCCGTCGCACCCCGGCCATCATCTCGACCATCCACAGCCAGGACGAGGGGCATCAGTGGCGCTACTGGGCCTATCGGCTCACGGACCGCCTGGGAGACCTGACCACGGCCGTCAGCCAGCTGTCAGCCGAGGAGGCCGTGCGGCGCCACGCCGTGCCGGCCCAGCGGATCCTGGTGGTGCCCAACGGCATCGACACCCGGCGCTTCCAGCCGGACGGCCAGGTGCGGGAGGCCACTCGACGGTCGCTCGGCATCGGCGATCGCTTCCTCTGGCTGGCGGTCGGGCGGCTGACGGAAGCGAAGGGCTACCCCGACCTCATCGAGGCCATGAGCATCGTCCACGCGACACGCCCGGACGCCACGTTGAGGATCGCCGGCGTGGGGCCCCTGGAGCAGGAGATCCACGCCTTGATCGGGGCGGCGAGCCTTGAGGCTGAGGCCCAGCTCCTGGGGTTGCGGAGCGATGTCGGCGACCTCATGCAAGCGGCCGATGGCTTCGTGCTCTCCTCGCACTGGGAGGGTCTGCCCATGGTGCTCCTCGAGGCCGCCGCCAGCGCCCTGCCGATCGTCGCCACGGACGTGGGTGGCAGCCGCGAGGCGATCGATGAGGGAGCGAGCGGTCACCTCGTCCCGGCCGGCGATGCGGCTGCGCTGGCCGCCAGCATGATCGAGGTCATGGCGATGTCCGGGGCTGAGCGCCAGGCCATGGGACAGGCAGGCCGGCAACTCGCCATCAGGACCTTCGAGCTCGAGTCGGTCGCGGACCGCTGGCAGGGGCTCTACGCCTCCTGCCTGGCCCGCCGTGGCTCATGACGAGCGCGTACGTGGACCGGGACGATCGCCGTGGGCAACCCGAGCGCCAGCGCCAGGAGTCCGGCCAGGATGGCATTCGATCCACGACCCCGTCGTGAGTGGGCTTTCAGGCACGACCGCGCCCTCGAGTAGGTCGAGCCTCGTGGGCGTTGCCGCCGACGAGAGCGGCAGCAGGTCGAGGTAGGTGGCCGATAGCGTCGCCAACCGCTGTCGCAGGGCGGCTGCCGCGGATCGGCAAGACCCGGGACGTCGCTGAGCGTCTCCAGGTCGACACGGACCTCATCGAGCTGCGAGCGGATGGCGGCCAGGTCGTCATCGACGGCCTGGTAGCCGGGATCCAGCGCCCAAAGGTCCGACTGTCCGACGACGGCCGCATCGCCCACGGCATCGGCGATCGCCGCCGCTCGGGCAGAATCAGCGTCCTCCGCCCGGACGACCACCAGGCTCGTCTCGCCTGGCACGGAGGCTTCCACCTGCTGCCGCAGGTCATCGATGGCGAGCGGCAGGGCCAGGCGGTCGATGGCCATCTGGAGGACCACATCGGAAGTCGCCAGGCTGGCATAGGTGACGGCCAGGCGTTGCGCGCCCAGGACCGCGTCCAGATCGCTGCGCATCGTCGCCGGCCCGACGACGAGCGTCGTGGTGGCTGCGTACACGGGGGTCCGCTCGGTCGTGAGGAGGTAGGCCGTCACTGAGGCGAGCAGTCCTCCGACCACGACGAGCGCCAGGTACCGTGCGCGGATGCGGATGGCGAGGGGCGCCGTCGATGGCTGGCCGAGCAGCGCGTCCACCGTCGGCCCCCGGGGCGCGTCCACCATCGGCGTCCGGGGCGGGGCCGTCATCGGCAGACGAGCGCCACGGTTCGCGACCGGATGCGCTCGATCCGACCCAAGCGCGGCGTGATCATCGCCGTGCGTACTACAGCGGACCTGATCGTTCGGCCGGCATCCTGGCGCTGGAAGGCGCGTCGCTCACTGCCTGCGGCTTGGGGTGGGCGGCTCGGGACCCTCGACCGCGACCGAAGAGGACCGTGCCGAGCACCTCGGCCCGTGCGATGTGAAGCGCTTCCCTGACCTGCAGCAGCGCACGGCGATCGGCCGTTGCGGAATCGACGACAACGAGGGTGCCGTCGGCGCGACTCGCGAGGATGGCCGAGTCGAGGATCGCCGGCAGCGGCGGACCATCGACGATGAGCAGGTCGACCCGGGCGGCGAGCTGCGTCAGCACGTCGCGCATACGGTCCGAACTGATGAGATCGCCCGGGTTCGGCCCCGTAGGACCGCAGGGCAGGACACCCAGGCCGGGCTGCTGCGTGAGGTGGACCACCGATTCCAGGGGCGGGATGTCAGCGCCCGTCAGCAGGGAGGTCAGCCCGCGGTCGCGGGACAGCCCGAAGAGCTCGTGGATGGACGGCTCGTGCAGATCCGCGTCGAGCAAGACCACCCGCTTACCGGTCTGCGCAAAGGCGATGGCGAGGTTGGCAGCGATGACGCTGCGCCCCTGGTTCGTTACGGCGCTCGTCAACAGCAACGTGTTGACCTTGCGAGCCGCGGCGATCTCGATGTTGGCCCTGAGGCGTCGATAGGCATCTGCCGCCGGCGACCGCGGATACAGCAGGGTCACGAGCCGGAAGGCACCCCCTTGTCGCACGTCGTCCGTGAGCTCGGTGATGCTGGCGAGCGTCGGTGTGCCCATCCAGGACTCCAGGTCGCCGCCATGCTGGGGGCGGGTGCGGAAGTACTCCACCAGGAACGCGATGCCACCGACGATGAGCACCATGAGGAGCGCCGCCTGGATAGCCATGAACAACGGGCGGGGCTCCACGGGTGACTCCGCGGGCAGTGCGGGCACGACCACCTGCAAGCTGTTGGCGCCACTGTCCATGGCCGCACGCAGCAGGTCGGCGTGGGTGGTGATGCGGGCGACCAGCCGGTCCTGCAGGGTTGCCAGCTGGGCGTCCCGTGCGATGCTGGCTGGCTGCTGCTGCAGCCGCGCGATCTCGGCCTCGATGCTGTCGATGTCGGTGCGGAGCAGACCCAGATCACCTTCAAGAGACCGATCCGATGCTGCACCTGTCTCCGTCGAGGCAGACTCCTCCTGGAGGATCGAAGCGACAGCGCCTGCGATCGCCGCTGCCTGCTCCGGATCATCACTGCGAGCGGAGACGGCGAACAGGGAGCTCGAGGGCTCGGATCGACTGCTGATCCGCTGCTGGATCGATTCGGCGCTTTCCGGGAGCGCCAACGTTTGCCGCACCGCGTCCGCCACGGGCCGCGTGGTCGCGCGATAGGCGTAGTAGCGCGCCAGCTGCTCGGCGACCAGGAGGCTGTTGAATGTCGGCGCCGCCTGACTGACGTTGAGCGTCGTGGACGACTCGTAGACGCGTGGCTGGGCGCTCGCGTAGACATACGTGACGCCGGCAAGAAGGAGACTCGCCACCGCGACGATGGGCAACCACCTCAGACCCAGACGGAAGAGACGAGTGGGCATACCCGATGCTCCTAACGGCTCTCAGAGGCGGGGACACGGGATGACTGGGCGGCACCGCCCAGCCGCCGCCGAATACTACATCGGGCACCGAACGGTCGCCGCAAGCGGCAGGACGCATCGGGAACTGCACATCCATGACCCGCCCCGCTCTGCTCGTGCCGAGGTACCGTGCGTCTGCCACCAGAATTGCCTACCCGCGTGAGAGCGGCTGATGGGTAAAATCGGAGCAGTCGGTCGTCGTCGGGCCGGCTGCCTGCTGTCCTGGCCTTGCACCCCCAGGTGACTGACAAGCGCCGGCTGCCGGCGCCCGTGTACCGTTAGGTCGATGGTGATGATGTCTCAGGCCATGTGGTTCTGCCCGCCCTGGTGCGTTCCGGGATCGAAGGCCGGCTCGCTCATGCGCGGCTTGCCAACTCGTTCCGGCAAGGCTCTCGGGGAGGCCGCGCCATGAGCACCGGCAGGCAGGTCCCCCTGGCTCGCCCCGATATCGGGCCGCGCGAGCGAGAGCTCGTCAACGAGGTGCTAGAGAATGGGCCCCTGGCCCTGGGGCCCAGGGCCGTCGAGTTCGAGCAGCGCCTGGCGGAACGCGCCGGCCGTGCGTACGGCGTGAGCTGCAGCAGCGGAACGGCCGGACTGCACATGATCGTGCGCTCGCTGGGCATCCGCGATGGTGACGAGGTCCTGACCACCCCGTTCAGCTTCGTGGCCTCCGCCAACTGCCTGCTCTATGAGCGGGCTCGGCCGCGTTTCGTCGACATCGAGGAGGACAGCCTGGGCCTGGACCCGGGGCAGCTGGCGGCGGCCGCCACCCCGCGAACCGTCGGCGTCCTGGCGGTCCACGTCTTCGGACGACCCTGCGCCATCGGCCCGATCTCGGCCATCAGCGAGCAGCGCGGGTGGCACCTCATCGAGGACTCGTGCGAGGCCCTCGGCTCGGAGCAGGCGGGTCGCCCGATGGGCTCGTTCGGAGCCGCCTCAGCCTTCGCCTTCTATCCCAACAAGCAGATCACGACGGGCGAGGGCGGCATGGTCGTCACCGACGACCATGAGATGGCGGAGGATATGCGGAGCCTGCGGAACCAGGGCCGCGACCGTGACGGCACGTGGTTGAACCACGTCCAGCTCGGCTTCAACTACCGCATGGACGAGCTGTCGGCGGCGCTCGGGGTGGCGCAGCTGGAACGCCTGGAGGAGCTCCGGGCGGGCCGCGCCCGTGTCGCCGCTGCCTATGCCCGGGCGCTCGCCGGCGTGGATGCGATCTCCCTTCCGACCGCAGGCGCTGACGAGCGGGTCGACTGGTTCGTGCATGTCGTGCGTCTGCATCCGGACATCGACCGCACGCAGGTCATGGCCGACCTCGCCGACGGAGGCGTCCCCAGCCGGCCCTACTTCAGCCCACTCCACCTTCAGCCGCTGTACCGCAAGGAGCTGGGCCACGGCCCCGGCGACTTCCCGGTCACCGAGCGGATCGCCGCGACGACGCTGGCGCTGCCCTGGTCGTCGAACCTGAGCGACGATGAGGTCGACTACGTGGCCGAGGTCCTCATCGGCGCCATCAGGCGGCAGTCCGGTGCCTGAGCAGCACGCCCATCCCCGCGTGGCGTACCCGGGGAAGCGACTGCTCGATCTCATCCTGGCGACCTGTGGACTGGTGGCCACGGCACCCCTCCTCATGGGTATCGCTGCCGTCATCCGGCTGACCATGGGAGCGCCCGTCATGTTCCGCCAGACGCGTCCCGGGCTCGGCGGCCGCCCCTTCCAGATGCTCAAGTTCCGCACGATGACGACCGGGACGGACGCCGACGGCCAGCCCCTACCGGACTGGCAGCGCACCACGAGGCTGGGCTACTGGCTGCGACGAACGAGCCTGGATGAGCTGCCGGAGCTGTGGAACGTGCTCACGGGAGTGATGAGCGTGGTCGGGCCACGACCGCTCCTCATGGAGTACCTGCCACGCTACTCGCCAGAGCAAGCGCGCCGCCACGAGGCCAGGCCGGGCATCACCGGACTGGCCCAGGTTCGCGGCCGGCACACGTTGGAGTGGCCGGAGCGTCTCGCGTTGGACACCTGGTACGTCGATCACTGCAGCCTGAGACTTGACGCCTCGATCATCCGGGACACGATCGCCGTCCTGCTGGGTGGACAGGCCAACGTCGAGCCGGGGGCGGATCCGCTGCCCTTCCTGGCCGACGGCGCGCCGGGCACGAACCTCGCCACCGGCGCACCCCCTGGAGGCGATGCCGGTTGACCGTGCGACTGATCGGCGTCGATGCGCCGGAGTGGGGGGCGCTGCTGGGGTCCAGGCCGCACGACGTGTGGGTGCTGCCTCAGTACGTCGCCCTGTCTGCGACGTACCTGCACGGGCAGCCAGCCGCTGCATACGTTGAGGATGGCCCAGCCGGGCGAGTGCTCATCCCCATCGTCATCCGGGACTGCGGAGACGGGCGCCGCGACGCGATCTCCCCGTACGGCTACCCCGGCGTCGTCGCCGATGATCCCAGCGATGGACCCTCCGTGGCCAAAGCCGTGGAGGAGATCGTTCGGGAGCTCGCCGTCAGAAGGATTCGTGTCGCTGTTCCTTCGGACGCATCCCCTGTTCCCGGTCCAGGGGCTGGACACCCTTGGCACCGTGGTGCGGACCGAGACGGTGGTGGTCGATCTCAGCCTGAGCGAAGAAGAGATCTGGCAGGGGATGCGCAAGAGTCATCGCCGGCAGGTCTCGAGAGGCCTGGACGTCCTGGGCCTCGAGTTCAGGGTGGACTCCTCGGCGGACGGTCAGCGCGAATTCCGAAGGTTGTACCGGGCGACGATGGCGCGCGTCGGCGCCACGGACTTCTACTACTTCGATGACGAGTACTTCGATCGACTCCGAGCGGCCCTTGGTGACCACCTGCACCTTGCGACGGTCCGCATGGGAGGCAAGATCGCGGCGGCAGGGTTGCTCACCGAGTCTGCCGGCATCGTCACCGCCTACCTCACGGGACACGATGAGTGCGTCCGGTGCCGGGAGCTGGTGAAGGTCCTCAAGTACTCCTCGTTCATATGGGCCAAGGCGCGCGGCAACCGCTGGTATCACCTGGGAGGGGGACGAGGGGGCGAGAGCGATAGCCTGCTCCACTTCAAGACGGGCTTCTCCCCGCTGCGTCTCCCATACGAAACGGTGCGCGTGGTGCTGCGCGACAAGGACTATCGCGACCTGGTGGCGGAGCGCCAGCCCCAGGTCGATGCCGGCGACGGCTCCGGCTACTTCCCCCGGTACCGTGATCCCATGTCCGACGTCCCCGGTTGCGAGGGCTCAGGGGGCTGACCTCGCAACGCTGACGGCCCGGGGCCCGGCCCTCAGGAAGGTCATCAGCGTCGGCAGCGGATCACGCGGGGACCACGTCGCGTGGACGTCAGCCCGCACCGCGGATCGCAGCGCCTCGGCCAGCCAGCCCAGCGCGCCCGTGCGGTCGACCTCCCCTCGGGCCCGGCTCAACCACAGCCCGCGCAGATCCCCCGCCGTCCAGGCGTAGCGCTTCCCGATCGGGTAGCTGGATCCCGGGACTTCGTGCCACAGGTCCGTGCCCGAGGCCAGCGCGCACGCGGCCATGGTGAGATCAAGGCCACAGGCCTGCATGAACGCCATGCCGGCGCCGTGGCGAGGGTTCAGCTCCATGAAGATCGGCTCATCACGGGCCGGCATGAGGAACTGGAAGAGTCCGACGCCCGTGTACTCCAGGCGTCTCGCCAGGGCCTCGCACTGTTGGACGACGCGGTCGACCAGGGGCACCGTGACGGCTGCCACGTTGATGCCCGTTCCGTCGGCCCGGTCGGTGCGCAGGATCCGGGACTCGATGCAGGCGACGATGGTGCCCCGTCGAGCGACGAAATAGACGTTGTCCCTGGGGGCGCGGACGTAGCGCTGCACGAGGAGCTCGGCGTGACCGGCTGGCCACACGTCGAATGCCCGCGCAAGAGCGCCCTCATCAGCGCACACGAGAGCCTTGCGGTCACCCGGGAGCGTCCCGATGCCTCGGCCGACGGGCTTCACGAGGCACGGGAAGCCCACGTCGACGGCCGAAGCGTTCAATGACGCGAGGTCGTGGGCGGTGGACACGGGCAGGCACGTGACGCCCTCCTCGCGGGCGATGCGGTACATCGACCCCTTGTCCAGGCAGGTGCTGACGGTCACGGGATCCGGCATCGCCACGATGGGTCCCGCGGGAACCCGATCTCGGTGCCGTGCCAGGAACGCCACGTAGCTCTCCTCGAGCGGCAGCACGATCGAGACGTCCGGACGTCCGGCGAGGAAGGTCACGAGGGCGTCGAGAAGATCGTCGCTCCGCTGGATCGGCGGATGCTTCCAGACCTCGTCGCAGGCGCGCGAATGCGCGACCGTGGACGACTCACCGCCGTCGCCGACGACCACTCGGAACCCCGCAGCCGCCAACGAGCGGGCCGCAGCCAGCGAGGGCAGGTAATTGCCGAGCAGGAGCGCGGAGCCTCCGATCCCCCCGACGCCTGCGCGGGGGCGGGCTGGTCCGGTCCGCGCGCTCAAGCGAGCGCCCGCTCGTCAGCCAACCGGCGTCGTCCCACAGGCGGTCACTCGATGCTCCGTTCACCGCCAATGATGGCACTGCGCAGGGTCGGCCGCCCCGCGGGGGTCACGACGATGGTCCCCGCAGCGATGTCGCGGACCACGACCGCCCCGGCCCCCACCTCGGCATCGCGCCCGACCCGGACGCCGGGCAGCAGGACGCAGCCCGTGCCGAGGATGGCGCCCTGCTCGACGACGCACTTGCCGCTCACATGGACTCCCGGAAAGACCGTCACGAATGGCTCCAGGACGGTGTCGTGGCCGATGCTGCAGTTCACATTGATGTGGGCATGCCGTCCGACGACGATGCTCGTGGACAGACGGCTGCCTGCGCCGATGATGACACCCTCATCCATGACGACCGATGCGCCGACCGAGGCCCAGGGGTGGATCAGCTGCGTCGCGCTCAGCCCCAACGCCCTGACCTGCACGTCGATACGACGGCGTGGCGCGGGCGACGCGATGGCGATGATGACGGCCGCCGTCAAGTCGGCCAGGACGGCTGACGTGCCCAGGACCTGCGACCCCAGCCGTTCGATCAACGCGACGTCCGCAGGTTTGTCATCCAGGAACCCCAGGAAGTCGAATGTCGGCTGGGCCGCGTTGATGTCACGCACGAGCTGGAGGACCTCGCGCCCCAGACCGCCGGACCCGACGATGACGAGCGGCGTGATGAACGGCAGCAGCGGCACCGTCATCAGCAGGTTCCGTCCCGAGTGTGCACGCCTATCCTCCGCGACTCGCCAGACCGGTTCCGTCATCAGTACTGTATCGGACCTTCATCAGCGGCCGCCATAGATCCGGGCGATCTCGTTGCGCAGCGGCTTGCCCGCATCGTTGCGTGGCAGTGACCCGACGATCGCGATCCGGGTCGGGACCCGCACCGCCGCCAGGTTCTCTCGGCAGATACGCAGGAGCTCAGACTCCTCCAGGGTGGCCCCAGCGCGTGGCACCACGACCGCCACCGGGACCTCGCCGAGCAATGCATCGGGCACGCCGATCACCACAGCCTCTTCGACGTCCGGGTGCCGCGTCAGGACGTTCTCGATCTCGATCGGGCTCACGCGATGACCCCCGATCTTGAGGATCTCACGGGCACGTCCCCTGTGGTAGAGGAAGCCATCCTCGTCACGCTCGGCCAGGTCACCGGTCCACAGCCACCCGTGCCGCAGGATCGTGGCCGTCTCGTCAGGCTCGTCGAGGTAGCCCAAGGTGACATTCTCACCGCGCGCCACGAGCTCGCCCACCACCCCGGGCGGCAGCTCCCGGCCCTCCCGATCGACGACCCGCAGCTCCACCCCCGGGATGGCGACCCCGATGGACCCACGCTTGTCGACCTCGCGCCCTGGCGGCAGGTATGACAGGCGCGCCGTCGCTTCGGTCTGGCCGTACATCACGAACAACGCAGCCGGAGCGAACGCCTCTCGGACCCAGTCGATCGTCTCCGGGGCCATCGCTCCACCCGCCTGGGTCAGGTAGCGGAGCCGCGGGAAGTGGATCGTGGAGACATCGACCTGGCGCTTGATGACCTCGAACGACAGCGGGACGCCAGCGAAGCCCGTGCACTCCTCGGCGGCGAGCGTCTCCAGGACCGTCCGCGGGAAGGTCGTGCGGGGCTCGAGGAACACCGACCCGCCCACCAGCAGATGGGTCTGCAGCACGCTCCGCCCATAGCAGTAGGAGAGCGGCAACGTGAGCAGCGCGCGATCCGACGGACCGAGACCGAGGTACTCCACGATCGATCGACTGTTGGCGTCGATGTTGCGGTAGGTCTGCATCACGCCGTGAGGTCGGCCGGTGCTGCCAGAGGTGTACAGCACGAGCGCCACCTGGTCGGGATCGAGATCCGGACGCCGCCAGGGCGGCGATGCGAGGGGCGGGGTGTCCAGCGTCCCATCCGGGAGGAGCGGCCATGTCGGGATGGCACCGAGCGTGGTCGGTATGAGATCCGTCCGCGGCACGCCATGCAGCACCCAGGCAGCGTCGATGGTCTCGCTGGAGAGGCACGTGCGCCACTTCGGAACGTCGCGCGCCCAGATGATGACGTGGCGGCACCCGCTCCGAGCGACGACGTCGGCGAGCGCATCGGCACGCCACTCCCGGCTCACCTCCAGGGAGATGGCGCCGATGGCGTTGAGCGCCAGGCCGGCGACGACCGTCGCTGGGCTGTTCGGCAGGGCGACGAGGACTCGGCTGCCCGACCCGAGGCCCGCCGTGGCGAGATGCGCCGGCGAAGGCCTGCACGCGACGGGCAAGGTCGCCGTAGGTCAGGCGGATCGTGGCGGCGGCGAGCGCGGGGGCGTCGGGGGTCCGTGCGCCGTGCGCGAACAGCCAATCGGCCAGGAACGGCGTCGGTGGGAGCCACGCGGTCCCGGCCTGTTGTGTGCCGGCACCAGTGTCGCTCATGCGTCCGAGCCCTCGATCAGTCGCGTGCGCTAGATTGATGCGCCGCAGCAAGACGATGGTAGCCGGGAGGCAGGAGCCTCCGTCGCCACTTGGAGTGGACACGATGTTCTCACGAGATGTGCTCGAGATCGATCCCGGCGCGGAGGTCGATCGCATCACCCCGGTCCTGCGCGACCACGTCCTGGGCGGGCTGCGGCGGCGCGGCCTGGTGGTCGGTCTCTCCGGCGGGATCGACAGCTCGGTCGTGGCGGCGTTGTCGGCTCGCGCACTGGGCGCCGATCGTGTCCTGGGGCTGCTCATGCCCGAGCGGGACTCCTCGGCAGATGCCCTGCGACTGGGGCGCCTGGTGGCAGAACGACTGGGCATCGAGGTCCTCGCCGAGCCGATCGACGGCATCCTCGCTGCCATGGGCTGCTACGAGCGCCAGGCCGAGGCCGCCCGCATGGTGTTCCCTGACTACGGGGATGGCTGGCGCTGCAAGCTCGTCATCCCGCCGCTGCTCGGCCCGGAACGGCTCAACATCCCACACCTCGTGGTGACCGACCAGGACGGCGCCGTGCGACAGGCCCGGCTGCCCACGCAGGCGTTCCTCCAGCTCGTGGCGGCCACGAACTTCAAGCAGCGTGCGCGGATGACCATGGCGTACTACCACGCGGACCGGCTCGCCTACGCCGTGGCAGGGACGCCCAACTACGCCGAGTACGACCAGGGATTCTTCGTCAGGCAGGGGGACGGCGCCGCCGACGTCAAGCCCATCGCGCACCTCTACAAGTCCCAGGTCTACACGCTGGCGGAGTACCTCGACATCCCGTCCGAGATCCGGTCTCGCACGCCCACGACGGACACGTACTCGCTGGCACAGACCCAGGAGGAGTTCTACTTCGCGCTGCCGCACAGGCAGATGGACCTCTGCCTGTGGGCCGTCGATCATGGTGTGCCGGCGGATGAGGTCGGACCTGTCATCGGCTTGACCGAGGCCGAGGTGGAGCGGGTGTTCCGTGACATCGTGGCCAAGCGCCGTGTGGCCCGCTACCTCCATCACGTGCCCGCGCCGTTTCCGCGCGCCTAGCCCGTGTGCGGCATCGCCGGGTCGCTCGCGCTGCGAAGCGGCCTTCCAGTCCCCGAGATGGACGACCTCGTGGCCATGATCGGCGCCCTGCGCCACCGCGGTCCCGACGAGCGCGGGGTCTACCGGGACCAGTGGGTCGGTCTCGCGCATGCGCGCCTGTCGATCGTTGACCTCAAGACGGGTCAGCAGCCGCTCAGCAATGAGGACGGATCGCTCTGGGTGGTCTTCAACGGTGAGATCTACAACCACGTGGAGCTGCGGGCGGACCTGGAGCGGCTCGGCCATCAGTTCCGCACGCACAGCGACACCGAGGTGATCGTCCACGCCTGGGAGGCCTGGGGCCGCGAGAGCTTCGGCCGCTTCAACGGCCAGTTCGCGATCGCGCTCTGGGATGCCACGGCCAGGTCACTGGTCCTGGCTCGGGACCGGCTTGGTGTTCGGCCACTGTATCTCTGCGAGCACGGCGGCCGACTCTGGTTCGCGAGCGAGGTCAAGGCGCTGTTCGCGGCCGATCCGACCATCCCCCGCGCGCTCGATCCCGTCGGCCTCGCCGAGACGTTCACGTTCTGGGCGACGACGCCTCCGCAGACCGCCTTCGTGGGTGTGACCGAGATCGAGCCAGGTCACGTCCGAACCATCAGCGCCGGCCGGTCCGAGGACGTCGCGTATTGGCGGCCGAGCTACCCCGTGGACGAGTCCACGACCTTCGCTGGCAGTCTCGACGATGCCACGCGGGCCGTGAGAGCACGCCTCGAGGACGCGGTCCGGCTGCGGATGCTGCGGGCCGACGTCCCGGTCGGCTGCTACCTCTCGGGCGGCCTGGACAGCTCGCTGATCGCCGCCCTTGGGTACCGCTTCGCACAGGGGCGATTCCAGACCTTTTCGGTCCGCTTCGAGGACGCCGCATTCGACGAGTCCGCCTTCCAGCACCTGATGGTCGAACGACTCGGCAGCGAGCATCACGAGATCACCGTGACGGCCCGCGACATCGGCGCCATCTTCCCGGAGGTCGTTCTCCACGCGGAGCAGCCGATCCTGCGGACCGCACCTGCCCCCCTCTACCTTCTCTCCAGGCTCGTTCGAGATGCCGGCATCAAGGTCGTCCTGACGGGCGAAGGCGCGGACGAGATGTTCGCGGGCTACGATCTCTTCCGCGAAGCCAAGGTGCGCCGCTTCTGGGGGCGGCAGCCGGACTCGCTGACGCGGCCGTTGCTGCTCGATCGGCTCTACCCCTACCTGACCCGGTCGCCGGTCGCGCAGCGGACGTTGGCTCGCGAGTACTTCGGACGCGATCGTCGTCGATGGCGGGAGCCCGGCTTCGGGCATCGGACACGGTGGCAGTCCGTCGCACCCCTGCAGCGCCTCTTCAGCGAGGGGTTTCGCGAGACAGCGTCGGAGGCTGACGTGACGGGGCGATTCCTGTCGTCGATGCCCGACGACTTCGCACGCTGGTCGCACCTCGCCCAGGACCAGTACCTGGAGACGCGGACCCTCCTGACTGGCTACCTGCTTTCCTCGCAGGGAGACCGCATGTTGATGGCCAACTCCGTCGAAGGTCGCTTCCCATTCCTCGACAGCGACCTGGTGGAGCTCGCCAACAGCCTGCCGCCGTCGTTCAAGCTGCGTGGCATGGACGAGAAGCTCGTGGTCAAGCGCGTGGCCGCCGACCTCGTGCCGCCCGAGATCCTCGATCGGCCCAAGCAACCCTACCGGGCCCCGGATGCCCGAGCCTTCGTCGGGACCGATGCCCCGCCGTGGGTGAGCGAGGTCCTGGACGAGTCGACCGTCGCACGGGCCGGCATCTTCGATCCGGTCGCGGTCCGACGGCTGTGGAGGAAGGGCCAGGCGCAGCCCGACGGTCGACCATTCTCCAATGCGGATAACATGGCGCTCGTCGGGGTCCTTTCGACCGGGCTGATCCACGAAGCCCTGGTGAGGAGTGCACCGGGGCGGATCGGCGACATCCCCCTTGCCACGCTCGTCGACCGCAGCGATAGTCGGTCCACCGAGTGATCCAAGCAGCCGCGCGTCCGGAGTCCACAGTCATATGACGATCCAAGACCACCTTCGAGCCTTCATCCTCGAGGCGTTCTACGTGAGCGATCCCAGCGAGCTTTCGGACGATCTGTCGCTCATCGACAGCGGGATCGTCGATTCGACCGGCATGCTCGATGTGATCCTGTTCATCGAGGACGAGTTCAGCATCCACGTCTCCGACACCGAGACCGTGCCGGAGAACCTTGAGACGATCGCCCGCATCGCCGCATACGTGACGCGCAAGCAGGCTCAAGCGGTCGCCTAGCGCGTGGACGCCTCGATGGTCATCGACCACGTCGGTATCGCCGTCCGCTCGCTGGAGCAGGCGATCCCCATCTGGAAGACGGCCTTCGGGTACGAGCAGGCGACCTCGATCGTGATCAATTCGCGCCAACAGGTCCGCGTCGTGTTCCTGGAGCGCGCCGACTCCCTTCCCGTCAAGCTCATCGAGCCCGTGGGCGATGCGTCGCCGATCCGGACGTTCACCGAGCGAGGGGGCGGGCTGCACCACCTGTGCTTCCGCGTCAAGTCGCTTGACGCGGAGCTGGCGCGCCTTGCCTCGATGGGCATGCGGGTCGTCGCAGCAGCCCAGCCCGGCGAGGCGTTCGATGGGGAGCCGATCGCGTTCGTCTACGCCGGCGGCGGCCTGAACGTCGAGCTGATCGACACGGAGCGGCGAGCGGGCCGCCTGGACGCAGGACACGGTCCCGGTTGACCCGGTGCCACCCGTCAACGGACGCGGCAAAAGTCCTAGATAGGCTCTAGTCATTCCTACCTAGGTCCGGTATCGTATCGGGCAGGCTCGTGAAGCGAGCCTGCCCGTCCACGGTCGATCCAGAACGAGCCCCGGGGGGAGGCTCGACGAGCGATCTCCCAGCCAACCGAGCTGGCCGGCAGATCGAAGGGTCGGACTCGCGCATCAGGCGACCAGACAGGCGCCGAGCGAGTTGATGTCATGCCAGGAGTGTGTGTATTGGCTGTCGGCCCTGAGCTCGAGGCGCTTTCGATCCACGTTGGCTCGCGCACGCGACGACTCAGCCGTCGTGTTCGGCGCAGGGTCCATGACACGTCGGTGCCCATCCTGAAGGCGATCGCGGAGCGGACCCGGTCGCGACACCTGTTCGCGATCGACTTCTTCGGGTCCGTCTTGGCGGCCATCGTCGCGCTCGGCCTGTTCCTCGAGGTCGCCCAGGGCGACACCGCCTGGCCCGCCTACCTCTGGATCATCGGCATCATCGTCGCGCTGCGGGTCGCGGTCGATATCGCGCTCGGTCTCTACGGACGCTCGTGGCGCCACGCCAGCGTCGGGGATATGGCCCTCATCGTCTTCGGTGCGGTGAGCGGGACCATCCTGGCCTTCGCGCTCGTGTCCGTGATCGCTGAGCTCGCGCCACGGCCCGTGGCGCCGCTGCCGGGCCGTACCTTCTGGGTCGCCGAGCTCTTCCTGGCCTTCGCCATCCTGGCCGCCCCCCGCTTCGGCATCCGGGCCGCCTCGGATCTACAGGTTCGGAAGGGCAGCCGGCGGGGCGACGAGGCAACGGCCACCCTGCTCTACGGTGCCGGGTGGGCCGGCGTCACCTTGGCGCGCTCCGCCAGCCGCGGCAACGCTGCCGGCGTCGTCCCCGTGGGGTTCCTCGACGACGACCCCGACCTTCGGGGCTCGCGCGTGGCGGGGCTGAAGGTCTTCGGTGGCATCGACGCCCTGCCCAGGGCCATCCGCGTCACGGGTGCCACATCGCTTCTCATCACCATGACGAGCGCCTCCGGGGAAGCCGTCCGTGCCATCGTCGATGCAGCCAGCGCGCGAGGGCTCACCGTTCGCACCGTCCCGCCGGTCACCGACCTCCTCGATGGCAGCCTGGACGCCTCGCGCATCCGCAATGTCCGCGTCGAGGATCTGCTGCGCCGGCCGCTGGCCAAGGAGCACACGCCGTCGGCCCGCGATGTGTTCACGGGTCGCACGGTCGTCGTCACAGGCGCTGCGGGGTCGATCGGCTCGGAGCTTGCCCGCCAGGTGCTGGCCCTCGACCCCAGCCGCATCGCCCTGGTGGACCAGGCGGAGAGCCCGCTCTACTTCGTCGAGCGCGAGCTGAACGACCGCGTCGCAGAGCGACTGGCTCACGGCATGGGCACGGACACGGCCATCAGCGCGCATCTCGTTGACATCACGGACGTGCAGGCCGTGCATCGCCTGTTCGACCACATGCGACCGGACATCGTTCTCCATGCTGCTGCCTACAAGCACGTGCCCATGCTCGAGGATCACCCCTCCAAGGCGGTCGAGACGAACATCGGTGGGACGCTGTCGGTGCTGAACGCGGCTGAGGCGATGGACGTCCAGCGCTTCGTGCTCGTCTCCACGGACAAGGCCGTCTGGCCCTCGAGCGTCATGGGCGCCAGCAAGCGCGTCGCCGAGATGATGGTCGCGGATGCCGCACGCCGCCTCGGACGCGCCTACATCTCCGTCCGCTTCGGGAACGTCCTCGGGTCGAACGGGAGTGTCGTGCCCATCTTCCAGGACCAGCTCGAGAAGGGCCAGCCGTTGACCATCACGGACCCGGAGATGACCCGCTACTTCATGACCATCCCCGAGGCCTCCTGGCTCATCCTCGACGCCGCCGCCATCGCGGATGCCGGCGGGCTCTTCGTGCTGGACATGGGGGATCCGGTTCGCATCATGGACATCGCCCGGGACCTCGTGCAGCTCTCCGGGCGTGATCCAGACACCGTGCCATACAAGGTCATCGGCCTGCGCAAGGGCGAGAAGCTCCACGAGGAGCTCTTCTACGACCAGGAGGCGGTGCAGCCGACGACGGTCCCCAAGGTCCTGCGAGCGGAATCGCAGGTCCCACCGGACCACATCCGCGAGGATGCCCGGGGACTGCTCTCGCTGACCCGGCGGATCGATCCCGCCGAGCTGAGCCGGGTGCTGCACGCGTACGTTCGCTCCGCGGTGGAACACGACGAGGGGCTCTGGGGCATCGTCGAGACGGGCGGCCTCACGAGCGAGCCACTGGGCACGCGGCCCGTGATCATCGTTCCCGTGCATGGCAACGGCCACTCGGCCGGCAATGGCCACGCCGCCGGCAACGGGCACGACCTCGAGTGGATCCCGGGCTCCGGCCAGGGGGTGGTCTCGAGGCCGCTCGACGCCGAGCCCGCGACAGCGCACGACTCGACCGGCGGCGGCACGCCGTCGAGCTGGGGCGACACCGTCGCCGACGGTGTCGCCTCGCGGACCGCCTTGCCGGCAGACTGAGGCACCTCACCCTCGTCCGCATCGCGCACTCCAGTCAGGCCATCGGGCCTGACCGTCCGTACACTGCAGGGCATGGACATCGCCCGGCGCCTGGAGCACCGCTACCAGGTGCGCTTCGACGAGGCCGACGCCAGCGGTCACCTGCGACCCGCCGGGTTCTTGCGCTACGCCCAGGACATGGCCTGGCGGCACAGCGAGGAGGCCGGCTTCGGGCGTCACTGGTATGCCGAGCGCGGCCTGCACTGGCTGGTGCGCCACGTGGACCTGCGCATCGACCATGCCGTCGCATACGGCGACATCGTGGCGACGACGACGGAGGTCATCGCCTGGCGGCAGGTCCTCTCGCGTCGCCATGCCGAGATGCGCGTGGTGGGCAGCGCGGAGCGGTCGGATGGGGACGGCGCCGCTGCCCACCCTGGGGTCGCGGCCAGGGTGGATACCGACTGGGTCCTCCTCACCCTGGAGGGCCGACCCGCCAGGGTGCCCGACGAGATCCTCGCCATGTTCGGGTCGCGGGCCACCTTCGAGCGCAGTCGGGCGCTTCCCTGCGAGCCGCCGGCCGAGGCCTGGCGCTTCAGCACGCGGGTCCGGCCGGCGGACGTGGACCCCATGGCACACGTCAACAACGCGGCCTACCTCGATGTGGTCGAGGAAGCCCTGGCCGCCCTCGCCCAAGGCGCATCCGGCCCGCGAACCCTGCGGCTGCCGCCGGGCGCGCCGGTGGGCTGTCGCTACCGCCTGGGCTACGTCCGCCCGGCGCTGCCGAGCGCGCGGCTGGAGGTGGCGGTCTGGCGCGTGGCCGATGGCAGCGTCGCTGCCCGCATCGCCGACGCCGACGGACAGGAGCTGACGCGCGTGCTGATCAGTCTGCGAGTCCCCCACGGCTCACTGAGCGTGGTCGGTGCGCCGACGAAACGGTCGAAGGCGGCCACGAGCGCGTCGCCGAATGCCTCAGGTTCATCGCTGCGGCCGAAGGTGATTGCGAGCCCCATCTCCAGGGTCGCTTCTTCCATGGCGCTCCTCGACCGGCTCGACGATGATGGCATCACGAAGGAGGTGGACGGAACGAGAGCACTCCTGCTGAGCGTCCTGGACGACGCCATCCGACGAGTCGCTGAGACTCACGACGGAGCGCTCATTTCCCACCGTTCCACGGGCCACGGCCGGCTGAGGCAAGGCTGGAGCGCTGGAGCGCGTGACGCGACGACGTGGCCTGAACGATCCATCTGGACCCCTGAAGCAGGATCGGGGTTCGGGACAGCGACCCAGTACGCCGCTATCTACATTGGAGTCGGTCAGATGGTCACTCGATCACCCAAGCCCATCGTCCGTCTCATCCGCGTCGCGCTGGTCGGGATATGCCTCGTGGCATCCGGGTCCGTCACGGCTACTGCCCAGTCTGCGACCCTCCTACTTGCAGGGGACATCGCTGCGGGATCCGCGGGTTCGAAGGAAGCGGAGACTGCCGCTTTGGTGGAGAGTCGTCGCGGTCTGGTAGTCACCGCCGGCGACAACGTCCAGGGAAGTGGGACGTACCAGGAGTTCCTGACTCGCTATGAGCCGACCTGGGGACGATTCCTCGACCGGACACGGGCCACGCCTGGGAACCATGACTACTACACGCCAGGCGCAGCAGGGTACTTCGAGTACTTCGGCGCGCGGGCGGGTCCCGGAGAACGCGGCTACTACACGTTCACGTCGGGGTCCTGGCGCGTCTTCGCGCTGGACAGCGAAGTCTGCAAGACTGGCGCGGGCTGCGCGCCCGGCACCCCTCAGTACACCTGGCTGAACCACCGGCTATCTGAGACCGGAGAGCGCTGCACGCTGGCGGTCTGGCACACACCCCGGTTCAGCAGCGGCTATCACGGCGACTACCGAGGTGTACAGCCGCTGCTGCAGCTGTTGTACCGTGATGGCGCAGAGATCGTCGTCAACGGTCACGAGCACTCGTACGAGAGGCTGGCTCCGGCGCAGCCGAGCGGCGCTGTCGACCATCGCTACGGCATCCGTCAGTTCGTCGTCGGCACCGGCGGAGCGGCGCTGCGCGGGAGGGGTGACACTGCGGCCGGTCACAGCCGGATCTTCGAAGGGCAGTCGTGGGGTGTCCTGGAGCTTCGACTCCTCGAGGGCTCGTATCGCTGGAGGTTCCTCGCCATCGACGGTCAGTCGTTCACAGATAGCGGCTCGGGCCGCTGTCACGGGAGGCCGCCTCGCTAGAGTCCGAGGGAGGCGGCATGGACGCGTGTGCTGATCAGCTGCGAGTCCCCCGCGACGCACTGAGCGTGGTCGGTGCGCCGACGAAGCGGTCGAAGGCGGCCACGAGGGCGTCGCCGAATGCCTCGGGGTCATCGCCGCGCTGCTCCATCACCCAGGCGGCTGTGACGGCCACGTGGCGCGGCTCGTTGCGGCTGCCGCGAACGCCCCGCGGACGCAGGTACGGGGCGTCCGTCTCGATGAGCAGGCGGTCCGGCGGCACGATGCGAGCCACATCGGCGCTGGCCTCCTCGCCGCGCCGGAAGACGAGGCCCCCGAAGGCGATGGCGAGACCCATCTCCAGGGCAGCTTCCGCGTAGTCGACCGGACCGCTGAAGGAGTGCAGCACACCCGGCGGGCGGCCGCCGAAGCGAGCCTGCCACTGCCCCTCCGCCACCCCGGCCTCACGCAGCACGCCGATGAGATCGTCCTGGGCATCCCGCTCTCCGGCCTTGGAGCGACAGTGCAGGATGAGCGGCTTGCCGAGCTCCAGGGCCAGCACCACGTGGCGCCGCAGGTTGACCAGCTGGGCGTCGCGGGGCGAGAAGCCGCGGTCGTAGTCGAGTCCCGTCTCCCCGATGGCCACCACCTCCGGCATGACCGCGACCTCGCGCAGGGCCGCCCACGTGGCGTCGTCAGCCCCGCTCGCGACGTGCGGGTGGATGCCGGCCCCGGCCGGAAGACGATGCCGCCGCGCGAAGGCCAGGGCCGCCTGGCTGGAGGGCAGGTCCCAGCCGGGCACCAGGAGCCGCTCAACGCCCGCCGTGCGGGCAGCAGCCAGAACGGCGTCAACGTCTCCTGCGAAGGCCTCCGCCTGGAGGTGGGCGTGCGAGTCCACGAGGCGCGCGGGCGCGGTTGCGGCCGTGCGCGCCCTCCGGAGCCATCAGGCCGGGGCGGCGGCGTCCGAGGGCACCTCGATGTCGAGGCGTGGGAAGAGCGGCGCCACGGTCCCGATGCGGCCACCGGACGGCAGCGCACCCCAGGCCGCCAGCTCGGCGAGCGGTGGGCCGCCGTTGCCGTCGGGCCCGTAGGCGTGCTGCACGCCGAGCTGCTCTGCGGCCCGCGCAGCGCTCTCCGGCATGAAGGGCGCAGCGGCCAGGGAGATGACGCGACAGGCCTCCACCAGGTCGCCCAGCACCTCGCGCAGGCGGGCGGCGGCCGACGTCATCGCCGCTGCGAGCAGCTTTGGCCAGCGCCCACGGGGCGGTGGTCTCCACGAAGCGGTTGGCCTCACCCACGAAGCCCCAGAGCGTCTCCAGGGCGAGGTGCAGGAGGTTGCCTTCGAGGTGCCCGGCATAGCGCTCGAAGGTGGCTGCCCAGCTCGTCGCCAGCTCACCGTCCGTGGGCGCCGGACGTTCTCCGTCGAGATAGCGGCCGGTCATCGACAGCGTCCGGTTGAGCAGGTTGCCGAAGTCGTTGGCAAGGTCGGCGTTGTAGCGGCGCACGAAGCTGTCCCACGAGACATCGCTGTCGCGGTCGAAGGCGACCTCGCGAAGGACAACGTAGCGCGTGCCGTCGCGCCCCAGGGCGGCCACGACGTCCATCGGGTCGAGGAAGTTGCCGCGGCTCTTGCTCATGCGCTCGCCCTGGGCGAGCAGCCAGCCGTGCACCCAGACCTTGCGCGGCAGAGGCAGCCCCGCGCTCATGAGCATGGCCGGCCAGAAGACCGTGTGGAACCGATTGATGTCCTTGCCGATGACGTGGAGGTCGGCGGGCCACCAGCGCTCGAAGGTGGTGGCGTCAGCCGGGAAGCCGGCCCCCGTGATGTAGTTGATGAGCGCGTCATACCAGACGTAGACCGTGCCGGCCGCCGGATCCCAGCTGCCGTCGGGCCGCTGGGCGGAGGTGCCGTCCGGTAGCAGCGGGAAGGGGATGCCCCACGTGGCGCCCTCGCGGCTCACCGAGAAGTCCTCGAGGCCGCCGC
This sequence comes from uncultured Chloroflexia bacterium, assembly GCA_963790915.1. Classification (GTDB taxonomy): domain Bacteria; phylum Chloroflexota; class Limnocylindria; order Limnocylindrales; family CSP1-4; genus JAFMJV01. The sequence continues at coordinate 1,868,104 of CAWBQS010000003.1, read as the reverse complement.
GGATGAAGCCGAGCATCTCGTTCCTGCGGTACTCCGGCTCCACCCAGTCGGGATGCTCCGCGTAATGCCGCTCCAGGCGCTCCTGATAGGCGGAGAGGCGGAAGAACCAGTTGTGCTCGCTGAGCCACTGCAGGTCGACGCCGGGGTGGTTGGGGCAATGCACGCCCGACTCATCCTCGAGGAGGTCGCTGCTGGCCCTGAAGCCCTCATTGGGGCAGTACCAGCCCTCGTATGTGCCCAGGTAGATGTCGCCGTTGTCATAGGCCCGGCGGATCATCTCGTGCGCAGCCGCAGCGTGGTCCGGGTCGGTGGTCCGGATGAAGCGGTCTGGACTGATGCCCAGGGCATCCTCCGCGCGGCGGAAGAGGGTGACCATCTCGTCGACGAAGGCGCGCGGCGTCTGACCGCGCGAGGTCGCCGTGGTGGCGATGTTCACGGAGTACTCGTCCGTGCCGGTCAGGAAGCGCGTGTCGTCGCCGAGCATGCGGTGCCAGCGGGCGATGACGTCCGCGCCGACCACCTCGTACAGCGTGTGGAGCCCGGGCCGGTTATTGGCATAGGCGATGGCGGTCGTCAGGTAGAAGCGGCGTGGTGGTGTCATGGGCCACCCGATGCTACCAAGCGTGGCCCCGGCGGACACGGCGGCGTCCGCGCATCAGTGGCGAAAGTGACGCCGTCCCGTGAGCAGCATGGCCGCCCCGGCGGCTTCAGCGGCGGCGAGCACCTCCGCGTCACGGCGCGAGCCGCCTGGCTGCACCGCCGCGCTGACACCGGCCGCCAGGCAGACCTCCAGCCCGTCGGCGAAGGGGAAGAAGGCATCGGACGCGGCCACGGCCCCGACCGCTCGCTCGCCCGCCTGCCCGACGGCCAGGCGGGCGCTGGTGACGCGGCTCATCTGCCCGGCACCCACGCCCACGATGGCTCCGTCGCGGACGAGGACGATGGCATTCGAACGCACGTGGCGCACGACGCGCCAGGCGAGCTCGAGGTCGGCCAGCTCGCGCGCGTCCGGTGCCCGCCGCGAGACGCGGGTCCAGTCGGCCGGGTCATCGGGGCGCACGTCAGACTCCATGAGGAGGATGCCGCCGCCGGCGCTGCGGACATCCACCGCGGGCGGCGCCGGGACGAGCATCGTGGCGTCCTCGACGAGCCGCAGATCAGGTCGGGCGGCCAGGGCGTCCACGGCAGCGGGCTCGAAGTGGGCCGCGACGACGACTTCCAGGAAGAAGCCCGCGAGCAGCTCCGCGACCGTCGCGTCCACCGTCCCGCGCACGGCCACGACGCCACCGAAGGCGCTCACGGGGTCACCCGCGAGGGCGCGCGCCCAGGCCGTGGGCAGGTCGGCCGCCTCGGCCGCGCCACAGGGGTTGCCGTGCTTGACGATGACGACCGCAGAGCCACGCAGGTCGCGCGCCAGGCCCGCCGCAGCGGCGGTATCGAGCAGGTTGTTGTAGGAGAGCGGCTTGCCGGCCAGCAGTCGGGCGCCCTCGGCCAAGGGACCGGCGGCAGGGTCCACGCCGGAGCGGGTATAGAGCGCTGCGGCCTGGTGGGGGTTCTCCCCGTACCGCAGGAGCGCGCTGCGGCGCAGGCCCAGTGTCAGGCGTTCGGGGAAGGGCTGCCCTGGCGCCCAGCGGCGAGCCAGCTCCGCGCTGATGGCGGCGTCGTACGCGGCGGTCAGCCGGAAGGCCTTGAGGGCCAGGGTGCGGCGCACCTCATCCGAGAGCCGACCGTCGCACGTGTCAAGCTCGACGAGGATGGCAGGGTAGTCGTCCGGATCGCAGACGATGCCCACGCAGGCATGGTTCTTGGCCGCCGCGCGCACCAGGGTGGGGCCGCCGATGTCGATCTCCTCGATGAGGGCGTCGTCGTCCACGTCCGGCCGCGCCGCGGTCGCCTCGAAGGGGTAGAGGTTGACGACGACGAGCCCGAAGGGCGTGATGCCCTGCGCCGCCAGCTGCTCGCGGTGCGCAGCCTGGCGCAGATCCGCGAGGACGGCCGCAGCGATGCGCGGGTGAAGCGTCTTGACGCGGCCATCGAGCATCTCCGGTGCACCGGTGACCGCGGCCACGTCAGTGACGGGCAGGCCGGCCTCGCGGATGAGCCGAGCCGTGCCGCCGGTGGAGACGATCTCCCAACCCCGCTCCACCAGGCCGCGAGCCAGGTCCGCAAGGCCCCGCTTGTCGGAGACGGAGATGAGGGCGCGGCGCTGCGGGGGGTCGAGGCCTCGGTCGCTGTGGTCACGGTCCATCACGGCGTCAGGATGGCACCCCGTCGAGGGCGTCGAGGCGGGCCATGACCGTGGGCACGTGGGCCAGCCAGGCACCGTCGTCGAAGCAGCGCTCCAGGGCGTCGGGCGGCAGCAGCGCCGTCACCTCCGGATCCGCCGCCAGCAGGTCGCGGAAGTCGATGCCCTCGTCTGCGGCGCGAAGGGCGTCACGCTGCACGATGGAGTAGGCGTCCCCTCGTGGCAGCCCAGCGGCCACCAGCATGGCGAGGACGCGCGAGGATGCATGCAGCCCATGGCCCGCGGCGAGGTTGGCGGCCATCCGCTCGGGGCGCACGATCAGCCCGTCGACCAGGGCGCGGAAGCGTTCCAGCATGTAGTGCAGGAGCGTCGTGGCCCCGGGCAGGGCGATGCGCTCCACCGACGAGTGGCTGATGTCGCGCTCATGCCAGAGGGCCTGGTCCTCCAGGGCGGCGAGGGCGTAGCCCCGCAGGAGGCGGGACATGCCCGTGATGCGCTCCGCCAGGATCGGGTTGCGCTTGTGGGGCATCGCCGACGAACCAGCCTGGCCGGTGCGGAAGGGCTCCTGCACCTCCGCGATCTCGGTGTGCTGGAGGTTGCGGACCTCCACGGCGAAGCGCTCCAGGGAGCCGCCCGTCACCGCGATGGCGGCGAGGAAGGCGGCATGCCGGTCACGCTGCACGATCTGCGTGCTGGCCGGGTCCACGGCCAGGCCGAGCGAGGCCAGGGCCGACGCCTCCACCTCAGGCGACAGCAACGAGTAGGTGCCCACGGGTCCGGAGATCTTGCCGGTGGCCAGGTCATCCGCCGCGGCCCGCAGGCGTGCGCGGGCGCGATCCAGCTCGAAGGCCCAGGACGCCAGCTTCAGGCCGAAGGTGATGGGCTCCGCGTGGACGCCATGGGTGCGACCCATCATCACCGTATCGGCGTGTTCCCGGGCGCGAGCCACGACGGCCGCGATGGCCGCGTCAAGGCTGGTGAGGATGATGTCCGCTGCGGCCCGGCACTGCAGCGCCAGGGCGGTGTCCACCACGTCGCTGCTGGTCAGGCCGTGGTGCAGGATGCTGCCCTCCGGCCCGACACTCTCCGCCACCTGCATGACGAAGGCCACGACATCGTGGTCGGTGGTGCGCTCCAGCTCCGCGATCCGGGCCACGTCCACGCGGCCGCGGTCGGCGATGGCGGCCGCCGCCGCGGCCGGCACGTCACCGCGCTCGGCAAGCACGCGGAGCACGGCCAGCTCGACGCGCAGCATGTGCTCGAAGCGGCTCTGCTCCGACCATAGCTGCGCCATGGCCGGCAGCGTGTAGCGGCCGATCATGCGCCGGACCGGGTCCTCGGCCGCAGGTCCCCGCGCATGATCGTCTGGGTGCGCTCCGGGCCGACGCTGACGACGGCGACCGGGGCCCCCGCGATGTCCTCGATGGCCTGCACGTAGGCAGCCGCGGCAGGCGGCAGGTCGGCCATGCCGCGCGCGCCGGAGATGTCCTCCGACCAGCCCGGCAGCACCTCGTAGACGGGCTCCGCCCGTTCCAGCTCCTCCAGGGTCAGCGGCCAGCGCACCTCGTGGCCGTCGACCCGGTACGAGGTGGCGACGCGGATCTCCGGCAGGCCGGAGAGGATGTCCAGCTTGTTGAGCATGAGGTGACTGGCGCTGTTGACGGCCACGGCGTAGCGCAGTGGCACGGCGTCCAGCCACCCGCAGCGGCGGCGGCGGCCGGTCGTGGTGCCGAACTCCCGGCCCCGCTCCAGCAGGTAGCGGCCGGTCTCGTCGTCGAGCTCGGTCGGGAAGGGGCCGGAGCCGACCCGCGTGCTGTACGCCTTGAAGATGCCGATGACCTGCTCCACCTGGAGCGGCCCGACGCCGCCGCCCGTGCAGGCGCCGCCGGCGATGGGGTTGCTGCTCGTGACGAAGGGATACGTGCCGTGGTCGAGGTCGAGCAGGGTCCCCTGGGCACCCTCGAGGATGATGTGCTGACCCGCCGCCAGGGCGTCCTGGACGAGGAGCGTCGTCTCCGTGATGTGCGGCCGCAGTCGCTCGCCCCAGGTCGCTGCCTCCGCCAGCAGCTCCTCGAGATCGAAGCCGGGCAGCCCGTACGACTCGTGGAGGACGGCATTGCGCTCCGGCAGCACGCGCTCCAGGCGAGCGCGCAGGATGCGCGCGTCCAGGAGATCGCCCATGCGCACGCCGGCTCGCCATGCGCGGTCGGCATATGCGGGCCCGATGCCGCGCCGCGTGGTGCCGATCTCCGAGCCGGAGAGGCGCAGCTCTGCCGCGCCGTCGAGGGCGATGTGGTACGGCATGATGACGTGCGCCGCTCGGCTGACGCGGATGCGCGATGGATCCACGCCGCGCTCAGCGAGCATGTCCATCTCGCTGATGAGCGTGCGCGGGTTGACCACCACGCCGTTCCCGATGATGGGCGTGATGTGCGGGTGCAGCACGCCGCTGGGGACCAGGTGCAGCTTGAAGACGGCGTCGCCGATGACCACGGTGTGACCGGCGTTGTCACCGCCCTGGTAGCGCACCACCATGTGGACCGACTCCGAGAGCAGGTCCACGGCCTTGCCCTTGCCCTCGTCGCCCCACTGCAGACCGACGATGACGCTGGCAGGCATCAGCCGACCCCGGGTGGAGCGTGACGGTCGAGCGGTCGGCACACGGTACCGACCGACTGGTCGTGACTGATGGCTCCCCTCCTCTGGGTATCCGGTCGAGGGTCGGCGCTCCGCCGTGCCGGACCACCGGCAGCGGCTGGTGGCACGCCGCGGGTGAGGCGTGTGGCCGGGCGCCCCGGCCGAGTCAGATCACTGGGAAGCGGCTTCCCCGGCGTCCTCGACAGCGTCCTCGACCTTGTCGGCGACATCGCGAGCCTTGTCGGCTGCGTCGTCGGCGGCCTTCCTGGCCTTGCCGGTGGCGTCGTCGGCGACGTCCTGGGCGGACGACCCCAGCTGCGAGATGCGCTGCTCCAGGCCAGCCTGGAGGTCCTTGAAACGCTCCTCGATGTGGGCACCGAGGGCGTCCATGTCACCCTTCTGGACTTCCAGGCGGAAGCGCTCGAACTCCGCACGCAGGTCGTCCGCCGATTTGCCGGCGGTCAGTGTCGCAGCGGCCACGCCCGCGGCGAAGCCCGCCACGGCTCCGATGATGAACCGCATCTTGCGTCCTCCTTCACGGACCGGTGGGCGTCCGTCGCCGTCAGCACCGGCCGCCACCCGGTGGCAGCGGGCGAGGTGCTGCGACAAGGATACGACGGCCTCGCGCGGGTGGCCGCGTCGCGCTGGAACGGGCGGCAGGTGCGGGAGGGGAAGTCCGCACCTGCCGCCCACGGGACGATCGGGCTGATGGATGTCGTTGCGGCGTGGCGCCGCAGCTAGGCGGCGGCGGGCTCCTCCTCCGGGATCTCGTCCTCGTCGCCGACATCGAGGGCGTCGAAGTCGTCACCGTCCACGGGGTCGATGCCCATCACCTCTGCCTGGGTCTCCAGGGCCTGGGCCGCCGACTCCGCGGCGTAATCCTTCTTGCGTCGCCCGCTGAGCATCTCCACGTTGGATGCGACGATCTCCGTGCGGTAGTGCTTGACCTTGCGGTCGTCCTCCCAGCGTCGCGTCTGCAGGCGTCCCTCCAGGGACACCATCTGCCCGCGACCCAGGTACTGGCCACAGATCTCCGCGAGACGCTCCCAGGCGACAACGGAGTGGTACTCGGTGCGCTCCGCCCCGCCGCGGTACTCGTTGGTCGCCACGCTGAAGGTGGTGACGGCCTTCCCGCTGGGCAGCGAGCGCATCTCCGGGTCGCGGGTGAGGCGCCCGGTCAACAGGACACGGTTCATGGGACCTCCCTGCCGGACGACCCAGGGTGGGCCTTCCCGGCCATCGACACGATCGGCGGGTCTGGATGGTTCGGCGGGATCCGCAGCGGCGATGGGAGGACAGTAGCGGGCACGTCTTATCGGGGGCTGCCCAGGGACATCACCGGGAATTCGAGCCAGCGGGCGCACGAGACAGGCGACTGGGTCCCGCTCGAGCCGGGACCCGCCCTTCGGTCACCCGTACGAGGGTGGCGCGCTACCCTCAGGGGGTCCGGGACCGACCGGGACCGGGTCCTGCATGACGAGCCGGTCAACAGAGTGTGGAGGTGTGCGATGACCGACTTCCCCGACTTCACGCTGAGCGGCAGGACCGCACTCGTCACGGGGGCTGCTCGCGGCCTCGGACGGGATATCGCGCTGGCGCTCGCCAACGCCGGCGCGGACGTCGCGCTGGGCCTGCGTGCCGAGGCTGACGCCGCCGATCTCGAGGCGGAGATCATGGCCATGGGGCGCCGCGCCATGCGGGTGGCCATGGACGTCACCAGCCGGGCCCAGGTCGAGGCCGCGGTCGAGCGCGTCACGGAGGCATTCGGAGGCCTGGACATCCTCGTCAACAACGCGGGGCTGGGTCCGCCCGAGACCCCGGCCGAGGAGGCCACCGAGGCCGACTTCGACCTCACCTTCGACATCAACGTCAAGGGCCTCTTCTTCACGAGCCAGGCGGTCGGTCGCCACATGATCCGCCGGGGCGGGGGGCGCATCGTCAACCTCAGCTCGCAGGCGGGCTTCGCGGCCCTGCCCGGGGAGGCCATCTACTGCGCGTCCAAGGCGGCCGTCTCGCACCTGACCAAATGCCTGGCCGTCGAGTGGGGCCGCTACGGCATCAACGTCAACGCCGTGGCCCCCACGTTCATCCGCACGCCCGGCACGGCAGCGGCGCTCTCGGATCCCGCCTTCGCCGCGGACGTGCGCGAACGCATCGCGGGGCTGCATCGCATCGGTGAGCCCGTGGACGTGGCCGGCGCCGTCGTCTTCCTGGCCAGCCCGGCCTCGTCGCTGGTGACCGGCACCACGCTCATGGTCGATGGCGGCTGGACGGCACGCTGACGGTCGACCGCGCTGCGGCCAGGTCGGGCGACGGCTTGGTGGAACCGAAGTGGTCCGCTATGGTTACTGGCACGACTCGCGCAGTGGGCAGGGCGCTTGCAGGGGACCCTGCCGATCTGATCGCGGCGTGCGCGAAAGGTGGGTGATGCCGCTGGTCTCTCGCGACGAACTGGCGATGGTGGGAAGATGCACTCGGGGGCCGTACCAAGCGCTCGCCCGAGGCGAGGTGAACCACGTCTTCAGGCTGCGGCGGCTCCACCATCGACATGCGATGCATGAGCCACCCAGGCTGAGCGATCCAGGAGTGAGACGCTGATGCCACGCCACATCGAGCCCCGGCAGGGCGAGGTCCACCTGTGGTGGGATGCCGTCGACTGTGCATCCGAGCGCGACGACGATCCTGCCGTGCTCGACGTCCAGGAGCGAGCCAGGGCGGCACGGTTCATGTTCGAGCGAGACCGCCTCCGCTTCGTGGCTCGTCGGGTGTTCGCGAGATCGGTCCTGGCCGGGTATCTCGGGGTCGCACCGTCCCAGGTCCCGCTCCGCACATCGTCGCGGGGAAGGCCCGAGCTCGACGCCTCGTCGGGCATCTCGTTCAGCCTGTCTCATTCCGGGGGCCTCACTGTCATGGCCGTGGCCGCGGGCGGCCCGGTCGGGGTGGACGTCGAACGTGTCCGCCCCGTCGCCGATGCCCTGGTGGTGGCAGAGCGCTTCTTCGCGCGCGGTGAGGTCGAGCAGCTGCGGTCCAGCCCGGATGACCAGGCAGAGACGTTCCTCACGCTGTGGACCCGGAAGGAGTCGTACCTGAAGGCCACGGGCATGGGTCTCTCCGTACCGCTGAGCGGGTTCGATGTCTCGAGCCCGGCCGGCGGCGACCTGGTGAGACCTCGGGGTCCACAGGGTGCCCTGCCCTTCGTCATCGGCAGGATCGAAGCAGGGGCCGGATCCATCGGCGCGGTCACGCTTGCGGGCACCCGCATGAGCACGCGGTGGATGATCGCCGGGGCGCCACCATGTTGAGGCGAGGCGGGTCGGGCAGGTGGTTCAGGGACGGCGCCAAGCGACTCTTCGACGTCGTCGCCGCGAGCGTCCTCCTGGTGCTCCTGTCGCCAGTCATGCTGGCCATCGGCCTGCTGGTGCGCTCCCGCCTGGGATCGCCTGTGCTCTACCGACAGCTGCGTCCCGGCCTGCACGGTCGTCCCTTCGCCATCTGCAAGTTCCGGTCCATGCTGGACACCACCGATGCGACCGGTCAGCTGCTGCCGGGCGTGGAGCGCACGCCGCCGTTCGGGCGGCATCTTCGCGCGCTCAGCCTGGACGAGCTGCCCGAGCTGTGGAACGTGCTCAAGGGCGACATGAGCCTGGTCGGACCACGGCCCCTGATGATGTCCTACCTGCCCAGGTACGACCGCGTGCAGGCCCGTCGTCACGAGGTCCGGCCCGGCATCACGGGGCTGGCACAGGTCAGCGGCCGCAACGCGCTCTCCTGGGAGGACAAGTTCGCCCTGGACGTGCGATACGTCGACGATCACGACATGCGCATGGACCTGGCGATCCTCCTCCGGACCGTCCGCGCCGTCGTCGCCCGTGAGGGCATCCGTCATTCCGAGAATGTGGACATGCCGGAGTTCCTCGGCACCCAAGCGCCGTCACAGAAGGCGGACCAGGAGTGACGGCTCCACGCGGCGCTGTGGCGCCGGGATCCCCATGACCGACGCCACCCCCGGACGCGACCCGGGCCTGCCACCGCAGCATTGGAACGCCACCGCGCGCGAGTATCCCCCCCTGTCCCTCCACGAGGTCTTCGGATCGCAGGCGGTCAGGACGCCGCATGCACCAGCCCTTCGATTCCGCGAGCAGTCGCTCAGCTACCAGGAGCTCAAGGCGCGGGTCGATCGGCTGGCCGGGCACCTGATCGAGCTCGGGGCCGCCCCGAACACGCTGGTGGCGGTCTGCATGGACCGCTCCTTCGAGATGGTCGTCGCGCTTCATGCCGTGCTGAGGTCGGGGGCTGCCTACGTGCCCATCGACCCCGAGTACCCGGCCGAGCGCATCGCCTTCATGCTCGCTGACACGAAGGCGACCATCGTCCTGACGCAGGACAGGCTCCTCGACCGCGTGCGGGACACGGCCGCGACCGTCGTCCCGGTGGACCTGCTGGAGCCCCGTGCCGAAGGTCCCAACGTCGAGGTGCCGCCGGCGAGGGCCACCCTGGACGACCTTGCCTACGTCATCTACACGTCCGGCTCCACCGGCCAGCCCAAGGGGGCGATGGTCAGCCATCGAGCCATCGCCAACCGCATCTTCTGGATGCAGGATGCCTTCGGACTGACCCCGGATGACCGGGTCCTGCAGAAGACACCGTTCAGCTTCGACGTCTCGGTCTGGGAGTTCTTCTGGCCGCTCCTGTTCGGGGCCGAGCTCGTCATCGCAGAGCCCGGAGGCCACCGCGATACCGCGTACCTGGCACGCACCATCATGGAGACAGGCGTCACCACGATCCATTTCGTGCCCTCCATGCTCCAGCTGTTCCTGGAGGATCCGCGGGCCGGGGAATGCGTCAGCCTCCGACGGGTGATCTGCAGTGGCGAGGCGCTCCCCAGGGCACTCCAGGATCGCTTCTTCGCGCGGCTGGATGCTGAGCTGCACAACCTGTATGGACCCACGGAGGCCGCCGTGGACGTCACGGCCTGGGCGTGCGACCCGGCGAGCGAGCTTCCCTTCGTGCCCATCGGCAAGCCGGTCGCCAACACCCAGATGCACATCCTCGACGAGGACCTGCGTGCCGTGGCCGTCGGCACCGCCGGGGAGCTCTACATCGGAGGGGTCCAGGTCGGCCTTGGCTACCGCGACCGCCCAGAGCTAACGCGCGAGCGTTTCCTCGACGATCCGTTCGCGGGTCGCCCGGGCGCCCGACTGTACCGGACCGGCGACCTGGCTCGCTACCTGCCGGATGGGAACATCGAGTTCCTGGGGCGGGCCGACTACCAGGTCAAGATCCGAGGCTTCCGCGTCGAGCTGGGAGAGATCGAGTCCGCCATCGAGTCGATCGAGGGCGTCCGCCAGACCGTCGTGGTCGCGCGGGAGCGCAGCGCTGGAGACCTTGAGCTGGTGGCTTATGTCTCCCACACGGCCGGAGAGGACATGCCGGTCGAGCTTCTGCGCGAGCGACTCGCTGAACGCTTGCCCGAGTACATGGTACCCGCCGCCTTCGTAGCCATCGAGGAGTTCCCCCTGACGTCGTCCGGGAAGGTCGACCGGAAGCGCCTGCCGGCCCCGGTGCGACGTCGACCGCAGCTCGGCGAGCCCTACGTGGCGCCCCGCACCGAGCTCGAGCGGCTCGTGGCCGAGCAGTGGCAGGCGATCCTGGACCTCGACGCGGTCGGGGTCAACGACCGCTTCTTCGAGCTCGGCGGGACCTCGCTCCAGGCGGCGCGCTTCGTGAACCAGATGCAGGTCGCACTCGATGAGTCGATCTTCATCGTGACCATCTTCAGCGCCCCCTCCGTGGCAGCCTACGCCGCCTTCCTCGGATCGCAGTACCCCGCGGCAGTGGCGCGCCTGCTGGGTGACCAGGTGCCAGCGACCGGGGAAGCGGTCATCAGCAAGCCGATCAGCGAGGAGGACGTGGAGCGCTTCCGGTCCCTCGTCCCCACCCTCGGCCGCGGCCCGGACGGCGACGACGCGAAGAACCCGCCCGCCATCTTCATCCTCAGCCCGCCACGGTCGGGGACCACCCTGCTGCGGATCATGCTTGCCGGCCACCATGACCTCTTCTCCGCGAGTGAGCTCCAGCTTCTGGGGTTCCAGACACTCCGGGAACGCGCTGCGGCCTACCAAGGTCGCTTCAGCGGCTGGCTGGACGGCGCGATCCGCACCGTCATGGAGGTCAGGGGCCTGGATGCGGATGCCGCGAAGCGCACGATGCAGGCAGCAGAGGCAGATGGCCTCACGACCAGGGCGTTCTACCGACTCCTCCAGGGGTGGGTGGCGCCGCGCATCCTCGTGGACAAGTCGCCTTCGTATGCCCTCGACCCAGCCGCACTGGAGAAGGCCGAGGCAGACTTCGAGGGTGCTCGCTACATCCACCTGGTGCGCCATCCGCTGCCCATGATCGATTCGTTCGAACGGCACCACATGGACCAGGTCCTGTACCTGCACGATCACTCGTACGACCCCCGCCATCTCGCGGAGCTGGTCTGGGTGCTCAGCCACCGCACGATCATCCGGTTCCTGGAGTCCGTCCCCCGGGACCGCTGGGCCCGACTGCACTTCGAAGGGCTCGTCCAGGAGCCGGGCGTGCAGATGGAGGCACTCTGCGCGCGACTCGGGCTTCGCTTCGACCCCGCCGTCCTGCAGCCCTACGACGGACTCGAGGACAAGATGGTCGATGGCGTCTACCCGGAATCCGCTCCCATGGGTGACCCGGGCTTCCTGGCGCATGGCAGCATCGACGCGTCGGCTGCGGCGGCGGCGGACGAGGACGACCGCTGGAGTCTTCTCGGCCAGCCGACCGTAGAGCTGGCGGCCAGCCTGGGATACGACCACGTGCCAGTCCCGGCACAGGGCCGGCGCGCGAGCCGCGCGTCGTTGGCACGCCAGCTCGAGGCACGCCGGACGGGGCGGGAGCGCGACCGTGACTGACCTGGAAACGCAGGAACAGATCGTCATCGTGGGCATGGCGGGCCGTTTCCCTGGCGCAGCCAGCGTGGACGAGCTTTGGGCCGATCTCCGTTCCGGCGTGGAGTCCATCCGACCCTTCACGGATGCGGAGCTGGAAGCCGCCGGCGCCGATCGGTCCGATCCAGGCTTCGTCAATGCTGGGGCGGTCATGGATGGCATCGACCAGTTCGACGCCGCCTTCTTCGGGATGAGCCGGCGCGAGGCCGAGCTCACCGATCCCCAGCACCGCGTGTTCCTGGAGTGCGCCTGGTCAGCCCTCGAGGATGCGGGCTACGACCCCGGCAGGTACGCGGGCCGCATCGGGATCTTCGGCGGGGTGGCGGCCAACACCTACTTCCGACAGAACGTGATGTCCCATTCCGAGCTGCTCGCCCGGACGGGTGACTACCCCCTGCTGCTGGCCACCGAGCGCGAATACGCCATCACCCGGGTGGCATACAAGCTGGGCCTGCAAGGACCGGCCATCAGCGTCAACACGGCCTGCTCCACCTCCGCCGTGGCGGTTCACCTCGCCGTCCAGAGCCTGCTGACGGGTGAGTCGGACATCGCCCTCGCCGGGGGAGCGCGGATCCGGGTCCCCGCGACCGGGGGCTATGTCTACCAGGAGGATGGCATCCCCTCCCCCGATGGCCACTGCCGCGCCTTCGACGCCGAGGCGCGGGGCACGGTCATCGGCAGCGGGGTCGCCCTGGTCGTGCTGAAGCGACTGTCCGACGCGATGCGGGATGGCGACACCGTATACGCCATCATCCGCGGATCGGCCGTCAACAACGACGGGTCAGCCAAGATCGGCTACACGGCTCCCAGCATCGAGGGCCAGGTGAAGGTCATCGAGGAGGCACTGGCCGTGGCCGGTGTCAGTGCGGACACCATCGGCATGGTCGAGGCGCACGGGACCGGCACGTCCCTGGGAGACCCGATCGAGGTCGCCGCGCTCACGCAGGCCTACCGCCGGCACACCAGTCGGCGCCAGTATTGCGCCATCGGCTCGCTGAAGACCAACATCGGGCACCTCGACGCCGGGGCCGGTGTCGCGGGCATCATCAAGGCTGCCCTCTCCCTCCACTACGGGGAGATCCCGCCCAGCCTGAACTTCCGAACGCCGAACCCGCAGATCGACTTCGGTGCCAGTCCGTTCTTCGTCAACACCGCGCTTCGCCCGTGGCCACGCTCCGACCGGCCGCGTCGGGCTGCCGTGAGCGCCTTCGGCCTGGGCGGCACGAACGCCCACCTCGTGCTCGAGGAAGGGCCCATCCCTTCAGGCGCGGCGACACCTCCGGAGCCCACACCCCAGGTCATCGTCCTGAGCGCCAGGACCGCGGGCGCGCTCGAGCGGCTGGGCGGCCGGCTGGCCGATCACCTGGACACGCATCCCGACGTCGACCTGGCCGACGTGGCCCATACGCTGCAGGTGGGCCGCGCGCGGTTGGCGCATCGCCTCGCGCTGGTGGCGGGCGATGTGCCGGAGGCCGTCAGCCTTCTGCGACAGCCTGACCCGCTGCGGTCCTCGGGCCGGGTGGCTGCCGACGAGGGCGTGGGCGTCGCCTTCCTGTTCCCGGGACAGGGTGCTCTGCAGCCGGGGATGAGCCAGGGGCTCTACCGAGGCGAGCCGGCCTTCCGCGAGGCGCTCGACCGCTGCGCGGCGATCCTCGAGCCCATCATCGGCACCGACCTGCGCACGGTCATGTTCCCGGAGTCGACCGGAGTCGCGGCAGCAACAGGCACGCTCGAGCACGCGGGCATCGCGCAACCGGCGACGTTCACGCTCGAGTACGCGCTGGCGAGCCTCTGGATGAGCTGGGGGATCCGTCCCGCGGTCATGCTCGGGCACAGCATGGGCGAGTACGTGGCCGCCTGCCTGGGCGGCGTCTTCACGCTGGAGGATGCGCTTCGCATCATCGCTGAGCGTGGCCGCCTGATGCAGGAGCTCGACGGTGGCAGCATGCTCGCCATCATGCGCGAGGCGGAGGCCGTGGCCCCGCTCCTCGACGCGAGCACGTCCCTGGCCGCCATCAATGCGCCCGCCCGGTGCGTGGCGTCGGGCCCGGCAACATCCATCGAGGCCCTGGAGCAGCGTCTCGTCGCCGATGGCATCGACGTGCGCCGCCTGCCCATCAGCCACGCTGCGCACTCGGCCATGATGGACCCCATGGTCGGACCGCTCACGGACCTCGTGGCGGGCACGACGCGTGGGACGCTCAGCATCCCCATGATCAGCACGGCCACAGGCGAGTGGGTGCGGGATGGGCTCCTCTCCGAACCCGAGTACTGGGGGCGTCACGCTCGAGACACCGTGCGCTTCTCCGAGGCGGCCGCTCGGCTGCTCGAGCGCCCTGGTCTCATCGTCATCGAGGTCGGGCCCGGGCAGTCACTCGGTTCCTTCGTCCGCCAGCAGCCCATGGCCTCGCGCGAGCGGACGGTCATCGCCTCGCTGCGTCACCCGGACCAGGACATCGACGACCACTCGTTCATCCTTCGAAGCCTGGGCCAGGCCTGGACGGCCGGCGCTGACGTCGCCTGGTCGTCGTTCCACCGAGGGACGCGGCGGCGCATCGGATTGCCGACCTATCCCTTCGAGCGTGAGCGTCACTGGCTGGAGCGCGCGGTGACGGCCGACGGGGTATCTGCGGGGCCGACGACCGTCCGCCGACCCGCGCTCCCGGCCCCGACGGCGACGACGCCTGACGCAGTGCCGGCGATCCCGGGAGACGCGGGGACGGGAGCAGACGCGGACCGACCCGTCGCGGTCAGCGTGCCACGCAAGGACCGCATCGCCGCGCGGCTGACAGCCATCCTCAGCGACCTCAGCGGGATCGACGCGGACGAGCTCGAGCCCATGACCACCTTCATCGACCTGGGCTTCGACTCACTGTTCCTGACCCAGGCCAACGCCCAGTTCCGCAAGCAGTTCGGCGTGCGCATCACGTTCCGGCAGCTCTTCGAGGAGGCGCCTTCGATCGAGTCGCTGGCGCGCTTCATCGATGCCAAGCTGCCCTCGGATGCGTTCCCCCCGGACGATGAGCCCGTGAAGGCAGCGCCGATGCTGCCGGCCTCCGACGCGGCCAGGGGCGCGGACGACCTTGAGCGGCTCGGCCCGGGCGTCCCCGCGGCGGCATACGCGGATCGGGTCGACCAGCTCATCGCGGAGCAGCTGCGCATCATGGAGCGGCAGCTGGAGCTCATCCGCTCACCCGAGCCGCTGACCGACGCGACCACACCACCGGTTCGGGCGGCAGCTGCCCCCCGGTCGGGAGCGCCGCTGTCGGCGGCGCGGGCCGCGGCGGCCAGTGACGCAGGCCAGGTGGACGCCCCTCGAAGGTCCCACTACCTGGCCACGTCGAGCTCCCACGGATCGTCGTCGGGCCGGAGCCAGGCCCTCACGGAGCAGCAGCAGTCGGCGCTCGACGACCTGGTCCGGCGCTACAACGCTCGCACCCCCGGCTCCAAGCGACTCGCCCAGACCTGGCGCACGCACCTTGCCGACAACCGCGCCATCGTCGGTTTCGACCAGGCATGGAAGGAACTGGTGTACCAGATCGTCTCCGAGCGATCGCAGGGCTCACGCATCTGGGATGTCGACGGCAATGAGTACATCGACACCGCGCTCGGATTCGGCACCGACCTGTTCGGCCATTCGCCGGAGTTCATCACGGCCGCCCTCCGCGAACAGCTCGAGCGAGGCTGGGAGGTCGGTGTCCAGAACCGTCTGCTCGGCGAGGTCTCGGAACTCGTCTGCAGCATCACGGGCAACGAGCGGCTGGCCTTCACGTATTCCGGGGGCGAGGCCGTCGAAGCCGCCATCCGCGTGGCACGAACCGTCACGGGGCGGGACGGGGTGGCCTACTTCACGGACGATATCCATGGCCGCAGTGATGTCGTGCTCGGGCGCTCCGTCGAGTCGCAGGGCGAGTTCCGGACCGTGCCCCTGGTGGCCGGGGTGCCCCAGGCTGTCGTCGACGACGCGCTCGTCCTGCCGTACGGGACCGAACGCGCGCTCGAAGCCATCAGGGCCCGGGCCGACGAGCTGGCGCTCGTCCTCGTCGAGCCCGTGCGGACCCGCAACCCCGATCTCCAGCCCGTGGAGTTCCTCCGCGAGCTGCGGGGGATGGCCGACGAGCACGGGTTCCTCCTCGTGTTCGACGAGGTCGTGACCGGCTTCCGCGCCCATCCCGGGGGCGTCCAGGCCATGTTCGGTGTCCGCGCCGACGTCACCACCTTCGGCAAGGTCGTCGGTGGTGGCCTGCCCATCGGGCTGGTCGCAGGCGGGTCGCGCTTCATCGACGTCATCGATGGGGGACGCTGGAGCTACGGTGACAGCAGCTTCCCCGAGGCAGATATCACGGCCTCCGGGGGGACCTTCATCAAGCACCCCTTGACGCTGGCCGCGGCACGGGCGGTGCTGCTTCACCTGCGGGAACAGGGACCGTCACTGCAGGCCGACCTGAACCGCCGCACGAGCCAGGCGGTGGCAGCCATCAACGAGGGCTACGCAAAGGACGGGCTGCCCATCCACGTCGAGCACTTCAGCTCGTTCTTCCGTCCCACCTTCATGGGCCCGTCACGATTCGCCGGCTTGTTCCAGTACTACCTGCGCGAGCTGGGTGTGCACACCAACCCGCCGTCGTCGTCCTTCCTGTCCACGGCTCACAGCGATGCGGACATCGAGGCCGTGGTGGCCTCCTATCTGGGGGCCGGACGGGCCATGGCTGGCGGCGGCTTCTTCACCACCGAGCAGGCCTCCCCGTCGCCGACCCGACCCGCTGAACCCGCCGGCCACGCCGTGGGGACGCCCCTTCCGGTCCTGCCCAACGTGGCCCGCTTCCTCGTCGAGCGCAGCTCGCCGGACGCGAACCATTGGAACCTGGGGGTCCTCCTGCAGAGTGCGGAGTCCATCGATCCCGAGTCGATGCGCCGCGTCGTCGAACGCCTCGTTGCACGCCATGACGCGCTGCGGCTGCGCTTCCGCCACGGCGTCAATGGCTGGGCATCCACCGTCGCGCCAGCCAGCGAGGCCGTTCCCTACTCGAGCCACGACCTATCCACGCTCTCCGAGGCTGAGCAGCGGACGGCGATCGAGGGACAAGCCAGCGAGCTCCAACGCAGCCTGGACCTGGAACACGGTCCGCTCTTCCGGATCGCCACCTTCGACCTTGGGGTTCGCGGGTCACGGATCCTCGTCATCACCCACCACTTCGTGATGGACGGTCTCTCGTGGCGACCCTTCTGGGAGGACTTCGAGGCCATCCGCGCGGCACTGGAGAGCGGCGAGCCCGACGCAGAGATGCAGCCGTCCACCTCATTCCAGGAGTGGGCCCACGCGCTCAAACGGCGCGCGGATTCAGACGCGCTGCGCGGCGAGCGACGCCAGTGGCTCGACCTCGCCTGGGACCGGGTGCGGGCACTCCCGCTCGACCATCGCGATCCGGGCGATGCCAACACGAACGGGTCGGCGCGGGAGATCGTGCTCGAGTTCTCACCCGAGGAGACGCACCTCGTGTTCCAGGAGACCCCCAAGGTCCCGCACAAGGTCGACTTCCTGCTCACCGCCCTGGCCCAGGCGCTTGCCGAACGGACCGGCTCGGACACCGTGCTCTTCGACATGATGGGCCACGGCCGAGACGAGGAGGCATTCGATGATGTCGACCTCTTCGGCGCCATCGGCTTCTTCATCTCGTACACCCCCATGGTCCTCACGGTCCCCGGGGATGAGCAGGCGACCCAGCTCCTGACCAGCCAGATCCAGCCCATCCTGCGCAAAGGGCTGGACTTCGACCTTCTCCGCTACATGACGAGCGACGCCACGGTCCGACAGGTCTTCGGGGCCTTGCCGAGGGCCCAGGTCCTCTTCAATCACCTGGGCAGGCGTGATGAGCTGGATACGGTGCCTCCTGGGTCGACGTTCTCGGTGGCACCCGAGTCGATCGGCCAGACCCATAGCCCCCAGGGCCTGCGCTACTACCCCCTCGCCATCTCCTCGCAGGTCTGGAAGGAGCGGCTGCAGCTGAATTTCGTGTACAGCGAGAACCTGCATGACCGCGCGACCATCGAGAGCCTCGCCGGGCGGTTCAAGGATCGGCTCATGGCCCTCGCGGGCCGTTGGCAGGGCACCAAGCAGGCACCTCCCGCGCCACCAGTGGAGACCCTCGGAGTGCCGCCTCAGCCACCCGCAGCGCCGGCGCCATGACCGTCGGCTCGTGGGTGCGCCGCACGGGGTTCTGGACGATCGACCGCATGCGGGGCGGCCCGGTGCACCGGCATTACGAGGACATCCGCGCGGCCATGGAGCGCGGCGGTGCGGATCCAGCGGTGCTTCAGGGGATGCTGGAGCACGCCACGCGCACGACGCCGGCCTATGAGCCCTACGCGGGCTGCGCCCTCACGGAGTTCCCCGTGCTCGAACGAGGGACTCTCAAGCGTGACGCGGCCCTCTATCGCTCGCGGGCAGGCGGGGCCGGGGACATGACCGAGCGGCATACGTCGGGCTCGTCCGGCAGCCCGCTGGTCATCGGCCAGGACGCCGAGAAGCGACGCCGCGCCATCGCGGATGCCATCTACTTCAACGAGCTGGGCGGCCAGCGCGTCGGGGACCGCCTGCTGTGGTTGTACGCGACCCGGCTCGTCGCCAAGCCACGCAGGCAGAGATACCTCCAGAACTTCATCCCCGTGGACCATGTGGGCCTGGACGAGCGGCGCATGGAGGCCATCGTCCGGACCCTCCGCCGGGCCCGGGTCAACGGCGTCCTCTCCATCGCATCGACCCTTGCCGCGGTGGCGCGCCACCTGGAGCGCACGGGCCAGGCGCCCGCCGCCCTGGGCCTGCGCGTGGTCATCTCCAGCGGGGAGACGCTCGATCCACGAACGAGACAACGCATCAGGGACGCCTTCGGCTGTCCCGTCGTGGATCGGTACGCGAACGAGGAGAACGGCGTGCTGGCCTGCACCCGGCCCGATGGCCAGGTCCTCCACCTCAACCGCGCCAGCTACCACTTCGAGTTCCTGAAGCTCGATTCGGACGAAGCCGAGGTCCCGGGCCGCCTGGCGAGGGTCGTCCTCACGGACCTCCACAACCGCGCCATGCCGATGATCCGCTACGACACCGGTGACCTTGCCATCGTGACCGACCCGGACGAGAACGGGACAGTGGCACTTGCCCGCATCGAGGGGCGCCGTGCGGACGTCATCCACACGCCGGATGGCGGCCAGCTCTCCGCACCTACCGTCTCGACGATCATGGTCATGCGCGTACCCGATATCGAGCAGTACCAGCTGGTGCAGGTCGGTCCGGCACGCTACCGGCTGACCGTGGTGCTGGGTGAGGCCAACTACTCCCACGACGAGCTGGCCGACGGGCTCCGGGAGGTCCTGGGCCCTGACGCCCGGATCGAGGTGGAGACCGTTCCGAGCATCGCCCAGTCGCCGAGCGGCAAGCGGCGCGTGGTCTTCCGGGAGTGGTCGCCTGAGCCGCCGGTGCTGCCAACCTGAGGGACGTGCGAGTGGGTGCTGGTCTGCGTGGGTCCGCGCTGGTCAGGGCTTGTCTGCGCGGGTCGGCCGCGTCCGTGCGGCGTCCGGGACCGGCATCGGCGCGCCGCGGGGCTACAGGGCGGCGATGACCCCCAGGGAGACGCGGAAGCCGGCGCGGCGGTGGGAGAGCGGCAGCAGGGTCCCCTGCCCGACGGGGGCGTCGTCGGGAAAGACGCGCATCCACTCCTCGTAGAACGCGTCGAACTCGGCGCTATCGCGCAGGGCCCAATTGGCCCACACGACGCGGTCCAGGGCGCTGCCGGCCTCGTCCAGTCGGGCGCGCAGGTTGGCCAGGCAGAGGCGGGTCTGCTCGCGGATATCGCCGCTGAGGACCTGGCCGGTCTCCGGGTCCACCGGGCCCACCGACGAGACGTAGACCATGCCGCCGGCGATGATCGTCCGTCCCTGGCCCACGGCCTGCGCGGCGGCCGCCGCATCCTGGACCGGCCGGGCCAGACCCCAGCGGGACTTGCCGGCGCGTGACGGCGGTCCGGCGACCTCCTCCGACGGGATACCGAACTCGTGCTCGGGCAGGCTGATGCCGCGGGTCCGGAAGATGCCCATGAAGGTCGGCCGGACGCCGGTCGGGCGCAGCTCGCCCTCCACGCGCCCGTTGTGGAAGCCCGTCTGGACGAACGCGAAGATCTCCTGGCTCAGGATGTCGTCGTCCTCGGTGCCCAGGATCTCCGTGATGCTGGTGATCTTGCGCGAGCCGTCGCGCAGGCGGGCCGTGTGCACGATGACGTCGACCGCGGAGGCGATCTGCTCGCGGATGGCTCGCAGCGGCAGCTCGTAGCCGGCCATGAGGATCATCGTCTCCAGGCGCCGCAGCATGTCCCGCGGCGTGTTGGCGTGACCCGTGGAGAGCGAGCCCTCCTGGCCGGTGGTCATGGCCTGGATCATGTCCAGGGCCTCACCGGCGCGGCACTCGCCGACGACGATCCGGTCGGGGCGCATATGCAGGGCGTTGCGCAGCAGGTCGCGGATGGTGATCTCTCCCAGGCCCTCCAGGTTGGCCGGCCGCGCCTCCAGCGAGACCACGTGGGTCTGGCTGAGCTGCAGCTCCGCGGCGTCCTCGATGGTGACGATGCGCTCGTCCTCCGGGATGAACGAGGAGAGCACGTTGAGCGTCGTCGTCTTGCCCGAGCCGGTCCCGCCCGAGAGGAAGACGTTGAGGCGCGCCTCCACGCAGGCGCGCAGGAACTGGAACATCTCCGGCGTCGATGTGCCGAAGCGCACGAGCTCGTCGACCGTGAACTTCGTGCCGAACTTGCGCACGGTGATGACGGGCCCGATGAGCGACAGCGGCCGGATGATGGCGTTGACGCGAGAGCCGTCGGGCAGTCGGGCATCGACACGCGGGCTGGTCTCGTCGATGTGGCGGCCCAACGGCGTGATGATGCGGTCGATGACGTTGAGGACGTGCTCGTCGTCGCGGAAGGTGATGGCGACCCGCTCGATGCGGCCGCCGCGTTCGATGTAGACGCGCTTGGGCCCGTTGACCATGACCTCCGTGATGGAGGGGTCCGAGAGCAGCGGCTGGATGGGCCCGAAGCCCTCGATCTCATGGAGGATGCCGTCCACGAGGAGCTGACGTTCGGTGCGTGAGACGTTGTAGCCGTTGGCGTCGATGAACTCGTCGACGAAGCCGCCGACGATCGGCCCCACGGCCTGCTTGCCCTCGGTGCGGCCGCCGAAGTCCATCTGGGGCAGCACGGCCGCCACGACCTCGGCCTCCAGGCGCAGGCGGAGGTTCCGCAGCATCTCCTCGCGTTGCGTGAGGCGCGCGGGCTGGCCACCCGGCTCGACGGGGATGACGTGATAGGGCGACCCTGGCCCCTGGGACACCGTCGTCCCAGGAGGCGCCGCCGGCTGCGACGGGATGCCGCGGCTCGGTGGCGTGGTCGCCGCTGTTTTCGCTGCCTCTACACGTTGGAGCAGCGACATGCCGTTCCTCCTCTGGCATGGACAGGACTCCGGGTCGGAGCATACGACGGGCGGCGACCGACGGCGCGTTTCCGATGGTGCGCGGAGGCACGATGGCGCGGTTGTCGGTGCGCGGCGTCAACGAGCGACGGCGGGTGGGCGCCAGACGGGCGCGGGGCGGCGCGCCAGGGGCCGCAGCTGGCCGCAGGCTGCGTGGTCGACCGCGCATTCGGGGCGCGCTGGACCGCGGCACGGTCGGACGGGCGCGGGCGGCGCCAGGGGCCGCAGCTGCGTGGTCGACCGCGCATTCGTGGGCGCTGGACCGCGGACGGGCGCCGGCCGGAGCGCCAGGGGCCACAGCTGCGTGGTCGACCGCGCATTCGGGGGCGCTGGACGGCGCATGAGGGCGGATGGGCGCGGGCCCTGACTGGCGATCAGCCCTCGGTCGGCGTGAAGAGGTCGCGTCGCGCCAGGCCGGTCTCGGCGGCTACCTGGCGGGCCGCGCTCGAGCGCCGCATGCCTCCGGCCACGAGGGTCTCGACCCGCTGACGTCCGGCTGCAAGGTCCGGCGCCGACGCGTCGGTCGCGCCACCCACTGGCCTGTCGCCAGCCGGACCGGTAGATGGCGCAGCCCCGGCGACCACGAGCGTCACCTCACCGCGTACCGGGTGCTCCGCGGACCACTCGCAGAGCTCGCGGAGCGTCCCGCGCACGATCTCCTCGTGGCGCTTCGTCAGCTCCCGGCAGAGCGCCGCCTGGCGCTCGCCGCCGCACGCTGCCGCCAGGTCGGCCAGGGTCGCCGCCGTGCGGCCCGGGGCCTCGAAGACGACGCTGGCGCGATCGTCGGCCGCCAGTCGGGCGAGGCGCTCCCGGCGTACCCGGCCCCGACGCGGCAGGAAGCCCTCGAAGGACCAGCGCGGAGCGGGGATGCCGGAGGCGACCAGGGCCGCCAGCACGGCCGAGGGGCCGGGGATGGGCACCACCGTGCCGCCCTGCGCCGCCCAGCGCGCCACGAGGTCCTCGCCGGGATCGCTGACGAGCGGCGTGCCGGCGTCCGTGACGAGCGCCACGTCCTCACCGTCCGCGAGCCGGGCCAGCAGGTCCTGCGCCCGCGATGCGGAGCTGTGGGCGTGGAAGCTGAGCATCGGCGTCTCGATGCCGTGGCGCGCCCAGAGTCGGCGCGTCATGCGCGTGTCCTCGGCGGCTACGACGGCCACCGAGCGCAGCACCTCCAGCGCGCGCAGCGTGATGTCGCCCAGGTTGCCGATGGGCGTGGCGACGACGAAGAGGCTGCCCGTCGCTGGCGTCGGCGCCCCCTGTGGCGGCTGCGCCGAGAGGGCCGATGCCGGCCCGGCCGTGGGCGGCGCGGCCGGGGTCCGGGTCTTCCGGCGCTCAGCCACGCGGGGCGCGAGCGGAGCGCGGCCGGCGGCGCGGGTACAGGTAGTCGATGCCTGCCGTGCGCGGACCGATCTTGGCGATGGGCGGCACCTGGCGCTTGAACTCCGAGGCGGCCACCATGCGGTCCACGCGCTCGACCAGGGCCGGCTCGAAGCCCTCGGCCACGACCTCATCGGGGGTGAGTCGACGGTCGACGAGCCGGAAGAGGATGCGGTCCATCTCCGCGTAGGAGAAGCCCACCTCCGATTCATCCGTCTGGCCGGGCCACAGGTCCGCCGAGGGCGCCTTGCGGATGATGGCCTCCGGCACGTCGAGGTCCGCGGACAACTGGCGGACCTGCGATTTGTAGAGGTCGCCGATGGGGTTGAAGGCGCTGGCGCTGTCGCCCCACAGCGTGGTGTAGCCGATGAGCGTCTCCGTCTTGTTGCCGGTACCCACGACCAAGCCGTCCCAGGTCACCGAGTGATCGTAGAGGACCATCATCCGCGCCCGGGCCATGAGGTTCCCCCGGCGCAGGGCGGAGGCCTCCGTGCGGCCTTCGACGTCGAAGTAGCCGTCCACCATGGGGCTGATGTCGACCACCGTGCTGGCGCAGCCGAGGCGCCGCACGACCTCCTCGGCATCGCCGCGCGAAGCCGGTGAGGAGGTGCGATAGGGCAGCAGCACGGCGAGCAGGTCGGCAGGGTCGATGGCCTCCGCGACCAGGTAGGCGACCAGCGCGGAATCGATGCCGCCCGAGAGGCCCACGACGGCCCTGCCGAAGCCTGCCTGGCGGAGCTGCGCGCGGATGAACTCGCGGATGATGCGGCGAGCCGCGCCCGTATCGATGGCCAGCTCCGGGGGCAGCTCGAATGCCGGCGTGGCCGGCGCCGGGTCGGCCGTCATCGCGATCCGCGCGGATCGGCCGTCACCGCGATCCGCCCGGGCCCGCCGGCCCCTCTTCCAGCCGGTCGCGCAGGATGGCGTCGAGCTGCCGCACGATCGTCTCCGGGCGTTCGTCGCGCAGCAGCGGGGTGGCGATGCGCTCGCGGCGCAGGACGGCCGGATCCAGCTGGGCCAGGAAGAGACCCTCGTCATGGGTGGGCGCCGCCAGCACCGTCGCGCCGGACGGCGAGACCACTTCGCTGCCACCCCAGAAGGTGATGGACTCCTCGACGCCGACGCGATTGACGAAGACCACGTAGCTGGTGGTGAGCTGCGCGTAGGTGCGGTTCAGCGTGCGCCAGGAGGTCGCCGTGCCCAGGCCATCACCGTTGATGGCGGCCACATCGCGACCCGGCGAGGAGGAGACGTTGATGAGCACCTGCGCGCCATCCAGGGTGAGCAGGTGCGGCGTCGCGAGATGCCAGAAATCCTCGCAGATGCTCAGGCCCAGCCGTATCCCCAGGCGCGCTGAGGTGACCGCGCGCAGGCGCGAGCCCGGGGCGAAGAAACGCCGCTCATCGAACAGGCCATACGTGGGCAGGAAGACCTTGCGGTGGACGTGGCGCACGCCACCGTCCTCGAGGAGGGCCACCGCGATGAAGAGGCGGTGATCGTCCGACTCCTCCACGAAGGAGACGACCGCGGACATGCCCTCCGCGGCCCGGGCCAGTCCCAGCAGGCGCGCGTCGTCGCGGCGCATCGCCACTTCCGCGTTGAGGTCCTGCAGCAGGTAGCCCGTCAGGCCGAGCTCCGGGAAGACGACCACGTCGGCGCCTTCGGCGCGCGCCCGGCCGATGAGCTCGGCGTGGCGTTCCAGGTTCTCCTGCAGCGCGCCCAGCCGCGGCGCGACCTGGGCCAGCGCGACGGTGATGGGCGGCATGCGCGCAGTGTAGGCGGCGGACCCCGGCTGCGGGGACGCGCAGCGCTCCGTCCGGCCGGGACTTCCACGGGCCGTCCGTCACGCTCGCCGGCCACGGGGTGGCGCACGTTCCCGAGCGTGGCGCTGCGGGCGGTGCTAGGCTTCGCACACGCCGCGGAGGGTGCGAGCCTAGCTTGGCGCTGCGCACCTGCGGGCGGCCATGGAGGGAGTCGCTCCGGGATCCCGGGGCGTCTGCGGGCGGTCCACCGCCGGCCGACCCTGCCTGAGCCTGCCGCCCGTCGCCGTCGCGGACTGCAAGAGGAGATGAGGATGACCCGACGACCCAGATGGTCGGCAGCGGCCGCCATCGGCGCCGCCATCGCCATCATGGCCATGAGCGTCCCGG
This sequence comes from uncultured Chloroflexia bacterium, assembly GCA_963790915.1. Lineage (GTDB taxonomy): Bacteria > Chloroflexota > Limnocylindria > Limnocylindrales > CSP1-4 > JAFMJV01. The sequence goes on along the minus strand of CAWBQS010000003.1, from coordinate 1,843,223 downwards.
TGTTCGGCCAGGACGCCGCCGCTCCCGCGGCTCCGCCGGCCGGTGGCTACGCCGTCTACCCCGACTACGCCGATGTCCCCTGCGACGGCACCTTCAACGGCGTGCCCTACACGGGCAACATCGCCAAGATCGAGGCCACCGACGCCTCCACCGTCGTCTTCACGCTCTGTAGCCCGGACCCGGCCTTCCTGCCCAAGGTCGCGTTCTCGCCCTTCGCCATCAATGACGCGGACTACCTGATCTCCGCCGTTCCCGACGGCAGCATCGTCGACAAGCCGAACGGCACCGGCCAGTACGTCCTCGAGGAGTGGCGACGCGGCAGCGAGGTCATCTTCGCGGCCAACCCCGAGTACTGGGGCGAGGCGCCCCTGAGCGCCAAGGCCGTCCTGCGCTGGTCGTCCGAGCCCGGCCAGAAGCTCATCGAGCTGCAGTCCGGCACCGTGGATGGCGTCGACAATCCCAGCGCTGACGACCTCGAGGGCATCGCCGCCGACCCCAACCTGGCCGTCCTGCCGCGCGAAGGTTTCAACGTCTTCTACCTCGGCATGAACAACACCGCTGAGCCCTTCACCAACGAGAAGGTGCGCCAGGCCATCTCGCTGGGCATCGATAAGCAGCGCATCGTGGACTCCTTCTATGCAGAGGGGTCGACGGTCGCTGACTACTTCACTCCGTGCTTCATCCCCTTCGCCTGTGGCGGTGATCAGTTCCCCGCTTTCGACGCGGAGGCCGCCAAGACGCTGCTGGCCGAAGGGCTGGCGGAGCTGGGCCTCGAGGCCTTCCCCGAGGTGCCCATCTCGCTGCGCGTCGTGGACCGCGCCTACCTGCCCTTCCCGGAGCAGGTCGCCGTTGACCTCCAGGACCAGCTGATGGCCAACCTGGGCATCACGACGACCATCGACGTCCAGGAGTCGGGCACCTTCATCGACAACTCGGATGCCGGCAACCTGAAGGGCTTCCACCTGCTGGGCTGGAACGCCGACTACCCCGATCCCACCAACTTCCTCGACTATCACTTCGGTCCAGGTGCCAGCGCCCAGTTCGGCGAGGGCTTCCCGGACATCCATGCGGCACTCCAGAAGGGTGGCACGACCGCGGACCCGGCGATCCGTGAAGCGGCCTATGCCGAGGTCAACACGTTGCTCACGCAGCATGTGCCCATGGTGCCCATCGCCAACGGCGGTTCGTCCACCGCGTGGCGTGCGGACGTCGAGGGCGCCCACTCGTCGCCGCTCGGCAACGAGGAGTTCGCCGCCATCGGCCCGGGCGCCGACGACCAGCTCGTCTTCATGCAGAACGCCGAGCCCATCGGCATGTACTGCGCGGATGAGACCGACGGCGAGTCGCTGCGCGCCTGTGAGCAGATCATGGAGCCGCTCTACGCCTTCGAGGTCGGTGGCACCGCCACCGAGCCCCGGCTGGCCAAGGAATGCACCGCCAACGAGGACGCCTCCGTCTGGACCTGCACGCTCCAGGACGGCGTGACCTTCCACAACGGTGCCACCCTGGACGCCAATGACGTCGTGACGTCGTACGCCGTCCAGTGGGATGCCGCCAACCCGCTGCACGTCGGTCGCGACGGCAGCTTCACCTACTTCGCGGCCCTCTGGGGTGGCTTCCTGAACCCGCCCCCGGTCGAGGAGTAGCGTCTCCCCACGAAGCGTCAAGCAGAGGGGCGCCGCCGTCGACGGCGGCGCCCCTCTCCTCCTGAATCGGGCGCCTCCGGGTCCCGATAGCCCGTAGCAGAGCAGGATGGCCCAGTACATCGTCCGGCGCGTGCTCCTCAGCATCCCCACGCTGATCGGCATCGTCGCCATCGTCTTCATCATCGCCAGGCTCCTGCCAGGAGACCCCTGCCTGTCAGCCCTGGGCGAGCGCGCCACCGACGCGATCTGCGCGGCCTTCAACGATCGCTACGGCCTCAACGAGCCCATCCATATCCAGTTCCTGATGTACATCGGGCAGATCCTGCGCGGCGACCTGGGCGACTCCATCCGGTATGGCCGACCCGTCGCGGAGATCCTCATCGAACGCCTGCCCACGACGATGGAGCTCGCCGCCTACTCGCTCATCTTCGCCTCCATCGTGGGCATCATCCTGGGTCTCATCTCCGCCCTGCGACGCAACTCCCGCACGGACGTGACGACGATGTTCGGCGCCATCCTCGGCGTCTCCATCCCGATCTTCGTGCTGGCCCTCATCCTGCAGTTCGTCTTCGCCGTGGCCATGCCCAACCTCACGGAGAGCCTCTTCGGGGTGCGCGTCGGCTTGCCGCCCTCGGGCCGACTCTCACCCGGCCTGGAGTACGCCACGATCCCGCAGGCCTTCGGCCTCGAGGATCTGCAGGGCCTGCCGCGGGCCTTGCTCGACTTCCTGTCCGGCTTCTACACGATCAGCTTCCTGATCACCTTCCAGTGGTCGCAGCTGGCCGACGCCTGGCAGCACCTCATCCTGCCAGTCCTCGCCCTGAGCACCATCTCGCTGGCGATCATCGCGCGTATCACGCGTTCCTCCCTGCTGGAGGTCCTGGGCCTGGACTACATCCGCACCGCACGAGCCAAGGGCGTGGCCGACCGCAGCGTGCTGCGACGCCATGCCTTCCGCAATGCGATGCTGCCGGTCGTCACCATCATCGGCCTGGAGCTGGGCCTGCTTCTCGCGGGCGCCGTGCTCACAGAGACGGTCTTCAACCTGAGCGGCGTGGGCCGCACGATGTACGACTCCATCATGGGGCGCGACTACATCGTGGTCCAGGCGATGACCCTCGTCATCGCCATCATCTATGTCACGGTGAACCTGGTCGTGGATATCTCCTACGCGTTCCTTGACCCACGCATCCGGCTGCGCTGAGGAGATGACGATGACGCCCCCGGGGAGCGACCGTGGCGCCGTGACAGCGCCGAGCCAGCCGCAGTCCTCCGGCTCGCCACGCAGCGCCCGGCTGCGCGAGACGCTGCGCAACATCCTGTCGCAGCGCTCGGCACAGGTCGGCCTGGTGCTCCTCATCCTGCTCAGCCTGATGGCCATCTTCGCCGACGTCATCGCGCCCTACGACCCGCTCGACAACCTCAACGGCCCGGGGGAGCCGGGGCGCCGCGCTGACCCCTGCATCCACGCGTTCTACGAGGTACCCGTGCTGGGCGCCTGGGGCTGCCCGGCGGACCAGCCGGAGACCCTCCTCGGCACGGACGGCAACAGTCGTGACATCTTCAGCCGCGTCGTCCACGGCGCCCGCATCTCCATGCCCATCGGCCCCGTCGTGGTCGGCTTCGCCATCCTCATCGGGGCCGTCATCGGAGCCGTCGCCGGCTTCGCGGGAGGCTGGTCCGATAACGGCCTCATGCGCCTCATGGACATCGTGTTGGCCTTCCCAGCCCTCGTGCTGGCCATCGCCATCGTGACGCTCGTGGGGGCGGGCCTGCTCAACGCCGTGCTCGCGGTCGTCATCGTGAGCATCCCCCTCTATGCTCGCCTGACGCGCTCGGCGGTGCTGTCCACTCGCGAGCAGGACTACGTCACGGCTTCACGGGCCCTGGGTGAGTCGAGAAGCGGCATCCTGGCCCGGCGCATCGTCCCCAACTCCATCACGCCGCTCATCGTGGCCGGCTCGTTGGGCATCGCCACGGCCGTGCTCGAGGTGGCCGCGCTCTCCTTCCTGGGCCTCGGCATCGCCGAGCCCACACCCGAGTGGGGTGCCATGATCGGCCGCGACTTCAACTCCATCTTCACCCGACCGCTGCTGGTCATGGCGCCGGCCTTCCTGCTGACCCTCATGGTGCTGGGCTTCAACCTGCTCGGCGACGGCATCCGCGACTCCCTGGACCCGAGGCTCAACCGTTGACCAGCCCCGTTCCCTCCTCTACCACGGCCAGCCCCCAGGCGCCGCTCCTGGAGGTGCGCGGCCTGCGCACGTCCTTCTACACGCGCGCCGGCGTGATCCGAGCCGTCACGGGCGTGGACTTCAGCGTGTCGCGCAACGAGGTCCTGGGCCTCGTGGGCGAGTCCGGCTGTGGCAAGTCCGTCACGTCGCTATCCATCCTCGGCCTCGTCAGCGCGCCCGGCAAGGTCGAGGGCGGCCAGGTCATCTTCGACGGCCGGGACCTGCTGACCCTCTCCTCCGAAGAGATGCGCAAGGTGCGCGGCGACCGCATCGCCATGATCTTCCAGCAGCCGCAATCCTCGCTGAACCCCGTCATGAAGGTGGGCAAGCAGATCACCGAGGCGCTCCAGGTCCACCGCCATGTCGATGAGCAGACCGCCCGGACGCGGGCACTGGGGCTCATGGACCGCGTCGGCATCCCGGACGCCAAGCGGCGCTTCGACGCCTACCCGCACGAGATGTCGGGCGGCATGGCGCAGCGCGTCATGATCGCCATCGCGCTCGCCTGCGAGCCGGAGCTGCTCGTCGCCGACGAGCCCACGACCGCGCTCGACGTGACCATCCAGGCGCAGATCCTGGACCTCATGCGCACGCTCCAGAAGGAGCTCGGCACGGCCATCATCCTCATCACCCACGACCTTGGCGTCGTGGCCGAGATGTGCGACCGGGCGGCCGTCATGTACGCCGGCGAGATCGTCGAGCAGACGGACGTGCGCACGCTCTTCACCGACCCGAAGCACCCCTACACGCGCGGGCTGATCGGTGCCGTGCCGGTGCCGGGCGAGATCCGGGATTCGCTGGCCACCATCCCGGGCTCCGTGCCCAACCTCATCGAGCTGCCCGACGGCTGCCGCTTCGCGCCCCGCTGCCTGGCGCGCGTCGAGACCGGCAACGTGCTCGCCCAGCGTGTCCACCCGGAGCTGCGACTGTCCGGCACGGACCACCTGGTGCGCTGCTGGCAGTACCATCACGAGGACGGCAGCCCGCGGCTTGACCCGACCGATTGGCCGGAGGCCGACCGAGCATGAGCGACCCGATGAACGGCGGGCCGGCCGGCCGCCAGGCACCCGTGCCCCAGCCGACCGCTGACCAGCCACTCGTTCGGCTGGAAGGCCTGCGCAAGGCGTTCCCCATCCGTGCCGGCATCATGCAGCGCGTCGTGGCCGAGGTGCGCGCGGTGGATGGCGTGGATCTCGAGATCCGGCGCGGCGAGACGCTCGGCCTGGTGGGCGAGTCCGGCTGCGGCAAGACGACCATCGGGCGACTGCTCCTGCGGCTCATCGACCCCACTGGCGGGCGCATCGTCTTCGACGGCACGGACATCACCGACCTGCGCGGCCCGCAACTGCAGCCGTACCGGCGACGCATGCAGATCGTCTTCCAGGACCCCTTCGCCTCGCTCGACCCACGCCAGCTCGTGGGCGACAGCATCGGCGAAGGCCTGCGCATCCACAAGCTCGGCACGGGCCCCGAACGGCGGCGCAAGGTGGCGGCCATGATGGACCTCGTCGGCCTGCAGCCCTATCACACAGACCGCTACCCGCACGAGTTCTCGGGCGGCCAGCGCCAGCGCATCGGCATCGCGCGGGCCCTGGTGCTGGAACCGGACCTCATCGTCTGCGACGAGCCGGTCTCCGCGCTGGACGTCTCCATCCAGGCCCAGGTCCTGAACCTTCTGAAGTCGCTGCAGAAGGAGTTCGGCCTGACCTACCTCTTCATCGCCCACAACCTGGGCGTCGTCGAGCACATCAGCGACCGCGTGGCGGTCATGTACCTGGGGCGCGTGGCAGAGCTGACCAACCGCGAACAGCTCTTCCGCGACCCGCGCCACCCGTACACGATGGCCCTCATGTCCGCCATCCCGGTGCCCGATCCGACGCTGCGCCGCAAGCGCATCATCCTGACCGGCGATGTGCCCAGCCCCGTGGACCCTCCGGCGGGCTGCAACTTCCACCCGCGCTGCTGGCTGCGCACGCGACTCGGGGAGCCGGTGGCCTGCAGCACGGAGGTGCCGACCCTGGTGGACCCCGTGCCCGACGATGGTGAGGAGCAGCTGGTGGCCTGCCACTTCCGCGAGACAAGCGCGCTGGAGCTGCAGAAGGCCAGCCGCGTGGAGGACGTCGTCAGCTAGTCGAGGTTCCAGCCGCCGGTCGTTCGGCAAGGTCGTGAAGCCGAGACGCATCCCCGATGAAGCCAGGTCGTAGCGCCGGTGCAGTCGCGAGGCAGGCACGACTGCCAGGATGGGGTCATGGCGACGGCGGATCGCGCCCGCGATCGTGCGAGAAGACAGGCCGAGCGGCTGCTCCGGGAGCTCGGGAGCGAGCTGCGCGACGCCCGGCTGGCCGCCGGTCTCAGTCAGCGACACGTGGCCCAGGCGGCTGGGCTGAACCAGTCGCGCGTGAGCCGCACGGAGCGCAACGCGCGACTCCCGGCTCGCGTGGACGAGCTGACCGCCCACTGCGCCGCACTCGGGCTGAGCCTGAGCGTGCGGGTCTACCCAGAGGCATCCCCGGTCCGTGACATCGGCCAGCTTCGACTCCTCGAACGGTTCCGCGCGCGCCTCCCTGCCGGCGTCGGATGGCGCACCGAGGTCCCCGTCGGAGGCACGGGCGACCTCCGTGCCTGGGACGCCCGGCTCGACCTGCCCGCCACGGTGGGCGTCGACGCCGAGACTCGGCTCACCGACATCCAGGCCCTGCAGCGACGCTGCGAGACGAAGTGGCGCGACAGCCATGTCGACCGGGTGGTGCTCCTCGATCGCATCCACACGCCACAACAGGCTGGTGCTGGCCGAGCATCGGGAGGCGCTCCGCTCCACCTTCCCTGCGGATACGGTCGAGGTCATGGCCGCGCTCCGCCACGCTCGACTGCCGGTCGCCAACGGCATCGTCATCCTGTGACGCGCATGGCCACCCTGCCGCCGCGGACATTCCGCAGGTGACTCACTCGGGATCGTCATCCCGTGACGAGCAGGCGCCTCCACGGCATTCCGCGGGTGACTCACTCGGCGGGACCAGCGGCCATGCGAGGCCTGCGGGGCATCGATCGCGCCCGTGGCCGGCGGAGTGGAGCACTCGGGGCATCATCCGCCCAGGCGCCACGCCACCTGGATCGCGGCGGGCATGGATGACCAAGTCGAGCGCTGACTGGGTCACCGCCGGCATGGATCCAGCGGGATGGGCCACCGTCGCCGGGCGAGGCCACCACCGCCGGCATGGATCAGCGGGATGGGCCACCGCCGGGCGCGGCCACCGCCGCCGGGCGCTCACTGGGTCACCGCCGGCATGGATCCAGCGGGATGGGCCACCGCCGCCGGGCGCGAATCCGTCCGCTGGCGGATGCGATCGCGAGCGATGCGGCGCCTTCGCGATCGTGCGTCAGTCGGTGGTGGACGTCGGCGGCCGGACGCCGACTTCCTGAGCGGCCGCATGGACCCCCTCAGGGCTGATGCGCTCGGCGAAGTGACAGGCCGTCACGTGTCCGGGCGTGACCTCGCGCAGCGGCGGCAGGATCGTGCTGCACTCCTCGGGATCGCCCAGCTGCTCGCGCAACCAGCATCGTGTGTGGAAGCGGCAGCCCTCCGGCGGCGCGGCAGGCGAGGGCAGGTCACCCTTGAGGATGATCCGCCGCGTGCGCCGCGTGGGGTCGGGTTCCGGCACCGCCGAGAGCAGGGCCACCGTGTACGGGTGGCGCGGGTCCTCGTAGAGGGTCTGGACGGGCGCCAGCTCCACGAGACGGCCCAGGTACATGACCCCGACCCGGTCGCTGACGTACTGCACGACCGACAGGTTGTGGGCGATGAAGAGGTACGTGAGGTCGTACTCGGCACGCAGGTCCAGCAGCAGGTTGAGGATCTGGCTCTGGATGGAGACGTCCAGGGCGGAGACAGGCTCGTCGCAGACGATGAAGTCCGGCCCCAGGGCCAGCGCACGCGCGATGCCGATGCGCTGGCGCTGGCCGCCGCTGAACTCATGCGGGAAGCGGCGCGCGTAGTCGCGGCGCAGGCCCACCGCCTCGAGGTACCTGCCGATGCGCTCCTCGCGGACGCTGCGCTTGGCCCAGCCGTTCTCGGCGTCCGCCTGCGCAAGCAGGCCCTCACCGATGATGTCGTTGACCGGCATACGAGGATTGAGCGAGCCGTAGGGGTCCTGGAAGATGATCTGCAGCTTGCGCCGCAGCTTGCGCAGGTCCGTGCCCGTCGCCGCGCTGACGTCCTTGCCGCGGTAGCGGATGGTGCCCGAGGTGGCCGGCAGCAGGCGCAGCAGGGTCCGCCCCAGCGTGGACTTGCCGCAGCCGGACTCGCCCACGAGACCCAGCACCTCGCCCTTGGCCACACCGAACGTCACGCCGTCCACGGCCTTGACGTCCCCGACCTTGCGGCGCAGGACGCCCGCCATGATGGGGTAGTACTTGACGAGGTCCTCGACAGCGATGAGCTCCTCGTCCGTGGCGTCCACGGCACGGACGGAGCGCGCCTCCCCCGGTGCGGGGGTCGTGCTGTCGCTCATACCCGCGAGCCTTCGCTGGCGCCCTGCGTGGGCGCGCTCGGGGCAGCGTGTGCGCCCGGCGGCGCCACGTCGGTCACCGAGGCAGCGGGTGCGCCCGGTGGCGCCACGTCCGTCGCACTGGCAGCGGTCGGCGCGGCTGCAGCCCCCCTGGCGGTCGGCGTCGCCGCGGGGGTCTCGGCGGGCGGGTCCATCCACAGCCAACAGGCCACACGTGCTCCACTGTCGGTCGCGGGGTCCCCCAGCAGGGGGTCATACACGTTGCACGGCGCGAAGCGGTTGGGGCAGCGCGGCGCGAAGTTGCATCCCGGCGGCATGTTGAAGGGGTTGGGCACCGATCCCTTGATGACGCGCAGGCGCTCACCGCGCCGCGAGCGGGACGGCATCGACTCCAGCAGACCCTGTGTGTACGGGTGCCGCGGCGACAGGAAGACGTCATTCACGGGGCCCGACTCCACGATCCGTCCGGCGTACATGACGGTCACCTCTTCGACCATCTCGGCGACCACGCCCAGGTCGTGGGTGATGAGCAGCAGGGCCATGCCCAGCTCTACCTGCACGCTGCGGATGAGGTCCAGGATCTGCGCTTGCACGGTGACGTCCAGCGCGGTGGTGGGCTCATCGGCGATGAGCATCTTGGGCTGGCAGGAGAGGCCCATGGCGATCATGGCGCGCTGGCGCATACCGCCCGACAGCTCATGCGGGTACTGCTTGACGCGGCGCTCCGGAGAACTCATGCCGACCTTGGCGAGGGCCGCGATGGCCCGCTCCCTGGCCTCACCCTTGGAGACCTTGAGGTGCTCGATGATGGCCTCGCTGATCTGGTCCCCGATGGTGAAGACCGGGTTGAGGCTGGTCATGGGCTCCTGGAAGATCATGGCGATCTCACCGCCCCGGACCTTGCGCATCTCGTCATCGGACAGCGTCAAGACATCCTTGCCGTCCAGCGTGATCGAGCCGCTGGGGATCCTGGCCGGCGGCATCTCCAGCAGGCGCATGACGGTCAGCGCCGTCACGGACTTGCCGCAGCCCGATTCGCCCACGATGCCGATGGACCCGCCGCGAGGCACCCCGAAGCTGACGCCGTCGACGGCCCGCACCGTGCCGTCCATGACGTCGAAATAGGTGCGCAGATCATGTACTGCCACGAGCCGGTCATCCCCTGGGGGGGCGACGGTCGCCGACCCGGCAGCGGCGCCCACGGATCCGTCGGCCATGGCCGTGGCCTGGTCAGTCGCCAACGGCTCTGTCATTCGTGGGCCCTCGGATCGAAGGCGTCGCGGAGGCCGTCGCCCATGAAGCTGATGCCAGTGACCATGAGTGCGATGGCCAGTCCGGGGAAGAATGCCCACCACCAGTTGCCCAGGATGAGCTGCCCCTGCGAGGCCGTGAGGGCCGTGCCCCAGCTGATGTCGGTGGAGCGCACGCCGAACCCGAGATAGCTGACAAAGGCCTCCAGGATGATGGCGTTGGCCACCACGAGCGTGGCGGACACGATGATCGGCCCGAGGGCGTTGGGCAGGATGTGCCGGAAGGCGATGCGGCGGTCAAGAACGCCAACGGCTCGAGCCGCGTCCACGTACTCCTGCTCGCGCAGGGAGAGGTAGAGGGCCCGCGTCAACCGGGCAAGGACTGGCCAGGACAGCAGTCCGAAGATGAGCATCAGCATGAGCGGATCTCCACCGCCGAAGAAGCTGGCGGCGACGAGGATGATGAAGAGGAAGGGGATGGCCAGCATGAGGTCGACCAGGCGCATCAGCACCCCGTCCACCCAGCCGCCGAAGAACCCGGCGATGACGCCGACCGTGACCCCCACGCCGACGGCGATGACCATCGTGACCAGGCCGAAGGACACCGAGAGGCGCGCCCCGTTGACCACGAGCTCGTAGACGCTGCGCCCCAGGTAGTCCGTGCCGAAGATGTTCTGCAGGGACGGCGGATCCCGCCGGGGCGGCTGATCTTGGCCAGGTTCAGGGCGTCGTATGGCCACAGCAAGGGACCGAAGACGGCGATGAAGACCATGATCCCGACGATGACGCTGCCCACCAGGGCCAGGCGATGCTTCTTGAAGCGACGCCACGCCAGCTGCCACTGGCTGAGCGGGACCAGGGAGACCTCGTAATCGTCCTCCGTCGATCTGGCCAGGTAATCCTGCACGTCCTGGCGTGCCAGGAACGCGTCCGTGGGCGTATCGAGGCTGCCCGCGTGTTGTGCGACATCGGCAAGGCCCCGGTCCTTCTGGTCCCGGGACGTGTCGAAGATACCCTCTGGTCCCGTCATCGTGCCTTCAATACCTGATCCGCGGATCGATGACGGCGTAGATGACGTCCGCGACGAGATTGGCCACCAGGATGGCGAACGACGTCATCATGATGAGGGCCATCAGAACATAGTAGTCGCGCTCCCCGACCGACTCGATGAAGAGACGGCCGATGCCCGGCCAGCTGAAGATGGTCTCCGTCACGATGGCGCCCGAGAGCAGGAAGGGGATCTCCAGGGCGATATTCGTGGTCACCGGGAGCATGGCGTTGCGGAAGGCGTGGCGATAGATGACGCGCCGTGCCGCCAGTCCCTTGGCACGAGCCGTGCGCACGAAATCCGCACTGAGCGTCTCCAGCATGGACGCGCGCACGAAGCGGCTGTCGGCAGCGATGTTGACGGCCACCAAGGTCACCACCGGCAGGATGAGGTGCGTGCCCATGTCCAGGATGGCGTTCACTGGATCCTGGCCGGCCGCCGCCCAGAACTGTGGCGAGCCGAAAGCGGGCCAGTCGCGCGCATTCACCACGCCACCGGTGGGTAGCAGGTGGAGCATCGGGCCGAAGAGGAAGATGAGCATGAGGCCCAGCCAGAAGGTGGGCATCGAGTACAGGATGTAGCTGAAGAAGGTGAGGCCCTGGTCGTAGACGGAGTAGCGCCGCACGGCCGCGAAGACCCCCAGCACGATAGCCAGGGTGACCCAGATCACGAGCGCGATCATGGCCAGCATGACGGTCGCTGCCAGTCGCTCCCAGACCATGTCCACGACGGGTCGGCCAGTGTCCAGGCTATTGCCCAGGTCGCCGTGCAGGAAACCGTTGTCACCGCCGCCGAGGAAGGCGGGCAGGAAATTGGGGCCGCCCTGCTCGGAGAAGAAGGCGTCCAGGCCATCCCGCTCGCAGTTCAGGACGCCAGACCAGCCGCCGAACATGCGCAGGATCGCGGCCGGATCCTTGGAGTCCTCGAGGCACCAGCGATCGAGCCACTTCTCCTTCATCTCCAGGGTCATCCGCGGATTCGCGGTGACGCTGCCGGCCGGTCCGCCGGGAGCCGCCAGGAGCAGGACGTAGCTGATGATGACGACGCCGATGAAGAGCGGGATGAGACCCAGCGCGCGGCGGATGATGTAGCTGATCACGAAGGGGAGTGACCTCGGGGTCGGTCAGCCAGATAGCGACCTTGGCGCGCAGCTGACCGTGACTTCTGGGGGGAGATGCGCCGGCTCGGACGAGCCCTGCTGGGCGTGCCCGAGCCGGCGTTCAGGTACCGGTGTTGACGACCGGCGCCATCGCGCTCGAGCGCTAGGCGGCGGTGTCCTCCTTGAGGAACCAGTCACCGATGTTCCACATGTCGGAACCGGTGCCCGGGTTCTGCAGGTAGTTGGCGATCTTGGGGTTGAAGCCGCGGACGTTGCTCCGGTAGTAGAGCACGACCTCGGGCTGCTGCTCCGTGTGGATCTGCTGGAAGGCCGTGGCCAGCTCCAGGGCCTCGGCCTGATCGGTCGCTCCGTAGAGCGAATCGAGGGCCTCATCCATGCGGGGGTCGTTGAGGCGCACGAAGTTGGCGCCGGCCCCGCTGTTCTCTTCGCGCGGGATGTAGTTGGAGTGGTAGACGGTGTAGCTGTTGCCGAAGAGGTTGAACGAGCTCACCCAGGCGAACTCGGCCGTGTCGTAGTTGCCGCGGGTAAGGCTGCACTGAGCGTCCGGCGGCGCCTCGTTCCAGCCTGCGAAGACCGTCTCCGGCGCGGCCGTGTTGATGAGCTCCACGCCGATGTCGCGGAACTGGCTGGCCAGGTAGTCGCCGGCGGCGACGCGGAAGCCGGCGCCGGTGTGGCAGTGAAGCAGGCTCAGCTTGACGCCATCCTTGTCGCGGATGCCGTCGCCGTCCGAGTCGACCCAGCCGGACGCGTCAAGCATCTCGACCGCCTTGGCGGGATCGAACTCGATGCAGGTCAGGCCCTCGGTGGTGCGGTAGTAGAGCCCGGGCGGCACGGGGCTGCAGGGCTCGTCCTCCGGCATCGGGGTGCCGGGGTAGACCGTCTCGTAGAGCTCGGTCTTGTTGATGGCATGGGCCAGCGCCATGCGCACGTTCGGGTCGGTCAGCGCCGGGTGACCCACACCCGGGCCGTTGCCGGCCTGGTTGAAGTCGAAGTGCTCGTACTCCCAGGCGGGCTTGATGAGGGCCACGCCGATGGAGGGGTCGACGCCGGCGATGGCCGCGTAGTCGCCCTGCAGGAGGTCCGTGGCCAGGTCGATCTCGCCGGCCAGGAAGGCCGCGATCATGGAGTCCTTGGCGCCGTCGAAGAATTGGTAGACGACGCGATCGAGGTACGCGGGATCGCCGGTCCAGGGGCTCACCCAGTTCTCGTTGCGCACGAGCTCGATGGCGCTGGGGCTGGCGCTGGCGTACTTGAAGGGGCCGGAGACCGGCGCGTTCTCAAGGCCGGGCCCGACCGGGTAGGAAAGCTGCGCCGCGTCCGCGACCGGGATGGTGCTCATGTAGTGCTCGGGCAGGGGCGGCGCGGAGAAGAGGCCGTAGTAGCCCGTGAACCCGGTGCAGAAGTGCAGGGTCGCGGAGAGGCCGTCCTCGGACACCTCGAAGCGGTCGATGAGGTTGTAGCCGTCCGTACCGCCGTACAGCCCGACGTTGTCCGGGTCCATCATCCAGTCGACCATGGTGTACTTGTAGTCGTTGAGGTCGAGCGTCTCGCCGTCGCTCCACTTGAGGCCCGGCCGGATGTTGATGTCCATCTCGAAGCCGGGGAGGTCCTCGTAGCCTTCACGTCGGTTCTCGCACACCTCGGTCGGGGCGGCATCGATGCGCACGCCGCCGTTGGCGATGGTGGGGATGCTGACGGCCAGCTCGGGGATGTACTTGAAGTCGGCCGAGACGTCCCAGAGCTGATCGTTCGTGGCCGCGAAGACCTGCGTGTTGACGAAGGCCGAGACGTAGTAGGGGTTGAGCTGATCGGGGATCTGCCAGTCGGCGATGACGATCGAACCACCGGGCGTGCCCTGCTCGGGCGCGTAGTTCGACCCGAACATCAGGTCGTCGACGTTGGGGGTGTCCTGCGCCACGACGGGGACCGCGAACGCGGAGCCCGCCAGCGCGAGGGTTGCGGCAAGCGCGAAGTTACGCCTGGTGCCGGGACTCATCAGAGAGGTTCCTCCTCTGCGGCGCGTCATCGCCTGGGCGGCGACGATCGCGATCGTTCTCCCCGTCTGCGGCCGCACCCCCCGCATCGCGCACACAGATGCACGTCTCCCGCGAGGGGGCCACAGGCAGATTGGTATATGGACGCTCAGCGACGGGTTCCACCACAGGGCCGAACGTCCCTGCCTGAGGCGACCATGGTCCCAGATGCGGCGCCAGAGCGTAGCCTGCCGGCGAACGGCGCGCTCACTCAGCCGAGGGCGTCAGCTCAATCGTCCGGCCGCACCAGGGTCCAGTCGCTGACATCCCAGTCGAAGCGAGCGCCGGATGGGTCGATGGCGCCGTCCGGGCCCTGCACGCGCGAGGACAGGGCGCTCACGGAGGACGCATACCAGAGCGGCCAGTAGGGCACGTCCTGCTCGAGGAGCTCCTGCAGGCCCGCGTAGTCCTCCACGCGCTTGTCGGCATCCCCGACGGCACGGGCGTCGGCGATGAGGTGGTCCGCCAGCGACGAGGTGAAGCCGCCGGGGTTGGCGTCGGCCTGGTTCTGCTCGGTCGTGATGCGTGACGACTCGAAGGTGCGCGCGGCGCTGTCTGGGTCCGTCCCCAGGACGCGGAAGAGCAGCAGGGTGTCGAAGTCGTTCGGCCAGAGCAGCTGCTCCAGCATCGTGCCGCCCGTCAGGTCGAGCTCCTCCACCACGAGCGAGATGCCGCACTCGGCGAGCTGCTCCGAGGCCTCGTTGGCGAAGGTGAAGAGGTCGACGCTGGTCGGCCGCACGGCGATCGTCGTCTCCAGGCGCGTGCCCTCGCGCGAGCGCACGCCATCCTCGCCGAGGACCCAGCCATCCGCCTCCAGCAGCGCCACCGCAGCGTCCACGTCGCGCGCCTCGGAGGCGACATCGGGCGTGACCCACGACTCGGTCGTGAAGGGTGAGGTGGCCACGACCCGCGCGGCGTCGAGGCTGGTGGCGAGGCCCTGGCGGTCCAGGCAGAGGGCGAAGGCGCGGCGCGCCTCGCGGTCGAAGTAGACGCGCTCGGGCCGCACGTTGAAGAGGATGCCGTACTCCACGTCCAGGGGGCGGGAGGCCGCCGTGATGCCTGGGACGCCCGTGAGCGCGTCCTCGACCTCGCTGCCCACCTCCAGCACCCAGTCGGCCTCGCCCTCGAGCAGGCGGGTCACGGCCACGGAAGGGTCGCGTTCGACGTCCAGGCGGATGCGCGGGATGCCCGCCGCGCCACCGGCATGGTCCTTGTTGGCGACCAGCAGGTAGTCGCCGTCCCCGTCGATCGACTCGATGCGATACGGACCGCCACCCAGGGCCACCGTCGTGGGATCGAGCAGGCCCAGGGCGGCCGATCGCTTGTCGGCATCCGTCGTGGTGAAGACCTGGCCCAGGGCACCGAGGCGCTCGAGGAGCTCGCCGACGTAGGCATCCTCGTCGAATCGCCCGCTGTCGTCCTTGTAGGGCAGCTCCGACGGCAGCTGCAGGCCGGCGCGCTCGAAGATGCGCTCCAGGCGTGCTCGATGGTCGACGAGACGACAGCCTTCGGGCGGCTTGTCCCTGCCGCAGGCCTCGCGCAGCATCTCGTCGGTGATGGCGTCCACGACCGCGTCGGGCCGGTCCTCGGCCAGTCCATCGGCGGCGGCCACGAGCCTGGCCGTGGCGGAGGTCACGGCCGACTCGGAGAGGATGGGCAGCTGTGCCAGGGCCTCGGCCAGGAAGGGCGCGTGAGGCTCGGTCAGGGTCACGACGACCGAGTCACCGTCGCGGCGCGGACTGCCCGCGATGTGGTCCTGGACGGCGGCGCAGAGCTCGCGACCCAGCGGGCAGGACGGCGAGGCGGCCATCTTCAGCGAGAAGATGACGTCGTCGGGCGTCACCTTCTGGCCATCGTGGAACCGGCCGCCGGTGCGGATGGGGATGGTCCAGGTGCGGCCGTCCTTGCTCACGCTGGGCAGATCCCTGGCCAGCGCCGGGACCGCCTCGAGGTCCTCGTCGAGTCGATAGAGCGTGTCGTAGAGCAGGTCGATGAGCAGTCGCTCCGTGGCGTTGGCCGCGGGCGGCAGCAGGCGCGTGACGTGCTCCGGGGCAACGACCACCATGGTCTGCGCCTCGCGGGGCCGCCGGCTGGGCCTGGGCGTTGGCGTGCCCTGCACGGCCTCGCTGGGCACGGCCGTGCTCGCCTCGCCGCTGGGCGTGGCGGTGGCTCCCGCGGGAGGGCTGCCCTGGGCCGGGGGAGTGGAGACGGCCGCGCTGGGGCTGGCCGGGACGGCGCTGGCCGTCCTGCGGCTCGCCGTGCCCGGGCTGGCCGCAGGTGCCGTGGGCGTCACCGATCCATCGCCGAGGCAGCCGCTGACGGCAAGGAGCGCCGCCACCGCGAGCAGGGCCGGCGCGAGATGCCGATGGAGCCTCACTGCGGGCACGGCGACCGGCGGCTGTCCATGGGGCTCCAGCGCAGGTCGGGCTGGCGGGCCGCCGTCGCCTCGTCCAGGCGCCGAACGGGAGCGTCGTGCGGCGCGCCGCGCAGCAGCTCCGGGTCGCGCCGCGCCTCCTCTGCCACGGCGATGAGCGCCTCGGCGAAGGCATCGAGCGTCTCGATGGACTCGGTCTCCGTCGGCTCGATGAGCAGGGCCTCCTCGACGATCAGGGGGAAGTAGATCGTCGGCGGATGGTAGCCGTGGTCGATGAGGCGCTTGGCGATGTCCAGGGTGCGCACGCCCGTCTCGGCCCTGATGGCGCGCGCCGAGGCCACGAACTCGTGCTTGCAGGGGGCGCCGTAAGGCAGCTCGTAGGCGGCGCCGACGCGGCTTCGCAGGTAGTTGGCCGCCAGCACGGCGTCATCGCTGACCTGGCGCAGGCCGGAGCCGCCGTGCGCCAGGATGTACGCGAAGGCACGCACGAGGATGCCCAGGGAACCCCAGAAGGCGCGCACGCGGCCGATGGACTCCGGTCGCTCGCCGGGCCGCTCCAGGCGGAAGGTGCCGTCCGACTCGCGCAGCACGCGGGGCGCCGGCAGGAAGGGCGCCAGGTGGGCGGCCACGGCGATGGGCCCGGCGCCGGGCCCGCCACCGCCGTGCGGCGTCGAGAACGTCTTGTGCAGGTTGAGGTGCATGACGTCGAAGCCGGCGGCACCTGGACGGAAGCGGCCCATGATCGCGTTCATGTTGGCGCCGTCCATGTAGGCCTGGGCACCGACGGCATGGATGGCCTCGAGGACCTCCACCACGCGCCGCTCGAAGAGGCCCAGTGTGGAGGGATTCGTGAGCATGACCGCGGCCGTGCGCGGCCCCAGCGCGGCGCGCAGGGCGTCCAGGTCCACCCCACCGTCCGCTCCCGAGGGGATCGTGACGGTGCGATAGCCGGCCATGGATGCCGTGGCCGGGTTGGTGCCGTGAGAGGTGTCCGGCACGATGACCTCGTCGCGGGCATGGTCGCCGCGGCTCTCGTGCCAGGCACGGATGACGAGGATGCCGCTGAGCTCGCCGTGTGCGCCCGCGGCCGGCTGCAGCGAGACGGCGGGGAAGCCGCCGATCTCGCCGAGCTGCTCCTGCAGCCTCCACATCAGCTCCAGGCTGCCCTGCGCCAGGGCGTCCGGGACGAGCGGGTGGAGGTCGGCGAAGCCGGGCAAGCGCGCCGCCCATTCGTTCACCTTGGGGTTGTACTTCATGGTGCAGGAGCCCAGCGGGTAGAAGCCGCTGTCCACCGAGTAGTTGAGGTGCGATAGCCGCACGAAGTGATGGATGACCGTGGGCTCGTCGATGTCCGGCAGGGCCGCCGGGCGCTGGCGCAGCTGCTCGACGGGGATGCCGGCCAGGGCATCGGCCGGGGCATGGGGCACCTTGAAGGAGGCACGCCCGGGCACGGAGAGCTCGTCCAGGGTGGGCTGCAGGTCCGGCCCGACGGCCGAGCGCCGCGGCTGATCGAGCCGATGGCTCATGCCGCCCTCCCCTGGCCTGCGCCCTCGGCGAGAGCTGAGGCGAGCGCGGCAGCCAGGCGCGCGATGTCCTCGTCCGTCGTGAGCTCCGTGGTGCAGAGCAGCAGTGCGTCGGCGAGGGCAGCGTCGTCCGGGAACCAGCGTGCCAGGGGCAGGCCGGCGAGGATGCCGGCCTGCAGGAGCCGCGCGTGCACGGCGAGCGCGCCGGGCACGGACACGGCGAACTCGTTGAGGTACGGCGCGGCGTGGAGGCGCTGCACGCCCATGCTCGCGAGCACGGCCTCCAGGCGGCGCGCAGCAGCGGCTCCGCCGGCCGCCACGTCGACCAGGCCGTGCGGCCCCACGGTGGCGAGGTAGGTCGTGGCAGCCAGCGCACAGAGCGCCTGGTTCGTGCAGATGTTCGAGGCGGCCTTGTCACGGCGGATGTCCTGCTCGCGCGCCCGCAGGGTCATGACGAAGGCGCGGCGCCCGTCGGCATCCGTGGTGCGGCCGACCAGCCGCCCCGGCACCTGGCGCAACAGGGCCTGGCTCGCCGCCAGCAGGCCCAGCGACGGCCCGCCGAACTGCGGCGCGATGCCCAGCGGCTGCCCCTCGCCGGTCGCGATATCCGCCCCGTACTCACCGGGCGGAGCGAGCACGGCCAGGGAGACCGGCTCCACGACGGCCACGAAGAGCGCGCCGGCAGCATGCGTCAGCTGCGCCGCGCGGGCCATGGGCTCCAGCAGGCCGAAGGCGTTGGGCTGGCCCAGGATGACGCCCGCCACGGGTCGCTCCGGATCCGCCAGCGCGGCCTCGAGGGCCGCCAGATCGGTGCTGCCGTCAGCGGTGGTGGGCAGCTCCTCGAGCGTGCGGTCGCCCGGGGCGAAGTACGTCCGTACCGTCTCCACGGCGTGACGATGCACGGCGCGGCTGATGAGGACGCGCTGGCGTCCGGTGGCGCGCACGGTCATGAGCGCTGCCTCGGCGGTGGCGGAGGCCCCGTCGTAGTGGGAAGCCGAGACGACGGGCAGGCCGATCAGCTCCGCGATGAGCGACTGGAACTCGTAGGTGGCCTGCAGGCTGCCCTGGCTGATCTCCGGCTGGTACGGCGTGTACGCCGTGGCGAACTCGCCGCGGGAGACGATGGCATCCACGGCCGCCGGGATGTGGTGCCGGTACATGCCCGCCCCCAGGAATGAGACCAGGTCCGTGCGGTCGCGCGCCGCGAGGCGGGCCAGCTCACGGCTGACCTCGAGCTCCGAGGAGGGCCCGGGCAGGTCCAGGCCAGCCGCCGCCACGGCGGGCGGGATGTCCTCGAAGAGCCGCTCGACGGAGTCGATGCCGAGCGCCGCGAGCATGCGCTCACGGTCGGAGGCGGTGTGCGGACCGTAGACCATGATCAGCCGCCGATGACGTCCCGGTAGGCGGCCGCGTCGAGGAGGCCGGACACGGAGGCGCCCGCATCCGTGCGCAGCCGCACCATCCAACCGCCCTCGTAGGGCTCCGTGTTGACGAGCTCCGGCGTGGTGGCCAGGGCCGCGTTGACAGCCAGCACCTCACCGCCGACCGGCGCGTACAGGTCGCTTGCCGTCTTGACCGATTCGATGACCCCGAAGGCTTCCCCCGCGCGCAGGACGCGCCCGACCGCCGGCAGCTCCACGAAGACGATGTCGCCGAGCTCGTCGGCGGCATGCGCCGTGATGCCCACGACGACGTCCTCGCCTTCCAGGCGCAGCCACTCGTGCTCCGCCGTGTAGCGCAGGGTCTCCGGAACGTCCATGTGATCCTCCACCGTCATCTTCGCCGGCCCTGCCCCCCGGGCCGGCACCGGATGTCGTCAGCGCGACCGCCGGTAGAACGGCAGGGGCACGACACGAGCGGGGACCGCCGACTCGCGGACCACCACCTCGAGCATGGTACCCGGGGACGCGTCGGCCGGCGGAACGTAGGCCATGGCGATGGCCCGGCCCAGGCTGGGCGAGGGGCTGCCGCTGGTCACGTGGCCGCAGGCGTCCGTCGTCCCGGGACGACGGACCGGGTAGCCGTGGCGGGCGATGCCGGGCCCTTCGAGGACAAGGCCCACCAGCTGCCGGGCAAGCGGCGCGGCGGCGATGGCCTCCAGCGCGGCGCGGCCGGTGAAGTCGCGCCAGGACGGCGGGTCCGCGGCCCGGTCCAGGTGGACGAAGCGGCCCAGGCCGGCCGAGAGCGGATCGACGTCCACGTCGAGCTCATTGCCGTAGAGCGGCATGCCGGCTTCCAGTCGGAGGGTGTCCCGGGCTCCAAGGCCGCAGGGCAGCAGCCCGCCCGGGGTCCCGGCGGCGAGCAGGGCGTCCCAGGCGAGCGGACCATCGTCCCAGGCCGTGAAGATCTCGTAGCCGTCCTCGCCGGTGTAGCCCGTGCGTGCCACCCAGGCCGGCCGTCCGGCGACCTGCCCCACGGCGATACCGTAGGGCCCCAGGGTGCCCAGGTCGACGTCCGTGAGGGGCGCCAGGATGGCCTGCGCCGCAGGGCCCTGGATCGCCAGCAGCGAGGTCTCCAGCGAGGCGTCATGCAGCTCCACGTCGCGGCCCGCGCATCGGGCGGTCAGCGCTGCAGCGACCGTCTCCCGGTTGCCCGCATTGGGCACGACGAGGAACGCGTCGTCCGCCGTGCGATAGACGATGAGGTCGTCGATGACGCCACCATCGTCCCGGATGATGAGCGAATACTGGGCGCGCCCGACGGCCAGCCGGCCCGGCACGGACACCAGGGCAGCGGCGAGCGCCCCTGCGGCAGCTGGGCCTGCGACCCGGAGCTCTCCCATGTGCGAGAGGTCGAAGAGGCCGGCCGCCGCTCGCACCGCCTTGTGTTCCTCGACGATGGAGCCGTAGCGGACGGGCATCTGCCAGCCGCCGAACTCCGTGAAGCGCGCGCCCAGGGCGACATGGCGATCGTGGATGGCTGTCAGCCGGGCCGCGGGGCCCTCAGGCATCCGAGCGGCCGGGCAGGGCCCGAGCCACGAGATCTCGCTCCGTCGCAAAGCTCATGACCGTTTGGGCCTCCACGATGTCGAACCAGCGCACCTCGTCGAACTCGTGGTCATGATCCGCGAGGTCCCCGCCGACGACCTCCATGAGGTAGAAGTGCACGGTCTTCTCCACGCGCCGGCCGTCGCGCACGAAGCGGTAGTGGATGTCGCCCAGGCTGTCGACGATGCGCACCTGCAGGCCGGTCTCCTCGCGCACCTCGCGGAGTGCTGTCTGCTCCGTGGTCTCGTTGCCGTCCGGGGTGCCCTTGGGCAGCGACCAGGTGGCGCCGTCCCGCTCCCTGCGCCGGCGGCCCAGCAGCAATTCGTGGCCGCCGGCCGTGGGCCGCAGGAGGATGCCGCCGGCAGAGAAGGCATGGGTCGCCACGGGTCCCTGGCCGGATCGGGACCGCGACACCTCAGGCGGTCCGCGGTGGCAGGCGCCGCGTGCGAGGATCGACCGCGGCAGCAGGTGCGGCTGCCCAGGCACGTTGCGCGGCCCAGGCGGTGGCGGGCGCCCAGGTGCGGCTGCCCGTCCAGCGCATCGAACGCACGCCCAGGGCTGCGCCACCGCCCCGGTGCGTGGCGGATGAGATGGGGCTGTGGGCGGCCCGGCGCACGCTGGCGAGCGGGTCCCGGACAGCTGCGGCGCGCGCCGCGGGAGGGCTGGAGGGCCGGCTGCGCGAGTGGGCGCGGGAGAGCGGGTGCGGATGACGACCGCCACCCGCGGGCGTCACGAAACGCGTGCCCGGGGAGGTCACGCGGATCGAGCCGACGCTGCGCTGCATGACCCGATGGTAGCGCGTCAGCCGTCGAGGAGGCGCTCCATGGCTGCGGCACGCTCGGGGGAGAGTGCACCGCGCTCGACGGCCATGCCCAGCTCCCGCTGGGCGAGCGCACGATAGACGGCCACCGCTCCGGGGGCGAGCCGCGCGAGAGCCTCGAGGTGGCTGCGCACGGTACCCAGGTCGCCGCGCACGAACGGCCCGGTCAGGGCCGCTCTCACGCCCAGGCGCTCGGCGTTGGCGAGGCTGCCGCGGATGAGCGGTGCGTAGATGGCCAGGGCGCCCGCCTCATCCAGCCCAGCACCGCGGGCGGCCTCCGCCATGGCATCGAGAAGCGCCACGAAGCCACCCGCGGCGAGGACTGCGGCGGCGTGATAGGCGGGCTTGCCGCCGGGCGGCAGGCGCACGGGCTGGGCTCCCACCGCCGTCGCCAGCTCGGCCAGCAGCGCGACCAGGTCGTCCGCTCCCTCCAGGGCCACGGTCGCGCCGGGCAGTGCCGCCAGGCCCGCCTCCAGGTCGGCGAAGGCCACCAGGGGATGGAAGGAGCCCACCTGGGCGCCCGCCGCTCGCGCCGGCGCGAGCGCCTCCGCGCCGAGCGCCCCTGAGGTATGGACCGCCGCCTGCCCGGCGTACAGGCGCAGCTGGGCGGCCACGTCAGCGACCGCGTCGTCCGGCACGGTGACGAAGACGAGGTCCGCTGCGGCCGTGATGGCCATCGGCGATGCCACGGGCTGCGCGCCGCCGACGAGCGAACGGAACCTCGCCAGGCGCATCTGGTCGCGGCTCGACACGGCCACGACCGGCCAGCCGGCACGGACGAAGGCGACCCCCAGGGTGCAGGCGACACGGCCGGCACCGACGAAGCCGATGCGCGGGCGACCGCCCGGGTCATCCGGCGGGTGCGGGTGCCGGTGGCCAGGCGGCCCGTGTGGGGCCTCCTCGCCGGCCTCGAAGGCCTCGTGCCAGTCTGGGCGTGACTGCGGGTCCATCCGGGCTAGCCTATCCGCCCCGCCGCCCGCCGTATACTGACGCTACCCGAATAGTCCCCGACCCGAGGCGGGCACACCCGTCAGGAGCCGACGTCCCGAGCGCGCCCGCCGCGCCCAGCCTGGAGCTCGCCTCATGACCTCGTCCGCGTCCACCCCCTCGTCGTCCAGCCACGCTGCACGAGCTGACCTGCGGGTCGGCGACCTGGGCGCCACCATCTACCGGCTGGACGCCATCGGCGCCCGGCTCGACGTGCTGCCCTTCACCGTCAAGGTCCTGCTCGAGAACGTCCTGCGCCAGAGTGACGGCGGCGTGGCGACCGAGGTGGACGTGGCCGCCCTGGCCGCCTGGCGCCCCGGTGCGGACGCCGCTGTGGAGATCCCGTTCATGCCCGGGCGAGTCCTCCTGCAGGACTTCACCGGCGTACCCGCCGTCGTGGACCTGGCCGCCATGCGCGACGCCATGGCGGAGCTGGGCGGCGACCCGGCGCGCATCAACCCGCTGGTGCCCGCCAGCCTCGTCATCGACCACAGCGTCCAGGTCGACCGCTTCGGCACGCCGGCCGCCTTCGCCTTCAACGTGGACCGGGAGTACGAGCGCAACGGCGAGCGCTACCAGCTCCTGCGCTGGGCGCAGACGGCGTTGCGCGGCTTTCGCGTCGTGCCCCCCGGCACCGGCATCGTCCACCAGGTCAACCTCGAGCACCTCGCCGATGTCATCAGCCTGCGCGGCGGCGAGGACGGCGCGGCTCCGGTCGCCTTCCCGGACACGCTCGTGGGCACCGACTCGCACACCACCATGATCAACGGCCTGGGCGTCCTGGGCTACGGCGTCGGCGGCATCGAGGCCGAGGCCGTGCTCCTCGGCCAGCCGCTCTACCAGCCCCTGCCGGCCGTCGTCGGGGTGCGCCTCCACGGCGCGCTGCCCACGGGCAGCACGGCCACGGACCTCGTGCTCGTGGTCAGCCAGATGCTGCGATCGCACGGCGTGGTCGGCAAGTTCGTGGAATTCACGGGCGACGGCCTCGCCTCGCTGGCCCTGGCCGACCGGGCCACGCTGGCCAACATGGCGCCCGAGTACGGCGCCACCACGGGCATGTTCCCCATCGATGAGGAGACCCTCGCCTACCTGCGCCTGACGGGGCGGGATGAGGCCCACATCCGCTTCGTGGAGGCCTACGCCAAGGAACAGGGCCTGTGGCGCTTGCCCGGCGCGGCGCCCACGTTCGACGAGACCCTGGACCTGGACCTGGCGTCGGTGCGACCCTCGCTGGCAGGCCCGCGACGCCCGCAGGACCGCGTGCCGCTGGGCGAGCTGCGCGACTCGTTCCGCACGCACTTCCCGCCGCCGGACGGGTCCGCGGACGGCTACCCGCCGGTCGAGGTCCGTTCCGAGTCGGGTGCGGCCAGCCTGGCGAGCGGCTCAGTGGCCATCGCCGCCATCACGAGCTGCACCAACACCTCCAACCCGAGCGTCATGGTCGGCGCCGGCCTGCTGGCTCGCAACGCCGTGGCACGCGGGCTATCCGTGCCCCCCACGGTCAAGACGAGCCTGGCGCCCGGCTCACGCGCGGTGACCGCCTACCTGCGCGATGCCGGGCTCCTGGAGCCGCTGGCCGCACTGGGCTTCGACGTGGTGGGCTACGGCTGCACGACCTGCATCGGCAACAGCGGGCCGCTCGATAGCGCCGTGGCCGACGCCGTGGAGGCCAACGACCTCGTCGTCGCCGCGGTCCTCTCGGGCAACCGCAACTTCGAGGGCCGCATCCACCCCCTCGTCAAGGCCTCCTACCTGGCCTCCCCGCCACTGGTCGTCGCCTTCGCCCTGGCCGGTCGGGTGGACATCGACCTGGAGACCGAACCCCTGGGCAGTGGCCCGGATGGGCAGCCGGTCATGCTGGCCGACCTCTGGCCATCGGGGGCCGAGGTCGCCGCGGCCATCGGCGGCTCCGTGACGCCCGAGCTCTTCCGCGACACGTACGCCAGCGTCTTCGATGGTGACGACCGCTGGCGAGCCCTGCCCGTGCCCACCGGCGACCGCTATGCCTGGGACCCGGACTCGTCCTACATCGCCGCGCCGCCCTTCTTCAGCGGCCTGACCCGACAGCCGGGCGCCATCGTCCCCATCAGCGGCGCTCGCGTCTTGGCCGTGCTGGGCGACTCGGTGACCACCGACCACATCTCCCCGGCCGGCAACATCGCCGCATGGAGCCCCGCCGGCCAGTGGCTGCAGTCGCGCGGCGTGAGCCCTGCCGACTTCAACAGCTACGGCGCCCGCCGCGGCCACCACGAGGTCATGGTGCGCGGCACCTTCGCCAACATCCGCCTGCGCAACGGCCTGGCCTCGAAGGAAGGTCCCTGGACGACCCACCAGCCGGGTGGGGAGGAGCTCTTCATCTACGACGCCGCCATGCGCTACCAGGCGGCCGGCACACCGCTGCTCATCCTGGCCGGCCGTGAGTACGGCAGCGGCAGCTCGCGCGACTGGGCGGCCAAGGGCACCCGCCTCCTCGGCGTGCGCGCCGTGCTGGCCGCGTCCTACGAGCGCATCCACCGCGCCAACCTGGTCGGCATGGGTGTCCTGCCCCTGCAGTTCGTGGCGGGCCAGGACGTGGCCACGCTGGGGCTGAGCGGCCGCGAGTCGTACGACGTCGTGGGCCTCAGCGACGCCGTCGCCCCGCGGTCGCGGGTGACCGTGATAGCGCACGGCGAGGCTGGTGACACCACCTTCGAGGCGATCGTGCGCCTCGATGGCGCCATCGAGGTCGACTACTACCGCCAGGGCGGCATCCTGCCGGCGGTCCTGCGGCGCCTGGCCACGGCCTGAGCTGCCGGGCCCCGGGTCATCAGCCGGCGGTCGCCACGGTCGCGGGGGACGGACCGGCTGCGCTCGGCGTGCTCGTTGCGGCGGGCAGGCCGGCCGCGGGGCTCGGACTGGCCGCGGCTCCCGGTCGCGCGACCAGCTCCAGGACCATGGCCCCTGCGCCGTCCAGCAGCTCCAGGCGATCCCCCTGGTGACGCCAGTTGACGACCGCGTCGAAGGCCGCCAGCAGTCGGCGGTCCTGCCGTACCAGCGGACCGCTGTCCTCCTCGCAGGGCAGGCCCACGATGACGGTCGGCGCCAGGACGATGCGGTCGCTCTCGGCCAGGTAGCTGCCTTCGAAGGTGCGGCAGCCGGTCTGGCCGCTGACGCTGCCGTCGGCAGCCAGGAGCAGCGCTGCGCCACTCCCCTCCACGGCCGATCCGAGGTCGCCGTCGGGCAGCGCGTAGCGCGCGATGAGCCAGTCCCCTGCCGGGCTGGCGGCCCCCGACCGCTGCAGGCGCACGCGGACCAGCCCGGCGTCGTCCAGCAGCTCGATGCCGTCCGGCGCAGCTGCCCAGAGGGTCACCGCGGACAGCGCCTGCGTGAAGCCGAAGGCCTCGTCGGCCCGCCGCGTCCGACAGGGCTCCGTGTCCGTGTTGACGACGCCAAGACGGATGGCCTGGCCGTCCACCGTGTAGCCGCCGCTGAAGGTGCCACAACCCGTGCGGCCCTCCAGTCGGCCGGCCGACAGCAGCGAGAGCTCCAGGCGGGAGCCCTGCAGCGGCTCCACGAGACCCGTGCCCCACGTGTCGTAGGCGCTGGCCACGAACGCACCGCCGGCCCCCAGGCTGACCTCCGGGCTGCCGGTCGGTGCGATCGTCGCGGCCGCCGGCGCGCCCGGGCTGCCGGGTGCAGCACTGCCGACCGGCAGGATCTGGCCGGGATCCGTCGATGGACCCGCCTGGGCCAGCGCCACGCCGCCCCATGGGATATGGAGGTCAGCCGCGCCCGGTGGGACCACGATGACGGACAGGCCCGCGGCCACCACAGCCGCCAGGGCGAGCAGCGGCCAACGGCCGACGCTGGGATGGGTCATGGCGTCTGCTCCTCGCCTGGAGTGCTCGGTGGCGCCGGGATCACCGGCACCGCTCACAGCCGGTGGCTGATGGGAGCGACGGCCGGGTAGACCTCGCGGTACAGCTCGTAGAGGCGAGTGTACTCGGCATGCCGGGCAGGCTCCGGCGTGAACGTCCGGGACAGCACCAGGAAACGCTGCGCCGCCTCGGCCGCGGACGGGAAGCAGCCCGCACCGGCACCGGCCAGCAGGGCGGCCCCGAGGGCCGCCGCCTCGGTGACCCGCGGCGTCACGACGGGGATGCCCGTGATGTCCGCCTTGAGCTGCAGCCAGTAGCTCGACCGGGCGCCCCCGCCGATGGCCCGCAGGACGTCGATGGGCACGCCGCCCGAGCGCAGCAGGTCGAGGTTGAGTCGCAGCTCGTAGGTGAGACCCTCGACGATGCCCCGCGCCAGGTCGCTGCGGGTGGTCCCGAAGGTCAGGCCCAGGACGGCGCCACGCGAGGCCGTGTCGAAGATGGGCGTGCCGGCGCCCGCGAAGTGCGGCAGCACGAGCAGCCCACTGGGACGCGCCGGGGCGGTGCCCAGCACGAGGTCGTAGGCATCCACGCCCTCCGCCGCGGCGCGCTCCATCTCCGGCCCACAGAAGGCATCGCGGAACCAGCGCAGCGAGAGGCCGCCGCTGTGGTTGAGCGTCATGGCCAGGAAGAGGCCGGGAGCGACGTGGCGGTAGACGGAGATGTCGCTCTCCAGGAGTGGCTGGCTCAAGGCGGGTCCGGCCATGACCACCTCCACCACCTCGGCCGTGCCGGTCGAGACGGAGGCCAGGCCGGGCGTCACCAGGCCGACGCCGAGGGCACCGCAGGCCTGGTCGTGGCCACCGGTCACGACGAGCGGCGCTCGCGCCAGGCCCAGCGCGCGGACGAGGTCCGCCGAGAGCTCGCCCACGGCCGTTCCCGACGGCCGCACCTCGCTGAGGCGGTCAGGCTCCAGGTCGAGGGCAGCCAGGATGTCAGCGTCCCAGCGCCCAGAGCGCAGGTCCATCAGCTGCGTGCGGGAGGCCAGGCACTCGCTGATGGCCCAGCGGCCGGTCATGCGCCCGATGACGAAGTCCTCGACGAGGACGAAGCGCGCCGCGCGCGCCCAGGTCTCCGGCTCACGCTCGCGGATCCAGAGCAGCTTCGGCAGCGTGTTCACCGTGTGCACCGGCATGCCGGTGCGCTCGAAGAGGGCCCGCCCGCCGAAGCGCTCCCGCAGCCAGGCGTTCTGGGCGTCGGTGCGCGTGTCCATGCCCAGGATGGTGGGGCGCAGCGGGCGCCCCGTGGCGTCGACGGGCGTCACCGCTTCGCCGTGCACGGACAGGCCGATGGCCGCCACCTCGGTGACACCAGCCTCGGTGATGGCCTGGCGCATGGCCTCGCAGGCGAGCTCCCAGACGTGCTCGATGTCCTGCTCCGCCCAGGTCGCCTGAGGCAGGTCCACCCGGTACTCGCGGCTGGCGCTGGCCAGCAGGCGGCCGTCATCCGCGTCGAAGAGGACGGCCTTGCAGCCGGTGGTGCCGATGTCGAGGCCGAGCAGGGTGGCCACGTCCTAGGCTCCTGTCCGGTGGTCGAGGGCCGCCTGGTACATGGCCTCGATGCGGTCGGGCGAGACGTCGGGCTGGATGTTGTGGGCAGCGCAGAAGACGTAGCCGCCGTCCCTGCCCAGCGTGTCGATGCTGTAGCGCACCTCGTCGGCGATGCGCTCGTGGCTGGCGTAGGGCAACACCTGCTGGACGTCGATGCCGCCTCCCCAGAAGCACAGCTCCCGGCCGAACTCGCGCTTCATGACCGCGATGTCCATGCGAGCGGCGCTGCGCTGGATGGGGTTGAGGATGTCCACGCCGGCCTCGATGAGGTCGGGGATGAGGTCGAAGACCGAGCCGCAGGAGTGCATGAAGACCTTGGCCTGGGTCCTCGAGTGGATGAAGTCGTAGAGGCGCCGGTGGTAGGGCTTGATGAGCGTGCGGTACATCTCCGGGGCGATCCAGGGGTTGAGCTGGGTGCCCAGGTCATCACCCTGCGCCACGACCTGCACGCAGCCATCCACGTTCTGCAGGAAGAGGTCCCACAGCGCGATGTCCGTCTCGGTGACCTTGTCGAGGATGGCATGGGCCATGTCCACGTTCCAGTAGAGGTCCATGCAGAACTGCTCGTAGCCGCGCAGGAAGCAGGCCCCTTCGAAGGGACCGAGGCACATGATGTCCGCGACGATGAGGAAGTCCGTCTCGTCGTAGAGCCGCCGCGCCTCCTCGCGAACGCCGGCCAGGCGGCCCGGGTCATAGGGGTCGGGCCACTGCACGCCGGCGAGGTCGCTGGGCGACTCGAGATCCGCGAAGGGACGGCCGACCACGTCGTAGTAGAACGAGGCCTTCTCCCACAGCAGGCCGTATTCGTCGGTGAAGCGGTCGCCCGGCAGCTCCTTCGTCTCGAACTCCCAGGGCCCCTTCAGGCAGACCGCGCGGCAGTCGATGTCATAGCGTGCCAGCAGGTCCTCACGCGGGTAGACCGTGTCCATCTGGCGATGCGAGATGGCGGGCGACTCATCCGGCGGCAGGCGCAGGTGCGCCAGCAGGTCCTGGTAGGCCCGGCGGGTGGTCGTGGTGACGATGGTCGAGCCCAGGTCGAGCGGGACGCGATCCGTCTCGCGGTGGTCAAGAGCCGCCAGCACCCGTTCCCGATGGTTCATGCCCGTCCCTCCCGGCCGCTCGTCGCGCGCCCGACCCTGCACCCCCGATCCGCGCGTTCGCCTCTACGGCGGAGCGGCGGCTGTCTGGACCTCGGCGGCCCCCTTCTCGACGCGGATGTTGCGGCGCTCGAGCCGGCTCAGGATGCGCATGCGCTGGGCGTCGATGAGGACCGCGAAGAAGATGACCGCCGCGGCGACCATGTCCTGCAGGTACAGGTCGATCTGCAGGTAGACGAGGCCCGTCGAGATCATCTGCACCAGCAGCACGCCGATGACGGTGCCCGGGAAGACGCTGCCCACGCCGCCGAAGAGGCTCGTGCCGCCCAGCACCGCGGCGGCGATGGCATCGAACTCGACGCCCTGGCCGAGGCCGGAGGTGATCATGCCCTGCTGGCTGATGAGGATGACGCCGGCCAGGGATGCGCAGAAGCCGCTGATGACATAGACGCTGGCCGTCAGGCGCCGCGTGTTCAGGCCGGCCTTGCGGGCCGCCTCCACGTCGTTGCCCATGGCGTAGATCTGCCGTCCCATGGCCGTGTAGCGCAGGAAGACGACGGCAGCCGACGACGATGATGGCGAAGATGATGACCGGCAGCGGGATGCCCAGGTAGCTGCTGGCCGCGTAGCTCATCTCCTTCGGCAGGATGAACGTCCGCGACTCCGTGATCAGCAGGCCGATGCCGCGGCCCATGGTGAGCGTGACCAGCGTGGCCACGAAGGGCACGAGGCCGACCCGAGCGATGAGGAACGCGTTGACGCAGCCCCACGCCGTGCCGGCCACGACGCCCGCCGCGATGGCCACCAGCATGGGCGCACCCTGCTGCAGGAGCATGCCGATGACGGCGCCGGTGATGTACATCGTGGCGCCCACCGAGAGGTCGATGCCTCCGGTCAGCAGCACGATGGTCATGCCCACCGCGAGAAGCCCCACGAAGGCCGACGAGCTCACGATGTTGGAGAAGTTCGTGATGGTGGCGAAGCGCGGGTCGAGGACGCTGAAGAGCACGAAGACCAACACGAAGAGGATGGCCGGCATGTTGCGCAGGACCGGCATGGTCAGGCGATGCGTGGTCATGCGACATGCTCCCGGAAGGCGGCGCGCAGGATGACCTCCTGGTCGAAGTGCGCTCGGTCGAAGGATCCCAGGACCTCACCCCGACCCATCACGAGGATGCGGTCGCACATGCCCAGCAGCTCCTCGAGCTCCGAGGAGATGAAGAGCACGGCGGTGCCACCGGCCGCGATGCGGTCGATGATCTCGTAGATCTCGTACTTGGCGCCGACGTCCACGCCGCGCGTGGGCTCGTCGATGATGAGGATCGTGGGCTTCGTCATCAGCCACTTGCCGAGCACGACCTTCTGCTGGTTGCCGCCGGAGAGCCCCTTGGCCTCGCTGCGGAAGGCGTCGTTGACCTTGATGCTGAGGACGTCCACGGTCTCCCGGACCGCGGTCGCCAGGGTGCTCGACCTGACCGCGTTGACGAGGCGCGTGCTGTAGGCAGGCAGCGCCGCAAGGGACAGGTTGTCCGCCACGGTGGCCTCCATCATGAGGCCCTCCTCGCGGCGGTTCTCGGTCACGAAGGCCATGCCCTCCCGGATGTTCCGGGTCGGCGAGAGCTGCTTGACCGGCTGGCCATCGATGAGGATCTGTCCCTCGTCGAAGTCGTCCAGGCCGAAGATGATCTGCGCGAGTTCGGATCGGCCGGAGCCCATCAGCCCGAAGACGCCGAGCACCTCCCCCTTGTGCAGGCTCAGGTCGATGCCATGGACGATGCCCGCCTTGGAGAGCTGCCGGACCTCCAGTGAGACGTCGTCGCCAGGCTGGGAGGTGCGGTCGGGGTAGAGCTGCTCGATGTCGCGCCCGACCATGGCCGCGATCATGCTGTGGATGGTGAAGTCCGACTTGGGCCCCTGGGCGACGAGCGCCCCGTCGCGCAGGACGGCGACGGCGTCCGCGAGCTGCATGATGTCGCGCAGGATGTGCGAGATGTAGATGATCGTCTTGCCCGACTGGTGGAGCCGATCGATGATGCCGAAGAGTCGCTCGGTCTCGCGCGCAGTCAGCGACGTGGTGGGCTCGTCGAAGATGAGGATGCGGGCATCGACCGAGAGGGCCTTGGCCACCTCCACGAGCTGCCGCTCGCCGGGCGCCAGGCGCTCGACGCGGATGTCCGGCGAGACATCCAGGTCCACCAGGGCGAGCGACTCCTGGGCGCGCCTGCGGATCCGGCCGCGGTCCAGGATGGGCGTCCCGGCATGGCGCGGGAAGCTGTTGATGAAGAAGTTCTCGGCGATCGTGAGGTTGGTGAAGAGGTTCAGCTCCTGGTGGATGAAGGCGATCCCGGCGCGGTCCGCGTCGCGAGGGTCGCGCGGCGAATGGACCTCGCCGTCCAGCAGCATCTGGCCCGCGTCCAGCGGGACGACGCCGCCCAGGATGTTCATGAGCGTGGACTTGCCCGCCCCGTTCTCACCCACGAGGCCGACGACGCTGCCTCGCTCCACGTCGAGCGTGATGCCCTTCAGCACGGCCACGCCGAAGAAGGCCTTGTCGACACCCTCGAAGCGCAGGATCGGATCTGTCATGTCCGGCCTCCTCACGCGCTCTGCAGGGCGATGCGGCGGCGGGCCACATCGATGAGGGCCGCGAAGAGGATGACCGAGCCCTTCACGATGGCGATGTAGAAGTAGGGCACGTTGAGCATCGACAGGGCGTTGCCCAGCAGCGTCAGGAAGATGACGCCGAAGAACGTCCACATGATCTTGCCGCGACCACCCGACAGGCTGGTGCCGCCGATGACGACCGCGGCGATGATGTCCAGCAGGAAGGGCTCACCCAGCGTGGGCCGGCCCTGGTCCACGCGCGACGTGTAGATGATCGAGGCCATCGCCGCACAGAAGCCGCTGAACATGTAGGTGAGGACGATGACCTTGCGAACCGGCACGCCGGAGACCACGGCGGCACGCGGGTTGTTGCCGATGCCGTAGAGCCAGCGCCCGAACACCGTGCGGCGCAGGACGAGGTGGGCGATCACGCCGAGGGCCACGGCCATGATCATGGCGACCGAGAAGAACGTGAACTGGTCACCGATGCCGAACTCGTCGCCGATGGCGGCGAAGGAGTCCGGCAGGTCGATGATGTTCTCGGACTTGGCCAGGAGGATGGCCAGTGCCGCGAAGAACATCGACGTCACCAGGGTGACCATGAATGCCGGGATGCGCGCGAAGGCCACCGCAGCGCCGTTGAAGGCGCCGATGAGCACGCCCACCAGCAGCATGGCGCCGACGGCCACCGGGATGCCCAGGACCGAGCCGTGCAGGAGAGCCCCGTCCTCGAAGAGCAGGACGCCCCACAGCGGGCTCTTCTCGAAGATGATGGGGTTGGCCGACTGGGCGATGAAGGCCGCGCCGACGACGCTGGTGAGCGAGATGACCGCTCCCTGCGAGAGGTCGATGCCCGCGATGATGAGGACGAAGGTCTGCCCGATGGCCACCACCAAGAGCGGCCACATGTTCGAGAGCAGGCTGCTGATGTTGTACGGGGAGGCGATCCTGGGAACGATCAGGTAGAGGACCGCGAAGAGCGTGATGCAGAGGTACAGGATGAGGTACTCCGACATCAGCACGCGCCGGCCCAGCGCACGCAGTCGCATGCCCAGCGTGGGCTCCGCGACGAGCGCCGTCATCGGGCCGGTCCTCGGTGGTCGTGGTTCCCTGCTTGGGTCATCGTCTCATCCCCGTGGTGTGCTCGGCCGGACCCGCAGGACGGGGCCGGTCACCCGGAGGGGCAGGCAGTGCCCGCCCCTCCGGCTCGTCTCTTGACTAGGGGTTGTAGTTGGGATCGGCGAGGAGCTTGCAGCCCCACATGTCCATCTCACGCTCGGCAAGGTTGCCGGCCGTGAGGGCGAAGCCCGGGTCGGGCAGCCAGGAGTCGGGCTGGGTCTCGCCGTTGGCGAGGGCCTCGAGCAGAGCAGTCATCATCAGCTCGGACTCGTAGTAGAGGTCCTGGACGCCCGTGGAGTCGACGAAGCCGGCCTTGATCTGGCGGCAGGCGTTGACGTCGCCGTCGAGGCCGGCCAGGAGGACGTGGTTCGGGTCACCACGCGGGACCCACTTGCCCACCGGCTCCAGGATGCCCTGGATCGTGGGGAAGAGGAAGTCGGACGAGGTGAAGATGAAGTCCACCTCGGGGTTGGCCGTCATGGCCGCCTGCAGGTTGGCCTGCGCGGTGGCGGCGTCCCACTTGGTCTGGACCTCGATGGCCTTGCCGTCGGCCTGCAGGTTGAACAGGTCCGCGTTGGCGTTGATGGCATCGTAGAAGCCGTCGTAGCGGCCCACGGCGTTGGGGTCGCCCAGGTCGCCGACGAGGATGAGCGGGGTCACCTTGCGACCGAGCTTGGCGGCCTCGTCCGCGATGTACTGGACGGCGTCGCGCGCGATGGTGCGGTTGTCAGCCTGCACGACGATGGCGGCGCCATCCTCGCTCTGCGGCGGGCGGTTGAAGATGCCGATGGGGATGTCGGCCTTGTTGGCCTCCTCGATGAGCGTCAGCGCGATGGAGCCGTCCTTCGGGATGACGAAGACGGCGTCCACGCCCTGGGCGATGCAGTCCTTCAGCAGCTCGAGCTGCTCGTTGGCGTCAGGGCCGTAGCGCTCCAGGACCTCGTGACCCTGCGCGCGCAGCGTCTCGGTCATGGCCTTGTGGCCGGCGAGCCAGAACTCGGTCTCGAGGTCTTCGTGGATGAAGCAGATGGTCTGCGGCTCGACGGCCGCCGCAGCCGGCGACTCGTCCTGTGCCACGGCTGGCACGGCCAGCAGCGCGATGGCGCCGGCCATGGTCAGCCCGAGGACTCCCTTGAGTGTGCGCATGATCGTGATCTCCTCCGTGTGGTGGCCTGGAACCTGTCTCTCCTCTATCGGTCCTGCGTCACCTCCCGCTCGCTACTCATGCCGATAGACCTCCCACTGGAGGTAGGTGCCAAGGGCCTCGGCCACGACGTCCGCGGTCGTGGAGGGGCTCATGGCACAGTGATGCTCGAAGCCCACGTTGCAGATGTACTTGAGCAGTGGCTGCAGGTCGGGGATCTCCACCACGGCCCGCGAGCCGAAGGTGTCGAGCGGGTCGTCGAGGAAGCGACCCTCGGCGACGTAGGCCTTGCAGATGCCGTTGACGTCGTCGGTGCTGATGCGCGCGATGGTCAGCGGGGCGGTCGGGGCGCGGCCGTTGATGGCACCCCAGACGTTGTCCGCGCCGAGCGTCGTGCCCAGCACCTCGGCCGTCTTCATCTCGGCCTCGGTGTAGAAGTTGAGCGGCCAGTTGCCGCAGTGGAAGAGCACGCACTTGTCCGGGTCGTCGCCGTAGTTGTTGTTGAGGTCGACGATGGCGGCAGGCTCGCCAGCGGCCAGCTGCAGCGCGTACATGGAGGCCAGGCCCGTGATGTCCGTCTCGCAGGCGCTGGGCATCATCTTGTTGCTCATGATGCTCATGAGCGTGCAGACGTTGACGCCGAAGTTCTCCTGCAGGGAGTTCCAGCACTGGATGGCGGAGGCGTTGAGGTCGTTCTCGGCCATCCAGTCGTCGATGACGACACCGAGGCGGGCCATCTTGACGATCCGGTCGGGCGGCGCGCTGGGGTGTGCGATGTGGGCATGGATCTCGTCCAGCTTGGCCGTGACCCTGGCATGGTCATCGCTGAGCTTGTCGGCCCGTCCGAAGATCTCGGAGAGGTCGATGACGCTGACCGCGATCCCCGAAGCCTCCAGGAGCTTCTCGCTGTAGCGCACGGTCTTGAAGGCATCCGGCCGAGTGCCGATGGCGCCCAGGCGCGCGTGGCGCATGCCGTTGGCGACCTTGCAGACGCGCACGAAGGCATCCATGTCGGCC
Organism: uncultured Chloroflexia bacterium; assembly: GCA_963790915.1. Lineage (GTDB taxonomy): Bacteria > Chloroflexota > Limnocylindria > Limnocylindrales > CSP1-4 > JAFMJV01. The sequence continues at coordinate 1,808,251 of CAWBQS010000003.1, read as the reverse complement.
CGGAACCCGGCCGACCCGACGGGCACCGTGTGGCGCTCCGTGAGCGTGTAGGCGTAGCCGTACTGGCGCAGGTCGGAGCAGACCGAGATCTTGCCGCAGAAGGCATCCCGGCGGCGGTCCAGGGTGAAGGCCGTGACGTCGTCCGGGTAGGCCTGCACGAGGATGGGCACGTCCAGGTCGGACATGCGCATGGTGTCCGCGACGCCCTTCTCATCCCCGAAGTTGGGGAGGATGACGACGACGCCCTCGATCTCGTCGCGATGCTGGCGGAAGAGCTCTGCGCAGACCTTGGCATGGGCACGCGTCTCGATGCCGCCCAGCTTGGTGGCCGTCTCGTCGACGATGACCGGGACGATGTCCATCTCCGCGAAGAGCGACAGGACGTCGGCACGGGCCTCGGTCACCAGCGCGTCAGGAAAGAAGTCCCGGTTGCCCACGATGACGCCCAGCGTCGCTCTTGCCATCTCGTCTCTCCTCCTGTTCGATATCCCGGGTCGGTGGCGGCCTCCGCGTCCGCCTGGGCTCAGTCGGCTGCCAGCCGGTCCACGGCTGCCAGCAGGTCGTCTGCGTCGATGTCACCCCTGAACCAGCGCTCCTGCAATCGCCGCAGGTCGAGCACGGTCGTCGCTGCGATCTCCACGTCCGCCGCGCGGATGGGCGCGTCCATGGCCACCGGGCGCAGGACCCGGGCGGCCTTGGCCAGGCCGATGGGCAGCAGGTCCTCGGCGCGCGCCACCTCGTACGTGTCGATGAGGCTGTAGTAGGCGCTGCCGCCGATGGCGTCGAGCGTGTCGCCCGGCGCCAGGTCGCGCTTGGCCACGGCGAAGACCTCCGAGGCCAGGCGGTCCAGAGGCGCCATGTTGGAGCGCTTGCGGATGGCCAGCATGGCGCAGGTGAGAGGCACCTCGATGCTGCACAGGTGGAAGGGCCGGAAGAGGGTGTAGTAGGGCCCCTGCCCCATGTCGCGCAGCACCATCGCCTCGCGCAGGCGCGGGTGATCCGTGCGCACGATGAGGAAGACACCCGGTGCGACGTGGCCGATGCCGTAGTCGACGACGCCGATGCGGGTCAGCAGACCGCCGTCTTCCACGAGCCGGAACACATCGGCGAGGTGGTCGCGGTCGGTGAGGGGGCCGTGCATGCCGCGCACGTCCGGCAGGAGCCCCGTGGCGTTGGAGACGGCGGCCATCTCGATCATGGTCTTGCTGCCGTCCACGAACTCGATGAGCATGTTGGGGGAGAGCCCGCGCCGTGCGGCCTCAGCCTGCACCGCCGGGTCCGTGGGCGTGGCGTGGCGGTCGAGCGGGTTGTTCTTGCCCTTGCCGGCGGCCACCACGGTGAAGCCCATGGCCGTGGCCAGGTCGTAGAGCTCCTTGCAGGCAGCCGGCTCGTCACCTGCGGCCAGCGCGTAGATGACGCCCTTGCGGCGCGCGTACCAGTTGAGCAGCGGGCCGACCGTGATGTCCGTCTCCACGTTCATCATGGCCAGGTCCTGCCCGTTGCGGGCCGCGCGCAGGGCTGCCCGCGCACCGACCTCTGGCACGCCCGTGGACTCCAGCATGACCTCCACGCTGTGCATGTCCGTGACGATGCGGAAGTCGCTGACGGCGACGCGCTGGCCGGCTGCCACGGCGGCGTCCGCCTCGGCTGCGGAGCTGGCCACCACGACCTCGTCCACGACCTGGCCGATGCGGTAGCTGTCGCGTGCCCGGTCGAGGTCGATGTCGGCCGTGACGACGATGCGGACGCCGGGCATGACGCTGGTCGTGGCCACGACGTCGGTGCCCATCTGGCCGGCGCCCACGAGACCGACGCGCACGGGCCGACCGGCTGCCTCGCGCTGCTGGAGCTCTTCGTTGAGACCGATCATGGCCGTCCTGCGCCCGCCCCCTGCTCCATGCTGACCATGACCTTGAGCGCCTCGCCGGCGGCCAGGGTGCGAAAGACCTCCTCCACCTGCTCGAGGCGGAAGGTGTGGGTGATGAGCATGTCGCTGTCGACCTGGCCGCGGTCCAGCAACTCCAGCGCGCGGGCGTGGAAGTCGGGGTGGTAGCTGAACGAGCCGACGACCTTGATCTCGTGGTAGTGGATCCTGTCGGCATCGAGCGACGTCATGGGGCTCGTCTTGGGCAGGCCACCGAAGAGCACCACGGTGCCGCGCTTGCGCACCAGCCCCACCGCCTGCTGGTGGGTGGCCGCCACCGGGTTGGCGCAGATCGCGGCATCGGCACCGAGGCCACGAGTGAATGCCCTGACCTCGGCCACGACGTCCTGGGTGGAAGGGTCGAGGAGCAGTTCGGGCGCGAACGGGGCGGCCATCCTGCGGCGCAGCTCGTTGGGCTCCGAGATGACCACCCGGGCGCCACGCAGGTGCGCGATCACGGCATGCAGGCAGCCGATGGGCCCGGCACCCATGACCACGACCGTGTCACCGAGCTTCGTGCCGATCTCAGCATGGCAGGCCTGGACGGAGCTCATCGGCTCAGCGAGGGCGCCCTGCGCGAACGTCAGCGACGAGGGCATGCGGTGGACGATGCCTCCGGCGAGGACATCGGCCGCCAGCACGGTGTACTCGGCGAGGGCGCCGTCGTAGCCGGGTGTGATCCCGATCAGCTTCTGGTCGTCGCAGAGGTTGTAGAGGCCGACACTGCAATACCAGCAGCGGTTGCAGTGGACATCGGGCGACATGGCCAGGCGCTCCCCGACCGCATAGCCGCTGACCTTGAAGCCGACCTCCTCGACGATGCCGGAGAACTCGTGACCCGGGATGACGGCGCCCCGCGGGTCGGGTCCCTCGCGCCAGCGGCGCAGGTCGGAGCCGCACACGCCGCACGCCTTGACGCGGAGCAGGAGCCCATCGTCAGGACACGCCGGGGCGGGCACGTCGACCAGCTCGATACGCTCGGGCGCGGTCACCCGGGCAGCCCTCATGCCGCATCCCCCCGGATGCGCTGACCGACGGCGCCACCGGGGTGCGTCTCGCCGAAGGCATCCTTGGTGTAGCCGCGCAGCTCCAGGAGGGCCACGCAGATGGCGTCGCAGAAGGCCGAGTTGAAGAGCGAGCTGCCCGTGGCGATCATGCCGTACGGATCCACGTCCGCGGGCGCGTGGATCTCGAGGACGACATCGGCCAGTCGCCCGAGCGTGGAGTCCGGCTTCTCGGTGATGGCGATGACCCTGGCACCGCGCTTGCGGGCGATGCCGGCCAGGAAGCACACCTCCGTGGTCTCGCCACCCTTGGAGAGGCCGATCCAGACGTCCTCGGCACGCACGGCGCCGGCGGCCCCGTGCTGGCTGTCACCGGGGTGCAGGAAGAGTGCGGGCGTGCCGCAGCAGGTGAGCAGGTGAGCGAAGCGCAGCGCCACGGCGTGGGAGGTCCCGGATCCCGAGACGATGACGTGGCCGCGGCAGTCGAGCAGCAGGCGCACGGCCCGAGGCAGCTCGGCGGGCAGCTGCCCGGCCAGGCCTGCCACGGCGGCACTCTCGGCCCGGAGGACCCGCGCCGCCAGCTCGACGATCTGGCGGTCATCCAAGGGACGCCTCCAGGAGCTTCTCGGCGGTCACCGAATCGGTCACCAGCACGTCGATGAGGCCGCCGCGCAGGGCAGCGCGGATGGCCGGCACCTTCTGCGGGCCGCCGGAGACCGCCACGACCTTGGGTCCGCGCTTGAGCTGCTCGAGCGTGATGCCGATGATCCGCTCGTTGATCTCCGACTCCACGCCGCGACCCTCGGCGTCGAAGTAGCGCAGCGCGATGTCGCCGACGGCGCCCTTCTCGAGCAGGCCGTCCAGCTCGGCCTGGGTGATGATCGAGCCGTCGCGCATGGTCACCGAATCCGGCGTGGGTGCGCCGACGCCGACGAAGGCGAGGTCCAGCTGGCCACAGGCCGCGACTGCGCGCTGCACGTGGACATCGGAGAGCAGCGCCTGGCGGGTGCGTTGGTCGGCCACGATGCCGGGCACGGGCAGGAGCGTGAGGCGGCAGCCCAGCGAGCGCGAGACGCTGCGGCAGAGCTCCGTGGCGTGGACCTCTGCCTCAGGGTGACCCAGGCCACCGATGACCTGGACGAGCTGGACGTCCGGGAAGCGCTGCGGCGTGAGGGCCATGGCCATGTAGCGCAGCGTGCTGCCCCAGGCGAAGCCGACCGTGCTGTGGGGCTGCAGGGCGCGCACCAGGTAGCCGGCGGCCCCATGTCCGACCGCACGGCTGACCGCGTCCTGCGAGTCACCCGGCTGCGACTCCACGACCAGCACCTCCTGCAGGCCGAAGCGCTCCTCGAGGCGGCTCTCCTGGTCCAGGTAGAGCTGCGCGGGCGAGACGACGCTGATCTGCACGACGCCCTGCTCTCGTGCCTGGGCCATGAGCCGCGACACCTTCGAGCGGGACAGGCCGAGGCGATCCTTGATGGCGTCCTGGTTCAGGCCATCCTCGTAGTAGAAGCGACTGACCTTGACCAGCAGTCGAAGGTCCTCGTTGGACGGATTCATCATCCTCGCCACTGAGAGATTTCTCGCTCCTGAGATTTGGTGCAGGAACGCTACCACGACGCCGGAACCCGCGTCAACTCAGCTGCGCGGGATCGGCGATGGCGTAGCCGTTGGGGTACTCCGCGCTCAGCTGGTACTCGGCCACCCGCTCACAGAGCTTCAGGTAGGTGATGCCGTCCTCGGCGGAGCGATCCGCGCTGGGCACCATGGGGGCGCTCTCGATGGTGCAGTAGCCCGCGTAGCCGGTGCGGATGAGGCCACGCATGACGGCCCGGAAATCCGTCTTGCCGTAGCCAGGGGTGAGCGAGTTGGAGTCGCGGAAGTGACAGTGCCAGAGGTGCGGCTGGGCATCCATGACGGCCTCGTAGGCGGAGAGCTCCTCGAGGTTGACGTGGAAGAAGTCGAGCTGGATGCCGATGTCGTCCCGCCCGGTGAGCTCGATGATCCGCTTGTGGTTCGCGGCGGTGTTGACGAACTTGCCCATCTCGAGGTGGTTGGTGGCCTCGAAGACGAGGCGCATGCCGCGACTCGCCGCGTGCTCGCCCATGCGCCGCAGTGCGTCCACGGCCACCAGGGTGGCCTCGGCGACGGACCCGCTCGTGATGGGCGCGTGGATGGCCGTGGCGATGGTCACCGAGGCCGCGCCAAGCTCGGCCGCGAAGTCGACGGTCGAGCGGGTCTCCGAGACGGCCAGGTCGGCCGTCTTCGGCTCGGTCAGGGTCTTGAAGTCCGGCGAGTAGGGATCCCACATCTCGCCCCAGCACTCGTTGACGTTGGAGACTTCCAGGCCATGGTCCGCCTTGAGGCGCAGGTGCGTGGCAAGGTAGTCCTCCATGGACACGCCCATCCCGTAGCGGCCCTTGGGTGGACAGATCTCGATGGCGTCGTAGCCGAAGCGGCGCAGGCGCTCGTAGGTGAGGTGCGGCGACCGGTAGGCCTCCTCCTGCCCGAACGTGAGCTGGAAGTAGCTGTACCTGAAGGGCTGGCGCGGCATCGTTCCTCCTCCCTGTCCTTGATGGCCGGGAGACCCGGCGGCCGTGGAGCCTCCGTTCAGCCCGGCGGGTAGACCTTCTCCGGCGTCGGCTTCTCGCGTGGCCGCGCGATGAGCTCCAGGGTCGTCCCGAAGAGCTCCTCGGTGTCCAGGTAGGCGTAGTGACCGTCACCGTCCACGCCAAATCCGGCCCCGTCCATGGTCATGGGGATGCCCGCCGCGGCCGCCTGGGCGATGGCCGCCTCCATGTCGTCAACGAGGAGCCCCAGGTGCTGGATGCCGTAGCCGTGCTCGCGCACGAAGTCGGCGTAGACGGTCGGCCCCTCCATGATCTCGATGAGCTCGACGCGCATGGGCCCGAAGTACGAGAGCGCCAGGCGCATGCGGTACTCCACCGGGCGGCCGTGGTACGACATCGTCCGGCAGAGCCCCGTGCCGTAGGTATAGAAGTGCCAGGGGCCGATGCCGAAGACCTTCCAGTAGGCCTCCACCGTGCGATCGAGGTCCTTGACCACGAAGGCGATCTGGGCCACCCCGTCCTGCAGGAAGGGCAGCGGCAACGGCGGGGCCGCGGGAGCGTTGGCCGCGGCGTCGGGGGCAGGGTGCGCCCGCTCGTGCTCGTCCATCAGGCGTACAGGGCGTCCTGCAGGCGGCGCAGCCGGCAGACGAAGGTGGACTCGTCGACGCTGACGTCGTCCTCGCTGATGATCGAGCCGCGACCGATCGCCCGCTGGGCGACGCCACCAGCACCGATGCCGATGGGAACCGCGCGCCCGGCGCGCGCCTCCGTGGCGGTCATGATCGTGCCGTACCAGTCCGTGCCACCGATGCCATCGAGGCGCTCGCCGGCGGCGATGTCGCGCTTGGCCGTGCAGACGACCTCGGCGTGCATGGCCTCCGCGCTGGCGGTCACCTCCCCCAGCAGGACGGCCTCTGCGATCGACTGCGGCGTCTCCAGGTCGCACAGGTGGTAGGGCCGGAAGTGCAGGTAGTAGGGGCCCTCGGCGTGCGTGATGAAGCGCATCTCCGTGCGGATCCGGGCGTCGTAGGAGCGCACGATGGCGAAGACGCCGGGGGCGATGGCGCCGGTGCTGTAGTCCACGCAGCCGGAGTGCGAGAGGATGCCGCCGTCCTCGACGGGGATGAAGACCTTCTCCAGGTCGGCGACCTCGACCTTGGGGCCGTGCATGCCCGGCACGTCGGGCAGGAGGCCCGTGCTGTTGGCCACTGAGGCCATCTCCACCATGGTCTTGGTGCCGTCCTTGAACGCTGCCAGCATCTTGGGGTTCATGCCCTTGCCGGCTGCCTCCTCGGCGCAGGAGGCCGGCGTGGCGCCCAGGTCGATGACGTTGTTCTTGCCCTTGCCCAGCGTCACGACCTCGAAGCCCATGAGCATGGCCTGCTCCCAGAGCATCTTGCAGACGCCCGGCTCGTCGCCCGACGCGACGGTGTAGATGGCCCCGCTGCGACGGGCCAGCCGGTCGAGGTAGAGGCCGATGGTGATGTCCGTCTCGACGTTCATCATGATCACGGGCTTGCGGGCCATGATCGACTCGTAGGCCACGCGCGCGCCCACGTCGGGCACGCCGGTGACCTCCACGAGGGCCTCCAGGCCGTCGAGTCCGGGCATGGCCAGGGCGGAAGGCGTGACCAGCGGCCGATCGGCGCGGATGGCGTCCTCGGCCCGGCCCAGGTCCTCGGTGACGACGATGTCGTCCGCGGCGTGGCCCATCTCCTGGTAGGTGCGGATGCCACGTCCGGGGTCCATGTCGGCGATGGCGGCCACGCGCATGCCCACGACGTTGTGGATGGTGTGCGCCAGGCCGGAACCCATCTGACCGCAGCCGACGATGCCGACGCGGATGGCATCCCCCTGTGCGGCGCGCGCACGCAACTTCGAGACGAGCTCCATGCCGACCCTACCCTTCCCCGTGTCCGACCTGCGCCAGGCGGGCCAGCGTCACGAAATCGTCCTTGAGATCCCTGTAGACCTGCTTGAAGAGCGCGAATCGCTCCATATAGCGCGCGTGCGCCACGGGATCCGGCTCCATGGGCTCGACGGTCGTGGCCCACTGGCGCGCCACGCCGAAGTCGCGGAAGACGCCAGTGGCCACGCCGGCCAGGATCGGCGTCGCCGAAGGGCGCGCCGGTGCGTCGCTCCAGGAGGACGGTACCCACGTCGAATACGTCCGTGATGATGCGGCGCCACAGGGCGCTGCGAGCGGCCCCCTCGTTGAGCACGAGCGGGTAGTTGACGCGCAGTCCTGCCGTGCTGAGCGTCTCGAAGGAGTGGTACAGGGCGAAGGCGACGCCCTCCAGGGCGGCCCGCACGAGGTGGCCCTTGGAGTGGTTGAGCGAGAGGCCGAAGATCACGCCGCGCGCGTTGGCGTCCCAGATGGGCGTCCGCTCCCCCATCAGGTAGGGCAGGAAGAGCAGCCCATCGCAGCCCGGCGGGACTGCGGCAGCCTGCTCGAGCAGCAGGTCGTAGGCGCTGACGCCCGTGGTGCGCTCGGCCTGCAGCTCGGCCGCGGAGAGCTGGTCGCGCAGGTAGCGCAGCGTGCCGCCGCCCGTGGTCGTGGTGGGCACCGTGATCCAGGTGTGCTCGGAGTCCACGGTGTAGGGGAAGTTGATAGAGGCCGCACTGGATGCCGAGAAGAGGAAGTCGCGGTCGCGGTGGATGATGCCGAAGTTCCCGGCCGTACCCAGGTTCATCTGGATGTCGCCGGGTTCGATCGCGCCGCCCTGCAGCCAGCCGGCATTGCAGTCGACCTGGCCACCAGCGACGGGTGTGCCCGCCACGAGACCACAGTCGGCGGCCGCCTGCGGCGTGACCTCGCCGATGACGTCCTCGCAGGCACAGAGGTCGGGCAGGAGCGCCGCATCAACGCCCATGGCCTCGAGGAGGTCCGTGTCGAAGCTGCGGCCGAGGATGTCGTAGGCGCCGTAGAACGGTGCCGCCGAGTAGTGCACGGTGGTCCGACCTGTGAGCCGGAAGCTGATGTAGCCATCGATGGTCAGGACCGTCGCGATGCGGCGGAAGTGCTCCGGGCGATGGTTACGCTCCCAGAGCAGGTTGACGAGAGCGGGATGGTCCTCGAGGCGGTTGGCGGTGACGTTGAAGATGCGCTCCGCGCCGACGTGCTCCTTGAGCCAGGTCACCTCGGCCGTGGCGCGGCGGTCCATGAGGTTGTAGGCGCGCGGCAGCGGGGCGCCGGCGGCGTCGATGAAGACGACGGAGGGCAGCGCCGACGAGATGGCCACGCCGCGGATCTCCGCGGGCGGCACCCGCGACTCCGCGATCGCCTGGCGGGCCAGGCGGCAGAAGACCTCCCAGTAGCGCGGGGCGTCGTGCTCCGACCAGCCGGGATGGTCCGTGTGGATGGGGTACTCCTCGAAGGCGTAGCCCAGCTGCTCCCCGGCGTCGCTGACCAGGGCGACCTTGGCGCCTCCGGTCCCGAAGTCAGCACCCAGCAGGAGGTTCACCGGGTCGCTGCCTCCGTGGAACGCCGGGGCCTGCGGGCGCCCCCGGTTCCAGCCTGGAGCCCGTATCCACCTGTCAGTCGGCTGCACGCTCCGCGCATCGCACCCCTTCAGCGGCGAGATCGGTCCCGCGCATGGGAGGAATCTCAGAACTGAGACTGCTCCCACGACGGATGGTAGCACGGGCCCGGACGCGGGTCGCTGGCCGTTCACGACATGTCTCGACGAACACGTGTCTCGCGACGCTTGACTCGGATCCCATCTGCGTGGTACCAATGATGCACATCCTCTCAGCAATGAGAGCATGTGCACTCACGGGCAGGGATCGGAGGGGACCGACCATGAGGCGAAGAGTCCGCATCCAGGCGCCGGGACCGTACCGTACCTGGCAGCCATGCGCCTGACGCCGCGGGAAGAGGACCTCCTGCTTGTCTTCGTGGCTGCGGAGGTCGCCCGCCGGCGCCGCGCGGCGGGCCTGAAGCTCAACCATCCTGAGGCCGTGGCCGTCATCTGCGACGCCATGCTCGAGGCTGCGCGCGCCGGGTCGACCTACGCCCAGGTGGAAGAGGCGGGGCGCTCGGCGCTGCGCGAGGACGACGTCCTGGACGGGGTCCCCGAACTGCTCGATGAGGTGCGCCTGGAGGTGCTCCTGGCTGACGGCACCCGCCTCATCGTCCTGATCGACCCACTCAGCACGAAGGAGTCCGCAGTTGAGACCGGGTGAAGTGCGTCTTGGCAGCCAGCCAGTGGAGTTGGCTGCCGGCCGGGAGCGACGGCGTCTCCGCGTGGAGAGCACATCGCGCAGGACCATCCGCGTCTCCTCGCACTACCCGTTCGATCGCACCAACCCACGTCTTCGGTTCGATCGGCTGGCTGCCGCCGGCTTCCACCTCGATGTGCCCGCCGGCGGCTCGGTGGGCTGGGCTCCCGGTGAGGTCCGTGAGGTCGATCTTGTCCGCTTCGGCGGTCGGATCGGCGCTCGATCGACCGGATCTCGGACATGAGCCGACTTTCCCGGTCCGACTACTTCACTCGGTACGGACTCACGGCCGATGATCGCGTGCGCGTCGGTGACACCGACCTGTGGCTTCGTGTCGAGCGTGACCTGCACGAGGCGGGCGATGAGACCTGGAGGGGGTACACCAAGAACCTCCGGAGCCGGGAGACGCAGAGCGACTCCGCCCCGACCGCCTCCGAGCTCGACGTCGTGTTGTTGGGCGCGCTGGTCGTGGACCCGACCATCGGTGTGGTCAAGGCGGACATCGGCATCAAGGACGGCAGGGTCGCCGGGATCGGGCGTGCGGGGAACCCGGAGATCACGGACGGCATCGACCTGCTCATCGGGCCACACACGGAACCTGTCAACGCCTATGGGCTGATCGCGACCCCGGGCATGGTCGATTCACATGTCCACCTGGTGTCTCCCGCGCTGCTGCCCACGGCACTCTCGGCCGGGATCACCACGCTCATCACCGCCGGCTTCGAAGAACCCCCTCGGCAGATGCTGCGTCGATTCATGGCCTTCGAGTCGTGGCCCATCAACATCGGGCTGCAGGCCGGCGCCAGAGCGGAGAACGATCAGGCGCTCGAGGAGCTGCTGGACGCCGGGGCTGTCGGATTGAAGATCCACGAGGACTTGGGCGCCTATCCGGAGATCATCGATCGCACGCTCGACTTCGCCGATCGATACGACATCGCCGTCAGCCTCCACACGGACGGCCTGCATGAGTCCTGCGAGCTCGAGGATACGGTGGCGGCCGTCGCTCATCGAACCGTGCACGCCTACCACGTCGAGGGTACGGGCGGCGGTCACGTACCGGACCTGATCGGCCTGGTGCGCGAGCCGTCGATCCTGTGCTCGTCCACCAATCCCACCTTGCCGTGGGGCGTTTCGGCGGCCGATGAATCCCTGGCCATGACGCTGCCCAACCACGGCGGGAGCTTCCGGAACCCCGAGGACGTCCGCGTCTTCAGCGAGCGGGTCCACCCAGCCACGATGGCCGCTGAGGGTCCGCTCCACGAGCTCGGCGCCATCGCCATCGTCAACTCCGACTCCCAGGGCATGGGCCGCATCGGCGAGACCCTCAGGCGGACGCTCCAGCTGGCGCACGTGATGAAGGCGTGGCGGCACAGCGAGGACGGCCAGGGCTGGTCAGGGTTGCCAGAGGATGGCGACGATCCCTACGATGACAACCGTCGGATCCTGCGTTATCTCGCCAAGACGACGATCGAGCCGGCCATCGTTCATGGCCTGTCGCAAGAGGTCGGCTCGCTGCGACCCGGCCGCCTGGCGGACGTCGTGCTGTGGAAGCCCGCGTTCTTCGGCGTGAAGCCGGAGGCCGTGCTCAAGGGAGGCTCACGAGCCTGGGGCCCGATCGGCGAGGGGAATGCGACCGTCTGGGGCTGTGAGCCCACTCGCTACGCCGCCGATTGGAGCGGACACGGGCTGGCCCCGGCGGACGTGTCGGTCACGTTCGTTTCGAGTGTCGCCCTGTCGGGCGGCATCGCCGGGCGGCTCGGGACTCGGAGGCGGGTCGTCGCGGTCGCGGGGTGCCGTGGCTTGACGCGAGCATCGCTCTGGGTGAACCGCGCGACGGCCCCGATCGATGTCGATCCCGCCAGCGGTGAGGTGAGCATCGGAGGTCGGTCGCTGGCAGTCGAGCCGGCAACGGACATCCCCCTGAGTCGACGGTACCTGTTCGGATAGCAGCGCGGGGGTCGCGTCGCCGGCATCCATCCGGGGGATCAGGGTGGTGGGCGATACTGGATTCGAACCAGTGACCTCGCGGATGTGAACCGCGCGCTCTAACCGACTGAGCCAATCGCCCGAGGCTGGTGAGTATAAACCACCCGCGTCAGCGCCCCGCCGCAGAGGACCCGTACGTGGCAGGGAGGATCTCCTCCACGAACAGCCGTTGCACGGCGTCAGCCTGCTCGAAGGCGACCGAATGGGCAGCACCTTCGTAGGTGACCACTCGCTTGGAAGGCGCCGCGAGGCGGTCGAACCACTCGCGCATCGGGCCGCGGCGCGCCTCCAGCTCGGCGGCACCGTCCAGGATCCAGACGGGCACCTCGAGACGGGGCACACGCTCGCGCAGATCGAGGTCGTAGAGCTGCGGGTAGAGCTGCTCGAAGGTGTCGATGAGGCCGCGCAGGACGTTGGCCTTGTCGATGAGACCGTACTCGGAACCCAGGACGCCGAACGGATCGAGGCCGGCGGCCTCGCCACGGGCCAGGTAGCCCTCCGACGGGGTGTACGGCGCGTAGAGACGCTCGTACAGGAGCATCACTCGAGCGTTCGCCCAGGGCAGGTCGCGATAGGGCGGCTCGCCGATCGCCTGCAGCGTCGCCGCGAGCGCAGCGTCCTCCTCGCGCTGCGCCAGCGCCACGAGGTCGCGATACACGCCGCGGTCCGTCTCGAGCACGTCGGCCATCTGACCGCTGCCGATCCAGGCGTGGTAGAGATCCGGGCGGCGCTGCACGGCAAGGACGCCGAGGAGGCTGCCCCAGGATTCACCCATGAGGTAGATGCGCTCCTCGTCGAATCGCTCGCGGAGGTACTCGCTGAGCTCGATGACGTCGTCGACGGCCGAGCTCACGGTCATGTCCGCGACCGGGTCGATGGCCGGATAGGAGGTGCCATTGCCGCGCTGGTCGAAGGTCGCCACCACGAGGTCCGCCAGCCAGCCGCTCGTGAGCGCCCGCGCCAGGGCCAGGTCCGACTGGCCGGGACCGCCGGAGAGGTAGAGGAGCACGGGCGCATCCGGGTCGACGGCCCGGATGAGCAGGCCGTGGGGGTCGCCGCCGAGATCGACGTGCGAGAGCTCCGCGACGCTACCGGAGATGCGGCGATCATCGGCGTCCGTGACCGCCGGCGTGGACCCGGGCAGCACCACGAGCACGGCCATGCCCACCACGAGCAGCCCGAGGAGTGCCGAGCCGACGGGCCAGCGCCGCGGCGCCCGTGCCGCCAGCCAGCCGCGTCGGCGGGCCAGGCCGATGCCCATGAGCACGCCCAGGGACATGGGCAGCAGGGCCAGGAGGCCGTGCAGGCCACGCGTGGAGGCGAAGGCGAGGATGCCGAAGATGTCATCGAAGCGAAACGCCAGGGAGGCCGCCTGGACATCAAGGCGTCCCAGCTCGATGCCCGCCATGCTGCCCAGGGCGACGGCCGCGATGGCCCAGCGAGTGCGTCCCAGGACCCCGCCCAGGATGCCGGCCAGGAGCGCCAGCGCCATGACGAGCAGGGCCTCAGCGCTCGTGACCGGCCCGCGTGGGGCGAACTGCGCGGTGAGCCAGCCGATGACGCCGGCGATGCCCGCCGACGCCAGCAGTCCCGGGACGCTCACGGTCCGGTCATGCCATGCCCCGCCGTCATCGCGGGGCACCGCCGGGTGTCGCCGGCATGCTCTTCGGTCACTGCATCACCTCGCTTCTGCGTCAGGCCTCATGAGACCCTGCGGGGCCAGCGTCGCGCAGGTGCTGATCGGCCTGCCATGCCCGGGTGATGCCGACCATCGTGAGCGCGTTAACCGTAGCCGCGACGTCTCCAGGGCTTGGGGCGCCGTGGCGTCACGAGCGCGGGGGTCGACGCCGACGAACCGGTCTCCTAGGATGCCGTGAGGCAGCACCGTGACTGCCTGCAGCCAGGAGGTCCCCCCATGGTCAGCGTGAACCCCTATCTGGCGTTCGATGGCGACTGCGAAGCAGCCTTCGAGTTCTACCGCTCCGTCTTCGGCGCCGAGCTCTCCCCCATCAGCCGCTTCTCGGAGATGCCGCCCGACAGTGGCGTCCCTGCCGAGCACGGCCATCTCGTCATGCACGTCTCCCTGCCCATCGGCGACGGCCAGGCGATCATGGGCTCGGACCGCATGCCGGGCATGGGCAGCACGACGTTCGGCGACTCGGTGGCCATCAGCGTGGGCGTGGACAGCAGCGACGAAGGCCGTCGCATCTTCGAGGCGCTCGCCGAGGGTGGCAGCGTGACCGTGCCCTTCGAGCACCAGTTCTGGGGTGACGACTACGGAGCCTGCAAGGACCGCTTCGGCATCAACTGGATGGTGGACCACCGCGTCGCCGCGACCTGACAGCGCCCGATCCCGGCAGCGTGTCGGGGTCGTCGTGGGATCGGGAAGGGCACGCTCGGCGATGCCGAGTGTGCCCTTTCCGTCAGCGGCCCTCGATGGCGAGGCCCGGCCAGCGGCCGCGAACGAGCGCCGCGTCAGCGCCGGCCATGCGCACGCGCTTCTGGCGGCTGCTGGCGCCACTGACGATCTCCAGTGTCGAGGGTGCCACGTCGAGGGCTGCCGCCAGCGTGCGCAGCAGCGCCCGGTTGGCACCGCCGTCGACCGGCGCGGCGGCGACGCGGACACGCAACACACCCCGCTCATCGGGCCCGACGACCTGGTCGCGTCCCGCCCGCGGCGTCAGTCGCACGGCGATGACGACGTCCTCACCCATCAGGTCTGAGGGGTGCGCGACGGTCGCTGCCCGAAGAGCGCGCGCCCGACGCGCACCAGCGTGCTGCCCTCCTCGATGGCCACCTCGAAGTCATCGCTCATGCCCATCGACAGGCCGGCGCCCAGTCGGCCGTCCTGCACGATCAACTCATCGGAGAGCCCCCGCAGCCGCGTGAAGGTGGACCGCGCGACCGCATCGCTGTCGGTCGCCCAACCCACCGTCATGAGCCCGCGAACGTCGAGGTGGGCCAGGTCCAGGAGCGATCCCACGTCCGTCCGCAGCTCCGCCGGTGACAGCCCGGCCTTGGCCGGATCGCCATCCACGTTGACCTGCAGGTAGACGGGCAGGCGCTCCCCGCAGCGCGCGCCGCCTGCGGCCACCAGCCGGTCCAGGCGCCGGGCGAGATCCACCGAAGCCACCGACTCGATGACGTCGAAGAGCGCCACCGCCCGCGCCGCCTTGTTCTGCTGCAGGTGGCCGACGAGGTGCCACTCCACGCCGTCGAGCGCAGGATCTTGGCCTCGGCCTCCTGGACGCGGTTCTCCCCGAGGCGGTCGTGCCCTGCCGCGCGGGCCAGCCGCAGGCGCTCCAGCGGCACCGTCTTGGAGACGGCCACCAGCGTCACCCCTTCGCTCGGGCGACCCGCGCGTGCGCAGGCGCTGGCCATGCGCCCCAGGACGTCCGCGCGCGCGGACAGCAGCGCGGCGACCTCGGACTCCGCCCGCTCGTCGAAGGGGCCCGGGTCAGCGTTCGTGGGCGGTCGGCAGCGGCTGCGCCATCGTCAGCGACTGCGCCTCGTCAGCGACTGCGCCTCGTCAGCGACTGCGCCGCAGGAAGGCGGGGATGTCCAGGTCCTCGGCCTCGCGTGGTGCGCTCGAGGCGCTGCCGGTCGAGACAGGCACGGCCACGGCCTCGCGGGAGCCCTCGCCGTCCGTGCCCAGGTCGTCGCGGTCACCCGCGGCGGTGCGCTGGCGCTGCAGCTCCTGGAGGTAGTCACGATTCTCGCGGCCGGCCTGCACACCGCTGTCGACCTGCGTGGCGGCCGTCAGGTAGGTGGCCGTCTTGCGGGCGGCGTCGAAGCCGGTGGCGATGACGGTGATCTGGACGTCATCACCCATGCGCTCGTCGATGACGGTGCCGAAGATGATGTTGGCCTCCGGGTCCGCCATCTCGCGGATGATCTCGGCCGCCTCATCCACTTCGAAGAGGCCGAGGCTGGGGCCGCCGGTGATGTTGAACAGGACGCCCTGCGCACCGCTGATGCTGATCTCCAGCAGTGGGCTGGAGATGGCCTGGCGAGCCGCGTTGGCCGCCCGGTCCGCACCGCTGGCGCGGCCGATGCCCATGAGGGCGGAGCCGGCCGAGCGCATCACGGCGCGCACGTCGGCGAAGTCCAGGTTGATGAGCCCGGGCACCGTGATGAGGTCGCTGATGCCCTGCACGCCCTGGCGCAGCACGTCGTCCACGACTCGGAAGGCCTCGACGATGGAGGTCTCGGCCGTGACGACCTCCTTGAGCCGGTCGTTGGGGATGGTGATGAGGGTGTCCACCTTGTCCCGCAGCAGCTCTGCCGACTTCTCCGAGTTGAGGCGACGACGGGCGCCTTCCCAGGAGAACGGCTTGGTGACGACGCCGATGGTCAGGGCGCCCATGTCGCGCGCGATCTCGGCGATGACGGGTGCCGCCCCGGAGCCCGTCCCACCACCCATGCCGGCGGTGATGAAGACGAGGTCGGAGTCGCGCAGGACGTCGGCGATCTTCTCGGAGTCTTCCTCTGCGGCGCGCTGCCCGATGCTGGGGTCACCGCCGGCACCGAGGCCGCGCGTGATCTTGTCGCCGATGCGGATCTTGTTGGGGGCGTCCGACTGCAGGAGAGCCTGCGCGTCGGTATTGACGGCGATGAACTCCACGCCCATCAGCTCAGCGCGGATCATGCGGTTGACGGCGTTGCTGCCGCCGCCGCCGACCCCGATGACGCGGATGAGAGCGAAGTTCTCTGAGTCAGAACGCAACGGCATGTGGGACCCTCCAAGATCGCGCTGCCAGGCCTGCTGCCCCCCGCGGCCATCGCACGGTCGAGGTGCCACGGGACCACCTGGTCGTCGTGCCGGCGAGTATATCCCCGACGCTGCCGTGTGCGATAGCCCTGCCTCCGCGGCACGCACCGCGAGGTCCGCGATGAGGGCCGTTCATGGCGCCTTTGGTCAACGCCCACCCGTGGTCAACGTCCACCCGCGGGCCGGGCATCCGCCGTGGCGGCCGCGTCACGCGCCGCGGCGACCGGACCCGATGATCGGCTAGGGGAAGAAGCGCCGTATGACGTCGCGCAGGCGCATCATGCCGGGCGAGCCGGGTGGCAACTCGTAGCGCTGCAGGTCCTGCTCCTTGACGACTCGCGCCGCCCACAGCAGCAGCCCGATGGCGGTCGAGTAGGTGGGCGTCAGCAGGTGATCCGTGAGGCCGCCCACGCCCTGCGGCGAGGCCACGCGCACGGGTAGCTGCAGGACGTCCCTGCCCAGCTCCGCGATGCCCGCCAGCTGTGAGCCGCCACCGGTGAGGACCAGGCCGGCAGGCAGGCGGTGTGCGGTGGCATGGCTGCCGATGTGGTCGCCGATCTTCTCGAAGAGCTCTCGCATGCGCGCCTCGATGATCTCGGTGACGTCCGACTTGCGCGCCGGGCGGGCCACGCCCTCGTCGACGATCTCGAGGGCGGGGTCGAGGGCACCGTCACCATCACGCGCGTCGGCGCTCCCGAAGCGGACCTTGAGCTGCTCCGCCGCGGCCAGGTTGGTGCGCAGCCCGATGGCGATGTCGTTGGTGACGTTGACGCCGCCGAGGGGCACGACACCGGTGTGGAAGGGCTGCCCGTCGGCGTACAGGGCGATGTCCGTGGTGCCCGCGCCGATGTCGGCTACGGCGGCTCCCAGCTCCCGCTCCGTCTCGGTGAGGACGGCCTCACCGGAGGCCAGCGAACCCACCACCAGCTCCTCGGGGCGCATGCCCGCGTGCATCACGCACTTGGTGAGGTTCTGGAGGGCCGTGGCGCTGCCGTGCACGATGTGCGTGGTGACCTCCAGGCGGATGGCGCTCATGCCCTCCGGATCGCGCACGCCGTCCTGGCCATCCACCGTGAAGTCCCTGGGCAGGACGTGCAGGACCTCCCGGTTGGAGGGGATGGTGACCGCACGGGCGACCTCCGTGGCCCGTTCGATGTCCTCGCGGGTGATCTCGCGGTGCGCCCCGCTGACGGCCACCGTGCCGCGCGAGTTGAGACTCTCGAGGTGGTCACCGCCTACGCCGACGAAGGCCCCCTCCAGGCGCAGGCCGGACAGGCGCTCGGCATGCACGATGGCCTGGTGGATGGAGGTGACGGTCTGCTCGATGTTGTTGACGAGCCCCTTGCGCACGCCCGACGACGACACGACACCCTTGCCGATGATGTCCAGGGACCCGTCGCTGCCGACCTCCCCGACGAGCACGACGATCTTGCTCGTGCCGACATCGAGGGCCACCCTGACGGCTTCGATCTCCAAGCGCTTCCCTTCCTCGAACCATGCCGCGGCACACTGGTGCGCGGACGCACCAGCACATTGTGGGCGATGGCGCGATGGCGCGCAGGCTCAGCGCTGCGCGTCCGTCGTCACCTTACGCGTCGGGGTCTCCGCCTGCCTTGCCGAACTCGGTGAACGTGCCGCAGCCCTGTGCGGAGACGGACAGGTACGTCGTCTCCAGGCGGCGCCCCACCGATGCCAGCAGCCAGGTCAGGCACTGCACCTGGCGGGGGATGACATCCGGCGGCTGGAGCGTGGGCGTGTAGTGACCGAAGACGGCCTGCCAGCCACTGTCACTGGCGAGCACATAGCCCTCGAAGGGGTCCACGCGCAGGCGCAGCGTCTCTTCCGGCACACCGAGCTGCATCCGGGGTCAGCGAGAGCAGCTGGCGCATGACCGCGAGATCGGTGACGGACAGGCAGTCACCGGTGTCCGGAGGCTCGGCGTGCAGGCGCCCATCCTCCACGCGCGGCAGATCCGCATCGACGCCGACCGAGGTGCCCGGCGTGCGGCTGGCGGCGCCACCACCCGGACAGGACGGGATCGCCGCATCGCCCTCCGACGTCGGTGCGGCACCGGCATCGCCCGCTGCGATCGTGTCGCCCGGGATGCCGCCCGTGTCCGCGCTGCTCGCGTCGAGGGCGAAGAGCAGCCCGCTGCGGTCGACCAGCCAGGCTCGGCTGCCGTCGCTCCAGACGAAGATCGGAGCACGCTCGCGGAGGCGCACGGACACGTCGCCCGGCAGCGTCACGGTGGCCACGGCGCTCTCCACCTCCGGCAGCGCGCGCAGCTCGCTGACGATCTCCGAGGGCCGCACACGGAAGACGTTGGGCGAGCGCTCCAGCCCCGCGAGGTGGTCACGCACGGCCCCCTCGTCGGCCAGGTGCAGGCCCTCGATGTGGACGTCCTGCTCGCTGACCCGGAAGCTGGGGTCGCTCAGGAGCCAGAACAGCGCGGCCGTGAGGGCCACCAGGCCGGCGGCACCCACCAGCCGGGCCAGGCGCCGATGACCCGGCGAGACCGGGGCGGCCTCGACGGCCCTCGGCTCGATGACCCCGGCCGCGCTGACCGGCCGCACGAAGCGGGTCACGGACGGTCGAGGGCGCTCGGCGTCCGGGAGAGCAGCGTCCGCCTGGCCGCCCGCTCCAGGGCCAGCTCCACGATGCGTTCGCAGGTGCCCGCGAAGTCGTAGCCCCCCGCTGCCGTGACCAGGGGGAAGAGGCTGATGGGCGTGAAGCCGGGGATCGTGTTGATCTCCGAGATGTACAGCTCGTCGTCGGGGGCGAGCAGCATGTCCACGCGCGAGAAGCCCGTCACCCCAAGGGCCAGGTGGAGCTCCACGGCGGCGGCACGGATGTCCGCGGCCAGGTCCTCTGGCAGATCGGCATGCGCCATCGTGCGGCTATCGTCGGAGTGGTACTTGGCGATGTAGTCGTAGAACTCCCGCCCGGGCAGCACCTCGCCGGGGCCGTAGGCAGCGGTGTCCGCCCGCGAGTTGCCCAGGACGCCGACCTCCAGCTCGCGCGGGTGGTCGAGATACGGCTCCATGAGGGCCAGGTCGTCGTAGCGCAGCGCCTCCGCGAGGGCCGCCTGCAGCTCGCCGCGGTCCTGCGGGTGGTGGACGATGGTGATGCCGATGCTGGAGCCCTGGCGGGCCGGCTTGCAGATGAGGCGCGGGTCGGGCAGCCCCTCGGCGAAGCCCATGAGCGCCGCCAGGGTCGCTTCCGGGGCCGCCGCCAGCTCAGCGCTGCGCACCTCCAGCCAGGGCAGGACCGGCAGCTCCAGGGAGCCGCAGATGCGCTTGAAGAGCGTCTTGTCCATGCCCACCGCAGAAGCCGCCGGGCCGGCGCCGCAGTACGTCAGGCCGACGGACTCGAGCAGCGACTGGACCTGGCCGTCCTCGCCGAAGGGCCCGTGCAGGGCCGGGAAGACGACCGGCTGCGGCCGTGCCCCGGCCAGCTCCTCGAGGGCTGCGGCCGCGCCGAGCGGGCCACGGGCGCCAAGGCCCGCCGGGTCCCGGAAGGCCGCCACGGGCAGCGTCGGGTCCAGCGCCACCGCCGGCAGCAGCCACCAGTGGCCCGCGAGGTCGATGAGCCAGGCAGACACGTGGTGCCCGCGCCCGGCCAGGGCGGCGGCGATGGAGCGACCGGACACGAGCGAGACGTCGTGCTCCGCCGACGGTCCCCCCAGCAGCACGCTCACCGTCTGTGTCGGCAGCATGACGGGGTGGTCGGCCGGCCTGGTCTCGCTCGCGCTCATGCGTCCTCCTCCCCCGTGGGCGCGGGCGCGTCCGGCCAGTCCCCCACGAACTCCACCTCGTAGCGCAGCTCGATGCCGCGATCCCGGCGCACCGTCTCGCGCACCTGCTCGGCCAAGCCTCGCACGTCCGCGGCGGACGCGCCGCCGGCGTTGATGATGAAGTTGGCGTGCATCGGGCTGACCATGGCGCCACCCAGTCGGGCGCCCTTCAAGCCCAGCGCATCGATGATCCGGCCAGCGGAGTCGCCCTCGGGATTGCGGAAGACGCTGCCGGCCGACCGCTGACCCAGGGGCTGGTGCTCGCGGCGCCAGCGGCGGATGTCGTCGAGGCGGGCGCCGATGGCCTCCGGGTCGTCGGGCTGCAGCTCGAAGGTGGCGGCCAAGACGACCTCCGGCCGCCCCGGCGGATGCGACTTGAGGCGCGTCTCGCGGTAGGCCATGGCAAGCTCCTGCGGCCCCAGCATGGCCTCTCCGCCGTCCGCGGTCACGATGGCCGCCTCACGGAGCACGGCACGCGTGTCCGCGCCGTGGGCGCCGGCGTTGCCCCACACCGCACCGCCCACCGTGCCCGGGATGGCCAGCCCGAACTCCAGGCCCGCGAGGCCGGCGTCTCGCGCGATGGAGGCGGCGCGGGCCATGGGCAGTCCGGCCTCGGCCACGAGGCAGCTGCCCTCGATGCGGTGACCGGCAGCGCGGACCTGGATGACGAGCCCGCCGATGCCGCCGTCGCCGATGACGAGGTCCGAGCCGCGGCCGACGAGGAAGAGGGGCAGACCGCGGGAGCGCGCATAGCGCACCACGCCCCGCAGGGTGAAGAGGTCGTGCACGGTCGCCAGGATGTCCGCCGGGCCGCCCACGCGCATCGTCGTGTACGGCGCGAGCGGCTCCGCCAGGCTGGCCTTGAGTCCCAGCCGCCGCGCCAGGTCAGCCGCGACGGCGCGCCGCTCCGGCGCGTCCAGGCGCGGCGACGGCGTGGCAGTGTCGCTCACGCCGCTTCCCGGGTGCGTTGTTCGAGCGTCGCGGTGTCCGGCAGCGGCGCCCGTTCCGCCAGCGCCGCGAGCAGCCACGCGGTGGCGGCAGCGGCACCGGGGCGTCCCAGGGACCGGGCCGCGGCGGCCATGGTCGCCAGCTGGCCGCTGGCCGCGAGGTCAGCGGCGCGGCGCAGGCTGTCACCGTCGAAGGTCTCGTCGTCGACGAGGATGGCGGCGCCGGCGGCGACCATCTCGGCAGCGTTGGCGCGCTGGTGAGCCGCCGCGTGCGGATAGGGCACCACGATCATGGGCAGGCCGGCGGCCGTCGCCTCCGCCAGCGTCGAGGAGCCCGCCCGTCCCACCAGCAGGTCGGCGGCCGCGAGGGCGTCGGCCATCTCCTCGTGCAGGAAGGCGAAGGGTCGGTAGCGCTCCTGCAGCGCGGGGGGCAGGCTGGCCCGCAGCGACTCCGCGCGGGGGAATGACGCGGCGCCGGTGATGTGGACCACCGCGCAGCGGCTGACGAGGTCGGCGGCAGCCTCGGCCATCGCCTCGTCCAGGCGGCGCACCGACTGCGACCCACCGAAGACCAGCAGCAGGGGCAGCCCGGCGGGCAGCCCCAGGCGCTCCCTCGCCGCAGCGCGGTCCACCTCGGCCAGCTCGCGGATGGGCGTGCCGCTCACGTACGTCGGGCCGGGCAGGCGCCCGCAGGTGACCGCGAAGGAGACCGCGCGGGCGCGTGCCAGTCGCGCCACCAGGCGCACGCTTCGGCCGGGCACGGCGTTGCCCTCCCAGAGCAGGGAGGGGATGCGCAGCAGCAGCGCCGCGGTCAGCACCGGGATGGCGACGTAGCCGCCCGTCGTGTAGATGGCATCCGGGCGCCAGCGCAGCAGCGCCATGATCGCCTGGGGCACGGACGCCAGCAGGCGCAGCGGGTCGAGCACGGTGTCCGGGGATGCCTCGACCGTGCGCAGCGATCGCAGCCTGAGCTGCTGCAGTGGGAGGCCCGCGGCGGGCACGAGCTCGGCTTCCAGGCCGCGATGGCCACCCAGCCAGCGGACCTCGAGGTCAGGCTGCTCCTTCGTCAGCCGGGTGACGACGGCCAGGGCGGGGAAGATGTGGCCGCCGGTGCCCCCGGCCGCGATCAGGATCCTCATGGGCGGTGTCACCTCGGGGGACGGACTCGCGGGAGATGGAGAGAAGGATACCCACGGCCACCAGGGTCACGACGAGGGACGTCCCGCCATCGGAGAGGAAGGGCAGCGTCATGCCCGTGAGTGGCAGCAGGTTGACCACCACGCCGATGTTGATGAAGGCCTGGAAGCCCAGCCAGGCGGTCAGTCCCATCGCCATCAGGCTGCCGAAGTCGTCCGGAGCCTGCTGGGCCACCTTGACGCCCCGGTAGGCGAGCAGCACGAAGAGACCGATGACCAGCAGCCCGCCCCACAGCCCCCATTCCTGGCCGACCACGGCGAAGATGAAGTCGTTCTCCGCGGCCGGAAGGGCCAGGCCACCTGGCTGCCGACTGGTCCCCAGTCCCTGGCCAGGGATGCCACCAAGGGCCAGGGCATAGAGCCCGTGCTTGGTCTGGAAGGCCAGGTCGCTGGGTGCGTTCCAGGGGTCCAGGAAGACCTGCCAGCGCGCCAGCTGATAGGGGTTCATGGCGAACATGGCGGCGATGCCCGCCACGCCCAGGGGCACGAGCAGGAGGAGGTGCCAGACACGGCCCCCGGCCACGAAGAACATGGTCAGCGCGGTGATCGCGATGACGCCGGTCGTGCCCAGGTCCGGCTCCAGGGCCACGAGTCCCGCGAGCAGGCCCAGGATGACCACGAAGGGCAGGAAGCCGCGCCGGAAGCTGCGCACCCCCGCGCCGCGCGTGGTGAGCCAGTGCGCCAGGTAGATGACCATGGTCAGCTTGGCGACTTCGGCAGGATGGAAGGCAGGCAGGCCACCGATGCGCAGCCAGCGCGTGGCGCCGAACGTGGTGACGGGCTGGATGAGGGGCGGGATGGCCGGCAGCAGCAGCAGTGCCAGGAGGCCCACGCCGACCGCCAGCCCGAGCACGGAGAAGGTGCGCCAGTGACGATAGTCGAGGCGCATGGCCGCCAGCAGGACGAGACCGCCCACGACGGCCCAGCTGAGCTGCGTGGCCACGGCGGCGAAGACGCTGCCGTCTCGCGCGGCCTCCACGCCGCGGCTGGAGTAGACCATCAGGAGGCCGATGGCCGAGAGCGCCACGGCCGCCGTCAGCAGCCAGTAGTCGGGCTCGTGCGTCTCGCGCTGGGGACCGGCCACCACACGGCCGACGCGGTCACGGTTCGTGTCCTGCGTGATCTGGCTGAGCGGCCGTGTCGCCTGCCCCAGCGGACGCGTCACCTGCCCCAGCGGACCCGTCGCCTGCCGGGCGACCGCGGAGGAGGCGGTCATCGTGGCGGCGATGGCACGTGCCGGACTGGGTCGTCCGGCCGGCCTGGCCACCGAGCGCGAGGCCTGCGTCTTGCCGGGCGGGGTGCCGCGACGACGAGGCCGGAAGGCGCTGGGCGCCACCTCGCGGCGCGGGCCGTCGGGTTCGGCCCAGGGGAAGCGCAGCGTCTCGCTCACGGCCGGGGGCCTGGCGTCGCCGGCGGCGATGGTGTCGGCGCCGGAGGCGTGGCCGGCGGACTGGTGGCAGCCCCGGCGGCCCCACTTGCCGCGGCCTGCACGGCGATGGCCGCGACGGCCGCCTTGAAGGCAGCCCCGCGGGCCTCGTAGTCGCGGAACATGTCGAAGGAAGCCGCCGCGGGGCTGAGGAGCACGACCGCGGGCGCCAGCGCTCGAGCGATGCCGGTGGCGCGCTGCACGGCAGCTTCCATCGAGGCGGCCCGCTCGATGTGCGCCAGGCCGGCCGCGCCGAAGGCCTCGCCCAGCAGCGCCGCCGTCTCGCCGATGAGGACGGCAGCCGTGACGCGCTCGGCCACCACGGCGGCGAGGTCGTCGATGGGCACGCCCTTGGAGCGCCCGCCGGCGATGAGGACGATGGGCTCCTCGTAGGCGCGCAGGGCGGCGATGACGGCGTCCGGCTGCGTGCCCTGGGAGTCGTTGACGTAGCGCACGCCAGCCACGCGCCCCACATCCTCCAGGCGATGCTCCACGCCCGGGAAGGCGCGCACCGCGGCGCGCATGGCCCCTGTGTCGACGCCGTGCAGCAGGCCGACGGCCAGCGCCGCCATGGTGTTGGCCACGTTGTGGCGACCCGGCAGGGGGATCTCGGTGGCAGGCATCAGCCGACCGTCGCGGCCGGCCTCGGCGAGGTCCCCGCCGGCACGCGCCAGGCGAGGCACGTCGCGGGCCACCAGCCAGCCATCCACCAGCCCCAGGGCGCCGGGCCCGGGCGCCGCCAGGCCATAGTCCACGGTGAGGCGTCCGGGCGGCGTCTCGTATGTCGCCACGACCGGGTCATCCGTGTTGCGCACCAGTGCGCCACCCTCGGGCAGGAGATCGACGAGGCGCCGCTTCACGGCCCGGTAGGCGGCCACGCTGCCATGGCGGTCGAGGTGGTCGGAGGTGACGTGCGTGTAGACGGCCACCTCCGTTCCCCGAGACAGGGTCGGCAGCTGCAGCTCGGAGAGCTCGAGGACGACGCGCTGCCCGGCATCCATCCCCGGCAGGAGCTCGATGAGCGGCCGACCGATGTTGCCACCGAGGAGCGTGGGCTGCGGGCCGGCGCCCAGCACGGCCGCGGCCAGCGAGCTCGTGGTGGTCTTGCCCTTCGTGCCCGTCACGCCGACGGTCGGCGCCGGGCAGAGGCGCAGGAAGAGGTCGACCTCGCTGACGATCGGGACGCGACCCTCTGCCTCCGCGGCCGCCAGGGCCGCCCGCAGGCGCGGCTCCGTGGTCGGATAGCGGCTGCTCACGGAGGGCGACGTGCAGACCAGGACCTGCCCCGCGAGGGCCTCAGCGGGCTGCACGTCCGGGCCGAGCAGCAGGCGCAGCCGGCGCCCGCCGAGCGCATCGATGGCGCCCGCCAGCGCCTCGCGCGACTGCCCGTCGTACACGGTCACGTCCGCGCCCATGTCGGTCAGGAAGCGCGCCAGGGCGATGCCGCTGCGCGCCAGGCCGAGGACGGCGACCGGCTGCCCCCGGAACGAAGCCAGGGACAGTCGGGTGAGGTCGAGCGGTGGCTGCGACGACGCCATCGTCAGTGGAGCATGCCGCGCGAGGCCAGGAAGAAGGCCACGCCGACGAGAGCGGAAAGGGCCGCCACGATCCAGAAGCGCAGGGTGATCTTCTCTTCGTCCCAGCCCATCAGCTCGAAGTGGTGGTGCAGCGGCGCCATGCGCAGGATGCGTTTGCCGCGCAGCTTGATGGAGCCGATCTGGATGATGTCGGCGAGGGTCTCGAGGACGAAGACCAGGCCGATGAGCGGGAGCAGCAGGACCTGGCCGGTGATGAGGGCGATGACGGCCAGCGTGGCGCCCAGGGCCAGGGCACCCGAGTCGCCCATGAAGATCTGGGCCGGGTGCACGTTGAACCAGAGGAATGCCAGCAGGGCCCCGATGATCAGCGCGCAGAGCACGGGCAGGTCCGCGGGATCCGCCGCCACCACGCCTCCATGGCTGGGATCGAAGCGGACGGCCGCGATGACCATGTACCCGATGAAGGCGAAGATGAGCGTCCCGCCGGCCAGGCCGTCGAGGCCGTCGGTGATGTTGACGGCGTTGCTGGTGGCCACGATGGCGAAGGCAGCGACGATGATGTACAGCGGGGGCGGGATGCTCACGGCGCCGATGAGGGGCACGAAGAGGGCCGTGATCTGGTACGTATCCTGGATCTGCCAGGCCGCCACGCCGGCCACGACCGACTGCCAGAGCAGCTTCTGCGTGGCGCTGATGCCGTCGCCGGTGCGCGCGTTGAGCCAGTCGTCAGCCGTGCCCAGCAGGCCCACCAGCGCCAGGGTGGCCATGGGGGCGAACGTGGAGCTGTCCACGAAGTCGGAGCCGGCGAGCTCCATCAGGATGCCCACCCCGAGCACCGTGCCCACGATGAGCAGGCCGCCCATGGAGGGCGTGCCCTCCTTGACGTAGTGGGTCTGCGGGCCTTCGACGCGGATGCGCTTGCCCATGCCCAGGCGCCGCAGCAGGCGGATGAACGTGGGCATGAGGACGACGACGATGGCGAAGGCCAGCAGGATGGCCTGGACGATGGATTCGCCGTTCATGCCGTGGCCTCCGTGCCGCCTGCGGCCAGGACGAGACGCTCGACGAGGCGATCGAGCTCGGCACCCCGGGAGGCCTTGACGAGGACGGTGTCGCCGTCCTGGAGTCGCGCCAACAGGATGGCCAGCGCCTCGTCTCGGGTCGCGGCCTGCTCGATGTGCGCGGCCGGCAGTCCGCCCGCCACGGCGCCCTCCGCGATGCCCGCCGCGCCGGCGCCCACCACGATGAGGCGATCGACGAGGGCCGCGGCGCCGCGGCCGACACGAAGATGCTCCGCCGCGGCCGTGTCGCCCAGCTCGAGCATCTCGCCGAGCACGGCGATGTGCCGTCCTGGCAGCTCTGCGAGGAGGCCCAGGGCTGCCAGGACGGCGTCGGGAGATGCGTTGTAGGAATCGTCGAGGATGGTCCACGGGCCGGCCTTCACCAGCTGCGAGCGGTGAGGCGCGGGGGCCGGCAACGCCAGGCGCGCGGCGATGGTCGCGGCGTCCAGGCCCGCACAGGCGCCCACGGCCGCCGCGGCGAGGGCGTTGTGCACGCCGTGGCGACCCAGCGTCGGCATGGTGACCTCCACGCTGGCGGCGGGCAGCCGCAGGCGGAAGGCCATGCCTCGCACGCCCAGCGAGCGGACGTCTTCAGCGTGCACGTCAGCCGCGGGATCGAAGCCGTAGCGCAGGACGCTGGCCGGCGTCCTTGCGGCCATGGCCGCGACGCGCGCGTCGTCGGCGTTGAGGATGGCCCAGCCCGACGCGGGCAGGGCCTCCACGAGCTCGGCCTTGCCGGCCTCGATGGCCTCGATCGAGCCCGCGCGGGAGAGGTGCACCCCGCGGACCGCGGTCACCACGCCGATGGTCGGCCGGGCCAGGCGGGCCAGCAGCGCGATCTCACCGGGCGCATAGAGGCCCATCTCGAGGACGGCCGCCTCATGGGCCGGGAGCAGGCGCAGCAGCGTGAGGGGCAGGCCGATCTCGTTGTTCTCATTGCCGAGACTGCGCAGGACGTGGAAGCGCCCTGCCAGCACCTCGGCGGCCAGCTCCTTGGTGGACGTCTTGGCGAGGGATCCGGTGATGCCCACGACGAGGAGGCTGAAGCGGTCACGGTAGGCCGCCGCCGCAGCCTGCAGAGCCAGGATGGTGTCAGGGGCATGCAGGATGCTGCAGGCCCCGTCCGGGCCGTGGAGGGCGTCGAGTCGGTCCTGGCGCAGGGGCCGTGCTGACGATGAGCGCGGCGGCGTCGGCGGCCGCGGCGGCCTCCAGGAAGCGATGCCCATCGGTCTGCTCGCCGGGCAGGGCGAAGAAGGCATTGCCGGGCTCGACCCGGCGCGAGTCCACGGCTGCCCCAAGGATCCGTGCGTGGCCCTCGCGAAGGACGGAGGCACCAGCGGCGGCGGCCAGCTCGCCCGCCGTGAACCCGGCGCGGGGCGATGCGGTGACCCAGTCCGGGCGAGGCTCCGGAGCCCTATCCATGGCGCTCCATGCTGACATGCTCAGGCGCCGTCGTCGTTCGCGGCATCCTGCGCCGCGCGCCCCCGGGCGCCCCCCTGGTCGCGCTTGCCTGCGCGGTCGGTCGCAGTCTCGACGCTTCCGACGGCGGTGCGGTCATCCGGAGCGTCCGCGCGAGCGCGGCTTCGGCCCGCCTGGTCTTCTGGCTCGACGGCTTCCGGTCGTCCCTGGCCTTTCCGCCGCCGTGCTCACGCTCAGGCGTGAGCACGATCGATGCGTTGGTTCCGCGGATGGGCAGGCCAGCCTCGGGATCCCTGGACTTGTGGATATCGAGCTGCTCCTTGACGTCCATGGCGATGGAGCGGAAGAGCTCGTAGGACTCGACCTTCGAGGTCGAGGGGCGCCAGCGTCACCGGCTTGGCTTCCTCGATGCGCACGGCGATGACGTACTCGGGGCGGTCGCCGCCGATGAAGCCCACGAAGCTGTGGTTGAAGCGTCGTGCCTTCCACTGGCGACGCTCCGCGTCCCAGATCTGGGCCGTGCCCGTCTTGCCGCCCACCAGGTAGTGCGGGATGAGACTGCCCTTGGCGTAATACCAGACGCTGCCGGTCACGCGCACCAGGATGTCCCTGGCCTGCGCGGCGACCTTGGCCTTGAGCACGCGCTCCCTCGCCACCGCCGCAGCTTCTCCATCCGCGACGACATGGGGCTGCACCCGGAAGCCGCCATTGACGAGCGTGGAGAAGGCTGTCGCCAGCTGGATCTGCGTGACCGCGACGGCCTGCCCGAAGCTGCGGTTGGCCAGGTCCACGGGCATCCACGGGCACGTGGCCGGGTCGCAGAAGACGCCCGGCAATTCGCCGGAGACGTCGATACCGGTCGTCCCGGTCAGGCCCACGCGCGCCCAGAGGTCCCAGAGGACGCGGGCCGCCCGCTGCGTGCTGCGTGGCGCCAGCATGGCGGCCATCTTGGCCGTGGCCACGTTGCGGGAGCGAGCGATGACGTCACGGACCGGGAGCCAGCCCATCGACTTCTTGTCGGCGTTGCGGATGATGTAGGGGCCGAACTTCAGCTGGACCTGGTCCTTGATCTTCGTGTGCGGCGTCACCACGCCGGCATCCAGCGCAGCCGTGGCCGTGAAGATCTTCATGACCGAACCGGGCTCGTAGGCGTCGGCGACGTTGGGCACGCGCAGGAGCGCCGGCTGGCTGTTGGCCACCTCCGCATAGTCATTGGCGTCGAAGCCGGGTACAGAGGCCATGGCCAGGATCTCACCCGTGTAGGGGTCCATGACGATGGCGCTGACGCTCTTCGCCCCATCGGCGGCGCGGGCCAGGCGCAGCTCCTTCTCCACCTGCCGTTGCAGGCCAGCGTCGATGGTCAGGGGTAGCGGGTCCAGCGAGTCAGGCTCGACCAGGTCGAGGTCCAGCGCAGCATCGGCATCGGTGCTCGGCCCGGCAGCCATGCCGCCGATGCTGGCCAGCTTGGCCGGCGCCGTCTCCCGGCCCGAGAGTCGCTCGTCATAGGCGGCCTCGACGCCGGATGCGCCGCCGCCCGCGCTGCCGGCCACGAAGCCGACGAGCTGGTTGGCGAGGCTGGTGCCCGGCGCTCCGCCGTTCTTCGGGTAGACGCGCATGGGAACGGGAGTCAGGTCGATGCCCGGCAGCAGGCCCTGGTCCTCTGCGAGAGCGACGTCCACCGACTGCTCGGGCGTCAGCTGGCGCACCAGGTAGGTCCACGAGTCGTCGCTGGAGAGCCTGGTCAGCATGGCCTGGCGCTCGGCGGCACTCAGGTCGAGGATGCCGGCGAGGGTCTCGACGACGCCGGCACGGTCCTCGTCACGGATATCGCGCGGATAGGCGTCGAGGCGGTCGTAGGTCGCGGACTGGGCGATCACGACCCCGTCTCGGTCGGTGATGTCAGCGCGTGCCACCGCGTCCGCGTCGGGGGCCGTCATGGTGCCCAGGGCACGCTCGACGAGCTCCGGCGCAGCGATCACCTGCCAATACGCGAGGCGCGCCATCGCCGCCGCCCCGAAGAGGACGAAGACGAGGAGCAGCACCGTCATCCGCCTGCGGCCAGCCGTGCGACCGATCATGGCGGATCAGGGAGCGCTCAGGACGAGGGCCTTGTCGAGCTGCCGCAGGCCCAGGTCGCGCGCGCGGCTGGCGACTTCGACCGGGTCGGCATGGGTGGCGACGGCCATGGCCTGGTTGCGGATCTTGCGGCTCAGCTCCGCCTTCTGCCAGCCCAGCTGCGTGATCTCCGAGCTGGTGGCATTGGAGGTGAGCGTCGGGGTCTGGTAGACGAGCGCCACCATCGTCAGCACCAGGATGCCGCCCAGCAGCAGGCCGCTGGCCCGCGGGCGCGGCAGGCTGCGCCCCACGAGCGGCAGGTCGGTGACGCTGCGGCGGACACGGCGGGCGGGCAGTGCGACGGCTGGGGTCCGGGCACCCTGGAAGACGGCCATCAGCGTGGGCGCAGGCTGGTGCTGGCCGACGCTTCACCCTCGAGGACGGCGCGATGCATCGAGGCCTCGGCCTCCCAGGCGCCGCCGCGGTTCCAGCCGTTGGGGCCGTCGAGGTCGACGGCCATGTCATCGCCACGCCGCGTGCGCAGGTCCTTCATGCGCCGCCCGTAGGTCTGGCGTCGGGAGCTGCCGTGTCCGTTGCTCATGCTGCGAGCCTCCTGGCCGCCCGCAGCTTCGCGCTGCGGGCGCGCGGGTTGTGAGCCACCTCCTCCGCGGAGGGAAGCTGGGGTTGGGCGCCGAGGCGAGCCAGCCGGGGCGAACGACCACAGATGCACACCGGCACGTCGGGTGAGCAGGTGCAGCCCCGCCGCTCGCGGGCCATGAAGCGCTTGACGATGCGGTCCTCGAGAGAGTGGTAGCTGATGACGCAGAGACGGCCATCGGGGCGCAACAGGTCGAGGCTGGCCTCGAGCGCCGCGGGCAGCGTCTCCAGCTCGCGGTTGACCTCGATGCGCAGTGCCTGGAAGACCCGCGTGGCGGGGTGGATGCGGCGCCGGCCGGGCGTCCGTGGGGCCGCGGCCACGACGAGCTCCGCCAGCTGCGGCGGCCGTCTCGATGGGCCCGCTGGCACGGGCGATGACGATGGCATGGGCGATGCGGCGGGCGTGGGGCTCCTCGCCGTGACGCCGGAAGACGCTCGCCAGGGCCGCCTCATCGTAGGTGGCGATGACCTCGCTGGCGGGGATGCCATGGCCGGGGTCGAAGCGCATGTCCAGCCGCTCGGTGGAGCGGAAGCTGAAGCCGCGGTCGTCGTCGTCCAGCTGCTGCGAGCTCAGGCCGAGGTCCATGAGGATGCCGTCGACCTGGCCGAAGCCGCTGGCGGTCGCGATGTCGCCGATCGCCTCGAAGTTGGCGTTGCGCAGCGTGACGCGGTCGCCGAAGGGAGCCAGGCGCCGCGCGGAGCGCTCGATGGCGCGCGGGTCGGCGTCCAGGCCAAGCAATCGGCCGCCGGGGGTGGCGGCCTCCAGGATCCGGCTGGCGTGCCCTCCGCCGCCGACGGTCGCATCGATCTGGAAGCTGCCCGGGAGCGGCGAGAGAGCCATGATGACCTCCGTCAGCATCACGGGCAGGTGCCCTGGTTCCTGTTCCATCAACGATCCGACCGCCCCGACGGTCCACCCGGACCCCGGAGGCTCATGTGGTGGCTAGATGCCCAGCCCCTGGAGGTGCTGCGCGAGCACGTCCGGCTGGTCCATCTGCTGGCTGTACTGGTCCCAGCGCTGCGGGGACCAGAGTTCGATGCGGTCGCGCGCCCCGATGACCACGACCTCCGTGCCGAGACCCGCGAACTCGCGCAGCGTGCCCGGCAGGACGAAGCGACCCTGGGGATCGAGACTCACCGGAAAGGCCGCCCCGAAGAGGAAGCGCTGGAAGGTCCGCGCGTCCTTGTCGGTGACCGGCAGGGCCGCCGTCTTCTCGGCCAGCACCTCCCAGACCGCCATTGGGAAGAGCGCCACGCAGCCATCGATCCACTTGCTCACCTGGGCGCCGGAAGCCAGCGCACCACGAAAGCGGATGGGGACGGCGAGGCGACCCTTCTCGTCGACGCTGTGGCGGAACTCACCTGTGAACACCGGACGGCACGACTCCGAAACGACACGGCCGCGGCACCGACGCGTCCCGGGACCATCCCGAGCCACGGATGGCTGGGTTCAGAGCGGTGGGGTCCCCCCGCGGCCGCCACGGCGTCGCTCGGCTCCCTCACCCCTCATCCCCACTTGGCACCACAATGTGCCGCTGGATGGGCATCATAGCCGACTCTGGGGCTCCGTCAAGGGTCCGCGCGACATGCGCACGATCCACCGGGCGACCCTGGATGGACGCCGCCCGCAGGGCCTGCAACAGGGTCCGAGTGGCAGGCGGATGGGGGTACCGAACGCCCATATCCCCTGTGCCCGGTGCGGGCTAGCCTGCGCTCCCCTGCCACCCAGAAGGAGTAGACGTGACCATCGCCCGGCGGCGTGCTCCGGTGCTCGCGGCCATCACGGCACGCCTGCCCGCCGCGCCCGAGATGCCGGCATGGCTGCCTGGCCTGCCCGGTGCCTCACGTGACGTGCCGGCGCCGGAGTCGATGGCCCCGGTCGACCGCCTGCGGCGCTGCACCTACCGTCGCGTGGACAGCCTCGAGCCACTGCCCGGTCGGGAACTCATGACGACCTACGAGGCCATGTGTCTCGTGCGTGGCCGTACCGCGGCCGTGCCGCTGGGTGACATCGACAACGCGCGCCTCGTCTGCGCCGCCTGCACGGCCACGGGGATCTTCCGCCCGGACGAGGCCTGATCGCGAGCGGCCCCGTGCCGCTGAGCCGCCCCATGCCGTGGGCAGCCCGCTGCCGCCTCCCTCGGCAGGGACCACGCCCCACTCTCCGTCTCCTCGCACGGCCACGTCCCGCGGTCCGGGCCCGTCCGGCGGTGCGTCGCCGTCAGCGGTGGCCAGCCGCCGGCGAATCACCGACGCCCGCCCCGGATCCCCGGGGCGGGCGTCGAAACGTCGTGGCGATCGATCCCGGCCGATCCGCGCCCCGTCGAGGGGCGGCCAGCCAGGATCGGGTGGGTCAGGCCGCGGGGCTGGCCGGCGCGAACGAGCCGGCATCCATGCTGGCCTCAGGGCTGGCGACATCGCCGCCACCGAGCTCATCGCAGATGAGCCACGGCATGGCCTCGCCGGGAACCAGGGTGATCTCGTCGTCGAGCGGGGTCGGATCGGCCTGCAGCTCGGATACGACCATGCCGCTCATCATCTCGACCATGTCCGGCGTGGGCTCCTGGCCCATCGACACGATCATGGACTCGATGAAAGGGCCAAGCTTCTCGGCATCGACCTGCATGGTCATGGTTCCGGTCAACTTGACGACGGCCTCGGTATCCGTCTGGCTGAGGACCTCCGTGGTGGCCTCGGTGTCGATGGTGAAGGCAGCCAGGAGCGTCTCCGCGTCCGTCCCTTCGGGCAGCATCGAGGAGAAGTCGAGGCCGGCGGCCTGATCGGCGTACTCGGCGCAGAAGAACATGCCCAGGCTGTCGAACTGCTTGGCCTCGACGGCGGCCAGCAGGTCCAGGACGGTCTGCTCCGGCCCATCGGACTGGGCCACCGCCGCCGGCGCAGCGACCAGCGAGAGGGCCATGGCAAGGCCGCCGGCCACGGCCAGGCGAGAGCGGTTCGTTCGGGCGAGCTGGGTCATCGGGGGGTGCTCCTCCACGCGTCGGGGCACCGGGTCGGCGCCCATCGCCGCAAGTCTACCGGCATCCGGCAGCCGTCCCGCCAGCCGCTCAGGTCAGCAGCGCCAGGACGATGGTCCGGGCTCGGGCGCCTGACCTGCGCGCCTGCCGGGCTCCCGGCACGACGGTGAGGTGGCCGGCAGGGACACCAGCGAGGTGGCCTGTAAGCCGAGTTCTGTCCCGCCGATGGCGGGGATGGCCATCCATCTCGGGTGCCGGTCACCCGACACCTCATGCGGCCGACCCGAGGACGGGGCGACGCGCCCCTCGTGCGGCTTGCGCCGCACCGGCCCTCCTATTTGGCCTTGCACCGGGTAGAGCTTGCCCGTTTCACCCGGCGGACGGCCAAGGCCGCCCGCCGACTCGTCTCTGTGGCGCTGGTCCTCGCCTCGCGGCGGACGGGTGTTACCCGCTACCCTGCGTCGTGGTGCTCGGACTTTCCTCGAGCCGCGGGTCACCCCGCGGCGCGCGACCATCCGGCCACCTCGCTGGCCACGCGACTCTAGCACCAGTCGCCGCGCCGGCCGGACGGACGCCGAGGACGGACGCCGAGGAGCGGCCGTTCGGGACGGGCTCATGGGAGGGCAGCATGATCGAGCGCCGGGTGATCGAGCCGGGAGCGATCGTCGGCTTCGCCGCTGACTGGTCGACCCTGGCCGCCCGCTGCGCACGCTCGCCCTTCGAGCATCCCGCCTGGCTGCTGCCCTGGCGCGACCACTACGGCGCTGGCGGCCGAACCGTGGCTGCTGGGCTGGTGGCAGGACGGCAGCCTCGTCGGCGTGGCTCCCCTGCTGCTGCGCGACCGTCGAGGCCCGGGCCGGCCGCTGCGCGAGCTGGCCTTCTGGGGCCGTACCGGCACGCCGCTGGGCGGCTGGGTGGACCTGGTCGTCGAGGACAGCGCGCGAGCGGCGGTCATCGCCGACCTGCGCGCCTGGCTGCAGGATGGCGGGCCAGCCTGGGACCTCTTCGACTTCCTGCGCCTGCCGCCCGACTCCCCCGCCCTCGAGGCGCTGGCGGGCGTGCGCGGCAGCCATCGCGTCGACCTCACGCGCGTCGTGCACTCCCAGGAGTACGTGCTGGCCATCCCAGCCGACGAGCCGGCCTGGCCTGGGCCGCTGGGCGCCAAGGCGCGGCACGAGATCGGTCGCCAGGGCCGCCTCTTCGAGCGGCGCCTGGCGGGCCGCCTGGAGACCGTCACCGAGCCGGCGGAGTCGGCGGCGCTGGTCGCCGCCATCGCCCGGCATACGCGTACGCACTGGGGCGGTGGAGAGGCTTACTTCTCTCGAGATCCCGGATTCCGGGACTTCCTTGGCGCTGCCGTGGCCAGCGTCATGCGGGCCGGCGTCGGCCGGGCGCTCGTGGCGCGCGATGGGCAGGGCATCGTCGGCTGCCTGCTGATGATGGAGAGCGCCGCCACATCGGTGGCGGTGATGATCGGTGTCGACCCGGGCGAGGCCTATCGGCCCTACTCGCTGGGCAAGTGGCTCTTCAGCCAGGCCATCCACGAGGCCGCCGCGCGAGGTGCGCGCACCTTCAGCTTCCTGCAGGAGGGCGGCTACAAGGAGTCCTTCTGGCACGCCGAGGGGCGGCCCATGGAGAGTGGCTTCGTCGCCCGCGGGGCGCGCGGCCTCGCCGTGGCGGCCGCGGTCACGGTCCGACGGATCTGGCCCGTCCGGCTGCGCGCGCTCGTGGGTCGCGCCCCGGACGAAGGACGCTACCGGGCCTGATCGTCCTGCGGCCAGCGCGACTCGGCGCGCGCGGCCGCGGTGGGGTCGTCCAGGGCCAGGTTGGCCAGCGCGTCCGCGGCGCGGTTGTTGGCGCGAGGCTCATGGTGCGCATCCCAGCTGCTGAAGCCCGCCAGCAGACGGCGGGCCGCCTCCCAGAGTGGGCGCAGCTTGGCGTCCTTGACCCGCCAGCGGCCATGGAGCTGCTCGACGATGAGCATGGAGTCCATGCGCAGGTCCACGTCGGTCGCTCCCAGGCGCTGCGCGGCCTCCAGGGCCAACACCAGGGCGGTGTACTCGGCGACGTTGTTCGTCTGCACGCCCAGCGCACGGCTGACGACGGCCAGCGGTGGCGCATCGGGGTGGGCGGCGTCGGGGCGCTCGGCATCGATGAGCACGGCGCCCGCGGAGGCGGGGCCGGGGTTGCCGCGGGCCGCCCCGTCGGTGCGGATGAGCAGGCGCTTGGTCATGGAGCCGCCGGCGGCTCGGCGGCAGGCGGCTCGGCGGTCGGCGGCTCGGCGGTCCGCGGCTCGGCGGCAGGCGGCTCTGCGGTCGGCGGCTCGGCGGCAGGTGCGAGGCTCCCGGCCGCCGCGGGCTCGCTCGGGCCCGGGGTGCCGGCGGCGGCAGTGTCCTGGCCACGTAGCCGGCGCCAGAGCATGCGCAGCGGGTCGTAGTAGGCGTCCGCCACGCGCTCCTTGAGCGGGATGATCGCGTTGTCCGTGATGCGGATGTGCTCCGGACAGACGTCCGTGCAGCACTTGTTGATGTTGCAGTAGCCGATGCCCGCGTCGTGCTTCAGGTAGGGCACGCGGTCGGCCATGTCCAGCGGGTGCATCTCCAGGCTGGCGGCGCGCACCAGGTAGCGCGGCCCGATGAACTCGTGCTCCGTCTCATGGTTGCGCAGGACATGGCAGACGTCCATGCAGAGGAAGCACTCGATGCACTTGCGGAACTCCTGCGAGCGCTCCACGTCATCCTGCTGCCAGCGCCACTCCGCCTGCGGCCGGTCGGGCGGCGGCGAGAAGGGCGTGATGGTGGCGTTGATGCGGTAGTTCCAGGAGACGTCCGTGACGAGGTCACGGATGCGCGGGAAGGTGCGCAGCGGCTCGACCGTGATGGCCTCGCCGTCGGGGAAGTCGTGCAACCGGGTCTTGCACATGAGGCTCGGCTTGCCGTTGATCTCCGCGCTGCAGGAGCCGCACTTGGCGGCCTTGCAGTTCCAGCGCGCCGCCAGGTCCGGCTGGACATGCTGCTGGATCCAGTGGACAGCGTCCAGGACGACCATGCCCTCCTCGGCCGGCACGCGGTACTCGTAGAAGCCGCCCTCCTCGTCGGCCTCACCGCGGAACACCCAGAGGATCGCCTCGCTCACGGCTCAGGCCTTGGCGGCGTCCGGGGCGCTGGCCAGGTACTGGCGCAGCTGGGCCGGGAAGTCGCGCGTGGGGGTGCGGCGCACCTCCATGCCAGCCTCACCACGTCCCACGGTGACGTTGACGACATCCCATTCGGGGCGCATGTCCGGGTGGTCCAGCCGGCTGTGCGCACCGCGGCTCTCCGTGCGCTCCAGCGCGGAGCGTGCGATGGCCTCCGAGACGACGAGCATGTTGCGCAGCTCGAAGACGAGGTCCCAGCCGGGGTTGAAGCGGCGCGGCCCGCTGACGGCGAGGGCCTGCCAGCGCTCGCGGTAGCCCTCGATGCGCGCGAGGGCGGAGCGCAGGTCGGCCTCCGTGCGGAAGATGCCGACCAGCGACGACATCGTCTGCTGCAGGTCAGCATGCAGCCGGTTGGGGTCCTCGCCGCGGCGCTCGAAGGGCGCCGTCATGGCGGCCATCGACTCGGCCACGAAGTCCTCCGGGCAGCTCCGCCGGGCTGGCCGGATCGGCGGTGGCCGCCGCAGCCGCCTCGCCGGCGCGGCGCCCGAAGACGAGCAGGTCCGTGAGCGAGTTGCCGCCCAGTCGATTGGAGCCGTGCAGGCCGGCCGCCACCTCGCCGGCGGCGTAGAGGCCGGGAAGCGACGTGGCGCCGCTGTCGGCCTCCACGCGGATGCCACCCATCATGTAGTGCATCGTGGGGCCGACCTCCATGGGGCCGGCCGTGATGTCGACGTCCGCGAGCTCCTTGAACTGGTCGTACATCGAGGGCAGCTTGCGGCGCACGCGCTCCGCCGGCAGGTAGCTGATATCCAGGAACACGCCACCATGCGGCGAGCCGCGCCCTTCTTTGACCTCCGTGTAGATGGCTCGCGCCACGTTGTCACGCGTGGACAGCTCCGGCGGCCGGAGCAGGTCCGTCTGGCGGCCCTCGGTCAGGGCGTCCACCCACGCGCGCGCCTCCTCGTCGGTGGCCGCGTACTCGTGGCGACGATCCTCCGGCAGGTAGCGCCACATGAAGCGCTCACCCTCCGAGTTGCGCAGGATGCCGCCCTCGCCCCGGACCGCCTCCGTGACGAGCAGGCCCCGCACGCCGGGCGGGTGGACCATGCCGGTGGGGTGGAACTGCACGAACTCCATGTCCATGAGCTGGGCGCCAGCGCGCCAGGCCAGGGCGTAGCCGTCACCGGAGCATTCCCACGAGTTCGAGGTGACCGCGAAGGAGCGGCCGGCGCCACCGGTGGCGAGGATCACCGCCCGGGCCGGGAAGGCCACCGGCGTGCCATCCGCGCGGCGATACCCGATGGCCCCTGCCACGCGCCCGTCGATGACGGCCAGGCGCGTGATGATCGTCTCCTGGTACACCTGCACGCCGACGCCCACGCTCCGATCCTGCAGCGTGCGGATGAGCTCCAGGCCGGTGCGGTCGCCGACGTGGGCGAGGCGCGGGTAGGTATGGCCACCGAAGGGCCGCTGCAGGATGCGACCGTCCGCGGTGCGGTCGAAGACGGCGCCCCACTCCTCCAGCTCGCGCACACGGTCGGGCGCTTCCTTCGCGTGCAGCTCCGCCATGCGTGGATGGTTCAGCAGTCGTCCGCCGACCATGGTGTCGCGGAAGTGCGTCGTCCACGCGTCCCGGTCGTCGACGTGGCCCATGGCCGCGGCCATGCCGCCCTCGGCCATGACGGTGTGGGCCTTGCCCAGCAGCGACTTGCAGACGACGCCCACGGAGCGCCCCGCAGCGATGCCCGCGACGGCCGCGCGCAGGCCGGCACCGCCCGCGCCGATGATGAGGACGTCGTGGGGGTGGCGCTCGATCATGCCGCTACGATGCCGCTCATCGGCCTAGAGGAAGCTGCCCAGCAGCGGCGTGCCGGGGCCGACGACGTCCAGCGCCAGGGCCCGGACGTAGAGGTCCACGACGATGATGCTGGCCAGGCTCGCCCAGGCCCACAGGCCGTGGTGGCGGTTCCAGTCGCTGACACGCGCCCAGACGCCATGGCGCCGCCGCGTGTTGGCGCTGCAGCTGTAGCAGTCGACGCCGCCGCCCACGAGGTGGCGGAAGGAGTGGCAGCTGAAGACGTAGAGGGTCACGAGGATGGCATCCGCCGCGATGAGCAGCACGCCCAGGCCGATGCGCGGGCTGCCGTCATGCCAGGCCGACAGTCCCAGGTCCACCCACAGCATGACCAGCGGGATGAAGGCCAGGTACAGGAAGAAGCGGTGGCTGTTCATGAGGATGAAGGGCAGCCGGTTCTCCATGGCGTAGCGCCGGTGGACGCTCGGCTCACCCACGGCGCAGGCCGGCGGGTCGGCGAAGAAGGCCTTGTAGTAGGCGCCCCGGAAGTAGTAGCAGGTGGCGCGGAAGAAGACCTGGATCCAGAGCACCAGGATGGCCGGCGAGAGCCAGGCCGGCAGGAAGAGCTCCCCGATGCCGATGGAGAAGAAGGGCGAACGGTAGCCGAAGGCCTCGTACTCCACGCCGAAGAAGGGGATGAGCGCCACCGACGAGATCATGGCGTAGACGATGAAGGCGCTGAGGCCCAGGGCGATGGCCAGGGGCCGCAGGGACCAGCGATCGATGCGTCGCGTCGCCCCGAAGCCACGCAGCGCGGTCCCTGGCGGCTTGCTCGAGGGAGGGGCTTCGACGAGGCGGCCCTGGGAAACCTGGCCGGGTGCGGTCATGGACACGACGCAATGTAGCGCATCACGATGAGCGCCAGCGGGCCAGGCGCCGGCCGGCGGACTCGTACAGGGTCGCGAACGCCAGCGCCGAGAGGGGCAGCAGCAGCGGGATGACGTACGAGTGGTGTCGGTCGCGCACCTCGACCAGGGCATGCACCAGGGCGACGGTCCAGATGAGCGTGACCGCGAGCGGAACGAGCGCGTCCGGGCGGCGGCGCACCAGCCATAGCCCGGCGGTCGCACTCAGGAGCACGAGGACGTAGAACCCCTGGCTGAGCAACATCGGAGCGGTCGCCACGGGGAGATCAGGGCGGTCGCGGAAGCGATGCCCGATGCCGTACTGGACCCCGTAGTGCTCCGTGCCCCAGAGGGTGTCCTGCTTGCGGATGCCCAGGGCGGCGATGGCCATGGGGTCCTCGCGGATGCGCTGCAGAGCGATCTCCATGCCCTTGGCGCTGCGCGTGGCGACGTCCTCGCTGCCGGCGAGCGCGATGAGCTCAGCGTCGGCGACCTCGCTGAACGTGCCGCCACTGGGCTCGTAGGTGCCCATGTAGAGCGAATGGCCGCCGTACTCGGAGGTGGAGATGCTCAGGCTGCCGAGGCGGTCGAGGTTGTAGAGGGCCACCGGCACGAGGACGAGGAGGAAGCCCAGGACAGGCACGACGACCGCGCTCAGAAGGGCGCGACGCGAGCCGCCCGGCCACAGGCGCGCCAGGACGTAGGCGGGCAGCATCACCGGCGCGGTGGGTCGCAGGTACTGGCCAAGACCGACGAGGGCCCCGGTCAGGGCGTGCCCGCGCACGCCCGGTGGCGTCGCTGTGGCGGCCCACGCCGCGGCGACCACGGCAAGGTCGAAGGCGATCTGGGGGATGCTGACGACGGTCATCAGGGCAGCCGCCGGCCAGAGCGCGTAGCCAAGCAGTGCCAGGGCGCCGGCACGCGCCCCATACACGGAGCGCGCGAGGCCCAGCACGGCGCCTCCCGCCAGCATGGCCATGAGCAGGTTGACGGCCTCGACGACGAGTTGGCGGTCGGGGCTGATGGCGAAGCCACCGGCCAGCGCGAAGGCGTAGGCCATGGGCCGATCCTTGAAGTCCCACTCCGGCGTCAGCAGCGACTCCGCCATGTCGCGGTACACGCCGGGCTCGCCGGTGATGGCTCCGTCGAAGGAGGCGGCCACGACGACGCGCACGACCACCAGGACGACGAAACCGATGATGACGGCGGCCCCCACGCGCCGGCGTGTCGAGCCGGCCAGCCAGGCCACCAGGAGGGCCAGGGCGAGGGCCGCGAGCGAGAGCGCCGCGACCGGCAGCACCCGCAGCAGGCGGGCCGACCAGCCGCCCCGGATCGCCAGCACCGGCTGAAGATCGAGGACGAGATGGACGAGGGCCAGGCCGGACAGGATGACGAGGGTGACGATGCCGGCCCAGGCGAGTGCCACTCGCAGACGTTGCGCCATGTCGCGCTCAGCCGGGCGCTCTGATCGCGCTCAGCCAGCGCCTGGCCCTCCAGGCCGGGTCGAGACGGGTGCATCAGGCGATGGGGTCCGGGCCGGCGCGCCCGCGGCGCGATGCGAGGCGCCCTTCCAGCCACTCGAGGAGGCCGACCACGGCCAGCGCTGACCAGGGCAGCAGCAGCGGGATGACGTAGGCGTGATGTCGGTCGCGCACCTCCAGCAGCCCGTGCATGGCTGACATGACCCAGATGAGCGTGATGGCGAGGGGCACCAGGGCATCCGGGCGGCGGCGGATGCGCGCCAGGCCGGCCGTCGCGCTCGCCAGCATGAGCACGTAGAAGGCCTGCGACACGAGGATCGGGACAGCGGCCGCCGGGTCCGCCGTCCGTCGTGCCAGCCCCTGGCGGAGGGCGTACTGGATCCCGTAGTGCTCCGTGCCCCAGAGGGTGTCCTGCTTGCGGATGGCGAGTGCGGCGATGCCGAGCGGATCGTCCCTGAGGCGCTGCATCGCGATGCGCTGGCCGACGGCGCTCTGCTCCACGATGGTCGCGCCCGGGCCGGCGGCCTCCCGGAGGGCGGCCAGGGACTCATCGGTCAGCATGCCGCCGCTGGGCTCGTAGGTGCCGATGAAGAAGGTGTGTCCGCCCCAGTCGGAGGTGGAGATGCTGAGGCTCCCGGTGCGATCGTAGTCGTAGACCATGACGGGGACGAGCGTCACGAGCGCCATCGCGACCATGACCGCGACCGTGGCGAGCAGCCCACGGAGCGACACGCCGCTCCAGAGGCGGGCCAGGACCCACGACGGGAAGAGGAACGGCGCCAGGGGACGGACGTACTGGGAGAGCCCGAGGAGCGCGCCGCTGAGGGCGTCGCCCCGACGGCCCGGGGGCGTCCCGACCGCCGCCCAGGCCGCCATGGCCACCATCAGGTCGAAGGCCACGTGCGGCATGCTCACGCTGCTCATCAGCGCACCCGCCGGCCAGATGGCGTAGCCGAGCAGCGCCAGGGCCCCTGCGCGATGGCCGTACAGCCCTCGCGTCATCCCCAGGACCACGCCGCCGGCCAGCACGGAGATGAGGAGACCGAGCCCTTCCGTGGCCAGCTGGCGGTCGCCGACCACGGCGTAGGCACCGGCCAGGACCACCGCGTACCCAGGCGGCCGACCCCTCCCATCCCACTCGCCAGCCAGCAGGGACTCTGCCATCGACCGGTAGTGGTCAGGCTCGCCATGGGCGCCGTCCAGCTGCGAGGCCAGGATGACCCGGACCAGCACGAGCGCGAGCAGCCCGATGGCCAGCGCCAGGCGCTCGCTCCGCTGTCCACGCCCCGACAGCCACCCGACGCCCAGCACCAGGCCGGCGCCCGCCGCCACCAGCCCCATCGACCAGGCGACACGCCCGAGGACCGCGAGACGCTTCCCGGGGCCGGTCAGGACCTCGGTGATGTCCGCCGCGAAGTGCGCGGTGGCCAGGAGGGCCAGGACGGCCAGCGTGGCGATGCCTGCCCAGACCAGGGCACCGCGAAGCCAGCCAGCCCGGGACCCACCGGACGCCATGGGACCGCTGCTCGACGCAGTCGGAGACACGCCGCCCCGGTCGAGGTCGCGCGTCTCGGCTTCCATCGACCGAATGGTACGCATCGTGTGTGGCGCTCGCTCGTCGGGCACCTCGGCGCGGGCCGCGGAGCCCCGGACAGCACGCTATCCTCAGAGCCCCGTGAAGCTTCACGAACACCACGCCAAGTCCCTGCTCGCGCGCGCCGGACTGCCGGTGCCGCCCTACCGCGTTGCCGACACCCCGGACGAGGTGCGCCGGCAGGCCGCCGAGTACCTGGACGGCGGCGCGGATGCGGTCGTCATCAAGGCCCAGGTGCTCGTGGGCGGACGTGGCAAAGCCGGCGGCGTCCGCCTGGCGCGTTCCGCGGATGAGGCGGCCACGGTCGCCGCAGCGATCCTGGGCATGGACATCAAGGGCAGCACCGTCCGGCGCGTCATGGTCACGCCGGCATCGACCATCGTGCGCGAGGTCTACGTGGCTGCCGTCCTGGACCGCGCGGCGCAGCGCATCCTGCTCATGGGCGCCGCCGAGGGTGGCGTGGAGATCGAGACGCTGGCCGAGGAGCATCCCGAGGCCATCGTGCGCGTCCATGCCCATCCGCAGATGGGACTGCGCCCCTTCCAGGCACGCCGCATGGCCTTCGCCCTGGGACTCGGCGAGCACCTGGCGGCTGCCACCGCCATCTGCCGCGGCCTCGTGGACGTCATGCTCGCGGAGGATGCCGACCTCGTGGAGGTCAACCCGCTGGCCGTCGTGCGCGAGGACGGCCCGGAGGGCCCGCTCGAGCGCCTCGTCCTGCTCGACGCCAAGATGACGCTGGACGACTCGGCCCTGTCGCGCCATCCCGGGCACGAGGCCATGCGTGACCTGGCCGAGGAGGATCCGGCTGACGTGGAGGCCCGAGAGGCGGGCCTCAGCTTCATCCGCCTCGATGGCGACATCGGCTGCATGGTCAACGGCGCCGGCCTGGCCATGACGACCATGGACCTCGTCAAGCGCGCCGGCGGCCAGCCCGCCAACTTCCTCGACATCGGCGGTGGGGCGCGCTCGGACAAGGTCGCCGAAGCGATGCGCCTCATCCTCTCCGACCCCTCCGTGAAAGCCATCCTCGTCAACATCTTCGGCGGCATCGCGCGCGGCGACGAGGTCGCTCGCGGCCTCGTCGAGGCACGCGCCCAGCAGTCGCGCCGTGTGCCCCTCGTCGTCCGCATCGTGGGCACCAATGCGGACATCGCCGCGCGGATCCTCCTGCAGGCCGGCGACGACATCGTCACCGCGGAGACGCTGGACGAGGCCGTCGAGCGCGCCGTGGCCCTCGCGCGGCAGGCGGCCGCATGAGCATCCTCATCGACCGCGGCACCCGCCTGCTGGTGCAGGGCATCACCGGCCGCGAGGGCGGCTTCCACGCTCGCCAGATGGTCGACTACGGCACGCGCGTCGTAGCCGGCGTGACGCCCGGGCGCGGCGGCCAGGCGGCCCTCGACGGCGCCGTTCCCGTCTTCGACACCTGCGTGGCCGCCGTGGACGCCACGGGCGCGGACGCGAGCGTCATCTTCGTGCCGGCCGCGGCCGCGCCTGATGCCATCCTGGAATCGCTTGATGCTGGCATCGGCACGATCTTCTGCATCACGGAGCACATCCCGGCCCTGGACATGGTGCCCGTCGTGGCGGAGGTCCGGGCGCGCGGCGCTCGCCTGGTCGGGCCCAACTGCCCCGGCGCCACCACCCCGGGCCAGGCCAAGGTGGGCATCATCCCGGGGACCATCCACTGTCCCGGACGCGTCGGGCTGGTGAGCCGCTCGGGCACGCTGACCTACGAGGTCGTGCAGGCCATGACGGATGCCGGTATCGGGCAGTCCACCTGCGTCGGCATCGGCGGCGATCCCATCAGTGGCAGCAGCTTCGTGGACATCCTGGCGCTGTTCTCGCAG
This sequence comes from uncultured Chloroflexia bacterium, assembly GCA_963790915.1. Lineage (GTDB taxonomy): Bacteria > Chloroflexota > Limnocylindria > Limnocylindrales > CSP1-4 > JAFMJV01. Next base: position 1,763,944 of record CAWBQS010000003.1, on the reverse strand, counting down.
GACGCGGAGACCGAGGGCCTCGTGCTCATCGGCGAGATCGGCGGCAGCGCGGAGGAGGAGGCCGCGGCCTGGAAGACGGAGCACCTGCCGCACGTGCCCATGGTCGCCTTCATCGCCGGCCGCACCGCCCCGCCGGGCCGTCGAATGGGCCACGCCGGCGCCATCATCAGCGGCTCCGGTGGCACGGCAGAGGCCAAGATCGCCTCGCTGGAGGCCGCCGGCATCCGCGTCGCGGATTCACCCACGCAGATCCCGCGACTGCTGCTGGAGGCCGGCATCCGGCCCGACTGATCAGGCCAGGGGTGCCTCCTGGTCGTAGCCGAGGCGCGCCCAGGCCGGGCCGCCGGGCTCCTCGATGAGCTCCACCAGCACGCCGTGGCAGGAGCGCGGGTGCAGGAATGCCACCGGCCCCTCCGCGCCGCGCCGCGCCGCGCGGTCGATGAGCTCCACGCCCCGCGCATCGAGGTCGGCCAGGGTGGCATCCACGTCGGGCGTCTCCACGCAGACGTGGTGGAAGCCCTCCCCCTTGGAGGCCAGGAAGCGGGCGACGCCGGTCGTCTCGTCGGTGGGAGCCACGAGCTCGATCTTCGTCTCGCCCACGTCCAGGAAGGCGATGATGACCCTGTCCGACTCGATGGGCAGCATGAGGCTCAGTGGCAGGCCCAGCGTGTCCCGGTAGAAGCCCAGGGCAGCCTCGATGTCGCGCACGACGACGGCCACGTGATGGACCCGGCTGAACGTGCGCCCGGCGACCTCGACCATGCCTCTCCCTTCCCTGCTCTTCCGCGGCCCTGCCCGGCCCGCCCGACCCGCCCGACCCGCGGGTGGCCGCCGGACCCTCCGGCCGGCGGGTGGCCGCTAGACCGTGATGACCTCGCGGTGCTCACCCCACACGGACCGCAGCCGGTCGCTGATCTCGCCCAGCGTGACCCGCGCGGCGACGGCCTCGATGACGCTGGGCATGATGTTGTCCGCGCTGCGGGCGACCTGCTCGAGCCGCGCCAGGGCGGCCTCGACGGCCGCGCCATCGCGGGTGGCGCGCAGCTGCTGCAGGCGGGCCACCTGCTCGCGCTCCATGGCCGGGTCGATGCGCTGCAGGGGCGGACGGACGGTCTCATCGTCGGTGAAGCGATTGACACCGACGACGACGCGCTCGCCACGCTCGACCTGTCGCTGCACGCGGTAGGCGGCGTCCTGGATGTGGCGCTGCTGGTAGCCCGCCTCGATCGCCTGCGTGGCACCGCCCAGGGCCTCGATCGCGTCGAGGTAGACCTGCGCCGAGGCCTCCAGTCGATCGGTCAGCGACTCCACGAAGTAGGAACCGGCCAGCGGGTCGGGTGTGTCCGTGACGCCGGCCTCGTGGGCGATGATCTGCTGGGTGCGCAGAGCCAGTCGGGCGGACTCCGTGGTCGGTAGCGCCAGGGCCTCGTCGCGGGAGTTCGTGTGCAGGCTCTGCGTGCCGCCCAGTACCGCGGCCAGGGCCTGGATGGTGGTGCGCACGACGTTGTTGTCGATCGACTGGGCGGTCAGCGAGCTGCCCGCCGTCTGCACGTGGAAGCGGCACATCATGGAGCGCGGGTCACTGGCGCGGAAGCGGTCGCGCATGATGCGTGCCCACATGCGTCGGGCTGCGCGGAACTTGGCGACCTCCTCGAAGAGCTCGCTCCAGGCGCCGAAGAAGAAGGACAGGCGGCCGGCGAAGCGGTCCACGTCCAGGCCGCGCGCCACGGCGCCATCCACATAGGCGATGGCGTCGGCCAGCGTGAAGGCCAGCTCCTGCGCCGCCGTGGCCCCGGCCTCGCGCATGTGGTAGCCACTGATGGAGATGCTGTTCCAGCGCGGCAGCTCCGCGGCGCAGAAGGCGAAGATGTCCGTCACCAGGCGCATCGACGGCTCCGGTCCGTAGATGTACGTGCCGCGTGCGATGTACTCCTTGAGGATGTCGTTCTGGACCGTGCCGCCCAGGCGCTCCCTGGGGATGCCGCGACGGTCCGCGGCAGCCACGTACATGGCCAGCAGGATGGGCGCCGTGGCGTTGATGGTCATGGAGGTCGTGACCCGCTCAAGGGGCAGGTCCGCGAGCAGGACCTCCATGTCGTCGATCGAGCTGATGGGCACGCCCACGCGTCCGACCTCCCCGGCCGCCATGGCGGCATCGGAGTCGTAGCCCATCTGGGTCGGCAGGTCGAAAGCCACCGAGAGGCCGGTCTGGCCCTGCTCGAGCAGGTAGCGGAAACGCTCGTTGGTCTGGGCGGCGCTGCCGAAGCCGGCGTACTGGCGCATCGTCCAGAAGCGACCGCGATACATGGTCGCCTGCACGCCGCGCGTGAAGGGGAACTCCCCGGGGCGGCCCAGCGCGGCCTCCGCATCCAGGCCCACGGTGTCCGCCGGGGTGTAGAGGTCCGCGACCTCGAGGTCCGATGTCGTGACGAACATCTCGCGCCGCTCGGTCTGGCCCTCGAGCGCGCGTGCCCGGGTGGTGGCGCGCCAGCGCTCCCGGCCTGGATCGGTCGATGCCATGCTGCGACGGTAGCATCCCGGGCGACGCGCAGCCGTGTACGCGTCGCGCACGCCGGCCTATCCGAGCCGCTGCGCACCCGCGGAGCCCGTGCCGTCTGTCTTTGCGCAAAGACGGCGCGAGCGTGCTCCGGGAGCGCCGTTATCCACAACGACGTGTGGACGGCGCCCCTCGATCGTGGATAACCGTGAGCGGAAGTCGCCCGTGCAAGCCAACCGGTAGACTGCAGTGACCGCACACAGACAGTGGCGGCCCCAGGGGGCACACCCGGAGGGCACGGTGGCACGCGTCATCTCGATCGCGAACCAGAAGGGCGGGGTGGGCAAGACCACGACGGCCGTCAACCTGGCCGGTGCCCTCGCCGAGCTCGGCCACCGCGTGCTCTGCGTGGACATGGACGCCCAGGCCAACCTGACCGTGGGACTCGGCATCGAGCCGCGGAGGATCGAGGTCTCCATCGCCAACGTCCTGCTGGATCCGTCGCTCTCGCTGGAGGACATCGTCGTCCGCACGGACACGGACGGCGTGGACGTGGCCCCGTCGGACATCGACCTTTCGGCCACAGAGAACCAGCTCTTCACGGTCATCGGCCGCGAGCAGGCCCTGCGCGAGGTCATCCACGGCTGGGCCGAGAAGCAGTACGACTACATCCTCATCGACTGCCCGCCCACCCTCGGCCTGCTCACCATCAACGCGCTGGTCGCCTCGGACGGGGTCATCATCCCGGTCCAGACGCAGTACTACTCGCTGAAGGGTTTCACGGCCCTGAGCACGGTCATCACCCAGATCCGCGCCAAGGGCCTCAACCCGCGCCTGCGGATCCTGGGCATCCTGCCGACGTTCTACGACGGCCGCACCAACCTGGCCCGCGACATGCTGGCGCAGCTCCACGAGCTGGGCGACCATCACATCTTCGCGACCATCATCCGCACGACCGTCCGCCTGGGCGAGGCGCCCCTGGCGGGCAAGCCCGTGACGGCCTATGCCAGCCGCTCGGAGGCCGCGGCGGCCTACCGCAGACTGGCGCAGGAGGTGATCGAGCTTGGCTAGGCCAGACTTCCGGTCGCAGGCCGCTGCCCGACTGGCGGCCGAGCGCACGGAGCACACACCGGCGCTCCTGGACCTGCTGCGCCCGGGCGCGCCGGGCAGCGTGACGCAGATCCACCACATCGATGTCGAGCGCATCAGCGCCGCTCCGGACCAGCCCCGGCGGCACTTCGACCCTGATGCCCTGCAGGACCTGGCGGCATCCATCCGGGAGCACGGCATCCTGCAGCCGGTGCTGGTGCGCCCCAGCGGGGACGGCCACTTCCAGCTGGTGGCCGGGGAGCGCCGCTGGCGAGCTGCGCGAATCGCGGGATTGAGGGAGGTACCAGCCATCGTGGGCCACATCGACGACGAGGCCGCCCTGGAGATCGCCATCATCGAGAACCTGCAGCGGGAGGACATCTCGCCGCTGGAGGAAGCCGCCCTCTTCGAGCGACTGACCACGCAGCATGGCTACAGCCTGCGCAAGCTGGCGCAGAAGCTGGGCAAGGACAAGGGCTACGTCGAGAACCGACTGCGCCTCGTGGGCGCGCCGCCGGAGGTGCGCGAGCTGGTCGCCACGCGCAGGGACACTCTCTCAGCCGCCTACGAGCTCATGAAGGTCACGGACCCCGGCGTGCGCCGGGCGCTCGCCGCGGAGGTGGCCGTCGGGGAGCTCAGCCTGGCCCGCCTGCGACGCCGCATCGCCGAGTTGCCCACGCAGGAGGAGGAGCCACCGGTGGCGGGGATGGAGTGGCTGACCGACACGCCAGGCAGCGGCCCCGCCGAGTCCGTGGCCGCGGATCTGCGCGACGATGCCATCCTCTTCAGGCTGGAGCCTGAGCCGGAGCTCGAGTGGGTCCAGCAGATGGTCGAGCCCGCGGAGGCGGAGGTGATGACCGACGCGGTCCCTAGCCAGGTGACCGTGGCCGTGGCCGTGGAACCGCAGCTGGCCGCCATCGCCGTGGAACCGGAGACCACCGCCGCGGATGAGGCTGCCGCGCCGACGGCGCCGGTCGACATCGACCTGGCAGCCCGGCAGCTCGCCCAGGCCATCGACGAGCTCGTCGCCGCCCTGCTGGGCCCGGAGGCCCTGGCGACGGCCTCGTCCGCCGAACGGCAGCGTTTCGCCAAGTACCTGACCATCAACAAGATCAAGCTGGAGAACGCCATCGCCGTCGTGCGCGTGGGCGGCGAGCGCGAGGTCTTCGGGATCCGCGGTCCCAGGCGCTGACTCGGCGGCCCGCACGGGCCGCCCGGCTGACCGGCGGCTAGATGTAGACCACCTCGTGGAAGCCAGCCACGAGGAAGGCGATCTCCTGGTCGCGCGCCGCGGCCGAGCGGGCCCGCAGGCCCGGCACCAGGTGGTGCAGCGAGATGGCCGGCAGCATGAGCTGACCGTCCGACGTGTGGCCGATCGTCGCGGGGGCGCCGCCACCCGCCGTGTAGACCGCCTCGATGGCCCGATCGTCGAGGCCCGTCGCCGTGCGATAGCGGTCCAGGACGCGGAGCACACCGGCGCGGATGGAGAGGTCGCGCATGAGCTCCACCGTCCAGGCGTCCAGCTGCTGGTCGGTCTGCTCGGCGAGCCGGGCCCGGTACTCCGTGGGATCTGCAGACAGGCCGACTGACGACAAGGCGATCCTCCTCCGGTGCTGTGGTCGGCCCATGGTACCGCGCGGCCCGGGCGCTCCTACACTCTGGCTGATGCCCGACCCGCTGCGAACCGTCGCCGCCACCCGCTACGTGACGCCCTTCCGCGAGGGCGGCTCGTTGCCCGGCCTCTGCGAGGCGGACGATGACGGGCTCTACGTGGTCAAGTTCCACGGCGCCGGCCAGGGCCCGCGGGCGCTCGTGGCGGAGGTCATCGTCGGTGAGCTGGCCCGTCTCGTGGGACTGCTCGTGCCGGAGCTCGTGCTGGTGGAGCTGGACGAGCGTTTCGCCGCAGGCGAGCCGCATTGGGAGGTCAAGGAGCTGCTGGACCGCTCACCCGGCATGAACCTGGGTGTGGACTACCTGCCCGGAGCGCTGGGCTTCACGCCGGCCGTGGGACCGGCGCCGGACGCGGACCTGGCGGCCGACTTCGTCTGGCTGGACGCGCTCACCCTCAACGTGGACCGCACACCGCGGAACCCCAACCTGCTCGTCTGGCACCGCCGCCTCTACGGCATCGACCATGGAGCCGCCCTCTACGTGCACCATCGTTGGTCGGACGTGGAGCGTGATCCCGGCCATGCCCGGCGACCCTTCAGCCAGGTCCGAGATCACGTCCTGCTGCCGTTCGCCGGCCCCATCGACGCAGCCGACGCGCGGCTGGCGCCGCTGCTCACGGAAGCGGTGCTGGCGGACATCGTGGCGCTCGTCCCCGACGCCTGGCTCGGCGGCCCCGGGACCTTCGTCAACAGCACGGCCGAGCGCCGCGCCTACGTGGACTACCTCGCGGCCCGCCTGGCCGCGCCCCGCGACTTCGTAGCGGAGGCTGAGCGTGCCCGACGCAGCGCCTGAGCCGACCCGCCAGCCGTTCCAGTACGCCATCGTGCGCGTCGTGCCCCGGGTCGAGCGCGGCGAATCGATGAACGCCGGCATCGTCCTGCTCTGCCGGCCGCGCCGCTACCTGGCGGCGCGCACCTGGCTGGACGAGACTCGCCTGCGCGCCCTGGACCCCGACGGTGACGCCGCCGGCATCCGCGACCATCTCGCGGCCATCGAGCGGATCGCGGCCGGCGATCCCGTCGGCGGCCCCATCGCCGCGCTTTCGCAGCCCGAGCGGTACCACTGGCTGGTGGCGCCGTCATCCACGATCATCCAGCCCTCGGAGGCGCACACCGGCCTGACCGCGGATCCGGCCGCCACCCTCGAGCACCTCTTCACCACGCTCGTGCTGGGGCCAGGGAAGCAGGACACGGGGACACAGGAAAAGGGAGGACCACGATGACCTGGGAGAACGCCGAACAGCAGGCCAAGCCGGTGCTGCGCTGCCCGCTCTGCGGCGGCACGCAGTTCGATCGTCAGCAGGGCCGCATGGACTCCCGCTGGGGCATCACCAGCCACAAGCTCGTGCTCATGATCTGCCGCCAGTGTGGGCTGGTGCTGCAGTTCTCGGCCGGTCGGGGCATCTTCGACTTCGACTGATCGCGGCGCCAGCGGCCTGGTGTCGCGCCCGCGGCGGGCGTCGCGCCCGGGCTGGGCGGGGAGGCCGGTCGCACGGCCTACGGGGGCCGAGCGGCTACCATGCGCCCATGTTCCACCTCCGACGACCGACCAGCCTTCCGGCCCCGCAGGAGGCCCTGCCCGGCCGGGCGCAGCCCATCGCTGTCCGTGAGCCGCACCACGTCAACGGCACGTCGCTCACCCCGCCCTGGCCGGACGGCGCCGAGCGCGCCATCGTCGGTCTGGGCTGCTTCTGGGGCGCCGAGAAGGCCTTCTGGCAGCTGCCGGGCGTCATCACCACGGCGGTCGGCTATGCCGGCGGCCTGACGCCCAACCCCAGCTACGAAGAGGTCTGTACGGGCATGACCGGCCACGCGGAGGTCGTCCTGGTGGTCTTCGACCCGACCCGCATCAGCTACGCCGACCTCCTGCGCGTCTTCTGGGAGCACCACGACCCCACGCAGGGCATGCGCCAGGGCAACGACCAGGGCACGCAGTACCGCTCCGCCATCTACTGGCTGGACGAGACGCAGCGGGCCGCGGCCGAGGCCTCGCGCGACGCCTACCAGGCGGAGCTCAGCTCGGCCGGCTACGGCGCCATCACCACCGAGATCGCCCCGGCCGGCCCGTTCTATTACGCGGAGCCCTACCACCAGCAGTACCTGAGCAAGAACCCGAACGGCTACTGCCCCGACCACGGCACGGGCGTGGCCTGCCCGGTCGGGCTGGGCGTGGATGCCGCTGCCCAGGGAGTGCGTGGTGGCTTCCTGTCAAGCGGCGCCCCCATCGCACTGGAGGCGGACGACCATCTCCGCGGCTTCGGCGAGCGGGTCCGAAGGCTCCCGGCGCGAAGGCTCCGCACGAGCGCGATGAGCTGTCACGGTCTGTCGCGTTCGTGGGCGGGCGCGTCTCGCCTTCTGGTCAGCCGCCTGCCGCGCCGGCCGGGGTGACGGCCCCGACTTCGTGCTGCTGCGCCCGCGCGACGGCATCCGCCCGGCCGTCACGTTGGACTTGGCGCGCTCCGAGGTGCAGGTGCCGCCGCGCATCCGCCTCGACCTCTACGCGAACGAGCAGGCAGCCGATGGCGCCCCACTCCTGACCACAGCCAGACCGGCTCCGGTACGACTCGGCCACACCTGCGATGACCCCTGGCCTCTGACCGGGGTACGCGTGGGCGCCCGGACCATGACGCGAGGGCGCCCCACGGTCCCACCGGCTACCCCCGGCCGTCCATTCGTTGGCTTGGCGACCGTGCGCGGATGCGGGACAACACCAGTGTCGACCGTACCGACACCACTCGAAGGAGGACCCCGTGGACCTGGCGACCGTGCTTGCCGCCGTCGTGGCCGTGCTCGTGCTCTGCTCCGGCTACTTCCTCTTCCACGACCTGCCCACCCTGGACAAGACGCCGCCCTCGCGTCGACCCACGCGGCGTCCCTGAGCGACGGCGCATCCCCCCGCGCGCGCCGCTGGGCAGCTCAGCGATCCGGGCGGCGCGGTGGTGTCGGCTCCGGGATCTCGATGACCAAGTCACCAGCCTGCCCGCCGAGGCCGACGGCGCCGCGCTGGGGCATGTGCTCCGCGGCCATGATCTGCGCCGGCGGCTCCGAACGGATGGCCTGCTCGAAGCCGAGCATGGCCGCCCCGGCCGCACTCCCCATCGTGACGATCAGGCTGCGCCGCTCGGGCAGTGGTGGATCTCCGGGCAGCGGCTCGGCGGGATCGGCATCAGCATCGCGCATGGCCGGCCGAGCGTAGCAGTTCGGCTGCGCTACGCTGCCTGCGGCGCCGGGCGCCATCGGGACATGCCCGCAGCCAGCCACACCGACCAAGAGGCCTCAGACCGTCATGGACCAGCTGCTGACCGGACCGCTCATCAGCGCGGAGCGCCTCGCCGCGATCATCGGCGACCACCGACTGCGCCTGGCTGACGTGCGCTGGTCGCTGGGCGACCCGGCCGGCGCGCGCGCCGACTACGTGGCCGGCCACATCCCGGGCGCCGTCTTCGTCGATCTGGACCACGACCTCTCGGCCGCCGTGGGTCCCGGGCGCCATCCCCTCCCCGACCCCACCGCCTTCGCCGACCGGCTGGGCCAGCTGGGCTTCGGCGACGATCACGGCATCGTCGTGTACGACGCGCTCGGCGGCCTGGTGGCAGCCCGCATGTGGTGGATGCTCGACCGCCTCGGCCACCACCAGGTGGCCATGCTCGATGGCGGGCTGGCCGCCTGGATCGCCGCCGGCGGCGGACTGACGCCGTTCCTGCCCTCCCCCCTGCGCACCGCGTTGACGCTGGCCACGCACTGGCCGGACACCGTCGATCGGGCGGCACTGCTGGAGCAGCCGGATGCCTGGGACGTGGTGGACGTGCGCGCCCCGGAGCGCTATCGCGGCGAGACGGAACCCGTGGACCGCGTGCCCGGCCACATCCCCGGCGCGCGCAACCGTCCCGTCGCCGAGCTGCTCGACCCGGACGGCCGACTGCTGCCACCCGATCGCCTGGCCGACCTGCTGGCGGTGCCCGCGGAGCGGGCCGGGAAGCGCACGGTCTTCGCCTGCGGCAGCGGCGTCAACGCCTGCATGGGCATCTTCGCCGCCCGCGTGGCCGGCACGCCAGAGCCCCTCCTCTATCCCGGCTCCTACAGCGACTGGTCGGCCGCCCGACTGCCCGTGAACACCGGCGAGCAGCCCTGACGAGCGTCCCCCCGGCCCGGCCCGAGGTCCGCTCCCGGCCCGGTCTACTCCTTGACGGCGCCAGCGGTCAGGCCGCTGACGATGAGCCGGTTGAAGACGAGCGCCACGATGACCACCGGCACGGCGGCCAGCACGCCGCCGGTGGCCATGGCCCCGAAGTCGACGGCGTGGCGACCGGTGAACTCGGAGATGGCGACGGGCACCATCTTGGCGTCGCGCGTGCTCGTGAAGATGAGCGGGAAGAAGAACTCGTCCCAGGCCAGCAGGAAGCTGTAGATGGCGGTGGCGGCGATACCTGGGCGGGACAGCGGGAGCACGATGCTGCGCAGCGTGCGCAGTCGGCTCGCGCCATCGATGCGGGCGGCCTCCTCGATCTCGCGCGGGATGCTGCCGAAGAAGCCGCTCAGGATCCAGACGTTGAAGGGCAGCACGAACGAGAGGTAGAGCACCACGAGCACGGCCTTCGTGTCCATGAGGCCCAGGCGTGAGGCCACCAGGTAGAGCGGGATGACCGTGGCGATGGCGGGCAGCATGCGCGTGGCCAGGATGGCGGCCATCGTCGTGCCCGCGCCACGCATGGGGATGCGCGACAGGGCATACGCGGCCGGCACGGAGAGCAGCAGGCCGATGAGCGTCACCAGGGTGGCCACCTCGACGCTGTTGACGAGGGCAGCGCGGAACGTCAGGGCCACGTCGCTGGCCTCCGGCCCGGGCAACAGGATGTCCTGGTAGTTGGAGAGGTCGAGCTGCTGCGGGATCCAATGCGGCGGCGTGGCCAGCAGCTCCGCGCGCGGCGAGACGGAGCTGATGAGCATCCAGGCCACGGGCAGGAAGATGACCAGCAGCAGCGCCACGGTCACGAGCAGGGCCAGGGCGCGCTCCGTGCGTGAGACGCCCATCAGCGCGAGCCCTCGCGTCCCGTCGAGAGCAGGCGCAGGTAGACGACCGCCGCGCCCAGCACGAAGAGCGAGATGATGAAGCTGATGGCGGCGCCTCGCCCCATGTCGAAGAAGCGGAAGGTCTCCTGGTAGGCCATGTAGCTGATGACCAGCGTGGCGTTGGCCGGCCCGCCGCCCGTCAGCACGTAGATCATGTCGAAGACGCGGAACGCCTCCACCGTGCGCACCACCAGCACGACCAGGACGGCGCCCTTGAGCAGGGGCAGGGTGACGCGCCAGAAGGACTGCCAGCGCTGACGCGCCGTCGATGCGAGCGGCCTCGTAGAGCTCACCCGGGATGCCGGCCATGGCGGCCAGGGCGATGAGCACGACGAAGGGCGTCGACTTCCAGACGTCGGCCACGATGACGAAGTTCATGGCCGCGAAGGGGTCGGCCAGCCAGGGCACGTAGGAATCGATGAGGCCGAACTGGTAGAGGAGCCCGTTGAGGGCCCCGTAGTCGGCGTTGTAGATCCAGCGGAACATCGTGGCCGCCGCGATGGTCGGCACCGCCCAGGGCACGAAGACGGCCAGGCGCAGGAAGCGCCAGCCGAAGTAGCGACGCTGCAGGAAGGCGGCGATGGCGATGCCCAGGGCCAGCTCCAGGCCCACCGAGACGACGGTGAAGTAGAGCGTCCGCCCGATGGACTGCCAGAACGCCGGCTCCGAGAAGAAGTCGAAGTAGTTCTGCAGCCCGATGAACTCCGCCTCACCGGGCTTCTGGAGCTTGGCCTTCTGCAGGCTGGTGATGGCGGTGCTGATGACCGGGTAGGCGAAGACCGCGATGAGGAAGAGCGCGACGGGTGCGACCAGCAGCCAGCCCGTCAGCGAGTCGGGCAGCGACAGCCGGCGTCGGGACTGGCTCACGGTGGGGGCGGGTGGCGCTGGCACCGGTCCTCCGTCGCTGCCTGGCTCAGGTCACCAGGATGGAGATCCGGGGGCGCCCGTTCGGACGCACCCCGGATGTCAGGCTCGAGACCTACTCGGCGGCCAGCTCGTTGGCCACGCCGACGGCGCCGTCGAGGGCCTCCTGCGGGGTCTTGCGCCGACGAGGGCTTCCTGGAGCGCCACCTGCAGGGCCTGCGACATCTCCAGGTAGTAGGGCACCTTGGGCCGCACGTGCGCGGTGGGCCACTGCTTGGCGAACATGTCGAGCAGGACCGGCTGGGCGGCCAGCAGCTCCGGATCGGAGGCCAGCGACGTCCACAGCGGCGTGACGTGCGCCGCGTAGCGCTTCTGGACGTCCTTGCTGGTGAGGTACGTCGACGAACGTCGAAGGCGGCCTCCGCGTTCGTCGGAGCCGGCGGCGACGGCGAAGCCCATGGAGCCGTTGTTGCTGGAGCTGACTCGATGCCGGCGTCCTTGCCCTTCTGGGAGACGGGCATCAGGGCCATGGCGATCTGGCCGGGCGACGGTGGACTCATCGGGGTTGTTGGCCAGGTCGTACATGTACGCCCAGTTGATGGTGAAGGCGGCCTTGCCCGCGGAGATGGCGTTGCGGGCGTCCTCCTCGCCGTAGGTGGTGGAGGCCGGGTTCACGAGGCCGGCGTCGATGGCGTCGACCATCCACTGCAGGGTCTCCACGGCCTCCGGGCTGTTGAAGACCGGGCTGCCGGCCTCGTCGAAGAACTGCGCCGCCGTTGCCGTAGAGGAGCGTCACGAACTGGCGTGATGGAGGCCTCGATCTGGCCCCAGCGGCACGACGATGGGGTACTCCACGATGCCCTGGTCCTTCATGGCCTGGGCCTGCGTGAGGAGCTCCTCCCAGGTCGTGGGCGGCGCGTCGAAGCCGGCCTGCGCCAGCATGTCGCTGTTGTAGTAGAAGTAGAGCTGGTCGAGCAGCCAGGGCAGGCCCCACTGCTTGCCGTCGTAGCTGACGATGTCCCAGGCGGCCTGGCTGGAGTCGGCCAGCATCTCCGCGCGGGATGTCCGCGCTGACGTCCAGCAGCCAGCCGGCCTCGGCGAACTCCGGGAACCAGATGTCGTCGACGAGCATGATGTCGAAGGGCGACGCGCCGGAGGCCATGCCCGTCGCGATCTTGTCGTGGAGGGCGTCGTAGGCGACGTACTCGGGCACGATCTCGATGTCCGGGTTGGCCTCCGTGAACTCGGCGATGACGGCGTTCATCTCGTCGGGCGTCATGCCCGCCTGGGCCATGCGGATCAGGTTGAGGGTCGTCTTGTCCTGGGCGAGCGCGCTGCCAGCGCTGGCCGGCGACGACGGCCATGGCCATCGCCGTGGCCACGAGGCCGGAGCGCCGGGACCGGGGATACGTCATGTGCTGCTCCTCTTCGACTCGTGCCGAGACGCCCGAGCGGGCGCCGCTATGCGGTCCTGCGATCGATCACTCGGTCTCGGTGACCTTGCTCGACCGCAGCAGGATGCCCGGCACGCGACCGCGTTGTCGTGCCAGGGCTGCTGCGAGCCGCTGGATGAGGACGCTCGACAGTATCGGCGCAAGGGCCTCGTCGACGGCGGGGAGCGTCGTGACCCGCAGTCGATCCGTGGAGGGGGGCAGGTCGGCGGACTCGTCGCCGATGAGCCAGGTCGGGCTGCCCAGCTGGCTCGTGTCCAGGGCCAGGCGGATGCCCAGCTCGTGCGTCCGTCCGGACGGGGCCAGGACGACGACGCCGAGCGCGGGGCCAGCCGTCTCCAGCGGTCCGTGACGGAAGGACCCGCCGCTGAAGGCTTCGCAGGGCATGGCCACCGACTCCTTGAGGATGAGCGCGCCATAGCCTGCAGCGATGGCGGAGGGCCCGCGGCCCACGAGGCTGAGCGAGACGCAGTCGGCCATCCGGGCGGCGACCTCCTCGGCCACGGCAGCCATGCCCGCGGCCGTGGCGACGTCCGCGGCGAGGTCCGCGGGGAAGATGGCCGCCGGCGACGGGACGTCTGCGCTGTCTGCGTCCAGGGCCGCGGCCAGGAGGCGCAGCACGACGAGGGTGTTCAGGAAGGTCTTCGTGGAGACGGTCGCCTCCTCGCCGGCGAGGATGGGCAGGACGACGTGCGCGCGGGCGGCCATGGGGCTGTCCGGGTCGTTCGTCACGGCGCAGATGCGCGCGTGACCCTGCGCCGCCAGCCGCTCGGCCACGGCGAGGGTCTCCACGCTCCGACCTGACTGGCTGCTGACCACGACGAAGGCGTCGGCGGGGATGTCGCCGTAGTGGAGCAGGTCGCCAGCCTCGCAGGCGTAGGCCGTGCCGTGGGCCGCCAGGAGGATGGCGGCCGGGATGGCGGCCACGGCGGAGCTGCCCATGCCCACCATGACGACGCGCGACGCGCCCTGCGCCAGTTCCCGTGCAGCCAGCAGGCGCGCCCGCCCCTCCCCCGCGTACCAGCGCGAGCACGTCCCGGAGCGCCTCCGGCTGTGCTGCGATGTCCTGCTCGAAGACCGTCTGGGTCACCTCAACCTCCCCCGCACGTGGCGGCTCTCGAGGACTTGCTGCGTTCGGGCCAGGCGGTCCGCCGCGGCATGGCCGCCCGCCTCGAGCAGGGCCAGGAAGAGCACCTGGACCATGGCCAGCTGGGCGAGCATGGAAGCCATCGGCTCGACCTGGAAGGCCGTGTCGAAGGAGACGGTGGGCAGCACGGTGTCCGCCAGGCGGGCCAATGGCGAGGCCGTGACGCCCGTGATGGCGATGACGCTGGCGCCGCCGGCCCGCGCCGCCTCCGCGCTCTCGAGGACGTCCAGCGTTCGGCCGCTGTGGGAGACGACGATGAGCACGTCCCCCTCACCCAGCAGTGCCGCGGACATGACCTGCTGGTGCCCGTCGGCGTGGGCGATGCTGTCCACGCCGAGCTTGCGCAGCTTGAGGGCCCCTTCCGCGGCGACCAGCCCGGCCGAGGCCACGCCCACCCACTCCACGCGACCGGCCCGGCCGAGACGCTCGACTGCTGCCGCGACGGCACGGCGGTCCAGCTGCCGGGCCGTCAGGGTCAGGGCCTCCGCACCCGCACCGAAGACCCGGTCGACGCTGCTCTCGGGCGTGTCCGGGCCACCGAACGTGTCTTCCGCGGCACCGTCGCCGATGGCCAGGCTGACGGCCTCGCGCGCCAGGCCCAGGCGCAGATCCTGGTAGCCCCGCAGGCCCAGGCGGCGGCAGATCTGCGAGACGGTGCCGACGGACACCCCGGCTTCCTCGGCGAGGTCCGTGATGGTGAGATCCGGTGCCGTGGACGGATGCTCGACGAGGTAGCGTGCCAGTCGCGCCTGTGCTGGCGGCATACTGGCCGCCTCCGAGGTGAGCTGGGCGCGGATGGCCACGCCATGCGTGGACCGGCTGGCATCGGCGGGATGGGTCATGACCACGACGATGATTATTGTCAATCAGAAGCGGAGTGTCAATAATCCGTACCATGGATGCCGACAGCGGCCGGGCGGCCCGGCTCGAGACTGGACCGGCCGGCGCGGCCCAGCCGGACCTGGCCGTCGGCATCGATGTCGGCGGCACCGGCGTCAAGGGCGGCCTGGTGGAGGTCGCCACTGGCCGGATCGTGGGCGAGGTGGTGCGTCTCGCGACCCCGGACCCCGCCGTCATCGATGAGGTCGTGCCGGTCATCGCCCGGGTCGTCGAGGCGGTGGCGCCGCGGGGCGCTGCCGGGTCGGGCGTCCGCGTGCCCCTGGGTGTGGCGCTCTCCGGCGATGTCCGCGACGGGCTGCACACCACGGGCGTCAACCTCCACGACAGCTGGGTGGGCGCCCCGGCGCGCAGCCTGCTGGAGGCGGCGATCGGGCGACAGCTGCGCATCCTCAACGACGCGGACGCGGCCGCGCTGGGCGAGGGACGCTACGGTGCCGCGGCGGGCGTCGAGGGGCTGGTCATCGTCCTGACCTTCGGCACGGGTATCGGCAGCGGCATCCTCGTGGACGGCCGGCTGGTGCCCAACAGCGGCTTCGGCCAGCTGCCCTTCCACGGCCAGCGGGCGGAGCTGCGCATCAGCGCGGTGCAGCGCGAACGGCAGGCCATTTCCTGGGCCGACTGGGCGGCGGAGGTCTCCGACTACCTCGCCATCGTGGACGAGCTGCTGCGACCGGACCTGCTCGTGCTCGGCGGCGGCGTGCTGGCCGTGCGCGAGCGCTTCTGGCACCTGCTCCGCTTCCCCTGCCCCACCGTCCCTGCCGCGCTCGGCAACACGGCCGGTATCGTCGGCGCTGCCAGCTTCGCGCGGATGGAGCAGCCAGGCGCTCGCTGAGGTCGCGGCGAACGGCCGCCGGTAGCCTACGGGGTGGGAGCGATGCCCGGCTGCCCGAGGAGCACGATGCGGTAGTTGGACTTGGCGTTGCCGAGGAGATAGGCCTGCAGCGCGTAGCCCGATACCGGGTACCTGATCCAGAGATACTCGAAGGTCCAACCGGCGCCGCTCGCCGACGGGAAGGCCTCCAGGAGAGTCTGCTGACCGGTGGACAGACCCGCGGTCAGCGGCAGGGGCGTCGTCTGCGCTCCCTTGGCCAGGTCGTTGAAGGTAGGCGGGTACTCCTCGGCCGAGGTCTGCATGACCTGCTGCCAGACCCAGACGTCGATGGCCTTCGTGTTGGCCGCGTGGCGCATCGTCAGAGTCAAGGTGTCGGCAGCCGGCAGCGCCAGGTCATCCGTGAAGACACGTGCCTTGTAGGCGCTGCCCGGCTTCCAGTAGACGATGGTGTAGGCTCTTGCCCGCCTCGAGACTGATGGCCGCCGAGAACAGCTTGGTGCCCTTGCAGGTCCCGGTCGAAGCAGATCGGACCACGATCGTGGCCGGACCGGCGGCCACCGATGGGTTGAGATGGGAGCCCCCGTAGCGCAGACCGCTGACGACCTCCTGGCCGCCGACGCACAGGTCCAACCTGGAACCGGGGATGCCGTTGAGATCTATGACCGAGGCCGTCTCCGCGGCCTGAGCTGGGACCGCCATGAGGCCCAGCATGAGCAGACTCGTGCTGGCGACCAGCGTCATCTTCCGGATCATGGTGTCCCCTTTCCTGGGCCTGTGGTCATGCAGCCGGACCGCGGTGCCACATCTTGGCCTGCGATAACACGGCACACAAGTGCCGAGCGTCCCCCGCTGGCCTGCGGAGCCGGCCAGCGAACCGGGCACAGCCAGGCGACAGGATGGCCGGACCTGCGCCGCAGACGCGGGGATGCTGGTAACGTCCGTGCCCATGGGACTCGGCTTCGGACTCCTCAGCGCGCAGCTTCGGCCGGGTGAGACCGACTGGACGCGTGCCTACGACGAGGTGGTCCGCCTGGCGGTACAGGCGGAGCGGCTCGACTTCACGTCGGTGTGGACGACAGAGCACCACTTCGTCGATGACGGGTACATGCCCTCGCTCCTCGTCGTCAGCGCGGCGCTCGCGCAGGCGACGTCACGGGTCGAGCTCGGCACGGGCGTCATCCTCGCGCCGATGCACCACCCGCTGCGCCTGGCGGAGGATGCGGCGACCGTCCAGCTGCTGAGCCACGGCCGGCTGATCCTGGGCCTCGGGCTCGGGTGGTCGGGAGTCGAGTTCGCGGGGCTCGGCGCCGATGCCCGCCGTCGCGGGGCCGCCATGGACGAGATCCTCCGGATCCTGCCGCAGGCGTGGACCGGCGAGCCGTTCACTCACCAGGGTGCCGTCTACGACATCCCGACGCTCGCCGTCCGCCCCGAGCCATCGACGCGGATCCCGGTGCTCATCGGCGGCAGTGCGGAACCCGCGATCCGGCGCGCCGCGCGCCTCGCCGACGGGATCTTCGCCAACGCCCCGGTCGAGAAGCTCGTCGAGCAGGTGCGCTGGGTCCTCGACGAGTGCGAGCGCATCGGCCGCGACCCTTCCAGCTTCCGGTTCATCCACTACTCGGTGCTGCTGCCAGGCGCCTCGCGCGAGGAGGCGCTCGCCCGCTACCGCGACGCGCTGTGGGCGATGCAGTGGAAGTACTCCGACATGGAAGCCTCGGCGAGCCGGCCGCTTCCGCCGCCGTCCCCGCCGCCGTTCGATCGCCCGGACGATGCGCTGCTCAAGGGCCGGGCGACGTACGCGGGGACGTGCGACGAGCTCGTCGAGGCCCTGCTCGATATCCGGAAGCAGGTGGGGGTGCCTCTCGAATTCGTGGCACGGAGCCACTTGCCGCTCCTGGAGTACGACGCCCAGGTGGACCTGATGCAACAACTCGCCGAGGGCGTCGCACCCCACGTCTGAGGCGCCACTCCCGGCTGGGCGATCAGGGCGTGACGCCTGCCTCCGCCCGTGACGCGTCCCACCATGCCAGGACGCGCGTCCCGGACAGAGTGAGCCACGTCGACGGCTCCCCCGCCGGCACGTTGACCTCGAACCAGACTCGACCCGGGTGCCGTCGCGCCTGGAGCCAGGCACCGTCCGGCTGTCGCTGCGCGCGGATCGCCTCGATGGCCTCCGCCAACCGCGGGTCGGGCGGCGTACCGGGGAGCAGCGAGGCGGCGCGGAAGTGGTCGGCGGCGTTCAGCACGTTGTCGAACCAGCGGAACGGATAGGCGGAAGCGTCCTCAGACTTCCTTGCGCCGCAGGGCCAGGCATGCCAGGAGACCGGAGGCGGCCACGAGGCCGATGTTGACGGCGATGGCCGCCGGTACCTGCGCTGGCGCACCACCCAGCGCGATCTCGCTGGCGGCGTTCTGGAGACCGGCCGGCGTGAGTGGCCCGAGGACGGGGAGCATCGAGACGATGGCGAGGGCGACGTAGGCAGCGAACCCGATGGCGCCCGCGGCCACGACCGAGCGGACGGCCGCGCTGGCGAGCAGGGTCAGCGCGGCGATCGCGAGCTGCGCGAGCCACAGGAGCAGCACCATGGCGGCGAACGCGGCCGCGGGGGGCGGCTCGAAGAGCACGGCAGTGTAGACGTAGGCCGCGGCGCCGGAGGCCGCCAGCGCGAGGGCCAGCGTCAGCGCCAGCGCGGCCAGCTTCGCCGCCACGAAGGCGCCTCGGCTCACGGGCTTCGAGAGGATGAAGGCGGCCGTGCCGCGCTCCATCTCAGCGGCGATCATGCCCATCGCCAGCAGGATCGCCGCCACCGTCAGCGTCCCACCCACGTTCTTCACGAACTGGGTGATGGCATCGGCGGTGCTCGGCGTGGGCAGCTCGATGGAGATCCCGCTGGCCATGCCGGCGATGATCTGGGGCAGGTACTTGGCGGTCGCCGGCGACAGGACCCCGAAGGCGACGTACACGATGATGGCGATGGGCAGGCGCATCGTCCGCCAGCCTTCGAGCAGCTCCTTGCGCAGGAGCACAGCGAAGCCGGTCACGTGCCGGTCCCCACGTCGGTGCCCGCGCCGGTCCCCGCGTCGGCGCCGCCGACGATCCGCAGGAACACGTCCTCCAGGGTCGGACGCTGGCGCTCCACCGCGACCATCGCGATGCCCGCGTCCGCGACGAGCCCGAACAGCGCCGTGGCGGCAAGGCGCGGGTCGTTGACGTGGACACGCAGGGCGCCCCCCTCCGTCACGACCGCCGTCACCCACGGCGCGCCCGTCAGCTGCGACGCCAGCTTCGAGAGCTGCTCGGCATCAGCGGTCTCCGGTTCGACCCGGTACGAGGGCGCGGCATAGCGGGCGAACAGGTCGTCGATCGCCGCCTCGACGAGCAGGCGCCCCTGGTCGAGGACCCCGACGCGCTCGCAGACCCGCTCGACATCGTTGAGGATGTGCGTGGACATCACCACGGTCGTGGTGCCGCGCAGCCGGGCGATGACCTCGAGCAGATCGTGGCGCCCCGCCGGGTCGAGCGCGCTCACGGGCTCGTCGAGGAAGAGCACGGGGGGCCGCGGCAGGAGCGCGGCCGCCAGACCGAGGCGCTGGCGCATCCCGCCCGAGTAGCCGCCGATGCGACGGTCCGCGGCGTCGATGAGCCCGACGACCTCGAGGACCTCGCCGATGCGGGCCCGCCGACCGGAGCGATCCATGTGGTACAGGTCGGCGACAAGGGACAGCAGGTCCCGCCCGCGCATCCAGCCATAGAACCTGGGCTCCTGGTCCAGGTAGCCGAAGGTCGCGCGCCCTTCGTTGTCGAGCCGGCGGGCCTCTGCGGCGCCGGATGCATCGGCGATGGTCACGCCCGCGACGGCGGCGCTGCCGGCGCTCGGTCGGGCCAATCCCGTGAGCAGGCGCAGCGTGGTCGTCTTGCCGGCACCGTTGGGCCCCAGGAGCCCGAAGATGGTGCCCGCCGGGATCTCGAGATCGAGGCCGGCCAGCGCGGTGACAGCGCCGTACCGCTTGGTGAGCCCGCGGCACGAGACCGCGGGGCCAGCCATCAGGTGTCCTCGCGGCCGGCCATGAAGTACACGAGCGGGCCGATGATGCCGAGGAACACCACGACCACGCCCCACAGCAGCTTGCTGCCGCCGCGGACGCGCCGCTCCGGGCGCGTCAGGTCCCACAGCGCCAGGACCACGAGCAGCAGCTCCAGCATCACGAGGGGCACGAGGATGGGGAGGGCGTCGGCGATGTCCACGTCAAGAGATCCTGATGGACTCGACGCCCGCGCTGCAGGGCCGATCGGCCTTGACGCGTCCTCCCGATGTCCCGATACGAACGGGGCGGCTCAGGGTCCGACCTCGCGCCGCAGCCGTGCCACCGACTCGGGCGTCGGCGGGGCTTCGCGTCGGAGCTCGGCTGGCAGCGCCTGGCCATTGACCCAGGCCTCCACCATGCGGATGTGCAGGTCTGGGTCCTTCCGCTGCCAGCAGTGGTCGAGGCCGGGTGCGCACCACGCCTCGGCATGGGGCATGAGCGCGGCCAGCGCCGCGTTGGTCGGTCGGACCCGGCTCTCCTTCTGCCCCGCGACGAGGAGGGTCGGGCACGGGGCGCCGATGGTGGCGCAGGTCGTGAAGCACTCCGCGAGGGCGCGCCGGAACGCCGGCCGCGACGCGACGCGCAGATCCGCCGGGTCGTGGGTCTCACGGAACAGGGCCAACAGCGGACGGGTGTGGATGAAGGGCGACAGCGCGGTCATGGACAGGCGCACGAGCCAGAGGCCGACTCGGGGCGCGTCATAGGGCGTCCCGGACTCCTCGACGACCATGCCACCGGGGCCTATCGACAGATCCGTCTCGTCACCTCCCCCGTGAGCGGCAGGTCGCGACACGCGATCATCGTTTCGGTCGGGCCAGATGCTCGATCCCGATGTCACGCGCGGCGGCCACCGCGGCCGCGACGCCGCCGGTCCAGGGGCTCCCGTGCCCAGGCAGCAGCCAGTGCGCCTCGAGCTGCTCGATGTTCGCCAGCGATGCCAGCGCTTGGTCGGGATCGGCGGCGAAGGGACTGATCTGCGGACCGTGCCGCTGGTTGATCACCGCGTCCGTCACCAGCGCGTCACCCACGAACAGGGCGTCGTGCGCCGGCGCATGGAAGGCGACGCTGCCGGGCGTGTGTCCGGGCATCGAGATGACGCGCAGTGCGCCCGGCACGTCCAACGTCGTGCCCGGCTCGACCGTGCCGACCTCCGTCAGCGACGTGACGCGCATCCCGCCGTGACGCGCCAGCCACAGGACGTAGTGCAGCAGGGCGCGAAGCCTGCGCTCGCCCATGCCGGCGGCCGGGTTCCTGGCCTGGCCTCGAGCGAGGGGCGCGTCGAGTGCGTGGATGCTGACGGGCACGCCGTGCTCGGCGCGCAGTCGCTCGGCGAACCCGTAGTGGTCGTCGTGGCCGTGGGTCAGCACGAGCGCCCGGACGTCGTCGACCGTGCGGCCCATGGCGGCGAGCTCGGCTGTCAGGTCACGCGTAGTACGCGGGCACACCCGCGTCGATGAGGGTGACCGCTCCGGCTTCCTCCACGAGGTAGCAGCACACGATCTCCTCGCCGAGCCGGTGCAGTGATGGCGCGAGTCGCATCGAGTCCGACCTCCTGTGAAGCGTGATGCGATGCGGGTCATGCGATGTCTCCCGTGGCTCCGCTGGCGCGGTCAGACGTGCAGGAACTCCGGCTCGACCTGCACGGGCTGCCCGCGACTGAAGCGGAAGTCGCAGCGCTGCCCGCCCTGGGCGATCGTCTCGGTCCGGATGAGCTTCACGCCCATCGCAGCGTAGGCGGGATAGTCGACCCAGCAACCGTACGGAGCGATCTCTGGCGCGCCCTCCCGGCTCAGGTACTTGACGATCGCGCACTCGGTGTAGTCCAGGCCCCACTCGAAGTCCCGCCCGTCACCATCCACGACGTCGAACACCCAGTCGTCGGGATAGCGGCGCTCGCTGGCTCACGGCAGCGGCGTGCCTGCGCTGATCGACGTGCTTGCGACTGAACAGCCGGTTGCCCTGCCAGCGCAGCAGCAGGCGGAACGGGAGGCTGGCGTACAGGCTCGCGGTCCCCAGATAGATCAGGCGGGCGGCCTCCTCGACCGATGCTCCGCGCGTCCTGAGGGAGCGGTACATCGCCAGCCAGACCCCGGAGAGGTACAGGGTCCTCGTCATGGGATTCTCGTCACCGCCGATGTACGGGATGTCCGGAAGCAGCCCCTCGAAGCGTCGCATGGTGTCCGTGGCGACAGCCTCCCCAGCCTCCTTGCCATAGGTGCTCACGAACAGCTTCCGGTAGGGCCGGCTGGCGAACCGGACCTCCCGCATGATCCGGGACTTGTGCCTGAGATACCAGTTCTCGGGGGCCATGGCTCGCAGTCGCTCGACCGCCTCGGGCGATGGTGCCGGCTCACGCCTGAGCTCTGAGGGCAGTTCCTGCCCATTCACCCACGCCTCCACCATGCGGATGTGCAGGTCCGGCGCCTTCCGCTGCCAGCAGTGATCGAGACCGGGCGCGAACCACGCCTCCGCGTGGGGCATGAGAGTGGCCAGCGCCGCGTTGGCCGGCCGAATCATGCTCTCCTTCTCCCCGGCGACGAGCAGGACCGGGCACGGTGCCCCGATGGCCGCGGTGGCGTGGAAGCTGTCCATGATCGCGCGCCGGAACGCCCGGCGTGATGTGGCGCGCAGGTCCGCCGGGTCGTGCGTCTCCCGGAAGAGGGCCACGACCGGGCGGGTGTGGAGGAAAGGCGACAGCACGGTCAGGAAGAGGGCCATGAGGGGCCCGGCGCCTCGCGGCGCGAGGAAGGGGGGCGAGCCATCGATGATCGCCCGCTCGACGAGGTCGGGATGGCGGTCCAGCAGGGCGTAGATGAGCGCGCCTGCCCAGGACACGCCGACGACGCTCGCCCGTCGCGCCGGGACGCGTGTCTCGATGAGATTGGCGACGAGGTCGGCGATCTCGCCGAGCGACGCCGACGGCAGGCGGTTGCTGCGCCCGTGGCCGGGCAGGTCCGGCGCCAGGCAGTGGAACCCGGTGAGCCTCGCCATGTGCCCGAGCCATTCCCGGCCGCTCTGGCCGGCGCCGTGGATGAAGACGATGGCCGGGGAACCCGGGACCCCTGACTCCTCAACGTACATGCCGGCCGGGTGCTTCGCGGTGTCCATCTGGTCGCCTCCTCCCGGATGCGTCGTGGTCCTCAGCCGGCTCGCGGCTCCAGCACCACGACCGCCGGCTCGCGCGAGAGCCGACCGGCGGAGCTGTCGATGTCGGCCATCAAGGCCTCGCCGGACCGCCTGCCGACCTCACGCCACCGCGCCCACAGGCGTGTCCGCTCGTCGCCCTCTGCGGCTCGCGCCCGGACGGGGCGGGTCCCATCCTTGAGCTCGACGCTCGCGTCGGGATGGGCCTGGAGGTTGGGCCACCAGGCGGGTTCGGCATCGGCCCAGCCGTTGATGGCCAGTGCGACCAGGTTCGGACCGTCCTCGAGGTAGCCGAGGATGGCACTCCGCTCCTTGCCCGAGCGGCGCCCGATCGTCCTCAGGCACAGGGTGCCCCAGTGGTCGGGCTTCGGACGCGAGAGCCCGCGCCGCGTGAGCCGATGGTAGGCGCGCTGTACGGCCCAGAAGGAGCGGTACACGCGGCTGGGCGTCGCGGACGCTCCGTGTCCGTCGTGAGCGTCGTCCTTCGTGTCGGCCCCGAGCGCCCCGCCCGGCTCCGTCGACGTGCTCATGCCGCCGCCCCGACGAGCGCCGGCGTCCCGGCGGCCTCCACGAGCGGTGGCGCTGCCGGCTTGGTGCCACGCACGAACTGGAGTCCCAGCCGGGTGGGCATGTCAGCGACGGAGACGTCGGCGAAGCCGGCCTCCTCCAGCATCCGCCGCGCATCGTCCACGCTCCACTGCCACTGGCCCATGGCGTCGATGCTGCCCGAGCGGCCCCACGTGTCGGACTGCTTGTCGATGGTGAGCACGAGCCGCCCATCGGGACGGAGGACCCGCTGCATCTCCGCCAGGGCCTGCGGGGGATCGGGCACGAACTTCAGGCAGTTGAGGGAAGCGACGACGCTGAAGCGGCCGTCCTCCCAGGGCAGCGCCATGGCGTCACCCAGGACGATCTCGGCGCTGCCCGCGGCGATGCGCGCGGCGAGGCGCTTGCGGGCCATGCCCGACCTGGATCTCCGAGGCGTCCAGGCCGGCCACGTGGCGGACGTGCGCGGCCTGCTCGGCCAGCAGCATCGCGGACCCGCAGCCCACGTCGAGGAGGTCGTCCTCGGGCCGGAGGGCCAGCTGCCCGGCCAGCATCGGGTAGAGCCGCCCCACCATCCTCGGCATCATCCGCGCGCCCAGCGACCCGAGCGCACCGCTGCGGCACCCCGAAGAACGGGAACCAGAACGACCTGCGCAGACCCATCGCGCTGCCCCCTCTCGCGACGTCGGGTCGGTCTCGCCAGTGGCTCGGCGCGGTCCCGGCGGCCGGGGCATGGGCCGCGCGTCACAGCCTCCCGCTGCATGCGAGCCTGACAGAGCCGCACCCCGAGCGCAAGGGCTCCACGGGGACGGGCACGGCCTGGTGGGTGGTTGGGTGGCACCATCGACGGGCTTATCCACCGGCTTGTCCACGTCGGTCCGAAGATGGTGGACGATCTGCCTCCGTCCGGACGAGATCCGTGGACAAACCGCTTGTGGCAGACGGCCCGGGACCGTACCGTAGGTCTTGCCCGAAGGGGCTGAGCACGCCGATACCGGACCAGGGAGCGATCTCAGGTCAGGTAGCGATCGGGACACCGAGTGACCGCAAGGTCACCGCGGATCACGGTCCAGCGACAGTCGATGACGACCGCGAGTCACATCATGGTCGCCAACGATCGCCGCGTCGAAACGGAGCGGTTCCTTCGGACATTCGATTCCCAGACCAGGCGGTAGACAACGACTCGCCGAGCACGTCACGAGGGACGCGAACAGCGCGGCCGACGAGCGTTCGAATGCATGTCCCGCCTGCGCACGCAGACCGCCAGTTGCTCAGGCGGTCCGTTCGTCCCACACCCCGTCGCGGCCCTGCAGTCCGGTCACGCCGTCCTCAGCGAGCACGCGCTCCATGACCTCCACGAATTGGGCCGGCTCCTCGAACGAGGGCCGGTGGCGTGCTCAGGGATCTGGTTCAGCGGTCGACCCGGGATGCTGGCGCCGCCGACCAAACAGCGCCAGGGCCAGGGAGATCGCATGGTCGCAGGCCATAGCGCCCCTTCAGGAAGGACGCCACCAGATCCCGCTGGCAGGGCGCGCGAAGCAGATTCCGCCGTCGGCGGGCCTCCTCCGGGCGGCGCTCGATCGAGGAGCGACGGGTGCCGGCCCGTCGGCTGCGTCCTGCCCTGGATCTCAGGTTGGTCAGCAGATCCCGTCCGGGCTGTCGGTGAAGCCCATGTTCGAGGTCCAGGTGTTGGCCGTGCCGGCCGTGCCCGCGCCGCTGGTCTCGTCCCAGCAGTCGAGCAAGCTGTTGTCGCGGAAGTCGTTGTCGCTGATGAGGTGGTCGTGCGCCCCGCCATCCGCGTGGATGCCCCACCCGAAGCGGTGTGCGACGTTGCCATGGACGCCGAGCAGGTTGCCGCCGGAGAGCTTCAGCGCAACCGAGCGGTCCTCCCCGGACCTGCGACCGAACCGGATGTCGTTGTCGTTGATCGAGCCCATCGAGGCGTTGACCGTGATGCCCCACGTCACGTAGCGGACAGTGTTGTCGTCCACTGTGGGTCCACCCACGTCGTACACGACGATGGCCGCTCCGAGGAGCGGCGTGGACACTCCGGCTGTCCGCAGACTGCGGACCTCGTTGCCCCGAAAGATCGTGGTGCTCGCCCGGACGGTGCGGAGCGCGACGGCCTCGGCTCCGATGGCCGGCTTCGGGCTCTCGGCTGCGTGCAGGAAGAGGAGCTGGCTGTCCTGGACGTCGATGCCGGGACCCTGCTCCGACACGGGAGTGGTGGAGTCGATGCCCCGCGTCCGGAAGTCGCGGATGACGACCTCGTCGGCGAAGAGGGTCGAGGCGCCCTGGACGACGATGCCAGCATCGTATCCGCATGGCCCGATGGTGTCGTTGCCAAGGGGCTCGAATCGGGTCTTCCTGACCACTGTTCCGACGGCGTCAAGGACGCGCAGGAGAGTGGGCACACGCCGGCACGGCGTCGTGGTGGGTGCCTGGAGGACAAGGCCGCGCACGGTCACGCCGTTCACGCCCGTGATGCCCATGAGCGGCAGCGCGGCGTTCGCGACGGCGCGAGGCCTGACGCGCGCCGTCCCAGGGCTCGCAGCGCGGATCGTCAGGCCCTGCCTGCTGCCGGCCACCTTGAGCTCCTCGCGGTACACGCCCGGGCAAACGACGATGGTGTCCCCGGGCCCCGACGCGTCGATGGCCACCTGGATGCGCTTGGGTGCGGCCTTGGTCGCGTCACAGCCGGCCGACCCGGCGCGCCCGTCGTCGTCCACCCAGCGGGTGACCGGGGCCGCGACCGTCGGCGCGCCGACCGTCGCCACGAGGAGGAGGCTGAAGACCCCACTGAGGAGCGAGCGCCGTCGGGTCGCCACCACCATCGGACCACCTCCTGCACCATGGCCGACCTCCCGCCTGGAGGTCGAGGCCGAGAGGGTAGCCGTGCAGGGAGTCGATGGCAAGGGTTCGGCCACGGTCTCCGAGGCGCGGCGCCCTCGGGTCGAGGTGCTCGTTCCGGGCTGCCGGGTCGGCCTCGGCCATTCCCTCCTGACGCCGGTCAGACGTGCAGGAACTCCGGCTCGACGTGCACGGGCTTCCCGCGACTGAGCCGGAAGTCGCACCTCTGCCCGCCCTGGGCGATGGTCTCGGTCCGGTCGAGCCTCAGATGCATCGCAGCGAACTGGGGATAGTCGATCCAGCACAGGTGCGGAGCGAGCTCCGGGGCGCCTTCGCGGGCGAGGTACTTGACGATCCCGCACTCCGTGTAGTCGATCCCGAACCCGAAGTCCCGCCCGTCGCCTTCGACGGCCTCGAACACCCAGTCGTCCGGATAGCGGTGTTGCTGGCTGATGGTGGCAGCGTGCCTGCGCTGGTCCAGGCGCTTCCGACCGAACATCCGTCTTCCCTGCCAGCGCATGAGCCAGTGCGTCGGAAAGCTGTCGAAGAAGCGCGCCGTCCCGAGGATGGTCTGCCTTGCGGCCACGTCCCCCGGGGCAGCCGTGCGGCTCAAACCGCGGCCTCCTTGTGGCAGCTGACGATCCGGTTGTCCGCGAGGTGCCAGACACCCTTGTAGCTGACGGTCAGGTCCGCGAACCCGGCGTTCCCGAGGATCCGACGGGTGTCGGCCTCGGTCCAGTTCCGGGGCTCGCCGCCGGCCCGGCGGCGTTGGCGGGCCGAAACTCGCTACCCCGCGGCCCCTTCATCGGACAGGTAGGCGATCGGTCCTCCGGCAGGGATGAGCGGCTCCGAGAGATGACGGCCGGTGCTCGCCGGGACGTCTGGCTCCGCGGCACGGCCCGCGGCGCGCTCCGCGGCATCGGCCGTGGCGAGCTCGATGAGCGTTGTGCTGTCGCGCATGACGGCCTTCCGAAACTGGCCCTCCATCGCCTGCAGGATGAGCCGGTCCTTGATCGATCGCGGCCGCGCCACGCGCTGGACGAGGTCGGTCTGATCCGGGCCACGCTCGATGAGCTCCATCGTGATGACGATCCGGGGAACGCCCCGGAACGGGGTCTTGATCCGCTTCGTCACGTACTCGGGCGGGACCCAGTCGAGGACCTCCTCGATGGTCACGTCCTTGCCGTGGACGCAGTGGTTCACGGTGCCGACCCCCCGACGGCCGGCGGCGCGTCTCCTCGACCACGTCCGTCATGCCCGCGTCCAGCGGATCCGCCGAGCCGGTGACGTCGCCCAGTCCCAGAGGATGTCGCGCGGGACGGCCGTGGGGATGGTGATCACCGCGAGCGCGTCGTCGTCGGTGACCTTCGTCCGTTCGCGCCGCTGCTCCGTCTTCCCAGGCCGCGCCGAGGTCGACGACCCAAGCCACCACCTCGCCCACCGACTCGAAGTCCTCGCGATGCTCGTGCATCCCCGCGGCCGCCGGATCGTCGAGGCCCATCGCCCCGGCGAGCGCGTCCGTGTACAGCGCATAGGCCGACATGCCGAGGTCCTCGCTGATGCGGTTCTTGAGCAGGCGGTGGACGACGACGACATCGCTCCCGACGAGCTCCTCCCTCCCGGCCATGCGCTGGCGGGCGACGAGCCCGTGATGGGCGACGAACTTCAGGTCGAGCCCGGGGATCCGGACGCAGGCGTTGCACTCGCAGGCCGACGCCTGGCGGATGTCCCGGATGCGGCGCTGGAAGGCGAAGTAGCAGCGCTCGATGACGTCGCGGAGACCGGGCCCGTCGACCGTCGCCGCGGGCACGTAGACGAACGCGGCGTCGCCCTCGAGCTTCGCGAGCTTGAAGGACGGACGCAGCGCGCCGACGACCGTGTCGATGAGATCGGCGAGGATGTCCTGCGCGTGGTCGAGCTCCACGCCGGCCAGGTAGCCGCTGTACCCCGCGATGTCGGCGATGACGAGACAGGCCGGCTCGGTCCGGGCGAGCATCAGCCGGGCTCCGCCGTCGACCCCCGGATGGCACCGATCTCATCCGTGGAGGTTGGGCCCAACGTCTCGGTCGTGATCGGCAAGGGTGTGTCCCATCGCCCGGTCCCGATCGACGCCGACACGAGTGCCGCGGCGAGGCGGCGGCGGAGCTCGCTGGCTACCGGACCGTGTGTGCCGGTCGGCACACGTTGCTGGATGCGCAGCGACGCGCCGTCGATTCCGATGCCGGTCACCCAGATGTCGGTCGGCGCATCGGCCAGGAATCGGTCCACCCACTCGGCGTCCTCGCGCATCTCCCGCGTCACGCGCGCGGCGGCCTCGATGGCGCGGTCCAGGTCTGCCGCCTGCGGGACCGGGACCTCCACGGTCGCCACGGAGAACACGCGCGTGACGTTCGATGACTGACGGATGAGACCGTTCGAGACAGCGTGCACCGAGCCCAGCCCATCGCGCAGCACCGTGCGGCGCAGCCCGATCTCCTCGACCTCCCCCTCTACGCCTCCGGGGCCACCCACCCTGACCCAGTCGCCCTTGAAGTAGGGGCCCTCGACGAGGTTGAGGAAGCCCATGACGTAGTCAAGGACGACGTCCTGCGTCGCGAACAGGAGGGCGACGACGATGAGGACGATGCCGGCCAGGATCGACCACAGGTCGAAGACCGCGAGGACCAGGGCCCCCAGCAGGGCCACCGCGGCCAGGCGCATCAGCCGGATGAGCAGGTCCTCGATGGTAGCGATGCGCTTGTCCACCTCTGCGCCCGGGGTCGACCCCGCCGGCAGGTGGGCCGCCTGCGCGCGGAGCACCGAGGGAACGAAGCGATGGACCGCGCTGACCCCGCCTCGGTAGAGGAGCAGGATCACGGCGCCGCCGATGAGCAGCGACAGCCCGCGGGACACCAGCCAGCGGATGATCTCGTTGAGGTCCATGTCTTATCCCTCGGATGTTGGCCGATCCCCGGATCACCCTGCGGCGAGGCTGACCCTGATCGGGGCATGGGACAGCGATTCGACGCGGTCTACCCTACCCACCGCGTGGGTCCTTCCCGACCCCCGCGGCAGCCGTGAACTCAGCGCGCCTGGTACCCCGGACGCGCCGAGCGGCTGCCGACGCTCGGCGGATGTCGGTCCGTCCGGGCCGGTCCACCCCACTCGGCGAACCGGCCCCAGGTCCGATCCCTACTGGTGGCGCTTGTTGTAGGCAGCCAGCCCTTGCCAGTCGCCCTTGGCGGCGTAGGAAGCCTGCGTGGGCCAGCTGTCCAGGCTCGACGGCGGCAGTGCACCGCCGCTGGTGATGATCTCCCGGAGCTCCTCGCTGCTCATGTGCTGCAGCTCTGCGTACGTGGTCACCCCGCCCTCGGCGAGGAGCGACGCGATCCGCGGCCCGATGCCGCTGAGCTGGGTCAGGTCGTCGGGCTTCGCGGCGGGCGCTGCCGCAGCGGCTGGGGCGGCCTTCGCCTTCGGCGCGGACGTCGTCCCCTTGGTCGACTTCTGGTTGTACTTGCCGAGGCCTCGCCAGTCGCCCTTGTCGGGCGTACTCCGCCTGCATCGGCCAGGTGCCGATGTTCGCCGGCGCGAGCATGTCCTTCTCGTGGAGTGCCTTGCGCAGCTGCGGCTCGCTCGCATCGGCGAGCGACTGGTACGTCGTGATGCCGGCCGCCGCGAGCGCCTTCGCCGCCTTCGGGCCGATGCCCGACGAGGTTCGTGAGGTCGTCGGGCTCGGGCGCCGCGGCCGGAGCGGCCGCCGCGGCCTTCCCAGGCGCCGTCGGCTGGGTCTGCTTCACGAAGGCCTTGAGGCCCGCCCAGTCGCCGTGCTCGGCGAACGAGGCCTGCATCGCCCAGGTGCCGATGTTCCGTGGCACCGCGGTATGGGCGTCCGAGAAGACCTGGCGCAGCTCGGGCTCGCTGGTGCCGGCGAGCTGCGCGTAGCTGTCGATGCCGGCGGCCACGAGGACCGCCGACGCCTTCGGCCCGATGCCCGAGATCTTCGTGAGGTCATCCGGCTCGCGTGCCCGGAGCGACGGCCTCCGCGGCCGCCGCCTCCTCCTCCGGCTCGGTCTCGACCTCGAAGTCGGCGACGACCTCCTCGCCGCCGAGCTCCTCGGCCGCCGGCTCGACGAGCGCCCTGAGCTCCGCCGCGTTCTCGGGCGGCAGGGTGCTGTGGATGAGCAGCGCGTGGTTCGCCTTGACCGCATCCTGCGACGGCACCGATCGAGCCCGACCAGTCGCCCTCGTACAGGACGAAGAGCGCGCTCTTGCCCTTCTCCACCTCGCTGGCGACCTGCTTCATGAACTTGTCGTCGATGCCGATGTCGCGGAAGCGGTTGTGCAGGCCCGCGAGGATGCCACCCACGGCACCGCCGACCACGGGACCGGCGGGCCCCAGGAGGATGGTCCCGACGACCACCCCGATGGCGCCGCCCCGGAGGCCGCCCTTCAGGGCGCCACGTGTCCTCGGTCTGGTGGACCTTGACCTTGCCCCGCCGCTTGGAGCGGTCGGCGATCGCGGCGTCGACGATCTTGACGTTCTTGTCGGCCTCGTCGATCTTCTGGACGACCTTCAGGAGCTTCCGTGCGGCGTCGTCGCTCTCCAGCAGGAAGACCGCCAGCGTCTGCGGTGTCTGCTGCTTCTCGCTCATCCGTGCCAACTCCTCGCGATCGAACCCACGTCAAGATCCGGACGCGGGGGGTGCGGGTTCGCTGCATGCGTCCCTGCGCGCCAGTGGCCTGCTGATCGGCTTCCTCGGTGCAAGCCGAGAAACCAGCGATCAGCCGATCGAGACCGAAGCGGCGCCACGCCCCGACGGTCCCTGCGGCTCCGACCGGAGCCTACAGCCTCGAACGATGCATGGAAAGGCCCTCGCTCATAGGGTCCGCACCACGAGCGCTCGACCGAGTATCGGCGACTGGAGGCTGAGCCGGCGGCCCAGCGAAGGAGCAGCCCGTCGCGCCCGGACGGATCAACCTCCCGAGACCATGGACGCCAAGGAGGTGTGCGGGATCCGGCCCTCGCAGGCTCGACCCAGGGGGCGCGCATTGCCAGGACGGCCACGCGTTCACCCTCCTCTCCGCTTGTCCGCGGTATCAGATCTCGGCCGGAACAGGCGGTACGCGACAACGAGCCCGACCAGGAGGAGCACCAGGAAGACTGCGACCAGGACGACCGGGAGGAGGACGGACGCGCTGGCGGCCTGGCCCGAGAAGAGGAGTGCGGCCAGCACGATCCCGGTCGCCACCACGGTGCCGGCGATGATCGCCGCGGCCGCGAGCTGACGCCCCACGTCCCCGAACCGGCCGAGCTCGCGGCTCAGGTCCTTGGTGTCCAGCTCGACGACCAGCTTGCCCTTCTGGTATTGGTCCAGCCATCCGAGCGTCGCCTCCTGGAGGCTGGGCAATCGTCGCAGGACCTCCTTGCCGGTCTGCAAGGCCGCTGCACGGACCTGGGCCACGATCCGCTCGGCCGTGACCTGCTCCATGATGAGTGACCGGGCATCCGCTACCCCTTCCCCGATGAGCGAGAAGGATGGGCTCAGCGCGCGGGTGATCTCCTCGGCCTGGATGATGGCCTTGATTGCCAACGTGAAGTCCTGGTCCATGCGCAGGCCCTGTTCGTACAGCGACTCGAGGATGCTGCTGACCACCTGGCCTAGGTCGCTGTCATCGCCACCGCCGTAGATGAGGTACTGGTAGACGATGCGGTCGACGGCTCGCAGCACCGCAGCCTCGTCGACGGGACCCCGGTGGGTGCACAGGCGCATGGCCACTGAGGCGATGGCCCGCGAATCCTTCGCCTGGACGGATGCCATCAGATCCAGCAGATCCATCCGCTGGTCGACCGTCAGCTGCCCGATCAGCCCCAGGTCGATGAAGGTGATCGTGCCGTCCCTGGGGTCGACCAGGACGTTACCCGGGTGAGGGTCGGCATGGAAGAACCCGTCGATCAGGATCTGCTTGATGATCGCCCGCAGGAACGTGTGGGCGAGCTGCTCCCGGTCGATGCCGGCAGCTTCCAGCGCCGCGACGTCGTTGACCTTGACGCCCTGGGCGAAGCCCATCGTGAGCACGCGTTGGGCGCTTCGGCGGTCGTCAACGGCGGGAAGCGCGACACCTTCGATGGCGCTGAGGTTGCCGGCCATCCGGCGCATGTGGTACGCCTCGTTGCGGTAGTCGAGCTCGATGAGCACACCCGCCGCGAACTCGCCCACGATGCCCGGCAGGTCGAGCCGCTGGGCGACCTCGAGACGCTTCTCCGCGGCGCGGGCAAGCTCTTGGAGGACGCCCAGGTCGGCGCGTACCATGACCGTGACGTCCGGGCGCTGGATCTTGACCACGACCGGCTCGCCCGTCGGCAGGGTGGCCCGGTGGACCTGGGCCAGGGATGCCGCGGCGAGCGGTTCCCGCTCGAACGTCGCGAACAGCGCCTCGGGAGGCTGACCCAACTCCTTGATGACCGTCGCTCGCGCCTCTTCGTAGGAGAACGGCGGGACGGTGTTCTGGAGCTTCGCGAGCTCCTCGGCGAAGCCCGGCGGCAACGCCTCCGAGCGGCTCGCCGCCATCTGGCCGATCTTGACGAAGGCCGGGCCCAGCTGCTCCAGCATGACCCGCACCTTCGCAGGCGTGCTGAGGCCCTTGAGCCGCGGGTCCGCAGTGCGCAGGAATCCCTGGGCCCAGTCGCGCACCCTGGCGAACGGGCCCCCTTCGAGCCCGATCTCGAGACCGAACGAACTGATCGTCTCGTAGACCTGCATCAGACGCAGGTTCTCGACGATGGCCGACCGTCGGGGCGTGGGCAGGCGATCGAGGAGGCGCCAGATGGCGCGTTGCCGGTCGCTGACATCGACGCGAGGGCGATCGACGCCGAGCACCGCCTCGGCGAACGCGCTGAGGAGGATGATCAGCAGCGTCGCGAGCAGCGCCCAGAACCAGGCGGGGGGTGCCAGTGTCAGGTCGCCCGGATCGAGCCAGGCGGCGATCCAGATGACAACCACGTCGATCACCACGAGGAGCAGTCCCAGCGATCTGATGAGCCAGCGGCCCGTCAGCAGCAGGAAGACCGGTCGGAGCAGGGCGTTGCACAGGGCAAGGAAGAGGCCGAACGTGAGCAGGAAGCGCAGTGGCTGGCCGCCAAGGTCGATGACAGGCCCGCGGTAGTCCTGCCCGGTGGTCGGATCGGTGTAGGTGGCGTGGAAGAGGGAGAGCACAAGGATGGTAACCGCCGTCGCGGCCACGCCGATCAGGAACTGCACGACAAGGCGGCGCACGGCTATCGAGGCTCCGCACCCTGGCCGGCGTCGGCGTCGATGACGGCCAGGACCGCCGGTCCGGTGGAAGCGGTGTCCACCATCGTGGCATGCTCCACGTCGGTCGAAGCCGCGTCCCGAGCCGGCTCCAGCTCGGTCACGGACATCTCGGAGATGAACTGCGCGGCCCGCTCGACGGTCTCGTCGATCTCGCGGGCCGCGAGTCGGACGGCTCGGGCGACCTCCCGCAATAGCGGGTCCCATTCCTCGAGCGCGGCTCGAAGGTCGGGGTCCGCCTCTGTCAACAACCGTCCGCGCAGGCGCCGGCCGGTCTCGGATGTCGCCATGACCGTCGCGGCCGCCCCCGTGGCGATGCCTGCGACGAATCCCACGATCTCACGCATGGCTCCCCCTCGCGTCGTCTCTCGACCCAGCGGATGGCACTCGATGCGGACCTATCCGGGCTCTGAGCGTCCGCGACACGAGCCGCTTGCCGGCGACGGCCGATGTGGCCCGCCCCGCCGCTCGATGTCGAATCGTGACCGCGGCGGTCTGGCCTGGGTCCGAGTCCGGTGAGTACTTCGGTGAGCAGGAACCCGACGAGCAGGAGCACCACCAGATTGATCCGGAACAGCGCCGCGTCGCCCACGCGGAGCACGCTCGTGACGGCGGAGTGCTCGAGCCAGATCGCGCCGATCGTCAGGAAGCTTGCGACGTACGCGAGGTAGGCGGGCCACTGCTCGAGGATCGCGCGCAGCATGTCCTGCGAAGCCGACGCAGAGACGCCGAGCTCCAGCACGAGGAGCGTGATGGCGATGGCGAACATGCCATCGCTGAACGCCTCGAGCCGGCCGAGCGGCATCTCGTCCCGCTCTGGTCTGCGGGTGCTCCTCACTCATCGATGGTATCGCGCGCGGCCAGCGTCAGGGACCCGGTCGGGTGGACACGGCGCCGTGGGCCTCCACGGCGCGATGGACGTTGCCGTGCACGTGGTCTCGTCCGATCCGCTCGAGGAGCCCCTCCGCTTCGAGTACGTCGAGCACCTGCGGCTTGACGCGGGCCAGGCGCAGCGTGAGCCCGGCCGCCTCGGTGAACCCCCAGACCTCGCCCAGCTTGGAGGCGCCCTGGGCATCCACGAAGTTGACCCCCTCGAGGTCGAGCACGAGGGTGCTGAGCCCGGGCGTCCCGTCCAGTACCGCCCGGACGCGCTCGTCCACCGCCTCCGCCGTGGCGAAGAACAGGCCGCCGTCGATGCGCAGCACGGCGACACCCGGGTGCGTCTCGTCCTCGGGATGCTCGTCGAGGTCGCGGAAGACCTGCGTGCCCGCCTCGCGCCCCAAGAGCGGCATGGCCGGGCTGGTCGCGACATACACCAGCCAGGCGAGCGACAGCACGATCCCGATCACGACACCCAGCAGGACGCCCGCAGACAGCACCCCCAGGAGCGCGATCAGCGCGATCCAGAAGTCGAACCGCTTCACACGGTGGAGGCGACGCAGCTCGGCCACGTCGATCATCCCGAACACGACCGCGTCGATGATGATCGCGGCCAGGACCGCCTTGGGCAGATCGGAGAAGAGCGGCGCCAGCAGGATGAGGGTGGCGATCACGAACGCCCCGGTGGCGAGCGAGGCGACCGGCGTCCGCGCCCCCGCCGACTCGTTGAGCGAGCTCGCCGAGAGGCTCGTCGAGACTGGCATCCCCTGGAACGCGCCCGCACCGAGGTTGGCCATCCCCTGGGCGACCAATTCCTGGTTCACGTCGATGCGATACCGATGGCGCGTCGCGAAGGCCCGAGCGTCACCCGCCGTCTGCGAGAACCCGATGAGCAGGAGCGCGACCGCCGAGATGACGATCTCCGGAAGGTACTGCAGGACCAAGTCGAGCGACGGGAGCTGCGGCACCGGGAGGCCGCGCGGTACCGGACCGACGAGAGCCACGCCGTGCTCACCCAGATCGAACACGAGCGACGCGACGAGGCCGCCGACCACGAGCACGAGCGCTCCGGGGACCTTGGGCAGGTTGAACCGGAGCCCGAGGATGACGACCAGCGCGACACCACCGACGAGCAGTGTCGCCCACTGGATGTCGCCCAAGCCGCGGATCCACGATGCGAGCTCCTGCCACGCACTGGTGCCATCCGCGGACGTCCCGGTGAGCTTGGGCAGCTCTCCGATGACGACGTCGATCGCGGCCCCCGCCAGGAACCCGGTCACGACTGCCTTCGACAGGAACCGGGCGATCCAGCCCAACCGGAGCGCGGCGAGCACAAGGAACAGCGCCCCCGTGACGAGTGCGATCGCGGCCACCAGCTGCGCCGCCTCCGCGCCGCCCAGGCCGGTGAGCAAGACCGCCCCCCCGGCCACGGCCGCGAGCGAGGAGCTGGGACCTGTCGAGATGTGGCGCGAGGTGCAGAAGAGCGCGTAGATGATGGCGCCAGCGGCGGCCGCGTACAGGCCGTTCTCCACGGGGATCCCGGCGATGCCCGCGTAGCCGAGATTCTTGGGCACGATCATCGCCGTGACCGCGATGCCCGCGATGATGTCGCCTCGGAGCCACCGCCGGTCATAGCGGCGAGACCAGTCGAGGATGGGGACCAGCCGGCTCGGTAGGCGGGCTGCCGTCGTCGTGCCGGAATCGAGGCTCATGCCGTGGATTGTTCCACCTTACGACTGGTGACGGTCAGGGAGTGTCGCTCCGCTTCGCCACAGGGTGCCGACCCCCGCGGGACGGACCCACGACCGGCGGGCAGCCGGGAGCTCGTCGAGGCTGGCCCGCTCCACGGCGGTGGTCGGAATCGATCACTCCGAGACCTGAGAGCAGGAGCCCGATAGCCACGAACACGATGGCCGGGCCGATCGAGCGACGGTCGAGCGCGGCAGCGACGAGCGCATAGCCGCCGATCAGGACGACGA
The DNA here is from genome assembly GCA_963790915.1 of uncultured Chloroflexia bacterium. Taxonomy (GTDB): domain Bacteria; phylum Chloroflexota; class Limnocylindria; order Limnocylindrales; family CSP1-4; genus JAFMJV01. Next base: position 1,727,648 of record CAWBQS010000003.1, on the reverse strand, counting down.
TGAGCGCGAGCTCCAGATCCATCGGACGCCCCTTGGCTGTGGACGCGAGTGATCGCGCAGGTCATCTGACGGCGCACGGAGGGAGCCACCGGGGGTGGAGCGTTCGCAGCGATCCCTGGCAGCGCACCCTGCCAACGCCACCGTCTACACTACTGGCTGCAAGGGTGGAACTGGGTACCGATCCAACAGCGCCTTCGACCGAATGTCCCTGCGCGCCGGTGACCGCAAGGCCGCTCAGGTGCGTGACATCCTCGGCATCTGGAGGACACCCATCCGTGTAGAGCATCCATCCGCGCCGGGCGCCCTGGGCATGGGCCCGATGGTGACCCCTGTGGGGCGATCAGCGCGGTCGGAGGACAGCACCGTAGACGGGCGAACACACGCCTGCGCGCAACGGAATGGAACGAAGGGAGCTACGACATGGCTGACAATCAACTGATCCTCGGGATCTTCGCCGATGAGGCTGCCGCGGACGCGGCGGTCGAGTCCTTGAAGACATGGGGCAAGGCGAGCCCCGAGAACAAGCTCGGCGCCATCGGGGTCCTCGTCGTCGACGAGGGCGGCCAGATCAAGGAACACAAGCTTGGCGCGCGGAGCGGTGGCAAGGGCGCCGGCGTCGGTCTGGTCCTGGCCGTCATCTTCCCGCCCACGCTGCTCGCCGGGGTCGTCGGTGGCGGCCTCCTCGGTCACTTCCATCACAAGGGCCTTGGTCTCACGCCCGAGGATCGGGCGCGCATCGTCGCGGAGCTCTCCGGTGGCAAGGCCGCCGTGGGCGTCCTCGCAGCACCCGGCCAGGACGCGGCCATCTCCGCCAAGCTCACGGAGCTGGGTGGGGCGGCCGAGGTCCACGAGGTGAGCGACGAGGCGCTCGAGGCCGTCGCGGCGGCAGCACCCGAAGCAGCGGCAGCCGAGACCGCCGCAGCACCCGAGGCTCCGGCCGGCCAAAGCTGAACCGGGACAACCACGGGCATCCGGGGGCCATCATCGACGACCTTGGGATGCCGCGGTCCCGGCGGGCGTCCTCTTTCGTGCGACATCCCGAACACCCGTTCGGTGCCGCGCTTGACGCTCGCCTGACCACCCCGTAGACCGGGGACGTGCACGCACGTCCCTCCCGTCCTCCATCACCGAGACCGGTGAACCGCGGTTCACCGACTGCCAGTTCGCCGCGGGGTTGATGCTCCTCGCCGAGTAGACCGACGGCGAGGCTATCCACGACCCATCGTGTTGTCCTCCGCGACCCACCAGCTCGGCACCGCGTCAGCAGCGAGTCGGCGGGCGGAGCGCAGGGTCTGGAGGAGCAGGCTGCGGGCGAGCTCGCGCTCGCGTGGGTCGCCTGACCGCGGCTCGACCGGCTTGAGGTCCGCGTCCTCGTCCGGGTGGTGGACGGCCGGATGGCTGTGCCCATCGCGGCTGCTGGTCCGGTCCGGACCCTCATCGCGGAGCTCTGCGACACGGTCGGCGACGGTGCTGCGCGTGATGCCCGTGCAGTCGCTGATGGCCCGCACCGACAGTACCTGGGCGCGCAGCTCGGCGATGTCCGTGGCATTGTCGTTCCTCACGAACGGCTCGCTCGTCAGCTCTCCGCGGCTGACCGTCGTGCGTCGGCGCACCCCAACGGGACCTGTGGACCCGCCATGGCAGCAAATGCCAGGATCACCGTGTCCGGGCCGTTCAGTGGCAGGTCCCGCCGCCTGCGTCGCGTATCACGCCAGCGATGTCAACGAAGCTGAACGACCACGCATCCGCGTCGAGCGCGAGTTCGAGCACCCCGTTCGCGTCGTCGAACCGGACCAGGGAATTCGACCGAGTTCCCTTGAACCCCTCCAGATCGGCGCCACCAGTGCCGACGACGATCTCCACGATGCCGCGCGCCTCGTCCGGCGAGCCGTCCGGCGCCTGTGGGGCGAACCGCTCGTAATCGTGGTCGTGCCCGCTGAGGACGAGGTCGGCATCTCCCGCATACAACTCGTCCCAGAGGGAGCCGAGAGCCCGGTCGTCACCGTGCTGACCACTGCTGAACCGCGGCTGGTGCATCAGCGCCAGCGTGCAGGGGGCGTCGTTCTGTGCCAGGTCCTCGTGGAGCCATCTGGCCTGGTCCGACTCGCTGCCGCAGAGATCCCCGAGGAGCCCGCAGTTGCCGTCGAGGACCACGATGTGCCACGCCCCCAGGTCGTCCGAGAACCAGGTGCGCCCATCACGAACGGCCGCGCTGCCCATGTACGCCTGCAGGGGCTTGCCGCCGTCCGTATGGATGTCGTGGTTGCCCGTGACGGCGAACCTGATGCGATCCTTGACGCCACCCCACGACCCACCGAAGCACTCCTCGAGCTGCTGCGTCGTGCCATCCGGGTAGGCGGTGTCGCCGAGCGTGGCCACGACGCCAGGGAGGCTGGCCGCCAGGGCGCCGGTGGCATCATCAAGAGTGGAGTCGCAGCGACCGATGTCCCCGGCCGCGATCAAACTGACGGCGGCACCTGTCCCGCTCGAGGCGGGAGGCCCTATCGGGGCCGTGGGCGCGCGCGAGGGTCCCGGGTCGACGTTGGCGGACGATGGCACCAGCGGCGCTGGAGAGGCAGGTTCGGCGCGCCCTCCACAGCCGCCGAGGACCGTCGCCAGGAGCACGAAGGTCGTGACCAGCAGGCCCGTCCGGCGGGCGGGCAACCGACTGCGCGATGGCACGCCGCCCCGTCCCGTCATGGCGCCGCCTGCGGCGGGTCGTCAGTGTGGCCGCTGGGCATCGCCGCACGGCGCTGCCCGATCCACGACTCGAGCACCTGGCGGTGCCTGTCCTGCAACTTGACCAGCGGTCGCTTCATCGTCAGTAGGTCATCCACCTCGTCGAACGTCATGCCGTCGGCGTCCATGAGATATGCGGCGAGCACGGTCGCTGAGCGACCCCGACCCTTGGCGCAGTGGATGAGCACGACACGGCCCTCGAGGATCCGGGCCTCGATCCAGTCCACAGCGTCAGTGATGACGTCTTCATCGGGGACCGTCACGTCCGGGACGCGGTACTGGCGGTGCGCGATGTCGTGCTCGTCGAAGAAGGCCGACTCCGCCGTGCGCTCGGCGCGCATGTCCACGACGGCGGTGATGCCGAGCCTCAGCAGCTCGTCGAGGTCCCGTCCGTAGGTCGGCGCGCCTCCGAGCCACAGGGTGGGCGTCACCTGGGAGAACCAGGTGTGTCCCAGGAGGCGTTCGTAGGTGAACCGGATGGCCGGATAGAGTCGGTCGAAACCACGATGGAGGAGGCCGAGCCGCGGTGGACCTTCAGGGGACGACAACCGTCAGGGCGCCCTGGAGCACATCGACCGAGATCGGCGTGCGACCGATGTACTCGCCGTCCGTCCAGACAGGCTGGTCGGGCTCGACCTTCACGCTGACCGAGCGAGCCTGCCGGTAGTAGCGTCGAGCTGCCGCTGTGTGCAGGTCCAGGAACCGCGCGGCCGCCGCGATGAACGTGTCGGCGGTGGCCTTGTCAAGGACGAAGCAGTCCAGCAGCCCGTCGTCGATGGCGTAACCGTGGGCGACCTTGAAGCCCGAGCCCGTCATCCCCGAGTTCACCATGTAGACCTTGGACGCCAGGAACTCGAGGACCTCGCCATCGATGTCCACCTGGTAGTGGAACTCGCGTGGTCCGGATACTCGCCCGGCCGCTGAGACCGCGTAGGCGAACACGCCGTAGCGGTCCTTGAGCTCACGGCTCGTCTGCTCCTCGGGCTCGATGCCGATGTACAGCCGCTGGATGAAGTAGTGGTCGTCGACCTGTGCCTGGCCGACAGCCTTCAGCCGGCCCACGTCGATGTCGCGCGTCTTCGAGCCGGTGCAGAGCAGGACTACTGCGTCCCGCAGCTTCTTGGGGATACCGCACTCACGAGCGAAGCCGTTGCCCGTGCCCCCCGGCAGGATCCCCATCGGCGTACGCCGCCCCGTGGCCACCGCGGCGGTGACGACAGCGTTGGCGACCTCATGCTGCGTGCCATCGCCGCCGTATGCGACCACCAGGTCGACACCGTCGGCGATGGCGGCCCGCGCCTGGTCGGCCGGCATCGCCATAGCGGTGCGTCACGCTGACGTCCCACGCCACGCCATGTTCGCGGAACACGTCATTGAGGACGTTGAGGATTGGCTCATCCTTGCCGGAGGCAGGGTTGATGACCACATGCACCCGCCCGATATGCGGCATCCGCCATCAGCACCCTCCTGCCGGCAGCACTCGCTCGTCCCCGGCGACGAGCGTCCCCGACGAAGGGCACGATAGCGGCCAGCGACCGATCTCGGCAAGGATGCTCGCCGCGCCGATCGGCGGACCTGGCCCCACGCTGCCCTTGTGGGCGTGCGCGGCTACTCGCTTGATGCCGGGGTCAGGGTGACCTTCGTCGCACCGTCCAGGTCTCGGAGCGTGATCCCATCGTCGGACTCCCAGGCAGCTACGCTCTGGAGCGCCGTCAGGAGCTGCTGCTCCTGCGTGTCGAGCGCAGGGCTGGAGCAGGCCATCCGTGTCGTCGCCAGCGGGCCGATCGTCATCGAGGTGCCGATCACGGCGGACGGACCCGAGAAGGCGTTGCAGCCTGTGTTGCCCTCGATGGTGCCGTCGAGATGGAAGACCGCGGTGGGCGTGGAGCCACCGACCGGCGGGATCACGTCGCCGCTGGCATCGACGAAGCCCGACACCACCCACGAGCCGATGTACGCGGCATCGTTCGCGGCGCTGAACGCGACCGTCGTCTGACGGCCGACACCGCCCGTCTCCACCAGTTCGAGCCCGCCGTCCAGCGACCACTTGTCCGACGCCGTCAGCAGGGCGAGATACTGGGTCTCCTGGTCCTGCAGTTCGCCCGATCCGCACGCCACCAGGGTGGAGGCCAGGGGGCCGACAGCGATCCCGTCGCCGTCGATCGTGTATGGACCGGAGAAGTGGTTGCAGCCCGAGCTGCCCTCGATCGTCCCGTCGGGCCCGAACACGGCCGTCAGGATCGAGCCCGTGATCGGCGGCGCCATGTCGTTGCGCTTGGTGTTGTAGCTCGTCACGATCCAGGTGCCCGTGATCGACTGCGGCGTGGCTGCGGCGTAGGTCATCAACGCATCGCCGCTGGCATCGAGCAGACTGAGAGTCTCACCGTCGACCGTGTAGCCCACCACGAGGGGGAAGGCGCTGAGGTACGAGGCCTCGGTCGAGGCCTTCTGGTCCTCGCAGATCATCATCGTGCTCAGCATCGGGCCGAACGTCAGCGCGTCACCGTCGACGGTGTAGTCGCCCGAGAAGGTGTTGCAGCCCGCGGCGCCTGATGCACGCCCGTCTTGCAGGAAGAGGGTCGCGGCAACATCGGATGGAACGTCCGTCAGAGCCGCGTCCACCACGAGCTGCTGGAGGGCCCACTGGGCGCCCTCCAGCCTGGGACCCGACGCGGGCGGTGTCTTCGCCACCGAGGCCCCTGCCAGCGTGAGTACGAGGACGCCGGCCAGCAATGGTCCGCCGGTAGATCGCCAGATCGACATGGCCAGCCCTCCGAATCAGAAGCGCACAGAGATGGCTTCTCATCTTACCCGCGACGGCTGCGTCCGCTGGCCCGCGCCAGCGTCAAAGGACCCCGTACTTCGCGAACGCCTGGCTGGCGCTCATCCCGCTCGCGATGGAATCCCGGACGACATCCTCTGCTCGCATCTTCTCGACCGCGCTCTCGATGACTTCCTCCTCGATGGCGCTCGGGATGACCAGGACTCCGTCCAGATCGCCCACGACCAGGTCGCCGGGCCTGACTTGGACCCCTTCGACGTCGATCTCAGCGCGATAGTCGATGACGACGGAGCGGACAGAGGCATCCTGTGCATAGGCACCACGGCTGAAGATCGGCCAATCGTGTGTCAGGAGCCTGGCGGTATCCCGGTGGTAACCGTTGATGACCGCGCCGGCGGCTCCGCGCCCCCTCGCGGTCGTGGTCATGAGTTCCCCCCAGGCCGCGCAGGGGATCGTCCCACCCGTAGCCAGATACACCTCACCCGGCTCGAGTTGGTCCAGCGTCTCGGTGAGCTTCTCGAAGCCTCCGCCTCGATTCTTGGTCGCGGTCGCGAGTCGTACCGGCATGGCTCGGCCCACGAGCATCCGTCCATCGAGAGGTCGGATATCGGCCGGGAGGAACTGATCGACGAAACCCAGCCGATCGAGGATGTCCCCCAAGACGGCCGTATACAGCCCGGTGTCAGCTATCAGATCGACGTGTTTGTCGTTCAAAGCCCCGCCCGTTCGCCAGGTGCCGTTGCGGCAGCGTGCCTCTGTGTGTCCGCGATGACGCGCTCGACGGCGTCCACCACGATGTCCGCCTCGCCTTCGCCGAGCGTGTCAGGTGTCATGAAGAACTCCTCGCCCTGCCCGGGCAGGACCGCGACTCGCGGGTCCAGGTCCCACAGCGCCGCGATGATCTCCGCGGTCGATCGACCGACGACCGCCGGATCGACTCGCACCCGCAGACGTGGCGTGGGCTGTCCGGCTTCGTTCGGGAAGACGCGGCGCGCATCGATCCCGGGATGTCCTGACAGCCGACCGGCCCACGCATCGACCGTGTCGCCCCACCCTGCCACCAGGGCATCGTGATCCAGCTCCACGTATCTGCGAACGGCCGCGACCAGCCCGCCGATCTCCTCCTTGCCGACCTTCAAGGCGCGGAGGAGCCGCTGGTTCGGTGCTCCGTTGGCACGTGCAGCCTCGATGAGATCCCTTCTACCCAGCAGGAGCCCGCTCGCCTGAGGTCCCCTCAGGGCCTTCCCGCCGCTGAAGGCGACCAGGTCGGCACCAAGGTCACGGGTGAAGTACCAGAGATTGCTTGGCGGGGGCAACTGGGCGGCGGCGTCGACGATGACCGGGACGCCATGGGCATGGGCGATCTCGATCGTGCGCTCCAGGCTGAGCGCGGCCTGCGGGAGATGGCTGCCGGCCACCCACAGCACGGCAGCGGTCCTCGGCGACAGTGCCCGTTCGAGCTCCCACTCGAAGGTCTGGATCGCATTCCCGATCTGGACGGCCCGGCACCCCACGAGGTCGATGAACCGATCGTAGGGGATCCGGTGTGCGCAGTGCACGACTACATCCGTGGGGAGCCCATCGCCTCCTGGCATGTCGGCGATCAGTGCCGGGTCGCCGTGGGTGACGCAGGCAAGCAAGGCATGGGCGATCGCCGATGCTGCTCCACAGGTGACGTATGCACCTTCGTTCCTGGTCAGTGCAGCCAGTTCGCGACCCGCAGCGACATGAAGCTCATGCATGTCGACATGGGACACCGAGGCTTTGACCATGGCGTCGAGCACCTCGGGGGGCATCACGGAGCCGCCGATCGCGGTGAGCGTTGCGGCCGCGTTGAGCACCGGGCGAACCCCAAGGGCTCCTCGGAGCGGCTCACGAACCATCTCGTCCTCCATGCCATCCCGGGTCCTCTACGGCCATGCGATCCAGCTGGTACGGCAGATACTGGCCCACCCGCCGGTAGTTGTCGTGGTACGTGGCGACCTTGCCCTCATCGACCTCGATCCCCAGGCCGGGGCCCTCCGGGATCCCCCACCATGGACTCGTGGTGATCGGGATCGGTGAGGTGAGGACGTCGTCCTGCATCATCTGCGCCGTCTGCTGGTTCCCATCGTTGATCCTGGGCAGGTTCAGCAGCACGTGCTGATTGGCAGCGGCGAAGATACCCAGCTCCCCGTGCGTGTGCTTGTTGACGACGAGACCCTCGATCGCGGCCTGATGGCCCAGTCGGTGGAAGTTGGCGAGGGTACCCACCCAGTAGGGACCGAAGACCAGGAAGTCCGCGGCTCGGCGCCGGATCACCTCCGTCACGCGGTCGACTCGCCACAAGCCCTCGTTGAATGCCAGCGGGACGCGCGTCTTCGACCGCAGATCGATCATGTTCTCGATCGGCTGGGATGGGACCGGCTGTTCGGCGAAGCCGACGTCCCAGTGGTCGAGCGCCGCGAGGTTCCTCACCGCTTCGGCCACGGTCCACGACTCGTTGCCATCGAGCTGGATGAACCGCCGCGGTCCGATCTCCTCACGCATGATCGCCATGGCCTCGAGCTCCTGCTCGATATCCACCCCGACCTTGCGATAGAACTGGGTGTAGCCGCGCTCCACCCCATCCCGGCACTCGCGTCGCAGGCTGTCGAGGTCTCCGTAGCTCAGGTAGTAGAAGTAGCCGACCTGGCGACGTCGGAGACCGCCGAGGAGCCGGTAGAGGGGTTGCCCCACCGCCTTGCCGCAGAGGTCCCACAGGGCGATGTCGATACCTGGATAGGCCAGGTTGAAGATGCTCTCACGGTAGAACCAGAGGTCATGACGGAAGCAGTCGTGCCAGATGGCGTCCCGGTTCCATGGGTCTCGCCCGATGAGCATGGGCCGGCAGGCGTTCAAGACCTCGAGCACGGACTCGACGTTCGAGCCGCTGCAGCTCTCGCCCCAGCCCACGTGGCCGTCATCGGTCGTCAGCTTGACGATGACGTCGGTCACACCATCCCGGTTGACCTGGGCACTGTTCTCCCGATGCGTGTAGGGCACGCTGACGATCGTGAATTCCGCTTGCGCGATTCGCACGGACACTCCTCCTCGCTCGATCACGACCGTGGGGTGGACCCGCTGCCAAGGACGGCGATGGACTGGATCTCCACCAACACACCCTCGCCGGCGATGTGCGCCTGGACGGTCGCACGAGCCGGCGGGTTCTCAGCGAATGCCTCCGAGTACGCCGCGTCGTACGCTGCGAAGTCCCGGTCGATGTGCTCAAGGAACGCCGTCACGGAGCACACGTCCGCCAGCGTGCCGCCGACGGCAGCGAGGGCGATCTCCATGTTCCGCAGGGCCTGCCGGGTCTGGCTCGCCGCGTCATCTCCCACCAGGCGGCGTTCCGCGTCCTGCCCGATGGCGCCGGCCAGGAACACCAGGTCGCCGACCTGGACGACATTGCTGTAGCAGGCCCCGGGGACCGCGAGGCCGAGCGGGTTGGTGACGTGTTTCATGGCCGAGGTCCTTCCTTGGGTCGTTCGTTGAGAAGGGATGTCATCCCGTGTTAGCCCTTCACCCCGCCTGCTGTAAGACCGCTGACGAGCTGCCGCTGCAGCAGCAGGAAGAAGATGATCGGCGGGATGGCGAATAGCACGGCAGTCCCCATGATCAGACTGATCGGCGTCGTGTACTGGCCGAAGAAGGATGCGAGGCCCTTCGTGGCGGTCCAGTTCGCGCTCGAGACCGCGAACGTATTGGCGAACAGGTAGTCGTTCCACGATGCAAGGAAGGCGATGATCGCGGCCGCGGCCATCGCCGGGGCGGTGAGTCGGATCATGATGCGCCTGAGGATGTCGAGGGACCCGCCGCCGTCGATCATCACCGACTCATCGAGCTCCATGGGGACGGAGTCCATGGCCTGCTTGATCACCCAGATGGCGACCGGCATCGCGAAGGCCACTTGCGCCAGGACCAGCGAGGCCAGGCTGTCGATGAGCCGGAGGCCCGCGAAGATGCTGTAGATCGGGACGATCAGGAGCGCCGCGGGCATCATCTGGGTCGCGAAGACAAGGAAGCCGAAGAAGCCCCGACCACGGAACCGGAACCGTGACAGCGCATAGGCGGGGAAGATGGCCAGTGTGATGCTGAGCACCGACACTCCCAGCGCGACGACGACGCTGTTGAGCAGCCAGGTGCCCACGGGATCACCCGTCTGCTCCGCGAAGGGACCGAACCGTCCCACATTCGGCAGCAGGCTGGGCGGGTCGGACACCACCTGGGCGTTCGTCAAGGTCGACAGTGTCACCAGCCAGTACAGCGGAGCGATGGTGATCACGACGAGCACAACGGTCACGATCAGCCTGGCCGCGCTCGAAAGGCGGGGGCCCGGTCGTCCGGCGTGCCTTGCCATCAGCGGCGCTCCATGGGATTGGCGACACGGAAGTAGATGAGCGTGATGAGCAGCGACGGGATCAGGGCGATGACCCCGATGGCCGATGCCTTTCCGAGGTCGTTGAACAGGAACGCCGTTCGGTAGAGCTCGATCGAGACGATCGACGTCGCGTTCATCGGTCCGCCCTGGGTCATGATCCACAGGACCTGGAACTGCTGGAACGACCAGATGATCAGGAACAGCGAGATCACCTGGAGCGTCGGGGTGATGTACGGAAGCGTGATCCGTCGGGCCATCGCCCACCCGTCAGCCCCGTCGGTCGCAGCCGAGTCATAGATCTCGGCGGGAACGGTCTGCAGCGCGGCCATCGTGACGAGCATGACGAATGGGAAGAGGTTCCACACGGTGACCCCGACCACGCTGACCAACGCCAGCCTGGGGTCGGTCAGCCAGTTGACGGGCGCCGCGCCTAAAGTGGCCAGGACGTGGTTGACCACCCCGATACGCTGATTGAGGATCAGGTCGAACAGGAGCGCGATGACCACGGACGGGATGGTCCACGGGAGCGCCAGCAGGGTGCGCGCCGTGCCCTTTCCCCTCCTGAGGGCCTCGATCAGGAGAGCTGCACCGACGCCAACGACCATGGAGATGGACGTCACGGCCACGACGAAGACCAGCGTCACCCAGAGCGTGTGCTGGATCGCTCCGCTCCCGATGAGCTGCTCGAAGTTCTGAAGCCCGATGAACTCGTTGTTGTTCGGCGTGAGCAGACTGGTCTTCGTCAGGCTGATCCAGATCGCCCGCGCGATCGGGTAGAGGACGAAGACAGCCAGATAGATGAACGCCGCAGCGACGTAGGCATAGGCGGCGCGATTGCCGCGCCGCCCAAGCCCACTCAGTGTCACCTGAAGGTCTCGAAGCCGATGAGGGCTACGGGTTACCCATGGCAGCGATGGCGGCGTCTTGTGCCGCGTTGAGCGCGTCCGTTGGCGACATCACGCCCGCGAGCACTTGCTCGATGAAGGGCATCACTGTGGTCGCCAGCTGGTTCGTGAGCTCAGGGCGAACGGCCATCAGCAGGGACTTGCCGTTGTCCGCCTGGCTGTAGTAGTGCATCGCCCACGGATGGGCGGCGTTGAACTCGTCCGACGGGATGACCGTCGATGCGATCGTCTGCGGCGCGGTCGCCTCGACGAGCAACTGCTGCTGAACGGGCTCAAGGAGCCAGTTCATGAAGTCCTGGGCCAGTGCCTCGTTCTGCGTGTTCTTGTTGATGGTCAGGTACAGCTGCTGCATGCCCGAGTACTTGGTCGGGAACGGCAGCGGTCCGGAGCCGAGCTGCTCGTCAGTGAGGCCGCCCCCGGTGACGTACGTGTAGGCCGCGTTGGCGTTATCCATCAGGGTCGCGACGTCGCCGGCGATGAACGACGGCCTGAACACGGACGCCTTGACGCCGGTGTTGAAGCAGCCGCTGTCGTAGAGCGTCTTGAAGTCGGTGACCGCCTGGATGATCGGTTCGCTGTTGATGGTGAAGTTGCCGGCCTCGTCGGTCCAGGAGCCGCCGTACCCGCTGATCCACGTGCCGGTGAAGTCCTCGTACCAGGCACTCATCTCATTGGTCATGTTGCGGGCCGCGTATCCCCATTTGCCCGTCTGGTCCTTGATCGTCTGGCAGGCGGCCAGCAGGCCAGCGAAGTCGGTCGGGGGTTCCGCGATGCCGGCTTGCTGATAGAGGTCCTTGTTGTAGAGGTAACCGTAGATCACGGTCTCCCAGATGTAGCCATACCGCTGCCCGTCGAACACCGCGGTCTCGTTGGCCGGCCGCAAGGTCGCGATCTGTTCGTCGGTCAGGGAGGTCAGAGGCGCCAACGCCCCGGCCGTCTGCAGCTGGAAGAAGTCCTGGTCCAGGAGCACCATGACGTCGGGGCCGCCCCCAGCGCCGATCTGGGTCTTGATGGTCGTCGGGTAATCGCTGTACGACGTCGCCTGGAATTCGACGGTCACGCCTGGGCGCGCGGCTTCGTACTGCTTGAGCACGGCCTTGACGTTGTCGGCGAAGGTGCCCTCCGTGAACTCCCAGTCGGAGATCGTGAGGGTCCCGGTGAGGTCGTCCTGCGCCAACGCCACCGATGGCGCAGCAATGAGAGCACTGATGGTCAGGATCGAGACCAGATGCGCGGCCCTGCGCCCGACGGCTCTTGAGCGTGCACGAATCGTCACGGTTGAACCTCCCCTGAGAGACTGCGTGGTTGGCTCGGCCCGATCCACGATGACGGCGACCTTCTCGGTCCCACCCATCGAAGGGTGAGCCTCGAGCGGACGCACGTTCGCGCCGGGCTCCTTGCGATCAGACAGAGATACGATCGTCGCTGGGCACCTCCCGATATGCGTGATCCATCTACTGGCTTGGTGCTGTAGTCATCTGTTCGGCGCCCTGACCGGCGTGGGCTGACGCATATCCCCGCTGCAGATACGACGCGCGGTACTCATCCAAGGCGCCCTCGATCGAGTTCCAACCCCAGGCCCGGGCCCGACCGGATGGCCATCCGTCCTCCTTCGTAGCTCAGCGGCGTCGTCACGACGTCGCCGGCGAGGAGATCCTGATGGCCCACCAACGCCTCACCCAGACCGTCCGTCCCGCGGTCGGTGTGAACCTCGATGACTGCGCTCGTGAGGCCTGTCCGCTCGCCCCATGCCCAACGCTCCGGCCGGGTGAACGGGATGGTCACGAGGTTGATGTCGAGCCCCGCGATTCGTATGTCCCGGATCGGCGGGGGCGGCCTCCGAACCGGGGCGGTGCCGCCCGGATGTCGACTGCCTATGACCTATCCTCCTGAACGCCCCGGCGCTGCCGAGGCCCTGGCACGACAGTGGACCGGCGAGCGCGAAGCCTCACTGGCTGTCGCCACGGCATTGTGATTACAGAACGTCGTCCCGTCAAACAAATGATGCGGGCCGCTTGACGACTCCGCCGGACCGGCACTTGGCGACGCCGTCGCGGCGTCAGGAGGAAGTCCCGCTGTCCTTGTGACCACTGTCGGACTTGGCGTGGGGATGGATCGACCGAGCGGCAGCCTTGACCAGCTGACGAGACGGCTTGGGGCCACATGACCCTTGTCGGTCCCGCGACGCGATGTGACCCTCGCTCCACTGCGGAGGTGGGAGCGTTGAGCGGACAGCCGTTGACGAGAGGTCCCGTAGGCCTGCTGACGAGCGTCATCCGGTCCCGAGGTGTCGTGGTCGCGGGCGCGTTACTGCTCATCTCCTTCATCTTCGTGTTCGTCATCGTGAACGAAGTGCTTCCCGAAGGTGTGGTCGCGGATGCCGCGACCCTCTACGTGAGCCTGACGCTGCCGCCCACCTCGCTCATCGTGTTCATCATCGCCGGAGCGTTCGCCCCACCAGCCCCATTCCTTGCCGGGGCGCTGCTCGGGCTGTTCGACGCCCTGCTCATCACCGTCTTGAACTTCGTGTTGCCCGCTGACGAGACGGCTTCAGGAACCGTCAGTCTCGAGGGTCTGCTGTCCCTGTTCGGCGTTGCCGTCGTCGTCGGAGCAGTTGCGACGGGTGTCGTCGGCTACATCGCTCGTTACATCGTCCGCGCCATGAGGCCTCCTTCGGTCGAGGTCGAGACGCCCTCATGGTGGCCGGGGCAGGAGTCAGGATCGGCCCCCACCTCGGGACCTGGAACGCCACCCGCCGAGCATCAGTGCGCTGGTTGTGGTGCCAGCTATGCGATGGGCAGTCGCTTCTGCCCCTCGTGTGGTGCCGCTCTCCTCCCAGTCCCGTCGCACCGATAGGAGCGAGGCCCTGCTTCAGGGCACCGTTGGCAGACTGCTGACGGCGGTGAAGATCGCCGCAGCCATGTTCGAGTCAGCGGAGCCGGTCACGATCACCTTCGTGCGCCCGCCCTCGGACATGGCGCTCGCGATGAGGGACTCCTCTGAGCGGACCAGGAGGAGGAGACCGCCGATGAGCGTCAGGACGAGCAGGATGACTCCCGCGATCAGGACCGGCGTGGACATGTACCGGTGCGTCCAGATCACCGAGGTCGGACCAGCCGGACGAGCTGTCCACCCCGGCGCCCGGGCCAGCGCCAGCGCCGACAGCACCCGTTCTGTGGCGCTGAGGCGAAGAAGACCTGGTTGAACGCCGGACTCGCTGCCATCGGGTCCTCCTGACCAGTGCTGGCATCGTCGCAGGCGACGCGGCCTCGTCAAGGGCCACGTGTCCCATGGTCGACCGCCTCGTCCGCTACGGCACCCACCGTTCGAGCATGCCGCGCATCCCGGGGCCCGCTACGAGCGGGAGCGTCTCCAACAGTCACCGATGCCGAGGATCGGGTCGTACGGGGTGGCCCAGATTCGCCCGAAGTTGGCGTTTCACGAAGCGGATCGCCCCGGAGGTAGTTCGAACCTACGACCAAGCGGTTAACAGACCCGGAGTACCGCGACGCGTCCACGCGTGGCATCGCGCTAGTTGCACCCCCGGTGCGTCACCGGGCGTGTCACCGGACGGTCGGCCGCCGCTGCTGCCCTGCTCGTCATCGTGATCGTCGTCCTTCATCTGCGGAGACTGACAAAGTCACTGAGCAGATAGCACTGACGGATTCACTGAGCAACAACACCGGACGGTCGGGGCTTGACGGCCCTCGTAGCCTTGTGCGAACGGTCGCATCGACCGAGGAAACGGGGGAGGAGGTATCCCCGTGGCCAGGTTGCGGCACCCTGTCATCTCCCTCATCGCTGTCGGCCTCCTGGCCGGCTCCGGGTTCGGAGCCAGCGCCCAGGACGACGAGGCCTCCGAGCAAGCCGCCGCGCTCGTGACGGGCAGGATCGATCCACACGGGCGGGAGTGGGGAGTTCGCCGAGGAGTCCGAGACGGACGGCACGATGATGCAGCGAGGACGCTCGCAGGGCGGCCGCTCGGAGATGAGCGATCCGCGGCTGAGCGGCGAGGTCCGGCTTGAGGACAACGCCGACCGCTTCTGTGACGGACCGTGTTCGCAGGACACGTTCATCGGCGACGTCCTGTGGGGGACCGTCGGAGATCACGAACGACAACGGGACGTGGGTCAGGGACAAGCGTGGGCACGACGGACACGTCGACGGGTGGGGGCAACGTGACCTACTACGAGCTGGTCGGGAGTGGTGCCTATGACGGGCTGTCCGCCGTCATCTTCGAGGAGGAGGCCGGTGGGTGGGTCTGGAACGGGGTGATCATCCCTGGTGACTTGCCCCCAGACCGATAGCGTCGGCAGAGAGGGTATGCCGGGCCGGCTCTCACAGATCGCGGCACCGGGGGTCACACGTTCGGCTCCGGGGACCGCGTGAGCCTGGCGTGGCTCCCGGTCGTGGCTCCTGGCGGGATCAGGCACCAGTGTCCGTCGGATCCCAGGCGTCAGCCGCCGACGACGGACTGCACGATGGCCGGGGCGTGGCGGGCGAAGAGCGAGAAGTGGCCTTCTCCGGGCACGAGGTGCTCGGTGACGTTTGGCAGGGCCCGGGCCAGGATGTGGGCCTGCTCCGGCGACACGACGCGGTCGTCGCCGCCGTGCCAGATCTCGATCGGCACGCGGATCCGCTCGAGCGGCACACCCCAGGGCCGGGCCTCGAGGGTCAGGTCGTGCGCCACGCCATGCCCGCCCTGCCGGAACGCCTCGCCCGCGTCCCGGTCGAGCGCTTCGCGGAAACCCGGGAGGGCCAGGACTTCCTTGTCGGCCGCTCCCACGCTGCGCTCGACGGTCGAGAAGAGCGCGTCCGGGTCCCGCCGGACGTCGCGCGCGACCTTGGCGAAGAAGAGACGGACCAGCCACGGTGCGCGGTCGGCGCTCCGGTACAGCCGCCGGTCCTCCGTGTTCCACGTCGCCTGGGCGCCCGGCAGATCGAACGAACAGGTCGACGACACGAGCGCGACCCGCGTGACCCGGTCGGACAGCCCCCAGGCACAGGCACAGGCGTACTTGCCGCCGCCTGACACGCCGATGACGGCGAACCGTCCGAGCCCCAGGGCATCCACGAAGCTCCGCACCAGCCGCGGGTAGTCTGCGATCGAGTAGCGGCGGAACGTCGAGAGGCCCATGCCCGGGCGATCCGGGGCCAGGACCCGGAGGCCGAGCTCCTCGGCGGCCTCCCGGATCCCGGGGAGGTCGACCTCCAGGCGCGAGCTGGGACTCCCGTGC
The DNA here is from genome assembly GCA_963790915.1 of uncultured Chloroflexia bacterium. GTDB lineage: Bacteria > Chloroflexota > Limnocylindria > Limnocylindrales > CSP1-4 > JAFMJV01. The sequence continues at coordinate 1,711,586 of CAWBQS010000003.1, read as the reverse complement.
AGGTACAGCACCGGGGGGCCTGCAGGGTCACCCGCCTCCGCGTAGCCGACCGTGGTCCCGTCCGCAAGCTCGACGCGAAGGTCAGGCCGCATCTTCCCCCTCCATCACACCCCCATGATGCGCCTCCACCCTGACGAGGCGGATGAGCCGGGCTAGCGCGCCACGCGATAGCGGAGGTAGACGACTCTCGAGCTGAAGGTGCGCGTCTCGACGAGTTCGAGATCGACCCGGCGCTCGCGCTGGGGAAAGAACGGAGTACCACCGCCGACCAGCACCGGGTAGACCATGGCCCGGTACTCGTCGATCAGATCCAACGCGGCCGCCTCGGCGGCGAGCGTCGCGCCGCCGATCGCGATGTCGCCCTCCCCCGGCTCGGATCGCAACCGCTCGATCTCCTCGGCCAGGCCGCTGGCCGCCAGGCGGGCGTCGCCCTCCACCGTCGACAGCGTGGTGGAGAAGACCACCTTCGGGAGCGGCTTCCAGAGTGCGGCCCACTCGAGCTCCGCGGCGTCGAGCGATGGCTCCTGGTCGGCGGCTTCCCAATACAGCATCGTCTCGTACAGCCGCCGTCCCATCAGGTGGACGCCGACCTCTCGTATCTCGTCGATCCAGAAGCGAAAGACTTCCTCGTCGGGCGCCGTCCAGTCGAAGCCGCCGTCCGGCCCGACGATGTAGCCGTCAAGGGAGACGCTCATCGAGTAGGTCACGCTGTGCATCGGAAGTCCTCCTCGGCAACGGGTTCGACGGTACTCCGTCGGAGGCCGCAGGACTCATCGCGGCTCGCGGGATCCCTTGGGACCAGGCAGGCATCGTTCGAGTGCCGCTGGGCAGATCACCGAAGTGTCGACCCTCGCCAGCTGTCACCGGTCTCGTCGACCAGGTCCTGGAGAGCCTCGACCATCTCGTCGAACCGCCCCTCGCCGACGATCCCTGCGTACGCGGCCTCGATCTCGCGGACCGCGCGGAGCGCCGCGACGAGGACGCGCCGGCCCTTGCGCGTCGGGACGATGAGCTTCGCGCGGCGATCGCTCGGATCGGGCCGGCGCTCCAGGTAGCCGCAGCGCTGGAGCTCGTCCACGAGTTCCGACATGGCCGGCAGCGTCATGTTCGCTCTGGACGCCAGGACCGTCAGCCGCGTCCCGGTCCAGTCGATGGCCCCGAACACCTGCAGGTGCGCTTCGCGGATATCCACGTAACCGCCCTCCCGCGCGCGCCGGTAGAGCTCCTCGCGGAAGGATCGCAGGAGACGCCCGAGCAGCTGTCCGATCGGCGATCGGGGTCTTGCATCCACGTGACCATCCTACTACGCTTACCTTATTAGGTTTCCGAATTATAAGGAGGTCCGATGCCCCCCTCGGCGACACCCAGCCCTGAGATCGTGAACGACCGCACCGGCCAGCGCATGCGTTTCGAGGAGCCAGGCTCTCCCGAGGTGCTGCGCATCGAGTGCTGGAGCCCCGCGACGGGGGTGCGGGAACCAGAGCACACCCACCCTCGGCAAGAGAGTCGCTTCGAGCTGCTCAGCGGAGAGCTCGTCTTCGAGGTCGACGGGGTCGAACGAACGGTCGGGGCACCGGGCGTCGTGACCATCCCGGCCGAGGCGCGGCACCGCTTCTGGAACGCGGGTCCGGGCGAGGCCCACTACGTCCAGGAGTTCCGTCCCGCGCTGAGCACACGCGGATTCTTCGAGGTGCTTTTCCACCTCGCCAATGAAGGTCGGCTGGACGAGAACGGGATGCCCTCGCTCCTGGACGTGCCGGCCCTCTTCGATGCATCGGCGGACGTGATCCGACCGACCTCGCCGCCCTGGGTCCTCCTCCGGCTGACCGCCACCGTGATGCGCCCGTTCTCGGCGATCCGCGGCCGGCGGCGACCCGTTTCGCGATAAGGTCCGCGGGCATGGGACCGTACCTCCAGCCGCCCTTGGCTTCGCGGACGCTGCGAGTGGGGAAGTAGCACTGGAACAGCTCTGGGTCCCCGCGTGCCGAGAGGGTGATCCAGGCTCTGCTCCGCTCCCGCCGAATAGCCATCGAGCGACACCCCGAAGCCTGCGACCCGGATCCTCGCCATCCTGTCCTCCATTCGCGCCCTGGTTGCGGATCGTGATCAACACCTGGTTGAGCATCATGTCCCCCTGAGGTGCTGCAGGCCGCGTTGGCGCGGTGAGGCCTCCGGGCTGAACGCCGCCCCGTGACGTGACCTTCAGCCCTCGCGGCGGCGGCACCGTGCCTTCGACGATCGTGCGATGCAGTTCATCGTCGGGGTGTTCATGGTCGTCATGGGGATCGGCATCGCCGGCATCTGGACGATCGACATCCTGAGGAACCCGGAGATCGACCGGAGTCGCGGGGTCGTCCAGGCCCGTGATCGCGCCGGCAGCGTGATGCTGCCGCATTGGGTTGCGGAGTACGCCACCGCTCTGTCGTGCCTCGTCGGCGGGTCGGCGCTCGTGCTGGGCTGGACGTCCACGCCGTGGACGTGGCTCGTCCCGATCGCGCTCGGGGCGCTGAGCTACACCTCACTCAACAGCCTCAGCTGGGTGCTGGGCGACCGGTCGCGTCTGTCTTATGGTCTCCCGATGGCGATCGGCCTCGTCGGGGCGCTTCTCGCGATCCTGCTCCTGCTCACCGGCTCGCTGCTCTGATGGCGGCGCTGGCCGTCCTCGGCCACGTTCAGGAGCCAAGTCCCGGGCGTGTCACCGGGCGCGTCACAGGTCCTCCCTGCCGGTCTGACCCGGTCGATCCCACCCGGCGCTCTGTGGTCCCGCGAGCGACCACCTACGCTGACGGCATCTCGGATCACGGCCGACCCGCGCCGGGCCTCGGGGAGGACATCCTGTGAAGCACCGCACCGCTTCGAACCGCCTCCAGGCCGCCCTCTCGACCGTGCTGGTGACGGCCGCGATGGCGGGAGCAGGCCCGCTGGCACATGTCGTCGCCTCGACGCCGAGCGCCGCCCCGAGCCAGTCGGCGGTCTCGTCCGACGGGACCGAGCCCAGCGCCACCGCGTCGCCGATCCCGCAGGTCGGCCGGGCCTGGCAGCGCGTGGCCGACCGCGACCTCGTGTCGTACCCGCGCAACGGCAGCATGCACGGGGTCATCGCCGGGGGGCCCGGCGCGATCGCCTGGGGCTACGTCTACGCCACCGGCCCGCGCATCTGGACGTCGGCTGATGGCCGCGACTGGGAGCCCGCGGATGTCGAGGGACCGGTGGACGCTTCCGCCGAGTACCCGGGCGACGTCATCGACCTGGCGGCGGGCGAGCCCGGCTTCGTGGCGGTCGGCTCGTATCTCACCGACCGGTTCGAGTCCAGGGCGCTCGTATGGACCTCGAGCGACGGTGTGACCTGGGAGCTCCTCCCTGATGCCACAGCGTTCGACGGCACCCTGGTCGATCGGGTCGTCACCCGGGATGGGGGGTTCCTCGTCTTCGGGTACGAGTTCGTGGCGATGGACGAAGCGGGCCCCCAGCGGATCTGGGCCTCGACCGACGGCCGCACCTGGACGGACGTGGTCCCGGTGCTGCCCGAGGGGGCCGAGCGGGTATCCAGCGTGGTCCCCTCGAGCGACCGCCTGTGGGCGTCGTCTCGGTCGGGGCAGACGGCCTGCACCGCGCCACCTCGGTCGATGGTCGGACCTGGACCGTCTCGCCCCTGCCGGTGGTCGGGCTGGTGGAGACGACCCACGGACTGCCGATGACCACGCAGGGTGAGGCGATGCCGCTCCCTGGTGGGCTGTACCTCACCGTCACCGCCGTGCCGAAGCGCGACGGCGCGGCCGGCGGCGTCGCTCAGTCCCATGAGCGGCCGGCGGGGTCGCCGCTCGAGGCCGACTAGCGGGCCGAGCTCGGCGAGCTGCGCCGGCGGGTCAAGGTCCTCGAGACCGAGCGCGAGATCCTGCGAACAGCCGACTGGCGGAAGCGGCGGGCACCGCAGCTCCTGCGGCACCCGGCATGCCAGTGGAGGCGCGCCGCCGACGCCCTGCCCTGCAGTCGCCCCACGACCGACGTCGACCACATCGTCCCCAAGGTCGCAGGCGGCAGCGACGCCGAGCCCGGCAAGCTGCAGTCGCTCTGCCCTCGGCATCACCGACCGAAGACCGCGAGGCTCGACCGGACGTTCAGCCTGGTGCCACGGCCCGTTCTATCACGGGGTGACCCAGGTGCGGGAGTCGTACCCCTCGCCTCAGGCGGCGGGCGGCGCCACGCCGAGCAACTGCGCGAGATCCGGCCTCGTGAACGGGTCATCCAAGCTGATCCGGCCATCGGCGAGGCGGTAGTAGGTGAGACCTTGTGCGACCAGCTTCTCGTGTGCACGCGGAGTGGGCACCACAGGGCATCGCTGGCACGGCTGCGTCCTTGATCGCCGGTTCATGGTCACGTGTCCGTGCGACACTCGGCACTTGCCAAGCGTGGTAGCACGCGAGAACGTCCTCTCCCGGGCGGCCCGTCAGGCGCGGACCAACATCAGGGGGGAGACACCGTGCAGTACGACCTGGGGCTGGCAGGCCTCGGTTCGTTGATCGTGCTCTCGCTGGCCTTCGGCGGACTGGCCCAGCTGGGGGGCCGCAATCGCGTGCGCTGGCAGTGGATCGTCGCGGCCATCGGCTTCTTCATCGGGGGGCTCATCGCGAGCGAGGCTCTCTGGGCCGACCCGACGCTGGACCTCGAGCCCATCGTCGACGGGCTGTCGGTGGACGAGGCGCTCCTCGGCGGCATCATCGGCGGCGTCATCGCCGACATCGGGACGCGCTTCGCGACACACACCTGGCCGTTCAGCCGCCAATCGCACGCCTGATCGCGATCCTTCTCGCTCCGTCACATCGCGACCGGGATCCAGCCGTGTGCACAGCCCGGCGAAGGGTCGACACCGAGTCATGACCTGACGCCCGTCCTTTCCGGCCGAACCGCCGGTCCGTCGCGGCACCGCTCCCTGCTATCAACACGGGTAGACGCCAGGGACGGCTGCCAAGGTTGACCGGGCCGGTCCGCATACGAAGAGGGGATGGACGATGAAGGTGCTCGTGGCATACGGCAGCCAGTTCGGCTCGACCGCGCAGATCGCGGAGCGCATCGCGCACGTCCTTCGCCAGGAGGGGCATGAGAGCACCGTGGCCGCCGTCGACCAGGCGCCCGATCCGTCAGCCTTCGAAGCCGCGGTCGTGGGCAGTGCCGTCCACGCCGGCCACTGGCTCAAGAGTGCCGCCGCCTACCTCGACCGTCATCGATCGAGCCTCGCCGCTCGGCCGGTGTGGCTGTTCAGCAGTGGTCCGGTCGGTGATCGCGGGGTCGCAGGGACGCAGCCGGACCCCAAGGAGGTGACCAAGGTGCGCGGCTCGATCGGCGCTAGGGACCATCGGGTGTTCGCGGGTTCCTTCGACCGGGTGACCGCCGACTTCAGCGGGCTCGGGTTGGTGGAGCGGACCGTCGTGCGCCGTTTCCTCTCCGATGGCGACTGGCGGGATTGGCCTGCCATCGAGGCGTGGGCGCGGGGGATCGGCCGCTCGCTTCGTTGAGCGATGTCACACGCCCGAGGCGTCGTGATCAGGCGCCCCAGTGACAGTCTTCGCTTCTGTGGATACCTCATCCAGGTAGGTGCGGGTCAAGACCTGGACCGCGCTCGTGTCGACGGGCCTGTCGGTGCCGTATTGCGCGCAGTACTCGGCGTAGGGCGTCAGGGGATTCGGCCACAACGCGCTGAAGATGACGCCTTCGCAATACCTCCGGCCCAGATCGAACACACCTTCGGTTCCCGACTGCGACGTGTAGCCGGAATCCTCCAGCTGGCGCTGGAACCGTGCCACGGATCTGTCGACCCCCGGGACAGGCTTCCTGGCCAACGTCGCGGAGCGGACCAGCACCGCGATCAGCGCGGCGATCATCAGGAACACAGTCAGCCTGCGCATCGTTGCCCCCCGCCACGCGTGGACGCGCGGCAGCACATCGAGCCGGGTCGGGTCCGCCAGCCCCCGCCCGACCGACGCGGTCGCGCGCATGACGCCGCTCGAGTCGTCCTCTTCGGCGCCGCCTGTTACCTCTTCGGCCTGACCAGTGGCGCCGTCATCCGCTGGCTCGTGGACCGGGGCCTCTTCCCGGTCCGCCGGCATGGGCGATGAGCAGCCCACGGCGTCCGAGTACCGCTGGGCCCGACGGGCCGTGGGCGCCACTAAGGCAGCCGGCCTACCGAAGATGCGGCTTCACGACCTGCGCCACGGTGCCGCCACCCTGCTCCTCGGTGCCGGCGTCCACCCGCGCGTCGCCCAGCAGTTGCTGCGGCATGCCTCGTCGAAGACGACGACCGAGATCTACAGCCACGTCACCGCGGCGCAGGAGCGCCAGGCGGCGGAGATCCTCAGGCGGCGCTGGTGGGCTGAGGCAGTCGAGATCGGCGTCATGACGCGCTACCGGATCTGGCCGAAGGCGGATCAGTCCCCCTCGATGCATGCCCGCCATCCGCCGTCGGCGAATGTCGATCGGTCACACCAGGCCGCGACCGGGTAGTACTCACCCATGACTCGCTGCGAGCACTGCCCCGCGGCGTCCACGTCATAGCCCGCATCGTCCCGGGAGGGGATGCGCGGCGACGTGAAGTCGAACGCGCAGCCAGCCTCTCTGGCCTCCTGGACGGAGTAGTCGAAGTCTGCCGCAGGCAGCATGTTGCGGAAGAACACGACCTTGGGATACTGCTCGTCGCCCCAGGGCATCCAGTCGATATCGGGGCCTAGCCAGTCCGGGCGCAGCAGATCGTCCGAGATGACGATGGTGTAGTACCCGCCCACGACACCGGTCGTCACATCAGTCGTGCAGGCGACCGTTGGTACTGGCCGCGCAAGGTCTGCCTCGCACAACGACCAATACCGCACGTCGACGGTCGTGAAACCCGACGCCGGTGTGGAGATCGACGAGCCGTGGTACGTGTCGGGAAAGCCTGGGGCCCTGCCGTGGATGACGATGACCGGCCTGGCTGATAGTCGTCGCCTGGGAACATGACGATGTACTTGTTGTCTGGGTTGGGAAGCAGTGCCAATGGCGTGGTTTCCGGCGGTGCGAACCAAAGCTGGTCGGAGAACGGCGTCCCTTCGTTCCCCTCCAGCTCTACTGGAAGGAGCATCGAGATGATCGCACTCACGTCGGTCAGCCTGTTGATCCGCGCGCACGGCTGCAGCTGCTGTCTCTCGCCGTCACGGGTGACCGAGATGGTGGGCAGCGGCACGCCACCCATCAGGTTCAGGCCGCTCAGGGAGGGATCGGCGTCCGGTACGTACACCCGCAGGAGCACCCAGGCGAAGTCCGAGGAGACCGTGATCGCGTTCCCCGAGGCCTGGTCAGCACGCGAGATCATGATCGTGTACGTGCCGCTGCTGCCTCCGGGCTCGACGAACGGGTTGACGCTGCCCGGATCAGGAGCGATGTCGACATCGGACAGGGCGCCGTCGACACCGATGGACGCCTTGGCATCATTCGTCTTGTAGGCAGCGAACGAGAAGTATCGAGCACTGGGATAGGTGCCCTGGATCGTCATCGTCTCGTAGCCGTCGAACGGCATGACCCAGTATCGAGCGGCCGTGTCTGGCGATGTGGCGTTGCCGAATCCCTCGGGCGAGAGCTCGATCGGCCACGCACAGCCTTCCACATTCTGGGCGTGAGTGGCCAGGGGAATGACCATGATCGTGAGAGTCATGAGCACGGCGGCGATACCGATCCGGGCGAGCACTGTCATCCTTCCCCTTGCCGTGCGCACGGCACTGCACTCCCACGCGGATCGGTCTCGCCAGTGGCTTCGCACGGTCCCGGCGGCCGTTGTTGGGCCGTGCCTCATCGCCTCCCGCTGGCCAGGAGTATGTCGCCGGGCGGGTAGCGCCCGCAAGTCGAACGGACACTGCCTGTCCTCGTGAGCACCACGACACGTAGTCCGACGATGGCGACCCTGCCCCGGGGCGTATCACCGGGTGCGTCAAGGGTCGTAGAGCCTTGGAGCAGCCGTGCCGCTGCGCCGCTCATCACAGCGCGCCTGGCCGTCCACCACCCCGCGCGGCTCGGGCAGCGCTTCGCGGCTGGCATCCGGTGCCACCCTGCTCCTCGGTGCAGGCGTCCATCCGCGCGTCGCCCAGCATCTGCTTCGGCACGCCTCGTCGAAGACGACGACTGAGATCCACAGTCACGTGACCGCCGCCAGGAGCGTCGGGCGGCGTAGGTGCTGGAGGCGGCGCTGGTGGGCGAAGGCGGGCGCTCCAGGGCATGACGCGATCGCCAAGCCGTTCGGCTCTTGCAGCCCGCGCTACCCCACCCCTACCCTTCTGGCGGGATTTGGGTCCTGGCCGGCGGTGGACGCCCTGGCACCGGGTCAACAGTCCCATGACGCGCCCGATCCGGAGCGCGCGGCCGCCGGACCCGTGAGGGGACCCCGCGTCCTGGGGGAGGAGCGGACCATGCGCAGGATGTCGGCCGCGAGTGCGGCCGTGTTGGTGTGTCTGGCGATCGGTGGACTGCCGGCGCTCGCCCAGTGGGGCGACGCCACGGTGATCACGGGCACCATCACCGACTGCGTCGTGACCGCGCCCGGGACGACGACGCTGGTGGGCGTGACCAGCGATGGCCACGGCAGATCCGCGACCGGGTCGAGACCTGCACATTCGTGGAGGGCCTGGATGCTGGCTGGACCACGGGTCGATCCGCGACTGGCCGGGACCGGCACGAACCGGCTGAACCTCGACATCACGTGGCCCGGCGGGATGTGGGACCCGGAGCAGGTGTCCTCGACGGTGCGCTGGGGGACGTGGGAGATCGTGGGCCCGGACGGGGCTGGGTCGGCCCGTGGGTCCAGCTCGGAGGGCGACCGTACACGTTCGTCGCGGAAGGCACCGGGGCGTACGCTGGCCTGACGTTCGTCGTCAGCATGCCGCTGATCTGGCCGGAGGCGGAGGGCAACGACGGGGGCGTATTCGAGGGACTGATCTACGAGGGTCCGCCGCCGCCGTGGGGCGCGCTGGCCATCGCCGGCGAGCATAGGAGGGTGGAGATGTTCGAGCGACTCCTGGCCCGCACCTACGATCACAGCATCAACCGGTTGGGCCTCGACGAGACCATGCGATGGTGGGCTGATGACGCGGTGTTCGAGTTCCCAGGCCGGACGCCCATTAGCGGACGCTTCGTCGGCAAGGACGCGATCAGGGCCTGGTGGAAGAACGTCTTCGACCGGGCAGCCGAAGTCCGCTTCGTGCCGAGGCATGTCGCCTTCGCCAACCCGTTCCTGCTGACGTTCAGGAACACGATGTTCACCGAGCTGGAGGTCGACATCAAGACCAAGGACGGGCTCAGCGTGCACGCCGAACTCGTCTCCGTGGTCCGGCTCCGACGGGGCAAGGCGGTCCATGCGCGCGACTACTTCCTCGACCCGTCGGTCGAGGAAGTCATCTGGGGGCGACGCGAGGAACCGCAGGCCGCGTGATCACGGGACAGTGACGCCAGCGCCGGGCGTGTCACGGGTGATATCGGACCACAGAGACCACGGGTCTCCATGGAGAGAAATCACGGAGGGAACTGGCTCCGGCGGTAGTATTCGAACCTACGACCAAGCGTTAACAGCCCCGGCGGACCGCACGCGTTTGCGCGTGGAACCGCGTTGACGGCCGGTCGGGAGCGTCACCGGGCGTGTCACCGAGCCCCCGTCGCGACCGAACGTCGGACCCACCCCGAATTCGATGCGCCAAATCCGTCCGCACGCGAGGCGCCAGTTGGCGCGTCGTGCCATCCGGCCCTTTACGGGCACCAGTCCGAACGGGACGGTCGCCTCTGCCGCAAGCGCCGGGTCGGACGGCCTGTTCACCGCGGGGAGGTATCTGATGGGTCAACGAGCATGGGTTGTCGCGCTCCTCTTCGCCTGCCTCCTCAGCATGGGCATCGCACCTACCGCCATGGCGTTTACAGGCGAGCCCAGGTCCGCCGTCGAGAGCGCGGAACTCTGGAATCCGGTCGAGGGGACGTTCGAGTCGGCCGGGGGGCTCGTCGAGGCGCGCTACAGGCACACCGCCACGCTGCTGCCAGATGGCCGGGTGCTCGTCACAGGGGGATATCACGATGACAGCGGGGCGACCCCGCTCGCAACCGCCGAGGTCTGGGACCCTGCGACCGGAGCGTTCGAGATGACCGGTCCGATGGCCACCGGCCGCGCCGGGCACAGCGCCACGCTCCTGCCCGACGGGCGAGTGCTGGTCATCGGCGGGGACTCGGCCGTCGCCGACGATCCCGACGTCACCCGACCGGGGCCCTCGACCGCCGAAGCGTGGGACCCGGCGTCGGGGACGTTCGAGCCGATGCCTCCGATGATCCATCGCTACCCCTGGGGCAACTCCGCGGTGCTGCTCCAGGACGGACGCGTTCTGATCGTGGGCCCGGGCGAGGCCGCCACGGATGCCGAGAAGACCGTGCCGCAGGCCGAGATGTGGGACCCGTCCGCCGGCGCATTCGTCCTCGCGGCACCACCCCACGAGGTGTACTCGCGGGACTGTATGGCGGCCCTCGATGACGGGCGCGTGCTCCTTGTCGGTGCCTACGGGAACTACCTTCGCGGCGCCGAAGCTCCGGAATCCGGCCGTCGAGGACTTCGTGCGCACGGGGGCACCCTCTGAGGCCCGCCTCTGGCCGACCGTGACGCTCTTGGCGGAGGGGGACGTGCTGGTCCTGGGTGGCAAAGCGGGGGACGAGGGACCCGAGGTCGTGGCCTCGGGGGAGCGGTGGGACCCGGCGAGCGGTGCGTTCCGGCCGGGTGTTCAGATGACCATGCCGCGCGTCTTCCACGCAGCGACGCTCCTCTCGGACGGTCGCCTGCTCGTGACCGGCGGCGAGACGGACCTGGACCTGGTGAAGGGAGACTCGATATCGACGGCTGAGGTGTGGCGACCCGCACGCCGGGGTCTTCAAGGTGACTGGCGCGCTGTCCACTGGCCGCGAGCTCACACCGCGACACTGCTGCGAGATGGGCGCGTCCTCGTCGTGGGCGGGCTGGGGTCCGGAGCCGGAGGATGACCCCCGCCGGCCCTGTGCGCGGTCCAGAGCCCGGCCCGAGGCTGCCGGGCCCGCGATCACCGGCGCCCGCACACCGGACAGGGTTTCAGCTCACACGCGAGGCTCGCCTACCCTCCACGTGATCAGCCCAATCCTGGCAAGTCCCGGGTCGGTGCGCGCGGTCATGGCCGGCATCGGTGATGTCGCCCTGACCTGAGAGTCGCTGTCGATTCTCGGAGGGCGCCGGAACCTTGGGTGCTCATTCGAGGGGCCCGGTCTCCTGCAGGCCGGCGGTCGCTGGGCATCGGACGGCCGAGAAGACGCGTTCGGGTGCCGCATGCGAACAGCGCACAACGGCGTCCATCCGCGCCACACCCCATAGACGCCGCGCCCGACCCGCGGCTATACCCTCGAGAGTGCAGCGGCTGACGTCTCCCCTCCTCCACGCGCGTCGGGCCGGGTCGGTGCCCCCAGCCCGGCCGACGCGCTCCGCTCGATGAGCCCCCTCGAGCTCCGGACCCGCTCGGCCGTGGCAGCGACGACGGCCAGTGGGTCCGAAGGTCGACCTGCGCCAGTTCGCGTCGCGCTTCACGACTACCTCTCTGGCTCGCCGTACTGCGCCGTCGTGAAGCGCGGCCAGCAGTCGAGTGCGGGGCGACTCCGCCGTGAGATGCGCGAGCGGGCGCGGACCCACCGGGCCGAGATCGCCACGGCCAGGGCCGCGGTCGCGACCGCCCGGGAACAGGCCCTGCGGGACGCCGCCAGGGCTGTCGAGGCGTTGCCCCGATGAAGGGGGGCTCGTGATGGATCGCTTCCTCCGCTACACCACCCAGAAGGAGCCCGCGCTCACCGCGAGCTTCCTCGGCCGCCGTGCTGCTGGCCATCGCCGCCCGCTACCTCGGCCTGACCGACGAGGACCTCGCCGTCCTCGGGCCGGTCATGCTCATCGTCGCGGGTGTCGTCATCCGCGCCGGGGTGTTCGCGCCCGAGACGGTCCGCGACCTGCTCGACCCCGACGAGCAGGACGAACCGTGACCGCACACCCCTGCCCTGGCTGCCTGCGCGTCACGTCCCGTCCGGGGCGCTGCGTCGCCTGCGGTGGCGGGACGACGACGCAGCGCGGGTACGGCGCGGAGTGGCAGAGGCGTCGGGCGCAGCAGCTGCTGCGGCATCCGCCTGCCAGTGGAGGCGAGCTCGGCCGCGGCCCTGCGGTCGTCCCGCGACGGACGTCGACCACGTCGTCCCCAAGGTCCACGGCGGGAGCGACGAGCCGGCCAACCTCCAGTCCCTCTGCGCTCGCCACCACCGGCTGAAGACCGCGACGCAGGACCGCCGGTGGGGCACCCGACCTGGAGCGGCCGGCAGACGGCGCGGGCCGCCTGCCGAGGCGTCGCGAGACCGCCAGCACTACTCCGCGAGAGGCGCGAATCCCGAGACCGGCGGCGGCCTCGAGCGATGAGCTGATGGCCGGCGGCCACGGGATGGAGATGATCGTCGCCGCCCATCACGATCGCACCCTCGGCCGGCTCCGGAAGGGCCTCGACGTCCCACTGCCGCCCGTTGATCGGCGTGCGGGTGTCGACGCACACCCCACCATGCGACTCGGCCACCCGACAGAGCATGGCATTGAACCGCGTGAGCTCCTCAGAGAAGCGTGCCTCGAAGGTGGCGGTCTCCGCCGGTTCGAATCCCCAGATGCCAGGGCTCGCGGACCAGCCGACATAGGGGTCGTAGTAGGTCACGACCCGCAGGACAGTGGGCTTGCCCTCACGCAGGAGCGAGATCTCGTCGAGGATGGCCGTGAGGTTCGTCTGGACCTTGGGCAGCGTCCGGGCGAAGCACTCGTCCCAGCCCTCCCAGAAGCAGGGCCCCTGCCAATCGTTCCAGCCGATCATGACGGTGATGACGTCGGCCCCCGCGAGGGCCATCGCGGTGTGCCGCCCCGAGCTTCACCCGCTGAAGCAGGCCGCCCGACTCCAGGCCATCGCTGGTGGCGAGGTTCGTGACCTCGACCGGTCGGCCCAGCGCTTCCTCGACGAGATTGCCGTAGACATGCACGAACGAACGGCACTCCCCGGAGCAGCCGATCCAGCCGGCGGCGAACGAGTCACCGAGCCCGACGAGCGAGATGACCTCCGGGCTCGTGGTCTCCACGGGGGCGCTCGGGGACTGTCCCGTCGCCGGTCCGGTCCAGTTCGCGAGAGCGAGCACGAGGACGAGCGACAGGGAAACGATACGACGGCCCGGTGCCATGTTCCTCCTCCGCCCCCCGTCAAGCCCCTCATCCGCCGAAGGGTGCGATGCAAGTCCCTGCGGCGCCGGTCGGCCGACTGTAGCGGTCCTTGTCAATGCCGTCCGCGTTCGATGTCGAGGTCGCTACCCACCGGTACCTACATCGAGCGGCCCGAAGACCCGGAGGACGCCGCCAAGTGCGGACGCGCCTTCAGCGAACGCTACTGGCGCTGGCTCTCGGCCATCCCGCGCACCGGCGATCGCATCCCGGTCCTCGTCGTGGGCGATGCGCCCGGGCCAGGCCATCGGCGGCGTGCCTTCGTCGTCATCGAGCTCGGCGACTGGCGTGACCTCCACGGGGAGGACGGCGGGTGAGCGAGCGACGCGACGTGCTGACCGTCAAGGAGGCGGCCGCGGTCGCCCGGGTGAGCCCGGCCACGATCCGCCGCTGGTGCCGGCTCGGGCACCTCCACGCCTTCCAGGTCGGGCGGGGTGCCGCCATCCGCATCCCCGCCGCCGAGCTACGGGCGCTGCTCACACGGCTCGAGGACGAGTCCGGATGAGGCTCCTGCGCGTCACCGAGGCCGCCGAGCGCCTGGCGGTGGCGACCTCGACGGTGTACGCGCTCATCGATCGCGGGGACCTCCCGCATGTCCGCTATCGGACGCGCCGTCCGGGTGCGAGAAGACGACCTGCAGGCGTACGTGGAGAGGGAAAGTGTCAGGACGTGGACCAGGGACGACGGAGGGTCAGGGCGGACGGGGAAGGCTCCCTGTATCGCCGGACGCCGTCTGGGTCCGGACGGCAAGCCGTACCTGCGCTGGGTGGCCCAGATCAGCCTCGGCGGACGCGACGACCGCAGGATCGTGCGTCGCATCTGCCCGACGAAGCAGCGACGCGAAGGCGGCCCTGGTGGAGCTGCTCCGTCCCGCCGAGCCCGTGCCGCCGCAGCGCGAGCAGCCGCTTGGCGCCTACCTCCGACGGTGGCTCGATGAGAGCGCCGCCCCCTCGCTCAGCCCGAGCACGCTGCGCGGCTACCGCGATGCCCTCGCGCATCTCGCCCCCATCGCCGACATCCCCATCGGCGCAGCTCCAGCCCGAGGACATCGAGCGTGCCCTGGCGGGCATGACGACGCGCCGAGCCCACGCCAGGAAGCAGGAGCCAGCCGCACCCAAGACCGTGCGCAACGTCCAGGTCTTCCTCCGCCGGGCCCTCGGCCAGGCCGAGCAGCGCGGGCACATCACCCGGAACGTCGCGAAGCTGGTCCCGCTGCGCCGGGTGCCCCGGCACCACGTCGAGCCGCTCACGCCGGAGCGCGCCAGGGCCATCCTCGCCGCCGTCAAGGGCGACCGCTACGAGGCTGCCTATGCCCTCGCCTTCTGCGGCCTGCGTGCCGCGGAGATCCTGGGGCTCGCCTGGGCGGACCTCGACGAGGGCCGGACCGTGGCGACCATCCGCTACCAGCTCGCAGGGTCAGGTCCGAGGGCGACCCGGGTCCAGCTCAAGACCGCCGCCTCCGAGCAGCCGGTGCCGCTCCCGCCGTTCGTGACGTCGCGCCTCATCGCCCACCATGCCGCGCAGCTCCGCGAGCGCTTCGCCGGCGGGTGCCCCGACCGAGGAGGGGCTCGTCTTCGTGACCCCGCGGGGCCTGCCCGTGTCGCACTCCTGGCTGACGCAGCACTTCCAGGACCTGCTCGCAGCGGCGGGCCTGCCGAAGATGCGCCTCCACGACCTGCGCCACGGCGCCGCCACCCTGCTCCTCGGTGCCGGTGTCCATCCGCGCGTCGCCCAGCAGCTGCTCCGCCACGCCTCGTCGAAGACGACGACCGAGATCTACAGCCACGTCACCGCGGCGCAGGAGCGCCAGGCGGCGGAGGTGCTGGAGGCGGCGCTGGTGGGCTGAGCGGTCGTTCGGTCGGCGCCGCTCCGACGGCTCTGGAGAGTGACGCCGTGTGGTTACTGCGTCAGCGCTCAGATCTCCGCCGCGCCCAGCCGCGGTGCACTCTGCCGCCGACGTGACGCGCCCATCGCAGGGCCGTCGCGGCGTCGCACTCGCGCTTCGCCAACGCCGCGCTGAGCCTGAACGCCAGCGCGACCGGGTCCCAGACCTCAGCCGTGGCGAGGCGACACGCTCGTCGCCCAGTCCTCGTCGACGACGACACGACCGTCGGCTGGGGCGCTCGGTGAGGTATCAGCGGGCCTGCCTCAGCGACCGTCAGGACTGAACGACATCGTCGTCGGGTCCCAGACCTCGGCTGACGCCAGCGATGCTGGGTCTGCAGAGTCATCGCCCACACGAGACACGACCTCGAGCAGCGCGGTCGCGGCGTGGAATGCGCTAGCCTCCGCCAGCGACCCTGCCGGACGAACGACGTCGTGGACGGGTCCCAGCCTCCGCGGAACCGATGTCCACGGCGCCCGCCGCCAAGTTGCACCGTCGTCCGGCAGTGCCGTGGCGTGTGCCAGACGTGCCTCGGGGCGACGCAGATCGAACGTAATCGTGCAGGTCGAGCCGAATGCGGTGTCCGGTATCAACGTCCCTGAACGCACCGCCCGTGACGTGGACGTGGACATCTGGTGGCCTGTCGCGGTGTGGCGGAACCGCCCTCAGGCAGCGGTCCGGCGGCTCGGACGATCCGGTGGTGGGCTCCCAGTCTGCGCTGAGCAGGCTACTGACATGTCGGTGACCAGCCGTGAAGAGCACGCGCAGTCCACCAGGCCGTGACGATGGCAGGGCACGAGCCTCCGCCATCCACCCGTCGGTCCACCACCCGGTCGCCGGTCCTCGCACCTCAGCCGACGGCAGGCCGCCAGCTGTCCGCCGATGAGGTCATGATCGAAGAACATCGGAACCCCTGATCCGAGGAGCTGTCGCGCCATGGACTGCAGGGCCTCCTCATCAAGGAGGGGCCCGCCATATGCGGGGATGGAGCCTGTGCCTGCTATTACAGCCTGGATGATTGCCACCGGTCCTGCCTCGTCTCGACTCCGAGTCTCGTCGTGGCTATCTTGCCTCGCGCGCGTTCGGGGAGAAGACCCGTTGGAGCATCGAGGGCCACTGCCGAGTCCAGTCCCGGGCGTGTCACCGGGCGTGTCACGGGTCGTAGAGACCACGGGACGCCACAGAGACTCCACGGGTCTCCATGGAGAGAATCCACGAAGGGAAGTTGGCTCCGGCGGTAGGATTCGAACCTACGACCAAGCGGTTAACAGCCGCCCGCTCTACCACTGAGCTACGCCGGAGCGAGTGACGCGGCGCACCTCGGGGTTCGGGGGCGCCGGCGTCGGCCGCCACGGGGGCGGTGCTGCGACAGGATACACCGCGATGGCCGCGACGAGACTGGTGCACAGCGCCTGGGCACGACCCGTGGACGCGGCGACCGATGTCGGGTCGCGTCCCGGTGACGACTACGGGGGCGGGATCATCCCTGGCCGGCCGACGAGGACCACGCGGTAATTGGACCTGTCGTTGCCCATGAAGTAGGCCTGGTATGCGAACTCGCCGCTGGTCGCCGCCTGGAGGTACTCGTAGTTCCAGCCGGCCTTGGCGCCGGCCGGGAAGGCCTCGATGAGCATCTGTCGCGCGGCCAGCATCACCGTGGCCGACTGCTGGCCCTTGGCGAGGTCGTCGAAGGTCGGGGCGAAGCCGTCCGCAGTGGGCATCACCACCTGCTGCCAGAGCCAGGCGTCGATGGCAGGCGTCTTGGCCACGTGGCGGAGGACGAGCGTCGC
Organism: uncultured Chloroflexia bacterium; assembly: GCA_963790915.1. Lineage (GTDB taxonomy): Bacteria > Chloroflexota > Limnocylindria > Limnocylindrales > CSP1-4 > JAFMJV01. The sequence goes on along the minus strand of CAWBQS010000003.1, from coordinate 1,694,620 downwards.
CTCGCCGGAACCCGGCACGTCCGTGACGTCCTCGAAGACGGTCAGGCGCAATGCACGGCGGGGCTTCCAATAGACGACCGACTGCTCCTTGCCGGCCGTCAGGATGACGTGGATGGGATCCGCAAGTCGAGTGCCCTTGCACGTCCCGCTTCCCGCCGTTCGGACGATCACGCTCGCATCCAGCGGGAGGTCGTGGCGCAGGGGCCGACCATAGGCCAGGCCGCTGGCGACCTCGGCTCCCCCGACGCAGACATCGATCCGGGTGCCGGGCACGGCGTTCACGCTGGTGACGGTCACGCCATCCGCGGCATGGACTGGCGCGGCGACAAGGCCGAGCACGAGCAGATTCGTGCTGGCCATCAAGAGGAGCTTCCTCGGCATGGCACCCTCGCTTCGGCGTGGTCGCGGCCGGCAGGCTGGCCGCGTCACATCACCGCATCCTGCCGCTCGCCCCCGGACCGCACAAGCAGCGAGAGGTCCCAGCCCCGGATGGCCCCGAAGGGGTCGTCCGGCGACCTGGCCCGACCCTCGGGTGGTCAGCCCACCGCCTTCTTCACGAGTGCGCCGATGCGTTGCTCGTCGGCGGCGGTCAGCTCCATCAGGGCGAAGGCGGTCGGCCACATCGTGCCGTCATCAAGCCTGGCCGCGTCGTTGAAGCCGAGCGTTGCATATCGTGACTTGAACTTCTGCGCGGGCTGGTAGAAGCAGACGATCTTGCCATCCTTGGCGTAGGCCGGCATCCCGTACCAGAGTCTCGGCGAGAGCGCCGGCGCGCTCGACTTGATGATGGCGTGGAGTCGCTCCCCCATGGCGCGATCCGGCTCGGCCATCTCGGCGATCTTCGCCATCACCGCGGCCTCGTCATCCGCTGCACCTGCTCGCGCGGTGCGCCGCCCGTCCGCCTTCAGCTCACTGGCGCGCTCCTTCATCGCGGCTCGTTCCTCGTCCGAGAATCCCTCGGACGCCCGGTCGATCGCGGTGCGTCCCTTGGCCGACTTCTGCGTGTCCTTCATGGCCCGATCTCCTGCAGCTCGTGAGCAGACGACCCCCTGCCCGATGGCCCGCCAGGGTGGACGTGCCCACCGAGTCGAGCGGATCGTAGCCCCGAGTATCGTGCGTTGTGACCCGCTCAGACGCCTGCTCGCAGCGGTGCGCCCTGGCGTGCCACCCGTTCCATCATCTCGGGCGAGGACGGACTTTCGCGCCGCAGCTCCGACGGCAGCTCCTGGCCGGTGCACCAGGCCTCCACCATTCGGATGTGCAGGTCAGGTGACGTGCGCTGCCAGCAGTGCCCGAGGCCGGGAGCGAAGCGGGCCTCGGCGTGGGGCATGAGGGCGGCCAGGGCGGCGTTGGACGGGCGCACGAAGCCCTCCTTATCGCCGGCGACGAGCAGGGTCGGGCAGGGTGCCTCGGTGGCCGCTGTGAGGTGGGCCAGGCCCACCGCCCAGACCTTCCAGAACACCCGGCGGGACGCCACTCGCAGGTCGACGGCGTCCACGATGTCCCGGTACAGGGCCAGCACCGGACGGGTGTGCAGGAATGGCGTCACGAGCGTGACGAGCCAGAGCATGAGCGGCCTGGACCCGCGCGGCCACACGAGGGGCAGCCCGTCGCTCACGGCGTGATCGACCCGGTCGGGGTGGCGCTGCATGAGCACCTGAACGAGCAGCGCCCCCCACGAGATGCCAACGACGTGCGCGCGTCCGGATGGGACGCGCGTCTCGATGAGCTCGGCGAGGAGGTCGGCGATGCGCTCGTTCGAGGGCAGCGGCAGATGCTGGCTCTGTCCGTGGCCGGGCAGATCGGGGGCCAGGCAGTGGAAGCCGGTGAGCCCTGCCATGTGCCCGCGCCACTCCCGGCCACTCTGGCCAAGCCCATGGATGAAGACGATGGCGGGTGCACCAGGACTGCCCGACTCGTGCACGACCATGCCACCGGGGTCCTTCGACAGGGTCAACTCGTCCACCTCCGTGATCAGGGCGCGTGGGGTCATCAGCCGGGTCGTCGGCCAGCTCGCGGCTCCAGCACCACGACCGCCGGCTCGCGCGAGAGCCGACCGCGGAGCTGTCGATGTCGGCCATCAAGGCCTCGCCGGACCGCCTGCCGACCTCACGCCACCGCGCCCACAGGCGTGCCGCTCGTCGCCCTCTGCGGCTCGCGCCCGGACGGGGCGGGTCCCATCCTTGAGCTCGACGCTCGCGTCGGGATGGGCCTGGAGGTTGGGCCACCAGGCGGGTTCGGCATCGGCCCAGCCGTTGATGGCCAGTGCGACCAGGTTCGGACCGTCCTCGAGGTAGCCGAGGATGGCACTCCGCTCCTTGCCCGAGCGGCGCCCGATCGTCCTCAGGCACAGGGTGCCCCAGTGGTCGGGCTTCGTCGGACGCGCGGGGCCCCGAGCGTCCGCGCCGGCTCCGTCGACGTGCTCATGCCGCCGCCCCGACGAGCGCCGGCGTCCCGGCGGCCTCCACGAGCGGTGGCGCTGCGGGCTTGGTGCCACGCACGAACTGGAGTCCCAGCCGGGTGGGCATGTCAGCGACGGAGACATCGGCGAAGCCGGCCTCCTCCAGCATGCGCCGCGCATCGTCCACGCTCCACTGCCACTGGCCCATGGCGTCGATGCTGCCCGAGCGGCCCCACCTGTCGGACTGCTTGTCGATGGTGAGCACGAGCCGCCCGTCGGGACGGAGGACCCGCTGCATCTCCGCCAGGGCCTGCGGGGGATCGGGCACGAACTTCAGGCAGTTGAGCGAGCCGACGACGCTGAAGCGGCCGTCCTCCCAGGGCAGCGCCATGGCGTCACCCAGGACGATCTCGGCGCTGCCCGCGGCGATGCGCGCGGCGAGGCGCTGGCGGGCCATCTCGACCTGGATCTCCGAGGCGTCCAGGCCGGCCACGTGGCGGACGTGCGCGGCCTGCTCGGCCAGCAGCATGCGCGGACCCGCAGCCCACGTCGAGGAGGTCGTCGTCGGGCCGGAGGGCCAGCTGCCCGGCCAGCATCGGGTAGAGCCGCCCCACCATCCTCGGCATCATCCGCGCGCCCAGCGACCCGAGCGCACCGCTGCGGCACCCCGAAGAACGGGCAACCAGAACGACCTGCGCAGACCCATCGCGACTGCCCCCTCTCGCGACGTCGGGTCGGTCTCGCCAGTGGCTCGGCGCGGTCCCGGCGGCCGGGGCATGGGCCGCGCGTCACAGCCTCCCGCTGCATGCGAGCCTGACAGAGCCGCACCCCGAGCGCAAGGGCTCCACGGGGACGGGCACGGCCTGGTGGGTGGTTGGGTGGCGTGCGCCCGCGGCGCCGTACGCCAGCGCGATGGCAGCCATAAGGCCCGATGAAGCGACGGCGGCCAAGATGGCGGCGTGGCCAGTCATGAGAAGCGCGACGATCGAGCGCAACGGCAGGCGCGGGACGCCCTCGTCCTGCTCGGCAGGGAGGTCCGAACAGCGCGCCTCGGCCTCGACCTCAGCCAGGCTGCCGCCGGCCAGACGATCGGGGTCTCAGCCTGCACGTGGGGCCGGATCGAGCGCGCCGCATCGGCACAGGTATCCGTGGTGGCTCTAGGGCGGGTGCTGGCGGTGGTCGGTCTCGACCTGCACGTCCGAGCGTACCCGGGTGGTCAGCCGCTCAGGGACACCGCCCATGTTCGCCTGCTCGAACGCCTGCGCACCTCACTCGCGCCGGGCTGCGGCTGGCGGACGGAGGTACCGATGCCGATCGCGGGCGACCAGCGAGCGTGGGATGCCGTCCTGACCTCGGTCGTGGGCGGTCCCACGGCCACGCGTGCTCACGGCGGAAGCGTGCGCACCGGTGTCGAGGCCGAGACCCGAGCGCGGGATGCCCAGGCCCTGCAGCGGCGCCTCGCCCTCAAGCAGCGCGACGGAGGCATGGACCACGTCGTGCTGCTCCTCGCGGACACCCGGCACAACCGCATCTTCCTGCGCTCTGCCGGCGAGGGCCTGCTGACGATGTTCCCGGTGCCCGGTCGGCGCGCCCTTGAGCATCTCGGACGCACGGGCGACCCCGGCGGCAACGCCATCATCCTGCTCTGAGCGGTCGGCCGGCGGCGTGCGGATCGGCCGCGTCGTGGGCGACGCGCGGCCCCCGACGGCGAGACGCGGCCCGACCCATCGTCACCGACCGCCTCCCGAGCGGCCCCGCGGCCCATTGTCACCGGGTGAACGAACTCGACCAGCTGGCGAGCCAGTCCGTCGATCCCTGTCACCCGATGACCGATCCTGCCAGATCGTGTCGCCCGATGACCGGAAACGGCAAGAGAAGGCTCCTGGGCGCCGCCCAGCGGGGCGAACACGTCACGTTGTGTCATCCGGTGACAAGCATCTGCGTCGGCGCCGTTGCCCCCGGCGTCCGTGCCAGCCCCGTGGACACACTGGCCCGAGCGTCGGTGCCGACCCCCGGCGTCCGCTGGCCCGGCTGCGCCAGCTCCGGCTCCCCCGCCCCCCGGCCACGCAGCCGCCCCGCACCCCCGGCGGCTTCCGGCCGGCCGGAAGCCCAGGAGCGCCGCTACTCCAGGTAGTCCTTGAGCTTGCGGCTGCGCGAGGGGTGGCGCAGCTTGCGCAACGCCTTGGCTTCGATCTGGCGGATGCGCTCGCGCGTCACGTTGAACTCCTTGCCCACCTCCTCGAGCGTGCGGGAGCGGCCGTCCTCCAGGCCGAAGCGCAGTTGCAGCACGCGCCGCTCGCGCCCTGAGAGGGAGTCCAGCACCGCCTCCACCTGCTCCTTGAGGAGCTGGTGGGAGGCAGCGTCCGCCGGCGCAAGGGCGGCGCGGTCCTCGATGAAGTCGCCCAGGTGGGAGTCCTCCTCCTCGCCGATGGGCGTCTCCAGCGAGACCGGCTCCTGGCTGACCTTGATGATCTCGCGCACCTTGTCCGGCGTGATGAGGACGACCGCCTCGATCTCCTTGTCCTTCTTCTTCGGCAGCTTGACATCGTACGTGTGGCCAGTGCCGACGACGGCGTAGTCCTCGCTCTCGAAGGGCTTGACCAGCTTCTCGTCGATGACCCTGACGGTGATCGTGGCGACCTTGCTCGTGTTCACCTCCGTGGAGGCGAAGTTGGCGGCACCGCCCAGGCGCCGCAGGATGGCCGTGGCGAACTCCGGGCCGACCGTCATGGCGAAGGCGATCTCCTCGACCGTCGGCTCCCGGCCCAGCTCCTGGAGCAGGCCGCGGGAGACGCGGATGAGACGGTTGATCGTCTCCACCATGTGCACGGGGATGCGGATGGTGCGCGCCTGGTCGGCGATGGCGCGCGTGATGGCCTGCCGGATCCACCACGTGGCGTAGGTGGAGAACTTGAAGCCCTTCTCGTAGTCGAACTTCTCGACCGCACGGATGAGGCCGATGTTGCCCTCCTGGATGAGATCGAGGAAGGACATGCCGCGGCCGATGTACTTCTTGGCGATGGAGACGACAAGGCGCAGGTTGGCCGAGGTGAGCGACTCGCGACCCTCGCGCCCGTAGCGCACGATCGTGCCGCGCCGGTTGCGCGGCTTGAGGTGCTCCTGGGTCATCTCCGGGTCCCAGCCCCACTCACCCAGGACCTCGGCCTCCTTGCCGGCCAGGATGAAGCGGCGCAGCGACTCCAGCGCCAGACCCTGGCTCCAGTCGTAGAGGGCCCGCAGCCCCTTGTTGTCGCGGCATTCCTCGTCGCCGTTGTGGACGGCGCGGTAGGCGAAGTCGACGATCGACTCGAAGCTCGCGGCCGCGGGCGTCTCGTCGTAGGCGGCCACGAGGTGCTTGGCCTCCTTGAGCAGCGCCTTGGCATCCTCGCTCGTGGCCGCGCGCTGCGCCCCGGTGAGGCGCAGGTCCGGCGACCCCGCCAGCAGACCGTCCTTCTCGGCGTCGGCGAAGGCGCCGCGCACGATGCGCTCGGCGTCGGCGGCATAGTGGGTGAGGCGGTGCTCCGGTCGCTTGGCGCGGCTGGCGCGCTCGGTGTCGTTGCGGGTCCAGAGCCACAGCGAGATGACCGTTCGCCAGGGCTCCTCGACGATCTGCTCACCGAGCTCGATGGCCTTGGCGAAGACGACCTCCTCCTCCGCGTTCAGGAGGGGGACCTTGCCGATCTCCTTGAGGTACATGCGGACCGGGTCGTCGATGCCGACCATGTCCTGGGCCATGGCCTCCAGCTCGGCCTGGGTGGACGGTTTGTCCTCGTCGTCCTCCTCGACCTTGGCCGGCGGGGCTTCCTGCCAGGCCTCCTTCTCGCCTTCCTCTACGTTGACCTTCATGCCCAGCTCGGCGGCCGCGTCGAAGGCCGGCGAGCCCAGCTCGTCCTCGTGTTCGGGCTGGACGACGTCGCCGTCCAGGTCACGCTTGGGTCGCTCGAGGACGGAGGCCACGAGCAGCTTGTCAGTGGCGTCCATCGCCATGTGCTACCTCCATGTTCTGGCTGGTGTTGGTGGGGTGGATTCGTCGTCGGGCCAGCAGCGAGGTGTCGGCCACGGCGCGGTCGAGCACCAGGCGACGCCGCTGCAGCTCCAGGACCTCGGGTTGCAGTCGGTCGAGCTCCGCCTGGTCACGGGCCGCCGCGGCTTCGGCCAGTCGTGCGCGCGTGTACTCCAGCTGCTCGGACAGGCGCGCGCGCTCAAGGGTGAGCAGCGACTGGTCCATGGCCTGCTGGGTCTGGTCGGGGCCGGAAGGCAGGGGGTCCGTGCGAGCCAGGAGCGTGCGGGCGACCCCGGCCAGCGTGGGCTCCAGGCCGTTGATGAAGGCGCCGCGGTCGAAGCCCTCCGCGTCTGGCCCCACGGCCTCCGACAGCACGCGCCACAGCTCGCGAGCCGGCGTCGTCACGAAGGGATCGTCCACCAGTCGGGCGGCCATGGCCGGAACGTGGCTGGGCCAGGTGAGGAGCAGGCGCAGCAGCGCGGCCTCCGCGGGCTCCACCGCGCGCTCCACGGCCCGTGGATCCAGGGCGTCCGGCTGCGCCAGGACCGCCTCGAGGTTGATGCGGCCGCCCACGTGACCCTCGTCCCGCGCGCCGCGGGCCAAGCCCGCGGCGGCCTCCGGGCGGCGCAACGCCTCCAGCAGCGTGCGTTCGTCCACGCCGGAGCGACGCGCCAGGAGTTGCACGTATCCGTCGCGGCGGACGGGATCGGTGATCGTCCGCAGCGTGGGCAGGACGCTGGCCACGAGGCGCTCGCGGCCCGGCACGGTGCGCTGATCGAAACGCTGGGCGGCCCGGTCGATGAGGAACTCCATGATGGGCTGGGGGTGCTCCGTGGCCTGCCGCCAGGCCTCCGGGTCGTCGCGGATGACCTCATCGGGGTCACGCCCGTCGGGCAGGCGCACGACGTCCACGTCCGTCAGCCGCCCGCGATAGGGCGATCGCTCGATCTCCCCCACCAGGGCCGTCAGCTCCGTAGCCCCGAAGGTGGCCGCCGACTGGCCGGCCGCGTCCACGTCATAGGCCAGGGCGATGCGCGGCGCGTAGCGCGTCAGCAGCTCCACCTGCCCGGCCGTGAGGGCCGTGCCCATGCTGCAGACGACGTTGCTGAAGCCGGCCTGGTGGGCCATCAGCGCGTCCGTGTTGCCCTCCACGAGGACCGCACGGCCGGTCTTGCGCAGGGCGCCCTTGGCGCGATCGATGAGGAAGAGCGTGCGGCCCTTGTCGAAGAGCAGGGTCTGCGGGGAGTTCAGGTACTTGGGCCCGGAGTCGGACGTCTGCGCGCCCAGGATGCGACCGGCCAGCCCGGTGGCTCCGCCGCTGGCGTCGCGGATGGGGAAGATGACGCGCGCGCGGAAACGGTCGTAGACACCGCCGCCCGAGCGACGCCGACTGGCCAGCCCGGCAGCCTCCAGGTCCGCTTCGCTGAGCTGGCGCTTGCGCATGAGCATGCTGCTCATCGCGTCCCAGGCGTCCGGCGCCCAGCCCAACTGGAAGGTGCTGATGGTCTCGTCCGTGAAGCCCCGACCGTGCAGGTAGTCGCGCGCCGCGGCAGCGGAAGCATGGTCGGTGAGGACCAGGTGGTAGAAGGCGATGGCGGCTTCGAGGGCGTCGCGCAGGCGGCGGCGCTGGGCGTCCTCGCGGCTGGTGCGCTCCGACATCTCCACGCCGGCGCGGCCGGCAAGGGAACGCATGGCGGTGGTGAAGTCCACACCATCTCGCTCCATGACGAAACTGAAGATGTCCCCTCCCCGGCCGCAGCCGAAGCACTTCCAGGTCTCGCGCCCGGGCGTGACCGTGAAGGAGGGCGTCTTCTCCCCATGGAACGGGCAGAGACCCTTGTAGGTGGTCCCCGCCTTGCGCAGCTGCACCGTCTCCCCGATGAGGTCGACGATGGGAAGCTTCTCCTTGATGGTGGCTGCGACGCCGACTGACAAGCCTGATGCGCCCTCTGCGAGCTCCGACCTTGGCTCCGCTGACGGGTCGCGCCGACCCGCCCCCGCGCTGCCGAACGACTCGGGACGGGTACGCGCCGCCGTCCTGGTCGTGGATCGTCCGACGCCGGGCCTCTGCCGGCGGGACACACGTGGCCTTGTCAAGTCTTGACAAGGCGCTCGTAGCACAGGATAGCCTCTTGACAAGGTCTTGACAAGGGGGAGCTCAGGAGTTGGCGAAGGGACGAAGCCATGACATCCTCGGCGTGCCCGGGCGCTGATCGGTCGATGGACGACCACCGCGGAGGCCCCGATCGTCAACCGGGCGAGCACTGACCTGACGTCCATGTCTCCCTCCTTCGGCGCCACGCTGGCAGCCGCGAAGGGTGGCGTCGATCAGGGAAGACCCTGGTACGCGCGGCCGAACTTGACGACCACATGTAATGGATTGCATCATGCTGACCACCGGACCGGGTCGTCTACGGGCGGCGGGCCGAGAGTGTGCGGGGTCGCACGCCGGAAGCGCAGGGCAACCGATTACACTCGATCGCGGTCGCTCAACGAGGAGGACGACAGCGGGCGCATGCCGACGATGGCCGATGTCGCGGCGATGGCAGGGGTGTCTGTGGCGACGGTTTCCCGCGCCCTCTCGGGTGACCCCAAGCGGGTCAGCCCTCCCGTGCTCCAGCGCATCATCGATGCGGCCGAGGAGCTGGAGTACATCCCCAACAACCTGGCCCGCAACATGCGCTCTGGCAGCGCGCGGATCCTGGGCCTCGTCATCAGCGACATCAGCAACCCCTTCTTCACGGCCGTGGCGCGGGGGGTGGAGGATGTAGCGCAGCACCACGGCTACTCGCTCGTGCTCTCCAACACGGATGAGGACCCCGACCGGGAGGCGTCCAGCCTGGGCGTCATGGCCGCCGAGCGCGCCGCCGGTGTCATCATCGCGACCACCAACGAGAATGGTTCCGCCCTGCGCCGCTTCCAGGACCTGGGCATGGCCATCGTGGCCATCGACCGGCACATCGTGGACCTGCCCACCGACAGCGTGGTCGTGGACAACGAGGGCGGCGCGCACGAGGCCGTCACCCACCTCGTGCGCCTGGGCCACCGACGCATCGCCATCGTGGGCGGTCCCAGCCACGCCGCGACGGCCCGGGAGCGCATGCGCGGCTACGAGAGGGCCCTGCAGGAGGCGCGCATCGCCATCGAGCCGGAGCTGGTCTGCCGGGGCGACTTCCGCGAGGCTGCCGGGCTCACCATGACTCGCGAGCTGCTGGACCTGCCCGACCCCCCCAGCGCCATCTTCGCGGTCAACAACCTGACCACGATCGGCGTGCTCGGCGCCCTTCGCGAGCGCGGCGTGGAGGTGCCCGCGGGCATGTCCGTGGTGGGCTTCGACGACATCCCCACGGCAGAGCTGCTGCATCCGCCCCTCACCGTCGTCCAGCAGCCCACCTACCGCGTGGGCGCCCGTGCCGCCGACCTGCTGATCCGTCGACTGCGCGAGCCAGAGGCCGCCGTCAAGGAGGTCGTGCTCTCAGCGCGACTCATCGTCCGCGGCTCCACCGCGCCGCTGCGAGCCGCTCGATGATCGACGTCGCGACAGCTGGTCAGACCCCTGCGGCGCCCGGCCAGCCCCTCGATGACGCCGCGATGGGGACGCCGCACCTGAGCATGCGTGACATCACCAAGCGCTTCCCGGGCGTGGTCGCGCTGGAGGGCGTCTCGTTCGACGTCCATGTCGGGCAGGTCCACGGCCTGGTGGGCGAGAACGGCGCGGGCAAGTCCACGCTCATGAAGATCATGAGCGGCATCTACACGGAGTACGACGGCCAGATGCTGCTCGAAGGTGAGCCGGTGGCCTTCCGGGACACGCGCGAGGCCATCGACAACGGCGTGGTGATGATCCACCAGGAGCTCAACCTGGTGCCCGAGCTGTCCGTCTACGAGAACATCTTCCTGGGTCGCGAGCACAAGACACGTCTCGGGACGATCGATCGGGGTGCCATGCGCAAGGCGGCGGACAGCCTCATGTCCACCCTCGGGCTCGACATCGACACGAGCCGGGCCATCGGTCGGCTGCGCGTCAGCCAGCGCCAGCTCGTGGAGATCGCCAAGGCCCTCAGCTACCACACCAGGGTCCTGGTCATGGACGAGCCGACCTCGGCGCTGAGCGACAGCGAGGTCGAGTACCTCTTCGACGTCATCCGCGGCCTGCGCGACCATGGCGTGGCCGTGGTCTACATCTCACATCGCCTCGACGAGGTGGATGCCATCACCGACCGCATCACGGTGCTCCGGGATGGACGGGTGGCCGGGTCGGCGATGCCACGCAGCACGCCACGCCGTGCCCTGATCAGCATGATGGTCGGGCGGGACCTGGAGGTGCTCTACCCCAAGACGACGGTCGAGCTCGGCGACGAGATCCTGCGCGTCGACGGCCTCACGTACACGCAGGGGCGGAACCGGGTCCTCGATGACGTATCCCTCACGGTGCGACGCGGCGAGATCGTGGGCGTCGCCGGACTGATGGGCGCGGGCCGGACGCAACTCCTCGAAGCCATCTTCGGCGTGTACCCGCCCGAGAGCCTGGGTGGCACGGTGACGCTGCAGGGACGTGCCGTCAGCTTCGCGTCGCCACAGGACGCCATCCGCGAGGGCCTGGGCCTGGTGGCGGAGGACCGCAAGCTGCAGAGCCTCGTGCTGGAGCGTTCGGTGACCGAGAACGCCACGCTGGCCGCGCTTCGCCTCTTCGTGAACCGGCTGCGCATCATCGACCAGCGCAGCGAACGGCGCGTCGTCGCCCGCGTGGTCGACGACCTCAAGATCAAGACGCCGTCGGTCGACACCCTCGTCGCCAACCTGAGCGGCGGCAACCAGCAGAAGGTCGTGGTCGGCAAGTTCCTCCTGTCGCGCATCCTCCTCTTCCTCCTCGATGAGCCGACACGGGGGATCGACGTGGGGGCCAAGGCCGAGATCTACCAGCTGGTCAGTGAGCTGGCGCAGGAGGGCACCTCCTTCCTGCTCGTCTCGAGCGAGATGCCGGAGCTGCTGGCCGTCTGCGACCGCATCTACGTCCTCTGCGACGGCCGCGTGACCGGCGAGTTCGATCGGGCATCCTTCGACCAGGAGGTGATCATGGAAGCGGCGACGCGATTCGTCGACAAGGACGCCGGCTCACCTGTGAGCTCGTCCAGCGGGCAGGCCGGCCGATGAGCATCGGGACTGCTGGGGCCTCCGCACGGACGGCAGCACAGGCGCGACTGTCCCTGGTCGATGTCCTGCGCGCCGTGGCCGCGGCGGCCGCATTGCTGGCCTTCGTCGCCCTGCCCTGGTTCATCGATGGCGGCACCACCCTGACGGGGATCATGGCGCTGGTCTCCGGAACCTCGTCGCTGACGCCGGCAGCTGACGCGGGACTCTCGCAGATCGGCTGGGCCCTGTCGCTGGTCCCCGTGGGGCTCGTCCTGGTCGGCCTCGGCCTCTACGTCGAGCTGGCGCGACGGAGTACTGGGCGATGGGCCTGGCTGCTGCCCCTGGGAGGGCTGGCCGGACTGGCGTACTTCATCATCTACCTCGTCCACGATCGCTCGACGCCCGAGATGCTGATGCAGTACACCGGCGTCGGATTCTGGATCGCCTGCTTCGCCTTCGGCTTCCTGCTCGTGCAGCACTTCGCCGTTCACGCGCCGGCCACGACCCACGCGGTGCCGGGGCACGTCGGGCCCATGGGTCGCCTGCGCCATCGCCTCGGCGGGCTGCTCAGCGGACCGCGCGCCAACCAGGTCATGGGGACGGTCTTCCGCTTCCAGTTCCTCTTCGGCCTCGTCATCGTCATCATCCTGGCCGTCGCCTTCTCGCCCGTCCGGAACGAGTCGAACCTGTTCCTGAGCGAGCGCAACCTGAGCAACGTGACCCGGGACGTCTCCGAGACCGGCATCCTGGCCGTGGGCATGCTCCTCGTCATCATCATCGGCGGCATCGACCTGTCCGTCGGTTCGGTCGTGGCGCTCTCGGCGACCGGGGTGGCCTTCCTGCTGATGCGGGACCTGATGCCCGCCTACGCGGCCATCGGCCTGATCCTCGCCATGGGCCTGGCCATCGGCTGGTTCAACGGGTGGGTCTCGGAGCGCTTCCGGGTCCCGTCCTTCGTCACCACGCTGGCCATGCTCAGCATCGCCCGGGGCATGGCCGTGATCTGGTCGAACCGCATCGCCGTGCCCCTCTCCTATGGAACCGGCGGGGCGGACCCGGCCTTCGAAGGCATCGGCACCCGCATCGGGGGCGTCGTCCCGGTGCCGGCCCTGATCATGTTCGGCGTCGCCATCCTGATGGCGCTGGTGCTGCGCTACTCGGCCTTCGGCCGCTACCTCTACGCCATCGGCGGCAACCAGACCGCGGCACGACTGTCCGGCGTGGCTGTCTCTCGCATCAAGATCACGGCCTTCATGCTCTGTACGCTCATGGCCGCACTGGCGGGCATCGTGCACGCCGCGCAGCTCGACCAGGGCAGCCCCAACGAGGCCGTCGGCTACGAGCTCAACGCCATCGCGGCGGTCGTCATCGGCGGTGCCAGCCTGGCGGGTGGCAAGGGCACCATCGCGGGCGCCATCGCCGGCGCCTTCATCCTGGGCATCCTCGACAACATGCTCAGCCTCAACAACGTCGACAGCGCCGCCCAGCTGGTGATCAAGGGGCTCATCGTGATCGGCGCGGTGGCCATCCAGCAGGTCCGGCCCAGCAGCGCCGAGGCATAGGCGGCAGGAGGAGGTGCGATCGGGAATTGGTCATGGCAACGGCAGGTCCACTCCGGGGGAGAAGCAAGGAGGAAACGGCATGAGGAAGACCGTCTTCGCAGGCGCCATGGCAGCGGCCATGGTCGTCAGCTCGGTGTCCGTGGCTCTGGCCCAGGACAGCTGGGCGCCCTACACGGATGAGATGTTGGGTGGCGGCACCGTCCTCGAGACGGCCCGGGAGGCTGGCCCCCTGCCAGAGGGCTGCCCGCTGCCCGCGGCCAAGGACAAGTACGTCATCGGCATGTCCCAGGCCAACCGCGCCGAGCCATGGCGCGAGGCGATGGACAGCCAGATCGCGGCGGCCGCGGCTGCCTACCCCGAGTTCGAGGTCATCTTCCAGGACGCCGCGCAGGACAACGCGGACCAGGTGAGCGACGTCGAGAACCTGCTGACGCAGGGCATCGACCTGCTCATCATCTCGCCCAACGAGGCCGCGCCCCTGAACGACGTCGTCAAGGCGGCCTGGGATGCCTGCGTCCCGGTCATCGTCCTTGACCGCAACCTGGTGGATCCCAACTACTCGATGTTCATCGGCGCCGACAACGTGGCCATCGGCCAGGCCGCCGGCGAGTACGCCGCCAAGTGGTGCGCCGACAACGGTCGCACCGAGTGCAAGATCGCCGAGATCCGCGGCCTGGAGGGCGCTCCGCCCGCCAAGGACCGTGGCGACGGCTTCCGGGCTGGCCTCGTGGCCGGCGGTCTCTCCGACGCCAACATCGTCTTCTCGCAGAACGCCGACTGGCTGCGCGAGAAGGCGGTCCCGGCTGCGGCGGCTGCCTTCCAGGCGCACCCGGACGTGGACATCCTCTACGGGCACAACGACCCCATGGCCGAGGGTGCCTACATCGCCGCGCAGGATGCCGGCATCGATCCCACCAAGGTCCTCTTCATCGGCATCGACGCCCTGCCGACGCCAGACGGCGGCATCATGTCCGTCCTTGACGGGCGCCTGGGCGTCACCTTCGTCTATCCCACCGGTGGCCAGCAGGCCATCGACTGGGCCAAGCTCATGCTCGAGGACCACATCAACCCGCCGCTCTGGCTGGTCCTCCCCTTCGACACGGTCTCGCCGGAGAACGCGCAGGACGTCTGCAACTCCTTCGCCTGCCCGGCCGCGCAGTAGCGCTGTAGCCACTCGGTGGCCGCGGCGATCGCGGCACCGTCGTTCGGAATCGATCGGGCCCCGGCGACAAGCCGGGGCCCGATCGTCGTGTGTCGCGGCCGAGCCCGTCCCGCACGATCATGGGAAGTGGTCCCGGTCGCGTGAACGGGGCACTTGCTATCCGGGGGTTGCCGGCCGGCCGTCAGCTACTTGAGGGCGGCCTTGATGGCAGGCAGCCGGTCAGCGTAGTAGTAGCCGCAGTTGCTCTTCACGAAGTCGGGCTGCGTGAGGTTCAGGCTGGCGAGCGCCTTCTTCACCGCGCCCGGGCTCGCCTCCAGCTCCTTGGCGATGGCCCCCGCGCTGAGACCCGCTCGACCGTTGGCATCCAGCACCATGGCGTATTCCTCCCTGTCGGCTGCTGTGGCACATGTGGCGCGTCCATGTTGCCGTCCCAGTCAAGCCCACGACGCGTGGTTCGACAGCCCGGCGCCGAGCGGTCGGGGCCGATGCGCCAAGATAGCGTCGAGATGCCCCCGACGGACCCCATCGACCGCGCGCCTGTCGGCATCCTCTGCGCCATGGTCCAGGAGCAGGAGCTGCTGGTGGCGGCGCTGGAGGACGCGGCGGTCGCGCCAGGTGCCGGGTTGGATGCCCGGATCGGACGCCTCGACGGGAAGGCCGTGGTCGTCGCCACCTGTGGCGTGGGCAAGGTCAACGCCGCCACCACGGCCACGCTCCTCGTGGAGCGCCTGGGCTGCCGCGCCCTCGTGCTCAGCGGCGTGGCCGGTGGGCTCTCCCCCGAGCTGGACGTCGGGGACCTCATCGTCGCCGAGCGGGTCATCGACGTGGACTACGGCCGCATCACCGACGACGGTCGCCTGGCCTACCAGCCGGGCACCCTGCCGCTGCCTGACGTCGAACCGGAGCCTGGCTATCGGATGCCAGCTGCCCTCGCGGAGGCTGTGCGAGTTCAGGTGGCGGCGACCGGCGATCGCGTGACGCTGGGCACGATCCTCACGGGTGACGCCTTCCTGGCTTCGGCGCGGCTCCGCGATGAGCTGGCGGCACGCTGGTCGGCTGTGGCCATCGAGATGGAGGGTTCGGCGGTGTGCGGCGTGGCGGAGCGCTTCGGCATGCCATGGCTCATCGTGCGCGCCCTCAGCGACCGCGCCGGCGAAGGGTCGGTCACCGACTTCTCTGCGTTCGTGTCCCATGCTGCGGCGGCTTCCGCAGGGCTTGTGCGGGAGCTCCTGCCGCTCCTCGAGGCGTAGGCAGCGCACAGCACACGCGCTGCATGCCTTCGGTGACTCAGCCGACCGAGCGCTTGCTCGTTCATGCCCCGGGGGCTTGAGGAGAGGGGACGTATGGTCTCCCGATGCCGCCCAGGCCTGGGATGTCAGCCGTCAGCGACGCGCGATGCCGTCAGGGCTTCAGGTGCGGACCGCCGCTGCCAGATGAGGCACCCGGGGCATGGCGCCACAGCGTCACAGCGCCAGGCCGCAGGACGAGGGCGGATCGTCGTTGCGGCGAGCTCGGCGGCCGCGCCCTGTCAGTGCCGCAGGATCTGCGACAGGAACACCTTCGTGCGATCGTGCTGCGGATCGTCGAAGATCTGCTCCGGCGTGCCCTGCTCGACGATGGCGCCGGCATCGAAGAAGACCATGCGGTCGGCGGCTGCCCGCGCGAAGCCCATCTCGTGCGTCACGCAGAGCATCGTCATGCCCGATCCGGCCAGCTCCCGCATGACATCGAGGACCTCGCTGATCATCTCGGGATCCAGGGCGGAGGTCGGCTCGTCGAAGAGCATGATCTTGGGCTGCATGGCGAGGGCGCGGGCGATGGCCACGCGCTGCTGCTGGCCGCCGGAGAGCTGGGCGGGGTACTTGAGGGCCTGCTCGGGGATGCCGACGCGGCTCAGGAGCTGCATGGCTGCCTCATCGGCCTGCTCGCGGCGCACCTTGCGCACGCGGATGGGCCCCAGGGTGACGTTCTGCAGCACGGTCAGGTGCGGGAACAGGTTGAACGACTGGAAGACCATGCCGATCTCGCTGCGGATGGCGGCGATGTTGCGGATGTCGTTCGTCAGCTCGATGCCGTCAACGATGATGTCGCCGCGCTGGTGCTCCTCCAGGCGGTTGATGGTGCGGATGAAGGTGGACTTGCCGGAGCCCGAGGGCCCCGCGATGACGAGCACCTCGCCCGACTTCACCGTGAGGTCGATGCCCTGCAGGACGTGGAGAGCCCCGAACCACTTGTGGACATCGCGACAGACGATGATGTCCGTCACCTCGCGCGCCGGCCCGGCTGCGCCCTCCCTGCCCCTGCTCTCGTCGACTGGGGCCGCGCTCGCCCCGGTCGAGTCCAGCCCGCTCAGCGGGGTCGCGCCCGACTGCTGCTCGCTCATCGCTCACCCACCCCCAGCTCCTTCTCCAGACGGTAGCTGGCCTGGGACAGCGCGTAACAGAGGACGAAGAAGATGGCCCCCACGAAGACGTAGACCTCGAAGGACGTGCCCAGCCACTCCGGCTGGGCCAGCACGGCCTTGCCGATGCCGAGCAGCTCCAGCAGGCCGACGATGGTCACCAGCGTGGTGTCCTTGAGCAGGCTGATGAAGAGGCCGACGTTGGCCGGGATGGTGATGCGCAGCGCCTGCGGCAGCACGATGTAGAGGTTCGTCTGCCAGGAGCGCAGCCCGATGGCCTGGGCCGCCTCCACCTGGCCCGATGGGATCGCCTGCAGCCCGCCGCGCACGTTCTCGGCCACGTAGGCGGCCGAGAAGATGGTGAGGCCGCCCATGGCCCGGATGATGTTGTCGATGCGAAGCCCTTCGGGCAGCATCAGCGGGAAGAGCAGGGCGGCCATGAAGAGGATGGTGATGAGCGGCACGGCACGCACGATCTCGATGCAGGCCGTGGAGAGCAGCCGCACGATCGGCAGGGAGCTGCGCCGACCGACCGCCAGGGCCACGCCGACGGGGAACGAGAGCCCGATGCTGACGACCGCCAGCAGGATGGTGAGAAGCAGGCCGCCCCAGTCGCTCATGGCCACCGCGGGCAGCGGGGAAGCGCCGCCCATGCCCGCCAGCAGCACGTAGCAGAGCACCGCGGAGAGTGCCCAGCCCAGCAGCAGCCAGCGCCGCCCGACCGGACGCCGTCCCGCGACCAGCATGGCGGCGGGCACCAGCAGGGCACTCGCGAGGAGGGCCGCGACGGCCGGCAGTCCCAGGCCAGAGACCAGGACGAGGAGGGCAAGGCCCAGCTGCCCGACCGCGAGCATCGTCGCCAGCATGCGCAGCGACGCGCTCCGCCAGGTGCCCGCGGACGCGCCGCTGACGAGCGAGACCACCAGCAGCGCCAGCCAGACCCGCCAGATGCCATCCTGCGGGTAGAGCCCCACGAGGAAGAGGCGCATGTTCTCCGTGATGACGCCCCACCGCGCTCCGAAGAGGACCCACTGCAGGACGAGCCAGGCGACCACGACGAGAACGCTCGCGATGATGACCGTGGCGATGGCGCTGGGGAGGCTGCTGAAGAGGTTGTGGCGCAGCCAGCCGATGGCGCCGACCTCGGTCGCCGGTGGGCCGATCTCCTCGGCCGGGCGGGTCGCCAGGTGGGGGATCGAGGGACGCAGGTCGCTCACCTAGCGCTCCTTGATCTGCACTGCGCGGTTGTAGACGTTCATCAGCAGCGAGGTCAGCAGGCTGATGACCAGGTAGACGGCCATGACGATACCGATGACCGCGACTGGTTGGCCGGTCTGCTCGGAGATGGTGCGGCTGATGTTGAAGAGGTCGGCGTAGCCGATGGCCAGGGCCAGGCTGGAGTTCTTGATGAGGTTGAGGTACTGGCTGGTGAGCGGCGGGATGATGACGCGCAGGGCCTGTGGCAGCACCACCAGGCGGAGCGTCTGGCGCTCGGTCAGGCCGACGGCGCGGGCGGCTTCCCGCTGGCCCTTGCCGACGGCCTCGATCCCGCCGCGGATCGATCTCCGCGATGAAGGCCGCCGTGTAGAGCGTCAGGCCGGCCACCAGGGCAGCGAATTCCGGCGAGACGTGCAGGCCGCCCTGCAGGTTGAAGCGGCCCAGCTGGGGCGTCTCCAGGGTGAGGGGGCCGCCCCGCACGAGCAGCCAGCCGACCAGGGGCAGGCCCACCAGGACCAGCAGCGCCAGCCAGCGGAGGGGCGCCGCCGAGCGGCCGGCGGCCTCGCGTCGGCCCGCGCTGAGCCACACCGCGCCGGCCACGACGGCACTGATGATGACAAGGGCCAGCCAGGCCGAACCGTCCGGCGCCAGCACCGGCTGCGGCAGGTACAGGCCGCGCTGGTTGAGGAAGAAGACGTCGAGCAGGCCCAGCGACTCGCGCACGGGCGGCATCTGCAGGAAGACGACGAAGTAGATGACGAAGAGCTGCAGCAGCAGCGGCGTGTTGCGGAAGAGCTCCACGTAGCCCAGGGCCAGGCGGTTGACCAGCCAGTTGCGCGAGAGCCGCGCCACGCCGACGATGAGGCCGAGCAGGGTGGCCAGCAGGACGCCCACGGCGCTGACCATGAGCGTGTTGACGATGCCCACGAGGAGGGCCTGCGCATACGAGTCGCTGGGCTCGTAGGGGATGGCATGCTCGGAGATCTGGAAGCCGGCGCGCAGGTCCAGGAAGCCCAGGTCCGGGAAGAAGCCGCGCGCGGTCATGCGGCCCGTGAGCGTCCCCAGCAACAGGGCACCGACCAGCAGCACGATGCCCAGCACCACGAGCTGGCTGATCCAGCCCAGGACGCGCACGTCCCGCCAGAAGGGCACCGCGCCATGGCGCCGGTGCTGCGCTGGCGCGCCCGGAGTCTCAGGCACGTTCGGGGCTCATGGTCGAAAGCCGCGGATACGGCAGGACCCCGGGTCCGCCGTGGCGAGACCCGGGGTCCTGCGTGCTGCGCCCGATTAGCGGAAGGGCGGGGAGTACATGAGGCCGCCGTTGGTCCACAGGTCGTTCAGCCCGCGGTCCAGCGTCAGGGCCGTGTCCGGCCCGAAGGAGCGGTCATAGATCTGCCCGTAGTTGCCCGCCGACGAGATGACGTCCGCGGCGAACGTGTTGGACAGGCCCAGCAGGGAGCCCAGCTCGCCGGTCTCGCCCAGCAGGCGCTGGATCTCCGGGTTGGCGCTGCCGGCGAACTCGCCGATGTTGTCGGAGGTGATGCCGAGCTCCTCGGCCTCGATGGTCGCGTAGACCACCCAGCGCACGATGTCGCCCCACTGATTGTCACCGGTGGCCACGACGGGGCCCAGCGGCTCCTTGGACATGACGACATCGAGGATGGCGTGCGCCGCCGGGTCCGCGAAGGCCGAGCGCCGCCCGACCAGCTGCGAGATGTCCGACGTCACCGCGTCACAGCGGCCTTCCTCGTACTGGCCGTAGACCGTGTCGATCTCGGCCGAGACGACGGGCGTGAACTCCACGCCCAGGAAGCTCATCTGGTCGGTGAGGTTGAGCTCCGTGGTGGTGCCCGAGGTCACACAGATGGTGGCTCCGGCGAGGTCCTCCAGGGTGGTGGCCCCCAGGTCCGCGTTGACCATCATGCCCTGGCCGTCATAGAAGATGGTGGGCCCGAAGTCTCCCCAGGAGGCGTCGCGGCTGATGGTGTTGGTGGTGTTGCGGAAGATGACGTCCACCTCGCCGCCCTGGATGGCCGTGGCGCGCTGGTCCGCGGTCAGGACGCGGAACTCGACGGCATCGGGATCGCCCAGCACGGCGGCGGCGACGGCACGGCAGAAGTCGGCGTCCATGCCCTCGTACTGGCCGGTCGCCTCGTTGAGGACGCTCATGCCCGGCAGGCCACCGTTGACGCCGCAGATGAGCTGGCCGCGGGCCTGGACGGCCGCGAGGCGGCCACCGTCCTGCCCGGCCACGCCCGATGCCCCCAGCAGCAGAGCCCCCATGACGAGCAGGGGTACGAGTCGCTTCATGGACGTTCCTCCCTCTTGCTGACTACCGCAGGGATCCCATGCCAGCCCAGCTTGGTCATCGGAGGATACCAACTACGCGAACCACGGTCGAAGGCGTTCGTAGGCATCGACGAAGCGCGCGTATCCCTCCAGGGCGCGCTCGTGGCGCAGCGGGTCCGGCTCGAAGACGGCATCCACGCTCGAGAGCGAGCGGGCCGCCGACCAATCCTCGATGAGCCCGACGGCCACACCACCGATGACGGCCGCCCCCAACGAGTTGGCTTCGTCGATGACGGTGCGTCGACGCACCGGGATCCCCCACGTATCGGCCATGATCCGCAGCCAGGCGTCGCCGCGGGCGCCTCCGCCCACGGCCTCCACGGCCGTCACCGTGCCAGCCGTGTCCCTCAGGGCGAGCAGGACGCCGTAGAGATTGAAGGCGACGCCCTCCAGCACAGCGCGCGCGAGGTGCTCGGGGCGGTGGTGACGCGCCAGGCCGATGAACGTGCCGCGCACATTGGCGTCCCAGATGGGTGAGCGCTCGCCCAGCAGGTGAGGCAGACAGATGAGCCCTGCCGCTGCGGCCTCGACGCGTCCGGCCGCCTCCACCAGCGCGGCCAGGCCGGCGCGATCGTGCACGCCAAGCGTGGCCGCGATCCAGTCGAGCGCGGCGCCGGCGGCCTGCATGGCTCCCAGCGGCACGAAGCGGCCAGGGATGACGTGGTCGAAGGTGACGACGCGCCGCAGCGGATCGCGCAGCGGCTGCCCGGATGTGACCGAGAGCCAGGCCGAGGAGCCCAGGGTGGCGTTGGCGTCGTGGCCCGCGGTGTCCAGCCCGGCCCCCAGCACGGCGCAGGACCCGTCCCCTCCCCCCACGGCCACGGGCGTGCCGGCCAGCAGGCCGCAGGCGCGTGCCGCCTCAGGGCGGATGCCACCGGCCAGCGTCGCCGAGGGCAGCACCTCCGGAAGGAGCGCCACGTCGATCTCGCCGGCCTGCAGCATCTCGTCCGACCAGGTCCGGGCGACCTGGTCCCAGGCGTTCGTCCCGGAGGCGTCGGAGGCGTCGATGCAGCGCCGCCCGGTGAGGCGCAGGGTGACGTAGTCCTTGGCCACCAGGAGGACGCTGGTGCGCGACCAGGCATCGGGGTCATGGCGGCGCAGCCACATCCACTTGGCCAGGCAGTAGGTGGCATCGATGGGGTGCCCCAGGAGGTCGTAGCCGTGCGCCGTCCCCACGCGCTCGACGAGCTGGCGGGTCTCCTGCTGGGCCCGCGTGTCGGCCCAGATGAGCGCCGGCCGCAGGACATGTTCGTCGCCATCCACGAGGACGACGCCCATCATCTGCCCGGACATGGCCACGCAGGCGATGTCCGCAGGACGCGTGCCGGTCTCGTCGAGCAGCTCACGGCTGGTCCGGCAGAAGGCCGCCCACCAGTCGTGCGGATCCTGCTCGGCCATGCCGCCCGGCCCGAAGTCCGTGTCATACCCGACCGTGCGCGAGGCCAGCAGCCGCCCGCTGGCATCGTGGAGCGAGGCCTTGTCGCCGCTGGTGCCCAGGTCGTGCGCCAGGATGAAGGGGCCGGGCGACTTCTCGACGTCCGCGGCGGAGGCCGGAGCTGCCGCGCCGTCGTTCACCTCTGCGCTCCCCCGGCCAGCGCGATCAGGGTGGGCGCGGGCCGGGTCCGGGACCTGGTCCCACGTGGCAGCCACATCGTGCGCGTCTCCTCCTCGGCCGTCGTCGTCGGCGAGCGGCAGTCCGAATCTAGAGGAGGCCGGGCGCTGGCGTGGCACCAGCTGGTGTGGCACTCACCAGCGGTCGATCCTGGCGTCGCCAAATGACAGCACGGCCCTGGTCGCGGTACCCTGTGCCGGTCACGGTCGGGCGCGCCCCAGCGGACCCGGCCAGGGAGTGAGTGGTGACCCAGGCCAATGCCCGGCCGCGAGCCCCAGCTCAGGTCATCGAGGGGAACACGCTCGACGGAGGCCCGCCGTTGAAGATCGTCGCCAGGCAGCCCGGTGCTGCCGGGATGCGCCGGAGCGCGCGCATCCACATCGTCGTTGCCGCCGTCCTGGCGACGCTGGTCGTGGGCTCCGGGGCCCTGCCAGCTGATGCCAGGCGCGTCGAGAGGAGCGAGCGGCTTGCGTACAGGCTGCTGAACTGCCTGCGCACCGGCGGCATCATCACCAGGGCCGGCACCTGCCGCGGCTATGGCAGCGGCAAGTACTCGCGCTACCGGCGCCCGCTGACTCGCAGCGGCAGCCTCTCCAGGGAGGTGGCCTTCCCGTACGCGGCACGCATCGCCCGGACCGGCCAATGCCGCCATGACATCGGCGGCTCCTCGTACGACCAGCGCTTCCGCACGGCCGGCTTCCGCAACCCGGTGAACGGCGAGAACCTGGCCTGCCTCTGGGGCTCAACGCCACGACACATGGTCATCCGCTGGATGCGCTACTGGTACAGGGAGGGCGGCGGCAGCGGGCCGCACTGGCGCCAGATCAAGGACCGCGACTTCCGGTCCGCGGGCATCGGCGTGGCACGCCACCGGAGCGGTCGCTCCGCCCTGGTCATCGACTTCTACGGCCACCGGGTCCGCTGAGGAGCGACGCTGGAGCAGGCGTCACGCCCTGAGCGGCGGCAGCCTAGCCGATCGAATCGAAGTACTTGGTGAAGACGCCGCGGACCTCCACGATGCGTGGCGCGATGGTGTAGCCGCCGGAGACGAGCCGGGCATAGCGCTCGGGCTCCAGGACGATGGAACGGATGCGGCCCAGGTCGGCCTGGCTGGCCATCTCCAGGAGCAGCGGCGCGGCGGCCAGGGGGATGTCCGTGACCACCTTCTTGCGGACCAGCGACAGCAGTGAGGGCAGGGCGGCCACGCCCTGGTCACGCACGGTCGCCCCGGCTGCGGCGATGAGCTGCTGCTGACGCCGCGAGCGGTCGTAGTCGCTGGACGTGTGCCGTGAGCGGGAGAAGGCCAGCGCCTCCCGGCCATCGAGCGTCTGCCTCCCCGCCTTGAGCTTGAGCCCCTTGGGGCCGATGTGCATGGATGGGTCGATGAGCGGCTCGTCCAGCTTGACCTTGACACCCCCGATGCGGTCCACGAGCGACACGACCCCGTCGAAATCCACCATCGCGGCGTAGTCGATCTGGACGCCAAAGGCGTAGCTGAGCGCCTGGCGCAGCTTGCTCAGCGCCGTCTTGCGCTTGCCGGTCTGGGCCTGGAGCTGCCCGAAGAGCGTGTTGATGCGGTCGGCGTGGACCTTGTTCGCACCGATGGGCACCTGCACGGTGTCACGCGGCAGGCTGACCATGGTGACCTTGCCGCTGCGCGGCTCCATCGTGGCCACGATGATCGTATCCGTCCGCTCACCGGCGATGCCCTTGCGCTTGTCGCTGCCAAGCAGCAGCACGGTGAGGCGGCCGTCCTCTCCGACGATGTCGGCCAGCTCGAGCGGCTCCGGCGTGGGTCTCGCGGTGGGCCGCGGCGTTGGCGTGGGCTTGGGCCTGGCGGCCTTGCCGGGTTCCTTGCCGCCCGACGTGCCGGCACCCTGGCCCTGGCCGCCCTGGCCACCGCTGGCGCTGCCCGTGAGCCCGCTGCAGCCAGCCAGGGTCAGGCAGAGCAGCCCGCAGAGGAGCATGGGTGCGGATCGACGGCTCATGCGTTTACGGATCCCTTCCCGGTCGTGCGCCAGCATCCGACACGGCCTGGCGGGATTGGGCACTCCCCGACGACAGGGACCCCGCGTCCGGTTCTTCGGTGACGAAAGTCTAGCGCAGGCCCGCCGACATGCCCGCGCGGTGGCCGCCCAGCAGGGGCCCGCACGACCAGAGGGTACGATGCCACGATGTGCCGCTCCATCAAGACGCTGCGAGGCAGTCCCGAGCCCATCAGCGAGGCGGACGTGCGTGCCGCCGCGCTGCAGTACGTGCGCAAGCTGAGCGGCTACCGCCAGCCATCACAGCGCAACAGCACCGTCTTCGAGGCGGCCGTGGACGACGTGGCCGCAGCCACCCAGCGCCTCCTGAACGGCCTCGTCAGCCGCTAGCCAGTCGCAGCGCTGGTGCGGTCCTCGCCACGCCAGCCTCGCCCACGGACGGGGGCCGGCGCCAGCCCGACTAGGGCTGCGCCGCCAAGGCGTCCGCCCCGGCCGGCGATACCTCCTCCTCATCGGGACGCATGAAGCGCCCGCTGAACCACTGCTTGCCGCCATCCACGAGCGAGTAGAGCACCGGGATGACCATGAGCGTGAGGAAAGTCGAGGTGAAGAGGCCGCCGATGACGACAGTGGCCAGCTCCGCCGCGATGATCGAGCCGTGCGCGAACCCAAGCGCCACCGGCGAGAGAGCCAGGATGGTGGCCACAGCGGTCATGAGGATGGGCCGCACGCGAGTGTTGGCACCCTTGACCAGGGCTTCGGTCGTGGATACGCCGCGCCCGCGCAGCTGTTCGACGAAGTCGAGCAGCACGATGGCGTTGGTGACCACGATGCCGATGAGCATCAGGAAGCCGATCATGGCGCTGATGCCCAGCGGGTTGCCGGTGACGAGCAGGGCCGGGATGGCACCGATGAGCGCCAGCGGCAGGCTGAAGAGGATGATGAACGGCGTGATGAGCGAGCCCAGGGCAAGCACCATCACGATGTAGACGACCAAGATGGCCACGCCCATCGAGAAGAAGAGGCCGCCGAAGGCTTCGGTCATCTGGGCGGTCGCGCCGGCGAACGTCGTCGTCACGCCCTCCGGGATGGCACCGACCTCCTGCAGCTCGTCGATGACGGCCTGCGCCTCCATCGAGATGGCGCCGGTGTCCTCGGTGGTGATATCGGCCGAGATGGTGGCCGCCGGCGCGCCGTCCACCCGGGTGACGGTGCCCTGCACCTCGACCTGCTGCACGTCGGCCAGCTGCCCAAGCGGCTGGGTGCCCACGGTGCCGCTGACGGGGAGCTGGCGCAGGCCTTCCGCCCCGTTCACACCCTGGTCGTCGACACGCAGGATGGTCTCCACCACCTGGCCATCCTCGAGCGCGTAGGAACCGATGGACTGGCCCACCAGGACGCTGCGCAACGCCGTGCCGATCTGGGCCGTGGACGAGCCGATCATGGCGGCCTTGTTGGGGTCCACCGCCACCGAGATCTGGGGTGCCTCGGCCACCGCATCGCTGGCGACGTTGTCGAGGCCGTCAAGTATCTTCAGCTTCAGCTCGCGGACGATGACGTCGCTGGCAAGCTTGATGTCACTGGCGTTCTGGCCGCTGACGATGATCGACAGGCCGCCCCCGCCGCCGGCGAAGTCCAGCTCGGAGATGGTGACCTCGAAGCCGTCCTGGGCGACCGGCGCCATGGCCAGCTTGATGTCCTCGCGGGCCGTCGCCAGGTCCTCGTCGTCGGCCAGGCGGACGGTGATGACAGCGCTGTTGGAGGCACGCCCTGCGAAGGCCGCCTGGAGAGCCTGGGCGCCGGTGTCGGCGTCTCCTGGGATGGTCGACTGCACGAGGACGACCTCGGGATCGTCCATGGCCATGAGGATGTCCTCGGCCTGGATGGTCCGGTCCTGCACGCCAGCCGTAGACGAGCCCTGCGGCGGCGACACGGTGATCGTCAGGAAGTTCTCGCCGCCGGCGTCGATGAAGGCTGTCGGCAGCAGTGGTGCGAGCGCCATGGCGATCACGAAGAGGACGGTGGCCACCACAAGGGTGCCCCACTTGGTGATGCGATTTCGCAGCGCGATCACGAGCACCGGGGTGTAGAGCCGCTGCCAGATGGTCATCTCGGGCTCGCCGTCGGGCCCGAGCTTGAGTGTGGTCTTGTCCACGAACCAGTAGGCCAGCACCGGGATGACCGTGAGCGCCACGATCAGCGAGGCCAGCAGGGCGAAGGTGACCGCCAGGCCGAAGGGCAGGAAGAACTGGCTGACGATGCCGCCCACGAAGCCGAGGGGCAGGAAGACGGCCACCGTGGTGATGGTCGAGCTGGTGATGGCGCCGGCCACCTCCCTGGTGCCCGTGAGGACGGCGGTCTGCTTGTCGTCGCCGAGGCCGCGGTGGCGATAGATGTTCTCGAGCACGACGATGGAGTCGTCGACCACGCGTCCGACGGCCACCGCCAGGCCGCCCAGGGTGAGGATGTTGATGGACAGGCCGGCCACTCCGAAGACGGCGATGGCCATGAGGATGGAGAGCGGGATGCTGATGGCCGCCACCAGGGTGGTGCGGGCGCTGCGCAGGAAGATGTAGATGACGAGGACCGCGAAGAGCGCGCCCAGCAACCCTTCCTGGACGAGGCCCGTCTGGGATTCGCGGATGAACTGCGACTGGTCCTGGATGACGGCGATGCTGACGACGTCGCCGTGCTGCTCACGGACGTCGGCGAAGACCGCGTCGACCTCGTCCGCCACGCTGATGGTGTTGGCGCCGGAACGCTTCGTGATGCTCACCGTCAGCGAGGGCTGCCCGTCCGTCCGCGCATACCCGCTGGCGTTGACCTCGCGCTCCTCGATCGTGGCGATCTGGCCCAGGGTGACGGGCATGGGGATGGCGGCCAGGGCCTCGCTGAGCTGGCTCAGGTCGGGCAGCTGCAGGCCGCCCTGTGACGCACCCTCGGCGGCCGGTGATGCGGCCGGCGATGCGGCCGGCGTGGCGCCGGACGTGGCGCCGGAGGTCGTGGTCGGCATCCCGGCACCCGCGCCCGCGGCACCGCCCGGTGCGCTGGCACCGACGATCTGGCTCTGGAGCGCCTCGATGGAGGTGAAGCGGTGCTCGGTGGAGACCGGCAAGCGCAGGTCGCCCTCGTCGATGGAGCCAGAGGGCAGGGTGATCTGGTTGGCGAAGAGGATGCCCTGGACCTGCTGGAGCGAGATCCCGTACTCGGCCATCCTGGCCGGGTCGAGGACGATATCGAGGATGGGCGTCGCGCCCCCGGTCAGCTCAGCCGTGGAGACGCCCTCGATGCCGAGCAGCGCGGGGACCACCTCGTCGCGGGTGATGGCGGCCGCTTCGTTCGGGTCGGCGCCTTCCACGGGGCCGACGGTGGCCACGATGACAGGCTGGCTGCTGAAGTCGAACGAGTTGACCTGCGGCTCCACGCCCTCGGGCAGCTCGGCCTGGGCCACGGCAGCCTCGACGTTGTCGATGGTCTCCTTGAGGTCGGTCCCGAAGTCGAACTGGGCAAAGACGAGCGAGAGCGAGTTGGAGGACGTGGACTGGAAGGTCTCGAGGCGCGGCACGTTGGCCAGGGCCCGCTCGATGGGCTCCGTGACCTGGGTCGCGACATCCTCGGCACCGGCGCCCGGCAGCGGCGCGATGACGGTGACGAAGGGCAGCTCGATGTCCGGGATGAGCTCCTGCTGGAGCTGACCCCATGAGTACAGGCCGCCGATGAAGACACCGACCGCCAGCAGGATCATCACGGACTTCTCGCGCAGGGCGAACTGGGTGAGACGGATCATCCGAGGGTCCTTTCGTGGCGGGGCTCGGCGGCTCTGACGATGGCCGCGAAGTCTGGTGCGTCGATGGTGTGGGCCCGGGCGTCGAGGGCTGCCAGTCCGACGCACAGGGCGTCGAGTTCCTTGTTCGCAAGGCCTGCGAGGAGGGCGCGAAAGACGTCCGTGTTGAGCTCACGGACGGCGTCGATGGCGGCCGCACCGGCTTCGGTCACCTGCAGCTGGTGCTGTCGCCGGTCAGCGGGGTCCTCCTGGCGCCGCAGGTAGCCGTGCTCGACGAGCCGGTCGACGAGGCCGCTGGCGGCAGAGAGCCCGACGCCCAGCTGTTCGGCGACGGCGGAGAGGCTGATGCCGGGATGCAGGCCCACGACGTACAGGCACTTGGCCTGCGACATGGTGACCTCCAGGCCGATGAAGTCCGGCGCATGCCAGCCTGCCGCCCTGCGGGTCAGTGAGGCGAAATGCTCGAGGATGAGGGTGACGGTGGCATCTCGAGCCGGGCCCCGGTCATCGGCCGGGAGCTCCGCAGGCCATGCTGCGCATCACGCGGATAGTTCGCACGGCGCGAACCATACAGGAGAGCCGACGCGAGTGCAGGGAAGGGCCCGGCCGCTCATCGCGGCCGGGCCCTTCTGCGTTCCGGTTTGGCGCGGTCCGGTGGGCCGGTCCGCGGGAGACTACTTGTCGTGCGCGGTCTGAAGCACCGCCTGGGCGGCCGCAAGGCGCGCCACCGGCACGCGGAACGGCGAGCAGGAGACGTAGTTGAGGCCGATCTTCTCGCACTTGTGGATCGACGCGGGGTCGCCACCGTGCTCGCCGCAGATCCCGACCTTGAGGTTCGGGCGCGCCGCGCGGCCCTTGTCCACGGCCATCTGCATCTCGTCAGCGATGACATCGTCGAGGGTCTGGAAGGGGTTCTCGGCGAGGATCGGGAAGGGCTTGTCCTCGCCCGGGATGGCCACGCCCTCGACGTACTTGAGGAGGAAATCCACCCTCGGCGTCGTCGCGGCTGTAACCGAACGTCATCTGGGTGAGGTCGTTGGTGCCGAAACTGAAGAACTCAGCGTGCTCGGCGATCTTGTCGGCGACCCAGACGGCCCGCGGGATCTCGATCATGGTGCCGAACTTGAAGTCGATCTCCTCGCCCGCGGCGGCCACGACGGCAGCGGCCTCGGCGTCGAGCAGGGCGCGCGTCGCGATCAGCTCGTTCACGTGGCCCACGAGCGGGATGATGATCTCCGGTCGTGGGTCCTTGCCGGCCTTCTTCACCGCCACGGCGGCGTTGAGGATGGCCCGGGTCTGGATCTTGACGAAGTCCGGGATCATGAGACCGAGGCGGCAGCCACGGAGCCCGAGCATGGGGTTCTGCTCGTGCATCGACTTGATGGTGGCAAGGAGCTCCTTGTCCTCATCCGTCGCCGCATCACCGGCCCTGGTCACCTTGACGAGCTGCTCCTCCAGGTTGGGGAGGAACTCATGCAGCGGCGGGTCGATGAGGCGAACGACGACCGGGAGACCGCTCATCGCCGCGAGGATGCCCTCGAAGTCGCCCTGCTGGAGGACCTCGAGCTTGGCCATCGCGTCGTCGAACGTGGTCAGTGCCTCTCGCTCGTCGGCCGAGAGCGCTTCGCCGGCGGCGACCTTCGCCTTGGCGCGGGTGGCGACGTTGGCCACGAGGATCGCGCCGCGCACGATCTCGAGCCGCTCGCCCTCGCGGAACATGTGCTCGGTCCGGCAGAGGCCGATCCCCTGGGCGCCATAGCCGCGGGCCTGCTCGGCCTCCTCCGGCTTGTCGGCGTTGGTCCAGATCTGCATGCGGCGGATCTTGTCCGCCCAGCCGAGGATCTGCTGGAGCTCGGGCTGGTCCTCGAAGCGGGCCTCCACGGTCGGCAGCGCGCCTACGAAGACCTCGCCGGTGGAGCCATCAACGCTGATCCAGTCGCCCTCGCCGAAGCTGACGTCGGTCAGGGTGGACTTGGCGGACTTGGTGGCGTAGTCCACGAGGAGCTCGGCGCAGCCGGCCACGCACGGCTTGCCGATCTGGCGGGCCACGACCGCGGCGTGTGAGGTGGCGCCACCGCGAGCGGTCAGGATGCCCTGCGCCACGGCCATGCCGTGGAAATCATCCGGGCTCGTCTCGACGCGCACGAGGACGACCTTCTCGCCCTTCTCGACCCACTCCACGGCCGTGTCGGCGCTGAAGACCGCACGACCCACGGCTGCGCCGGGTGAGGCGTTGAGGCCCTTGGCGACCTTCGTGGCGCCCTTGCGGGCGTTGGGGTCGAACTGGGCGCGCAGGAGCTGATCGACCTGGGCAGGCTCGATGCGCTCGACGGCCTCGCGCTCGGTGATGACGCCCTCGTCCACCATCTGGACGGCGATCTTCACCGCAGCAGCGGCGGTGCGCTTGGCGATACGCGTCTGGAGCATGTAGAGACGGCCCTGCTCGATGGTGAACTCGAGGTCCTGGACGTCCCGGTAGTGCGCTTCCAGCTGGTTGCCGATGCGCACGAACTCCTCGTACGCCTCCGGCATCTCGTCCTTGAGCTTGCTGATGGGCTCCGGTGTGCGGATGCCGGCCACCACGTCCTCGCCCTGGGCGTTGACGAGGTACTCGCCGTAGAGCTCCTTGGTGCCGTCGAAGGTGTTGCGCGTGAAGGCGACACCCGTCCCGGAGTCGTCGCCCATGTTGCCGAAGACCATGGTCACGACGTTGACGGCGGTGCCCAGGTCGTGCGCGATCTTCTGGCTGTTGCGGTAGTCATTGGCGCGCTTGCCGAACCAGCTGGCGAAGACGGCCTTGATGGCGAGGTCCAGCTGCTCGGAGGGATCGGTCGGGAAGTCGGAGCCGGTGTCCTCCTTGACGATGGCCTTGAATGTCGCGACGAGCGACTTGAGGTCGTCGACCGTGAGGTCCGTGTCCTTGGCGTCCGCGCCGTGGGCGTGCTTCATCTTCTCGAGCGGCTCGTCGAAGCGCGGTGCCTCCACGCCCATGACGATGCGGCCGAACATGCCGATGAAGCGGCGATAGGCGTCCCAGCCGAAGCGCTCGTTGCCCGACTTGGCGATGAGGCCCTGCAGGGTCTGCTCGTTGAGGCCCAGGTTGAGGACCGTGTCCATCATGCCGGGCATGGAGAACTTGGCGCCGGAGCGAACGGACACCAGCAGCGGGTCCCGGGCGTCGCCGAGGCCCTTGCCGGTACGCGCCTCGACCTCCTTGACGGCCTCCAGGACGTCCTCCCAGAGCCCTGCGGGCAGCTGCTTCCCGGCCGAGAAGTAGTCGTTGCAGGCTTCCGTCGTGATGGTGAAGCCGGGCGGTGTGGGCAGGCCGGCATTGGTCATCTCGGCGAGGCCGGCGCCCTTGCCGCCGAGCAGGTCCTTCATGGTGCCGTTGCCCTCGGCGCTGCCGTCTCCCCAGGAGTAGACGTAGCGCTTGGCGGCGTGCTGGGTGCGGGTCGAAGCAGACATCAGAAGCGAAGACCTCAGGGTGGGCGCTGTCGGGCATGGGGGGCCGCAGCGTCGGTGTGTGGACGCTAGGGATGGTACCGCACCGCTCGCGACGGCCGACCTGCCATCCGGCCCGTCATCAGGCAGCCCAGTGGCCGCTCACGAGGTCCCATCGGGGCCTCGGAGGCGCCGCCGAGACTGGCTAGACTGGGCGCATGACCGACGTGCCCATCGACATGCGCCTCATCTCGCCCGAGGAGGAGCACTACAACGCCACCCTCGTCAAGCGGGAAGACGATTCGGATTCGCTGGCGCGCTTCTGGGTGCGGGCGGACGGGCCCGCGGTCCACTTCGAGCCTGGCCAGTACATGACCATCGGCGTCTACGCCGACGACCGGCTCTACCAGCGCCCCTACTCGGTGGCCTCGGCGCCCGCGGACACGGGTGAGGAGGGCTTCGAGTTCTACGTCCGACTCGTGCCCATCCTGCGCTTCACCACGCTGCTGTGGCGGCTGCCGGTGGGCCACGAGATGCGCATGATCGGGCCCAAGGGTCGCTTCCTCCTTGAGCCGGACGACGAGCGCACACACCTCTTCGTGGCCACGGGCACGGGCATCGCGCCCTTCGTCGCCATGAGCCGGCACCTGCTGGCCATGGGCACGCCGCGGCGCACGGTCATCCTGCACGGCTGCAGCCACCAGGACGAGCTGGGCTACCAGGGCCTCCTGGACGGCTGGGGACGCGACGGAACGTACCCCATGACGTACGTGCCCACCATCTCGCGGCCGCACGATCCCCGCAACGCGGGCTGGAAGGGCTACACGGGTCGGGCGGAGTCGGTCGTCCTCGACGTCTGTCGCGAGCATGGCCTGGCCCCGGAGGGCACCGTCGTCTACCTGTGCGGCAACCCGGACATGATCCTCAACGTCGAGGGCGTGCTCCTCGGCGCTGGCTTCCCGGAGTTCCACGTCAAGAAGGAGCTCTACTGGCCGAAGGGCAAGAAGCCGGTCGCCTGATCCGGGCCGACCGGGTCAGGCCCAGCGACCAGGGACGGGCGGGCCAGCCGGCGCGGGGATGCTGTACCGTAGGACCCGAAGGGAGCACCGCACTGCGTGGGCCCCACCCGGACCCCCCGGGTGTGCACGGACCACCCGCTGCAGCACGCGCGCTTTGAGAGCCTGATGCATCCAGTCGTCCATCGAGAGATCCTGTCACCCAACGTCTCGCGGCTCGTCATCGAGGCTCCCCGCATCGCCACGGTGCGGCAGCCCGGCCAGTTCGTCATCGTGCGTCGTGGCGAGGGAGCGGAGCGCATCCCGCTCACGATCGCGGATGCCGACCCCGTGGCCGGCACGATCACGCTGGTCATCCAGGCCGTGGGCAAGACCTCCTGCGACCTCTGCGTGCTCGATGTCGGTGACGCCATCCAGGACGTCGCCGGTCCACTCGGCAAGCCCACGGAGCTCATCGAGCACGGCCACGCGGTGTGCGTGGGCGGTGGCGTCGGGACGGCCGTGGTGCATCCCCTGGCCCAGGGCCTCGCCGCCAACGGCGTCCAGGTCACCAGCATCATCGGCGGGCGCGCTCGCGAATGGGTCATCTTCGAAGAGGAGCTGGGCCGCTACGGCGACGTCCGCGTCTGCACCGATGATGGCTCCTACGGGCGCCACGGCTTCGTCACCGACGAGCTCCGTGACATGCTCGAGGCCGGTGGCGTCGACCACGTCTACGCCGTGGGCCCGGTGCCCATGATGGGTGCCGTCGCGGAGGCCACGCGCCCCTACGCGGTGCCCACCACGGTCTCGCTCAACACGATCATGGTGGACGGCACGGGCATGTGCGGGGGCTGCCGCGTCAAGGTCGCCGGCGAGATCGTCTATGCCTGCGTCGACGGGCCGGAGTTCGACGCGCACCGGGTGGACTTCAAGCAGCTCGCCGACCGCCTCGCCATGTACCGGGACGTGGAGCGCCAGTCCTTCGAGGGCAGTCGCTGCCTGATGGACACCCTGGCTGAGATGGCGGGAGCGGACGCGGCCAGATGACCAGCGAGCGCCCGGAGCTCTCCCCCCAGGAGCGCATGCGCATCGAGCGACACGAGGTCCCGGCCCGCTCGGCGGTCATCCGGGCCATGGACTTCCGCGAGGTCAACCTGGGCTACTCCCAGGTCCTGGCCATGGAGGAGGCCGAGCGCTGCCTCGATTGCCGGAACCCGCGCTGCATCGACGGCTGCCCCGTGCGCGTCAACATCCCGCGCTTCATCTCCCTGCTCGCGGAAGGGGACCTCAAGGGCGCGGCGGAATCGCTCCTCGATGACAACGCCCTGCCCTGCGTCACGGGCCGCGTCTGCCCGCAGGAGACGCAGTGCGAAGGTCTCTGCATCCGCAAGAAGAAGGGCGAGCCCGTGGCCGTCGGTGCCCTCGAGCGCTTCGTCGCCGACTGGGCCCTGGAGCACCTCGACGAGCTGGAGAGCCGCCGCGACCCGGACACCGGCAAGCGCGTCGCCATCGTGGGCTCCGGCCCGGCTGGCCTGACGGCCGCCGGCGAGCTGGCGCGATCGGGCCACAAGGTCACCGTCTTCGAGGCCTTCCACGCGCCCGGGGGCGTGCTCATCTACGGCATCCCGGAGTTCCGACTGCCCAAGGACATCGTGCAGAAGGAGGTCGACCGACTGCGCGGGCTGGGCGTGACCATCGAGGTCAACGCCATCGTCGGCAAGACCTGGACACTGCGCGAGCTGCGCCAGGACTTCGACGCGGTCTTCATCGCCGTGGGCGCCGGCCTGCCTGTCTTCATGGGCATCCCCGGCGAGGAGCTCAAGGGCGTCTACTCGGCCAACGAGTACCTCACCCGCGTCAACCTGATGGGCGCCTTCCGCAAGGACACGGACACGCCCGTGCTGCAGGGCCAGCGTGTCGTCGTCGTGGGCGGCGGCAACGTGGCCATGGACTCCGTGCGGACGGCCGTACGCATGGGCGCCAAGGAGGCCACCGTCGCCTACCGGCGCGGCAAGGATGAGCTGCCCGCGCGCCGCGAGGAGGTCCACCACGCGGAGGAGGAAGGCGTCAGCTTCGAGCTCATGGCCGCTCCCGTGCGCATCATCGGCAACGAGGACGGCTGGGTCACGGGCATGGAGTGCCAGATGATGGAGCTGGGGGAGCCGGACGCCTCCGGCCGGCGCCGACCGCGGCCGATCCCCGACTCCGAGTACGTCATCGGCTGTGACATGGTCGTGGTGGCCATCGGCACGCGCAGCAATCCGATGCTCACGTCCAGTGAGCCGGACCTGCGCATCAACGAGTGGGGCTATCTCGTCGTCGACGACGAAGGCATGACCAGCGTGCCCGGCATCTTCGCCGGCGGTGACATCGTGCGCGGCGCCGCCACGGTCATCCTGGCCATGGGAGACGGCAAACGTGCCGCTCATGCCATCGAGCGCTACCTGGAGAGCGTGGCCGGCCTGCTGCCGGCCGCCCAGGCACTGGCACTCGAGCAGTCCGCGGCAGAGCAGGCCAGTCCCATCCCGACGAGCGCCGGCTAGGGCAGGCGCCGGCTGCTGCAGACGCCCGCCGAGCGGCTCAGCGGCGCGCGGCCGCCAGGCGATCGAGGATGACGCGCTTGACGTTCGCCGCCGGCACGCGCTCCTGGGTCATGCTGTCCCGATCGCGGATCGTCACCGCGCCGTCCTCCAGGGAGTCCACGTCCACGGTCACGCACCACGGCGTGCCGATCTCGTCCTGGCGCCGGTAGAGCTTGCCGATGGCGGCCGTGTCGTCGTAGACGGCCATCATGTCCTGCTTGAGGTCAGCCTTGATGCGGTGGCAGAGCTCCACGATCTCGGGGCGCTTCTTGAGCAGGGGCAGGACCGCTACCTTGTAGGGCGCCAGGTCCGGGTGCAGGCGCAGGACGACGCGCGTCTCGTCCCGGACCTGCTCCTCGTGATAGGCGTCGATGAGGAAGGTGAAGGCAGCACGGTCGGCGCCGGCAGCCGTCTCCACGACCCAGGGGATGTAGTGCTCCTCGGTCGCCGGATCGAAGTACTCGAGGTTCTCGCCGGAGGCACGGGCGTGGCTGCCCAGGTCGAAGTCGCCGCGGTTGTGGATGCCCTCCAGCTCCTTCCAGCCGAAGGGGAAGCGGTACTCGACATCGATGGCCTTCTTGGCGTAGTGCGCCAGCTCGTCGGGGGCATGCTCGCGGAAGCGCAGCCGCGCTGGCGTCACACCGTAGCGCTCGTACCACGCCAGCCGGGCCGGCAGCCAGGTCTCGAAGGCGGCCGCGGCCCCCTCCCCCGGCGTCACGAAGTACTGCATCTCCATCTGCTCGAACTCGCGCATGCGGAAGACGAAGTTGCCGGGGCTGATCTCGTTGCGGAAGGACTTGCCGATCTGGGCGATGCCGAAGGGCACCTTGCGGCGGCTGGCCTGCTGGACCGACTTGAAGTTGACGTAGGAGCCCTGAGCCGTCTCGGGTCGCAGGTAGACGACCGCGGCGTCCTCCTCGACGGGGCCCATGTGCGTCTTGAACATGAGGTTGAAGCGCCGCGGTGGCGAGAGCGGTCCCCCGTCCGCCGGGCAGACCAGGCCCAGGCGCTCGACGATCGTCTCGTCGCGCAGGTCCGTTGCGCTGAGGGACCCGGCGCTGGGCAGCTCGTCGAGCCGGTAGCGGCGGTGGCAGGTGGCGCACTCCACGAGCGGGTCGGAGAAGGAGCCCACGTGGCCGGAGGTGACCCACACCTGCGGGTGCATCAGGATGCCGGCGTCCAGGCCGACGATATCGTCGCGCTCCTGGACCATGGCCCGCCACCAGGCTCGCTTGACGTTGTTCTTGAGCTCCACGCCCAGCGGCCCATAGTCCCAGACGGCGTTGATGCCACCGTAGATCTCGGACGACGGGAAGATGAAGCCGCGTCGCTTGGACAGCGAGACGATGGTGTCCAGGTCGGCGAGGGCGGGGCCCGGATCGGTCTGGGCGTCAGCAGCGGGCACGAGCTCAGGGGAGGACGGGGTCATGGCACGGGGTCTCCTGCAGGGGCGCCGGCGATGGCAGTGCCGGTCGGCTGCGCGGATTGTCGCAGGTACGCGCTGACCCGGTCGGATGTGCCGGCCGGGTCAGCGTTTGCGAACGATGTCAGGGTCTGGTCGCCGAAGGCAGGCTCACTGCCATCAGGCGCCGGCGAGGCCTACCGGTACTGCCACTCGACGAGGAGCAGGCAGCCCTGTGTGTCCGTCGAAGTCCTGGCGTTGCCGCCAGCCACGAGCGGCGGGGTGAAGAGCAGAGTGTTGGGGCCTCCCGACCCGCAGCGCAGGGTGCCGGTGCGCTTGGCCTTGATGGCGATGCGGTCACCCCGGCTGACGGTGAAGCTCGTGGCGAAGGACTCGATCCTGTAGGTGAAGTCGTCGTTATCGCCGCAGCCCTGCGGGTCGCCCTGGTAGTTGATCGTGGGGCCGCTCTTCACCACGCGGTAGCGGCTGGTCCCCGGCACCTTGCGCGCCACCTGGACCTTGAAGCTGCCGCCTTCGCAGGACATCAGCCGCACGCGACCGATCGTCCCGGCCTTCGGCGCCTTCTCGCCACCGTTGCGCTGGTGCGCCTCGTTCAGGATCCAGGTGCAGTCGGCGTGGGGCGGGTCCTCGTTCGGCTCGTCACACCACAGCGCGGGCTGCGGCTGGGTATCCGTCGTGAGCTTGGCGCCGAAGCGCACCGGCGCAGCGGTCGCGGTGAGCGCCTGGGCCAGCGCGAGGACGACCGCCACGGTCAGTCCCATCGAGCCGATACGTGTCCCTCTGTGCATCCCGACACACCTCCAGCCCCCCAGCGGGCCGACCGGTCGGTCGGATGGAAAGACGGTAGCGGAGCCGCCCGGCACCGCGCAAGGGTCTATTCCTAGGGCTCGGGCAGGCAGCGGTCCATCTCGGGGTTGCTGCCGCCTGTCTCGTACCACTCGTAGCGCAGCGTCGTGGCGCCCTGGACCGTGGACGCCGTCCCTGGCTTGTAGAACGTGATCTTGGCCAGCACGCGGAAGTGGGGCGTGCCCGAGTAGGCGGCCTGCCAGCTGCGACGGCCGATGGACACCGCCTTGTCGTCATGGGCGAACTTCTTGATGAGGGGCGTCTGGGCCGCCCTCCGCCAGCCGCCGGTACCGCCGTCGTTCACGGAGCGCTGGAAGACGATGCGGATGCCGACCCACTGGCCATCCCGTCCCGCGGTGCGGTCGCGGGCACGGACGCGCGGGCTCTTTGCCTCCATGATGTCGAGGTCGTTGCCCATGCCCCCGGGCGCGTCGTAGATGCAGGTGGCCGCTGGCGATGCCTCGCTGTCGACGAGGATCCACGTGCCGCGCTTGCCGGTCTCAGCGATGGGCGTGACGGCCAGGGCCGCCTGGGTGCCGATGACGAGGGTGAGCGCCGCGGCCACGACGGCAACGCTGGCGCGAGTTCTGCTGGGGCGCAATGTCATACCTCCGCGATGATTGATTTCGGGGCGCCATCATCGCGTATCCGGACGCGCCTGGCTAGTCCCCGGCGGTCGGGCGGTAACGCACCTCGTCCACGAAGGCCAGCGAGCGCGGCTCGCGCTCCAGGACGAAGCGCATGTAGCGGCGCATCAGCCCCTCGACCTGGGCCTCGACGTCGGCAGGCAGGCGCAGTGCGGCCAGGGCCTCGACGTCCAGGCGACGGTATGCGCGCAGTAGCTTCAGGGCGGGCAGGGGCAATGGACTCGCGGCAGCCGGCGGCGCTGGATGGGAGCTGCAGAGGACGCCGCCGAGGGCGGGCACCCAGCGGAAGGCGTCATCCTCCTCGAGGGGGCGATCGCACTCCACGCAGCGATCCAGCTCCGGACGCACGCCCAGCGCGTCTGACAGGCCGTCCTCGTACCAGCGGGCCACGCGCCCAGGCTCCATGCCGTCGTCGAGAAGCTGGCAGGCGCGATGCAGGAGACCGTAGACGGGGTGGGCGCCGGCGCGCTCCTCCACGGCACGGTCGGCCAGCTCGCCCAGGTACCAGGCCGTGGCCGTGGCGTCCAGCCGGTCGCGCAGGTTCAGCCAGGCGCGCGACACAGCCACCGAGGTGACGACGTCCAGGTCGCGGCCGCGCGCCAGCACCAGGTCCAGCTCGGCGAAGGGCTCCACGCTGCCCCCGATGCGGCTGCGCGAACGGCGCACGCCCTTGGCGATGGCGCGCAGCTTGCCCGCCTCCGGCGTGAGGAGCGTGAGGATGCGGTCGGCCTCGCCCAGGTCGAAGTGGGCCAGGACGATGGCGCGCGTCTTGTAGGTGCGAGGCCGTGGCACGCCGTGAGCCTATCCGAGCCCGCGTCGTGCCGTGGTCACCCCGGCGGCGAGCGCCATCCTCGGCCGTGCCCGGCCTCGTCCAGAGGAGCGCGCTGCATCGTGCTATCGACCGGTATCATATTCGACGTGCTGACGGACATCGACCTCGACCGCCTCATCGCCGACACGGAGTCGGCCATCCTGGACGTCATCCGCGAAGCCGAGGACGAGCGCACGCGCGAGCTGTACGACATGGTCCGCTATCACCTCGGCCTGGACCGCGACGCGCCGCGCGGCAAGCGCATGCGGCCGCTCATCGGGCTGCTCGCCTACCAGTCCATCACGGGCGACCATTCCCGGGCCCTGCCGGGTGCGGCGGCCGTCGAGATGGGCCACAACTTCAGCCTCGTCCACGATGACATCGAGGACAACGGGCCGGAGCGCCGCCATCGCCCGGCTCTCTGGACGGTAGCGGGCGTGCCGCAGGCCATCAACACCGGCGACACGCTCTTCACGCTCAGCCGCATGGCCCTCTACCGCCTCCGCGACGAGGGCTTCGACGATGCCCGCGTGCTGCGCCTGATGCGCCTCTACGACGAGACCTGCCTGGCCCTCTGCGAAGGCCAGTTCATGGACATCTGGAGCTCCGAGCACGACACCTGGATGTCCGTGGACGAGTACTTCGACATGATCGGTCGCAAGACGGCCGCGCTCATCGCCGGCTCGGCGGAGGCGGGCGCCATCCTGGCCACGGAGGATGAGGCCATCATCGCCGCCTATCGCCGCTTCGGCTGGTCCCTGGGCCTGGCCTTCCAGCTCAACGATGACCTGCTGGGCATCTGGGGTGATGCCGCCGTGACCGGCAAGGAAACCTCCGACATCGCCGCGCGCAAGAAGACCCTGCCCCTCATCTATGCGCTGGGGGCGACGGCGGGCAGCGACGGGGAGCGATTGCGTGCCATCCTCGCCCAGTCCGATGTGCCGGCGACAGCCGCCGAGGTGGCCGAGGCGCGCGCCATCCTGGAGCGCGTCGGCGCGCACGCCTACACACGCGAGCAGGCCCGCCAGCACCGCGACGCTGCCCTGGCCGAGATGGGCGTGGCAGCGCACCTCGATCGGGAGGCCGTCGAGCGGCTGCGCGGCATCGTCGAGGCCGCCATCTCCGCCTGAGGGCGCGCGCGGCATCTGTCGCCGGGCATCGGTGTCGCCGGGGCCTACGGCGTTTCGGCCGACTCCTCCGGTTCGTGCGGGACCACCCGCTCCACGCGGACGGTGCGCACGCGGCGACCGTCCGTGGTCTCGACCGTCAGTCGCAGGCCGCCCACGCTGACGACGTCACCGACCTTGGGCACCCCGCCCACGTAGTGGTAGACGAGCCCGCCGACGGTGTCGAACTCCTCCTGGTCGTTGCCCTCGAGGGTCGCGTCGAAGTGCTCCAGCAGGTCATCCACGTCCGCCCGACCGTCGACGCGCACGGCGTCGTCGCCGATGGGCACGATCATGGGCTCCTCTTCGTCGTACTCGTCCTGGATCTCGCCCACGATCTCCTCGATGAGGTCCTCGATGGAGACAAGCCCGGCCGTGCCGCCGTGCTCGTCGAGGACGATGGCGACGTGGACGCGGCGCCGCTGCAGGCCGTGCAGCAGGTCATCCACGAGCATCGACTCCGGCACGAAGAGCGGC
This sequence comes from uncultured Chloroflexia bacterium, assembly GCA_963790915.1. Lineage (GTDB taxonomy): Bacteria > Chloroflexota > Limnocylindria > Limnocylindrales > CSP1-4 > JAFMJV01. The sequence goes on along the minus strand of CAWBQS010000003.1, from coordinate 1,654,619 downwards.
GTGCGCACCAGGCCGCGGAGCGAGGGCGGGCGGTCCACGCCGACCAGGAAGGGCAGCAGGTCCTTGGCGTAGAGGACACCCACGATGTTGTCGATGCTGCGGTCGAAGACGGGGATGCGCGAGTGGCCCTCCGCGATGATGGTCGCCACGATGTCGTCGAGGGAGGCATCCACGGAGAGGGCCACGATGTCCACGCGCGCGACCATGACCTCGTGGACGCGGCGCTCGCCGAGCTCGAGGACGCCCCCGATCATCTGCTCCTCCTCGGCCTCGATGGTGCCCTGCTCCCCTCCCCGTTCCACGAGGATGCGCAGCTCCTCGCTGGTGATGGCGTCATCGGTCACGTCGCGGACGCCCAGCACGCGGGTGATGGCATGGGTGATGGTCGTGAGCAGCCAGACGATCGGTGCCAGGAGCCTGCCCAGCAGCTCGACGGGCCGCGCCAGCGCCAGCGCGTAGCGCTCGGCATGGGCGAGGGCCAGGGTCTTTGGCACCAGCTCGCCGAAGATGATGCTCACGAGGCTGACCACGAGCGTGACGATGAGCAGGGCGATGACATCCGCCGACGTGGCCAGTGGCGTGACGGCACGCAGGGCGTCCGCGAGGTGTCTGGCGATGCTGGCGCCGGCGAAGGCCGCGGCCAGGAAGCCAACGAAGGTGATGCCGAGCTGGATGGTGGCCAGCAGCGGTCCGGGGCGCTCGGTCATGCGCGCGACGCGGCGCGCCCGCGCGTCGCCCTCGTCGCTGAGCTGGCGGATGCGACTGCGGCGCACCGTCACCAGGGCGATCTCGGCGGCCACGAAGACCGAGTTCACGGCGACGAGAACGAGGATGACGACGATCTCGAAGAGCGTGGTGCTCATCAGGGCTGCGGGGCGTCCTCCTGGGCAGCCGCTGCTTCGGCCTCCGCCGACGGCGGCCCGGGGATGCGCTCCGTGCTGTCACCCGGCGGAGCCGCGGCGACGTCGTCGGCCTCCGGGCGAGGGCGCCGCTCGCGGATGCGGGCCGGCACCCCGAGGGCCATCATGCCGTCCGGGACATCGTGCGTGACCAGGGAGGCGGCGCCGGTCAGGGCGTCCTCGCCCACGCTCACCGGGGCGCGCAGGATGGTGTCCGATCCGATGAAGGCGCGGACGCCGATGCGCGTGCGGTGCTTGCGTACGCCGTCGTAGTTGGCCGTGATGGTGCCCGCCCCGATGTTGACGCGCTCCCCCACGTCGGCATCCCCGAGGTAGCTGAAGTGGTGGCTCTTGGTGCCGGCGCCCAGGACGCTGTTCTTGACCTCCGCGTAGTTGCCCAGCTGGACGCCGCGGCCGATGTGGGCACCGCCGCGCACGTGGGAGAACGGCCCGATGGTGACGTCCGACTCCACCTCCGAGCCCTCCACGACGCTGGCCCAGACGATGCTGCGTTCGCCGATACGTGCGTCGACGAGGTTGCTGCCGGTGCGGATCACCGCATCACGCTCGATGACCGTAGCGCCCCGCAGGCTCACGCCGGGCTCGATGGTGACGTCAGGAGCGATCTCGACGCCGGCCTCGATGAAGGTGCTGGCCGGGTCCTGCAGGGTCACGCCGGCCCGCATATGGGCCTCGTTGATGCGCAGCCGCATCTCCACCTCGGCATCGGCCAGCTGCGCGCGGTCGTTGATGCCCAGCAGGGTGCCGTCGTCCTCCACCTCGAGGACGGCCACGGGACGACCGTCGGCGCGGGCCAGCCCTACCAGCTCAGGCAGGTAGAGCTCGGCACTGACCGGCGAGGGCGTCACGTCCTCGATGCGGCGGCGCAGCCAGGCCAGGTCGAATGCATAGAGACCGGAGTTGATCTCGCTGATGGCCAGCTCGGCGGGACTGGCGTCCTTGACCTCGGCGACGCGCGCGATGCGCCCGCTGCGGTCGCGCACGACGCGGCCGAGCTGTGCGGGGTCCTCCATGTCCACGCTGATGAGGGCCATGGCAGCCTCGGTCTCGCGGCGGGCAGCCAGCAGCTCCAGCAGGACCGCAGGATCCACGAGGGGCACGTCCCCGGAGAGCACCAGCACCTCGGTGACCGACGACGGCAGGGCCGGCAGGGCCGCACGCACCGCGTCAGCCGTGCCACGCGGCTCCGCCTGCAGGGCGAAGGATGCCTCCGCCGCGAAGATCTGGCCGACCTCCGGCATGGCCGGCGAGACGACGACCGTCGGTCGGACGCCGGTGGCCGTCAGGGCGGCATCGATGACCCAGGCCAGCATCGGTCGGCCGCAAACGGGATGCAGGACCTTGGGCAGCCGCGAACGCATGCGCGTCCCTTGCCCGGCGGCCATGACGACCGCGACCAGGGATGGAGGTTGGTCTGTGCTCACGTGGCGCCCTGGCGGCGCCGGCGCGAGGGAGGCTGTTCGGGCATCACCTTGGCTGACTGTAGGGGCGGCATCGCCGGGGTGTCAAACGCGGCCACTGGCGAGCCACTCAGCGGCGCTGCGCGATGGCCTCGATCTCGACGCGGATGTCCATCGGCAGGCGGGCCGCCTGGATGGTCGTGCGGGCCGGGAAGGGCTCGTCGAAGAAGGTGGCATAGACCTCATTGAAGGCCCGGAAGTCATCCATGTCGGCCAGGTAGCAGGTCGTCTTGAGGACATCCTCGTAGCCCAGGCCCGCGGCGGCGAGGATGCCACCGAGGTTGCGCAGGGTCCGTTCCGTCTGCTCGACGATGCCGCCCTCGATGAGGACGTTGCTGGCCGGGTCCATGGGGCCCATGCCCGAGCAGAAGAGCAGGCCATCCACGGTGATGCCCTGGCTGTACGGCCCGATGGGCCGAGGAGCTTCCGTGGTCCGGATGGGCTGCTTCACGATGATCCTCCACTGGTCGCACTCGCGGTGGCGTTGATGGTGGCGCCCTCGAGTGCCGCCGGCCGCGAAGCCTCGAGGTCAGCGGCAGCCGCGCCGGCCGCCCCTGGTGAAGGATAGACGGCTACGAGGGTGGGCCCGGAGCCGGTCAGCAGCACCGGCTGTCCGAGGCATCGCTCCAGCTCATCGCGGGCGTCCGCGAGGCCGGGCGAGCAGTGGCAGGCGGCCGCCCAGAGGTCGTTGGCGTCACGCAGGCTGGCACCCTGGCCGGCCAGGCCCGGGCCGTCAAGCCCGGCCCGCAGGAGCGTCGCGAGGCGGTCGACTGCCGTCACCGCTGCGGAAGGCGCTGCCGCCATGACGCCGGCCGCTGGCGCTGCCGCGGCCGGATCCCCAGGGCTCGCCAGGGCGTCGTGGGCAGCGAAGACGGCCGCCGTGGAGAGCCGCTGCGCGGGTGTCACGAGCAGGATGCCGGCCTGCGACGTGGGCGCCGGCAGCGCGTCGATGACATCGCCCACGCCGGTCACCAGGGCGGCCGCATGCCCAGCCGCGAAGAAGGGCACGTCCGAGCCCAGCCTGGCAGCGATCGCGGCCGGACGGCCATCATCGGCGGCGAGCCCCCAGGCCTGTGCGGCCAGGCCCAGCGTCGCCGCGGCGTCGGCGCTGCCGCCACCCAGCCCGGCGGCATGGGGGATGTGCTTGTGGAGGCGGATCGAGAGGGATGGGCAGACGAGGGCCGCCCCGAGGTCCGGTCCGCCGCCGGAACCCCCGTCGGGCATCACCCCGGCCGCCGTGCGGAGCGTGGCCCGCAGCGCGGCGGCGGCCCGCAGCACGAGGTTGTCCGGCGTGGCCAGCACGGGGTCGCCATCGATGTCCAGGCGGTCCGGGGCAGCCGGGTCAGCGGCGCGCCGCACCTCGAGATGGTCGTGCAGGACCAGTCGCAGGAACACGGAGCGCAGCTCGTGATAGCCGTCCGGGCGGCGGCCGGTGACGGCCAGGGCCAGGTTGACCTTGGCGGTGGCCTCCCCCCAGGACACGGTGACGGCGCGCCGTGTCATCGACGTGTCCGCCCTCCCGCCGGGGGACGGCCGTTCACGGCAGCGGCCCCAGTGCGTCGTGCAGCGCGAGCCATTCGTCCACGGACAGGGTCTGCGGCCGCCGGTCAGGGGCGATGGCGCATTGCGCCAGGGCCGCCGCCAGTCGGTCGCGCTGCAGCCCCGGCAGCTGTCGCAGCAGGACGTTGTGGAGCATCTTGCGGCGCTCCCGGAAGGCGGCCTGGACGAGCCGCCACAGCTCGTCCTCGGCGTCCGGCGGCAGGCGGCGGGGTCGAGTGGTACCGACGAGGATCGCGGAGTCGACGGCGGGGGACGGCTCGAAGGCGCTGGCCGGCACGACGAAGGCCATGCGCACGTCGGCGTGGTACTGGACGAACACGGACAGGTAGCTCATGCCGCCGGGCGGCGCCGCGATGCGCTCGGCGACCTCGCGCTGGACCATGAGCACGAAGCGCGTCGGCCGCGGCTCCGCGCCAAGGACGCGGTGCAGGATGGGGCTGGTGATGTGGTAGGGCACGTTGGCCACCAGCGCCCAGGGGACGCTCGCCACGCTCGCGAGCTCCACGTCAAGGAAGTCAGCCGCCAGCAGCCGCAGGCGCGACTCACCCTCGAAACGCAGGCGCAGGTGCTCGACCAGGCGTTCGTCCAGCTCCACGGCCGTGACCTGCGCCCCGGCACTCAGCAGGGCGGCGGTGAGGATGCCCAGGCCGGGACCGACCTCCACGACGTGCTCTCCGGGCTCCACGGCCGCGGTGGCCACGATGCGCTCCAGGACCGCGCCGTCCGCGAGATGGTTCTGCGAGAGCGAGCGGCGTGCCGCCAGTCCGTGCCGGCGCAGGTAGCGCTGGACCATCTCCGGTCCCAGGTGCGTGGCGTCGAGCTGGCGGGGGTCAGCGGTCATCGGTGGCTCGATCGGCCAGGCGCAGCGAGGGTCGTGCGTCCAGGGAGCGGTCGGCGCGCACGCCGGCCACGAAACGCCGCCAGCCGGCCGCCCCGATCATCGCGCCGTTGTCGGTGCAGAGGCCGGGCCGCGGCACGACGAGCGGGATGTCCAGGCGTCGCGCGCCCTCGGCCAGCCGCTCGCGGAGGACCGCGTTGGCGGCCACGCCGCCGCCCATGACGATGCTGCGTGCCCCGGTGTCGGCGGCCGCCCGCAGCGTCTTGCTGGCGATGACGTCCACGACCGACTCCTGGAAGGCCCAGGCGAGCTCGGCGACAAGGTCGGCGGGCAGCGCGGCGCCGTCCAGCTCACGCTCCTCCGGGGAGCAGCCCAGGGCCTCACCCACGGCGCGTCGGGCGGCGGTCTTGAGGCCGCTGAAGGAGAAGTCCCAGGAGTCGCCCAGCCACGCCCGCGGGAAGCGCCGGTCGTGCACCCGGGCCGTGGCGGCGGCCGCCATGATCGCGGGCCCACCCGGATAGGGCAGGCCGAGCAGCCTGCCGACCTTGTCGAACGCTTCGCCCGCGGCGTCGTCCACGGACTGTCCCAGGAGCCGGAAGCGCAGGTGGTCGGGCATCTGCAGCAACGCGGTATGGCCACCGCTGACGACGAGGGCCACCAGCGGGAAGCGCGGCTCCGGACGCTCCTCTTCGTCCGGGTCCAGCAACCAAGCAGCGTAGAGATGGCCCTCGAGGTGGTTGACCGGCACCAGCGGCAGGCCCTCGCTCCAGGCCAGGGTCTTGGCCATCGTGATGCCGACCATGAGCGAGCCGGCCAGTCCGGGACCCTCGGTGACGGCCACCGCCTCGACGTCCGACCAGCGCTCCAGGCCCGCCCGCCGGCGGGCCTCCTCCAGCACCGGGATGAGCCAGCGCAGGTGGGCCCGCGCAGCCACCTCCGGCACGATGCCCCCGGTGCTCGCGTGCAGCATCACCTGGCTGGCCACGACGTCGGCGACGATGCGCCGGCCGCGCTCCACGACGGCCACGCCGGTCTCGTCGCAGGACGTCTCCACGGCCAGGATCCAGCCCTCGCGGCGGCTCATCGACGAGGCTCGCGCCTGGGTTCGGTGCGATCGATGGCCGCGGGCGCGTCGCCATCCCCGCCGCTCTCGCCGCTCTCGCCGCTCTCGCCGCTCTCGCCGCTCTCGCCGCCGGGGTCTGGCGCCCACCCGGGGTCCTCGGCCAGCACGTCTGCGGCGTAGCGCTCGGCCATGCGGCGCCGCAGGCCGGCCATGCGCGGCAGGTCCAGGGGCTCCGTGGTCATGATGAGGGCGTCCTCAGCGTTGTCCGTGTAGTAGCGCGGCCGGACGCCCACAGGGTGGAAACCGAAGCGCTGGTAGAGGGCGCGGGCGCCGGCGTTGCTGAGTCGGACCTCCAGCGTCATGACCGTGGCGCCCAGCACGGCGGCCAGCTCGATGAGCTCGGAGAGGAGGAGACCGCCCAAGCCCCGCCGGCGGTACGCCGGCAGGACGGCGAAGGTCGTCACGTGCGCCTCGTCGACCATCAGCCAGATGCCCGCGTAGGCGACGACTCGCTCTCCGGCGCGCGCCACCAGGTAGTGGGCCATGGGGTTGGACTCCAGCTCGCCGCGGAAGGCGTAGGGCGGCCAGGGCGTGGGGAACGAGGCACTCTCGATGGCGTGCACGGCTGGGATGTCCTCGAGGCGCATGGGCTCCACCCGGAGCATCACTGGAGGTCGGGCGACCATCCCAGGTCCTCCGGGGTGTGGCGCACCCCGCGCGGCAGGGCGACGTAGACGGGCACCAGCCCTGCCGGATCATCCAGCCGCCCCGCGGCCAGGCGTTCGGCGGCGATGGTCATGAGCGCCGCGCCCAGGCCGTCCAGGGCCGCTCGCCCGACGCGCAGGGCGTCCTCGCCGACGAGCGCGGCATCGACGTCCACGGCCAGGGCCGGCGCCCCGGCGAGCGCCTCCTCCAGGCCGCCCGGCGACACCATCCGCGGGTCCTGCCCGGGTCGCACGAGGTAGTGGTCGCGCGCGCCGGCCGGCAGCACGACGACCAGGTCCGCCGGTGCGCCGGCGTCGATGGCTGCCCGTCGCAAGGCCTCGCCGGAGGGCACGCCGATGAGCGGCAGGTGGCGCGTGTAGGCCAGCAGCTTTGCGGCGGCCAGCCCGACGCGCAGGCCGGTGAACGAGCCCGGACCGCTGCCCACGGCCACGGCGGACACGTCGTCGATGGTCAGCCCGGCAGCCGTGAGGACCTCGTCCACCTGCTCCAGCAGCTCCGAGCCACGGCGTGGCCGCACCTCCCGCCGGCTGCTGGCCAGCGGGATGCCGCTCCCGACGGCCACGACGGTGCTGCGCGTCGCGGTGTCGATGGCCAGGCAGATGCCACCGAGGGCAGCGCCGGCAGGGGCTCCCGTCGGGGCACCGCCAGGGATCGGCTCGCCGGTGCCGCTCACCGCCGCACCTCCGACCAGGCCCGCGCAGCGGCGGCGTAGCGAGCCGCGGCCTCGCCCCGACCGCGCAGCTCCACGCGTCGCTGCACGTCGCCCAGGGGCATGAGGACGACGTCGACCTGTTCCGGGTCGGGATCGTCGCCCAGGCGATCGCCCCATTCGGCGAGGGTCACGCCATCGGCCTGGCGCTCATCGAGGAGACCGCCGGCCAGGGCCTCGGCGGTCCCGCTCAAGCGGTAGAGGTCCTGGTGGTAGAGCGGCAGGCGGCCCTCGTACTCGGCCATGAGCGTGAAGCTGGGGCTGTTGACGACATCGACGATGCCCAGGCCGACGGCGAAGCCCTTGGCGAACTGCGTCTTGCCAGCGCCCAGCGGGCCGATGAGCGCCAGCCGATCGCCGCGCCGAGCCACCACGGCGAGTGCCGCCGCGAGGTCACGCGTGGCCGCCGCCGAACCGCTGAAGGTGTGCCACGCCACCAGCGCGTCCGCGGCCGAGGCTGCCGCTCCTGCCATGGCGTCCTAGCCGAACCGCTCCAGGAGCGGCAGCGGCAGGCAGAGCCGCTCGACGCTTCCCGTGGCCGATACGACCTCCACGAAGCCGCCGGGCGCGTAGGCGCCACCGGGCCAGCGGCGGGCACCAGCGAGACCCACCAGCCGGCCCTCCCGATCGCGATGCTCTCCACTGGTCACGCGCACGGTGCCGGCCAGGCGGTCGGCCGCGGCCAGCAGCGGCGCCGGGTCGCCACCGATGATCAGGCAACGCGCGTCCGGGTGGATGCCGGCCGGGCGCCCCTGGGCGGCCACCAGCAGGTCCCACAGGTAGGCGGGGATGGGCAGCCGGCCGTAGCCATCCAGCGCCAGCAGGCCGAAGGGCGCCGCGGCGTGGAGCGCCGCCTGCTGGCGGACCTCCGACGACACCAGCTGGCGCAGGTGACGGCTGGCCACGGCGCCGGTGATGATGCCCGCAACGCCGATGGCGCGCGCCCGGGTCATGGCTTCGATGTCGAGTCGGGCCCCCGCCACGAGGATGGCGCCAGCAGCGCTCACGTCGATGCGGGAGGCGGGAACCTCCGCATCGGGCGCGTCAGCGACGATGACGATGTGGCCGATCGCGGGCCGGCCCCAACCCACCGAGGCCCCGATGGCGAGACCCTCGGCGCGCAGGTCGACCCGACCAGGCAGCACCGCCTCGACGACGCCGCCGGCCGGCGCGATGATCATGCTGCTGCCGTTGCCGGCCACCAGGCGTGTCGTGCCGTCCCGGCCGTGCTCGAGCACGCGCGCGCGGTAGGTGCCCAGCGACGCCTTGCGGCCGAGCCGGCCGGATGACGGCAAGGGCACGCTGTCGAGGATCTCGCCGGGGCGCATGCCCACGACGGCGGCCGTGGTCGGGATCTCCACGGCCTCCTGGTCACGGAAGTGCTCGATGAGCGGCTGCCCGATATCGACGCGCTGCCCGGGAAACACGAGCGGCCGGTCCGCGAGATCGAGGTGGAAGCGCAGCAGGCGACCAGGCTGCGGGATCGTCGCCGGCGCCACGAATCGCAGCGGGTCGCTTCCGGGCGCGGTCGGCAGGCTCATCGATCGCCCTCCGCCCAGACCGGTGCTTCCCACGTCTCGAGCTGGGCGCGCCGCGCCTCGGCAGCACTCGGCAGCTCCAGGGGGATGGCCCTCGTATCGAGGAGGAAGCCACCAAGGCCTCCGCTGACCTCCAGGCCGAGGCGCTGACCTGACACGCCAAGGACGCTGCCGGCCCCGGGATCGATCTCCAGCCGGGCAACGATGCCGGGCGGCAGGTCGACGAGGCGCAGCTGTCCTGGCTCCAGCGGCAGCTCATCATCGAAGAGCGGCGTGGAGATGGCGACGTGGCCGGCGTCCTGGCCGGGGTCGCGGCCGCTCTCCTCCAGCGTGCCGGTGAGCAGGGCACTCCCGATGGGCAGCAGGCAGTCGTCCATGAGATCGGCGAGCAGCCGGCGGCGGTCGCCCTCGACCGGCAGGGCACCGAGTGGCCCCAGCACCCGGGCATGGTCGTGCAGCAGCGTGAAGGCGCCAGGACGCCGGATGGCGTCGGTGATCGCCAGCGCTGCCGCGGTCGCGGGCAGGAGCGCGAAGCCGCCGCCGCAGAGGACGATGACGTCCGCTGGCTCCTCCGGGTGGCCAGGGCCAGCCATCCCCTCCCAGGCCGTGTGCATACGCTCCAGGGCAGCCCGCAGGCAGGCCAGCCGGAGGTGCAGCCCATCGCTGTCGAAGGAGCCCCAGGGATGCAGGACCAGCTCGCGCAGGCGGTCGAGCCGGGTGGCCGGGTCCTCGGCCAGGGACGACCAGCGCAGCACCGCCTCGGCGGCGTCGTCGTCGTCGAGCAGTGTCGCCGGCAGCAGGCCGGCCGTGGCCAGGACCGCCTGGCGGGTCTCTCCGTCGGCGCCGGCCACGGTGCGCGACCCGGCCGCGGCGCCGACCTCGATGGCGTCGATGCGCTTGTCCAGCAGCACCGCCAGCGAGGCGATGGAGCGGCGCAGCGCCGCGCGGCTGTCCTGGCCGCCCGCGGCCCCAGCCGAGACGAGGTGAAGGGCGACCTGGGAGCTCGCCTGCTGCAGGAGTGACTCGCCGCCCGCGACCACGGTGTCCGGGGCCGGCAACGCGAAGAGTCGATCCTCGGTGATCCCTTCCGGACGCTCCATGAGGGGACCGCAGGCGATGACGGCCAGGTCGTCGCGGAGGCGAGCCAGCGACCCGGCACGCGGCCAGAGGAGGCGTGCACGATCACGTTCCTCGGGCTCGGCCGACTCACGCACCGCAACGACGACGGCATCCATGCCGGGTCGCAGACAGGCGCTGCCGAAGGCCAGCAGGTCCGGGTCCGGGCCGAAGAATCGGGCGCCGACCTGCCAGCCACCAGCCGTGAAGGCCCTCTCCAGGAGGCTGCCGGTCTCCGGCGTGGCTGCGACCAGGCAGGCGCGCGGAGCCGCGGTGCCGCGCACCTCCAGGCGAGCCCACGTTCGCCAGTCGCCGAGCGGCCCAGCCAGCGTGGGATCCGTGCGCTCGATGCGGGCCACCAGGTCCTCCAGGAGCCCGGACGGGTCGGAGGAGGAGGGCGCGGAGCCGGCCGCCAACATGCGGTAGCGGCCCTCGACGGGCGCGATGAGGGCGGCCGACGTGCTCGCTGTGCCGCGGTCGAGCGTGAAGAAGGAAGGAGCGTCCGGGGTCACGGAGAGGAATGGTAGCCGTGAAGCCGGTGTCCCGGTGCCGCGGACGGCTCAGGCGTCGAGCCCGACCTCCGCCTCGAGCTCCTCGAGTCGATCGATGAGGCGCTCGATGCCATCGTCGTCGGCGAGCAGGCTGCGAGCGCCCGGGACGTCGCCACCGAACACACCGCGAAGGACCGGGTCGAACAACAGCATGCCCAGGCCGTCGAGGGTCCCCAGGCCGCGGTTGGCCTCCAGGAAGAAGACGGCAGGCACGGTCGCACCGCGCAGCTGGATGACACGCGCGACCGCTTCGACGGCGTCCTCATCATCGAGGCGGCCGACGTCCCGCGGATCGAGCGGAAGATCATGCGTGGCGGGCGATCGAAGCAACCCGAACCCCTCCTCTGGGCATGCGCCAGCCCATCATCCTGCACGTCCGGGCCCTCTATCCCCGGGTCGCGCGATGTGCGGCAGCACGTGTGGCACGGCGCCGGCGGCTGGGAGCCCGTCCGCCCCACCGGCTTGCGCATGGTACACCCGGTCCAGGCGCGCGGCCATGCTGGAGAGGACCTCCCAGGGGATGGTGTTGCGCGCGCGCGCCAGTTCGCCGGCCGTGATGCGCTCGTGGCCCTGGCTGCCCATGAGCACGAACTCGTCGCGTTCGTCGAGGCCGGGCAGGTCGGTGACGTCCACGGCCAGAGCGTCCATCGAGATGACGCCTACGAGCGGCACGCGGGTGCCGCGCACGAGGGCCACAGCACCTGGCTGGGCACCGCGCAGGTAGCCGTCTGCATAGCCGACCGGCAGGATGGCGATGCGGCTGGGACGCTCGGCGCGCCAGCGACCCCCATAGCCCACGCCGTCCCCGGTCGGCACCTCGCAGTAGGCGGCCGCGCGGGCCTTGAGCGCCATGGCCGTGCGCAGGGCCGCAGCGGCGTCGGCGAGCGCAGGCGCGATGGGCAGGTCCGGGTCGCCGACGCCGTAGAGGGCGAGTCCCGGGCGCACCAGGTCGTAGAGCGGGCTCGTCGCCGCGAGCACAGCGCCGGTGGCCGCCAGGTGTCGCTCCGGGACCGGCGTGCCCGCACCAGCCAGCTGCGCCAGCGTCGCCTCGAATCGCGCCACCTGGCGGTCAGCGGTCTCCGGGTCATCCGACCTGGCCAGGTGTGACCAGGCTCCGGCCAGCCGGAGGCGTGGCTCGGCCGCGATGATGGCCGCCAGGTCGAGCGCGTCGCCCGCCAGCAGGCCGCCGCGGTTGAGACCGGTCTCCAGGGCCAGCTGGATCGGCACCGGCGGCCGAGCCCCATCCGGGGCGACGGGCAGGGCGGCCAACAGCGCGCGCAGGTCGGCCCCTGACATGACCGTCAGTTCAGCGCCGCTGGCGATGGCGTCGGCGGCCGCCTCGGGGGGCACCGGGTAGAGCAGCAGGGTCCGGGCGGCAGTCTCCCGGCGCAGTGCCATGGCCTCGTCGAGCGTGGCCACGCAGAAGGCGTCGACGACGTCGGCGAGGGCGCGACCCACGGCCAGCAGCCCATGCCCGTAGGCCTCAGCCTTGATCACCGGCGCCAGGCCCGCCGGGCCGATGATGCTGCGCAGCACGGCGACGTTGTGGCGCAGCGCCGCGAGGTCGATCTCCAGCCAGGCGCCCCGGCGGAGCGGGCGTTGCTGCTCGGCGGTCACGAGGCCGCTGCGAGGTCGCGGAGGTGTCGCCGCTCGCGGGGGATCTCCGCCAGGAGGTCGGTGGCCATCAGGCCGGCATCCCCGAGCTCCGCCCCCAGGCGCTCGGCGGCCCGGGCATGGAGGTAGACGCCCAGCGCAGCAGCATCCCGCGCGGCCAGACCCTGCGCGAGGAGCCCCGCGATGACGCCGGCCAGGATGTCGCCGCTGCCAGCACTGGCCAGCAGCGGCAGGCTGAAAGGCGCCACCCGCAGGCTACCCCCGGGATCGGCGATGACGGTATGCGCACCCTTGAGGACGACGACCGCCCGCCACTCGGCAGCGGCGCGAGCGGCACAGGCCAGGCGCTCCTCGTCACTCGTGCCAGGGTCGCGGCCCAGGCGCCGCAGCTCGCCGGGATGCGGCGTCAGCACGAGCTCACGGGCGCGGCGGTCGGCCCAGCCGGGGGTCCCTGCCAGGGCTTCGAACGCGCCGGCATCCACGACCGATGGCGGCCCCGCCATTCCGAGCAGGGACAGCACCAGCTGCGTCGTGCCCCAGCTCGTGGCCAGGCCGGGGCCGATGAGCAGGGCGTCGCAGGGGTCGGCGACGACGAGGGCGGCAGCCCCGGGAGCGTCGACCTCGCCAGGCGCCACCTCGGGCAGGGCCCGGGTGATGAGCTCGGGGACGCGCCCAGCCAGCACCGCCCGGAGGGAGGCGGGTAGCCAGAGGCTGACGAGCCCGGCCCCTGCGCGCAGCGCGGCGCTGCCGCTCATCAGGGCGGCACCGGCGTAGTCGAAGGAGCCAGCCACGACGCTGACGCGCCCGAAGGTGCCCTTGTGACCGCGCCGGTCGCGCTGCGGCACGAGTCGTGTGGCGTAGGCCTCGTCGAGCGGCTCCGGCCGCAAGGCGCTCACGGCTCGCCGCCCCCGCTCTGGGTGTCCCCGCTCTGGCCATCCCCGCTCTCGCCGCCGGTATCGCGCTCCGCATCGCGCTCGGCCGTGCTGGCACCACCCGCGCCCCCGGTGTCGGGCCCGGCTGCGGCCGCGGCTTCGGTGGCGCGCACTTCCGCGTCAAGCGTGCGCAGACGTTCCAGGCGGGCCAGGAGCTGCTGCTCTCGATCGTCCAGGCGGCCATCGATGTCCAACGGGAAGACGTAGGCGCCACCACGCGTGCGGATGCCGAAGGCGACGGCCACGGCGTACTCGTGTTCGTGGCTGATGGAGACGGCGATGCGCTCCATGCCCAGCTGCTGTGCGCGCTGCAGGGCGCGATCATGGAGGCGCACGGTGGGCTGGCCCGTGGGCAGGCGGACGATCTCGATCTCGCGCCAGCCCACGCCACGGACTCCCAGGCCGAGCACCTTGCTGACGGCCTCTTTGGCCGCCCAGCGGCCGGCCAGGTTCTCCGGGCGGTCACGGACGTAGGCGTCTTCAGCGGGCGTGAGGATGCGCAGGGGGAAGCGGCGGCCGTGGCGCTGCAGGGCCCCCACGATGCGATCCACCCGGATGATGTCGATGCCCAGCTCCGTCGTGCCCGCGCTCGGCGGGCCCGGAAGGCTCGCGACGCCCACCTCCGGGTCACGCATCACTCGACCGTCACGGACTTGGCCAGGTTGCGCGGCTGGTCCACGTCCGTGCCACGCGCCACGGCCGTGTGGTAGGCGAAGAGCTGCAGCGGGATGATGGCCACGGCCGGGCTCAGGAGCTCCAGGGTGGCAGGCACCCAGAGCAGGTCGTCGGCCACGGCGCGCATCCGCTCGTCGCCCTCGGTGGCCACGGCGATGACCCGGGCGTCGCGGGCGCGGCCCTCCATGAGGTTGCTGATGAGCTTGTCCTGGACGGCGGACCGGGTGGCCACGGCCACCAGGGGCACCCCAGCGTCCAGCAGGGAGATGGGTCCGTGCTTCAGCTCACCGGCAGCGTAGCCCTCGGCGTGGACGTAGCTCACCTCCTTGAGCTTGAGGGCGCCCTCGAGGGCCACCGGGTACGTTGCCCCGCGCCCCACGTACATGTAGCCGCGCGAGCCCACGTAGCGCTGCGCCAGCTCGCGCGCCTGGACCTCGTTGAGCTCGAGGGCACGAGCGGCGGCGGCCGGCAGGGCGCGCAGGCCCTCCACGAGGGCAGCCTCATAGCGCGGATCCAGGCGACCGCGCGACTTGGCCAGCTGGGCGGCCACGAGCAGGAGGGTGACCACCTGCGTCACGTACGTCTTGGTGGCCACCACGGCGATCTCCGGCCCGGCCTGCAGGAAGAGCACGGCGTCCGCTTCTCGGGTGATGGCCGATCCCACCGTGTTGGTGACCGCGACGATGGGGCAGCCGCGCTGCCGCGCCAGGCGCGTCGGCGCGAGCGTGTCGGCCGTCTCCCCCGACTGCGTCACCGAGATGACCAGAGTGCGCTCATCGAGCGGCGGCGGATCGTAGCGGAACTCGGAGCCCACGTTCCAGCGAGCCGGCAGCCCAGCCCACGCCTGCAGGGCCTGGGCAGCAACGGCCGAGGCGTACGCAGCGCTGCCGCAGGCGACCAGCTCCACGCGGTCGATGGCGGAGAGGCGGTCTGCCAGCGGCGCCAGCTCCGAGACACGGATGCGCTGTCCGGTGAGACGACCGGTGATGGCCGCGAGGATGGCCTCGGGCTGCTCGTGGATCTCCTTGAGCATGAAGTGTTCGTAGCCGCCCTTCTCGGCAGCCTCGATGTCCCAGTCCACCACGCGCACCGGACGGTCCAGCTCGCGGCCGACCATGTCCGTGATGCGCACGCCAGCCGGGCTCAGGTCGGCCACGTCGCCTTCCTCGAGGTAGATGACGCGGCGCGTGTGAGCCACCACAGCGGCGACATCGGAGGCCAGGAAGGACTCGCCGTCCCCGAGGCCGACGATGAGTGGCACGTTCATCCGGGCGCCCACGACGCGGTCCGGCTCGCCCTTGTGGATGACGGCCAGCGCATACGCACCGTGCGCGCGCTGCAGCGCGGTACGCACCGCGACGGCCAGGTCACCCTGGTACGCCTCCTCGACGAGATGGGCGATGGCCTCCGTGTCGGTCTCCGAGGCGAAGGTGTGTCCGCGCGCCTGGAGTTCGTCGCGCAGCTCCATGAAGTTCTCGATGATGCCGTTGTGGATGACCACGAGCTCGCCCGTGCAGTCAGCATGGGGATGCGCGTTGAGGTCGGTCGGGCGGCCGTGGGTGGCCCAGCGCGTATGACCCAGGCCGGCTCGCGAGGGCGGCGTGCCGTCGGCCAGGGACGTCCGCAGTTCAGCCACCTTGCCCGCCATCTTGCGGACGTACAGGTCCCCGCTGTCCGTGACCAGGGCGATGCCCGCCGAGTCGTAGCCGCGATACTCCAGGCGTGCCAGCCCTTCGAGGAGCACGGGAGCCGCCGCCCCCGTGCCGACATAGCCGACGATGCCGCACATGGACGGCTACGCGAGGCGCTCGCGCGCCAGGTCGGCCAGGTCATCGGCCAGGCGCCGCACCACCACCGCGTCCGGACCCTCGACCATGACCCGGAGGGCAGGCTCGGTGCCGGAGGGCCGCACCACGATCCGGCCCATGCTGCCCAGCTCCTGCTCAGCCGCCGCGACGGCCCTCGCCAGCACGCGGTCGGCGCGCCACTCCTTGTGCCTGACGCGCACGGCGCGCTGCTCCTGCGGGTCCAGCGGGATGGCCGCCGCCAGCTCGGAGAGCGTCCGGCCGGAGCGCACCAGGATGGCCAGCACCTCCAGCGCCGTGACGATGCCGTCCCCGGCATTGGTGTGCTCGCGGATGATGACGTGGCCGCTCTTCTCGCCACCCAGCCCGGCGCCGGAGAGGAGCATGGAATCGAGGATGTGGCGATCTCCCACGGGCGTGCGCAGGATCTGGCCGCCGGCGGCCTCGACGGCGCGGGCCAGGCCGCCGTTCGAGAGGATGCTGACGACGACCGTCCGCTCGGCGAGGGCATCACGCGCCAGGCGGTCTAGGGCGATGATGCCCAGCAGCTGGTCACCGTCCACGATCCGGCCTCGCTCGTCGACCGCCACGCAGCGGTCGGCGTCGCCATCCAGGCAGAAGCCCACATCGCCGCCCTGCTCGGCCACGATGGCAGCCAGTGCGCCGGGGGCCGTGGCGCCGCAGCCGAGGTTGATGTTCGTGCCATCCGGAGCGTCGAAGTGCGACGTCACGGTGGCGCCGCTGGCGGCAAGGATGTCGCGTGCCAGGCGGGAGGCAGAGCCGTTCGCACAGTCGACGCGGACACGCAGGCGGGAGCCGATGCCGGCCGCCAGGCCCAGGCGGTGCTCGCGGTACGCATCCAGCGCGGCGTGCGCCTCGACCGTGCGCCCGAGACCGGAGTTGGTGGGGTGCTCCAGCTCGTCGGCGCGCATGACCAGCGTGGCCAGCTCATCCTCGAGCGCCTCGTCCAGCTTGAGACCACGACCGTCGAGGACCTTGAGGCCGTTGTCGTCGGCCGGGTTGTGCGAGGCGGAGACCATGACGCCGGCCTCGTAGGGACCCACGGCGGTGACGTGGGCGAGGGCCGGCGTGGGGCAGACACCCAGGACATGCACGTCCGCACCCGCAGAGGCGCCGCCGGACATGAGGGCAGCCACGAGCATGTCGCAGGAGCGACGCGTGTCCTGGCCGACGAGGATGGCGCCGCCGGGGCCCACCAGCCGAGTCGCCACGGCGCGCCCCAGGGCATGGGCAAGCGAGGGCTTGAGATCCTCGTTGGCGATGCCACGGATGCCGTCCGTGCCGAAGAGCCGGTTCACGCCGGGCGCCGTGTGCGGGGGATGACGCGCATCCGTGCATTGTGGCCCACCCGCCCGCAGCGCGTCCCATCCGACCATCGGCGGCGAGCAGGGCCGGCCATTCAGACCACCGTGTTGGCGAGACGCTCCAGCTCTGGCGCGAGCATGCGGTAGTCGCGCGCCAGGGCCTGCAGGGCGGCGCGACGTCGTGGGTCGGTGTCGATGGTCAGGCGGTAGTCGATGAGCTGGACACGCTGGACGCCCAGCTTTGCCCAGCCGCGGCGCAGGTACAGGTGGGCCATCGTGAAGTGAACGTCGATGGCGCCGGGCCGTGCCTCGAGGGCGCGCACGCAGGCATCGATGGCAGCGTCGAGGGCACCGGCCGCGGCATAGCCCTGAGCGGCGCTGTGGAAGGCTGCGGCGGCACGATCGAGGTCGTCGGCGTCACGGGCCTGGATGCCGTCGATGACAAGCCCCTCCAGCTCGCGCAGGCTCATGTCCAGGCTGGGGCTCGTGGCGGTGCGTCCGGCACGCTCCATGGCCTCCAGCTCGGCGGCGCGCCCATGCATCACGGCCGCGTCCCCAGGACGGCCAGCGGCCTCGAGGGCCAACGCCAGGCCACGCATGGCGGCCGTGTCGGACGTGTTGCGCTCAAGGGCGGCTTCGTAGCAGGCGATGGCCTCGCGCGGCTGACGCATCTGCAGGTAGACCGAGGCCATGGCGACCAGCGGCAGGGAGCGGCGCTCCGCCAGGTGAGCGGCTGCCTCGTAGTGGGAGATGGCTTCACCCGGACGGCCGCGCACCATCGCCAGGTGTCCCTGACGCAGCGCCTCCCGGTAGCGATCGGGGCCCTGGTCGATCATGTCATCGAAGCATAGGCAGCGGCCCGCCGGGAACGACGCACCGATGGTCAGGGAGACGGTCGCCGACCGGGCCATCGGACCGTACGGGGCACGGCGTGTGCGCCGAACAGGTGTCGGGGCCGCCCGGCGGCGGCCCCCACGCTGCTGTGTCGATGATGGCGGCTGCGCGCTAGCGCTTGGTGAACTGCGGCGCCTTGCGAGCTCGCTTGAGGCCGTACTTCTTGCGTTCCTTCATGCGCGGGTCGCGCGTGAGGTAGCCGGCCTGGCGCAGCGGCGCGCGGAACGACTCGGGGTCCGACGTGAGCAGCGCGCGGGCGATGCCGTGACGGATGGCACCGGCCTGGCCGTGGTGACCACCGCCCTCGACCTTGACCATGACGTTGAAGCGGCCCTCCGTCCCGGTCACGCGGAAGGGCATGAGGATGGCGTTGAGGTCCACGGCGTTGCCGAAGTGCTCCTCCAGGCTGCGCCCGTTGACCACGACCTCACCCTCTCCGGCCAGCAGCCGGACGCGGGCGACGGCCGTCTTGCGGCGACCCGTGCCCTCGTGGAAGGTGACCTGGTTCATGCGTTCGCGCCTCCTGCTGCCGGCTCGGGCTCCGGCTGCTGTGCCTGGTGCGGGTGGTCCTTGCCGGCGTAGACCTTGAGTTTGCGCAGCTGCTGGGTGCCAAGCGTCGTGTGGGGCAACATGCCCTTGACTGCCCGGCGCACGACCTCCTCGGGGCGGCGCTGCAACAGCTGGGCCAGGCTCTCCTCGCGATAGCCGCCCGGGTAGCCGCTGTGGCGGCTGTAGGTGATGGTCGCCATCTTGTTGCCGGTCACCCGGACCCTGGCGGCGTTGACGACGATGACGTGATCGCCGGTGTCGATGTGGGTGGCGTAGCCGGGCTTGTGCTTCCCGATCAGCAGCCGCGCCACACGCGTGGCGAGACGGCCGAGCGTCTGGCCGTCGGCGTCGACGACCAGCCAGCGACGTTCGATCTCACTGGCCTTCGGCGTGTAGGTCCTGCTCATGGCCCTTGCGTTCTTCCTTCGTCGTCGTGTCTCGTCTTGGCGGCCCGATCGTGACCTTCCGCAGGCAGAGGCCCTGCGGCGGGACGACCGCTCCGGCGAAGGCTCGTCCCGGCGAGCGAAGCTCGTTCACCAGGTCCTCCGCGGTGGCGCGTCCCATCCCGATGCGGACGAGAGCGGCCACGATACTGCGCACCATCTGGCGCAGGAAGGCGTCGCCGCTGACGTCGATCGTCACCAGGTGGCCCTGCCGGCGCACACGGACCTCGTAGAGGGTCCGCACGGCGCGTTCGCTGACGCGCCCGAATGCCGAGAAGTCATGGGTCCCCACCAGGTGACTGGCGGCGGCCGCCATGGCCTCGACATCGAGGCGCTCCTCGAGTCCGTAGGTGTAGCGATCACGCAGCGGACTGCGCGGCCCCGTCCAGATGGAGTAGCGATACTCCCGCCGGATCGCGGCGCGGCGCGGGTCGAAGCCCGGAGCCACTCGTGCGAGTGGCCCGATGCTGACGTCCGGGGGAAGTAACGCCCCGAGCGCCTGACCCAGCCGTCTCCCGGTCATGCCGCCCGGCCAGGTGAAAGCGATCACCTGCCCGCTGGCATGGACCCCGGCATCCGTCCGACCGGCCGCGGAGATCCTCACGCGGCGACCACCGTACAGGTAGGCCAACGCACGCTCCAGCTCTCCCTGGACGGTCCGACGGCCAGGCTGGGCCTGGAAACCGGCGAACTCTGTGCCGTCATATTCGACCCGTGCGCGGTACCGCACGGGGCTGCCCTCTCGGACAGGCTTCCTCTGGTCCGACCGGTCCCGCCCAGCGGCGCGACGGCGGTCGGTCGTCTGGCTAGACCAGCTCGAGCTGGACGATCGGGGCGGCATCGCCGGCACGGTGGCCAAGCTTGACGACCCGGGTGAAGCCGGAGCTGCGAGCCCCGTAGCGGGGCACGATCTCGTCGTAGAGCTTCTCGATCACGAGCGGCTCATTCGGTAGCTCGGCCACGATGCGGCGGCGCTCGGCGAGCGTGCCGCCCTTGGCCAGCGTGATGACGTGCTCGACCATGCCACGCACCTCGCTGGCGCGCGCCTCGGTCGTCTTGATGCGCTCATAGCGCAGCACGGCCACCACGAGGCTGGCGTACAGCGCCTTGCGAGGCCCGGTCTTGCGGCCGAACTTGCGGCCGTCGATTCGGTGAGCCATGGGGCTAGAGGTCCTCCTCGTCCTCGTCGAAGGGGGACTCCTCCTCGTCCTCCTCGTCGAGGCCTTCGAAGGCCTGGTCCTCAGGAGGCAGGAAACCCCGCATGCGCAGGCGATCCTTCATCTCATCGAGCGACTTCCGGCCGAAGTTGCGCATGCGCAGGAGGTCCTCATCCTGCAGCTGGAGCAGCTGCCCGACCTTGACGATGTTGTTGCGCTTCAGCGAGTTGTACGCCCGCATGGGCAGGTCCAGATCCTCGATGGGCATGTCGAGGACGTTGGGCGGCAGGGCGTCCGAACCGGCCACGGCCTCGACCTCACTGGTCAGCTTGCGGCCGGTGGCAGTGAACTGGCTGAACTGCTCGACGAGCATCTCCGCGGCCCGGGAGAGCGCCTCTTCCGGCGCGATGGTGCCGTCGGTCTCGATCTCAAGGGTCAGCTTGTCGTAGTTGGTCACCTGGCCGACGCGGGTGTTCTCGACGTGGTAGTCGACACGGCGGACCGGCGTGAAGATGGCGTCCACGGGGATGACCCCGATGGGCAGACCCTCTTTGCTGTCGTCCGCAGAGAGGTAGCCCGTGCCCCGCTCGACCGTGAGGTCCATCTCGATGGCGGCGTCCGGCTCGAGGGTCAGGATGTGCTGCTCGGGATTGACGATCTCCACGTCCGCCGACTCGACGATGTCCGCCGCCGTGACGGGGCCGGCGCCGTTCTTGACGAGCTTGAGCTGCGTGGGATGGGGTACGTAGCCCTTGAGGCGCAGTCGCTTGAGGTTGAGGAGGATCTGGATGACGTCCTCCTTGACCCCGGGGATCGTGCTGAACTCGTGGGGCACATCGCGGATCTGCACGGATGTGACCGCCGCGCCCTCCAGGGAGGAGAGCAGCACGCGTCGCAGGGCATTGCCCAGCGTGACGCCGTAGCCGGCGCGCAGCGGGCTGGCCTCGTACTTGCCGTACGTCTGGCTCGAGGGGTCCTCGATGGACGCGATCTGGGCGTTTTCCAGCTCGATCATCAGCGGCTACCTCGAGTAGAACTCGACGACCAGCTGCTCGTTGAGTTCGAGCGGCATCTGGTCGCGAGCCGGCATCGCGGAGACGGTGCCGATCATCTTGTCGGCGTCCACGCTCACCCAATCGGGCTTCATGGCACCACCGAGGGCGTCCTTGAGCGACTTGAAGTACTCCGCCTTTCGGCTGCTGACACGCACTTCGAGACGATCGCCCTCCTTGACGTGGTAGGAGGGGATATTGGTGCGCCGGCCGTTGACCAGGAAGTGGCCATGACCGACCAGCTGGCGGGCCTGCGGCCGGCTGCTGGCGAAGCCCATGCGGAAGACGACATTGTCCAGGCGGGTCTCCAGCAGGCGCAGGAGGTTCTCGCCGGTGACGCCGGGGCGGGACTCAGCCGTGTCGAAATAGCGCTTGAAGGGCCGCTCGTTGATCATGTAGATGCGGCGCATCTTCTGCTTCTCGCGCAGCTGGACGCCGTAGTTCGACATCTTGCGGCGGCGCACCCCGTGCTGGCCGGGGGGTGTGCCGCGGCGCTCGAAGGGGCACTTCTTCGTGTAGCACTTGCTGCCCTTGAGGTAGAGCTTCATGCCCTCGCGCCGACAGAGTCGGGAGACGGGGCCGCGATATCGCGACATGGGGTGCCTCGGCTACACGCGGCGCCGCTTGGGGGCGCGGCAGCCGTTATGCGGGAGCGGGGTGACATCGGTGATGGCGCTGACCTCCAGGCCGGCGGCTTGGAGCGAGCGGATGGCCTGCTCGCGACCGGAGCCGGGCCCCTTCACGAAGACCTCCACCTGGCGCATGCCATGCTCCATGGCACGCTTGGCGGCACCATCGGCAGCCAGAGCCGCCGCGTAGGGCGTGGACTTGCGCGAACCCTTGAAGCCCGCCGTGCCGGCGCTGCCCCAGGACACCACGGCACCGACGAGGTCGGTGATCGTGACGATGGTGTTATTGAAGGACGCCTGGATGTGGACGTGCCCCATCGGCACGTTCTTGCGCTCCTTGCGCCTGACCTTCGTGGCGCGCTTGCGTTCCGCCATCGATCGAGTGTCTCTCCTGCGTGCGGGTCGCGCGGGCGGCGCTGCTGCGCTCGGCCACGGCGAGGGACGGTGTTACTTCTTGCGCCGGACGCCGACGGTCTTCTTGGGGCCGCGCCGCTGACGAGCGTTGGTCTTGGTGCGCTGCCCGCGCACGGGCAGGTTGCGGCGGTGCCGCAGGCCCCGGTACGAGCCGATCTCGGTGAGCCGCTTGATGTTCATGGCCACCTCGCGACGGAGGTCGCCTTCCACGGTATAGCGGCGGTCGACGATCTCGCGAAGTCGATTGACCTGCTCCTCGGTGAGATCACGGACGCGAGTGTCAGGATTGATGTTCGCCTGGGTGAGGATGCGCTGGCTGGTGGGCAACCCGATCCCGTAGATGTAGGTCAGCGCGACCTCCACCCGCTTCTCGCGGGGGATGTCGATGCCGGCGATACGAGCCACGGTCCCTCCTAGCCCTGACGCTGCTTGTGCTTGGGATTCGTGCAGATGATCATGAGGTTGCCGTGCCGGCGGATCACCTTGCAGCGCTCACAGCGCTTCTTCACCGATGCTGAGATCTTCACCGTCGTCGCTCGCGTTTCCTACCTGAGTCGATAGATGATGCGGCCGCGCGAGAGGTCATACGGCGACAATTCGACGCGGACACGATCGCCGGGAAGGATGCGGATGAAGTTCATCCGCAGCTTGCCGCTGATGTGGGCCAGGACCTGGTGCTTGTCCTCGAGCTCGATTCGGAACATGGTGTTCGGCAACGGCTCGATGACCGTTCCCTCGACCTCGATGGCATCCTTCTTGGCCACAGGCGACCGCTGACTCCCGACTACTGCTTGACTGGGATGTGACCGGCGATCCTGCCGACAGGGTCGACACGGCACCAGCAAGCGTGGGCAACGTGCCGACACGCGAATGGAGAGTGTACCAGAAGCGGTGCGCAGAGGGCAACCGCACGAGCATCGACCATCAGACGCTCACGCCCACGGCGCCACTGGCCACATCCTCCCCGACCCCCAGGGTCAGGATGCGCGGGCCATCCTCGCCGATAGCGATGGTGTGTTCCCAGTGAGCCGCCAGGCTGCCGTCCGCCGTCACGACCGTCCAGCCGTCGGCCCGGACGCGCGTCTCGTGACCGCCCAGCGTGAACATCGGCTCGATGGCCAGGCAGAGACCGGGCTCCAGGCGGCGGCCGCGCCGCCCCGTGCGGTAGTTGGTGACCTGCGGCTCCTCGTGCATCTCCGTGCCGATGCCATGCCCGACATAGGCGCGCACGATGCCGAAGCCGTGGGCCAGGCCGACGTCCTCGATGGCCGCGGAGACGTCCTCGAGGCTGGCGCCGGGCACCGCTGCAGCAGCGCCGGCCAGCATCGCTTCACGTGTCGCGGCGGAGAGCTCGCGGGCCGCGGGCGGCACGTCACCGACGAGCCAGGTGCGCGCCGCGTCACCGTGCCAGCCATCGACGATGGCGCCACAGTCCACGGAGACGAGCTGGCCGCCGCGGATGACGCGGCGGTCGGGCACCCCGTGGACGACCTCATCGTCGAGGGAGACGCAGACGGTGTGCCTGTACGGCGCCAGCGCGCCGGCCACGCCGATGAACGACGGGATGCCACCGCGGGACCGGATGAGGTCCTCGGCGATGGCGTCCAGCTCAAGGGGCGTGACGCCGGGACGGATGGCCTGCCCGACAGCATCGAGGGCATCGCCCACGAGCCGTCCGGCGACGGCCATGCGCTCGATCTGCGAGCGTGACTTGAGCGTCACCCGCCGGCGGTCGAAGACCATCCGCTACGCGCGCGCCTGGATGGTGGCGAGGGCGTGGAGGAGGTCGGCCGTCACGGTGTCCATGTCCACGTCACCGCGGACCGAATGGAGCACGCCTTCCTCTGCGTAGTGGTCGATGACCTCGTACATCGGCGGCAGCTGCTTCTCCAGCCGGCTCTTGACGGTCCCGAGCGAGTCATCCTGGCGCTGGTAGAGTTCCGCGCCATCGATGTCGCAGATGCCATCACGCCTGGGCGGATGAGCGACCACGTGGTAGACGTGCTGGTCGTCCGCGGTGCAGATGCGCCGGCCGGTGAGGCGGGCGGTGAGGAGGTCGGTCGGGACCTCCACATAGAGGGCGGCGCAGACCCGATCGCCGCGTCCGACGAGCATCTCGTCGAGCGTGACGGCCTGGGCCACGGTGCGCGGGAAGCCATCCAGGATGGCACCGCGGGTGGCATCCGGCTTGGCCAGCCGGGCAGCCACGATCTCGACGACGATGGCGTCGGGCACGAGGCCGCCGGACTCCACGTACTTGCGCACCTTGGCGCCCAGGGGGTCATCCCCCTGGAGCGCCGCACGGAAGAGCTCGCCCGTGGAGACGTGCGGGAGGTCCAGCTCGTGGGCAAGCCGTTCGGCCTGTGTGCCCTTGCCCGCGCCGGGCGCCCCGAGCATGACGATGATGCGGCGTTTGCCGCCGGTTCGTGCTGCCGTGCTGTCGGCAGCGGTGCTGGTCACCGGATGAAACCCTCGTAGTTGCGCATCATCAGCTGGGCCTCCAGTTGCTTCATCGTCTCCACGACCACGGAGACGACGATGAGGATCGCCGTGCCGCCGAGGCTGAAGGAGCCAAAGACGCTGCCCGAGAAGAGGATGCCGAAGATGGATGGCGTGACGGCCACGATGCCCAGGAAGACGGCGCCGGCCAGGCTGATGCGGTAGACCACCTTGGCCAGGTAATCACGAGTGGGCGCTCCGGGCCGGATGCCCGGGATGAAGCCGCCGTTCTTGCGCAGCTGGTCAGCCGTCTCATCCGGCTTGAAGGTGAAGGCCGTGTAGAAGTACGTGAAGCCCACCACCAGCAGGAAGAAGACGATCGAATACAGCACGCTGCCCTGGCTGAGCCACTGGATGATCACGTTGGCCACGTCCTGGACGATGCCGCCCGAGGCCGAGAAGTACGTTGCCAGCTGGACCGGGAAGAGCAGGATGCTGATGGCGAAGATGATCGGGATGACGCCTGCCTGGTTGACGCGCAGCGGCAGGAACGTGGCGCCACCCTGGTACATGCGCCGGCCACGAACACGGCTGGCGTACTGGATGGGGATGCGGCGCTGGCCTTCCTGGATGTACACGATGATGGCCACGGCAGCGATGGCCAGCACCCCGAAGAGCACGGCGGCCGCGAGGTCAGGGTCGGCCAGGAACGTATTCACGGCGGCCGGCAGGCCGGCCACGATACCCGCGAAGATGATGAAGCTGATGCCGTTGCCGATGCCGCGCTCGGTGATGAGCTCGCCGATCCACATCAATAGGATGGTGCCGGCGGTCAGGCTGATGATCTGCGTCAGCGTCGTGAAGCTGGTCAGGTCGAAGCCCTGGACGGCGTTGTTGTTCTGGGGGCTGGAGAGCAGCGCCAGGTAGCCGTAGGACTGCAGGATGGCCAGCGGCACCGTCAGGTAGCGCGTGTACTGGTTGATCTTGTTGCGGCCGTACTCGCCTTCGCGCGAGAGCTGCTGCAGGCGCGGGACGACGCCCTGCATGAGCTGCATGATGATCGAGGCGTTGATGTAGGGGTTCACGCCCAGGGCGATGATGGAGAAGTTCTCCAGGCCACCGCCCGAGAAGAGGTTCAGCAGCTGCAGGAAGCTGTTGGCGCCGATGACGCTCTCGAGAGCCTCGCGATCGATGCCGGGCACGGGGACGTTGGCCAGCATCCGCACGATGACGAGCATGCCCAGGATGAAGAAGATCCTGCGGCGGATATCGGGGGCGCGGAAGGCATTGACCAGCGCGTCGAACACGGCTTACTCGGTCTCGTCGCTGCTGGTGCTCTCGACGACGGGCTGGGCCTGCGCGGCCTCGCCCGGGGCGGCCTGCGCGGATGCCTCGGCATCCGCCTCCGGTGCTTCGGCATCTCCGGCGAGGAGCTGCACGAAGCCGCCGGCGGCCTCGATCTTGGAACGGGCAGTGACTGTGAAGGCATCCGCCGCCACGAAGAGGCGGGTCTCCAGGTCGCCGTGGCCCAGGACCTTGACGGGACGCTGCGCGTGGCGGATGAGTCCCGCACCGGCGAGCACCTCGGCGTTGATGGTCAGCGGGTCCTTGCCGCCGACCTCACCGAACCGCCCCGCCTGGGCATACTCCGACAGGCGGCCGACGTTGACGACCTGGTACTCGATCCGGCCACGCCGCTTGAAACCGCGCAGCTTGGGGACACGGACGTGGACGGGCGTCTGGCCGCCTTCGAACCAACCCGGGATGCTGGCGCCGGCGCGCGAGCGCTGGCCCTTGGTACCGCGGCCCGCGGTCTTGCCCTTGCCGGCGGCGATCCCGCGGCCGACGCGCATGCGGGCCTTGGTGGCGCCCGGTGCGGGCTGGAGCTCGTGGAGCTTCACGACTCAGCCTCCTCCTTCTTGGTGGCCGCTGCCTTGCCCTTGGCCGGCGCGGCGACCTCCTCGACGTCCAGCAGGTAGCGCACGGCGCGCACCTGGCCACGGGTAGCCGGATCGTCGTCGAGCTCGACGGTGTGACCGATGCGGTCCAGGCCCAGGGCGCGTACGGTGCCGCGGGCGCTGGGGTTGGCGCTCACGGTCGAGCGTCGCAGGGTGATCCGCAGCTTACCGGCCATCGGTGGACTCCTCGCGGCCGCTGGGCTGGCCGGGGATGTAGCTGTGCAGCGTCTTGCCACGCCACTCGGAGAGCTCCGCGGCGGAGCGCATGTTGCGCAGGCCTTCCAGCGTGGCTCGCGTGACGTTGACCGGGTTGGTGGAGCCCAGCGACTTGGACAGGATGTCGCGGATGCCGGCGGCCTCCACCACGGCGCGCACGGAGCTGCCGGCGATGACGCCGGTGCCCTGCGAGGCGGGCTTGAGCAGGACCGTGCTGGCGCCGAACTGCTGACGCACCTCGTGGGGCACGGTGGTGCCCACGAGCGGGACCTTGATGAGGTTCTTCTTGGCGTCCTCGACACCCTTGCGGATGGATTCGGGTACCTCGCCGGCCTTGCCCAGGCCGACACCCACGTGTCCCGCGCCGTCGCCCACGACGACCACGGCACTGAAGCTGAAGCGCCGGCCGCCCTTGACGACCTTGGCGACGCGGTTGATCTGGACGACACGCTCCTCGAGGGTGAGCTTGTTGGGATCGATCCGAGCCATGCCGTTCCTCCTAGAAGTCCAGGCCGGCCTCTCGCGCGCCTTCGGCGAGCGAGCGGATCCGTCCGTGGTACTTGAACCCGGCACGATCGAACACGACACGGTCGATCCCGGCCGCCTTGGCACGCTGGCCCACGAGGGTGCCGACCTGCTTGGCGCGCTCGGTCTTGGTCCCGACCGCACCCCGCAACGAGGCCTCCATGGAGGAGGCGCTGACGAGTGTGTGGCCGTTGCCATCGTCGATGACCTGGGCGTAGATCTGGTTGATGCTGCGGAAGACCGCCAGGCGCGGTCGCTCAGCGGAGCCCGCCACGCGAAGGCGGAGCCGCGAGTGACGCTTCTGACGGGCGCTGGTGCGGCTGGTGGCCGGTGGCATCGCGGTCGTCGAACTCCTGCTATCGACCGCGCCGCTGGATGGCGGCACGGCCAGGGGATGGATGGTCTCTGGGGAGCGGCGGCTCAGCCGCCGACCTTGCCGGCCTTGCCGGCCTTGCGGCGCACGACCTCACCGGCGTAGCGCACGCCTTTGCCCTTGTAGGGCTCCGGCTTGCGGCAGGCTCGGATCTTGGCTGCCATGCGCCCGACCAGCTCCTTGTCGATGCCGGTCACGGCGATGCGGGTGGGGTTGTCCACCTCGAAGGCGATGCCCTCCGGCGGCACGATCTCGATGGGGTGGCTGTAGCCGAGGTTGAGCTGCAGCTTGGTGCCCACGAGCTGTGCGCGGTAGCCCACGCCCGTGATCTCAAGACCGCGGCGGTAGCCCTCCGTGACACCCACCACCATGTTGTGGATGAGCGTACGGGTGAGCCCGTGCAGTTCGCGGGCGCGCTTCTCGTCCGAGGGCCGCTCGACGCGGAGCGTACCGTCCTCATTGACGACGGAGAGCAGCGGCGCGATGTCACGCTCAAGGGTTCCCCTGGGACCCGTGACCACGACGTGGTTGCCGGTGACGTCGATGGCGACGCCGGTCGGGATGGGGATGGGAAGTCGGCCGACTCGTGACATGGCGGCCTACCAGACGTAGGCCAGGACCTCACCACCGAGCTGGCTCTTGCGAGCCTCCGCGCCGGTCATGATGCCCTGGCTGGTGCTGACGATGACGATGCCGAGCCCGCCAAGCACGCGGGGGATCTCGGTCTTGGCCGCGTAGACGCGCAGGCCTGGCTTGCTGATGCGCTTGAGTCCGCTCACGACGGGCACCTTGCCGACGTACTTGAGCCGGATGGTGATGTCGCTGCGCGGGCCGGCAGGCGCCTCGCTGAATTCCTCGATGAAGCCCTCGTCCTTGAGGATCCGGGCGATGGCCAGCTTGGTCCGCGAGCCCGGGATGACGACCTCGACATGGCGGGCCTGGCTGGCATTGCGGATGCGCGTGAGCATGTCGGCGATGGGGTCAGAGACGTTCATGGGGCTACCAGCTCGACTTGGTGACGCCGGGCAGCTCGCCCAGCAGGGCACGCTCCCGGAAGCAGATGCGGCACAGACCGAAACGGCGCATGTATCCGCGCGGTCGGCCGCAGACGAAGCAGCGGTGATAGGAGCGCACGTCGAAGCGCTGCTTGCGCTGCGCCTTGGCGATCATCGACTTCTTGGCCATGTGGCGCTCCTCAGTTGGCGTACGGCATGCCGAGCAGGGCCAGCAGACGCTTGGCCTCCTCGTCAGTCGTGGCCGTGGTGACCATGGTCATCTCCAGCCCCCGCAGGCGGTCGACCTTGTCGTAGTCGATCTCCGGGAAGGCCAGCTGCTCGCGCAGTCCGAGCGAGTAGTTCCCGCGGCCGTCGAAGGATTTGGAGGGCACCCCGCGGAAGTCACGGATGCGCGGCAGAGCCACGCGTGTCAGCCGCTCCAGGAAGTCCCACATGCGCTGGCCACGCAGGGTGACCTTGACGCCGATGGTGTTGCCCTCGCGGATCTTGAACTGGGCGATAGAACGCTTGGCCTTGGTGACCACCGGCTTTTGGCCCGTGATCTTGGCCACGTCGGCGACCGCGGCGTCCACGGCCTTGGAGTTGGTGAGCGCCTCGCCCAGGCCGATGTTGACCACGATCTTGGTGAGGCGAGGCACCTGCATGGGGTTGGCGTAGCCGAACTCCTTGCGGAGCGCCGGTACGGCCTCGTCCTGGTAACGCTGGCGAAGTCCGCTGCTCACTTCCTCTTCCTGACCTCCGCTCGAGCCATCGACTCACCACAGTGGCTGCAGGAGCGAACGCTGCGTCCGTCGGAGGTGCGCGCGTGGCGCACACGCGTGGCGCGCGAGCAGTGAGGGCAGACGAGCATGACGTTGCTGATGGCGATGGGCTGCGGGATGTCCAGGATGCCGCCCTGCTGGACGCGGGGCTGGCGTTCTGTCCGACCCGCCACCGCGCGCGGCTTGGTGTGCCGCCGCGCGATGTTGAGGCCCTCGATGACGACGGCCGTACCGGCCAGGGGCGAGCGTGCCTGCCAGCCGGCCCCGAAGCGCTGCGTGGAGCGACTCCAGCCCTGTTGGCTCCGCACGACCCGCTGGATCGTTCCCCGCTTGCCGGCGTCCTTGCCCGTCAGCACCAACACGGTGTCGCCGGCCCGCATGTCGGGGACACGCGTGCTGCGGCGAGGCATGGCAGACGGTGCCATCACAGCACCTCCGGCGCGAGCGAGATGATCTTCATGTAGTTGCGGTCACGCAACTCGCGGGCCACGGGGCCGAAGATGCGCGTGCCGCGTGGGTTGCCCTGGTTGTTGATGAGGACGGCGGCGTTCTCGTCGAAGCGGATGTAGCTGCCATCCGGCCGGCCGTACTCCTTGGCGGTGCGCACGATGACGGCGCGCACGACGTCGCCCTTCTTGACGGCGGCGTTGGGGATGGCCTGCTTGACGGTTGCGATGATGACGTCACCGACGCCCGCGGTGGTGGAGGAGGATCGGCCCATGACGCGGATGCACTCGACCGTGCGCGCTCCGGTGTTGTCAGCCACGCGCAGGCGGGTGCTGGACTGGATCATGCGCTGGCCTCCTCACCGGGGACCGCTTCGACCTCGGCCGCGTCGCGGCCGGGATGGGCGGCCATGTGGATGGCCTCCGCGGTCTCGGGCTCCTCGGCCACGACCGGCACACCGGCACCATCGCTGGCACGGGCCACGATCTCCACCAGGCGCCAGCGCTTGGTGGCCGACAGTGGCCGGGCCTCCTCGATGCGCACCGTGTCGCCCACGTGGGCCTCGTTGCGCTCGTCATGCGCCTTGAACTTCGTGGTCAGGCGGATGACGCGCTTGTAGATCCGGTGGCGGGCCAGGCGTTCGACCGAGACGACGATGGTCTTGTCCATCTTGTCGGACACGACCCGGCCGACCTTGGCCTTGCGCTTGCCACGCACGGTGGCTGTCACGGCGGACATCACTTCCCTCCGGCAGGCGCGGCCACGCGCGCCGCCGCTGATCGAGCCTCGAGCTCGCGCTCGCCCTGCACGGTCAGCAACCGGGCGATGTCACGCCGCGTCTGCGAGATCTGGCTGTAATCGGTGAGCTGGCGGGTGGCCAGCTGGAAGCGCAGGTCGTAGAGGTGACGTCGGGCCGACGCCAGCTCGTCCACGAGCTCACGCTCCGAGAGGGTTCGAGCCTTAGCGATCTCCATCGTGGGCCCCCTCCCGGACCAGGAACTTGACGGCGGTGGGCAGCTTGTGGCTGGCCAGACGCATGGCTTCCACGGCGTCCTCGTGGGTGACCCCGGCCATCTCGAACAGGATGCGGCCGGGCTTGACGACGGCGACCCAATGGTCGGGCGCGCCCTTGCCCTTGCCCATGCGGACCTCGGCGGGCTTCTTGGTGACCGGCTTGTCCGGGAAGATGCGGATCCAGATCTTGCCGCCGCGACGGACGTAGCGGGTCATGGCGCGGCGGGCCGCCTCGATCTGGCGGCTGGTGATGTACCCGCACTCCTCGGTCATCAGCGCGTACTCGCCGAAGGCGATGCTGGTGCCGCCCTTGGCGATGCCGCTCATTCGGCCGCGCTGCTGCTTGCGGTGTTTGACTCGACGGGGCATCAGCATGGCTACACCCCTGCCCCGGAGACAGCCGGCTCGCTGGGCGTGGTCCGCTCGGGCAGGACCTCGCCACGGTAGATCCAGACCTTGACGCCGATGGCGCCGTAGGTCGTTCGCGAGAGCACCTGGCCGTAGCTGATGTCCGCGCGCAGCGTCCCCAGCGGGATGCGACCTTCGCGGTCCCACTCACGGCGGGCCATCTCCGAGCCGCCGAGGCGACCCGAGACCTGGACCTTCACGCCCTTGGCGCCGGCCTTCATGCTGCGCTGGATCGACTGCTTGATGGCCTTGCGGAAGGCGATGCGCCGCGTCAACTGCTGGGCGATGTTGGTGGCTACCAGGACGGCATCCAGCTCCGGCTGGCGGATCTCGCGGATCTCCAGCTTGACCTTGCGGTCGGTGAGCCGGCCCACCGCGGCGCGCAGCGCCTCGACATTGGCCCCGCCCTTGCCGATGACGATGCCCGGCTTGGCGGTGTGGACCGTCACGGTGACGTGGTTGATGCCGCGTTCGATCTCGACGAGCGAGACGCTGGCGTTCGCGAGCCGCCGGGTCACCAGGCTGCGGATGGTGATGTCCTCGCGCAGCAGGTCGCGGTAGTCCTTGTCGGAGTACCACTTGGCGTTCCAGGTGCGCGAGATGCCCAGGCGGAAGCCATTGGGATGGACCTTGTGTCCCATGCCTAGGCCTCCCGGTTCTCGACCACGACCGTGATGTGGGTCATGGGCTTGTGGATGGGGAAGGCGCGCCCCTGGGCGCGTGGTCGCCAGCGCTTGATAGTGGGTCCCTCATCGGCGATGGCCGCCGCGACGAAGAGATCGTCGGCGGCCAGATCGTGGTTGTTCTCGGCGTTGGCCGTGGCGCTCTTGAGCACCTTGGCCACGTCCCGGGCGGCACCCTGCGGCATGAAGCGCAGGATCGCCTGGGCCTCCTCGACGGGTCGCCCGACGATAGCCCGGGTCACCAGGCGCGTCTTGCGCGTGGAGCGGCGGATGTACTTGGCGGTAGCGGAGACTCGCACGTGCGCGGCCCTACTTCAGCGCCGTCGACCGCTCGGTGTGCCGCCCATGCCCGCGGAAGGCGCGGGTGGGGGCGAACTCACCGAGTCGGTGGCCGACCATGTTCTCGGAGATGAAGACCGGCACATGCTTGCGGCCGTTGTAGACGGCCACGGTATGCCCGATGAAGTCGGGGAAGATGACGCTTGCTCGCGACCAGGTCTTGAGCACCTGCTTCTCGTTGCTGCGGTTCATCGTCTGCACGCGGGCGAGGAGCCGCGGCTCGACGTACGGTCCCTTCTTGAGGGAACGTGACATGACGCTCCTCCTGCCTACTTGCGGTGCCGGGAGGTCGCGATGAGCCTCCCGGTGGTCTTGTTCGTGCGGGTGCGGTGACCCATGGCCGGCTGGCCCCAGGGCGTCTTGGGCGGCATGCCCGTGGGCGACTTGCCCTCACCACCACCGTGCGGATGGTCCCTGGGGTTCATGACCACGCCGCGCACCTCGGGCCGCTGGCCCAGGTGACGGGCACGGCCGGCCTTGCCGAGGCTCTGGTTCTCGTGATCGATGTTGCCGACCTGACCGACGGTGGCCATGCAGCGCATGTCCACGCGCCGGACCTCGCCGGAGGGCAGTCGAACCAGGGCGTGCGTGCCCTCCTTGGCCATCAGCTGCGCGGAGACGCCGGCTGAACGGACGATCTGACCGCCACGGCCGGGCACCAGCTCGATGTTGTGCAGCTGCGTGCCCAGGGGGACGTTGCGCAGCGGCAGGGCGTTGCCGACACGGGCCTCGGCGCGCTCGCCCGCGATGACGGTGTCACCCACCTGCAGGCCGTGCGGCACGAGGATGTAGCGCTTCTCGCCGTCCGCGTAGTGCAGCAGGCCGATGCGCGCCGAGCGGTTGGGGTCGTACTCGATGGTGGCCAGCTTGGCCGGCACGTCCAGCTTGTCGCGCCGGAAGTCGATGCGACGGTAATGCTGCTTGGCACCGCCGCCACGATGGCGGACGGTCAGGCGGCCCTGCTGGTTCCGGCCGGAGCCACGCTTCTGCGCCTCCAGGAGCGGCTTGTGGGGCTTGTCAGTGGTGATCTCCTCGAACGTCGAGCGCGTCATGAAGCGGCGCCCGGGCGAGGTCGGCTTGTAGCTGCGGATGGGCATGGCTAGACCCCTTCGAAGAACTGGATCGTGTCGCCGGCCTTGACGGTCACGATGGCCTTCTTCCAGGGTGACGAGTAGCCGACCTGGCGTCCGCGACGGCGGTTGCGGGACTTCTCCTTGCGCTTGCTGGTCAGCACGTTGACGTCCAGCACAGTGACCTTGAAGAGCTCCTCCACGGCCGCCTTGATCTGCAGCTTGTTGGCGACGTCAGCGACGGCGAACGTGTACTTGTGACGATTGGTCTGGTCCATCGACTTCTCGCTGATGACCGGACGCAACACCACCTGGGTCGCCTGCAGCGTCATGCGTACACCTCCGACATGGTCGGGATCGACGGCGCCGTGATGACGATGGCGTCAGCGTTGAGCACGTCGACGATGTTCAGGGAGTCGGAGCGGATGACCGTGACGCGCGGCAGGTTCCGCGCGGAGAGCTCCAGGCGCTCGTTCTTGCCGTCCTCGACGAGGAGGATGCGACCACCGACCTTGAGCGCGTCGAGGTGACCCAGGAGGACCCGGGTCCTGATCTCATCGAGCACGAGGTCGCTGACGACCGTGATGGCCCCGTCATCGAACTTGCTGGTCAGGGCACCCACGAGGGCGGAGCGCTTCATGCGCCGTGGCAGACGCTGCTCGTAGCTGCGCGGGCTGGGTCCGAAGACCACGCCACCGCCGGCATAATGCGGCGCCGAGCGGGAGCCCTGGCGGGCGCGGCCGGTGCCCTTCTGGCGATACGGCTTCTTGCCGCCACCGCGGACCATGCCGCGCGTCTTGGTGGCGGACGTGCCGGTACGCCGGCCGGCCAGCTGGGCCACGACGGCCTGGTGCATGAGGGCCGTCCGGATCGGTGCCGCGAAGAGCGCGTCCGGCAGATCGATGGTGCCAGTCTCGGCACCGTTCTTGTCGAAGAGAGCGATCGTGGGCATGGCTACGCCTTCCTGACCAGGACGAGGGCGTTGCGCGGGCCGGGGACAGGACCGCGCACGAGGATGAGGTTGCGGGCAGCATCCGTGCGGACGATCGTGGCGCCCTTGACGGTGACCCGGTCGTGGCCCATATGACCGGCCATGCCCGTGCCCTTGAAGACCTTGCCGGGCGTCGTGCCGCCGCCGATGGAGCCCGGGGCACGGTGGGAGTCCGAACCGTGCGTCTCGGGGCCGCGGCGGAAGTGGTGGCGCTTGACTGTGCCGGCGAAACCCTTGCCTTTGGAGACGCCCGTGATGTCCACGGACTCCCCTGCCTCGAAGAGGCCGACGTCGAGCGTCTGGCCGACCTGGTACTCACTCACGTCCTCGACGCGGAACTCGCGCACGTCGCGCACGCGCGGCAGGTCGCGCAGCTGGCCCAGGCGGGGCTTGCTGAGGTGGCGGGCAGTGCCCGCACCGACCTGCACGGCCGTGTAGCCGTCACGCTCCAGGGTGCGCACCACGGTGACGGTGTTGGGTTCGATGGACAGCACGGAGACCGGCACCATGGTGCCGTCCTCTGCGAAGACCTGTGTCATGCCGACCTTGCGGCCGATCACCCCGATAGCCATCTACATCCTGATCTCGATGTCGACGCCAGCCGCCAGCGAAAGCCGCATGAGGGCGTCGACGGTCTTGGACGAGGGGTCCAGGATGTCGATGAGCCGCTTGTGAGTGCGGATCTCGAACTGCTCCCGGCTGTCCTTGTCGATGAACGGTGAGCGAAGCACCGTGAACTTCTCGATCCGGGTCGGCAGCGGAACCGGTCCGACGACCTCGGCACCGGTGCGCTGGGCGGTCTCCACGATCTGGAGCGCCGACTGGTCGAGCAGCCGGTGATCGTATGCCTTGAGGCGGATCCTGATCCGCTGCCGCGCCATGGTCCTATTCCTCGATCGCGATGACGGCGCCGGCGCCGACGGTGCGGCCACCTTCGCGGATGGCGAAGCGCTGGCCGACCTCGAGGGCGATGGGCGTGATGAGCTCGACGTCCATGTCGACGTTGTCGCCGGGCATGATCATCTCGGCGCCATCCTGGAGCGAGATCGCGCCGGTGACGTCGGTGGTGCGCAGGTAGAACTGCGGGCGGTAGCCGTTGTAGAAGGGGGTGTGGCGGCCGCCCTCCTCCTTGGAGAGGACGTAGACGCGGGCCACGAACTTGGTGTGCGGCTTGATGGAGCCGGCCTTGGCGAGGACCTGACCGCGCTCGATGTCATCGCGCTCGATGCCGCGCAGGAGGGTGCCCACGTTGTCGCCGGCCTGGCCCGAATCGAGGAGCTTGTTGAACATCTCGACGCCGGTGACGACGACCTTGCGGGTGGTGCGGATGCCGATCATCTCGACCTCGTCGCCGACCTTGACCACGCCACGTTCGATGCGCCCGGTGGCCACGGTGCCGCGACCCTTGATGCCGAAGACGTCCTCGACGGGCATGAGGAAGGGCTTGTCGATGGCGCGCTCGGGGGTGGGGATGTAGGAGTCGACGGCATCCATGAGCTCCTGGATGCAGACGTAGGCGGGATCGTTCACGTCGTCGGGCGCCTCGAGGGCCTTGAGGGCCGAGCCGCGGATGACGGGCAGGTCGTCGCCGGGGAAGTTGTACTTGCTGAGCAGCTCGCGGACCTCGAGCTCGACGAGCTCGAGGAGCTCCTCGTCGTCGACCATGTCGACCTTGTTGAGGAAGACGACGATGTAGGGCACCTCGACCTGGCGGGCCAGGAGGATGTGCTCGCGGGTCTGGGGCATGGGACCGTCGGTGGCGGCCACGACGAGGATGGCGCCGTCCATCTGGGCGGCCCCGGTGATCATGTTCTTGATGTAGTCGGCGTGGCCCGGGCAGTCGACGTGGGCGTAGTGGCGGGCGGCCGTCTGGTACTCGACGTGGGCGATGGCGATGGTGATGCCGCGCTCGCGCTCCTCGGGGGCGTTGTCGATGCTGTCGAAGGCGCGGTACTTCGCGTCACCCTTGAGGGCCAGGTACTTCGTGATGGCCGCCGTCAGGCTCGTCTTGCCATGGTCGATGTGACCGATGGTGCCGATGTTGACATGGGGCTTGGTGCGCTCGAACTTCTGCTTGGCCATCCTCGTCGTCCCTCTGCTGCGTCTTGACTTCTACTGCTCTGTCCTGGTGGTGGCTGATCGCTCAGGCCCTGGCCTTCTGGACCAGTTCGTTGGCGATGGACTGGGGAACCTCGGCGTAGTGCGAGAACTCCATGGAGGACGTGGCGCGGCCCTGCGTCATGCTGCGCAGGTCCGTGACGTAGCCGAACATGGAGGCCAGGGGCACGAAGGCGCTGACCACCTGTGTGCCGTTGCGATTGTCCATGCCTTCGATGTGGCCGCGTCGGCTGTTGAGGTCGCCGATGACGTCGCCCATGAACTCCTCGGGCATGACCGCCTCGACGCGCATGACGGGCTCGAGGATCGCCGGGTCCGCCTTGGCGACGGCGTCCTTGACCGCCATGGAGCCGGCGATCTTGAAGGCCATCTCCGAAGAGTCGACCTCATGGTATGAACCATCGCGCAGGGTGGCCCGCACATCCACCATGGGATAGCCGGCATGGACGCCGGTCTCGAGGGCCTCGCGGATGCCGGCATCGATGGACTTGATGTACTCGCGCGGGATGGTGCCGCCGACGATCTTGTCCACGAACTCGTAGCCGCTGCCCTTGTCGCCGGGCTCCAGGGTGATGACGGCATGGCCGTACTGGCCGCGGCCGCCGGTCTGCCGCACGAAGCGGCCGTTGCCCTCCGCGCGGCGGCGGATGGTCTCGCGGTAGGAGACCTGCGGCTTGCCGACGTTCGCGGCGACCTTGAACTCTCGCGTCATGCGGTCGACGAGGACGTCGAGATGCAGCTCGCCCATGCCGGCGATGAGGGTCTGACCGGATTCCTCGTCATTCTTGACGCGGAAGGTGGGATCCTCCTCGGCGAGCCGCTGCAGAGCCACCGCGAGCTTGTCCTGGTCAGCCTTGGTCTTGGGTTCGATGGCGACCTCGATGACCGGCTCAGGGAAGACCATCGACTCCAGGATGACCGGGTGGTCAGGGTCCGTCAGCGTATCCCCGGTGTAGGTCTCGCGCAGGCCCACGGCGGCCGCGATATCCCCGGCGGAGACCTCCTCGATCTCCTCGCGGTGGTTGGCATGCAGCTCGACGATGCGGCCGATGCGCTCCTTGCGGTCCTTGCTGGCGTTGTAGACGTAGGAGCCGGTCCGCAGGCGGCCGCTGTAGACGCGGAAGAAGGCCAGCTTGCCCACGTAGGGGTCCGCGGCGATCTTGAAAGCGAGCGCGGCGAAGGGCTCCTTGTCGTCGGCGGCGCGCACGACCTCCCGGTCAGTGCGCGGATCGCGCCCGATGATGGGCGGCACGTCCAGCGGCGACGGCAGATAGTGGACGACGGCGTCCAGCATGGGCTGGATGCCCTTGTTGCGCAGGGCAGACCCGGTCAGCACGGGCACGATGCGGTTCTGCAGGGTGCCCAGGCGCAGTCCGTGGCGGATCTCGGCAACGCTGATCTCCTCGCCCTCGAGGAACTTCGTGGTGAGCTCGTCATCCAGCTCCGCCACGGACTCGATCATGCTGTTGCGATACTGCTCGGCCTCCGCGCGCATGTCCTCGGGGATGTCCCTGACCTCGATCTCCTTGCCCAGGTCGTCGCGGTAGTAGATGGCTTTGCGCTCGACCAGATCGATGACGCCCTGGAAGCGGTCCTCCTGGCCGATGGGCACCTGGACGGGCACGGCGTTGGCGCCCAGGCGTTCGCGGATGGAGGCGACGCAGCGCCAGAAGTCCGCGCCGGTGCGATCCAGCTTGTTGATGAAGCAGAAGCGTGGCACGCCGTAGCGATCGGCCTGGCGCCAGACCGTCTCTGACTGGGGCTCCACGCCGGCCACGCCGTCGAAGACGACGACCGCGCCGTCGAGGACGCGCAGGCTGCGCTCGACCTCCATGGTGAAGTCCACGTGCCCGGGCGTATCGATGATGTTGACGCGATGATCGTTCCAGAAGCAGGTCGTGGCCGCGGCCGTGATGGTGATGCCGCGCTCCTGCTCCTGGGGCATCCAGTCCATCGTGGCCGCGCCCTCGTGGACCTCACCGATCTTGTAGATCTTGTCCGTATAGAACAGGATCCGCTCGGTGACGGTCGTCTTTCCGGCGTCGATGTGCGCGATGATGCCGATATTGCGCGTGCGAGCCAGCGGAACGTGACGTGCCACGAGTACGGGTGCCCCTGCTACCTGTTCCCGCCTACCAGCGGAAGTGGCTGAACGCGCGGTTGGCGTCCGCCATCTTGTGGGTGTCCTCGCGCCGCTTGACGGCCGCACCGAGGCCATTCATGGCGTCCACCAGCTCGAAGGCGAGCTTCTCGCTCATGGACTTGCCACTGCGCTTGCGGGCGGCCTGCACGAGCCAGCGCACGCCCAGGGAGTTGCGGCGATCGCCGCGGATCTCCACGGGCACCTGATACGTGGCGCCACCGACGCGGCGCGGCTTGACCTCGATGAGCGGGGTGGCGTTGCGCAGGGCCAGGTCCAGGACCTCCAGGCCGGGTCGGCCGGCGGAAGCCTCCGCACGCGCCAGCGCCTGGCGCAGGATCTTCTCCGCGAGGCCCTTCTTGCCGTCGCGCATGAGCTTGACGGTGAAGCGGTCCGTGTTGCGCACGAGCGGCTGCGAGTACTTGGACTTGCGCGGGATCTGCGATCGACGGGGCATTACTTGGGCCTCTTGGCGCCGTACAGGGAGCGGCCCTGCCTGCGGTTGTTGACGCCAGCGGCATCCAGGGTGCCGCGGATGATGTGGTACTTCACCGAGGGAAGGTCCTTGACGCGGCCACCGCGCACGAGCACGACGGAGTGCTCCTGCAGGTTGTGGCCGATGCCCGGGATGTAGGCCGTGACCTCCATCTGGTTGGTGAGGCGCACGCGTGCGATCTTGCGCAGGGCCGAGTTGGGCTTCTTCGGCGTCATGGTGCGCACCTGCAGGCACACGCCGCGCTTCTGCGGAGCGCCGGGCGTGGGGACCTGGCGCTGGCGCAGACTGTTCCAGTTCTTGCGCATCGCCGGGGCCTTGATCTTCGCCTGCTTGGGCTGGCGGCCCTTGCGCACCAGCTGGCTGATGGTCGGCACGGAGCTCTCGTCGCCTCCTCGATGGACGTCCTGTCCGTCTGCGGGCCGCGCGCAGCGCACACGGTCCTGATGTCGTTGTCTTCTCGTCTGATGCGGCGGCGGACTGGGTCCCGGGTCAGGTCCCGCTCGCGGGCCCCCTCGCGGGAGTGCCGCCCGGTGCTGCCGCACCCGCAGGCGACAGGCAGACACCGACGCAGCCGTTCCGGCCGCGACCGCGAAGTCTAGCAGCGCACCTCGGCAGCGTCAAACGAGGGAACGGGCGGTAGCTCGCCCGGCAGCTGCCATCGAGCCGGGCAGGCTGACCCGACCGGCGTGGGCAGACGCCGGCCGGGTCACCGGGATCAGTCGTCAGCGGCCCCAGCCTCCGGCTCGACCTCAGCCGCGTCAGCGGCATCCTCGAGGAGGAAGGGGTTGACGCCCGGCTCGTCCTCGTCGGCCACGCCTTCCGTGGCCGCTTCGAGGAATGGATTGGCCAGCACCTCGTCCCCGGCGAGGGCTCCGCTGTCGGCGAGGAAGACGTTGTACTCGTCACCGAAGCCCTCAGGCACCTCGCCACCGGCGAGGGCCTCCGCGGCAGCACGGCGCTCGGCCTCGCGGCGCGCCGCGATGTTGGCCGGGGCACCCGTCCCCGCCGGGATGAGCTTGCCGATGATGACGTTCTCCTTGAGGCCGATGAGCTTGTCCTTGGCCCCATTGATGGCTGCCTCGGTCAGCACCCTGGTCGTCTCCTGGAAGGAGGCTGCGGCCAGGAAGCTGCTCGTGTTCAGCGACGCCTTGGTGACGCCCAGCAGCACGGTCTCGGCCGTGGCCGGCTCACCGCCCTCCGCCAGCACGTGGTCGTTGATGTCCTCGAACTCGAAGCGGTCGACGAGTTCGAAGGGCAGCTGCTCCGTGTCACCGGGCTGGTCGATGCGAACCTTGCGGAGCATCTGGCGCACGATGATCTCGATGTGCTTGTCATTGATGGTCACGCCCTGGCTGCGGTACACGCGCTGCACCTCCTTGACGAGGTAGCGCTGCACGGCGTCCCGCCCACGGGTCTCGAGATACTCCTGCGGGTTGACGGGGCCATCGGTGATCTGGTCCCCGGCGCGGACCGGCTGGCCGTCCTGGACCATGAGCTTGGCGTTGTGGGGGATGACGTACTCGCGCTCGACGACGTCCTCGCCGGCGACCTTGAGGCCTTCATCCGTGAAGGAGACGATGCCCGACTCGCTGGCACGCACCTCGTCCACCTCGTCCCCATCGAGGACGCGGCGGGCAAGGAGGTGGCCGGCCTCCACGGCGTCGCCCTCGGCCACGAGGCGCTCATGCTCGGCCGTGAGCTTGAGCGGCACGTCGAACGACTCGCGACTGGTGACCTTGACGCGGCGGGTGCTGTCCTCACTCTCGATGATCTGGGCGACACCATCGATGTGGCTGATCTCGGCCTTGCCCTTGGGCATGCGGGCCTCGAAGAGCTCCTCGACGCGCGGAAGGCCGGCGGTGATGTCCATGCCGGCAACGCCGCCGGTATGGAACGTGCGCATCGTCAACTGCGTGCCGGGCTCGCCGATGGACTGTGCGGCGATGATGCCGACAGCCTCACCGATGCCCACCAGGCGGCCAGTGGCCAGGTTGCGTCCGTAGCAGGTGCGGCAGACGCCGTAGCGCGACTGGCAGGTCAGCGGTGAACGCACCGCCACGGCATCGATGCCGGCGTCATCGATCTGTGCGGCGAGATCCTCGACGATCTCCTCGCCACGCTCGACGATGGGACGGTCCTTCTTGCGTGCGTTCGGTCGACTGACCGGGGCCGCGGCGAAGCGACCTACAAGGCGTCGTCGGAAGGCGTCCGGCTCCGAGCCGGCGAACTCCTCCGTCTCGGCGCGCGTGATCCAGGTGCCCTCCTCGGTCTGGCAGTCGTCATCACGGGTGATGACGTCCTGGGCGACGTCCACGAGACGTCGCGTCAGGTAGCCCGAGTCAGCCGTGCGCAGAGCGGTGTCCGCGAGGCCCTTGCGGGCGCCGTGGGTGGAGATGAAGTACTCGAGGACGGTCATGCCCTCGCGGAAGTTGGAGCGCACGGGGACATCGATGATGCGGCCCGATGGGTCAGCCATGAGGCCGCGCATGCCGCCCAGCTGGCCGATGTTGCCCTTGTTGCCGCGGGCCCCGGAGGCGGTCATCATCGTGACCGAGCCCTCGGGGTCGAGGTTGTCCATCATGGCGTCGGAGACGTCCTGCGTCGTGGACTTCCAGACCGCCACGACGCTGGTGTAGCGCTCGTCATCAGTGATGAGGCCACGCTGGTATTGCTCATCGATGGCCTTGACGCGGCGGTCTGCCTTGTCGAGCATGGCCGGCTTGCTCGCCGGGACCTTGATGTCGTCGACCGAGATGGTCATGCCGCCCTGGGTCGCGTAACGGAAGCCGATGGACTTGATGCCGTCCACGAGGTGGGCGGTCTCGTCGCGGCCGAGCAGCCGGTAGCAGTCGGCCACGACCTCGCGCAGCGCGGCGCGCGCCATGGGCCGGTTGGTCTTGTCGCTGTAGCGCAGGCGATCCGGCAGGATCTGGTTGAAGATGAGCCGCCCGACGGTCGTCTCCAGGCTGCGCTCCCGGTAGACCTCCTCGTCATCGACCCAGCTCGTGACGCTCTGCACGCGCACGGGCGTGTGCAGGCGCAGTCGAGGCACGCGGTGGTGGGGCAGCGCCTGGATGTCTTCGCGCGTGTCGATGTTGCCCAGCTGGAAGGCCAGCAGCGCCTCGCTGTCATTGAGGAACGTGGGCACCGCCGCCTCGATGGGCCGAGCCGCATCCATGGTGAGGTAGTAGCAGCCCAGGATCATGTCCTGGGTGGGCGCCACCACCGGCGCGCCGTCGGAGGGCGACAGGAGGTTGGCCGTCGAGAGCATCATCTCGCGGGCCTCGGTCTGCGCGGCCTTGCTGAGCGGCACGTGAACGGCCATCTGGTCGCCATCGAAGTCCGCGTTGAAGGCGAAGCAGACGAGTGGATGGATCTGGATCGCGGAGCCCTCGACGAGCTTCGGCATGAAGGCCTGGATGCCCAGACGGTGCAGCGTGGGCGCGCGGTTGAGCAGCACCGGGTGGTCCTTGATGACCTCCTCGAGGACATCCCAGACCTCGTCCTGGACGCGTTCCACGATGCGCTTGGCCGACTTGATGTTGTGAGCGAAACCCTTCTCCACGAGCTGGCGCATGACAAAGGGCTTGAAGAGCTCGAGGGCCATCTTCTTGGGCAGGCCGCACTGGTGCAGCTTGAGGTCCGGGCCGACGACGATGACCGATCGGCCCGAGTAGTCGACGCGCTTGCCCAGCAGGTTCTGGCGGAAGCGGCCCTGCTTGCCCTTGAGCATGTCCGAGAGGCTCTTGAGGCGGTGATTCCCGGTGCCGGCGATGGCGCGGCCACGGCGACCGTTGTCGATGAGGGCGTCGCAGGCTTCCTGGAGCAT
Organism: uncultured Chloroflexia bacterium; assembly: GCA_963790915.1. Classification (GTDB taxonomy): domain Bacteria; phylum Chloroflexota; class Limnocylindria; order Limnocylindrales; family CSP1-4; genus JAFMJV01. The sequence continues at coordinate 1,611,826 of CAWBQS010000003.1, read as the reverse complement.
CCGCTTCTCGTTGCGGATGATGATCTCCGGGGCGCCCAGCTCGAGGAGGCGCTTCAGGCGGTTATTTCGGTTGATGACGCGGCGGTAGAGGTCGTTGAGGTCGGACGTGGCGAAGCGGCCACCGTCCAGCTGGACCATGGGCCGCAGGTCCGGCGGGATGACCGGCAGCACCGAGAGCACCATCCACTCGGGGCGCGCGCCGGAGCGGCGGAACGCCTCGATGAGACGGAGGCGCTTGATGGCCTTCTTGCGGCGCATGCCGGAGGTGGTGCGCACCTCCGAGTGCAGCTCACGGGCGAGGGTCTCAAGGTCCATACGGACGATGCGCTCCCGCACCGCCTCGGCGCCCATGCCGGCACCGAAGAGCCGCTGGCCGCCCTTGATACCGCTGCCGTACTTGCGGTCCAGGTCGCGGTAGTTCCAGCCGTCGATGGAGGTCTCAGACAGGAGGTCACCCGCCTGGATGCGCACGATCTCATCCTTGGCGCGGCGGATCTCGTCCTTGAGGCTCTCGGCCTCGACCTTGAGGCGCTCCTGCTCCGCTTCCAGAGTGGCGCTCATCTCCAGCCGTGCATCCTCGATGCGCTGGCTGACGGCCGCCTCCTCCTGGGACTCGCGGGCCTGGATATCGTCGTTGATGCGCTCCACGAGGGCGGCCGTCATCTCGCGCAGGCGGGACGAGATGGCCTTGGCGCCCTTCTCGCCCTCCGCCACGAGGACCTCTCCGGTCTCCTCGAAGACGATGGTCTCGGTGGCCACGCCGGAGCCCAGCTCCTTGAGCCTGGCCTGCAGGGCCTGCTGCGTCTCGACGATCTGGGCCGTGCGCGTCTCACGCTCCTGCTCGCGCTCCTGCTTGAAGCGGGCAAGCTCGGTGTTGAGGTCGTCGGAGAGTTTGTGGATGTCCGCCGTCAGGCGGTCCTCGAGGTCGGCCAGGGCCTGGCCGCCGCGGCCGCCGCGTCCATGGGCCTCGTCCTCGAGCTGCTGGAGCAGCCGTCCGCGGGCCTCCTCGTCCACCCAGGTGACGAGGTACTTGGCGAAATAGAGGACGCCCTCAAGGTTGCGCGGGCTGATGTCGAGCAGGATGCCGAGGCGGCTGGGAGTGCCCTTGAAGTACCAGATATGGCTGACGGGGCTGGCCAGCTGGATGTGACCCATGCGCTCGCGACGCACCTTCGCGCGCGTGACCTCCACGCCGCACTTGTCGCAGATGATGCCCTTGTAGCGGATGCGCTTGTACTTGCCGCAGTAGCACTCCCAGTCGCGCGAGGGCCCGAAGATGCGCTCGTCGAAGAGCCCGTCCTTCTCCGGGCGCAGGGTGCGGTAGTTGATGGTCTCGGGCTTGGTGACCTCACCCTTCGACCAGTCGCGCACCTGGTCCGGCGACGCCAGCGAGATGCGAATGGCGTTGAAGTTGTTGACCTCGAGCATCGTTCTCCTTCGGCCGCAGCACGGTCAGCGATGCGGGATGCGCGGGCGGGCCGGTCAGGAACCGGGCCCTCCTCCCCGCGCCACGTCGTTCAGTCCTCGAAACCGGCCAGGTTGATGCCGCCCAGGTCGGGCAGCGGGTAGGCCGAGGATCCTCCGCGAAGTGGATCTCCTCCTCGTTCTCGTTGAGGATCTCCACGTTGAGCCCCAGGCTCTGGAGCTCCTTGATGAGCACCTTGAAGGATTCCGGCACGCCCGGCGCCTGGATGTCCTCACCCTTGACGATGGCCTCGTAGGTCTGGACACGACCCACGACGTCGTCCGACTTCACGGTGAGCAGCTCCTGGAGGATGTTGGCCGCGCCGTAGGCCTCCAGGGCCCAGACCTCCATCTCGCCGAAGCGCTGGCCGCCGAACTGCGCCTTGCCGCCCAGCGGCTGCTGGGTGATGAGGCTGTAGGGGCCAGTGGACCGCGCGTGGATCTTGTCTTCGACGAGGTGGTGCAGCTTGAGCATGTAGATGTAGCCGACGGTGACCTCTCGGTCGAAGGGTTCGCCGGTGCGGCCGTCGCGCAGCTGCACCTTGCCCGTCAGGGGCAGGCCCGCGGCGAGCAGCTCCTGTTCGATCTGCTTCTCGCTGGCCCCGTCGAAGACGGCCGTGGCCGCCTTGATGACGCGGCCCTCTCGGCGGCCTCGTTCGTGCAGCGCCCAACCCAGGTGCGTCTCCAGGATCTGGCCGATGTTCATGCGGCTGGGCACGCCGAGGGGATTGAGGATGATGTCCACGGGAGTGCCGTCGGGCAGGTAGGGCATGTCCTCCTGGGGCAGGATCTTGGCTACCACGCCCTTGTTGCCGTGCCGGCCAGCCATCTTGTCGCCGACGGAGATCTTGCGCTTGACGGCCACGCTGACGCGGATGAGGCGGTTGACGCCGGGCGGCAGCTCATCTCCGTTGTCCCGGTTGAACTCGCGGATGTCGACGACCTTGCCGCGCTCGCCGTGGGGCAGGCGCAGGCTGGAGTCCTTCACTTCGCGGGCCTTCTCGCCGAAGATGGCGCGCAGCAGGCGCTCCTCGGCGGTCAGCTCCGTCTCACCCTTGGGCGTGATCTTGCCCACCAGGATGTCGCCCGGCTGGACCTCCGCGCCGATGTAGACGATGCCGTCCTCATCGAGGTCCTTGAGCGATTCCTCGCCGACGTTGGGGATGTCCCGGGTGATCTCCTCGGGGCCGAGCTTGGTGTCACGCGACTCCAGCTCATGCTTCTCGATGTGGATGCTGGTGAACAAGTCCTCGCGCACGAGGCGGTCACTGACGACGATGGCGTCCTCGTAGTTGCCACCCTCCCAGCTCATGAAGGCCACCAGGATGTTGCGGCCCAGGGCCAGCTCACCCTTGTCGGTGGAGGACGAGTCGGCCAGGACAGAGTCCTCGGTGACGCGCATGCCCACCTCGACCACCGGACGGTGGTTGATGCAGGTGCCCTGGTTGGAGCGCACGAACTTCTCCAGCGGGTACTGGCGCAGCTCGCCGGAGTCTTCCTCGACCATGACACGGTTGGCGGTCACCGATGTCACCACGCCGGCGGCGCGGGCGACGATGACCTGGCCGGAGTCGCGCGCGGCGCGCGCCTCCATGCCGGTGCCCACGATGGGCGAGTCCGGCTCCAGGAGGGGCACGGCCTGGCGTTGCATGTTGGAGCCCATGAGGGCGCGGTTGGCATCGTCGTGCTCAAGGAAGGGGATGAGCGCCGTCGCCACCGAGACGACCTGCTTGGGGCTCACGTCCATGTAGTCGATCTGCTCCGGCCGCGCCTCGGGGAACTCGGCCCTGACCCGCGCCGGGACCCTCTCGTTGACGAAGTAGCCGTTCTCGTCGAGCGGCGCGTTGGCCTGGGCGACGTACTTCTCCTCTTCGTCGTAGGCAGCCAGGTACTCGATCTCCGAGGTGACGCGCGGCTTGATGGGGAAGGCCTTGACCTTCTGGGACTTGAGCTCGTCAGCCGCGTCCTGGCTGAACGGCTTGCCCTTGGCCAGCACGACCCGGCCGTCAGCCGTCACGACGTCCGCGCCGGCGATCTCCGAGAGGATGTCCTTGTCGCGGTGATCGACATAGCGCTTGACGCGGCGGTAGGGCGTCTCGATGAAGCCGTACTCGTTGATACGCCCGTACGTCGCCAGCGAGCCGATGAGGCCGATGTTCGGACCTTCCGGCGTCTCGATGGGGCAGATGCGCCCGTAATGGCTGTGGTGCACGTCGCGCACGTCGAAGCCGGCGCGCTCTCGCGAGAGGCCGCCGGGGCCGAGCGCCGACAGGCGTCGCTTGCTGGTCAGCTCCGCCAGCGGGTTGGTCTGGTCCATGAACTGGGAGAGCTGGCTGCCGCCGAAGAACTCCTTCATGGCCGCCACCACGGGGCGGATATTGATGAGCACGTTGGGCGTGGCCTTCTCCGGCTCCTGGATGGTCATGCGCTCCTTGACCACGCGCTCCATGCGCAGCAGGCCGACCCGGAAGGCGTTCTGGATGAGCTCGCCGTTGGCACGGATGCGGCGGTTGCCAAGGTGATCGATGTCATCCGGGCCACCCAGTCCGTTGTCCAGCTCGATGAGGTGGCCGACGATGACGGCGATGTCCTCACGAGTGATGGTGCGCTCGAGCTCCGGCAGCTTGATGCCCATGCGGTCGGCCACCGGGCCCAGCTTCTTGTTCAGCTTGTAGCGGCCCACACGACCGAGGTCGTAGCGACGGAAGTTGAAGAAGAGCGACTCGACGAGCTTCTCGGCGTTGTCACCGGTGGGCGGGTCACCCGGGCGCAGCTTCTTGTAGACCTCGATGAGGGCCTCCATGCGCGTGGAGGTCGCATCGCGGTCGAGCGTCTCGCGGATGTAGCTGACCTCGCCGTTGTCGACCTTGGTGAAGAGGGCCTGCATCTCGTCATTGGACTCGTAGCCGACAGCGCGCAGCAGCTTGGTGGCCTCCAGCTTCCGCTTGCGGTCCACCTTCACGTAGAGCTGGTTGCGGGCGGCCGTCTCGAACTCCAGCCACGCACCACGATTGGGGATGACCTTGGCGCTGAAGAGGCGGCGACCGGTGTTGGGGTCCTCACTCGCGGTGTAGTAGACGCCAGGCGAGCGGACCAGCTGGCTGACCACGACACGCTCGGCGCCGTTGATGATGAACGTGCCCCGCTGCGTCATGGTGGGGAAGTCACCCATGTAGACACGCTGCGCGATGTGCTCACCGGTCTCGTGGACGATGAGCTCCACCTCGACGTAGAGCGGCCTGCTGTAGGTGAGGTCGCGAGCGCGACACTCCAGCTGGTCGTACTTGGGATCGCCGAATTCGTACCTGCCGAAGTGCAACTCCATCGACTTGCCCGTGAAGTCCGTGATGGGGCTGATCTCGTCGAGCAGATCACGCAGGCCGTGTGCCACGAACCAGTCGTAGGAGGTGCGCTGAAGCTCGATCAGGTCGGGGATGGGCAGGACTTCCGGGATCCGCGAATACCACACGCGCTCGATGGACACGGGCGCATGCCGACGATCGACTTCAGACACGGTCATGGGGCACTCCTGCCTCGGGAGCGAGGCGAACAAGGCATGGGAATCCGACGAAGAGGGTCATTGGGACAAGAGAAGCCGCGCTCACCGACCGCGTATGGTACCGCGGAACGAGCCACCGGTCAACAGCGGCCAGCGTCGGTGTCCCCCCGACACGAAGCGACCGGCGTCGGAATCAGGAACGGGGGAGGCCAGAGCTGGCCTCCCCCGCCGGGTGCGCGGGCTACTTGATCTCGACCCTGGCGCCCTGCTCCTCGAGGGCAGCCTTGATCTTCTCGGCCTCGGCCTTGTCCACGCCCTCCTTGACAGGCTTGGGAGCGGCGTCGACGAGGTCCTTGGCCTCCTTGAGGCCAAGGCCGGTGAGCTCACGGACGACCTTGATGACCGGGATCTTGTTGGCCCCGACCTCGGCCAGGATGGCCGTGAACTCCGTCTGCTCCTCGACCGCCTCGACTTCGGCCGCCAGCGGCGCCGCGGCCGCGGCCGCGGCCGCGGGGGCCGCCGCGGTGACGCCGTAGCGCTCCTCGAAGGCCTTGATGAACTCGGAGAGCTCGAGGACGGTCATGCCGTCGATGGCCTCGAGGATGTCGGACTGGGAAAGCTTGCTCGCCATGTGGTGGTCGTTCCTTTCGTCGGGATGTAGAGCGGTGAGAGGCTGGCGCCGCGGCGCAGTGCTCAGGCGGCGGCTTCGCGCCGCTCCTTGAGCTGCAGCAGGCCATATCCGAGATTGCGCAGCGGGGCGGCCAGGAGGCCGGCCATGGTGCTCAGCGGCGACGAGACGGCACCGGCCAGTTGGGCCAGCAGGACGTCGCGCGGGGGTAGCGCGGCAAGGGTCGTGACAGCGGCCGCGTCCACGGTCTGGCCGCTCATGGCCGCGCCACGGATCTCCACCTTGAAAGGCTTGGTGGCGTCGATGACGGCCTTGGCCAGGCTGGGTTCGTCGGCGCCGCCGACGGCCAGGGCGCTGGGCCCGCTGAGCAGCGGGATCAGTTCGGTGCGTCCGGCCTGCTCGGCCGCGATGCGTGCGAGGCGGTTCTTGACGACGCGATAGCGGATGTCCTTCTCGCGCAAGTCCTTGCGCACCTTGGACAGGGCAGCCACGGACAGACCGCGATAGTCGGAGACGACGGTGATCGTCGAGTCCTTGAGGAGCTCGACGAGCTCGCTGATCTCAGCCTGCTTGGCTTCTGTGGGCATATGTCCTCCTTTCCTTCCGGGTGCCGCTGGCGCGACGCCCCCTGTGGTCCCGCACGGGGGTGTCGCTGCGTCGAGCAGCCCCGGACGCAAGGTCCGGCTGACACCTGCCTTGGCGTGCCCGTCGGCGTCCCCGCGCGTGGCGGTCCGGTCGACGATTTCGGTCCGCTCCGACGCGCCGGTCACCCGGCTCGCGGCAAGACACCCGAGGATGTCCACGGACGCAACGCTGTCTCTGGCGGAACGTCTTCTCTGCTGGCGGGCTCTCGCCCGTCATGCGTCTGTCGCGGGCTGGCTGCCCGCGGCGCTCAGGCGGCGGCCCGGGAGAGGAGACCCGGGACATCCACGCGGATGCCGGGTCCCATCGTGGACGCCACGGTGAGGCTCCTGAAATACTGGCCCTTGGACTCCTTGGGCCGCGCGCGGTTGATGGCGTCCGTCAGGGCGGCCAGGTTGGCCACGAGCTGCTCGGGCTCGAAGCTGGCTTTGCCGAAGGGCACGTGGATGATGCCGCCCTTGTCGACCTTGAACTCGATGCGGCCCCGCTTGAGCTCGTCGATGACGCGCTCAAGGTCGAACGTGACGGTGCCGGCCTTGGGGTTGGGCATCAGGCCACGGCGGCCGAGGATGCGGCCGAGCTTGCCGACGCTGCCCATCATGTCCGGGGTGGCCACGGCCACATCGAACTCCAGCCAGCCAGCCTCGATGCGGGCGGCCAGGTCCTCCGCCCCCACGACATCCGCGCCGGCCGCCGTCGCCTCGGCGGCCTTGTCACCCTGGGCGAAGACGGCCACGCGGACCTGCTTGCCCGTGCCGTTGGGAAGCGAGACGGTGCCTCGCACCATCTGGTCGGCGTGGCGGGGGTCCACCCCGAGGCGGATATGGGCCTCCACGGAGGCGTCGAACTTGACGGTCGAGGTCTCCCGCAGGAGCGTCATGGCCTCCAGGGGCTCGTATGTCTTGCCCGCCTCGACGAGCTTGGCGAGATCCTGGTAGCGCTTGCCGTGCTTGCTCATGTCTGTCCCTTCCTGGCGGCCGCTGCTGCGGCCTCCCCCTGGTGACGCGGGGTGAACGTGCCGGTCGGAGGCGCGCCGACCGCTCCGGCTGGCGGTCGGCGACGTGGCGCTAGTCGACGATCTGGATCCCCATCGAGCGCGCGGTGCCCTCGATGATGCGGGCAGCCATGGCCGGGTCGTTGGCGTTGAGGTCGGCCTTCTTGACCTCGGCGATCTCCAGGAGCTGGGCGCGCGTCACGCTGCCGACGGTGGTGCGGCCGGCGGTCGCGGAGCCGAGCTCCACGCCAGCGGCCTTGCGCAGCAGGTCCGCGGCGGGCGGCGTCTTGAGGACGAACGTGAAGCTGCGGTCCTCGAAGATGGTGATGCGGGCCGGGATGATCTGGCCGGCCTGGGCGGCGGTGCGCTCGTTGTAGGTCTTGGTGAAGTCGACGATGTTGATGCCGTGGGGGCCCAATGCGGTACCCACGGGCGGGGCCGGCGTGGCCTTCCCGGCGGGCAGCTGCAGGGTCAGGATGATGCGGATCTTCTTGGCCATCGGTTCGTCTCGTCGTACCTCGTTGGGTGCCGGGCCCGGGGCGGGTCGGCTAGAGCTTCTCGACCTGCAGGAAGTCGAGCTCCACGGGCGTCTCCCGCCCGAAGATGCTGACCAGGACCTTGAGCTTGTTGCGCTCCGGATTGACTTCGTCCACCGTGCCGATGAACTCGGCGAATGGGCCATCCGTGACGCGCACGCTCTGGCCCTTCTGGAACGCCACACGGTACTTCGGCGTCTCCACGCCCATCTGGCGCAGGATGCCCTTGACCTCGTGCTCCTCGAGCGGCACCGGCTCATTGCGCTGGCCGGGGATGTTGCCGCCGCCCACGAAGCTGGTCACGCCCGGCGTATTGCGGACGACGAACCAGGATTCCGGGTCGAGGACCATCTCCACGAGCACGTAGCCAGGGAAGACCTTCTTCTGGACGGTGACACGCTGTCCGCCGCGGATCTCGATCTCGTCCTCCTCGGGCACCAGGACCTGGTAGATCTTGTCTTCCATGCCCATGGTCTCGATGCGGTGCTCGAGGTTGGTCTTGACCTTCTTCTCGTAGCCGGAGTACGTGTGGATGACGTACCAGCGCTTCTCCGGGCGCGAGACCTCCGTGAGGTGCTCGAGGAAACCGGTCATGAGAAGGTGTCCGTGATGATGATGAATGCCTGGCGCCAGATGGCGTCGAAGAAGCCGATGTAGACGCCGATGACGGCGCTGACGACGAAGACCAGGATCGTCAGGTTGCGGACGTGCTCCCGGGTGGGCCACGTGACCTTCTTCAGCTCCGAGTAGGACTCGGCCAGGTAGCGGCGGATCCTGTCGATCACCTTGTTCGTCGTTCCCTTATCTGGGGCTGCTTGCGGAGGTGGCAGGCGCGGCGGGACTCGAACCCACAACCCCTGGTTTTGGAGACCAGTGCTCTGCCAAATTGAGCTACGCGCCTATGTCCGGGCCGATGTCTTCCCCTACTTGGCCTCGCGGTGCAGTGTATGACGTCGGCAGCGCGGGCAGTAGCGGCGCAGCTCGAGCCGGTTAGGGTCGTTCCTCTTGTTCTTCTCCGTCGTATACGTGCGCTCGCGGCACTCCGTGCAGGCGAGCGTGATGACGGGTCGGTTCTCAGCAGCCTTCGCCATGGTCCTATTCCTCGATCGCGATGACGGCGCCGGCGCCGACGGTGCGGCCACCTTCGCGGATGGCGAAGCGCTGGCCGACCTCGAGGGCGATGGGCGTGATGAGCTCGACGTCCATGTCGACGTTGTCGCCGGGCATGATCATCTCGGCGCCATCCTGGAGCGAGATCGCGCCGGTGACGTCGGTGGTGCGCAGGTAGAACTGCGGGCGGTAGCCGTTGTAGAAGGGGGTGTGGCGGCCGCCCTCCTCCTTGGAGAGGACGTAGACGCGGGCCACGAACTTGGTGTGCGGCTTGATGGAGCCGGCCTTGGCGAGGACCTGACCGCGCTCGATGTCATCGCGCTCGATGCCGCGCAGGAGGGTGCCCACGTTGTCGCCGGCCTGGCCCGAATCGAGGAGCTTGTTGAACATCTCGACGCCGGTGACGACGACCTTGCGGGTGGTGCGGATGCCGATCATCTCGACCTCGTCGCCGACCTTGACCACGCCACGCTCGATGCGCCCGGTGGCCACGGTGCCGCGACCCTTGATGCCGAAGACGTCCTCGACGGGCATGAGGAAGGGCTTGTCGATGGCGCGCTCGGGGGTGGGGATGTAGGAGTCGACGGCATCCATGAGCTCCTGGATGCAGACGTAGGCGGGATCGTTCACGTCGTCGGGCGCCTCGAGGGCCTTGAGGGCCGAGCCGCGGATGACGGGCAGGTCGTCGCCGGGGAAGTTGTACTTGCTGAGCAGCTCGCGGACCTCGAGCTCGACGAGCTCGAGGAGCTCCTCGTCGTCGACCATGTCGACCTTGTTGAGGAAGACGACGATGTAGGGCACCTCGACCTGGCGGGCCAGGAGGATGTGCTCGCGGGTCTGGGGCATGGGACCGTCGGTGGCGGCCACGACGAGGATGGCGCCGTCCATCTGGGCGGCCCCGGTGATCATGTTCTTGATGTAGTCGGCGTGGCCCGGGCAGTCGACGTGGGCGTAGTGGCGGGCGGCCGTCTGGTACTCGACGTGGGCGATGGCGATGGTGATGCCGCGCTCGCGCTCCTCGGGGGCGTTGTCGATGCTGTCGAAGGCGCGGTACTTCGCGTCACCCTTGAGGGCCAGGTACTTCGTGATGGCCGCCGTCAGGCTCGTCTTGCCATGGTCGATGTGACCGATGGTGCCGATGTTGACATGGGGCTTGGTGCGCTCGAACTTCTGCTTGGCCATCCTCGTCGTCCATGTAGCCCCGGACGCGCGTCACCCGGAGGGGTGGCGGTCAGAGGTGATCAGGTGGAGCCCACAATGGGACTTGAACCCATGACCTCTTCCTTACCAAGGAAGTGCTCTACCACTGAGCTATGTGGGCCCGCTGGGCAGTTGTAGGGGCTCTTGCCAGAGGACGCTGGTCGATGGTGGGCAGGGAGGGAATCGAACCCCCACAGTCGAAGACGGCTGATCTACAGTCAGCGGAGCTCACCACCTGCTCAACCTACCCATGGTCCGTCCGTGCACCCCTCGGGACCGAGGTCCCTGTGGTGAGGGGGATACAGCGTCCTCTGCGATTGGAGCCGACGACGGGACTCGAACCCGGAACCGGTGGTTTACAAAACCACTGCTCTGCCAATTGAGCTACGTCGGCGGCGACGCAGAATAGTAGCGCAGGTGGCGTCCGACCCGCAAGCAGGGCAGGTACGCTCGTGTTGGCGGAGCGCGGGAGGCGGCTCGGGCAGCGGCCGCGGTGCCCCCCATTCGGCCCGCCCGCAGGCGCGGCGACCGTCGCGCCGCCAGGCCCTGCGCCACTCGGGTCAGTCGGGCAGCAGGTGGTCCGCGATGACCTCCAGCGACTCGACCGCATCCGACGCTGCCGGCGGGTCCTCCTGCGGCTCCCTACGGGCAGCCTCCGGCTCTGGCAGCGCCGTGGCAGGGTCGGCGACCGGGGTCGACTCCTCCGACCCACCCGGCTCGCCCAGGGCATCCTCCGGCACCCCGACAGGCGGGACCGCCCAGCGCTGCGTGGCCGCCTCGAAGAGGAACACCGAGCCGGCCACCGAGGCGTTCAGCGAGGCGACGCGACCGCGCATGGGGATGCGGGCCATGATGTCGACGCGCCGGCGCACACGGGCATCCAGGCCTCGGCCCTCGCTGCCGATGACGATGGCCAGCGGCCCGCGCATGTCCACCTCGCGCACGGTCAGGGCGGCGTCACCGTCGGCGCCCAGGATCCGTACGCCGCGGGCGTGCAGGTCCACCAGCCCGCCGGGCAGGTCCGGCAGCGGCACGAGCAGGAGGTGCTCCACCGCGCCGGCCGAGGTCTTCACGGCCGCCGGGCTGATGGGCGCCGCAGCGTGGGTCGGGAAGAGCACGCCGTGCACGCCACAGGCCTCGGCCGAGCGGAGCAGGGTGCCCACGTTCTGGGGATCCTCGAGATGGTCGAGGACGAGCAGGAAGGGCGGCTCACCGCGCTGTCGTGCAAGCGCCAGGGCGTCGTCCAGTGTCGCCCAGCGGCGAGGTGCGACGACGAGGGCGACACCCTGGTGCCCATCGAAGCCGCAGACGGCCGTGAGGCTGCCGCCCTCCACTTCGACGACGGGGATGCGCAGCGTCGTGGCATGCAGGACGAGGCGCTCGAGGGCGGCGCGCCGCTCCGGGACGACCAGCAGCCGGTACGCCTGGCGACGCGCCGCGAAGGCCTCCTCCACGGGTCGGCGCCCAGCCACGACCTCCTCGCCTTCCGCGAGAGCCTCGGACGCGCCCGGGCCGATGGCAGCGGCGATGGCCGCGCCAGCCACGAAGGCGGCCGACGTGGGCCGGCGCTGGCCGTAGGGTCGGGAGCCACCGCGCCCGGCGTAGCCACCCTGTCCCACCGTGTCACCACGGCCACCGGTGCCACCACGTCCCCTGGGGCCGCCGGGCCCGCCATGCCCGGCTGGGGAGCCGTAGGTGCCACCCGGAGGTCCCTCCTGGGGCCGCCGCTCGGCAGGGTACGGCGCACGATCGTCGTAGGGCCGGGGGCGTGGTCGCCAGGCGCCCGGTCGGTCGCCCCGGGTGCCGGCCGGATCGGCGTCAGGCGGACGCGAGCCGGGCGGACGCGAGCCGGGCGGACGCGGCCGGCGGACGCGAGCCGGGCGGACGTGACCGGGCGGACGTGGACCCGATGGATGCCAGCCGGGCGCCCGGTCGCCCTCGAAGCGACGCCGGTCGGGTCGGTCACGCCAGGGCTCCGAACGCTCGCGCCAGGGCTCCGACCGTGGGCGCCCCGAGGTGGGACGGCCGCCCTGGGGTCGAGGGCCGCCACCGTGGCTCTGCGACGGGCGTGGGCCGCCGGGGCGGCCATCACGGAAGACACGGTCGGGCGGCCGGTCCGTCGGTCGATCGGCAGGAGGCCTGGGGCCCGCCGGTCGTTCCGGACGCGGTCGTGGTCCGGGAGCGTCGCCAGTCGGGGCGTCACCGGCAGCGCCGTCGCCGGCGCCAGGACCACCTGTCGGCCGGCGAGTCGCACCGCTCGCGGACTCGTCGCCGCGTGGCGTCGGCTGGTCTCCGTCTCGATCGTCCACCATCAGCCCGTCGCCCTCCGCCAGCGCTGCCCGTCCCGGGTGTCTTCCACGATGACGCCGGCGGCCGCCAGGGCGTCGCGCAGCTCGTCGCTGCGGCTCCAGTCACGGTCGGCTCTCGCCGCGGCGCGTTCCTCGAGCATGGTCGCCAGTCCCCGGTCCAGTGCCTGCCCATCGGCGGGCAGGATCGCGAGGACGTCGTCCAGCTCCCGGATGGCCGCGGCGGCACGAGCCGTGTCCGCTGTCGAAAGGCTTCGCGCGGCCAGCCGGACGTTTAGCTCGCGGACCAGGTCGAAGGCGGCCGCCAGGGCCGCCGAGATGTTGAGGTCTTCAGCGAGAGCGGCCGCGAAGTCGGCGCGCGAGCGCGCCAGCAGGTCGGGCAGGCCAGCATCGTCGGGTCGGTCCTCCGCGTAGCCCTCGAGTGCGGCCACGACCGTGGTGAGGCGCTCGACGGCGGCGGCGGCATGGGCCAGCGAGGCCTCGCTGAACTCCAGCGGCGAGCGATAGTGGGTGGCCAGTAGTGCATAGCGCAGGGCCGCCGGGCTGAAGCCCATGGCGTAGACCTCCTCCGGCCGGGTGAAGTTGCCGGTGCGCTTGGCCATCTTCCGCCCCCCCATGTGCAGGTGGGCGCAATGCAGCCAGGTGTGCACGAAGGGCTGGCCCGTGGCCGCCTCTGCCTGCGCGATCTCGTCCTCGTGGTGCGGGAAGACGAGGTCGATGCCGCCGGTGTGGATGTCGAAGCTCTGGCCCAGGTACCGCATGCTCATGGCCGAGCACTCGATGTGCCAACCCGGACGCCCCTCCCCCAGCGTCGTCGACCAGGAGGGCTCGCCGGGCTTGGCCGCCTTCCAGAGGGCGAAATCACGGACATCGTCCTTCTCGTACTCGTCGGCCTCCACGCGCTCCCCCTGGCGCAGCTGCGAGGGGTCCAGCCGCGCCAGGCGCCCGTAGGCCGGCCAGGAGGCGATGCGGAAGAAGACCGAACCATCCTCGGCGCGGTAGGCGTGCCCCCGCTCGAGGAGCGTCTCGATGAGCGCGACCATGTCCGGGATGTGCGCCGTGGCCCGCGGCAGGACGTCGGGCGTGCCCACGCGGAGGCGCGCCAGGTCCTCGAGGAAGAGCCCCGTGTACCGTTCTGTGAGTTCGTGGATGCCGATCCCGGCAGCGGCCGCATCGCGGATGATCTTGTCATCCACGTCCGTGATGTTCATGACCCAGGTCACGCGCAGGCCATGGAAGCGCAGGGCACGGCAGACCAGGTCGGCGAAGATGAAGGATCGGTAGTTGCCCACGTGGGCTGGCGCATACACGGTGGGCCCGCAGGTGTACATCCGGACATGACCCGGTTCCAGCGGCTCGAATGCCTCCAGTCGGCCACCCAGGGTGTTGCGCAGACGCAGGCTCATCCGGCGACCAGGCTCACGAGACAGGTGGCGCTGATGGCACGTCCCGCGCCCTCGTCCCCGGAGAGATTGCCGGTCGAGGCCTTGACCGAGACCCGTTCGGCGGGCGCCCCGGTGAGCGCCGCGATGGTGCTGCCCATCTCGTCCAGTCGCCGTCCGCCGAGTCGCGGGCGAGCGCCCAGGAGGGTGGCGTCCACACCATCCACGGCCAGCCCGACGCTGGCCAGGCGATCCATGACCTCGGCCAGCAGCGCCCGGCTGTCCGCACCGCGTGTGCCCAGGTCACTCGAGGGGAAGAGACGCCCGAGGTCTCCCTGCCCTGCCGCGGCCAGCAGTCCGTCGCAGAGCGCATGCAGGAGGACATCACCGTCCGAGTGGCCGTGGAGCTGCGGCGCGTCCTCGATGAGCAGACCACCCAGGCGCAGGCCCTGCCCCGGGCCGAAGGGGTGGCTGTCCGAACCCATGGCAACGCGCGACCCCTGGCCCTCGGCCACCAGGCGACGGGCCAGTGACAGGTCCTCCGGCAGCGTCACCTTGATGTTGGTGACATCGCCGTCCACGATGTGCACTGCAACGCCGTGCCTGGCCAGCAGCTCCGCCTCGTCGGGCAGGTCATCCGGCCCCGCGGCATGGGCGGCCGCGGCTGCCGCCAGGAGCTCGCGCCGGGCCGCCTGCGGGGTCTGGGCACGGTAGAGGCCTGTGCGGAGCGCCGCGCCAGTGATCACGCCATCGGCGACGGTCTTGAGGGCGTCCACGACGGGTAGGGCGGGGATGGCCGCACCGTGGCGCTGGGCACCCTCGACGACCCGCCGCACCAGGCCCGGAGAGACGAAGGGTCGAGCAGCGTCGTGGACGAGGACGACCTCGGCGCGGCATTCGCGCACGCCCGCGGCGACCGAGTCCTGGCGGCGTGCTCCGCCGAGCACGACGCGCGCAGGCAGGCGGGACAGCCACGATGCGGCGCGCAGCTCGGGCGCGCGGTCAGGTGTCGTCACGATGATGACCCGCGCCACCTCCGGTGCGGCCAGCAGCGACTCCACGGCCCAGCGCAGCACCGGCCTGCCGGCGATGGGCGCGGCGAGCTTGTCCTGGCCGCCCATGCGTCGACTGCTGCCGGCGGCCACCACGACGGCGTCCGCGACTCCCACGCTGCTCATCGCGCAAGTGTGCCCTGCGACGGTCATCCCTGCCGGCTCCGGTGTCGCACCGAAGGTGCGGGTGCGCACGCAGGCGCCGCAACCCCGCGGGTGTTGGCGCCGGGCTCTGCCGCCGGGCTCAACCCCGCGGGTGTTGGCTCCGGGCTCTGCGGCGGGAGGCCGGTGCCACCTTCACGCGCCGACGGCCATCTCCGCGAAGATCATGCGCCCGGCCACCGTCTGCAGGACGCGCGTGACCGTGACGTCCAACTCGCCCTCGATGTGGCGGCCGCCACCCTCCACGACCACCATCGTGCCGTCATCGAGGAAGGCCACGCCCTGGCCGGGCTCCTTGCCCTCCTGCACGACCTTGACGCGGAGGGCCTCGCCGGGCAGGAAGGCCGGTTTGAGCGCATTGGCCAGCTGGTTGAGGTTCATGACGCGCACACCCTGCAGCTGGGCGACGCGGTTGAGGTTGTAGTCGGTGGTCAGGATGGCAGCCTTGCGCAGCTGCGCCAGGGCCACGAGCTTGGCATCGACGGTGGAGACACCCGGCACGTCGTCCGAGCTCACCTCGATATCGATGCGGTGGTCCTTCTGGAGCACGGTCAGCACGTCGAGCCCGCGGCGCCCCCGGTTGCGGCGGCCGGGATGGCTGTCGTCCGCGATGTGCTGCAGCTCACCCAGGACGAACCGCGGCACCACGAGCAGGCCGACCAGGAAGCCCGCCGCGACGACGTCCACGATGCGGCCGTCGATGATGGCGCTCGTATCCACGATGGTGATGGGATCCTGGGGGCCTTTGGACTCCTCGGCAGCGGGGTGCCGGAAGAAGCCCAGGTTCTCCAGCGAGCGTCGGAGATCCTGGCGTTTGGCGACGGCGAGGCCCATCATGCCCAAGGCAAGCACGATGGATGTGCCGACGGGCAACAGGAACCCGGCCGGAGACGGCAGGCTGGTCATCGGCAGTCCCAGCAGGAAGCCCATGAGCAGGCCCACGAGGACCCCCAGGATGGCGGCCACGAACTCGTCGGTGGACATGTCCGTGACGGCCCGCACGATCCAGCGTGCCGGCATGATGGTCAGGTAGGGCGCCACGACGAAGCCCGCCACGCCCCAGGCCACGATCCACGCGAGGAACACGAGCCGGCTCTCCAGCGAGGGCTCGTTGAGGATGGTGCTGCCGGACATGAGGCCGGCGAGCCCGATGGCGAAGATGACCCCCACGGCCCCGCCCAGCAGGCGGATGAACCTCAGCATGGCCCGGGTACGCTACCAGATGGCATCGGGGACCGACTGGTCACCAGAGGTACCAGCAGGCTCGAACGCCTGCTCCAGCGCTTCCCGCAGGGTAGCGACGCGGTCGATGCGGAGGCCCAGGGAGCGTGCCGGCAGGGAGGCGTCGTGCGGCACGATGGCCCGCTCGAAGCCGAGTCTGGCCGCCTCGCGGAGGCGCCGCTCCAGGCCGGGCACCGGGCGGACCTCGCCCAGCAGGGACACCTCACCGCAGGCCAGCGTGTCGAGGGCCATGGCCCGATCGCGCTGCGAGGCCGCCACCGCCAGGGCCAGGGGCAGGTCCAGGGCCGGCTCGCCGACGGAGATGCCGCCGGTGAGACTGGCGTACACATCGCGGCTGCTGACGTCGATCCCGCCGCGCCGCGCCAGCACCGCGATGAGCAGCACCAGCCGATTCACATCCAGGCCGGCCACGGTGCGGCGCGGCGGTCCCAGGCCGGCCGGCGCCACCAGCGCCTGGACCTCCACGAGCAGCGTCCGGCTGCCCTCGAGGATGGCCGCCACGGTGAGCCCCGGCGCCGCCTGGCGCGCATGGCCGAGGAAGGCCGCCGCGGTGTCGCTCACGTCTCGCAGGCCCGTCGCGGTCATCTCCATGACGCCGACCTCATCGGTGGAGCCATGGCGATTCTTGAGCGCCCGCAGCAGGCGCAGGGTGCCGTAGCGGTCCCCGTCCAGCATGAGCACCGCGTCCACGAGGTGCTCCAGGGTGCGCGGTCCCGCCAGCGTGCCGTCCTTGGTCACATGCCCCACGAGGAGGACCGGCACGCCCTCGTCACGAGCGAAGGCACCCAGTCGGGCAGCTGACTCGCGGACCTGGCCCACTGAACCGGACGGTCCGTCCAGGTCGGCCAGCGAGACGGCCTGGATGGAGTCCACGACCAGCAGCGACGGACGGTGCGCGGCGGCAGCGGCCACGATGGCGTCCACGTCCGTGCTGGCCAGGACGGAGAGCCGACTGCTGGCCGGGCCGTCCGCCAGGCCGAGGCGGGCCGCGCGCAGGAGCAGCTGTGGGGCGGACTCCTCGGCACTGGCGTAGAGGACCGCGCCTGGCGCGCCCGGGGTGGTCCCGGCCGCGGGCACGGATATCACCCCCGCGTCGCCGGACGGCGTTCGCCCGGCCCGATCGCCCAGGCCCGGCAGGGCTCCCGCCAGCGCGCCGGCGATCTGGAGCACGAGGGTGGACTTGCCGATGCCGGGCTCGCCGCCCAGCAGCAGGAGCGAACCGGGGACCAGGCCGCCACCGAGGATGCGGTCCACCTCGGCGAGACCGGTCGGACGGCGCGCTGCGGCCACGGCCGCCAGCGATCCCAGCGGACGCGGCTCCACGACGAGATCCGACATCGAGGGCCGCCGAGCGGTGCCGCCGGGCCGGCGTGCCGGCTGGCGCACGAGCGTCTCGACGAGCGAATTCCACGCACCGCAGCTGCGGCACTGGCCCTCCCACCGCAGCACGCTGGCAGCGCAGGCCTGGCAGACGTATTCGCTGGCGGCTCGGGCGCGTGGCACCGCTCAGGCAGCCTCGACGGGGGCCTTCTCCGTGCTCGGCTCGATGGTCAGCCCGGCGTCCTCGGAGCGGTCCACCAGGATCGTCTCGCCCGCCTGGAAGCGGCCCACGAGGAGGGCCTCCGCCAGTGGATCCTCGATCATGTTCTGGATGACCCGGCGCAGCGGGCGGGCGCCGTAGTCGACGTCATAGCCAAGCTTGATGATGTGGTCCTTGGCCGCCTGGCTGACCTCCAGCCCGATCTGCTGGGCCTTGAGCTGGCCGCGCACGCGGGCCAGCAGCAGGTCCACGATCTCACGGATCTCGTCGACGCTCAGCGAGCGGAAGACGACCTGTGAATCGACGCGGTTGAGGAACTCGGGGCGGAAGGTCTGCTTGAGCTGCTCGAGCACCTTGGTGCGCATGCGCTGGTACTGCGCCTCTCGCTCGCGCTCCTGGGTGCCGGTGACCGGGCGGAAGCCGAGCGAGGTGTCCTTGAGGAGATCCTTGGCACCGACGTTGCTGGTCATGATGATGACGGTGTTGCGGAAGTCCACGCGGCGCCCCTTGGAGTCCGTGAGGTGCCCGTCCTCCAGGATCTGGAGGAGCATGTTGAAGACCTCGGGGTGGGCCTTCTCGATCTCGTCGAGCAGGATCACGGAGTAGGACTTGCGGCGCACGGCCTCCGTGAGCTGGCCGCCTTCCTCGAAGCCCACGTAGCCGGGGGGCGCGCCCACGAGCCGACTGACGTTGTGGCGCTCCATGAACTCGCTCATGTCGATCTTGATGAGCGCATCCTCACTGCCGAACATGAACTCCGCGAGGGCCTTGGCGAGTTCCGTCTTGCCCACGCCGGTGGGGCCCAGGAAGATGAAGGAACCGATGGGCCGCTTGGGGTCCTTGAGGCCGGCGCGGGCGCGCCGGACGGCGCGAGAGACCGTGTCGATGGCCTCCTGCTGACCGATGACACGCAGGTGCAGCGCATCCTCCATCTCGAGCAGTCGCTGCGACTCCTCCTGGGCGATGCGCGTGACCGGGATGCCCGTCCAGAGGGCCACGACCTGGGCGATGTCCTCGTCGGTCACCTCGGGCGTCTCGGCGGCCATGGCCGCCTGCCAGTCGCTGCGCAGCTGATCGGCCCTGGCCTTGGCCGCCGACTCGGCGTCACGCAGCTCCTGCGCACGCTCGTAGTCCTGGTCGTTGACGGCCGCCTCCTTCTCCTTGGCGATGCGCTCGAGCTCCTTCTGGGTGGCCTTGAGCTCGGGGGGCTTGGAGCTGTGGCGCAGGCGGACGCGGCTGGCAGCCTCGTCGATAAGGTCGATGGCCTTGTCCGGGAGGTGCCGGTCGGTGATGTAGCGGATGGAGAGATCGACCGCGGCCCGCGCGGCGTCGTCGGTGATCTTGACGCGGTGGTGGCGTTCGAAGCCTTCGCGGATGCCGAAGAGGATCTCGACGGTCTGCTCCCGCGTGGGTTCCTCGATCATGACCGGCTGGAAGCGACGCTCCAGGGCAGCGTCCTTCTCGATGTACTTGCGGAACTCGTCGAGCGTGGTCGCGCCGATGCATTGCAGCTCGCCGCGCGAGAGCGACGGCTTGAGGATATTGGCGGCGTCGATGGCGCCCTCGGCTGCGCCGGCACCCACGAGCGTGTGCAGCTCGTCGATGAAGAGGATCGCGTCGTTGGTGCTGCGCAGCTCCTCGATGATCTTCTTGAGGCGCTCCTCGAACTCACCGCGGTACTTCGTGCCGGCCACGAGCGAGCCGATGTCAAGGGTCAGGACACGCTTGTCCGCCAGCGACTCAGGGATGTCCCCGCTGACGATGCGATGTGCGAGGCCTTCCGCGATGGCGGTCTTGCCGACGCCTGGCTCGCCGATGAGGGCCGGGTTGTTCTTGCGCCGCCGCGAGAGGATCTGGACGACCCGCTCGATCTCCTTGTCGCGCCCGATGACGGGATCGAGCTTGCCCGCGCGTGCGGCCTCCGTGAGGTTGATGCCGAGCTGGTCCACGGTCGGCGTCTTGCTGCTGCGCTTGGTCTCCGGTGTGGCCGGGCCCGAGGCGCTCGACTGGCTGAGGACGCGGATGACCTCGTGACGCACCTTGTCCAGGTTGACACCGAGCGACTCCAGGACGCCGGCGGCGATGCCTTCACCCTCGCGGACGAGACCCAGCAGCAGGTGCTCCGTGCCGATGTAGTTGTGGCCGAGCCGGCGAGCCTCGTCGATGGCCAGCTCGATGACACGCTTGGCGCGCGGGGTCAGGCCGACCTCGCCCACCACGGGGCGGTCACCACGGCCGATGATGAACTCGACCGCCGTGCGCACCTTGTGGCAGCTCGACATTCATGTTCTCGAGGACACGCGCAGCGACGCCCTCTCCCTCCCGGACCAGGCCGAGAAGGAGATGTTCCGTGCCGATGTAGTTGTGGTTGAAGCGCTGCGCCTCATCCTGAGCGAGCGTCAGGACCTTGCGTGCGCGATCGGTGAACTTGTCGAACCGGTCCATGGGGGCTGTGCGACGACTCCGGTACAGGCGACCCCTTGACGGCCGCCGGGCCATGCTACCACCCACGCACGGCGCCGCCGGTCTGCGATCCCGTCGCGCGGGCACGCCAGATGGCCCGCCGGGGACCGGCGGGCCATCACGAATGAGGTTCGGTGGGCGCGGGGCCGCCGCGCCGCCGATGGCCTACTGGTTGGCGCGCGCCTCGTCGGCCTCTTTGGCCTCGTCGGC
This sequence comes from uncultured Chloroflexia bacterium, assembly GCA_963790915.1. Lineage (GTDB taxonomy): Bacteria > Chloroflexota > Limnocylindria > Limnocylindrales > CSP1-4 > JAFMJV01. The sequence continues at coordinate 1,591,396 of CAWBQS010000003.1, read as the reverse complement.
TTGGGCGGCCTCGGCGGCTGCCTCAGCGTCGGGGGCGCTGGCCAGCTCGGCCGATCCGTCCTCGACGACCTCGCTGTCCAGTGACGTCACGATCTCCTCGGCGACGATGTCCTCCACGAACTCGCCATCGTCGCTGACGACGAGCTCGTCGGTGATGTCCTCGACCACGATGTCGGAGACCACCTCACCGTCCTCGGTGGCGACGATCTCGTCGACGACGTCAGCCACGATCTCCTCCGCCTCACCGTCCTCGGTGACGACGTTCTCGTCGACGACCGACTCTTCGACGGCGAGCACGTGCTCACTGGGCTCATCGACCGCGAGGATGGCGTCCGCGACGGACTCGGCCTCCACGGCCTCGACGGCCTCCCCGGCGGGGACACCATCGGCCTCGGCAGCGTCCTGCTCGGCGATCTGCATGCGCACCTGGGCGAAGGCAGCGGCGAGCGTGTTGTCGATGCCGCCCTCGGGCTCCTGGATAGCCTGCGAGCGGTCGTAGCCACTGCGCTCCGGCCGGGGCCTGCGCTCGCGCGCAGGCCGTGCCGGCGCCTCCTCGGCCTGCTTGAGGCTGAGGCCGAGGCGATGCCGATCGGAGTCGAGGGAGATGATCTTGAGCTTCAGCGTCTGTCCTTCGTTGACCACGTCACCCGGGTGGGCGACGCGTTGGTGCGACAGCTCGCTGATGTGGATGAGGCCCTCGAGACCATCCCTGACGCGCACGAAGGCGCCGAAATTGACGATCTTGGTGACCGTGCCATCCACGAGGTCGCCGACCTTCAGGTCGCCCACCGTGGACTGCCAGGGGTCGGGCTGCATGCGCCGGATCGAGAGGCTGATGCGCCCACGCTCGTGATTGATGTCGATGACCTCGGCCTCGACCTCGTGACCGACCTCGTAAGCACCCTCCGGGTTGTTGACCTTGTTCCAGGAGAGTTCCGACTTGTGGACGAGCCCGTCGATGCCGCCGAGGTCGATGAAGACGCCGAAGGGCGCGATGGAGCGCACGGTGCCCTTGACTTGCTGGCCGACTTGCAGGCTGCTGAAGAGTTCGTCGCGCTTCTCGCGCCGTTCCTCGTAGAGCGCCACCTTCTCCGAAAGGATGAGGCGGTTCGCCTTGCGGTTGACCTCGAGGATCTTGAGACGCAGGCGGCGGCCCACGTAGGGCTGCAGCTTCTCCGCGATCTCCTGGGCAGCGTCGCGCGGCTGGTCGTTCTGCGGGCGCCGCGGGAAGTCCACGATCTGGCTGATGGGCACGAAGCCACGGATGCCGCAGTCGACGATCAGGCCGCCCTTGTTGTGGTCGATGACCGGGGCGTCGATGATCTCGCCAGCATCGAACTGCTCCTGCATGGAACGCCACTTCCGCTCCAGGCCGGCACGCCGCAGGGAGAGCACGGCATGGCCGTCCTGCGACTCCGGCTGCAGCACGTAGACGAGGACGGTGTCTCCGACACTGAGCTCGGGCTGGCTCTCAGCGTTGCGGCCGTAGAGTTCGCGGTTGCTGACCACGCCCTCCGACTTGGCCCCGACGTCGACGAGCATCTCATCCTTATCGATCCGGACGATGACGCCCTCGACCACGTCGCCGTGTTTGAGGCTGGGGATGTCACCCGACTGCTGGGCGAGAAGCTCCTCCATCGTCGTGGGTTCCGGACGCTCGACCACGGCGACCGCGGGCAGCGCCTCCTCGACCTCGTCCGCCGCCGGCGCTTCCATGACCTCGTCCGCCGTGACGATCGCCGCGGCCGGGGCATCGACAGGCTCGGGGGCCTCGACGGCCTGCTCCGGCACATCCTCAGAAGTGGACTCGCCTGCCGTACGGACGTCCGCGAGCTCCTTCGCGTCGATGACCTCGTCCGCCTGCTCGGCCGGGGGTTCGACGGCCTCGATGACCTCGTCCGCGAGCTCCTCCGCGTCCACGGCCTCGACGGCCGGGGGCTCGACGGCCTCGATGACCTCGTCCGCTTGCTCGGCCACGTCCGCCGCGACGGACTCGGCCCAGACCGGCTCCTCCCCAGCGGTGGGCGGGGCGTCTTCGGTCGCGGTGGCCGGAGCTGCTGCCGCGTCACCCGGCGCCGGCTCCGCGAGGGCGGCCTCGACAGGCGCGGCCTCCGTGGTCTCAGCCTCGGAGGGAGCAGCGGCTGTCTCGGTCCCGGCGTCCTCCGGGCTGCTCGTGACGCTCTCGGCGTCGGTGAACTGCGGCTCTTCTGTGGTCAACGATCTGGTCTCCTTGGTGGCTAGGCTCCTACCGACCGGAGGATGACGACAGCCCGGGTGCGAGCCCGGGCTGTTGGTGCGGCGGTTGTGTCGTCCGTGTCCTGTGGGGCGGGATGACTCCTCCGGATCCCAGGCCTGCGCGGCCTTCATATTCTCGTTCGATAGGGCCCGCGCATCCTATCACGCACATGCTCGCGCAACAATGGGGCCGTGCCTGAGCTGCCCGACCTGCGCATCCTGTCCGAAGCCTTCGGCGCAGCCCTGGTGGGCCGACCGCTGTTGGCTTCCGGCGTGCCCCAGCCACTCGTGCTGCGCGGCACGCAGGCGGAACTCCGCGCCATGCACGGAGCGACCCTGGCGGGCGTGACCCAGCGGGGCAAGTACCTGATCCTGGACCTGGGGCCGCCGCGCATCGTCGTCAACGCGATGCTCACGGGACGCCTCGGGCTGGCGGCACCGGGCAGCAAGCCCTTCAGTGCCACGGGCTTGGTGCTGACCTTTGGGCCGCGGCGGGCAGGTCCTGATCCGCAGACACTGGCCTCCTGGACCCGTGGAGCCGATTGGCTGCCCGCGGATGGCGCGACCGTGGAGCTGCGCTATCGCGATCAGCGTCGCATGGGCAAGGTCTACCTGCTGCCCGAGGACGTGGTCCGCGAGGTCGCGGGCTGGCGCGAGTTGGGGCCGGACGCTGACGCCACGGAGCTGGACCTGCCGACCTGGCAGGCGCGCATCCGGCGTCACCCGGGTGAGCTGCATGCACTGCTCAAGAATCAGTCCTTCGTGGCCGGGATCGGCAACGCCTACAGCGACGAGATCCTGTGGGCCGCGCGCCTGGGGCCGTTCCGCCGTCGCAGCTCGCTCGCCGACGAGGAATCGGAGCGCTTGTGGCGGGCCACCCGCGAGACACTGGCCTGGGCGATCGACGAGGTCCGCCAGCGCGTGCCGCCGCGCTTCGAGGTGCAGGCGCGCGACTTCCTGCGCGTGCACCTGCGCGGCGGGCAGGCCTGTCCGCGCTGCGGGACGACGATCTCGGAGGTCTCTCCGGGCGGCTTCGTGACGAGCTGGTGCCGCGCCTGCCAGGCCTGAGACGTCCCCGCCGCCGACGGTCGGCCGCGAGCCCGCGCGCCTTGGGCGGCCGGCACGGCATGTCCGTGGCCCAGCGGCTACTCCTCCACCCAGCCGTCGAAGCCCACAAGCGCCTCCACCTGCTCTGCCGCAAGGAGCGTGCTGCCGGGGAGGATGATCACGTCACCAGGAGTGGTCTTCGGCTTGCGATCGACCATGCCCTCGTTGAGCAGCATGATCTCCGCCCGTGCGAGACCGAGCGTCTGCGCGATGCTCTGGAGGTCCTCACCTTCCTGGACGGTGTACTCGAAGAGGCGCTCGCCGACGGCGGCGGCGCTGCTGGCCGGAGGGTTCGTGCTCCGCCTGGGCGTGGGTGTCGGCGTGGGTGTCGGGGTGGCGGTGGCGACGACGCTGGGCGACGGGCTGGCCACCGGACCGACGCCACCACCACCAAGGGCCATCACGAGCAGGACGACGGCGACGATGAGGACCGCCAGGACGCCGACGGCCAGGAGGGCGGGACGACGGGAGTCCTGGCCTGTCCCGGCCGTGCTGGCGCTGGACGGCCCCAGGGCGAGGGGCACGGAACGCACGGATGGCCGGAAGCGCGCGGAACGCACCTGGTCAGCGGGGATGCCCTGCTGGCCGAGGGCAGCGGCGCGGGAGCCCTCGGCGACCTTGTACATCTCGCACCGGACATGCCGGTCGGTGAGGCAGTAGCGCTCCTGGAAGGCCGTTGGCAGTGTGGATGCCGGGCTCTGTGCCGTACACCGATGCCCCGGGTCGGGCTGGCTGGAGCGGTGCGTGCCATCGGCGGAGATCAGGTACGGGCAGATCCGATCGAGCCAGTCACTCTCCCCGGCGCCGCCGGTCTCGAGCGCCGGATCGGACACGGCAGCCTGAGGACGTGCGCCTGTGGCGCCCCCATCGGCAGGCTGCTGGCCCGTGGGCTGCGAAGACGCTGCTGGCTGCATGGGAGGAGCCACGGATGTCGCCCGGGGAGCTCCCGGCGCAGCCCCCACGCCCGGTGGCATGACAGGTCCCGGACTCGGTCGCGCCCCGGACTGGGGGACCGGCGCCATGGGCGGTATCGACTGGTTCCAGCCCATGGGCGGGTTCCGGCCGATAGGCGCCCCAGCGCCGCCCTGCGCATCCGCGGGTGGACGCCCCTGGCCGGAGGCCGGCGGCATCCCCGCCATGCCGGACCGCGGCGTCGGTGAGACGGGACGTGCCTGGGAAGATGGCGACCCAGCCGGCGCTGGGGCGGGAGCTGGCACCGACGGCGCCGCGACCGAGGGAGGCATGGGTGCGGGCACGGTGCCCCCGGACCCCTGCATGCTGCGTTCCACGACGTCATCGTCCGGACCGCGGTCCGGACCGAGTGGCGCAGGCATCGTCTCGTCGCGAGGATCGGGCTGCACCGGTCGATGATACGGCCTGTCTGGCTATCGGGACGTGCCCGGCCCCGCCGACCGGACCCGCCACCAGGGCGCGACCCTCGCAGACCTCACCAGCCTTCAGCGAACCGCACTGGCCCCTGCGCCGTCGACACCAGTCGCTCCCATGTGCCCGCACAACGCAAAAGACCCCGGCGACGGCCTATTTTCCCGAGGGGCTGCCCCCTGAGTATCTTCGGCGCTGGAGAGCTTAACTGCCGTGTTCGGGATGGGAACGGGTGTGGCCTCTCCGCTTGAGTCACCAGGATCTCGTGCGTGTGTTCGTGGCGTGACGACGTGATCGGATTGGCGCCGCTGGCGCCCCTGAGTCAGAGTGAACTTCGACTTCCGCCGAGGTGCGCCCCCTATCGGGGACGCAACGACGCGGTGAGTCCGGACCTTTCCCTGACAGCTGACCCTGGGTGGGTTGCTGAAAAAGGTCAAGCCCTCGACCATTAGTACGGCTCAGCTGCACTGGTTACCCAGCTTCCACATGCCGCCTATCAAGCAGGTGATCTCCCTGCGGTCTTACCCGGTTGACCCGGTGGGGAACCTCATCTCGAGACTGGCTTCGCACTTAGATGCTTTCAGCGCTTATCCAAACCGAACATAGCTACCCAGCGACGCCCTTGGCAGGACGACTGGCACACCAGCGGTTCGTCCACTCCGGTCCTCTCGTACTAGGAGCAGCTTCTCTCAAGTTCCCTACGCCCACGATGGATAGAGACCGAACTGTCTCACGACGTTCTGAACCCAGCTCACGTACCGCTTTAATTGGCGAACAGCCAAACCCTTGGGACGTACTACCGCCCCAGGATGCGACGAGCCGACATCGAGGTGCCAAACAGGGCCGTCGATGTGAACTCTTGGGCCCTATAAGCCTGTTATCCCCGGGGTAGCTTTTATCCGTTGAGTGATACCCCTTCCACTCGGAGGTACCAGATCACTAAGCCCGACTTTCGTCTCTGCTCGACTTGTGGGTCTCGCAGTCAAGCTCCCTTATGCCTTTGCACTCTGCGGCTGGTTTCCATTCAGCCTGAGGGAACCTTTGGGCGCCTCCGTTACTCTTTAGGAGGCGACCGCCCCAGTCAAACTACCCGCCTGCCACTGTTCCGCGCCCGGATTACGGGCCGCGGTTAGAACCAAAACACAACAAGGGTGGTATTTCAACGTCGGCTCCACCGAGGCTAGCGCCCCAGCTTCTCAGCCTCCCACCTATCCTACACGTGCTGAATCCCGATCCAATGACAGGGTGTAGTAAAGCTCCACGGGGTCTTTTTGCCCTATCGCGGGTAACCTGCATCTTCACAGGTACTTCAATTTCGCCGAGTCCCTCGTTGAGACAGCGCCCAGATCGTTACGCCATTCGTGCGGGTCGGAACTTACCCGACAAGGAATTTCGCTACCTTAGGACAGTTATAGTTACTGCCGCCGTTTACCGGGGCTTCGATTCAGAGCTTGCACCCCTCCTCTTAACCTTCCGGCACTGGGCAGGCGTCAGCCCGTATATGTCAGCTTTCGCTTTGGCACGGACCTGTGTTTTTGCTAAACAGTCGCCTGGGCCGTTTCACTGCGGCCTCGAGCGCACGAGCAAAGCTGCGCGCCGAGGCGCCCCTTCTCCCGAAGTTACGGGGCCAATTTGCCGAGTTCCTTAACGAGGGTTCTCCCGTTCGCCTTGGTATTCTCTACCCGCCTACCTGTGTCGGATTGCGGTACGGACACCTTTGATCTCGCTAGACACTTTTCTTGCCAGCTTGGCTCACTCGAATCGCAGCGGATGCCGCTTTCATTCGCTTCTCGGCGTTGAATGGGATGACGGATTTGCCTGTCTTCCCCGCCTACCGGCTTAGACGCGTATAGCCAAAACGCGCTCGAACTACCATGCTGGGTCATGCCCTTGCTCTCACCTGGGCTCAACTCCCCCGCTTCGGAACGGCCGTTATGGCCGCCCCAACCACGGGCTCGCATCCTCCAGGCGACACCTTGCGGTGCAAACGATCTCTGGTGGTTCCGGAATATCAACCGGATGTCCATCGCCTACGACGTATCGTCCTCGGCTTAGGCCCGACTAACCCTGAGCGGACAAGCCTTCCTCAGGAAACCTTAGGCTTCCGGCGTGTGGGTTTCTCACCCACATTGCGCTACTCATGCCGACATTCGCACTCCTGCACGCTCCAATCGTCCTTACGGTCGACCTTCTCTGCATGCAGGACGCTCCCCTACCGCCCATGATCCGCGAACGGACCACAGACCCGTAGCTTCGGTGCCAGGCTTTAGCCCCGTTGGATCTTCGGCGCGGAATCACTTGACCAGTGAGCTGTTACGCACTCTTTCAATGGTGGCTGCTTCTGAGCCAACATCCTGGTTGTCTATGCGACTCCACATCCTTTCCCACTTAGCCTGGACTTGGGGACCTTAGCTGACGGTCCGGACTGTTTTCCTTTTGACCACGAAGCTTAGCCCTCGTAGTCTGACTCCCGAGCTCTGGAATCACGAGATTCGGAGTTTGATTGGGGTTGGTAAGCGGAAAGCCCCCTAGCCCATTCAGTGCTCTACCCTCGTGATTGAACGCTCGAGGCTAGCCCTAAAGCTATTTCGGGGAGAACCAGCTATCTCCGGGTTCGATTGGCATTTCACCGCTATCCACAGCTCATCCCCTAGCTTTTCAACGCTAGTGAGTTCGGTCCTCCACGGGACATTACTCCCGCTTCAACCTGGCCATGGGTAGGTCACCCGGTTTCGGGTCTACTGCATGCGACTCAACGCCCTATTCAGACTCGCTTTCGCTTCGGCTCCGTCCTTCGCGGACTTAACCTCGCCACACACAAGTAACTCGTCGGCTCATTCTTCAAAAGGCACGCCATCAGGCTACCGGCCAGGCCGGCAACACCCTCTGACTGTTTGTGGGCACGTGGTTTCAGGTACTATTTCACTCCCCTTCCGGGGTACTTTTCACCTTTCCCTCACGGTACTGGTTCGCTATCGGTCGCCAAGAGTGTTTAGCCTTGGACGGTGGTCCGCCCGGGTTCCCACATGAGAGACCTTCCACGTGGTACTCAGGTGGCTGAACCTGGAGGTCGCTCGCTTCGCGTACGGGGCTGTCACCCTCTCTGGCCCGCCTTTCCTGACGGGTTCGGCTCACGATCGACTTTGTAACTCCAGCGGGGTCCGGCAGGTCCCCGATGTCAGCTCCTACAACCCCTGCCCAGAAACGGCTGCCGCCTATCACGCTGGGCTGGTTTGGGCTGTTCCCTTTTCGCTCGCCACTACTCAGGGAATAATCTCTTTTCCTCCCGCTACTGAGATGTTTCAGTTCGCGGACTTACCTCAACCGGGCCTATAGATTCAGCCCGGAGTGACTGGGCATTACCCCAGCCGGGTTTCCCCATTCGGATACCCCTGGATCTCAGCTTGCTCGCAGCTCCCCAGGGCGTTTCGTCGCCTGCCACGTCCTTCATCGGCTCTTGGCGCCAAGGCATCCACCCCGTGCCCTGTGTAGCTTGACCTCCCTCAGCAACTCACCCAACGGCCAGTCGCCAAGGGATGGTCCGGGATCATCACCTTGTCGTTAATTCTCGGCAGAAATCGAAGTTCAAAAAGATCTCAGATCTCTTCCGATCACGTCTTCACTTGGTAAGGTGCGGCGAGCGTCGCTCGCGGTTCCAGCGATCCGCTGGTCGGTGACCTCGAGGCCGAAGCCTGGAGCCCACGGATCAGAGGTCCACGGGGCGGTCGACACCACAAGACGGCTCGAAGACCTCGAGCCGTCTTGACGATCAGCCTGGGGTTCGCTCTTCGAGAGCGTGCGGGGTCTACCCGATCTTCAGTTCCTTGCTTCGGTGCGTGTTCAGCAGCCTGGTCGCTCCTCGTCCTGAGGTCCGGTCCCTGCGCGAGATGGTGGAGACGAGGAGACTCGAACTCCTGACCCTCTCCTTGCAAAGGAGATGCTCTTCCGACTGAGCTACGCCCCCATCGCGTGCGGCGGCATGCCGGACGGTACGTGGTGGGCGTTTCTGGACTCGAACCAGAGGCCTCTGCCTTATCAGGGCAGTGCTCTAACCAACTGAGCTAAACGCCCGGCGTTCGCCCGAAGACGGGCTGGCCCGTCCGGGGGTCACTGCACCTTAACACTTGAAGAGTGACAGACAGGATCTTGTACGAGCGGTTTCGGTGCTTGGTGCTGGGTCGTCACGACCTCGCACGGACGGATCCGCACGCCGCCCCCACCCAGCGGGTGACGGTAGCGATCATGACGATCAACCTGGGAGGGTGTATGACGCCGAGACCTCACCGATGGTCTCGACTCCCTCTCCCTAGAAAGGAGGTGATCCAGCCGCACCTTCCGGTACGGCTACCTTGTTACGACTTCGTCCCAGTCACCAACCCCACCTTCGACAGCTGCCTCCTTACGGTTGGCTCACTGGCTTCGGGTGTTGTCGGCTTCCATGACGTGACGGGCGGTGTGTACAAGGCCCGGGAACATATTCACCGCGGTAATGCTGACCCGCGGTTACTAGCAACTCCGGCTTCACGCAGGCGAGTTGCAGCCTACGATCCGAACTGAGACCGGCTTTAAGGGATTAGCTCCACCTCGCGGTTTCGCAGCCCGTTGTACCGGCCATTGTAGCGTGGGTGTAGCCCAGGACGTAAGGGCCATGCTGACTTGACGTCATCCCCACCTTCCTCCGAGTTTCTCTCGGCAGTCCCGTGTGAGTGATACAACACACAGTAGGGGTTGCGCTCGTTGCGGGACTTAACCCAACATCTCACGACACGAGCTGACGACAGCCATGCAACACCTGTGGCCAGGCCTCTTGCGAGGCGCCGACGTTTCCGCCGGATCCCTGGTCATGTCAAGCCCTGGTAAGGTTCTTCGCGTTGCATCGAATTAAACCCCACGCTCCGCTGCTTGTGCGGGCCCCCGTCAATTCCTTTGAGTTTTAGCCTTGCGGCCGTACTCCCCAGGCGGAACACTTAATGCGTTAGCTACGACACTGGCGGGGTTGATACCACCAACATCTAGTGTTCATCGTTTACGGCTAGGACTACCGGGGTATCTAATCCCGTTTGCTCCCCTAGCTTTCGCGCCTCAGCGTCAAGAATAGGCCAGAAAGCCGCCTTCGCCACTGGTGTTCCTTCAGATATCTACGCATTTCACCACTACACCTGAAATTCCGCTTCCCTCTCCTATCTTCGAGCCGGGCAGTATCGAATGACCCTCCCCAGTTGAGCCGGGGGCTTTCACATTCGACTGACTCGGCCGCCTGCGCGCTCTTTACGCCCAGTAAATCCGGACAACGCTTGCCACCTACGTATTACCGCGGCTGCTGGCACGTAGTTAGCCGTGGCTTATTCCCCAGGTACCGTCATTATCGTCCCTGGGAAAAGAGGTTTACAACCCGAAGGCCTTCATCCCTCACGCGGCGTTGCTGCTTCAGGCTTTCGCCCATTGAGCAAAATTCCCGACTGCTGCCTCCCGTAGGAGTCTGGGCCGTGTCTCAGTCCCAGTCTGGGTGATCATCCTCTCAGACCACCTATCGATCGTCGCCTTGGTGAGCCGTTACCCCACCAACGAGCTAATCGAACGCAGGCCCCTCCGGAAGCGCCTTTCGGCTTTGGTCATACGAACGAACGTATGGCCACATGCGGTATTAGCCACCCTTTCGGGCAGTTATTCCCCACTTCCGGGCAGGTCACCCACGCGTTACTCAGCCGTTCGCCACTAACGAACCCGAGCAAGCCCGAGTTCGTCCGTTCGACTTGCATGTCTCATGCACGCCGCCAGCGTTTATCCTGAGCCAGGATCAAACTCTCCGATGATAAGGACGTTCCTTGCGGCTCGTCCTCCTTGTTCGGGGTTTGCCCGCTCGCACAAACAAATGACTCTGTCTGCCACTCTTCACTTGTTAAGGTGCACGGCCAAGCCCGTCTTGTGGTTGGGTCCCGGCACGGCCGCCTATGATGACACATTCCTCAAGGGGGTGTCAACCGCAGGTCTGACCACCTCCGGACCCGGTGGGCCCGGGTGGCGCTGCGCGTGGTCCGCGCTGCGCAGAAGGCGGAGTATAGGCACGCTGACCCTAGCCGTCAAACGGCGCCGCGCGGCCTCCCACGGGGGCGGTCAGATGATGCCGGTCTCCACGAGGAGGATGAAGGCCGCGGAGCTGATCCAGCAGGCCAGGAAGAGGAGCGCCGAACCCGCCTCCCCCAGCGGACCCGTAAGGACCAGGTAGAGGACGACCGCCAGCACGAGGCCGATGAGCGGCTTGATGAGCCTCAGCAGCGCTTCGTTGACCAGGTACATCATCGCCCGCCCGTCGCCTCCACCTGCTGACGACCCTGGAGCGCGCGGACCAGGGTCACCTCGTCCGCGTACTCCAGGTCGCCGCCCACCGGGATGCCCCGCGCGATGCGCGTCACGATCCCGACACGGTCGGCGATGCGCTCCGCGATGTACTGGCTGGTCGCCTCGCCCTCCAGCGTGGGGTTGGTGGCGATGACGACCTCCTCGTAGGCTGAGCTGGCCGCGTGCCGTTGCGCCACCCGGTCGAACAGCGAGCGGATGCGCAGGCGATCCGGCCCGATGCCATCCACCGGCGAGATGGCCCCGTGGAGGACGTGGTAGCGCCCTTTGAAGGCGCGCGTGCGCTCCAGCGCCAGGACGTCCAGGGGCTCCTCCACGACGCAGAGGCGAGCATCATCGCGCTGCGGATCCGCGCAGATCGGACACAGTGGCCCAGTGCTGAAGTCGTGGCAGAGCTCGCAGTAGACGACGTCCTCGCATACCGACAGCAGCGCGCTCGACAGGGCGCGCGCCTCGCTGTCCGGCGCCCGCAGCAGGTGGTAGGTGAGGCGCTGGGCCGTCTTGGGACCGATGCCCGGCAGCCGCGCGAAGGCCTCGATGAGCCGGGCCACGGGCTCGATGATCTGGCTCATGGGCGGAGCGCGACCCCCTAGAAGCCGGGGATCCGCAGGCCGCTGGTGACGCGGCCCATCTTCTCCTCACCCACGCTGCGGGCGTTGGCAAGGGCATCGGCGACGGCCGCGACGACGAGGTCCTGGAGCATCTCGACATCGTCGGGATCGACGACGCTGGGATCGATGGTCAGGGACACGATCTCCTGCTTGCCGGTGACGACGGCTCGCACGACTCCGCCACCAGCGCTGCCCTCGACCTGCAGGTCGCGCAGCTCCTGCTCGACGCGGGCCATGTCGGCCTGCATCTGCTGGGCCATCTTGGCCAGGTTGCCCATGCCCACGCTCGCTCTCCCTTCCCTGCTAGTCGATGTCCTCGACGCTGGCGAGCTCACCGTCGAAGACCTGCCGCGCCTGGGCGACGAGGTCATCCTCATCGGGGCCGACCGGTGCGACGAGCTCCAGGTTCGTCACCACGCAGCGTACCGCGACGGGCCGGCCGACGACGGCAGCGATGCCCTCCTCGAGGGTGCGCCGCTTGCGCTCGGCGATATCACGCATGAAGGCCTGGTCCTCCGGGAAGCCGAGGATGAGGAAGCCGTCGCGGATCTCCACGGGCCGGCAGCTGCTGACGAGGGGTCGGTTGGCGGGGTTGCTGCCGATGACCGCGACCACGCGGGGCCAGGCCGCCCGGATCGCCGCGATGTCCTCGGCTGGCGAAGGTGCGGCGGCAGACGTCGCCGCAGGTCTGGTCGTGGGGGCCGCGTGTGTCGTGGGATCGAGCCGTGTCACCGATGGCGACGCCGGGTCGGGCGGCGCCGTCGGTGAGGTCCCGCTCGTGGCCGGCTCCGTGGTGGACGTCGCGGCGGTCGGCGAGGCCGCGGGGGTGGGGCCGGCCCGTCGGGCGTGCCGGCTGCCGCATCGGCTCCACGCCGACGACCGGCGCCGGGGTGCTGCCGCTCCCTGCGTCGCTGGCGGCCGCCGTCCTGGCCGCGACCCCGCTCGGAGCGGCCGCGGGCTCCGGCGCGGCGGTGAGCAGGCACAGCTCCAGCTGCCAGCGATAGCCGCCGAGTCCGCTGCGGCTGGCGTCGATGCCCGTGAGGCGACGGGCTGCCGCCGTCAGCGCGGCGATGCTGCCCCGCTCGCCGGCCGGCGCGGAGAGGCGCTCCACGAGGATGGCGCGCAGGCGGGTAACGACCTGCTCGGCGAAGGCCACGAGGTCGCGACCCTCCGCCTCCAGGTCGTCGAGCACGCGCAAGCCGGTCAGGCTGTCACCCGCCACCAGGGCGTCGAGGAAGGCGTCTACCGCGCCAGCCTCGGCGAGGCCGAGCAGGTCGGCCACGGTGTCCGCGGTGATGGGGTCGTCGGCGCTCGCGAGGACCTGGTCGAGCATCGACTCCGCGTCGCGCATGCCGCCGCCGGCCATGGCGGCGATCATGGCCAGGGCCTCGGGCTCCACGCGGCGCCCCTCCGTCTCGAGGATGCGGCGCAGCTTGGTCTCGATGTCAGCCACGGGCAGCGGCCGGAAGGTGAAGCGCTGCAGGCGGGAGACGACGGCCGGCCGGATCTGGCTGGGGTCGGTCGTGCAGAAGACGAAGAGGACGCCCTCCGGAGGCTCCTCCAGGGTCTTGAGGAGGACATCCCAGCCCTCCTTGATCCGCTGCACCTCGTCGATGATGAAGACCTTGCGGCGCAGGTCGGCGGCCCCGGTGTAGACGCGCGGCACGAGCTCGCGCATGTCGTCGACCTTGTTGTTCGAGGCTGCGTCCAGCTCGATGACATCCAGGGCGCGGCCCTCACGGATGGAGACGCAGCTGGGGCAGGCGTCGCAGGGCTCGCCGTCCCGCAGGTCCGTGCAGTTGACGGCCTTGGCCATGATGCGAGCCATCGAGGTCTTGCCCGTGCCGCGCGGTCCGACGAAGAGGAAGCCGTGGCTCACGCGGCCGAGGCGCACTGCGTTGCGCAGGGTCTCCACGACGGCCGCCTGCCCGACCATCTGCCCGAAGGTCTGGGCCCGGAAGCGCCGATAGAGGGCCTGTGGAGCCGCGGCGACATGGTTCCCGTCGTCGGGTGCAGCGGTCTCGACCTGGGCGCGCGTGCGGCGGGGGCTGTCGGGCATCGGTCTCCCCGGCCCGGCTCGCTGCTGCGCGACCCGCGGCCTGCTCGGCGATCCGCCCACGCCGCTGGCCGGCGCATGGCGAAGCTGGATATGCCGTGCACCCTCCGTCGATCGCGACCACCCGCGAGCCCGACCGGGGCGATCGGCTCGGACCAGGCCGATCCGCGGCACCCGGCGAACAGCGCTTAACGCTGCTTCCTTCCGGACCTGACGTGGTTCACGCGTCGCCGCTGCGCGGGACCCGATCCTCAACGCCGTTCGCCCCGTTGGCGTCCGCGGGCAGCGGACCTCGGGAGGGGATTCAGCCCTGCTGGAGCGGATTGCAGGTACAGGGCACCGCTAGTTCCCCGCCTAGCACGGCCTACAGATGATACCGGCGCGACGAGAAGGGTGAACGGTGGCGGAGAGGGTGGGATTCGAACCCACGATGAGTTTCCCCATACGGCATTTCCAGTGCCGCGCCCTAGGCCTCTAGGCGACCTCTCCATGGCGTCGCCCGGCACGGGCGATGGGCCGCTGGCGGAGAGGGTGGGATTCGAACCCACGGTGCTTGCGCACACCGCTTTTCGAGAGCGGCACCTTCAACCACTCGGACACCTCTCCGCCGGCGAGTCTAGCAAAGCCCGGGCAGGGCGCCCGGGGGATCGCATCGTCGGACGTCGTGCCCTGGCGATGTGCCGTTCGGCCTCCGTCTGGTGCCGCCGTCTGGTGCCGCGCCCGGGCATGGCGGCCGAGGCGTCGTTGCGCGTCAGGTGCCGGCGGGCCCGGGATCGAGGTCCGGCCGCAGGTCGGCGGCGTCCTCGCGCAGGATGCCCGAGACGACGTCGAGCCGGCGCTGCAGGCCCCTAGCGTCCGCGAGGTGGACGGCCGACTGGCAGGCCCCGGAGGCAGGATCGGCGAGGGCGTAGACGACGCCGTCGGCGTCCGCCTGCTGGAGGGCGCCGACGCACATCGCGCAGGGCTCCACGACGCAGAAGACGGTCAGACCGGCCAGTGAGCGCCGCCCCAGCCGCGTGGCGGCTTCGCGGACGGCGATGAGCACAGCGTGGGCCGTGGGATCGCCGCTGGCGCGGACAGACTCCCGGCCATGCGCGACCATGGCCTCGTCGAGGACGGCCACAGCGCCATCCGCGCGTTCACCCGCGCGGGCAGCCTGGGCCGCCTCCGAAAGCGCCGCCCGCATGTACAGCTCGTAGTTCATCGTCTGCCCGCTGTCCTCGTCTCTCGCGACGCTGGCTGCGTCACCTCAATCGTACCGGGCGCGCGGAGGCGCTACCATCGACCTCCGCAACCGTCAGCGGTCCACGCGACCGTCCACCACACGCGATGCCGGCATGGTGTCGGGCCATGCCCGCAAGAGGGGACCAGCACAGCGAGATGAGCAGCAAGCGCCGCATCGGCATCCTCACCGGGGGCGGCGACGTCCCGGGCCTCAACGCCGCCATCAAGGCCGTCACCTACCGTGCCACGGAGATGGACTGGGAGGTCGTGGGCATCCGCCGCGGCTGGCAGGGCCTGACCCACCAGGTCCCCGCCGCTGCCCCGGACCCCGCCCATACCGTGGTCCTCGACCGTCTCACGACACGCACCATCGACCGCACCGGCGGCACCTGGCTGCACAGCTCGCGTACCAACCCGCGCAAGATGAAGAAGGCTGCCCTGCCGGCACACCTCGACACCACGCGCGCCGAGCAGATGCGCATCGGGGAGGACCGCTACGACCTGACGCCGATCGTCCTCGAGAACCTCGAGGCCATGGGCATCGACTACCTCATCCCCATCGGTGGGGACGACACCCTGAGCTACTCGCAGTCACTCCACGACGCTGGCGTCAACGTCATCGCCATCCCCAAGACGATGGACAACGACGTGCAGGGCACGGAGTACTGCATCGGCTTCGCGACGGCCATCAGCCGCGCCCGTGATGCCGTCAACCGGCAGCGCTCCACCATCGGCTCCCACGAGCGCATCGGCGTCTTCCGCATCTTCGGCCGCGACGCTGGCTTCACGGCCCTCTACTCCGCCTTCGTGACCTCCGGTCGCTGCCTCATCCCCGAGGCGCCCTATGACATCGAGCAGCTGGCTGAGGTCCTGGCGAACGACCATGCGACCAACCCCAGCCACTACGCCTTCGTCATCACGGCCGAGGGCGCCATCTGGGAGGGCGGCAGCATCGCCGAGGTCGGTGAGGCCGACGCCTTCGGACATCGCCACAAGGCCAACGTGGCCGAGATCCTGAGCTCGGAGCTCAAGAGCCGCACGGGCATCGACACCATCCACTCCGACCTGACCTACGACCTGCGTTCTGGCGAGCCCGACTCGGTGGACCAGATCGTGGGCATGGTCTTCGGCAACACGGCAGTGGAGCTGGTCATGGACGGTCAGCGCGGCCGCATGATGGCCATCCGCGAGGGCCGCTACGCGCATGCGCCCCTGCCCGACCCTGAGCTGGGTGCCGTCTCCGTGGACGTCGACCTGATGTATGACCGGGCGCGCTTCCGGCCGCGCTACGACGGCCTCCTTGGCCGCCCGCTCATGCTCGGCCACGGCGTGGCGCCGCTCTCCGAGTAGGCGCAGCGCCAGCCCGCAGGCGCTGACGGCGGTGACCGGGGAGGCTCCCCTGCGCCGGGCGCCCAGCATCTCGCCGACTGCTCCCCTGCCCGCGGCCCCACATCACCGGCGATGACGGCGACCCAGCGCTTCATCCTGCGCGACCGCCTCGTGCGCGAGGCCGAGGAGGAGGCGCGGCTGGCGCCCGCCGCCCTGCGCTCGAGCGCGTCACGGGGCCGCGAGCGCCCCGAGCCGCCCGATCCCCTGCGCTCCGTCTTCGAGCGGGACCGAGACCGCATCATGCACAGCAAGGCCTTTCGCCGGCTCAAGCACAAGACGCAGGTCTTCGTGAACCCCGAGGACGACCACTTCGTGACGCGCCTGACGCACACCATCCAGGTGACGCAGATCGCGCGGGCCCTGGCCGCCGCCCTCTCGCTCAACGAGGGACTCGCGGAGGCCATCGCCCTGGGGCACGACGTGGGGCACTCGCCCTTCGGCCACACCGGCGAGGAGGCCCTCTCGCCGTACTTCCCGCTGACGGGCGGCTGGCACCACGCTGCGCAGAGCGTGCGTGTCTACGAGGTGCTCGAGGACCTCAACCTCGCCTGGGAGGTGCGGGACGGCATCCGCGCGCATTCCTGGCGCATCGAGCCGCCGCCCGCGACACAGGAGGCGCGATGCGTGCGCTTCGCGGACCGCATCGCCTACCTGACGCACGACGCGCTCGACGCCATGCGCGCGGGACTGCTCACGGAGGACGCCTTTCCCGCGGCCATGCAGGCCCGCTTCGGGCCTCCGGGCTCGTCGTGGATCGGCGGCATGATCGAGGCCGTCGTGCAGGGCTCGCTGGCCGTGGGCGAGGTCACCATGCGCGACGAGGTCCTGGTCGACATGACGGAGCTGCGCGACTTCATGTTCGAGCGCGTCTATCTCTCGCCCTGGCAGCGCACCCGCCATCGCCAGGCCATCGAGGTCATCCGACGGCTCATGGATCACCACCTGGCGCACCCGGATGATCTCCCGGATACCTACCGCGACACGGATGCGGACCGCGTCACGCAGGCGGCGGACTTCATCTCCGGCATGACTGACCGCTACGCCCTGCGCACGCACGAACGCCTTTTCGGCTCCCCGGGCCTGGACGACCCGCGCGACTGAGCCGGCCTTCGGCCGGGCCATCGGGTCCCACGGTATGCTCGCTGGGCCGCCACAGGCCCAGCTCCAGCCGAGGTTCGCCATGCGCCGCTTCCAGCAGGTCGACGTCTTCTCCGCGGTGCCCCTCCGGGGCAACCCGGTGGCCGTGGTCCTCGACGGCGATGGGCTCTCGAGCGAGGAGATGCAGGCCTTCACGCGCTGGACGAACCTGTCCGAGGCGACCTTCCTGCTTCCTCCCGAGGATCCGGACGCGGACTACCGCGTGCGCATCTTCACCGCGGCCGGCGAGCTGCCTTTCGCCGGGCACCCCACGCTCGGCAGCTGCCATGCCTGGCTGGCGGCCGGCGGCCAGCCGCGTGCGCCCGAGCGCATCGTCCAGGAGTGCGGCGCGGGGCTCATCGAGCTCCGCCGGGTGGCCGGGCGGCTGGCCTTCGAAGCGCCCCCGCTGCTGCGCTCAGGGCCCGTGTCAGGGACCGACCTTGACCGTGTGGCCCGCATCCTGCGCATCGACAGGGCCGCCATCCTCGACAGTGCCTGGGTGGACAACGGGCCGGGCTGGGTGGCGGTCATGCTGGCCTCAGCGGAGGCCGTCCTGGCCGTCTCCCCTGCCCTTCCGCCCGATGACCAGGACGAGCGAGTGGACATCGGCATCGTGGGCCCTTGTGCGGCCGACTCCACCTGCGACTTCGAGGTGCGCGCCATCTTCAGCGACGATCGCGGTCGACTGCTGGAGGACCCCGTGACGGGCAGTCTCAACGCCTCGCTGGCGCAGTGGCTGGTGGGCAGCGGCGTGGCCACGGCGCCGTACGTGACCAGCCAGGGCACCCTCCTCGGCCGCCTCGGCCGGCCCCACATCAGCCAGGCGCCAGATGGCTCGTTGTGGGTGGCCGGTGACACCCGCACCATCCTTGAAGGGACGCTGCGGCTGGGGTCCGACTGACCCTCAGATGACCTCGACGCCCACGGCGTGGTAGCCGCGGGCACCATCGGGCGACGGGCTCGTCTCCTGCGCGGTCTGGACCACGCCGTCCCCGTCCGTGGCGCGCACGCGGATGGTGTGCCGGCCGGGGGTGGTCGGCGTCCAGTCGGACTTCCACTGCACCCACGAGGCATCACTGAGGGGCTTCGAGAGCGTGGCCGCCTGCCAGGGACCGTCGTCGATGCTGATCTCCACGGCGCGGACACCGCGATCCGGTGCCCAGGCCACACCGGCCACGGCGAGGGGAGCGCCGACAGCCAGCTCCGCGTTCCTGCGGGGCACGTCGATGCGCGACTGCGTGAGGATGGGCGCCTCCTTGGCCCACCCGATGGGGATCCAGAACCCGTCGAAGGCCTCCCAGGTCGTGAGCTCGATCTCCGAGAGCCACTTCGTGGCGCTCACGTAGCCGTACAGGCCGGGGATGATGAGGCGGGCCGGGTAGCCGTGGTCGATGGGCAATGGAGTGCCGTTCATGCCAAGGGCGATCATCGGTAGTCGCTCAGGGTCCATCGCCCACGAGGTCGGGAAGCCGGCCGTGAAGCCGTCGACGGAGCGGCCCACGATCTGCGTGGCGGCAGGCTGCACACCCGCCATGTCCAGCACCTGGCGCAGGTCCACCCCGGTCCACAGGGCATTGCCGACGAGCGGGCCGCCGACCTCATTGGAGACGCAGGCGATGGTCACCCACTGCTCGTGGATCGGCAGCGCCAGAAGCTCCTGGTAGGTGAGCTGGAGCTCGCGGTCGACCAGGCCCTTGACGGTCAGCTGCCAGTCCTCGACATCGACCCGCGGGGACACCATGGCCGTGTGGATGGTGTAGAACCGATCGTTGGGCGTGACGATGGGGCTGAGGTCGGGCACATCCAGCGAGGCGGCCGCCGGGATCGCCGGTGCGCCGGGTGTCGCGGAGCTGCCGGGGGCCGCCGAGGCAGCAGACGCGAGCGGCAATGTCGCGCCGGGCGCCGGCCCGCCGGGCCGCCCCGCCAGCAGGTTGCGGCCCAGCACGCCGAGCGCGATGGAGCCGACCGCCACGCCGCCGCTCGTCAGCAGGAAGCGGCGTCGGTCCCAGTCGGGCATGGCGGCCGAGTCGGTGGCACCGGGAGCCGATGCGTCGCCGCGGCCACGGGCGTCGGCCCAGGCGGGATGCGTCAGGCGCAGCAGCAGTCGCAGGCTCGCCAGGCCGATGGCGACCGAGACGACGACGCTCACGATCGCGGGCAGCGGCTCCACCAGCGGCCGGCTCAGGGCCGACGCCAGGGCTGCCACGCCCGCGATGGCGAAGCCGGCCACCGGCACGGCCCAGCGGCGCCGCCCGGCCACGCCGAGCAGGCCTGCGATGAGGACGGCCGCGCCGATGATGATGGCGTTGAGGGCAAGCTTGTCGCCCTCGCCGAAGAGGCCGACGAAGACCTCCTTGGCGCCCGCCGGCTGGTACTCGATGATCACGTCGGCGATGGCGATGACGAGCGAGGGTGCGCCGGCCACGAGCCCCGCCAGCAGCTCCGCGGTCGCGATGGCGGCGGCCGCTGCGAGCCCGCCGGCCACGAACGCCGCCGAGTCCGCGCCGCGGAGCCCGCGAGCAGACGGAGACGGCGTGGCGAGAGCGTCCCGGCCACCAGGGGGAGTGGCGGTCATGCGCATATGCAACCACGTCCACGCCAGACCTGCAGGCGAGACCGACCCCGCCGGCACGTTGACCCTGTCGGCACCATCGTCGGCCCTGTCGGCACCATCGTCGGCCCTGCCCGGCACCGGGACCGCTCGGGCATACTGCTCGACCATGGCACATCGAACGCTGGAGGAGCTGGAGGCCGGGCTGGACACGGTGCGGGACGCACCGCGGGATGGGGGCACCGTGCGGCTCATCGTGCGCCGCACCGGACCGGGCCAGCGCGAGATCCTGGCGGTGGGCATGCTCGACCGACAGGTCGGGCTGGTCGGTGACGATTGGGCCAGGCGGCCGTCCCGGCGCACCGGCGTGCCCAACCGCTACGCCCAGCTGACGATCATGAACGCCCGCTACACGGAGCTCATCGCGGGCGACCGGGGGCTTGACGGGTGGGCCCTGGCGGGCGACCAGCTCTACGTGGACATGGACCTCTCGGAGGAGAGCCTGCCGGCCGGGACGCAGCTGGCTCTCGGCGGCGCGATCATCGAGATCCAGGCTGAGCCGCACACCGGATGCGCCCAGTTCACCGAACGCTTCGGCCTGGACGCCATGCTGCTGGCCAACTCTGAACGTGGTCGGACCCTGCGCCTGCGGGGTGCCAACGCCGTCGTCGTGCAGGACGGCAGCGTGCGTCTCGGGGACACCGCTCGCCGGCTGTAGCCGCGGCTCCGGCGCGTCGGTCGGCGGCGGCGGCGGCCGACCCCTTGACATCCGCTCCGCGCTGCCGTTTGCTCTGCGTCACCGAACCGTCGGAGGCAGTGGGGGGCGGGAGGCAGGTTGACGCGACCATGTCCGGGAGCCCCATCGACCAGGACGAGCAGCTGACCACCACCTGGCACGACATGCTGACGGGTGAGGATGCCTCGCTGGCCCGGCTGCGCCGTGTCTGGCGCCACGTCCCCTCATCGCCTCGCTGCAAGGTCTGCGCGGCACCCTTCAGTGGTCCGGGCAGCCTCGTATCGCGCTTCATCATGGGCGGACGCGCCACCACCAACCCCCTCGTCTGCAACGCCTGCTTCGGCGACCTGCGGAGGCACCGCGGGGGAGCCGAGGTCCCGCTCAGCGTCCTGTTCGCGGATGTGCGTGGCTCGACCGCGCTGGCGGAGCGCATCGGCGCGGCCGCCTACACGAAGCTCCTGCACCGCTTCTACTCGGCAGCCGCCGAGGCCATCGAGCGCTCGGACGGCATCCTGGACAAGTTCCTCGGGGATGGGGTCATGGCCCTCTTCATCCCCGTCATCGCAGGCGAGCGCCACGCCGCACAGGCGCTGGAGGCCGGTCGCGACCTGCTTCGCTCGGTCGAGCGGCGGAAGCTCGGTGCGGACGGGTTGGAGGTGGGCGCCGGCGTCCACACGGGTAGCGCCTATGCTGGCGCTATCGGCTCGGACGACCGACTCGACTTCACGGCCCTGGGGGACACCGTCAACGTGGCTGCCCGGCTGGGCGCGCGGGCGGCGCCGGGTCAGCTCCTCGTCAGCCTGGACGCCTGGAGCGCTGCCGGCGAGTCGGGCGAACCGCCCGGCGTCAGCCATCTCGAGATCGCGGGCCGGACCCATCGGCTGGAGGTCGCCGCCCTTCAGATCACGAGGAGTGAGAGCGGCAAGGGAGCCCACGCCGACGTGGGCGATGGAGCGGAGTGATCCCATGACGACCTGCACGCACCTC
Organism: uncultured Chloroflexia bacterium; assembly: GCA_963790915.1. GTDB lineage: Bacteria > Chloroflexota > Limnocylindria > Limnocylindrales > CSP1-4 > JAFMJV01. Next base: position 1,569,623 of record CAWBQS010000003.1, on the reverse strand, counting down.
GATGCCATCCGCGAGGTGGGACCTGCGCTCGATGTCTGCCAGGAGTGCGTCCCCATCGGCGGCCGCTGGGTCCACCTGCGGCAGTGCCTCACCTGTGGCGGGACGCGCTGCTGCGACAACAGCCCCAACCGCCATGCCACGGCGCACGCCCACGCCTCCGGCCACCCGCTGATGCGCTCGGTCACGCCGCCGGGCGAGGACTGGATGTGGTGCTATCCGGAGAGCCTCCTGCTCGTGGATGAGGACGGCGAGCTGGTGGCCTATGGCGCGGAGTAGCACCGCGACAGGAGGATCGGTGGTGGAGCACCCCGTCATCGTCGCCATCGACGACGATCCGCAGGTCCTGCGCGCCGTGGAACGCGACCTGCGCAGCCGCTTCGGTGCGGCGTACCGGGTCATCGCCGCGGACAGCGGGACCGCGGGCCTCGATATCGTGCGACGCCTGAAGCTGCGCGGCTCGGCGGTGGCCCTCTTCATCGTCGACCAGCGCATGCCCGGGATGACCGGTGTGGAGTTCCTGGGGGAGGCCCAGGAGCTCTACCCGGACGCCCGTCGGGTGTTGCTGACCGCCTACGCGGACACCGAGGTGGCCATCGCGGCCATCAACTCCGTGCACCTGGATCAGTACCTGCTCAAGCCCTGGGACCCGCCCGAAGAGAAGCTCTTCCCGGTCCTCGAGGACGTCCTGGACGATTGGACGGCGACGTTCCAGCCGCCCTTCGACGGACTCCGCGTCGTCAGCCACCCCTGGTCTGCGCGCGGTCACGAGATCAAGGACTACCTGGCCAGGAACCAGATCCCCTTCCGCTGGCTGGACATCCAGGTCGAGAGCGAGGCCGCCGAGCTGGCCGCGAGCGCTGGCGTCGATGCTGTCGCCCAGCCCCTGGTCGTCTTCGCCGACGGCTCTCATCTGCTCGCGCCGTCCAATGCGGAGATCGCCGAACGCGTCGGGCTGCGCACTCGTGCCGCTCTGCCCTATTACGACCTGCTCATCGTCGGCGGCGGGCCGGCCGGCCTGGCAGCGGCCGTCTATGGCGCCTCGGAGGGCCTCAAGACGCTGCTCGTCGAGCGCGAGGCGCCGGGGGGCCAGGCCGGCACGACCTCGCGCATCGAGAACTACCTGGGCTTCCCGGCCGGGCTCTCCGGCGCGGACCTGGCGCGTCGTGCCCTGGCACAGGCGGTCCGGCTGGGCGCCGAGGTCCTCACCCCACGGTCGGTGACCGGCGTCGGCATCGAGGACCCCTACAAGATCGTGGAGCTCTCGGACGGGACGCGCCTGAGCTGCCAGTCACTGCTCGTAGCGACCGGCGTCGAGTATCGCAAGCTGGACCTGCCGGACGCCGAGCGACTGGCCGGCTCGGGCATCTACTACGGCGCCGCGACGACCGAGGCCCCCTTCTACCGCGGACGTCGGGTCATCGTCGTGGGAGGCGGCAACTCCGCAGGACAGGCCGCCGTCTACCTGTCGCGCTTCGCCGAGCACGTCACCATCCTGGTCAGGGGCGGCTCGCTGGTGGCCGGCATGTCGGCGTACCTCGTCGACCAGATCCACGCCATCCCCGGCATCGACGTGCGCGTCGGCTCCACGGTCACGGCTGTCCGCGGGGACGGCGCGCTGGAGGCCGTGGAGATCACGGACACGCTGGCGCACGCGGTGCAGGTCCTTCCCGCTGCGGCGATGTTCGTCTTCATCGGCCAGGCCCCGCGCACGGAGTGGCTGGCCGATGTCGTGGAGCGCGATGGTGCGGGCTTCGTGGTGACGGGTCCCGCGCTCACGCGGGTCGGGGAACGCCCCGCCGGCTGGACGCTGGCGCGCCAGCCCTCGATGCTTGAGACGAACGTGCCGGGCATCTTCTGTGCCGGCGATGTCCGGTCTCGCTCCGTCAAGCGCATCGCATCCGCCGTCGGTGAAGGGGCCATGGCCGTCCAGTTCGTCCACCAGCACATGGCCGGCCTGTGAGCTCCGCGGATGCCGACGGGGAGCTGCTGCGCCGGGTACCGCTCTTCGCCGGCCTCCAAGACGAGGACCTGGCACCCATCGCCGCTGCCACCACCCGCCGCAGCCTCATCGCAGGCGAGACGCTGGTGACCCAGGGCGACGCCGGGGACGCCCTCTTCGTGGTCGCGGATGGCGAGCTGGAGGTCTTCAAGCGCTCGGGCCAGGCTGATGTGCCCATCGCCAGCCTGGGCCCCGGCGAGATCGTCGGGGAGATGGCGGTGCTCGAGGATCGGCCACGCATCGCCGGCGTGCGGGCCGTGATCCCCAGCGAGGTCCTGCGCATCGATCGGGACACCATCCTGGAAATGGTGCGCACGCGGCCAGGTGCCACGCTCTCGATCCTGCGCACCGTCATGGGTCGGCTGCGGAGCACGGAGGCCCTGCTGCGCGAACGGGAGAAGCTGGCCGCACTTGGCACGCTCTCGGCCGGGCTGGCCCACGAGCTGAATAACCCGGCCGCGGCGGCAGGACGCAGCGCGGCATTGCTGCGAGACGGCCTGGATCGCTGGGCGCGTGCCACCCGCGCGCTCGGGCAGGTCGTCGTCGATGGCGAGCGGTCGGCGTTCGTGGCCGAGCTCGGGGCGGAGATCGCCCGACGCGCGGAGGCACCCGTGGCGCTGGATCCGCTGGACGCCAGCGACCTGGCCGGGGAGCTGGAGGGGTTGCTCGCCTCACACCGCGTGCCGGAGACTGCCGACCTCGCTCCGGAACTCGTGGCCGGCGGCTGGGACCGCGCCGGGCTGGAGCGCATGGCCGCCGTCTTCCCCGGACCGGACATCGGCCCAGTGGTCGCCTGGGTCGTGGCCGGCAGCGGAATGTACGCGCTCGCCGACGAGGTGGCCGTGGCGGCGCGGCGCATCTCCGAGATCGTCCGCGCGGTCAAGGAGTACGCCTTCATGGACCAGGCACCGGTCCAGCGGGTGGACATCCGGGTGGGGCTGGACAATACGCTCGTCATCCTCCGGCCCAAGCTCAGCGCTGGCATTCGCGTCGAGCGCGAGGATGACGCCGAACTGCCGATGATCGAGGCGTACGGGAGCGAGCTGAACCAGGTCTGGACGAACCTTGTCGACAACGCCATCGATGCCCTCGACGGCCGCGGCCGTCTCGCCATCCGGACGCAGAGCCGCGAGCGTGAGGTGGCGGTCGTCATCTGCGACGACGGCCCGGGCATCCCGCCGGACGTCCGCGACCGCATCTTCGAGCCCTTCTTCACGACGAAACCACCGGGCAGCGGCACGGGCCTGGGCCTGCACATCAGCCACGACATCGTGGCCCGCCACGGCGGGCGGATCGAGGTTCGCTCGCGGCCCGGCGAGACCTGCTTCGAGGTCATCCTGCCGCGGGAGCATCGGCCCGCCTGAGCCGCCCGTACCGACGCGGCGGTGCGGTACTTCGCAGGGGGGATTGACGCGACAGCGGAGGGTGCTCAGCATGGGCCACACCGGGGGCACACTGGAGGATGGGTCGTCCATGACGATCAGTGCCACGCGGCGCATGGACCTGTTCGATGCCATCGGACTGTTCGCCGAGTTGACGGCTGACGGTCGCAGGGCCGTCGCCGAGCTTGCCGTCGAGGTCGACTTCGGGGCTGGGCGCGTCATCGCGAGGCAGGGTGAGATCGGCACGGGCTTCTTCGTCGTGGAGTCCGGGGCGGTCGAGGTCATGCAGGACGGCCAGGTGGAAGACCGCCTTGGTCCGGGCGACTTCTTCGGCGAGCTGTCGTTGCTGGACCACGAGCCGCGGACGGCCTCTGTCGTGGCCTCGGCGGCCACGAGGTGCCTGGCGCTGGCAGCCTGGGACTTCGAGCAGCTGCTGGAGCGTGAGCCTGGCTTCGCGCTGGCCATCCTCCGTGTCGTGGCACGACGGCTTCGGCACGCCACGCACGACCACCGCGGCTGACGAGCGACCCGATGTCGGCCACGTCCGCCGTCACCCGGCTCCCGACCGGCACCGTCACATCCCTCTTCACCGACATCCAGGGCTCCACGCGGCTCCTGCGGGCCGAGGGGGACGCCTGGCCGACGGTCCCGGAGCGCCAGCACCGCATCCTGCGCGAGGCCGTCACCGCTGCGGGCGCATGGCTGGACCGACCGACCAGCGCCTGGGTCACGCTCGCGGCATGGCCAGCGGCCCCCGTCGACGTGGCTCGCCGCGCCTGACCATAGAATGGGCGTGCCCATGATGCTGTCCCCCGACCCTCGACCGACCGGCCCGGGCACGGTCGCGCACGGGGCACTGCTCCTCGCGGACATCTCCGGCTACACGGCCTTCCTCCAGGGGGTCGCCGAGGCCCACCGCGATATCGTCATCGAGGCCGCCACGCCGCCGGTCGCCTACGCGCTCATGTCCAGCCTCCTCGACCGCATCGTCACGGACCTGGAGCCACGCTTCCGCCTGGCCAAGTTCGAGGGCGACGCCGTCTTCGCCGTCGGCCCGCCGGAGGCCGCGAGCCTGGATGGGACGGATGTCCTGGCCACCATCCGCGCCTGCCATGCGGGCTTCTCGGAGCGCCTGGCCGAGGCCAAGAGCATCTGGACCTGTACGTGCGATGGCTGCATCCGCGTCGCCGGGCTCGGTCTCAAGTTCGTGCTCCACCACGGCGACTACGTGGTGCAGCGCATCGCTGGCCAGGAGGAGCTCCTGGGCTCGGACGTCAACACGGCGCATCGCCTGCTGAAGAACCACGCCGTGGGGCTCATCGGTCCCCGTCCCTACGCGCTGCTGACGGATGCGGCCATCCTGGCGCTGGACATCCCGACCGCGGACATGCTGCCCATCACGGAGACGTACGACCAGATCCCGCCCGTCGCCGCCCACGTCCTGCCACTGGCATAGCCGGTTTCCGGACGGCCACGCCGCACCCCCCGCGGACGCGCCGCAGCAAGGCGTCACGGCTGCTCGTCGCCAGCGGTACCGACCGGCTGACAGCCCTACTTGACAACTGGGCGCACTATTCGTGCCAACCCGCGCGGGGGGCCCTGCTGCGGCACGGGTGAAAGGAGGACGCCCTCGATGACCGACCCCGTGCCCATCCTGGCCACTATCCTGCGGCTTCCGTCGCCGGACGCCGTCTGCACCTGCGCGCACTGGCAGGACTGCGACTGTGGTTGCCACAGCCTGCGCTGCGACCCGGGTGAGGACATCTGCCACGTCGACTTCCTGCCGGACGAAGGTGGGCTGGCGACCTGGGGCTGCGCCCGCTGCACACCCGGCCAGGGGTCACCCCACGTCCTCGGCTGTGAGCTCATCGGCTGGAATGTCCCGCTGGCCACGGCCGGCGATCGGCCCTTCCGCGCGTCATGGGAGATGGCACCATAGGTGATCCGCCTCCACGACGTTCGCCGCGTGGTGGACCCGGGGGCACCGGGAGGCCATTGTGGACCGCACCAGGATCGTGATCATGGGCGCCGCTGGGCGCGATTTCCATGACTTCAACGTCGTCTTCCGCGCCGATCCCTCGGTGGAGGTGGTGGCCTTCACGGCCACGCAGATCCCCGGCATCGATGCCCGGCGCTACCCGGCAGAGCTGGCCGGCGAATACCACCCCGACGGCATCCCCATCGTCCCCGAGGCGGACCTCGAGCGCATCCTCGAATCCGAAGGTGTCGACGTCGTCGTCTTCTCGTACAGCGACGTGAGCCACGAGACGGTCATGCACGCGGCCTCGCGGGCGCTCTCGCGCGGCGCGGAGTTCCGCCTGCTGGGTCCCACGCAGATGATGCTGCGGTCGAGCCTGCCCGTGATCGCCGTCTGCGCCGTGCGCACCGGCGCCGGCAAGAGCCAGACCACGCGCGCGGTGGCGACTGCCCTGGCCGACGCCGGCCGGACGCCGGTCGTGGTGCGCCACCCCATGCCCTACGGTGACCTCGTGGCGCAGCGTGTCCAGCGCTTCGCCAGCCACGCGGACCTGGCCCGCCATCAGACCACCATCGAGGAGCGGGAGGAATACGAGCCGCACATCGAGGCAGGCCGGGTCGTCTATGCCGGCGTGGACTACGAAGCCATCCTGCACCAGGCAGAGCGAGAGGCGGACGTCATCCTGTGGGACGGCGGCAACAACGACCTGCCCTTCTATCGCCCCGACCTGCACATCGTGGTGGCGGACCCTCTGCGCGCCGGCGACGAGCGCCGCTACCACCCCGGCGAGGCCAACATGCGCCGGGCCGACGCCATCCTCGTCAACAAGGTCGATTCGGCTACTGAGGCGGATCTCGCCGCCGTGCTGGCCAGCATCGCCGAGCTGAACCCCACCGCCGAGGTGCTCACCGCTCGCTCCGACCTCACCCTCGAGGGGCCGCCCATCGCCGGCCGCCGCGTCGTCGTCGTCGAGGACGGCCCGACCCTGACCCACGGCGGCATGACCTTCGGCGCCGGAGTCGTCGCCGCTCGCCGCTTCGGTGCGGCCGAGCTGGTCGATCCGGAGCCGGTCGCCGTGGGCTCCATCCGCGCCATCCTGCAGCGCTACCCGGACCTCGAGCCGCTGGTGCCCGCCATGGGCTATGGCGAGACGCAGATGCGCGAGTTGAAGGAGACGCTCGAGCGCGTCGACGCGGATATCGTCCTGGCCGCCACGCCCATCGACCTGGGGCGACTGCTGGCCCTGGAGAAGCCGGTCACGCGGGTCCGATACGAGCTGGCGCAGGTGAGCGGGCGACCCCTGGCCACGCTCGTGGCCGAGGCCATCGCCGGCCGCTGAACCGGGGTGGGCCCCGGCTGCGGAGCCATGCCGGGACTCAGTCGAGTGGGCCGGCCCCAGCGGACGCCGCGACCGTGAAGACGCTGGGCGTGATGCCGCTCGCGGTGGCATAGGCGCGCTCGACGTGCGCGGCGAAGGCCGCCTCGCTGCCCCGCTCCACGAATGCCACCAGGCAGCCGCCGAAGCCGGCGCCAGCCTGGCGCCGCGCCACCAGGCCGGGAGCGTCATCCATGGCCTCGTGCATGGCGGTCATGGCGGGAGCGCCGATCTCGAAGAGCTCGTTGGCGCCGCGCCAGGATGCGTCCAGCAGGCCGGCCAGGACGACCGGTTCGCCGGCCGGCAGGGCTGCGGCAAGGTCCAGGACGCGCCGCTCCTCCTCGACGATGAAGCGGCAGCGCCGCGCCACCGCAGGTGCCAGCTCGTGCTCGTGGGCGGCCAGCAGGTCGGCGCTCACATCACGCAGGGCCGTGATGGCCGGGTCATGGCGCCGCAGGTGGGCCACACCGGCTTCGCACTGGGCACGACGCTCGGCGTAGGCCGTGGCGCCCAACTGCCGCTCGGCGCGCGTGTCGCAGATGGCCACGCAGAGGTGCCCGGCGATGGCCACCGCCTGGCTGGCCAGGGCTCGGCAATCCAGCAACAGTGCGTGACCGGCCCGACCCAGGGCAGAGGTGTACTGGTCGAGGATGCCGCAGTCGACGCCCACGAAGTCGTTCTCGGCGCGTTGTCCCAGGATGGCCGTCTCGAGCGGCTCCAGGCGGAAGCCGCCCACCTCCGCGAAGGCCAGCAGGGCGGCCACCTCGATGGCCGCCGAGGACGAGAGGCCGCTGCCGAAGGGCACGCTGCTCTGGACCAGTCCGTCGAAGCCGACCAGCGGACGGCCTTCCGCGAGCAGCACGCTGGCAGCACCGCGGATGTAGTCCGTCCAGCGGCTGGCCGGGTCGTGCTCCATCGGAGCGGCCAGGTCGAACTCCGCGCTGCCGGGCAGGTCCAGGGAGGCCACCGCCACGCGGCCGTCGCCACGCGGGCGGACGGCCAGCCAGGTGTCGCGATCGACGGTCATGGTCAGCACGTGACCGGCGTTGTAGTCGGTGTGGCTGCCCATGAGGTCGACGCGACCCGGCGCCCGCAGCCAGGCCGTGGGTGCGCCGCCGAACCGCGCTTCGAAGGCGGCCGCCAGCCTGGCCCGCCGTACGGCGCGCTCCACGTTCAGCCAGCCTCGCCCATGGCCGCCAGGAGGGCCTCCACGTTGGCGGTGGGGACGTCCGACATCAGGCGATGCGAGGGCGCCAGCAGCAGCCCGGTCCCCTCCGGCGCCAGGTCCATCCGGCAGGCCAGCACCGCCGCGCGGACCTCGTCGGGGCTGCCGTGGGGCAGCACCGTCTGCGTCGAGACGCCGCCGTAGAAGGCCAGCCGTCCGCCGAAGGTGCTGCGCAGCCAGCGATGGTCGAGGACCTCCGGCTGGACGGGATTGAGCGCCGTCAGGCCGATCTCCACGAGGTCCGGCACGATCTCGTCGATGCGGCCGTCGGAGTGCATGAGGACGGGCAGGCCGCGCGCCACGAAGGGCGCGAATAACCGTGCCAGGCGCGGCTTGATGAGTCGCCGCCAGGTGGACGGCGAGAAGAGCAGGCCGGCCTGCGCCCCGTAGTCGTCGCCGAAGTAGCCGCCGTCCACGCCCAGCTCCAGGTAGCGCTGCACGAGGACCAGCTGGATGTCCGTGATGCGGTCGAGCAGGGCCGCCACGTAGTCGGGGTCGGCGGCCAGATCGAAGAGGAGCGCCTCGAAGCCCCGCAGCGACCAGGCCCGCTCGAAGAGCGCGAAGCCCAGGTTGGGGATGACGAAGGCATCGTCCCCCACCGCGGCGCGGTGGCGCGCCGCGTCGGACAGCAGGTCCGGGGCCAAGGGGTCGGGCCAGGAGTAGGCGTCCAGGTCCGGAGCATCCGCCAGCGGGGACTCCCGGATGTAGTAGCCCTCCTCTGCGGCGTCGTGGCCGGCCCCCCACCAGTCGTAGCGCGTGCGGCCGTCGGCTGAGAAGCGTGCCTCGTGGCTGATGTCCACGCGCACGAGGTGGTTGCCGAGGCGGGCGGGCAGGTCGGCGATGTCCACGCCGAAGGACGCTGCCATCAGGGCACCCATGGGAGCCGTCCAGCCGACCTGCGTGGGCAGCCGGTCGACGGGCTCGTGGCGCAGGGCGCGGCGCACGCGCTCACGCCGCGTCAGCTCCACCCTGCGCCTCCTTGGCCGTTGTGCGCGGCCCGACCCTGGCTCATGGACCGAGCATAGCCGGGCCTTCGCAACCGTTGCGCAACCCTTCCGAAACCGGACCCCGCGATACACTCGCGGCGGCGACCTTGTCGCCGGCGGGCTGCGCACCGGCGCGGCCGCGCTGCCAGCCCCCGATCGCAGGGAGGGACTCCAGCACCATGACCTTGCCATCCCCAGCGCCACGCCTGGTGGCGCTGGCAGCTGCGGCCGTCTTCGCGACCGCCGTGCTGCTGCCAGTCGCTGCCGTGGCCCAGTCAGAGCCACAGATGGGTGGTTCGATCGTCGCCGTCGTCGAAGGTGAGCCCACCTCCGTGGATCCGGCCTTCGACTATGACTTCGTCTCCGGCCTCGCCACCTCCAGCATCACGGAGCCTCTGCTCGTGTTCTGCGAGGGCGACACGGCCCTGTGCCCCAACCTCGCCACCGACTGGACCGTCAGCGATGATGGCCTGACCTACACACTGACCATCCGCCAGGGTGTCACCTTCCACGACGGCAGCCCCATGACCGTCGATGACGTCGTCTACAGCCTGGACCGCGTGCGCGACCCCGAGCTGGGCTCCTACGTGGGCTGGATGCTCGCCAACGTGGCCGAGGTCACGGCGCCGGATGAGCAGACCGTGGTCATCACCATGAGCCAGCCCGACGCGCTGCTCGAGTACGCGCTGGCCTCCACGGCGGCGCACGTCGTCAGCAAGGCCTTCGTGGAAGCGGCTGGCGAAGACTATGGCAGCCCCTCCGTGGGCTCCATGGGCACCGGTCCCTTCAAGTTCGTGGAATGGGTCAGCGGCGACCACCAGAAGCTGGCCCGCAATGACGCCTACTGGAACAAGGCCAACGGCGGCCCCTATCTGGATGAGATCACCATCAAGATCCTGCCCGAGCCCACCACCCGCGTGGCCGGCCTGGACACCGGCGAGATCGACTACCTCGTCAACAACGTGCCCTCCGACCAGTACGAGACCGTCAAGGGCTTCGACAACGTCAGCCTGACGTTCGTGCCGTCCTTCTACGGGGAGTGGATCACCTTCAACACGCAGGCACCGCCCTTCGACAACGTCAAGGTCCGCCAGGCCATGAACTACGCCCTGGACAAGGCCGGCCTGCGCGCCCTCTACCGGCCCGATAGCACGGACACCAAGGCCACCCTCGTCTACCCCTCCATGTGGACGTTCGAGCAGGAGGCCTGGCAGGCCGCCTGGGACGCCCTGCCCGCCTATGACCAGGACCTGGAGAAGGCCGCTCAACTGCTCGAGGAGTCGGGCGTCGCGGACCAGCTCAACGGCATGACCATCTCCTACTACGAGTCCACGCCTTCCATCAAGGGCATCGCCGAATCCTTCATCGATGCCATGTCCCAGCTGGGCATCACCATCGATGCCAACAAGACCACCTACCAGGAGAACATCGCGCAGCAGTTCGGCGCCCATGACGACTACGACATCTTCGTGGGCTCGTGGGGCTCGGACTTCCCGGATTCCTCCGGCAACCTGCGCCCCAACTTCGGCACGGAGAACATCGTCGCAGGCGGCGCCAACGCGTCCGCCTACAGCAACCCGGACGTCGATGCCCTGCTCCAGCAGCAGAACCTGCTGACGGACAAGGCTGAGCGAGCCGATCTCCTCATCCAGGCGCAGGCCCTCATCGCCGAGGACTCACCCCTCATCTCGGTGACGAACCCGGGCTGGCCACTGGCCGTCAACAAGCGCGTCCAGGGCGCCGAGGTCGGCCCGCTGTGGTACTGGGCGTCCCTCTTCAAGAACGTCTGGGTCAGCCAGTAAGCCATCCGCATCCGCGCCCTCGGGTCCGCGAGACGGGCCCGAGGGCGCGGCACGACTGAGGGAGGGGAGGCACAGGAATGGCCGGCTACGCCGTTCGCCGCCTGCTTGGCGCCATCCCCACCCTGCTCTTCGTCTCCTTCGTCACCTTCGCCCTGGTCCGCCTGGCGCCAGGAGACCCGGTCCTCATCGTCCTGGGCGGCAAGCGCATCAGCCCAGAGCTCATCGTGCAGCTGCGCGAGAAGTTCGGCCTCGTGGGTGACCCGATCACGCAGTACGTGGCCTGGCTGGGGCGCGCCGTGCAGTTCGACTTCGGTGAGTCCTACAAGCTCAAGCAGGAGGTCGGCGACCTCATCGCGGCCCGCCTGCCCATCACCGTGGAGCTGGTGGCCCTCTCCGTCCTGCTGGCCATCCTCATCGGCATCCCGCTGGGCGTGCTGCAGGCGCGCAAACGCGAGTCCAAGGTCGACTACGCGGGCTCCTTCGTGGCCTTCCTGGGCGTCAGCTCGCCCGTCTACTTCACGGCCATCATCGGCATCCTCGTCTTCGCCGTCTGGCTCGGCTGGCTGCCCGCGTTCGGCAGCGGCACGGGCCCCGTGGACCAGCTCCGCCACCTCATCCTGCCCGCCGTGGCGCTGGCCCTGGGCATGATCGCCCTGACCTCGCGCATGACGCGCAGCGCCATGCTCGAGGTGCTGGCCTCGGATTTCATCGAGGCCGCACGCGCCAAGGGCCTGCCGGAACGGACGATCCTGGTCAAGCACGCCCTGCGCAACGCACTCATCCCGGTGCTGACGGTCATCTCGCTGCAGGTCGGCTTCCTGGTGGTGGGGACCGTGCTCGTGGAGTCCACGATGGGCCTGGGCGGCCTGGGCTCGCTCATCACGGACGCCATCCAGAACCGTGACTACCCGGTCGTGCAGGCCTCGGTCCTGCTGCTGACCGTGCTCTTCATCCTCATCAACCTCTTCACGGACCTGCTGTACGCCGTGATCGACCCGCGGATCCGCTACACGTGATCGGGCGCCTCTACGCCTCCCTGCCCCTGCCCTCGTCGTACCGCATGGTCCTGCGGCGCATCGCAGCGGCTCCGCTGGTGCGCAATCGCGCGGCGCTGGTCGCGCTCATCGTGCTCATCCCGCTGCTCATCGCCACGCTGGCGCCATGGCTGCTGACGCAGGCCGACCCCATCGCGCAGGACCTCAAGCAGTCGCTGCTCATGCCCAGCGCGGGCCATCCCCTGGGCACCGACAAGCCCGGCCGCGATGTCCTGGCGCGCGTCATCTACGGCGCCGCCCCGACGCTCCTGGGGGCGCTCGTGGTCGTCGTCGTCAGCGGTGTCGTGGGCATCCCGCTGGGGCTCCTCGCGGGCTACTACGGGGGCAAGCGCGAAGCCGCCATCATGCGGCCGCTGGACGCCCTGCTGGCCTTCCCGGCCCTGCTGCTGGCGGTCCTCGTGGTGGCCACCTTCGGGCGCGGCCTGACGACGGTCGTGCTGGCCCTGGGCATCATCTACGTGCCGGCCATGGCGCGCCTCGTGCGCAGCGTCACGCTGGTGCAGCGCAACCAGGCCTACGTGGATGCCGGCCGGGCGCTGGGGTATTCGGACCCGCGCATCATCTTCCGACACATCCTGCCCAACCTCGTCGGCCCGGTCGTGGTGCAGTCGACCATCGACCTGGCGTACGCCATCCTCGACATCGCGGCCCTGAGCTTCCTGGGCCTTGGCCAGCAGCCTCCGGACCCCGACTGGGGCTCCATGCTCGCGGACGGCCGCTCCTATCTGCTGCAGAACCCGCTGCCCGCGGTCTCGGCCGGCCTGGCCATCATGATCGCCGTCATCTGCTTCAACCTGGTGGGCGACGGGTTGCGCGTGCAGCTGGACCCGCGGGAGCGGCAGCGATGACACCGCCCCGACGGCGCGTCTCGGCCGCCACAGCTGGCGCTGTGGCGCCGGCCAGGGCCGATGCCACGTCGTACCTCCTGGAGGTGCGGGGCCTGTCCGTGCGCTTCAGCACCATCGCTGGCCCCGTCAACGCCGTCAACGGCCTGGACCTGACCATCCGCGCAGGCGAGATCGTGGGCCTGGTGGGCGAGTCTGGCTCCGGCAAGTCCGTCAGCAGTCGCGCCATCATGGGTCTCCTGCCGCCGCGCACGAGCAGCGTCGAGGGCAGCATCCGCCTCGAGGGCGACGAGCTGGTCGGCCTCCCGGAGTCGCGCTACCGGCGCATCCGCGGCGAGCGCGTGGCCATGATCTTCCAGGATCCGCTGACCGCGCTGGACCCGCTCTATCGCGCCGGCGAGCAGGTAGCCGAGGCGCTGCGCTTCCACTTCGGCATGTCCCGTGGGACAGCTCGGGGCCGCACCATCGAGCTCCTCACGGCGGTCGGTCTGACGGACCCGGCGGATGTCGCCGAGCGCTACCCGCACGAGCTCTCGGGCGGCATGCGACAGCGCGTCATGATCGCCATGGCCCTCGCCGGTGAACCGGAGCTGCTCATCGCGGACGAGCCCACGACGGCCCTCGACGTCACCGTGCAGGCGCAGATCCTGGAGCTCATGCGCTCGCTCGTGCGCGATCGCGACATGGCCCTCCTGCTCATCACGCACGATCTGGGGGTCGTGCGCGAGCTGTGCGAACGGGCCATCGTGCTGTACGCGGGCCGCGTGGTCGAGGAAGCCCCCGTCGGGCAGCTGCTCTCCACGCCGCATCACCCCTACACCTCCGGCCTGGGCGCCAGCATCCCCTCCATCACCGAGCGGCGCCGGCGCCTGCCGCAGATCCAGGGCACGCCTCCGGACCCCGCGACGCTGCCTCCTGGCTGCCCCTTCGCGCCACGCTGTCCGGTGGCCCTGGAGCGCTGCAGCACGGAGGTGCCCGCGTTGCTGGAGGCCGGCCCGGGACGCCGCTCGGCCTGTCACCGCAGCGCCGAGCTGATGGACGGAAGCCTGCACATCACATGGGAGCGACCGGGATGACCGCAAAGACACTCGTGACCATCGACCCGGCGCTGGGCGCCGAGGAACGCTTCATCGACTTCGAGGGCGGACGGACGTGGGTGGCCGTCGTCGGCGACGCGGCCCTGGAGCGCCAGCAGGGCAAGGCGCCGCTGCTGCTCCTGCACGGCGGCCCGGGTGCCTGCCACGACTACATCGAGGCCATCGCCGCCGTCGCCGCCAGCGGCCGGCGCGTCATCCTCTACGACCAGCAGGGGTGCGGCAACTCGGACCAGCCGGACGATGCGGCGCGCTGGACGGTCGACTTCTACGTGCGCGAGGTGGACGCCGTGCGTGCCGCGCTGGGGCTCGACCGGGTCCACATCCTGGGCCAGAGCTGGGGCGGCATGCTGCTCATGGAGTACCTCGTGCGGCAGCCGGACGGTGTCGTCTCGGGCACCATCGCCAGCTCCCCCGCCAGCATGACCATGTGGGTCGCCGAGACGGGCCGGCTCCGTGCTGACCTGCCGGCCGAGGTCATCGAGGTGCTCGACCGACACGAGGCCGCGGGCACCTGGGATGATCCCGAGTACGAGGCTGCCGTCAACGTCTTCTATGAGCGGCACGTCTGCCGCGTGGTGCCCTTCCCGGAGCCGGTCACGCGCACGTTCGCCAAGATCGCCCGCAACCCGCAGGTCTATCGCACCATGAACGGGCCCACGGAGTTCCACGTCGTTGGCACGCTGAGCGACTGGGACATCACGCCGCGGCTCGGCGCCGTCTCGGTGCCCGTGCTCATCACGAGCGGTCGCCACGATGAGGCCACACCCGCGCAGATGGCCATCGTCGCCGAAAGCATCCCCCAGGCCGAGTGGGTCATCTTCGAGCAGTCCGGCCACATGTCCCACGCCGAGGAACCGGACCGCTACATGGCCGTGCTGGCCGACTTCCTGGCGCGGGCCGAGCAGGGCCTGGCCCGCTCCCGGAGCGAGGCGCTGGCCGCACCGCTGACCCGCCAGCTGCCGCGCAGCGCCGGACCTGGTCCGCTGTCCGGCCGACCCGGGCCCGCGCTCGGGTGAGCGTCGTGGCGCCGGCGGCGCCCGGGCTGCCGCCGGCTGCAGAGGCCGCCGGGTCGCCACTGCTGGTGGTGCAGGACCTGCATGTCACCTTCAGCCGTGGCCGCGGCATCAGCGACCGCCTGGCCGGCCGACCGGCACGCAGCGTGGCGGCCGTCCGTGGCGTGAGCTTCTCCATCGCGCGCGGCGAGACGCTGGCCCTCGTGGGCGAATCCGGCAGCGGCAAGACGACGACGGCGCGTGCCATCCTGCGGCTGGTGCCAGCCACGGGCGGCCGCATCCGCTTCGACGACATCGACGTCCTGGCGGCGACCGCCGGCCAGCTGCGCCGCCTGCGCGAGCGCATCCAGATCGTCTTCCAGGACCCCTACTCCTCGCTCAACCCGCGCATGACGGTGGCGGACACCGTTGCCGAGGTGCTGGGCGTGCACCACATCGGCGCGCCCGGCCGCGAACGGCGAGAACGCGTGGCAGGCCTGCTATCCGACGTGGGTCTCGGGTCGGAGCATGCGCGGCGCTACCCACACGAGCTCTCCGGCGGCCAGCGGCAGCGCGTGGGCATCGCCCGGGCGCTGGCGGTCGATCCAGAGCTCCTCGTCCTGGACGAGCCCGTCTCAGCCCTGGACGTCTCGGTGCAGGCGCAGATCGTCAACCTCCTCGAGGATCTCCAGGAGGAACGCGGCCTGGCCTACCTGTTCGTGGCGCACGATCTGGCCGTCGTGCACCACGCCGCCGACCGCATCTCGGTCATGTACCTCGGCGAGATCGTCGAGGAGGGCAACGTCGACGAGATCTTCGGTGAGCCCCACCACCCCTACACGCGGGCGCTGCTGGCGTCGATCCCCGGCGAGGATCCCGCCTGGGCTGCGCGGCTGCGCACGGAGCGCGCCGGCGGCGAGGTCAAGCTGGAGGCGGCCGAGGGTCCCGGCTGCGCGTTCCGGGAGCGCTGCCCGCACCGCTACGAACCCTGCGACCGGACACCCCCCTTCGTCCAGCTCGGCCCCGGCCGGGCCAGCCGCTGCTGGCTCGACTGACCGACACGGACTGCACAGCCGATCGACCGGCCCGCCACCCCCCGCGGCTCAGCCGCCCGGACCTCGCCGACCACGGAAGCCCAGCACACACCCGAACAGCCACGCAGGAGGCCGCCATGGCAGCTCATATCGGACGCGATACCTACCACCTGGCCTGGGATGCCAGCATCCCGCCCGTCCTGCGCGTGGCCTCCGGCAGCACCATCAGCGTCGACGTCCTCGATTCCTCGTGCGGGCAGATCACGCCCGCGGTCGACGGTCGCGGACATCGCCACGCTGGACTTCTCACGCGTGGACCAGGTCGGCGGCCCGGTCTTCGTCGAGGGCGCAGAGCCCGGCGACACGCTCGAGGTCGAGCTGCTCAGCCTCCAGCCGGCCGACTGGGGCTGGACGGCCGTCATCCCGGGTTTCGGCCTGCTGGCCGACGAGTTCCCCGACCCGGCCCTGCGCATCACGCGCCTCAGCGATGGCAGCGGCGAGCCCCTGCCCGGCGTGCGCATCCCGATGGCGCCCTTCTTCGGCGTGCTCGGCCTGGCCTCACCCGGGGAGCCGCGCGGCACCATCCCGCCGACCGAGGTCGGCGGCAACATGGACACGCGGCACATCGTGGCCGGCACGCGGCTCTGGCTGCCGGTGCAGGTCCCCGGCGCGCTCTTCAGCCTGGGTGACGGCCACGCAGCACAGGGAGACGGCGAGGTCTGCGGCACGGCCATCGAGACGCTCATGCAGGCCGAGCTGCGCCTGACCGTGCGGCGTGACGTGCGGGTCACGGCACCGGAGTACGAGACGCCCGGGCCGCTGGGAGCCAGCACCAACACGGCGCCGTGGTTCGCCACGCAGGGCGTGGGGCCGGACCTCTTCGTGGCCGCGCGCGACGCCACCCGGCGCATGATCGAGCGACTCGGCGTGCGCCACGCCCTTGCGCCGGCCGACGCCTACATGCTCATCTCGGTGGCCGGCGAGCTGCGCATCAGCGAGATCGTCGACCAGCCCAACTGGATCGTGACCTGCTCCATGCCGACCTCGATCTTCGGCTGAACCGGCGTGCGGGCGGTCCCCATCGACACCAGTGTCGAGGGGCTCAACCTGCCCGCTCGTACGCCGCGCGAAGCCAGGCCACGACGTCCTCGTCCACGCCAGCCGGGTCCGCCAGGTCCACCCGGTACGCGCACATCGCGCCCGGCGTCGCCACCAGCCGGGGATCGACCGACGGTTCGACCAGGTTCAGACCCAGCGTGACCCGTTTCGCCGACGGCGCCTGGATCAGGGCGAACTGCTTGCGGCGGCGCAGGGCCACGCCGGTCTTCTGGACCTGCATCTCGGCATCGGGGCCCAGGCTTGTCGTGACCGAGGCGAGCCGTTCATAGATCGGGCGAAGGGCAGCCTTGGGCCCCGCGTACTGCGCGTCCAGGAGCGCGGCGGCGGGGGTGGGGCCGCCGGCAGCGATCTCGCGCACCCTGAGGGCGACGGCGTTGGCGTTGCCATGGGACAGCCCATGCTCCGCCTTCAGGAAGGCCACCGTGTTCGCGTGGCCCTCGACGCCTGCGGCGGCGATCGCGCTCGCGAAGTCGGCCATGCTCATGCCGGTGGCCTGTTCGATGTTGCGGAGCTGGGTGGTGGTGGCTGCGGCGGGGTCGGGCATACGTCGGTCTCCGGGGCGGGGGAAGGTGCTCTTATGCTCGGGCGGCCCGACCGCGGCGTCTTGGACGGAATTCACACAGTCTCGGGCACGAAACGCGCTGCCTCTGCCGAGGGCTCACCTGACCCGTACGCTTGGCGCGCGCTGAGGTATGCGGACGGCGTCGCCCCGGTGTGACGCTTGACGTCCCGGATCATGTGGGACTGATCGGTCCAGCCGAGTTCAGCAGCCAGGTCGGCCCACGGGACGACCGATCCGGGCTCGATCGCCGCCAGGAGGCGCTCCACACGCAGGAGTCGAGCCAGCCGCCTCGGCGAGAGCCCCACGATCCGCGTGAACTCCCGGTCCAGGTGGCCGTGTGAAACACCCACCTCGGCCGCGATGTCCGCGATGGGCCGGACGGGATCCGCCCCAAGCAGGGCGACCGCACGCTCACAGCGATCGAGCCCCGGGATGTCCAGGGTCAGCCCGTCCTGGAGACATGCCTCGGTCCGCTCCAGCATCGCCTCAGGGTCCGCCGCCAGCGCCAGGAGCTCTCGCCGCAATACCCGCGCTGCGGGCCAGGCCGTGGCCAGGTCCACCACTGTGCCGGCCACACCGGCCGGGTCGATGCCCAGCGCGGCCCGGCAGCCGACCGGGGTGGTCACGATGCCCAGTGCGAAGGTCTCGCCCGTGGGCTCGTTGGTCACCGGCCCGTCATGCGGGCCGATGAGGAATCCTGCCTCGGCGCAGAACGGCGTGGAGCGCGGCCCGCTCGCCGTCTCGATGATCGGGTCGCCGAGCACGATGACCGCGACCGTGGACCCGGTCGGTGCGACCTTCTCGCGCCGGTAGGGGACGGTGCCGCGGGCATACCAGACGGACGCGACGGCCCGTCGCAGGTCACCGCCTGGCGCTCGTGACCGGAAATCGAACGGGAACTCGACCGTCATCGTGCGGGTCCGGCCAGGCGGATCAGCCGCGCGGATCAGGCGCGCGGATCAGCCGCCCTTCGCCTGGGCCCTGGCCCAGCTGTCCTTCAGCGTGAGCGTGCGGTTGAAGACCGGACGTCCGGGGGCCGAATCCGGGTCGAGGCTGAAGTAGCCGAGGCGCTCGAACTGCACGGTCTCGCCGACGCTGAGATCCGCCACGGTGGCGGGCTCCAGCCAGCAGTCGGTGAGGACCTCCTCCGAGGCTGGGTCGAGGTCCGCCAGGAGGTCGCCGTCGGCGCCGGGGTCGGGGCGCACGAAGAGTCGACCGTAGAGGCGCACCTCCGCAGGCACGGCATGCGCGGCGCTGACCCAGTGCAGGGTCGCCTTGGGCCGTCGTCCGTCGGGGGCATCGCCGCCACGCGTTGCCGGGTCGTAGGTGCAGCGCAGCTCCACGACCTGCCCGGCCGCATCGCGGACGACCTCGCGGCAGGTGATGAAGTACGCATAGCGCAGGCGCACCTCACGGCCCGGCGCAAGGCGGTAGAACTTCGCGGGCGGGTCCTCCATGAAGTCGTCCCGCTCGATCCAGAGTTCGCGCGAGAAGGGCACCTGGCGCGTGCCGGCCTCCGCATCCTCGGGGTTGTTGACGGCCTCCATGTGCTCGACCTGGCCCTCCGGGTAGTCCTCGATGACGACCTTGAGCGGGTGCAGGACGGCGAAGCGGCGCGCTGCCGTGCGGTTGAGCACCCCGCGCACCACGTGCTCCAGTTGCTCGATCTCGATGACGGCGTCACGTTTGCTGACGCCGACCTCGGTGGCGAACTCGCGGATGCCCTCGGCCGGGAAGCCGCGCCGCCGGAAGCCGGCGATGGTGGGCATGCGCGGGTCGTCCCAGCCGCGCACGCGGCCGTCCTCCACGAGGCGCAGCAGGAAGCGCTTGGAGAGCACCGTCCAGGTGAGGTTGAGGCGCGCGAACTCGTACTGGCGCGGCCGTGAAGGCACTGGCAGGTGCTCGATGAACCAGTCATACAGGGGCCGATGGTTCTCGAACTCCAGCGTGCAGACGGAGTGCGTGACCCCCTCGATGGCGTCCGACTGACCGTGCGCGAAGTCGTAGGTCGGGTAGATGCACCAGGCGTCGCCCGTACGGGGGTGACTGGCGTGGAGGATGCGGTAGAGGACGGGGTCGCGCAGGTTGAGGTTGGGCGAGGCCATGTCGATGCGGGCGCGCAGCACGCAGGCGCCGTCGGCGAGCTCCCCGCCGCGCATGCGGGCGAAGAGGTCCAGGTTCTCCTCGACCGGGCGGTCCCGCCAGGGGCTCTCCATGCCGGGTTCCGTGAGCGTGCCGCGGTGCTGGCGGATCTGCTCCGCGGAGAGGTCGTCCACGTAGGCAAGGCCGGCCCGGATGAGGTGGACCGCCCAGTCATGGAGCTGCTCGAAGTAGTCGGAGGCGAAGTAGAGGTGCGGCCCCCAATCGAATCCCAGCCAGTGCACGTCGGCCTGGATGGCGTCGATGTACTCCTGCTCCTCCTTGGTGGGGTTCGTGTCATCGAAGCGCAGGTGACAGCGGCCCCCGAACTCGCGCGCGATGCCGAAGTTGAGGCAGATCGACTTGGCGTGGCCGATGTGGAGGTGACCGTTGGGCTCTGGCGGGAAGCGCGTCACGATGGCGTCATGACGGCCGGCGCGCAGGTCCTCCGTGATGGCATCGCGGATGAAGTCGCTCCGCGCTGGGGTGGGGTCGAGGTCGCTGCTCATATGCCCCTAGTGTGCCCCGCTGCGCGCCCTCGTACTCGGCGGCCGCGATATCGCGCGAGCCGAATGGTGCGCATCGGCCGGAGGTGCGCGTCGGCCGGCGCATCGGCCGGGCCGCCCTCGCGTAGTCTGTGGTGGATCATGGATGAGACGACGGTCGACCAGCTCATGGAACGGGCACTCGCGGCGTACGAGGAGCTGACGTCGCTGGCCGAGACCATCGAGGATGAGTGGACCTACGTCACCGACCTCGCGGGCGCCTGGCAGGAGCGGCTGGAGGCGGTGGCCGGGGAGCGGGGCGCTGAGCCCGCCGGTGCGCCAGAGGAGGCAGCCGTCGAGCGGGCCATCGACGAGGTCGGCCGGATCCGCGACCCCCATCGTGCCATCGACTGGCTCTCGACCTTCCCGCAGGTGGTCCTCACCGCTCTCGGAGAGCGGCCATGAGGTTCCAGGACGCAGCCCGGGACGCCCGCGCGGTCACCTACGCCGCCATCCAGGCCGACCCGGTCGTGGCGCGTGCGGCGGGTCTGCTGGCCGATGCCAGCGCCACCCAGCGCCTGCTGGCGCGGGCCGTCATGAATGGTGAGACGCTCGAACCAGGAGGCTGGCGGACGATGTTCCCGACGCTCTTCGGAGCGCAGGCAGGGCCCGCCGACCGGGAGCGTTCGGAGGCTGTCCTGGCCGTCTCGCTTGCCATCGCCGACCGCGGCGATCAGGCGCGCAACCAGCTCCGTGGAGCCCTCGTGGAATCGCTGACCGCCGAGCTGCTCGCGCGGCGCGTGGGCGCGGCGGCCGTGCGCCGGGAGCGGCGCATCCTCTTCGACGGCGTGCCCACGGAGATCCACCCCTACGACGTGACGGTCGAGCGGGTGGCTGCCGCCGAGGCGTTCGACTGCAAATGGGGAGCTCGGGGTATCGATGCCGATGTCCTCCACCAGCTCGACGACGCCCGAGCCAATGCGGAGGCCGAGGGTGAGCGACTGCACGTGGCCATCGTCGTCTTCGATGCCGAGCGCTCCTGCCGGGTGCGCCTCGACCGCCAGACCGCACGTCACGACCGCACAGGCCTGGTGACGCTGGAGACGCTGGGCTCCCTGGCCGGCTGAGCCTCCAGCTGCTCAGCGCCTCGAGTGGCTTGGCCGACATGGTGCATCCGGGCAGCGGCCGGTCGGAGCGGGCAGGGTTCGTCGTGCCCCGCCGCTGTCAGTCGGTGACGTCCCAGAGCGGCTGGTCACCGAAGGAGACGCCCATCTGGCGCGCCGCGCGGACCAGCGGTCCGTCCGGCGGCACGAGGCGCAGCCGGTCCACGGCCTCCGCCAGAGGCACGCTGCCCAGGGTGTGGCCGTCGAAGACCACGAGTCGGCCGAAGCCCTCCTCGGCGACCATCTCCACGGCCTGCGCGCCGAGGGTCGTGCACAGGACGCGGTCGAAGTGCGTCGGGCTGCCGCCCCGCTGCAGGTGTCCCAGCACCACGTGGCGCGTCTCCTTGCCGGTGCGCCGCTCGATCTCGTCGGCCACGATGGCGCCGACGCCACCCAGGCGGACCTCGCGGTCCGCGCCCCCGCCCACGCTGGCGGCGGCGGTGTCGCCCGTCGGGCAGGCACCCTCGGCCGCGACGACGATGGTGTGGAAGCCGTCCCGTGCGATCGCGCTCGCGCACGGCGGACGCGATCTGCTCGTGGTCGAAGGGGATCTCCGGGATGAGGATGACGTCCGCGCCGCCGGCGAGGCCGGAATGCAGGGCGATCCAACCGGCGTGGCGGCCCATGACCTCCATGACGATGGCGCGTCGGTGGCTCTCCGCCGTGGTCTGCAGGCGGTCCACGGCGTCCGTCGCGTAGGCCACGGCCGAGTCGAAGCCGAAGGTCTGCTGCGTGGCGCCGAGGTCGTTGTCGATCGTCTTGGGGACGCCCACGACCGGGATGCCATGGGCATCGAGCTGCAGCGCGATGCTCATGGTGCCGTCGCCGCCGATGACGACGAGGCCGCGCAGTCCGAGGCGTTCAACGGCCTCCTTCGTGGAGTCCAGCAGACCGCTGGGCAGCTGGCGCACGTTGCCCTCGCCGACCTTGGCCGCGAAGCGACCGCTGTTGGCCGAGCCGAGGATAGAGCCGCCACGGGTCAGGAGACCGGAGAGTCGCTGGTAGTCGAGGACTTCGCAGGCCTGCGGGTCGAAGAGGCCATCGAAACCGCCGGAGACACCGATGGCCTCCCAGCCGCGCAGCTTGGCGGCCTTGGCCACGGCCCGGATGACGGCGTTCATGCCGGGACAGTCCCCTCCCCCGGTGACGATGCCGATCCGCGTGCCGTCGCCCATGTGCGGGCCTCCTTCATCCGATAGTGCGTTCCTGGAAGCGTGCCACAGGGTGCCGCGGCTGACCCGGGCCGGATGGCACGGCCGCTCGGGACGGAGCGCGGGACGGCCGCTCGGGACGGAGCGCGAGCCAGCTGCGGCAGGACGGTTTGCGTCCACTCGGCCCTTGCCGCCCGGCGCCGCGAGCGGCCACCATGCGCCCTGACATGACCGGCTCGTGCCCCCGCGCGGGGGCACGGAGACCGATCGTGCCGATGCGGAGGAGACATGGCACGATCGAACCGTCGCGCCGGGCTCACGGGCATGCTCGTGGCCGGCGTGCTGTCGTTCACGCTGGTGGCGCTGGCGGCAGCGCCCACGAGCGCGGCCGACCCGGAGGCAGCCGCGACGACCAGCGTGTTGGCGACGCCGACACAGGCCCTGAGCGGGGCGTATCCATACGGGATGGCCCTGGCGCTGGATGCGGCCGGGCACCGGCACATCGTCGCCACCAACCGCGTCGGCGACGTCTGGTACTCCACCGACCGGAGCGGGACGTGGGCGCGCCAGCGGGTCATGCGTGGCGACGCCCCGTACGGGGCATGGATGGCGCCGACCATCGCCATCGACACGGACCAGAGCGTGCACATCGCGGCCTCCATGTGCACCATCTCTGACACGCCCGGCTCCTGCAGCGGCATCTCCTACGTGACGGACAAGGGCCGCGCGACAGGGGACTTCGGGCTGCCGCAGCGCGTCGCTGGCGACGGCATGACGGACCCCTCGCTGAAGGTCGCGGGCGGCGTCCTGTACCTCGCCTATGCACGCTGCATCTGCGTTCCCGAGCAGGGTTCGGCGCCCGTCTTCTTCAAGACCGACCGCGGGGGCATCTGGCACAAGGAGCAGGTCGCTGCCTATGGCCTGGGCCCAGCGCTGCGGCTGAGCAGTGACGGCCGCGCGCGGATCGCCTACACGGGCCCGTCTGGCGTGCGCTACAGCAAGGCCCGGACCCGCCTGGGCGACTTCACGACGCCGGTGCTCGTGCCGGGATCCGCGAGCGTGGTCAGTGCGCCGTCGCTGGCGCTTGACGGTCACGACCGGGCGCACATCGCCTGGGTCGGTCGGGGGCAGGGCGGCGTGGTCCGCTACACCCGGCGCACGGTCTCCGGCTGGGGAGCGGTGGCGTCACTCGGAGCGGGCCGGGAGACCGAGCTCAGCCTGGACGCCAGGGGCCGGCCGCACCTGGTGGTCGTCAGGACTGGCACCACGCACAGGGTCCTGCATCGCTGGCGCACCGCGTCCGGCTGGAAGTCGACGACCGTCCGGCAAGCCAACGAGATCGGCAGCGTTGCC
The DNA here is from genome assembly GCA_963790915.1 of uncultured Chloroflexia bacterium. Classification (GTDB taxonomy): domain Bacteria; phylum Chloroflexota; class Limnocylindria; order Limnocylindrales; family CSP1-4; genus JAFMJV01. The sequence goes on along the minus strand of CAWBQS010000003.1, from coordinate 1,545,881 downwards.
ATCCGTGCCTTCGGGAGCCGCGCGGTCCTCGCCTGGGCACAGGGTGGCTGGAGCCAGTCGGCCCCGCGAGACGGCGTCTGGGTGGTACGCGACTGAACGTGCGCCAGGGGTGGACTCCCCGCGGCCCCGCGACCGGCGCCGGCGATAGGCGCCGGCGATGGGCGACGGCGACCACTGGAACGGGACCCGGCAACGACCGGCGCTTGGCCGGCAGCCAGGAGGGATATCGATGAGCGACAGCCGACCGCTCGTGGGCCCACGGTCGGTGTATCGGGCGCCCCACGAAGGCATCCCTTCCCCGGCCGACTACCCGGGCGCGCCCGTGAGCCGTATCCTGGACGCCAGCACGCCCGGCGCGGAGCTCTTCGCGGTGCTCGTGGCCATCGAGGGCGACATCCCGCTCCACTACCACCCGGTCATGGAGCTGCAGTACGTGTTGAGCGGGACCGGCGTGGCGCTTGACGCCGACGGCGGCGAAACGCCGATCGCCCCGGGTGGCACCGTCATCAGCCCGGCGGGCCCGGCCGGCGCGCACGGCTTCCGCAACACCGGGGCGCTGCCCCTCACGCTGCTCTGCGTCTACCCCGCCCCGGGCGGTGAACCGCCGGGACGCACCCCGTTCGAGACCTGAACCGGGTCGGGGGCGGACACCGCACCGCTGGCCGCCCCCGGCGCAGCGGAGGTCAGTACTGGAAGAGCAGCTCGCGGTACTTGGGCAGGGGCCACAGGTCGTCCGCGACGATCGACTCGAGCTCGTCGGCGACCTCGCGCAGCGCATCCTGCGCGGGGATGACGCGGTCGCGGAAGGCGCGAGCTTCGGCCTCCACGGAGCCCATGTCATGCGCCGCGTGCTGGGCGTTCTGCAGGCCATCGATGGCCTCGACCAGGGCGTCCACCTTGGCCGCGACGGCCTCGGCGACGGCGCTCACGCCCTTCGAGGTGCCCGCCGAGGTGAGCTCGGCCAGGTAGCGCACGCCAGCCGGCAGGATCATGGTGCGCGCAATGTCCAGGGCACAGCTGGCCTCGATGTCACTGACCTTGACGTAGCGATCCCAGTTGATCTCGGCGCGGGCGATCAGCTCGCGCTCGGACAGGACGCCGTGCCTGGAGAAGATCCCGATGGCCTTCTTCTCGGAGAGCACGGGCAGCGCATCGACCGTGGAGCGGTTGTTGGGCAGGCCTCGCTTGGCCGCCTCAGCGTGCCACTCCGGCGCGTACCCGTTGCCCTCGAAGAGGACCTTGCGGTGGCTCTTGACCAGGTCGGCAAGGATCCTGGTGAGTCCGGCGAAGTCGGCCGGCTCCAGCTTCTCGAGCTTCGTGGCGAGCTGGTCGAGGGCGTCCGCGACGGCCGTGTTGAGCACGGTCTGCGGCCAGTAGATGGGCGCCGAGGAGCCCACGGCGCGGAACTCGAACTTGTTGCCCGTGAAGGCGAAGGGCGAGGTCCGGTTGCGGTCCGTGGCATCCCGCGGCAGGACCGGCAGGGAGGTCACCCCCAGCTCCAGCGAGCCGCCCCGCTTGGAGGCGGAGGCACCGCCGCTGGCCAGCTGCCCGACGACGTCCACCAGCTGCGAGCCGAGGAAGACGGACATGATGGCCGGCGGCGCCTCGTTGGCGCCCAGGCGGTGGTCGTTGCCGGCGTCGGCGATGGAGGCACGCAGCAGGTCGGCGTGCGTGTCCACGCCGCTGATGACGGCCATCAGGAAGGCCAGGAACTGGGCGTTGGCGTGCGGGTCGTTGCCCGGATCGAGCAGGTTCTCGCCGGCATCGGTGGCCATGGACCAGTTGTTGTGCTTGCCGGAGCCGTTGATGCCGGCGAAGGGCTTCTCGTGGATGAGCAGCATGAGCCCGTGCTGCAGCGCGAGGCGACGCATCGTGCTGATGACCACCATGTTGTGGTCAGAGCCCACGGAGGTCGGCTCGTAGACCGGCGCCATCTCGAACTGCGCCGGCGCCACCTCGTTGTGGCGGGTCTTGGCCGGGATACCCAGGCGCCAGAGCTCGCGGTCCAGGTCCATCATGAAAGCCAGGATGCGTTCCCGGATGGGGCCGAAGTACTGGTCCTCCAGTTCCTGGCCCTTGGGCGACGGGGCACCGAAGAGGGTGCGGCCCGTGAGCAGCAGGTCGGGCCGCTGCTCGGCCAGGCGGCGATCGACCAGGAAGTACTCCTGTTCGGGACCGATGGCGGTCAGGACTCGCGTGGCCGCGGTGTTGCCGAACCAGCGCAGGATGCGCAGGGCCTGCTTGCCCAGGGCCTCCTGGGAGCGCAGTAGCGGGATCTTGTGGTCCAGCGCCTCGCCGGTGAAGGAGACGTAGGCCGTGGGGATGGTCAGCGTGACGCCGTTGGCCTCGACCTGCAGGAAGATCGGGCTGGTGACGTCCCAGGCCGTGTAGCCGCGGGCCTCGAAGGTCGCGCGGATGCCGCCGGAGGGGAAGGAGCTGGCGTCCGGCTCACCCTGCAGCAGGTTCTTGCCCGAGAATTCCGCGATGGTGCTGCCCTCGCCCGTCGGGGTCAGGAAGGAGTCGTGCTTCTCCGCCGTGGCGCCCGTCATGGGCACGAACCAGTGCGTGTAGTGCGTGGCGCCGTGGGCCAGCGCCCACTCCTTCACGCCGTGGGCCACGGCATCGACGATGCCCGGGTCGAAGGGCTCGTGGCCATCGATGGTCTGGCGCAGCTTGCGGAAGATCGGCTTGGCCAGGTACTCCCGCTGTGCAGCCTCGTGGAAGACGTACTGGCCGTAGATGGCCTGCCCGGCGTGCTCCAGGTACTTCTGCGTGGCGGCGACACGATGGCTGGCGATCGAGGCGATGGCCGTGTTCCGAGCGGTCATGGGACTCCTGCACTGAGCGGTTGGCGTGCGTGGTTGTCGGGACGTGGATCGACGGGGCGCGACCACGGGCAAGCTGGGGCCGGCCCCGCTGTCGATGCTCTCTGGCGAGTCTATCCAGGGCCGGGTTGCGGTTCGACGGCAGCAGCGGCACGGTATGGGAACGAATCCCCAGCCTCAGGGACGCCGTGACCAGCGCGGTCACGCGCCATGCCATGGGACGATCGTGGCCTGGCGAGATCATGCCCGGGGATGTCGCCGCGGCGCGGTACGATGCGGGTGATGCGCTTCGACCTGAATCTGTCGATCCTGTTTCCCGGGCTGCCGCTGCGGGAGCGGCTCCGCGCCGCCGCCCAGGCCGGCTTCGATGCGGTCGAGATGTGGTGGCCCTTCGAGGTAGACGTGCCTCCGGCCGCCGAGGTCGATGACCTCGTGGAGGCGGTCGCAGCCAGTGGCCTCCAGCTTGTCGGCTTCAACATGACGACCGGGAACGCAGCAGCTGGGGAGCACGGCCTCGTCTCACTGCCCGGTCAGCACCTGCGCTTCCGGGACAACCTCGATGTCGCCGTCGCGCTCGCGGAGAGGCTGGCTGCCCGGGTCATCCACGCTCCCTTCGGGAACACGCCGACTGACGTCGCAGATGACAGCGTGCGACAGGTGGTGGTCGACAACCTTTCCAGGGCCGCCCGGGAGGCGGGGCGTGTCGGCGCCCGAGTCGTGATCGAGCCCCTGAACCCCGTCGACTTCCCGCGATTCGGGCTCCACCGCGTCGAACAGGCGCTCGAGATCATCGACCTCGTCGCGGCCGAGAGCGGTGAGGACGTCTGGCTCCTGTTCGACGTCTATCACATCCAGCGCTCCGAGGGCGACCTCATCACCCGGATCCAGGCATGCGCCGACCGGCTCGGCCACGTGCAGATCGCGGACGTCCCCGACCGACTGCACCCCGGCAGTGGCGAGGTGGCCTTCGAGCGGGTGCTGAGCGCTCTCGAGCGCGTCGGCTATGACGGCTACGTCGGTCTGGAGTACCGCCCCTCGGCCGACCCGGCAGAGACGTTCGACTGGCTTCCGATCGAACGGCGACGCTCAGGCGCTCAGCCGGCCTGAGCCTGGCGAACGGGGCTGCCTACCACCCCTCGCCTTCATAGAGCACGTATGTATCGCTGGTCGTGGCCGGACCGAAGACCGAGCACGTGCGCAGCCGCGTCGTGCCCGTGTTCCTGACCATGTGACGCGAGTTGGCCGGGAAGAAGACCGCATCGCCCTCGTGGAACGCCGCTACCTCCCCGTCGACCAGCGCCTCGCCTTCGCCCTCCAGGATGAAGATGAACTCCTCGGTGTCCCGGTGACTGTGCAGCGGACGGACGACCTCGCCCGCAGGGCAGTCCATGACCGCCATCGAGAGGTTGCGGGTGCCCAGGGTCTCGGTCGTGACCAGCCACTGCAGCTTGCGGCCCGGCAGATCCAGGACGGGGATGGAACTCAGTGATGCGATGCGGACAGCCATCGATGAACCTCCCGTGGTCGACCAAGTCAATGGACGGGCTGGTCTTGCTTGGAGCCCCCCACCGGTCGATCAGCCCACAGGATACGCGTCGAGCCACGCCGGCACGCGCTCGTCCCGATGCACAGCCGAGCGCGCGGTCATCGGTATCATCGTCATCATCGCCGCCAGCCTCCGGAGACCATCCGGGTGACAACGACGAGGGCGAAGGGGGATCGCAGATGCTACGGGTAGGCTGGATCGGGCTGGGCGCCATGGGTCTCCCGATGTCCGCATGCGTGGCGAGGGCCGGCCATGCGCTGGCCGCGTACGACGCTGATCCTGGACGGATGGCCCTCATCGGCGACGGTGTGGGCATCGTCGACTCCGCGGTGGCAGCCGCCGCAGACGCGGACGTGATGGTCGTCATGGTGGCGACACCCGCCCAGGTCGAGGAGACGCTCTTCGGGAGCGGCGTCGTCGAGGCGCTGCGGCCTGGATCCGTCGTCATGGTCATGGCGACCGTCGGGCCAGGGGCCGTGGAGGCGTGGGCACGACGATTGCAGGAGCGGGAGGTCGATCTCGTCGATGCCCCGGTCTCCGGTGGAGCCGCGCGTGCCGCGCGGGGCGACCTGGTGATCATGGTGGGCGGCGAGGATCCCGCGGTGGACAAGACGAGGCCGCTCCTCGAAGCCATGGCCAGCACGTGGCGAGTGGCCGGACCCCGACCTGGTGACGGCCAGAAGCTGAAGATGGTCAACCAGCTGCTCTGCGGCGTCCACACCGCAGTGGCGGCCGAGGCCCTCGCCTACGCGGAGGCGCTTGGGCTGGATCCGCGCTTCGCCTGGGAGTTGGTCCGTCATGGGGCGGCCGCGTCATTCATGCTCGATGACCGCGGCTCGCGAATGCTCGACGGCGCCTACGAGCCGGTCGTCAGTACCCTGGACAACTTCGTCAAGGACATGGGGCTGGTGACCGCCACCGCTCGGGATCACGCCTACCCGGCATCGCTGGCAGTCGCAGCCGAGCAGCTCTTCCTGGCCGGGCGCAGGGCAGGATACGGACGCAGGGACGACTCGGTGCTGATCGAGGTCCTCCGCGGCCGGGCTCTCGCCCCGGGGCCGGAGGGCACGGGATCGTGAGAGGGGGATCGCGAGAAGGGCGCTGAGATCGAGTCGTTTCGACCTGCGGTTCGACCGCCTCGTCCTCGGCAACGCCTCGCTCGAGAGGCTCTGGACGGGACCCCGGACGTTTGCGTCCTGGTCGCCGCCGGGATCAGACGGCCTGGCCGACAGCCTGACCGATGACGAACGTGATGAGCGCGGCCGCTCCGCCCAGCGCCATCTGGCGCAGTCCGGTCCGGAGGGGTGGACGCCCGGTCAGGCGGCTCACGCCCAGGCCCAGCAGGAACAGGGCGCCGAGTGAGAGGAGGACGCCGCCGGCGAGGGCTGGGTTGCCGGCCAGGAACAGGAACGGCAGCAGCGGGATGACCGCCCCGAAGACGAAGGACAGGAAGGAGCTGACCGCGGCCGCCCAGGGTCCGCCGATGTTCCTGGGATCGAGGCCGACCTCGTCGCGCATCATGGCGTCGAGCGCCCGCTCCGGCGTCCCGAAGAGCGTGCCCACGATGGAGCGCGCCTCGTCCGCGCTGAAACCGCGCCCCTCGTAGATGCCCTCCAGGATGGCGCGCTCACCGGCCTCGTCCCGGCGCAGCTGCTCCACCTGCAGCTGGCGCTGCGCGTCGAAGAGCTCATGCTGGGAGCGCACGGAGATGTACTCACCGACCGCCATGGAGAAGGCCCCCGCCAGGAGCCCGGCGATGCCCGCGATGACGATGGCCTGGTTGTCGGACGAGGCGCCCGCCACGCCCATGACCAGGGCGAGGTTGGAGACGAGCCCGTCGCTGCCACCGAAGACGGCCGGCCGCAGGAAGCCAGTGACGCGCGATTCGTGGGGCGAGGTGGGAGCTGGCGGGATGATGGCTCGGCGCAGTCGGGTGACTTGCACGTGTCGATGATGCCGCATCGCGCGGTCGTCGGACGGGCGCCACCACCCGGGCGGATGCTGTCAGGCAGCGTCGTCCAGGGCGGCCTCGAACTGGCTGGAGTACAGGTCGTGGTAGAAGCCGCGCGCGGCCATGAGCTCCGCGTGGCTGCCCTGTTCGATGATCGCGCCGCGGTCCATGACGAGGATCGTGTCCGCGTCGCGGATGGTCGAGAGCCGGTGGGCGATGACGAAGGCCGTGCGGCCCTCCATGAGCCGCGTCATGGCGCGCCGGATGAGGACCTCGGTGCGCGTGTCCACGGACGACGTGGCCTCGTCGAGGATGAGGATGGGCGGATCGGCCAGGAAGGCCCGGGCGATGGTGAGGAGCTGCTTCTCACCGGCTGAGACGCTCGAGGCGTCCTCGTCGAGGATGGTCTCGTAGCCGTCCGGGAGGGTGCGCACGAAGTGGTCGACATGGGCCGCCTCCACGGCGGCGTGGAAGGCCTCCTCGCTGACCTCGCCGTTCACCCCGTAGGTGATGTTCTCGCGGATGGTGCCCTTGAAGAGCCAGGTGTCCTGGAGGACCATGCCGAAGGCCCGCCGCAGATCGTCCCGCGTCAGCTCGCGCGTCTCGATGCCGTCGATACGGATGCGTCCGCTCTTCACGTCGTAGAAGCGCATGAGCAGGTTGACGAGCGTCGTCTTGCCAGCACCGGTGGGGCCGACGATGGCGATGGTATGGCCGGGCTCGACGGCCAGCGAGAGGTCCTCGATGAGCGGCGTGTCCGCTTCGTAACGGAAGGCCACGTCCTCGAGGTCGACGCGCCCGGCGACCGGCCGCGGCAGGCTGGCGGGGGTCGCCGGGTCGGCGACCTCCTCTGCCTCGTCGAGCAGCTCGAAGACCCGCTCGGCAGAGGCGACGGCGCTCTGCAGGGTGTTGGCGATCGACGCCAGCTGCATGATCGGGAACGTGAACTGGCGCGAGTACTGGATGAAGGCCTGCACGTCGCCCAGGGAGATCTGGCCCGTGGCCACCTGGATGCCGCCGATGACGCAGATGGCCACGTAATTGAGGTTGGAGATGAAGGTGATGGCCGGCTGGATCATGCCCGACAGGAACTGGGCGCGGGTGCTGGCCTCGTAGAGCTCCTCGTTGCGGCGATCGAACTCGGCCATCGCCTCGTCCTGGCGTCCGAAGAGCTTGACCACCGCGTGGCCGGTATGCATCTCCTCGATGTGGCCGTTGAGCGTGCCCGTGCGCTCCCACTGCGCTGCGAACTGCTTCTGCGACCGCGACGCGATGAGCATCGTCACGATGACCGAGGCAGGCACCACGAGCAACGAGACGACGGCCAGCATCGGGCTGATGGTGAGCATCATCACGAGCACGCCGAGGACCGTCAGGATGGATGTGATCATCGTCGTCAGGGTCTGCTGGAGGGTCTGGCTGATGTTGTCGATGTCATTGGTGACGCGGCTCAGCAGGTCGCCGCGGGGCTGGCCGTCGAAGTACGCCAGCGGCAGGCGGCCGATCTTCTCGTCCATGCGCCGGCGCAGCCGGTACACCACGCGCTGCGTCACGCCCGCCATGACGTAGGCCTGGGCCCAGCCGAAGACGGCTGAGAAGACGTAGAGCCCGGCCACCATGGCCAGCAAGCGCGCCAGCTCCGCGAAGTCGATGCCGACGCCCGGCGTGGCACCGGTGGCCGAGACCATGCTGGCCAGGTTGGACTGGCCCTGGGCGTTCAGCATGGCCACGACCTGGTCCGTGGTCATGCCGGAGAGGCCCATGGCTCCCATCTGCTGGCCCACGAAGCCGGAGAAGATGACGTTGGTGGCTTCGCCCAGCAGCTTGGGGCCGAGCACGGCCAGCGTGACGCTGACCGCCGCGAAGGCGACGACGAGGAAGATCCAGCGGCGCTCCGGGCGCATCTCCCCGAGCAGCCGACGGAAGGTCGGCCCGAAGGCCTTGGAGCGCTCGACGGGCAGGCCCAGGCCGTGGCCACCCGGCCCACCCGGACCGCCCGGACCCACCCGGGCGTGGACCGCGTCCCGGCCCTCCGCCGGGGCGGCCCATCATGCGGCCTCCTCCTCGGTCACCTGCGAGAGCACGATCTCGCGATACGTCTCGCACGTGGCCATGAGCTCCGCATGGGTGCCCATGCCGGCGACCCGGCCGTCCTCGAGCACCACGATCCGGTCGGCGTGCAGGATGGTGCCGACGCGCTGGGCCACGATGATGACCGTGGCATCGTCCAGCTCCCGCCCCAGGGCGGCGCGCAGTCGGGCGTCCGTGCGGAAGTCCAGGGCGGAGAAGCTGTCATCGAAGATGAAGATGTCCGGACGCTTGACGAGGGCGCGGGCGATGGCCAGGCGCTGGCGCTGGCCACCGGAGACGTTGGTGCCGCCCTGTGAGACAGGCGCCTCCAGTCCCTCGGGCAGCGCGCTGACGAAGTCACGCCCCTGGGCGACCTCGAGGGCATGCCACAGCTCGTCATCCGTGGCCTCCTCGTCGCCGTAGCGCAGGTTGCTGGCCACGGTGCCGCTGAACAGGTAGGCGCGCTGGGGAACCATGCCGATGCGCGCCCAGAGCTCCTGGCGGTCCACCTCGCGGACGTCCACGCCGTCCACGAGCACAGCGCCGGCAGTCACGTCGTAGAGGCGTGGCAGCAGGTTCACGAGGGTGGTCTTGCCGCTGCCGGTGGAACCCACGATGGCGGTCGTCTCGCCCGGCAGCGCCTCGAAGGTGATGTCGTGCAGCACGGGCTCCTCGGCCCCCGGATAGCCGAAGCCGACGCCGCGCAGCTCCACGTGGCCCCGGGCGCTGGGCACGACGGGCGCCTCGGGATCGGCGATGGACGGCTGCCGGTCGAGGACCTCGCGGATGCGCCCGCCGGAGACGACCGCCCGCGGCACGATGACCAGCATGAGCATGGCCATCATGATCGACATGAGGATCTGCATGATGTACTGCAGGAAGGCCGTCAGGTTGCCGATGGGCATCTCCCCGCTGTCGACGCGGAAGGCGCCCAGGTAGAGCACCGCCACCATGCTCAGGTTCATGATCAGCATGATCGCCGGCATCGTGATGGCGAAGAGACGGTTGAGCGACAGGGCCGTGCTCATGTAGTCGCGGTTGGCGGCGTCGAAGCGCTGCTCCTCGTGCTCGGTGCGCACGAAGGCGCGGATGACGCGGATGCCCGTCAGCTTCTCGCGCATGACCAGGTTGATGTGGTCGGTGCGGCCCTGCAGGGTGGCGAAGAGGGGCATGGCACGACGCATGACCACGGCCACGAAGACCAGCAGGATGGGGATGATGACGAGCAGGATCCCCGACAGGGGCACGTCCTGGCGCAGGGCCATGATGAGGCCGCCGATGGTCAGGATCGGTGCCGTGATCAGCATGGTGAGGGCCATCAGGGTGACCTGCTGGACCTGCATGACGTCGTTCGTGTTGCGGGTGATGAGCGTGGCGGTGCCGAAGTGGTTGATGTCCGCCTGGCTGAACGACTCCACGCTGCGGAAGATCGCCGAGCGCAGGTCACGCCCCAGGCCCATGGCCACCCGGGCGCTGAAGAAGACGCCCACGATGGCGGCGACCATGAGCGCCGCTGACACGGCCAGCATGAAGGCGCCCGTGCGCAGGATGTAGTCCGTGTCGCCGGTGACGACGCCGTTGTTGATGATCTCGGCGTTGAGCTCCGGCAGGTACAGCGTGCCCACCGCCTGCACGAAGAGCAGGGCGATGACGAGCAACAGGGGCCAGCGGTAGCGCGGCAGGTAGCGCCGCAGCAGCCCGATCACCGGGTCGTCCTTCGTGCCGAGCCGGTGGTCCGACCCGTGGCGGGCGCGTCGTCCGCCGCCATGGCGGCCAGGTGACGCTCGATGCGCCCGCCGGAAGGCCCGGGCGCCCAGCAGCAGACCGGCCAGCTCCTCGTCGTCGAGCTGCTCGAGCATCTCGCCGAGCGCCCGGCGACGCTGCGCAGAGAGGCCCTGCATGAGCTCCCGACCCGCCTCCGTGATCTCGACGTGCACCACCCGACGGTCGTCGTCGATCCGTTGCCGGGCGACCAGGCCGCGCTCCTCCATGCGATCGACGATGCCCGTGGCGCTGGCGCCCGAGACGCCCAGCACCTCGGCCAGGCTGCGCATCGAATGGGCTCCGCCGCCCTGCAGGATGGCCAGCACGTTGAGGTGCACCAGGCTGATGGCGCCGCCCGGGTAGTGTCGCAGGACCCGGGCGGCCGGGCCCACGGGTTGCGCGCTCATCTGCTCCACGATCTCGGCGATGAGGCCCTGGCGCTCGGTCGGGCTCATCGGTCAGCCGCGGGCTGGACGGTCAATGCGTGGTAGATGGTCAGTCCGTCATAGATAGTCAATGCAGCACGAACCATATCCCGTGACGGCCGCAGGCGCAAGCGCCTCAGCGCCGCAGCAGCACGACCAGTGGGCAACCCGTCGCAGACCACCGCAGGGCGGCCGTGGAGAGGATGTCGACCAGGACCCCGTGATCCCGCGGGCTGTCCGCGGCCAGGCCGCTGGCACCGCGCGCGATGATGACGCGGCCCCGCGGGCCGGCCGGCCACCAGGAGAGGTCGCGCAGCGCATCGTCGAGGGCATCCCAGTTGCGGCCGACCCACGCCGGGACGGTCAGGCTGGCTGCGAAGGCGGCCAGGATGTCCGACTTGCCGGTGGCCGCGCTGAGGTCGACGCTGGCCACGGCCCAGCCGCCGCGCCGCAGGCTGGTTGCCACGGCCTGGCTCGATCGGCGCGAGCGCAGGAGATGCACGCCCTGCGGCAGCGGCGACGGCAGCGGATCGCTCAGCCGGTCGAGCGGCGGGGCCGTGCTCACGGCGTCACGAATCTGAACGAGTCGTAGTGGTCATCGGTGTAGTAGACCCACGTGTCGTCGTCCACGACGAGGCGGCGGGCCCCGCGGTCACCCGAGCCCGGCGTCTCCACGGTGTACTCGGCGTAGATGCCGCGGTCACGCACCGGCAGGATGCCCTCGCGGTTCTGGAACACGGCGCCGTCCTGGTCGTAGGGGAAGGGTCCGTCAGAGGCGATGCGGACGAGCGCCTCGAGCGCTTCGACCGGCAGATGCGACAGGGTGACGGAGTCACCCGTCCAATCGGCCGGCGGCTCCACGGCGAAGGGATAGTCGGTCGTGACGCTGGCCGGCGCCGTCGACGTTGCGCTCGGGATCGGCCCTGCCGATCCGGTGGCCGGATCGTCGAGCATGGAGCAGCCCACCAGGAACGTGACCAGGAGGACCGCCAGGAGCAGCGGCCAGGCGGGGCAGGGCCTGCGCCAGCACGATGGGGTGCGAGGCATGGAGGCAAGGGTACGCCGCGCCCGACTGCCGGACGCCTCCGACGAGTGGCGGAGGCGTCCATGAGCGGTGCGCCTCGAAGCCGACGCGGCGCTCCCCTGCAGGTCCCGCGAAGCCGGGAGCGAGCCGCCGCCGATGACCGGCGCGGCACGCCAGCCTAACCCGGCGGGATGGTCTCCCGAGTGCGATCGGCCGGTGGAGTGCGATCGGCCGGTGCGACCGTGAGTTCCACGTGCCCGCCGAAGCCGAGGCGCATGGCGGAGAGCACGCGGTTCCCGAAGTCGCCCTCGCCACGGGAGCTGAAATCGGCCATAGAGCGCCGCCGTCAGGACGGGTGTCGGCACGGACGTGTCGATGGCCGCCATGCTCGTCCAGCGGCCCTCGCCGGAGTCGGCCACGAGGCCGCCGAAGCCCTCGAGGTCGCCGTCCTCGACCATCGCCTGTGCCGTCAGGTCGAGGAGCCACGAGGAGATGACGCTGCCGCGGCGCCACAGCTCCGTGACCGCGGCCAGGTCCAGGTCGTACTGGTAGAGCTCGGGCTCACGCAGGGGGCTGGTCTCCGCATCCACGGCGCGCGAGGCGAGGCCGGCGTCAGCATGGTGGAGGAGGTTGAGGCCTTCCGCGTAGGCCGCCATGATCCCGTACTCGATGCCGTTGTGGACCATCTTGACGAAGTGGCCCGCGCCGGCCGGCCCGCAATGGAGGTAGCCCTGCTCGGCCGTGGTGGGCTCGCCGCTGCGGCCCGGGGTGCGCGGCGCCGTGTCCAGGCCGGGCGCCAGGGCCGCGAAGAGCGGGTCGAGGTGCGCGATGGCGTCGTCCGGGCCGCCGATCATCAGGCAGTAGCCGCGCTCCAGGCCCCAGGTGCCGCCGCTCGTGCCGCAGTCGACGTAGCGGATGCCGGCCGGCGCCAGGACCGCCGAGCGGCGGATGTCGTCGCGGAACCAGGAGTTGCCGCCGTCAACGACGATGTCGCCGGGCGAGAGCAGCGTGGCGAGATGCTCCAGCGTTGCGTCCACAGAGGCGGCCGGCACCATGACCCACACGGCGCGGGGCGGCTCGAGAGCCGCCACGAGGTCCTCCAGGGACGTGGCGCCCGCGGAGATGGCGCCCTCGGTGAGCAGCCCGTCCACGGTGGCCGCGGTGCGCGCGTAGCCGACGACGCCATGTCCGTGGCGCCGCCAGCGACGAGCCATGTTGGCACCCATGCGACCCAGGCCGACGAGTCCGACGTCCATGCGGATGGTCCTCCTTGTGCGGGCCCGACAGACGACCGCAGGATCGACCGGCAGCCGTGCCCCGCCCCATGGTAGGTCGAGCGGGTCCGGCCCGGCGGTGACGGCCGCGCCGTCGGGTCGGGTAGGCGAGCTGCTGGTCAGGCGGCTGAGACGTCGGGCCCCTGGAGCAGGCCCAGCGCCGCATCCACGAGGTCCGTGTGCGGAAGGTCGGCAGCAACCTGGGGCGGGAACCACGCGCAGTCGTCCGTCGAGCCACCGACCTCCAGGCGCAGGTCGTGCAGTGTCACGGACACGTGATAGAGGATGGCGATCCAGTGCAGCGGGCCCGGTCGTGTCAGGGGCCGGGCGATGAAGCCCGACCAGATGCCCGCCACCGGCCCGCGGCGGCCGGGCAGGCCCGTCTCCTCCGCCAGCTCGCGCAGGACGGCGTCGTCGGGGTGCTCTCCGTGGTCCACGCCACCGCCGGGCAGCGTCCAGTGCCCAGCCAGCGGGTAGCCCGGCGCGATGTGGCAGAGGAGCAGGCGATCCTGCTCGTCGCTGACGACGGCATAGGCGCCCACGCGCACCCACGGGGCTGCCGCGGGATCGGGGGCTGGAGCAAGAGCGGGGTCCACAGGCCCGTCGTTCACGCCCGTGCGCGTCCGTACTGCGCGTCGATGGCCCGCTGGCACGCCGCTCCCAATGCGTATGGCTCTCGTGCGCAGGCCACCGTGCGGCCCTTCACCGTGGCGGTGGTCGCCGAGGGGAAGATCGTGACGATGGTGCCGCTCCTGGAGAGGCCCGGGATGAGCTCCGCGAAATACGCCTCGACGTCGACGGGCGCGAAGTCGTCCACGGTGAAGACGAGACGGCCGGCGAAGGCGGCCTGGGCCTTGAAGACGCCGTCGAAGTCCCCCATGCACCAGTTGTTGACGCCAACCAGGCCATCGGTGGCGAGGAGGTTCTCGAGCTGGTGGGTGGCCGTGCCGCAGTAGTGCAATGTGCCGCCACCGAAGGCTTGCAGGACGCGACCGTTGTACGGGACCACGAACTCGCGGTAGAGGTGCGGTGAGAGCACGGTGCTGTCGTCATCAGAGATCCAGACCCCGCCGCGGCCCGGCGGCAGGACGACGAAGTGCGGGAAGGCACCGCCGTCATCCGGCTGCCCGGCATGCTGCTTCTGGATGCGCACCCAATCGATGAGCACCGTGGTGCAGAGGTCCATGAGCTGGTGGACGGTGCTGGGCTCGTCGTACATCCAGAGGCTGAGGCGCTCGAGGCCCACGAGGTTGAGGGCGATGTTGAGTGGCCCCTGGCAATCCGTGAAGGAGACTGGGATGTCGCTGTTGGCCCGCATGTGGTCGATGCAGCGGAGCACACGGGGCATCAGTCCGTCGCGCAGGGGATCCGGCGGCGCCAGGCGACGGACCTCCTCGGGACTCGTGACGATGGGTCCGGCGACCGCTGGCTCCTCCCTGGGCTGGAGCATGATCTCGCAGCCGAAGGCGGAGGGCACCACGCCCGTCCCGTACCAGGGGAAGAGGAAGGGCACGTAGTCGTCCTGGAAATGCTCGAGGTGCGCCAGGATGCGGTCCGTCTGGCGTTGGAGCATGGCCTCGAAGGCACCCTCGGCGAAGTAGTCCTCCGGCATGCCAGCGGGGTCCTCGCCCGCAAGCGCGTAGTTGGCGTCCTGGATGACGATGGGCGGCCGATCCATCTCCACGTGCCGGTAGGCCTGCTCCACGTGGGCCGTGGCCCGCTCGAAGCGCTCCCGGTTGGCCGGGCTCATCACCTGGTCCACAGCACACCTCGTCGCGTCAGGAGGATCCCGCTGTCCGTCCCTGGGTCCCTCACCATGACCCGGGAGCCATGCCGTTGAGTGTCTGCGGCGTCTCGAAGAGCACCGCGCGGGCGACATCGAGCGCGTCAGCCACGCGGTACTGGCCCTGTTCGACCTTCTCGGCCAGGACCTCCGCCACCTGCTGCCGGATGATGAAGGCCTTGGCGTAGGCCCACTCCACGCAGTAGGCGTCACTGAAGTAGGCGATATGCCGGTTGAGCGGCAGCATGTCCAGCCGGTCGCGGAAGACCTTGCGGATGACGCCCGGGAAGAGGTTGTGCCACCAGTAGCCGGCCAGCGAGATGTTGGGCAGCTCCCGCGCGAGCGTGCAGAGCGACTGGTTGGCGTGCTCGGAGGAGAGAAAGAACTGGAACCGCACGCCCGGATGGCGGACCACGAGGTCAGCCACCTGGAAGATCGTGTCCTGGCGGAGCTTGCTGCCGGTCTCGAAGGGCAGCGGCTCCGCGCCGATCGACAGCTGGCAGGAGCGGCGCCTCGGGGAGCCGCTCGAGGGCAGTGAGGAAGGCCTCGAAGATGAAGCCGGCGTACATGTCGCGCTCGGCCGGCCCGGCCTCTTCGCGACGCGCGAGGGCGGCACTCATGCGGGCTTCACTCACGGGCGCGAAGTCGATGTCCGTCGAGATGTGCTGCGCCGTGGCCAGCATACGGTCGATGGGCATGGTGGCGACGTAATGGGCGATGGCATCGTGGACGTCATCGACCGTGCGGATGGGCCGCGGGGCGTCGGGCCGCGTGCCCCCCATGGTCACGGGCAGCGGAGGCTCCGGGTCCTCCTGCGTGCAGCGTGCGCTCCAGCTCGTAGACGGCCACGTCCTCCATGCCGTGCTGGCACCTGGCCATGAAGGCCCACTCGAGCACGTACTGCAGGACGTCATCGGCCGTGCCGTCCCGTGCGCGCCACAATTCCGTGCAGGCCCGACTGATCCCGGCACGTCGCAGGATCCTCTCTGCTCCATGACGGGTCGTCGGCACGTTCACGGATGCGGGCATCCAGGCGCCACCAGCCGGCCTCGTCCTCGGGCGGCTCGCTGTCATACAGGTCGCGCAGGATGATCTCGAGACCCCAGGCGCAGCTCGTGTTGCGGATGTAGGGCGTGAAGGGCAGCGCCTCGGCCAGCCGCTCCCGGGCCTCCGCTGGCGTGGGGTCCTCGGACACGCGCGCGCGAGTCGGACAACCGGCGCTGGCCAGCTCCGAGACGAGCATGTGATAGAGCAGGACATCGTCGAGGCCGCGCGCCTGCAGGTGCGCCGCGTCGAGGTGGGTGTGCGCGTCCAGGAGGGGATCTTCGGCGAGGCCCTCCCGGATGGTCTCGAGCACTCGCGCGATCGCAGCCATGCTCCCCCTCCTCCGGATCGATCCTGTCTGACCAGTCGGGGATGGCGTCCCAGCCAGCTGCCCCGCTGGGCCTCGGCAGCCGCCATCCTGGTCGCCACGTCCACGGCCGCGGCCACGTCGTCGCCCTGCGCCAGGCGAGCCGCGTAGGCGCCGTGGAACACGTCGCCGCAGCCGTTGGTGTCGCGGGCCTGGATGGCGACGGCAGGGACATGCACGGCCGCCTCGCCAGTCTGCGGCGTGCGGTACCAGCTGCCCTGGTCCTCCGGCGGTGACGATCGCAGGCAGCCAGTCCCGGTCGCCACAGCGCGCTCGACGGCCCGCTCGGCGACCTCCCCCGTCACCGCGGCCGCGAAGCGGCTGCCGACGATGAGGTGGTCCACGAGGCCCATGAGCTCCTCGACGCCGGGCTCCTCAGGATGCTCGAGGTCGGCCACGACCGGGACACCCGCCTGCCTCGCCAGCTGGGCTGCCCGGCATGCCGCGGGCAGTGCGGTGCTGTCGACGCAGCAGGACGCGGCGGCCGCCAGGTCGTCCGCGGCGATCTCCTCGGGACGCAGCTGGACGACGCCCGCACGCGTGTAGAAGATCGGTGCGCTGGCCGGTGCCCTGGTCGATGACGATGCGCGAGTGGACCGGCCGTGCGCCGGGGCGGCGGCTCAGGCGCGAGCAGTCCACCCCCGCCCGCTCGAGCTCGCCGACGGCGAAGGTGGACAGCTCGTCGTCGCCGAGCACGCCGAGGAACGCGGCGCGGCCGCCCAGCCGCGCCACCGTCACCAGCGCGGTCGCCACGAGCCCGCCGCCCGTCTCGCGGCGCTCAGCGCTGACCTGCACCTTCGTCGTCCGGGCCTACGGGTAGCCATCGACGTACAGCAGATCATCGACGGCGACGGCTCCGATGCCGAGGACGTCCCAGATCGGCGGGACGTCTGCGCTTGCCGGCCGGCGGGCCGTCCGGGCATGTCAGGCCGGCCGGCGCCAGCGAGCCATCGGCGCGGTAGACGCCGTATCGCTGCGCGCGCTTCGACCAGCGCGTGGACGTTGGCGTCGGGCGTGTCGAGTGCCGAGCGCGCAGCCCGGGCCCAGGATGAACTCGCCGCCCGGAGCGCAGGCACCTCGATGGCCTCCCGGGCCTCGGCCGCTCGACCTCGCTCGGGCGGGCCACGCCCAGATGGTGACCGGATTGACCGGGCCCGAGGAACGTCGTGCGGCCGCGTAGCGCGCTCCTTGGCCGACGCCGCATGTCGGTCTTGTAGTCGAGCTCGAGCATCTGGGCCCCGGTCGCCACCATGTCCCCCAGGATCTCGCGTGGCATCGCCGCAGATGTGCAGGGCGAATCGGGAAAGGCGGGGCTGCCCACCGACCTGGATGACCGCGCGCGCCGTCGGATGGCAGAACGTCGGCGGTGCAGTCGCGTGACCGATGAAGTCCACGCCCGGCGCCGCCCATGGCCGTGCCGTGGGCGCCTGCGTCACGCAGTGCCTCCGCGTAGCGTCGGTGGACCCGCACGCAGTAGTCCAGCGCGGCCCGCAGAGCTCCGGCTCCTCGTCGAGCTGGAGGTCGACGATGGCCTGCTCGTAGCCGCGCAGCGCCGCGTAGAGCGCGACGGGCCCCTGGTCGGCGCGACCCATGATGAAGGCGCTGGTCGCCGACCTCGCTGCGCGCAGGATCCGCACCGCCTTGATCACCTCGCACATCGGCTGGGTCGTGAAGGGGTCGGGAACATCGCAGCTCCTGGACGCGCTCCAGGCCGTCGGCCAGGATGTGGCTGACGATGTCGGCGCGGCTGGTCCGACCGGGTAGACAGCCTCGCAGCCGCACGCCTGGGCCTCAGCGATCACGCCGTTCTCGACCAGCAGGACGTCGTGCCCGAAGTCACGCCAGTAGCTGAGCTGCGACTCGGCGAGCAGCTCGCCGTCCTGGAGCGCTGCGCCGAGCGGCTAGCCCGTGCGATGCCGGATGGCCGCCAGGAAGTTGTGGAGGTCGACCGGCACGCGGTCGGGGATGCGGCCAGTCGAGCGTGGTCATCACCCGCTCGAGCGCGGTCATCGGACGTCATGCGCAACCGACGATGCCGCGCATCCTCGCCTTCGCTCGTCGATCACGGCTGCCGGCTCCTCGCAGAGCCGACGCGCTGGCCATGCCTCCACGTCGCCTGAGGCCTGAGCAATGCGTGCATGCGCACTCGACAAGGACCTGTGCAACGAATGCCCGCCCACGCGGGAGAGGGTGCCCGGGCACGCGGGTCTAGGCTGCCGGTCGCACGCCTGACCTCAGGGACGGGCAGCCGCCAGCTTCGCGGCCTCCGCGGGGGCGACCCTGATCGTGGATGACCGCCTTGAAGGCCTCCAGCACGCTGGGTGATGCGCTGGTAGCCCCACACGTTGCGACCGATCGTCGCCCCGCGGCCGCCGGCCTGCATGACCTCGTCCATCATGCCCAGGGCCGCCAGCAGCGTGTCCGTCTTGCGGGCCGCCGGCGGCCACGAGCGGGTACCGGGCAGTCGGCCACGATCTGGCGGAAGGCCTCGAGGTCACCGCAGAACGGCACCTTGACGACGTCGACGCCCAGCTCGTACGCGCAGCGGACGGCCCACGCGATGTCGTCCGCTTCGAACGAGATCGCCGCGACCGTCGCTCGAACGCTCGCGGGTAGACGTGGCAGATGACCGGCAGCTCGAAGCGCGCGGCATCGCCGACCACCTCGGCCACGGCGCGCAGGTAGCGGGCCTCCGACGGCCCGCGCACGAAGGCCACGACCGCGATGGCGTCAGCCCCGAGGCGGACGGCATCCTCCGCGCGTCGCGACCTGCTCGAGAGCGAGGTCATCGACCCGGACGAGTGAGCTCTGGAGGATCAGCGGCACGGTGCCGGCGTAGCGGGGCCCAGACGTGCGCCGCCGGCCCCCGGTGCATCGTGATCGCGTCCGGACCGCCGGCCACGAGCGCGTCGATCGTGGCTGGCCACGTCGCCGCAGGCCGGCGGGCATGTCGTCGCCGTAGCCGATGAAGTGGTCGACCGCCACCGAGCAGAAGCCCGGTGGGTGCGCGAACAGGCGATTGCAGCCGCGCAAGCCTGCCGGCGCCTGCTGCCGGGCACACCGCTCGTCATCGTGTCGCCCCTTTCGTAGGGATCCCTGGGATGATCGGCCACCGGTCGACGCGGCGCGGCCACGTCGCCCGGCGCTCTCGGGTCCAGCCGACGAGTCGCGCCGTCGACCGCTCGCACGGACATCACTGGCATCGCGGATCACCAGGCTCGGGCGGGACGAGTTCCGGACGTCTCGCTGCGGAAGCGGACCCTGCTGCGATGAGCGGCGATGACCGCAGCATCGACGGCGGCCGCGGCCATCTCCATCGAGGGCATGCGCAGGCCGTCGTCGAGCGGCGGCACCGTGAAGCCGGCGATGGGCAGATCGTCGAAGCCCGTCACCGAGACGCTCTGCGAGGCACCGTCAATCCCGGCCTCGATGGCGGCATAGAGCGCGCCGACCGCCATGAGGTCCGTGGCCAGCATCGACCGCCGTGGGTCGCGGCCGCCAGCGCCATAGCGTCCGAAACGCTTCGGCGCCCGCGGCCGGCGCTGTTGATCGTGCGCTGCTCGTACCTGCGCGGAACGGTCAGGCCGTGAAGCTGCCATGTACTCCAGGTAGGCGGCGCGGCGGGCCGGGAAGTCACCGTACGGCCGCGCCCCGACGTAGGCGATGCGCTCGTGGCCCAGCCCGCCAGGTGATCCATGAGCGAGCCGGATGCCGGCGCGGTTGTCGACATCGATCGACGACTGCCGCCGCGAGTCCGGGCCGCGCCCGAGGTTGACGATCGGGACCCCGGTCTCGGCGAGCTCGGCGAGGACGCGCGGATGCTCTCGCAGGTCGCCCAGGATGATGATCGCGTCGCAGTGACGCGTCTCCAGCACGGACCGCAGCGCGACGGCCTCCCGAGCGCTGCCGCGCGCATGCCCGAGCACGACGTTGTAGCCGCGGGCCAGGGCTGCGGCGCTGAGGGCCTCGATGAAGCCCGGCGAGAACGGGTCGGTGATGTCGCCGACGACGACGCCCAGGAGCATGGTCGCGGCCCCGCGCAGGCCGCGAGCCAGCGGGTTCGGCCGGTAGCCGTACTCACGTGCGACGGTCATCACGCGATCGCGCGTCGCCGCCGAGATCCGCGCATTCGGCGACACCTGGGCTGAGGACACGCGACACGGTGCTCTGGGAGACACCCCGGCGGCGACAGCGATCTGCTCCATCGTCGGAGCCGCCGACTGGAGCGGCTCGGCCCGCGCCATCAGGATGTCGGGTCGGGTCGGGAAGACTTCTGCGTTGACATGGCCATGCACGTGAGCATACGATTGCACAGCCTGCGGGTCAAGCCGCAGGCCGGTCGGAACGACCGCAACATGGGCCGCGCTGCGGCTCCGCAAGCGCCGTGGCGCATCGCTCGTAAGTGGGTCTCGGCCGCCGTACCGGCTGTGCCGGAACCAGTAGGAGGGCGAAGTCGATGAGATCTCGGTTGCTTCTGGTGGTGCCGCTCGCGCTTACGCTCGCGCTCGGTGCCGCCCCGGTGGTCGCCCAGGACGCGTCTCCCGCCGCCGGCGGCAGTACAACATCTGGTACGTCAACCCGCTGCCCAGCACCCCCGACTGGGGCCGGTCCTCGCAAGCTGTTCAACGAGGCCGCGGCCGACGATCGGCTACAAGGCCACCTCCGTCGGGCCGGACAAGATCGACATCCCGACCATGGTCAGCAACATCGAGCAGGCCATCGCCGACGGCGCCGACGGCATCATCACGTGCCCGCTCGATCCCGCCGCGTTCAAGGACGTGATCGACAAGGCCCAGGCGGCCGGCATCGTCGTGGCCTCGATCGGCTGCGTCGACGACAACGCCGACTTCTCCGTCGGCACCGACAACGCGGCCTATCGGGCAGGTCGCCGCAGACTTCATCGCCGAGCCGACCGGCGGCGCGGCGCAGGTCGGCATCCTCGGCACCGACCAGACGACGCCGAACCAGGTCATCCAGGTCGAGGCCTTCAAGGAGCAGATCGCCTCCAAGTACCCCGACGTCAAGGTCCTCACCTGGGAGAGCGACAACAGCGACGCCGGTGTCGCCGCGCAGAAGATCCCGGCCATGATCCAGGCCTACCCGGCGATGGACTACATCTGGATCATCGAGGGTGCCGCCCCCGGGGCCGTCGCTTCGTCGGCTTCCAGGAAGCCGGCGTCGCAGCCCGGCGACGATCGGTGTCCTCGCCATCGACGCCCAGGACTCGACCCTCAAGGCCATCGAGGACGGCTGGATCAGCGCGACCCTGAACCAGTGCTGGTTCAACGCCTCCCCGCAGGCCGCCAAGCGCATCATCGAGGCCAAGAACGGCCCGGCGTCCGCCGAGTTCATCCCCATCGCGGTCGACCCCGTCACCAAGGACCAGCTCCCCTACGACGGGCTGCCCGCCGGAGCTCACCGACTACTGAGGCCCATCGGCTGCCGATCGCACCGCAGTCAGCACTGATGACCGGACGACGTCATGGACGACACAGGCTGACGACCCCGGGCGACCGGGGGTCGTCGACGACCGCCTCTCCTCGAGCTCCGTGATGCGTCGAAGGCGTTCGGGTACGTCATCGCGCTCGAGCCACGCCTCACGCTCCGCCTACCCGGCGAGGTCGTCGCCCTGGTGGGCGACAACGGCGCCGGCAAGTCCACGCATGGTCAAGGTCCTCTCCGGGCATCTACCCGATGGACTGCCGGAGAGCTCCTCTTCGACGGCACGCCCGGTCTCCATCGGCAACCCGCGCGACGCGCAGGACCTCGGCATCGCGACCGTGTTCCAGGACCTGGCGCTGGTCGAGGCCCTCGACGTCGCGGCCAACATGTACCTCGGCCGGCCGCTCAAGCGGGCCCGATCTCGTCGATCGCGCGCGCCATGATCGAGGGCGCCGCCGACCTCCTCGAGGAGCTTCGGATCCGCGTTCCGTCGGTGCGCGTCCCGGTCGGGGCGCTGTCCGGCGGCCAGCGTCAGGGCGTCGCCATCGCCCGCTGCCATCCTGCAGCGCAGGGCCGCGTCATCATCATGGACGAGCCCACCGCGGCGCTCGGCGTCCGCGAGACGCAGCACGTCGAGGAGATCATCGCGGGAGCTCCGCGACGAGCGGCCGCGCCATCGTCCTCGTCAGCCACGACCTCGAGTTCGTGTTCAGGGTCGCCGACCTCATCGAGGTCCTTCGGCTGGGCAGCGTGCGCGGGGTCCGTCGCCGCGGACGGCGACGACCCGCGAGCAGATCGTCGGGCTCATCACCGGCCTGCTGCGCTCGACCGACGACGGGCTTCGTGCCGACGTCGCTCGTGCCAACTGCCCGGGTCACGAGTGAGAGACCGGTGCGCGTGAGCGAGCCAGAGCGGCTGGCCGAGGCGAGCGCGGACGTCGATCGACGCCCACGTCGAGCGAGCGGCGACCGGCGCCGTGTCCGCTGCGCGATCGGCTCATCATGAGTCCGCAGGTCGCTGCATCATCGCCACCATCGTCATCTTCTCGGTGTTCGTCGCCTCGCAGTCGCCTGCCTATCATCACGGTCGCCAACTCGACGATCATCCTCCGCAACGCCGTCTTCATCTTCATCGTCGGCGCCTTCATGACCTACGTCCTCGTGAGCGGCGGGCTTGACCTCTCGTCGGCTCCGTCTTCATGGTCGGCGCCATGGCCGCCGCCCAGTTCCTGGTGTGGGACTACCCGATCTGGCTCGTCGATCCTTGCTGGCCGTCCGGCGTCGGCGTCCTCTGCGGGCCTGGTCAACGGGCTGCTCATCAAGTACGTGCCGCATCCCGGCCTTCATCGCGACGCTCGGGATGCTGTACGTCGCCCGCGGGCTCACGACCTTCGCTGACCCAGGGCCGGCCCCTCGCGCCCCTCCCCGACGAGTTCAATGCCCTCGGCCAGGGCGACATCTGCGGGCGTGCCGCTCCTGATCATCTACGCCGCTCGTCATCGGCGTCATCGCCACGTCGTCCTGGAGTCGACGCCGTTCGGCTGGTCGATCCGTGCGATCGGCGGCAACCGTGACGCCGCGCGCGCGGCCGGCATCGACGTGCGGACGCATCTCCACGCTGGTCTACATCCTGAGCGGCGCTGTCGGCAGCCTTCGCGGGCATGCTCATGTCGGCGCGCCTCGGCTCCGGTCAGCCGAGCGTCGGCAACGGCTTCGAGCTGTCAGGTCATCTCCGCCGTGATCATCGGCGGCACGAGCCTGTTCGGCGGCATCGGCTCCGTGGCCGGGCACGGCACTCGGCGCGCTGGTGCTCAGTCATCCTGTCGCGATGGCCTGATCCTGCTCCGGATCGACCCGATCCTCCAGAACGTGATGGTGGGCTGTCATCATCGTCGTCGCCGTCGGCATCGACCAGTTCCGGCGAGGGCGGATGTTCCGCTCGCTGCGTCGCTGAGGCACCGGGTCCGGTCGGCAGTGACCCTGGCGACCGGGCCGGGACATGGAGGGTCCGATGTACACCACGTTCGGCATCGTCTCGACCAGGCTGACGCAGAGCGATGCACTGGGCCGCTCGCGACCGTGCCTCGTCATGCGTCGGGTCGGCCCGAGCGGGGACGACGATGCCGGCATCCGGTACGACGTCGAGGACCTGGCCATCCTGGCCGCGCTGCCGGGTTCCGCCATCCCGGAGATGGCGCTGGGGCACTGGCAGGCGCCCCTGGCGCAGGCGCTGCTGCCCTGGGCAGTGGTCCACGCCTCCGTCGAGGCGCCCGTCGTCGCGAGCCTCCACGGCGATGGCCTGTGCACGATCGCCAACGCGCCCGGCGGGCGCGGCCTCTGCGCCGATGCGCTGGGTGGGGAGGTCAGCTGGCTGACAGGCGGCTGTCCGGGACCTGGGCTTGCCCGTGCCCTGGGAGCCCTCGACGGTGCCACGGCCATGGGTCCGCACGTGGGCGTCATCGCCTGGGGCGATACGGCGCCGGACGTCCTCGGCCGGGTCGAACGGCTGGAGAGCACGGCGGTGGCGTGGCTGCGAGCGGTGTCCGTGGACCTGGCGGCCCTGGGTGGTCGGTCGACGACCGAGGGCCAGCTGCCCGTGGAGACCGAGGGCGCCCTGGTCGGACTCCGTGGCCGGCTCTCGGCAGCGGGGCATCGCATCGTCCATGTCGATGGCTCGATCGATGCCATCGCGCGCCGGGCTGACGCCGAGCGGATCGCAGCCGCGGCCAGCGTGCTGGAGCCGGGCGAGTCGGGGCTGATCGCGTCAGCGTCGTCCGCGGTGCCGTCAGATGCCCCGGCCGCCACGGTGCTGCTGGTCCCCGGGCTGGGGTCGCTGAGCGCTGGCCGCGACGAGCCGTCGGCGCGGCGGCGCGGCATGGTGGCAGCGCACGCGCTGCGGGTGACGACAGCGATCATCGACGGCCTCGGCGAGGCCCCCGAGAGCCGTGCTGACAAGGCGCCCGCCATCGCTGGCAGCGGCGAGGAAGCTCCCGCGCCGACACCCCCGGCTGCCGGTCGCGCCTACATCATCACCGGGGCAGCCTCTGGCATCGGCCGCGACATCGCCCGCCACCTCGCATCGCTGGGAGCCCAGCTGGCGATCGCGGACATCTCCGCCGAGGGCCTGGAGCTCGTGGCCGACGAGATCGCGGGGCCACAGGGCCGGCCCGTCACCGTCACCGGCGACCTGACCGACGAGCACGTCGCGGACCGCCTTGTGGCCGAGACCGTGCGGTGCTTCGGCGGCGTGGACGGCGCCGTGCTCAACGTCGGCATCGCCCTGCCGGGCGAGCTGCGGAGCCTCTCGCTGGCTGACTGGCGGCGCAGCCTGGAGGTCAACACCACGGCCCACTTCCTGCTGGTGCGCCGCCTGCTGCCGATCCTCGAGGCGCAGGGCATGGGAGGATCGCTCGTCTTCATCGGCTCGAAGAACATGTTCAGCCCCGGGGCCGGCTTCGGTGCCTACAGCGCCTCCAAGGCGGCGCTGGCCCAGCTGGCACGGCTCGTAGCCATCGAGGCTGGGCCGTACGGGGTGCGATCGAACATCGTCAACCCCGACAACGTGTTCGAGGGCTCCGCCCTGTGGTCGCCGGAGCTGCGGGCGCAGCGCGCAGCGGTCTACGGTATCAAGGCGGAGGATCTCGAGGCGTACTACACGCAGCGGAACCTCATGAAGGTGCCGATCACCGGCATGGATGTTGCACGGGCGGTGGCGTTCCTGCTCTCGGACGATGCGGCGCGCACGACAGCCTGCGTGGTGACGGTCGATGGTGGAGTGCCGGGCGTGTTCCCGCGCTGACGGCGGGTCCGGACATCGACAGGGAAGGAGTGAGGGCCATGGCCAGGAAGATCATGAATGACCCGGCGCGGGTCGTGCCGGAACTGCTCGAGGGACTGATGCTCGCGAGTGGCGGGCGCATCGTGCAGGTCGGCCCGGTGGGGGCCATCGCCAAGGCGTCCATCCCTGACGGCAAGGTCGCCCTTCTCATCGGGGGTGGCAGCGGACACGAGCCCCTCTTCCACGGCTTCGTGGGTGACAACATGGGCGACGGGGCCGCCTGCGGGGAGATCTTCGCGTCACCGTCCCCGGACATCATCCTCGCGGTCACCCGGGCCGTGAACCGCGGCAACGGCGTGCTGTACCTCTATGCCAACTATGCCGGCGACTGCATGAACTTCGACATGGCCGCGGAGATGGCGGCCGACGAGGGCATCCGCGTGCGGACGGTCCTGATCCGGGACGACGTGGCCTCCGCCCCCAAGGGCCAGGAGCATCTGCGGCGCGGCATCGCCGGTGACATCCTGGTCATCAAGATCGCCGGGGCCGCCGCCGCGCTGTATGACGATCTGGACGAGGTCGTGCGCGCGGCCGAGAAGGCACGCGACGCGACGCGATCGATCGGGGTGGCCGTGGCCGCGGGATCCATCCCACAGACCGGGCGAGCGCACCTTCGAGCTGGCCGACGACGAGATCGAGATCGGCATGGGCGTCCACGGTGAACCCGGGGTGCTGCGACGCACGATGGTCCCCGCGGACGAGCTCGTCGACCTCATGGCCGGCTACGTCCTCGATGACCTGCCATTCGGGCAGGGCGATGACGTCTGCCTGCTGGTCAACGACCTGGGCAGCACGACGATGATGGAGCTGCTCATCGCCACGCGGCACCTCTTCTCCCTCCTCGACGGCACGAGGATCCACGTGCACCACACCCTCGTGGGCCGTTTCGCGGCCTGCCAGGAGATGGCCGGCTTCTCGTTCACGCTGATGCGCCTGGATGACGAGCTGCGGCGTCTCTACGACATGCCGGCCATCTCACTGGGCCTCACCCGGCTTGCCGATGCCTGAGCCGGTGGTCCAGCTTGATCCGAGGAGTCTCGTCGCATCGCTGCGGGGCATGTGCGATGGCATGAGCGGTCACATCGAGGAGCTCACGCACGCCGACCAGGCCATCGGCGACGGTGATCACGGCCTGGGCATGGAGCGAGGCCTGCGCGCGGCACGGGAGGCGGTGCGCTGAGCTCGGCGGCCAGCCAGGACGTGGGTGCCGTGCTCCATGCCTTCGGGACGGCGATGCTGACGTCGATGGGCGGCGCCTCGGGCGCCGTGTACGGCTCGCTCTTCCGAAAGGGCGCCCGACGGCTCCAGGGGCGCCCGACCTTCGGCGCCACGGAGCTGGCGGTCTTCCTCGAGGATGGCCTGGCCGGGGTGCAGGAGCGTGGCGAGGCGGCCGTCGGCGACAAGACGTTGGTGGATGCCGCTGGCCGCTGCCGCGGAGGCCGCCAGCGAGATGGAGGCAGGTCCGCTGGCGGGCGGCGCTCGAGGCCGTGGCCGCTGCCGCCGAGGCGGGAGCCGAGGGGACCCGGGCCATGCGGGCGACGATGGGACGTGCGCGCACGCTCGGCGACCGGAGCATCGGCCACATCGACCCCGGCGCGCTCTCCTTCGCGTTCCTCATCCGAGCCTGGTCGACTGCGGTGGATGCCCAAGGCGGATCCCGCCGGTGAGCGGCCCCGACCCCACGACGAGACCGGGACGCATCACGGGTGTCTTCCACATCGTCATCGTCGTCCCGGACCTGGACGAGGCGCTGGGCTTCTACCGGGACGTCCTCGGGCTCAGGGTGACGCTCCGTTGGGAGCACGATCCGGCGCTGCTGGGGCGCCTGACGGGGTATCGGCAGCCCATCGGCTCGGCAGCCACGCTGGCCGCTCCGGACGGCACGGAGATCGAGCTCGCCGAGTTCCGCCGACCGGTGGGCTCACGGCGCGTGACCAAGCGTTGGGAGGACGCCGGGCCGACCTTCATCACGTTGCGTTGCGACGACATCGATGCCGTGGTCGAGCGACTGCAGACCGCGGGCACACGCTTCGTCGGGGATGTCGTGGACTACGCCATGGACGACGGGGCCCTCGTGCGCGTCGTCTACTGCTTCGCGCCCGAAGGCACGACCATCACGCTGGCCGAGCTGCCGGTGGGCCGCGAGCGGCTGGCCCCACCGGGGCCGCGCACATGACATGGACCCGCAGGCTGATGCGAGGCGGCAGGGACCGCTTGCGGGATCCCGGAGCGGACCTGCCGCCCAGCGCACCTGCAGAGTGACAAGGGGGCTTCGATGGACTGGGGACGAAAGCATCGGCTGAGTCGGATCTTCGATCCGCGCACGGGTCGGACGAACATGCTCGCGGTCGACCACGGCTACTTCCTGGGCCCCGTGACGGGCATGGAGCAGCCGGCCGTGGCCATCCCGCCGCTGGCGCCGTACGCGGATGCACTCATGGCCACCCGTGGCCTCCTCCGCCAGGCGGTCGATCCGGCCATCGTGCGGTCGATCGTGCTGCGCTCGTCGGGAGGTCCCAGCATCGTCGGGCCGGCCCTGGAGGACGAGACGATCACCACCACGATCGAGGATGCCCTGCGCATGGACGCGGCCGCCGTCACCACGCAGGTCTTCGTGGGGACGCCGTTCGAGCGCCAGTCGATCGCCAATCTCGCGCTCCTGGTGAACGAAGCCGGCCGCTACGGCCTGCCGGTCCTGGCGGTGACGGCCGTCGGCAAGGAGCTCGGCAACCAGGACGCGCGATACATCAAGCTCGCGGTACGCATCTGCTCGGAGATCGGTGCGGACTACGTCAAGACCTACCACACCCAGGGCTTCGAGGACGTGGTCCGCTCGGCGATGGTGCCCGTCGTCATCGCCGGCGGCAAGAAGATGGAGACCGAGCGCGATGCGCTGCAACTGGCCTTCGACGCCATCTCGGCGGGAGCCGCGGGCATCGACTTCGGGCGCAACGTCTGGCAGTCTCCGCACCCGGTGGCCATGATCCGTGCGCTGCGGTCGATCGTGCACGACGATGCGTCGGTCGACGAGGCACTGCGGATGTACGGCGACCTGGCTGCCGACGAGGTGCGGATGACCGCCTGACGCGGCTCAGGCGACCCGTATCGGGAGGGTCGAGGACGGCGGGGCCATCCTCGACCTCGACCTGGGGCGCCGCGCGGTCCGGGAGTGACACCCGTCGCGCGCGGCGTCGGTCGCTGTTCGGCGCAGCTCAGCCCTTGAGGCCGCCGAGGAGCCCGCCCAGCATGCCGAGCGGCGAATCCGGGCCGGCCTGGGAGGCCTCGCCGAGGCCCTCGAGCAGGCCGCCCAGGTCGAAACCCTGCTCGGCCGTTCCCACCTGGCCCTGGGGCACCTTGCCGTCAGGCGTGAGCGTGTCGATGATGACCGGCAGGGCGGCCGCGATGAGGGGCATCAGGGTGCCCACGTCGAGGCCGGACTTCTGCTGCGCCTGCTCGACCGCCTGGGCCGGCAGCGCCTGCTGGAGCCGGCGCCGGGTCGACGGCCTTGTTCTGGCCGGTGCTCACCCACGAGCTGACCTCCTCGGTCAGGCCGTTGCCATCGAGCTGGTCGATGAGACCCTGCAGGCCGCCCTCACCGCCGAGCAGGGAAGAGAACGCGCCGACGATGTCCTTCTGGCCCTCGGAGCCCTGGCCCCCGAGCATGCCCATGACCTGATCCATGGTGCTCTCCCTCCTTCGTGTGGGCTCGCGGCAGGCGCGGGCCCGAGCGACAGGATAGGCCGAATCGGCAGCAGGCCAGCACGACGGGACCCTGACGACCCTAGCGGCGGCTGGAGCGCCCGAAGAGCGTGCCGAAGACACCGCGGATGACATCGCCGCCGAGATCCTCCAGCAGCTGCTCCCGACGGCGGGCATCCCGCTCCGCCTGCCGCCTGGCGGCGGCGGCCTCCGAATCCCGGCGCTTCTGGACGGCCTTCGCCTCGCGCTCCTCTGCTTTCGCCTGGCGCTCCGCTTCCCGGCGAGCACGCTCCAGCTCCCTGGTCAGCGCAGCGTCGGCAGCCCGCGATCCCGCATCGGTGGCGCCCGCGGCGGCCCTGGCCGAGGCGATCCTGGAGGCCAGGATCTCGTGGGCGCTCTCCCGGTCGACCGCCTGCGCATAGGTGACGAACAGCGGGCTGGAGCGGATGTGCTGCTGCAGCAGCTCGGCCGGCATGGGCGCCATGAGCGAATCGGGCGGCAGCAGGCGAGTGGGAGCCAGGGGCGTGGGAACGCCCCGCGGCGAGAGCACGGTCACGAGCGCCTCGCCGATACCCAGCGAGGTGAGCGTCGTGGCGACGTCGAAGTGCTCGGTCATGGGGAAGGTGCGCACAGCCTTGCGGAGGTCATCGGCATCCTCGGGCGTGAAGACGCGCAGGGCGTGCTGGACGCGATTGCCCAGCTGCGCGAGGACCGACGAGGGCACGTCGGTCGGGCTGTGGGTCACGAAGTAGACCCCGACGCCCTTGGAACGGATGAGTCGGACGGTCAGCTCGACCTGCTCGAGGAGCGCCTTGGGCGCATCGCGGAAGAGCAGGTGCGCCTCATCGAAGAAGAAGACGAGCTTGGGCTTGGGCAGGTCGCCAGCCTCGGGAAGCGCCTGGTAGAGCTGCGCCAGCATCCAGAGCATGAATGTCGAGAAGAGCCGCGGTCGGTCCATGACGTCGGCGATCTCGAGAAGGTGGACCACGCCTTCGCCCTCGGGCGTCGTGCGCAGGAGGTCCTCCACCTCGAAGGCCGGCTCCCCGAAGAAGCGGTCAGCACCCTCCTCCTCGAGCGTGGTCAGGGCGCGGAGGATGACGCCGGTCGTCGAGGCCGAGGCGCCGCCGTATTCCTCCAGGACCGCCTTGCCCTCGTCGGTACCCAGGTACTTCAGCGTGGTGCGCAGGTCCGCGAGGTCGAGGAGTGGCAGATGCTGGTCGTCGCAGTACTTGAAGACGAGGGCAAGGACGCTCGTCTGGGTCGCGTTGAGGTCGAGGACCCTGGCCAGCAGCATCGGCCCGAACGATGAGACCGTGGCCCGCACGGGCGCGCCAAGGTCCCCGGAGAGCGACAGAAGGTCCACGGGATGGGCATCGGGCTCGAAGGTGATGCCGACCTGGGCGGCGCGTTCGGCGATCCGGGGGTCGGCAGGATCGGCGGGTAGGGTCATCCCGGTCAGGTCGCCCTTGACATCCGCGACGAAGACCGGCACGCCTGCCCGCGACAGCTGGCCGGCCATGAGCTGCAGCGTCTTGGTCTTCCCGGTGCCGGTCGCGCCGGCCACGAGCCCGTGGCGGTTGAGCATGGAGAGGCCCACCTGGACCCGGACGCCGGTCAGTGCCTCGCCAGCCGCCATCGGGGCGCCGAGGTGGATGGCCGGCTCATCGAGGGCGTAGCCGTCTTCCATCGCCTGGCGGAAGGTGGGCGTCATGGGTCTCCTTTCCACGGCTCTCGGGCGCGCACCCGTCGGACGGGCAGATGGCGCGTGGCGCATCCGCCGCAATCATCGCGCAGTCGGTGCCGAGCGTTCAGGGCTCACTCGGGTTCGGTCCGATTGCGGCGACACTAAGAAACGTTCAGCCATGGACCATATCGGGTTACTGGGGAATCCGTCTCTTGCGCCGAGAACCCCTGCGGCTCACATTCTCGCCAGGTCGAAGACCGGAAAGGGGGATCGGTGTGGACCGGAAGATGGCGATGATGGTTGGGGCGACCCTCGTGCTGGCACTGGCTCCGGGGGCAACGGCGCAGGATGCGCCAGCCACCGATGCAGGTGGCTGGTCCGCCACGGTGCTGCCCGGCGGCGAGGCGCTGGTCAGCGGCGTGGCCGCAGGCCCCACCTCGGTCGTGGCGGTGGGCAAGGGCACCTGCGTGTGGAACAGCGAACGCGAGCCCGGGCGGTGCTGGGGCGCGGCATGGACGAGCCCGGACGGCAGCACCTGGGAGGCGGTCGATGGCGCCACGGCAGGTCTCGCCCTGGGCATCAGCCGGCCCGTCCTCAGTGGCCCCGAGGTCGGACTGGACGGCGTCGCCTACGGGCCCGCCGGCTTCCTGGCCTACGGGCGTGTCCAGACAGGGAAGGACGGCCAGGTGCCGGCGGTGTGGCGTTCCGATGACGGCACGACCTGGGAGCGGCTCACGGGCCCGGACAGCTTCGCCAAGGGTGCCCGCATGCGCACCATCCTCGGCGCTGCTGACGGCTACCTGCTGGGTGGCGTGATCTACGCGAAGCGTTCACCGCGGGCGGCGATCTGGTCCAGCCCGGACGGGCGAACGTGGACGCTGGCCGGGGGCGCCAAGGGCGGCGCCCGTGCCTTCGATATCGGCGGCTACATCGACACCCTGGAGGACCCACTCTCGGGTGGGGTCAACGCCTTCGCGTTCCTTCCCGCTCCGGCGGACGGCACGACCGGCTCCCTTGCGGACGGCGTCGTGGCCGTCGGCCAGGCCTGCGCGCCGGCCATCGACAAGAAGCCCTGGGCCTGGAATGGGACCTGTTGGGGCCAGCAGTGGACGACATCGGATGGATCGGCCTGGGAGGTCGGAGACATGGCCCGCAGCCGAGGCGCTGCCTCCGGCGTGGCGACGGTCGGCGATCGACTGGTCGTGGCGGCCCCGGCCTGCTGGGACGACTGCTCGTCCGTCCTGCTCCGCGCCGATGGGGGCGCGCCATGGGACATCGCCTACGGTGGCCCCGTGGGCGGCGAGGTGAAGACCCTGACCGCCGCGGGTGGCCACGACTACGCCCTGGTCGCCGTCCCGGAGACGCTCCCGCAGGGACCGGCCAGCCTGGCCTTCTGGTCGTCGGGCGACGGCACGAACTGGGCGATGGAGCAGGCACAGCCGCCGATGCCCCTCGGCCCGATGTGGCTCCAGAACGTGGACACCGCGGTCCTTGGTGACCGGCTCC
Organism: uncultured Chloroflexia bacterium; assembly: GCA_963790915.1. Classification (GTDB taxonomy): domain Bacteria; phylum Chloroflexota; class Limnocylindria; order Limnocylindrales; family CSP1-4; genus JAFMJV01. Next base: position 1,513,640 of record CAWBQS010000003.1, on the reverse strand, counting down.
TGGTGACCGCGTCGGCCACGGAGGGGGTGGACGTTCCCGGTGGCTCGATCGCGCTCCTCAGCCCACCCCTGCCCTAGGAAGGAGCGGCGCACCTCACCGACGTCGAACCCGGCGGTGGCACCGCCGACATCCATCGATCCACGGGACGTCGACACCGAAAGGGGGTCCGGGATGGACCGGGCGATGACGACACTGGCCGGAGCGGCGCTGATCCTGGCGCTGACTCCGACCGCCATGGCGCAGGATGCGCCAGGGATCGACACGGACGCCTGGAGCGCCACGGTGCTGCCCCAGACCGAGGACACCAGTGCCCTGGCCACGGGCGTGGCCGTGGGGTCCGACCTCGTGGTCGCGGTCGGCGGGCGCGCCTGCGAGCGCGTGAAGAACGGGGACCTCGGGCGCTGCTGGGGACAGCCCTGGATCAGCACCGACGGCGTCTCCTGGGAAGCCGTCGAGGCCCGCACGAGCGGACTCGACCTGGGCCGCTTCACGATGGCCACGAGCGGCCCCGAGATCGGCGTCGAGGGGGTCGCCTACGGACCCGGCGGCTTCGTGGCCTACGGCTGGGCCGCTGGTGGCGGCAGACCCGGGTCACTCGCGCCCGCGCTCTGGCGCTCGGCCGACGGGCGCTCCTGGGAGCGGGTGCCCGCACCGCAGGGCTTCCAGACCGAGGGGCTCATGCAGCTCATGGTCCCCGGCCCGTGGCTGCACGCCATCGCCGGCTCGGAGGACGGCTACCTGCTGGGTGGCGTCCTCTACGTCAAGCCGGCACCCCGGGCGGCCATCTGGTCGAGCCCCGACGGGCTGACCTGGACGCTCGCGGACGGTGACGAGGTCTTCGACGTGGGCGCCTATATCGACACCATGGAGACGCCCATGGCCGGCGGCATCGACAGCATCGCCATCGCGCCATCGGGCGCCGACGACGGGCACCGCGGCCATCGCGGTCGGCACGGTCTGCCCGGCCGCCAAGGCGGCGGCCGGTCCGGAGGGCAAGTGGTCTCGGATGTATGACTGGACGACCGGCCGCTGCCGACCGCAGCTCTGGCGATCGAGCGACGGACTGACCTGGGAGAAGGGCGACCTTGGCCGGAAGTCGGGCTATCCGATGTCCGCAGCCGGGAACGCCCTCGGCTGGATCACGGGCATCAAGGCGGGCAACCGGGGCAGCGAGGGCATCCTCTTCTCGGCGGACGCCATCGCCTGGGAAGAGGCAGCGGTCCGCCCGTTCGGCCGCCCGGTGGGCGGCCCGCTTGGTCGCCACGAGGCCCTGACCGCCACGGCCGACGGCTTCGAGGCGCTCGTGCCGACCTGCGAGACATCAGAGTGCCGGCGTCGTGGTCTGTCCCTCTGGTCATCGCCCGACGGGCTGACCTGGGGCAGGGCTTCCGTCCAGCCGGAGATGCCGGAGGGCGTCGAGGACTTCATCGACGTGGACATGGCCGCCTTCGGAGATCGCGTGGTGGCGACATCCGGATACTGGTCCGCGCGGCGCGGCGACCTCGCCTCGATGGCGCTGCTCAGCCCGCCGCTGACCGATGCGGCACCTGCCGAGACAGCCGCGGCTATGGTCGTCAGCCTGCCGCCTGCCGACGCTGCTCCCCTGCCTGACACGGTCGCGACCCCGGCTGGTCGGATCGCCTACGTGGCGCGGCTCAGCGGACGGCGGCGGAACGATCCGACTCCTGCAGACGGACACCGGCACGGACTCGCCACTCGCCACGGGGACAGCGCCGAGCTGGTCGCCCGATGGTGCGGGCCTCGCCTACACGTGTGGCACCGCCGACGACGTCACGACGTCGTCGATCTGCACGATGGACATGGCCACCGAGGCCAGCGAGCGCATCATCGGGCGCGGCTGGGGTCCGCGATGGTCGCCGACCGGCGGCTCGATCGCCTTCAGCCGGTCGCGCATCGACATGGGTGACGCCTGGATCCGCGACCTGGCGAGCGGGGACACCGTGCCGCTGGCGGGCGCCGACCCGCAGTGGTCTCCGGACGGGTCGTGGGTCATGGTCACGACCGGTAGCGGCGTACCCTACGTCACCGTCGTCCGTCCCGACGGCTCGGACCAGCGCGTCCTGGGACCCGGCTGGAACGCCACCTGGTCGCCGGATGGGCAGCGGATCGCCTCGGCCTGGACCGGGGATGAGGGCACGGTCGTGAGCGCCATGGACGTCGCGAGCGGCGAGACGGAGACGCTGTTCACGATGGACGCCAGCCTCACCGGCCTGCGCTGGCTGGCGGACGACACGATCGCGTTCGTGCACGGCGGAGGGCTCTACGGCGATCTCTATGCCGTCGACCTCCAGGACGGTACCGTGCGTTCGCTGACCTCCGGGCTGGGCATCGGGTCGGATGGGCTGGCCGTCTCGCCAGACGGCGAATGGCTGGCCTTCGGCGCGACGTCGGCCGATGGCGTGACTGACATCTACCTCGCCTCGCGCCAGGGCGGCTACCGGCAGCTCACGACGAGCGGCGATGCCTCCATGCCGGCCTGGGCGCCAGCGTAGACAGCGGCACGCCAGCCGCCCTCGGGACCGTGTGCCGCCCCTATCATCGCCCGTGAGATGAGCACCACCGAGCCAGCGGGTTTCACGGTCGCCGACATCGACCAGCTCGTGGACGAGCAGCGCATCAGGAGTCTCTGGTTCCTGCGTCCGGACTACCGGCCCGCGACCACGGAGGAGCGCATCCGCGTGCTGGAGCAGATCGAGCGACACGGTGACCTTGAGTCGTTCCGCCGGGCTGCCACACTGAGACGATGGCTCTTACAGACCTCCAGCGCCGCATCTGCCGACTCCTAGCCGCCAACCGCGTCGCCTCGGGCGAGAGCTACGTCGCGGGTGGCGCCGCGCTCAACGAGCTCCTCGAGACGTCACGCATCTCGCGCGACGTGGATCTCTTCCACGACACGGAGGAGGCCCTCGAAGCCAGCTGGCAGAAGGACCGAGCGCTCCTGGAGGCTGAGGGCTTGGGCGTGCGCGTGCTGCGGGAGCGTCCGGGCATCGTGGAAGCCGAAGTCGATGACGGAGCGGACCAGGCACGCCTGGAGTGGGCGCGTGACAGCGCCTTCCGGTTCTTCCCGTTGCAGCAGCACGCAGAGCTGGGGCTTACGCTGCATCCGTTCGACCTCGCCACCAACAAGGTCCTCGCCCTGGTGGGTCGCCTGGAGGTCCGCGACTGGGTGGATGTCATCGCCTGCGACGAGCGAGTGCAGCCCCTCGGCTACCTGGCCTGGGCGGCCTCCGGAAAGGATCCGGGCTTTGGCCCGGGCGCCATCCTGGAAGCAGCTGCGCGTTCCGGGCGCTACTCGGCCGATGAGGTCGCTCAGCTTGCCTTCGCCGGCGCTCCGCCGGACGCCGCGGCGCTCTCACAGAGCTGGCATCGGATCCTCGACGCGGCACGGGAGACGATCACCCTTCTGCCGCCGGAGGATGCCGGCAGCTGTGTGCTTGACGGCCGTGGCGCGCTCCTCCAGGCACAGCCATCAGGTCTGGCAGCGTCGCTCCAGGATGGCCAGGTGACCTTCCACCGGGGACGGATCCGCGGTGCGCTGCCTCGGCTCGTGGGTTAGGGCATTCGTCCGCGGATCTCCGGCATCGTCGCCCACTCACGGAGGCGTCAGGGCTCGAGGCGATAGAAGCGGAAGACCTCGTGCTCGATGGGCAGGATGGTGACGCGGCGGAAGCCGGCCGCCTCCGCGTAGCCACGGAACGTCTCGGGGCGCATGACGGTGCCGGTGCCCACGCTCGGGCGCTCCGCCAGGCCGTTGGCGAGGCAGAAGAAGAGGCTGTAGGAATACATGAGGCGCTCGAGCTCGTCACCCGGGGCCGTGAACGTCTCGGCCACCTTCTCGTCCATGACGATCGCCACACCACTCGGCTTGAGGAGCGCGCGCACGGCCGCCAGCACCTCCACCGGCCGTGCCAGGTCGTGCACGGCCTCGAAGATCGTGGCCAGGTCGAACTGGCCATCCAGGTCGTGCTGGCCGGCATCGACGACCCGGAAACGCACCCGGTCGGCGAGCCCGGCCGCTGCCGCGTTCTCCGCAGCACGGGCGATCGCGGGCGCGTCGAGGTCGAGCCCGTCCACCGTGATGCCGGGATAGGCACGGCCCATGGCGATGGACGACCAACCGCTGCCGGCTGCGACGTCGACGACCCGTGCGCCGCCGGCCCGGAGGCGCTCGTGGACATCCGGGATGGCGGGCAGCCACTCCTGGGTGAGGAGACGCTGGAACAGCGGCCGGTTGGCCAGCTCCTGGGCCTCCGACAGGCGGGGGTAGTCGTTCCAGTCCACGCCATCGCCGGTCCGATACGCCTCCAGGAGGGTCGGCCATGTCCGGGCGGCGGCCGTCACGAACAGGGGCATGGGGGCCATGGTGGCGAGGTGGTCGGGGTCGAGCAGGACGTCGGTGTGCGCGGCTGGCAGCGCATAGCGGCGCTCGTCGGGGTCGGCCGTCGGGACCATGACATCCAGGATCCCGGCGACGGCCTGATGCTCCAGCCACTCGCGGGCATAGCGGGCGTGGATGCCAGCCCGCTCGGCCAGCTCGGCCGCCGTGGCCGGGCCGCCGGTCCGGAGCGCAGCGTACAGGCCGAGGTCCAGGCCGAGGTGGATCGCAAGCAGGTCGAAGGCACCCAGGGTGGCTTGGAAGAGTCGGCCGGCCAGCGCATCCCGACGGGCGTCGTCATGCGTGGGCGGGAGTGATGCAGCCATCGTGACCTCCGATGATGGGCACGCCCCCGGCGGCCTGAGCCGCGTGCGCCGACCGTTCTGTCGCCAGAGGGTACGCGTCCCGTCAAGTCTCCCGACGTCGACGGGCGTGGCATGGGCTGGCACCATGGCACCCGATCGAGTCACGCGGAGGAAGGCCATCGATGAGCGAGCGGTACCGGTTCACGGGTGTCATCGAGTCGGCGCGCGGTGGCGGCGCCGTCATCCTCGTGCCGCCGGAGACCGCCACGGCGCTGGGTGGCATCAAGCAGATGCGCGTCATCGGCACCGTCAACGGCGTCGAGCATCGCAGCAGCACGATGCCCTACCGCGGCGCGCTCTACCTGGGCGTGCACAGGGCGACACGCGAGGCCGCCGGTGTCAGCGTCGGGGACGAGGTCAGCGTCGTCGTCTCCCGCGACGAATCCCGCGTGTCCTGGAGGTCCCGCCGGAGATGCAGGCGGCCCTGGCCGCCGAACCTGACCTGCGCGCCCGCTTCGAGGCGCTCTCGTTCACTCGGCGGCGCGAGCTCGCAGACCCCGTCGCGGAGGCCAAGCGCCCAGAGACGCGGGCGAAGCGGGTCGACGCAGCGCTCGATCGCCTGCGCCAGCCTGGCTGACCGGGGGCCACGGGCTACCGGCACGTGGCGCATCGGCCACTCGGCATGGGCCGGGGCCCGCACGAAGCTCACGTCTCGCGGCGCATGCGGCGGGCATACGCGGCCGGCGACAGACCGAACGTCCAGGCCACGGCACCCAGGGCCGTGCGCATGGTCGGTGGCACCCGCAGCTCGTAGCGGCGGCGGCGGCCGTCCGGCTCCGGGGTGCTGTTGACGACCTCGACCGTCGTGAGCGGCTCGTCACCGGGAAGTCGGAGGCGCCACAACGTGCCCCAGCGGTCGCGGTGGACCAGCTCCGCGCCGGCGTGGCGGCGGAAGCGACCCACGCCATAGCGCTCGATCATGAGCCGCCGCACCTCGATGTTGGGCTCGTTCACGATGGCCCGCACGGTGAGCGTCTCGAGCTCGATGACCCGGCGCGGCACGAGCGTGCCGTGCCAGGCGAAGAGTTCCAGCCCGTCGTCGTAGACGACCGCGGGGCCGTCGGACGCGTGTGGGCGCAGGGCCTCATCGAGATGGATGACCGTGGGGCGCTCGCAGACCACGACGATCCCCTCGAACGGCCAGCACCAGCCGGAACCGGCCAGGACCACGAGCGCGTCGAGCAAGGCGGCGTGCTCGACGTCACGGTGGAGGCCCAGCTGCCGGGCCACGTCGTGGAGAGCGATCCGGTCGGCGTCGAGGTGGCCAAGGCCCGCCGACATGACGTGCTGCCAGGGCGCCGGCCATGCCGGCAGCTGGCCGCGGATGGGCACGCCCGGCGGTCGGTCGAGGCGGCGCGTCGCGCCATCTTCGATGGTCGTGCGCAGGGACGCCAGGCGCCCTGCGAGCCACGCGCCGACCTCCTGCTCCAGCATCACCCGAAGGCGCTCGGTGCTGGCGCCATGCAGGGCCATGTCGAGCTGCGCGTATGCGCCAGCCTGGACGCGACCGAGCACGAACGACCCGACGCCGTGCCGCACACGCGCGTCGGCGGCCGCCGTGCCCTGGAGCTGCGACACGGCCTGGGCGCCCGCGATGGGTGATCGCCGCCACAGGACGACCGGCGCCGGCAGGCCGGCGCGGATGTACAGCGTCGCCAGCGCCGCCTCCACGGCGGGACGGTCGGCCGGACCGGTGGCCAGGGCACGGGCGAGCCAGGCCTCGCGAGCGCTGGCGATGCGCGCGCGGTGGCCCCGGGGCATCCGGTGGGCGGTCGGGGAGCCGGCCACCTGGCTTCGTCCAGTCCCGGACCGCGGGACCGCGTTCAGTCCCGGACCGTGCGGCGCCGCGGGTGCCACCCGGGAGCGGGCACGTACTCGCTCTGGAGCCCGACCCGGTAGAGGCCGGGTGCAAGATCGATGGCTGCGTGCTCCTGGTGGGTCAGGCTCGTGGGGGCCACGATGCGCAGGAAGCGCCGCGTCCGACCACCCTCCTGCGTGACCTCCAGCAGCTCACCGGCCGAGGCCGGCACCGAGTGGAGGTGGCCTGTCGCCTCCCCGTAGGCCAGCACCAACCGGCCGCGCTCAGCCGGCAGCGGGCGGACGGCGGCCCCGGGCGGCAACCGGCCCACCCCATCAAGGAGCACGTCACCCTGCCGATACATCGGTCGCTCGCCCATCGCACCTGCCTCCTGCTGCTCCGGATGGACGGCACAGGATAGAACAGATGGCCTATTCCCGATAGCCCTGGCCCCGGGCCGGCTAGCGCGCCTGCTTCGAGCGTGGGCCACGCAGCGCCACGGCGATGAAGCCGGCCAGCGAGATGCCGGTGAGGATGGGAACGGCTGCCTTCGCCGCCCGGGGCGGCAGGACGAGCTCGAACATCGGCACCGGGTCGCCCAGGCGCGACTGGACTGGTCCGAAGGGGCAGTCCCCGCGACCCACGAGCAGCGCCAGACCCTCGATGGAGAGGAAGACCACGCTGGCAGCGAGGAGTCGGTCGCGACGGCGGCGAAACGCGGACCACCAGATGTACCCGAGGCTGGCCATGCCGGCCACGCCCCAGACGATGTGGGCGATGCGGAACGCCCTCGCTCCCGGGGGCAGGTCGGACCACGTCATGGCTGAGAGGATACCGATGGCCCGGGCCGCGCAGGCGGCGGGGCGATGACGACGATCAGGCGGGCACCCAATCGAACGTGTCCGGGTGAGGACCCGTGCGACCCGCGTCACCCTGGTCGAGCCCGGCGATGGCGGCCATGTCCGCGGTCGTCGAGCTCCAGGTCGAAGATGGCCAGGTTCTCGCGCATGCGGGCCGCCGACATCGTCTTGGGGAAGACGACGTCGCCCCGCTGGATGTGCCAGCGCAGCACGACCTGCGAGGCGCTGCGGCCGAGGCGTGCGGCGATGTCGCTGACGACGGGGTCCGTGAGGGCCCGACCCTGCACGAGCGGTGCCCAGGCCTCGGTCACGATGCCGTGCTCCTGCCCGTAGCGGCGCAGGGCATCGTTGGGGAAGTAGGGATGCACCTCGACCTGGTTGACGGCTGGCAGCGTCGCGGTCTCCGCGGCCAGCCGCTCGAGGTGCGCGATGGCGAAGTTCGAGACGCCGATCGAGCGCGCCCGACCTTCCTCCGCGAAGCCCTCCAGCAGCCGCCAGGTGCTCACGAAGTCGCCGTCGTAGAGCGTCGGCAGCGGCCAGTGGATGAGGAAGAGGTCCACGTAGTCGGAGCCCAGCGCCGCCAGCGTGGCGTCGAAGGCTGCGGCGGGCATCGTCGGGCCGATGGGCCGCGTTGCTCAGCTTGCTCGTGACGAAGACCTCGCCGCGGTCGAGGCCGGCAGCCCGGATGCCCTCGCCCACGCCGCGCTCGTTCCGGTACATCTGCGCCGTGTCGATGTGGCGGTAGCCGGCGTCCAGGGCAGCGCGCACGGCCTGTGCCGTGGACTCCGGCGGGACCTGGTACGTCCCGTACCCGAGCTGCGGGATGGCGTGCCCGTCGTTGAGCGTGATGGTCGGGATGGCGGTCATGGCATGCTCCTCGTTCACGAACCCCTTCCAGCCCCAGCACCCGTCGGGCCATCCACACGCGTGGCGTGTTGCACTGCTTGTGTCCTTCACCAACAGGTGCTACCCGCACTCTCCAGGTTCAGGACCGAGTGTGAAGGGCCACTCTCCCACGTGTGCGTCAAGAACGGTTGGTGAACGCGCGGTTGCGGCACGACGCCTTGGCCCCCTCACTCGTCGAATGCCGGCGACACCGCCTCGATCTCCGTGCGTGACAGGCCCACCTCGCGCGCGACCGATCGCCACTCTGCAACCGCGGAACGGACCTCGTTCACGATGTCGCGCGCCGCGGCCGGGGTCAGCCGGCAGAACGGCGCGGTCTCACTGACGGCAACCTCGACATCGGGATCCCTGGCCGCAAGCCCGACAGCAACCTCGTGTTGCGACATCTCAGGCATCGGGTTGAGGTCATAGGCGGGAGCGAGACGCCATCCGGCAGGGGCCCGCAGGAACCCGTGATTGCGCAGATGGTCATCGCGATGACCGGTCACGATGTTGAACACGAGCCGGCGGAACAGCTGGGCGAGATCCTCTTCGATGTGACCGGGTGCCCCGTTCAGGTCGATGGCCTCGGCGATCTCGGCGTACGGAAGATGGCTCACGGTCCCGCTTGCCGAGCATCGTCATGGCCGACGCGAACAGGCGTCGGCCGTTCCCCTCTCGGTCAAAGCGACGCGCGAGGAACGTGTTGTACGGGCCGGACAACATCCGAAGGTCGGCCTCCGGGACGTCGATCCCCGCGTGTGCAGCGAGGCGATTCAGAACGTACTCCCAGCCACCCATGTCTCTGCGGTCGTTGTGCGACGGGAACTTCGCAAACCACAGCGCGCCTGCCGCATCAAGGAAGTTCGACTTGGGACGGGCGCCACCCATCGGGCTGCCGGGGGCGAGAAGCTGCCGCAGTGCGTCCCGGATGGCGGACGGATCATCATGACGTGGGTCGTCGACGATCCGAGCTGCGTGCTCCAGCTCCCGAAGGTCCGCGAGCGGCGGGACGGAACCCGGACCGTCGTCGAGGAACGGAGAACCTGCCGCGGGCGCGGCAAAGCGCAGCGCGCCCATGCGAAGCTCATCGTTGACGCCGAGCAGATAGTCCCACTCGCCGAGCGGCCGGGGCCGTCGGCCCTCTGCCCTTGCCCGGTCCTGCTCCCGGTAGTCGAGCAGGATCCGCCCCCATCGGTCAGGCGAGGCGTCGGTGAACACGGGCGCGAGTTGGTGACCCGGCTCCGGATACTGCGGCTGAACGGTCTGTTCGTAGTGGCTCGGGTCGAGCCGGAAGGCGGCGGGCTCGGACCACCATTCCGCGGCGTAGACGAAGCCGATCGGGCTGTCGGGCGCACGACCGGCGGGCCGGAGTGTGCCGACTGCGCGGCACGGACCGAGGTCGCGTGCGTCGAGGAAGACGGCGGCAGCGTCCAGCCTCGGCATCAGCGCAACGACCGCGAGGGACGCGGCAGGGCGGCGTCCTGAAGCTGGCGGCCGAGGACGTCGTCCCGGGCGACTGCACCGAGGTCGTCGACCAGCCCGAGAACGCCAAGCACCCGCACGAGCACGCCGAGGCTGACGCTCGTGTCGCCGTGCTCCAGGCGGTAGATCGTCATCCGAGAGGTGTCGGCGCGCTCCGCCATCTCCGCTGCGGGCATACGTCGGCGCTCTCGGGCAAGTCGAACCCGCGCGCCCAGTTCTGAAGCCGCGCGCTGCTGCCGTGGGTAGAGCGGCTTCGACTTCTTCATGTCTCATAGGTTAGACGCAACGCCGACGTTGTGTCAATGTTATGAGACATGACGCCTTCGGTCTGCGGGCCGTGCCGGTGTACTTCCGCGCGCCCGCCCGGTCGCAGGAGCCGCCTCGCCTGTCCGCCAGGGAGTCCCACCGTCGTGGCGGACTTGCCAACCGCCGGTGCGACTGCCTGGACCACGACGCGCCATCCGGCCCGAAGGGTGGGGCCGTGTGCCACGTGAGCTGGCACAGGAAACGCGTATGGTCCCGGAAACGGCCTGCACGCCCATCGAGGGGGCCATGACAGTCGGACACGGGGGGACAGCCGCGCCACGTGGGCGCCCGGCTGCCCGCGCCCGCCGCAAGCTCGTCGCGCGGTCCCGCTGACGACATGGCCTTCTCCTTCGTCCACACCGGCGACCTGCACCTCGACAGCCCCTTCGTCGGCCTGACCGGCCGAGGCGCCGCCCAACGTGGCCGCGCTCCTGCGCGAGTCCACGATCCTGGCCTGGCGCAACATCGTGGACCTGGCCCTCGCGGGAGCAGGTGGACTTCCTGCTCGTGGCCGGGGACGCCTTCGAGCGCGCCAACCGGACGCTCCGCGGCCAGCTCGTCTTCCGGGATGGCCTGGCCCGCCTGGCGGAGGCCGGCATCGCCTCCTTCGTCGTGACCGGCAACCACGATCCCCTGGACGGCTGGGAGCCATCGGTCGCCTGGCCGGCGCTGGCGCACCGCTTCCCGGCCCACGAGGTGACCGCCCGGCCGGTCGTGCGCGATGGCACGGAGATCGCCCGCGTCTACGGCGTGAGCTACCACCAGCGGGACATCACCACCAACCTCGCCAAGCGGCTTCCGGCGTGAGGCGGACGCGCCATACGCCATCGGCCTGCTGCACGCCAACGTCGGCGGGCTGGAAGGCGCCGCCAACTACGCCCCCTGCAGCGTCTCCGACCTGAAGGCCTCCGGCATGGACTACTGGGCCCTCGGCCACATCCACAAGCACGCGGTCCTCTCGAAGAAGCAGCCCACGGCCGTCTACTGCGGCAACCCGCAGGGCCGGGACCCGGAGGAGACCGACCCGCGCGGCTGCTACCTCGTGCGCGTCGATGACGGCGGCCACGCCCACCCGGAGTTCCGCCCGGTGGACGTCGTGCGCTGGCAGCTCATCGACGTGCCCATCGAGGAGCTCGAGACGGAAGAGGCGCTCGTGGACGCGGTGACCGCCGCCGTGGACGGGGCCCGCAGCGCCGCCGAGCGCTCCATCGTCGGCCGGGTCACGCTCACCGGCCGGGGACCGATGCACACGTCGCTCGCCAGGCCCGGCCTGCGCGCGGATGTCGCCACGGCAGCCCAGGAGCGCCTGGGCACGGCCGAGCCGTTCGCCTGGATCGAGGGCCTGCGGGACCGGACCCGCCCGGCCGTGGACGTCGAGGCACGTCGGCAGGCCGAGGACTTCGTGGGCGACCTGCTCCGCCGACTCGACGCCGCGCGGGGTCAGCTCCGACAGACCGCCGAGGGCACGGAGGCGCCCGCCGCCACGGTCGAGGGCGTCCCGGCCCTGTCCGACCTGGAGAAGGCCATCGACGACCTCTTCGGCAACCAGCGAGCCCGCCGCGTGCTCGCGGCCACCCGACCGGACGCCGCACGGATCGCGGCGCTTCCTGGACGAGGCGGAGGCGATCCTCGTGGACCGCCTCGGGGACGAGGGCTGAGCGATGCGCCTCGTCGACATCAACGTCGATGGCTTCGGCCAGTTCCACGGGGCGCACCTGGCGCCGGCGCCCGGGCCTGACCATAATCAAAGGGCCCAACGAGGCCGGCAAGACCACCTTCCTGGCCTTCATCCGCGCCATGCTCTTCGGCTTCGAGCGCGACCGCTACCCGGCCCTCAACGGCGGCCGGCGCGGTGGCTGGCTGAACGTGGAGATGGCGGACGGTCGCCCCTTCCGCATCGAGCGCTACGGCGACAAGGGCGGCGGCGGCAAGCTGTCCATCCAGGATGAGCACCACCAGGAGCTCGGCGAGGGAGCCCTCGCCACCCTGCTGCAGGGCGTGGAGAGCGGCGTCTACCGCAACATCTTCGCCTTCGGCCTGGAGGAGCTGACCCAGTTCCGGAGCCTCACGGACGCGGAGGTGGCGGCCCGCATCTACGGCGCCGGCCTGGGCACCGGCAGCGTCTCCGGGTTGGACGTGGAGGGCGGCCTCGCGGGCGAGATGGAGGCCCTCTTCAAGCCGGGCGGTCAGCTCCCGCGCATCAACACGCTGCTTCGCGAGCTGGAGGAGCTCGACGCGCAGCTGAAGGACCGCGACCTGCCAGCCGAGTATGCCGCGGCTGGCGCACGGCTCGCCGAGGTCGAGCGACGGCTCGAGGAGCTGGGCGCGACCTACGCGGACGCCTCCGCCCACCGACGCGCCCGCCAGCGCGTCATCGATGGCTGGCCGGCCTGGCTGGAGCTTCGCGCCGCCCGCGCCGACCGGGAGGCCATCGGCGAGACCAGGGCCTTCCCGGCGGACACGCTGGAGCGCCTCTCACGACTCGAGACGGCGCTGACCGCGGCCGACGAGACCGCGCGCAACGCGGAAGCCGCCCGGGACCAGGCCGCGCTGAAGGTCGATGCCGCCGTCCTGGACGAGGCGGCCCTCGCTCGCCGGCAGGAGCTGCAGGATCTCGTGGAGGCCGCCGGGGCGGAGACCGCGCGCCAGGACGAGCGGACCCGCACGGAGCTGGAGCTGGCGCAGGCCCGGACCCAGGTGGACACGGCGATGGCCAGGCTGGGGTCCGGTTGGACCGTCGAGCGCGTCGAGGCCTTCGACGATTTGGTCAGCGTCCACTCGGACATGGCAGGCCGCCTGCGCACGATGCTGGACCGCGCCGCGGAAGCCGAATTGACCGCCCGCCGGGAGCTCAAGGCCGCCGAGGACCGCATCACCGAGCTGACCGGGCAGGTCGACGACGCGGCTGCCCGCATGTCGACGCTGGAGACGGAGCTCGCCGCCCGCCTCCCCTACCCCACCCGCGAGCGCGCCCTCCAGCAGGTCCGGGGTCTCGCGGACCGGCTCGACGAGCAGCGACGCATCGCCGCCGACACACCCGAGGCAGACCTGGCCGCCGAGCGCACCAGGCTCGAGCAGCGCACCCGCGACGCGCGCGACCTGGCGGCTGCCCTCGAGACGCGGAGCACCACCTCCGGGCTCCTCACCAGTGCCTCGGCCACGGTCGAGGCGACCGCCGCGCGACCGTGGGAGCCATACCTGCTCCCGGCCGCCATCGCCATCGGCGGGCTCGTCGTCGCCGTGGCCCTGCTCCTGGCGAACGCGTCCCCGGTCGCGGTCATCGTCATCGCGGTCGGTGCTCTCGCCCTCGCCGGGGTACTGGCCTACCTGCGGCGTCCCACCGGCGTCGCGGACGTCGAGCGCGTCCGCGGCCAGCTCGAGGAGCAGCTGGCGGCGGCCGACGCGAGCATCGCCCGCCTCGGGCCGGCCCTCGACCTCGGCAGTGAGCCCACGGCGGACGGACGTCGACCGCCTGCTCGCCACGCTGGACGACGAGCGGCGCGTCCTGGAGGGCGAGGAGGCCCGACGTGACCGGGCGATCGCGGCCACGCAGGAGGTCGAGCGACTGACCGCCGAGGTCGCGACCGTCGCGCAGGGCGTGGGCCTGCCGGCCGCACCGAGCTCGAGCGACCTGGAGGCCTTCGGCGAGGCCATCGAGGCCGACCGTGCGAGGGCCAACCGGCTGACGGGTCTGCAGGAGCAGGCGTCGGGACTGCGGGCCACGCTGGCGACGGTCGAGACCCGCAGGGGCAGCTGGTGACGGCCGTCGGCGAGCGCGAGGCGGAGGCCGCTGCTGCCCGCACCACCTGGCAGGAGTGGCTCGGCGCTCACGACCTGGACACCTCGGACGATCGCGAGACCGCCGCCCGGGTCGTCGATGCCGTGACGGCTGCCAAGGCGACGGTCATGGCCATGCGCACGCTGGAGACCCGCCACGACGCACAGCGCGTGGAGCGTGAGTCCTTCGAGGCCAGGGTGGCCGACCTCGCCGACCTCCTGCCCGCGGGCGTCGCCGCCGAAGCGGATCCGGATGGGGCGGCGGTCCTCCTGGCCGAACGCCTCGCCAGCGCGGTCGAGGGCGATCGCGCCAGGGACGCGCTCGTGCGCACGCAGGCCGAGCGGGCGGAGGTGCTCACGCTGGCGGAGGAGGCACGTGCGGCAGCGACGGGCGGCCTGGACGCGTTCCTGGTGGAGCTGGGGGTGGGCGACCCGGAGGGGCTCCGTGCCGAGGTGGACCGGAGCACCAGGGCGCTCGCGCTGGAAGGGCAGGCGACGGCCCTGACGACGACCCTGGCGGCGCTCTCCGGGCCGGACGAGGCGCTCACGGCATTCCAGGCGGACCTGGACGCGGTGGCCGACATCGCCGACGTGCAGGGTGAGGTGGAGACCCTGGACCAGCAGCTCGCCGACCTGGCGTCGACGCGGGACGCCCTGAACCAGGAGGCCGGCGCGCTGCGCAAGAGCCGCGAGGAGATGGAGGCGGATGCCGCGGCCACCGAGCTGCGCCAGCGCCGGGCGGACACGCAGGCCCAGGTCGAGGCCGCCGCCGAGCGCTGGACCGTCCTGGCGCTCGCGCGCCATCTTCTGTGGCGCTCCCGACACGTCTACGAGGAGGCGCACCGACCGGCCGTCGTGACCGCGGCGGAGCGCCACTTCACCGAGTGGACCGGTGGCCGCTACCCGCGGATCATCGCGCCGCTCGGCAAGCCCATCGAGGGTGCGGAGCGCGCCGACGGCAGGCAGGTCGGGATCCCGGCCCTGTCACGCGGCACGTCCGAGCAGCTCTACCTGGCGCTGCGCTTCGGGCTCGTCGAGCACTTCGTGGAGACGTCCGGGGAGCCGCTGCCCATCGTCATGGACGACATCCTCGTCAACTTCGACGACGACCGCGCCGCCCGGGCTGCCGCTCCATCGAGGCGCTCGCCCAGACCTGCCAGGTCATCTACTTCACCTGCCACCCGACGACGCCGCTCCAGGCGGACAAGGAGGAGACGATCCGGGTGCTGGAGGTGGTGGCGTGAACGACGAAACCCGGCCCGCAGCCCGAAGAGCCGGTGCCCGCACCGGCGGCTGCGAAGCTCGTCGGCCCGTGGAGAACGCCGCCGTCGAATGGGTCATCGAGCGGCCAGTGATGGACGTGGACTACCGTGATGCCCGGTCGATCCTTCAAGGCCTCATCGGCCAGGAGATCCAACACGATCACCGGCCGGCCCAATTGGGTGTTGAGCATGGCAGGCGAAGACGTCGTGGTGGGCACGACGAAGTCGCCGAGCGGGCAGCGCGTGCCCGTCGCGTGGGTGCAGGAGGCGCTCGACCGCCTTTGGCGTGACGGTGAGCTCGAGATATCGGTCCCAAGTGTCGGCTATCGCAGCGCCTTCATCGGTGCCGTCCTCTCGACGATCCCGGGAGCCGTGGCGACGAGCTCTCCCAGTTCATCAGGATGCGAATCAGCCGCTGAAGGCCGTCGCTCCCCATACACTGTCCGACATGAGGTTCTGGGTCGGCCTCACGGACCGCGACTGGTACGGCTTTCTGTCCGCGCAGGGGCCGCTAGACGAGGTCGACTTCTGGCAGCCGGGAGCACGCAAGCCGGTCAATCTCACGCTAGGAGCCCCATTCCTCTTCAAGCTCCACGCTCGGGACGGTGGCTGGATCGGTGGGCGGCGAATCATGGTCCTACTTCACGCTACTGCCGGCACGGCTCGCCTGGGACGTCTTCGGGACCACGAACGGCTCCGCAACGTTCAAGGACATGGCGCAGCGAATCGGCGGTACCGACCCGCCTTCGACGTCCACGCCGACTCCATCGGCTGCGTGGCGCTCGCTGCCCCCTTCTTCCTGCCGCCGGACCTGTGGGTCGCTCCACCCCTCGACTGGCACCGGTCTGTCCAGGTGGGCAAGACCTACGACACGAGCACGCTCGTGGGCGCCAGCCTTTGGGAGCGCGTCGAGCTGGCACGCCGGGCCGCCCAGCCCTTCGCGTCACTCCACGATGAAGTCCCCGAGGCCGACCGATACGGCAACCCGACCCTCGTCGCGCCGCGTCTTGGCCAGGGTGCCTTCCGCGCGCGAGTCCTCGATGCCTACCAGCGGCGCTGCGCCGTCACGAACGAACGCACGCTGCCCGTGCTCCAAGCCGCGCACATCAGGCCGTACAGCGAGTCCGGCCCACACGCGCTGGAGAACGGTCTGTTGCTGCGCGAGGACCTGCACACGCTCTTCGACCGAGGCTATGTCACGGTGACGCCAGACTACGAGCTGCGCGTCAGCCGAAGCATCCGCGACGAGATCGAGAACGGCCACGACTACTACGCCCTGGACCGGTCTCGCATCCGACTGCCGAGGTCACCCGACCCGCCCCCAGCCCGCGAGTTCCTCGAGTGGCACGGCGACGCTCTGTTCCGGGGATGAAGGTCGTGACGGCCGGGGCACGACGTCGCCCGAGACGCCATGGACCGTGACCGGTCCGTCGGCAGCGTGACCGGTGCGATCGATCGCACGGCGATCGGCGCGGCCAGGCAGCGCCCGAGGTTGGATCGCCACCGCGATCAGGCGAGCACGACGGTGACGAGGCCTGGGATGTCCTCGAAGTCGCCAGGGTTCAGGGTCCAGAGGCGGGCGTCCCTGCTGATGGCGTGGGCGGCGATGGCCAGGTCCACCTCTCGACCCCGGGGCCGACTCACCGACCCGTAGAGGCGCGCCGCGATGTCTGCCTGCTCCACGCCGAAGGGCAGCGCCGCCTCCGCCGGGAAGAGGGCTTCCTGGGCCGCGAGCTCCTCGTGACGCCGCGGCCCGCGCCACCACTCGTAGAGGACGAGGGTCGGGAGCGCGAGACGCTCGCCAGCCTCGATGAGGGCGCGCATCCGGGGCGCCGAACGCCTCGGGCCGGCGAGACTGTCGATGAGCGCCGACGTATCGACGACGATCACGCCGGTGCCCGCCCTCTTCCGCCCTGGCGGCGCGCCTGCCGGAGCTCGGAGAGCTCCGCATCGACCTCGTCCACGGGCCGCGCCGGGATGGCCGGCACGAGCTCATCGAAGACGCCGAGGAGCCGGCGTCGCTCCGCCTCCGTCAAGCGGCCGACACGTTCGGCGTAGTCGCGGATGGCCTCCCGCACGACCTCGCTCTTGGGCTTGCGCAGGGACGCGGCCGACTCCTCCAGCCGAGCCGCCGTCGCCTCGTCCAGGCTGAACGTCATCTTGATGGTTGCCATACTATGGCCATAGTGCCATACCAGCTCACGCTGCCGCCTCGGCCGCCTCGCGGCGCCCGGGCATCTCACCGATCGCCGGGTCGTACCACGTAGAAGACGCGTTCATAGGACTTCCCCCGTTCTGAGTGTCGATCCGATGGTAGGCGCCAGCGACCACTGGTTGCGCATGTCGCAGAGGGTGCTGAGCGACCCGACGATGTCCCCGTCACGCCGCCGCCTGCTTCGCGGCCTCGCGGGCGTGGCTGCAGTCGCCGCGGTATGAGAAGCCCTTGCAGGAGCAGGTGGCCACGCCGGCGACGATGCGCACGATGTTGACCTCCCCCGGCCGGGAGCGGCTGGGGACCTCGATGACCTGCTCCGCGCTGATGGCGCCCAGGCCGCGGCCGGCCCGGGCGAGGAGGTCCAGCACGTCGCCCAGGAGGCCCATCGAGCCGCCATCGGCTGCGCCGCGGCCACCCGCTCCGCCTGCTCGACGCCGAGCCTGCCCCAGTCGGGCCGCTCGCCGCTGACGGCGGCCTCCACGACCGCCTCGACGAGGGTGGCACGGTCCGCCGCCTCCGCCTCCAGGACACCGACCAGGCGGGCCTTCTGCTCGAGCAGCGCCGCGACGTAGTCGTCCAGCGTGCGCTCCGCGACGAGGTAGGTCACGAAGGCCGGCCGCGTCTGGCCGATGCGGTAGATGCGGTCCTCCGCCTGCCAGTGGTTGGCGGGCACCCAGTCGAGGTCGTTGAAGACGACGTGCGTGCCCGCGGTCAGCGTCAGCCCCACGCCCGCGGCCACGAGGTTGCCCGAGCAGGACGCGCACGCCAGGATCCTCCTGGAAGGCATCGGCCGCGGCCTGGCGCTGCGCGACCGGGGTGGCGCCGGTGATGACGCGCGCCTGGTCGCCGAGCTCCGCCCTGAGCCGCTCGATGACGCCGCTGTAGCTGCTGAAGACGACGACCTTCTCGCCGGCCTCGAGCCGCTCCCGCACGGCGTCGAGCGTGGCGTCGACCTTGGCCAGCGCCAGGGCGTGGCGGGCCTGGTTGAGCTTGCCCAGGAAGGTGGCCCAGGCGGGACCGTCGCGCTGGGGGTTGTCGGAGAAGAACTGGAGAGCGGTGGCCTCGGCGCGCCGGACCTCGGCCGAGTCGATCTCCACCGGTTGCCAGGTGCGCATCTTGGGCGGCAGGTCCAGTGCCTCGTCCTTGGTCCGCCGCAGCATGACGCCGGCCACGACCTGCGCCAGCTCCTCCATGTTGCTGGCACCGCGACTGTCCAGCCCGTAGCCGTTGTCGAATGCGGCGCAGTAGCGCTTCGCGTAGCTGTAGAACGAGGTGGCCAGCGGATGGCGCACCGCCTTGAGCAGGTTGAAGAGGTCCCGCGGCCGGTTCGTCATGGGCGTCCCCGTGAGCAGGTACACGACCTCGGGTTCGTGGGCTCCGTTGACCAGGCCCACGAGGCGCAACACGTCCTTGGTGCGGGCCGAGTCGTTCTTGATGTAGTGGGCCTCATCGATGGCCATGCCGGCCCACGCGATGGCGCCCAGGCCTTTGCGATGCCGCCCGAGCAGGTCGTAGTTGATGACCGTCCAGCGGGCGTTCGCTCGGGGACCGTCCGACCCCGACACGAGCGCGACGTCAGCGCCCGGCTCCACGAGGTGGATCTCGCGGACCCAGGTAGGCTTCACGCCGGCCGGGCAGACGACCACGTAGGGGCCCTTGGGCTGGGCCTCGCGGAGCGCGATGATGGCCTGGCGGGTCTTGCCCAGGCCCATGTCGTCGGCGAGGATGGCGCGCCGCCGCGAGAGCAGGAAGGCGACCCCGCTGCGCTGGTGCTCGTAGAGCGATGGGTAGGCCTCCGCCACTCGGCGGGCAGCCTCACCGAGGACCTCCTGGGAGGGCGGTGTGGCCACGGGGACGCCGGGGTCGGGCATCGTGAACCTCGCTATCGCACCCGGCTGGGGCACCGTGCCCGCTCGGGGCCGGTTGCCGCGCCGTCAGGGAGCCGGGTCTCTCAGGCGCTCTCGATAGACGTTCGGGCCGCTGCTCGACTGCTGGCGACGTCCCTCTCGCGCGCGGATATCTTCCGCCGGCGGTGTGCCACCTGTCTGGCACAAGGGCGCCTGGATCCGCTGCCCGCCGCAGACCCAACGGGCCTATCGATCGAGGAGCGCCGCGTCGTAGTCGTCCAGCGAACCATCGAGCCGACGCCGCCAGGTCACACGCCGACCGCGGGCACGCTCGCCGACGTCCTCCACCTCGTGTTGACGTGCACGACATCGGGTCGTTGAATACTGGACCCATGCCCGCAGCCAGGATGAAGCCGCACGTCCGACCTGAGGTTGCTCGCAGGTCGTCACGCAGGTCCGTGGAAGGCATCGGCGGGGCTCATGGGCGCGCGACCATGACGCCAGAGACCGGGTCGTCGAGCTCGCCGTCGAACGGCTCTACCGTGACGCTCGCTGAGCGCGAAGACGCCGCCTTCTCGTCGGCCTCGAGCGCCCGGCAGCGGACTCCAGAGTGGCCGCTACCTTGGCGAGGCGAGGGCGTCGCGAGCCTGGTACGAGCTGCCCAGGAGCGTGGCCCAGGCGGGACCGTTGCGCTGGGGGTTGTCGTCGAAGACCGCAGGGCCGTGGCCTCCGCGCGCCGCACCTCCGCCGAGTCGATCTCGACCGGCTGCCAGGTGCGCATCTTCGGCGGCAGGTCGAGCGCCTCGTCCTTGGTCCGCCGCAGCATGACGCCGGCCACGACCTGCGCCAGCTCCTCCATGTTGCTCGCGCCGCGGCGTCCAGCCCGTAGCCGTTGTCGAACGCCGCGCAGTAGCGCTTCGCCTAGCTGTAGAACGAGGTCGTCAGCCGGTGGCGCACCGCCTTGCGCACGTTGAACAGGTCGCGCGGCCGGTTCGTCATCGGCGTTCCGGTGAGCAGGTACACGACCTCCGGCTCACGGGCTCCGTCACCCAGGCCCGCGAGGCGCAGGACGTGCTTCGTCCGCGCTGAGTCGTTCTTGATGTCGTGGGCCTCATCGTGGCCATGCCAGCCCACGCGATGGCGCCCAGGCCTTGCGATGCCGCCCGAGGAGGTCGTAGTTGACGACCGTCCATCGGGCGTTCGCTCGAGGCCGTCCGACCCGGACACGAGCGCGACGTCCGCGCCGGGCTCCACGATGCCGATCTCCCGCTCCCAGGTGTGCTTGACGCCCGCCGGCAGATGACGAGAAGGGGCCGCCGGGCTGGGCCTCGCGCAGCGCGATGACCGCCTGGCGGGTCTTGCCCAGGCCCATGTCGTCGGCGAGGATGGCGCGCCGGCGCGAGAGCAGGAAGGCGACGCCGCTGCGCTGGTGCTCGTAGAGCGAGGGGTAGGCCTCCGCGACGCGGCGGGCGGCCTCGCCGAGGACCTCGTGGGAGGGCTGGTCGTGGCCATGGGAAGGCCGGGATCGAGCATCGTGACTCGCTGTCGCATCCGGGTGGAGCCCTAGTCGCTGGGGAGCCTGTTGCCGCGCCCAGGACGCCTGTTCGCGGCAGCTCGGAACCACACCTTCGCGCAGCTGGCGGACGCCATCGACGACGCCTTCGCGCGCTGGGACCGGGCACATCGCCATGAGTTCACCCTCGCCGACGGGTCGCGACTGACGACACCGTACATGGACTGGGAGGAGCTCGGTCCCGCCATCGACGATCAGCGCGAGCGGCTGAGCCGGCTCCAGCTCGATGAGCAGTTCGCGTACGTGTTCGACCTCGGCGACTACTGGGCTCACCTGTGCACGGTGGGCCCGAAGCGCGTGGACCCGATCGAGGCCTTCGGCATCGTTCCGCACAGGCCGATGCCGTTCTTCGGCTGGGGCGACATCCCCGACCAATACCTTCGCAGCTGGGACGGCGACGATGGCGGTTCGCCACCACCTCGAGATCCCGGGCTGTCAGACCTCCCGCCGCTGCTTTCGCACTGGCGCCTCCCTCACCGTTGATACCACGCCGTCGAGCCACTCCGCGTTGTTGGCGGTAGGCCGCATCGACGGATCGCGGAGGCATCCGCCAACTGACGTTCCGCCAGGCGTTGCCCGGCATGGTGCCGCTCGTGGCACGGGCCCAGCCCCGCCCGTCCGAGCTCGGAAAGCGCGCGGTCCGGTTACTCGCGGGCCATCATCGAGTACAGCCTCGTCGTCGTATTCCAGTTCCGGATGGTGATGCGCTGGTACGCGGGGTGCGACACGAGCCGTGACATCCGGCTCTCGGAGGCACGCGCCATCAGTCGCGAGTGATAGACCACGCCCGGTCCAGCCCAGGCCGCGTCGACACCGTCCTTCATCGTCAGTGCGCCGAGCACCTCGTCGGGCGTCAGTGGGGGTATCAGGAAGAGCACGTCATAGCGGTAGTGGTCCGGTTCCGCGCCGAACCCGGGCGGCGCCGCGTCGACGACCGCGCGCATCTCCTCGTGGTCCCTGAGCGCGATGGTCGCGCGGTAGTCGAACGCATCGGCGAGCACCCGCTCGATCGCGTCAGTGAGCTGGGCGCGCTCACCCTGGTCCGCCCGGAACACGACGTTGCCGCTCTGGATGAAGGTCCGCACGTCCTCATACCCGGCGGACTCGAAACAGGCCACCAGGTCAGCCATCAGGATGCGGTTCTTGCCGCCGACATTGATGCCGCGCAGCAGGGCCACGTAGGTCGAGTCCATGGTGGCGCGCAGGATAGCGGGCCGGGCGGCCAGCAGGCGTCGTTCTCGCCTGCCGCGGGTCGGATGGCTGCGGCTGCAGGGTCAGCGGTCAGGCGTCCCGACCCTTGACCCGGGCGATGAACGCCGCCAGGGCAGCTCGTGGATCGTCGGCTTCGATCAGTGGCGTGCCCTGGACGATCTCCGAGGCGCCCGCAGCGACAGCCGCCACGGCCTCGTCCACGTCGTATGTCGCGTAGGCCACCGGGATCGAGAGGGAGCCGGCGACCTGTCGCAGCTCGTTCAGCTGGGAGTAGTGCGGATCATGGCGACGTTGGTCGACGCCGACATGCACCATCACGGCCCCGGCCCCCGTGCGCTCCGCCCTGTGTGCCGTGGCGACGGGATCGCTGACGTTGAAGAGGTCGACGCAGACCCGGACGCCGAGCTCCTGGCCGCGTCTGACCGCGTCCTCGATGGTGACCCAGGGGACGAGTGCCGTGACGGTCACGCCGTGCGCTCCCATGTCGGCCGCTGCTTCGACGAAGCCGGCCGCGGCCGCCATGATCATCAGGTCGAGCTCGAAGCGGACGCCCGGGAAGCGAGCGATGATCGAGGCGGCGCCCTGCAGGCCCAGGAACTCGATGAGCGGCTTGCCGATCTCGAGCTGATCGGCCCCAGCGTCCAGCGCCGCGGTGGCCAGACGGGTCGCCTCGTCGAGCGAAGTCACGTCCATCGCCACCTGGACGCGTGGCTGTGACCTCGCGGCGGGGAGCGCGCTGGCTGCGGCGAGGTCGGGTCGTTCGGTCGTCATCGTCTTCTCCCCCGTTCTGTTCTCCCGATCAGCGCTCGATCGACGGGTCGCCGACGCGACCGAGGAAGAGCATGGCGCCCGTCGGGACATCCCGGAGCGCGAACAGGAAGGGTCGGTCCACCCGGACGGACAGCGGCTCGCTGGGCATCGCGGACTCGCTCCATCACGACCACGGTCGCAGCCGCCGCCTCCGTGCCCTTCTCGTCGACATCGATGTTGGCCTGGTGGATGACGTTGGAGATGGCCAGCTGCTCGGCCGTGGTGATGCCGCTGAAGTCGGCCCCATCGCCGAAGGCCGTGGGCATGCCGAGCGCGGCGAGGATGGTCGCCAGCTCCGTCTTCGACTCGATCCCGAACCTGGGCATCTCCAGCGCCACCTGCGTGTCGCTCAGCGACGAGGTGATGGCCGCGAGTCCGTCCGGGGTGAGCGCCCGCTCGAAGTCGGCCAGGTCGTCCGGGAGGATGAGGGTCAGCGCGAGCGAGCCGCCCACGTAGGGGATCTCGAGCGCCTGCCAGCCGTCTCCCGAGGCATACGGCAGCGACGCCGTCGTGGTCATGAACGGCACCTCCACCGTCGAGCCGTCGGCCCGCGTGAAGACCCCTTCCTGCGTCGCCTCGGGCTCGAATGGCGTCTGCCATGGAGCCTTGAGGTAGATGGCGTTGACGAGGGCGAGCCGGGTCGCCGGCGTGAGCACGCCCTCGACGAGCAGCTCCGGGATGCGCTGCTCGGTGCGCTCGTCCACCCAGGCGTTGATGGTCTGGCGCGCCGCCTCGGTCGCCGAGCATGTAGTCCACCAGGCGGAGCCCGGCGCCGTAGCGCGCAGCGAGGGTCTCGAGGTAGGCGGCCTCCAGGGGCATCCCCTGCTGGGCGAACGGGGCGTTGGCGATCCGCAGCGTCACAGGCAGCGCCTGGCCACTGTCGTCGGTGGACGTGCCGCTTCGCGATGCGAGTGCCTGGTCGAGCGCGTTCAGCCAGCCCGCGTGCTCGTCCGAGGCGAGCGCGTGCATGACGGCGTCCATCTCGGCGGCGGTCTGACCCCGGGCGCCGGCCCTCGCCATGGCCAGGGCGAGGCTGATGCTCGTCGGCGAGAAGACCATGTTCGTCTGGCCCGGCGAGAGCGCTCGATAGAGGTCGAGGCCGAAGGCATCGAGGGCTGCTCCGGCCTCCGTGGCGTCCGCAGGGGACGTCGAGGCCCGAGGGACATCCGCCTGCGCCACCCCCACGTCGCCCTGGGCGAGGGCCGGTGATGCGCTGGTGGCCAGCAGGAGGACGAGCGGGACCAGGGCGGCGAGCTTCGCGTTCATGCGTCGTCGACGCGTCGGGGGGCCCCGCGGTTCCGCGACGTGAGCCGGCCCAGGCGATCCGGCCGATGTCATTCACTCGCATGACATCTTGACGTCACCAGTAACGCGCATCATGATGCTGCCATGCGCACCACCCTGACGCTCGACGCCGATGTCGCACGCCTGATCGATGAAGCGGTCCATCGGGAGCGGCGGCCCATGAAGCAGGTGGTGAACGAGGCGCTCCGGCAAGCGCTCGCTCCGCCGTCCAGGCGCGAACGCGTGCGACTGGTGGCCCACCGATCGGCCGTCCGCCCGGGGATCGACCTCGCCAGGCTCAACCAGCTTGCCGACGAGCTCGAGGACGACGCCCTGCTGGCGGACGCGCGTCGCTCCGGGTGATCATCCCGGACGTCAACCTGCTGCTCTACGCCACCATCAGCGGGTTCCCGCAGCACGAACGGTCGCGTGCCTGGCTGGAGGACCTCCTCAACGGGTCGGACCTCGTGGGCCTGACCTCTCCAGCCCTGTTCGGATACCTCCGTATCGCCACCAGCGGCCGCGTGCTGGAGTCGGCGATGTCGGTGGGCGATGCCGTCGGCCGCGTACGGGAGTGGCTGGCCCAGCCCAACACCAGGTTCATCGTCCCCGGGCCGCGGTACCTCGAGATCGCCTTCGGCCTCCTCGAGACGATGGGGACCGGGGCGAACCTGACCACGGACATCCAGCTGGCGGCGTACGCCATCGAGCAGGGCGCCGACCTGTACTCCAACGACACGGACTTCGGCCGCTTCCCCGGCTTGCGCTGGGTCGATCCGCTCAAGCGGCCAGGGACCACCTGAGCACAGGCGGCGGACGCATCGGCGCCATCTGCCGGCTCAACGGCCCGGCGGAGGACCTACACGGCCGGCGTTGGCTCGCTATCGACTCCGCTCGTGGTGCGGGATCCTGGCGAGACGACCACGATCCCGGCCTCGGTGGCCGCCTCGGCCAGGCGTCGGTCGTACGTCACGAAGGCCTCCAGGTCGGAGATGAGCTCCAGCGCCGTCGCCAGGTGGATGGCGTCGAGCGTCCGGAGGACCGGAGGCGTGAGGCGCCCGGCGGCGAGGGCCAGCGGATCGTCCAGCTCCGCCATCGTCAGTGCCGCAAGCACTCGGGCGAGACGGTCATGGTCGATGACCTCGCCGAGTCGTCCGACCGCCCGGCGCACCTCCACGTCGGCGATGCGGCTCGTGACGCGCACCGGCCTGGTCGCGAGGTACTCGATGAGGTCCGCGGAGCCCGGCTCGTCGACGATGAGCTTCACGATGGCGGACGCGTCCAAGTAGATCGCGGACCGCTCGGTCACCAACGCTCCTCTTCGCGCATCCGGAGGAGGATCTCGGTCAGGCTCGGGGTGCCTTCAGGGAGCTTCGGCGGCGGCCCGAGCTCAGACAGGTCTCCAGTCGCCGGGGTCGCCCGACCCTCCGCGATGAGCCGCTCGATCGGCGTCATGGGCTCCGCGGGTCGGGGGCCGAGTCGGGCCACCGGGTGTCCATGCTCGGTCACCTCCAGCGTCTCACCAGCCTTCACCCGATCGAGGTAGACGGACAGGTTCTGGCGCAGCTCCCGCACCCCGACCCGCGACAAGGGGGCACCGCGCTGACTCATGACGCACAATGTAGCACAACGACGGCCGTGATCCGTCGATCCCGGGCCGTGCCAACCAAGCTGGCACAGGGCGTCGCGATGCTTCCGGTGCAGGAGGTCATCGATGCCCCAGACAGTCCTGGATCGCCCGGACACGGAACAGGCGGGCCGCGCTCCGCTCCGTGACTCGGAGAGCTACTCGTCACTCACGATGTACGAACGCTGCCCGCGGAGCTACGCCTACCGCTACGTGGAGCACCTGCCGGGGCACGTGCCGCCCGGTCGCTTCGCCTTCGGCTCAGCCATCCACCGCGCGCTGGAGACGTATCTCCGCGAGCGGCTGCGCGTTGGCGCCGGTGGCACGGAGGGACCCACCCTGGGGACGCTCCTGGCCGCCTGCGAGGAGGTCCTCTCGGGCGCCGGGCTGGACGCCGACGAGCACGCCCGCCTGCGGGTCGCCGCCGGCCCGGTCCTGCAGCGCTTCCTCGATCGGGAGGCGCAGCGGGAGACGACGCCCGTCGCGGCGGAGCTCGGCTTCGGCGTGGACGTACCGCTCCCGGACGGGCGCGGCACGATCCGCTTCGTCGGCTACGTCGATCGCGTGGACCGGGCGCCGGATGGCTCCACGGTCATCTGCGACTACAAGACCGGGCGGACCCGCTCGCAGTCCGAGGTGGACGCAGACCGGCAGCTGACGGCCTATGCCTACGCTGCGGCCCGTGGCGCTCTGCGCGATCCGGACTCTGGTGCCGCCCTGCCGCCGGCATCGCGCCTCAGCCTGTACTTCGCGGACGAGGGGCTGGAGGTCACGACCACGCGGACAGACGCGGACCTCGCGCGCTTCGAGCAGGACCTCGTGGCGATGGCGGCCCAGGCGCGTGAGCGCCGCTTCGAGCCCCGGCCGGAGCCGTGGCGCTGCCACTGGTGCGAGTACCGCCAGGACTGCCCGGACGCCGACGCCGCTGCTGCCTGATCGGGCCCCCTCAGCCTCGCTCGACGAGGGGTTTCACCTCGCCGATGAGGCGCTCGAGCGTCTCGTCGTCGAAGGGCGCCATCTCCTCGATCGTGAAGCCGGCGAAGCCGGCGTCGGCGAAGGCAGCCATGCGCTCCGCGATCGTCTCGACCGTCCCGGCCCAGAAGCTGGCGTCGGCGCTGTCCGGATCGAGGCTGTTGGCCAGGCGCTGGCGGTCGAGCACGGCGCGAGCGTCGGCCTCGCGATCGCGGATGACGATCTTGCAGTTGTAGGTCAGCTCGATCTCGGCGGGGTCGCGCCCCACGTCCGCGCAGTGCGCGCGCAGCACCTCGATCTTGTGGGGCGCCTCCGCGATCTCGAGCTGGGCGTTCCACATATCGGCATGGCGGGCGACGCTGCGCAGCGTCTTCTTCTCGCCGACGCCGCCGACCATGATGGGCACGCGCGCCTGGAGCGGGGGCGGAGCGAGGCGCAGATGGTCGGTCCGGTAGCGCGGCCCCTCGTGCGTCACCTCCTCGCCGGCCATCAGCGGACGCACGACCTGGAGGGCTTCCTCGAGCCAGTCGAGGCGGTCGCCGAAGCCGCGGCCGAACTCGAGCCCGAAGGCGGCGTGCTCACGCTCGTGCCAGCCACCGCCCAGCCCGAGGATGGCGCGACCGCCACTGATGTGGTCGATGGTCGAGACGGTCTTGGCCACGACGGCAGGGTTGCGGAAGGTGTTGGCGCCGACGAGGAGCCCGAGCCTGGCATGCGTCGTCACCGCGGCCCAGGCCGCCAGGGTGGCATAGCCCTCGAAGACCGGACGATCCGGGTCGCCCACGGCCGAGACGAGGTGGTCCCACGTCCAGAGGTGGTCGTAGCCGAGCTCGTCCACGCGGCGCGCGGCGGCCAGGTACGACGGCCAGTCCGTGTTCTGGGCCCACAGTTGGATCCCGAGTCCGATCTTCGGCATCTCCCGCCTCTCTCTCGATGCTGCGCGCATGGCTGGTCAGACGTCGCAGCCTACCGGGCGGATCGCCATCGCGCGCAGCGCCACGGACGCCGCGGCGGGGTGACCGTGCGTCGTGATGGACCGGCCTTCCGAGCGGCGCTACGCCGTGACGGGCGTATCCTCCCGGATCTTGCCATCGCGCATGCGTACGACCCGGTCACAGGCCGCGCCCACGTCGGCGTCGTGGGTCACCAGCACGAAGGTCTGCCCCAGCTCCTGGTTGGAGCGGCGCAGGAGGCCGAGCACCTCGTCTGAGCGCTCCGAGTCGAGGTTGCCGGTCGGCTCGTCGGCGAGGACGAGCGCCGGCCGGTTCACGAGGGCACGCGCGAGGGCGACGCGTTGCTGCTCACCGCCGGAGAGCTCCGCGGGTCGGTGATCGACGCGGTCACTCAGGCCGACGAGCTCCAGGGCCTCCAGCGAAGCCTGGCGAGCCTGGCGGCGACCCACGCCCGCGTAGTCACCGGCGAGCATGATGTTCTCGAGCGCCGTCAGGGTCGGCACGAGGTTGAACTCCTGGAAGACGAAGCCCATCTCGCGTGCCCGGATCTTCGTTCGCTCGGACTCGCCGAGCGCGATCACGTCCCGGCCCCCGAACGAGAGCCGCGGGGGCGGCCCGTCGTTGGCATCAGGAGCGTGCAGCAGGCCGAGGAGATGCATGAGCGTGGACTTGCCGGAGCCGGACGGGCCCATGATGGCGACCATCTCGCCCGCCTCGATGGAGACGTCCACGCCGCGGAGCGCGGCGACGTGGTTGCGCTTGCTGAGCCGATAGGTCTTGCGAAGGTCGTGGCCTTCGAGGAGTGGCATGGCTGGGGCTCCTGCTCGTGTGGCGCTCATTCGTAGCGCAGGGCGGTGACGGGGTCGAGCCGGGCGGCGTGCAGCGCGGGCACGAAGCCAGCCAGGGCACCGAGGATGGTGCCGAAGGCGATCGCCGTGATGGCGGTGCCGGTCGTGAGCTCGAACAGGACGGTGCCTGACGAGCGGCCGGCCTCGTTCGCGATCGTGACGACGAGGGCGCCCAGGACCAGCCCCACGACGCCGCCGATGAAGCCGATGAGCGCCGACTCGAAGACGAGCTCGCGCACGATGCGGGCCCGACCGCCGCCGATGGCTCGTTTGACGCCGATCTCCCTGGTCCGTTCGGCGATCGACATGGCCATCGTGTTGATGACCGAGAGGCCGCCGACGAGGAGGCTGATGAGGGCGACCCCGATGAGGATCGAGTTGAGGATCGAGGTGGCGGAGCCGATCTGGCGGTCGAAGTCGGCGCCCGTCATGGTGGCCACGTCTGGCACCCCGGCCTCGATGCGGTCGGCCAGGGCCTCGATGTCGACTCCGACGGTGGGGTAGACGGTCATGGTCGTGGCAGCCTCGGACGGATCGAGCCTCGACCGGAACATCGGGGGCAGGGTGTCGATGAGGAGCCGCTGGGCGGCGGCCATGGGGATCATGGCGGCCTGGTCGGGGGCCGTGAGCGTGGGCTCCAGGATCCCCACGACCGTGAACGGCTCGTCCTTGAGCGTCATCGTGTCGCCGACCGCCATGTCGTACTTGCGCGCGATGTCCGAGCCGAGGACCGTCACCTCCGTGCCCTCGTCCGCTGCGGTCAGGCCGCGGCCCTGCGTGTAGCCGTAAGGGAAGTCGTCGCGCCCCTCGTCGGCGCCAACCACGCTGCCGTTGATCATGGGCGGCACGCCCATGGTCATCCCGCCCGCCTGGTCGTCCATGAGGAGCATGACCCCGGGTGCCACGGCGTCGACGCCGTCGATGGCCCGCACGAGGTCGGCGGTCTCGAGCGACATCGGGGCGCTGGCGAAGCCGCCCAGCGAGCCCGAGGCGTCACTCAGGATGATCTTGTCGGCGTAGTACGTGCTGCCGCCCTCGACGAGGGCGCCGATCTTGTTGGCCATCGAGCCGAAGACCACGAGGGCCCAGATGCCGATGGTGATGCCGAGGATGGTGAGCGTCGTGCGCACCTTCCGCCGGCCCAGATCCCGTAGGGCGTGCATCCCGTACCTCCCAGGTGGCCGGGGCGCGGGAACGCGGACGCCCGGCACGGTCAAGCCAGGGAGCGTCTCGTGTGGGTGGGGAGCCACGGCGCGTCCCCGTCGGCGTGGTCGATCTTCGGACACTCCATGCGCCGCGTCACGGGCCGAGTGGCCTGCCCCGCGGTGGCCGGCGACGCCACTTCTGCCAGCGCGCGTGCGTGCCCTTGCGCGCCCGGCGGGAGGCAGGCCCCTCCGGCGGTGTCCGGGGTCTCACCCGCAGCGCTGGGCGATCCAGTCGCGGAAGGCCGCCTCGCTGACCTCGCCGCTGGCGATACCTCGGATCACGTGGTCGGTCTCATCCGGATCACCGGGCGCGGGGATCCAGGTCCGGCCGTTGCGCTCGACGAACTCGACCGTGGCCAGGAAGGCGCAGCGCTTGTTGCCATCGGGCAGCGGGTGGTTCTTGACCAGGTGCCAGCAGAGCACGGCCGCCTTGGTCGCGAAGTCCGGGTAGGCCTCGACACCGCCGAAGCCCGCCTGCGGAGCGGCCAGCGCGGAATCCGCCAGCCCGATCCGGTTGAAGTCGGCGATGAGCTCGGCCGGCACCCGAGGACCGCCTCGGCGATGAGCAGGTAGTCGGCCAGCTCGAGGTAGCGGTCACCGAGCCAGGCGTTCGAGGATCTCGCGGTTGCGCTCGATGCTGGCCTTCAGGCGCTGTCGGAAGTCGGGGTCGGACCGACGGGCCTCGATGTGGGCGGCGATCGCCCGCTGGATCTCCTCGTTGACCGAGACCTCGTCGACGCCCGCGATCGCCTCGAGGGCTTCGGCCTGATCGGCAGGCAGGCGCAGGGTGCGGGACTTGATCGTCATTGGCGGCCTCCGTTCGTGGAGCGGTGGCCCCACGATACCACGGTATCTCGGTGCACCGGTCCCGCCGGTCCTGAGCCGGACGAGCTCGGGAAACGAGCTGTGCAGCAGGCCGAAACGCGCCGCCGGATCATCGCCGCGACCCTGGAGCTGTACCAGGAGCGGGGTGTCTCGGCGACGACGATGCTCGACATCGCCGGCGAGCCGATGTCGCTCCCGGGACGGTCGCCAACCACTTCGGGTCCGCCACCGCGCTCGGGTCGAGGCCACCGGGGAGATCCTGGGGTACTGCGAACGCCGACGCCTGACCTCTTCGAGGGAGTCGTCGGGCTACGCCGATCGGGTCGATCTTCTCGTTCGGGAGTGTCCGCATCTCCGATCGGGGCGAGCCGTGGTACCGCGCGTCGCGGCACGAAGGCCCTGGCGTCTCGTGCTGGTCCGATGCCGAGGCCCGCTACTACCTGCAGCTTGATGCCCTTGTCCGCGCAGCGCTCGGACCGCTGTCCTCGGACGAGGATGCGGTGGCGGTGGTGATCACCGTGTTCGCTCGGTGGGTCATCGGCTCGCTTCGGGAGGCAGGCCGCACCAGCGAGCAGGCCATGAGCCTCGTGTCGGACCTGCTGGCGACGTGGATCGAGTCTCGGTCACCGCTCGATCACAGCGTCCAGCAGCCCCTCGGTCGGTCCGTGCCACGCCATCCTCCGAAGCCACCCCTTGATGACGCCGGCACGGCGGAGGACCTACACGGCCGGCGTTGGCTCGCTATCGACTCCGCTCGTGGTGCGGGATCCTGGCGAGACGACCGCGATCCCGGCCTCGATGGCCGCCTCGGCCAGGCGTCGGTCGTACGTCACGAAGGCCTCCAGGTCGGAGATGAGCGCCAGCGCCGTCGCCAGTGGATGGCATCGAGCGTCCGGAGGACCGGGGGCGAGAGACGCCCGGCGGCGAGGGCGAGCGAATCGTCCAGCTCCGCCATCGTCAGTGCCGCGAGCACTCGGGCAAGACGGTCATGGTCGATGACCTGCGCCGAGTCGTCCGACCGCCCGGCGTACCTCCACGTCG
Organism: uncultured Chloroflexia bacterium; assembly: GCA_963790915.1. GTDB lineage: Bacteria > Chloroflexota > Limnocylindria > Limnocylindrales > CSP1-4 > JAFMJV01. The sequence continues at coordinate 1,482,094 of CAWBQS010000003.1, read as the reverse complement.
GCGATGCGGCTCGTGACGCGCAGCGGTCTGGTCGCGAGGTACTCCGCGAGGTCCGCGGAGCCCGGCTCGTCGACGATGAGCTTCACGATGGCGGACGCGTCCAGGTAGATCGCGGACCGCTCGGTCACCAACGCTCCTCTTCGCGCATCCGGAGGAGGATCTCGGTCAGGCTCGGGGTTCCTTCAGGGAGCTTCGGGGGCGGGCCGAGCCCAGACAGGTCCCCAGTCGCCGGGGTCGCCCGACCCTCCGCGATGGGCCGCTCGATCGGCGTCAGGGGCTCCACGGTTGGGGGCCGAGCGAGCCGACCGGGTGTCCATGCTCGGTCACCTCCAGCGTCTCACCGGCCTTCACCCGATCGAGGTAGACGGACAGGTTCTGGCGCAGCTCCCGCACCCCGACCCGCGACAAGGGGGCACCACGATCGCTCATGACGCACAATGTAGCACAACGACCCGGGGCCTGAAGAAGGGAGGCCCGAGCCAGCACCGCGGCCGCCAGGATCGGCGTGTCGAGGGGCGTGCGGTAACTGGAGAAGAGCGCCACCGTCGGCGCGGCTCGCCACGAGGACTCGGGAGGTGGCGCGCCCGGCGGGACTCGAACCCACGACCTTCAGGTCCGCAACCTGACGCTCTATCCACTGAGCTACGGGCGCCAATGCTGGCGGAGAGGGAGGGATTCGAACCCTCGGAGCAGGTTACCCCACTCAACGGTTTAGCAAACCGTCGCACTAGGCCTCTATGCGACCTCTCCGCTGCGGCCGGGCGATGGTAGCACGCAGGCGATCAGGGCCGGGTATCATCGAGGCCCCCACCCTGGTAGGAGAGTGTGGGCGTTGCTGCGCACGGCCCTTGCCGGCGGTGGCATGCGGGAGAACTCGTCACTCGTTCACCACCGTGGGCCAGCGTGCCTGCGGCCCTGGAGATGCCCACCATGGCCCAACGCGTCGTTCTTCTCGGCCACCCCGTCTCGCGGTCGCTGTCGGGCGCCCTGCTCACGGCCGCCTTCGGCGCCGCCAGCGTGGACGCCACGTACGAGCCGCTGGACACGCCCACCGTGGACCTGCAGGCCGCGATCGATGCGCTGCACCGCGACGAGTTCCTGGGCGCCGCCATCGGCGTGCCCCACAAGGAGCGCGTCGTGCCCATGCTGGACCACCTCACGGACGAGGCCCAGAAGACCGGCGCCGTGGACACCATCACGCGCGAGGGCACCCATCTGGTCGGTCACAACACGGAGGTGCTGGGCTTCCGCCCCGCGCTCGATCAGCTGGTCGGCAACCAGAAGATGCCCAAGGCGGCCGTGGTGCTGGGCGCCGGCGGCGCCGCCCGCGCCGTGGTCTGCTCGCTCATCGCGGCGGGCTTCCTCAACGTCATCGTCTTCAATCGGCACCTGCACCGCGCGGAGCGCCTCGTCAAGCACTTCGCGCGGATCTCGTCGCACATGGACCTCAAGGCCAAGCCCTGGCACGAGTCGGTCATCGAGGCGGAGCTCTCCAAGACGGACATCCTGGTGAATGCCAGCGCCGTGGGCCAGGATCCGGGCGAATCGCCGCTGGCGGCGGAGCTGCTGCCCCCGAACATCCTCGTCATGGACCTCCATGTCGTGCCCCTGCAGCCGCGACTCCTCGCGGACGCCATGGCCGCCGGCGCCACGCGTGCCCAGAACGGGGACGTCATGCTCATCGCCCAGTCGGCCGCGGCCTTCACGCTGTGGACCGGGCTGGAGGCCCCTCGGGACGTCCTGCGGGCACAGCTCGACGCGTCGCGCGACGATCCCGCGCTGCAGGGCACGGGAGGCGAGGCGGGCGAGGAGGCGTGAGGCCAGCGGGGGGCCGCTCCACGGAGACGACCACGGGGAGCCAGACGCCCGACCCTGGAGCCAGCACGACGCTGGCGAGCCGCCTCGAACGGGAGCGGCGCTTCGCCGTGGCGGCGGTCATGGCGGCCAGCCGGCTCACGCGCGCCGTGCGTACCGACTTCGACCCCTCGCAGGCCACGGCCAAGGCGGATGCCTCGCCAGTCACGGTGGCGGACCTGGGCGCGCAGGCGCTGGTCCGCCTGGCCCTCGCGGAGGCACTTCCGGACGACGGCCTGATGGGCGAGGAGGATTCGCGCCCCCTGGTCGAGTCCCCTGGGCTGGCGGCCGCGGTCGTCGAACGCGTCTGCGCGCAGCGCCCGGACATGACGCTCGACGGAGTGCGCGAGATCCTGGACCGCTGCGCCGACCCGGGTGGTCCGAACCGGCGCTGGTGGACCCTGGACCCGGTCGATGGCACGAAGGGCTTCCTGCGCAACGAGCAGTACGCCGTGGCGCTGGCGCTCATCGAGGACGGCCAGGTCGTCCTGGCCGCCATGGGCTGCCCGAACCTGCCGCTGGCCGGCGAGCGGGCCGGCGGCAACGACGGAGGCGACGGCGATGAGCTGGGCGCTGCCGATGGGGCCACCGACCCCGCGGCCGTGGGCTGCCTCTTCGTGGCCGAGCGCGGCCGCGGCACGCTCGTGCTGCCCCTCTGGGACGGTGGCTGGCAAGTACCGGGGTCAGCGTGCGGACCAGCCTCGCCGACCTCCGCCGCGGAGGGCCGCTACGCAGAGTCGTTCGAGGCTGCCCACTCCGATCAGCCGGCCGCGGTGCGCATCGCTGCCGCGCTGGGCATCACGTCGGAGCCGCTCCGCCTCGACAGCCAGGCCAAGTACGCCGTGGTGGCGCGCGGCGACGCCTCGGTCTACCTGCGGCTGCCGCGCGGCGGCTACGTAGAGAACGTGTGGGACCACGCCGCCGGCTCGCTCATCGTGAGCGAGGCAGGTGGACGCGTGTCGGACGTTCGGGGCCGGCCGCTCGACTTCACGACGGGCACGCGCATGACCGCCAACAGCGGCATCGTGGCCACGGCGGCCTCGATCCACGACGAGGTCGTTGCGGCCGTGAGGGCCGCGCTCGAGGGGTAGTCCGGGTCGGTCTGCCTGGGCGAGCGGCCCGCCTCCGCGCGCTGCCCCAGCGGCTACGCCCGGGACGTGGCCTCGCGCAGCGAGCGCACCAGGTCGGCCATGCGCTCCACGTCCCGGCCGTCCGGGCCCAAGGGCATCGACGAGCGCGGAGGCGACGATGATGCCGTCGGCGACGGCGGCGAGGTCGCGGGCATGCGCCGGCCGGGAGACGCCGAAGCCCACCGCGACCGGCACCGGGCTGATGCTGCGCACGTCGCGCAGGAAGCTGCGCACGCCGGGCGGCAGGCGCCGCCGCGCCCCGGTCACGCCGGCCAGCGAGACCGCGTAGAGGAAGCCCTGGCTGCGCGCCGCCACGAAGGGTCGGCGGGCGACCGGCGTCGTGGGCGCCACGAGGTAGACGATGCCGATGCCGTGGCGCGCGGCCTCGGCCTCCAGGTCCGCGCCCTCGTCCGGCGTGAGGTCGGCCAGGATGAAGCCGGAGACGCCCGCCTCGCCCAGCCGCCGCAGGACCGTGGCGCCATCGCGGCCGCCGAGCACCTGGTTGACGTAGCCCATGGCCACCAGCGGCGTGTCAGGCCGAGCCGCGTGGATGCGACCCACGAGCTCGATCGAGTCGTCCAGTCGCGCGCCGTTGCGGAGTGCCACGGTGCTGGCGCGCTGCAGCGTGGCGCCGTCGGCCAGCGGGTCCGAGTAGGGCAGGCCGATCTCCAGCAGGTCGGCCCCGGCATCCACCTGGGCCAGCGCGATGGCCAGCGACGTTTCGGCATCCGGGTAGCCGGCCACGGTGTACGGGATGAGCGCCGCCCGACCGGCCGCGGCGGCCGCCTGGAAGGCCTCCCTGATCCGCGCAGGACCCGGCACCGCGCCGGCGGCGGGCGCCGTCACGCGACACCGCCCGGGGCGCCGGCCATGAGTCGGGCCTCGATGGCCGCCAGGTCCTTGTCCCCGCGCCCCGACAGGCCCAGCAGGATGACGTCGTCCTCCCCCGCCGCCTCGACCCCGCGCCCCGCCAGCAGGTCCAACAGGGCGTGGATGGCGTGAGCCGGCTCGAGCGCCGGCAGGATGCCCTCCGTGCGCGTGAGCAGTCGGACGCCCTCGAGCGCCTCATCGTCGGTGGCGCTCAGGATCTCCAGGCGACCGGCCTCGTAGAGCGCGGAGAGCTGCGGACCGATGCCCGGATAGTCGAGCCCCGCGGAGATCGAGTGTGCCTCGGTCACCTGGCCATCCTCGTCCTGGAGCAGGTAGGAGCGCGAGCCGTGCAGGATCCCGGGTGAGCCGCCGGCCAGCGCGGCCGCGTGGCGACCCGCCAGCCCCTCCCCCGCGGCCTCCACGCCGACCAGGCGCGTGCCCGGCTCGCCGATGAAGCGGGTCAGCAGGCCGATGGCGTTCGAGCCCCCGCCGACGCAGGCGATGGCCACGTCGGGCAGGCGCCCCTCGAGCGCGCGGACCTGCTCCGCGGCCTCGTCGCCGATGATGCGCTGCAGGTCGCGCACGATGGTCGGGAAGGGATGTGGCCCGACCGCGGAGCCCAGCACGTAGTGGGTCGTGGCGACGTTGGTCACCCAGTCGCGCATCGTCTCGTTGACGGCGTCCTTGAGGGTGGCCGTGCCGGAGGTCACCTCGCGCACCTCGGCGCCCAGGGCGCGCATGCGCAGGACGTTGGGCGCCTGGCGGCGGATATCCTCGGCGCCCATGTAGACGACGCAGTCCAGGCCGAGCAGGGCACACGCCGTCGCCGTGGCCACGCCGTGCTGCCCGGCGCCCGTCTCGGCGATGACGCGCGGCTTGCCGAGACGTTTGGTGAGCAGCGCCTGGCCCAGGGCGTTGTTGATCTTGTGGGCGCCCGTGTGGTCGAGGTCCTCACGCTTGAGGTAGAGGCGCAGGCGACCGGGCTGGCGGCCGCTGCGGCGCTCCAGCTCCGCGGCCAGCCGGTCGGCGCGGTAGACGGGCGTGGGCCGCCCGACGTAGTGCACCAGCAGGTCGCGGTACTCGGCCCAGAAGGCCGGCTCGCGGCGAAGGGCGTCGTAGGCGGCCTCTAGCTCCTCGAGGGCAGCCATCAACGTCTCCGGCACGAAGCGCCCGCCGAACGTGCGCTGCACCCCCCAGTGGCCGCGCTCGTCGGCCTCGAGCAGGCCCGGGTCCACGGGGCGCGGACCGAAGGGCACGGTGGGCAGATCCAGCCGGGCGGCTCCGGCGCGCTTCACGAAGAGGGCCACGGCCAGGGGGTCCTTGGACGGCCGACCCACTCCTCCCTGCGACCCTGTCGCCGTGACCACAGTCGCGGGGGAGGCGGCGTCGCGGGGGACGCGCCGTGGCTCCACGCCGCTGGAGACATCGACCCCGATGGCCGGGATGTCGCGCAGCGCCGCGGCCACGTTCGAGGCGTCCAGGCCGCCGGCCAGGATGACCGGGATGCGCGAAGCCACGGCGCGGGCGACCGGGTGGCCACGCGTCGGCCGGTGCCGCCGAGGGCGCCGGGCACGCTGGCGTCGAGGATGATGGCCTGGAGGTTGTCCCTGGCCATGAAGCGCTCGGCCTCGGCGACGACGGCCTCCACGGCCTCGGCGAGGACGGCAGCCGCGGCGGCGGCAGCGACGGCAGCAGCCGGGGCGGCAGCCGAGGCGGCGTCCCCTGCGGCGACCCCTGCGGCTCCCCCTGCGACATCCCCCGCCGCGTCGGTCTCCGCCACCGCGGCCGGCAGGTGCAGGACCTTGAGCACCGGCAACGGGATGCGATCGAGGTCGGCGGGCTTCTCGTGGCCGTGGAGCTGCACGGCGTCCAGACCCAGGCGCGCCGCCAGCGCCGCCACCTCGCGCGCCGGGCGATCGGCGACGACGCCGACCAGGAGGGGGCCGTTGCCGGCAGCCTCCGCCGCGCGCGCCGTGGCGACGAGACCCGCGGCCTCGTCCTCGGTCAGCGCGCGCGGCGTGCCCGGCACGAAGTTGAGGCCGATGGCGTCCGCGCCCGCGTTCATCGCCGCGGCCAGGCCGGCGACCTCGGTGATGCCGCAGATCTTGACGAAGGGCGCTCGGCCGTCCGCGGCCGGGTCCACGCCGGGCGCGGCCACCGCGCCAGCGGAGACGTAGGCGGCCACGCGCGCCTCCACCGCCGCGGGATCGGCGCCGCTGCGCATGAGGTCCTCGCCGACGAGCGCCGCGTCGAAGCCGGCGGCCCGCCAGCGGCGCGCCAGGGACGGCTCCCGCAGGCCGGATTCCGCGACCACGAGTCGGTCGTCCGGGACGAGCGGCCGCAGGCGCTCCGCGAGCCCGGTGTCCACGCGCAGGGTGCGCAGGTCACGGTTGTTGATGCCCACGAGCCGGGCGCTCGTGCCGAGCGCAGCGCGCAGCTCGCGCGCGTCATGTGCCTCCACGAGCGGCTCCAGGCCCACGTCGAGGGCGAGGTCCACCAGCCGGGCCAGCTGGCGGGGTGCGTGCAGGGCCGCGAGCAGCAGCACGGCGTCTGCCCCGGCCGCACGCAGCAGGGGCAGCTGGCGGGCGTCGACGACGAACTCCTTGGCCAGCACGGGCAGGGAGGTGGCGGCACGGGCGGTGCGCAGATCGTCGAGCGAGCCGCCGAACCAGCGCGGCTCCACGAGCACGGAGATCATCGCCGCGCCGCCACCCTGGTAGGCACGCGCCTGCGCCGCCACGTCCAGCCTGGCCCCAGTCAGCTCCCCCGCGGACGGCGAGCGGCGCTTGATCTCCGCGATCAGGTGCAGGCCGGGACGCGCCAGCCGGCCCACGACGTCGCGGCGAGCCGGGCCCGCGGCCGCCTCGCCGCGCAGGGAACGCAGGTCCCGACCGGCCAGCTCCACCTCGATGTCCCGGGCGCGCCGGGCGACGATCTCGTCCAGCACGGAGGCCGTCGTGCGCAGCGTGGATCGCGTGGATCGCGTGGCGCCGCTGGCCATCAGGAGGCGCGTCCGTCGAGCTCGGCAGCGCTGCGTCGCAGGCGTTCCAGCTGGCCCAGTGCCTCCCCGGAGGCGATGGTGCGGGCGGCCAGGGCCACACCCTCGCGCAGGTCGCCGGCCCGGCCGGCCACCACGAAGGAGGCGCCCGCATTGAGCGCCACCACGTCGTGCGTGGCGCCGTGCTCACGGCCCTCGAGGATGGCCAGGATCAGGCGCGCGTTGGTGGCCGGGTCCCCGCCCCGCAGGGCATCGGTGGGGGCCTCCGGCAGGCCGTGGTCATCGTGGCCCACCTGCCGCCAGGCGATGCCGGCCGGGGAGACGTCGTAGATGTAGCCGCTGCCGTCCAGGGGCAGCTCGTCGAGGCGGTCGCCGTGGACCACGAAGGCTCGCTCCGTGCCCAGCTCCTGGAGGGCCGCCGCGACACGCGGCGCTGCCTCCGCGTCCGGCACACCCACCAGCTGGCGGCGCGGTCGTGCGGGGTTGGCCAGCGGGCCGATCATGTTGAAGGCCGTGCGCACGCCCAGCTCCTGGCGCACGGGGCCGGCGTGCCGCATGCCAGGGTGGAAGGTGGGCGCGTGCAGATAGGCGAAGCCGTTCTCGAGCAGCGAAGCCGTGGCTTCCTCCGCGGTCTGCTCGACGCGCAGCCCCAGGGAGGCCATGACGTCCGAGCTGCCGGCCTCCGAGGACACGGCGCGATTGCCGGCCTTGGCCACGGGCACGCCGGCCGCGGACACGACGATGGCCACCGCCGTCGAGATGTTGAACGTGCCACGCACGTCGCCCCCGGTGCCGCAGGTGTCGATGGCCCCGGGCGGTGCCGTCACCGTGCTGGCCCGCGAGCGCATGGCGCGCACGAAGCCCGCCAGCTCTGCAGCGGACTCGCCGCGCGCGTGCATGCCGATGAGCATGCCTCCCAGCTGCGCGGGCGTGACGTGGCCGTCGAGGACCGCGGCCATGAATTGCTCGGCCGACCCGGGGCTCAGCGTCTCGCCGGTCGAGACCGTCCGCAGCGCCTCGCGGATGGCCTCGATGGGTGCCTCGGTCACGGGGGCTGACCTCCTGTCGCGTGGGATGGTTTCATGCTACCGGTCGAGCGCCGGCCGTGCCAGCGCAGGGGTGGCCGTGCCAGCGCAGGGGTGACCGGCGACGCCGGTCGGCCTGCTATCGTCGGGGCGTGGTCACTCTCGATCGCCCACCGGCCCGCTCCCCCACGAACGCCGATGCCCCCACGCCGGAGGACGTGCGCGTGGCCTTCGCTGACACCTGGGGCGACATGGGGCCGGCCTGGAACATCACGCCGTCGGTCGCGCGCGTCCACGGCTACCTGCTCATCTGGGGCTGCGACCTCACGGAACGCGAGATCCGCGAGGCCCTGGGCATCAGTCACCGGGCGGCCTCGCTGGCCCTCGCGGAGCTGACCGAGTGGGGGCTTGTCGAGCGCGTCGAGGACGCGCAGCGCGAGGCGCGGCCCGGCCCGCCCGCCGACGCGTGGCGTGTCGTGGGCGACCGCTGGCGCTGGCTGCAGCGTGTCGCCGAGGAGCGTCGCTCGCGAGAGGCGGATCCGCTGCAGCCGCGGCTGGCAGTCTGCCTGGACCTGGCCGACCAGGTCGTGGAGGCCTCGCCGGACGATGGGGAGGCGCAGCGCCTGCGCGGCTGGCTGGCCGAGATCTCGGGCTTCGCGACGCTCTTCGACCGCGCCCTGCGCACGCTTTCCCGCGCCGAGACGGGCGAGATCGCGCGCGGCTTCATGGTGCTCTCGCGCATCTCCGACGAGTCGCTCGACCGCCTCCTGCGGCTCGTGGGCTCGCTGCCGGAGGACGAGCTGGCCGCAGACCCTCGAGACGATGGCCGGTACCTCGCCGACGACGGCGCGCCGCATCATGAAGGCCGCCAACCGCATCGTCCGCCTGACCCGCTGAGGGCGCCTGGCGCGCTCCATGGCAGCCGGTCGGGTGCCTTGCTCAGGCGCCTTGGGCCACGCGCTGCGACCTACAATCGGGGCATGACCGACAGCGCCTCCAGCAGCCTCCAGATGACCGCTCTCATGAAACAGGCGAAGGGAGCCGAGAACGTCGGCCTGGGCAGCGTCCCACGGCCTGCCGCGGGGCCCGGCCAGGTCGTCATCGAGGTCTATGCCACGGGCATCTGCGGCACGGACCTGCACATCCAGCAGGATGAGTTCGTGAGCGTCCCGCCGGTCGTCATGGGCCACGAGATCACCGGTCGGGTGGTCGAGGCGGGCGAGGGGGCGGAGGAGCACCTCGGCAAGCGCGTCGCCACGGAGACGTACTTCTACACCTGCGACACGTGTGCGGCCTGCCGCGCCGGCCGGCGCAACCTGTGCCTCAAGCGGCGCTCCATCGGGTCACACGTCAACGGCGGCTTCGCCTCGCACGTGCTCGTACCGGCGCGCAACCTCCACGAGATCCACCCGTCGGTCGGCGAGCATGCCGGCGCACTCTACGAGCCGCTCTCCTGCGTCACGCAGTGCCTCTGCGACCCGGCCGTCGCCTCCCCTGGTGACACCGCCCTCGTCGTGGGCCCCGGTGCCATGGGCATCCTCTGCGCCCAGGTGCTGCGCGCACAGGGCGCCCACGTCACCATCTCGGGCGTCCCCGCGGACCGCCGTCGGCTGGACGTCGCGGCCTCGCTGGGCCTGGCGGTCGTCGAGGCCGGCGACCTGGGGAGCGTCACGCCGGACGGCGGTTTCGACGTGGTGGCCGATGCCTCGGGCAACGAACGCGGCATCGATGCCGGATTGCGCGCGGTTCGCCGCGGCGGGCGCTACGTCCAGGTCGGCCTGACCGGCAAGCCCATCGCCGTGGACATCGACCTGGTCTGCCTGCACGAGCTGGTGGTCACCTCCGGCTTCGCCAGCACGCCCCGCTCGTGGCGCCGGCTGGAGAAGCTCATCGCCGAGGGCCACGTGGTGCTCGACCCGCTCGTCACCGACGTCCTGCCCCTCTCGGAGTGGCAGACGGCCTTCGCACGCACCCGGGCCGCCGACGGCCTCAAGCTCATGCTGGACCCGCGCCCAGGCGCGACAGCCGCCCAGAGGAGGGGATCATGAGTGACGTCTACAGCCTGGCCGGCAAGGTCGCCGTCGTCACTGGCGTCTCGAGCGGCATCGGGAAGGCCATCGCCGTCGCCCTGGCGCGCGAAGGGGCGGAGGTCGCCGGCGACTTCCAGCTCAGCACGGAGGGCGCCGCCGAGACCGCCCGACTGGTCGCCGCCCACGGCAAGGAGGCGCTCTTCCTGCAGGGCAGCACGGCTGACGAGGACCACGTCCAGGTCCTGGCCGACGCGGTCGTGGAGCGCTGGGGTCACCTGGACATCTGGGTCAACAACGCTGCGCGCATCATGGTCCGGCCATTCTTGGAGATGTCGACGGAGTCGTGGCACGCCGTCCTGGCCGCGAACATGCACGGCTACTACTACGGCTGCAAGGCGGCGGCGCAGCGCATGACCACCACGGGCTGGGGTCGCATCATCAACATCACGTCCGAGTCGGACGTGCAGGGCATCAGCGGCATGTCCGCCTACATCGCGGCCAAGGGCGCCATCGTGGCGCTCACCAAGGTGCTGGCCCTGGAGCTGGCCGAGCAGGGCATCACCGTCAATGCGGTGGCGCCGGGTGCGACCGAGACGCCGCTCAACTCGGTGGCCTACACGCCGGCAGTGCGGGCCACCTACAACAGCCGCATCGGCCTTGGCCGCATCGGCGTGCCGGAGGAGGTCGCCGACGTCGTGGCCTTCATGGCCTCGCACGCGTCGCGCTACATCACCGGCCAGGAGATACTCGTGGACGGGGCACTCTCCATCAACGGCAACGTCGGCCACGCGCGCACCTCCGAGACCGGAGGAGCGCCGGGGTAGGAGGCGGCCAGGCCCGATACACTCGTCCGGAGTCCGCCGGCCGATCGCGGCGCCCGACCTCGGGTGGCACGTGGCGGCGAGGCAGACTGCGATGTCCAGGAGGAGATCACGATGATCATCGGCTTCGGGAGCGACCCGAACGCGGCGGACTTGAAGTCGGCGCTCATGGCCCACGCCCGAGAACTCGGGCATGAGGTCCTTGACCTCGGGTCCGACGATCCCATCTACCCCCACACCGCCATCGATGTCGCGAAGGAGGTGGTCGCGGGGCGGGTCGAGCGCGGCGTCGTCCTGTGCGGAACGGGCATCGGCGTCTCCATCGCCGCCAACAAGGTGCCCGGGGCCTACTGCGCGCTGCTGAGCGATGTCTACCAGGCGCAGCGCGCCCAGCTGAGCAACAACGCGAACATGATCGCGATGGGCGCCCAGGTCGTGGGCATCGAAGTAGCCAAGTGCCTCCTCGCCGAGTACCTGAGCCATCGCTACGACCCTGAGTCGCGGAGCGCACCCAAGGTCGCCGCGATCTGCGAGTACGAGGCGACCCAGGCGCGATGAGCCTGACGACGACAGAGCTCGCCCTGGCTGCGGCAAGGGCGCGGCGCCTGGTGCTCCGCATGCTGGAGGCGGGGGGCTCGGGCCACCTCGGCGGCGCGCTGTCGGCCATCGACATCGTCACGGCGCTGTACCTCGACGAGCTCGACATCGACCCGGCGGACCCATCGGCGCCCTGTCGCGACCGGTTCGTGCTCTCCGCGGGCCACAAGGCCATGGCCCAGTACGCCGTCCTCGCACTCGCCGGCTTCATGCCAGCGGAGGTCCTGGACACGTACGGCTCATTCAAGAGCCCGCTCCCGGGTCATCCCGACATGCACAAGCTCCCCGGCATCGAGGCGAACACGGGAGCCCTGGGTCATGGGCTGGCGATCGCATGCGGCATGGCCCTCGGAGCACGGCTGGGCCCGTGCCCCTTCCGGGTGTTCGTCGTGATGGGAGACGGCGAGCTCCCCGAAGGCTCGAACTGGGAGGGTGCCGCCATCGCCGCCCACCACGGGCTGGACAACGTCGCGGTGTTCGTCGATGCGAACGGGCTGCAGATCAGCGGCCGGACTCGCGACGTCATGGACATGTCGCCCATCGGCCAGCGGTTCCGCGCCTTCGGCTGGGAGGTGGACGAGATCGACGGCAACGACATGGCGCAGGTCGTCGAGGTCCTCGGACGCCTTCCGCTCTCCGCGGGCAAGCCCAGCGCGATCGTCGCGCATACGGTGAAGGCGAGAGGCATCGCGTCGCTCGAGGGCACGCCCGAATCACACTACTGGAAGCCGACGCAGGACGAGCTGGCTGCCGCGATCGAGGAGATCGATGCGCAGGTCGCGAGCCTGCAGGTGGAGGCAACCCGATGAAGGCCGAGTCGTACGACCCTCGCAAGACCTTCGGCGCCGCCGTCACGGCGGAGGGCGAGCTCGACGAGCGCATCGTCGTCCTCTCGGCGGACAGCGGCGGGTCGTCGGGGCTGGGCGCCTTCCGGCAGAGGTTCCCGGTCCGCTACCTGGAGTTCGGGATCGAGGAGCAGGGTGTCACCGGCGTGGCCTCCGGCCTCGCCACGACGGGCAAGATCCCCGTCTTCTGCGCCATCGCCCCGTTCGTGACCTGCCGCAACTTCGAGCAGTTCCGCAACGATCTCGGCTACATGAGCCAGAACGTCAAGATGGTCGGCAGGAACGGTGGCTTCACGTACTCGGACCTCGGGTCGACGCACCACTCGCTCGAGGACTACGCCTTGATGCGCATGATCCCCGGGGTGACGGTGCTGGCGCCCCAGGACGCCGGCGAGATCCGCGGTGCGGTCCACGCGATGCTGCAGCTCACGGGTCCCGTCTATATGCGGATCGGCAGCGGGCCCGTCCCTCAGCTCTTCCCGGATGACGACTTCGTGATCGGCAAGGGAAGGCACCTGCGCGAGGGTTCCGACGTCACGGTGATCTCGACCGGGTACACCAGCGTGGCCGTGATCGAGGCCGTCGACGCCCTGATCGCCGGAGGTCTGAGCGTCGACCTCCTGTGCCTTGGGACGGTCGCGCCACTTGATGACGAGCTGATCCTGGACTCGGCTCGGCGCACGTCGCACGTCATCACGGTGGAGGAGCACTACCCCCGCGGCGGCCTCGGCGGGGCGGTCGCCGAGCTCCTGAGCGGGACCTTCCCCGTCGTCGTCGACCGGGTGGCCGTGCCGCACGTCTACGTGCCCAGCGGGCCATACGCGGAGCTCCTCAAGGCCTACGGTCTCGACGCCGTCGGGCTGGAGGCCAGGATCCGGGAGCTTGTCACCAGGCACCGGCAGGCGGGCGCTGCTGGCTTGCCCTGAAGAGGAAGCCGCCGCCGCCGGGTGGCGTGGCAGCGACTGCGACCCGGACTACGACATGCGATCGCGAACGAAGGTCACCATCTCCTCCGTGGCCTTCGAGAACTCCCCGAACGTCGCCTGGAGCGCGGGGATCGTGGAGAAGTCCTCCACGGCCGTCCCGTCCTCGTCGTAGCCGGCGTTGAAGTACGGCACCGCCCGCAGTCGGGCCTTGACGTCGGCCGGGATGTCCTCCCAGATCCGGGGCGCGAACTCCAGGTGCTGGCATTCCCGCATGAAGGGCCCCAGGAAGGCCGGCGGCAGCGTGAAGACGGCGTCGGCACCGGCCGTGTGCTCCAGGTGCCAGCAGCGCTGCACGCCATCCACCCGGGGGCCGACCCTCACGGAGCAGATGAGCATCTTGCTGGGATAGGCCCGTGCGCGGAAGATGCGCTGCGCCTCCTTGAAGACGGCCACGCCGGCCCAGCGGCGATCCTCGTCGCTGAGCGTGACGCCGGCCTGCTGAGCCTCCTCGAGGAAGGCCGGGTTGGCCTCCCATCGCACGCTCATATCCGTGACCACCGACTTCCAGCGTGTCAGGTCGACGCCGTTGGCGCGGGCCTCGAGGATGCCCGCCTGGACGTTCTCGGCCACGGCGATGAACTGGGGCACGATGTAGGCGGACGTGCAGTTCGTCGGGATGCCGCGGGCCGACAGCTCGCGCAGGACGCCCAGGCCCTCCGTCGTGCCGGGGATCTTGACCATGACGTTCGGCCCCTGGGCGGCGATCTCGAGGCCCTGGCGGAGCATCGTGTCCGCGTCGAAGGCGCGCCGCGGGTCGACCTGTCCGGAGAGGTGGCCGAAGCGCTGGCCGGTGGCATCGAAGAGCGGCCGCAGACGCTCCGCGCCGAGCTTCACCAGGTGCAGGTAGAGCGCCCAGAAGACCTGCTCGACGTCCGCGCCGGGGTGGCCCGCCCGGTAGTCGGCGATCCACGCGGTCCAGCGCTCAGGGTCGTTGCGCATGGCGGCCAGTGAGAGCGGCGGATTGGTGGTGCCGCCACGGAACAGCGTGCGCGCCGGATCATCGGGGTCCCAGAGGCGACGCAGCTCCTCGGTGACCCGCTCCCGGTCCTCCGGCGCGGCCGCCTCGATCATCTGCGCGCGCCAGGTCTCGAAGACCAGCGGCGACGAGTCCCACCACACCTCCAGGCCAGGATTGGTCGCTGCGAAGCGCTCCATGAGGGTGGCGGTCGGCGCTGTCATGGGGGTCATGTCCTTTCTGGTGTCATCTCCGGGCGGCTGCCTCCGACGCCGGCGATCCGCGCCAGTGCGCCGGGTGGGTCCATGGCGGCCAGGCCGTCCTGGTAGATCTGCCCGAGCATGGCCGCGCCGAGCATCGAGGACTGCTCCTGGTAGGAGTAGTCGAAGTCGCCCGTCCAGCGGCGTCGAGCGTCGAGCATGCCGTCGATGCGGGCCGCACCGCCGGAGATGCCCACCGAGCGGTTCATGTGCACGAGCCTCGAGACCTGCTCGAGGTGCTCGCCCAGGTAGCGCAGGTTGCCGCGCACCAGGCTGAGCAGGAGATCGTCGCGCGTGGTCTGCAGGGTCATGCCGTCGAAGGCCCCCGTGAGATAGTCCAGCGAGTAGCGGCTGCCGCTCAGGTACGGGCGATACGAGGGCAACGCCGCCTCGCGCTCGTCGATGTCGGTCGGCGGAGAAGAAGCCACGCAGCACGGAGGACATGTACGCGCCGTAGAAGGCGTCCTCGTCGAGCTCGCGACAGAACTGCTCGCGGAACCACTCCAGCGCCGCGCCGCCGGTGTTGAGCACGAAGAACGTCAACCAGCGACTGGGCAGGATGTGGGCGCGCACGTTGAAGTCGCGCGACGAGACGGGGCGATCGGTGCAGACATTGGCGATGTCGCAGGTCCCGCTGATGATGTTCACGTCGCCCGGATCGGTCAGGCCGCCGGAGAACGCCGCCAGCGTCGCGTCGTTCCCGCCGCACAGGACGACCACGTCGGCCGGCAGGCCCAGCTCCCGGGCCACGGCCGGCAGGATCTGACCGACCGGGTCGTAGGACTGCATCAGGGGCGGCAGCCGGTCGGGGCTGAGGCCGGCGGCGGCAAGGACGTCCGCATTCCAGGTCAGGTCATGCCGGGCCGTCGCGTACAGGCCGGTGATCGAGGTCGTCGAAGGGTCGATCGCCCAGCTGCCCGTCAGGCGCCGGGTGAGGTACGTGTTGCAGTGACCGAACATGGCCGTGGCTGCCCACGTGCGTGGGTCGTTGTCCCGGATCCACAGGATGCTTGCCAGCGACGAGCCCCCGGAGACGGGCAGGTTGCAGGCCTCGGCCAGGAAGCGCTCCTCGCCGACGGCCTCGCGGATGGCCGCCGCCTGCGCGCGCGAGCGACCGTCGAGGAAGAGGATGGCCGGGCCCAGCGCGGTGCCATCGGCCGCCATGGGCGTCAGGCCCGGCGTCGTCACGGACAGCGACAGGATCCCCACGTGGGCGAGGTCATCGGCCACCTCTGCGCAGGCCTCGCGGATGGCCGTCCACCAGGTCGTGGGTGCCACATCCGCCTTGTCACGGTCGTAGAGGTTGATGGCGTAGTCCCGCCGCGCGACGACTCGCTCCTCGAGGTCCGGGCCGTAGACACCGAGCTTCAGGCCGCTGGTCCCGACGTCGATGGCGAGGATGTCGCGGCGCATCAGAGGAGACCCTCTGCCTCGAGCGTCTCGCGCAGCGCCGTCCGCTGCGCGGCGTCGAGCGGCAGCAGGGGTCGGCGGGGGATGCCGCCGATGTAGCCCGCCAGGTCCATGGCCGCCTTCACGCCGGACACCCCGTGCAGCCCGGAGATGGAGTGATTGATCCGCGACACGTCGGCCTGGACGGCGGGGCCGTGGACCTCATCGCGAGCCTCGCCGTGGGCGTAGAGGCGCAGCGCGACCTCCGGGAAGGTGTTGGCCAGCGAGACCGTGCCACCGGGGGAGCCCGCCATCATGGCCGAGAAGAGGAAGTTGGCCGAGCCCGCCAGGACCGCGAAGTCCGGACGTTGCAGCTCCAGGAACGCCTCGATGCCCGACGAGGCGCTGTCCTTCATGCCCACGATGTTGGGGTGTCCTGCCAGCCGCGCCACCAGCGCCGGTTCGAGCGCCAGCCCGTTGAAGCCGGGCGCGTTGTAGAGCAGGAGCGGCATGGGCGCCGCATCCGCGAGGGTGGAGAAGTAGCGATAGAGGACCTCGACGGTCATCTGCTTGCGGAAGTAGCCCGGCGCCAGGACGAGGCCGTAGTCGGCCCCCAGGCCGGCGGCGGCCTGCAGGAAGCGCTCGGCCGGGCGCTGCGCGTCGTAGGTGGCGCCGGCCATGACGACCTGCTTCGCGCCTCGATGGCGCACCACCACCTCGAGGACCTCCAGGCGCTCCTCCTCGCTGAGGCTGCGGTTCTCCCCGTTGGAGCCGAGCGTCAGGTAGCCGTGGATGCCCGACGCTGCATAGCGAGCCAGGTTCTCCCGAAGCGCACCCGCATCGAAGTCCTCGTTATCGCGGAAGGGCGTACAGATCGGGGCATAGACGCCAGAGAGCGCGGATCGCTCGTTCATCGAGTGGTACCCGGACCCCCGGGGGCCTCGTCGAGGTTGGCCCCCAGGTCCAGGGCGATGGCAGCCGCGGTCGCCCGGGCGTGCTCGCCGAAGTCCTCGAGATGGCTGTGGACGCGATAGTGCGGGCCCGACACGCTGACGGCCCCGACCGGCCGGCCCTCGGGTCCGATGATGGCCGCCGCGACGCATGCGCCGAGTGGCTCGTTCTCCCGATCGTCGGTCGCGTAGCCGCGCTGCTGCGTCAGCACGATCTCCCGGCGGAACGCCGCGACCGTGGTGATGGTCCGGTCCGTGCGCGGCACGAAGTCCATCCGCGCGATCCTGGCCTCCCGCTCGTCGTCCGGCAGCGCAGCCAGCATGGCCTTGCCCAGCGAGGTCGAATGCAGCGGCATCACCTGGCCCACTCTCGAGACCAGCTGGATGCTGTTGGGCGACTCGAGCTTGTCCAGGTAGAAGACGCCGAGGTCCTCCATCGCTCCGAGGTGCACGGTCTCACCGAGCTCCTCCCGCAGCGCCCGCAGGTGGGGAGCCGCCACGGTCCGCAGATCGAGGTGGACGCGCAGGTTCGCCGCCAGCCGCAGGATCTTGCCGCTGAGACGATAGCGGCGCGTGTCCCCGTCCTGGCGGACCCATCCGGCCTCGGCGAGCGTGCGCAGCAGGCGCGAGACGGTCGCCTTGTCCAGGTCCACGGCGTCGCTGATGGCCGATGGTCCGACGCCTGCGGCATCCGCGTCCGCCAGGGCCTCGATGACGTCCAGGCCGCGCAACAGCGTCCGCGTCGTCGTGGCCGCGCCGCGGCCGTCCACCATGGCCGACTGCTCTGCGCCCGCCGGCCTCAGCGGAGTCGGGCGGCGCGCGGCGGATGTCATGCCAGGACGTCTCCTTCGGGCGTGATGCCGCTGATGCGGTCCATGCCCGCGTAGGCGACGGCCAGCAGCCTCGTCTCGATGACCCCGCGAGGCTGGACCTTCAGGGCGGACCCGTTCCGGATGGCCTCGTCGAGGCCCCCGTCCGGCCAGCTCGTCCACGGCTCGAGGGCGCAATCGTAGTTCAGGCCCCACCAGGGGTACCCCGACATGCCGCCGAAGACATGCCAGTACCAGAGGTGCTTGAAGTGCGCGGCGTCCCAACGCAACCCGAAGCCCACGCGGCGACGGCCGGAGGTGATGCCGTACCAGCCCTCCTCGAAGCCGTACAGGCGGACCCAATCCGCCGTCCGGGTCTCCATGCCGGGAACCACGCTGAGGTCCCGAGTGCCGCCATCGAGCAGTGGCGCCCCCGGCCATTCGAAGGGCTGCGCCCAGGCGATCCGGCTGTCTGGCCAACGCTCGGCCCGCTCGGTGGTGGCGTAGCAGGCCGGGACGTCGATGCGGCAGCTGTCGTCGAGGAACGGCGGACCGAAGGCGGGGTGGTGGCCCCACATGATGTCCAGCTCCTCGTCGGCGAGATTGGTCAGGCGCTCGTCGATCTCCAGCACGGCGCGACCGCTGCGCAGGGTGAGGGTCTTCTCGAGCAGGAGCGGCATGCGGAGGGCGCGCACGCTCAGCCGCACGGAGACCACCTCCGGTCGGTCCTCGATGACCGCGACCGCGAAGGGCCTGGTGAGCAGCTCACCGTGGAAGGGCAGCCGAGCCCCCTTGTAGAGGACGCTCGCACCGCCGTTTGGCAGACACTCCTGCCAGCCACCCTCGTACTGGTCCACGAACACGAACTCGTCGGCACCGCGCGGCTCAGCGCCCAGCCCTGCCGGCTGGAGACCGATCTCGCGTCGCCACATGAAGTCCGTGTCCGACGGCTTGTGCAGGAAGGCCACGATGTCGCTGCCCTTGTCCACCAGGACCTCAACCCGCAGGACCTCGTTCTCGAGGGCGATGGTGCGGTAGCCCTGCAGCGTGTAGTCGTGGAGCCGAGCGCCGAAGTGGCGGCCGTTCATGCTCTCCCTCCTTCGAGCGGACCGGGCGAACGAGGCATGGGCATGCGTCAGCCGCTCTCGTCCAACCGGTAGGCTGCGACGGCGCTGCGGCCGAAGACCCAGCTGCGTTCGTCGTCGGTGAGGTCGCCCAGCGCGTAGACCGCCGCATCCACGACCTGGGCATAGCTGCCGGCGATCGTGCAGACCGGCCAGTCCGAGCCGAAGAGCAGCCGCCGGGGGCCGAACCATGACAGCAGCCGTTGCACGTAGGGCACCAGGTCATCCGGTGTCCAGTGCTCCCAGTCGGCCTCGGTGATCATGCCGGAGACCTTGACCCAGACGTTGGGGCAGGCGGCCAGCGGCTCCATGCGCGAGGCCCAGGGCTCCATCTCGCCGGCCTTGATGTCGGGCTTGGCGATGTGGTCGACGACGAACCGACTGGTGGGGAATGCGCGGGCGATCTGCAGCGCTGCCGGCAGCTCCCGAGAACGGACCAGGACGTCATACGCCAGGCCGGCCTGCCCGACAGCCTTGAGGCCGCGCTTGCACCTCCGGTCGAAGGAGCCACTCCGCGTCCGCCTCATCGTGGACCTGGTGGCGGATGCCGACGAGCCATCGCCCGTCAGGGCGCGCCTGCATTCGAGCGATGCTGTCGGCCACGGCGGGGTCGGTGAGGTCGACCCAGCCCACCACGCCGGCCACGAAGTCGGTCGCGGCGGCCGTGGCCAGGAAGCCCTCCGTCTCTTCGAGGCTCGGGATCGTCTGCACGACCACGGTCCGGTCGATGCCACGCTCGGCGATGAGCGGACGCAGCTGGTCCGGGCCGCGAACGCCCCGGATGGCAGCCAGGTCATCGCCCATCCAGTAGTAATCGAAGCGGCCACTGGTGGTGTCCCAGAAGTGGTGGTGCGCGTCGACGGTGATGGCCATCGGTCGGTTTCCCGTGCCCTAGGCGCCGGCGGCCGGCGCGGAGGCGTCTACGTCCGGCGTGGGCGCTTCCTCGCGCAGGAGCCCTTCGGCCTTGAGCTCCGCCCACAGGTCGTTGGGGATGCGGAAGGTCAGGTTGGCGATGGTGTCGTCGAGATGCGGGATGGTGCGCACACCGGCGACCAGGCAGCCCACCACCGGATGGGCATACGGGAACTGCAACGCCGCCGCCCGCATGGGCACGCCGTGCCGTTGGCAGACGCCCTGGATGGCCAGCGCCTTGTCGATCCACTCCTGCGGTGCGGGGCCGTAGTTGAAGTGGAAGTTGGCCGTCGGGTTGGAGAGCAGGCCGCTGTTCATGGCGCCGCCGATGACGATGGCGATGCCCTTCTGCTGGCAGATCGGGAAGCAGCTCGTCCATGGCGATCTGGTCGAGCAGCGTGTAGCGACCGGCGCACATGAGGGCGTCGAAGTCACCTTCCCGCGCGAAGCGGGCGAGCATCTCGGCCTGGTTCATGCCGGCACCGATGGACGACACGACACCCTGCTCGCGCAGCTTGGCGAGGGCCGGGAAGGCGCCACCGATGGCCTGCTCCCAGTGGTTGTCCGGGTCGTGGATCCAGAGACCATCGATGCGATCGATGCCCAGGCGCTGGAAGCTGTGCTCGACCGAGCGCATGACGCCGTCGTAGCTGTAGTCGTAGACGGGCCGGAAGTTGAGGACGGCTGATGTAGTAGGCGTCGGGTCTCGCCGATCTCGTCCCGCGCATCGCACGGAGCCGAGCGCCTGCCAGTCGCGCTCCCACTCCGGATGCGCATCGAACTGCGAGAGCGGCATCATCAGCCGCCCGACCTTCGTCGTGACCGTGTAGTCAGCCGGATCGCGGCCCTGGAGCATCTTGCCGAGGCGACGCTCACCGAGGGTGTAGCCGTACAGCGGGGCGGTGTCGTAGTAGCGGATGCCCAGGTCCCAGGCGTGGTCCAGCACGGCTGCCGCCTGCTCGTCGGGAACGGGCTCGTAGATGCCGGCCAGCGACACCATGCCGAAGCCCAGCCGTGTCACCCGGAGCGGAGTGCGGCCAAGCTTGACCTTCTCGAACGGCTGGATGGGCATGTGATACCTCCTGTCTCTACTTGGGGTCGCTGGACGGGCGGTCGACCGACTGGATGAAGCTCATGATCCGCTGGCTGGTGTCGTCGTAGACGCGGTCGTTGTCGAGCTCGCCGACGAAACGACCGTCGCGCATGACCACGATGCGGTCGGCGAGATTGACCATCTCCGGCATGTCGCTCGAGATGAGCAGCACGGCCAGACCCTGGCCCGCCAGCTCCCAGATGAGCTCATGCAGGTTGCCCTTGGTGCGGACGTCGATGCCCACGGTGGGCTCGTCGATGATGAGGACGTCCACGCCAGCGGTGAGCCACTTGGCCAGGCTCACCTTCTGCTGGTTGCCGCCGCTCAGGCTGCTGACGACCGTGTTCAGGGACGGCGCCTTGATGTCCAGCCGCTCGACCATGGGCTGGACCTTGGCCTTCTCAGAGGCGGTGGCTGATCCAGCCGAAGGCGTTCTGCAGGCGGTGCCACACGGTGACCGTGATGTTCCGCAGGACCGAGTGGATGAGGATGAGACCCTCCTCCTTGCGGTCCTCGGACACGTAGCCGATGCGATAGTGACCGAGCGCCTCGGAGACGCTGCCGATGTGAGCCGGCTTGCCCTGCCACGAGGACCTCACCGGCCACGATCTCGTCGGCCCCGATGATGGCCCGGGCAAGCTCCGTGCGGCCGGCCCCGACCAGCCCGTAGAGCCCCACGATCTCGCCGTAGTCGACCTTGAGGTCGATGTCGTGCGCACCCCAGGCGGTGGAGACGCCGCGCAGCTCGAGCGCGGTGCCGGTCTTCTGGGAATGGCGCTCGGGGAGCTCGCGGGCGATCGATTCACGGCCGACCATGAGCGTGATGACGTCTTCTCGCGTCAGCTCGCCTGCGGGCCGCTGAGGGCCGGCGTTCCTGCCATCCCGCAGCACGCTGATGTGGTCGCAGAGCCCGAAGACCTCCTCGAGCTTGTGGCTCACGAAGACCATGCCCACGCCGTGGTCGCTGCAGCCGCCGCAGGACCCGGAAGAGCGTCGCGGTCTCCGCGGGCGTGATGGACGCCGTGGGCTCGTCGAGCAGCAGGATGCGACCTTCGTGCGACAGCGCCCGGGCGATCTCCACGAGCTGCATCTGCGCCACGCTCAGCTTGGAGACCGGGGAGCGCGAGTCGACATCCAGCTCCAGCAGGTCGAGCCAGCGCCGGGCATCCTCGTGGACCTTGTCGTAGTCGATCATGCCGCGGACCCTCGGCGGCGCGTCGAGGTAGATGTTCTCGCCGACGCTGAAGCGCGGGATGAGGTTGCGTTCCTGCGGCACGCACGGCGATGCCGCGCGCGATGGCGTCCTGGGGCGAGTGCGGCGCAGCCGGCTCACCGGCGATCTGGATGCTGCCGCTATCGGCCTGGTACAGCCCGGTCAGGATCTTGATGAGCGTGGACTTGCCGGCGCCGTTCTCACCGACCAGCGCCAGGATCTCGCCCGCGTCCAGCGACAGCGAGACGCCGCTGAGCGCCTGGACCCCCGGGAAGGCCTTGCTCAGATCGCGGACGTCCAGCAGGGGGTGCGCGCCGTCCTGGCTGGCCGGCGGACCGAGCGGTCGCTCTGCGACCGCCGTGGCGACTGCCTGGGTCGCCGGGGCTGCGGAGTCCTCCTCACGATCCACGACTGTCTCCTCGTCCATCAGCGTGTCGCCCTGATGGCGTGACGCAACCGATGCAGGCTGAATGACTCGCGGTTCACGCGGCCGATGAGCACCGAGATCAGGATCAGGAGCCCCATGAGGAACTCGACCCAGAATGGATCGACCCGGTTGATGAGGATGCCGTTCTCGATGACCACCAGCAGGACCGCGGCCAGCACGACGCCGATGATGGAGATGGCGCCCCCTTCCAGGACACAGCCGCCGATGACGACCATGGCGAAGGACGGCAGGAGCCAGCCCTTCTCACCGATGGTGGGCACCCCGATCTGCAGCCGTGACATCCACAGCAGCCCGGCCACGGAGGCCAGGAACCCGGAGAGGACGTGCGCGATCAGGATGGCCCGGCCCACGGGCACGCCGATGACCTCCGCCGCGCGCGCGTTGCCTCCCACGGCGAGGATCCAGCGCCCGGCAAGGACGCGGTAGAAGAGGACTGCCACGAGGACGACCGCGATGACCGTGAACACCGTGCTGTAGGGCAGCACACCCACGCGCGCCTGGCCGAAGTCGATGAAGTCCTTGTTGATCGAGTAGTAGGGGTTGGCGCTGGTGATGCCGTAGATGGCGCCGGTATAGGCAGCCAGGGTGGCAAGGGTGATGATGAACGGGTTGATGCCGGTCTTGACCGTCAGCCAGCCGTTGATGGCGCCCATGCCGATGCCGGCCGCAAGGCCGACGAGGATGGTCAGCGGCATGGGCCAGCCGTACGACTGCATGAGCCCGGCCGCGATGATGGCCGACAGCCCGCCGATGCCACCGATCGAGAGGTTCATGCCGCCCGTGGCCACGACGACCATCTGGGCGAAGGCGATGATGACGGCCAGGGACGACGTTGTAGGTGACCGTGTAGAGGTTGAACTCCGACGAGGAAGTTCGGCTGCAGCAGGCTCAGGAGGACGATCACCAGGCCGACGACGCCCAGGAGGCCGAGCCAGGATGGCCGCTGACCGGCGCGACGGTCTTGCGGAGCGTCGCCGTCAGAGCTGTCATGCCGCGACCCTCACGACGCGGCTGCGTGCCACCACGACGGTGCGCGCCCGGTCGATGAGCACCGCCAGCAGGAGCACCAGGCCGGTCGCCAGCTGCACCCAGAAGTTGGGGATGTTGAGCAGGTTCAGGCCGTTCTCGATGGTGCCGATGAGCAGGCCGCCGAGGAGCGTGCCGAAGACGTAGACGACACCACCCGAGAGGAGCGTGCCGCCGATGGCCGGGGCGGCGAAGGAGGGCAGCAGGAACTCCTCCCCGATGGACGGGATGGCCGATCCGAGGCGCAGCACGAGCATGATGCCGGCGAGTGCCGGCCAGCGCGCCCGAGAGGGCGTGCGTGACGACGATGATGCGGTCGGTGGGCACGCCGGCCATCCGCGCGGCGCGCTGGTTGGCGCCGGTGGCGAGCATCTGCCGACCCAGCGTCGTGCCGCGGTAGAGCAGCCACAGCACGACGACGACGGCGAGCATGGCGATGACCAGCCAGGAGATGGGCAGACCGCCCAGCGGGCGCGCCCGACCCAGGCTGATGAAGTCCGCGGGCAGCGCCCGGAAGGCGTCAGCCTTGGTGGCGATGTACATGAGGCCGGTGAAGACGCTCGCCGTGCCCAGCGTGACCACGAAGGCGTTGATGCGGGTCGTGACGATGATGACGCCGTTGATGGCGCCCAGGGCTCCGCCCGCAAGGATGCCCAGCAGGACCGCGACGGGCCAGGGCAGGCCCCAGGCCTGCAGCAGCCAGCCCAGGATCATGGCTGTGACGCCGCCGATGGCGCCCACGGAGATGTTCATCTGGCCGATGGCCAGGACGACCATCTGCGACAGGCCGACCACGATCCAGATCGAGACGCTTCGGCTGAACGCGTTGATGTTGAAGTCCGAGGTGAAGCCCGTTGCGGTGGAGGCAAAGAACAACCAGGAGCCCAGGACGAGGGCCAGGAGGCCGAAGCGATCCCAGAGGTTGATCAGTCCTGCACGGTCGATGGTCACGTTCGTTGGCTCCGCTGCTGGCTTCGCTCATCCCGGTCCCGGCCGGCGACCACCTTGACCAACGAGGTCGAGAGGCGGCCGCCGGTCGGTGACTGGGTGCCAGGCGAGGACGCGCCTGGCTTCAGAGGAGGACCGTGTCCCTAGGCGGCGGGGCAGTCGAGGTACTGCTCCTCGAACGTCGAGAGGATGTCATTGGTGATCTGGACGCGCTGGTCCTGGTAGGTGTCGAGGTTCGACTGGTCGATGAGGAAGGTCCCGGTGTCGAGGAACCAGGGAGCGCCCTCCTTGACCGTGCAGCCGTGGCGGATCTTGTCCAGCACCCACGCGCCGATGTAGGCCTGGCCGTAGGGGTTCTGGGACATCGTGCCCACGACGTAGCCGTCGCGGATGCCATCGAGGACAGCCTGGTCGTCGTCGATGCCGACGAACTTGATGCGGCCGTCACCGATGTTCTTGAGCAGGGTCGCGGCGACGGACGAGCCGACGTAGGCGACGCTGATCATGCCGTCGATATCGGGTCCGTTGGCGGCCAGGATGCCACCGACCTTCTCGGTCGCGGCTTCCTGGTCATCGGAGTCGGTGAGGTGCTGGAAGACCTCGACGGTCCCGTTGGACTCCGCGACGCGCTTGTCGACAGCAGCGATGCGGGCCTCGGTGTTGGGGTCGACGAGTCGGCTGGCGATGTGCACGATCTGGCAGGGATCTTCGACCGTGCAGATGTCGCCCATGGCCTCGATGAGGTCTGTGGTGCCGATGTAGGCCGAGTTGCCCACGTCGGTCGCGAGGCAGAACGCTGCCGGGGACGGCTCGCGTGGTGCAGCCACCAGCGGAGACGCTGGGGATGCCGTGCTGCCTTCAGCTCGTCCATGAGGGTGTTGGTGGCGTTGGCGTCACCGGGGAAGATGGTGAAGGCGTTGTAGCCCTGGGCCACAAGGGTCTCGACGAGGTCGTTCTGAGCCGTCAGCTCCCAGGCCGGCGGGAACTCGTAGGTGCCGCCGGCCAGAGCCGAAGTCCGCCACGGCTGCCTCGGTCCCGGGTCCCCACGGATCGAAGAACGGGTGCGGGCCGCCGGCGACGCTGGCGACCTTGGTGTCGGACGCCGCATCCTGGGCCAGCGCACCGATGGGCGCCGCGATCAGCAGCGCGCCAGCGACCGCCAGGGCGACCGTGTGCTTGCGATTGAACATCGGTTCGTGTTCCCTCCTACCTTGATGCTCTGAGAGCATCTTCCACGCGCGAAGTCTCCTGGCTGGAGACCCTGATCATCGTGGTTCCCATCCGTTCGACCTATCGTCAGGCGACACCTCCCACTAGCAGGTGATCTGGCAGGTATGGATCGGCGGGTTCGTCGGGGGAGTCTGTATCACTAGATAAAACGATGTTCTTGCTAGTGAACCCAAGCCTACACGCCACCATCCGACTGTCAAGGCTGTCTGGCAGGGGCGCGACAGGACATCCGGCTCTGGCGGTGCGAGGAAGGGCGCGGAACCGGCCTGCCGGATCAGCGCGGCAGGCCACCAGGCGTATCGGCCCGTGACGATGCCGCTGGGCAGGGCCGCGTCGCAGGCGCGCCCGCGCGGCCGGGACCTACTGGAGCGGCTGTGCCTCGGCAGCGACCGCGGCGGCGGAGGGCGACATCGGCGGGTGCCGGGAGGTCGCCGTCGACCGGCGGGATCTCGCCGGTGATGACCCGCTCGACGGCCTCGATGGTCGTCTTCCTGGGGTCGATGTCGTCGGCCACGACCTTGCCGCGGCGCAGCACGATGATGCGGTCCACCACCTGGAAGACGTGGTGGATGTTGTGGGCGATGAAGATGCAGGAGTGCCCCGAGTCGCGCGCGTTGCGCACGAACCGCAGCACGCCCTGGGTCTCCGCCACGCCCAGGTTGTTGGTCGGCTCGTCGAGGATGATGAGCTCCGACTCGAAGTACATGGCCCGCGCGATGGCCACCGCCTGGCGCTCGCCGCCGGAGAGGGCTGACACTGCCGTGCTGGGCGGGATGTCCTTCGTGATGCCCACCTCGCGCATGAGCCGCCGGGCGGCGTCGTCCATGAAGCCCTTGTCCATGCGGTTCAGGAGGCGGGGCCCCTTGATCGGCTCGCGACCCAGGAAGAGGTTGCGCGCGATGGAGAGCTGGTTCACCAGCGCCGAATCCTGGTAGATGGTCTCGATGCCGTGCGCGATGGCGTCGTTCGTGGACTGGATGCTCACCTTCTGGCCGTTGATGTAGACGGCGCCGCGCGTCAACGGCACAGCCCCGGAGAGCACCTTGATGAGCGTGGACTTGCCGGCCCCGTTGTCGCCCAGGAGGCCCACGATCTCGTTGCGGTAGATGGTGACCGAGACGTCGTCGAGGGCCTGGACCCGCCCGTAGTACTTGGAGACGTGGTCGACCCGGATGAGCTCTTCAGGCATGGCTAGGCCTCCGCCCGCTGGCGCTGGGCCATGAACGAGTGCAGGGCCATCATCCCCAGGATGATGCCGCCGATGAAGACCTTGTAGGCGAGGGCGTCCACGCCGGCCATGACGATGCCGTTGCGCATGACGCGCAGGAGCAGCACGCCGATGATCGTGCCGATGATGGTGCCCTTGCCGCCGGAGAGGACCGTGCCGCCGATGACGGTCATGGCGATGACCTCGAGCTCGTAGCCGTCACCGCTGTTGGGGTTGGCGGCACTGACGCGGATGGAGCTGGTGATGCCGGAGTAGGCGGCCAGCACCGCGGTGAGGACGAAGAGGACGACCTTGGTGCGGGCGACGCGGACACCACGCGCCGTGGCGGCCATGGGGTTGCCGCCGGCGGCCTGGATCCAGTTGCCCCACTTGGAGGCCATGAGGACGTAGCCCAGGATGACGGCGAACAGGGTGAACCAGAGGACCGACATGTAGAGCTTCAGGTCGCCCCACGGCGTCGGCACGATGAAGTCGCCGACGAGGATCTCGGCAGAGGATGGCCCCCTCCGCCTTCCAGGTGCGCTGCGGGAAGCCCTGCGTGATGAGCAGGGCAACGCCACGCACGACCAGCAGCATGCCCAGGGTCACGAGGAACGAGGGGATGCGCAGGCGCGTCGTGAAGAGGCCGTTGACGAGGCCGATGAGCACGGCCATGCCGAGGGCGATGAGGAAGCCCACCTCGAGCGGAGGCGATGCCCTCGTTGAAGACGAACCACATGACCACGGGCGCGAAGCCGAAGACGGAGCCGACCGAGAGGTCGAACTCGCCGGCGGTCATGAGCAGCGTCATGGCCAGCGCGATCATGCCCAGCTCCGGGGTGAACGCCAGCAGATTGCCGACGTTGAGCATGGAAGCGAACGTGGCGTTGAGCAGCGTGAACGTGATGATGGCGCCGACGAGCAGGGCGAGGGGACCCGCCTCCGGCTGGTTGATGACCTTGCGGAAGCGCCGGCCGACCGTTCCGGAGGTCGTTGGCGCCTTGGGTGTCATGACGGCGTCGCTCATCGCAGCCGCGCTCGTGCCTGGCCCATGTCTATCCTCACGCCTGCATGCCTGCTGTCACGCGAGCGGCCGGCACGAGCGTGCCGGCCGCTCCGGACCGAGTGATGCGGCCGGGCCGGTGGGCGACACCGAGCCCGGCCGCGCTGCTGCTACTGGCTCATCACGTCCAGGTAGACGGGAGCGGTCTCCTTGTCATACAGGGCGCCGACGAGGATGTCGAACCCGGGCGGGATGCCAGCGGAGGCTGCAGCGGCAAGGCTGAGACCCAGGTAGCTGGTCATCTGGGGGTCCTGCCACATGCCGGCGAGGACGTAGCCGTCGATGATCTCCTGGGCGGTGTCGACCGAGTTGCCCCAGCCCACGACCGGGATCTCACCGGGGGCGACGCCGACCTGGTCCCAGACGCGCTGGACGCTGCCGGTGACGAGGTCGCCCAGGCCGATCATGGCCGTGATCTTGTCGCGGTTGGCGGTCAGGTAGTTGGTCATCTCGTCGATGACGGTCGGCCTGCTCATACGTCGCGTCCGTGACTTCCCACGTGATGCCGAGCGGCTCGAAGACGCTGGCGACGCCCTCTTCCTCCTGGACGCCGTAGGTGGCGCCAGGAACCTCGACGGGCATCCACACGAAGTCGCCTTCCTTGACGTAGCCGCCGTCGACCAGGTACTGCGCCCAGCGCTGGCCGACGACCACGTTGTCAGTGCCCACGTAGGCATCGAAACTCGACTGTCGGGTCGGGCGTGTTGATGTTGATGATGGGGATGCCAGCGGCATGCGCCTCATTCGCGAGCTCGACCAGGCTGCCCGGGTCGGGGCTGCTGGTGACGATGCCTGCCGCGCCGGCCGCGATGGCCGAGCGGATGGCTTCCTGCTGGAGCGCCACGTCGTTGCTGTGGAACGACGTGCTGACCACGTTTGCCGGTGTCCGCCGCCCACTGGTTGGCGCCGTCGAGGAAGTACGTCCACACCGGGTCGGCGGGATCGCCGTGCGAGATCCAGTAGAACGTCTTGGCCTCGTCCTGGGCGGCGGCGGCGAGCGGGAGCGTCAGCGTCAGCAGCAGGCTCCCACCAAACGCCACGAGAGAGCGTCGGTTGATCATCGAGTTGAGCTCCTCCATTGACTCGGACTGTTCGTTCCGGGCCCCTCTCCTTGGGCACCGCTCCGGCTCTTCGGTGGCGGCGTCCTCCTACGCTCATGGCGGCGACCCGCCGGGTCCCTGGGGCGGATCGTCTAGACAGTCTACCCTCCGCCGTCGACCCGGCGACGGTCAGGCCGACACCGGTGGTCACCATCACCCGACCCGGCGCCGGCGTCGCCTCCCGCGACCTGCCTCCCGCCGTGGTCTCCCTCCCCCGTCGCCTCCCTCCCCGTCGCCCGAAGCGGCCAGATCCTATTGGGGGCGCAATGACCAGGCCCTCCGCGGCGTCCTGGGCAGCCAGACCCTACTGGTGGTGGCGTCACTTGCCGGCCCGCCGCCCGAGACGGCCAGATCCTACCGGGGGTGGCGTTCGGCCCGGACAGGTGGCCCCCATCGGCCTAACGCCACCGGGAGTGCGATCTGGCCGAGATCCCCGTTCCCGACCCGCTCACGCGCCGCCCTCCACGCTCGCGCCGGCCCGTGACCCTGGCGTCGGACGCTGATAAGGCCACGGGGAGTGCGATCTGGCCGCAAGGGGTTGCGCCCTGCCCGCGGGCTGCACGGGGCTGTGCCTGCCGCGGGCGTGAGCGGGGCAGTGCGCGGGGCGGCGCCTCCAGGCGTCGGCACCGACTCCGACAGCCTCTCGCCGCCACTCCTCAGATGGGGATCTCGGCCATCGGCACGCTGCGTCGCTCCGCTGCCGAGCGGTAGCCGGCCTCCACCAGGCGCAGGGTGCGCAGGTTGTCCGCGCCGGAGATGCTCGCCTGCGTGTCGGTCTCGATGGCGCGGAAGAGCTCGCCCATGGTGGCCGCGAAGGCGTCGGGGAACCACTTCCGGGTGAAGGCCGGGCTGATCCAGGTATCGGGCCGCTCGCGCGTCGTCCACTCCAGCGTGGAATAGTCACCAGTGGGCCAGCCGATGGTGCCCCGCGCGATGGCGTCGAGACCCTCGATGCGGTAGTGCTCGCTCCAGTCGCGCGTCCAGGGGAAGCCGTCGTCGAAGGCCGTCGCCAGCAGGCCACCCGGGTAGCGGAGCACGTAGAGGGCGATGCTGTCGCCGACCCAGGGCTGCCCGGGGTAGGTCGCCGTGACCGCCGTGATGTCCTCGGGCTCGCCGAAGAGGTAGCGGAACTGGTCGAGATGATGGATGGACATGCCCAGCAGCATGAGGCGCGGGTAGTGGTCGCCGTCCGTCCAGAAGCCCTGCCAGGGCTGGCGCGTGCGCATCTCGATCGAGGCCGTCACCAGGGTGCCGAAGACACCGCGGTCGAGCAGCGTGCGGCAGGCCCGGATGGCCGGGTCCCAACGCCCGTTCTGGTTGACCGCCAGCTTGACGCCGGCGACGTCGGCGGCGGCCACGATGGCTCGCGCATCCTCCAGGGTGGCGGCCATGGGCTTCTGCAGCAGGACGTGCTTGCCGGCGGCGAAGGCGGCCTCGGCGACCTCGCGGTGAAGGTGCGGCGGCAGAGAGATGTCGACGACCTCCACCCGCTCGTCGCGGACGACGTCGAGGAGATCGTCGGAGGCCGCCGGGATGTCGAAGGCGGCCGCCGTCTCCTGCGCCAGCGATGCCGTGCGGTTGGCGATGCGCACCACCTGCCAGCCCATGGACCGGTACGCCGGCAGGTGACACTCGCGCACGATCTTCCCGGCGCCGATGACACCGATGCGGTAGCTCCTCGTCCCGAGGTCCGGGCCCAGGTCCAGGTCGAGTGGGTCGATCACCGCTTCCCCCTCCAGTGCGTGCCGCTTGCCTGACAGGGCCCGATCGTACGACCGCGGCGCGGGCAGGGATGCCCCACGGCGCGATCTGCCGTCCGCGGCTCAGCCCACGATCCGAGGCCCCGTCGTCACTGCCCCGCGGCGCAGCCCACCGATCCGAGCCCCGCCGGGGAGCCCCGGCGGCGCAGCCTCCGTGTCCGGAGGCGCGCCGGGCCGGCCAACGCCGCTGGGCGGCGGCCCGTACCATCGAGATCAACGCACAGGGAGAGTCGACGGATGGATCCTCGGGAACGGTTCGTGGCCACGCTCGAGCACCGCGAGCCCGACCGCGTGCCCATCGACCTGGGCGGCATGGTGACGGGCATCACCACGGGGGCCAGCCAGACCCTCAAGGCGCACCTGGGCATCACGGACCCGGACGAGCTCGCCGACCGCGTGCAGCAGCTGGCGCAGCCGCACCCCACCATCCTGGAGCGGCTTCGCGTGGACTCGCGGTACCTCTACCTGCGCGCCTCGCGCGACTGGCAGGACATCGAGCTGCCCGACGACACCTTCGAGGACGAGTTCGGCATCCGCCGCCAGGCGGCCTTCCGTCCGGATGGCCATCTCCTCTACTACGACTTCGTGGGCCATCCACTGGGCGAGGCGCGGACGATCGAGGACGTGGCCCGTTTCCCCTGGCCCGATCCGCACGACCCGGCGCGCTACGAGGGCCTCGCGGAGGCGGCGCGCGCCCTCGCGGAGGGCACGGACAAGGCCGTCTCGCTCAACCTCATCGCCTCGGTCTTCGAGTTCTCGTGGTACCTGCGCGGCTACGTCGGCTTCCTCGAGGACCTGCTGACCGAGCCTCGCCTGGCCGAGGCGCAGCTGGACGCCATGCTGGAGTACCAGACCGCCCTCCTGGGCGAGGTGCTGGACCGCATGGGGCCCTACCTCACCTTCGTCATGACCGGCTCCGACCTGGGCACGCAGCGGGCGCCGATGATGGATCCGGAGGTCTACCGCCGCATCATCTGGCCCCGCTATCGGAAGCTCTGGGGCTTCATCCACGAGCGGTCCGCGGCGAAGGTCTTCTACCACTCGTGCGGCAGCATCGCGCCCATGATCCGCATGCTCATCGAGGGCGGCGTGGATGCCGTCCACCCGGTGCAGCCAGCGGCCGACGGCATGGGCGACCGCGCCCGGCTGAAGCGCGAGTTCGGCTCCGACATCACCTTCTGGGGCGGCTTCGACCAGCAGCACACGCTGCCCTTCGGGACGCCCGATGAGGTGCGCACGGAGGCGCGCCGCCTGCTCGACGCCTTCATGCCCGGCGGCGGCTTCGTCTTCGCGGCCGGTCACAACATCCAGGCGGACGTGCCACCGGAGAACGTCCTGGCGCTCTTCGACACCGTGCACGAGTACGGCGTCTACTGAGGCGCGGCCGGCCATGATGGGATCGATCGAACGCGTCGAGGCGGTGCTGGCAGGCCGCATCCCCGACCGCGTCCCAGTAGACCTGCACGACTTCATGGTCGCCGCACGGGCCTCGGGTGCCTCCTTCG
Organism: uncultured Chloroflexia bacterium; assembly: GCA_963790915.1. Taxonomy (GTDB): domain Bacteria; phylum Chloroflexota; class Limnocylindria; order Limnocylindrales; family CSP1-4; genus JAFMJV01. Next base: position 1,449,946 of record CAWBQS010000003.1, on the reverse strand, counting down.
TCGAGTACTTCCACAGCAGCGAGGCCATGGCCGAGGGCCAGGTGGCCAGCTGGCGTCGCTATCGCCACGATGTCGTCCTCGTGGAGAGCGGCACGGCTGCCCTCGCCGAGGCCTGCGGCGTGGGCGTGGAGTACCTGGCCGATTTGGCGCCGGTCTCGTTCACGCCGGTCATCGCGAGCCTGGACGAGGTCGAGCGGCTGGTCGTGCCGGATCCCCACCAGGTCAGCCCGCTCAAGGAGAACCTGGCGGCCACCCGGATCGTCTGCCGCGAGATCGGTGGGCAGGCCTTCGTCATGGGCCGCGCCGACCAGGGCCCCTTCTCGCTGGCCTCGATGCTGCTCGGTATGGAAGGCTTCCTGATGGCCATCGCCGACCCCGATGCCGCCGACGGGCTGGCGCGCCTGCTCGACTTCTCCACGGAAGTCGTCTACCGCTACGCCGTAGCGCAGATGGAGCAGGGGGCCCACATGACCTCCATCGGCGATTCGATCGCCGGCCCGGACGTCTGCTCGCCGGCGGTCTACCGGCAGCTGGCCTGGCCGGCCGAGCGGCGCCTGGCCGGGCGACTCTCCGAGTCGGGCATCCGGCTGGCCTGTCACATCTGCGGCAACGCCACGCCCATCGTCGCGGACATGGCAGCCACGGGCGCTGCGGTCCTGGAGCTCGACTACCCCTGCGACATGGTCGCGGTCAAGGCCAGCCTGGCCGGTCGCAGCACCGTGCTCGGCGTCCTCGACCCCTCGGGCGTCGTGGCGCGCGGGACAGCGGAGCTCGTCAGCGAGGCCGCGCGCGAGGAGCTGGCCGTGCTGGCACCCGGGGGCGGGCTGATCCTGGGGCCCGGCTGCGCCATGCCACCCGAGACACCCGCGGAGAACATCGAGGCGCTGGTGGCAGCGGCGGAGCGTTGGGGTCGCTACCGGTCGGACGGCTCATTGCTGGACTGACTGCTACGGTTGACCCGGCGGGCATCGCCGCTCGGCGCGAGGCGGCCCGTCGTCACGGCAGCGCGCCACCACCCGTGGGAGGTGCGCCATGGCCCTCAGCGAACCGCTTCCGGAGCTCGCCGAGATCCTCGTCTCCATCGGCGAGGGCGGCCGGCGCGTGGCCGCCATGGACGCCGGTGAGGGCGCGGCCGGCAACATCTCCGTCTGCCTGGGCTGGCCGGTCGAGGTGCGGCGGCGCTTCCCGAACCAGGAGCCCATCGAGCTGCCCGTGCCGGCGCCCCACCTGGCCGGTCACACCGTCATCGTCACCGGCTCCGGCCGCCGCCTGCGCGACCTGGCCATGGACCCCGTCGCCAACCTGGGTGCCGTGCGCGTCGCCGCGGATGGCGTCACTGCCACGCTGCACACGGCGCCGACGCGCCTCTTCGAGCGGCTCACCTCCGAGTGGAACTCGCACCTCGCGGTGCACGACGACACGGTGGCCCGGACCGGCACCAACTTCCACGCCGTGGTCCACGCCCAGCCGCCGCACCTGACCTACCTGTCCCACGTGCCGGCCTACCAGGACGAGGCCTGGTTCAACGCGCGGGTCATGCGCTGGGAGCCGGAGACGATCGTGCAGCTGCCGGCCGGTATCGGGGTCCTGCCCTTCATGATCCCGGGCTCGGCGGAGCTCATGGCCGCCAACGTGGAGAGCCTGCGGCAGCACCGCATCGACGTCTGGGCAAAGCACGGCGTCATGGCGCGCAGCGACCTCTCCGTGACGCGCGCGGTCGATCGCATCGAATACGCGGAGGCGGGCGCCCGCTACGAGTACATGGACCTCGTCGCCGGTGGCAAGGGCGAAGGCCTGACCTCCGAGCAGATCCATGCCATCGTGGTGGCCTTCGGCATCGACACGACGCTGGCCTGACGGCTCACGCCTGCCTGTGGTGGCCGGGCTCCGCCCGTCGAGCCGTGCCGGGCGATAGACTCGGCACGCATGCCTCTCGTCAGCCTTGACCGCCTCACCAAGCGCTACCCCGGCGGTGTCACCGCGCTGGATGAGCTGACGCTGGCGGTCGAGCCGGGCGTCATCGGCCTGGTGGGCGCCAACGGCGCGGGCAAGTCCACGCTCCTCAAGATCCTGTTGGGCCTCCTCGCGGCCAGCGCGGGCTCCGCGCGCGTCTTCGACCTGGATGTGGCGACGCAGGGACAGGCCATCCGTCAGCGCGTCGGCTACATGCCTGAGCACGACTGCCTGCCCCTGGACATCTCCGCGAGCGACCTCGTCAACCACATGGCCCGCATGTCCGGCCTGCCCCGGGCTTCTGCACGGGAGCGGACGGCCGACGTCCTGCGCCACGTGGGACTCTTCGAGGAGCGCTACCGGCCCATCGGCGGCTACTCGACGGGCATGAAGCAGCGCGTCAAGCTGGCCCAGGCACTCGTCCACGACCCGCGCCTGCTGCTCCTCGACGAGCCCACCAACGGGCTCGATCCCGCGGGGCGCGACGAGATGCTGGAGCTCATCCGGCGCACCGGCACGGAGTTCGGCATCGCCATCATCATGGCCAGCCACCTGCTCGGGGAGATCGAGCGCGTCTGCGACTACCTCGTGGCCATCGACGCCGGGCGGCTGCTCCAGGCCGCGGGGCTGGACACGTTCACGCAACAGACCACGACGCTCCTCGTCGAGGTGGACGAGAGCCCTGGCCTGCTGGCGCAGCGACTCGAAGCCGGCGGGCTGGTCGTCAAGGTCGATGGCCACCACGTCCTCGTGGAGATGCGGGACGACGACACGCTCGACGCCGTGCGCGACGCCGCGGTCGACCTTGACCTGGCGCTGCTGCGCCTGCAGCGCCGGCGCGGTCGGCTGGAGGACCTCTTCCGCGACAGCGCGGAGGGCCCTGAGGACGCCGCGGACTCGGGACTCGACGGAGCAGCCGGCGGCGGGAGCCTCGCGGCATGACGATGGAGGGCACCAGCGGCTCCATCTACGACCTCGGCTACCGCGGCTATGAGGGCCCGCGGCTGGGGCGGCGCGCCGCCGTCATCGCGCTCCTCGTCCATTCGCTGCGCACCGCCTACGGACTGGGGCGCGGCGCGCGCTCCAAGGCCATGCCCATGAGCCTGGTGGCGATGGCCGTCCTGCCCTCGCTGCTGGGCCTGGGCATCATCGCCCTGGTCAACCAGGTGGAAGGGCCGGCCCAGGCGTTCGAAGCCATCTCGCCCATCAAGTACGCGACGCTCTTCCCCTTCATCTCCACGCTCGTCTTCCTCTTCTGCGCCTCGCAGGCGCCGGAGCTCTTCGGGCGCGACCAGCGCGCCGGCGTGCTGCCGCTGTACTTCTCACGCGCCATCACGCGGGTGGACTACGCCATGGCGCGGACGCTGGGCCTGCTCGTCTCCGTGCTGGTGCTGGTGCTGGCGCCCCAGCTGCTGCTGCTGGTCGGACGCATCCTGGTGGCCAAGGACCTGCTCGACGGACTGGCGGAGGAGCTGCCAGAACTGCCGGCCATGCTGCTCGTGGGCGTGCTCGTGACGCTCGTGGTGGGCAGCATCTCGGCCGCCATCGCTGCGCTCACGCCTCGCCGCTCGTATGCCACCGTGGCCATCATCGGCATCTTCCTCATCCCGAACATCGCGGCCAGCATGCTCGTCTGGCTCGACGCCGGCCTGCTGGGCCAGGTGGCCGTGCTGCTCAGCCCGGCGGACGTCCTGGATGGGGTCAATGCCCACGTCTTCGACAGCGGGCTGGACAACCTCGCGGCGAGCGCGGCGAACCTGTCGGGCACCACGTACCTGCTCGCGGCCGGCGCCTGGATCGTCGCCTCGCTGGCCATCCTCGTGCGTCGCTACCAGAAGATCGTGGCATGAGCTGGGATGTGATCGGCTCCAGCAGCCCGGCACCGACGCCGACAGCGCCTCCGGCGCCGGCAGCGGCCCCCGGCGGGTCGGATGGCGTCATCGAGGTCGATCATGCCTCGCGCTGGTACGGCAATGTCGTGGCCGTCAACGACATCAGCTTCCGGGTGGGGCCGGGCGTGACCGGCCTGCTGGGCCCCAACGGCGCCGGCAAGACGACCCTGCTGCACATGATCGCCGGGCTGCTGGCCCCGTCGGCCGGGCAGATCCGCGTGTCCGGCCTGCCGACGTGGCGTCAGCCGGCCGTCTTCCGCCATCTCGGCCTGGTGCCGGAGCGCGAAGCCGTGCCGCCCTACCTGACGGGCCGCGAGTTCGCGCTGGCCAATGCCGCCGAGCACGGACTGCGCGACGCTCGCGCTGCCGCGGCTCGCGCCATCGCACTGGTCGATATGGCCGACGCCGCGGACCGCCGCATCGGCACCTACTCGAAGGGCATGCGGCAGCGCATCAAGATGGCCGCCGCACTCGTCCACGACCCGCCGGTGCTCGTCCTCGACGAGCCCTTCAATGGCATGGATCCGCGCCAGCGCCTGCACATGTTCGAGCTGCTGACCCGCATGGCCGCGGAGGGCCGCACGATCCTGCTGTCCTCGCACGTGCTGGAGGAGGTCGAGCGCGTCGCCGGCGCCGTGCTGGTCATCTACGCGGGCCGGCTGGCCGCGGCCGGCGACTTCCACTCCCTGCGCCGCCTCATGACCGACCGCCCGCACGAGTTCCTGGTGCACTCCAGCGACGACCGCCGACTGGGATCGCTGCTCATGGCCGAAGCCAGCGTCTTCGGCATCCAGCTCGACGAGCACGGCCTGCTGGTGCGGACGTCCGACCTGGGCCGCTTCACGCGTCGGCTGCCACCCCTGGCGCGCGAGGCAGGGATCCGACTCATGGAGCTGAACCCGACGGACGATTCGCTCGAGTCGGTCTTCGCCTACCTGGTGGGGCGATGATCGAGCGCCTGCCCGTCGTGGCCCTGACCCTGCGCAGCCTGGTGGACCGCCGACGCTTCTGGCTGATGGTCGGCCTGGCCGCCATCCCGGTGCTGCTGGCAGCGGCAGCCCTGGCCTTCGACGCCGAGCGCATGACCACGAGGATCTTCGGCGAGCTCATCGTGCGGGCTGTCCTGCCGCTCGTGGCCCTGGCCTTCGGCACGGCTGCGCTGGGGTCGGAGCTCGACGACGGGACGATCGTCTTCCTGCTGACGAAGCCCATGCGGCGCGGGCGCATCGTGCTGGCCAAGGCGGTCGTGGCGGCAGGCTTGACGGCGCTGCTCATGGTGCCGTCCACGCTGCTCAGCGTCACGCTGGCGCCATCATCGGTCGGCGATGACGCGCTGCTGGCCGAGGTGGTGGCGGTCGCCGTCGGCGGCACGGCCTATGCCGTCGGCTTCCTGGCGCTGTCGGTCTTCAGCTCGCGCGCGCTGGCCATCGGCCTCGGCTACGTGCTGCTCTGGGAGGGCGTGCTGGCCGGCCTGTTCGAGGGCACGCAGCTCTTCTCGGTGCGCCAGGCCACGCTGGGGTTGGCGCGCATGCTGGAGGGCGATCGGGCGGTGGCGCCGCAGGGCCTCGACGGCCCGACCTCCGTCGTGGTGCTGGCCAGCGTCATCGCCGGTGGCCTGCTGCTGGGCACCTGGCGCCTGGCCCGCTATCAGCTCCGCGGTTCCGACTGACTCGAGGTTCGCCATGACCGATCACGACCACGCCACCACTCGCCCCGACCCCGGCCAGCCCGGCGCCGAGGCAGCCGCCGGCCCCGTCTCCATGCTCACCTGTGCGGATTGCGGCAAGAAGAACAAGATCCGGGCCAGCGGTCGCGGCACACCCCACTGCGGTTCCTGCGGCAAGCCCCTGGCCTGGGTCGTGGATGCCGACGAGTCGACCTTCGGCTGGGAGGCTCGGGCATCCGTGGCCGTGCTCGTGGACCTCTGGGCGCCGTGGTGCGGACCCTGCCGCGTGGTCGGTCCCATGCTGGAGGCCCTGGCGCGCGAGTACGCCGGGCGCATCAAGGTCGTCAAGGTCAACGTCGACGAGAACCCCGCGCTGGCCCAGCAGTTCGGTGCCAGCAGCATCCCGACGATGGTCGTCATCAAGGGCGACCGCGTCGTCGATCGCTTCGTCGGCGTGGTGCCAGCGAACGAGCTGAAGATGCGCCTCTTCCCCTACCTCATGCGCACCTGACGCCGCGAGACCGCACCGCCGGCTGATGCCCCGGCACACGTCTCAGGCAGCCAGATCGGCCGGAGCCGCTGGCGGCCGTCGTCTCAGGCAGCCAGATCGGCCGGAGCCGCTGGCGGCCGTCGTCTCAGGCAGCCAGATCGGCGTCCGCGGTCGTCAGCGCCGGCCGGGCAGAGGCGGTCACGTCGGCCACCAGCTGGCCGAAGAGCGCCGCGGCTGCGTCCGCGTCGTACCGCTCGCCGGACGGCTTGGCGCCGTCCACGAGCATGTCCACCGAGATGAGCAGCCCGCCGACGGCGTCTTCGCCGGCCGTTGACGCTGGCAGCACGCGGAAGACGTGGCGTTCGAAGCCCTGCGCCCCGCAGTCGAGGCGAGCCGACTCCACGGCCAGGTCCAGCGGGGTCGCGGCACAGTCGACGGCCGACACCTCGGCAGCGAAGTCGGCGGAGGTCGCCTCGTCCGTCCCGAAGCGGGCGCGATAGCGCACCTGGCCGCTGGCCGAGGCGGTCCCCACGCACCACAGGGAGCCGTCGGACCGCGTCACCACCGACTGCTCGATCTCGCTGGCGGCCATGCCCACGAGGCCGGCCATGCCATCCGCCGGCACGAACGAGCAGGCGTCCGCGCCCAGGTCGAACGTGGCGCAGCGCGGGTCCCCGGCCACGAAGCCATCGAGGCCCTCAGCCGTCCGCAGGCCGCCGCTGCCAACGAGTGAGCTGGCATCGACGATGGCCTCACCAGACGGCGTGCGCAGTGCCGCCGCGTCATCCGGCGTGAAGGTCCACGTGCCGGGGGGCACGTCCATCGTCAGCGTGGCTGCGCGCAGATCGGGCAGCCGTTGGACGATCGCCTCGACCGCGACTGGGTCGCCCTCGCCGACCGGCTGGAAGGTCAGCGCGATCGTGTCGCTGTCCGCGCCGAGCGCGGCGAGCTGCGCCTCCGCAGCGGCCTCGTCAAGGGAAGGGTCGGTGCCCACCGCGTAGCGCACCCGCGTCAGGCCCGCATCGATGTCTGCCAGGCCCGCACCGGAGCTGGATGTCTCCAGCGACCGGCAGGCCAGCGGCGGCTCAGCAGTGGCGTCGGTCCAGCCGAGCGCCGCGTCATCGAGGGGCACCAGCGGGCCGCCGCCGGGCAGCGTCAGCCGGTCGATGACCTCCCCTGCGGGCGTCATGGAGCGCAGCGCGACCGACACGGCGCGAGCATCCTGCGGCAGCGGCACCAGCAGTGCGTAGGTGTGTGCCCTGGCGTCGTAGTAGCCCATCACGCCCGACTCGGCGTTGTAGTAGTCGATGGCCTCACCGGGGAGCCGGCCGCTCACGTCCGTCGTGCCGGATGACTCGGTGCCGTTGCTGAAGACACCGGAGAGCGAGAAGCGCTCCAGCCCGGCACGCGTGTCCGTCGCGGCTCCGGCCTGCAGCGGACCGGCGGCATTGCCGTCCAGGCCCACCTCCACCTGCTGCGCGACCGAGTCGGCCGGGCGCTTGGCGGCGAGCTGCACGCCGATCAGCAGCGCCTCATCTCCCGGCGCCCAGTCCGCATCGGCGCCGCGGATGGCGCCCGCGGCCCCTCGGGGGTAGTCGGTCTCCATGCGGTCCAGGAGCTTCCTGGTCACCTTCCCGCGCCCGAGGTAGACGGCCGTCACGTCGGTCCAGTCCGGAGCGTCGTCCGCGGCGGTGCCATCCGAGAGGACCTGGTCCGCAGCTTCATCGGCGATGCGCGTCAGGCGGGGTGCGAGGGCGAGGTTCAGCATCTTGAGCTGCTTGCCCGGGACCGTCGCGACCAGGGCGGTCGGCGTGCTCGACGTGCCCGTATCGCCTCTCTTGTCCTTGTCCCTGGCGCCCTTGGCGGCCACGGCTGCACCATCCAGGCTCAGCGCCAGCAGGGCGGTCAGCAGCACCGGCAGGATCGTCGACGGCTTCGGTCGCATCGTCCGCATGGGACCTCCGGGGTGATAGCGCATTCTCGAGGCCCGCCCCTTCCTTGGGGCCGCCGGTGGCCGTTGACCGGGATTATCGTCCGCCGGGGGCGAGCATGCCGGAGCGGGGCGCGGGCATGTGACACCTACCGAGTAGCGTCCTCGAGGCGTGAGCCCTCGCGCACCAGGATGGCGTCCGTCGCCCAGTCCGGCCGGCCGCCGAAGAAGCGCTGCAGGACCGCCGTGAAGAGCGCCACATCGGGCGAGGCGCGATGGAAGAGCGTCATGCTGGAGTGCAGCTTGCGGGCATCGATGGGACCCATGATCCGCTCGGCGTCGTTCCCAGGCGCCGCCAGCACGAGGGCGGCGCACTCGCGGAGGCGCGCCCCCAGCACGGGGTGCGCGGCGTAGGCGCGGGCCTCGCCGAGCGAAGTGATGGAATAGCGGCGAGACATGCTGCTGCGACCGAGCCCGGCGACCTGGGGGAAGACGAACCACATCCAGTGGCTCTCCTTGCGACCGCGCCGCAGCTCCTCGACGACATCGGCGTAGACGGGCTCCTGTGCCACCAGGAAGCGCTCAAGGTCGAAGGTCGCGGGCGTCGACATCTCCTCCACGGGCCGCAGGGTACGCCGTCCGCTGGCGCGCCGATGGGACCCTACGAGCCGATGACGCCGAAGCCGAGCGAGCGGGCCACCATCGCCAGGCGGACCGCGTAGGTCAGGATGGGCATCGACCTGCCGCCGGCTCGCTCCGCCGCCGCGAGATGGAGCGCGTCAAGGGAGCGGGCGCCCGTGGCGACCCCAAGCTCGGCGGCGCGCCGACAGACGGCCTCATCGAGGGCCACGATGAAGGTCCGCTGCCAGTCCTGCTCGAGGCTTGCGACCGTCAGGTCCTCCTCGGCGAGCGCGAGGCACCGATGGCCGGGCCCCACACCGGGTGATGTCAGCGCCCGCCGGCCATCCGTGCGGCCAGCCAGGGATTGGCGCGGTCCAGCCGGTCCATCGGCACCGCGGGGCACTCGTCACACCAGCCGCGCCGCAGATAGCCGTGCTCGCAGCGCACGTACTCCGGGTCTCGGGCGGCGTTGCCCTGCCTGCGCTGTGGATCGGTGGGCAGGGCGGCTCGAGCCACGACGTCTGAGGCGAGGCCTCTGGGTCGGGTCATGGTTGCGTCTCCGTATTGGCAGGCCGCTCGGGGACATCAACGAGCTGGGGCTCGCCGCCGCCTCGACCAACGTCGGCACAGGCCGCTGTCGGACCAGGCTCCCTGGGCTAGGGTGACTTCAGCCGTCGGATAGGGTGCGGTGAAGGGCCATGGGTCACGGTCTGGTGGGGTCCGATGGGCCCCCCGTGGCAGCCCTGGGCCCCCTGGCGACCCGGCGCCGCCTGCGCCCGCGCGGGCAGGCCTGCTGCCCGACGGGCCAGGGTACGACCCGTCCGCTCGGGGCGGCTACCCCAACGGCAGCTGCCTCAGCGACGACAGCTCGAATACGGACTGGCTCGACGAGTTGCCCTATCTCGACGTGCCGCATGCGGCGCCGCCCTCACGGCGCCGGCCCATCGGAGCCTCAGGACGGATCCGTGTACGCGTTCTCCGGCGACGGTGGGAATTCGCCTTCGATGATGAAGCCCTGCACCTCGTCCTTGCTGAAGCCATCGACCACCGCGATCAGGCCGTCGTAGGCGCCCTCGCCGACGAGGAAGAAGTGCTCCGTGGCGTCATCCTCGATGGTCTCCCGGTCAGGGTCAGGCCACTTGGCCGACAGGACCGGGATCATCCTCCATGCGCCCTCGTCGTTCTCGATGCTCATGGCGATGCTCTGGATGAAAAGGCCGCTGCCGTCGGTGTACTCGTCGTCGTTGGCCAGCCAGGTGACAGTGCCGTCGAGTCGCGGGTCGCTGAACGAGTAGGTCGGACCGCAGGATGCGCCGCGAGTGTGCGCCACAGGGCCGTCCACATCGGTCGTCGCCGGGGTCTCGCATGTCTCGACTGACCCCGTGCCGGTGAACTCCACGGGAGCCGTTCGCTCCCCAGCGCTCTCGGCTCCGGGTGTGACCTTCTCGGGCTGATGGAATGGTCGGGCGACCATCGAGCCTCCGACGGCGAAGGTGAGCAAAGCGACCGCGATGATCCTGGCCGGAGTGAACATGGACCGTGACCTCCCTGTGACGATGTGGACCTGAACCTTGGTGGCCGGGACTACACCCGGCCGCACCTCGCACGCGGGGATGGCGGGCCGCTTGGTCCGCGTCCCCCCGACTTTGCGCAACGACCACCAGCGGCTCCGGAGTCGGCGGGTCTGCGGCAGCTGCGCCCTGATCTCACGGCCAGCCTGTTCCGCATCGGGCAGGGCCACCTCCCCGTCCTGCAGCCAGGTTCGGATCTTCCGACAGCAGTCGTTCGTCATTCATCGAGACACCCCCTGGTGGACCGGCGCCGCCAGGACGATCGGCCGGGACTCGGCCTGCAGGGCGGCACGCAGCGCGCTGACGGCCCGACTCAGGCGCGAGCCGACGGTGCCGACCGGGATGCCCAGCGTCTCCGCGACCTGATCCATGGGCATGTCGAGCAGGCAACGCAGGACGATGACCGTGCGATGCTCCACCGACAAGTGACGGAAGCCTCGCTCCAGCAGGTCCCGGTCGATGACCGGGCCATACTCGTCGGGAGCCAGGGGCACGCGGGAGTCGTGGATGTCGACATCCGATGCCCATCTCGGCTTCCGCTTCGCCTCGGCGTAGCAGGCGTGAACGAGGAGTCGATACGACCAGCCCTCGAACCTGGCTGGATCGTCGAGACGACCGAGGTTGCGCCAGATGTCCAGGAACGCCTGCTGGGTGGCGTCCTCGGCCAGGTGGCGGTCTCGAAGGATGCCGTAAGCGACGCGATACAGGCGGGAGTGATTGGCGACCGTCAGCGACTCGAATGCGCCCTGATCGCCCTGCTGCGCCCGAACCACGAGGTCTTGGTCCATACCCTCTCGCTGGTGAAGACCGAGCCGATCTCGGCCTCTACACAGTAAGAGTGGTCGACAACCGTCTTCCTTTCCGAATTCAGCGGAGAACCGTGCGCGGCCGCTCCATCGCAGTCGATGGGCCGCCAACGTGTGCCATCCGTGACAGTGGCGTCGCCCGCACACGTGAGTAGGCCTGTCCCTCGGGGATGGCCCATCGAGGTCGGGGCGGTTGCCGCCCGTGTCAGTAGCCGCGTCGTGACTCAAGGTTCGAGGCCCACGTCGTCGTGTCGAGGCTGCTGAAGATGGCGAGATATGCCCCCACGTGTCCCAGCCCGACCGGGCGATGGATGACCTGCGGCGTCGACGCCACCTGCTCCGGCGCGGACCACGTGGCGCCGCCGCTCGTGCTCGAGATCAGGTAGGTGGCCCCTTCGCCGCCGGTGCCGGCGGTGCAGGCCGCGTCGCTGCATCGCAAGAAGAGGGCCAGGAACATCGAGCCATCGGCGGAGATCACAGGTGCATCCGCAGCCATGGCGGTGGCCGGCGCGAGGACAGCGGCCGGCTCCCAGGTCGCGCCGCCGTCGGTGCTCCGTCGGTACGCCAGCCAGGTGATGCCGGAGGTCTGTTGACCGTAGGCGAGGACGGCGCTCATGCCTTGGCAAGCCGCGCTCGGCGCGACCCCGGGCGCGGCGTTCTTGGCAAGCGTCGTCGGGGCGGCCCAGGTGCGACCCCCATCGCTCGACCGACGCGCCACGAGCTTGGTGCGCGTCATCATCCCCGCCGACACCAAGTCGAGCCCACACCAGGCCAGGACCGGGAACGCCTCTGCGCCGCCGTTCGGGTACTGCTTGTTGGTCGTGGCGTCGAGGCGTACCGGTGCCTCGAACGTCGTGCCGCCATCAATGCTGACGCGGGCAAGCACCTTCCCGCTCGGCGCGTCCGTCCAGGTGACGACGACCGTCAACCTTCGCCTCGGCGGAGGTCTGGGAGCCAGACACACCCTCGACGGCCGAGTAGGTCGCCACTACTCGCTTGGGTGATATCTGGGGGCAGCACAGACCCTCAGCCAGAGTCCTGGGAGCCGCTCCGAATCCGGTCGACAGAGTCGTGTGGCGCTTGGCCAACCTCAGTGGTCGAGGGCTTCGAAGATGCTGGTGACCGCCATACTCGCGGCGTGGTGCGCAGGCGGTCGCGGTGAACGCTGTCCGTGCAAGGGCCTGGACAGGCTGCGCGCTGGTGACTAGGGCTTGACGACCCACGTGGCGAAGACCTCGTCACCGTATGCGTCGTAGCCGCTCATGACGACTTCGACGTTGCCCTTCTTCGGGACCTCGAAGACCTTCCAGCCCTGCACGGTCTTGTCAGGGCGCACCTCCGCGTAGTCCCAACCTTGCGCATACTTGCCCTCGGCGCCGTAGAAGGCGTCGTACTCGGTCCCGTTCGGACTGTATGCATTCACGAGGTTGGTTCTCCCACCGTCTGGACCCGCCGCGAACGTGAAGAGCAGCGCCAGCGTCGTGATGCCCGGGTCGGGCTTGCTATACGGCGAGGTCTTGATGCCGGACTCGACCCGTACGAGCGTGATGGTGGTTTGTCCTCCGCCGAAGGCGTCGTAGTTGACGAACGAGTCACCCGCTCGCAGGTCGCTGTAGTCCTGCGCCGGGACCACAGCGGTGGAGTTGCCATCCCCGGTGCTGACGACCAAGGCGACGGTGTCCCCGGGTGCGACCCCGGTGCCGGGGGGTGGCTCCTGGGCGATGACAGTGCCAGCGGGGACGTTCGGGTCGATCAGCTCGGAGATGTCGGCCACGAGGGCAGCGGCTTCCAGGGCGGCCACCGCATCAGCCTCAGTCAGGCCGACGATGGCAGGCACGATGAAGTCTCCCTCGGACGGCAGGGTCGCAGGTTCCGGACAGTCGGTGAACTCCAAACCTGTGACACTCCCGTCTTCATCGAGAGTCACATCGAAGACGCAGTGGATCTCGGTCCCATCGTCAGCCAGGATGGTCGTCGCACTCTCATACGGGACCGGGTCAACGGCGAGGGTCGGGACCGACATGACCACGAGGCCGATGGTGGTCATAAGTGCTGTAACGGTGGCCTTCATGACTCCCCCCTTCAAGACGGCTTCCTGCGCGGCCCATCATCCTCCTCAGACCAGACGCTTGGTGGCTTCTCGCGCGGGGCGGCCATTGTCGCCTGGCCGACCATGCGACCCCGCCGGACGGCTATCTGCGCGGACGACCTCCCACAGCACTCCGTCTCTCGCATGCCGTGGCCGCAGTCGTCCACGTCGCCCGAAACGAGTCATGGACGTCATCGTCACCATGCGCAGCGGTGCTGCTCAGCTCGAGTCCTACGTCAGGAGGGCGACAACCAAGTCAGCCCCTCTTTGAAGGGACCAGGATGGTGATGGACCCTGGCTCCTCCTTGCCCCGGCGTTTCGCTTCCTCCAGGAGGCGCTGGATCCCCTCGTCCCGGTCCTGCGCGCGCTCGTTGGTGGCACCGCAGGGGAGCGGCTCGGGGCCGTCCCCAGGGGAAGGGGTCAGCTCCTCATCGTCGGGGAACACGCCGGGGAAGTGTTCCTTCGCCAGCTCGTGGTTGGCGATGGCGAGGGTCAGGGTCGACAACCCCGTGAGCAGATCCCGGTCATCGGGCTCCAGGGGGCTGATGATCTCGGTGCTGAGCCTGACGCCCATGGCTGACCTCCTACTGACCATCGCACCTGGCGGTAGCACCGTGCCGGCTGAGGGGGCCGGAGGTTGCTGCGTGGTCACGGAGCCAGGGCTCTCGCACGCTCTTGATGGCGACGCCGTCGCGGCGTCAGGGAAAGGGTACTCGTTCGTAGGCGGAAAGCGACGGACTTGAACTCGGCCCAGGCGTTGCCGATCTTGCGTGCCTCCGGCGTACCCCGACCCCGACATCCCGCGAGTCCTCTGCAGGGTCGGCGGTCGCCATGTAGCGCCCGTCGCGCTCGCGGACGGTGACATCGATGCAGGCCGGAAGTCGCTCCCGTGAGGCACGCTCAGCCCACGCTTGGCGGAGAGGGTGGGATTCGAACCCACGAAGCTTTCGCTCAACGGTTTTCAAGACCGTCGCCTTCAACCACTCGGCCACCTCTCCGGGCCAGGCCGAGGATAGCAGCGGCCCATCGCGCCGGCCGACGACCGACCCGACCAGCCGGCTCAGTCCAGGTTGCGCAGCGCCACCTCGCGGAACCGCATGGCTCGTTCCGTGGCGACCGCGGCGTCGTCACGCATGCGGATCCCGAACGGCGCCAGGTTGGGGTCCGAGACGCCGATGGAGAAGCTCATCGAGCGCGCCAGCAAGCTGTCGGTCGCGGGCAGCATGCCGACGCGGTACTCCGGCGCGCCAGCGGACACCTCGTGGAACGGATAGCCCCGCTCGGTCGCCGTGCGGCGTGCCAGGAGGTGCTCCATGTGCGAGTAGACGTGCCAGCCGGAGTGATCGAGCGTGATCGACCCGAGCTCGGCCGTGACCCGCTCGGCCATCGCCGCGCTCGGGAAGATGACCACGAGGTGCGTGGCCAGGTCGCCTTCCGGGTCGGGCAGCTCGCGGAACTCCAGCAGCGGCACCTCCTCGATGATGGAGCGCACGAGCGCGGCGTTGGCGGAGCAGGTGCTCGCGGATGGCGGGCAGCCTGCGGACCTGGGCGAGCAGGACGGCCCCTTCGAGCTCGGTCATGCGGAAGTTCAGGCCCAGGAAGGGCCGGGCGCCGACCTCCACGCCGGCACGCCCGGGGCTGTGCCCCTGGTCGTGCATGGCGAAGGCTCGACGGTAGAGCGGCTCGTCATCGGTGACGACCATGCCGCCGTCGCCGCAGGTGATCGTCTTGAACTCGTTGAAGCTGTACATGCCGACGCGGCCATGGGTGCCCACCCAGCGACCGCCGTAGGTGGCGCCGAAGGCCTGGGCGGCAGTCCTCGATGAGCGCCAGGCCATGCCGCTCGGCGATGGCCATGATCTCCGCCAACCGCCCCGGGTTGCCCAGCATATGGACGAGCAGGATGGCGCGCGTCCGGGACGTGATGCGCGCCTCGACGTCAGCGGGGTCGAGGTCGAAGCTGCGGTCGACCTCTGCCAGGACCGGCGTGGCGCCCGAGTAGACGATGGCGCTGATCGAGGCGACGTACGTGAAGCCGGGCACGATGACCTCGTCGCCGGGCCCGATGTCCAGGGCCGCGAAGGCCACGAGCAGACCGCTCGTACCTGAGTTCAGGGCCAGCGCGTAGCGCGTCCCGGCCAGCTCCGCGACGGTCGCCTCGAAACGCCGGACCTTGGCCGGGAAGGTGCCGTCGTCGGGTCCGTAGCGGCTCAGCTGGCGACTGGCGATGACCTCCGTGACCTCCGCGAGCTCTTCTTCCCCGACGAGATCGAGACCGGGACCCGGCATGGCCTTCCTCCGAGCAAACCGTTGCATGGATTATCGACTTCCTGGCCCGCATGGTCAGCATCGCTGCGCTCCCTGGGGCGTCGCGGCCGCGAGGTCCAGCCAGGCGACCTGCCGCTCGGTGAAGACGACGTCCGATACTCGTTGCCAAGGCCGCGCGTGATCCGCGCGTCTCGGGCAGCCGACCCAGCGATCCAGGCGACGGTGCCCTTCTGCTAGGGGCAGTCGATGCCCGCGCAGCGGTTTGGCGTGTTCCCCGAGAAGGTCACGTTCGTCAGGGTCATCTCTTGCTCGCTGTAGATGCCCCCGCCTGAGTCACCCGCCGTGTTCCCGTCGATGGTCGTGTCCGCCACGATCAGGGGCCCGAGGTACTCGGGGCTCGGCTTGGCGTTGAAGATGCCGCCTCCGCGGCCGGCAGCCTGGTTGTCGCGGATGGTGCATCGCTCGATCCTTGGCGCGTAGCCCCTGGAGATCCAGCCTGCCGTCCAGATCCCGGCACCATCCCCCGACGTGCGGTTCCCCGCGACCGTGGAGTCGGTGATCTCGCCTGGGCAGTAGCTGACGCGAAGGCCTCCACCCGCGTTCCGAGCGACCGTCGTCCCGGTCACGTGGATGTCAGATTGGCCACCGCAGCTGATGCCGGGTCCGCCGTTGCCGGTGACCGCCGAGCCCGAGATTGTGATGCTGCCGCCGCGCATGCTGATGCCAGCCGCGCCGTTGTCTCGGAAGACCGAGTCGCTCACGGTGACTGCGTTGCCTTGCCCATTGCTGTAGCCAGGGCCGGCATTGTTGCGTACCGTGGATCGCTGGATGGTCACGGCCCAGGCTTCGGAGAAGATGCCGGCTCCCTCGCTGCCGCGAACGACGGCGTCCTGCAGGAGGAGGTTTCCCCAACTCCAGATGGCGGATGACGTGCCACCAGCGATGGTCAGGTCTCTCACCGTCAGATCGACACCCCATACGGGAGCTCCGTCGAATCCGACGACGAGCGCCCAGTCGCCACCGCCCGCGTCGATCACGGCGCTGCCCGAGCCCTTGAGGGTCAGGTCCTTGATCACCGTGAACGAGCCTGTGCAGGTGCCCTGCACGATGATCGTGTCATTCGGTCGCGCTTGGTTGATGGCGGCCTGGAGGGACTCGCTGGCGCTGCAATCGACGTTGCGGGGCCGCGTCGTGAATGCCACGATGTCCGAGACGGTCCGCCCGCCCGCGTTGGTGGCGACGATCCGCAGCTCGTAAGCGGTGTCGGGGGTGAGGCTCCGGATGATCTGGCGGTGGTCGGCGTAGTCGGAGCTCGTCTCCTCGGCCCCCAGGAGCCACGCGCCGGTCCCGGTGGGCCGGTATTCGCTTCGTGCAGGACCCGGCGCATCGAGGCTGAACGTCACGATGGCCCGGGTGTCCTCGGGGGCGACGCGGAGACCGCGGATGACCGGGGGTGATGGCGCCAGGGTCCGGCAGCGCACGATGTCCGAGACGGTGCGGCCGCCGGCGTTGGTGGCGATGACCCGCAGCTCGTAGGCCGTGTCGGGGGTGAGGCCCCGGATGACCTGGCGGTGGTCGGCGTAGTCGGAGCTCGTCTCCTCGGCCCCCAGGAGCCAGATGACAGCCCCCGCGACGCGATACTCGGTCCTCGCAGGCCCCGGCGCGTCGAGGCTGAAGCGCACGACCGCCCGGCTGTCCTCGGGTGCCACGTCGATACTGCTGATGTCAGGCGGAGGCGGGACCGGGGTCGGGTCGGGTGTCGCGGTCGGGGAAGGCGCCGGGGTCGGGGCCGTGATGGGCACGAAACGCAGCGCATCAAAGGCCAGCATGCGGCGGCTGCCGGCAGGGTCGCCCGTACGCGCGGACAGGCGTACCTCGCCCACCGTCGAGAGCGCGTGGACGCCGAGGTCGAGCCAGCTGCCGCGTCTCACGGACTGGTTGACCGTGCGGCTCACGAGCCCGTCGGCGGTCCTGACCTTGTAGATCGCCGCCCGACTCGTGCTGTGCCGGTCGGGGATCATGGCCAGGATCCGATATCGGCCCGGCCCAGCGAGCGTAGTCCGCCATGTGCCGACGCGGTCGGTCCTCGAAGCGGCGGAGTAGGTCCAGTAGTGTCGTCCGTCGAAGCCACCCGACCCGGAGCGCCAACCGGTACCCTGACCGCTGAAGCCGTCCGAGCGCTCGTCGACGGTGATCGTGCCGGGGGCTGCGGCCTCACCGACTTCGGTGGTCCCTTGGGCCTCAGTGGACCCCTGCAGCGTTAGCGGGACGAGCGCCAAGGTGAGCAGCAAGGCCGCCATCGCAGCGGACAGCCCGCACCTGGACATGACCATTCCGCGCATCCATCCTTCTCGCTCGCCGAGGGCGGGACGCAGGGGCTCACGGCGTTCAGGCCATCACTGTCGCCAAGCGACCCGCGGATGACAAGAGCCGGTCGGCTCGGATCCCACCAAGTTGTCCACAATCGCCGCGAACCTCCCTGGTGGCGAGCAGGCGACTGGGGCCACCCTCGAGTTCCGCACCCTGGAACGTAACGACGGCAAAGTCCCAGCCGCTATCCTGCGGGCGCCGTGATCCGAAGCTTGCTGTCTCGCGTCCTCCTCGCCCTGCTCGCCGTGGC
This sequence comes from uncultured Chloroflexia bacterium, assembly GCA_963790915.1. Taxonomy (GTDB): domain Bacteria; phylum Chloroflexota; class Limnocylindria; order Limnocylindrales; family CSP1-4; genus JAFMJV01. Next base: position 1,432,040 of record CAWBQS010000003.1, on the reverse strand, counting down.
GCTGCTCATGCCGCCGGGTGTGGTCGTGGCCCGCCAGGGGCGGGCAGAGAGAAGTGGGGCGTCCGCAGGCGCCGAGGCGATCCCGCCGCCCGTGGACCCGGAGCTGGCCGAGCGCCTCCAGGCGCACCTTGAGCGCTGGCGCACGAACCACTCGGCGCCCGGGGTGGCCGCCGCGGTGCGCCTGCCCGACGGCAGCCGCTGGATCGGCGTGGCCGGCACGCTCACCAGCCGCAGGGATGCCAAGGCCGTCCACGCGCCCACGCCCTTCGCCGTCGCGTCGCTGACCAAGACGTTCATGGCCGCCCTCATCCTGCAGCTGCGCGACGAGGGCAAGCTCTGGCTGGGTACCCGGATCTCCACCTGGCTGCCGGACTACCCACGCGCCAGGAGTATCTCCGTGAAGATGCTGCTCGGGCATCGCAGCGGCATCTTCGACTACTTCGAGCACCCGCGATACGAGAAGCTCGTCTTCGGTCGACCGAGGCACCGCTGGACGGTCAAGGAGATCCTGGCCCTGCGTGGCCCGCGCTACTGCGCGCCGGGCGATTGTTTCCACTACTCCAACACGAACTACGTGCTGCTGGGCAAGATCGTGCGGCGCATCACCGGCAGGTCGCCGGCAGCCAACATCCGTGCCCGCTTCCTGGAGCCGCTGGGGCTCACGGACACCTGGTTCCAGGGCCAGGAGCCCATCGGCCGGGACGCCGCCAAAGGCTACTGGGCGACCGCCGGCGGGTACGTCGGCTTCGGGGACGGCACGCGCTTCCGGCCCAACACCTCGGCGGCCACGGTGGCGGAGTCGGCCGGGGCGATGCTCTCGTCGGTGCGTGACATCTCCGATTGGCAGGATGCGCTGCTGAGTGGCGACGTCCTGGAGCCGCGCTCCCTGGAGCTGATGACGACGCTGGAGGGCTCGGCGCGCTATGGGCTGGGCATCCGTCGCGCCTGGCTGGACGGCCGACCGGGCATCGGGCACGGCGGCTCGCTGCGCGGCTTCGCGTCCATCATGTATCGGCTGCCGAGCGAGGACATCGATGTCGTCATCCTCACCAACCTCGGTCGGGTCGATCCGCAGGCCCTGGCCGATAGCCTGACCCATGCCACCCTGCGCCACCTGGGACTGCTGGAGCCACCCCCACCACCTGGCTGAGCGAGCGGGGCTCGACTCCTTCCGGAGCAGCACCCGGGTCAGGGTCGTCCGGGAATCAGTCGGTCGCGAAGGGGTTCACGATGCGGACGCCGGCCAGTGTGCGTCCGTGCTGCAGGTCCTCGGTGACGATGCTCCCGGCGCCGGCCCTGGCGGCTGAGACGACGATCAGCGCATCCCAGAACGAGAGACGATGACGCACCTCCAGCTCGGAGGCGGCCAGGACGTCGGCCGGCTCGATTCGCATCACCGGCCACGTTGCGTACCGCGAGACGATGGTGCGGGCGCGCGCGGGGGCGACAGGCCGCGGCAGCTTGCGGGTGGCGTTGACGTAGAACTCCTGGAGCACCTGCGTGCTCAGCACGCCTTCGCGGGTGCCCCAGAGGGCGGCCAACAGCGCGCGGGCCACCTCGTGCTTGCGGCCGGCAGAGCGGTCGTGTGCATAGAGCAGGACGTTCGTGTCAACGAAGGTCGGCTCAGCGCTCATGGGCGACCGCCCGGGGTGGCAACCGACCGGCGCTGCCCATGTCCGCGGGCGACCCCAGCTCCGCCAGTGCCTCCACCCGCGCCTGCTCATACGCATCGTCCTCGCGGACCAGGCGCGCGATCTCGTCCGCCACCAGGCGGCTGATAGACGTGGCCCGCCGCGCCGCCAGCACGCGTGCCTTGCGGATGGTGTCGTCGTCCAGTCGGACGGTCAGGTTCTGCTGCATGGTCGCCGCTCCTGGTCATGCACGCGACCCACGTGCAGCACGTATGCTACGTGCGACGAACCACCACCGTCAATGGCGGGCGCTGATGACCTCGCCCAGGCGGGGACGCAGGGCCTCCGGCACGCGCACGGAGCCGTCAGGCTGCTGGTAGACCTCCAGGATGGCCGCCACCGTGCGCGGCAGGGCCAGGCCGGAGCCGTTGAGGGTGTGCAGGATCTCCGGCTTGCCGCCCGGTTCTGGACGCCAGCGGATGCTCATGCGGCGGGCCTGGTAGTCCCGGAAGTTGGAGACGGAGCTGACCTCCAGCCAGTCTTCCACGCCAGGCGCCCAGACCTCCAGGTCGAACTTCTTCGCCTGCGTGAAGCCCATGTCGCCCGTGGCCATGAGCTTGACGCGGTAGGGCAGGCCGAGCCGCTGCAGGCAGGTCTCCGCGCGCGCCGTCATCCACTCCAGGGCGTCGGCGGAGTCGGTCGGCTTCTCGAAGGCCACCATCTCCACCTTGTCGAACTGGTGGACGCGAAGGATGCCGCGCGTGCGGGCGCCGGCTGCCCCGGCCTCGCGGCGGAAGCAGGGCGAGTAGGCGACGTAGCGGATGGGCAGCTGGTCGGCCTCGATGATCTCGTCGCGATGGAGGTTGGTGACGGGCACCTCCGCGGTCGGCACCAGGTAGAGGTCGTCACGCGTGACGACGTACATCTGGTCCTCCTTGTCCGGGATCTGTCCGGTGCCGCGCGCGGAGGCCTCGTTGACCACGGCCGGCGGCCAGACCTCCGTCATGCCGTGCTCGCGCGTGTGCAGGTCCAGGAAGAAGTCGATGAGGGCCCGCTGGAGGGCCGCCCCTGCGCCCTTGTAGACGGGGAACCCGGAGCCTGCGATCTTGGCGCCGCGGGCCAGGTCGAACATGCCCAGCGGCTCCGCCACGTCCCAGTGCGGCCGGCGCACCCAGGCGGGGCGCTCGCCATCCTGCGGTTCCTCGTGCGGAGCGGGCTCACCCCAGGTGCGCACGATGACGCTGGCCTCCGGCCCGCCCTCCGGGATGCCCGGGTCGGGCGGGTTGGGAATGCGCAGGAGCAGGTCGTCGAGGCGCGCCGTGATCTCGGTGAGCCGGGCATCCAGGCCGCTGATCTCCGCTCCAAGCCAGGTCGACTGCTCGCGCATCTTGACCACGTCCAGGCCGTTGGGATCCGCACCGTTCCTGATGGCGGCGCCGATGCTCTCCGAGATGGCCTTGCGCTGGTTGCGCAGGACGTCCGCCTTGCCCAGCACCTCACGGCGATCACCGTCAACGAGCAGTGCCTGGTCGACGAGGGTCGGGTCCTCCCCCTTCTGGAGGCAGCCGCGGCGGACGAGCGCCGTATCCTCGCGCAGCCGTGCAGCCCCGACGCTCATGCCGCCCCCCCTGCTGGGCTCTCACCCGACTCCGTCACAGCAGCCTGCTCGCCGGCGCCATCCGTCGGCGCCACCGCGACCCGGCTGCCTCGGCCGCCTCGCGGAGCCGCTGGCTCGCGAAGCCCAGCTCCAGGCTGGCCAACAACCAGCCGGCGCGCGGCCCGTTGGTGCGACCCAGGAAGGCGGCGTAGACGGCTGCGAAGGCATCCCGCGAGGAGACGCCGCGCCGCTGCCCGAAGCGGTAGATGAGGTCCTGCCAGGCGTCCCCGCCGACGGGGCCTTCGGCCTGGGCGCCGGTCGCGAGGTCCCCCAGGAAGAGGCCCTGGGCCTCTGACAGGCCCGCCGCTTCGGCGGGCAGGTCCGGCCGGACGGCCACGCGATAGCGATCCGGAGCGAACCCTTCCAGCCAGGTCCGTGCCACGACGGCACGTTCGGCCAGGATGGCGCGCTCCGGGTCATCCAGGGGTGCGCCCTTCTCCGCGGCGACACGGGCCTCCAGGTCCACGCCAGGAACCTGGACGAGCAGGGTGAGGTGCCGGAAGGCCGGCCGGAAGCGGGTGGCCTCGAGCGCGACATCCGCGTCGGCGTCGACCAGGCTGGCGCGGAAGATGCGCCCAGGATCGGAGGGCAGCTCACCGCGCACCTCGCGACCGGCGGCCGCGGCGGCGACACGGTCGAACTCGTCGAAGAGACCGGGGATGGCATCACCCTCAGGGTCGAAGTCCAGGGCGCGGCGGGGTTTGAAGCGCAGGAAGAGGAAGCGGATGAGCTCCGGCGGAAGCAGGTCCGCCATCTCATGCGCCGCTGCGCCGCTGCCCAGCGACGTGCTCATCTTGCGGCCGCCCACGTTGAGGAACTCATAGGGCACGTTGGCGGGCGGCTCGCGGTGGAAGACCTCGCGGCTGATGGCGTCACTGCGGTCGCGGCTGCCACCGCGCGTGGCGAGGTCCTTGCCGCAGCCTTCGATGGTGATGTCGAAGTGGCTCCACTTGGCGGCCCAGTCCACGTTGAAGGGCAATTTGGCGCGGCCGCCGAAGGGGGCCACGCGGCCGCTGTGCCCGCAGCCGACCGCCCAGGTCACGTAGTCCGGCTTGCACACGTAGGCGACACTCTCGCCGTCCCAGTCGGTCGCCAGCGTGGTGCCGATGCGCCCGCAGGCCTCGCAGATGACCGAGACGGGCAGCCAGCCCTCCGGTCGCTCGACGTGGCTGACGCGCAGGTAGATCTCGCGGACGGTCGCGGCGCCGTCCAGGGCCCGTCGGATCCAGGGGTCCATGGAGCCGCTGCCGTACAGCTCGCTCATCCAGTAGATCTCCGGCTGCACGCCCAGGCCGGCGAAGGTGCCCATGAAGAGCTCGCCCACGAAGTAGCGCGCGTAGCTGGCGGCCGTGCTGCCGGGCGGCGCCGGGACGTGGGCCAGCGGCACGCCCATGAAGCGCTCCACGGCATCGGGCGTCAGGAGAGCCTGGGAATCCATGGGATCAAGGTCGTCCACGCCGTACAGGAATCGGCTGGGCCGACCGGCCCCCACGAGGGCGCGGTGGATGGCGTCATGCAGCACGACACCACGCAGCGAGCCGATGTGCACCGTGCCGGACGGGGTCTTGGAGTCGTTGACGACCTGCGGCCCTTCGAACCGTTCGGCCAGCTCATCCGCCCAGAACATGCGCGCGGTCCCCTGCACCGTCGGTGCCGGGCGGTGCTCCCGGTCTACAGCCTGCCCGGCGATGGATGACGCAATGGATGACGCATCAGCCGCTCGCGAGCCGCTGGCCCCGCTCCGGCTCAGCGGATGCTGACGACGGTGTAGGTGGTGGAGCCTTTCGGCACGGTCACGGTGACCTCATCGCCCTTCCGCTTGCCAAGCAGCGCACGGCCCACCGGCGATTCATTGGAGATACGACCATTCTCGGGGGCAGCCTCGGCGGCGCCCACGATGGTGTACTCCTCCTTGCCCTGTTCGCCCTTGATGGTCACCGTCGAGCCGATCTGGACGAACGTCCGGGAGTGGCTCTCCTCGATGAGGACGGCGTTCTTGATGATCGCCGTGAGGGCCTGGATGCGGCCCTCCACGAAGGCCTGCTCGTTCTTGGCATCCTCGTACTCCGCGTTCTCCGTGACGTCGCCGTACTCCTTGGCGTCATGGATGCGCTGGGCGATCTCCGGACGCTTGACATTGGTCAGGTCGTCGAGCTCCGCCTTGAGCTTGGCCAGCCCTTCGGCCGAGAGGTATTCAGGCTTGTTCGCGTTCACCGTGGATCCTCGTGGTACGCCCGGGGGCCGCACGTGCTAGGCACAGGCCGGGATGGACTGACAGGATGCGCGCATGACGGCGGCCACCTCGCCTCGTGAGAACGGGCGGCCGCGCGCCGTTCCGAGCGCGGATTGTACACCGTCAGGCTGGCCCGGCCACCCAGGCACGGCGCCAACGGCCGAGGCACAGCGCTAGCGGCCGAGGCGCAGCAGGCGTCGCTGGAGGCGCTCCACGGCAGCCGCGTCGAGGCAAGCCACGAACACCGTGTCGTCCCCGGCGATGGTTCCCAGCACCTCCGGCCAGCGCACCCGGTCGAGCGACGCGGCGATGGGATGGGCGGTGCCCGGGACGGCACGGATGACGAGGAGACTGCCGGAGGCACGCACCTCCACGGGCAGCTCGGCCAGCAGGGACGCCAGGCGGTGCTCGCCGGTCAGCTCCGCGGCCTCCACGCTGGATGGCAGCGCGTACACGGAGCCTCCGTCCCGGTCGACCTTGACGAGGCCCATCTCCGTGATGTCGCGGCTGACCGTCGCCTGGGTGGCCCGGTAGCCCTTGTCGCGCAGGGCAGCCACCAGCTCCAGCTGGGTGCGCACGTGGCCGCCGCGGACGAGGTCCCCGACGGCCTGTTGGCGCGCACGCTTCAGGACGTCCATGTCCGCCTCAGGCCCGACCGCCCAGCAGCAGCAGCACCAGGAACACGCCCGCCGCGATGAGCCGGTAGGCGATGAAGATGCCTGTGCTGTGCGTGCGCAGGTAGCGCAGCAGGAAGCCGATCGCCAGCCAGCCGGCGAGGGCGGCCGCGACGACGCCGGCAAGCAGCGCGTCCACGTGGACGTCACCAGACCCGCCGCTGACGATGCTGCGCATCTTCCAGAGGCCGGCGCCGGCGATGATGGGGATGCCCATCAGGAAGGCGAATCGCGCGGCAGACTCGCGCGTCAGGCCGCGGAAGAGGCCGGCAGTGAGCGTGATGCCGGACCGGCTGAAACCGGGGATGAGCGCCAGCGCCTGGGCCGCGCCGATGAGGGCAGCGTCGGCGTACTCGAGGTGGTCCAGGTCCCGGGCGCGGGTGCCCAGGATCTCGGCGAGCCAGAGCAGGAGGGCGCCTGCCACCAGGACGAAGGGGATGAGGACGACGGCATCCCGGAAGAAGGAGTCGAACCAACTCTCCAGCAGGAAGCCCACGAGGGCTGCCGGGATGACGCTCAGCAGAAGGATCAGGGCGAGCTTGCGCTGGGGGTCTCCGGCCAGGGACCGTTCGCGCAGCGCTGCCCAGCCGGCGGCGATGAGCTCCAGCACATCGCGCCAGAAATAGAGCAACAGCGCCGCGAGCGTGCCCATGTGGAGCATGACCACGAACTCGGCGCTGTTGATGAAGGCCTCGTCCCAGCCGAAGATCCTCGGCAGGAGGATGAGGTGGGCCGACGACGAGATGGGCAGGAACTCCGTGAGTCCCTGCACCACCCCGATGACGATGGCCTGGAGGATCTCTTGCACAACGGCCTCCACGTGACCGGCGGGTCAGCGCCCGCCGGTCAGCAGGTCCGGTGCGCTGTCAGCGGATGAAGAGCGGCGCGAAGACGAGGGTCAGGGTGGCCAGCAGCTTCACGAGGACGTGGAGGGAGGGTCCCGCGGTGTCCTTGAAGGGATCACCCACGGTGTCGCCCACCACGGCCGCGGCATGAGCATCAGAGCCCTTGCCCAGGACCTTGCCGTCGTCGTCGGTCAGGTTACCCGCTTCGATGAATTTCTTGGCGTTATCCCATGCACCACCGCTGTTGTTCAGGTAGGTGGCCATCAGCACGCCAGCGATGGTGCCCACCATGAGCAGGCCAGCGACGGCCTCGTAGCCCAGGATGATGCCGACGGCGATGGGGGTCACGACCGCGACCACGCCGGGCGGGATCATCTCGCGGAGGGCAGCACGCGTGGTGATGTCCACGACGCGCGCGTAGTCCGGCTTCTGGGTGTAATCCATGATGCCCGGCATCTCGCGGAACTGGCGACGGACCTCGACGATGATGGCCGAGGCCGCCGTGCCCACGGCGCGGATGGCCAGTGAGCTGAAGAGGTAGACGGTCATGGCCGCGATGAAGGCCGCCACGAAGACGCTCACGTCGGCCAGGTTGACGGCGTTCATGAGGCCGTCGGCACGAACCTGTCCCTCTTGGAGGAGCCTGACGCCGGCATCGATCTGGCGGCCGAGGATGAGGTTGACCTTGTCGATGTAGGCCTGGAAGAGGAGGAAGGCGGCCAGGCTCGCGGAGGCGATGGCGTAGCCCTTGGTGAGGGCCTTGGTCGTGTTGCCCACCGAGTCGAGCTTGTCCGTGATCTCACGCGCCGAGGCTCCGGCCCGCGAGAACTCGGCGATGCCGCCGGCGTTGTCGGTGATGGGGCCGAAGGTGTCCATGGCCAGGATGTAGGCCGTGGTCATGAGCATGCCCATGGTGGCCACGGCGGTGCCGAAGACGCCGCCCACGTTGCGGCCGTCGGCATTGACGAGACCCGCCTGCTCACCCAGCCAGTAGCTCACGATCAGGGCGATGCCGATGGTGATGGCCGTCACGAAGGTCGTCTCGAAGCCGACCGCGGTGCCAGCGATGATGTTCGTGGCCGGGCCGGTCTTGGAGGCCTTGGCGATGTCCTTGACGGGTCGCCACTTGCCGGCCGTGTAGAACTGCGTGATGTAGACGAAGGCGATGCTGGTGGCCAGGCCGACGATGCCGGCGGCGAAGTACCAGACCCACACAGGGATGCTGTTGGAGGCCGACGTCCCGGCCGATTCCATCATCAGGTACGTGGCGATGCCCAGGCCGACCACGGACAGCAGGGTCGTCGCCCAGTAGCCCTTGTTCAGCATGCGCATGGGATCCTCGTCCTCACGACCGCGGACGAAGAACATGGAGACCATCGTGGCGAGGAGGCCGAAGGCGCGGACGACGAGGGGGAAGAAGATCCAGGCCTCGGGGTTCGCCCATCCGGAGCTGACCGCGATGGCGTAGACGGCCACGCCGAGGATCATGGCGCCGATGTTCTCGGCGGCCGTCGACTCGAAGAGGTCGGCGCCGCGGCCGGCGCAGTCGCCCACGTTGTCGCCGACGAGGTCGGCGATGACCGCGGCGTTGCGCGGGTCGTCCTCGGGGATGCCCTTCTCGACCTTGCCCACGAGGTCCGCGCCCACGTCAGCGGCCTTGGTGTAGATACCGCCGCCGAGCTGGGCGAAGAGGGCCACGAAGGAGGCGCCGAAGCCGAAGCCGACGATGAGGAAGGGGGCCTCGGCCGTGTTGACACCGCCCTGCAGGCCACCGAAGAGGGCGAAGATGCCCCACACGCCGAGCAGCGAGAGGGCCACGACGAGGAAGCCGGAGACGGCGCCGCCGCGCATGGCCGTCTGCACGGCGCCCACGAGGCTGGTCTGGGCGGCCGCGGCGGTGGGCACGTTGGCGCGCACGCTCACGAACATGCCGATGATGCCGGCCGACCATCGAGCAGGCCGCGCCGACCAGGAAGGCGAAGCCGGTGCGGATGCCCAGCTCGAGGCCGAAGACCTGCGTGTCGGCGACTTCCTTCGTCTCCACGAAGGCGATGATGGCGGCGACGACGAGCGTGCCGATGACGGCCAGCAGCGCCGATGGTCGAGTACTGGCGACGGACGAAGGCGTTGGCGCCCTCCTGGATGGTCCGGCCGACCTCCTGCATCTCCTTCGTGCCCTTGTCGCGCGAGAGCACGTCACGAGCCAGCCAGATGGCGAAGAGGACTGCCGCGATCCCCGCGATCGGGATGATCCAGACAGTGATGTCAGACACGGTCTACGTGTGCCTCCTTCGTGGATGACCTCGCCAGGCTGCGGCAGCGGTCGCGGCGGAGCGGGTCTTGGGCATGGTCCTACCGAGGCCACGGCCTCGGTACAGCGCAGAGTGTCCCATCCCCTGTCCGGGGGGACGCGGGCTGACAGGCCCCGTCTGCTTCGGGCCATCGGTCACGAGAGTGGCGACCGTCAGGGAGACCGGACGCCCGACCGAGCGCCACGCGTACCGCCAAGAGCGGACCGGCGGAGCGCCCACACGGGCGGGCGGATGGGTCGACGGTCGGAGCGCCGCGCGGGTCAGCCCTCGACGACCCAGGCGCAGCGCGGGTCAGCCCTCGACGACCCAGGCGTCGACGGCGCGCGTGTAGTCGAGCAGCTCCACGGCGTCGAACCAGAGGGCCAGCTCAGCGGCGGCGTTCTCCGGACTGTCCGAGGCGTGCACGAGGTTCATGCCCGTCTCCAGGGCGAAGTCGCCGCGGATGGAGCCCGGCGCGGCCTCGTGCGGTCGGGTGGCACCGTTGAGCGCTCGGCAGACGGCCACGGCGTTGGTGCCCTCGACGGCCATCGCCACCAGCGGCGACGAGGTGATGAAGGCCACCAGGCCCGGGAAGAACGGCTTGTCGGCGTGGACCGCGTAATGCTGCTCGGCCAGGCCACGATCGACCTGCAGCAGCTTGAGGCCGACGATGCGCAGGCCGCGCTGCTCGTAGCGCTCGATGATGCGACCGACCAGCTGGCGCTGCACGCCGTCGGGCTTGATGAGGATGAGGGTGCGTTCGCTCACGAGGACTCCTCTCTGCGTGGCCCTGCCGCAAGGGCCTGGTAGGCGGACCGGAAGGCCGCAGCAGCTTCGTTCTCACGGCCCAGGACGCGGTAGGCATCGCCACGGATGAGATGCAGGGCCGGCAGCTCGGCGAGCGCCGGACGCGTGGCCATGGCCCGCTCGGCAGCGGACAGGATGATGGGCGCCAGCGCAGGGTCAAGGCGCAACAGCACGGCCAGGCGACCGGAGGCGGTGCGCACGTCCCCAGCTGCCAGGGCACGCTCGATCGCGTCGAGCTCCTGGCCAGCCAGGCGACCGCTGATGACCATGGCCGTGGTGCTGGCCGGGGCACCCGTGCTGCCACGGCTGGTCGAGAGCGGCCCGGGCGCGCTGGCGGGGTCGCTCGTCGCCGCTGCCCCGTCTGCGGGTGCCGGCTGGCTGAGCGGCTCCAGCGTCCACGTCCCGGGCGCCAGCTCCGCCACCTCGCGACCGCCCACGAGCAGGCCCAGTCCGCCCGGTGCCGTGGAGCCGCTGGCCATCCAGCCGGGATCGGCCGACGGCCAGATGGGACTGCGGGGCTCCTGGGCGAAGAGCGGGTCGATGGCCCCGGCGCTGAGACCGTAGACATGGTCCGCGTAGCGGCGGGCCTCGGCGGCATGCCCTGTCCGCATGAGGTCCTCGGCCATGATGAGGATGGCCATGGGCTCCGCGCCGCCGGAGGCCAGATGCGCGCGCGCGGCGTCCGCGGCGCCCTCCAGGTCACCGCCACGCCAGCGTGCCTCGGCCAGGTCCGCCATGGCCGGCACGTCCAGGGTGCCGGCGCCGGCCATCTGCTCCAGCGCCGCGCGTGCCAGTGGGAGCAAGGCCCCGCGCAGGTGCACGCGGGCCAGGCGGCTGTCGGTGTCACGCCCGGGGGTGTCGCTGCTCGCGGGGGCGTCGCTTCCCGCGGACCGGGTGGCGTCGGCGGGCACGGGCGGGAGCCGCGGGATGGTCAGCGTGCTGACAGCGGGCGGCTGCGCTGCTGCCTCGGGGATGGAGGATGCCGGACCGTCGCCCGGCTTGGGCGCGGCGGTCGGTGGACCAGCCGGCGGGCGGGCGCACGCCCGGTGGCGGCGGGCCCGGCAGCGCGGCGGGTGGCATGCCGGACGGAGGCCGGACGCCGGGCGGGACACTCCCCGGCGGTCTCGCGCCCACAGGCACGGCGGGGTTCCCGGGCGGGACGGTCGCGGCGGGCGTCACGGGGCGGCCTGCTGGCATCCCGACCGGGGGCATCGCACCCGGCGGCATCCCGGCCGGTGGCCGAGCACCCGGCAGCCGAGCGACCGGCGGCATCACACCCGGCGGCATCCCGGCCGGCGGCATCGCGCCCGGCGGCACGGCGCCCGGCGGCATCGCGCCCGGCGGCACGGCGCCCGGTGGCATCCCGGCCGGCGGCACCCCGGCCGGCGGCATCGGGCTGTCGCTCGTCGGTCGATCGGATCGCGGCTGGTCGGCCTGGTCCTTCACGGCAGTCGCAGGGCTTCCTCAAGCCCGGGGATGGTCTTCCCCGGGCCGACGGCCACGGCGCACAGCGTCTCATCCGTGAACAGTCGGCCGGCCAGGTCCTGGATGTCGTCCGCCGTCACGGTGCGCAGCTCGTCCATCACCTCGTCCATCGTCATGACCCGGTCGTGAAGCGCTTCCTGGGATCCGAAGAAGGTGGCCACGGCGCGTGACTCCTCCAGCCGCAGCTCCAGCCGCCCCAGCGCGTAGTTGCGGGCCCGCTCCAGCTCCGGGGCGGGCACGCGCTCGTCGCGGAGCTTGGCCAGCTCATGCAGGACGCCCTGCGTGGCCGCCGCTACATCGCCCGGGTCGACGCTCAGGAAGACCTGCAGCGTGCCGCAGTCAGCGTAATCGTTCTGGAAGGAGTGCACGTCGTAGGCCAGGCCGGCTTCCTCGCGGATGGCCATGAAGAGGCGCGAGGAGGTGCCGTCGCCGAGCACCGTGTCCAAGCAGGTCCAGCGTCCACTGGTCGGCGTGGTCGCGCGGCAGACCGGTGAGGCCCAGGCAGACGTACGCCTGCGACGTCTCGCGCTGCAGCGTTCGCAAGCGCTCCACCGGTCCGGGCGCAGCCGGGGGAGGCGGCGGCGGGTCATACGCGCCTCGTCCGAAGTCCTCGGCCACGAGGTCCACGACCTCCTCGTGAGTGATGTCGCCGGCGACCGCCACCACGAGGTTGGCCGGCCGGTAGTGCCGGCCCCAGAAGCCCCGGATGTCCGTGTCGCGCAGGGCTCTCACGGTGTCCTCGTCGCCAGCGATCTCCCAGCCCAGGGGCGTGTCGCCATAGAAGGCCTCATCCCAGAGATCGAAGACGTGCTGCCCCGGGTCGTCTCGATAGGAGCGGATCTCATCGACGATGATCTCGCGCTCGCGCGCCATGTCCTCGGTGCGCAGCTGGGGGCGGAGCACGAGCTCGCCCAGGACGTGCATGCCCCGCTGGGCCTCGCGGCGCGGGAGGCGCGTCCAGTACACGGTGGTCTCACGATCGGTCGACGCGTTGCAGACGCCGCCCACGCCCTCGATGGCATCGGAGACATCGCGCATGGTCGGCAGGTCGCTCGTGCCCTTGAAGGTGATGTGCTCCATGAAATGGGCCAGACCGGAGGTGCGCCGCGTTTCCAGGCGCGAGCCGGCCAGCACGTAGACGGCCGCCGAGAAGGACCGGCTGCCGGGCATGCGCGCGGAGATGACGCGCGGCCCATCCGGCAGCGCGGTGCGTTCGAACATCGGGCCCGAATGCTACACGGGCCGGGCGCCGGGGCGTTTGCCGCTCAGCGCGCCGAGCCACCCTCGCCGCCTGGGCCGTGGTCGTTCAGCGCAGCGGGCCGCTCTCGCCGCCGGCAGGGCCGTCGCGCTCCGAGGGCGAATCATCGCGCTCCACCGGCGACTCCTCTCGTTCGCTGGGCGACTCGTCCTCGAAGGCGTTGAGCTCCATCTGGATGTAGCCGGGCATGACCTGGAAGGGCAGCAGCTCCTGGATGGCCTCCTCCTGGTCATTGCCGGGCGACGGCGCGAACTGCAGGACGACGTGCTCGTCACCCTGGACGAGCGTGTAGGTGATGAGCTGGTCAGGACGCGTCTCGAACTCGAGGTGCTCCCAGGAAGCGACCGAGAGGCAGATCGAGAGGGGCGTGAAGAACGAGGAGACGTCGGGGCGGTCGGCCACGATGCGCTCCACCCAGCCGGTGCCGTGGGCGATGACGCGGCCGGCGCGCTGATAACGGTAGGTGACCGTCTGTCGAAGGAGAGGCCGCAGCAGGTGGTAGATGTCCACCGGGTTCGAGACCAGGCCGCTGTTGACGAAGAACTTCGCTGGCGGCTCGAACGACACGCAACCCTCCTGGAGCGCGGCCCGCGCCCGACCGGGCCGCCTGCCTCGACGACGTCCGATGGTATCGCAGGCCCACCTGCCCTGAAGGCCGAGGTCGCACGCCTGGTCGAGGGGGAGGCGCGATGGCGCGCGATGGGCCTCACGCCCGCCGCACGCCCGCCGCACCGTCGCGGGCCTATCATCCGGGGGTGATCATCGGCGTGGACATCGGCAACAGCGCCGCCAAGGCCGCGCTCGTCGACGGCACCAGCGTCGCGGCCTCCGGTCGGCTGGACACCTCGATAGCTTCCCTGGACGACCTGGAGGCCGGGCTGCGCATCCTTGTCGTGCATGCGCCTGAGCGGCCCTCCGCCGTCGTGGCCGTGAGCGTCGTGGATCGCTGGACGTCCCGGCTCAAGCAGGCCGCGGAGTCGCTGGTCCTGCCGGTCGTGATGGCGGACGCCACGACCATCCCGATGCCCACGGCGCTGGCGCGGCCGGACCTCACCGGGCCGGATCGCCTGCTGGCAGCCTGGGCGGCCAGCATCCTGCACGGCCAGCCGGTCATCGTCGTCGACCTGGGCACCGCTACCACCGTCGACGCCGTGGACGCCGACGGCTTCTTCCTGGGCGGGGCCATCGTGCCGGGCCTGGGCCTGGCGGCCGACGCGCTGGCCACGGGGACGGCGCGCCTGCCACGCGCGGACCTCGCCCTGCCCGCCGACGTCATCGGAAGTGACACGACGATGGCGCTGCAGAGCGGCATCGTCCTCGGCCATATCGGCGCAGTCCGCGAGCTCGCCTGGCGCATGCGCGAACGATTGGCCGCCGAGCGCCCACTGGACCTGGCGCCGCGTTCCACGGTGGCCCTGGGCACGGCCGGAGGGGCGGGCCCGACCATCCCCAAGGTCATCGTCACCGGCGGTCATGCGGCCGCCGCATGGGCCGCACAGGCGTGGTGCGAGCCCGCCAGCCCCACCCTGCCCGCCATCGCCGACATCCTCGACCCGGACCTGGTGCTCCGCGGGCTGGGGCTGCTCGCCGCGCACCTCGCGGGCCGTCATGGCGCGGGAGCCCTGACGTGACCGACCGACCCCTCGAGGGGCGCCTCATCCTGCTTGGGGTCTGCGGCTCCATCGCCGCCTACAAGTCCGTCGAGCTGCTGCGCCTGCTGGCTGCGGCCGGCGCCGAGGTGCAGGTGATGATGACCGCGGCCGCCACGCACTTCATCGGCCCGCTGACCCTGGAGACGCTCTCCGGCCGGCCGGTGATGCTGGACGCGCTGGAGCTGCAGGCCGACCGGCGAATCAGCCACATCGTGGCCGCAGACGCCGCGGACGCGGTGCTCGTGGCACCGGCCACGGCGCGCTGGCTCGGGGCCATGGCCAACGGCCTGGCCGATGACGCCATCACGGCGACGTGCCTGGCAACGGGCGCACCCGTCGTGGTGGCACCGGCCATGGACGGCGACATGTATGCCCACCCGGCCACCGTCGGCAACGTGCGGCGGCTGCGCGAGTTCGGCTACACGATCGTCGATCCGGCCGAGGGACCGCTGGCCTCCGGCCAGGTCGGCGTGGGCCGCCTCGTGCCACTCCCCCTGCTCGTGGAGACCGTGACCCGCGTACTGGCCGGGCGACCCATCCGCCAGCCGGATCCCGCGGCGCGTCCACCTCGCTCTGCGGCCGCCGGTCGCGCGGACCTCACGGGCTGGCACCTGGTCGTCAGCGCCGGTGGCACCGCGGAAGCCATCGACCCGGTGCGCTTCATCGGCAATCGGTCCAGCGGGCGCATGGGCTTCGCCATCGCGGAGGCCGCGCTGCAGCGAGGTGCCCGCGTCACCCTCATCAAGGGCACCACGAGCGTCATGGCGCCGGCCGGGGCGCAGATCGTGGAGGCGGAGACCGCGGCCAGCATGCGTGAGGCGGTCCTGGACGCGCTGCCCAGCTGCGATGCCCTGGTCATGACCGCCGCCGTGGCCGACTTCCGCCCGCGCGTCGCGGCGGCGACGAAGATCCCGCGCGCCGAGGGTCTGCACCTGGACCTGGAGCCCACGACCGACATCCTCGCCGAGGCTGCCGCGGCGGCTCGCGCGATGACCGCCCGCGCCGGCAGCGCCGGGCGGCGGCCGATCATCGTCGGCTTCGCGGCGGAGACCGGCTCGCTCGACCGGGCCCCGGAGAAGGCGGCACGCAAGGGCGTGGACCTGCTCGTCGCCAACGATGTCGCCGAGCCGGGCTCCGGCTTCGGCACGGAGACCGACCGCGTCACCATCTTCGTGCCGGGTCAGCCGCCAGAGCCGTGGCCGGCGGCCAGCAAGTCGGAGGTCGCGCAGCGGCTCCTGGACCGCCTGGTCCCCCTGCGGGCGCAGCTTGGTGCAGAATCCGCCTGATGCATCCCACCGACCTCCGTGCTCCGGCGCCGCGGGCCGCCGGCCTGCCCACCTCCAGCTCCAGCACAGCATCGTCATGAGCGCCGTGACACCCGAGCGGCGGATCGACCATCACGGACATCGCTCGTCTCTACGAGACGGGCGAGCGCTTCGCCACCATCACCGCCTATGACTACCCCACGGCCCGCATCGTGGACGAGGCCGGGATCCCGATCATCCTGGTCGGCGACTCGGTCGGCAACGTCATGCTCGGCTATGACACGACCGTGCGCGTCAGCCTGGACGAGATGCTCCACCACACGCGAGCGGTCGCCCGCGGGGCACGCCGGGCGCTGGTCGTGGGTGACATGCCCTTCCTGTCGTATGGCGTCTCGGAGGCGGAATTGGTCGAGCACGCCGGTCGCTTCCTGAGCGACGCCTACGCGCAGGCGGTCAAGGTCGAGGGCGGCGTACGCTCGGCGCGCACCATCGAGGCGATCGTCACAGCCGGCATCCCGGTCATGGGCCACATCGGCCTCACGCCGCAGACCATCAACCAGCTGGGCGGCTTCCGCGTGCAGGGCCGCTCACGTGAATCGGCGCGGCGCCTGCTGGCCGACGCCCTGGCGGTCCAGGAGGCTGGCGCCTTCGCCATCGTGCTGGAGCTGGTGCCCGCCCAACTGGCGCGGGCCATCACGGAGCGGCTCTCCATCCCGACCATCGGCATCGGCGCCGGGCCCTTCACGTCCGCCGAGATCCAGGTCGTGACGGACGTGATCGGCCTGACCCAGGGGTACACACCTCGGCATGCGCGCCGCTTCGGCGAGGTCGGGGCGGCCCTGGCAGCGGCCGTGGCGGCCTACCGGGACGCCGTGGTCTCAGGTGACTTCCCCGGCGAGGCGGAGTCGAGCGGCATGGATGAGGCGGTCCTCGACGAGGTCCTGGGCCGCTCCAGCCTGGACCAGCCCGACTTCCGCATGGCCATCCCGCTCGACCGGGATCTCTGAGCGCACGCGTGGCGGCGCTGCGGCACACGGCCATGCGGGGCGGTCGGCGGCGGATGGCATGACCCGCGTCCTGCGCGGCCGCGATGAGCTGCGCGAGGCCCTGGCCGGCGTGGCCCGGCCGGTGGGCCTGGTGCCGACCATGGGCTGGCTGCACGCCGGGCACCGCTCGCTCATGCAGCGCGCGCGGGCCGAGTGCGCCACGACGGTGGCCACGATCTTCGTCAACCCGCGCCAGTTCAACGACGTCTCCGACTACGCCCGCTATCCGCGCGACACGGCCGCCGACCTGGCCATCTGCGAGGCGGAAGGCGTGGACCTCGTCTGGCTGCCGGACGTCGAGGCGGTCTACCCACCGGGCTTCGACACGCTGGTGCGCATCGGCGTGGTGGCGGCCCCCCTGGAGGGTGCGGCCCGACCCGGTCACTTCGACGGCGTCACCACGGTCGTCGCCATCCTCTTCGCGCTGGTCGGCGCCGAACGGGCCTACTTCGGCCAGAAAGACGCCCAGCAGGTCATGGTCATCCGCCGCATGGCCGCGGACCTCGCGCTGCCCACGTCCGTCATCGCCTGCCCTACCGTGCGCGAGCCCGACGGGCTCGCACTCTCCTCGCGCAACGTGCACCTCTCTCCGGACGAACGGCAGGCGGCAGCCGTGCTGCACCGGGCGCTCGAGGCGGCGCGGGACGCCTGGATGAGTGGCGAGCGGGAGGCCGATGTGCTGCGGGGCATCCTGGAGGAGGTGCTGGCCACGGAGCACCTTGCGCAGGTCGAATACGTCTCCTGCGCGGATGCCCTCGACCTCACGGAACTGCGCACCGTGGATGGTCCGGCCCTGCTCTCCATGGCCGTCCACTTCGGTGCGACCCGCCTCATCGACAACGTGCTCCTCGACCCGGAGGCCACCACGCCGCGCCAGTGAGCGGCGGGCAGCGGAGCCGCTAGGCGCGCCAATGGGCGGCGCGTCGCCGGGCTACCGCGCCATGCCGTTGGGCGGCGACCCGCCGAGCCGTTAGCATCAGGGCGTGAACACCGTCGTCTTCGATCTTGGCGGCGTCCTGGTGGACTGGGATCCGCGCTACCTGCTTCGCCAGGTGATGCCCGGACGTGAAGCGGAGATGGAGACCATCCTCGCCGACGTCCTCAACCACGACTGGAACCTGGCCCGCGATGTGGGCGACTCGTGGCCGGACGCCATGGCGCGGCTCTGCGACCAGTACCCCCAATGGGCCGACATCTTCCGCGCCTACGACGAGCGCTGGATGGAGACGTTGGTCGGCTCACACGAGGCCACCGTGGCGGTGCTTCGCGAGCTCCACGAACAGGGCGTGCCCCTGTACGCGCTGAGCAACTGGTCGGCGCAGAAGTTCCCGCACGCCGAGGAGCGCTACGACTGGCTGGACTGGTTCGACGGCGTCGTCGTCTCCGGCCGCGTGCGCCTCGTCAAGCCGGAGCCGGCCATCTTCTGGTACCTGCTGGACACCTACGGCCTGCGGGCGGAGGACGTCTTCTTCGTCGACGACTTCCTGCCCAACGTGGATGCCGCCCGGGCGCTGGGCATGTACGCCCATCACTTCCGCGATGCTGCCCAGCTGCGGGCCGACCTCGAGGGGCACGGCCTCCTGGACCGCGCCGCCGCGTAGCGGGCGCCGGTAGCACCGGTCGCCGGGCAGTCGGCCCGGCAGCCGACCGAGCGTCCGCCGACGCGGCGGCGCAGGTCGCCGGGTAGCCTCGTCAGCCGCGGCGGTGCGAAGCCAGCTTGCGCTCCAGGCGGTCGAGCGCGTCGTGGAGCCGCGTGAGCGTCTCCTCGTCGACCGTGTCCTCGTCCGTGTGGGGGCCCAGCCGCTCCAGGATATCCGCGATGAGCCCGTAGAAGACGTGGGCGTCAGCCAGGAAGAACTGCGGTTCGTTGTTGTAGCGAACGAGCGTCAGGCGACCCTGCAGCATGCGGCGCTCGTCGATGTTGGCGAGCTGGGTGGAGAAGTCGTGCCCCTGGATGCCGTCGGGATTGTTGAGGAAGTTCAGGGCGTTGTCGATGGCCAGGCCGAAGCGTGCCCGCCAGGCGCGCAGGCGCTCCAGCGTCTCCGGCGCGACCCGCACCTCCGCCACCTGGTCGAAGACCTCCGGGGCGACGGTGAGCAGGCCGACCAGGGTGGTCCCCTGGCGGGCCCCGAGCATCACCTGGAGCGACCGTTCCAGGGTGAAGACCTCGGAGTCGAAACGCGGGCTGGTGATGACGTCGGTGAGCAGGTCCTCCACGTCATCCAGGGTGCCCGACTCTCCGAGCGCCTCGGCGAGCTGCTGCACCTCCTGCTTGAAGAGGAACTGTTCCTCGTGATCCAGTCGTTCCATCGACTCCTGCCCTCCGACTTATGGATAGATGCCGCGCAGCGCGGTGGCGGTGGCCACGCGATCCACCGCCAGCAGGTACGCGGCGAGGCGCATGTCGACGCCCTCCCTGACCGACATCTTCAGCACCTGGTCGAAGGAGCGGACCATGATCTCCGACAGCTTGGCGTTGACGATGGCCTCCGACCACTGGTCGCGGTTGAGATCCTGGACCCATTCGAAGTAGCTGACCGTGACGCCGCCGGCGTTGCAGAGGATGTCAGGGATGAGCAGCACGCCGTTGCGAGCCAGGATCGGGTCCGCCTCCGGCGTCGTGGGGCCGTTGGCGATCTCGGCCAGGATCCTGGGACGGACGCGCTCGGCGTTCTTGGCCGTGACCTGGCTCTCCACGGCCGCGGGCGCCAGGACGTCCACGTCCAACTCCAGCAGCGCGGCGTTGCTGATGGCGCGGCCCGCCGGGAAACCGACCACGGAGCCGTGCTCTCCGACCCAGGCCCGCACGGCGTTGATGTCGAGACCGGCCGGGTCGTGCAGGCCGCCGTAGACGTCGGAGACGGCGACGACGCGGGCGCCCTCGTCGGCCAGGATGGAGGCGGCCACGGAGCCCGCGTTGCCGAAGCCCTGTACCGCGCAGGTGGCATCCTCCATGGCGATGCCCAGGTGGCGAGCCGCCTCCTTGATGGCCACCACGGCGCCCCGCCCGGTGGCCTCCACTCGACCCTCGGAGCCGCCCAGGCTGATGGGCTTGCCCGTCACGACGCCCGGGACGGTGTAGCCCACGTGCATGGAGTAGGTGTCCATCATCCACGCCATGACCTGGGCGTTGGTGTTCATGTCCGGCGCCGGGATGTCCTTCTCCGGGCCGATGAGCACGCTGATCTCCGTCGTGTAGCGACGCGTCAGGCCTTCGAGCTCGCGCATGGAGAGGCGCGCCGGGTCGACGCGCACACCGCCCTTGCCGCCGCCATAGGGGATGCCCACCACGGCGCACTTCCAGGTCATCCACATGGCCAGAGCGCGCACGGTATTGAGGGTGAGATCCTTGCTGTAGCGCACGCCACCCTTGGATGGACCGCGTCCCAGGTTGTGCTGGACGCGGTAGCCCGGGAAGACCTGGACGCTGCCATCGTCCATGCGCACGGGCACGGAGACAGACAGCTCCCGCTCGCACTCGCGCAGGACGACCCGCAGGGCCGGCTCCAGGCCAAGGCGGTCCGCGGCGATGTCGAACTGGCGCTGGGCGGAAGCCCAGGGATCGACGGCTGGCAGGACCTCTGAAACGGTCATCGAAACGCAACCTCCGAAGGCGAGCGCCGGGCCGCGTGACCGATCGGCGGGCTGGCTCGCACGTGCCCGAAGCGAGACGACTGTAGCTGTCCGCCGCCGACTCCCGAAGGGCCGTTCGGCATCGCTCAGGCAGTCAGGATGAGTGCAACGCCGTACATGCCGGGCCCCACGTGAGTGCCTCCGATCGGACCGACGAGGCCGATGTCGACGGCGTCCGCGGAGAGCCCCGCGAGCGAGACGAATTCGTCGCGGATGCCCTCGATGTCCGCAGCGCCCGTGTGCACCACGGTAGCCTGCTCCACGGGCCGCTCCGTGACGAGCTCCATGAACCTCACCCGGGCCCGAGCAGCCGTGCGGCGCTTGTCGGCGGTGGTGACGACCCCGTCCGTCGTGGTGAGGATGGGCTTGATGGAGAGCATCGTGCCCAGCAGCGCGGAGGCCCGACCGATGCGGCCGCCCTTCTGCAGGTACTCCAGGGTCTCCAGGACGAAGTAGATGTGCGAGCGGTCGCGGAGGTCCTCGGCGTGCGCTTTCACGTCCGCCAGACTTGCGCCCGAGGCAGCAGCCTGCGCGGCGCCCAGGGCGATGAGCCCTTCGCCATGCGTCGTCGTTCGCGAATCCACCACCTCCACGCGGCCCGCCGGGAAGGACTTGGCCGCCTGGACCGCCGACGACCACGTGGCTGACAGCCCCTGGCTGATGGTGACGCAGACGACCCCCTCGGCACCCGCGTCGAACGCCGCCTGGAAGGCGGCCTCGAAGCGCTGAGGATTGGGTGCGGCGGTGCGTGGCAGGGGGGCGCCGGGTGCCGTGAGGCGGCGGTAGAAGTCCTCGTTGGGGAGTTCGGTGACGGCCTCGAAGGACTCGTCGCCGAAGCTGACGGTGAGGGGGACCAGCCGGATGCCGGCGGCGGCGGCTTGGTCGGGCAGCAGGTCTGCCGATGTGTCGGCGACGATAGCGATGCTGGGCATGACACATCGTAGGCCGGGCCCCGCGGTCGCGCGAGGCCTGGGGGCGCAGGTGCCGGGCGTCCGGCGGGTGGGGGCAGGGCGGCGGCCGTGTGGCGGGCGGGCGGCGTGTGGGGGGCGCGGTGGGGGGCGCAGTGGGGGCGCCGTGGCGGCCTGTGGCGGCGGCGCCTGGGGCCGGCGCTTGGGCGCGGCGACGGCCCGTAGCACCAACGCGGCCCTCATCCCCGGTACACGCGCCGCGCGGTGCGGGCTGTCACTCGGCGACACAACTCGACCAGGCTGGCCCGCGAAACCGCCAGATCGGTCGGTTGATCGTCGGTGGGTGACACGAGTTGTCAGAAGCAGTCACCAGGCGACAAGGAACGACGGATCAGGGGCACTGATGGTCGCGTTCGTTCACCCGGTGACAACGCTGGAGCGCCGGATGGCTCCGAACGGTCGGGTTGGTTCACCGTCCGACAACGCAGCAGCCCCGGGGGGCCGCGCGGTCGCGGCCGCGCGCCGTCGCGGCGGACCCTCCAGGGCCCCGGCGTGAGCCAGCGACCGCTGGCGGGTAGGATGCAACCCATGAGCGAGGCTGAGACGAAGCGCTGCCTGGTGACCGGGGGCTCCTCCGGGATCGGCGCCGCCGTGTGCCGGCTCCTGGCCGGGCAGGGCTGGCAGGTGACGAGCCTGTCGCGCCGTGGAGCAGCGCCTGCCGGAGTCGCGGCGATCGCCGGCGATGCCGCCGAGCCGGCGGACGTGGAGCGGGCGCTGGCGTCGGCGGCTGGCGCGGAGGGGCGTCTGCACGGCCTCGTCTGCGCCGCGGGCCTCCCACCGACGGGTCCCTGGGACGACCCGCAACAATGGGACGCCATCCTGCGCGTGGATCTCACCGCTGCCTGGCAGGCCGCTCGACTGGCCTGGCCGGCGCTGCGCGCCGCCGGCGGCGCCGTCGTCCTGGTGGGCAGCATCGTCGGCGCCGCGGAGGGCTCCTGGCGCTCCCCCGCCTACGCTGCCGCCAAGGCCGGCCTGGAGGGGCTGGCCCGATCGCTGGCGATCATCGGCGCGCCCGACGCCATCCGCGTGAACGTCGTCGCCCCGGGCGCCATCGACACACCGTTCGACACCGCCCTCTTCCCGCCCGCGCACCGCCCGGACGTACCGCTGGGCCGCATGGGCAGCGCGGCGGAGGTGGCGGACGTCGTGGCCTTCCTCCTCGGGCCGCAGGCGGCCTACGTGACCGGCGCGACGTGGCGCGTGGACGGTGGGCGGTCGGTCCTGTCGCCGGCAAGCTCCGCGGGTCGGGCGGCGCCTGAGCCGCACCCCGAAGCGTGAGGATCCGGCGGGTCAGCGCGGAAGCGGCTGGCTGGGGTGAGGTCGCGGTGGGGCCGTGGCGTCGGCGCTCCCGCCGAGTCGCCTATCGCAATCCCTGGCTGACCGTCTATCACGACGAGGTCACGCGGCCGGACGGGCAGCCGGGCCTGTACGGCATCGTCCATTACGAGAACGTGGCCGTGGGCGTCGTCGCCATCGACGCGCAGGATCGCGTGGCGCTCGTCGGGCAGCATCGCTACCCCTTCGACCAGCACTCCTGGGAGATCCCGGAGGGCGGCTCGCCTCGCCACGAGGATCCGCTCGACGGGGCCAGGCGGGAACTCCTCGAGGAGACCGGCCTCAGCGCGCGGACCTGGCGTGAGGTCGGGCGGTACCAGCTCTCAAACTCGGTCACTGACGAGACGGCCGTCGTCTTCCTGGCCACCGACCTGGTGCAGGGCGAGGCTCGGCCCGAAGGCACCGAGCAGCTCACCATCCGCTGGCTGCCCTTCGACGAGGTCGTCGCCATGGTCAGCGCCGGGGAGATCGTCGACGCCCTCTCCGTCCTGCCCCTGCAGGCCATCGCCCTGGAACGCCTGCGCGGGGCGGCGGGCCCGTTCCGAGTTGACACACCTGCGGGCGCTCGCTAGTGTCGGCAGCCTCATGAGCCGCGACTGGTACTTTCGCTAGCGGGTACGAGGCAGCCGGGCAGCGCCCGGCAGCAGAGGCACTCGTGCCCGCGACGCAGGATCCCGCAGGGGACCTGCGTTTTTTGTTGCCTCAGGGTGGACCAGCAGCAGGGATGAGCAGCCGAAGGACGAGGGTGGCACAGCGATGATCATCGTCATGCGCACAGAGGCGCAACAGGAGGAGATCGACGCCGTCCGCAAGGCCGTCGCCGACGAGGGCCTGGAGACGTACGTGATGGTGGGCGCGGAGCGCATCGTCATGGGCGTCGTGGGCGTCGGCGTGGAGCGAGTGCTCCACGTGGAGGTCATGCCCGGCGTGGAGCAGTGCATCCGCGTCAGCAAGCCCTACAAGCTGGCCAGCGCGGAGCATCACCCGGACCGCTCCGGCATACGCGTCGGTGATGTCGAGATCGGCGGAGGTGCCCCGCTGGCGGTCATCGCCGGGACCCTGCGCGGTCGAATCGCGGGAGCAGCTGCTGGCGACAGCTCGCTGGGTCAAGCGCGAGGGCGCCACCCTCCTGCGAGGCGGAGCCTTCAAGCCACGCTCGTCGCCCTACGCCTTCCAGGGACTGGGCATCGAGGGCCTCCAGCTGCTCGCCGAGGCCCGCGAGGAGACCGGCCTGCCGGTGGTCAGCGAGATCACGGACCCGGGAGACGTGGGGGTCTTCGAGCGCTACGTGGATGTGCTCCAGATCGGCGCTCGCAACATGGCCAACTTCGTCCTCCTGCGCGCCGTCGGGCAGACGCGCAAGCCGGTGCTCCTCAAGCGCGGCATCTCAGCCACCATCGAGGAGTGGCTCATGGCCGCGGAGTACATCCTCTCCTCGGGCAACCCCAACGTCATCCTCTGCGAGCGCGGCATCCGCACCTTCGAGACGGCCACGCGCAATACCCTCGACCTCTCGGCGGTGCCGGTCATCCGCGAGCGCACGCACCTGCCCATCCTCGTCGATCCCTCGCACGGCACGGGGCACCGCTCCCTGGTGCGCCCGCTGGCCGTGGCCGGCGCGGCCGTGGGTGCCGACGGCATCATCATCGAGGTCCACCCCGACCCGCCCGCGGCCCGCTCCGACTCGGAGCAGTCGCTCTCCTTCCCGGAGTTCGGCGACCTCATGGACGACCTGCGCCGGCACGAGTACCTGCGCCATCCCACGGCGCACGCGGCCTACGCGCCGACGGAACCGCCGGCCGAACGGCGCCGCCTGCGTGCCCGCATCGACGACGTGGATGCCCGCCTGGCGGCCCTGCTCGAGGAGCGCGCGGAGCTCTCCGTGGCCGTGCAGCAGACGCGCTCCACGGGTGAGCATGGCCATGACGTGAGTCGCGAGCGCGAGCTCCTGGAGCGCGCCTCCCAGGCCGACGGTGGCGTCCTCATGGCCGAGGAGCGGGAAGCGGTCTTCGCCACCATCCTGCGCGTCTCGCGCTCCGCACAGCGACGCAACGCGGCCGCGCGCGAAGCGGCCGCAGCGTCCGGGCTCGCGGCCGGCAGCCCGGCCAGGGCTGGCACCCCCGGCGCCGCCGCGCTGGCAGCCCGGTCGACGCTGGCAGCCCGGTGGACGCTGCGGGCACAGCGAACGGCGGCGGCACGGCGCGCGACGATGGCGCGGCCGGCAGTGCGTCGGCCGTTCCGGGGCCAGCCGCTGTCGAGGGTGGCCGCTGACCATGGCTCGGCCGGCCCGCTCCCGGATCCGTCGCTCGCGTCGTCTCCGCTGCGGCACGCCTGGAGGGCACGCTGCGCCTGCCGGCCGACAAGTCGGTGGCCCACCGGGCCCTGCTCTTCGACGCCATGGGAACGGGGTCGGCACGCGTGCGCCTTGATCGGCCGGGCGCGGACGTGCTCTCCATGGCCGGCGCGTTGCGCGGCCTGGGCGCGCTGACCGGCCTGACGACCGACCCGGACGGCGCCACGGTGGCGCACATCTCCGGCGGCGGGCGCCCCGGGGCCGCGTGCCTGCCCGGCGACGGCGGTGAGACGCTCGACTGCGGCAACGCCGGCACGGCCATGCGCCTGCTGGCCGGGGCCCTCGCCGGGCGGCCGGCGCCGGCCACGCTGATCGGCGACGCCTCGCTGAGCGGCCGCCCCATGGAGCGCGTGGCAGCGCCGCTGCGCGAGGTCGGCGCGGGCGTGGAGACCACGCAGGGCCATGCCCCGCTGCGCATCGATGGCCGGCGGCCGCTGCGGGCCGTGGCGCACCGGCCGGCCGTGGCCAGCGCCCAGGTCATCGGCTGCCTGGCGCTGGCGGCGCTGGCCGCGGACGGGACGACGACGATCACGCTGCCCGGGCCCACGCGCGACCACACGGAGCGCATGCTCGGCTGGCTGGGCGCCCCGGTGCGGCGCGACGGGCTCGTCACCAGCATCGCGGGGCCTGCCGGCTACCCGGCGCGCTCGATGACGGTGCCGGGCGACATCTCGTCTGCGGCCGCCTGGCTCGTGGCCGGCGCCTTGCACCCCGTGGCGCAGATCCGCCTGCGGGGCGTCGGGCTCAACCCCTCGCGAGCGGGCATCATCGAGGTCCTGCGCGAGATGGGCGCGGACATCGAGGTCACGCCGGACGACGCCCCCGGCGACCATCCCGAGCCCGTGGGCGACATCACCGTGCGCGGCGGGCGTCCGCTGCACGCGATCCGCCTGGCCGGTGACCGCGTCGCCGACGTCATCGACGAGCTGCCACTCATCGGCATCGCCATGGCTGCCGCGGACGGTCGCAGCGAGGTGCGCGACGCGGCGGAGCTGCGCGTCAAGGAGTCGGACCGCATCGCGCTCGTGACCGCCGGACTGGCCGCCATCGGCGCGGACGTCGAGGAGCGCCCGGACGGCTGGGTCGTCCAGCGCGGCAAGCCGCTTGACGCGGCCATCGGCACGCAGGGCGACCACCGCATCGCCATGGCCTTCGCCATCGCCGCGCTCTGCGGCGTGGCAGGTACCGTATCGATCGACGACCCCGACTGCGCGGCCGTCTCCTACCCTTCGTTCTGGACGGACCTGGAGACCCTCAGCCGATGACCCTGCGACGACTCCGGCTCCTGACCGCCGGCGAATCCCACGGCCCTGGCCTGTCGGGCATCCTCGACGGGCTGCCGGCCGGTCTGCGCGTGTCCACGGCCGCGGTGGATCGCGAGCTGGCGCGGCGCCAGCACGGCTACGGCAGCGGCCGGCGCATGCGCATCGAGCAGGACCGCGTGACCTGGACGGCCGGCCTGCGCTTCGGGCGCACGCTCGGCTCTCCCCTCGCCTTCAGCATCCCCAACCGCGACTGGGCCGACTGGTCGGAGCGCATGTCCGTGGAGCCCCTGCCCGCCGCTGCACGACCCCGGCCCATCACGCTGGCGCGCCCCGGTCACGCGGACCTGGCTGGCGCCATCAAGTACGACACGGGTGACATCCGCGACGTCCTGGAGCGAGCCTCGGCGCGCTCCACGGCGCCGCGCGTGGCCGCCGGTGCCGTCTGCCGGCAGCTGCTGGCCGACTGCGGCGTGGCCATCTGGTCGTTCGTCGACCAGCTCGGGCCGGTGCGGGTCTTCGACGGTGCAGAGGATCCGGTGGCCCTCGTGCCGCCCGACTGGGTGGCCCGGGATCGTCGCGCGCCGAGCCCCCTGCGCTGCCCTGACCCTGCGGCCGAGGCCGCCATGATCGCCGAGGTCGATGCCGCCATCGAGGCCGGTGATTCGGTCGGCGGCTCGTTCGTCGTCGTGGCCACGGGCATGCCCATCGGCATCGGCTCCGAGGCGGAGTGGGACACGCGTCTCGACAGCACCATCGCGGCCGCCCTGATGGGCATCCAGGCCGTGAAGGGCGTCGGCATCGGCCTGGGCTTCGGGGTGGTCGAGCGGCGCGGCAGCGCCGTCCACGACGTGGTCCTGCCGGGCGTGCCGGGCTGGCGGCGTCGCTCCAATCGTGCCGGGGGCACCGAGGGTGGCATGAGCAACGGTGAGGCCATCGTGGCGCGCGTGGCCGTCAAGCCGGTCTCCACCTTGCGCCGGCCGCTGGATGCGGTGGACCTGGAGAGTGGCGAGGTGCGTCGCGCGCACATCGAGCGCAGCGACGTGGCCATCATGCCGCGCGCGGGCATCGTGGGCGAAGCCATGCTGGCGCTGGTCCTGGCCGACGCCCTGCTGGCCGACCTTGGGCGGCGACACGATGGCCGACCTGCGGGCTGCCGTGCGCCGTCGCCGTGCACGCTCACTGGGCCCGCGGGGCCGCGGGGGCCATGCCGCGGGCGAGCTGCCCAGCCTGCCCGAGACGGCAGCTGGTGAGGCCACGCCCATGGAGGACGCGTGATGGACGCCGCACGCAGCGCGCGACAGGGGCGCAGCGCCGCCGCCCGCGGCGCAGTGGGCCACAGCGGCGCGGTGAACCGCCCATGAACGACGGCCTGACCTTCCGCCTGCTGGGGCAGGGCATCGCCTACTCGGCCTCGCCGGCCATGATGACCGCCGCTTTCGGCGCCCTGCGCCTGCCGCACCGCTACGTGCTGGCCGACGTGCCGGCCGATGAGGTCCCAGCGACGGTGACCGCCCTCCGCGAGCGGGATGCCGGTGGCGCCAACGTCACGGTGCCCCACAAGGCGGCCGTGGCGGCGCTCATGGACGAGCTGGCGCCGGGGGCGCGGGCGGCCGCTGCCTGCAACGTGGTCGTGCGTGACGGGGCCCGACTGGTGGGCCACAACACGGACGTGCCCGCCACCGTCGATGCCCTGCGCCGGCTACGGCCGGAGGGCATCGGGCATGCCGTCGTGCTGGGCGCCGGGGGCGCGGGGCGCGCCGTGGTGCTGGCGCTCGAGGAGGTCGGCGCCGGCCGCGTCAGCGTGCTGCACCGCTCGGATGGCTCGCTCGAGCGGCTGCCCGGCGAGCTGGCCACGGCCGACCTGCTGGTGAACGCCTCGCCGGTGGGCACCGGCAGGGACGAGAGCCCCGTCCCAGCTGCGCTGCTGCGCGCGGGCCTCGCGGTCCTGGACCTCGTCTACCGGCCCAGTCCGACTCGCCTGGTGCGCGAGGCACGTGCGCTCGGTGCGCCTGCCGAGGCCGGGGCGGGCATCCTGCTGGGCCAGGCCTGCCGCTCGCTGGAACTGTGGCTCGGCGTGCCCGCTCCGGCAGCGGTCATGCGCGCCGCCCTGGCTGCCGAGCTGGGAGGGCACGGCGATGCCTGACGCCATCGTCCTGGTCGGACTGTCCGGTGTGGGCAAGTCCACGCTGGGTCGCCTCGTGGCCGAGCGCCTCGGCCGGCCCATGCTGGACCTGGATGCCGAGATCGAGTCGCGCGAGGGCGCCCACCCGGCGACGCTCATCCGCGAGCGCGGTGAGGCAGCCTTCCGGGAGATCGAGGCGGCCGCGGTGACTCGAGCCTGCGCCGTCGATGGCGCCGTCATCGCCTGCGGCGGCGGGGCGGTCGTCGACCCCCTGAACCGCTGGCGCCTCTGGGAGGCCGGCAGGGTCGTCTGGCTCGACGCCGCCGACGAGGTCCTCGTGGCGCGACTGGCAGCGCACACCGAAGACCGCCCCATGCTCGATGGCGATGTCCTCGGCCGGCTGGCCGGCCTGCGCGCTGCCCGCGCGCCGTTCTACCGCGCTGCCGACGTGCGCGTCGACGCTGGCAGGCCCCCCGAAGCCGTGGCCGACGCCATCCTCGCCGTCGTCCGTCCTGCGGCCGTCGGTGCTGCGGGCGTCGGTGCCGCGGGCGTCGGTCGCCGGCCCGTCGCGAGGCGCCTCTTCGACGCGGAGGTCCGCCGCGATCACCTCATGGGCCCACCCACGGCGCGCGTCGTGCTCGGACGCGACCTGGACGCGGCGACCTTCGGCGACCTGCTCGATGGCGTCAGCGACGGCGCGCCGGTGATCGTCAGCGACCGGCGCCCGGCCGGCCTGCTGCCGGACCTCATGGCCGCCCTGCCGGCCGGGCGCCGCCTGGCCATCGGCGCGGGCGAGCGCGGCAAGCGGCTGCGCGCCGTGGAGCGGCTGCTCGAGGCCGCCAGCGCCATGGGCGCCGAGCGCGGCGACGCCTGGATCGGCGTCGGCGGCGGCACCACGACGGACCTCGTCGGCGCAGCAGCGGCGCTCTACCTGCGCGGCGTGCCCTTCGTGGCGCTGCCCACGACCTGGCTGGGCCTGACCGACGCGGCCATCGGCGGCAAGGTCGGTGTGGACCTGTCGGCGGCGAAGAACGCCGCGGGCGCCTTCTGGCCAGCGGTCGCCATCGTCGGCGACATCACCGCGCTGCGCACGCTGCCACCGGCCCGCCGCCTGGACGGCATGGCCGAATCGCTCAAGGCCGGGCTCATCGGCGACCCCGGCCTGTGGCAGCTCGTCGAGGAGCGCGGCCGCGCGGCGCTGCGTGACGACGAGGCGGCCCGCTTCGCCATCATCGACCGCTCGGTTCGGCTCAAGCTGGGCGTCGTCGATCGCGATCCCTTCGAGGCCGGCGAGCGGCGCACGCTCAATCTCGGCCACACCCTGGGCCACGCCCTGGAGATCGAGAGCGGCTACCGGTTGCCGCACGGGCAGGCCGTCGTCCTGGGCCTGCGCGCCGTGGCCACCATCGCCGCCGGCCGCGGCGCGGACGCGGACCTCGCGGAGCGCATCGACGGCGTCGTGGCCAGCCTGGGCTTCCGCCTGCGGCGGAGCTTCGACGCCGCCGCCGTGAAGCGGGCCCTGGGCTCCGACAAGAAACGGCGCCGCGGCCGGCAGCGCTGGATCCTGCCCATGGCCGTGGGGCGCGTGCTGGAGGTGGACGACGTCAGCGACGCGGAGCTGGATGTCGCCATCGCCGCCATCTCCACGGCGGATGTCCAGGCGCGCGGAGGACAGCCATGAGGATCCTGTTGCTGAACGGGCCCAATCTCGGCCGCCTGGGCCAGCGCCAGCCGGAGATCTACGGCAGCACCACGCTGGCGGAAGTCGAGCAGGCCTGCAGCCGGCACGCCACCGCCCTGGGGCACAGCCTTTCGGCCTTCCAGTCCAACCACGAGGGTGCCCTCATCGACCGCATCGAGGTGCGCGACTACGACGCCATCGTCATCAACCCCGGCGCCCTGACCCACACCTCCTACGCGCTCCACGACGCGCTCATCGGCGCGGAGCGCCCCAGCGTGGAGATCCACATCAGCGACATCCTCTCCCGCGAGGCGTGGCGCCGCGTCTCGGTCATCGAGCCGGTGGTGAGCCACCGCATCCTGGGGCATGGCTGGCGCGGCTACCTCGAGGCCATCGACTTCCTGCATGCGCACGCCGTGGCCAGCGCGCCGGGGCGGGCCACCCCCGAGTCGTCCGAGGACCGCACATGACCGCCCTGCTCCCCCGCCCAGGCCTCCACGGCGTCGCCGCCGTGGTGCTGAGCGCCGACACGATCTCGCCGGTGACCGCCGCCCTGCGGCTGCGCGACCGGCTGGCCTTCATCCTCGAATCCGTGGAGGGCGGCGCCCGCTACGGGCGCTACTCCATGGTCGGCGTGCGGGGACGCATCCTCAGCCTGCGCGGCGGCAACGCCAGCGTCCTCGACGCCGACTACACCGAGATCGACCGCTTCCCTGCCAACGATCCCCTCGAAGCCCTGCGCTCGCTGCTGCCGGACGCCGCGAGCCAGGGGGACCTGCCGGTCTCGCTGGCCTCTGGGGTGGGCTACCTCGCCTACGAGGCCGCGGCACGCTGGGAACGGCTGCCCGTCCCCGAGGCCGACCCGATCGGCCTGCCCGAGGCCCTCTTCCACCTGCCCGAGGTGCTCATCGTCTTCGACCACCTGGCCCAGACCGCGACCCTGGCCACGATCGACGGCCCGGGCGCGCAGGAGCGCCTGGGCGACATCGTCGCCCGGCTGGCTCGACCCGTGGCCGATGAGGCCGCCACGGTCATCCCGCGCCAGCCATCTCGATCCGCTCCGCCGGCCGCCGATGCGCGCTACGAGGCCGGCGTGGCGAGCCTGGTCGCCGACATCCGCGCCGGGGAGATGCTGCAGGCGGTGCTGGCGCGACGCTTCTCCGTGCCCTGCTCGGTCGGGCCGCTGGAGGTCTACCGCGCCCTGCGGCGCATCAACCCCTCGCCGCACCTGTTCGCGGTCGACCTGGGGCCCGGACGCTCCATGCTGGGGGCCTCGCCGGAGCTGCTCGTGCGCGTGCGCGACGGGATCGTCTCCACGCGGCCCATCGCGGGCACGCGCCCGCGCTCCGCGGATCCGCTGCTCGATCGGCAGCTGGAGGACGACCTGCTGGCCGATGCCAAGGAGCTGGCCGAGCACGCCATGCTCGTGGACCTCGCTCGCAACGACGTCGGCCGCGTGGCGCTGCCGGGCAGCGTGACGGTGCCGAACCTGCACAGCATCGAGCGCTACTCGCACGTCATGCACATCGTCTCCGAGGTGGAGGGCCGGCTGCGGCCGGACCGCGACGCCTTCGATGCCGTGCGCTCGGTCTTCCCGGCGGGCACGCTCAGCGGGGCGCCGAAGGTGCGCGCGATGCAGGCCATCGCCGCCCTCGAGGGCGAGCGCCGCGGACCCTACGGCGGTGCGGTGGGGTTCCTCGCGCCGGACGACGTCGAGGTGGCCATCACCATCCGGGCCATGGTCCTCGTGGACGGCGTGGCCCACGTCCAGGCCGGGGCCGGCATCGTCGCTGACTCCGCGCCCGAGCGCGAATCCGCGGAGGTGGCGGCCAAGGCCGGCGCCATCCTGGCCGCCCTGGCCGAAGCGGAAGCCACCCACACGGCCCGTGGAGAGGAGGTCGGCCGGTGAGCCGCCATGACCCCGGCCGCGCCGACGGCCAGCCATCTGCCCCGGGCGCCTCAGCAAGCCTCGCCGAGCAGCCGGGCGCGGGCCTGCGCATCCTGCTCCTCGACAACTACGACTCGTTCACCTACAACCTCTACCAGTACCTCTGCCAGCTGGGCGCTGACGTGACGGTGGCGCGCAACGACGAGATCGACCTTGAGGGCATCGAGGCCCTGCATCCCGACGGCATCGTCATCAGCCCGGGGCCATCACGCCCGGAGAACGCGGGCATCTCGCTGGCCATCATCCGGCACTTCGGTCCCGTCACGCCGATCCTCGGCGTGTGCCTGGGCCACCAGGCCATCGGCCTCGCCTACGGCGGCGAGGTCATCACGGTGGAGCCGGTGCATGGCAAGCAGTCGGCCGTGGACCACCGCGGCGTGGGCTGCTTCAGCGGGCTGGCCACCCCGATGCAGGCCGGCCGCTATCACTCCCTGGCTGTGGCACGGGAGTCACTGCCGGCCAGCCTGGAGGTGACGGCCACCGCTCCCGACGGCCTGATCATGGGCCTTCGGCACCGCGAGCACCCGGTCGAGGGCATCCAGTTCCACCCGGAGTCCATCCTCACCGCGGACGGCATGGAGATCCTCGCCAACTGGCTCCGCAGCGTGGCCCGCTACGACCGCGCGGTCGGTGCCGGCCCGAGCCCCGGCGCAGCCTGAGCGACCCAGCGGCCTCGCGACCTCGCGACGCCAGACCGAGTCAGCGCCGGTCGGCGGGCGCGATCTCCGTGGAGCGGTCCCTGGCCGCCAGCTGGTCCGCGGCGGCATAGGGGTCCAGCTCATGGGCAGCCACGGCCCGCAGGGTCGCTTCCGTCAGCGCTCGCCGCTCCGGCGCGTGGAGGGCCGCGCGCGTGCGGTCCACGAGGATGCCGGTGACCTGGGCCTCCGCGCGAGCCAGGCGTGCTGAGCGCGCGCCGGCGGCGTCGGCGTCCAGCGCCGCGGCTCGTGCATCCAGCGCGGCCAGCAGCTCCGTCACGCCCTGCCCCGTGAGGCCGGCCGCCAGCAGGACCTCCGGCCGCTTGGGTCGCGGTCGGTCGTCTTCGGGGGCATCGGGCACCGCCGAGGCCATGAGCACCGCTCGAAGCTCCGCCGCGGCACGGTCCGCGCCCGGGCGGTCCGACTTGTTGACGACGACGATGTCGGCCACCTCCAGGAGGCCGGCCTTGAGCGCCTGCACCTCGTCGCCCATCTCGGGGGCCTGCACGACGACGGTGGTGTCGGCGATGGCGGCCACCTCAACCTCGCTCTGGCCGGTGCCCACGGTCTCGATGAGGACGAGGTCGAAGCCGCAGGCCGCCAGGGCCGCGGCGGCCTCCGCGGTCGTGCCGGCCAGGCCGCCCAGGTGCCCGCGGGAGGCCATCGAGCGGATGAAGACGTCGCGGTCGCCGGCGTAGGCCTGCATGCGGATGCGATCGCCCAGGATGGCGCCGCCCGTGATGGGGCTGGAGGGGTCGATGGCCAGCACCGCGACGGCCCGACCCGCGGGCCGCGCCACGCCCAGGAGCGCCGCGACGAGCGTGGACTTGCCGCTGCCTGGCGGCCCGGTGACACCCACGACGTGCGCGCCGCCGGCCGCGGGATAGAGCACACGGAGCGCTGCCTCCGCCGCCGGGCTGCGAGATTCGATGGCGGTCAAGAGGCGCGCCAGGGCCAGCCGCGAGCCCGCCCGGGCGTCGGCGGCAAGCCGGGCGCCGATGTTCGCGGCCGAGGCCGCGGCTGCGGCATCTCCGGGGCGCTCGACGGGCGCCACGTTCAGCTGCTTCGGAGCGGCGCGTGCTGGCGCATGAACTCGGCCACGGCGGTGATCGTCGTGCCAGGTCCGAAGACCGCCGCGACCCCGGCCTCCTGCAGCGCCGCGATGTCCTCGTCGGGGATGATGCCGCCGGCCGTCACGAGGACGTCCCCCTGCCCCTGCTCGCGGAGCAGCTGGCAGATGCGCGGCAGCAGCGTCAGGTGCGCGCCGGACAGGATGGACAGACCCACCACGTCGACGTCCTCCTGGAGCGCGGCCGTGGCCACCATCTCCGGCGTCTGGCGCAGGCCGGTGTAGACGACCTCGAAGCCCTCGTCGCGCAGGCCGCGCGCCAGCACCTTGGCCCCGCGATCGTGGCCATCCAGGCCTGGCTTGGCGATGAGCACCTTGAGGGGTCGGTCGGTCATGACGCGATGGTAGCGAGGCCGGCGCCTACGGTGCGCCCGACGAGGGCCGCTGCAGGTGGCTGAAGAACTCCGCGCGCGTCTTGTCGCTGCGGCGGAAGAGGCCCAGGACGGCCGAGGTGGTCATGATCATGCCCGGCTTGCGCACGCCGCGCATGCTGGCGCAGAGGTGCGTGGCCTCGACGACGACGCCGACGCCCTTGGGCACCAGGCAGGCCATCAGGAAGTCGGCGATCTCCTGGGTGAGGCGCTCCTGGATCTGCAGGCGCTGCGCGTACATGTCCACGACGCGCGGGATCTTGGAGAGCCCGATGACGCGCCCGTCGGGGATGTAGGCGACCGCCACGGTCCCGGCGAAGGGCAGCAGGTGGTGCTCGCAGAGCGAGTGGAAGGGGATGTCCTTGACGACCACCATCTCGCTGTGGTCGACGTCGAAGATGGCGTCGTTGACGATCCGCGACGGGTCGCTCGCGTAGCCCGCCGTGAGTTCCGCGTACATGCGTCGGACCCGGGCCGGCGTGTCGAGGAGCCCCTGGCGGGTGGGGTCCTCGCCGATGCTCGCGAGGATGGTGCGGACGGCCGACTCGATGCCGTCGTCGCTGTCATCCATGGTCTCGGGTCCCCTGGGGCGGCGGCGTCAGGCGCCGGCTCGCGGTCCGCTGGCCTGGTCGTCGGAGGCGGAGCGGTCGTCGGAGGCGGAGCCGTGGCCAGGGCCGTCGGCAGCATCGTCCTGGTCCCCGGAGGGCAGGCTTTCCCGCACGCTCCTGATCGCCTTGCCCAGCGCCTCGCCCAGCTTCGGGCAGCGTGGCCGGACCGCGCCAGAAGACGACGACGATGAGCACGATGATGAGGATGAGCAGCTCGGGTCCCACGGTGGCTGCATGGTACCCCGCCCGGGAAGCGCTACGCACCCGTGGCGCTGCGTGCCATGCTCCTGAGCATGCCGCTCAGACGCCGCGGATCGCTCGCCCGCCGCCAGCCCACGCGCCGCGTGCCCCTGGCCGCCCGCCGTCACGTGCCCTTCGAGGTGCTCGTCGAGCGCGCCCTGGCGGACCTGCCGCCCGACTTCCGGCGGCTCCTGGATGACGTCGCCATCGTCATCGACGACCGGCCCGACCGCGAGCAGGCGCTGGCTGGGGGCGCGGAGGAGGACGCCTGGCTGTACGGCCTCTACGAGGGCGTGCCCGCCACCGAGTGGGGCGCGGACATGGTCGCCTTCCCCAACAAGATCACGCTCTTCCGCCTGCCCCTGGAGACCGACTTCCCCGATCCCGACGAGCTGGCCGACGAGGTCCGGCGCACCGTCATCCACGAGCTGGCCCACCACGCCGGCATCAGCGACGAGCGCCTCGACGTTCTCGGCTACGACTGACCACACCCTGCGTCTCCTGTGATCTCACCCGCGTCTCCTGCCGCCTGGGCGGCGCCCGCCGAAGGTACTTGCGTGTTTGCGCAACTGATGAGAACATGGCGCCATGACGACACTGCTCGAGGACGGCGCGGAGGTCCGCCAGACGGAGCTCACGACGGAGCTGCAGCGGCAGCGTTACGCGGCCATCAGTCACGCCCTCGCCGATGCCAAGCGGCTCTGCGTGCTGGAGCTGCTGTCGAGCGGGGAACGCTCGGTCAGCGACCTCTCCCGGGAGGCCGCCTGCCACGTGCCCAACATGAGCCAGCACCTCGCGGTGCTGCGCTCGGCGGGCCTGGTCGTCTCACGCCGCGAGGGCAGCACGGTCTACTACCGCCTCTCGGACCCGCAGATCCTTGAGGCCTACAGCCTCATCAAGTCGATCGCGCGCTAGCGCACGCAGCTCCGCCTCGAGCGGACGGCCGCCTCGAGCGGAGAAAGGGACAGCACAGCATGGCCATCAAGGAAGCGACCGACGCGACCTTCGAGGAACTGGTGATCAAGAGCGACAAGCCCGTCGTCGTGGACTTCTGGGCCGTCTGGTGCGGACCCTGCAAGCTGGTCGCGCCGGAGATGGAGAAGATCGCCCAGAAGTACGACGGTGTGCTCGACGTGGTCAAGGTGGATGTCGACCACAACCCCGGCCTCTCGCAGGCCTACCAGATCATGAGCATCCCCACCATCGCCTACTTCAAGCCGGGCGACCAGCCGCGCGGCGTCGTCGGCTTCCAGCCCATGGAGTCACTGGAGAAGAAGTTCGGCCTGACGGACCTGCTGCCTGCCGCCCGGGAGGCCGGCGCCGCCTGACGGCATCCGGTCGGCCCGTGGCCGGCCGCGGCAGATCGCAGATCGAATCGAAGGCCCCGGGGCCCGGACCCCGGGGCCTTCGCGTATCGAGCGATCGTCAGTGTGGCCGAGGCCCGGTCGGGACCGTCCGTTCAGGCGGCCTCGGGCGGGGCACCCGCATGTCGCCACGCGGTCTGGAACCAGGCCGAGGCCCGATCGGTGACGTGCCGTTCACGACCCTGCGGCTCGAAGCGCAGCCAGCCGACGCCCTCCAGGGGCAGCGTATCCGGCGTGCGCAGGGCGGCCTCGGCGATGTCGTCCGGCAGGCGCACCTCGATGGCGTCCGCGGAGACCCGCGCGAAGACGATCGCGCCGCGGACATACGTGACGATGCCGCCCTCGCCGCTGGAGTGCACGTCCTCCAGCTCGGCCGCCAGCTCGGCGGCCAGGACCATGAGGTCGGGCCCGGACCCCTCCCCAGGCGGATCGAGCTCGACCACGTCAGCGCTCGAAACGCCGCTGCAGGATCGCGTGGATCGAGACAGCGATGAGGATGACGGCGCCGTAGATGAAGCCTTCCAGGTAGTTCGTGAGCCCCGCGGCCACGATGCCGGCCTGGATGCCGCCGATCATGAAGGCACCGATGAGCGTGCCGTAGATGCTGCCCCTGCCGCCGAAGACGGAGGTGCCGCCCACGAAGACAGCGGCCAGGGTCGGCAGCAGGTAGCCGTCACCCATGCCCGGGTAGAAGTTCACGATCTGGAGGCTGTTGAGCATGCCCGCCAGCGCCGCGGTCAGTCCCGTCAACACGAAGAGGATGATGCGGGTGCGCTTGATGGGGATGCCCATCAGGGCCGCCGCCTGCTGGTTGTCGCCGGTGACGTAGGTGTTCTGGCCCAGGCGATGGCGGTTGAGCAGGAACCAGGCCACGACGGTCACCAGCAGCAGCCACCAGAACTCCATGGGGATGCCAAGGAATGGCTTGCCCACCAGGAGGTCCCGCGCCGGATCGCCGCGCGTCGATGCCAGGGCGAATGACTTGCCGCCCACCAGCACCAGGACGAGGCCGCGGAAGAGGAACTGCGTGCCGATCGTCACGACCAGCGAGGGCAGTCCGATCACCGTCACCACGAGGCCGTTGAAGAGGCCCGCACCGGCGCCCACGAGCAGCGCGACGATCGCGCCCAGGGCCACGTTGGCGGTGGCGTCCCAGGTCCACACGAAGCCGACCATGCCGAGGGCCATGATGGAGGGGAACGAGAGATCGATGTCCCCGGCCACGATGACCATCGTGAGCGCCATCGCCACGATGGCGAAATAGGGCACCGTCTGGGCATACGAGAGGTAGATGCGCTCCGAGCCGAACGTGCCCGGTGCCCGCGAGAAGAAGAAGAGCCAGAGCAGCACGAACGCGACGGTGATGCCGATCTGGGAGGCCCAGCGGCGGGCGAAGGTGCCCATCGAACCGCTCTGTGATGTGCGGGCGGTCGGGGCCTGCGCGCTGCTCATGCCGTCGCCTCCGGGAGAGCCCGGGAGACGTCCGATCGATCGGATGAGAAGCTCCCGGTCGAGGCGATCTCGCGCATGATGTCCATGAGCTCGTTGAGGCTGTACCGCGAGGTCGGGAACTCGCCGGCCACGCGCCCGCGGTCGATGATGACGATGCGGTCGGCCACCGAGTAGACGTGGAAGATGTTGTGGTCGATGAAGATGGCCGACTTGGCGGCCGTGCGGATGCCGTCCACGAAGCGCAGCAGCTTCTCCGTCTCCTTGAGCGAGAGACCCATCGTCGGCTCGTCAAGGATGATGATGTCCGCCTCGAAGTGGAGCGCGCGCACGATGGCCAGGCCCTGGCGCTCCCCGCCGGAGAGCCCCGTGACGGTCGTGTCCGGCGTGAGCACGGCGGACGTGAAGCCCATCTCCTCGCTCATCAGCCCCTGGGTGATGCGGCGCATCTCCCCCACCCGCAGGAACCCCAGGCGACCGGCGATGGGGCGGCCCATGAAGATGTTGCGCCAGAGCGGCAGCTGCTCGGCCAGGGCGCGCTCCTGGAAGACGGTCTCCACGCCCAGCGCGCGGGCCTGCTGCACGTCCAGGTCGTGGACCCGTTGCCCGTTGAACCAGATCTCACCCCGGTCCGGCTGGTGGACGCCGGTGATGACCTTGATGAGCGTGGACTTGCCGGCGCCATTGTCGCCCAGCAGGCCCACGACCTCACCGCTGGCCAGCTGGAAGCTGACGTCCTGCAGGACCTGGACGCCGCCGAAAGACTTGTAGACGTTGCGGAGCTCGAGGCGCAGCGAGGCCGGCTGGCGAGGGCCGGAGCCCTCGCCAGCCGGCACGCCGTCCACCACGGCGTGCTGGTCGGTCACTAGCGGATCTGCTGTTCCACGAGCGGGGCGACCAGGTCGATATTGCTGGCGTCGACGAACCCGCCACCGGTGTCGATGGTGAGGCCACTGAAGCCGTAGTTGTGGGTCAGGCAGATCTGGGCGATGGCCTCGAAGCCCTGCAGCCACTGCTGCTGGTCGATGGCCAGGTCGACATAGCCACTCTGGATGGCGGCGATGGTCGCCGGGGCCAGGTCGAAGCCGGCCACATAGACCGCGTCGGGAGCGATGCCCGCCGCTTCCAGGTACGCCTGCGCCGTCGACGTCACGTTGCCGTGATCGAAGAAGGCAGCCTTGAGCTCCGGATTGGCGGTCGCCATGCCCGTGAAGGTCGAGATGCCGGCCGACGGATCGGCGTTCGTGGCGTCGTCGATCTCAAGGTAGATGACCTCCATGCCGGCCTCGGTGAGGGCGTCATGGATGCCCAGGGTCCGCTGCCCGCGACCGGGCTGGGCCTCCAGGCCCCAGAGGAAGACCTTGTCGCCGGCCGCCAGGCCGCCGCGCGTGATGGCCTCACGGGCGAGGTCGCCGCCGGCCTTGTAGAGGACGGCGCCGGCGTACCCGGTGCCCTGCGTCGCGTGCGCTGCCTGGGTCTGGGGCAGCTCCGTGTTCATGACGGTCACCACGATGCCGTTGGCGACGGCGTCGTCGATGAGCGGCTTGAAGGCGTCGTCACCGGGGTGGCCCATGACGGCGATGCC
Source organism: uncultured Chloroflexia bacterium (assembly GCA_963790915.1). Taxonomy (GTDB): domain Bacteria; phylum Chloroflexota; class Limnocylindria; order Limnocylindrales; family CSP1-4; genus JAFMJV01. Next base: position 1,392,450 of record CAWBQS010000003.1, on the reverse strand, counting down.
GTCCGGGTTGGTGGCGACCGCCTCACCGAACTGGGTGATCATCTTGGCCGGATCCCAGTCGGACCAGACGTACTGGACGGTCGGACCGAGCGCCAGCTCGGCTGCCTTGGCACCGTTGGCGACGACCGTCTCGAAGGGGCCGCCCTGCGTGCCGCCAGGGAAGAAGACGATGTTGGTGCCCTCACAGAACTTGCCTGTGTCCTGGGCCGCCACCGCCCCGCCGGTCACAGCGACCGCTGAGACCGTCAGCACCAGCGCTGTTCCCAGCGCCAGCGAGCGGCGTGATCTCGTGTGTTCCATCCTCACCGATCCTCCTTCACCACCGGGACCCGGCGGGCCCCATATGGCCTCCCTGGTCCGCGAGGCCAAGTGACCTCGCGGCCGACGATGCTCCCCCGCGGACCACTGGGCAGGTGCTATTCGGACTGCTCCTCCGGCACCGTCGGCATGTCATTTGCAGCCCGCCTGCGCAGCGCGTGCAAACGAGTGTATGCACACGTATGCTGTGCGTCAAACCGAGTCGTGAGCGCGGCCCTGCGGGCCAGGAGGCGGTTGCGAAGGTCGGCAGAGGCATGGAGGGCAGAGGCGTGGCGCCGGGATCGGGCGGGGCAAGCGGGCCGCGGGCGGGCACCAGGCAGGCCCGCAGCACCAACGCGGCGCCGACCATGCGCGACATCGCCCTGGTCACGGGGGTCTCGCAATCCACGGTCTCACGCGTCCTCTCCGGGACGCCCACCGCCGTGCCGATCGCAGCGGCCACGCGCCTGCGCGTCACGGAGACGGCGGCGCGCATGGGCTACCGGCCCAACCCGCTGGCCCGCGGTCTGCGCGGCGCCCCCACCATGCTGCTCGGGGTCATCGTCCGGGACGTCACCGACCCCTTCTTCGCCGGCGCCATCGAGGCCGCCTCGTTGGAGGCCAACCGGCGGGGCTACAACGTGGTGCTCGGGCATGCCCACCAGAGCGCCGACGAGGCGGTGGCGCTGTGGGGCATCCTCGAGGCGCGCCACTGCGACGCGCTCCTCTTCCTGGGTGACCTGCGCGACCGCCCAGGGCTCGTCGAGGACCTTCAGAACACGAGCATCCCGGTCGTGGCGATGTGGCACGGCTCGCGGGAGAGCGGCATCCCCACCGTGAGCGTCGACAATCGGGCCGGCATGGCCGCCATCGTCGATCACCTCGTGGGACTGGGCCATCGGCGCATCGCCTTCGCCGGGCCCCGCCGACTCGGCGACATCACCGAGCGCGAGGAGGCCTACCGGGCGTCGCTCGAGCGGCACGGGCTGGCGGGGCGCAGGGAGTACCAGCAGGATGCCAGCAACGACTTCCAGGGCGGCGCCACGGCCTTCGACCTGCTGCTGGACCTCGACGAGCCGCCGACGGCCATCGTCGCGCCCACCGACGTGCTGGCCATCGGCATGCTGCACGCGGCGCAGCGTCGCGGCCTGCGCGTCCCTGGCGACGTCTCCATCTCGGGCTTCGACGATATCCCGGTGGCTGCCGTCAGCGTGCCCGCCCTGACGACGGTGCGCATGCCCACCCAGGCCATGATCGTGGCGGCCCTCGATCTCGTCATCGGGCCCGGGAGCGCGGGCGCCGATGGCCATCCCGTCCTCCAGCCGGAACTCGTGGTGCGAGCCTCGACCGGACCCGTTCCCAGCCCCAGAAGACAAGGAGCATGACCATGCCCAGCTACGTCGTCGGCGTCGACTTCGGCACCGAGTCCGGCCGCGCCGTCGTCATCGACACGGCCGATGGCCGGGAGCTCGGCAGCAGCGTCTACCGGTACGCCAACGGCGTCATCGACGAGCATCTGCCAGCGCCCCATGAGGACGTCCGCCTGGAGCCGGATTGGGCGCTGCAGGACCCCGACGACTATCTGCGCACCTTCCAGCGGGCCATCCCTGCGGCGCTGGCGTCGGCAGGCGTCGACCCGGCCAAGGTCATCGGCGTGGGCATCGACTTCACGGCCTGCACGATGCTGCCCACCAAGTCGGACGGCACGCCCCTCTGCACCATCCCCGAGCTGCGCAGCGAGCCTCACGCCTGGGTGAAGCTGTGGAAGCACCACGCCGCCCAGCCGGAGGCCGATCGCATCAACGAGCTGGCCCGGGAACGCGGCGAGGACTGGCTGCCCCGCTATGGCGGCAAGATCTCGTCCGAGTGGTTCTTCGCCAAGTCCCTCCAGATCCTCGACGAGGCGCCCGGCATCTACGCCGCCGCAGACCGCCTCATCGAGGCGGCCGACTGGGTCATCTGGCGCCTCACCGGGGTGGAGACCCGCAACAGCTGCACGGCCGGCTACAAGGCCATCTGGTCCAAGCAGGACGGCTTCCCGGGGCGCGACTACTTCGCTGCCCTGGACCCGCGCATGGCCGACATCGTCGATGAGAAGCTGTCGCGCACGATCTCGCCCATCGGCGACCGCGCCGGCAGCCTGACCGAGGAGGCCGCCGCCTGGACGGGCCTGCGACCCGGCACGGCAGTGGCCGTGGCCAACGTCGACGCCCACGTCTCGGTGCCGGCGGCCGCCGTCACGGAGCCCGGGCGCATGGTCATGGTCATGGGCACCAGCATCTGCCACATGGTGCTGGGCGAGCAGCCCATGGTCGTGGAGGGCATGTCCGGCGTGGTCGAGGACGGCATCCTGCCGGGACTCTTCGGCTACGAGGCGGGGCAGTCGGCCGTGGGCGACATCTTCGCCTGGTTCGTCGATCACCTGGTGCCGCCGGAGTACCACCGCGCCGCGGACGCGGAGGGGGTGCCGGTCCACGCCGTGCTGGAGCGCGAGGCGGCCCGCCTGACGCCCGGCCAGTCCGGCCTCGTGGCCCTCGACTGGTGGAATGGCAACCGCTCCGTCCTGGTGGACGTGGACCTCTCCGGCCTGCTCATCGGTGCGACCCTGGCCACCACCGCGCCGGAGATCTACCGCGCGCTCATCGAGGCCACGGCCTACGGGACACGCATGATCATCGAGTCCTTCGAGGCCTCCGGGGTGCCGGTGCACGACCTCGTGGCCTGCGGCGGCCTCCCGGAGCGCAACCGACTGCTCATGCAGATCTACGCCGACGTCACGCGCCGCACCATCTCCGTGGCCGAGTCACCGCAGACGCCGGCCCTCGGATCGGCCATGTGGGCGGCCGTCGCGGCCGGCACGGCCGCGGGCGGCTACGACCGCATCGAGGGTGCCGCAGCCCAGATGGCCCGCCTTCGGGACGAGCGCTACGTGCCGGACCCGGCGGCGGCCGCCATCTACGACGAGCTCTACGCCGAGTACCGCCTCTTGCACGACTACTTCGGTCGGGGCGCCAACGACGCCATGAAGCGACTGCGCGCCCTGCGCGCCCGGACCCTCGCTGGGGCGGGCTGATCGGTCCGGGGCGGGCTGATCCGTCCGGGGCCGGCTGATCGTCCGCCGGCCCGGTGTCGCCCAGGAGAGGCCTGGACGTTCTCCTACCTACGCCTCATCGACGCCGCGATCGTGCCCAGGGGCACCGCCGTGCCTCTCCCAGTCGAGGGCCCGCTTGACAGCGAGCTGCCACCCTTCGTAGAGCGCATCACTCGTCGCGGCGTCCATCGAGGGCTCGAATCGCCGATCAAGCTCCCACGAATCGACCAGGTCCTGCCGGTCCTTCCAGAACCCGGTCGCCAGGCCGGCCAGGAACGCAGCGCCGCGGGCCGCGGATTCGGTGACCTTGCGGACGGAGTACCGGGACTTGGAGGACGTCCGACTGGAACTGCATCAGGAAGTCGTTGCCGACGGCGCCCCCATCCACCTTGATCTCGCGCGGTGCGATGCCCGAGTCGCGAGTGAAGCTGTCCACGATGTCACGGAACTGGTAGGCGATCGACTCCAGCGTCGCGCGGATGAGGTGGTCACGGTTCGTTCCGCGCGTGAGGCCCACGATGGTCCCCCGGGCGTACTGATCCCAGAACGGTGCACCCAGTCCGGTGAATGCCGGTACGAAGTAGGCGCCCTGCGTGTCCGCGACCCGACGAGCCGCGGGCTCAGCGTCCTCTGAACGATCGATGATCCTCAGCTCGTCGCGGAGCCACTGAACGGCCGCTCCGGCGTTGAAGATCACGCCCTCCAGGGCGTACTCGACGTGGTCGTCCACGTCCCACGCGACGGTCGCCAGGAGGCCGGACGACGACATCACGGGCCGCGAGCCGGTGTTCATGACGAGCGAACCGGACGTGCCGTATGTGGCCTTCACGGCTCCAGGCTCGTAGCAGGCCTGGCCGAAGAGCGCTCCCTGCTGGTCGCCGACGACAGCGGCGATGGGGATACCGGCACCGAAGGATGTGCTCGGTGCGGTATGGCCGTAGATCTCGGAGGTCGGGCGCACCGTGGGCAGCATCTCTCTCGGGATCGCCAGTTCCGCGAGCAGTGTCTCGTCCCAATCGCACCTGTTGATATCGAACAGGAGCGTCCGCGAGGCGTTCGTGCAGTCGGTCACGTGGACGGCCCCAGCGGTCAGGTTCCAGACGAGCCAGGAGTCCACGGTGCCGAAGAGGAGCTCGCCACGCTCGGCACGCGCTTGCGCCCCGGGCACGTGGTCGAGGATCCAGCGCAGCTTCGTGCCCGAGAAGTAGGCGTCGATCACGAGGCCGGTCGTGCGTTGGACGTACTCCTCGAGGCCCCTCGCCTTGAGCTCGTCGCACAGCCCGGCGGTGCGCCGATCCTGCCAGACGATCGCGTTCATGATCGGCCGGCCCGTATCGCGCTCCCACACGATCGTCGTCTCGCGCTGGTTCGTGATGCCGATCCCGACGATCTCCTCGGGGCTCACGTCACTGCGCTCGAGCACATGACGGGCGACGGCGAGCTGACGATGCCAGATGTCCTGGGGGTCGTGTTCCACCCAGCCGGGATGGGGATAGACCTGGTCAAGCTCCTGGTGCCCTGAGGCCACCGGCCGGCCCGCTCGGTCGAAGAGGATGGCGCGGATGCTGGTCGTACCGGAGTCGAAGGCCATGACGTACTTCTTGTGCATCATCTGGACTCCTGGCTTCAGTCGGTCTCAGCTCTGTCGAACTCGACCACCGCCTTGAGGCTTCTCCTGGAGGCGGAGTGCTCGATGGCGTCATGGATGCGGTCCAGCGGGAACCTGCCGGTGATGACGGGCGCAAGATCGATCCTCCGCTCGCCGACAAGGCGGAGACACGCGGCATAGTCGGCGATGCTGGCACCCGTCGTCCCGGTCAGGGTCAGGCTTTGGTAGTGCAGCCGATTCGTGTCGATCTCGACGCGCTCCGAGGCGCTCAATCCGGCGAACACGCACAGCCGACCCCGAGGTGCGAGCAGCTCGACGGCTTGCGACTGTACCGCTGCACTGGAGACGGTCGTGATGACGACGTTGGCGCCCCGTCCGGATGTCTCCCCCAGGATGGCTCCCCTGAGGTCCTCGCTCGACGCATCGATGGCGACATCCGCGCCCAACCCGCGGACCATGTCGAGGCGCGACGACACCACATCCGAGACGATGATCCGGCGCGCCCCTGCGAGCCGTGCCAGCAGCGTGTGCAACACCCCGATCGGGCCGGCCCCGATGATGGCCACCGTATCCCGGAAGCCGACGCCGACCTGCCGCTGACCGCGGTAGCAGCACGCCATCGGCTCGACCAGCGCCGCCTCAGCGTACGACACGGTGTCGGGGACACGGAAGACATTGCCCCGTTCGAGTGCCGAGCGCGGGACACGCAGATACTCCTGGAAGCCACCGTCGAACGCGATCCCAAGGATCCGGACGGACGCGCAGGCGTTGTTGTCGCCGGCGATACAGTCGTCGCACCGTCCGCAGCCCACGCATGGAGCGATACTCACCCGCTCTCCCGGGCTGAACCCCTGGACTCGCGATCCGACCTGGGCCACGTCGCCGGCGACCTCGTGTCCGAGGACGCGCCGGGTGCCTGCGGGGATCGACGCATGGCCTGCCTTGAGGATGCGCAGGTCGGTGCCACAGATGGAGGCAGCTCGCACGCGGACCAGGAGCTCGTCGTCGACGATACCCGGTACGGCGACATCCTCGACGACGAGTCCCCCGCTCCCGTAGAAGGCCGCCGCCTTCACCTGGGCCCCGCTGCCGGTAAGGTCACGTCCGCCGACGAGGCGTACTCGGCCGCCGGCGACCTCATCTCGTGCCGATGCGGCGGTCGTGGAGCACCACTTCCGAGCGTCGTTCCGACGGTCGACTTCATTCGCATGGCTTCTCCTCCGTCACACGCCCCGTAGGGAGGGCGGTGTCCTACGCACGGCCGACCGAGAGTGCGACGTGCCGCGTGACCGGGCGCTCAGAGGCCCAGGTAGCCGCGGGTGCACGACGAGGTCGTGCACCAAGTCATCCCGAACGGTGGTGCCGAGGTCGACCCGGGCGAAGGCGTGCCCTACGGAAAGACCAGCGCTTTCAGGTGGAACTCGGAGCGGTCTGCGAGGCGCGGAAGCAGGGTCGGCACCTCGTGGACACCCACCTCGTCCGTGATCATCTCCAGGCCCCGCAGGCGGCCGGTCGCGAACAGGTCGACCACCGTCCGCCACTCGTCGCCGGGGAACGGCGCGCTCATGGAGTTCCACGACCCCATGAGGCTGATCTCGTAGCGCAGGACCAGGTCGAACGCCTCCTTCGACAGCGTGACCGGGGCGTTCGGGATCCCGATGAAGGCGACCCGGCCGTGGCGGCCGGCGAGCAGGACGGCGTTCTCCTCGCCCGCGTTGACGCCGCTCGTCTCGATCACGACGTCGAAGCCATCGGGGTCGTGCTCGAGCGCCTCGGCGGCGCTCGTGTAGGCGCCGTCGGCGCCGAGCTGGCGGGCGAGCTCCAGCTTCTGGGGGACGATGTCGAGCGCGATGACGCGGGACGCACCCTGGATCCGGGCGAGCTGCATGGCGAGCAGCCCGATGGGCCCTGCGCCCGCGATCGCGACGCGCTCGCCAAGCCGGGCGCCGGTGCGCCACAAGGCATGGAGCGCGATGGCCGCCGGATCGCACATGGCCGCGAGTCGCGGATCCATGTCGTCCGGTACCCGGAGCAGGTTGCCCTCCGGGACGGTGACGTACCTGGCGTAGGCGCCGTCGACGCGACTGCCGAAGTACGAGTAGTCGGTGCACAGGCTGTACTGACCGGCCAGGCACGGCCCGCAGGCGCGGCAGGGGATGAGCGGAGGCACCGTGACGAGGGCCCCGACCCAGGAGTCGTCGACCCCCGGCCCGACCTCGCGGACATGACCCGAGAACTCGTGACCAAGGATGAGCGGGACGCGGTGAGAACCCTTGCGCAAGGCGCGATCCAGGTCGCTCCCGCACACCCCGCACGCCGCCACCTCGAGGAGGACCTCTCCCGGCCCGAAGGCCGGGAGAGGGACCTCTTCGCTGCGGAGGTCGCCGGGGGCGTAGAGGACTGCTGCCTGCATCACGCCGACCGTTGCCTCCATGTCGTTCGTCCTATCGCCTACTTGGCCAGGCCGGTCGCCCAGTCGATCTCGGGCTCGTACTTGGCGAAGAGGGTGTCGCCCAGGAAGTCCTTGACATTCGCCGGGGTGACGAGCGTCGTGCCGGCGTCGAGGACCGGAGCGACCTCCTCACACTTCAGGAGCCGGTCGGCAGCCTGGACGGTGAGACGGCCAAGGTACTGCGGGTCGTTGAGTGCCGTCGCGTGGTACTGGCCGGTCTCCATCATCTTGAGCGATTCCATCAGGCCGTCAACGCCCGTGATGTACACGCCCGTGACGCCGGCCGATTCGAGGACCTGGGCGGCGCCGAGTGACATGTCGTCGTTGTGCGAGTAGACGAGCTTGACGTCCGGGTTGGCGACCTGGAGGTCCTGCATCGCCTTCACGGCGTTGGCGCGGATGTACTCAGCGTATGGGCCCTGGATGAGCGTGATGTTCGGGTTGCCCGCGATGGCACCCTCGAAGCCGTCGCGCCGGTTCTGCATCACGATGCCACCGGCATCGCCCTGGATCTCGATGACCTTGCCACCGTCCGCGAGCAGGCGGCTGGCCTCCTCGCCGACGAGCCTGCCCATGGCGACGTTGTCACGGCCGACGTGGACGTTGGCGCCAGATGCGACCGGGCGGTCGACGGTGACGACCTTGACGCCGGCAGCCTGGGCGGCCTCGATGGCCGGCTGGACCGCCTCGGGGTTGGCAGGGTTGAGGATGAGGACCTTGACGCCCTTGGTGATCAGGTCCTGGATGTCCTTGTTCTGCTTCGCGACATCGCCGTTGGCGTCGAGCATGGTCATGTCGTAGCCAAGCGCCTCGGCCTCGGCCTGCGCGGCATTGACGAGCTCGACGTAGAACGGCGACTGCAGGGTCACCTCCGCGAAGCCGATGGGCAGGTTCTCGCCGGTCACCGGAACGCACGCGTCGGCGCCCGGGCTCGCGTCCTGGCCCAGGCTCACGGGTGCCACGGTGATCGTCAGCAGGATCGCGCCGAACAGGGCTGCTGTTCGCCTATTCTTGATCATTGGTCATCACCTTCTCTGTGGATTACCGAACATGACCGAAGCCGGCGTCCGCAGACGGCGGACCTCCTCATCCTCCAACCTCACGCCATAGGCACGGCCCGCCTGGCGATCGCCCAGTTCAGGAGCACCGTGCCCACAAGCACGACTCCGGTGAGGATCTGCTGGAAGTACGGAGAGACCCCCGCGAGGTTGAGGATGTTCCTGAGGATCGTCAGCAGGATCACGGCGATGAACGTGCCGTACACGCCACCCTTGCCGCCGAACAGGCTCGTGCCGCCGAGCACCACGGCTGCGATGGCGTAGAGCTCGACGCCCTCGGAGGCGGTCGGCTGCCCGACATCCAGCCAGGCGGTCAGGAGCACGCCGCCGAACGCCGCCAGCGCTCCCGACACCACGAACGTGAAGGCGATCACGGACGCGACTGGCACGCCGGACAGGCGCGCGGCCTCTGGGTTGCCGCCGGACGCGTAGATGTAGCGCCCGATCCGGGTGCGCCCCAGGAACAGTGCGGCGAGGAGGGTGACGGCGATGAAGATGATCCCGACGACCGGCACCGGACCCACGAACCCGGCACCGAGGTAGCGCAGGTCGTCGGGCACGTTGAACACCGGCTTGCCGTCGGTGAGGAGGTAGGTCAGGCCGCGGATGGCGACCAGGCCGCCGAGCGTGATGATGAAGCTCGGCACCTTCGTCAGCGCCGTGATCGCGCCCTGGCCCAGACCGATCAGGCCCCCGAAGGCCAGGCTGACGACGATCGCCAGCGGTGTGGGTACGCCCATGTTGGTGACGAGGATCGCGACGATCATGCCGCCGAAAGCCGCGACCGAGCCGACGGACAGGTCGATGCCCGCCCCGAGGATGACGAACGTCATCCCGATGGCGATGATCCCGTCGGTCGACGATTGCTGGAGGAGGTTGAAGATGTTCCGGGACGACAGGAACGCGGGCGAGATCAGCGATGCCAGGATCACCGACGCCACGAAGATGACGACCAGGGGGCGTGTGAAGAACGCTCGCGCGATCCTGGCGGGGATGGAGGTCGCGGCCCGAGCGGGCTCCGTGGGCCTGTCGATCGCTGTCATGCGCTAGTCCTTGCGAGTGTCTGGCCGGTGACCATGGCGTTGACGATGGCGGTCTTGTTCTGGGCGCCCGGCGGGAACTCGCCCACCAGTCGGCCCGCGAAGAAGACGAGGATCCGGTCGCAGTTGGGAAGCATCTCGTCGATCTCGCTGCTGGCCACGAGCATCCCGACGCCCTTTTCGGCGATCCGGCGGAGCTCACCGAAGAGCTCGGCCTTTGCACCGACGTCGATGCCGCGGGTGGGCTCGTCCAGCAGGAGCAGGCGGACGTCGCCGCCCATCCACTTGCCGAGCACGATGCGCTGCTGGTTGCCGCCCGAGAGGGCTCCAGCCCGCACGCGCGGGTTCGACACCTTGATCGCGAGCGCTGCGATCAACCGTTGGGCGAACGCAGCCACCCGGCTGGGCCCGACGAACCCGAGCCGCGACAGGCGCGGGAGCGAGGCGAGCACGAGGTTGTCGGCGACGGAGTGGTCCACCACGAGACCTTGAAGGCGGCGGTCTTCTGGCACCATGCCCACCCCCATCACGATGGCCGCGCCCGGGGCCTTGGGGTGGTACGGCCGCCCGTCCAGCTCGGCGTCCACCTGGGCCCGGTCTGCACCGAACAGCGCCCGCAGGAACGTCGTCCGCCCCGAGCCGACCAGGCCGGCGATCCCCACGATCTCGCCGGGCCAGACGCGCACGCCCTGGATCTCGCAGGCTTGCGGGACGGTGACCGACCGGACGTCAAGGATCGGGGGGCCCTCCTCGGCCACCACGGCGCGATCCGACGCGGTCTCGGGCGCGCCGCCGATCATCGCCGCGACGATCGAGCGCAGGGGTGTGTCGGGCAGGGGGTAGCTGCCCACGAGCCCGCCGTCGCGAAGCACCGTGGCGATCGACCCGACGCGGTGGAGCTCCTCGAGCCGGTGGCTGATGTAGAGCACGCCGCAGCCGGCCCGCTTGAGGTCGCCGATCACCGTGAACAGGCGGTCGAGTTCCTTGGCCGTGAGCGGTGCGGAGGGTTCGTCCATCAGCACGACCTTGGCGTCGACCGCCAGTGCCTTGGCGATGGCCACGAGCTGACGGTCCGCCACGGCCAGCTGCTCCACGATCGTGGCTGGCCCGAAGTCAGCACCGACCCGGGCCAACAGTGCCTCCGCCTTGCGGTCGCGCGCGGCCGGGTCGATCAGGCCGTACCGGCCAGGGAGGTCCGCCATGAGCAGGTTCTCGGCTACGGTCATGCCAGGCACCAGGTCCAGCTCCTGGAAGATGCACGAGATCCCGGCCCGCAGGCTGTCGCGTGGGCTGCGGAACACCACTTCGTGACCGCTGACACGCAGCTGCCCGGCGTCGGGGGCATAGGCGCCCATGATGACCTTGACCAGGGTGCTCTTGCCTGCGCCGTTCTGGCCGACCAGGCAGTGGACCTCCCCGGGAAGCACCGTCAGGTCCACGTCATGGAGCGCCACGACGCCGGGGAACTCCTTGCGGATCCCGGTCGCCTCGAGGATCGGGGTGAGGCGCTCATCCATGAGCCAGCACCCACTCCGCGGTGGCCGAATTGACGACGATGACATTCACGCACCGAGCCCGCAATGCGGCGAGCGCGATCGGGCCGCGGCCTGGGCCGGCTGCCAGGCCGATCGAGATGCGGTCGCCTGCGAGATCAGCCAGCGGCAGGCCGACGGTCCGCTCGTCGAGCTCGGGGAGAGCGATCGCGCCGGTGGCATCGAGGAACCGGCCGATCACGTCACCCACCGCCCCGGCCGCGTCCAGGTCCGCGAGGTCCTGCTCGCTGAGGTACCCGGAACCAACGAGCATCGAGTCCCTGGTCAGGATGCCGAGACCGAACACGGCGAGACTGCTGCGGCGAGCCGCCTCGAGCGCGTGGCGGATGACGCCCTCCTCTTCGAGCGCGACTCGCAGCTCGGCGCTGCCGACGATGGCTGGCGCGGGCAGGAGGCTGATCGAGGCGCCCGTCGTGGTCCCGAACCGCTCGGCGATCTCGTTGGCGCGCGTCGGCAGCGGCGAGCGTGACGTCGCGCCGTTGAGCTGGACGATCTCAGTCGCCTTCGTCCAGCCCGCGGGCAGGACGCGGGCGAGTTCGAGCATCGTGCGGCCCCACGAGACGCCGATCGTCCCAGTCGGATGGAGTTCGGCCAGAAGCTCGGCAGCGGCGCTCGCGACCACCTCGCGGGCCAGCTCCTGCGTCGCCTGCTCGGAGGCAGACACCGGGAGATCGACGACGACCGCGTCGCGCAGCCCGAAGCGTGCCTCGAGTTCTGCCTCGAGGTCCAACAGTCGCGCCTCAGGTTGGACGATATCGATGCGGACGATCCCCTCTCGCAACGCGTTGCTCAGCATCCGGCCGACCTGATAGCGACTCATGCCCACGCGCTCACCGATCTGCGCCTGGCTGAGGTGCCCCCGGTAGTGCATGTGTGCGACCCGAACCATGAGCCGCACATTGCCCGGGCCAGCGCGATTGGCGCCCACCGCTCCTCCCACGGTCCATCCCAACTGCACATATGAGCAGCGCGAATATCACATGCGCAGCCTGAGGGCAGATTAGTGACGCGGCGTGGGGATGTCAATGGCGCATCGGCTCCGGCGAGCGCAAGAGGTCTCGTAGGCGCTCCTCGAGCGCCTGGAACCTAGACCGATCGGGCGAGGTGCCAGTAGACCTGGTTCCAGCGCATCTCGCGGCGGAAGGTGCGGGCGTTGGTGTCCGCATCGATGGCCAGCAGCTCCACGCCGATCATCTCGGCGAAGTCCTCCAGGATCTCCAGGCCGGCGGCCTGGCTGAAGCAGGTGTGGTGCGGCGCGCCGGCCATGAGCCAGGCCTCCGCTGCCACCTGCATGCTGGGACGGGCCTTCCAGAGCGCGCGGGCCACAGGCAGCCGGGGCAGGTCCGCGGGCGGTGCCACGGCATCGATCTCGTTGGCCACCAGTCGGAGCCGGTTGCCCATATCGCAGAGGCCCACCACGACACCGGGCCCGGAAGCCGCGGTGAAGACGAGGCGCACCGGATCCTCACGCTCCCCCACGAAGAGCGGATGGATCTCCGCCCGCGGCCGCGCCGCCGCGATGGTCGGGCAGACCTCCAGCATGTGGGCGCCCAGGGACATCGCCGCAGCCGCCCCGAAGTCGTAGGTGTAGTCCTCCATGAAGGAGACGCCGCCATCGAGGCCCTGGCTCATGACCTTCATGACGCGTACGAGCAGCGAGGTCTTCCAGTCGCCTTCGCCGCCGAAACCGTAGCCATCCGCCATGAGCCGCTGGGCGCCGATGCCCGGAAGCTGCTTGAGGCCGCCGAGGTCCTGGAAGGTGTCGGTGAAGGCGCCGAAGCCACCGGCCCCCAGGAACGCGCGCAGGCCCAGCTCGATGCGGGCCGCATCACGCAGGGACGCACGGCGGTCGCCGCCGGGCCGCAGCGCCGGCACGACGTCGTAGGCTTCGTCGTACTCGGCACAGAGTCGCTCGACGTCCGCGTCCGCGACCTGGCCCACGCCGTCCGCCAGCTCGTTGATGGGGAAGGTATTGACGGCGGTGCCGAAGCGCGCCTGCACCTCCACCTTGTCACCCTCGGTGACGGCCACCTCACGCATGTTGTCGCCGAATCGGCAGACCTTGAGGTGGCGCGCCTCGTGCACGCCGGCGGCGGCTCGCGCCCAGGCGCCGATGCGCGCCTGCACGGCCGGGTCCTGCCAGTGACCGGCGACGGTCTTGCCGGGCTGGCGCAGCCGGGAGACGATGTAGCCGAACTCGCGGTCGCCGTGCGCCGACTGGTTGAGGTTCATGAAGGCCATGTCGATGTCCGCGTAGGGCAGGTCGCGGCCGAATTGCGTGTGCAGGTGCAGGAACGGCTTCTGGAGGGCCTGCAGCCCGGCGATCCACATCTTGGCCGGGGAGAAGGTGTGCATCCAGGCGATGACACCGATACAGGAATCATCGGCGCTGGCGTCCAGGCAGGCACGCCGGATGCCGTCGGGCGTGGTCACCGTGGGCTTGTGGACGATCTCGACCGGGATGGCCGAAGCCGCGTCGAGGCCGGCCACCATGGCCGCCGACTGCTCGCCCACCGTGCGCAGCGTGGCTTCACCGTAGAGATCCTGGCTGCCCGTCAGGAACCAGACTCGAAGCCCCTCGAACGTCATCTCCGTCCCTCCTCCATGCCCCGGGCACCCCTGTCTGCCTCGGCAGACCCGGGACGCAATCGAGTGTATGCAATCGTATTCGCTCCGTCAAACCGGTATACTGCCGGCATGATCGGACTGGCCCTTCGCGAACAGGTCTGTCGGGCGAACCAGGACCTGGCACAGGCCGGCCTGGTGGTGCTCTCATGGGGCAACGCCAGCGGTGTGGATCGCGAGGCCGGCGCCCTCGTCATCAAGCCCAGCGGGGTAGCCTGCGAGGCCGTCCAGCCGGAGGATCTCGTGGTCGTCTCGCTGATCGACGGCCGCGTGCTGGAGGGCCGCATGCGCCCGTCCAGCGACACGGCCACCCACCTGCGCATCTACCAGGCCTTCCCCGAGGTGGGCGGCGTGGTCCACACGCACTCCTCGTATGCCGCCGCCTTCGCCCAGGCGGGGCGGGACATCCCCTGCCTGGGCACCACGCACGCCGATCACTTCCGCGGCGCCGTGCCGGTCTCGCGTGCCATGACGGACGCGGAGGTCGAGGGTGCCTACGAGGAGGAGACGGGCAACGTCATCATCGAGACCATCGAGGGCCGCGTGGGCCGCGATGCTCTGCGCATGCCCGCCGTCCTGGTGCGCTCGCACGGCCCGTTCACGTGGGGCAAGGACGCCCGACTGGCGGCCGTCAATGCCATCGCCCTCGAGGCCACGGCAGCCATGTCGCATCGCACCCTGGTGCTGGAGCCCCACGTGTCGCCCGTCGGGGAGGCCCTGTTGCGGCGTCACTTCGATCGCAAGCACGGTCCCGGCGCCTACTATGGACAGCCCGGGGACGAGCACTGATCCGACCGCGGCACGGCTGGGGCTGAGCGCCGTGCGGGTCACCCCGTCGGACGCCAGAGGAGGTCGCCGATGTTCATCGCGCTGGTCCGCATCCACGTCAAGCCGGACAAGGTCGACGCGTTCCGGGAGACCATCCGCGCCAACCACGAAGGCTCCGTGGCGGAGCCGGGCTGCCTGCGCTTCGATGTCGCCCAGTCCAGGGATGACCCCACGCGCTTCGTCCTCTGGGAGTGGTACGCGGACGAGGCCGCCAACGCCTACCACAAGACCACGCCGCACTACCTGGCCTTCCGCGACGCCATGGGCGACATGATGGCCGAGGACCGGATCAGCGAGCTCTACGTGGGCGTCTACCCGGAGACGCCCGTGATCCAGCCATGAGCGGGCCTGCGACGGGGGGACCCCCGGCCTTCACCATCGGTCGCCTGCCGCGTATCACCTTCGGGCCGGGGCGTTTCGGCGACGTTCCGGGCATCGTCGCGGGTCATGGCTCGCGCGTGCTGCTGATCAGCGGCAGCACCTGGTTCCGTGGCTCCCAGCAGCACGCGCAGCTCCAGTCGGGCCTGGCGGACGCCGGTGTGACGCTGGTCGGCCACGCCAGCGTGGCCGGTGAGCCAGGCATCGCCGACGTCGAGGGGCCCGTGGAGCGACACCGCGACGATGGCGTGGAGGTCGTCCTGGGCGTTGGCGGCGGCGCCGTCATCGACACGGCCAAGGCCGTCGCCGGACTGCTGCACAGTCGCACCAGCCTGATGGACCATCTCGAGGGCGTGGGACGCGGACTGCCGTACCACGGCCCTGCACTGCCCGTGGTAGCGGTGCCGACGACGGCCGGGACCGGTGCGGAGGCGACGCGCAACTCCGTCATCACCGAGCGCGGGCCGGATGGCTTCAAGCGCTCGTTCCGGGACGAACGCCTCGTGCCGGCGGACGCGGTGGTCGATCCGGACCTGCTGGCCGGCGCGCCGCGGCCGCTCATCGCAGCCAACGGCCTGGACGCCCTCACGCAGCTGCTGGAGGCCATGACCTCGCAGCGCGCCACGCCGCTCACCGACGCCCTCGCCCGTGACGGGCTGGCCGCCGTGCGCGATGGCTTGCTGGCCTGGCACGCCGATCCGACGGGCTCGAGCGCCGCGGACGCCCGCAGCCGGATGGCCTACGCGGCCCTGCTCTCCGGCATCTGCCTGGCCAATGCCGGGCTGGGTGCCGTACACGGGCTGGCCAGCCCACTGGGCGCCCGGCTGCCCATCCCGCACGGTATGGCCTGCGGCGCGGTGCTCTGGCAGACCATCGAGGTCAACGTCCGCGCCCTCCGCGAACGCGCGCCGGGATCACCGGCGCTGGCTCGCTACGCGGAGGCCGGGCGCATCGTCGGCCATCGGCCCGACCTCGGGGACGAGGAAGCCTGCTCATACCTGGTGGCCACGCTGCACGACTGGGTCGCCCGGCTGGAGGTGGCGGGCCTGGCGACCTTCGGCATGGTCGGTCCGGACATCCCGGCCGTGGTCGCGGACTCACCCGGCAGCAGCATGCGCACCAACCCGGTGTCGCTCACGGACGAAGAGCTGACGGACATCCTGGTGCGCGCCCTCTAGGCTGCCCACTCGAAGGGCCTCGGGATCGGCCTGCGGAGCGCTCCATCGAGCGCCTTGCGTCTGCCCGGGTGCCGATGGTCATGGGTAGGTGGTGGAAGGCGCCATTGCCCCCGTCCAGGGACCCGGATAAGGTCATGCATGCCGTCGTCCTCGACGCGGCAAGGGCCTTGAGGCGTCGACCACCGGGCCCGGGACGAACCGCGGTCGAAGCGGGTGGTAGTGATGACGCACCGGCACCGTGCATCGGGGTCAGCATCGTCTTCCGCAGGACCGCCGCTCCGGGGGTCACGAGTCGAGTAACAGGAGGAATCCGGCTGGCTCCGGCCCTGCCACGATGAGGTCGCGACGGCGTGGTCATCGATCATCCATCCTTGGGGGGATCGGGTCGTCGAGGGGTCCTGATCTGCCATCGGGGCGGGTCAGGACGGCGGATCCCTCGCGACGCCAGGCAGCCCGGTACGCGACCTCGCCTGGTCGCCCGGGCTCTCGTCAGGTAGCAGCCACTGTCAGGTGGCGGCCACGCGCGTGCGGCGCTCCACCCCTCGGGCATCCAGGTCGCTGGCCACGACGCGGGCACACTGCACCAGGTCCCGGTCGCGCGTGATGGTGGCGGCGATCCAGTCGATGTAGGTCGGTTCCCGCTCGGCCACCTCCCCCAGCGTCAGGCCGTGGAAGCGGCCGAAACCCAGGATCGCGGCCCGCGCCTCAGCCAGGCTGGGGACCGCCGCGTGGCCGGGGACCACGGAGCGCTGGACCGGACCGTTGGGCGCGCTGGCGCGCAGATCCCGCTCGTGCCGCCGCATGTGGCGGTCCAGGGGGGGCTGGCTGGTCCGGATGACGGCTCGACGATGCACCGTCGTGGCTGCGCGCCGTCGGAAGAGCGCCGACGTGTCGTAGCGGGCGGTGACCGGTGTCGTGGTCGGTGGCGGTGGCGGCCCCAGGGTCTCGCGATCCCCTTGACCAGCGGTCCGGCGCTCGACATCACGCCGCCGCCATGCCTGGGGGCTGGCGTCATAGCGCGCACGACGGACGGGGTCGCGGAGCACGTCATAGGCGGCGTTGATGCGCGCCATGCGGGTCGTCAGCCGTTCGCGCTCCGCGCGGTCATGCGCAGCCCGGTCGGGATGGTGCTCGCGGGCCAGCTCCCGCCAGCGACGCTTGATCTCGTCCGTCGGGGCGTCATGGCGAACATCGAGGACCTGGTAGGGATCACCGCGGAAGGACGATGTGGACACAGGTCGAGGCTACCACGGGCCACCCGCTGGCCACGCCGTGGCCCAGCGGCTATCGTGCGCCGCATGCGACTGCCCGTCCTGCCGCCCGTGGAGCCCATGCTGGCCAAGGCGGTGCCCGCCCTGCCGGAGCAGGGCGACTGGCTTTTCGAGCCCAAGTGGGACGGCTTCCGGGCCCTCGTCTTCCGCGACGGCGACGAGGTCTACCTCCAGAGCCGCGACCTCAAGCCGCTCGACCGCTACTTCCCGGAGCTGGCGACGCCTCTGCGCGCCAACCTGCCGGAGCGCTGCGTCATCGATGGCGAGATCGTCATCGCCGCGGACGGTCGGCTCGACTTCGAGGCCTTGCTGCTGCGCATCCATCCGGCTGCCTCACGCGTGGCCATGCTGGCCGAGCAGTCACCCGCGTCGTATGTGGCCTGGGACCTGCTGGCCCTCGATGACATGGACCTCAGGGCCGTCGCACAGGCGCAGCGACGGGCTCACCTGGAGGAGGCCCTGGCAGACGCCGGCGGTGCGATCCATCTCACGCCGCTGACGCGCGACCGCACCCTGGCGACCGACTGGTTCGCCCGCTTCGAGGGCGCCGGGCTGGACGGAGTCATGGCCAAGGACGCGGCCGCCTCCTATGAGCCCGGCAAGCGCCGCATGCTGAAGGTCAAGCACGCGCGGACCGCCGACTGTGTGGTCGCCGGGTTCCGCTGGCACAAGAACGGACCGGGCAGCCACGTGGGCTCGCTCGTGCTGGGGCTCTACGACACGGGTGGCGTGCTCCATCACGTGGGTGTCACCTCGTCGTTCACGTGGCCGCGCCGGGCGGAGCTGGTCGCGGAGCTGGCACCGCTGCGGGACCGCGCGCTCGACGACCATCCATGGCGCGAGTGGGTCGACTGGGCCGCCGAGCACGCCACGCCGGAAGGGCGGGTACCGGGCGCCACGTCGCGCTGGAACCGCGGACGCGACCTGTCCTGGGAGCCGCTGCGCATCGAGCGCGTATGCGAGGTCGCCTACGACCATCTGCAGGGCGACCGCTTCCGCCATGCCACGACCTTCCGCCGCTGGCGCCCGGACCGCTCTCCGGCCGACTGTCGGTATGACCAGCTGGAGGTGACGGCGCCCTACGAGCTGGGTCACATCTTCGCCGCGGGGTGAGGTCACGGGTATTCATGGCCCCGAGTGGGGCGAGTACACTTGCGCCTGCCTACCAGGAGGAGCTCGATGGACCGATACACGCCTGATGACGCCAGCGTGCCAACGCCCGACGACATGGGGTCGCTGACCAGCGACACGCCGGAGCAGGGCATGCCGGAGGAGTCAGCCGACGCGGAGTCGCCGCAGGCTGAACCGGCGCCGGAGGCGGGTACGGGAGCGGAGTTCGCCGCCTGGTCGGCTGACACCTCATACCAGCCGCCATCGGTCCAGGCAACGCCCGTGGAGGAGACACCCGTGGATAGCACGCCGTCGTGGGGCAGCCCCGGATACCAGGCGCCGCAGGGTGAGGACCCCTGGAAGCCGGCGGCCCAGCAGCCGGCCGAAGAGGCGCCGGCATGGGATGCCCAGTATCAGCAGCAGGCGGCGCAGCAGGCGTGGGACGCACCCTATCAGCAGCAGGCGCAGGCGGCGCAGCCCGCAGCGCCGCCGGCCTACGACCAGCAGGCCCAGGCCGCGCAGCCGGCCTATCGACCAGCAGGCCGCGTATCAGCAGCAGGCGCAGGCCGCGCAGCCGGCCTACGACCAGCAGGCCGCGTATCAGCAGCAGGCGCAGGCCGCGCAGCCGGCCTACGACCAGCAGGCCGTACCAGCAGGCCGCGTATCAGCAGGCGCAGGCCGCACAGCCGGCCTATGACCAGCAGGCCGCGTATCAGCAGGCGCAGGCCGCACAGCCGGCCTATGACCAGCAGGCCGCGTATCAGCAGGCGCAGGCCGCGCAGCCGGCCTATGACCAGCAGGCCGCGTATCAGCAGAGGCGCAGGCCGCGCAGCCGGCCTACGACCAGCAGGCCGCGTATCAGCAGGCGCAGGCCGCGCAGCCCGCCTACGACCAGCAGGCCTACCAGCAGGCCGCGTATCAGCAGCAGGCGCAGGCCGCGCAGCCCGCCTACGACCAGCAGGCCTACCAGCAGGCCGCGTATCAGCAGCAGGCGCAGGCCGCGCAGCCCGCCTACGACCAGCAGGCCTACCAGCAGGGCTACGCGCAGCAGCCCGGCTACTACGATCCGCAGGCCTACGCACAGCAGCAGGCCTATGCGCAGCAGCAGGGCTACGCGCAGCAGGCGACGTATGGTCAGCCGGCCTACGGCCAGCAGGCCTACTACGATCCGCAGGCTTATGCGCAGCAGCCCAGCTACTACGACCAGCAGGCCTATGCCCAGGCCTATGGACAACCGCAGTACCCGCAGCAGCCTGGCTATGGCCAGGCTCCCTATGGCTATGGGCAGCCGGCACCGTACGCACCGCCCGGTCAGCCCGCGTGGCCCAATGAGACCGCGTATTGGGACCAGGCCGCCGGCGGCTACGGTCGCTCGTTCATGTCCGTGCTGGCAGGCTTCCTGCTCCTGATGTGGGGCGTCCTCTTCGCCATCGGCGGCGCCTGGCTTGCCTGGTTCGGCAGCCTGACGGACGTGCTCGCCGATCAGAACCTGACGGCCCAGGTCATGGACCTCGTGGCCGAGGTCGACAAGCAGCGCACCGTCGCTGGCCTCATCGTCCTGATGCTCGGCATCATGCAGATGGCCGGCGCGCTGGGCATCCTGGCGCATCGCACCTGGGGTCGCGCCTTCGGCATCGTGCTCGGCCTGCTCGGCACGATCTGGGGCGTCGCCATGGTCGTCTCCGCGTTGCGGACCACGGTCGGGGGCTACGACATCGACGGTGCCCTTGCGGACCACGAGTACGCCATGGGCTTCGGCATCCTGGTGCTCGTCACCTACCTCTTCACCTTCCTGGCGATGTACGTGGGCCGGCGCCACTTCCGCCGGAAGGGCGTCAGCTGATCGCCTGATCTCCCTGGCAGTCAGCGACCCCCGGGCAGGCGCCCGGGGGTCGCTGATTCACGGCATCGGCTGCCGGGTCGTGGGCACGGGGCCGTGCGAGCCCCCTCGCGGCTATCGCTCAGGCGGGTCGCTCGCCGCTCCAGGTCATGCCCGCCCAGGGGTCGTAGTCGGCGTCCAGCGGCTCCTGCGGCGGGCGCAGTGGCTCCGGCACGTGCTCGAGATTGACGCGGATGCGTGTCCATGTCGTGGAGCGGCCGCGCATCGCATCGACGAGCACGTCGGCTGGCTGCAGGTGCGCGGCGGCCTCGGCGTGGCGGCCCTTCCAGCGTTCCAGGCCCGCGAGGGCGTCGTCCTTGCGGGCCGCACGGGCGATCTCGATGAGCGGCTTGCTGCTCTGCCGGCGCCGGCTGGGCTGCACGCGCGGCGGTTCCCCGGCCTGCTTGCGATAGTGGGGCGGCCACGGCGCGTCGCCCAGGCCCTCGGACTCGTGGCGCGCGGACAGCTCCAGGAGTGCCTCGAGGGAGCCGGCGGCCTCGTCGATGCCAGCCGCCCGATCGCCACGCGCGGCGAACAACGCCGGCACCGTGGCCAGCGTGAAGTCGGCGGCGTCCACGTCCGGCACCTCGTCCCATGCGAGTGGCATGGAGACGCGGGCGTCCGGCAGCGGCCGGACCGAGTAGGCGGAGGCGACGGTGCGGTCGCGGGCATTCTGGTTGTAGTCGAGGAAGACGCCGTGGCGCTCCTCCTTCCACCAGCGGGACGTGGCCAGGGTCGGCGCCCGCTGCTCGACATCCCGCGCCAGCGCCAGCGCGGCGCGGCGCACCTGGTCGAACGTCCAGCGCGGCTCGAGGCGGACGTTGATGTGGATGCCGCGGGAACCCGAGGTCTTGGGCCAACCCACCAGGCCGACGGCATCCAGGGCCTCACGAGCGACCAGGGCGACCTCGCGCACCTGCGACCAGGGCACGCCGGGCACGGGATCGAGGTCCACGCGCAGCTCGTCGGGGTGGTCCAGGTCCTCGGCGCGGACCAGGTGCGGGTTCAGGTCGAGGCAGCCAAGGTTGGCCACCCAGGCCAGGCCCGCGGCGTCCCGCAGGACGACTTCCTCCGCGCTTCGCCCGGACGGGAAGGCCAGCACCACCGTCTCGATCCAGGCGGGCCGCTTCTCCGGCGCACGCTTCTGGAAGAAGGGGTCGCCGGCGGCGCCATCGACGAAACGCTTGAGGGCCATGGGCCGACCGGCAGCCCCGCGCAGGGCACCTTCGGCCACGGCCAGGTAGTAGCGCACGAGGTCGCGCTTGGTGTGGCCCGGCCCCTCCCAGTAGACCTTGTCCGGATTGGTGATGCGGACCTCGCGGCCGGCAGCCTCGACGATCTCGTAGGGGTCGGCCATGGCGCCTCCGTCCGCGTCCGCGTGGCTACGCCGGCGCGGCGCCCGACTCGCCAGCCACCTGCGCCGCCAGCCTGGCACGCTCGTCCAGCCAGCGCTGCCGGTCGCTGCGCAGGATCTCCAGCGTCTCGGCCAGGCCAGCCCAGCCGCCGATCTCGACCGACTTGTCCTCCAGGTTCTTGTAGGTCTGGAAGAACTGCTCGATCTCCAGCAGCTTGTGCGGAGAGACCTGGGCAAGGGCTTCCACGTGGCGGTAGAGCGGGTCGGCCAGGGCGACGCAGAGGACCTTGAAGTCCACGCCCTTCTCGTCGGCCATCCTCAATACGCCCACCGGTCGCGCCCAGACGTGGCAGCCGGGAAAGGTCCGCTCGTCGATGAGGAGCATGGCGTCCGTGTGGTCGCCATCATCGGCGCGCGTGCCTTCGATGAAGCCGTAGTCGAAGTTGTAGTACACGGCAGAGGAAAGCACGCGATCGAGCCGGATGACCCGGGCCTCCTCGTCGAACTCGTACTTGTTGCGACTGCCCGCGGGGATCTCGACCACGACCTCGATGACGGCGGGGAAGACCGTGCTCGGGTACATGCCCGCAAGTCTACGGGCACGAGGGCCGATAGACTCAACGCCATGGACGCCGTCACCGCCATCCGTTCGATCCGGGTCATCCGCGACTATGCCGCGACCCCCATCCGCGACGAGGACCTCCGCGCCATCGTCGACGCCGGCCGCAAGGCCGGCTCTTCCAAGAACACGCAGCGCTGGGACTTCGTCACGGTCCGTGAGCGCACCTCCCTGAAGCGGCTCTCCGCGGTGACGATCTACGCCAAGCACCTGCCCGGTGCCGCTGCGGCCATCGCCCTGGTGGTGCCGGCACCGAGCCCCGAGCATGCCCGCTCCGTCCTCTGGGACCTGGGGCGCGCGGCCCAGAACATCATGCTCACGGCTTGGGGGATGGGCATCGGCTCCTGCCCCATCACGGTGCAGGACTTCGACCTCGCGGCCGACGTCCTGGGGCTGCCGTCCGACCGCCAGTGCCAGTACCTCATCGCTTTGGGCTGGCCAAAGGATGCCGATGCGCTGACGCGGCCGCCGCGGGCCGGTGGCCGCAAGTCCTTCGATGAGGTCGTCCACGAAGAGCGCTGGTGAGCGCGGGCCGCGGGCCGCGCAGGAAGGAGCGTCGACGATGAAGCGATGGTTGCTCGCAGTCATGGCCGCGATGGGGGCGGTCGGCGCCCTGGTCACGCGTCGCTGGCGGTCGCGGGGACCGGATGGCGATGGTGCGGCGCAGCCGGGCGGCAGCGGCGTGCCGCGGCCATCGGTCGTGGAGGAGGCGCCAGAAGCCGCGGCGGCCGGCGCCACGGTGGACGGTGCTGCGGCCGGAGACGCCGAGGCCGATGCCGGCACCGGTGAGGGCCTGCAGGCCATCAGGGGCATCGGGCCGGCCATGGAAGCCCGGCTGGCGGGCGTTGGCGTGACATCCGTCGCGCAACTGGCGGCCTGGTCGGACGCCGACGTGGCCGCCATGGCGCCCAGGCTGCAGGTCGGGCCGGAGCGAGTGGAGGGCTGGGTCGCGGCCGCCCGCGGCGTGGAGGCGCCGGCCTGACAGGCGTGGTGGCGGCCCCGCCCGTGACCGGGCGGGGCCGAGGCGCTAGCGGTTGGCGGAGAGGTAGGTCAGGACGTCGTCCAGGCGGAAGCGGCGATCACCGCGCTTGCAGACGCGGTAGAAGGGCAGCTCGCCCCGATCGCCGAGGCGCTTGACGGTGTTGACGTGCAGGTGCAGGAGCTCGGCCACCTCGCTCGCGGTGAGCATCGGTCCCAGCTCTTGGGCTGCCATGGAAGCCATCTGGTTCCCCTCACCTCGACTCTGCTGGACTGCTTGACGGTGCTCGGAGCGCTCGGGACCGGCGGGCGCCGGTGACACCTGGGCCGATGAGGGCACGTGCGATGCAGTGCATCGAGGTGTTGGGTCGCATGGTGGCGTTGGCGCCCGTCCGCGCCAACCCGTACTTCGGTCCGGCCGGAGCGGTACAGGGCGCCCGTTGCCCGGGAGCACCGCGGGCTCGCGTGCCGAGCCTTCTTGCTGGCGCAGATGGGCAATACAATCGACCGAGGCCGTCAGCCGATCGGTGGACCGGGCCTACGCTACCCCCGTCGGCAGGATGACGACCGAACGAAGGGGGGCATCATGAGCGCCGAATGGTCGTGGCCTGCCAGGTACGAGCGCCCGGAGCGCGGCGCGGCGAGATCGGGGATGCGCCTGCTTTCAGCCC
This sequence comes from uncultured Chloroflexia bacterium, assembly GCA_963790915.1. Taxonomy (GTDB): domain Bacteria; phylum Chloroflexota; class Limnocylindria; order Limnocylindrales; family CSP1-4; genus JAFMJV01. The sequence goes on along the minus strand of CAWBQS010000003.1, from coordinate 1,368,459 downwards.
GTCTGGCCGTGCTCGGGATCGTCATCGGGCTCCTTGGCCTGCCCGCCGCGACCGGAGCCGCCAACGCGCCCGCGAACGAGGGGCCAGCGGCCGGGACACCCTCCGGTCCGACCCGCGATCTGTTCATCGATCCACCATCGGCCTCCGTGCCCGCCGGACAGGCGGCCTCGTTCTCGGCGTGGTTCTGCGAGAGGCCGGGGTCCGGGTCGCCCTTCGGTCCAGATGAGCATCCGAGCACCGCCGACGACACCTGTCGGCCGGTGCTCAGGGCGGTCTGGTCGGTCAACGACGAGGCCGCCGCGACACTGCTCGGCCAGATGGGTGCCACGGTCAAGGTGACCGGGCAGACCACCGGAGCCGAGGTCACCGTGACCGCCAAGCGGGCGGCACGGGAGGGCAGCGCCCGCCTGTCGGTCGTGGAGGCACCCTCCGGTCCGACCCGCGATCTGTTCATCGATCCACCATCGGCCTCCGTGCCCGCCGGACAGGCGGCCTCGTTCTCGGCGTGGTTCTGCGAGAGGCCGGGGTCCGGGTCGCCCTTCGGTCCAGATGAGCATCCGAGCACCGCCGACGACACCTGTCGGCCGGTGCTCAGGGCGGTCTGGTCGGTCAACGACGAGGCCGCCGCGACACTGCTCGGCCAGATGGGTGCCACGGTCAAGGTGACCGGGCAGACCACCGGGGCCGAGGTCACCGTGACCGCCAAGCGGGCGGCACGGGAGGGCAGCGCCCGCCTGTCGGTCGTGGAGCCCGGGGTACTCCAGCCGGATGGGACATCGCCCAACGTCGTCGAGCCGGCAGGCAGCACGGCGGTGGGGCCGTTGCTGGGCACCGTGGGCTTCCGCTCGGCCTCACCGACCATCCGCGGCTGGTACGTCACGACGGCCCTCTCGATGACGGGGAATTGCAACGGGCAGCTCGCGGCGCGATCGAGCCCCAACCTGCTGACCCTCGAGATGGGCCTCTTCCGCGACTCCGATGGCCGCTTCAAGCTGCTCGGCGAGAACGGCCTGTGGGTCGCCAGGAAGGATGGAAGCCTGCGCGCGGTCGCGAAGCGCTGGGCCGATGCCTGGTCCTTCCGGGCCATCAGGCCGCGGGGCACGAGCGCCGCGGTCTGCCTCGTGGCCTACGCGGGCGGCAAGGTAGCCGGCCTGGCCACCCTCAAGACGAGCGGGGTCCTCGGTATCCGCTCAGCCAGCAGCCTGCGGTCAGCGACAGCCGGATGCATCGCCACGAACGACCGGGCGCTGTTCTACACCGATCGGCTTCCCAAGCGGAGCACCCCGCTCAGCGCGCTGCTCAACAAGTCCTCACCGCTCGATGGTGTCACGCGCGTTCGCTTCGTGCCACCGGACCGGAAGGTCAGCCTGACAGCCGCTCAGCGGCGCGACGCCATCCTGTCCATCGACATCTGGTTCAACAGCTACGACGACTACCTCAGCTACGTGCGTGCCAACACCTGGGACCACCTTGATGCGGTGGCCGATCCACTCACCGTGGCCGATGGCTGGGAGCCGGGCGAGGATCCCGAGAAGGTCGAGTGGTGGAACGTGGTGTTCCAGGCTGCCGGAGCTGCCACCGGCCTCATCGACCTGTTCACGAAGGCCAATCCGTACGTCAAAGCTGCCGCTGCCGCGATCTCGGCCGTGACCGCGGTGGTCAGCCTCGGCATCGCTGCCAACGCAGAGGCCAACAACGCGAACCTCAACGGTCCCCGCCGTATCCCTGGTGTGACGACCGCCACGGTCGGCTCGGTCGACAAGCTGCGCAGCCAGATCACCGCCGACCATATCCGGGCGCGGGACAACACCCAACTCATGCACAAGCTGCTCAAGCAGGGATGCGGGGTTCCGACGAAGGCCTGCGATCGACGTCTCTCCGAATGGCTTCGCAGCGGTCCGAGCTGGCCCGCGATGTGGGGCCAGCTCGCCGACCGCGAGATCTTCGCCAAGAAGGTCGAGTTCATGAAGGAGCTCCTGCCCATCCGCGGCCGTCTCTACGCCACTGACGGGCCGAACGGCTGGCTTCACATCGAAAGCGAGACGGGGCGGAGTCGGGGATGGAACATCCATGAGTACCTGGGGGCCGCGGACTTCGGCTTCGGCACCCACCAGGGAAGCGAAGCCTTCCGGCGCTACGTCCTCTTCACCAGCGTATGGAGGCCGTGGTACCACAAGTCGTGGCGAGACTACCCTCCGCCCGTCGAGTGGCGGTATCGCCCCAAGCAGTTCGCTTGGGCGATCGGCCTGAAGGGCGACGACGAGCAGCAGGTCACCGAGCTCATGGAAGGCACCTTCGACCTGCTCTTCCAGCCAGTCAACGAGCAGTCACCCCTCGAGGGCGGCATGGGGCTGTCCTACAAGGAGGTGGCCTGCGAGTGGCTGACGAACAAGCCGCACGCCGGCGGCTACAACGCCCCCTCGGGCTCCGCCTCGGGCGCGGCCTTCGATCCCTGCCACTTCTCCTTCTACGATCCCAGCCAGTCTTCACCGACATCGGTCAATGCCAAGGAGCGCTGGGTTCGTCCGGACGCCACGGCGGTGGCGACCTACAGCAGTGCGTCGACCTACGCCGTGCCGTTGTGGGTCCCGGACCTCGCGGAGACGCGCGCAGGTCGGGACAGCGACGATCCTGACCTGTTCTCCTGGATGATCCCGCACCTGGCGTTTGGCCCCGCGCGAGCGGACGCCGACAAGTACCCGAAGTCCGAGCCGAAGGGAAGCAGGAAGACCATCCCGGTCTACTTCGCCAACCTGACACAGGGCGCAGTCACCATCCACCTGGTGAAGCCGGAAGGTGTCACCCCGCGGATCGGCCCGGCGCTGCGGACGATCCCGCGTTGGAACGAGATCAAGGACATCCTCGGCATACAGGGCGCCATCCCCTACTCGAGCCAGACCGCCGCGCTGGCGCGCGTCGCGTCCTGGGTCGGAGCCACGTACCTGGTCCGGACGGTGCCACAGGATGGCGGAAGCGCCGTGGACATCGGCACGTACACGGTCGAGAGTCCCCCGTCCGGGGCCTCCGTCTGTCGTGGCGAGCCCGAGACCGTCGGCCCTTGCCAGGTAGCCGAGATCCATGGCCACTTCGAAGGCGCCAACAACGACGGTGTCCTCGACGACACGACGATCGGAACGTCGGGCAAGCTCCGATAGGCTCAGGCGTCACATCGGCCCTGCCGCATCTCAAGGGGCGGCAGGGCCGATCTTCGCGGCCGCCTCGGTCGCCCGGACCACGGGCCCCATCAGGCCATGACTAGGGCGCCGGGAGGCGGAGGGCTCGACTCGCCCCGACGGGCTGGGGCGACTCCGCCGCGGGGCAGCGCCTAGACTGCCGCCCATGCAGGTGCCACCCGCCCGACCCATGCTGCGCGGCCCGCGGCTCTTCCTGCGACCGGCGGAGCGGTCGGACATCCCCACCTTCGTGACCTGGTTCAGCGACGCGGACGTCGTCGAGACCCTCAGCACACGGGCCCCCATGAGCACGGTCGGCGAGCAGGAGTGGTTCGACCAGCTGCAAGCCGAGCAGGGCCGCACGCGCTGGCACTTCGTCGTCTGCCTGCGCCAGACGGGTGAGGCCATCGGGACCGCCGGGCTGGAATCCGTGGACCTCCTCGATGGCAACGCAGAGCTGGGCCTGGCCATCGGCGCGCGTGCCCGCTGGGACCAAGGCTACGGCACGGAGGTCGTCGAGGTTCTCCTCGACTTCGCCTTCGGCGAGTTGCGCCTGGAGCGTGTCTCGCTCACCGTCTTCGGGACCAACGAGCGGGCCCGCCACATCTACGAGCGCATCGGCTTCAGCCGCGAGGGCGTCCTGCGGCGGGCCTACTACCAGCACGGCCGTCACATCGACCTGGTGATCATGGGCATCCTGCGCGAGGAGTGGCTGGCGCGGCCAGGGCCGCGGTCCTGGGAGATCGAATAGCCGAGTCGCGGCCGCGCAGGGGTCGGACCGGCTGACCTCAGCCGTGGCCCGGGACCCCACCGAGGGCCGGGTCATGCCATGGAGTCGGTCGCTCCGGCAGTGACGGGCAGCTCCGCGGCGTCCAGCGCAGCGTCGGTGATGACACCGCGGAAGACCAGCATCGTGAGGCTTCCCAGGCCAGCCGCCAGGAAGACCGCCTCGACGCTCAGCACCTGGGCCAGCAGCCCGCCCAGCAGCGCGCCGATGGGCATCGTGCCCCAGGCCAGGAGCCGGTAGCCGGCGTTGACGCGGCCCAGCAGCTCATCCGGCGTGATCCGCTGGCGCAGGGAGACCGTGATGATGTTCCACCACGTCATCATCACGCCCGAGAGCGCCATCGCCGCGAAGACGATGACCGGATCCGCCGACAGCGCCGGTGCGGCCAGGGCGGCGGCGGTCAGGATGACCGTCGTGAAGAGCGTGCGTGAGCGACCCAGGGAGCGCTCGGCGAAGGGTTCCGTCAGCGTGCCAACGATGGCCCCGATGGCCATGCCGGTCATCAGCACGCCGTATCCGAAGGCATCGAGGCCCATGGGCCCCGGCGCCACCGCGAAGACGACGAAGATAGCCCAGCTGGCCGCCGCGGCCAGGTTGGCGACCGCGACCATGATGGCCAACGTGCGCAGCACGGTGTGGCCCAGCAGGTAGCCCATGCCCTCGCGGATGTCTTGCAGCACGGACGTGGGCGGTGCCGTGCGGGTCGCCCGGAAGGTGCCCACCATGAGCGCCAGGCCCAGGGCCGCCAGCGCGTAGGCCAGGGCGCTGCCCGCCAGCGCGGCGACCATGGAGAGCGCCACGAGGAAGCCGCCCAGCGGCGGCCCGACGAACTGGTTCATCACCAGCTCAACGGCGTACAGCCGGCCGTTGGCCACGTTGAGTCGCTCGCGCGGGACGATGTTGGGCAGCACCGACTGGGCGGCCGTGTCGAAGAGCGTCTCTCCCACGCCGAGCACGAAGGCCACCACGTACAGCATGGGCAGGCTCAGCCCGTCGACGAGCACCAGGACGGCCAGACCGCCGATCACCGCGACGCGCATGACCTGGACGTTGCGCATCGTCACGCGTCGATCGAGGCGGTCGGCCAGCACGCCGGCGAAGAGCACGAAGACCAGCCAGGGCAAGCGGCCGGCGATGGCCACGCCAGCGATGAGCGCCGGCGAGGTCGTCAGGGTCACGGCCAGCAGAGGCAGCGCCACCACGAAGACGCCGTCGGCCAGGTTCGCCGCTGCGGATGATGCCCAGAGGCGGCGGTAGTTGGCGCCCAGCCCGCCGGCGTCGCTCGCGGTCATGGATACGCGTGAGCCCGGCCGCACGCCGGGCGGCCGGGCTGGACGGCGGCGCGGTGCAGGGTCAGGCGAGGCGTCGGCAGCGCACGATTCGGAGGGAGACGGCCAGCACGACGACGCAGCCCTCCTCCCCTGTCCCCCAGCCCTGGATGATCCGCCCGCTCGGCGGACGCATTCGTATGCGGGCTGTCGACTCCACTATAGCGACGGTCGCGCGGGGTGGCGGGGTGCGGGGTGCGGGGGAGCCTGCTTGCGACGGGTCGGCGGGCTGAGGGTGGCGGCACGCGCCTGGAGCGGCACTGGCCGCTGTGTCACCGCCGGCGACACCCGTCAGCGGTGGATGGCGTCGAGCGTGACCCGGAGAGCGCGGACGCGACCGATGACGCGCTCCTCGCAGCCCTGTCGCTCCAGCGGATAGACGAAGCCGTAGAAGCGGGGATGGGCCGTGTACTTGCGCGTCAGGGCATCGAGATGCTCGATGGCACCCTCGCGGAGCAGCTCGGCCTCACCGCGGATCTGGATGAAGCGGCCAGTGTCCTCCGGGTCGACGACGAGCAGGCTCAGCCTCCCATCGGCGGCCAGGTCGCGCCCGATCTTGCGCTCGAGCGTCGTGTTGAACCGGGCGCACGCCCCATCGAAGTCCACCCAGACGAGGCAGGAATGGGGCTGGCCATCCGGGAGGAGCGCCGTCAGCACGGCGCAGATGGGCCGCTCCAGCAGGTCCCGGTGGGACTCCGGGATGGGGGCGGTCGCGAGGGTCATCTGGCTGGCCATCGGGCGTCCTCCGGCTTGGTCGCGTCCAGGGCCACGACCCTGGTCGGCCGGATGCGGCAGAGCACCGGCGTCTCAGTCTGGGCGAGGTGCCCTGGGACACATTCGCCGAAGTAGCGGATGGGCCGCCCGACATACTTCGACGCGAGGGCATCGAGATGTTCGAGCGCGCCCTCGTGTGTCATCTGCTCGACGGTGCCGCGGACCTCGAGGTACCGCAGCGGATGGCGTGGGTCGTAGCAGAGCAGGGTCACCCGCGGGTCCCGACGCATGTTGCGTTCCTTGCGGAAGCCCTCCATCGTGTTGACGCGGACGTGGCTGCCGTCGAAGTCGCACCACACGACCGACGTCTGCGGCGAACCATCAGGCATCAGCGTCGTGAGCGCGGCGACCCGCGGGCACTCGACCAGGTCCAGTAGGGATGGTGGGATCTCCGCGTCCGCTTGGTCGCGGAGCAGGCCGATCGTTCGCATGGCTACTCTCCCAACTCTTGGCGCAGCCGCGCGAGCATGGCGGGTGCGGGCGGCTCCGGCTGCAGCTCTGGCGGCAGGTCTCCTCCCGTGAGCCAGGCCTCCACCATCCGCGCATGCAGATCCGCGCGGCGCGCGATCCAGCCGTGCCCCAGGCCAGGCGTGAAGCGGGCTTCGGCATCGGGCATGAGCGCTGCCTGCGCCGCATTCGAGGCGCGGACGAGCAATTCCTTCTCCCCCGCGACGAGCAGGGTCGGGGAGGTCGCGGCGATCTCGACACGCGACACGCCGCTCCTGAAGCCCTCGATGAACGCCCGTCGGAATGCCTGGCGGGAGGCGGCTCGCAGGTCCGCCCGGCCCTCCTCGTCGAAGCCGATGATGCGGCCGAAGAGCGCGGTCACCGGACGCGTGTGCAGGAAGGGCGACACGGCGCTCACCCCGAACAGGACCAGCGGGCCAGCCCACCAGGTGAGGATGCCGGCGCCGTCGATGACGACGCGGTCGACCAGGTCGGGGTGACGATCGAGCAGCGTGTGCGCGATGCCGCCGCCCCACGAGAGGCCGACGACGTGTGCCCTCCCCGACGGTACGCGGGTCTCGATGATCCGTGCGACCAGGTCGGCCGTCACTGTCCGTGATACCCAGGGCAGCTCGTTGCTGCGCCCGAAGCCCGGCAGATCCGGGGCAAGGCAGTGGAACGCGGTGAGCCGCGCCATGTGCTCGCGCCACATGCGCGCGCTGGCACCGGCTCCGTGCAGGAAGACCACGGCGGGCGCGCCACGGTCGCCGGACTCGCGCACGACCATCTCACCCGCCGACGTGAATGGAGATCGGTCCGGCCGCTGCGTGGACATCACCGTCCCCCGGTCGTGGTCACGGGCGCATCAACGGCGGAGGCCTCGACCGAGATGAGCGACAGGCCCAGATCCCGGATGGCATCGAGCACCCCGTGCAGCGCCGCCTGGTCGACGACGCGACCCTGCGCCAGCGTCGTGCCGTCTGCCTCACCGACGAGAGCGAGGCCCGCGAGCCGCGCCGACCACGCCGGGTCCAGCAGTCCATGCACGCGCAGGCGCACCTCATAGGGAGCCGAGCCAGCCATCGAGACCTCCAACTTCTCCGGCGCATCGGCCGGATGTCATGGCTCGAAGCGTGCCACTCAACCACCCGCGCGCGCATCCATCGGTGGATGGAACCGGGGGTTGGGATCCGCGGCGGGCAGCCCGTTCCGGGGGCCGTCCCCAGCGGCCGCGGTCCACTACCATCGAAGCCGGAATCCACCGTGATCGAACGCCTGCTCCCGACGAAGCTCGCGATGCCCCGGCCGTCGCGCTGGCGCATCCACCGCCCGCGCCTCGCGTCGCTGCTGGATGGCTCGCTGGATGCGCGGCTGGTCCTGCTGTCAGCCCCGCCCGGCTTCGGCAAGACCACGGCGCTCGTCGACTGGCTCGATGGGTCGCCTGTCCGCAGCGCCTGGATCGCCCTCGACGCCACGGACAACGATGCGGTCCAATTCCTGCGCTACCTCGGCGCCGCCGTCGCGAGCCTTGTCGGCCAGGAGGCTCGCGGCGATGTCCTGCTCCCGGTCGCGTCAGGCGATGTCCTCGCCGTGGTCGAGGAGCTGGCGGCCTGGCTGGCCGCCCGTCCCGAGCCGATGGTGCTCGGGCTCGACGACTACCACCTCATCACCGACGCGACGGTCGAGGAAGCGGTCGCGGCCCTCGTCGAACGGCTGCCGCCCCAGGCGCACGTGGCCATCTCGACGCGCGCCGACCCCGCCCTGCCGCTCGCCCGGCTCCGGGCGCGCGGCGAGCTGCTCGAGGTGCGGGCCGACGCCCTGCGCTTCACGAACGATGAGGCCAGCGCCTTCTTCCTCGAACGGATCGGGCCCGTGCTCGGTCCTGCCGACGTCGACGCGCTCGTGGCACGCACCGAGGGCTGGCCCGCGGTGCTCCAGCTCGTCTCGGCCACGCTCGCGGGGCGCACCGACGTCGCAGCCCGGGTGCGCGACTTCACGGCGACCCACCGCTTCGTCCTCGACTATGTCGTCGAGGAGGTCCTCGCGGATCTGCCGCCCGAGACGGAGGGCTTCCTGCTGCGGACCTCCATCCTGGAGCGCCTCTGTGGGCCGCTCTGCGACGCCGTCACCGGCGTCCCGGAGGGCCGGGAGCGGCTGGAGGCGTTGGAGCGCGCCAACCTCCTCGTGATCCCGCTCGACGAGGAACGGCGCTGGTATCGCTATCACGCACTGTTCGCCGAGGTCCTCCGGGCTCGGCTCCGGGTTCGCGACCCCGGCGAGGTGTCGACGCTCCACGCGCGCGCCTCCGCGTGGCACATGGCGCACGAGCATGACGACGAGGCCATCGCCCACGCACTCGCGTCGGGGGACCTCCAGGCCAGCAGCGCGATCATCGCTGACGCGTCACTGCGTCGACTCAATGCCGGCGAGATCAGCACGGTGCGCGCCTGGCTCGACGCGCTGCCACCCCAGGCCGTCAGGAGACACGCGCAGCTGAGCGCCTCGTACGCCTGGTGCCTCGCGCTCTCGGGTGAGACCGACGGCATCGCCGAGCGCCTGGCCGATGCCGAGCGAGCGAACGCGGCAGACGACGCTGCCGACCCGACGATGGCGGCGATCATCCGCACCCAGGTCGCACTCCTGCGCTCGCGCCTGGCCGACCTCGAGGGTGACAGCGCGACCGCGATCGCCCAGGCGCGGCTCGCTCGGGAGCTGGTGCCCACGGGCCTCCCGGCCGAGGCCGAGGCGACGCTGCGCGGCGACGCGACCATCCTCCTGGCTCGCGGACTCCTCATCGCCGGCGATCGCGATACCGCCGCCCACACCTACGAGGCTGCGCTGCCGGACCTGCGGGCGGGCGGCAATGCCTTCGCCGCCGGCCGGGCCATCGCCGACCTGGCTGCCATCGAGCTGGCGCGCGGCGACCCGGCGGCGGCGCTCCGGATCTGCGAGTCGGAGGTGGCGCGAGCGCCGGCCGACTCGGCCGCAACGGCCAGCGCCGCGGTCTGGGCGGCCATGGCCAGGGCAGGCGCCGAGCTTGGTCGACTCGAGCTCGCGGAGTCGGCCGCGCGCCACGGCCTGGAGCTGGCCGTCCGCAGCGGCGATGCGCAGAGCGCACGATCCATCAGGACCACGCTCGCGCGCCTCGAACAGCTGCGCTCGAACGACGCCAGCGGCGACGGTCCGCGGCAGCGCCGCCGTGGCCACGTCGCGCTCGAGGTCCTCAGCGAGCGCGAGCTCGAGGTCCTGCGCCTGGTCGCCCTCGGGCGCTCCAACAGCCAGATCGGGACGGAGCTGTTCGTGACCGTCGGCACGGTCAAGTCACACCTGCACACCATCTCCGGCAAGCTCGGGGCGGCCAACCGGGTCGAGGCCGTGGCGCGTGGCCGAGAGCTGGGCCTGCTCGGCTGATCGGTCGGCGCGCGGCACCGCCCTGGCGCCAGGAATCAACCGCCCCATCCGCCGAAGGATGGATGCGCGCCGTGCCGGTTGACGCACAGGCTGGTGCCTGTCAACACACGTGAGGAGTCAAGGACGTGGGCGTCAGCAGTTCGAGCGGGGTCGTCATCGAGGGATCGGTCGCCACGGGCTGGGAGCCCATGCGCGCCGCCTTCGTCGAGAACTTCACCCAGCGCGGGGAGGTCGGCGCGGCGTGCGCCGTCTACAAGGACGGCGAGAAGGTCGTCGACCTGTGGGGCGGCGTCCGCGACCGCACGACCGGGGCGGCCTGGGACGAGGACACCATGGTCCTCGTCTTCTCGGCCACGAAGGGCATGGCCGCCATGACGCTGGCACTCGCCCAGTCGCGTGGCCTGCTCGACTGGGAGGAGCCGGTCGCCACGTACTGGCCCGAGTTCGCGCAGGCGGGGAAGGCTCGCATCACCATCCGCCAGCTCCTCGCTCACCAGGCCGGCCTGTACGGCTTCGACGAGCGCGTGGACCGCACGGTGCTCGCCGATCCTGACCGGCTGGCCGCCATCATGGCCCGACAACGTCCCGCCTGGGAGCCCGGCGAACGCCAGGCCTACCACGCCATCAGCCTGGGGTTCTACGAGAGTGAGATCATCCGGCGGGTCGATCCACAGCACCGCACCCTGGGCCGCTACTTCGCGGATGAGATCGCCGCGCCGCTCGGTCTCGAGTTCTACATCCGGCTGCCCGCAGCGATGCCCGACTCACGCCTGGCGCCCTTGATCTCCCCCAACATCCTCCGGACGCTGGCGCGACTTCCGCGGCCGCTCCTCATCGACTCGTTGAACCCAAGGTCGGTCCTCTTCCGCTCGCTCATCACCAATCCCGGCACGCAGGTGCCGATCGACCGCGAGCGGGTCTATGCCCGCGAGCTCGAGATCCCGTCAGGTGGTGGCGTGGGCACGGCCAGGGCGATCGCGCGGGCCTACGGTGTCTTCGCGGGCGATGGCCACGAGCTCGGGCTGCGTCCAGAGACGCTCGCTGCCCTGCGGGCGCCTGCGGTCCCGCCACGACTCGGGTTCCACGACGAGTGCCTGCATGGCGAGGTGCGCTTCTCGCTCGGCTTCATGAAGCCAAGCGAGATCTGGTCCTTCGGGCATGAAGGTGCCTTCGGCGCCCCAGGGGCGGGCGGCTCGCTCGGCTATGCCGACCCGGCGACCGGCATCGGGTATGGGTACGTGACCAACCGGATGGGCGGCATCTCCGGTGACCCGCGGGACGTCGCGCTCCGACAGGCCCTGTCGATGAGCGCCGGCGGCGTGCGGACCACTTGACGACGGACTTGGACCTGGAGGGGGATCTGATGGACACGAACACGGACATGCGCAGCGCGGCCGTCTACCGCGCACTCGGGAAGGCGTCCTTCGCCATCGTGGGGCACGTCGACCCGAATGGCGAGCCCCGGTCGAGCGGCGTGGTGTACGGCACGGTCGACGGACGGCTGTACGTCGCCGTTGCCGCTGCTGGCTGGAAGGCGCGGCAGATCGCGACGGACCAGCTGGTGAGCGTCACGGTGCCCGTGCGGCGCGGCGGGATCCTCTCGCTGTTCGTGCCGATCCCTCCGGCGACCATCACGTTCCGCGCCCGGGCCATCGTGCACCCGGCCGGGTCGCTCGACCTTCGCGCCATCTCGACGAAGCTCGCGCGGCTCGTCCCCGACTCGCGAAAGGCGGGCAGCTGCATCATCGAACTGGTGCCTGAAGGCCGCTTCCTGACCTACGGGGTCGGCGTGTCGCTCCGGGAGATGGGCGACCCGGCCATCGCGCTCGCGCGCGTGCCGGCCATGTCCATGCGACAGGAGCCACGCTGAAGCCGCCGATCGCCGGGAGATCGAGGCACAGCAGCACCCGGAGATGCTGGTCCATCCCCCACCCACGATGGCGATGATCGGTCGACCGTCGAAAGAGGCCGGATGCTGTCCTGGTCCTCTACAGGGGGCGTCAGCCGGAGTCCCGCGCAGGCGGGCGCAACATGCGTCAGACCAGGCGACGCCGCCTGACGATGTCGAGGTAGACGGCCAGGATGACGATGCCGCCCGTCACGACGTACTGCAGCTCCTGCGGCACTCCCCAGATGCGCAGGCCGTTGGTGAGCGTACTGATGATGAAAGCGCCGATGACCGTGCCCAGGATCGACCCCTCGCCGCCGGAAAGGGACGTGCCGCCGATGACCGCGGCCGCGATGGCGTCGAGCTCATAGCCCATGCCGACGGCGGGTTGGGCGGAGTTGAGCCGCGCGGCGATGACGACGCCGGCGAGGCCCGCGGCGAGGCCGCTCACCACGTAGACGGAGGCCTTCCAGCGATTGACGTTCACACCGGAGAGTCGCGTCGCTTCCTCGTTGCTGCCGATGGCGAAGGTGTAGCGACCCAGGATCGTCCGGCCCAGGACGAAGGCCGCCACGATGGCAGCGCCGAAGAAGACGAGGACCAGGTTGGGGATGTCCATGCCAGGGACCACGGAGCCGACGACCGAGCTCATGGCCGCTGAGCTGAACTCCGGCGTGTCATTGAAGTAGATGGGCTTCACGTCGGCGAGGACGAGGGCGAGACCCCTGGCTACCTGCATCGTGCCCAGGGTCGCGATGAAGGGTGGGATGCGGAAACGGGCGATGAGCACACCATTGAGGAGGCCCATGAGCCCGCCGGTGAGGATGCCCCCCGCCAGCCCGATCGGCAGCGGCAGACCCAGGTTGGTGACGAACACCCCGGTCATGACCGCCGACATCGTCATCACGGTGCCGATGGAGAGGTCGATGCCGCCGGTGATGATGACGAACGTCACGCCGATGGCGAGGATGCCGTTGACGGCTGTCGCCAGCAGGATGCCCGATGGCATTGCTGGGCGTGGCGAAGTACGGCGACAGGATCGTGAAGACGACGATGATGAGGAGCAGGGCGGAGAAGGCCAGCAGGCGCTGGACCGCGTCCGAGCGGAAGAACGAGCCGTGACCGCGATTGTGCGCTCTGCATCGGTTTCCTCGTCAGTCGATCGCCTGGGCGACGGACTCGCGCTGGGTGGCGAGCGTCATGATCTTCTCCTGGTCGGCCTCGGCCGCCGTCAGCTCACCGGTCAGTCGTCCCTCGCACATGACGATGATGCGGTGGCTCATGCGCAGGATCTCAGGCAGCTCCGAGGAGATCATGATGATCGAGCTTGCCGCTGTGCAGCAAGCTCGTTGAGCAGGTGGTAGATCTCGCTCTTGGCGCCGACATCGATGCCGCGAGTCGGCTCGTCGAAGATGAGGATCTCCGTCTCGGCCGTGAGCCACTTGGCCAGGACCACCTTCTGCTGGGTCCCTCCGGACAGGTTGCGGACCTTCTGCCGCGATGCTCGGGGTCTTGATGGAGAGTTCCTCGACCCGCTGCGTCGGCGGCGGCGCGCGTGAGCTTCGTGTTGACCTGGCCCAGGCCGCGCAGGAAGCGCCGGTACGAGGCCAGGGCGACGTTGTCTTCGACGTCGAGGCCCAGCGCCAGGCCGTCGCTGCTTGCGGTCCTCCGAGAGGTAGCTGATGCCGCAGGCGACACGGCGTCTGCCGGGCTGCCGACTGTCGACCGGCTTGCCGTGGACGAGGACGTCGCCCGAGTCCTTGCGGTCCGCCCCGAAGATGAGCCTGGCCAGCTCCGTGCGGCCCGCGCCCACCAGCCCGGCGACGCCCAGGATCTCGCCGCGCCGCAGCTGAACGAGACGTCCCTGAACGGCTCGGCCGCGAGACAGGCCGCGGACCTCCAGCACGACCGTCCGGGTCCAGGCGTCTCGGGCACCTGCGGCGCCTCCTCGTAGATGATGCGTCCCACCATCATGGAGATGATCTCGTCGATGGAGACGGCCGCCGTCTCGACCGTGGCCACGTGGCGGCCGTCACGCATGACGGTGACCCGGTCGGAGATCTGGCGCAGCTCCTCGAGCCGATGCGAGATGTGGACGACGCCCACGCCCTGCTGCGCGTGAGGGCGCGGATGATGCGGAAGAGCTCGTCGATCTCCGTGTTCGTCAGGGCCGCCGTGGGTTCGTCCATGATGAGGACGGACGCGTCCAGCGAGAGGGCCTTGGCGATCTCGACCATCTGCTGCTGCGCGACCTTGAGGTCGCGGACCTTGGCGCGCGGGTCGAGCCGCAGGTGGAGCCGGTCGATGAGCTCGGCGGTCTGCTCGACCTGGCGCTTGTCGTCGACGGTGAAGCGAGAGGCGGCCTCGCGGCTCGCGGCCCATGTAGATGTTCTGGGCGACCGTGAGGTGCGGGGCCAGGACGAGCTCCTGGTGGATCATGCTGATGCCCAGGTCGCGACCGGCTCGCGGGTCCGGGACGTCCACCTCCTGGCCCTTGAACCAGATGGTGCCGGCATCCTTGCGGTAGATGCCGGTGAGGACCTTCATGAGCGTCGACTTGCCGGCGCCGTTCTCGCCGACGAGCGCGTGGACCTCCCCGGGGCGCAGCTCGAACTGGGCGTCCGCCAAGTGCCTGCACGCCCGGGAAGTTCTTGTCGATGCCCTCCATCCGAACCAGAAGGTCAGCCGACATGCGGTCCTCGCTTCGGGGTGGATATGGACGACGGGGCTGCCACGTCGAGCGGCAGCCCCGTCAGTGCTTACGGGTCAGGGCTCCGGCCTACTCGTAGAGGACGGCCATGACCTCGGGAGAGTCGATGTTGGACGCATCGGCCCAGATGAAGCCGGTGTCGATCGTGGGCGGGACGTCCATGCCCTGGAGGGCCATGGCCGCGGCACGGACGCACTGGGCGCCGATGCCGATGGGGTTCTGCTGGACGGCGCCGGCCATGAGGCCGCTCTTGATGGCGTCGATCTGTGCCTGCGCCGGAGTCGTAGCCGATGACCACGAGCTTGCCGGCCATGTCGAGCTCGTTGACGGCGTTCACGACGCCGATCGCGGAGCCTTCATTGGCGCCGAAGAAGCCCTTGATGTCCGGGTTGGCCGTGATGATGGCCTTGGCCAGGTCGGTCGACTTGAGCTGGTCGCCACCGCCGTACTGGGGGCCGATGATCTCGATGTCGGGATAGGCTTCCTTCATCCGGTTGATGAAGCCGTCGCCACGGTCGATGCCGGTGCGGCTGGTCTGGTCGTGGATGATGACGCCGACCTTGCCGGCGCCGCCGATGAGCTCGGCCATCTTGTCAGCGGCCAGGGCGGCAGCGGCGACGTTGTCCGTCGCGGCCGTCGTGATGGGGATGTCGCTGTCGACGCCGGAGTCGAAGGCGATGACGGGGATGCCGCTGCGTCCTGATCTGCTCCAGGAGCGGGTTGGCCGCCTGGCTGTCAAGCGCCGCGAAGCAGATCGGCGTCCGGGCCCTTGTCGAACTCGGCCTGCAGCATCTCGATCTGGCTGGCGACTTCTGACTCGCTGGCCGGGCCGATGAAGTTCACCTCGGCGTTGAGCTCAGCGCCCTTCGTCCTCGGCGCCCTGCTTGACGGCCTGCCAGAACTGGTGCTGGAAGCCCTTCGAGACGATCGGGATGTAGGGCGTGTCGCGCGGCGTCGAACGGGGCCGGCTCGGCAGCGGCCGGGGCAGCGCTCGCGTCGACGGCCGGGCTCGCGTCCTGCGCCATGGCCGGCACGGCCAGCATGGACGTCAGGGTCAGCGAGGCGAGCAGAGCGGCGAATTGGGTGCTTCTCATGGTCCTCCTCTTCTTGGTCCTCGCAGCCCATCAGCCGGCTCCCCGAGCGGCGAGCGAATTCGTATGCGGGCTGGTCGGCGCACTATACCCGGCTCCTTGAGGAGCGCACGGGGCCGGCGCCGTGAGTGCCGGTCGTGGTAACGTTACCACGCTGCACGAGTCCGTGAGCGATGCAACAGCACCCGCGCCGAGCTCGATCCGCACGGGCGCCCCGGCGAGCCAGAGAGGTACCCCGCGATGAGCCTGGAATTCAACGACACGATCCCCGGCACCGCCGTCGACGCGAGGCCTCGCACAGGGACGACCTCATCGTGATCGCCGGCGCCGGCGGTTTCATCGCCGGATCGCTGACCGCTACTTCCACGAGCAGGGCTACACGAACATCCGGGCCATCGACCGCAAGCCCCTGCCCGACTGGTACCTGCGCGTCCCGGGCGTCGAGTCGATCTCCATGGACCTCAGCCACGAGCAGAACGCCATCGACGCCGTCAAGGGCGCCACCGAGGTCTACAACCTCGCCGCCGACATGGGCGGCATGGGCTTCATCGAGCACTTCCGCGTCGAGTGCCTGCGCAGCATCCTCGTCAACACGCACCTGACCGAGGCCTCCTACCGCGCCGGCGTGCAGCGTTACTTCTTCTCCTCGTCCGCCTGCGCCTACAACACGGACCTGCAGAAGTCCCCGGACGTCATCGCGCTCGAAGGAATCCGATGCCTACCCGGCCATGGCCGAGCGCGGCTACGGCTGGGAGAAGCTCATCAGCGAGATGTTCTGCCAGGAGTACTGGGCGGAACGCGGCCTCGAGACCCACATCGCCCGCTTCCACAACATCTACGGCCCCAACGGCACCTGGTTCGGCGGTCGCGAGAAGGCCCCGCCGCCATGTGCCGCAAGGTCCTCGAGGCCCAGGACAGCGGCGACCTGCGCATCCAGATCTGGGGCGATGGGACGCAGACGCGCATCGTTCTGCTACATCGACGACTGCCTGCACGGCATCGACCTGATCATGCATACGCCCGGAGCTGATCGCCACGCCCATCAACCTCGGCTCGAGCGAGCTGGTGTCGATCAACCAGCTGGTCTCCATCGTGGAGGAGATCGCCGGCGTGACCCTGGAGCGCGAGTACGACCTGGACGCGCCGAAGGGTGTGGCCGGCCGCAACAGCGACAACACCTTCATCGAGCAGGTCCTCGGCTGGGAGCCCAACACACCGCTCCGCGACGGCATGGCCGCGACCTACGCCTGGATCGCCGAGCAGTTCGCCGCCCGCAAGGCCGGCCGGCGCGTCGTCGTGGGCTGATGACGCGGACCGGGTCGAGCGCGGCCCCCTCCTCGGCTCCGTCCACCTCCCCCTCGATGCCAGCCGGCCTGCGCCAGGCCATCGGCAGCCTGCCCTTCCGGCTGCAGATGGCGGGCGGTTGGATCGACCAGCCCTTCGTGTCGGCACTCAACCCCGAGCCGCCCGGGTCGATGGTCGTGGTCTCGTTGCTGCCGACCGTGCGCTACATGGACCGCTGCGGGATGGCGACCGGGACGCGGGACGCGGCCCGGTCTCTGTGGGGCGATGCGCTGCCCGTGGGCCGTTCAGCGGCGGACATGGTCCGTGAGCTCTACGCGGCCGAGAATGTCGGCCGTGCTCGAGCCCTCAGGCTCGCAGGACATGTGCGGCCTGATCTATCCGGGCATCAGCCGCCTCGACTACGACGTGTCGGTGGAGGGCGGCTGGTTCCCGGCCCACGTCGAGTCGACCTGCGATCCGGTGCTCCTGGGGTGGCTGCAGCGGGTCATCCATCTGATCCCGGTCGGAGAGCGCCCTCCAGGCTACGGTCCCCTGGGAGTGAAGCACCTCGATCCGGCATGGATCGCCCGCCTCGGCGCCAGCGGGCGAGCCTGCTACGACGCCATCCTGGCGATGGACCTTCACGCTCTTGGCGGATCCCTCAACGAGTGCTCGCTCGCCTGGGACGCCATCCTGCCCCACGTCTTCGAGCATCCCACCATCACCCTTGACCTGCGCGGGCTTCGCGCCGCATATGCCGCGGAGTACCCGGGAGCCATGTTCTCCGGGTGCGGCGGCGGCTACCTGATCGTGGCCTCGGAGGAGCCACCGGCCGGCTCCGCTCGCATCTCGGTGCGCTCATGACGGCGGACGCCGAGCGAGCCACCCCGGACGATCGCCGGCGGGCCAAGTCGGTCGCGATCGTGGAGGCGAGCCTGGATGACCTCCGCTCCGACGACGTGCGCTTCCTCCAGGAGGCGGCCGGCCGCGGGCGGCTGCATGTTCGCGTCCCGTCGGACGAGATGGTGGCCCATACGACCGGCTCCCCGCCCCGCTTCCCTGCTGCCGAGCGGCTGTTCCTCGCCGAGTCACTGCGCTGGGTAGAGCGAGCGTCGATCGTGGAGCGGCCCGTGGCCGACGAGCTGCCGACGCTGGCTGCGCCAGGCGTCACGCTCGTGGGCCGGGAGGACGAGGATCGCTGCAGTCAGGGCCGCCGCGCACGCCGCTGGCGTGCCCTACCACGTGGTGTCCCGCGCGGCGCGTGCGGGGTTCCCCATCGAAGATCCCGCGCCACCACCATCTGACCGGCCTAGCGTGGTGGTCACGGGCTGCTACGACTGGCTGCATTCGGGCCACATCCGCTTCTTCATGGACGCGGCGGCCTTCGGCACGCTCTACGTGGTGGTCGGGAGCGACCGTAACGTCGAGTTGCTGAAGGGCCCGGGCCATCCTTTGCAGGGTGAGCAGGAACGGCGCTACATGGCCGGTGCGGTGCGCAGCGTGCATCGCTGTCTCGTGTCGTCGGGCTCTGGCTGGATGGACGCCGAGCCGGAGATCGCGCAGATCGAACCCCGCCTCCTACGTCGTCAACGAGGATGGCGATGAGCCGGAGAAGCGCGAGTTCTGCATGGCACACGGGATCGGGTACGTCGTCCTACGGCGACTGCCGCACGCCGGGCTTCCGGCACGGTCGAGCACCGCGTTTCGCGGCTTCTAGGACCCGCACGCCACATGCAGCCCTTCAGGCGGGAGGCCTCCCGGGCGATGGCCGCGGTCGTGCTCCTGGCTCGACTGCCGTCACCGGAGAAGCGCGAAGTCGGCGACGAGGGGGCCACCGATGTCGACCCTGCTTGACGTCGCGAAGCGCGCTGGAGTCTCCCCCATGACCGTGTCGCGGGTGGTCAACGGGTACGGGCGGGTGAGCCCACAACTCCGTGCCCGCGTCGAAGAGGCCCTCGCCGAGACCGGCTACATGCCCAACACCGTCGCCCGCAACCTCAGGACCCGGCGAACGGACGCCATCGCGCTCGTCATACCGGACATGACGAACCCGTTCTTTACGACCCTGGCCCAGGGCGTGGAGACGGCGGCACGCGAGGCGGACATCTCCCTGCTCCTCGCCAACAGCGACGAGCGCGAGGACGAAGAGCGGCGGCTGGTCCCCGTGCTGCTGCAGCGACAGGTCGACGGCCTGCTCATCATCCCGGCCGGCTCAGGCGACGAGACCGTCCGCATGTGCCGTGACCGCGGCGTCCCGGTGGTGGTCGTAGACCGCCGTCCGGAGACCCCTGGCGTGGACATCGTGAGGGCCGATTCGGAAGGCGGCGCCCTGCAGCTCGGCCGGCTGCTCGTGGGCCTGGGTCACCGTCGCATGGCCGTCCTGTCGGGGCCGGTCCACGTCCCCACGGCCATCGATCGCGCCGCGGGGTTCAGCCGGGCGCTCGTCGAGGAAGCCGGCCTCCCCGCGCCCCTCGTGCTGCACGGTCCCTTCACCATCGACGGCGGGCGTGCCATGACGCTCTCCGTCATGCGCCAGGTCCCGCGTCCCACGGCGCTTTTCGCGGCCAACAACTTCATCGCCATCGGGGTCCTGCATGGACTCGCGGAGCTCGCCCTCCGAGTTCCCGATGACGTGGCGGTCGTGGGCTTTGACGACCTGCCGCAGGCGATGGTCACGTTCCCCTTCCTCACCGTCGCGGCGCAGCCCGCCTTCGAGATGGGCCGGCGCAGCGTCGCCGTGCTGCTTGACCATCTGGCCGACCCCAAGAGCCCAGCCCAGGACGTGGTCCTTCCCACGGAGCTCGTCATCCGGCGCTCGAGCGGCGGGCCCGTCACCGTGCCTGCCGAGCCCTGACCCGGGTCGCGGAGCAGCCACGAAGGACGCGTGGCTTTGCGGGCCGCGCCAGATGGGGTCGTCAGGGTCGCAACCAAGGGGGCCATCATGTCTCGAAGCGTGCCAAGCGGGCTCTCGCCCGCACTCGGTGCGGCCCTGCCCGTCGTCGCTCCGGCCAGTCCGCTCGCGGTCGCGGATGCGGCCGACCAGGTACGACTACACCAGCCGGCCGGACGAGGCTTCCTGGCCTACGGGATCGGCGTGTCGCTCCGGGAGATGGGCGACCCGGCCATCGCGCTCGCGCATGTGCCGGCCAGGTCCATGCGACAGGAGCCACGCTGAAGCCGCCGATCGGGCTCCGTGAAGTCGTCGGCCATCGTCGGTTCGCCGGTCATCGCCACCATCGCGACAGCGACCACGTACACGGTCTTGCGTCGCGGCAACTTGGGTCCCCCTATCAAGTACGTCGATGCTGTCGACCACTTCGCCACCGGGCAAGGGCCGTCTGGCTCATGTGACCGGCGGTGGCGGGGCTGCTCGATGCGCTGCTGGGAACGAAAGGTGACACCGACCCAGGGCGAGAGCGTACTCTCAACCCCTGACGCACAGTCGAAAGGGAGGAGTCGCAGGCCATGTTCGGTGCGCGGAATTTGGGCGATCTTCGCCGTCATCCTGATCCTCACCGCCCTCCCGGTCTGGGCTCTCTCCAACGCCAACGGTGCGATCCAGGAACAGACCTGGCTCCTGTTGGCGATCGCTTACGTGCTGGTCGTCCTGGCCATCGTTGCCATCCGCATCTACGTCCGACTCGGCGAACTCATCGAGGCCGTATCGGGACGGAGCCAGATGGCAGGGCAGTTGGAGCGACCCGGCCTTCCGCCTCCGGCATATCGACCACCCTCGGTCTACGCGCCACACCCGGAATACGACCCACCGCCTCCCGCAGTGGGGCGCCGTCCCGCCCGCTGACAACGGTCCCTCGGCGCGGTCCCGGCGGCCAGGGTGCAGGCCGCGCGTCAGAGCCTCACATGGCGCACGGACGGGCGGGCTCCTTCGACCCGTCACTGCGCAAGCGCACCGAGGAGCAGTGGGAGCGAGTCGTGCAGTCCCCGCTGCCAGTAGGGCCAGGTGTGCGTGCCGTCCCCATACGCGTCCACGGTGGCCGGGATGCCCAGCTCCTGGAGGCGTGCCACCAGCGCGTCGTTCTGCGACGCCAGCCAGCGCTCCAGTTCGTCGGCGCCCGTGCCGTCGGGGTCCAGCGGTCCAGGATCGCCATCACCGTACGAGAGGTACAGCGGCGTGCCGGCGAGCGCCGCCGCCTGGCTGAGCGGGTTGTGCGCTTCCCACGTCGCGGCGTCAGCGACCTTGTCGCCCCACATCAGGTCGTCGGCCTCGAAGTCGGAGCCGACGGTGTCCACGACCCCGCTGTAGGCGGCGGCCGCCTTGTAGAAGCCGGGGTTCCGAGCGGCGTACGACAGGGCGCCGAAGCCACCCATCGAGAGGCCGGCAACGACGCGGTTCGGGCTCGCTCCCCAGTCACGTTCGAGGAGCTCCGGGAGCTCCTGGGTGTGGAAGGTCTCCCAGGCGGGCTGACCACCGTCGCCACGGTTCGACCAGTCCGTGTACCAGCCCCAGCGACCGGCGTCCGGCATGACCACGAGGACGTTGCGGAGTCCCTCGATGGCGGACACGTCCGTCTCGCGCGTCCAGCTCGTGTAATCGTCTTCGGCGCCGTGAAGCAGATAGAGCGTCGGCCAGGCGACGGCGGAGCCCTCTTCGAACCCGTCTGGCAGCAGCAGGCGGACCCTGGCATACCCGACGCTGGGTGATTCGATGGTGAGGTCCCGCGTGCGTTCGTCGAGCACGTCCACGCGGACGATGCGAGCGCCGTCGTCCGTTGGCTGGGCAGCGGCCTGGCTCGCCGCCCCGTTTGCGTCGAAGCGGACCGAGTCGATGATCGCCTGGGCTCGCGGGAGCCACGAGGACGTTCGGGCGTCCCAGATCTCGAAGGCCACGGTCGCACCGTCCACGTCCACGAGGACCAGGTGGGTCGAGGCGCCGACCGCGAGGCCGCCTTCGAAGCCGGACTGCTTCCAGAAGCGCACGTAGCCGTCGCCGTTGCATCCGGTGGCGCCATCGGCGGTCGTGATGTCGACGCTCAGCGCGGGCCGCCCATCGACCGTCGTCGTGGTCGCCTCGCTGACCTCCAGGTCGGGGTGGGCTCGGAGGTACTCGAGCACCGACTCCGGCGAGTGGTCGGTCGGGATCGGGGTCCCCGGGGGCACCGAGCAGACCGTGGCCCAGCCCGGACCGACCACCCAGATCGTGAGGCCGGCGTCGGACTCCTCTGCCGACATCACGACCTTCTGGTCAGGCGTCCCAGGCCATGTCACGGAGCCCATCCCGAAGGGGACCTGGTAGGTGAACGGGCGCGCGAACTCCGTCACGGCGCGGACCTCCGGCGCACACGGCCAGAAGATGTCGCCGCCGAAGTCACCGCTGATCCGGCGCACCTGCAGGTTGCCCTCCGCGTCACCCTCCACCTTGAGCGACAGGTGGCCATTGCCCCAGATGTTGCCGCGGGGGACGTCGGCGAACTCGGCGCTGATGCTGCCGTCCACCAGGGTGCCCTTGCCGATGTTGTTGAAGTCGCGGCCGATCTCGCCGTACTTCTGGGCGAAGTCGCTCATGCCGTTCCACCAGACCGTGTCGCCGACCTGGCGGA
The DNA here is from genome assembly GCA_963790915.1 of uncultured Chloroflexia bacterium. Lineage (GTDB taxonomy): Bacteria > Chloroflexota > Limnocylindria > Limnocylindrales > CSP1-4 > JAFMJV01. The sequence goes on along the minus strand of CAWBQS010000003.1, from coordinate 1,346,008 downwards.
CGTAGTACATGCCACCATCGGTCGAGGCCCAGCGCCCAGTGAGGTGGATGTCCTCCGGGTCGAAGGGGATGGCGGCGGGGTCGCACACCTCGGCCGGCGACCGCGGGGGGCTGACGTCGTGCGCGCCCGTGCCGCCCGAGAGGAGTGCCACGGCGATGATCGCGATGCTGGTGGACCTGATCGCCCTCACGAGGGGTCTCCCTCTCCCCCCGTGCGGCCGTCACCAACGGCTGTCCCGCCGCTCAGCGCGACCGTGATGCACAGGATGATGAAGCCACCCGAGACGGACGTCCAGATGCTTGGTCGAATCGGCGCACGGCATCCAGGGTGGTCAGGGGCAGGATGAGAAACCAGGTGGACAGTGCCCCCGGCAGGCCCCATCATCCGGCGCACCACGGAGGCCCCGGCGGCGAGATGTGCGACCAGGCCTGCCGCATGAACCCCGACTGCAAGGCTTGGACGTACGTCAAGCCGAACACGAACAGTACCTCCCGCTCGAGTTCCCGGCCGTGCCTGACTTCAGCCTGGTGAAGTCGCTGGAGGAGGCCTCTCTCGGGCTTGGCTACGACAGCGTCATCGGCGTCATCATCCAGAAGGACTCCTTCTACACGGAGATCGACCCGGAGACCAAACCGGTGGCCTACGATTTGATCCCGAGGTGGAACGCCTACCTCGCCGGCGGAGCGGTGGCCACGGACATGGAGAGCGCCACGCTCTTCCTGGTGGCAGCCTCGCTCGGGCTGCGGGCTGCCACGGTGCTGGTCTCAGCCACGAGCTACGGGCAGGAATCGGCCAAGGATGTCTCCGCCAGCGCCTACCCCGCCGAGTTCGAGGAACGCGCCATCCGTGTCGCCATCGAAGCCCTCCGTCTGCAAATCGCTTCTGACCGAGTGCGTCCACGCGTATAGCTGAGCCGAGCAGCTCAGCGGCAACGCTATCGAGGAGGCACCAACGCCCGCTGACTACGCCAGCGGGATCTCGGCTCCCGAGCCCTTCGATGCCTGGTAGATGGCCGAGAGATCCGCGTAGGTGGCGGCCAGACCGGCGGCGCGCCGCACGAAGTCGCCGCGGACGGCCGGGTCGCAGGCTTCGATCAGCGCGGGGATGTGCCAGGCGCACCAGTAGCGGTTCTTGTGATCGTACTCGCCGTCCTTCACCCGCCAGATCTCCTCGTTCAGGCGGATGTCGTGCGGGATGCTGAAGGCGTCCATCGTGTCCTCGTAGCTGAAGAGGTAGAAGAAGTTGTCCCAGCCGCCCCAGGTCAGGCCACCCAGGCACAGCGGACAGGGCTCATGGGTACTGAGGAAGATCGTCTCGGCCGCCCGGGGTCGCTCGCCGTGCGGAATCTCGTAGAAAGCGTTGATGGTGGCGATCTCACCGTGATCGAGGGGGTTGATGCTCTCTCGGTTCGTCACCGCCACGACCGTCGAGAGGTCCGACTTGCGCAGGACCGCGCCACCGAAGATCTTGTTGCCTTCGTGGACGCCCGCCCTCGTCAAGGGCACGATCTCGTGCTCGACGACATCGAGGAGCCGGTCGAGGAGCACCGTCTTGTCAGCGGTGATCCGAGCCAGGTCGACCTCGTCGGGTCTGCGGATGTCTGTCATGCGATGCGACCAGGCAGCGGGTCCGGACTTGCCATCCTTCTGGTTCCTTCATCTCCGCGCACGGGGCGTGCTGTCCATCACTATGCAGCAATGGTGTGGCTGGCCTGGGTGAACTTCACCTTTGACATCTCTGGTCCCGAAGACGTCGTGCCCGCTGCCACAGAGTCACTCGAGCTGGCGCGGGCGAACGGCGGCCGGGTCCGCACTTCACCTGACGTCTTTCTCTTGTTGTTACTCCTTGTGAACGCTGCGCTGGGCAAGCTCCAGCTCGGCCGTCATCCAGCGCGCTATCTCTGCGAGGTCCACCTGCGCAAGTTCGCTTGTGTCCACGGCGAAGACCGGGCCGATGCCCATGGCAGTCACTTGTGGCGCGAGCAAGGCAAGCTCTGGCGCGTAGGAGGCGTCCGGATGACCTGGATGGCGCTGGCCCACACGCTCGGCGTACCGGGCGGCGAGAACGTCGCCTGGGGCGTGACACCAGAGCTCAGCGATCTTGCCGATCCGAGCACGCTTCAGGCCAGCCACCACGTCATCGTGAGGGGGTGCCCCGAACCAGGCTTCCACGATGACGTCGACCTCATCGGGGAAATCCGCGATGACCGACCAGATGATCTCGAGACTGGCTCGGCCGAGCGCCCTGTTGGTCTCGCGATCGGGCGTCCCAAAGACATCGAAGAGGGGCTCCTTGACCGTATCCCGAGAGAGGAACGGCAATGCGAGTTGGCGGGCGAGTCGAAGTCCCAGGGACGTCTTTCCGGACGCCGGCGGCCCGTTGATAAGAAGCGCCCGCCTCATGTCCCATCCGTCGGCTCTGTGGGACACGCCGACAGGGCTCCCTCGGCGGTCGGTGGGCGACGTCGCCGCCAGCGCCCTGAGCGCAGCGCCGACGACTCCCGCGCTATCACCGAGTCGTGCTTCGACGACCGGGCGCCTGAACCAGTCCGACGACAGGGGGATGGCACTTGAGGGCCTCGCTCGCGACATGTCCCGAGGCCACCGCCCAGGACGACGAGCTCGGGGTCCAGGGCAGCCATGACACTATCGATGGCCCGCGCGAGCGGCGTGATCCATCGCTCCAGGATATCGGCCGCCGACCGATCGCCCGACTTGGCCATCGCGAGTAGGTCGTCTGCCTTCAGCCCGGTCTTGAGCCCGGCCTCGGCCACGTACGAGTTCAGGACGGCGCCCGAACTGAACGTCTCGACACAGCCGGTGCGCCCGCAACGGCAGAGTGGACCGGACGGGGCGACCGAAAGATGCCCGAGTTGCCCCGCGATGCCGCGACCGTAGTAGATGGTGCCCTCGGCCACGACCGCGCCTCCGATGCCCGTCCCGATCGTGAACATGACGACATGGCGTTGGCCGGTCGCGGCGCCGATCTCCATCTCAGCGGTCATCGCCATGTGAGCATCATTGTCGACAACGACCGGGATGCCATGCTGCTCTTCCATGATCCCGCGCAGCGGCACACCCGCGAGGTCGAGGAAGCCAGCGCTCAGGATCTGTCCGTCCTTTCGACGGACGCGCCCGGCGATACCGACACCGATCCCGGACACCGTGCCATTCGCAGTGGCATCGCGTCCGGCAAGCTCGCGCGTCAACGCATGGATGCGCAGCAGCTGACTCTCGCGCCCGGAAGCGACGCGTTCGGAGCGAAGTGCTGTCACCCTCCCGTCCTGGTCGACGCGCGCCACCCGCAGGTTCGTGCCCCCGAGGTCGATACCGATAGCCTCGCGAAGGGATGTCATCGGAGGAGTCCCTAGGACGCCGTGGCATCGCCATCACGCGGGGAAGCCAGACATCAGCGCCTGGACCTCTCGCAGCCTCGGGAGGGCGAGACGCTCGAGCCGGCTGACTCGCTCGACGGGGTCCAGTGAGACGGCGTCCTTCCACAGGAGCGACCGGCGATCGCGCCAGAAGCCCCATTGGCGAGGGCGACGCGCAGCTGCTCGAGGAACGTGGCGTGGTCGACCCCGGCCGAGAGCACGGCCCACGGGGCACCGGCGGCGGCGGCGGTCACCGCCTGGCAGGCCTCGGCGGAGCCTGGATACTGAAGCTTGAGGACCTTCGCGCCCGCTGCGACCGACAGCGCGGCCGCGCCTCGGACGAGGTCGGGTTTCGTCGCTTCGTAGTGCTCTTCAGACTCATCCTCGAGCCGGTAGACGACGATCTCGACCACCAAGAGCAGGTCGTGGAAGCGGCAGTCAGCCAGGACGCTGCTGATGAGCTGCACAGCATGACCGTCCTCGGCCTCGTGGTCGGGACGCATGTACACGAGGATCTTCGCAGCGGTACCGCCTAGGGCCCGGACCCGTGCAGCGTCGACTCCCGGTATCACGGCTGAGTGGCGCAGCGGTGACCCGGGCCTCGTCTGCCATCCGGAAGCGTCCATCGCGACCAGGAGGCCGACATCGCGGGCGAGGATGTCCTCATCGACGACACGAGGCAGGGCACACTCCGGATCGAGGAGCACCGATGGAGCTTGGTTCGCGAGGTGTCGCACCAGGTCTGCCTTCACCTCGCCGAGCTGGGCATTGCTGATGGCCGCCCGATCCTCTGGTGTCGCGGCGAGGACCGCGCGCATGGCACCGCGCTGGTCACAGGCCACGACAAGCATCCTGCCGTTCGCGTCGCTCAGCTGTCGATAGGCTCGGCGTTCGGCTGTCGATAGGGACTCGGCTCCCCGGGCTCCTCGGCTGGCGCTCGTGCTACGCATGGCTGGACTCCTCGGTCTCGTCGGCAGACTCAAGAGCGGCTGCCGACTCGCCGCCGGGACCTCCTACCATCAGGGACACGACCTCACTGACATCGGTGTCTCGGGTGATCGAGCTCACCGACCTTCAGGCCTCGGCGCATGACCACGATCCGGTCGGAGATCTGCAGGACATCCTGGATGTTGTGGCTGATGATCAGCACCGGCACGCCACGCTCTCGGAGGGTACGGACCAGCGCGAAGACGCGTCGCTGCTCGGGACCCCGAGGGCTGCGGTCGGCTCGTCCATGATCATGACCCGAGCGTTCCAGTAGACGGCGCGCGAGATGGCAACCGCTTGGCGCTGCCCACCCGAGAGTTGGCGGATCGGTCGGGTGAGGTCCGGGATCGCGATGTCGAGCTGGTGAAGCACCTGGCTGGACTCGGCGCGCATGGCCTCACGATCGAGCGCTGGCAAGATCCCGAGCACCTTCCGTCTGATCTCCTGTCCGAGGAAGATGTTCGAAGCGGCGTCGAGGTTCTCGCACAAGGCGAGGTCCTGGTAGATGGTCTCGATGCCCATCCTCCGCGCGTCCATCGGACTCGAAAGGTTCAGCAACTCACCATCCAGGACGATCGAACCCCCGTCAGGGTGATACTCGCCGGAGATCATCTGGACCAGGGTGGACTTGCCGGCGCCATTGTCACCGACGAGCGCGAGGACCTCTCCACGCCGAAGGTCCATGCTCACGCCGTCGACCGCGGTCAGGCCCCCGAAGCGCTTCGTCAGCTCGATGCATTCGAGGACCACCTCTCCCACGCCTACGGCCGCGACCACCTCGCTGTTCGTCATGTCGCCAGCCTCGACTTCGCTTGATCGACCAGGACGGCGAGGATGATGACGACGCCCACGGCGACGTACTGCCAGAACGGGTCGATTCCGAGGATGACCATCCCGTTCTGGATGATCGCGATGATGAGCGCACCGATGAAGGTCCCGACGATCGTGCCCGCCCCTCCCATCAGCGAGGCGCCACCGATGACGATCGCGGCGATGGACTGGAGCAGCAGCGCCTCGCCGCCGCTCGCGGCACCGCCCGTGTAGCGGGCTAGATACAGGAAGCCGGCGACACCCGCCAGCCCGGCTGAAAGCATGTACGCGGTCACGAGGTTGCGCCCGACCGGGATGCCGGCACGCAGGGCGGCTCGGGTATTCCCGCCGATCGCGTAGACGTGCTGGCCGTACGCGGTCCGAGCCAGGAGCCAATGCGATCGCGAGCAGGACGACCCCCAGGTAGACGACCATCAGCGGCAGGTAGCCCGCGGTCTGGCGGGCCGCCTGCCCCTCCAGTCCCGCGGGCGGTCGGAGGAAGCTGATGCCGGCCTCCGGGTGGGTGTAGAAGACGAAGCCATTCCCCAGGTCACCAAGCCCTGGATCGGCACGCTCACAGGGGGGCCACCCGAGAGGATGAAGGCAAGGCCTTGCGCGATGCCGAGCATGCCGAGCGTCACGATGAACGGCGGTACGCCGAGCTTCGAGACGACGACACCGTTCACGGCTCCGGCCGCGAGGCCCGTGACCACAGCAGCACCGAAGCCTCCGACGATGGTCAACCCCGAGGGTAGGTCAGGGATGACTCGCCGCATGAAGAGGGCCGCCACGACCGAAGCCAGGCCCATGACGAAGCCGGTCGACAAGTCGATGCCGCCCGTGATGATGACGAAGGTCTGTCCCACCGCCATGACCACGAGAAGCGTCATGTTGGCTGCGACCGCCTGGAAGTTGGTCAGGGTCAGGAAGCCACTGGCTGAGACCCCGAAGAAGATGACCAGCGCGAGCAGGAAGATCCAAGCCCACGCCTGGCCCAACAGGACCACGCTGCGGTGGCGCGTCTGCACGCCACGGGCCGATGCGGGAGGAGCGGTCCGGCTCCTCCCGCCGCTCGGCAGGCGACCTGACGAGGACGCGCGGTCGCCAACGGGTCGGGGTTCTGGCGTGTTGCTCACCATCTTCCTCGAGTCTCGCTGTCGGACCTCGCCATCCTCGACGGTGACTGGCTATTCGCTCTTGTAGATGGCGGCCTGCGCCTCGGGCGAATCGACGTTGTCTCGTGTGATGACCACGAACGGGGTCGCGACCTTCGGCAGGATCTGGTCTTCGTTCCCGGTGAGTGCATCGACTGCGTACTGGACCGCCGTGGCCCCGATGAGTGCCGGCTGCTGGGCGATGACGATGTCAACGACGCCGTTCCGCAGGTCGTCGATGGCCTGCTCGGGAGCATCGAAGCTAGCTACCTTGACGACGCCCTGGAGATTCGCGTTCTTGACTGCCGCGGCGGCACCTTGGGCGCTGAAGAGGTTGGCCCCGAAGACAGCCCCGAGGTCCGGGTGAGCCTGGAGCGTCGCCTGGGTCTGCGACGTGGCCGTTGCAGCGCTGCTCTCCGTGTAGTCCACGCCGACGAGTTCCACGCCGGGGTTGGCGTCCACGACCTCGATACAACCATCGCGACGCTGCACGTCAGATGGCACATATGCTGTCGTGGCCAGAATGTAGAGCTTGCCGCTCCCACCCATGCCGTCGATGAGGGCCTGGCAGGCGATGCGGCCACCCTCCATGTTGTCCGATGCGATGTACGAGAGCGGGAACGTCACGCTGCCGTTCTCGTAGTCGCCGTCTCCGATGTACTGGTCCGTGGTGATGACCGGGATGCCAGCATCGAATGCCCGCTGAAGCGGGAGGATCATGGCGTCCGGGTCGTTGGGGACGTTGATCAGCGCGTCGACCCCCTTCGCGATCATGGCATCGACGATGGGCGTCTGGACGGCAGGGTTCCACTCTGCCGGTCCATCAGCCACGAGCTCGACACCGAGTTCCGCGGCCTTCTCGCGGGCCCCCTTCTCCATCGTCACGTAGAAGGCATCCCCACGGATGCCATACACCAGTGCCACGGTCAGGTCCTGGTTCCCGGCATCATCTTGCGCCACGACGGTCGATACGGGAGCGGCGGCCAGCAGGCTCGCCGCCATCAGAGCTACCAGAGTTGGTCTACGCATCGGTGACTGTCTCCTTCTATCCCTGACCCCCTCACCCGGACCGTGTTGAGCGGTCATGCCCAAGGGTCAGCTCGCTGTCTGGCGTCTCCTGCACACGAGCAGGAGAGCCATCTCGCGCCCGGTATCGCCGGTGCGAGGCAGGCACAGAGCCGGCCAGCCGCGACCCGCAGGGGCGCACAGGGTTCGCTCCGATCCACCTCCTTCGGCTGCTCTCGAAGGCGAGCCGAGTCGGGCACCATCCCTGCGCCCGACAGACTGGGCTTGGCTACCAGCAGAAGCGCGACATCGTCGTGCCCCGATGCACGGTAACATGGTCGTGCAAGTACTTGCAGAGGAAATTCTGCTGACCGATGAGCAGACGGACAGGCCTGGCCTACACGGCGGCCCGGCTCTACTACGAAGGTGATCTGTCCCAGACTGAGATCGCTCAGCAGCTACGCATATCCACGGCGACCGTGTCCCGGCTGCTCCGGGAGGCACGCGAGACCGGGATCGTGACGATCCAGATCCGGACGCCCACCGAAACGACGAACCTGCCCGAACGTCTCTGCGAGGCCCTTGGACTGGAACGCGTGTCGATCGCCGGAGGCACGCCAGCGTCAGCGCCTCTCGCGGTGCTCGCCGATCCGGTCAGCCGCATCTTGGTCGACTTGCTTCTTGCCACCTGGCGCGGCAGTGGCAATCGGCTGGGGCCAGACAGTCTGGGAGGTCCTCGGTGTGGGCCTGCCGTCGATGTCGGGCGTCGTCATGGTCCCCACTAGCGGCGGGATGCAGGAGCCATCGGCCCACTTCCAGACGAATGAACTTGTCCGGCTAGCTGCGATGCAGACAGGCGGGTCTGCGCGGTTCATCCACGCCCCGTATCTCCCCTCAGAGTCGCTGCGGAAGCAATTGACATCGGATCCGGATGTCATGGCCGTGATGTCGCTGTGGGACTCGCTAGCGGTGGCCCTGGTCGGCATCGGCCTGCCGTATGCGGTCGACCGTCAACGTGGAGGCACATCTGTCACGCCTCACGGGCGTAATGCCCCCGACGGTGCAGCTGGGGACGTCGTCCTGCATTACTTCGATCTGGACGGTCAGCCAGTGCCATGGCGTGATGAAGCGAGCCTTCTCGCCATCACGCGTGCGCAGCTGGTGGCCACGCCCATCGTGATAGGTGTCGCCAAAGGGGTCGCAAAGGCTCCGGGGATCGTGGGCGCCGCGCGGGCGAGACTCATCAGCGCACTCGCGACGGATGACCTGACAGCAGAGGCCGTACTGAGACTCCTGCGCTAAGCGGCCGAGCCGGAAGGCCATCCACCGGGAGCGCTTGTCGTCACCGGATGTGGGTTGCCACATCCGATCGGCTCGACACGATCCGGTGATGGTGAGGGGCTCATCCACCCACGACGCCTTCGCGCCCGATGCCAGCTGCCCTCGAGTGGGTGGTGCCTCCATGCACCACCCTGAACCGCCCTGACTTCGATGGAGACTTTGAGGTGCCCTGGGTTCCGTGGAGTCGGGCTGTTGGACTTCATGCCACGACCACTGTCTGGTGCCGAGTCTCGAACTCGACCGGGGTAAGCATGCCGAGCGCTGAGTGGCGGCGCTGGCGGTCATGGAAGATCTCGAGGTACTCGAAGATCGCGTTGGCGAGTTCGACCCGTGTCCGCCAGTGGTGACGGTCAAGGAGCTCGACCTGCATCCGGCTCCAGAACGACTCGATCATCGCGTTATCGAAGCAGCTGCCCACCGAACCCATCGACGGCAGCAGGCCCGAGTCGATGGCCCGTCGGGTGAACGCCCAGGACGTGGACTGCGTGCCCTGGTCCGAGTGGATCACGGTGCCGTCGGGGGAGCGCTGGTCGATGGCCATGCCCAGGGCGTTCGTGACCAGGGCGGCGGTCGGTGACGCATCGATCGACCAGCCGACGACCCTGCGGCTGAAGACGTCGAGCACCACGGCGCAGTAGACCTTGCCCTCGCGCGTCGGGTGCTCGGTGATGTCGGTCACCCACAGCCGGTCGGGCTCCTCGCGGCCGAACCGCCGCTCGACGAGGTCGCCCGCGGTCACGAGCCGTGGCGTCCGCCGAACGCGGGGGCGACCGGACGCCCCGGCGAGCCCTGCCCGCGTCATGAGCAGCTCCACCGCACAGCGTCCGACGATGATGCCGTGGCCGAGGGTCAGCTCCGCATGGACGCGCCGTGCGCCATAGGTGCCCCGGCTATCGAGGTGGACCCCGCGGATGATGTCGGTCAGATGCCGGTGGCGGAGGGAGCGTGCGGACGGCGGTCGGCTGCGCTGGGCGTAGAAGCCGGACTCCGATACCCGGAGCAGCCGGCAGCCGAGCTTGATGGAGTGACCCTCCGCGGCCATCACCGTGATCGCCGCGAACCTGCTTTTGGGTCCCTGTGCTCCGCGAGCAGCTCCGACGCCCGGCGATGGACAGCGAGCTCCGCCTCCAGCTCCCCGATCCGCCGCTTCGCGGCTGCCAGCTCCTCCCGCTCGACCGAGGTCAGACCGGGCACGAGTCCGCGATCGATCCGTTCCTGCTGCCGCCAGTCGTAGACCGTCTGCTCGCTGATACCCAGATCCCGCGCGAGGTCGGCGACCCTGCGGCCCGCGGCGTGCAGGTCGAGCACGCGACGGCGGAACTCGGCCGGGTACGACCGTCTTCCCATGGCTGCCTCCTATCGGGCCGACAGCATGACAGTCCAGCGTCACGACTCGACGAAAGGCAGGGCAGAGCAGGTCCGCCCGCCAGCTCGATGACTCGGACGACCAGCGCCTCGATCGCCGCCGCCTCGTTCCCGACACGCTCCCGCAGGGCCTCCTCGCCGTCTGCATCGAGTGCGACGATCCCGTGTCCGTACCTGCCTGGATCGATTCCGACGATGAAGCTTTCCTTCATCCCGTCCACCTCCGCGCTACCGGGCCCGAGGTCGCACACCACACACCGAGCCGCGGCTCGCACCTGACCCATATGAGCGATCGTCCGCAGATGTCCATCAGGTGACCGCGACCAACCGACGAGGGGTGGCAGTCCTGTGCCAAGCGCACTCGCAGATCGAGCGATCGAGCCATCGCCCTCGTCCGGCAGTCGGTGGGCCTCACCCGGCTCGTTTCGAGACGGGCCGCCCCGTGGCCGGCGACGCTGGCACTCCTTGCCACGGCCATGCGACCGGCTGGTCGATGGCATATCGAAGCGCAACCATCGCGTCCGGTTCGCCGGCCACGGCGCCGTCCGTCCCGCTGGCTGATACCCAGAACCAGATATGGATCGAGCGCTTCCACCAGACCCTCAAGCGCTGGCTCGGGCGCCAGCCCGCAGCGCGCACCCTGATCGAGTTGCAGGCCCAGCTCGATGCCTTCCGCCTGGCCTACGACGAGGAGCGGCCCCACCGGGCCGTCGGGCGGGTCACGCTCGGTGAGGCCTACCGGGCGACGCCCAAGGCCATCCTGCCGGACGCGGTGCCCCAGGTCACTTCCGGCTTCGCTACGACATCGCTGACGGCAAGGGCACGATCACCCTGCGCCGAGCAGGCCGGCTGTATCACCTCGGGACCGGCGCCGCCCACGCTCGTCGGCGCGTCCTCGCCATCGTCGACGAGCACGAGGTCACCGTCGTCGCCCTCGACACGGGCGAGATCCTCTCCGCGCATCGCATCGAGCCCGAGCGGTCCTACTGGCGCAACCAACGACGAGACCCCGGCCGATGGCCGGGGTCTCGAGCGACATAGGTGGCATCAGGGCTGGTCCATCGGTTGTCGCCGATGTCCCGACTCATGTGTCTCCTGTGTCGCGACTCATGACAATGGCGTCCCCGGCAGGACTCGAACCTGCGACCGGCCGCTTAGAAGGCGGCTGCTCTGTCCTCTGAGCTACGGGGACGCGGTCAGCTGCTCAGTCTACGCACGAGTCAGCCGTCTCGATCGTCCGAGGTCACCGGTGGTCAGCAGCCACCCCGTTTACGACATACGGTCGGTCGCCAGCCAGTGCCGCTCCGCGTCCACAGCGCGGGGTAGAAGCCGAGCGCCGCGATCGGTATCGCGGTGCGTGCTGCGGTCTGGTGCGATGACGTCAGCGTGCCCGCGAGAGCAGCCCCAAGGGTGTGGACAAGTGGCTTGTGCTCGGCGAGATAATGCGCCCCAGCGACGCATCACTGCTGCGCGACGACCTCCGTCGCCCCACCCCGATGCGCCAACAAGCCGGGGGGGAGGAGGAGGAGAGCGATGCGCGCGTTACGCGCAGCCACGGTAGCGCTGGGCGCCCTCGTGCTGGTCTTGGGGACCTCGGCCGCATCCGTCGCCCAGACGGATGAGATGGCCGGGGACGACGAGTCGCCCCAGGTGGTCCTCGACTGGAACATCAACACCCTCGGGGCCGCCGGCACCGCCGGGATCCCACCTGCGGTGACGAACCTGTACATGGCCATGGTCCACGGCGCGATGTACGACGCCGTGAACGCCATCGCCAGCAAGTATCAGCCGTACCTTGATGGCCTTGATGCCGACCCGAGTGCATCGAAGGTCGCTGCGGCCGCGACGGCTGCGCATGGCGTCCTTGCCGCGTCGTTCCCGGACCAGGCGGCTGACCTCCAGGCGCTCGTCGAGGCCTCCCTTGCGACCGTTCCTGACGGCGCGGCCAAGGATGCCGGCATCGCGGTGGGCGAGGCTGCGGCTGCAGCCATGCTCGCAGCACGCGAGGGCGATGGCCGTGGCGAGCCGTACCCGCTCACGTTCGGCGCTGGACCGGGTGAGTATCGCCCGACACCCCCCGACTTCGGCGAGTTCCCGGCCGCATGGGTCGCCAACGTCAAGCCCTTCCTGGCCGAGAGCGCGGACGACTACCGCACCGAGGGCCCATACGCCCTCGACAGCGCCGAGTACGCGGCCGACTTCAACGAGGTCAAGGCGGTCGGTGCGGCAGAGGGTTCCACTCGGACCGATGAGCAGAACGCGCTCGTCGCGTTCTGGGCCAGCCCGGTCGGCCAGTGGTCGCAGGTCGAGCGTTCGCTGGCCGTGGAGCAGGGACTGGACATCGTGGCTGCCGCTCGGCTGTTCGCGATCGCCAACCTGGCCGCGGGTGACGTGGCGAGCGCCTGCCACAACGACAAGTACGTCTGGAAGTTCTGGCGACCGATCACAGCTATCCATGAAGCCGAGGCGGACGGCAATCCCGCGACCGAAGCCGATCCAGGCTGGACTCCCCTGGTAGCGACACCACCGTACCCGGAACATCCGTCGGGCTGGAACTGCTACGCGGGTGCGCACGTGGGTGCCCTCACGGAGTTCTTCGGCACCGACGAGATGGCCTACCAGATCTCCAACCCGGACATCCCGGAGCCGCGCAGCTATGCCTCGTTCAGCCAGGGGCTGCAGGAAGGCATCGACCTGCGCATCTATCAGGGCATCCACTTCCGCAACGGCGAGGTACAAGGGGCCGAGATGGGCCAGCAGGCCGCGGCACTCGCCGCCGAACGACTCGCGCCCGCGGACTGACCCCGCCCGGGGGCAGCCCTCCCTCGTGACCCACGAAGTGAGGCCCGACCGCTGCGAGGTCGGGCCTCACCTGTGCATCGGGCTGGGGGAGGTCGGGGACTACTCCAAGCTCGGGCGCGGGTCCATCACCTCCGGGGCCTGCGCCCACGTGCCTCCCGCTAGCCGTAGAGGTTCTTGAGCAGCCTGTAGACCAGCAGGGCCGGCCAGACGATGGCCTTGGGGAAGGCCAGGACGTAGTCCCAGCCGGATCCGGCGGCCTGGAGGAAGTAGACCAGCGCACCGATCATCCCGATGCCGTAGACCGCACCTCCCCCGGCGGCCGGCCCACCCTGTCGCGACCGTCGGGACTTTCGCCACGGCCTTCGTTCCTCAGATCCAGCATCAGCACCAGCCACCGTATCCATCGCCGCGACCACCTCCCGTGCGTGTCCCTGTGACGGTGTGTTGCTCATCGATGCGACCTTACTCCCGGCGCACCCGCGTGCCCAGCCCGCGACCAGGCATCCGGATCCCGCTCCGCTTCGTCTCAGGCCACGGCCAGCGCGTATACTTCGACCGACAGTCGGTCGGTCTTGAGGATCGGAACGTGGCCAGGACCCTGAACACTGCGGCGCACGCGGTGCGCCGTGACGCCATCCTCGATGTCGCGGAGCAGCTCATCCGCACGAAAGGCTACGAGCGCACGAGCATCCAGGATGTCCAGGACGCGTTGGGCGTCTCACGCGGAGCCATCTACCACTACTTCGACTCGAAGTCCGCCCTGCTCGAGGCTGTCGTCGAGCGCATGGTCGCGACCGTCATGGCGCTCCTGGCCCCCATCGCGGACGACTCCTCCCTGACCGCGCCCGCCAAGCTGCAGGGGGTCTTCACGGCGGCCAGCCGCTGGAAGGCCGAGCGGCAGGAGTCCATGGTCGGCCTCGTGGAGGCCTGGTACTCCGACCACAACGCCATCGTGCGCGAGCACCTCCGACGCGTGGCGACCGATCGCCTGACTCCCCTGCTGGCGACCATCGTGCGCCAGGGAACGGCGCAGGGAGCCTTCAGCGCGAGCTCGTCCGAGCACGCGGCGAGCATCATCGTGGCCCTGCTCGTCGTCTCGGGCGACGCCACGAGCCAGCTCTACCTTGACCGCCTGGCCGGGCGCATCCGCTTCGAGGACGCGCAGCGCACGGTGGCTGCCTACGACGAGGCCGTGGAGCGGATCCTCGGCCTTCCGGCTGGCTCGTTCCGCATGATCGACGAGCCCTCCCTCCGTTTCTGGTTCGGTTGAGCAAGGAGGTTCCATGACCGCAGTCATCCAGCTCGAGCGGCTCACCAAGTCCTATGGGGACCAGCGCGGCATCGTGGACCTCGACCTCGTCGTCGAGGCCGGCGAGGTCTTCGGCTTCCTGGGCCCCAACGGCGCCGGCAAGACGACGACCATCCGGACGATGCTCGACCTCATCCGACCGAGCAGCGGCCGCGCCCTGGTCTTCGGCCTCGACTCGAAGGCCGACCCGGTGGCCATCCACGGCCGCGTCGGCTACATCCCCGGCGAGTTCACCCTCTACGACCGCCTGACCGGTGCCCAGCACCTGGAGTACTTCGCCAACCTGCGGGGCGGCGTGGATCGCGCCTACCAGGCTTCGCTCATCGAGCGCCTGGAGCTGGACGCGGGGCGCCGGTTCAAGGAGTACAGCAAGGGCAACAAGCAGAAGGTCGGGCTCATCATCGCGCTGCAGCACCGCCCCGAGCTCCTCGTCCTCGACGAGCCCACCGCCGGCCTGGATCCGCTGGTGCAGCAGACCTTCTTCGCGATCCTGGCCGAGGCCGTGGCCGACGGCGCCACGGTCTTCCTCTCCAGCCACATCCTCAGCGAGGTCGAGAAGAGCCTGCGGGCGCGTGGCCATCATCCGCGAGGGCCGCCTGGCCCGCCTGGACACCGTGGACGCCCTGCGCGACCTGGCCCACCACGAGGTGGAGCTGCGTTTCGCCGCCGAGGTGCCACGTGCCGCCTTCGAGGCGCTGCCGGGCGTCAGCGAGGTCCAGGTCGACGACCACGTGCTCCGCATGCGCGTGGCCGGTGCCATCACGCCGGTCGTGCAGGCCGCGGCCCAATTCGAGCTGCTCGACTTCGTGAGCCGGGAACCCAGCCTGGAGGAGACCTTCCTGGCGCAGTACGGACACGACGGCGGGCAGCCCGTGGAGGTGAGCAGCCATGGCCGTTGATGCCGGCACGCCCGCGCGCGCCTCGTCCTTCGCCCCCATCCCGTTGCGGCGGCGCATCTACGGCCTGGGCAGCGTCTACGGCAAGACGCTCCGCGACTCGCGCCTCGCCTTCATCATCATGACCGGGCTCATCGCCGGCCTCATGCTGGCCGTCGGCTCCGCCTGGGGCACCGCCTACGGGAGCGCCACGGCGCGAGCGGAGATCGCCCGACTCGTCGAGGACCTCCCGGCCATCATCGCCGGCATCGCGGGGCCGATCGTCAAGCCGGACACCATGGGCGGCTTCCTGACCTACAAGTACGGACCCTTCTTCGCCTTCATCGCGGCCCTCTGGTCCATCCTGGCCCTCTCCGGCACGCTGGCCGCCGAGGCCCGGCGCGGCAGCCTGGACATGGTGGCCACGACGCCGGTGGGCAAGCGTCGCGTGGCCGTGGAGAAGCTGGCCGCGCACGTCACGGCCATGGCGCTCTCCATGGTCGTGCTGGTCATCGCCACGCTGGTGGCCTCGGCCGTCTTCGGCATCGCTGAGCTGGGCGACGCCATCCCTCCGATCGCGGCCCTCGGCTTCGCGCTGTGGGTCGGCCTCATCGGCCTGCTCTTCGGTGGTGTGGCCTTCGCCCTGGCCCCGCTGTTCGGCCGCGGCGCCGCCGCGGGCCTGGCCGGCGCCTTCCTGTTGGGTGCCTTCATCCTGGGCGGCTACGCACCCTATGTGCCGGCCCTGGAGCCCATCGCCGTCATCTCGCCCTTCCACTGGACGTACGGCCACGTGCCCCTGGCCGGCCAGTTCGACTGGCCATCGCTCGGGCTCATGGCCATCGTCACGGTCGCCCTCCTGGCCGCCGGGACCTGGCTCTTCACGCGGCGTGACATCGGGGTCACCAGCCGCATCCCGGTGCCCAGCCTGCCCAGCGTGACGCTGGGTCTGCGCGGCCCCGTCGGTCGCGCCCTCGGCGACCAGCTGCCGCTGGCACTGGCGTGGGGCATCGGCATCGGCGTCTTCGGCCTCCTGCTGGCGGCGATGAGCCGTTCCTTCGGCCAGACCCTGACGGCGGACTTCCCGACCTTCGCGGACATGATCGAGACCATCTTCCCGACCGTCGACCTCGGCTCCGCGGGCTGGTTCCTGCAGCTCGTCTTCGTCGAGATGGGCCTCATCGTCGTCGGCTTCGCGGCGGCCACGTTCGTGTCGCGCTGGGCGTCGGACGAGGAGTCCGGGCGCCTCGAGACGCTGCTGACGACGCCGCTGAGCCGGTCACGCTGGGTCATCGCCGGCGGCATCGCGGCGCTGCTCGCGGTCGCCATCATGACCGCGCTGTTCGCGCTGGGCATCGGCCTGGGCGCCGCCTTCGCCGGCAGCGACCTGCTCGTCCCGGTGACCGGGACCCTGCCGCTGGGACTCTATGCGGCGGCGATGGTGGGCGTCGGCTTCGCCGTGGGCGGCCTGATCGGGACGGCCTGGGCAGCGGAGATCGTGGCCGCCTTCGTGATGCTCACGTTCCTGGTCGGCCTCCTGGCCCCCGCGCTGAAGATGCCCGACTGGGTGGCCCAACTGGCACTGTCGGCGCACCTCGGCCAGCCGATGATCGGCGTCTGGGACCCCGTGGGCATGGTCGTCTGTGCCGCCATCGCCGTGGGCGGTATCGCCCTCGGCGCGTGGGGCGTCCAGCGGCGGGACGTGTAGGACTGAGCCCCCGTCCCGCGACGCACGGACGGCCTCGCCGCCGGCCGTGAGGCGGGCAGCCGGCGTATGGGGCGGCGTGGGTCAGGGCGTACTGCCTGCCGCCAGGGCGGCGCCGCCTACCCGAAGATGGGCGGGAAGGTCGTCGTGTCCGCGCGGAAGAGCGGCGCCAGGTCGGCACCTCTGACCGCGTCGCCGCTGTAGTAGGCGATGCCCCACTCATCGATGGCTGAGCCGTCGGGGAAGACGCACATGGCCACGACCTGGTCGACAGGGTCCTCCAGGTTCACCCAGCCACCGCCCGCGGCGCCCATGCCGAACTGCGATGAGCCGCCAAGGTCCGCGCAGTAGAAGGAGGCGGGGTTACCGGGCGGCAGGTCATCGCGCATGGGCACCTTGGCCAGGTAGGCCGAGGCGGCCAGGCTGGGAGTCTCCGACCACAGCGTGAGCAAGTCCACGTAGATGCGTGAGGCGGCCTCGTCGTCGGCCTCGAATCGGCACAGCTCCGTGGTGCGGCCCAGGTCCACCCACTGCGACGGGTCACTGTTCGTGTCCCACATCGCCTGCCGCTCCTGGACCTGCCCGCCCACGGAGACGCAGTAGTCCTGGGCAGCGTCCAGGTCGAACGTCACCGAGGCGGACGCGGGCGATGCTGCCCCCAGCAGGGCCAGCAGGCTGGCCAGTGACAGCGCCAGGCGAGATCGCCACCGTCGGGCATCGATCATCGTGGTCCCCCCTTCGGATCCGTCTGCGCCGAGCGATGCGCGTCCGGCGGCTGCGCTGCCCGACCCTGGCGACATCATCGTCCCGAGCGGCTTGCGGTACAAGGCCCGGGACGTGGCACGGCACCGCACGGCGTCGTGCGCTGACCCAAGTGCCGACTCAGACGTTGTCGCCTGACGGCCGCGACGGTGGGTCGGCGGGGCGCTTGCCCTCGCCGGGCAGGCGCCCCGTTTCACGGAGCGCCCGCCGCAGGAGGAACTCCACCTGGCCGTTGACGGAGCGCAGATCGTCGGCGGCCCATGCCTGCAGGGCGGAGAGGACGTCCCCATCCAGCCGAAGCAGGAACGGCTTGCGCTCGGCCATCAGGCCAGCCGGCCGTACGGACCGTCAGCCGGGCCGCTGCGATCTGGTGCCATCACCTACGTGTAGAGGGTCCCGGCGTTGAGGACCGGCTGGGCCTCGTGCTCGGAGCAGAGGACGACGAGCAGGTTGCTCACCATCTGGGCCTTGCGCTCCTCATCGAGCTCGACGACGTGCTTGGCCGACAGGTGCTCGAGAGCCATCTCGACCATGCCCACGGCGCCTTCCACGATGCGCGTGCGGGCCGCGATGACGGCGTCGGCCTGCTGCCGTCGGAGCATGGCGTTGGCGATCTCGGGTGCATAGGCCAGGTGGCTGATGCGCGCCTCGACGACCTCCACGCCTGCCTTCTCGAGGCGGTCGGCGATCTCCGAGCGCAGCTCCCCGGCGATGCGCGCAGGGTCGGAGCGCAGGGCCATGTCGCCTTCCTGGTGGGCGTCATAGGGGTGCGAGGTGGCCAGGTTGCGCAGCGCGGACTCCGACTGGACCTGCACGAAGTTGTCGTAGTCGTCCACCTCGAAGAGCGCCTCCGCGGTGTCCGTGACCTTCCAGACGACGACCGCGGCGATCTCGATCGGGTTGCCGTGGCTGTCGTTGACCTTGAGCCGGGAGGTCTCGAAGTTGCGCACGCGCACGGACACCGGCCGCCGCAGCGTGAACGGATTGACCCAGTGCAGACCCTGCTCGCGCACCGTGCCCGAGTAGCGGCCCACGAACATCAGCACGCGGGGCTCGTTGGGACTGACCGGCGTGAGGCCGCGGAAGAGGGCGATGACGACCACCAGCAGGAGGATGAGGACGACCAGGCCACCGACTTCCAGCCCGCCGGCCGCGTCCCCGGCCGGCACGAGCACCGCACCGATGTAAGCGAGCATCGCCACGCCGAGGCCGATGGCCGCCGCGAGCAGCAGCAGGAAGACGGGGATGCCTGGCAACGACCAGGCGGGGCGCTCCTTGAACATCTGGATCCTGGTTCCCTTCTGCGACGGGTCGGATACTGTGGACCGTCGCTATCGGGATGATATCACTTCGCTAGCGCACGTGGGGCTTGGCGCGGTCGACAGGCAGCGTCCGGCTCCGTGCCGGCAGGCCGCCCTGGGGCTGCGCTGGCGCAGCTCCAGGAGTCGTGGGATGCTGCGCAGGACCGCGACGCTCAACCGGCTCCGGACCCACGGCGGGTCCAGTCGGCCGGAGCGCTGAGCGCTATGAGCAGGGAGGACCAGCCATGCCAATGCTGCCGAGCACCGTCGATCCGGCCGACATGGCCGAGCGTCTGCAACCGCTCCTGCATCGCGCGGGCGTCGAAGCCGAGATCGCCCTCGAACGGGCGCAGTCAGCCTTCCAGGCCGGCTTCGAAGGGACCCGCGAGGTCGCGCTGCGGCATGGCGTGGATCCTGGTCAGGCTGCCAGCCGCGCCCGCCAGTGGCTGCGCTGGGGCAGCACCAGGCGCCAGCCGACGACCCTGCAGCTCGTGCTGCTGTCCGTGGCGCTTTCGCTGCTGGCGACCGTTGGCGCGGTCGTGCTGGTCTCGCTGATCCGTCGCTGGCAGGCCAGCTGCAGCGATCGACCGGCGACGAGGTCAGCCCGCGCGACCGTGCGGGAGCCGCTCCGTGCATCCGCCGTTGCGCAGACAGACAGCGTCGATGCCGCGCTGGGCGCCGCGGATGAGGATGTGGAGTCGGTGACCGCCGCCTGAGGCGGCCGATGGCGCCCGGCGGGCCCGGCCCGGGCCGAGTGGCCCGGCCCCGGCCGATGTGGCCCGGCCCCGGGCAGGTGGCCCGGCCCGGGCCTACATCGTCGGGCCGACGACCTCCGTGACCCGCTTGAGCGGCACGGGCGCACTGTCGTCCGCGTTGCCGGTGAGGCGCTGCCAGTAGCTCAGATCGCGCCACTGGCCGTTCTTGTAGCCCAGGCGCTTGAGGGTCCCGCCCAGCTCGAAGCCGAGCGACCTGTGGAGGGCCACGCTCTGGTCGTTGGGCAGGGCGATGACGGCCACGACGGCGTGGTAGCCCTGGGCGTCCATGATGGCGAGCATGCGCTCGCAGAGCGCCTTGCCGATGCCCTGTCCCTCGTGGCCATGGCGGACGTAGACGCTCAGTTCCGCGGTCCAGTCGTAGGCGCCGCGCAGCTTCCAGGGTGAGGCGTAGGCGATACCCCGGACGAGGCCGTCCTCCTCGGCGACGAGGAATGGGTAGCGCTCGTGCAGGGCCTGCCACGTGGCGTCCCAGTCATCCTCGCTGATGGGCCGCGTGTGGAAGTTGATGGCCGTGAACTCGATGTAGTAGTTGACGATCTCCGCGAACTGCTCGAGATCGTCCCGGGTCGCAAGGCGGATGTCGTAGCTCATGGCCGCACGATAGCGCAGCGCGCGCGTGGATGGCAGCACCATCACGGCACTGACGTGTGGCCGTGACGCTCGGCACGCTGCGCCGGCGGGACGGCCCTGTCGCCGAGGGCGCTGGGGGGCATCATGGACGGTCGAAGCATCCCCCGGAGGAAGGAGCCACATGAGCAGCGAGTACGTCATCCCCATCGCCACCGAGCCGCCGCCGGTCGCGTCGGACGAGGTGGTCCTCGTCGCCAGCGGCGACCTGCGCCACAGCGCCAACCGCACCGGCTGGGCCGCGCAGCAGAAGCTCGAGGCGGACCTCGCCGCCGCCCTCGCGGCGGAGGGCATCCGGGTGCGACGTGGGCACGAGTTCGACCCGGAAGTCGGGCACGGCTTCATCTGGAACCAGCGCATGGGCATGGATGTCTTCGCGGGCATCCATCCGGACGCGCCGGTCATCGTCGCCGAGGCCGTCTGGGAGTACAGCCACCACGTCCTCGCCGGCCTCAAGACGCAGCGCGGACCGATCCTCACGGCCGCCAACTGGAGCGGTGAGTGGCCGGGCCTCGTGGGACTGCTCAACCTCAACGCTTCCATGACGAAGGCAGGCATGGCCTACAGCTCCATCTGGAGCGAGGACTTCAGCGACGAGTTCGCTCGGCGCGCTCTCCATGAATGGGTGACCAGCAAGCGCATCACGCATGACACGTCCCACGTTCGCGCCCTCGATCCGGGCAGCCTGCCCGCGAGGGAGGCGCAGCTGGGGCGCGCCCTGGCGGCATACCTGCAGCGCACGAAGGCCGTCGTCGGCGTCTTCGACGAGGGCTGCATGGGCATGTACAACGCCATCTTCGATGACGAGTACATCAACCCCATGGGCATCTACAAGGAGCGCCTCAGCCAGTCGGCGCTGTATTACCGCATGACGACCGTTCGGGACGATGAGGCGGAGGCCGTCTTCGACTGGCTGGTCAAGCGGGGTGTGACCTTCCGGTTCGGCACCGACGAGGAGACCGAGCTGACGAAGGCGCAGGTCATCTCGCAGTGCAAGATGTACATCGCCGCGCTGCGCATCGCCAGGGACTTCGGCTGTGCCGGCATCGGCATCCAGTACCAGCAGGGCCTCAAGGACCTCGTGCCGGCATCCGACCTGGCCGAGGGCCTGCTCAACGAGATCGACCGTCCGCCCGCCTACGACGAGCAGGGCCGGGAGCTCTACCCGGGCCAGCCGCTGCCGCACTTCAACGAGGTCGACTGGGGTGCCGGCGTTGACGCGCTGATCACCAACCGCGTCTGGACGGCCATGGGCCTCAACCCCTCGACGAGCCTGCACGATGTGCGCTGGGGCGATGCCTGGGGCGACGACTTCGTGTGGGTCATGGAGATCTCCGGCTCGGTGCCGCCGTCCCACCTGCGGGGCGGCTATGCCGGCGTCGTCAGCGAGCGCCAGGCGCCCATGTACTTCGCGCTCGGCGGCGGCACCATCAAGGGCGTCAGCAAGGCCGGCCCGGTCATCTACAGCCGCGTCTTCCTCATGGACGGCCAGCTGCAGGTCGACATGGGCATCGGCAAGGCGGTGGAGCTCCCGGATGAGGAGACCCAGCGTCGCTGGGACCTCACCTCGGGCAACTGGCCGATCATGCACCTGGTCATGCCGGGCGTGTCCCGTGACCAGTTCATGGCGCGCCACCGCAGCAACCACATCCAGGTGGTCTACGCGCCCGACGATGCCTCGGCGGCCCGCGCCTTCGCGGCCAAGGCGGCCATGTTCGACGCGCTGGGCGTCAGGGTCAACCTGAGCGGCGACCTGCCCTTCTAGGTCGGCGCCCCGGGCCGGCGCCGCCGAGTGGCCGGCCCCGCCGAGTGGCCGGCCCCGATCTTCGCGAGTCCACGGGGCGGGTCGTCAGCCGACGATCCGCCCCGTCGTCGTGCCCGGCGGGATCAGGCCTGGAGTGAGGCCAGCCAGCCGCTGAAGCCGTCCGGGACCCTGGGGCCCTTGACCGCGTACATGCCGGTCACCCGCCCGCCGCTGCGCTCCACGGCGTTGGCGAGCTGCGTGAGCGTCGAGCCGAGGGCCAGCTTGTAGGTCGCGACGACGGCCACGGGCTTGCCCACCAGGGCGAGCTTCTCGACGAACTGCAGGGCTCCCTCCGAGGGGTGCTGGCGCAGGATGAACCAGCCCTTGGTCCAGGCGCCGATGACCATGGCGTCGGCACCGGCGACGGCCTTCGGGTCCGCCTTCCAGGCGGACTCGCAGGTGCATTCGTGGCCGGCCGCCCGCACCGCCTCGGCCATCCGCTCGGCCGCCGCTGCGGTGATGCCCGTACGGGTGTCGTACACGATGGCGACCTTCATGACCACTCTCCTGCTGCGCTGCGATCTGCCCGCGAGTCTATCGGGACCCCGGCCGAGGGACCGGACGTGCTCGCTATACTCGGGCCGACATGGCAGCCATGTACCACCCGGACGACCTGGCATCGATGGATCCGCTGGTCCTCATGAAGAACCTGGACCATGTCCGCATGACGTCGCGCCGGCTCAGCTACATCCTCCAGGGTCAGGTGCACCTCTACCGTCCGGAGGCCAATGAGCTGCGCGTGGAGATCGACCGCTACGTGGAGGCCGAGCGCCAGATCGAAGCCGAGCTGGCGCGGCGCCAGATCCGCGCCTGACCGCGCGGCCTGCGGCGGTCGGGCCGCTCAGTCCCGCGGCCGACCGATGGCGAACAGGTAGAGCGGCACCTCCTCCGGCGGCAGGGCCAGCAGGCGGCTGACCTCCGCATCGGAGAAGGAACCCATGGGCACCCCCGCGAGCCCCAGGGCCACCGCCTGCAACAGCAGGCTCTGGCCGACGTGGCCGGCCTCGAAGGCCGCGTAGCGGACCGCACGCTCGGCACCATGCCGCTCGGCCAGTCGGCCCGGCACGGCACAGACGGCGACCAGCAGGGGCGCGGTGGCCACGAAGGGCTGGTCGCCGGTGGCCACCTGCAGGTCGCTGCGGATGTCCGCCTCGCCCAGGGATTCCAGGGCGTGAGCGCTGGGCTGGTAGTGGGCGACACCGCTGGCGCGAGCCACGTACAGCTCCAACGGATAGAGCGAGCTTGCAGATGGCGCCGCGCGGCGCCTCCCATCGTGCGTGATGCCCTGCGCGGCCCACAGGAGCTGGCCGACCTCGACGTCGGTCAGCGGCGCAGCTGACAGCTCGCGGATGGTGCGGCGGGCAGCCAGGGCGGCGGCCAGGCTCAGGCCACCCTCGGTCTGCGGGGCCGGGAACGGAACGATCGGGCGGTTGTCCATGCTCGCAGCGTGGCGCGGGCTGGCGGCCCGCTGGAAGTGCCATCCGTCGTCTCTGCGAGGGGTGAGGCAGACCGCCCTGGCGCAGGGCCACGCATCGGAAGCCACCGCGACGACACCCGGCAGGCCGCCACGAACCCACCCGGCACGGCGCCCGGCATGGCCGGCGGGCCGCCACGAACCCACCCGGCAGGCCGGGGGGGCCGCGATCTCAGGCTGCGGCGATGGCCGGCGTCCGGCTGCGCTCCTCGGCCATGACGCGCGACGCGATCTCTGCCAGGCGCGGCAGGGCCGCCAGCACGAAGCGGATGCCCAGGCGCTCCAACTGCTCGTAGTCCATGCCTCGGAACTCAGCGCGGGCGGCTACGGCGCACATCTCGTCGTAGAGCTCCGGCCAGGCCACCGAGCGGCGGTGGTAGCAGAAGCGCACGAACTCGAGGGCTAGCGGGTCAGTACCCGCGCCATCCTCTCCGCCGAGCGCCTCGGCCGCCCGGATGCCCTCGACGGCGACCCCCAGGCTCCAGGACCCCTCATCCACGGATTGCGGCGCTGCGCCGCGCGACCCCTCTGTCGACACCCTCTCCCACCTTGCTGCGGGGCGCGCGAAGACGCCAACGACCGATACGAAGAACGACGACCAGCGACGCGCAGTCCGATGGCTGCGGCAGGGTCGCCGGCATGACCCGCGGACGTCCGCGCACCCCGGGTCACCCTCCCCTTGGGCACCTCCGGGGATCCCCCCGACGGCAGCGCCGATGATACGGCGGGGCGTTCCGGAGCCGCTAGCGGCTCGTCCACGAACTTGTCCACGACCTTGTCCACAGGCCTCCGACGGGGTGCCACGTGGCCCGCGAGAACGGGCCACGAAGGCCTACGCAGCGGGCGTGGCGTGGATGCCCAGGCCGGGCTTCGAGGTGAGCTGCCACCGGCAGTCGGCCCCGAGCTCGATGCCGCCGAAGGGGTCGTGCTCCACCATCAGGTTCCCGTCCAGGTCCAGCCAGTCCACCTCGGAGGCGACCATGGCTCCGGCCGCCACACCCAGGCTCGACTCGAACATGCAGCCCAGCATGACCTTCATGCCCAGCTCCCGCGCGCGACGGATCATGCGCAGCCCGGGGCCGATGCCGCCGCACTTGGCGAGCTTGACGACGACGCCGTCCACGGCGTCACCCAGGATCTCCAGGTCCTCGACGAAGACGGCCGACTCGTCGGCCAGGATGGGCAGGCTGCTGCGCTCGCGCAGCCAGCGCAGCTGCGGCAGCGCATGAGCGGGGAAAGGCTGCTCGATGAGTTCCACGCCCAGGCGCACCAGCTCCGGGATGAGCGCCGCAGCCTGCTCCGGTCGCCAGCCGGTGTTGGCGTCCACGCGCAGCGCTCCGCCGTACACGGCCCGCACGGCCTCCAGCGTCTCGATGTCAGCGGGGCCGCCGACCTTGATCTTGAGGGCCGGGTAGTGGGCCGCCTCGCGCGCCCGTTCGGCGACCACGGCCGGATCGTCGATGCCCAGCGAGTAGTCGGTGGGGGGCAGCAGGTCGGACGTGCCGATGAGCTGCCAGACGGGCAGGCCGAGGGACCGTGCGGCAAGGTCGTGCAGCGCGATGTCCAGGCCGGCCTTGGCAGCACCGTGGTTGCCCAACGCGTCGGTCATGAGGAAGGTGGACCGTTCCAGCCAGGCCAGCACGGCAGCGCGGTCGGATGGCAGTGGGCCGAGCGCCTCCAGCGCACCCAGGAGCCGCGGCAGGACGGCCGCCACCGTGTCCACCGTCTCCCCGTAGTAGGCCAGCGGATAGCACTCCCCGAGGCCGCGGGCATCCCCCAGCCCCAGGTCGATGGCGACCGTTCTGAAGGCTTCCGATTCCTCGGTGCGGGCGATGTGGAAGGGGACGCTGAAGCGAAGCTCCAGCACCTCCGTGCGGATCGACAGGGTCATCGTGCGGTCTCCTCCAGGGCGGTGCGCAGCCGGTCGAACAGGTCGTCCGGTCCGAATCGAAATGGGTCGCCCACGGGCAGGCCGGTCTCGGCCGCCACCCGGGCGATCTCGGTGTGGGCCGCCGCTTCGTCGAGCAGCGAGGTGTTGAGCGCGACGGCGGCGACCCGGGCGGGGCGGACAGCGGCCGCCAGTGCCTCGTAGAGCCGGATGTTCTCCGTCACCGACTTGAGTGGCCAGCCGAGCCCGTCAGCGCCTTCCCAGCCGTGGTGCCCAAGGCGCCCGGGCTGGTGCACCAGGACCATGGCATGCGGGGCACAACCGTGGACGAGCCCGCAGGTGACGGCGGAGTAGGCCGGATGGTCGATGGCGCCCTGGCCCTCGACGAAGATCCAGTCGGCCCGCTCCTCGGCCTGCTGCACCAGCCACTCGGCGGTGCCGTTGACGAAGTCCGCGACGACGCGGTCGATGGCCACGCCCCAGCCCTCGATCATGATGCCCGTCTGCCCGGTGGCCACGAAGGCGGCACGCAGGCCGGCGGCCAGGGCGGCGCGGCGCAGCTCCAGGGCGACGGTCATCTTGCCGGTCGCGCAGTCGCTGCCGACGGTCAGGATGACGTGGCTGCCGGGCCGGTGCCCGCGGCCAGAGGCGACATCCTGGCGATCGGGGACCTTGCGATGGTCGACGAGCTGCACGCCGTGCGCGTCCGCCAGGGCCACCAGCTGCGGGTCATCGGAGATGAACTCGTGGAGGCCGGAGATGACGTCCAGGCCGTGCTCGATGGCGGCCACGATGACGGCCCGCCAGGGGGGCGGGATGCGGCCGCCCTGTGGCGCCGTGCCCAGGAGCAGGGTCGTGGGCCGTTGCGCCAGGGCATCCTCGAGCGTGGCCACGACCGGCGCGCGGCGCTCAGGCCCCAGCCACTCGGCGACGTCCCGACCGGCCCGCTGGCTGTCGATGACCGCCACGACCGGGTCCGGTCCGTAGGCGATGACACCCATGGCGGTCTTGGAGGGCAACTCCCCGAAGACGCCCTCGGCCAGGATGACGATCCGCCGCTCCCCGGCGGTCTGTGGACCCTGCGCTCCCATGGCACGACTCTAGCGACGCGCGTGGCAAGAAGAACGCCCCCGGGGCGCGGTCCGGGGGCGTAGGAGTGTTCGTATTGGTACCGCATACCGGATTCGAACCGGTGGTCTCCGCCTTGAGAGGGCGGTGTCCTGGGCCTCTAGACGAATGCGGCCAGACGTCCGGCCGAGAGGATAGCACGACCGTGCACGGCGGCGGCCCTAGAGGCGGTGATGCTCCAGGAATGAGCGCACGGTGTCTGCGACCTGGTCGTGGCTGTGCTCGCCGACGACGAGGCCGTAGTGCGAGTGCGCGCCGAAGGGCTGGTACTCCGCGCCCAGCCAGTCGGCCAGCCGGGCGCTGTCGAACTCCGCGAACTGGCGGTCCAGGCCGCCACCGATGACGAGCATGGGCACGTCCGGCAGGCGCTCCCGGTCGATGTGCACTCCGGCCAGCATCTGGCGCCGCGCCGCGCCACTCTCGGCACCCAGGAGATGCTGGACGCGGCGCACGTCCTCCAGGCTGAGGTCCGGGTTCTGGCGCTGGACTTGCTCGAGGGGGCCGGCCCAATCGACAAGCTCGGCCTGGTAGACGGCCGGCACCAGGCGCACGACATGGGGCGGCGGCACAGGCCGCAGCGGCGCCGGGACGGCCGGGCTGATGAGGACGAGGCCGTCGATGGGCCGCACTTCCGCCAGGCGCAGCGCCAGCAGGCCGCCCAGGCCGTGGCCGATGACGACGGCATCGCGGTGCAGGGACTCATATCCGGCGATGGCATCCTCGAGGTATGAGCCCAGGTCGAGGTCCTCGATGGTGGCCGTCTCCGACCAGAAGTGCGCGCGCAGGTTGAGGGCGTGCCCCTCCCAGCCGCGCTGCGCGAAGTAGCGCAGGTAGTGCTCCCAGAGCCACGAGCCGGAGAGCTCGCCGTGCAGGTAGTAGAGCGGGCGTCGTCGCGAGCGACGCTCTGGCAGCCACGATTCCACGTACAGGCCGCGGTCGTCCAGGACGATCTCGTCTTTGCGCACGGGCTTCGCGGTCGACCGACCGACGACGTCCGCGTCGTGCAGGCCTCGACCGTTGCCGGCGATGGCGGCGGTCCCGTCCGAGCGCTCCCGATCCATCCGCTCCCTGTCTCCTTCGTGCGTGCCCATCACTCGTCCAGCGGTCCGAGCAGCAGCCCACTGGGCGCCTTGGGGTGGAAGTAGGTCGACTTGTGCGGCATGAGCTCGGTGGCCCGTGCCACGGCCGTGATGGCCGCTGCAGGCACACCATCCAGCAGGAATGCGGCTGAGGCGGTGCCGTGCACGACCTGATGGACGGCTTCGCGAGCATCCTTGACATACCAGAGCCGCCCCTCGTCGGCCAGCGTGCCGGGCTCCTCTCCGAAGGCATGGTCGAGCATGGCGGTGAGGGCGACGACGTCCAGGCCACGCGAGGCCGCCGAGAGCCCGCTCGGCAGGGCTGCCGCCACGGCGCCAGCGTCAAGCCAGAGCAGCGACGGTGAGTCCCCGGTCAGCAGTCCGATCCTGCCGCTGCCGATGGCGCCCGGTGCGATCTCGGGCGGCTGGGCCATGCGCGCCAGCAGGGTGGCGTCGTCGGGCAGCGCCTCCAGGCGAGCCCAGCTCGCGAGGCGCGCCACGAGGTCGTCGCCGCAGGGCCGGCCGCGGATGACGCGGTGGGTGGGCAGGGCCGGCGGCGCCTGGTCGATGGGATAGACGAGGACCAGGAGCCACTCCCCGGCGGGTGCGACGGCAGCGTCGTTCTCGCCAGCGTGAGCGTCCCGCCAGGCCAGCGCGGTCTCGTAGCGATGGTGTCCATCGGCGATGGTCAGCGGGGCGGCGGCGAGGGCGGCCAGCAGATCCGCCGCCCATTCGCCTGGGCAGATCCATAGCTCGTGGCTGACGCCGTCGTCCGTGGTGGCGACCGCGTCCGGCGGCGCCGCGGTCAGGCGCTCCAGGGCCGCCGCCGCAGGCGCCGGGTCCGCGTCCGCCAGGAGGACCACTGGGCTGGTGTTGGTCCGCGTGGCCTCCAGCAGCTGCATCCGGTCCAGCTTGGGGCCGCCCATGGTGCGTTCATGGGGCAGCACGCCGCCACCCGGCCCGAAGGGCTCCAGGCGCAGCTGGGCGAAGACGCCGGTGGCGACGCCGGGCCGACCGTCCGCGTCCTGCCAGCGCATGCGGTGGATGGTGACCGTGGGCTGGGCGTCCCGGACGAGGATGCCATCGCGCTGCCAGTCGGCCAGGCTGCCGGCGGCCGCTGCATAGTCCTCAGGCGTGGCGCTGCCCAGGTCGCCCGGCAACTCCACGCGCACGATGTTGTGTGCGTCGCGGGCCAGCAGGGCCTGGCGCTGCGCCGGGCTGATGATGTCGTACGGCGGCGCCACGAGATCGGAGAGGTCGCCCGCGGACGAATCGAAGCGGAGCGCGCGGAACGGTCTCAGAGTGGGCACCCGCGCATGGTAGCGACGTTCGGCCGAACCGGCCGCCAGCGTGCCCTGCGGGCGGCTGGACCACGGGCGGCTGGCCGCTGCGGCGGACATGGGACATCGCGCCCGCCCCTCGGCACGGGCACTGCGGCTACGCTATCGGGGTGTCCACGCGGCGCTCCCTGGCCCTGTCCGTCCTCGCCCTCTGTGCCCTCGCCTCCGGCGGCTGCTACAACTTCAGCACGCCGTCCTACGCGCCCGGCAACGCGCGCGACGTGCTCCAGGCGATCACCCGCCGCGGCATCGTCGTCAGCGAGCCGGTGGTCGGCCAGACCGCCTGCGACGACCAGGACCTGGTCGGCAACACGCTGTTCCTGACGGCGCGCCTGCCGGACGAGACCGAGCCGCGCGATGTCTACGTCCACAGCTACCGCGAACGATGGTGGGAGCGCTCCGAGGCAGAGGTCGATGCCTGCCAGGCGGTCTACGCGGCCGCCCACCCGGACTCGACCATCGTGCGCCTGGACGTCCCGACCTTCCGGGTCTTCGGGGCCGACTGGTCACCGGAGCTGACTCGCGAGCTGCGTTCCGCCATCGAGGAGGCCGCCGTGGCCGGCAAGAACGATGGCTGAGGCGCACCGCATCCAGCCGAGGCGCCGATCATGAGTGGCCCCCATGGCGGCGCGCCCGCTGGCGTGCACGCGGGCGCTCCCGGCGCGGCCATCAGCAGCCGCCACAACCCACGCTTCCGGGCAGCCCTGGACCTGCGTGATGCGCGGCGGCGTCGTGCTGCCGGCCGCCTGCTCATCGATGGCGTCCGCGAGATCGGACGCGCCCTGGATGCCGGGCTGCCGGTCATGGAAGCGTGGCTGGACCCGGCCCGGCTTGGTGACGGACCGGGCGCGGAGCTCCTGCCGCGGCTGCGGAGCGCCGGAGCGGAGATGATCGTGGCGGCGCCGGAGCTGCTGCAGGCGCTGGCCTACGGCGACCGCACCGAGGGCATCGTCGTGCTGGCCCAGGAACCCTCGACGGAGCTGGCGCGACTCGCCGACCTGGTGCCGCTGACAGCGGCCGCCGCGGGGGCGGCGGCGGTGCCGCTCGTGGCCGTCGTCGAGGGTGTCGAGAAGCCCGGCAACCTGGGTGCCGTGCTGCGCTCCGCTGATGGTGCCGGGGTGACGGCCGTCATCGCCGCGGACATGCGCTGCGACCCGTGGAACGCCAACGCCATCCGTGCCAGCCTGGGCACGATCTTCCGCGTGCCCCTGGCCGTCTGCTCATCGGCAGAGGCGATCGACTTCCTGCGGGAGCGTGGCATCGCCATGGCGGCCGCCCGGGTGGATGGCGCGGTCGACTATGGCGGCGCGGACCTGTGGGGACCGCTGGCCATCGTCCTCGGAGCGGAGGACACCGGCCTCTCGGCCACGTGGCAGGGCGACGACGTGACGGCGGTGCGCATCCCCATGCTGGGCATCGCCGACAGCCTCAACGTCTCGGTCAGCGCGGCCATCCTCTTCTACGAGGCGCGCCGACAACGACGCGCGGCAGGTGACGGGTGAAGCCGGGCTGAGACGCTCTCCGCGCCGCCGCGCAGCTCTCCGCGCCGCCGGGCACGCTCTCCGCGGCCCTCCACAGCCCCCGACCGCGCGGTCGACCACGCGATCCCGGGTCGTGGGCCCGGCCGATGACCGCCGCGACCGTCCACGGGGGCCAAACGCGCGCTCGACCACGCGATCCCGGGTCGTGGGCCCGGGCGATGACCGCCGCGACCGTCCACGGGGGCCAAACGCGCGCTCGACCACGCGATCCGGTCCGGGCCGCGATGACCGCCGCGACCGTCCCGGCCCAACGCGCGCTCGACCACGCGATCCGGGCCCTGCCGATCCGCCGCGACCGTCCACGGGGGCCAAACGCGCGCTCGACCACGCGATCCCGGGTCGTGGGCCTGCGCGGCAAGGCCCGAGGTGCGGCGAGGCGTGCGGGCACCGGCGCGCGGCACGGGCGCGATGCGGCGTGCCGGGATGGTCGGCGCGTCTAGCAGGCTAGGGCCTTCGTCCTCGGCGCGGTCGACCATGGCCTTCCAGCGGTAGTAGGTCGAGCGATGGATACCGAAGACCCGACAGGCCTCGCTGACAAGTGACCAGGTGAGCGGGATCGAAGAGCCGCAGGCGGAACCCGAAGAGGACGTCAGGATCGAGCATGGTGCCGGTCTCCCTGCTCAGGGCGTTGAACACCACGAGGATGGGGTATCGGCACCGCTCTTCACATGGCGCTGACTGTCGCGTCTACTCCGTGGCTGGTCAGCCTAGACGTCGGGGCTCGGGGGGCTCAGGAGCGCCGAGGCGCCGAGGCGTCGGGGCTCGGGGCTCGGGGGCTCAGGACGGGTCGAGGGGCCGTTCACGTGCGTCGAGGGCCTCGATCTTGGCCACTTTGCGACCCGAGTTGCCGCCGGCGAACTCGCCCGCCAGCCAGTGGTCGACCAGGATCGGCGCCAGTCGCATGCCGATGACCCACTGCCCCAGGCAGAGCACCTTGGCGTTGTTGGACATGATGGCCCGCTGCGCCGAGTAGGGGTCGGAGACGGGCGCCGCCCGCACGCCGCGCACCTTGTTTGCCACGATGGCCATGCCCAGGCCCGTGCCGCAGACGAGCACGCCGCGGTCGACCTCACCCGTGGCCACCGCGCGTGCCACGGGCTCAGCCGTCTCGGGGTAGTCGATGTCCTCCCCGCTGTGCTGACCGAAGTCCACGACCTCGTGACCGAGGGCCGTCAGATGTCGCTTGATGAGGTCCTTCATCTCGACGCCGTTGACATCTGCGCCGACCGCGATGCGCATCGTTCCTCCTTCATCTGCAGGGCCGCGCCAGCCGAGGTGGATCCCGGCCAGCGGCCGTGGCGGCGCCAGCCGAGGTGATCCCGGCCAGCGGCCGATCAGGCCGATGACGATGACGGGCCACCAGGGTCATGGCAAGGGCGGGCGGTCCTGCGTCGTGCCGTCCCCGCGTCCCGCGGGCTCGTCCCACGGGCTGGCCTGTCGCTCAGCCCTCGTGCTCCGCGATGACCACGACCTGGCTCAGGTGGCGCGGCACCTCCGGATCGCGGCCGCGACGGACGGCGATGCCCAGGGCCAGGGCCTGCAGGGCGTGCAGCACGAGCGGCAGCCGGGCGATCTCGTCGAGGTCGACAGCGGGCCCGTTCGGGCCCAGCATCCAGGTCGTCGCGCCCAGGGCCGCCGACTCCTCCACCACGCGTCGCTCCGCCGCCTCCGCCGCGCCGCCGATGATGCCGACCACGAGCATGCCCGGCTCGCAGACCGAGATGGGCCCGTGCCGGAACTCCAGGGGGTGGAAGGCCGAGGCCGGCACCTGGCTCGTCTCCGTGGCCTTGAGGACGACCTCGTTGGCGAGGCCGAAGGCAGCCCCGCCGCCCAGGACCACGAGGCGCGTCGGGTCGCCCGCGGCGAGCTCGAAGGCACGTTCGATGAAGGGTGGCAGCTCCGCCCAGCGGTCCGGCAGCGCGTCGAGATCCGCGGCGAAGGCCGGCTCGCCCAGGCGCGCCCCAAGGCGCATGAGCAGCGCCGCCTGCGCGGCGAACGAGCGCGTCATGACGATGGCGGTCTCGTCACCCTCGGGCACGGCCAGCGTGGCACTGGCCTGCTGCGCCATGGGACTGGCCGGCCGGCAGGTCACCGCGATGGCCGGGCCGCCGCGGTCCTGCACGAGGCGGATGACGTCCAGGGCCTCCGTCGTGGTGCCCGAACGGGACACGACGATGACCGGCTGGTGTGAGGGCTCGCCCGCCCCGAGCACCATGTCCGGGCGCAGCAGCACCTCCGAGAGCGGCGCCGCGACGGCGGGCAGGCCGCACGTGCGATCGCAGCGCGGCTGCCGCGACGAGGGCGATGTAGTAGGAGGAGCCGGCGCCGGTGATGACGATCTGCGAGGCGCCGGCCAGCGTGTCGAGGATGTCCGTGGGCGCCTCACGCGCCACGCGCAGGGCGGCCGCGATGGCCTCCCCTCCCGTGCTGGCCTCGCGCCAGGCCGTGGTGGCGGTCACCGCCTCTCGGACGGCGTCGCTGGTCAGGGGAAGGGCCCGGGTGGCGGGTCGCTCTACGGTCATGGCGTCACCTTGCGTGTGCTGGA
Organism: uncultured Chloroflexia bacterium; assembly: GCA_963790915.1. Classification (GTDB taxonomy): domain Bacteria; phylum Chloroflexota; class Limnocylindria; order Limnocylindrales; family CSP1-4; genus JAFMJV01. The sequence goes on along the minus strand of CAWBQS010000003.1, from coordinate 1,313,020 downwards.
TCGATGGCTGGACTGGGCCGCGGCGACGCTCACCGGTCGCCGAGCTCCACCGAGTAGTGATAGCGGTCGGCCCGAAGGGTGCTGCGGCAGTACTCGATGACGCGGCCCTCCGCGTCGAACGTCGTGCGCTCCACGCGCAGTGCCGGGCCGCCCTGTGCGCTGCCCAGCTCGGCCGCCTCCGACTTGGCGAGGAGGACGGGCTCGAACGCCTCGCGGGCCCGCACGGGGCGAACGCCGAACTCCGTCGTCAGCGCCTCGTACAGGCTGCGCTGGCTGAAGTCGAGCGTCTCCAGGCCGACGAAGCGCTCTGCGGGAAGGTAGCTCGTCTCGGTCACGATGGCCTGATCGTCGGCAAGTCGCACGCGGCTGAGCGCGACGACGGGGTCCCCGACCTCGACCTCCAGCATGGCCGCCACGCGCTCGCCGGCAGGCTCGCGGCGCAGGCTGCGCACCTTCGTGCCGGGCCGCCGACCGTGCCGCTCGATCTCGCGGCTGTAGCTGTAGAAGCCGCCCAGGCGGTGCTCCAGCGCCAGGCTCCGCACGTAGGTGCCCAGGCCGCGGCGGATCTCCACGAGACCCTCGTTGACGAGACCGGCGAGGGCCTGGCGCACGGTCGCGCGGCTGACCTCGTAGTGGGCCATGAGCTCCTGCTCGGTCTCCAGGCGGGCGTCCGGTGCCAGCCCACCGCTCACGATGCGCTCGCGCAGATCGGCCTGGATCCGTCGGTACAGCGGCAGGCCGACCGACTCGTGCATGCGGTTCACCCCCTCCGGATCGCGCGTCATCCCTTGAGCCCGCTGATGGCGATGCCGCGCACGAAGTACTGCTGGGCGATGACGAAGAGCGCCACCATCGGCAGCAGGCTGACCATCGCGCCGGCCATCATCTCCGGCCATTTCCCGACGTGCTGGCCCTGGAAGAAGGCCAGTCCCACGGTGGTCGTGTAGCTGGGCAGGTCGCGCAGGTAGATGAGCGGGCTGAGCAGGTCGTTCCAGCTCCACATGAAGGTGAAGATGGCCAGCGTGGCCAGCACGGGTCGGGCGAGCGGTATGTAGATCCAGCGGAAGATGCCCCACGGGCTGGCGCCGTCCACGCGCCCTGCGTCGGCCAGCTCGCGCGGCACGGTCAGGAAGAACTGGCGGATGAGGAAGATGCCGAAGGCGCCGCCCAGCCACGCGCCGACCCAGAGCGGCTCCTGCGTGCCGATCCAGTTGCCGCTGTCGGAGAAGGGGTGCGGCAGGGTCCGGTACAGGATGAAGTTGGGCACCAGCACGACCTGGAACGGGATGATGAGCGTGGCCATGATCAGGGCGAAGAGCAGGCCCTTGCCGCGGAAGGGCAGCACGGCGAACGCGAAGGCGGCCATCGAGCAGCTCACCAGGGCGCCGACGGTCGACAGCGTGGCGATCTTCAGCGAGTTCAGGAAGAAGTCGCCGAAGGTGACGCCGGGCAGCGCATTCCACATGCGCCCGTAGTTCTCGAGGTGGAAGCCCGAGGGGAAGGCGAGCAGCGGCGCGCTGAAGACCTCCGCGCGCGTCTTGAGCGAGGTGGCCAGCATCCAGAAGAAGGGCAGCAGCATGACCAGGCCGCCGACGATGAGGATGGCGTAGAGCCCCAGCGTGCGCAGGCGGCGGCGCCGGCGGCCCGCGGCCAGGCTGCTCACTGGTAGTGCACCCAGCGGCGCTGCAGGCGGAAGTAGGCGATGGTGAGGACGGACGCGATGACGAAGAGGATCCACGAGGCGGCACTGGCGCGGCCCATGCGGAAGAAGCTGAAGCCTTCGTCGTAGATGAAGTAGACGAGCGTGATGGTGGCGTTGGTGGGCTTGTCCGGGCGCGCCAGGACGTAGACCTGGTCGAAGACCTGCAGGGAGCCGATGAGGCTCAGGATGCCGGTGAAGAAGATGCTCGGGGTCAGCAGGGGCAGGGTCACGCCCCGGAAGCGCGCCCAGCGACCCGCGCCATCCACGCTGGCGGCGTCGTGATACTCCTGCGGGATGGCCTGCAGGCCTGCCAGGAAGATGATGATGTTGACGCCCAGGCCCTGCCAGACGCTCATGATGATGATGGCCGGCATCGCCCAGAAGGGGTCGCCCACCCAGCGCTGCGGCGGCACCCCGAAGGTCGACAGGAAGACGTTGAGCAGGCCACCGGCCGGGGCATAGATCCACAGCCACACCAGCCCCACGGCGACCGCGGACGTGACCAGCGGCAGGAAGTACATCGTCCGGATCCAGGCGATGCCCCGGATGGCCTGGTCGAGACCCATGGCCAGGAGCAGGGCGAGGGCCATGCCCAGCGGCACGGAGAGCAGCGTGTAGAAGAAGGTGTTCTGCAGCGCCCGCCAGAAGCGCGGCGTCTCCATGAGGGCCGCGAAGTTGTCGAGTCCGACCCAGCGGGCCGGTGTCAGCAGGTCCCAGTCGGTGAAGCTGATGGCCAGCGTGGCGAGGATCGGTCCGGCCGACAGGATGAGCAGCCCCAGGAGGGCCGGCGCCAGGAACAGCCAGGCCCAGCGGCGCTCGTTGTCGAGCGGACCGCCCCGACCCGCCGTGGGCCCAGCCATCGGTGGACGCTCACCGGCCGTCGCCCCCTCGACGGTCGGTGAGCCCGCGATGCGCATGCCTGTCGGTTCCCCGGAACGTCGTCCGCAGGCTTACTGCTGGGCGGCCAGGATCTCGTCGAGGGCCGGCAGGACCGTGTCGATGGCTTCCCGCGCGGTCTTGTTGGGGACGTCGAAGACCTGCGTGTCGAGCTCCTCCTGGAGCGCCCCGGTCCACTCCTCGTAGCCCCGGAAGGAGGGCTTGAGGTGAGCGTACTCGAGCGCCTGGGCGAAGACGTCCGAACCCGGGAAGGCGGTGCTGTACGGGCCGGCGAGGACCGACTTGTCGACGGGCAGGGCGGCCTTCGATCGCATCAGCATCTCCTGGGCCTCAGGACCCACGAGCCAGGAGACGAAGGCCCAGGCAGCCTCCGGGTCCTTGGTGGTCGCCGATACCACGGCGCCTGTCGGGTTGACGCTGGTGGCCTGCCCGGCCGCACCGGCCGGCAACGGCGCGATGCCCAGGTCGATGCCTGCGTTCAGGTGGGTGGGCACGAGCCACGAGCCATTCGACTCCATGGCCGCCATGCCCTGCTCGAAGGCATCGCCGAGCTGCAGCACGATGTCCGCCGGGGGCATGATCTTGTGCGTCCAGATGAGGTCCTGGAGGAACTGCAGGCCAGCCACGGCCTCTTCCGAACCGAGCAGGGTCTGCGTGCGATCCTCGGAGATGATCTCGCCGCCGTTCTGCCAGACGAGCTCGGACCAGAAGTTCTCCATGTCCGTCGTCTCGGTGTAGAAGCCCCACTGTTCGGGCTGGCCGTTGCCATCCGCGTCGAGGGTCAGCTGCTTGCCGACTTCGACCAGCGTGTCCCACGTCCAGGTCTCGTCCGGGTAGGGCAGCCCGGCGGCGTCGAACATGGCCTTGTTGTAGTAGAGGGCCGTGACGTTCAGGTCTCGGGGCAGGCCGTACTGGCCGCCGTCGGCGGTGGTGAAGTGGGCGACGCCGGCGTCCGCGAGGGCCGTCAGGTCGAAGCCGTCGCGCTCGATGAAGGGCGCCAGGTCGAGGAGCACCCCACGCGACTGGTAGTCGGGGAAGAGGGGGCCGTCCATGGCGAAGACGTCGGGCGCGTCACCGCCGGCGATGCTCGTCTGCAAGGCGGTCCAGTAGGCGTCCCAGTCGGAGACGGTGACCTCGACGTCGATGTCGGGATGCTCGGCCTCGAAGGCCTCGACGAGAGCGATCTGGTTGGACAGCTCCGCGGGATCACCCCAGATGGCGTAGGTGATTCGACTCTGGGCGTCCTGCGCGGCTGCCGGGACGCCGGCCAGCAGGCCGGCCAGGAGCGCGCAGCTGCCGGCGATGGCGAGGCCAGCTCGCCGCGACGTGGATGCAACGGCCATGATCGGTGACCCTCCTCCGAAGGCGGCCCACGCCCCGGGGCGGGCGCAGCGCCGCGCGCGTGACATCCGGACGTCCGGACGTCCGGTTCCCATAGTGCCACGACTGTCAATGCGGGCCGCAGGGATCAGCGGCCCGCGCGCTCAGGCGCGCAACGCTGGCGGTCCCTCGGCTTCGGCGGCGTCAGGCGCGCAGCCAGGCCGGCAGCCACTCCGCTTCGGCGGCGATGAGCTCGTCGGTCATGCGCCAGGTCGCGTCAAGGTCGAGCAGGACCTGGACCTGCGGATCCTGCATGACGGCGTGGTAGACGGCCTCGCGCGACTCGTCCAGCGCCGCCCGCACGGCGAGGGTCTGCGTGTCCACGGCCGGGCCGATGTAGGCAGCGCACTGCGCGGGCAGCGCGCCCACGTGCACCGGCCACACGCCGGTGCCGTCCACCAGGCAGGGCACCTCGACGCAGGCGTCGGCCGACAGGTTGCTGATGAGCGCGCCCTGGTTCATGACGTTGCCCACGATGCGCGCCGGCTCGCCCGTCAGCAGCGAGTGGACGATGACCGCCGCGTACTCGCCGCTCTGCTCGATCTCGAAGGGCTCGCCAGCGTCCAGCCGCCGCTTGGTCTCCGCGTATTCCTCGAGGTTGTGGGCCACGCGGTCGAGGTACTCCCCGATGGGGATGTGGTAGCGCTCCACGGCATCGCCCTTGGGGATGAACCAGGGGTTGTACTCGGCGTGGTGCTCGGAGGATTCGGTGGGGTAGAAGCCCAGGCGCCGGAAGAGCTCGGCCCGCACCAGGTCGTCGTCCGGGCACTCGCCCAGCGGCCACGAACTCGCGCAGGGCGGGGTACAGGTCACGGCCGCGATGCTCGAGGCGCAGCAGGAAGGCCAGGTGGTTGACGCCCGCGGAGACATGGTCGACCTCCTCGCGTGGCAGGCCCAGGTAGCCGGCCAGCGTGTCGATCGTCCAGAACACCGAGTGACAGAGACCGACGCTGCGGATCGAGGAGCGCTCGGAGACCGCCCGCACGAGCATGGCCATGGGGTTCGTGTAGTTGAGGAACCAGGCCTCGGGGCAGACGTCCTCCATGTCGCGCACGATGTCCAGCACGACCGGGATGGAGCGCAGTCCACGCAGCACGCCACCCACGTTGATGGTGTCGTTGATCGTGTAGCGCAGCCCGTAGCGGGACGGGGATGGCGAAGTCGATCCCGGTGGCGCGCGCACCGCCGACCTGGATGGTGTCGATCACGAAGTCCGCGCCCGCCAGGGCGGCGCGGCGGTCGAGGGATGCTTCGATGCGCGGTGTGGCGCCCATCGCCCCGGCGGTCCAGGCGGCCATGCGCTCCGCGGTCCGCAGCCGGTCAGCGTCGATGTCGTACAGCACGATGGTGCAGTCCCGGAGCTCCGGGTAGGCGAGGAGATCCCCCAGCAGGTTGCGCGTGAACTCCACGCTGCCGGCTCCGACGAGCACGATGCGGGTCATGCCTCCGCTCTCCTCTGCTCTCGCGTTCGAGGTTCGGACGTCCGGACCTCGTGGGATAGTAGCATCGGCGTTACGCCGGGAGCCCCAGCGGACCCGGCGGATGGCGGTTCGATCACGCGGCGCCGCGGCGCCCGGCAGGAGGGAACGATGACCTTGAGGATCGGCACGCTGCGGGGCCTGGATGCCTGCGCGTCGGACACGGGCCGGCTGTCCGTCCTGGCCCTTGACCACCGGAACAACCTGCGCCACATGCTCGGCCCGGACGATCCTGCGGCCGTGACCTACGAGCACCTCGTGGAGACGAAGCGAGCCATCGTGCGCGCCATCATGGGCACCGCCAGCGGCATCCTCCTCGATCCGGAGCTGGGCGCCGCACAGGCCATCGTCGACGGCTCCCTGCCCAGTGCCGCCGGGCTCATCGTGGCCGTGGAGGCCAGCGGCTACAGCGGTCCGTCCACGGACCGCGTCAGCAGCCTGCTCCCCGGCTGGAGCGTGCGCCAGGCCAAGCGCATGGGTGCTGACGCCGTCAAGCTCCTCCTCTACTACCACCCGGACGCCGCCCACGCGGGGACCCAGGAGCAGCTCCTCATCGAGGTCGCCGAGGCGTGTGCCGACCACGATCTGCCGCTCTTCCTCGAGACCCTCGGCTTCGGCATCGACCCTGACGCGCCGAAGCTCAGCGGCGAGGAGCGCCGCGACGTGGTCGTGCGTACGGCTCGCCGACTGACGGCCCTGGGTGGCGACATCCTCAAGTGCGAGTTCCCCTACGACGCGTCCGTGACCGACACGACGCGCTGGCAGGAAGCCTGCGAGGAGCTTGACGAGGCCACGGCCATCCCCTGGGTCATCCTCTCCGCCGGCGTGGACGACGCGACCTTCGAGGCGCAGACCGAGGTGGCCTGCGCCGCCGGCGCGTCCGGCGTGCTCGTGGGCCGCTCGGTCTGGGGTGCCGGCGCGGTCATGCCACCCGCGCAACGTGATGCCTGGCTGGCCAGCGAGGGCGTCGCGCGCATGCAGCGGCTGGTGGACATCGTTGAGCGCCGAGGGCGTCCCTGGCGGGAGCGCTCGCCGCTGGCACGACAGGAGGAGCCGAACGAGGGTTGGTACCAGGACTACCTGGGGTGAGCGACCCGGAGCCCGCCCAGCCCGGGCCAGCGGAGGTGGAGGCGGAGCCCGCCTGACCAGCCGGCGGCCCGACACCAGCCGGCGGCCCGCGAGTCGGCGGCCCGCCCGATGGAGGCGGGCCGCGACATCGACGCCTACGTCATCGGCGACGTCAACCCGGACATCCTCATCCTGGGCGAAGACGTCGTGCCGGAGTTCGGGCAGGTGGAGAAGCTGGTAGGCACCATCCGGCTGACGGTGGGCGGCTCATCCGCGATCACCGCCTGCGGCCTGGCGCGGCTGGGCCTCCGCGTCGCCCATGGCGGGATCGTCGGTGACGACCTGCTGGGCCGGGCCACCCTGGACGCCCTCCGGGAACGCGGTGTGGACACCTCCATGATCACGATCGACTCTGCCATCCCGACAGGTGCCACGGTGCACCTCTGCCGCGGCGATGACCGCGCCCTGCTCACGGCCACCGGCACCATCGACCGCCTGCGCGCTGAGGATGTCCCGCGTGACGTGCTGCCGCACATCCGCCATCTCCACGCCGGCTCGACGGGCATCCAGCCGCGCCTGCGGCCGGGCCTGCCGCGACTCTTCGAGGAGGCGCGCGCGGCCGGGGTGAGCACGTCCTTCGACGCCAACTGGGATCCGCAGCGACGCTGGGAGGGCATCGCCCCGATGCTCGCCGCGACGGACATCTACTTCCCGAACGAGCGTGAGGCAGCGCTCATCACGGGTCGCGAGGATCCCCTGGAGGCAGCCCACGCACTGGTGGCCATGGCCGAGGACGCCGGCCGCGACCCGGCCGCCGGGCCGCTCGTCGTGGCCCTCAAGCTCGGCGCTGAGGGCGCCCTGGCGGTGCGTGGTGCGGAGGCCCTGCACCTGCCCGCCGATCGCGTGCCGGTGGTGGACACGGCCGGCGCCGGGGACGCCTTCGATGCCGGCTTCATCCGTGCCTTCCTGGACGGCCGACCCCTCGCGGAGATGCTGGCCATGGGCGTCGCCTGCGGGACGCTCTCCACCCGCGCGGTCGGCGGCGTGGACGGCCAGGCCACCCTCGCCGAGACGGAGGCGCTCCTCTAGCCTCGGGGACGGCCCGGCGGTCGGGGCGGCCGCGGGCTGTGCGCGCGCCGAACGGCGGTCGGAGTGGCCGGTGGGGTGCCCGCGAGCCGACAGGCTGGGCACGAGCGCCCCCGGAAGACGTCCGTTCGGCCCTGCCGCGTGGCCCGCGCAGGGACTGTAGTAGTGGGGCATGTTCGAACGGCTCGGACGCCTCGTGCTGCGCCGGCGGCTGCCCATCGTCGTGGGCTGGCTGGTCCTGGTCGCTGCCGCGCTCCTCTTCGTACCTTCGCTGGCCTCGCTGACGGCGTCGGAGGAAGCTGGCTTCCTGCCGGAAGGCAGCGCCGCACGCCAGGCCGGTGAGCGCCTTGCGGCGGCCTTCCCCGAGCGCCAGTCGGCGGCCGTGGCGACCGTCGTCTTCAGCCGCCCGGGGGCCACGCTCAGCGACGCCGACCGGGCCACCATCGGCGACGTGGAGGCCGCGCTGCGTGGCGATACCCTGCCGGCGGCGCTGCGGGATGTCCTCCTCTCCGTGGAGGGTGCCGCCGACGTGCCCGGCTATGAAGCCATGTACCGCAGCGCCGACGGCGCCGTCGAGATGCTCTCCGTGCGCCTCTCGGCGGACCCCATGGGCCAGCCCGCGCGCGAAGCCGTGGTGGCCCTCCGCTCCAAGCTCGAGAGCATCGGCGGAGACGGTCTGCAGGCCGATGTCACCGGCACGGTGGCCATCACCGCCGACTACCTCGAGGCGGTCATCATGGGCACCGACCGCACCACGGTCGTGACGGTCCTCCTCGTCATCGTCATCCTGCTGCTCATCTACCGTGCGCCGGTGGCTGCGCTGGTGCCGCTGCTGACCATCGGCGCGTCGTTCGTGGCGGCGCGCGCCGCGCTGGCCCTGCTGGCCATGGCCGGCTGGCGCATCCCCTCGCTGCTGGATTCCTTCGTCGTCGTGGTCGTCTTCGGCATCGGCACGGACTACGCCATCTTCGTGCTCTCCCGCTATCGCGAGGAGTTGGGCCGACGGGCCCGTGACCTGGCGGCCATCGTGACGGTGGGCCGGATCGGCGCGGTCATCACGGCCAGTGCGGCGACGGTCATCGTGGGACTCAGCGCCATGGCCGTGGCCAGCTTCGGCATGGTCCAGGCCGTCGGGCCGGCGCTGGCGGTGACCGTGGCCATCACGCTGGTGGCCGGGCTGACCCTGACGCCCTCGTTGGCCGTGCTGGCCGGCCGCTGGCTCTACTGGCCACGCCACGACGCCGTGGCGGATGGTCCGAGCGCACACGCCCGGGGCTTGGGACCGACTGGCGGCCCGGATCACACGCCAGCCGGGTCGCGTCGCGGGCCTCGTCACCCTGCTCCTCGTGCTGCCCATCCTCGCCCTGCCCGGCCTGCGCGTGGAGTTCGACACGATCAAGGAGTTGCCCAGGACGATGGAGGCACGCCGCGGCTTCGACATCGTTGCCGAGCACTTCGACCGCGGCCAATTGCTGCCGGTGAGCGTGCTCGTGGAGGCTCGTGAGGGCGCCGAGTTGGAATCCCCGGCGGGCCTCGCCGAGCTGGCGCGTCTCAGCCAGGCGCTGGGACAGCTCGATGGCGTGCACACCGTCCGCTCGCTGGCCACGCCCGCTGGTGACGGCAGCATCCCCGATGGCCTGCGTCCCTCGACCCAGCTGCAGGCGATGGTGGCGTCCCTCGCGGGCAGCGGCGATCCGCTGGCGGCCCTGGCCGCCCTCGCCGATCCCGACACCCTGGGCGCCTTGGACCAGGGTCTCGACTACCTCGACGCCCTGCTGGCCGCCTATCCGGACCTGGCCAGTGGTGCCCTGGGGGCGACGCGCGACGAGGTGGCCGCCCTGCGCGAGGCCGTCGCCACCTACCAGGCAGCCAGCCCCGACGACTCCGCGCGCGGAGAGGCGCTGGCCACGGCCGCCGGCCTGAGCGCCGGCCTGCCCGACGCGATCAGCGACCTTGCCTCGACGTTCGCGGGGCGCGCCGATGACCTCTTCATCCCGCCCTCGGCCGCCAACGACCCAGGCCTCGCCATGCTCCTCGCCAACTACCTCTCCGCCGACGGCCGGTCCAGCCAGCTCAGCCTGGTGACGGCCGACGAACCCTACAGCACGGATGCCCTCGCCACCGTGGGACGAGTGCGCACGCTGCTGGCCGAGTGGACCTCCGCGACGGCCGACCCGGCGAGCCTCGACGGCAGCGGCGCCGACGACGGCAGCGCGGCTCCGGCGGAGGGCCGTGATCGGCGCCGCCTATGTGGGCGGCCCCACGGCCACATCGGCGGACGTGCAGACCGCCACCACCGAGGACTTCAAGCTGGTGGGCCTCATCACCGTGCTGGGCGTCCTGTTCGTGCTCATGCTGCTCCTGCGCAGCGTCGTGGCGCCGCTCTACCTGGTGGCCAGCGTGCTCCTCAGCTTCTGCACGACGCTCGGCGTGGCGACGCTCATCTTCCAGGACATCCTGGGCCACGACGGCCTCAACTACCTCGTGCCGCTCATCGTCTTCGTGTTGCTCGTGGCCCTCGGGTCGGACTACAACATCTTCCTCATGAGCCGCGTGCGCGAGGAGTGCGCCACCCGGGAGCTGCGGGCCGGCATCACCGTGGCCACGGCGCGCACGGGCACCGTCATCACCTCGGCCGGCCTCATCCTCGCGGGTACCTTCGCGGCCCTCGTCGTGGCGCCCCTGCAGGTGCTCCAGCAGGTCGGCCTGAGCGTGGCTCTGGGCGTGCTCATCGACACGCTCATCGTGCGCAGCCTGCTCATCCCGGCCCTCACCGCGCTCATCGGCGAGTGGGTCTGGTGGCCGTCCAGGCCACATCGCACGTCAGCATCCTCGGCTTCGTCAGCGGGCTCTTCGGCAGCAGGCGGGTGAGGCGCGGCCGGCGCGAGCGGATGCGCGCAGGCGGCTGAGGCGCGGCCGGCGCGAGCGGATGCGCGCAGGCAGCTGGGCGCGGCTCGCTGGCGGATGGTCCGAGCGACCCGGGCGGTTGGCGCCTGCTCCCGGTGGCGCTTCGACGCCCGCGTCCCGGCTGTCATCCGGTGACACAACGCGACCACGTTCCCGCCCGGACGGCGCGGAGTCGCCGGTTTCGTGCGCCCGGTGACACAGATCGTCAGATGTGGTCATCCGGTGACAGAGATGCGCAAGATCGAAGGTCCGGAGCATCGCCGAGGGGGGAAACACGTCGAGTTCGTTCACCGGGTGACGATCCGCGCCCCTGACGATCCGCGCCCCTGACTCCGCTGCGATCCGGGCTGCTGGCGATCCCCGGACGGCCCGCCGCTGCCTGACGACCCGCCCGCGGCACACCGCCGGGGGCGTGACTCAGCCCTCTTCGCGTTCCACGGTGCGGCGCGTGGCAGGCGTGCGGCGCGGCAGCGGCGCCGCGGCCGCGACCGGCCCAGGCACGAAGGAGGCCTCGCGGGCCCAGGCGGCCGCCTGCTCCTGCTCCTCGACGGAGAGGATGCCGTGACGCGAGAGCGAGGCGAGCTCGTCACGGATGTACGTCTTGAGCATCTCCGGCCCGTCCGTGTTGATGGTGTAGCGCACGCCGTTGTGCCGGAACGTGTCGAAGATCCAGCGGAACTCCTCCCAGCCGGAGACCACCCGCGAGTTGAGGTTGCTGGTCGGGCAGAGCTCGAGCGTGATACCACGCTCGCGGATGAGGGCCATGGTGCGCGGGTCGTAGGCGGCCTTGACGCCGTGGCCGATACGGTCGGGCTCCAGTGCCTCGATGACCGCGGCGACCTCCTCCACGGGGCCCGATTCGCCGGTGTGCACGGTGGTTCCCAGCCCGTGGCGGTGGCAGCGCCGGAAGATGGCCCGGTAGTCGGCTGCGTGGAAGCCGTCCGATTCCGGCCCCGCGATGTCCACACCGACCACGCCGCGATCGCGGTAGGCGATGGCCTTCTCGGCGATGATCTCGTTGAGGGCCACGGGGAAGGCGCGGTCCAGGCAGAGGATCAGCCCAGGCCGCACCGGGTACTCCAGCACGGCGCGGTCCATGCCCCGGATGGCGGCGCTGATGATGTGGTCCAGGTCCTGCTCGCCGCCGCGGTTGCGCTTCATCGGGTTGAAGCGCAGCTCCATGGTGGTCACGTTGTTCTTGCGGTAGGCGCCGCCGATGACCTCGTACGCGGAGCGTTCCACGGCCAGTGGCGAGGACTGGATGAGCTCGGTCCAGTGGAAGAGCTGCAGGTAGCCGTCGAAGGAGCGGCCCCGCCGCGGCGAGACGGTGATCATCTCGCGGAAGGCCCAGTAGTCCTTGCTGGGCAGGCGGATGCCCTGCGAGTGGGCGATGCCCCACATGACCGCCGGCGTCACGGCGCCGCCCAGATGGCAGTGCAGCTCCGTGAGGGGGATCTTGCGCGAGAGCACAGCAGCCATGCATTGCGATGCTAGCGCGTCGTCAAAGCCGCGGCGATGCCAGCAGCGGTCGCGCTGCGAGCGATCCGCCCGGAGCCCGGTGACCGGCGCGGAGCCGGGAGGTCGGCGCGGAGCCGGGCCAAGGCGGCTTGACACCCGCCGTGCGACCATGAGGACCGGACGTCCGGATGTCCTGATGTCCAATGTGGTCAGCCCTTGTTCGTCCTCATGGACCCGTCCACGCGACGCACACCGCTCATCCAGCGCTGGGCGGAGGCACTCATCGAGGCCCATGGCCTGCCAGCCACGGTCGTCGTGGAGACCGACCAGGCGGCCGCCATCGCCGGGTCCGACTACGTCTTCACGACGTTCCAGGTCGGCGGCCTCCGCGCCACGGAGCTCGACTACGACGTCCCGCTCCGCTACGGCGTCGATCAGTGCATCGGCGACACGCTGGCGCCGGGCGGCATCTTCCGCGCCCTGCGCAGCATCCCGGTGGCGCGGTCGGTCGTGCGCGACATGGAAGCGCTGGCGCCGGATGCCGTGCTGCTCAACTACACGAACCCGCTGGACATGGTCTGCTGGTCGGTGGGCGACTCGGCGATCCATTCGGTGGGCCTCTGCCACGGCACCCAGGTGACGCTCGACCTGGTGGCCGGCTACACGGGCGTGCCCCGGGAGGAGATCGTCTTCCTGGCCGCCGGCATCAATCACATGTCGTGGTTCGTCCGTCTCGAGCACCACGGCCGCGACCTCTACCCTGCCCTGCGGGCACGCTTCGAGGAGCCCGCCTACTACGTCAACGAGAAGGTCCGCGGCGAGATGCTGCGGCAGTTCGGCTACTTCATGACCGAGTCGACCGGGCACCTCTCCGAGTACCTCCCCTACTTCCGCAAGGACCCGGAGGCGCTGGCGCGCTACTGCGACCGGCCTGCCTTCGGCGGCGAGAGTGGCGCGCAGGTGCGCTGGGCGCGGGTCATCGCCACGCAGTACACCGATGACGATGTCCTCCACGAAGGCGGCACCGACCTGCCCGCCCGCAGTCATGAATACGGTCCGCGCATCATCGAGGCCATCGAGACGGACGTGCCCTTCCACTTCCAGGGCAACCGCATCAACCGCGGCGCCATCACCAACCTGCCCGCCGACGCCTGCATCGAGGGCCCCATGTACGCCGACGGCGGAGGCCTGCACGCTGTCCTCGTGGGCGACCTGCCCAGCCAGTGCGCGGCGCTCAACCTCACCAACATCAACGTCCAGCGCCTTGCCGTGGAGGCGGCGATCGCCGGCGACCCGGAGGCCGTCGTCCATGCCTGCGCGCTGGATCCGCTCACCTCGGCGGTCCTGCCGCTGCCCGGCATCCGCGAGATGGCCACCGAGATGCTGGAGTCGCAGCGCCAGTGGCTGCCCCAGTTCGAGGGTCGGACCATCCGGCCCACCCCGACCATCAGCATCCCCGCGGACGTCGTCCCCGCGGAGGTCCCGATGGATCCGGCGCTCTCCATCGCCGCCCGCTTCGGTGACGTCCTGAGCCCCAAGGGGGGCTGAGGGGCGGGCGAGGCCCGCCGCGATCTCGTCGCCGGCCTGTCCGTTGCGAGGGGTGGCCGGGCGTCTGCAGAGCGGGGTGGCGGGACCTGCGTGGATGCGTCATCGTGCGCTCAGCAGGTCAGTCCCAGTGCCGCCGCGCCACCCCTCGGAGCGGATGTGACGACACCGGACAGGCCGGTGACACGGTCAGGACGCACGGGCGGCCTGACGCAGCGGACCACGACAGGCGTGGCCCGACAGTTGGAGGAGGTCAGGAACGATGACTACGCGACTCACCCGGCTCGCGACGCTGGGAGCAGCCGGCATGCTGGTGCTGGCCGGCGCCGCGCCCGCCGTGGCGCAGGACAAGACCAGCATCGAGATGATCCAGTCGGGCTACACGGACGCCATGCAGCCCTACTTCGACGACCTCTCGGCGCGCTTCATGGAAGCCAACCCGGACATCGACGTGAAAGTCGAGGTCGTGAGCTGGAACAACATCTACGACGTCCTCAACACGCGCATCGGTGCCGGGGATCCGCCCGACATCATGAACCTCAACTACTTCGCCAACTTCGCCGCCGACGGCCTCCTGTATCCGGCCGACCAGATCGTGACGCCCGAGGTCCTGGCGGACTTCGTGCCCGCCTTCCGCGAGAACTCGAAGTACGACGGCGTCGAGTACGCCGTGGCCGACCTCGCCAGCGACCGGCTCTTCTTCTACAACAAGGACATCCTCGCGGCTGCCGGGGTCACCGCTCCGCCGGCCACGTGGAGCGAGCTGCTGGCGGCCTGCGAGGCCATCAAGGCCTACGACCCGAGCATCATCCCGCTGGCCCTGCCCCTCGGTCCCGAGGAGGCCCAGGCCGAGTTCCTGATGTGGACCGGCGGCAATGGCGGCGGCTACTTCCGCGACGGCGCGTGGGTCATCAACAGCCCGGAGAACCTCGAGACGCTGGAGTACCTGCAGTCGCTCGTCGACGCAGGCTGCACGCAGCCGAACCCCGGCACCACGGACCGCACCTCCGGTGCCTGGCCGCTCTTCGCCCAGGGCGTCGCGGCCATGGTCAACGGCAGCGTCTTCCTGCCGGGCGAGCTCGTGAACACCTTCCAGAGCGAGGTCGACTGGGGTGCTGCCCCGATGCCCGCCAACGACGGCAAGGACAGCATCACGGTCGGCGTCCAGGACTACTTCTTCGCCTTCAAGAAGGAGGGCAACCAGGAGGCCGTCCAGAAGTACCTGAGCTTCCTCTTCGAGCCCGACAACTACGCCGGGCTTCCTCGAGGCGGCCGGCGGCTTCATCCCGGCCACGATCTCGGCGGGTGAGGCGATGTCCTCCGACCCGGCGCTGGCGCCGTTCATCGAGGTCCTGCCCACGGCCATCTTCTACCCCAGCGACCAGGCCGCCTGGCCGGCCGTCCAGGGTGCCATCCAGCAGACCCTCGGCACGGCCCTGGCGGGCACGGACAAGCAGCAGGTCCTGGACCAGCTGCAGGCCACGGCGGAGGCGGGGGCCGAGACCGCCGAGTAGGAACCCCTCCGCCCTCCTGATCCGATCAGCACGCGGGGACCCACGCCGGCCGGCGGGGTCCCCGCATCCCTTCCACGGAGCAGAGCCGTGACCGACTCGCGCCTGGCGAAGCAGCCGTCGGCGGGCCCACCGAGGCCGCGGCGGCGCCTCCCCGACCTGGGGCCGCTGCCCTGGATCGGCCCTGCGCTGCTGCTCATCTTCGCGGTCGTCCTCTGGCCGGCCGTGGAGATGCTGCGCACCTCGCTGCAGGACATCAGCATGTCCGGCATCAGTCGCGGCTTCGCCGGGCTGACCAACTTCCAGGTCCTCTTCGCCAACCCCGATCTGCTGCCCATCCTGCTGCGCACGGTCACCTGGGTGGTCGTGGTGGTGGCCGTCACCATCCTCATCTCGCTGGGCCTCGCGGCGCTGCTCAACGCCGCCTTCCCGGGCCGCCGCCTGGTGCGCTGGGCGCTCATCGTCCCCTGGGCTGCCTCGGTGGTCATGACGGCCACCATCTGGCGCTGGATGCTGGACGGCTTCTACGGGATCATCAACCGCATCCTCTTCGACCTGGGGCTCATCGCCAACCCCATCACCGACTGGCTGGGCACCCCGTCCGTGGCCTTCCTGTGGCTCATGGCGGTGGCCATCTTCGTCTCGCTGCCCTTCACCACCTACGTCATCCTGGCGGGCCTGCAGTCCATCCCCACGGACATCTACGAGGCCGCCCGGGTGGACGGTGCCACGGGCACGCGCACGTACCGCTACATCACGCTGCCGCTGCTGCGGCCGGCGCTGCTGGTGGCGGCCATCATCAACATGATCAACGTCTTCAACTCGTTCCCCATCATCTGGGCCATGACCGGCGGCGGGCCGGGCTTCCAGACGGACACGACGACGACGTTCATGTACAAGCTGGCCTTCCGCTTCCAGGACATCGGCCAGTCGGCGGCCATGGCCATCGTCAACCTGCTGGTCATCTTCGTCTTCGTGATGCTCTACCTGCGGGTCGTGGACTGGCGGCGCGCATAGATGACGGCCTCACCGCTGCGCAAGGCACTCCTCACCGGGGCGGGGGCCCTGGTGGCGATCTTCTTCATCGCTCCCTACGTCCAGATGCTCATCACGGCGCTGACGCCCAACAAGGAGCTCTACGCCATCCCGGCGCAGTACCTGCCGTCGCGCCTGGAGTTCTCCAACTTCCTCGACGTCTGGACGGAGGCGCCGCTGTGGGGCTACCTGCGCAGCAGCCTCATCATCTCCGGCTTCGCCACGCTGCTCGTGCTGCTGGTGGCCCTGCCGGCCGCCTACTACACGGCGCGCTACCGCTACCGCGGCCGGATGCTGTTCATGCTGCTCGTGCTGGTCACCCAGATGTTCGCCCCGACGGCCCTGGTCATCGGCATCTACCGCGAGTTCGTGGCCATCGGTGACATCGTCCCGGCCGCCGGCGTCAACAGCTACGTCTCGCTCATCATCGTCAACGCCGCCTTCAACCTGGCCTTCTCCACCTGGATCATGGTGGCCTACTTCTCGACCATCCCCGTCGAGCTGGAGGAAGCCGCGGCGATCGACGGCGCCACCCGCCTGGGCGTGCTGCGGCGCGTGACGCTGCCGCTGGCCCTGCCGGGCATCGTGACGGCCACGATCTTCACCTTCATCGCCGCCTGGAACGAGTTCGTGGTGGCCCTCACGCTGGCCCAGTCGCCCGATGTCCATCCATTGACCGTGGGCGTGACGACCTTCATCGGCCAGTACCGCGTGGAGTGGCAGTACCTCTTCGCCTCCTCGATCATCGCCATCGTGCCGGTGGTCATCCTCTTCATCGTCATCGAGAAGTGGCTGGTGGGCGGCTTGACCGCGGGCAGCATCAAGTGACATCCGGGCCACTGGGCGCCCGCATCGGGCTTCGCGGTGGGCCGGGGGCGGCGGTCAGGCGGGGCCGCCGACCATGACCGACCTGCGCCTGGCCGACTACCGGCCCGTGCCCCGCCTGCGCACGGCGCAGCACCGCGTGGAACGCCCGCGCTTCGGGGTCGTCGACGCCCACAATCACCTGGGCCCCGAGTTCAGTGCGGGCTGGCACGCCCGTCCCGTCGGCGACCTGCTGGCGGCCATGGACGAGGCCGGCGTCGAGACCGTCATCGACCTCGACGTCGAGCAGCGGGTCGGAGCCGCCGATCGCATCGCCAGGTACGGCAGCCAGCACCCCACACGCTTCGTCCATTTCACCGGCCTGGCCTACGACGAGTGGTCGGAGCGGTCCGACTTCGGCGAGTGGGAGGCGCGCTGCTTCGGGGACGCCGCGCTGCAGGGGGCGCGGGGCATCAAGGTCTGGAAGCCACTCGGCCTGCGCGCGCGCGATCCGCAGGGCCAGGTCGTGGCCGTGGACGACGAGCGCCTCGATCCCCTGTGGGCCATGGGCGCCCGACTCGGACTGCCCATCGTGGTCCACGTCGCCGACCCGGTGGCCTTCTTCGACCCGCTCGACGAGCGCAACGAGCGCTGGGAGGAGCTGGCGGCGCATCCCGACTGGCACTTCTGGCCGCCGCGAGGTGCCCATCCCGCCGATCACGCTGAACCCGCCGATCCCGCTGATCCTGGGGCCGGCTTCACGTCCTTCGACGAGATCCTGGCGGCCTTCGACCGCGTGGTCGGACGCCATGCGGAGACGACCTTCATCGGCGCCCACGTGGGCTGCGCCGCGGAGGACCTGGCGCTCGTGCGCTCCATGCTGGAGCGACACCCCAACTATCACGTGGACATCTCGGCGCGCATCGGCGAGCTGGGCCGGCAGCCATACACAGCGCGGCGGTTCTTCCTCGACTTCGCCGACCGCATCCTCTTCGGCACGGACCTCGGCTACGACCCGGAGATGTACCGCCTCCACTACCGCTTCCTGGAGACGTGGGACGAGTCCTTCGACTACTCGACCGACGAGGTGCCGCCCCAGGGCCGCTGGCAGGTCAGTGGCCTGGGCCTGCCCGACGACGTCCTGCGCAAGGTCTACGCGGAGAACGCCCGCCGCCTCATCCTGGAGCGCTGAGGGCCAGCCGGCCCGGCGGCCGATCCCGCCTGATCGGCGGCCATCCCGCCTACTCGGCGGCCATGAAGAACGTGAACATCCGGTCGGCCTCGATGCGCGCGTAGGCGACGTCCGAATCGAGGAAGCGCTCCCACTCCGTGCCGTATCGCGGGACGTAGACGTCGAGGAGCGCCTGCCGGACGTCGGACTCCCCGCCCGAGGCCACATCCACCGGCACGGCTCGGCCATGGACAGTGACCGAGAACGACTCGGAGGGCAGGTGCGTGGCGCTCACGGCGCTGTTCGCGCGGATATGCCGGAAGCGCAGGGAGTCGGGGGCGGAGCCGAAGTAGAAGTGCCCGCGGTGGAAGATGCCGTCCACGGCGCCGCTCACGGGCCGGCCCTTCGCAGACACGGTGGCAAGGACGAGCAGGCACATACCCTGCAGGCGGCCCACGAGATCGGCGGCAGGGACGCGCCGGTCGGGCGTGATGATCGACCGCAGGTGCTGGCCGGCGGATGCGTAGCTGTCGTCCAGGAGGCGCTGGAGACGGGCCAGGTCTTCGGCCGTCTCGTTCATGCGGCCCTAGCCCGCAGCGGACAGCCCGTTGGCGGCCATGGCCGCGTGCCGCGCGCTGCGGCTGCGCCGGGCCTCCTCCGGCACCTGGTCGCGGGCGTGGTACGACGAGCGCACCAGCGGACCGGATTCGACATGCTTGAAGCCCAGCTCCAGCGCCTCCGCCTTCATGGCGACGAACTCGTCGGGGTGGACGTAGCGCTCCACGGGCAGATGGGCAGGGGTGGGCCGCAGGTACTGACCGAGGGTCAGGATGTCGCAGTCGACGGCGCGCAGGTCCACGAAGGTGCGAGACAGCTCCTCGCGCGTCTCGCCCAGGCCGACCATGATGCTCGACTTGGTGTGCACGGTGCCGGGACGGCCGCCGATCTCGAGGGCCATGGCCTTGGCGTCGGTGAGGACCTGCAGCGAGCGGTCGTAGCGGGCACGCTTGCGCACGGGCTTCTGCAGCCGCTCGACCGTCTCCACGTTGTGGTTGAGGATGTCCGGCGCGGCCTCCATGACCGTGCGCAGCTGCACGTCCAGGTAGTCGGGGATGAGCACCTCCACGCCCGTGCCCGGGGCGATGCGGCGCAGCTCGCGGATGGTGGCGGCGAAGGTCGCGGCGCCACCGTCGGCCATGTCGTCGCGGCAGACGCTGGTGACCACGACGTGCTCCAGGCCCATGACCGCCACGGCCTCGGCGACGCGCCGCGGCTCATCGTCATCGAACCAGTCAGGGCGGCCGGTCTTGACGGCGCAGAAGCCGCAGGCGCGCGTGCACGTGTCGCCCAGGATCATGACCGTGGCCGTGCGCTGCTCCCAGCACTCGCCGATATTCGGACAGCGCGCCTCTTCGCATACGGTGTTGAGGACCTGGCCGCGCACGAGTTCTTTCAGCTCCCGGTAGTTGGGGCCGCTGGGCAGCCGGGCCTTGATCCAGTCGGGGTGGCGGCCGGCATCCGGTCCGCGCAGGCCGGAGGTGTCCACGGAGCCGCCCATGGCGATGCTCAGCGGCTGCATGACGTGACCAGCAGCGTGGCCGCCAGCCGACATGGCGCCGGTCGGGGTGAAGATCGGAAGCTCCCTGCCCATTCCGCTACCAGATCGGGGTGCGCTCGTCCACGGCGCCCAGCCAGGCGGCCACGTCGCCGAGGAAGGCCCCGGCCTGCGCGCCGTCAGTGGCACGGTGGTCGATGGCGATGCACATGTTCATCATCGAGCGGATGGCGATGACCTCGCCCTGCTGCTCCAGCACGACGGGGCGCTTGACGATGCGCTCCATCGTGACGATGGCCACCTCGGGGACATTGATGATGGGCAGCGTCAGGATCGAGCCGGTCCAGCCGGTGTTGTCCACCGTGAACGTGCCGCCCCGGAGGTCCTCCAGGCGCAGCTTGCCGCCGCGGGCGCGCGTGGCGAGATCGTTGATGGCCGCGTTGAGGCCGTGCAGGCTGAGGTCCTGGGCCCGGTGGATGACCGGGACCACCAGTCCGTCGGCCACGGCCACGGCGATGCCGATGTTGATGTCGCGGCGGCGCCAGTGTCCTTCCGGGGTCCAGTGGGCGTTGAGGTCGTGATGCGCGCTCAGGGCCTCCACGCAGGCCTTGGTGACGTAGGCGACGTAGCTGAGGGCGATGCCCTCACGTGCCTTGTAGGTGTCGTTGAGGGCCGTCCGGGCGCGCACGACCGGGGTCATGTCGACCTCGATGGTGATGTAGGCCGCGGGAACCTCCAGGGAGCGGGTCATCTGCGCAGCGATGGCCTTGCGCATGGTCGACAGCGGCTTGAGCAAATCCCCGTCGCGCACCGGCGAGTCGAGGATGGTGAGCGGCGCTGCCGCAGGAGCCGCGGGAGAAGCGGCGGGGGCGGAGACCGCGGCCGGGGTCGTCGGGGCGGTGGCTGCCGTCTTGGCGGTCGGGGTCGCCGGGGAAGCGGCGGCAGCCTCGATGTCCACCCGCGTGATGCGTCCACCCATGCCGGACCCACGGATGGCTGACACGTCCACGCCCCGCGCGCGCGCCAGCTGGCGCACGGCCGGGGTCATGCGGATGCCGGCCGGGATGGTGACGGGGATCGATGGCGCGACGCGGCGGCCGGTGCCGGCTGGGCGGCGGGGACGGCGGGCGTGGCGGCGACCGGCACCGCCACCTGGGGCTGTGCCGGCTGAGCGGGCGGCGCCGGGGCTGCGGCGGGCGCCGCTGCCGCAGTGGGAACCGATGCTGGGGGCGCGGGTGCTGCGGCGGGCTCCGGTGCTGCGGCGGGCGCGGGCTCCGACGCGCCGGTCTCCACCTCCGCGATGGCCACGTCGTTGGCGATCGTCGCGCCCTCCTCGACCAGGATCCTGGTGAGGGTGCCCTCGAACGGCGATGGCACCTCGGCATTGACCTTGTCGGTGACGACCTCCACGAGCGGGTCGCCGATGCGGACGTGGTCACCGACCTGCTTCAGCCACTTCCCGACGGTGCCCTGCTCGACGCCTTCTCCGAGCTGGGGCATGGTCACCTGGGGCATCGATGGACTCCTGGCGTGTTCGTACGGACAGCCGTGGCCGGAACATCACGGGCCAAGGACGCCATGATAGCGGCCGCCGCCAGCGGCCCCGGGGAGGGCGGCTCCCGCGACGGTGGCCGGGCAGCAGGGAGATCGCCCGGCAGGCGCGGCGGACGCCAAGGGACTGCACCCGTAAGCGCGGCGGGCGCAGCACACCATCGACAGCAGCGGCGTCGGGGCGCGGGTGAAGCACTAGACTGCGTTTCGACCCAGGAATCCCAGCACTGAAGGGACTGCCATGAAGCGCTCTGCGATCGTCTTCAGCCTGTTGCTCACGGGAGCCGTCGTGGCCACGGCCGGAGGTGGCGGGGGCAGCGTGGCCCGGGCCGCCGACGGCGACCGCGGCACGTTCACGATGACCCTGGCGTCCGACCCCGGCAGCCTGGACCCCCAGATGGGTGCCTCCAGCGCGCTCTTCCAGGTCAGCAAGTTCGCCTACGACTCGCTCCTCAGCATGGCCGCGGATGGCAGCATCGGGTCCGGGCTGGCCAAGGAATGGTCCGTCGACGGCACGACCATTCAGCTCACCCTGGCCGATGGCATCACCTGCGCGGACGGCTCGCCATTGACGGCCACGGACGTGGTGGCCAACCTCGACTTCGTGGGCAACCCGGAGAACCAGAGCCCGATGCTGGGCGCCTACTACCCCGTCGGTGCCACGGCGGTGGCCGATGACGCGGCAGGCACGGTGACCATCACCCTGGCCGCCGCCGCCCCCTTCGTCCTCAATGGCCTCACCGATTCTGCCCATCGTCTGCGCTGCCGGCCTCGCCGATCGCACGGCGCTGGCGGGCGCCACGCTTGGCAGCGGGCCCTACGTCCTGAGCGAAGCGGCGCCGGGCGATCACTACACCTACACCATCCGCGACGGCTACACCTGGGGCCCCGGCAGGCGCCAGTACGGATGCCGAGGGCATGCCCGGCACGATCGTCGTGCGCATCGTCGAGAACCCCTCCACGGCCGCCAACCTCATCCTCACGGGTGACGTCAACGCCGGCATCGTGACGGGCCCGGACGCCGACCGACTGGCCGCCGAGGACCTCTTCTCCACCGATACCCAGGCGCTCCTCGGCCAGATGTGGTTCAACCACGCCGAGGGTCGCTCCACGGCCGACCCGGCCGTGCGCATGGCGCTGCTGCAGGCGGTGGACCTCTCACAGCTCCAGGCGGTGCTCACGGCCGGCCAGGGCTCCGCAGCCACGACCTTCGCCGCACTGAGCCCGGTCGCCTGCCCCGGCGACTCCGTCTCGGCAGCCCTCCCGGCCTTCGACGTCGCGGCCGCCGGTGCCATCCTCGATGAGGCCGGCTGGGTGCTCAGCGACGGCGTGCGCAGCAAGAACGGCCAGCCGCTCAGCGTCACGTTCCTCCACGACACGAGCGCCGGCGCAGCCGGCCTGGCGGCCGCGGAGCTGGCCGCGCAGCAGTGGACGGCCCTCGGCGTCACGGTCGTCGACAAGGCCCAGGGCGGCACCGCCACCCAGGAGACGCTCTTCGGCACCGGCGACTGGGACATCGCCTGGATCTCGCTGAATGTCAGCAGCCCTGACCAGATCGTGCCGTTCCTTTCCGGTCCGGCCGTGGCCGAAGGCGGCGCCAACTTCGCCTCCGTGGCCAATGCCGACTACGAGGCTGGCGTGGCGGCCGCTGCTGCGATGCAGGGCATCGAGGGCTGCCCCACCTGGCTCGAGGCCGAGTCTCAGCTGGTGGCCGCGGCCGACGTCGTGCCCTTCGCCAACTCGCTCGTGAAGACCTTCGGCAACGGCGCCGAGTTCGTCATCACGGGCTCGATGGTGCCAACGAGCATCCGTCTCGTCACCGAGTGAGCCCAGCGCGGGCCGGCTCGCCAGCTGCGAGCCGGCCCGCAGTCCCCGCCCGGCTGGCGGTGCCGCCTCGGGCGTACCATGGCCAGGTGAACGATCTGCGTACCCTCGAGGCCTGGCTGGCCGACCGTTTCCCTGCCCTCGCCGAGGCCTACGGCGTCCCCGGCGCTGCCGTGGCCATCCTCGCCGACGGCGAGATGATCGATGCCGCCACCGGCGTCCTGAACCTGGCCACCGGCGTGGAGGCGACGCCCGATTCGGTCTTCCAGATCGGCTCGATCACCAAGCTGTGGACGGCCGCGCTGGTCATGCAGCTGGTCGACGAGGGTCGCCTGGACCTGGATCAGCCGGTGCGCACCTACCTCCCGGAGTTCCGCGTCGCCGACGAGGCCGCCGCTGCGACCATCACCACGCGCCAGCTGCTCAGCCACACGGCCGGCTTCGAAGGGGACATCTTCACCGACACCGGCAAGGGCGACGACTGCCTCGAGAAGTTCGTCCTGACGCTCGGAGACACCGCCCAGCTCTTCCCGCCCGGTGAACGGTTCTCCTACAACAACGCCGGCTACTGCGTGCTCGGCCGGCTCGTCGAGGTCCTGCGCGAGAAGATCTATGACGACTGCCTGCGCGAGCACCTCTTCGGCCCGCTGGGGCTCAAGCACGCCGCCACCGGGCCGTACGAGGCGATCATGTTCCGCGCCGCCATGGGTCACGTTCGACCGGCGCCCGGGGCGGAGCTCCAGGTCGCGCCCGTGTGGGCGCTGGCGCGCTCCAACGCTCCGGCCGGTTCGATGCTGGCGATGCGACCACGGGACCTGCTGGCCTTCGCGCAGATGCACATCAACGCCGGGCAGGCGGCCGACGGGACCGTGGTGCTCCAGCCCGAGACCGTCCGACTCATGCACGAGCCCTGCGTCGAGCTGCCCAGGTTGGGGCTGATGGGCGACGCCTGGGGACTGGGCTCCGAGCTCTTCCTCACGCCCGAGGGCGTCGTCACTGGCCACGATGGCAACACCATCGGGCAGGCGGCCTTCCTGCGCTTCCTCCTGGACAAGGGGGTCGCGGTGGCCCTCCTCACCAACGGAGGCAACGGCCTGTCGCTCTATCGGGACATCGCCAGCCACGTCTTCGCGGAGCTGGCCGGTCGGTCGCTGCCGCCGCTCCCGGCCCCGCCGGCGCAGCCCCAGCGCATCGACGCGAGTCGCTTCGTGGGGACCTATTCCACCCAGGTGTCGGACGCGGTCGTGAGCCAGGAGGCCGACGGGCGCATCTGGCTCGAGCAGATCCCCAAGGGCATCTTCGCCGAGATGGGAGAGACGCCCCAGCGCTACGAGCTCGTCAGCTACGAGGCGGACAGCCTCATCCCGCTGGAGGCCCAGGAGGGCATGCATCTTCCCCACGTCTTCGTCGGGGATGACGGTCATGGCCAGGCCCTCTACATGCACGTGGGTCGCGCCATCCGCCGCGCCGGCACGTCGCCCAGCGGCGCGAACGACGTCGCGCACTGAGCTCGCGGCCCGTCGCTGGCAACGGGCCATGCCCTGCTGACGCATGACCAGCGCCGACTCCGCCATCGGCGGAGGGGCCCCACCGGGGTCCCTCGCGCGGCTGGCGTCGAACCCCTGGATGACCTTCGCCGCCCGGCGTGCCGGGCGGCTGCTGGTGTCGCTGTGGGTGCTGATCACGGCCTCGTTCCTGATGATCCACCTCATCCCGGGGACCCGGTGCGCGGGGCGCTGGGGCCCACGGCACCGCCGGCGCTGGTCGACTCGACCCGCGAGGCGCTCGGTCTGAACGACCCGCTCATCGTCCAGTACGTCGACTACCTCCGGGGATTATTCAGCGGCGACATGGGGACCTCGATCGATCTCCAAGTTGCCCGTGTCCGACGTCATCGCCCAGCGCCTGCCCGCGACGATGGCCCTCGCGGTCCTGGCCTTCCTGGTGGCTGTGTCCGTGGCCGTGCCACTGGGCGTGACGATGGGTGTCCTGACGCGCGGCGGCCGGCGGCGGCGGACGGAGCTGGGCTTCACCACGACCAGCGTCGTCCTGGGCACCATCCCCGACATCATCTTCGGGGTGGTGCTGGTGGCCATCTTCGCCGTCAAGCTGGAGTGGCTGCCCGTGGCGGGCCGCGGCGGGCCTGACTCGTACGTCCTGCCGGTGCTCGCGCTGGCCATCGGCCCTGCCTTCATCCTGGCCCGCATCGTCCGTGTCGAGATGGTCAGCGTGCTGGACGCCGACTTCGTGCGGACCGCCCGCGCCAAGCGCCTGCCGGCGCCGGTCATCTACCTGGGGCACGCCCTGCCCAACGCGCTGACGGCATCGCTGACGCTGGCAGGGCTGCTGCTCAGCTCCCTCGTCGCCGCGACCGTGCTGGTGGAGAACGTCTTCGCCTGGAACGGGCTGGGCGGCACCATCGTGCAGTCCATCATCAACAAGGACTACATGGTGGCCCAGGCGACGGTCCTCGTGTACGGCACGTTCGTGCTGCTCGTCAACCTGGTCGTCGACGTCATCCTCGCGCTGCTCGACCCACGCTCGCTGATCAGGCAGGCATGAGCATGGTCGATCGTCGCTGGCTGCGCGCCTTCGGCACGCCCCTGGGCCTGACCGCGGCCGTGCTCATGGGCGTCGTGCTGACGCTCGCCCTCGTCGCCCCCATCGTGTGGGGCGAGCAGGCCAGCACCGTCGATACGAGCCAGATGCTGGCCGGGCCCTCGCCGGAGCATTGGGCCGGCACGGACAACCTCGGTCGGGACATCCTCGCGCGCGTGCTGGTAGCGACCCGACTG
Source organism: uncultured Chloroflexia bacterium (assembly GCA_963790915.1). Lineage (GTDB taxonomy): Bacteria > Chloroflexota > Limnocylindria > Limnocylindrales > CSP1-4 > JAFMJV01. The sequence goes on along the minus strand of CAWBQS010000003.1, from coordinate 1,287,253 downwards.
TCGGTCGTCCTGGCGCTGTCCGCGACGGCCGTCGCCGTCAGCGTGGGACTGCTGCTGGGTTCCGGGCCGATGCTGGTCGGCCGTCGCTTGGCGGGCCTGCTGACCGGCGCCGTCAACGTGGCGGTGGCCTTTCCGGGGCTGCTGCTGGCGCTCTTCTTCGCCGTCATCTTCGGGGTCGGCGCCAAGGGCGCCGTGCTGGCCATCGGCCTGGCCGGCGCACCGGCCTTCGCGCGGCTCTGCCAGACGCTCATCGCCGGCATCGGGGAGCGCGACTTCATCGTCGCGGCTCGCATCGCTGGCCTGGGCCGCAGCCGCATCCTGGTGCGCCACGTGCTGCCCAACATCGGCGAGCCCCTCGTCGTCAACGCCACCATCGGCGCCGGCGGCGCCCTGCTGGCCTTCGCCGGGCTGTCGTTCCTCGGCCTGGGCGTGCAGGCCCCCGACTACGACTGGGGCCGCCTGCTGCAGGACGGCCTGACCGGCATCTACGTGCAGCCCATGGGCGCGGTGGCGCCGGGCCTGGCCATCGTCGTCGCGGGCCTCGCCTTCAACCTCTTCGGCGAGACCATCGCCAAGGGCTTCGGCGTCGGCGTCGCCGATGCTGGCATGCCACGCACCGTGGCCACGACACCGGCAGCAGCCCTGGCGCCCGCGCCCCCGGCGCAGGAGGGGCTCGGCGCCGACGCCGGAGGGTCGGTCGGCGGGCGTCGCGAGGCGGTGCTCGACGTGCAGGACCTGACCGTGACGTTCCCCGTGCGGCAGGGCCGGGTGCGACCGGTCCGCAGCCTGACCTTCCGCGTCGAGCCGAGCGAGGCCGTGGGCATCGTGGGTGAATCGGGCTCAGGCAAGTCGTTGACGGCGCTCGCGGTCGCGCAGCTCATCGAGGCACCGGGGATCGTGAGCGCCACGCACCTGCGCCTGCTGGGCACGGACCTGCTCCACGGCGCGGGCCGGGCGCGCCGCCACTTCCTGGGCACCTCGCTATCCATGGTGTTCCAGGATCCGGGGACGTCGTTCAACCCCACGCGCCGGGTCGGCGGCCAGCTGGCCGAGGTCGGCCGCTACCACCTGGGCATGAGCCGCGCAGAGGCACGCGCACGCGCCATCGATCGCCTCCGTGCCGTCCATGTGCCGGCGCCAGAACGGCGCGCCGGCCAGTACCCGCACGAGTTCTCGGGTGGCATGCGTCAGCGGGCCATGATCGGCATGGGCGTCATGGGCCACCCGGCCCTCATCATCGCCGACGAGCCCACCACCGCCCTGGACGTCACCATCCAGAAGCAGGTGCTCCAGCTGCTGCAGTCGATCCGCGAGACCGATGGCGTCGCCATCCTGCTCATCAGCCATGACGTGGCGGTCGTCCGACAGCTCTGCGACCGGGTGCTGGTGATGTACGCGGGTCGCATCGTCGAGGACCTGCCCGTCAGCGAGCTGACGGGCGGCGCCCGCCATCCATACACGCGGGCGCTCGTGGCAGCCGTCCCGGACATGGAGAGCGACCTGCAGCGCCCCCTGGCCGTCATCCCCGGGCGGCCGGTCGAACCCGCTGAGGTGCCGCCCGGCTGTGCCTACGCTGCGCGTTGCCCGCTGGCAGAGCAGCGATGCCTGGATGAGGACCCGGCGCTGGTGCCCGACGGCGCCGATCGCCGCGTGGCCTGCTGGCACGCCGGCGAGCCCATGGACCCCGTCGTCACGGCGGCGCTCGGGGACCCGGAGGAGAGCGGCGAACTGTCGGACGGAGCCGCGGGGGCGGTGGCGGCATGAGCAGCGTGAGCGGACTGCGATTCGAGGAGGTCAGCGTCCGCTACGGGAACCGGCGGCACGGCGTCAGCGCCGTCGATCGCGTGAGCTTCTCGGTCCCCACGGGGAGCATCGTCGGCCTCGTCGGCGAATCGGGCTCGGGCAAGTCCACCCTGGCCCGCGCCGCCGTGGGCATCGTGCCGCTGGCGGACGGTCGGATCCTGTTCGATGAGCGGCCGCTGCCGCTCAAGGGGCGACGTCCCCTCCAGATGGTCTTCCAGGACCCTTACTCCTCCCTTGACCCGCGCATGACCATCGGCGCCAGCATCGACGAGGCGCTGCCGGCCGGGCTGGGACGGGCCGAGCGCCGCTCGGAGGTGGCACGGTTGCTCGGCCTGGTGCACCTCGACCCGGCACGCTCGAGGGTCTACCCGGCGCACCTCTCGGGCGGGCAACGCCAGCGCGTCGCCCTGGCCCGTGCCCTGGCCGGTCGGCCGGAGGTCCTCATCGCCGACGAGATCACCTCCGCCCTCGACGTCTCCATCCAGGGAGCGGTGCTCAACCTGGTCCGCGAGCTGCAGCGGGAGCTGGGCCTGTCGATCCTCTTCATCTCCCACAACCTGGCCGTCGTGCGCTACGTGGCCAGTCACATCGCGGTCATGTACCTGGGCCGCATCGTCGAGTACGGCAGCGCCACGGAGGTCCTGTCCGATCCGCAGCACCCTTACACCCGCGACCTGCTGGCCGCCATCCCGGGCGTGCGGTCCTCGCGGGAGACGGCGGTCGTCGAGGTGCTCGAGGACGTCGACCCGCATCATCCGCCGCCAGGCTGTCCGTATCACACGCGCTGTCCCATCGGCCCCCTGGTCCTCCCCGAGCGCGACATCTGTCGCACGGTCGAGCCGGGCGCCGAGCATCGCCAGCGCGCAACCTGCCACTTCGCGCCCCCTGATCAGGCCACCGCAGCAGAGGATCGGAGCACTCCATGACGCACCGCAGCCAGCAGGACCCGCCCCAGGCCGCCGACACTTCGGCCGCCGCGATCATGGCGCGTCCCGCCATCGACGCGGGGCACTGGGGCGACCGCCTGGCAAGCCTGGCAGCCCGGCACCGTGTCCCGGGCGCGCAGCTCGGCATCCTGCGTCTCTCCGACGGCCAGCCCGACGAGCTGGTCGAGGCCGTCCACGGGGTGCTCAGCCTGCGCAGCGGTGTCCCTGTCACGACCGACGCGCTCTTCCAGATCGGCTCGATCAGCAAGGTCTGGACAGCCACGGTCGTCATGCAGCTCGCCGATGAGGGGCGACTGGACATCGACGCTCCGGTCGTGGATGTCCTGCCCGAGCTGCAGCTCTCCGATCCGGAGGTCACGCGCGCGGTGACCGTGCGCCACCTGCTCACGCACACCAGCGGTATCGACGGCGACGTGTTCACGGACACCGGGCGCGGCGACGAGTGCCTGGAGCGCTACGTGGCGCTGCTCGTCAACGTGGCCCAGAACCACCCGCTGGGCGTCACCTGGTCCTACTGCAACTCCGGCTACTCGCTGCTGGGACGGATCATCGAGAAGCTCACCGGCAAGACCTGGGACGCGGCCATGCGCGAGCGCCTCTTCACGCCGCTAGGTCTGCAGCACACCGTGACGCTGCCGGAGGATGCCCTGCTCCACAGCGTGGCCGTCGGTCACGTCGAGGAGGAGAAGGAGCAGCGCGTGGCGCCCGTGTGGTGCCTGCCGCGCTCGGTCGGTCCGGCCGGGCTCATCGACGCCACGGCCGCCGACGTGCTGGCCTTCGCGCGCATGCATCTGCTGGGCGGGCGCGCGGCCGACGGCACGCAGGTGCTGAGCGAGGCGAGCGCCGCCGCGATGGCCGATCACCAGGCGGATCTGCCCGACCCGTACAGCCTCGGCGACTCCTGGGGGCTGGCCTGGATCCGCTTCGGCTGGGACGGGCATCGACTCATCGGCCACGACGGCAACACCATCGGCCAGACCGCCTTCCTGCGCCTGCTGCCCGAGCAGGGCCTGGCCGTGACCCTGCTCACCAACGGCGGGCAGGCGCGCGACCTGTACGACGAGCTCTACCGGGAGGTCTTCGCGGCCGTCGCCGGCGTGGCCATGCCGCACACGATCACGCCGCCCGCAGAGCCGGTCGTGGTCGACGCCTCACCCTTCGTGGGGACCTACGAGCGTGCCTCGGTGCGCCTGGAGGTGCTGCCGGCCGACGCGGAGCACGAGACCGCGCGGCTGCGCACGACGGTCACCGGCACGCTGGCCGAGCTGGCACCGGAGCCGCCACAGGAGTACGCCATGGTGCCGCTCGGGCCTGAGCTGTTCGTGGTGCGGGAGCCGGAGGCCGAGACCTGGATGCCGGTCACCTTCTACGCGCTGCCGACGGGCGAGCGCTACATGCACTTCGGGGCGAGGGCCACGCGTCGCGTGGGCTGACTCGCGCCTCACCACCGCGGCTGGGCGGCAGTGCCCGGCCGCGGGACCCCGGGTGGCTAGACGTTGATGGACTTGCCGTCCACGGCCATGGCTGCCTCGCCGAGAGCCTCGGAGAGCGTCGGATGCGGGTGCACGGCGGCGCCGACCTCCCAGGCCGTGGCCTCCAGGAGCATGCCCACGGAGGCCTCGGCGATGAGCTCCGTGACGTGGCCGCCGATCATGTGCACGCCCAGCAGCTCGTCCGTCTGCGCATCCGCGATGACCTTGACAAAGCCGCTGGTGTCTCCGTTGATGATGGCCTTGCCGCTGGCCTGGAAGGGGAACTTGCCCACCCTGACCTGGCGACCGGCCGCCTCGCACTGGGCACTGGTGAGGCCGATGGAGGCCACCTGCGGCCGGGCGTAGGTGGCGCGTGGCATCTTCACGTAGTCGACCGGCTCAGCCTCCTGCCCGGCGATGGCATGGACCGCGGCGATGCCCTCGTGTGCGGCCACGTGGGCCAGCCAGAGGCCGCCGATGATGTCGCCGATGGCGTACAGGTGCGGGTCCGCCGTGCGCATCTGGCCATCGACCTTGACGAGGCCCCGCTCCACCACGGCGCGGGTCGTCTCCAGGCCCACGTCGTCCGTGTTGGCATGCGCGCCCGGTGGCCACGAGCAGCTGCTCCGCGCGGATCTCCGCGGGCGCCTGACCTTCAGGCCCGACCATGAGCCGCACACCGCCCTCGTCCACCACCAGGCTGCCGGTGTCAAGGCGGGCGTTGGTCATGACGGTGATCCCGCGACGCTTGAAGGCGCGCTCCATCTCCACGGAGATCTCGGCGTCCTCGAGAGGCACGATGGCGGGCAGGTACTCCAGCACCGTGACCTGGCTGCCCAGGTCGTGGTAGAAGCTGGCGAACTCCACGCCCACCGCGCCGGCACCCACGACGATGATGGAGCCGGGCACGGCCGAGGAGCGCAGCACGTCGTCGCTGGTGACGATGCGGGCGCCGTCCGGCACCAGGCCCGGCAGCGACTTGACGCGCGAGCCGGTGGCCAGGATGACGTCCCGGGCGCGCAGGATGACCTCACCGCTGGATGCGCCGGCCTCGTCCACCGTGGCGACGCGCACCTGCTGGGGACCCTCCAGGCGGCCGCGGCCACGCACGTACGTGACGTGGTTCTTGCGGATGAGGCCGTGCAATCCCTTGACGAGCCGCGCCACCGTGCGATCGCGGCGCGCCGCGATGACCGTGGCATCCACGCCATGCTCGCCCACGCTGATGCCGTACTCCGCGGCATGCCGGATCCGGTCGTACAGGTCGGCCGATTCGAGCATGGCCTTGGTGGGGATGCAGCCGCGGTGCAGGCAGGTGCCGCCGATGCCGGCCGGCCCGTCGTCGACGAGCGCGACCTTCAGGCCAAGCTGGCCGGCCCGGAAGGCGGCCGAGTAGCCGCCGGTGCCGGCTCCGAGGACGACGATGTCGAAGGACTGGCTCTCACTGGGCACGCTGCGACTCCGGGAGCGGGCTGGGCTGTCGTAAGCGATGGTAGCAAAGGCTCTCCGGCACCTTCGTATACTCGGCGAGCGTGGATGATCTGCCGCTGACGGTCGGACTGCTGCTGCTGGGCTACCTCGTTGGCTCACTGCCCATGGGCGTCATCGTGGCACGCCTCAGCGGCGGCACGGACCCACGCACCGTGGGCTCCGGTCGGACGGGCGGCACGAACGCCCTGCGGGCCATGGGCTGGGGCCGCGCCGTCACCGTCGGTCTGCTGGACCTGGCCAAGGGCGCGCTGCCCATCCTCGCGGCGCGCCTGCTGGGCGCCCCGGTGGAGGTCCAGGCGCTGACCGGCGTGGCGGCCGTCCTGGGCGCCTGGAAGTCGGTCTTCCTGGGCTTCCACGGCGGGCGTGGCGTGGCCACCGGGGTCGGGGGCATGCTGGCCGTGTCGCCCATCGTCTGCCTCATCGCGGCTCCGGCCTTCTTCATCATCATCGGCGTGACGCGCTACGTGTCCCTGGGCTCGCTGCTGGGCACCGCGTCCGGCGCGCTGGTGGCCATCCTCTTCATGGTGGCCGGCGCCCTCGACCCCGCCTGGCTGCTCTTCATCATCCCCGGTGAGGTCATCATCTGGGTCGCCCACCGCGACAACATCGGGCGCCTGCTGGCTGGCACCGAGCGCCGCTTCGACCCGCGTGACCGGCAGCCGACGCCGCCCCCGGGGTCCTGAGGCCAGCCCCTCCGGAGCACCCGCGACCTAGCGCCGCAGCACGCCCGCCAGGATGACCAGCGTGCCGAGGACGAGCCCGAGGATGACCACGGGCAGGCTCGCCAGCAGCCCGTCCAGTCCGGGCAGCAGGGCGCTCACGACGCTCACGCCCAGGACGAGCACGACCAACACGCCGATGAGCAGGACCACGGTCCGGCCCCGCGGGCCGCCGCCGGGCTGCTGGGCCACGCTACGTCCGGTCGGCCTCGACGGGGATGCCGATGGGCGCCACGAGGACGCGGCCGGCCAGCACGCGACCCACCCGACTGCGCAGGCCGGGCTTGGGCCGGTGGAAGGTGACGGTCAGGTCGGCGCGGATGACCGGGTCGGATGGATCGCCGGTGGTCAGGTCCAGGGCCGTCGGCGTGTCCACGGCCAGCACGGGCACGAGCGACTCGCGCGCACGCACGGCGACATCCACGGCCGTGCGCACGGGCTCTCGCAGTGGGCCGCGCACGCCAGTTCCCAGCAGGGCATCCACGACGAGGGCCGCGCGCTCGATGCCGTTGAGGTAGAGGGCCATGTCACTGCCGCGGTTGGTCGTCACGCGGCGCACGTTCGACACGCCGTCGAGACGGTCCCAGTTCAGTCCCGCGTCGGCGGTGCTGGGGCGACCGTCGGCGGAGAGGAGGACGATCTCCGAGCCGATGCCCCGTGCCGCCAGGTGGCGCGCCGCCACGAGGCCGTCCCCGCCGTTGTTGCCGGCGCCACAGAGGATGAGCACGCGGGCGTGGGCCGAGCGCTCGGCCGCAGCCAACAGCGCCAGCGCGGCGGCAGCGACGGCGGCGCCCGCCTGCTCCATGAGCCACTCGCCCGGCGTGCCCAGCCGCTGGGCACGCACGTCGGCGCCCCGCATCTCCTCCGCCGTCATGAGTGGCAGCGTCGCCTGTGCAGCCCAGCGGTCGATGAGGTCGTCGAGCAGCAGGTCTCCCCCGAAGAGTCGGGCGTCCGTGGCCGGCAGGGGGATCCCGGTCGTAGGGTCCGCGAGGGGCGGCACGAAGGAAGCTCCGGTGGGCTCGCGGCTGGTGCTCATGACGCCCCTGATGGTAGGCGCACGGCGCCGTCGGCACGTCGTTCCACGAGCCCATCGCGCCCCAGGCCTTGCACGGCCGTCGCGATGCCCTCCGCTCCATGGCTGCCCATGGCCTCCGGCAGACGGACCCACGCGCCGTCCTCAGCGTCCCGCAGGTGGGCCACGATGCGGCCGCGCAGCCAGCGCGAGGTCCGCTCGAAGGGCGCGTCCGTGGCCGGCGCTGAACGGCCGCGAGTATGTGACGGCGTCGGGCCGGGGCTCTCGGAGCCGCGGCGCGGCGCGGCGGCGGGGAATGACGCGTCCACGCTGGCACACCAGCGGCGCACGGGGCAGGCCGGGCAGTCGGGCCGACGGGCCTGGCAGATGATGGCCCCCAGCTCCATGCTGGCCTGCGTCCAGGCCGCCGCCTCCGCCGGCGGCACGAGGGCGTCGACCGCGGCCTGGAGCTCTCGCGGCGGCAGGCTCCGGCCCAGGAGCCGGCTCATGACCCGTCGCACGTTGGTGTCGACCGCCGCCACCGGCTGCCCGAAGGCCAGCGCCGCCACCGCGCGGGCCGTGTACGCGCCCACGCCGGGGAGCGCCTGCAGGGCAGCGACGGACCCGGGCACGGCGCCACCGTGCTCCTCGACGATGCGGCGCGCCGCCTGCTGCAGGGCCAGCGCACGGCGGTTGTAGCCCAGGCCGGCCCAGGCGCGCAGGACGTCCGCGGCGGATGCCTGGGCCAGCGCCAGCGGCGTGGGGAAGCGGGCCATGAAGGCGACCCAGGCCGCATCGACGCGCGCGATCTGCGTCTGCTGGGCCATGACCTCGGCCACGAGCACGGGCCACGGCTCTCGCGTGGCACGGATGCGCAGCGGCCGCGCCACGGCCCGATACCAGGCCAGGAGTGCGCGCTGGTACGCGGAGCGCTGGCCGGGCTCGAGCATCAGCGATGCTGCCGGCCGCCTCGGAGCGCTGGCCGTCCGGCCAAGGTGTCAGAACCTTCATCGTACGGTCACCCGTATTCCCCGAACCTCGTGCAGAATGCCAACGGCATGCCGTACCGCCCTCAACAGCGCCCCACCACGCCAGCCCGTGGTGGCAATGGCAACGGGAACCATCATCAGGGTTCCTACGCCGCGCGTCTCGCCATCAGTCGGAGCCTCTCGCGCAAGCCTGCTTCGCGTGGGCCCAGCGCACTGCTGGCCATCGTGCTCATCGGCATCCTCATCGTCACGGCCACGGCCTCGGCCAGCGTCATCGCCGCAGGCGGCGCGGTGGGTGTCGCCGTCGCGGTGCTCAGCCAGGACCTGCCGGACGTGCAGGAGTTCCGGGACCTGGGCTTCTCGCAGCCCAGCACGATCTACGACCGCTCGGGCAAGGTGGAGCTGGCGCAGTTCTGGGATCAGCGCCGCGACGTCATCGACTTCGAGGACATCCCGCCCCTCGTCCTGGACGTCACCACGGCCACCGAGGATGACACCTTCTGGGAGAATCCCGGCTTCGACCTGCAGTCCACCATCAACGCCTTCCTCACCGCGGCGGCGGATGGCGGCAGCCGCGGTGGCGGCTCCACCATCACCCAGCAGTTCGTTCGTGCCCGCCTCCTGCCGGAGGCGGTCGTCAGCGCGGACAACACGAAGGAAGGCCTCTACCTGCGCAAGGCCAAGGAACTGCTGCAGTCCTACCGGCTGACCCAGGAGTACCCGGGCGAAGAGGGCAAGAAGCTCATCATCACGGCCTACCTCAACGAGATCTCGTACGGTACGGCCCAGGGCATCGCCGCCGCCGCGGACATCTACCTGGGCAAGTCCCTCGATGAGCTCACGGTGAGCGAAGCCGCCCTCCTGGCGGCCATCCCGCAGTCGCCCGCAGTGCTCTATCCATGGTCCACGGACGGCAAGGGCCACTACAGGAACGTGGTGCGCGAGTCGTTCGGCAAGAAGAAGAACGGCAAGCGCGACTCACGCCTGGTCGTGCGCACCTGCGCCAAGGATGACGCGAAGTGCGTGGATACGGAGCTCATCCAGCGACGCGACTGGATCCTGAGCCGGCTCAGGGCCGGCAAGGGCCGCTTCACGACGCTCTCGGATGCGCAGTACGAGGAAGCCCTCAAGCAGCGGATCGTCATCCGGAAGCCGCAGGACGTGATCTTCAAGGCACCCCATTTCGTGAACGCCCTGCTGCCGGAGCTCAGCCTCATCCTGGCCGACCGCGATCCCATCCAGAGCGGCGGCTACAAGGTCACCACTACCCTGGACTGGAAAGCCCAGAAGCTCGGCGAGAAGTACGTCGAAGCTGGGGCATGGGTCCCCAACCTGCCGGCCAGCAAGTATCTCCAGGCCATCAAGCGCAACAACCTGGGCCGGGACGCGTACTGGATCGGCCGCCTGCGCGGCCTCAACCTGCACAACGGTGCCCTGGTGGCCATGGATTACCGCACCGGGGACCTCCTTGCCTACGTCGGATCGGCGGGCTACTACCGCCAGAAGAACTCGCGCTTCGATCCCAAGTACGACGCCGCCGGCCAGGGTCGTCGCCAGCCCGGATCGGCCTGGAAGCCCATCGTCTACACCACCGGATTCGACACCGGCGCCCTCACGGCCGGGACCGTCCTGCTGGACATCACCACGCCCTTCGGACCGGGCTGGGCGCCCAAGGACGCCGACAGCCTGGACCGCGGTCCGGTGCTGGTCCGGGAGGCGCTGATGTATTCGCTCAACATCCCGGCCATCCGCGCCCTGGATCGGACTGGCGTCAAGACGGTCCGCAAGTACGCGGTCAAGGCCGGCTTCAGCTTCATCAATGGCAATCGCATGCTCGACGATGCCGGCCTGGCGGGCGCCATCGGCACCGTGGAGGTGCGTCCCGTGGACATGGTGGCGGCCTACGGTGCCTTCGGCAACGGCGGCAAGGTGACCACGCCGCGGCACATCCTCAAGGTGGAGGACTCCGACGGGACCGTCATCTACCAGGCCAAGGAGCCCGCCACCACGCAGGTCTGGAGCCCACAGGCGGCCTACATCATGGTGGACATCCTCAAGGGCAACAGCAACCCCGCCATCAACAGCGTCTGGGGCGCCATCTTCCAGCTGCGCAACACTCCGGACGGCAGCCTCCGCGAGATGGCCATCAAGACCGGCACCACCAACCAGCTCAAGGACTACTCGACGTATGGCCTGCTGGCCGCACCCAGGAACAGCAAGCAGCCGGCGCTGGCCGTCGGCGTCTGGTACGGCAACAGCGACAGCTCGTCGCCCAACCTGGGCACCAACGTGCTCTCCATGGACACCGCCGGCCGAACGTGGCACGCCTTCGTGCGTGACTACACGAATGGCTGGCCGGCCGCCAAGTTCAAGCGACCCCCCAAGGGCGTCGTGGCCGCCACCATCGACGAGTACACCGGTGGCACGCCCGGCGCCTGGTCGCGAGGCACGCGCACGGAGCTCTTCGTGCAGGGCACCCAGCCGGGCGGCAAGAACGAGGTGGATCCGGCGGGCCTCATGTACTCGCGCGACTGCAGCTCCTCCGTCGTGCAGCCCGCTCGCGCGGAGAACCCCGGAGCGCCGGCCTCCTGGCTGGCGGCCGTGAACGCCTGGGCCTCACGAGGCGGACTGGGTTCCAGCCAGTGGGGCAGCCGCGGGACCTACTTCGGCCTGGCTGGCAAGTCATCCTTCGGGGGTCCGGTGGCCCCGGGCACCAGCTGCACGAGCCGCTCTACGGAGCCTTCCGGCGGCTCCGGCACGGATGATCCGGGCAGCGGCGGCAACAAGAACGGCGGGAAGCCGCAGGCTGCCCCCACCTGTCGACCGGGCTACACGGACAAGCCGGCGGGCTGCGTCATCCCCATCCAGTAGCGGCGCTCCGTCCCGGCGGCGCGCCCGTCCATGCAGGCGGCGCCCACCGCCGGCGCCCGGCGCCCGCGGTCGCAACGAGCGCATAAGGGGCGAGTAAGGGACACACGCTACCCTGCCGTGCATGTCGCTCGAGGAGTACTGGCGCAAGCGGGACTTCGCCGTTACCCCGGAACCGCAGGGCACACGCCCGGAACGGCGCCGGGCCAGCCGGCGCCGCTTCGTCGTCCAACGCCACAGAGCCTCACGGTTGCACTTCGACCTGCGCCTGGAGCTGGGCGGCGTGCTGGTCAGTTGGGCCGTCCCGCGCGGACCCTCCATGCGTCCACTCTCACGTCGCCGGGCAGCCCGCACGGAGGACCACCCCACCGAGTACCTGGGCTTCGAGGGCATCATCCCGTACGGCGCCTATGGCGCTGGAGACGTCATCGTCTGGGACAAGGGGGAGTGGGAGCCGGAGGGCCTGGATGACCCGGCCGCTGCGCTGGAGGACGGGGAACTCAAGCTCGAGCTTCGCGGCCAGCGCCTGCAGGGACGGTTCACGCTCGTCCGCACGCGCCGAGAGCACCAGGCGCGGGAGGACTGGCTGCTCATCCACAAGCCCGGCCCGCACAGTGACCCCGCATGGGACATCCGGGACCACCTGACCTCCATCCTGAGCGGCCTGACCAACGAGGAGATCGCCACGCGCCGGCCACCCGTACCCGGGCCGCCGCCGGCGCGCTCCATGGCGGATATCGACCTCTCCGCCGCACGCCAGGTGCCGGTGCCGGACTTCATCCCGCCCATGCTGGCGACGGCCGTGGACCGCCCCTTCAGCGATGAGGACTGGCTCTTCGAGCTCAAGCTGGACGGCTACCGCGTCCAGGCCGTCGTCAAGGGCCGCGCCGTCCACCTGCGCACGCGCGGAGGCAAGGACGGTGCCGCCTGGTTCCCGGTCTTCGCCGCGGAGTCTGCCACCTGGATCGGAGCGTATGACGCCGTCGTCGACGGTGAGATGGTGGCCCTGGACGAGGACGGACGGCCCAGCTTCAGCCTCCTCCAGGAGCTGGCGGGCATGCAGGGGCTGGGCGCCAGGCGCGCCCGCGAGCCTGCGGAGCCCGTGCCGGCGATGCGCAAGACGACGCTTGGCCGGGGCACCCTCGTCTACCACGCCTTCGACCTCCTCCACCTGGACAGCTGGGATCTGCTGGCCGTACCCCTCGAGGAACGCAAACGTCTCCTGCGGCTGGTCCTCCGCGAGCACCCCAACGTGCGCTACGTCTCGCACGTGCTGGGGTACGGTGAGGACTTCCAGGCGGCCGTGATCGAGCAGGGCCTGGAGGGCAGCGTCGCCAAGCGACGGCGCAGCCGCTATGAACCTGGGATCCGCTCACGATCGTGGCTGAAGGTCAAGGCACGGAGAGAGCAGGAGCTCGTCATCGTCGGGTACGAGCCGGGCACGGGCAGCCATCGGGACATCGGTTCACTGCTGGTGGCCACGCACGAGGTCGAGGGCTGGCGCTTCGCCGGCAGGGTCGGCAGCGGCCTGGACGGCCGGACCCGAGCGCTGTTGCGCCAGCTCCTCGACGAGCATCCGGTGGACGTGCCGCCATCACCCGGGGCAGCCGTCTCGAGTGACGCGCATTGGTCGGAGCCCCGCCTGGTCATTCGGGCTGCCTTCGCGGAATGGACCCCTGATGGCCTCCTGCGGCAGGCCGTGTACAAGGGTCGGGAGGTGGGACGTGACCCTGAGTCGGTCACCCGGGAGCGCGTGGAGCGCACCCTGCGGGTGCTCGAACGGGCGGAGGACGAGGCGCCGGACATCGGTCGCAGGCAGCCTGAGGACCCTGTCCCTGGCACCGCCACGGGTGTCCCGGAGGACCCGGAGCATGCGGAAGGATCGTCGGTCAGTACGATGGCGCCCGGCCGGGAGGTGCCCGGGGCCCACGACGGGCCGCCAGCGCGCAGCTTCGACCTCATCGCCCAGGACGAGAGGAGGCGGACGCCCGTGGAGATCGTCAGCCGCGCGGAGCTGGATGCGCTGACCGCCATGGCGAGCGGTGGCACGTGGGAGGTCGGCGGTCAGGCCGTGGAGCTCTCCAACCTGGACAAGGTGCTCTTTCCGGCCGCGTCGTTCACCAAGCGGGATCTCATCCGCTACTACGTGACGGTCGCGCCCGTCATCCTGCCGTATCTGCGGGATCGCCCCGTCAACGTCCACCGCTGGCCGGACGGCGTGACCGGGAAACGCCAGTTCTGGCAGAAGCAGATCCCCGTGCATGCACCCACCTGGGTCAGCCGCTGGGAGCACCCTGATCCCGGGGCCGCCCGCTCGCACACCTACGTCGTGGTCGATCGCGTGGCGACGTTGGCCTGGCTGGCCAACCAGGCCGCCATCGACCTGCACCCCTGGACCAGCCGCATTCCGGAATACTGGCGGCCCACGTACGCGCTCGTGGACATCGATCCGGGCCAACGCACCAGCTGGCCGGAGGTGCTGACCCTGGCGCGGCTCTTCCGGACGGCCCTGCAGCACCTCGGGGTCCGTGGCCATCCCAAGGTCACGGGCAAGCGGGGCATCCAGGTCTGGATCCACGTGCTGCCCCGCTACACCTTCGATGACACCCGGGACTGGGTGGGGCAGCTGTCACGCGGCGTGGGGTCGGTCGTCCCGGAGCTCGTCTCCTGGGAGTGGGGCAAGGCAGACCGGGAGGGCCGGGCGCGCCTCGACTACACGCAGAACTCCCCCATCAAGACGCTGGTGGCGCCCTATGCCGTGCGGCCGGTGCCGGGCGGCACGGTGTCTGCACCCATCACATGGGATGAGCTCGATGATCCCACCCTGCGGCCGGACCGCTGGGACATGCGCACGGTCATCCCGCGGATCGAGCGGCATGGGGACCTCTTCAGCGGAGTCCTGGAGGAGCCCCAGGAGCTGCCGCCGCTCCGCTAGCCGGCGGGCCGCGGATCAGCCTCGCCGCGCGATGGCACGCACGAGGAAGACGATGCCGAGGGCGATGAGGATGACCGGCCACAGGCGCATGGCGCCACCCACGTCCGTGCGACTCACCTGCACCAGGCCGACGAGCGTCAGGATGCCGCCCGGGATGAGTGGCCACCAGTGGTTCTGGGGGAGGCGGTAGAGCAGGCCCAGCAGCCAGATGCCCAGGAAGCCGCCGGCCAGGGACAGCATCATGACGCCCGATTCGATGTCACCGTTGGTGGCGGGCTCGAGAGCGATCCCGATCCCGATACCGGTGAGGATGGAGCCCGGGACGAGGAAGCCGTACTCGCGGCGGATGACGAAGACGGCCAGCAACGCCAGGCCGATGAAGAGCGTCACGAAGCGACCGATGTCCGGCTCCACCTCACCGGCCAGGAGGAAGAGGCCCACTCCTGCCACGACCAGTCCGGCGACGAGCGCGCCGGGGTCCTGGCCCGCCGAGCGTCGCCTGCTGGCCTCAGGCGTCCGGGGACTCGCGGGAGGCTGACCGGCGGGAGGCTGACCTGCGGGAGGCTGACCGGCTGGGGGCGGTGCCCAATAGGGGTGGCCCACGGGCGGTCCACCGTACCCTGCGGGCGGCGCACCGTACCCGCGGGCGGTCCACCGTACCCAGCAGGTGCGCCCCCGGGACCGCTCGGCGGAGCGCCGTGGACCGCGGGCGGGGCGCCATAGCCGGCGCCCGCACCGGCGGCCGGAGCGGATGGCGCGGGCGAGCCGTACGGTGGCCGGGCGCCAGCTCCAGGTGGCGGGGCGCCAGCGGATGGGCCCTGCGGGGGGCGGGTCTGCCCGCCCTGCGGCGGCGCCGCGGTGGCCGGCGGCGGGGGCAGGTATCCGAGGGGAGCCGTCGGGTCGATCACGCTGCCCATGCTGGCACGCCCGGGCGCACCTTGCCGGCCTGTGGGACCATGGAACCTCCCCACGGGGTCACGACACAAGGAGGGTCCCACATGTCCGCTCATCGCCGTGTGGGCGCGCTGGCCGCGGGTGTCGCCAGCTGCGCTCTGCTCGCCAGCCCGCTGGCCGCGCTGGCCCAGGACGCCTCACCGGCAGCCGACGGCTCCGCAGCGCCGGCCGCGCCCGCCGCCACCATCAGTGAGGCCTGCCAGGCGGCCAACCTGGGCGACGTCCTCACGAACGCCGGCCGCCTCACGCTGAGCACGGACAACCCGGCCTACTTCCCGTGGTGGGCCGGCACGGTGCCGGCGGGATCGGAGTGGGCCGACTACGGCGGCTACCCGCCGTCCGGTGAAGGCTTCGAGAGCGCCATCGCCTACGCCATCGCCGGTCAGCTGGGCTTCACGCCGGACCAGGTCGACTGGGTCGCCCAGGCCACCTTCGGCCTGGCCTTCGCACCGGGTGAGAAGGACTTCGACTTCCACCTGGGCCAGGTCTCCTACAGCGACGAGCGCGCCCAGGCCGTCGACTTCAGCGACTCCTACTACGACGTCCAGCAGGCCATCGTGGCCATGGCTGACAACCCCATCAACGCTGTCACCACGCTCGCTGAGCTCAAGGACTTCCAGCTGGGTGCGCCGGTGGCCACCACCAGCCTGCGCATCGCCGAGGCCGTCATCGCGCCGAACAAGGAGATCAAGGTCTACGACGACATCGCCGGCGGCAAGTTCGCGCTGCAGAACGGCCAGATCGACGGCCTCGTGGTGGACACGCCGACGGCCTTCTACATCCGCGATGGCGAGCTCGAGGACTTCGACACACCCGATCCCGAGGGTGCCGTCATCGGCCAGATCGTGACCGAGACCGCCGAGCACTTCGGCATCATCCTGCCCAAGGACAGCGCCCTGACCGCGTGCGTCAACGAGTCCCTGGCCGCCATCAAGGCCAGCGGTCAGTACCAGGAGATCTTCGACACCTGGATCAGCGACGCCAACGACGCGCCGCCCCTGCAGTAGCCGATCGAGGCTGATGGGCCGCCGCACGGCGGCCCATCCATCGTCACCCTGGTGTCCGTCCTCAGCGGATCACACGACCGCAAGCTCCCAGAGCCGGCGCCAGTGCCGGGTTCGCGCAGCTCACGACTCCTCGGCGATCCCGAAGACGGGCGCCGGGGAGTCCTCGTGTCGATCATCAGCACGATCCTGGTGCTGGTGGTCATCGGGTACGTCATCGTCAACATGCCCGGCTGGCCGCTGGTGCAGGAGTACTTCCTCGATGCCGAGGTCGCGGCCAGGACCGCGCCCAAGATCGTGGCCGCCTTCGGACGCAACGTCACGCTCTTCCTGCTGGCCGAGGTCTTCGTCCTCTTCCTGGGCCTCCTGCTGGCGGTCATGCGCAGCCTCAAGGGCGCGGCGCTGGCGCCGGTGCGCGCCTTCGCCATCGTCTATGTCGATGTCTTCCGCGGCCTGCCCGGCATCCTCGTCGTGTACGTCCTCGGTTTCGGCATGCCGGCCCTCGGCTTTCCCAAGGAGGAGTTCTTCTGGGGCCTCCTGGCCCTCGTGCTCATCTACTCCGCCTATGTGTCGGAGGTCTACCGGGCAGGCATCGAGTCCGTGCATCCCAGCCAGGGCGCGGCTGCCCGTTCCCTGGGGCTCAGCCAGGGACAGGCCATGCGCTACGTCGTCATCCCGCAGGCAGTGCGGCGCATCATCCCGCCCCTGCTGAACGACTTCATCGGCCTCACCAAGGACACCGCCCTGGTCAGCCTCATCGGCCTCGTGGAAGCCTTCCGTCGCGCCCAGATCGAGCAGGGTGCCGCCTTTGACTACACCCCGGTCGTGATCACGGCCGTCATCTTCCTCGTCCTCACCATCCCGCTGTCACGCACCGTCGACTGGCTCGTGGAGCGTGATCGCCGCCGCCAGATGGCCGGGGCCCGGTGAGCGATCCAGGACCGCAGGTCCAGCCCTCGGGAGCGCCGGAACGTGGCGCCAGCGGTCGCCTGCTGGGCGGTGAGGCCATCCGTGTCGAGGGCGTCCACAAGTCGTTCGGCGACCTGGAGGTCCTGCGTGGCATCGACCTCATCGTCCGCGAGCACGAGGTCGTCTGCCTCATCGGCGCGTCCGGGTCGGGCAAGTCCACACTCTTGCGGTGTATCAACCTGCTGGAGCCGCTGCAGGCCGGGCGGGTCGTCCTGGCCGGCCAGGCGATCACGGCACGCGGCGTGGACATCGACAAGGTGCGGCGGCGCATCGGCATCGTCTTCCAGGCCTACAACCTCTTCCCGCACATGAACGTGCTGGACAACGTGACGCTGGCGCCGCGCAAGGTCCTGGGCATGCGGCGCGCGGAGGCGGAGGAGGAGGCACGCACGATGCTGGCGCGCTTCGGCCTCGCGGAGAAGGCCGAGCAGTTCCCCGACCGACTCTCCGGCGGCCAGCAGCAGCGCGTCGCCATCGTTCGCGCGCTGGCCATGAAGCCGGACCTGCTGCTGCTCGACGAGATCACCAGCGCCCTGGACCCCGAGCTCGTGGCCGAGGTCCTGGACGTCATCCGCGGGCTCGCGGAGCAGGGCATGACGATGATCATCGCGACGCACGAGATGGGCTTCGCCCGGGACATCGCCGACCGCGTCTGCTTCCTCGACCAGGGCGCCATCCTGGAGGAGGGACCGCCGGTGTCGATCTTCGGCGAGCCCAGGCAGCCGCGCACGCGGCAATTCCTGGATCGCGTCATCTCCGCCGGCCGCATGGGTGGCGGCGCAGCCGGCGGAGCGGGCGCTGGTGGAGCGGGCGGTGGAGGGCTCGCCGGCTAGCTTGCGCTGATCAGGTGGCGTCACCCAGTCGGCCGGCCCGGAAGGCCTCGATGAAGTCCATGCCGAAGGCGTCCTCGCCACGGAGCATGGCCGCCGCCAGCCGATAGGCCTCCGACGCGCGGTCCGGCGCGAGGGCGACACGGATGTCGGCCGCCACCGGGTCCACGATGCCGCTGTCGAGGCCGGCCTGGACACCCAGGTCCAGGAAGACATCGCTCACCAGGCGGCGGGCGGGCAGCCCGAAACTGACGTTGGAGATGCCGCCCGTGATGTGGATCTCCGGACCGAAGCGCTCGCGGACGCCGCGCACGGCGTCCAGGTACGCCATGCCGGCGAAGGGGTCGACACCGATGGGGATGACGAGGACGTCCACGTACAGGGAGCCCAGCGGCAAGCCACGCTCGACGGCCATGCCGACGATCTGCTCCGCGCGCTCCAGGCGATCCTGGGCCCCCGACGGCATGGAGGAGCCGGTGCAGGAGAGGACGACCGGGGTGCCGCGCTCCGCGCAGATGTCCAGGACATCCGGCCGCTCCGACGAGGCCGAGTTGAGCATGGCTGTGGCGCCACCGGCCCAGGCGGGGTCGATGGCATCGAGGCCAGCGCGGAGGACCACGGCGTCCGAAGAGTCGATGCAGAGCGGCACGCTCGAGGCCGGGCCGACCGCGCGCACCAGCCAGATCATGGCCGCCACGCGCCCCTCGACCGAGGCGTCGATCTCGTCGACGTTGAGGTCCAGGTAGTCCGCGCCACCCTCGATCTGACGGGCAGCCATCCAGGCCACGTAGGCGCGGGCAGGCTCCGTCTGCGGCCCGCCAGCCAGGCCCTGGCGCACGGCCGCCATGACGTGCTTGATGCGCCTGCTGGTGGTGAACTCCGCGGAGGACAGCATCGACTCCGGCAGCACCAGCCAGGCCTCAGCGCCGGCGCCGTCCGGGAAGCGCACGCCGGGCTGACCGTCCGGCGTCACGCCGCCGCGGGCGCCGTCGCGCTTGACGACCCGCGTGCAATGGATGTTCTCGCCGATGATGACGAACGGGCGCCCTGCGGACGGATCGGTCACTGCTCCCCTCCCCGGTGGTGCTTGTAGTGGTCGCGGCCCAGGAACGTGTTGGCCCACGCGCTGCTGCCACGCAGGGCGTGGTCCTGCAGGACCGGCTCGCGGTCGAGCATCGTCAGGGCTTCCCCGTAGGGCTTGAGGCGGTCGTAGGCGGAGGTCCAGATGCACGGTTTGTCCGGCACCTCGCAGCGCCCGTTGATGGAGCCGCCGCAGGGGCCGTTGCGCTGGTTCTTGGAGCAGGCGCTCTCCGGGCACTGGTAGGCGATATCCGGCAGCGAGCAGTCGCCGCAGTCCTTGCAGCCGTACAGCGGGATCTTGGACATCTGCTCCAGAACGTGGGCCGGGCGGTCGAGGATCGAGCCATCCAGCCTGCCGTACACCGCGCGTGCCGCGCGGAAGCCCAGCGAACCCGGATCGAAGACGTGGTCGTGGACGAGGCGGCTGAAGCGGTAGAAGGGCGGGGCGCCAACCCCGGTCGTGGGCGCCAGCGGGCGGTCGGAGGCCAGCTGCGGGACGTCCCCGGACTCGTACAGACGATGTGCGCCGGGCTCCGGCCAGGAGACCTCGGGCAGCATGTCGCGCCATTGGCTGGGTGCGAAGGCGTCCGCCATGCCCAGGATGCGGTCCAGCTCCGCCGCGTCACGCTGGCCGGCGATGTAGACGCCTGCGTAGCCCAGGCCGCGCGCCACGGCCACCTGCATGGCAGCCAGCTCCAGGAAGCGCCCGCGCCCCTTGTCGGGTGACGCCGCCGCCTGCTCGACCATGGCCAGCAGCTCCGCGGTCAGGCGGATGCCGGGGATCTCGTCGCGGTGGAAGACGCGCGCCACGCCGCGGCTCAGCACGTAGACCGGTGCGATGAGCGCCAGGCCCAGGCTGCGGGACTCGCTCCAGCGCCTGAGCTCATCGAGCGAGCGCGGATCCCACCCCACCTGGCAGATCGCGAAGGCGGCACCAGCGCGAGCCTTGAGCTGCAGCTTGAGCAGCTGCGGCAGGAGGTCCGCCTCGAGTGCCTTGAACGGGTTGACCGCGCAGCCGCTGGTGAAGTGGATGCCGTGCCCGGTGGCGTCGCGCAGCAGCTCGAGGAGAGCCACCGAGTCGATGTCGAAGACCGGTCGGGAGCGGCCGCGATAGCCCTCCTTCGGGAAGTCGCCCGAAAGGGCCAGCACGTTGGTGAGCCCGGCGCTGGCAAGCCCGTAGGCGAGCGTCTCCAGGGAGGCCCGATTGCGCTCTCGGCAGGCGACGTGGACGAGCACCTCCCCGCCCAGATCATGGATGGCGTGACCCAGGGTCAGGGGCCCCAGGCGGACGTGGCCGCCGGCATTGTCCGTGATGGTGATGGCCGAGATGCGCCGGTCAGCAGCGAGCTCGCGGGCCTCGGCACGCAGTCGGTCCCCGGCGTGATCCTGGAGGGTGCCGGCCCAGGGGGCCAGCTCGGCCAGCACGAGGCGGCCGTCGTTACGGCCAAGGGCCTCGGCGAACGTGGTCATCCGGCTGATGGTACGCAGATGCCCCCGGTCCGGCGCGAGCCGTGCGGCCCGCTTTGGGGTCACCTTGTTCCCCTGCACCGCTCGTGGGGCTGCCCGGCAGGGTCAAACGGGAAGATCGTCGGCTTGACAGACCATGATCGTTCATGCTCGAATAGGCCTCGTTCATGAGCGATTCTGATCGACCCGGCGGCACCCTTGCCGCCTTCGCGCCGGAGCGGCAGGAGCGGCTGCGCCAGATCGTGCGCGCCCGCCATGCCGTCCGCATCGAAGAGCTGCGCAGCGAGCTGGGAGTGTCGACGGCGACCGTGCGGCGGGACCTCGACGAGCTCGAAGGCCGCGGCGCCCTGCGGCGTGTCCATGGTGGCGCGGTGGCGGTGGATGCCCGGCCCATCGAGGCCCGCTTCGAGGCCAAGGCCGCCAAGCACGCGGCCGAGAAGCGCCGCATCGCGGCGCGTGCCGCGGAGCTGGTGGAGCCGGAGGCCCGCATCTACCTGGACGCCGGCAGCACCTGCCTGGAGCTCGGGCGGCTGCTGGTGGACCGCGCTGACATCACGATCGTCACGAACAGCCTGCCCGCCATCGTGGCGCTGGCCGGTCGCGGACCGCGCCTCATCGTCATCGGCGGCGAGCTGCGCCCCCTCAGCCAGGCCCTCATGGGTCCGCTGTCCGCCCTGATCCTCGATGCGCTCTACGTGGACCGGGCCTTCATGGGCACCTTCAGCCTCTCCCTGGATGCCGGGCTCACCACGACGGACCCTGGTGAGGCCTTCACCAAGGAACGCGTCCTCTCCCAGGCCGGGGAGGTCGTGCTGCTCGCCGACAGCAGCAAGCTCGGCTCACGTTCGTTCGCCCACGCCGGTCGCCTCGATCAGCTCGACATCGTCATCACCGATGCCGAGCTCGATGAGACGGCCGCGTCTGTCTTCGCCAGTGCTGGCGTCCGCGTCATGGTCGCCTGAGGAGGATCGATGCCCGAGACCACCACCCAGTACCGCTCCGACCACCGGCCGGTCTTCACGCCGTTCAGCCTGCAGCCGCCGGCCGTGACCGGCTTCGGCTACCAGGGCGACCTGGCCAGCGAGCTGCGCGACGGGCGCCTGGATGCCCGTCGAGCGGTGGACCTGCTCGATGACATGCTGGCCATCCGCGAGCTGGAGGAGATGATCGTCCGGCTGCGCTCCGGCGGCTACGAGCCCCTCAGCGGCTACGCCTACCGCGGCCCCACGCACGTCTCCATCGGCCAGGAGGGCACGGCCGTGGGAGCATCGTCGGTGCTCTGGCCGACCGACCGCATCACCAGCTCCCACCGCGGCCACGGCGACGCCATCGCCAAGGGCTTCGCGACGATCCGCCAGATGCGGGACGAGCAGCTCGCCGCCCGCGTGCCCGGCAGCGGCGCCGCAGACCGCGCCGGCCTGGTCGCGGCCGCCCTCGAGGAGCACGTCTACCGCACCATCGCGGAGCTCTTCGGCAAGGACGAGGGCTACTGCCGCGGACGCGGTGGCGGCATGCACATCGCCGACTTCTCCACGGGCCAGCTGGGCGCCAACGCCATCGTCGGCGGCAGCGTGCCCATCGCCACGGGCGCGGCCATGGCGCTGCGCTACCTGGGCACGGGCGAGATCGTCTGCTGCTTCGCCGGCGATGGCGCGTATGCCAACGGCGTCGTCCTGGAATCGCTCAACTTCGCATCGCAGTACCAGTGGAGCAACTTCCTGGCCGGCGAGCGCCGCGGCGGGCTGCCCATCATCTTCCTCATCCAGAACAACCACTACGGCATGACCCACCGCACCGACGACGAGGTCATGGGCGTCAAGGCCCTGGCGCTGCGCGGAGCCGGCTTCGCTGACGACGGCATGCACGCCGAGGTCGTCAACGGCATGGACGTCCTGGCCGTGCGCGACGCCGTGGTGCGCGCCGCGGAGCTCTGCCGCGCTGGCGAAGGCCCGGTGCTCATCGAGTCCTCCACCTATCGCTACTACGGCCACTCCCTCTCCGACCCGCGCAACGAGTACCGCACGCGCGAGGAGGAAGAGGCCTGGCGGGCCATCGACCCCATCGAGACCATGGGCCGCCAGCTGATCGCCACGGGCATCCTGGACGAGGCCGGGCTGGCCGCAGTGAAGACCGCGGCAGCCGAGCGCAACGCGACGGCGGCCAAGCGCGCCGCGGCTGCCACCGACCCCGACCCCGCCGACGTGCTGAAGTTCATGTACGCGGGCACGAGCACGGACACGGTGCCCGCCGAGTTCGCGTCGCCGACGATCTACGAGGCGGCGCCCGTGCCCAAGGTCACCGAAGCCGGCATGCTCCAGCGCGATGCCCTGCGCGAGGCCATGGTCGAGGAGATGGCACGCGACAGCCGCGTCATCTTCTATGGCGAGGACGTGGCCGAGTACGGCGGCGCATTCAAGGCCAGCAAGGGGCTGCTGGAGACGTTCGGCCGCGACCGCGTCTTCAACACGCCCATCTCGGAGGCCTGCATCTGCGGCACCGGCGTGGGGGCGGCCATGGCCGGCCTGCGGCCCGTCGTGGAGCTCATGTACATGGACTTCGCGCTCATGGCCTCCGACCAGATCGCCAACCAGGCCGGCAAGTGGCACTACATGAGCGGCGCCCAGACGACCGTGCCCATGGTCATCCGTGCCTCGGTCGGCGCAGGCAAGGGCTACGGCGGGCAGCACAGCCAGTCGCTGGAGTCGATCTTCACGCACACGCCGGGGCTCGTGGTCATCTACCCCGCCACGGCAGCCGATGCCAAGGGCCTCCTGAAGTCGGCCATCCGCTCCGACGACCCGGTGCTCTTCTGCGAGAGCCAGGCACTCTACGCGGAGCGTGGCCCCATCCCGGACGATCCCGACTACCTGGTGCCCATCGGCAAGGCCCGCATCGCCCGCGAGGGTGGCGACGCCACCATCGTCGCCTGGGGGCCGGCCGTCTCGGACGCGATGTCCGCCGCGGAGACGCTGGCTGGCGAGGGCATCGAGTGCGACGTCATCGACCTGCGCACGCTGGTGCCGCTGGACATGGAGACGGTGCTGGCGTCGGTGCGCAAGACCGGCCGCTGCGTCGTCGCCGCGCAGGCCGTGCTCATCGGCAGCTACGTCAACGAGATCGTGGCTCGCGTCGTCAACGAGGCCTTCGATGACCTCGACGCGCCGGTGGCGCGCATCGGGGCGGCGAATGGCATCTCCCCGCAGGCCGAGTCGCTGGAGGCGGCGTTCCTGCCGCACGCCGCGGACATCGCCGCCGCAGTCCGGGGGCTCATCTGATGGCTGTCGCGATCCGCATGCCCATGCCCGGGCAGATGACCGAGGAATGCACGGTCCTGCAGTGGTTCAAGAAGGAGGGCGACACCGTCGTCCGCGGCGACCCGCTCTTCGAGATCGAGACCGACAAGTCGAACATGGAGATCGAGGCCTTCGACGAGGGCACCCTGCTGCGCATCGACGCCCCTGTGGGCGCCACGGTGCCGGTGGAATCGATCGTGGCCTGGATCGGGACGCCCGGTGAGGTTCTGCCCGACGCCGTGGCCAACGCACCGCTGGCGTCGGCAGCGTCGGGGGCAGCAGTCGATGCGGCAGCGGCGCCGGGAGCGGCGCTGGTGGCCGGGCCGGCAGAAGCGTCGGGGGCGGCTCCGGGTGAAACGTCGGGGGCGGCTCGATCCGCTGACCTCGCAGCCCCGTCCGGGGGGCGCATCGCCATCAGCCCGCGGGCCAGCCGGCTCGCGGCGGAGCTCGGCATCGATCCGCGCAGCGTGACCGGCACTGGCCCCGGGGGCCGCATCGTCGAGCGCGACGTCCAGGCCGCCGCAGCCGCGGCCACCGCCGGGGCGGCCGGGGCCGCAGGCACACCGCCGCCCGTCCAGGCTTCGGCGACCACACCACCCAGCGTGGCTGCCGCTCCGGCCCGCACCGCCCCTGCCCTGCCGGCCGCGGCGATGACCGGCCAGGGCGAAACGCTCAGCCGCATGCGCCAGACCATCGCGCGACGCCTGACCGAGAACACCTCGGTGCCCACGTTCACGGTCAGCGTGGCCGTGGACATGACAGACCTGCTGGCCCTGCGCGCCACGCTCAAGGCCCGTGGCTCCGCCGTCAGCATCACCGACTTCATCCACGCCGCCACCGTCCAGGCGCTGGGCGAGTTCCCGCTCCTCAACGCGTCCACGGACGGCGTGACGGTCTGGCAGCACGAGCATGTCGCGCTGGGCGTGGCGGTCTCCGTGCCGGCCGGGCTGCTCGTGCCGGTCGTGCGCGACGCGGACATGCTCAGCGTGCGTGCCCTGCACGATCGCACCGAAGAGGTCGTGACGGCCGCCCGCGCCGGAAAGCTCGGCCCGGAGGCTCTCAGCGGCTCCACCTTCAGCGTATCGAACATGGGGATGTTCGGGGTGGAGCAGTTCACCGCCATCATCAACCCGGGTGAGGCCGGCATCCTGGCCGTGTCCAGCGTCATCCCGGAGCCGCGCGTGCACGGCGAGGGCATCGCGGTGCGGCAGATGATGCGCATCACCCTGACGGCCGACCACCGGCTCATCGACGGCGAGCTGGGCGCCCGCTTCGTCAACGCCGTCAAACGCCGGCTCGAGGATGCCCAGGGCTTCCGCAACCAGGTGCCCATGGGCTGAGGGTGGCGCGGCGCGGAGCCGCGATCCCACGCGCGCTGCGGGGCCGGTCATCCGACCGGCCCCGTCGTCATGTCCGCGCAGCCGGCCCGCCGGCGCCCGCAGGCGGCGCCTGTCGCTCAGCCGATGCCGACCGGCTCGAACTGGCAGCCGTCCACGAAGAGGCTGAAGAAGTCGGGCTCCGTCTCCAGCTCGACGTGCTCGATGCGACCCACCAGGTCGGTCAGCTCCTGCCGACGAGCGCGGGAGAGCAGGAGCATGACGGCGCCGTGCAGGGCCGCGTTGCCGATGCGCTGGACGCGCTCCGGCGGCACGTCGGCCAGGAAGCCGATGGCGATGGCATTCTCCACGTCGATGGCGTTGGCGAAGCCGCCGGCCAGGAGGATGCGGTCGAGGCGCCTGGGGTCAAGCCCGAGGCGGCGCAGCAGGATGCGTTGCCCCGCAGCATTGGAGGCCTTGGCCTGCGCCAGCTGGCTGGCATCCGAGCGAGAGAACGTGATCCCCGGGCCAGGTGCGATGACGTACTCGTCGCGCCCGTCGCGCAGGCGACCCTGGGCCGTCATCCGATCGGTGCGGCGCAGCTCCGCGAGGATGTCCACCAGGCCGGATCCGCAGATGCCCTGCGGCTCGCCGCCGCCGATGACGTCGATGGCGAAGCCGCCGTCCTCGATGCGCACGGCCTGGATGGCACCGTCCGCCCCGGGCATGCCGTAGCGCAGCAGGCCACCCTCGAACGCCGGGCCAGCGGGGCTCGAGGCCGCCACCATGTGGTGGCCGTCGCTGACCACGATCTCCGTGTTCGTGCCGATGTCCACGAGCATCGAGGTGCCCGAGAGGCGGGCCATCTCGGTGGCCACCAGGTCGGCGGCCACGTCCCCACCCACGTGGCTGGCCACGAGCGGCGCACCGACGACACGGCCCTGCGGGTGCATGAAGACGCCCAGCTCGTGGGCGGGGCGCGTCAGCCACGTGTCCTGTACCGCGCCGCGAGCTACGGCCATCTCCGTGACGGACTTGAAGGGCATGCGCCCGATGGGCGCCACGTCGAGGTCGAAGAAGAGGTCGCGCATGGTCGTGTTGGCCACGATGACGGCCTCGTAGACGCAGTGGCGGTCGATGCCGGCCTGCGCGTAGGCCTCCCTGAGGCCGCCATTCAGCGCCCGGCGCAAGGCCTGGCGCAGGGCGCCGGGATGGTCGAGCTCGTAGCCGATGCGCGTCATGACGTCGCTGCCGCCGAAGCGCTGCGGGTTCTCGAAGGCACCGCCGGTCACGGTGTGGCCGCTGCGCAGGTCGACGACGCGGAAGACCACGGTCGTGGTGCCGACATCGACGGCCAGGCCCAGGCAGCGTCCGCGATCCTTGTCGACGGGGGTGCCCGCGTAGCGGACCACGCCGTCGGCCACCGTGACCACCGGGTCGACCTCGCAGGGCGTCTCCGCGGTCGCCTCCAGGATGCGCATGCGCCGGCGGATGATGGCGAACTCGATGTCGCTGTCGACGGCCGCCACGAAGGCCTGGCAGGCCAGCCGAAAGCCGTCGGGCAGGTAGGCTTCCGCATCCGTGGGCGCGGAGAGCCCCTGCCCGCCCTGGCGGATCTCGACGACGCACTCGCGACAGCGGCCGGAGCGGCCGCACGACTGCGGCACGGCGATGGCGACCTCGTCGGCATAGTCGAAGAGCGACTTGCCGACCTCGAGCGGCCGACGGTCGATGCCGTGGATGATCTCGGGCACGAGGACTCCTGCGGGGAGCGCGCGGGCTGCGCTTGAACGCGACGCGGGCGTCCCGCAACGCTACCAAACGGCGCACCCGCGGGCGGCGCGGCATGGGGACCGGCTGGTGCCCTCTGCTATCCTGTGCGGGTCGCTGGCGAGTGGCCAAACGGTAAGGCACCTGACTCTGGATCAGGGGATTGAAGGTTCGAATCCTTCCTCGCCAGCCAACCCTCGAGCGTGAAGCGGCCCCTCAGGTGAACCTGAAGGGGCCTCTCTCATGGCTTGTACCCCTGCGCGTACCCCTTCAGCCCGCGAGGATGGCCCCGTTGCGGTAAGCGGCTCGACGGCTGATGCCGGGAGTCAGGTGGCCGTAGCTGGCGACACGAGAAACCATGCCGCTGTGGGGTCGGTCAGCCGATGGGGATGACGCAGCCGGGCGGTTTGGTCGTGAAGCCGGGCTGGCAGGTGGGCGCTGGCGCCGGCCCTTGGTCGTTGCCTCCACCCCGACGACGGCCCTTGGGGGTGCCATCGTCGCTCCCGGAGCCGGTCGAACCGCTCGAGTCAGGCGTGGTCGTGATCGTCGGTACCGCCACATCCACCTGCCGTGGGCCGCCGGGCTGCGTGCCCTGGATGTAGAGCTCCCCCCCAGGGCCGACGACGACCCCCTTGGGCCGCTTGAAGCCGGGGGCAGGCTTGTTGTTCATGTAGTCGCGCACGAAGGCCACCCAGGTCCGGCCGGCGTTGTCCAGCGAGTAGCGCAGGAGGCCGAGGTTGGGGCTCGAGCTATCGCTGTTGCCGTACCACACCCCGACCGCGAGCGCAGGCTGCTTCTTGTTCTCGGGCATCGGCAGGATGCCGTAGGTCGAGTAGTCCTTCAGGTCGTTGGTCGTGCCCGTCTTGACTGCCGCCTCGCGGCGCGAGCCATCCCGGGTGTTGTGCATCTCGAAGACCTCACCCCACGCCGGGTTCACGGCGCGGTTCGTGTTGCCCTCGAGGATGTCGGCCATGATGTAGGCCGTGGCTGGCTTCCACACCTGCTTCGTATCGGGCTTGCCGGCCTCGTAGATGACCTGACCGTCAGGCCCCAGCACCTTCAGGATGTGGCGTGGCTTGGTGACCTTGCCACCGTTGCCGAAGGCGCCGAAGGCTGCCGTCATGTCGAGCGGCCGCACCTCGACGGTCCCGAGCGCACCCGCCAGACCGGCGACGTCGAGGGCCTTGTTCCCATAGTCAGCAAGGAACGTGAAGCCGGCCTTCACGGCGTACTTCCGGACGGTGGTGATGCCCACATCCTGGAGCGCCCGGATGGCCGGGATGTTGAGCGATTTCTGGATCGCGTCCCGGACCTGGATGTATCCCCGGTACGTCCCGTCGGCGTTCTTTGGCGTCCAGCCCGGGCCGAACATCTCCTGCTTGTCGAGGAGATACGTGCCCGCGGTCAACCGCTCCGTATCGATCCCGGTGGCGTAGACCATGGGCTTCCAGGCCGAGCCGGGCTGTCGATGGGACCCGCCCACGTGGTCGACCTTGGGCGCGAACTTGGGGGTAGCCCTGCGGTAGTAGCCGGCCGAGCCGACGTAGGCGAGGATGTCACCGGTGCGGTAGTCCATCGCGACCATGGCACCGTTCCGGAGGCTGCTGCCGCGCAGGCGAGTGATCCAACTGGAGTCCCGGCGCAGCCGGAGCTTGTCGAGCTGCCGGTAGTACAGCGACGGGGGCAGGTTGGGCAAGACCGCGCCTGCCTGGATGACCCGCTCGCCGATGCCCTGTGCCCGCATGTCCAAGGTGGTGATGACCGTGTATCCGCCGCTCTGGATCGGGTCGCGGTCGGCCAGGATCTTGTTCAGCTCCGGCAGGAGCGCGTTCACGAAGTGGGGCGCCTTCCAGGTACTCGCTTTCGGCTTCTTGATGACGATCGTCTCGTTCAGGGCGGCCTCGTACTGCTCGTCCGAGAGCGTCGTCCAGCGACCCTTGCCGTCGCGCAGCCGGCCCAGGATGTAGTCGCGGCGCTGCACCAGCGGCGTGTCCACGCACTTCGTGTCGTCGTCCGGGCAGGTCTTGAGGACGAGACGCACATTGCGCCTGCCGTTCTTCAGCCTCTTGCCGGCTTCCTTGACGATGTTCGCAAAGCGTCCCTTGGAGTCCTTGGCCCAGGGGTACAGGACCGAAGGCGACCGGGGGATGGCGGCGAGCAGGGCCGCTTCGCTGACCGACAGCTCCGAGAGCTTCTTGCCCAGGTAGAGCTCCGCCGCGGCCGCGATGCCGGAGGCGGCGCCGTAGGAGATCTCGTTCAGATAGGCCGTGATGATGGCCTTCTTGCCCTCCTCGCCCGGGAAGGCCTGGGTGAGCTTGTAGGCCTGCAAGAGCTCCTTGGCCTTGCGCAGGTAGAGGCCCCCGGTAGTGCTGTCCCCGGTGACGACGTCCCCCGGCAGCAGACGAGCGCGCACGATCTGCTGGGTGATGGTCGAGCCTCCTCCGCGGTCGCCTCCCCCGGCCGCGGTGACGAAGGCGTTGACGGTGGCCTCCAGGTCGAAGCCCGGGTTGTCCCAGAAGGTGTCGTCCTCCGTGGCCGTCGTGGCGTCCAGCACGAGCGGCGGGATCTCCCCGAAGTCGATCACCTCGCGGCGCTCGTTCCAGAAGCGGGCCAGCTCGACCTTGCCGGAACGGTCGAGGATCTTCGTTGGCTCTGAGAAGCCCAGGTCCCGGAACTCCTGGACGTCAGGCAGGCCCTGGTCAAGCGCGGCGATGGCGACGCCGGCTGCGCCGCCCGCTGCGATGACGCCGACCGAGGCGATGCTGGGCACGGCCACGATGGCGATGAGCGCGAGAGCGAGGATCGCGCCAGGCCCCTTGGGCGCGGGCTTCCTGGCGGTACTGCGAGCGATGGCAAGACGCGCGGCGTAGGACGCGCGACGATGCTTCCCGTTGTGGCTGTCTGTGAGTGTGCTGCGCTTCGGCGGACGGTATGGCATGCGTTCCAGATTGTGCACGAGAACCGAGCTGAGGTGGCGAGAGGAAGGTGAAGGTTCCGAAACGTTCGATCGCCCGGGTGAGTAGCCCTACCCGCGGATGATCTCCATCGGGGACCTCCATGGCCACCGGTTTCCCTCCGCCTCCCCTCGGCCCGAGCTCTACGTTTGGGAGATGTCTATCGGCACACGGCGCCGGCCTATGCGCCGCTCAGTGGCGACGGGGCACTGGCGAGGATCCACATCCGCCTCTCTCGCGTGCTCGACCTCACCAACGCGGACGTCCGAGCCGTCCTCGACGTTGCCGAAACCGATCTGACGGGCATCGATCCAGCCGTTCCCCAGGCGATCGGCGAGGCGGCGCATCACCTCGGGTACGAGGCGATCCTCGCGCCGTCTGCAGCGGGCGCCGGCCATGCACTCGCGATCTTCCTCGATAACCGCGCCCCTGACTCCCTACTTGAGGTCGCCGAGGTCCAGGAGGGCTATCTCCCGAGCGCGGGCGTCGAGTAGTCGGCCGGCAACGGAAGGACGCGTGCGCCCTCGCGCGCCGACTCATCGAAGGTTCGGGCCCTTCCTCGTCGGCCATCATGGGTCGTCTTCCCTCCGCTACCCTGTCCCCGAGTGGGAGGAGGGTGACGGCAGGCATGGCATCGGTCCTGATCGAGAACCCGATCCTCAACTCGCCCTTCCTCGAGCCGGCACGCCACTTCCGCACCACGCCGGACGGCGAGGTCACCGGGGACGGGCGGGGGATGTGCGTGCCGAGTCTGGAGCCTGGTGAACGCGTCGGGTTGACGCGCTTGTTCGATGGAAGGGCCGTTCGCGTCCCTACGCCACGCTGACGATCACGTTGCCCCGCTTGTGCCCGTTGTCGACGTACCTGTGCGCCTCGACGATTTCGTCTAGGGCATAGGTGCGGTCGATCACGGGCCTGATCTCACCCTTCGTGGCCAGCTCGCCGAGCAGCACCAGGTCCTCGCGACGAAGGTTCGGCCTCCCGTCGTCGACCGAGATGCAGGCGCCGCCGGGAGCCAGCACCTGGCGACACCGCCGGAGCGCCGTGGCGCTCTTCCTCCTGCCCACGGTGTCGAGGATCAGGTCGTACCGCTCTTCCCTGTCGGTGAAGTCCTCGGCGGTGTAGTCGATCACCGCGGTCGCGCCGAGCGACGCCACCAGGTCCACGTTCGATGTGCTGCAGACACCCGTGACCTTGGCGCCGAGGTGTCGTGCGAGCTGCACGGCGGACGTACCGACCGCGCCGGAGGCTCCGTAGACGAGGATACGCTGTCCCGCCCGGACCTCGGCCTTGCGCAGGTACGCGAGCGCGAGGAGGCCACCGTAGGGAATGGCCGCGGCCTCCACATCTGTGAGGTTGGCCGGTCGGGTCGCCAGGAGTCCGTCCTCCGGCCAGCACACGAACTGCGCGTACGTTCCGAACCGCCGCTGATCGAGTCCGAATACCCGGTCACCCACTTCGAACGAGCTGGCGTCCGGTCCGACGGAGTCCACCTCCCCTGAGAGCACCATGCCGAGCACGGGTTGCCGTGGCGCGGCCCAGCCGAGTGCGAGTCGCGCCATGAGCTTGTAGGCAGGGCTCAGGTCGAGCCCGCGGACATAGCAGTCGCTCGACGTCACGGCGGTTGCCAGGATGCGGATACGGACCTCGTTCTTCCGGGGAACCGGGTTCGCGCGTTCCCTCGAGCCGCAGAACCTCCGGCGGACCGTACCGCGTACAGACGACTGCCTTCATGCTCGAGCCCCCTCTGCCCGCGCAGTCGGCAGCTGCTGCTGCCCCGCGCGTCCCGCGCCGGTGTCCGACGACCTTCACTCCCTTGAACAGGAGCCAGAGCCCAAGCCCGACTTCGGCGACGAAGCTCACGACGAGTCCGGGGTAGTGGATCGCGGGGTAGTCCGGCAGGAGCAGGCGCCTGGAGGAACCAGATCATGACAGCGATCCCGTCGAGCACGAGCAGGACGCCCAGGAACCGGGGAAGGAGCCCGGACTTGTAGACGAGATAGCCCAGCGGGAACAGCCACGTGCCGAAGAACAGCTGGGCCGTGACCCAGCCCGCCTTGTAGACGCCGATGGACAGGTACGCCAAGCCCTCCAGCTGGGCGGCCGAGTACGCCTGCATGTGGCTGGCAGCGTCCGTCTGGAGCAGCGCGGAGACCAGCGACAGGAAGGCGGCACCCTGGATGGCGACCCCCACCGCGTTGAGCGCGAGGAACAGCAGCGCGAGGTCCCGACTGACCGGCCGCAGGATGATGTACAGGCCCCAGGCGACCACGAGGAAGAGGCACCCCGAGATCAACGCGATCACGAGACCCAGGCGGAAGGACGCGGGATCCGTGATGATCGCCTGGGAGATCTGCGGCACCGTGCCCAGGCCGATGTTCCCCAGCACACCGGCGAGCACGGACGCCAGGACATACGCGAGATAGAAGCCGCCCGTGATCCTGGCGAGCTTGCCAAGCGGCAGCTGATCGCCATCCGTGTTCATTCGATGTCTCCTGCTGGTGGTTGGGGTTCAAGTGGGTGAGCAGGTTCGGCCTCCGGGGCACCAACCGAGACAGGACAGGCACTGAGGCTGACGACCTCGTGACCGCTCAACGCCTCGAGGAAGGGCTGGAAGCTGCCGCAGACGAGGCAGCGCACGGTGCGGCCGTCGACTGCCACGTCGCTGACGCCGGACGCCCGCTCGATCTGCCGGGCCGGCGGCGCGCCGATGAAACAGACTTCGACTCGTTGGGTCGGTTGCTCCCTGGTCATGCTCGCCAGCTTGGGTGGGGCAACCGGGAGCCAACATCGACGGCATTCGTGATTCGGTAGTGAGTCCGGCTGGCCTTGGGCGTCAGCTACTCCGCCGACGGTGCCCGCGGCCCCGAGCAGCTGCGCCGCGATCCCACAAGCCCGCTCCTGGCAACAAGAGGCCCCGGACGATGTGTCCGGGGCCTTCGCGTTCGGTCTGTTTCGCTCAGTGGTTCAGGGCAGGGCAGCGATGGCCGCCGCGGCCATGTCGGGCTCCTTGGCATGGTCCGTGACCACCCAGATGGTGTCCCCACTGCCGAAGATGTGCTGGACCTGGTAGTCGAAGTCGATGCTGGTGACGGTGCGGCCGCCCAGCTCCTCCTCAGTGCGACCGACCTCGTCCGGCAGCGACCCGCCAGCGGCCAGGAAGACGGACTGCAGGAAGTCGTCCATGAGCTCCGGAGAGGCCCCGGGGACCTGGTAGCCCTCGATCTCCACGCTCTCCTCGCTGCTGCCGACGCCCCACCAGGCGATGGCGCCCATGAGGTCGGCCGGGGTCAACCCATTCTCGAGGTAGAGGTCCAGGAGCCAGCTGTCACCGACCGCCGAGAGGCCCCATTCGAGGGTCGGCATGAAGGTCGGCTCACGGGATTCGTAGAGGCCCGCGCGCCGGCGACCATCCAGGACGTTGGGGACCATCGATGCCAGGGAAGGCTCGTCAGCGGCGACGGCAGGGGTCGAGATGGGCAGCTGTCCGACCATCTCGGAGACGTAGCCCTCATCGCCGCCCATCATCCAGGCCGTGTCGCCATCGACGTACACGGTCCGCGGGTAGACGCCGGGAACGGCTGCGTCCTGGACCCGCAGCACCCAGCGCGTGTCCATGGGTCGCAGCAGGAACTGCGGATCGACGATGTCGCCGAGGAGCAGCGTGACCGCGTCCGTCACCCAATCATGGGCATCGGTGTCGGCGATCTGCATGCCCAGGATGACGACGTTGTTGCCCTCGCTGACCTCCTGGAGGGCCGACTTGACGGTGACGTCCGCGGGCGTCTTGCCGATGGACTCCAGCCAGGCGGTCACGTCGGTCACGAAGGCCTCGTTCCCGTCCGTGCCGTCAGCGAACCCGGCCAGCCACTCCGTGCCGTCGTACGTCTGGGGCGCCAGCGTCGTCTCTGCCACTGTGGCGGGGAAGGCAAGCTCGCCGGGGGCGCTGCTGGCGGCGACCTGCGGGCTGCCGGGCGCGGGTGAGACGGCCGTCGTCGGACTGGCGTCCTGGGCCACGGTGGCCAGGGGCGTCACGGCCAGGAGCAGGCTGGCCAGGGCCAGGGAACCGCGCCCCAGGCGCATGCCGTGGCGCTGTCGCCATCGCTGTGATCCCACGTTCCCCAACCTCCGTCATCCGATGCGCCGACGGGTCGCCGCGCTGTCGGAAGCGTAGCCCGTGCGCGCCAGGCGCGTGCTCGGCCGACGAGCCGAGGGTCAGACCGGGGCTGCAGAGGTGCCCCGGAAGGGCCGCGGCACGCCGCTGGCCGTTACTCCGGCATCTGCCGCGCGCCGGGCAGTCTCAGCCCTGACGGACGCGGACGCCACGGAGGCGGAGGTCAGGGAGGCGGTCACCGGCTCACCCGTGGCGACGTCGATGCAGCTGGGGTCGCCGGCGGCGATCTGCCCGGCCCCCGTGTCAGTCTCGGAGGACGCGAGCGTGGCGTCGGTGGTGCTGGGCAGCCCCTGGCCATCGGGGAGCGGCCAGTCAGCCGGCAGGCAGACGACCGTGGCTGCATCGAGCGGCGCACTGGCCTGCTCAGCCTTCGGCTTGTTGCGCACGCGCTGGCCCCGGCGCGATCGGTCGCCGTGCGCGCCGTGGCGCTTGTGATGCTTCACCTTCTCCGTGACCATGCCGGCCGGCAGGTAGCCGCGCGGATCGACGGTGGCGTCGTTGCGGAGCAGCTCGAAGTGCAGGTGCGTCCCGGTCGAGCGGCCCGTGTTGCCCATGCGCCCGATGGTCTGACCCTGGCGCACGAACTCGCCCACGCGGGTGGCGCTGCCGGCGATGAGGTGCCCGTAGCGGGAGACCCATCCGTCGGGGTGGCTGACGACCATGAGCCAGGCGCGACCGCCCTCGTCCCAGGGGTTCCAGCCGGCGTAGGCGACGACACCATCGGCCATGGACGCCACGCTGGAGCCATAGGCCGAGACGACGTCCAGGCCGTCGTGGAAGTGGGCGCAGGAACCCCGCCGCGGCAGGAGTCGCATGCCCGTGCAGCCGTAGCCCTGGCTGAGCCTGCCCACCGCGGGCCAGGTGAAGCCCGAGTCACGCCCCAGCACGGCGTCGCTCTGGAGCTCGGCGCGCTGCTGGGCCAGCTCCGTCATGCGCACGATATAGGCGCCCAGGCCTCCCTCCGCCGACTCGCGGCGGGAGATGGCGGCGCGCCATTGGCGCTTGAGGCTGACCATCCGGTAATGCCGCGCCGCGCGGGTGCGCACGGCGATGCGGTACCACTTGCCGGCCCGGATCTTGTGGGCCCT
The DNA here is from genome assembly GCA_963790915.1 of uncultured Chloroflexia bacterium. Lineage (GTDB taxonomy): Bacteria > Chloroflexota > Limnocylindria > Limnocylindrales > CSP1-4 > JAFMJV01. The sequence goes on along the minus strand of CAWBQS010000003.1, from coordinate 1,252,118 downwards.
GGCGCGCTGGAGGTCACGCCGCGCCTGGTCGACTCGATCGGCGTAGTTGGCCGGGACCTCCTCGGCGGGGGTGTCGGCATACATCGCCGCCAGGTCGGCCAGGTGCTCGCGCCGTCGCTCGACGATGGCGGTGGCGGAGCGCACGACGCGGGCCGTGCGCCGGACGCTGCGCTTGGAGGCACGCAGCGCCTTGCGGGCGACCTTGACCTGGGGCTTGATCTGGGCGATGGCCCTGTCGGCGGAGAGCATGACCGTCTCGTAGTAGGCCTGGCTGCGGCGGCCGCTGGCGATGCGGTCGCCCAGATCGCTGGCGGTGACTGCACCCGGACTGACCAGCAGGACCGTGGCCAGCATGGTGAACGCGCAGACGGCCACCACCGCGCGGGTCGCACGGGAAGACCAGGCGCTGCAGCAGGCAGAAGGCACGGATCGACTCCACTTGATCCGACGACGGTGGGCACCAGAGGCACCTTGTGGGGGCACTCAGGCCGTCTCGGGCCGAGGCATCGTAGCCCCGCGACCCGGTACCCGTGGCCCACCCCATCGGCCGGCGGGGCCGGTACGAATCGGCTACGCAATGCTGCGGACCGCCTCCCTGGACGGTCGGATCGGGCCCCCGGAAGCGCCGCCCGCAGGCGTGGCAGGGGCCAGCAGCCGCGGCCTCCGCGCTAGTGGACGAGGCGCGCGGCGCCCTCGATGCCGTGGTCTGGACCGTCGTCGTCCTCGAGGTCGTGGCCGATGCGTTCGGCCGTGCGATGGATGGCCTCGTCGATCTCCGCGAACTCGGCCAGGCCGCCGAATCCCCCGTGCCAGTCAAGCAACGCGTGGAAGGCCTCGTGCACCACCGCGGCCCGCAAGCCGGCGTTCTCCAGCTCCATGCGAGCGTGCTCGTCGAGCTCACCGCGAAGCGCCATGCCGAGGGCCTCCTCGAGCGGCTCTCCACGCTCCAGGCGCGCGAGGACCTCCCGGGCCAGCTCGCCCACCGTCCTGGACATCGATTCCCTCCGATCGCTGCGGTCGCGGGGCGCTTGAGCGCCGACCTGCCGCGGGCAAGGGTACGCCAGCCGGGGATACACTGGCCACGCGCGTCGCGGGCATCCCCGCAGCGCACGTTCGAGGCATCCGATCGTGACCAGCCGTTCCCTGCGCCCCGCCGTCTCCGCCCGATCGACCGGCTTCGTTGCGGCCGCCATGGCCATCGCGCTGGCGGCCGGCCTCGCGGCGTCCGTCGCGGCGGCCGATGCGGCCGCCAGCCCCAGCCCGGCAGCGGCGGTCCAGCCGGCAGCCTCAGGCGCGCCCCTGGGCGGGCTCGGTGGGGCGGTCGAAGGACCCACCCTTCCCCAGCCTGCTCCGCCACTGGCCGATCTCATCAACTCGGACGGCACGGCCTTCGACCTGGCCGCCTTCGCCGGGCAGCCGCTGCTCGTCTTCTTCGGCTACGCGAACTGCCCGGACATCTGCCCCACGACCATCGGAGAGGTGTTCGGGGTCTTCGCCGAGCGGCCGGAGACGCAGGCCCTCTTCGTCAGCGTGGACCCCGAGCGCGACAGCGCGGAGTTCCTGGCCCAGTGGACGGCCTACTTCCCGGAGAACTTCCACGCCGTGACTGGCAGCCCGGGCGCCATCCGTCGTGCCGCCGACGCCTGGGGTGTCAAGTACGCCCGCGTGGAAGGCGGCGCGCGCCAGGGGTACACGATCTCGCACACTGCCAACGTCTACCTCATCGATGGCGCCGGCCAGTGGCAGCGCACCTACGGGTTCGGCACGCCAGCCGCCCAGATGGCGGCCGATATCGCCGCGCTCAGCGCCGGCTGACGCCGACCGACCTCGATGCTCCCGGCCAGCCCGGGAGCCAGATCAGAAGGAGGGATGCTCATGGACCGAGGCTGTTTCGCACCGCTGGTGGGTCTCGTGCTGGCGCTCTGTCTCGCCCTTGCCGGCGGGGCAGCCCTTGCCAGCGGCGACGATGACGCCTCGCCCTCGCCGAGCGCAGCGGCTGCAGGATCCATGGCCAGCCCGTCGGAAAGCCCATCGTTCGACCCAGCCGCACTGGGACCCGGGATCCACGTCATGAACGCCTGGTCGCGTGAGTCCAGCATGGTCGCGATCGCTGGCGCGGCCTTCATGGTCATCGTCAACGGCAACGACACCGATGACGCCCTCGTGGGCGCCTCGAGCCCGGCCGCGACCGTGGAGATCCACCAGACGACACAGGCCGAGGACGGCACGATGTCGATGTCCCCGGTCGATGAGATCCTCATCCCGGCCGGTGGCAGCGCGAAGCTCGCCCCGGGTGGCTATCACCTCATGCTCCTGGACCTCAGTGCGCCGCTGGTCGCCGGCGAGGCGATCGAGCTCACGCTGGAGTTCGCTGCCTCAGAGCCGCAGACCGTCTCCGTCCCCATCCAGGCCCTGGCGCCCATGAGCAGCGGCGACGACGACGCGGCCAGCCCTGCGGCGACGGACGACTCCGCGAGTCCCGAAGCCAGCGACGACAACGGCGGCGACCGCGACAGCGGGGATGACTCCCCCGAGGACGAGGATGACTAGGGTCTGACCACCGCCTGCGCCAAGTCGGCGCCCATCCATCCTGAAGCCCCCCACACAGTCACGAGGACACGATGACCCTGGATACCACCTCCTTGCCCCGCCGCGCCGGCCGAGTCGGCCTCGCCGCCATCATGCTGGCCGCCACCATGGCCGGCGCCGGGCTGTCCACGGCACTCGCCCAGCAGTCGCCGGAGCCGTCCCTGCAGTGGGCACCGCTGGAGACCCTGCCCCCGATCGTGGCGCCCGGCGTCGTCTCTCCCGTGGACCTGGCCAGCGGCTACACGCTGGGCGACCCGGATGCGCCGGTGGACCTCCAGGTCTGGGAGGACTTCCAGTGCCCCTTCTGCCAGCGCTTCACGCAGCAGGTGGAGCCGTACATCGTGGAGACGTACGTCAAGCCCGGCCTGGTCAAGCTGACCTTCCGCGACCTGGCCTTCCTTGGCGACGAGTCGCATTGGGCGGCGGTGGCGGCCAGCCTGGCAGCTGACCAGGACAAGTTCTGGCCCTTCCACGACTACCTCTTCGCCAACCTGCAGGGCGAGAACGTCGGGAGCTTCCACCTGGACCGCCTGCTGGCCATGGGCGAGGCTGCCGGCCTCGACATGGACACCTTCAGGGCGGGCCTGGTCCTGGAGGCGGCCCGCGCACGGTTCTCCGAGCTGCAGGCCAGCTCCCAGGCCGATGCTGTCGCCCTCGGCGTCAGCCACACGCCTGCCCTGGTCCTCGATGGCACGCTGCTCGAGTTCGAATCCTTCGACGAGGCCATCGCCTCGATCGACGCCGCTGTCGCGGCTGCGCAGGGCTCGGCGGCCCCGAGTGAGAGCGCCGCTCCGGCGGCGGATGCCTCGGCCGCACCCGACGCGTCGGTCGCCCCGCAGGAGAGCCCAGCCGCCTAGGGCGATCCCCCTCCCGACCTCACAGCGACCGCCCGCGGGCTCCGACCCCGGGCGGTCTCTCGTTCAGGACCATGGGCCGTCCAGGCCGCGTGCGGCGCGGGCTCGCGCCTCGGGCCCGAACCAGCGCTCGAAGAGATGCAGGACCAGGTCGATGCCGGAGCTGACGCCGGCCGCGGTCAGCAGGTCGCCCTCGTCCACGACCTTGCTCTCGATGACCTCCACGGCGGGGAACTCGGCACGCAACGCTGGCAGCGCCTGGCTGTGGGTGGTGGCCCGCCGGCCGTCGAGCAGACCCGCACGACCCAGCAGGAACGCGCCCGTGCACACCGATGCCACGATCGGCGTCACTGGCGCGCGCGCCCGCAGGAAGGGCAGGATGAGCTCATCCTGGTCGGGCGTGCGCTCGTCGGCGCCGGGCCCGCCGGGCACGATGAGCGCATCCAGCGCAGGACAGCCGTCCAGCCCATGGTCCGGCTGGACACGCAGCCCGCCACGGCAGGTGACCAGCGGGCCACTGCCCACGGTGACGACGTCCACGTAGGGCCGCCCGTCCGGGTCCAGGGTGCCGCTGCAGACCTCGTAGGGGCCGGCGAAGTCGAGCACCTCGATGTCATCGAAGAGGAGGATGCCGACCAGGGGCCGGCCAGCAACGCGATCGAGCCAGCTCATGGGTGCAGTATGCGGCCCCATGACTGCCTGGCGGCAGGGCCTGGTGGCGGCGGGCCCATGACGGCCCGGCGGCGGCGCCGCGGGGGGGTGCCGCGGGGGGTGCCGCGGAGTATCCTCGCTGCCATGACGCCGACCCGGGTGACCATCGCCTCGCCGGTGGCGCGGAGCGCCGATCTCTCGGCTCGAGCCGGGCTTTCGGCACGGCTCTCGGACGGCTGGCTGTCCGTGGGGACGGATGTCCTCGTCGAGGAGGACAAGGTGCGCCTGCTGGGCGACCTGGCCGGCGTGGCCGCGGCGCCGGTGGGGCGCGCGGGTCGCAGACGCGAGTACCGCATGCTGAACGGCGTCCGTCGCGCCGAGGACGCCCACCTCGACGGCCGGGCGCTGCGCTACGAGCTCACCGGCATGGTCGGCCGCCCGATGGGCCCCGAAGCGGCCAAGACCGCTGGCCACGTCCATGTCCGACCGTCGGGTGGGCGGCTCGGCTACGCCGAGATCGTGGAGGTCCTCCACGGAGTGGCCGGCTTCCTGATCGCCGACCTCGCCCTCGATGACGGCGGGCCGCGCAGCCGCCGGGCCTGGCTGGTGCGCGCGGAGCCGGGTGACTGGGTCGTCCTGCCGCCGGAGCTGGCTCACGCCACCATCGATCTGGGCGCCGGCCCGCTCGTCTTCTCGGACGTCATCGACCGCCGCGCCGCCGGGATCTACGCTGACGTACGCCAGGCACGTGGCCTGGCCTGGTACGTGGCGGCAGATGGCTTGCTGCGCCCCAACGAGCGGTACGCATCGACGCCCGCCCTCGAGGAATGCTCGGCTCGCGAGTGGTCCGGGGCGGCCCCCGGCCCCCTGTACGAAGCCTTCCGCGCCGACCCCGACGACTTCGCCTGGCTCTCCGACCCTGACGCCTTCGCGGCCATGCGACCGGCCTTGGCGACACGCCTGTCCGGGCTCCTGGACACCGCGGGATGACGTCCATCGTCCGCTCGCGACCGGCCCTCGGCCCTTGACAGGTCGACGACCGTGCTCTGAACTCGGGTAGAGCACGCCCGGGTCGCTGGCCCGCGACGGCCAGGCCCGGGGAGGTCCCGAGTCCCGCCAGCTCTCCAAGTCAAGGAGGACGCCATGAGAACCCGCTTCCTGGTCAGTGCGACCGTCGCCGTGGTGCTGTCGGCAAGCCTGCTGCCTGGCGTGGCCAGCGCGCAGGATCCGCTGCCCCCGATCCGCGTCGGCATCTGGAGTGGTCCTGAGGCCGACAACCTGCGCAAGGTCGTCGATGTGTATGTCGCCGAGACCGGCAATCCGGTCGAGATCGACGAGATCGCCCGCGACGGCTACGACGCGGAGCTGCGAACCTCCATCGTGGGCGGCGGCTCCGACTGGGACGTGGTGTACGCCTCAGCGGACTGGCTGCCGGCCTTCATCGCCGCGGACGGCCTGACGCCGATCGATGAGTACATCGAGTCCATGCCGGCGGACTTCCTGAACCTTGCGGACCTGGAGCCCGGCGTCTCCAACCTGACCTTCGACGGCCAGATCTACGGGTTCCCCTCCGAGGGCGACACCGCCTGGCTGTTCTACCGCACAGACCTCCTCGAGGCGGCCGGCATCGAGCCGCCGCAGACGATGGACGAGGTCCTCGCCGCGGCACAGGCGCTCAATACTCCTGACCGCTACGGCATGGTCATCGGCTCACGGACCGACGAGGCCTGGTGGGACTTCATGCACTACTTCTGGTCCTTCGGGGGCCAGCTCTACGACCCTGACACGATGGAGGTCACGGTCAACGATGAGCACGGCGTCGCGGCGCTCACCTTCTACGCCGACCTGCTCAACAAGTACGGCGTCGTCTCCCCTGACGTGACCACCTTCGGTTTCAACGAGATCCTCACGGCCCTGCAGCAGGACAAGGCTGCCATGGGCGTGGAGTGGATGGCAGCCACCCAGACGCTGACCGACTGCGAGCAGTCGCCGCTGGTCTGCGACAAGCTCGCCTACGAGCTCATCCCGCCGGCCGTCGCCGGCGAGTACGGCTTCGGCGGCAGCTCGTGGGGCTGGGTCGTCCCGTCCGGGGCCAGCCAGAAGGAAGCCGGCTACAAGTTCATCGAGTGGCTGGTCGGCGGCCCGGGCGCCAAGCTCTGGGCCCTCAATGGCGGCATCCCCTCCAACACCGCCGCGCTGGCGGATCCCGAGGTCATCGCCGCGGTGCCGCAGTTCGAGCTGCTCGCCGAGGCCATGCCCTATCGCCACATCACACCCCTGCTGACGACCTCCGACCAGATCGTGCTGGCCATGCAGGAGGCTGCAGCGGCGGCCGTGGCCGGTGTCAAGGAGCCCCAGCAGGCACTCGACGACGCGGCTGCAGCCATCGAGGCCGCGCTCGTGGAGGGCGGCTACAAGTAGCCTGAACGGGGAGGCCGCTGTCTCGCTGGCGGCGGCCTCACCTCCTGTGCGACATGGGTACCACCGGGCAGTCCGCCATGCCCCGTGAACGGGAAGGCCGCTCGCGAGGCCCGCGGGATCGGGCCTGGGTGTTCCTGTTGCCGGCTTACGGCGCCATCCTGGCCGTCGTCGGCGTCCCTGTCGTCTACAGCCTCTATCTCAGCTTCCACCAGTGGAAGCTGACCACCTTCCAGCGCGGTGTGCCCTTCGTCGGGCTGGACAACTATGTACGGGCCCTCTCCGACGATGGCTTCTGGCACTCCCTGCAGCTGACCGTCGGCCTGCTGGTCGCGGCCCTGTCGATCGAGGTCGTGCTGGGCATCGGCCTGGCCGTGCTCCTCGACCAGGCCTTCAGGGGCCGGCGCACCGTGCTCATCCTGCTGCTGCTGCCGATGTTCGTGACCAACGTCGCCATCGGGCTCATCTGGCGCATCCTGCTGAGCTACGACTTCGGCGTCCTCAACTGGCTGCTCTCCCTGGTCGGCCTGCCCCCGGTGGCCTGGCTGGGAGACCCCGGCCTGGCACTGTGGTCGCTCGTCATCGTCGACGTCTGGAACACGACCGCCTTCGTGGCCCTGCTGGTGCTGGCCGGCCTGGCCGGCATCCCCGAGGAGCCGCGCCAGGCGGCCCGCGTGGACGGCGCCTCCTCGTGGCAGGTCTTCCGGCACATCACCCTGCCGCTCCTGCGGCCAGTCATCTTCGTGGCCGTGGTGTGGCGCACCATCGACCTCTTCCGGATCTTCGACGTCGTCTACAGCCTGACCGGCGGCGGGCCGTACAACGCGACCGAGACGATCAGCATCTACGCCTACAACCAGGGTTTCGCCTCCTTCAACCTGGGCTTCGCGTCCGCGGTCTCCTACCTCATCATCCTGGCCATGGTGGTCATCCTCGCGGTCGAGTACCGACTGCTGGGGCGGCGATCGTGAGGCCCACCCCATGAGGCGCTCACGCCGCGCCGGCCTGCTCGTCTACGGGCTCGTCCTGCTGGCCGTGGTCGTCTTCATGTTCCCCATCGTGTGGCTGCTGGCCACCAGCCTCAAGCCGGCGGCGCAGACCTTCGCGTCGCCGCCGATCCTCCTCTTCCAGCCCACGCTGGAGAGCTACCAGCAGGTCTTCGCGGAGTCCGACTTCCCGCGCTATCTGCTCAACAGCCTCATCGTCGGCACCCTCTCGACCGTCACGGCGCTGGCGGTCGCACTGCCGGCCGGCTATGCCCTGGCGCGCATGAAGGTCCGTGGCGCCGATGGCCTGCGGGCCGCCGCGCTCATCCCGCAGATGCTGCCGGCCATCGTGGTGGTCATCCCCATCTACATGATCTTCCGCAGCATGGACCTGCTCGACAACGTCTTCGCCCTGGCCTTCACGTACCTGGCGCTGACGGTGCCCATCTCGGTCTGGATCCTGTCGCGCTTCATCGAGGACCTGCCAGTGGAACTCGATGAGGCCGCGCTGGTCGATGGCGCCAGTCGCTGGCAGATCCTGCGCAGCGTCGTCCTGCCGCTGGTGCGCCCGGGGCTCGCCGCCGCGGCCGTGCTCTGCCTCCTGTACACGTGGAACGAGTTCCTCTACGCGCTCATCCTGACCGGCCGCGACGCGAAGACCGCGCCCCTCGCCATCGTCGGCTTCATGACGAACAAGGAGATCTACTGGGGGCGCATGGCCGCGGCTGCCAGCGTCGTGCTGGTGCCCGTGCTGGCCTTCGGCATCCTGGCGCACCGCCACCTGGTGCGCGGCCTGGTCAGCGGCTCGGGCAAGTAGGCGGACAGCGGGCGCGGCCGACAGCGGGCGCGGCCGACAGCGGGCGCGGCCGGGCGACCTCGTCAGACAGGCACCAGCCCGCGGAGTCCGCCATCCCGACCGACGAGCACCAGGTCGGCCGCGGCCCCGGGAGCGATGCGGCCACGGTCGCTGATGCCCAGCAGGTCCGCCGGGTTCTGCGTGGCGGCGCGCAGGGCCACCGCGATGGGGATGCCGCTGCAGCACCGCCGAGGCGACCATGCCGTCGAGGAGCTGCAGGCTGCCGGCCAGCGTGCCTTCCCCGTCCACGACACGTCCGTCGCGGATGCGCAGCTTCGCCCCGGCGACGGTCATGGACTGGCGGCGGCTGCCGGCGAGCGGCACGGCATCGGAAACGAGCAGCAGCCGGTCGGCGCCGATGGCCCGCGCCAGGCTCGGCAGCAGCATGGCGTCCACGTGCATGCCGTCGCAGAGCAGCTCGACGAAGGGAGCCATGGCCAGGGCCGCGCCGACCGGCCCAGGCAGCCTGTGACCAAGGGGCGGCATGCCGCTGAACAGGTGGGTCGTGGAGCGCACTCCGGCAGCGTAGGCGGCACAGGCCTCCGCGGTGCTGGCGTCGGTGTGACCCAGCGACGCCACGATGCCGGCCTGCGCCAGGGCCGCGATGAGCTCGGGTCCGCCCGACAGCTCCGGTGCCATCGTGACGACGCGCACCGTGGACCAGGCGGCGGGATCGGCGCGGAGGGAGGCCAGCAGGCTCGAGGGTGGCAGCAGGGACCGCGGATCGTGCCCGGCCGAGCGAGCCGGGGAGAGCGCCGGACCCTCGAGATGGACGCCCAGGAGCACCGCCTCGTCGTCGCGCCGGTCGGCTGCCACGCGCCCGACCCTGGCCGTCACGTCCAGGAGCTCCGCGAGTGGGGCCGTCATCGTCGCCGCCACGAAGGCGCCCACGCCGTGCCGTCGCAGGCTCCGCGCCATGCGCCGCAGGGAGGCCTCATCGCCGTGCGCGGAACCGCCCCCGGCACCATGACAGTGCACGTCGATGTAGGCCGGCGCGATGACGAGATCGTCGCCCACGACCCGGCCGCCGGACTCCCGCCGGACGGCCCTCGCCAGTGTCGGTGTGGGGTCCTCCTCCACCGCGGCGATGCGGCCGTCCGCGACCTCGATGATGGCGGGGCGCAGCACTCCCCCGGGCAGCAGCGTGGTGCCCATCAACCGCCGGAGGGAGCGCGCGCGAAGGGGTGGACGAGACATCGGCATGGTCCGAGTCTATGCAGCGGCCGGCTGCCCGGCTGCCCGGATCGTCACGGCCTGCCCGGACTTGTCACGGCCGCCCGGATCGATCCGCGTTGACGCCGGGCGGGCTGCTCCACTATCCTCAAAGTTGTCTGACAACTCGTGCCGACAGCATGCGGCACCGCTCAGGGGAGAACGATCGTGACGACTGACTCGGAGACGCTGGCGGATGCGCGGATCACGGTCCCGGTGGAGGACGTGACGCGCTGGCACGCAGCCATCGAGGCCGAGCTCGAGGCGGCCTTCCGGTCGTGCCTGCCGCAGCATCGCTTCACCCTGGGGCCGAACCTCACGGCCTTCGAGCAGGAGTACGCCGCCTATAGCGGTGCGGCCCACGCGATCGGCGTGTCCTCCGGCACGGCGGCGCTGTGGCTCTCGCTGCGCGCCCTGGGCATCGGGCCCGGCGATGAGGTCATCACCGTGCCCAATACCTACGTGGCCACGGTCTTCGCCATCAGCTACGTGGGCGCCCTGCCGGTCTTCGTGGACGTGGACCCCGTGACCGCCAACATGGACCCGGCACGCGTCGCGGCGGCCATCACCCCGGCCACCAGGGCCATCCTCCCGGTGCACATGTATGGCCGCTGCGCGGACATCGATGCCATCCGGGCAGCGGCGCCGGGCATCCCCGTGCTGGAGGATGCCGCCCATGCCCACGGTGCGGAGCTGCGCGGCCGCCGTGCCGGGAGTCTCGGCGATGTCGCCGCCTTCAGCTTCTACCCGTCCAAGGTCATGGGCGCGCTGGGCGATGGCGGCATCATCACGACGTCGGACCCCGCGCTCGAAGCGGACCTCCGCCAGCTCCGCTACATGGGACAGCGCGGCGTCAAGCACGAGCACCTCATCCTTGGCTACCAGGAGCGTCTCGACGAGATGCAGGCGGCCTTCCTGCGCGTCAAGCTCCGCCACCTCGACGAGCAGGTGGCCGGGCGCCGCCGTGTCGCCGCGCGCTACGCGGAGCTGCTGGCCGGGACCCCGGTCGAGCTGCCGGCCGACGATCCCGAGGGACGTCACGTCTACTACATGTACACCGTGCACGTACCCGACCGCGAGGCGCTGCAGGCGCACCTCGATGACCGTGGGGTGGCCACCCAGATCGTGTACCCCAAGCTGGTGCCGGACCAGGGCGCCTACGCCACCAACCCATGGCGTGCCGCGGACGACCTGGCGGTGGCTCGCTCGTTCGTGCCGCGCCTGCTCTGCCTGCCCATGTTCGCGGAGCTGACGGATCGGGAGATCGACCACGTCGGCCTCAGCATCCGCCAGTTCTATGGTGTGAAGTGAGCGACGCGCTTCGACTCGTCGTCGTCGGCGGCAGTGCCGCCTCCACGCCCGAGCTCTTCGATGCCATCGTCGACTGGCCCGCCGGCGAGGGTGGTCGGCCACCACTGGAGGTGGTCCTGCAGGGACGCTCCGCGGAGAAGCTGGCAGTCGTCGCGGACGCCTGCGGGGCGCGCGTGACGGCGGACACGCGTGTCTCCGTGCGGGTGGAGACCGACCTGCGTACCGCGCTCCACGACGCGCAGTTCGTGCTCGTCCAGGTGCGCATCGGCGGCCTTGACGCCCGCGTCTTCGACGAGACCTTCCCGCGTGCCTTCGGCATCCCGGGCGAGGAGACGATGGGGCCGGGCGGCTTCGCTGACGCGGTGCGCACGGTGCCGGCCCTCGCGGACCTCTGGGACGCCCTCGCCACGGAGGCGGCCGACGCCTTCATCATCAACCTCACCAACCCGTCCGGCATCGTCAGTGGGGCGGCCGTGGCGCACACGGGCCTGCCCATCGTCTCGATCTGTGACGGCCCCGTGACCTTCGTGGATGAGATCGCGCGGCTGGTCGGCCGGGCGCCCGAGGACGTGCGGCGCGGGTACGCCGGCCTCAACCATGCCGGCTTCTGGGTGGACCCGGACGTCGCCACGCTGGTGGCCGCCCTGTCCGCCACGCGGGGGGTGGACGCCGACGACGTGCGCTCCCTGGGCGCCCTGCCCTCCCCCTACCTGCGCTTCTACCTGCATCCGGACGACCAGCTGGCCGCCCAACGCGCTGCCGCGGAAAGTCGCGCCCAGGAGCTCAAGCGCCTGGAGGCGGAGATGCTGAGCCAGTATGCCGGCCACGTGGCCATCGCCGACCAGCGTCGGCGCGGCGCGCTGTGGTACCGGGTGTCGATCGTGCCCCTCGTGGACGCCGTGCTGCACGGGGGTCAGCAGAGCGTCGTGCTCGGTCTGCCCAACCAGGGAGCGGTCGATTGGGCGCCGGCGGAGGCCACCGTGGAGCTCGCCACGGACGTCATGGCCGGGGGCGACCTGGCCAGGCATGCAGCGCCGGCCATGCCGGGTCCGGCCGCTGACCTGCTCCGCGCGCACGCCACGTACGAGGTGGCCACCGCCGAGGCGCTCGCTGGCAGCCGGACGCGCACGGACGTCATGGCGCGCCGGGACCGGCTCGTGGAGGCGCTCGCGGCCAACCCGATGGTGTCGTCCGAGGACCTCGCCGCGCGGCTGGTGGACGAGATCCTGGCCGCTTCGCCGGTCTGAGCCGCCTCGAGTCCGGGGAGCGCAGCATGTCGAGGGCGGAGTCGCTGGTCCTGGCCGTCGATGTCGGCGGCACCAAGACGAGCGTGGCCGTCGTCCGCGGTTCACCCTCGCGGGGGCTCGACCTCGTCGCCACTCCCCTGCGCTTCGCGACGCCGCGTGACCCGGACGACTTCGTGGCACGACTGGCGGAGGCAGCCGCGAGCCTCGTCCCGCGCGACGAGCGGCTGGTCGCCGTGGGGCTGGGCGTGCCCGGACCGCTCGATGTGGGTCGCGGCCTGGTGGTCTCGTCCCCCAACATCGGCTGGCGCGACCTGCCGCTCGTCGAGCTCGTGGCGGCACGCTTCGCTGGGCTGCCCGTGGTCATGGACGACGACGCCAACAGCGGCGCCCTGGGCGAAGCCATCGCCGGTGCCGGACGCGGCTGCGACCCCTACGCGTACCTGCCGCTCGGGACGGGCCTCGGGTCCGGCATCGTCGTCGATGGCCAGGTCGTTCGCGGGGCGCATGGCGCGGCCGGCGAGATCGGTCACCTCGCGGTCGGCGATCGGGTCGGGACGCGCTGCGCCTGCGGCCGCCGCAACTGCATCGAGGATGCCTGCGCCGGAGCCGGCCTGGCACGCCACGCTCGCCGGGCCTGGCCGAGCCGTCGCCTTGCGGATGGCTCTCCCGCGCCGCGGGATGCGGCCGCCGTCTTCGCACTGGCCCGGGCAGGCGATGCGGATGCGCTGGCGCTCGTGGCCATGGCCCGTCATGCCCTCGCGGTCGGGATGGCCGCCATCATCGCCACGGTGGATCCCGCGGCGATGACGCTGGGTGGCTCCATCGGCGCAGCCCAGCCGGGCTTCGCACGTGCTGCCTTCGCCGAGGCCCTGCGCCTGGTCCTGCGGGGGAGCGGTCGGCGGTCGGGCGCCTCCCCGCAGGATGGCGTCCGGCTGGTGCCTCCGCAGCTCGGCGACGCCAGCGTCCTGGCCGGCGCGGCCGTCCTCGCGGTGCGCGCCACCGGGGGCGCCGGGTGACGACCCGCCAGCGCTGATGACCGGCCACCCGGCTCGAGCGGGACGCCACGAGGCCGGCGTGGATGGCCGGGCCCTGCCGCTCCGGGTGCGCGACGGCATCCTGGCCATCATCGAGGAGCACGGCCTGGGCCGCGGCGATCGCGTGCCGACGGAGGCCGCCATCGCCGAGCGCTTCGGCGTCGGCCGCTCGACCGCCCGCGAGGCGCTCAAGCTCCTGGAGCAGGACGGCATCGTGGAAGTGCGGCATGGATCAGGTCGCTACGTCTCCGCGGTGGCCACGCTGCGGCAGCCCATCAATCGTCTCGAGAGCGTCACGGAGATGCTGCGGGCCCATGGGTACGCGGTGACCGACCGGCTCATCGGCGCCGTCGAGCGCACGGCCACGTCCGAGGAAGCCGAGGCCTTCGGGCGTGCCGGGGCGGACCGCGCGGCGCCCGATCTTCCGCCCGGGCCTCTCGTGGTGGTTCAGCTCGAACGCGTCCGCCTGCATGGTGACGAGCCGCTCATCTGGTCGGTGGACGTCTTCCCACGAGCCCTGGTCGGCGATGCCATGCCCGCCGAGTGGTCCGGGTCCCTGCTCGACGTCCTGGAGCTGCACGGCCACCGGGTCGTCGGTGCCGCCGCACAGCTGCAGGCCGTGCGCCTGCCGCCTGCCGGCCGCCGCGCCGTCGGCGGGCGCGTGGCCTCGCCGTGGCTGCGCTTCAGCCATCGCAACCTCGACGCGGGAGGCCGCGTGCTCATCCTGTCCGAGGACTACTACCGCGGCGATCGCTTCACGTTCGACCTCCATCGCCGCCGCGACTGAGGCTGCCGGCTACGAGGCGGCGGAGGTCTCCTCCGGCGGGTCGGATACGAGCAGGTCCAGCAGCCCGAGGGCGGCCGAGGGTTTGGCGAGTCGGAATCGAGCCGTGGTCGAGCCGGGCCCGACATGCACCGTCCAGGCGCGGCGAGGCAGGCGCGCGAACATGTCCTCATCGGTGCGATCGTCACCCATGGCCAGGATCGTCGCCGCGCGGCCGGCCAGGCCCGCGAGACGGGCCGCGATCTCGCCCTTGTTGGCCCAGGCGAAGCGCACCTCCACGACGCGATTGCCGTGCAGGACGGTCAGCTCCGTGCCCCCCAGGAGCGCTTCGAGCGTGGCGACCAGCTCGCCGGCCAGCCAGGCCCCGAACTCGGCATCGACGAGCCGGTAGTGCCACACCAGGGAGAGTTCCTTCTCCTCGGTGTAGGCACCGGGAGCGCTGGCGGAAAACTGCTCCAGCACGGGACGCACGCGCGTCTTCCAGGCCACGTCGGCACCGCCGCGCAGGGGCTCCCAGTCGGCGCCCGGCGCACGAAGGAGCGCACCATGCTCGACCGCCAGCCACAGCCCTGGCACGTGTCCGAACCAGCGCCCGATGTCCACACGTGACCGACCGCTGATGAGGGCCACCGTGGTGTCCGGGCGAGCCGCGAGGACCGTGAGGAGGCGCTGCAGCTCGGCCGAGGGCGTGGCGTCCTGGGGTCGTCGCGCGAAGCTCACGAGCGTGCCGTCGTAGTCGAGCAGGACGAGTCGGTGCACGGCCGCGTCGAAGGCGGCCCGCAGGCGCACCGGGTCGGGCGCCCGGCGGTCATGACGCAGGCGCAGACGGGAGGGCCGGGTGGCCTCGCGCAGGCCCTCGATGAAGCGGGCACCCCACGCTGCGGCGTCGTCGCGCACCACGCGCGTGTACAACGCGCTCATGCGCTCGACGCGCGCCTCCGGCTCCATCTCCAGGGCGCGGCGGATGGTCTCCGCGGTGCCCACCTCGTCGTAGGGGTTGATGCGCAGGGCCTCGCCCAGCTCCTGGGCAGCACCGGCGAACTCGCTCAGGACCAGCACACCGTCTCGATCGTGCTGGCAGGCCACGTACTCCTTGGCCACGAGGTTCATGCCGTCGCGCAGCGGGCCCACCCAGGCTACCTCGGCGGCCGCGTAGAGGGCCGCCAGCTCGACCTTGTCGATGGAGCGATGGATGTAGACCACCGGCTGCCACTCTGGCGTGCCGAAGGCGCCGTTGACCTCGCCCACCAGCTCCGCGACCTCGCGGCGCAGCTCGGCGTAGGCGGGCACCCGCTCACGCGATGGCACGGCCACCTGGATGAGCGTGACCTTGCCGCGCCAGTCGGGCGTCCCCGCGAGCAGGCGATGGAAGGTGCGCAGCCGTTCCGGGATGCCCTTCGTGTAGTCCAGTCGATCGACGGAGATGATGAGCTGGCGCCCCTGGTGCCGCTCGCGTAGCTCGACGATGCGCCGGCCGACCCGGCGGTCGCTGCTGAGGCGCCGCCACTCGTCGGGGGCGATGCCGATGGGCAGCGCCGAGAGGTGCACCGTGCGGTCCCCCACGTGGACGCGATCCATCTGCGCTTCGAGGCCCAGGATCTGCAGCAGTGAGCGCCGGAAGTTGTGCAGGTCGGCGTGCGTCTGGAAGGCGATGGCGTCGGCTCCGAGCATGCCCTCGAGGAGCGCCTCGCGCTCTGGCACGATGCGGAAGACCTCGTACGACGGGAAGGGGATGTGCAGGAAGAAGCCGATGCGGGCGCTGGCCGAGCGTTCGCGGACCAGGCGCGGTACGAGCAGCAGCTGGTAGTCGTGGGCCCAGACAAGGTCGTCGGGGCGCAGACGGGCGGCCACCGCATCGGCGAAGCGCTCGTTGGCGTCCCGATAGGCCAGCCAGCTCTCCGGGTCGAAGACGACACGGGTGGGGAAGCCGTGCAGCAGGGGCCACAGCGTGTCGTTGGCGTAGCCCTCGTAGAAGGAACGTGAGATGCGGGCCGGGAGGTCGACGGCGATGTAGCCGTGGCGCTCCTCCCACTCCCGCATGAGCTTCTCGCGGCCGCCGGGCGCCTCGGGCAGGGCGTCACCGGGCCAGCCCAGCCAGAGGCCGTCGTAGCGCTCCATGAGCGGCGCCATGGCGGCCACCAGCCCGCCCGAAGAGCGCTCGCTGCGCCAGCGACCGGAGATGCGGCGTGCCGTGAGCGGCAGCCTGTTCGAGACGACGAGGAGGCGTTCCCGGTCAGTCATGACGCCAGCATAGGCCGAACGGCATCGCCGCCACCCACCGCAGTGCCTCTTGGCCACGCCGCGGTGGCGGCGTAGGCTGCCGCCGTCCAGCGCTCGCCTGTCCGAGGGTCGCCACCATGAAGCCGCTCACCGAACCCTTCGCCTCCATGGTGGCCGGCCGGCCGGCGGAGGTCGATCTGCGGGGCACGACGCTCCTGGGCGCCCGACTCTTCACCAAGGATCTCGCCTTCCGCGAGGACGAGCGCGAGGCCTTCGGCCTGCGCGGGCTGCTGCCCGACCAGGTGCTGACCATCGAGGAACAGGTGCAGCTCGAGTGGGAGCATGTCGAGCACAAGGAAGACGACCTGGAGCGCTACATCGGCCTGGCCGCCCTGCAGGACCGCAACGCCACACTCTTCTACCGGCTCCTGGCCGACCATCTCGAGGACCTCATGCCCGTCGTCTACACGCCGACGGTTGGCCAGGCCTGCCAGCAGTTCAGCCATATCATCCGCCGCACGCGGGGCATCTGGATCACGCCGGCCGACATCGACCGCATCCCACAGGTGCTGCGCAACTCGCCCAACCCGGACGTGCGGCTCATCGTCGTCACGGACAACGAACGCATCCTGGGCCTGGGCGACCAGGGCGCCGGTGGCATGGGCATCCCCATCGGCAAGCTGGCGCTCTACTCCGCGGCCGGCGGCGTGCACCCCTCCCTGACCCTGCCCGTCTCGCTGGACGTCGGCACGGACAACCGCCAGCTCCTGGACGACCCGCTGTACCTGGGCTACCGCGCTCGCCGGCTGCGGGGCCACGCCTACCAGGAGCTCGTGGAGGCCTTCGTGGGTGGCGTCGAGCAGACGTGGCCGGGCTGCATCATCCAGTGGGAGGACTTCAAGGGCCCCAATGCCCTCCACATCCTCGACAGCTTCCGCGATCGCGTGCCCAGCTTCAACGACGACGTGCAGGGCACGGCGGCGGTCGTGCTGGCCGGCCTGTACAGCGCCGCGCGCGCCCTGGGCCGCGGCCTGGGGGAGCTGCGCTTCGTGCTGGCCGGATCGGGGGCTGCCGGCATCGGCATCGCGCGGCTCCTGCGGCGCGCCATGGTCGAGGAGGGTCTCAGCCCGGCCGAAGCCGGGGCACGCATCGCCGCGCTCGATTCACAGGGCATCATCCACGCCGGCCGCGGCGACCTCGACGTCTACAAGCGCGAGGTGGCCATGGATGCGGCGGTCGCGGACGCCCTGGGGCTGGTGACCGCGGGCGACGATCGGCGCCGTCTCGAGGCGGTCATCCGGGCCTTCAAGCCGGACATCCTCATCGGCACGACCGGACAGCCTGGCACCTTCGACGAGGCGGTCATCGGCGCCATGGCCGAGGGCGTGGAGCGGCCCGTCGTCTTCGCCCTGTCCAACCCGTCGAGCCGGTCCGAAGCGACGCCGGCGGACATCCTCACCTGGAGCAAGGGCCGCGCCATCATCGCCACGGGCAGCCCCTTCCCGACCCCGACGTGGGCCGGCGCCGAGCATGCCGTGGGCCAGGCCAACAACGTGTTCATCTTCCCGGGCGTCGGCCTGGCCGCCGTGGTCGCAGAGGTTCGCATCATCACGGAGCTCATGTTCCTCGCCGCGGCCCGGGCCCTGGCGGCCCAGGTCAGCGAGGAGCGGCTGGCGCAGGGGGCGCTGTACCCGCCCATCTGCGACCTCTCCGCCATCTCGCGCACCGTGGCCCTGGCGGTCGCCGCCGAGGCGGTGGCCTGCGGGGCAGCGGGCATCGACCCGGCCACGGACCTGGCGGCCGCGGTGGACGAGGCCATGTGGCACCCCAGCTACGTGCCCTACATCCGCTCGCGGGTCGCCGTGCACCGGGAAGAGGCGAGCCTCGCCGGGGGCGACGCCGCCGAGAGCGCAGCCGGGAGCGTCGCAGTCGAGGCTGGGCCGCCTGCCGACTGAGGTCCGCCACGTCCTCGGCTCCGGTGGGCCGATCACACCGGGCATGAGGCGCAGCCACGTCCTTGGCACCGGTGTGGCCAGATCACACCGGGAGTGGCGCTCTGGCCGCCCTTCAGCGCCGCTGCGGCCAGGCTGCACGGGGAGGAGTGCTATCCGGGCCACGTCGCCCATCCGCGGCCAGATCGCAGCGGGAGTGGTGCTCGGCCACGACGACCTGCCGCATCGGGGCCAAACGCGACCGGGGTAGTGGTCTGGCCACGATGAGGCCTCCCGAGGCCGCGCACCGCCCCACCGGCCGCCGTCCACGCCCTGGCCGGCCCGTGACCCGGTGGCCAAGTTGGCCACAGCTCGACGGGGAGTGCGATCTGGCCACCGACACGTGGCGTCTGCGCCAGCACCGCGATCCTCCCCGTCAGCCCGATCTCGGTGGCGGCCAGCGCGGTTCGGCGTGATCGGCTCGCCAGCCGTCGCTCAGCCGCAGCCGTCCAGGTCGCGCCACTTGTCGATCGTGTCGTCGACGAGCTGGCCCGCGGCATCGTCGGCCTCCACGATCAGGGTCCGGTTGGCCAGCTCGCCGCAGCCGGCGTCCTTCTCGACCGCCTCCCAGGAACCGCGCGCGTACTTGTACTGCAGCGCCGTACCCTCCGGGAACGACAGCGTGATGGCCCAGCTGCCGTCGGCCTGGCGGGTCATCGGCGTGGCGCCGGGATCCCAGCCCTGGAAGTCGCCCGCGATGGTGACGCTCTCGTCGGCGGGCGTGTTCGACGGCACTGCCACCCCGAAGACGACATCGACGAGGCGCAGCCGGGCGACCACCGCCAGCGCCTCCGAGCGCGCCGACGTGTTGTAGGCGGCGTCCTGCGCCGCCACGGCATAGGCGTAGCCGGCGCCAGGCTTGACGCTGGCGTCGACGAAGACGGCGTCGACGGGTCGGCCCACGACCACGTAGGCCGCCGGGTCCGCGGGAGCCGTCGTGCTGCCGGGCTGCAGCTCCGCACGCAGCACGACATAGCGCAACAGGTCGGCGGCGTCCGAGGCTGCCCAGCGCAGGCGCACGCTGGTCGCGGAGACGTCCACGAGCTCCGGAGCGGCGGGCGCGGCCGGCGCGTCCCGGTCTGCGCTGGCCACCGCTTCGAGGGTGGCACCGCCGCTGGCCGGCAGCCACGTGGCGCCGCCGTCCGTGGAGGCCCGCGCGGCGACAGCGTAGGTACCCGGCGCTTCCGGCTGGACGGCACCCAGGAATGACAGGCGGCCCCCGACTGACGACGATGGCGCTGCCGGGGTCCAGGTCCACGCCGCGCCGTCGGCGGGCTCGCCGAGTGGCGCCAGCCCGGTCTCCACGATGATGCCCGCGGCCGTGCGCGCAGCCTCGGCTGTGGCATCGCCAGCGGCCTCGCCGGCGGCGGCCAGCTCCACGTCCACGCTGACGCCCACCGCGCCGTCGGCCGCGGAGAGGGTGCGCTGCAGGACGGCCGCTGGCGCCTCGTCGGCGTCGATCACACCCACCAGTCGGACGTCTCCGATGGCGACCTGGGGCACCGCCACGGCCTCCGGAGAGCGCGCGGACACGTTGCCGGCAGCATCCACCGCCGTGACCACGTAGTGCTGCGCCGCGCCCGGCCGGGCGGCCGCGTCGTGGAAGGCGAGGCTCCCCGGGCCCGCGGCGGCGGTCTCACCCAGCAGCTCGTAGCCGCCGCCCGACAGCAGCGAGCGCCAGACCTGGTAGCCCGCCGCGCCGTCGACGGCCGGCCAGGTGAGGTCCACGGCATCCGCGTCGGCCCACGCCGATAGCTCCGCAGGCGCGTCCGGCGCCACGAGGTCGGCGTCGTCCGGGCTGAGCATGACCGCGGCCGTCATCGGCGCCAGCGTCAGGCGCAGGGTCCCGTCCTGCGCCGCCACGGACGCATGGGTCCCCAGGGCATCGGAGAGCCTGATGCCGTCCGGGATGCGTCCGCTGACGTCGATGTCAAGGTCGCGTTCCCGCTCGCCCAGGTTAAGGGCCACCACCGCGGCTGCCGAGGGGCTGCGGCGCAGATACGCCATGGCGCGCGTCGCATCCTCGACCAGCAGGAAGTCGAGGTCCCCCTCGCGCAGCGCCTCATGCTCCGCCCGCAGGCGGGCCAGGCTCCGGTAGTGCTCGCGCAACGCCAGGTCCTGGGCGCCCCACGGGTAAGGCCGCCGGTCGTCCGGGTCATCGAAGCCGGTCAGGCCCACCTCGTCGCCGTAGTAGATGCTGGCCATGCCGGGGAAGGTGAGCTGGATGGTGGATACCAGGCGCAGCTTGTCCTTGCCCTCGGCGAGCGCGACGGGCTCCGTCTTGGCGGCCTCGTTGTCCTTGCCGGGCGTCAGCGTCCACAGGATGCGCGCTGTGTCGTGGCTGTCCACGAGGTTGAGGAGCGCCTGGTAGGCCGGAGCCGGGTAGTCCTCGCGGACGCCCAGCATGGCCGCGGCAAAGGCGCTCGGCGCGAGCGCGTCGATGGACCCGTCCGGATCCGCCGTGTCGCCGTTGACGAGCCCGATGACAGCACGTCGGAAGCGGTAGTTCATGGTGGAGTCGGCTTGGTCGCCGAGCAGCCATGGCGTCGAGTCCTGCCACTGCTCGGCGATGACGATGGCGTCCTCGGAGGCCGCCTTGGCGGCGTCGCGGATGGCCGCCTGGAGCTCCTGGCTCATGCTGTCAGCGACATCCAGGCGCCAGCCGGCGGTGCCCCGGCCGATCCACTCGGCCACCACGCCCTGCGCGCCACTGATCATCTCCACGACCTCCGGCGTCTCCCGAAGCTCCGGGATGGAGTCGAAGTCCCACCAGCTGTCGTAGTAGGTGTCGTCACCGCCGGGGGTGCTGGGCTCGCAGGGCGCCGGCTGGCCCGGGCCGGGCGCGCGGAACGTGAACCAGTCGCGGTACGGGGAGTCTGCGTCTTCGCAGGCACCCACGGCCTCGTAGCGTCGGAAGCGGTCGAACCACGGCGAGTCCGCCGAGACGTGGTTGAAGACGCCGTCGAGCACGACGCGGATGCCGCGCGCCCGGGCCGCCGCGATGAGCGCGTCGAAGTCGGCATCGGTTCCCAGGTCGGGGTCGATGAAGGTGTAGTCCGAGGTGTCGTAGCGGTGGTTGGAGGGGGACGCGAAGATCGGGTTGAGGTAGAGGACCGTGACGCCAAGGTCGGCGAGGTCGTCCAGGCCGGCCGTGATGCCAGCAAGGTCGCCGCCGAAGAAGTCCCGGTTGAGGGCCTGCTCGTCACAGGACTCTGGCTGGTAGGCGCGGCAGTGGCCTTCCGGCCGCTCGACCCAGGCCTTCACGACGATGGGCCGGCCGTGGACGTCACCATGGCGATAGACCTCCGCTCCGGAGGTGCCCGGCGTGGCGTCCGGCGAGGGGTCGTTGCCCGGATCGGCATCGGCGAAGCGGTCGGGAAAGACCTGGTAGACGACGGAGCCCGGCGCCCAGGCGGGCGTCTGGAACCCTGGTTCGTAGACGGTGAGCTGCCAGGGCATACCGGCCTCGGCCCGTCCGACCTGTCCACTGCCGCCGTCCTCGGCGCGGTCGTCGGACAGGATCCGCGACGAGGGGCCGTCCTGGGCCAGCATGGTGTAGTCGAGGATCGCCGACGTCGGGCCGGTCTCCACGACGGCCTCCCAGTAGTCGTAGCCGTGCTCGCCGCCATCGGGGTCGCTGGCCGCGATGGCCATGGGCAGAACGGTCGCGGTCCCGTCGAGTCGATCCGTGAGGCGCAGCTGCGCAGATCCCAGGTCGCCCGCAGCGGCGCGCAGGCGGATGCGCACCTCCGTGCCGGCGGGCACGGCGCCGCCCGGCGTGCGATAGCGGTCGTCGCGGCTGTCATGCCAGAGGTCGGCGTCGCGGATGGTGCCGTCGATGGCCAGCGGGCCGGCCGCGTCGCGCACGGGCGCGTCGTGCCCGGCCGCGTCGCGCCCGGGCGCTGCCTGCTCCGGCGCGGCTCCCTCCACGGCCACCCCCGCCGCAGGCAGGATCGCCGCGACCAGGCACAGCGCCGCGATGAGCGACCCGCCCAGGCGGCGGGCGCGGTCCTGCTGCGACCCCACGTTCAGCCCTTGACGCCTCCCAGCGTCAGGCCCGAGACGAGATACCTGGACGTCCAGATGAAGAGGATGACGATGGGCACGCTGACGAAGATGGCCGCCGCCGACAGCGTCGACCACTGCGTCTGGTACTGGCCCTGGAAGGCCACGAGGCCCACGGGCCAGGTCTGAAGCGCCCTGTTGGTGCCGATGATGGTGTTGGCGAAGAAGTACTCGCCCCAGGCCGCCAGGATGTTGAAGAGGAACACCACGGCCAGGGCTGGCATCGACAGGGGGATGAGCACCTTGGTGAAGGACTGGAACTCCGAGCAGCCGTCGATGCGCGCCGCCTCCTCGAGGTCCACGGGCACGGTGTCGAAGTAGCCCTTCAGGATCCAGGCGCTGAAGGGCACCGCGGTCACGGCGTAGGCCAGCACGAGGCCCTGGGTCGTGCCGACGATGCCCAGGAACACGAAGACGATGAAGATCGGCACGATGAGCATGATCCCGGGGATCATCTGCGTCGCGAAGAGCGAGGTCAGGCCGACACCGCGACCGCGGAAGGAATGCCGGGAGAAGGCGTAGGCCGCGGAGGCCGCCAGGAGGACACCGACGGCCGCGGTCGCGAATGACACGACCAGGCTGTTGAAGACCCAGTTGGGGAAGCTCGATTCGAAGAGCACCCGGTGGAAGGCGTCCAGCGTGGCGCCTTCGGGGATGATCGCCAGCGACGTGCTGAGCATCTGGTCGCCGGGCCGCAGCGCGGTGCTGAAGACGCGGATGACCGGGTAGACGACGATGATGCAGGCGATGATGAGGACGAGGTGGATGAGTGCGCGCTTGAGAGGGGAATCGTGGCCCCGACCGGGGGACCGCGTGGCGCGCTGCCAGAGGCCCTCGCTGCGTGCCTCCCGGACCTCCAGCATCTCCTTGACCTGGATGGTGCTCATGACTCGTAGGCTCCCTTCAGCACCTTGGTCTGCCTCACGTACCAGACCGTGAAGACCAGCAGGATGGCGAAGACGACGAAGGCGAACGCGGCACCGAAGCCGAAGCGCGTGTACTGGATGCCCGCGCGGTAGACGCCGGTCACGAGGATGTCACTCGTCTCCAGTTGCTGGGCGTTGATGAAGAACGGCACCGTGACGTTGTTGAAGGTCAGGAACGTGCCCAGCAGCACAGCGGGGATGAGGACCGGGCGGAGCAGCGGCAGCGTGATGGCCCGGAACGATTGTCGCGCCGTGGCGCCGTCGATCTCGGCGGCCTCGTAGTACTCGTTCGAGATGGCCTGCAGGCCTCCCAGGGTGATGACCATCATGAACGGCACGCCCAGCCAGATGTTGGTCAGGATCATGGCCACGAAGTTCCAGAACGCGTCGGACATCCACGGGATGGGGCCCAGGCCGATGAGGCCGAGGACCTGGTTGACGGCGCCGAACTCGTAGTTGAACTCCGTGCGCCAGACCTGCAGCGAGGCCACGACCGGGATGGCCCAGGGCAGGATGAGCAGGGCGCGATAGACGGTCCTGCCGCGCAGCTTGCGGTTCAGGGCGAGCGCGAGCCCGATGCCCAGGATGACGTGGAAGAAGACGTTGATGACGGTCCAGATGACCGTCTGCACGAAGAGCTGGTAGACCGAGGTCTGCCGCAGGACGGGCTGCGTGAAGACGTTCACGTAGTTGTCGATGCCGACGAAGATGTTCCGTTCGGCAGCCAGCGGCGTGCCTTCCAGGATGGTCCCCTCCCAGGTCAGCCCCAGGAGCCCGGGCTGCACGAAGTTGCGGATGTTCATCTTCGTGAACGAGATGTTCAGCTCGTAGAGCAACGGGTAGCCGTAGAGCAACAGGACCGCCACGACGCCCGGGGCCAGCAGCATCATCGGGAAGGCCAGCCGCGATCGGCGCCAGCGCACGAGGACGACGTAGAGGATGGCCTCGATGATGATCGTCGCGATGATGAGCACGACGAGGGTGGTAGCGGCGTCGAGTAGTGCGGTCTTGGCGGCTTCGAAGTCGAACATCGAAGTGCCGGTCCCCTCCCTAGGTCACTGCGCCGATATGGTCGAGCCCCGGCATGGTGCCGGGGCTCGACCGAGGATGTACCAGGGGCCTACGCCGGCCCGCACTCACCGCCTGGGGCGACGCCGGTCTCGGCGGCCGCCTGCATGTCGGCCGCCAGCTTGGCCTGGTCGGCATCGGCGCTGCCCGCGTTGAGCCGCACGCCGACGTTCATGGCATCGAAGACGCAGCGCATCTCCAGGTTGGTCGGCTGTGGGATGCCCAACTGCATCGCGGCAGCGGAGCCCGCCAGGAGCGGGTCTTCCGTGATGCTCGGGTCAGCCAGGGCCTCGAGGTTGCTGGGCAGGCGCTTGAGCGTCTGCAGCTGCGTCACCTGGATGTCCTTGCTGGTCGCGAACTTCACGAAGTCGATGACCGCGTCCTGGAGGACCTGGTCGTCGGCAACGGCCTTCGAGATCATGAAGAAGTTGCCCGCGACGTAGGGCTTGGGATTCTCGTGACCGACGATCATCGGGATGGGGCAGACACCGACGGGGAAGGTCAGCTCCGCGTAGGAGCCCAGGGTCCAGTCGCCGTTGATGGTCATGGCCGCGCTGCCCGACTTGAAGAGGTCATCTGCGATCTGGTAGTCAGCTTCGACGGGCATGACGCCGTGGACGAACTCGAGATCGTTCATGAACTTCAGGGCGCCGGCCATGGCCTCGGTGTCCAGGGTCGGGGTGATGCCGTCATCGGCGAACACCCGGCCTCCGAAGCCCCCGAGGAAGGGCACGAGCCAGAAGGACTCATCCTGGCGATAGACGAGGCCGTACTTGCCCGCTGCGCTGTCCGTGTTGGCCTTGGCAGCCTCGATCAGGGCATCGCTGTCCGCGGGGCACTCGGCGACCATGTCCTTGTTGTAGTAGAGCATCAGGTGGTTGCCAACGTTGATGGGCACGCCATAGGTCGCACCATCCGCCGTCTGCATGGCAGCCACGCCGCCCTCGACGTACAGCGAGTTGTCGATGAGGTCGTCGGTCTGCAGGAGCAGGTCGGCAGCCGTGAACGGGCCGAGGTGGTCCGCGACGGTCCACAGGAGCGCGGGCGGGTTGCCCGCGAAGGACTGGTTCTGGAAGTCGATGCGGAGCGATTCGCTGCCGCCGACCTCCTTCTGGACCACGCTGATGGTGACAGCCGGGTTGGCAGCCATGTAGTCGTCAGCGAGCTTCTGGACCCACTGCAGCGAGCCGTCGGCTTCGCCTTCCTTGGTCCACAGCTCGAACGAGGCTCCATCCTGCGCCAGGGTCGGCACCGATCCCGCCATCAGCAGGAGCGCCGCGCCAAGAGTCGCAGCCTTGACCTTGTTGGACATCTTGAGATGTCTCCTCCTCTATGGCCACCAGCCATCGTGGTGGCACCCGTTCGTCGGTCCGTGAGTCGGCCAGGCCAGGAAGTCGGCCACCGGGGCATCTGGGCCCAGGCTGGTCGACCGCCGGGACTCCTCCTGCGGACATCGACTGGCGAGCCGATGATACGCCCGCGTCATGGTCGCGACCATCCCGCACGCGGCTCGACCGTGTCGGTCTGACCGGGGACGGCAGGCCACCGCCATCCGATAGCATGGGGCCGCCATGACCGACCGACGCATCTCGCTCACGCTGGTCCTCCACAACCACCAGCCGGTGGGCAACTTCGGCTTCGTCCTCGAGGACAACTTCAGGGCCGCCTACCAACCCATGCTGGCCGCCCTGGAGCGACACCCGGGGGTGCGCCTTGGCCTCCACTACACGGGGCCCCTCCTCGACTGGTTCAAGGCCTATCGGCCGGACGCCCTGGAGCGCCTCCGCGCCCTCATCGAGCGCGGCCAGGTGGAGATCCTGGGCGGCGGCTACTACGAGCCGGTGCTGGCCTCGCTGCCGGAGGCCGATCGCGTCGGCCAGCTGACGCGCATGGCCGACGAGCTGGAGTCGCTCTTCGGCCGACGTCCCCAGGGAGCGTGGCTGGCAGAACGGGTCTGGGAGCCGGACGTGCCCACCTCGCTGGCCGCCGCCGGCTATCGGTACACGATCGTGGACGATGCCCATTTCCGGGCCGCCGCCATCCCCGCCGAGCGCCACTGGGGCAGCTACTCCACCGACGACCAGGGCCACCGCGTCATCGTCTTCGGCTCGGAGCAGGGCCTGCGCTACCGCATCCCCTTCCGACCCGTCGAGGATGTCATCGACTACCTTCACGAGCACGCCACGGAGGCCGGCGAGCTGGTCGGCATGATGGGCGACGACGGCGAGAAGTTCGGCACCTGGCCGGGCACCTGGGAGCTCTGCCACGGCGAGGGCCAATGGGTGGAGCGCTTCTTCACCGCTCTCGAGGAGAACGCCGACTGGCTGCGACTGCTGCAGCCGGCGGAGGCGCTGGTGGCGCATCCGCCCATCGGGCGCGTCTACCTGCCCACGGGGTCGTATGCAGAGATGGGCGAATGGTCGCTGCCGGTGGAGGCGCGGCGGGAGTTCACGCATCTCCTCCACGAGGCCGTCGAGGAGGGCCGACCGGAGGCGCGCTGGATGCGCGGCGGCTTCTGGCGCAGCTTCCAGGTGAACTATCGCGAGATCAACGACCTCCACAAGCAGATGCTGCGGACCTCGCGGGCGGTGGCGAGCCTGCGAGCCCATGCTGGCGACGGCGTCTCTGCGGCGCAGCTGGCGCGCATCACCGACCACCTCTACCAGGGCCAGTCGAACGACTGCTACTGGCACGGCCTCTTCGGCGGCATCTACCTCTCGCACATGCGCCTCGCGACGCTGGAGCACCTCATCGCCGCCGAGGATGCAGCCGACCGAGCCGTCGCCCGGCTGGCCGGCAGGACGCCGTCCGCCCCGCTCACGATCGAGTCGGCCGACCTGGATGTCGACGGCTATGACGAGCTGCTCGTGAGCACGCCCGGGCAGGTCGTCGTCATCAAGCCCAACGAGGGCGGTGGCATCGGCAGCTGGGACGTGCGCGCGGTACGGCACGCCCTGTGCTCCGTCATGCGCCGCCGCCCGGAGGCCTACCACGACACCCTGCGTGCCGCGGACATGGGCGAGGTCGAGCAACGGGAGGCCGGCGAGGGCGCCGTGTCGATCCACGACCTCGTCAAGATCAATGAGCCGGGCATCAGTCGGCGCCTCTGGTATGACGCCTACGAACGCCGCTCCGGCCTCGTCCGCCTGCTGCCGGTGGGCACCACGCCGAGCAGCTTCGAGGAAGCGACGGTCGACGAGCTGGGTGACTTCGTGGACGGCGCCTTCTCGGTCGTGGAAGCGGCCGGCGACCGCGTCGTCCTCGAACGACATGGTTCCGTGCGCCAGCCGGACGGATCGCGCACGCCGTTGGACGTGCGCTGCAGCCTGGTCTTCGGGCCGGATCGCCGCGTGCCCACGCTGGACCTCAGCGTGGACGTCCGCAACACGGGCAGCCAGCAGGTCGATGCCATGCTGGGCCTCGAGTGGGCGATCAACATGCTCGGGGGCGGCGGCAACCCGTCAGCGTGGTACGCGGTCGGTGGCGACCGCGACAGCTTCGACCGGCGCCGCGACGCGGACGTGGCACACCACGTCAGCCTCGGCAACAGCTACGTCGGCCTGGAGCTGGAGGCCCGGCCGGAGCCGCCTGCGGCGGCGTGGTGGTCGTCGATCGAGACCATCTCCGTCTCCGAGAGCGGCTTCGAGGGCAACCACCAGGGCGGCTGCCTGCTGTGGACCTGGCCGCTGCACCTGGCGCCCGGCGAAAGCCAGAGCGTGCGCGTCGGCAACCTGGTTCGTACCTTCACCGACCACGCCGAGGACGAAGGCCTCTAGCCTGCTAGCCGCGCCGACCATCCCGGCACGCCGGCATCGCGCCCGTGCCGCGCGCACGTGCCCGCACACCTCGCCTCGCCGCACCTCGGCCAGCGCGGCCAGGGTCGCTGGAGAGCGGCGCTGCCTGCCCGGGGAGCAGGCGCCATGACCCGGGATCGCGTGGTCGAGCGCGCGTCTGGCCCCCCTGGACGGTCGCGGCGGTCATCGGCAGGGCCCACGACCCGGGATCGCGTGGTCGACCGCGCGGTCGAGGCTGGAGAGCGGCGCGCCTGCCCGGGGAGAGGCCACGACGCGGATCGCGTGGTCGACCGCGCGGTCGAGGGCCTGCGAGAGCGGCGCGCCTGCCCGGGAGCAGCGCGGCGCGGCCAGTGCGCCGTCCGTACCCTGGGTCAGACCTCGGCCAGGCGGGCGAACGAGCTCGTCAGGGCGGGGTACAGGTCGCGATAGACCGCGTAGACCGCGTCGTAGGCGCCCGACTGGGGGCCAGGCTCGGTCGTCCCGGTGACTTCGACCATGGCGGCGCAGGCCTCCTGCACCGTCGGGTGCCAGCCCGCGGCCACGCCGGCCAGGATGGCCGCACCGCTGGCCACGCCCTCGGCCGTGCCCGTCAGCGAGATGGGCACACCCAGGGTGTCGGCGATGATCTGCTTCCACAGGGCGCTGTTCGTGCCGCCGCCGGAGGCTCGCAGGTCGCGTAGCGGCTCCGGCGAGGTGGCCCGCACCAGGTCGAAGACGTCGCGCAGGCTGAAGGCCACGCCCTCCAGCACGGCCCGCACCATGTGCCCGAGGCCGTGTCGCACGGTGAGTCCCACGAAGGCGCCGCGCGCCAGTGGGTCCGGGTGAGGCGTGCGCTCGCCGGACAGATACGGCAGGAAGACGAGGCCGTCGGAGCCGGGCGGCACCGCAGCGGCCAGGGCGGTGAGCTCGTCGAATGAGCGGCCGGGCGCCAGCGCGTCGCGCAGCCAGCGCAGCGAGCCGGCCGCGGACAGCGTCACCCCCATGAGGTGCCAGGTGCCGGGGACGGCGTGGCAGAAGGCGTGCAGTCGGCCCTCCGACTCGATGGCCGGGCCCGCGGTGGGCACGAAGACGACGCCCGAGGTGCCCACGGACATGGCCCCGATCCCAGGCGTCACGGCACCCGTGCCCACGGCATTGGCGGCCTGATCGCCGGCCCCGCCCACGACGGGCGTGCCAGCGCGCAGCCCCGTCGCGGCCGCCGCCGCTGCGGTCACGACACCGACGATGTCCGGGCCCTCCACCGTCCGCGGCAGGAGGCTGCGGTCCAGGCCGAGGGCGGCCACGACCTCGTCGGACCACGTCCGGGCGGCCAGGTCGAAGAGGACCGTGCCGGCGCCGTCGGCGACATCCAGGGCGTGCTCGCCGGTGAGCCGGAAGCGCACGTAGTCCTTGGGCAGCAGCATGTGCCGCGCGCGCGCCCAGGCCTCCGGCTCATGGTTGCGCACCCAGAGCAGCTTGGGCGCCGTGAAGCCGGTGAGCGGCTCATTGCCCGTGATGGCGATGAAGCGTTCTCGCCCCACGCGGGCACGGATCTCGTCGCACTCGGCGGCGGTGCGCTGGTCGTTCCACAGGATGGCCGGACGGACGACCTGCTCCTGCTCATCGAGCAGCACGAGGCCGTGCATCTGGCCAGCAGCACCGACGGCCACGACGTTCTCCGACGTCGTGCCGGTCTCGCGCAGGACCCGACCGATGGCGTCACATGCGGCCGTCCACCACAGCCCCGGGTCCTGCTCGGCCCAGAGTGGATGCGGCGTCTCGAAGCCATACTCGGACGAGGCGACGCCGACGACCCTGCCGTCGGGCGCGATGAGGATGGCCTTGGTGGCCGTCGTCGAGACATCCAGGCCGAGCACGAGCTGGCCAGCTGCCGTTGCCGTCATGTCATTGCCTCCAGGTGTCGTCAGATGCTCAGCTGGCGGGAGTGTCGATGCCGGCGCTGCGGCCGGCGGGAGCGCTGCCCGGGGGGCGTGCCAGTCCCAGGCGGGCCGATCCAGGGCGGCTGGCAGATCCAGGTCGCCGGAGGTGACGAGGCGTTCGGCTTCCGCCTCACCCACGAGGTGCACCTCCCAGTCTTCGCGATGGTGAGCGGCCTGGCCGGGCGCCAGATCGGTCAGCGGGCCGAGCGTCTCCAGCTCGGTGAACGTCGGATGCGAGAAGATCTGCGCGGAGGCCCCCATGTCGGCGTAGGTGGCGGCCTCGTCGTGGGCGGCTCTCTTGACGAAGAGGACGCCCTGCCGCCAGTGCGCCAGCCAGCCGCGGCGCAGGCTGGTACCGACCTTGAACGAGTCCGTGATGCCGCGCTCGGCGATGAGCGCGGTACGCAGTTCGATGGCGGCATCGCTCAGGATGAAGCGTGGGTCGTCCGTGTGCGTGTACGACCACAGGACGATGTTGCGCTGGGCCTGGAAGCCGCCCGCATCGAACTCGCCCGCGATGAACGGCAGCCAGGTGCGGCCCAGCGGCGCCATCATCGTGATGGCCCAGCCGGCCAGGCGCTGCGGCCGATCAGCGGTGTTGGTGACCCGATAGTCGAGGCGGACGCAACCCGGACCCGTGACGGTGATGCTGGTCTCGCGGCTGGTGCCGGCCACCGGGTCCGGACGGTGTCGTGAGCCGCACGCCCTCGGGGATGTGCTCGACGCGGACGGGGTCGTCGTCGGGCCGATAGGTGACACGCGGCACCTCTGGCGCGGCCCACAGGCGGTGGCCACCGCGCAGATGGATGGGCTCGGAGCCTGGACAGGGCAGCGTCATGTCGGGGAGCTCGGCGAAGGCGTTGGCGCCGTCCTCGGTGAGCAGGGCCAGGATCCGCGGCCCCACCGATGTGCTGGCCACGAGCCGCACCGGGCCGGCCTCGATGAGCACGGCCTCGTGGCCGGCGTACTGCGTCGTGGTGAATGGCATCGACTCGTCCCCTCTCGCTGTGTCAAGTCGATGCTAGCGAACGTCATGGCGCCGCGGGACGTCCCTGGCGCAGCCGGACAAGGGCCCAGGACACCGGAGGCAAGAGCGCCTCGAGTCGTCGACCCTCGACCGATGATCGCGCGCAGGTCCGTGGGCTGGACCCGTGAGGGGTTCTCCTCCGTGTTCACGGCGTGCACGTCTTCGTCGCTCAGCAGGAGCGCCGCCGCAAGGTGCCAGTCGGAGGAGGCGTCGAGGTCCACGGACAGGATGACGGGGTCCTCGACGTGCCGGTTGACCACGAACAGGGAGACGGCTCCGGCCGCATCGAGCGTGGCCACGCCATCGAGCACCGGGACCGAGCCGTATCGCGCCGTCTCGACGAGCGGCGCCGTCACACGCAGAGGCAGGACCCGCCCCTGGGCGTGTGCAGCCGTCAGGGCGAAGGGGTGAAACGTCGCTTCACGCCAGGCGGGGCCACGGGGCGCCGTCTTGATGGGCGCGATGCTGTTCACGAGCTGCGCGAGGCAGGCCGTGGAGACGCGGTCGGCGTGCCGCAGGAGCGAGATGAGCAGGCTGCCCACGACCACCGCATCGGCCACCGAATAGGCGTCTTCGCAGAGGGCCGGGGCCTCCGGCCAGTCAGTGGGGTGGGGCCGCTCCAGGTGGCGGGACATGTACCAGACATTCCATTCGTCGACAGCGATGCCGATGCGTCTGCCACCGCCGGCGCGGCGGCCCACGTCGTCGATGATGATCGCCACCTGCTCGATGGAGCGGTCCAGGTCGACGCCCGACGCCAGGAAGCTGGCCAGATCACCGCTCTCCTCGTAATAGGCGTGGAGGGAGATCTCGTCGACGAGGTCGGAGGTCTCCTCGAGCACGAGCCGCTCCCACTCGCCGAAGGTGGGCATCGTGGCGCTCGAGCTGCCGCACGCGACCAGCCGCAGCGTCGGGTCGTACTGGCGCATGGCGCGAGCCGTCTCGGCCGCCAGCCGTCCGTACTCCGAGGCCGTCTTGTGGCCCAGCTGCCAGGCTCCGTCAAGCTCGTTGCCCAGGCACCAGCGGCGGATGCCGAAGGGCTCCAGCGCGCCGTGTGCGATGCGCCGCTCCGAGAGCTCGCTGCCGCGGGGGTGGTTGGCGTACTCGAGCAGGTCGAGGGCCTCCGCCACCCCGCGAGTGCCGAGGTTCAGGGTCATCAGGGGCTCGACGCCAGCCTTGCCTGCCCAGCGCATGAACTCGTGGAGGCCGAAGGCGTTCGATTCGCGGCTCTGCCAGGCGAGGTCGAGACGGGCCGGTCGCCGCTCCGGCGGACCGACGCCATCCTCCCAGCGGTATCCCGACGCGAAGTTGCCACCCGGGTAGCGAACGACGGAGACACCCAGCTCGCGGACGAGCTCGAGAACGTCGCTCCGCAAACCATCCTCGTCCGCCGACGGATGGTCCGGGTCGAAGATGCCGCCGTAGACGCAGCGGCCCATGTGCTCCACGAATGAGCCGAACAGGCCACGCCCCACCGGAGCGCCAGCCTCGCGAGGGTCGATCCGTGCCTGAACGGTGAGCACGCCGTGCTCCTAGACGGCCCGGGAGGAGCGCGGCGCGGCCGTCGTCTTGCGGATGACCAGCTCGGTCTCCATGA
Organism: uncultured Chloroflexia bacterium; assembly: GCA_963790915.1. Classification (GTDB taxonomy): domain Bacteria; phylum Chloroflexota; class Limnocylindria; order Limnocylindrales; family CSP1-4; genus JAFMJV01. Next base: position 1,219,569 of record CAWBQS010000003.1, on the reverse strand, counting down.
CCAGCCGGGCAGGCGGCTGGGTCGGGTCGGCGAGCAGGCTGAGCAGCCGCTGGACCGCGACATGTCCCATCTCGCGCAGGGGCTGCCGGACGGTCGAGAGGGCGGCACCCATGTGGGAGGCCTCCACGATGTCGTCGAAGCCCAGCACCGAGAGGTCGCCGGGAACGGCCGACCCGGTGTCGCGAGCCGCGCCGAGGACGCCGAACGCGGCGGCGTCGCTGGAGGCGAAGATGGCCGTTGGTGGCTGGGGCAGCGAGAGCAGCTCGCGGGCTGCCTCGTACCCGCGCGCCTCGAGGAAGTCGCCCTCGACCACGAGCGCCTCGTCAAGCCTGATGCCCGCCTCGCCAAGGGCCTCGCGATAGCCCGCGAGTCGCTCGTGGCTGGCTCCCACGTCCAGTCGGCCGGTGATGAACCCGATACGCCGGTGTCCCAGGCCGATGAGGTAGGCGATACCGTCCCTCGTGCCTCTGCGATTGGCGGCGTTGACGACGGTGCAGCCCGGCGCGTCGCTGTCGTGGTCGATGAGCACGAAGGGGTAGTGCTCGGCCCGCAGCTGCGCGACGTACTCGGGCAGCCCCGTGGGCAGCACGATGAGCAGGCCGTCCACCATGCCGTGCGAGAGGCGGGCCACGTACTCGGCCTCCTTCTCGCGGCGGCTGTGGGTCGTGCACAGCAGCAGGTCGTAGTCGGCCACGGAAACGGCCTGGTCGACACCCTTGATCACGACCGAGAAGAAGGGGTTGTCGATCTCCTGTGCCAGCAGGCCGATGGCCTGGGTCCTGCCGCTGGCCAGGGCACGGGCCGTGACGTGGGCCACGTAGCCATGCTCCCGCATGGCCGCCCGCACCCGCTCGCGGGTGGCCTCGTTGACATGGGCGTAGTCGTTGACGACACGGGACACGGTCGAGTACGAGACACCGGCCGTGCGGGCCACGTCGAAGATCGTGGCTCGGCGGCCCCTTGATCGCGAGCGGGACGCAGGTCTGCTCGTGGTGGCCGCGGGCGGCTGAGCAGCGTCATCCAGGGCTGCGCCGCCCTCGACAGCCTCCACGCCCTCCCCGAGGACCACTCCGCCTTCGGAGGCCCGCGCCTTCGCGCTGCGGCCGTGGCGCACACGTTCCATGGGTTTCAGGATACTCGTGTCGAATGACCTTGCAAGCGCTTGCAGAAGTGTGGTAGTAATCGCCTGTCCGCGGGCACCGGAGCGTTCCAAGATCGCTTCGGGCATGGCCCGCAACACCAAGGAGGAGTGGCATGTCGCGATATCTACGCGGTGGAGCACTGGCCATGGCCGCGGCCATCATGGCCACCACGGTCGGAGCAGCCGGAGCGGTCGCCCAGGACCCGGTGGAGTTCGAGTTCTACGACCTGCACCATGTGGATCCCCAGAAGACGTTCATCCAGGGCGAGCTGGACGCCTACATGGCGGCCCACCCCAACGTCAAGATCAACCTCACAGTCCTCGAGAACACCGCGCTCAAGGACAAGATCGCGGCGGAGATGCAGTCCGGCAACCCGCCCGACCTCTTCCAGTCGTGGGGCGGCGGTACCCTCGCGCAGCAGGTCGAGGCGGGCCTGGTACGACCCATCGACGATGAGATCGCGGACGTCAAGGACAGCATCGTCCCCGCCGGCCTCTCCATGACCCAGGTCGATGGCGCCCAGTACGGCGCTGCCCTACAACCTCGGGGCCGTGGGCATGTGGTACAACAAGGACCTCTTCGCCCAGGCGGGCATCGACGCGCCGCCTGCGACGTGGGAAGAGTTCCTGGCCGACGTGCAGACCTTCAAGGATGCGGGCATCGTGCCCATCAGCCTGGCTGCCGAGGCTTCGAACACCTGGACGGCGATGTTCTGGTGGGCCTATCTCTCAGTCCGCATCTGCGGCCAGGAGGGCATGAACACCGCCATCACCACGGGCGACTGGAGCGCTGAGTGCTTCGTCAAGGCCGGCCAGGAGCTCCAGCGGCTCGTGGGCATGGAGCCCTTCCAGGCCGCTTTCCTCGCTGCCACGCACGACGCCCAGGAAGGGGAGTTCGGCAACGGCAAGGCGGCCATGATGCTGCAGGGCCAGTGGGGTGCGGGCTCGCAGGCCTCGCAGAGTGAATCCGGCGAAGGCATCGGCGACGCACTCGGCTGGTTCCCCTTCCCGATGGTCGACGGCGGCGCCGGCCTGGCTACCGACGTCTTCGGCGGTGGCGACAACTTCGTCGTCGGTCGCGACGCGCCTCCCGAGGCGGTCGAGTTCCTCAAGTACCTGACCACCGACCTCGGCGTCGCCGAGCGATGGGTCGCGATCGGTGACGGCACCCTGCCGACCGTGGCAGGCGCCGAGGCCTTCGTCACCGACCCGAACCTGCAGTCGATCCTCCAGGCCCGGGCCGCGGCCACCTTCGCGCAGGGCTACCTCGACCAGGTGACCAGCCCGGCGCTGGGCGCCGCCATCAACGAGGCCGTCGGCGGCCTGGTGGCTGGCGTCCTGTCTCCAGAGGAGGTCTCGCAGGCCATCACGGAGGCGGCAGCCGCCGAGGCGTGAGCCTGGCGCTCCGACGATCGATGAGCGGGTCGGCGTTCGCGCCGGCCCGCTCGCTACCATCAGTCCAGTGACGACCGCTGCAGCCGGCTCGGTGAGGCACCGCTACCGGCGTTGGCTGACCATCGCGCTCTTCCTGCTGCCCGCGCTCGTCGTGTACGGGCTCTTCGTGCTGCTGCCCATCGTCCAGGCAGCCTGGTACAGCCTCTACGACTGGAACGGGCTCACGCCGCTCACCGACTTCGTCGGGCTCGACAACTACACGAAGGCGCTGAACGACTCGGTCTTCCGGAACGCCGTCTGGCACAACGTCCTCATCGTCTTCCTGTCCCTGACGGTCCAGATCCCGTTCGCGCTCTGGCTGGCGCTCCTGCTCAACCGACGCTTCCCGGGCCGGACGATCCTGCGCGTCCTCTTCTTCGCGCCATTCGTGCTCTCCGAGGTCATCACGGGCATCGTCTTCCAGCTGCTCCTCTACCCCGGCGGCCTGCTCGACCGGAGCCTCGGGACGGCCGGCCTGGGCTTCCTCGTCCACGAGTGGCTGGCCGACCGCTCCATCGTCATGCTGACGATGTTCGTGGTCATCTCGTGGAAGTACTTCGGCTTCCACATGATCCTCATGCTGGCCGGCCTCCAGGGCATCCCGCGCGAGCTCGAGGAGGCGGCCGCCATCGATGGCGCGAGCCGCGGGCAGACCGTGCGCAGCGATCATCCTGCCCCTGCTGGGACCGACCATCCGGGTGTCCGTCTTCCTGTCGATCATCGGGGCCATCCAGCTCTTCGACCTCGTCTGGGCGACGACGAGGGGAGGGCCGTTCAACGCTTCCGACACGATGGCCGTCTACCTCGTCGACTACGGCATCAAGCGCACGCAGATGGGCTACGGCAGCGCCGTCGCGGTCATCCTCTTCGCCATGGCCCTGGTGGTGGCCCTCCTCTACCTGCGCTTCGTCATGCGCCGCGACACCGAGGGTGCCGTGACCCTGGGAGGCGGTTGAGCGATGGCCACCACACCGGGATCGACCTCGGCCGCGGCGTCGATGACCCGGCAGGCGCCACGCGTACGGGTCCGTGCCCTCGTCGGCGGGGTGGTGCGCTGGGTCGTGCTGCTGGCCGTTGCGGTGGCCATCGTCGTGCCCATCGCCTACGCGTTCCTGGGCGGCTTCCGGACGACCGGCGCGATCCGCAACGAGCCGGCCGGCTTCCCGGACCCGTGGATCCTCGACCATTACGCGACGGCCCTCACCGGGGGCATGTACTGGCAGCAGCTCTTCAACAGCATCGTCATCGCCGCCATCACGGTCGTCGTGGTGGTGACCGTGTCCGCGCTGGCTGCCTACGTCTTCGCGCGGTTCCAGTTCCGGGGCCGCGAGGCGCTGTTCACACTCTTCGCGCTGGGACTACTCTTCCCGGCCGCCGTGGCCATCCTGCCCCTCTACATCCTGCTGCGGGCCATCGGCCTGCTGGACAACCCGCTGGGCGTGGCGCTGCCGTTGGCCGCCTTCGGGATCCCGCTCACGATCATCATCCTGCGGCCCTTCTTCAAGAGCATCCCCGCGGAGCTCGAGGATGCGGCCGCCATCGACGGCTGCGGCACGCTTCGGGTTCTTCTGGCGGGTGCTCCTGCCCCTCTCGCGACCGGCCCTCGCGACGGTGGCCATCCTCGCCCTCGTCGGTAGCCTGGAACTCGTTCCTGCTGCCGCTGCTCATCCTGGGCGGGCAGGAGCAGTGGACCCTTCCGCTGGGCGTCCTCAACTTCTCCACCCAGTACTCGCAGGACGTGGCCGCCGTCCTTGCCTATCACCTCGCCTGTCGATGGTCCCGGCGCTCGTCTTCTACGTCTTCGCGGAACGACAGCTCATCGGTGGCCTCACATCCGGGGCGGTCAAGGGATGACGGAGGCGGAGGAGGAACCGCCATGCCCGGTGAGCGTCGAAGCCGCTTCCGGCATCGATCGTCGGCCGAGCCCAGGCCGACCGGCACGCCGTCCGATCCGGGACCGCGACGCTGGCTCCGATCGAGGAGCGGGCCCGCGACCTGCTGGCGCGCATGACGCTGGACGAGAAGCTCGCCCAGCTGGGCTCGCTGTGGTCCTTCGAGGTCTTCGACGGCCAGGGTCTCGACCCGGAACGTGCCCGGCAGCGGCTGGCGAACGGCATCGGGCAGGTCACGCGCGTGGCGGGCGCCACCAACCTGCCGCCCGGGCAGGTCGCCGCCTTCGGCAGACCAGATCCAGCGCTTCCTCGTCGAGGAGACACGCCTGGGCATCCCGGCCATCCTCCACGAGGAGAGCCTGCACGGTGTCATGGCCGCCGGGGCGCACCTGCTTCCCGCAGTCGATCGGCCAGGCCGCCTCCTGGGACCCCGATCTCGTCGAGGAGGTCGCGAGGCTCATCGGCGAGCGCCTGCGCTGGATGGGCGCGAGCCAGGCCCTGGCTCCCGTCCTGGACGTCAGCCGCGATCCGCGGTGGGGTCGCCTGGAGGAGACCTACGGCGAAGACCCCTACCTGGCGGCAGCGCTTGGGTGCGCCTACGTGCGGGGCATCCAGTCGACAGACGATGGCGGGCGGCCTGTCATGGCCACCGCCAAGCACATGGTCGGTCACGGCGTCCCCGAGGGTGGCCTCAACACGGCGCCGGCGCACCTCGGTCCGCGGGAGCTGCACGACGTCTTCCTCTTCCCCTTCGAGGCCGCCGTACGCGAGGCGGGCATCGGTTCGGTCATGCACGCCTACGACGACCTGGATGGCCTCCCCTGCGCGGCGTCGAGGGAGCTGCTGACGACCATCCTGCGAGAGCGCTGGGGCTTCGACGGCATCGTCGTGGCCGACTATCTCGGCATCGAGCACCTGCTGACCCTTCACGAGATGGTCACGGACCTCTCGGACGCGGCGGTCATGACCATGAGCGCCGGCCTGGACATGGAGCTCCCGGCCACGAACGCCTACGGGAGCCCCCTCCGGGCGGCCCTCGAGGAGGGCCGCATCGAGCTGTCGGTCGTGGACCAGGCCGTGGAGCGCATCCTGCGCACGAAGCTCAGCCTGGGCCTCTTCGAGGCGCCACCGATCGATGAGCGCGAGCCGGCTGCCCTGTCGGAGCGGGAAGCGGCGGCCGCCCTCGAGATGGCGCGGCGCTCCATCGTGCTGCTCGAGAACGACGGCGTCCTCCCGCTGCCATCCGACCTCCGTCGCCTTGCGGTCATCGGCCCGAACGCGCACGACGCGCGCAACCTCGTGGGTGACTACGGGCACATCGTCCACATCGAGACGCTCCTCGAGAACCGGGGACGCGAGGGCGTCGCCGGTGCCTCCGTGCCGCTGGACCTCCAGCTGGCGGACGAGCTGGCCTCCTGGTCGACGGTCCTGGACGGCATCCGCGCTCGCGTCGGCCCGGGCACCGAGGTTCGCTATGCAGCCGGCTGTGGCGTGCTGGGCGGCGAGGACGCCGACATCGAGGCGGCGGTCGAGGCTGCCCAAGGTGCCGAGGTGGCCATCCTCGTGCTCGGCGAGCGCTCCGGCCTGACCGCGCAGTGCACCTGCGGCGAGACGCGCGATCGCTGCCAGCTCGGCCTTCCCGGCCGCCAGGCGGAGCTGTTCAGGGCGGTGGGGGAGACCGGGACCCCCATCGTCCTCGTCCTGGTCTCGGGTCGACCGCTGGCCATCCCGGAGGAAGCCGCACATGCTGCCGCGGTGCTGCATGCCTGGGTGCCCGGCGAGGCCGGCCCGCAGGCCATCGCCGAGGTCCTATTCGGAGACGTCAGCCCGGGCGGCAAGCTGCCGGTCACGGTCCCGCGGCACGTCGGCCAAGTACCGCTCTTCTACGCCCACAAGCCGTCCGGTGGCCGCTCGCTGTGGCACCACGACTACGTCGACGGCTCGCACCTGCCGCTGTGGCCCTTCGGCCACGGGCTCTCCTACTCGCGCTTCGAGCTGGCGGGCCTTCGCCTGGACGCCACGACCATGGGCACGGACGGCGAGGTTGGCATCAGCGTCGACGTCACCAACGTCGGCGACCGGAGCGCCGACGAGGTCGTGCAGCTCTACCTGCGCGACGTGGCGGCCAGCGTGACGCGGCCGGTCAGGGAGCTCAAGGGCTTCGTGCGCGTCACGCTCGCGCCCCGCGAGCGGCGCACGGTCACCTTCCGGCTGGCCGCGGAGCAACTGGCGTTCACGGGCGTGGACGGCCGACTCATCATCGAGCCGGGCCGCCACCGCGTCATGCTCGGCACCTCGTCCGCCGACCTGCCCCTGGCGGCCGAGTTCGAGGTCGTCGGGGAAGCCCGCCATCTCGCCGCTCGCGATCGGTTCTTCACCGTCGTCGAGGTGAGCGAGCCGCGCTGATCAGGGCACGAGGGCGGTCGCTCGCACGGCGCCGCGATACCAGGGCGCTCTTCCTCGGCTTCACGCCGTCAGGGCAGCAGGACCTCCACCCTGACCAGCGCGGGTGCCGGGCTTCGGCAGCGGGATGACCGTGCCCTCGATGGCGCGCCCGTCGACGACGAGCCGCACGCCGGCAGTGGCGGCGGCGCCATCACGCCGGACCTCGATCTCGTAGGTCGTGCCGCGGAAGCGGCGCGTGGCGCGGAAGCCCGGCCATGACTCCGGGATGACCGGCTCCACGCGCAGGCCGGCGTGCTCGGGGCGGATGCCCAGGATCCACTGGCTGATGGCGACCATGTTCCAGGCCGCCGTGCCGGTCAGCCACGAGTTCTTGGCCTCGCCGTGGGTGGGCGCGTCGCGGCCGGCGATCATCTGGGCATAGACGTACGGCTCGCAGCGGTGCACGTCGGAGATGGCCTCGCGGGCCGAGGGGTTGATGCGCAGGTAGTAGTCGAGCGCGCCCTCGGCGTTGCCGGTGATGGCCTCGCCGATCATCAGCCACGGGTTGGTGTGGCAGAAGACCCCGGCGTTCTCCTTGTAGCCGGGCGGGTACGAGGTGATCTCGCCGAGCTCGAGGTGGTAGCGCGTGTACGCCGGCTGCAGGAGCACGATGCCGTGGTCGGTCGCGAGGTGTTCGCGCACGGAGTCGATGGCCGTCCGGGTGCGACCGTCCGCCAGGCCCACGCCGGCCATGGCCATGAAGCCCTGCGGCTCGATGAAGATGCGCCCCTCCCCGTTCTCCGCGGAGCCGACCGGCTGCCCGACGTGGTCGTAGGCGCGTCGATACCAGGCGCCGTCCCAGGCGTGCGCCTCGATGGCCGCCGTCATGGAGACGACCCCCGCCTCGCAGCGAGCGGCCTCGGCGTCGTCGCCGCGCAGGCGCGCCAGGTCGGCTGCCTCCCGCGCCGCGAGCACGAAGAGCGCGGCGATGAAGACCGACTCGGCGACGCCACCGGGTCGATTGGGCGCCGTCTGGAAGGAGTCGCCGGGTCGCTCGGAGAAGACGTTGAGGTTCAGGCAGTCGTTCCAGTCGGCGCGGCCGATGAGCGGCAGGCCGTGTGGCCCCAGGCGGTCCAGGGTGAAGGCGATGCAGCGTCGCAGGTGGTCGTGGAGCGGCGTCTCCGAGCCATCGACGTTGTCCCAGGGCACGAGCTCGTCGAGGATGGCGAGGTCGCCCGTCTCCTTGGTGTAGGCCGCCACCCCGAGCACGAGCCAGAGGGGGTCGTCGTTGAAGCCCGCACCGATGGCGTCGTTGCCGCGCTTCGTGAGGGGCTGGTACTGGTGATACGCCCCGCCGTCGGGCAGCTGCGTGGCGGCGATGTCCAGGATGCGCTCCCGGGCACGCTCGGGCACCAGGTGCACGAAGCCGAGCAGGTCCTGGTTCGAATCGCGGAAGCCCATGCCCCGTCCGATGCCCGACTCGAACATCGAGGCCGAGCGCGAGAGGTTGAACGTGACCATGCACTGGTAGGGGTTCCAGGTGTTGACCATGCGGTCGACGTGGACGTCGCCGGTGGCCACCTGGAACGTGCCCAGCCGGGCCTCCCAGGTCTCGCGGAGCATGGCCAGGTCTCGCTCGACCTGTCCCTCCTCCCGGTAGGCCGCCAGCACCGTCCGGGCACGAGCCGTGTCCGGATGACCGGAGCCCGGCGGGTCGAACTTGTGCGCTGGCGGGTTCTCCGTGTATCCCAGCACGAAGGTCACGTCCCGCGTCTCCCCCGGCTCCAGCCGCAGCTCGACCTGCAGGGCGCCGACCGGCTGCCAGCCATGCGCGATGGAGCCGCTCAGCGTGCCACGCTCCACGGCCAGCGGTCGGTCCCACCCCCGGTAGGCGCCCAGGAACTGGTCCCGCGACGTCTCGAAGCCGGCGGTCGGTCGCGAGCAGCCGAACCAGGCGAAGTGGTCGCGGCGCTCGCGGTACTCGGTGAGGTGGTAGATGACCTCGTCCTCGACGAGCACCTCGCCGATCGAGAGGTTGCGCTGGAAGTTCGTGGCGTCGTCCTGGGCATCCCAGAGGCAGGATTCGACCGCACCGAAGAGCGACAGCGAGGCGGGCACCGGCCGCCCGTTTGTGACGCCCACCCGCCACACCTCGACGGTCTGTCCCGGCGGCACGAGGTAGGTGGTCTCCGCACGGATGCCACTGCGCTCGCCGCTGATGACGCTGTAGCCCAGGCCGTGGCGGCACGAGTAGCCGTCCAGCTCGCGCTGCGTGGGCTGCCAGCCGGGGTTCCAGTAGTCACCGCTCTCGTCGTCCCGCAGGTAGAGGAAGCGGCCACCGACGTCGAGTGGGGCGTTGTTGTAGCGGTACCGCAGCAGCCGCCGCAGCCGCGCGTCACGGACGAACGAGTAGCCGCCCGCGGTATTGGACAGGAGCGCGAAGTACTCCTCGCTGCCCAGGTAGTTGATCCAGGGCAGCGGCGTGTCCGGCCGGCTGATGACGTACTCCCGGCGCTCGTCGTCGAAGTGGCCGTACTGCACGTGCTCCTCCTCTCCGGCCGCGGGCGGCCTAGTTGCGCTCCCCGAGCCCGTTGCGAGCGATGACGTCGCGGTACCAGAAGGCGCTGTCGCGCGGGGTCCGTGCCTGCGTCCCGTAGTCCACGTGGATGAGGCCGAAGCGCATGTGATACCCGTGCGACCACTCGAAGTTGTCGAGCAGTGACCACTCGAAGTAGGCGCGCACATCCGCGCCGGCGGTGATGGCCGCGTGCACGGCGCGCAGGTGGCTGTCCAGGTAGGCGATGCGGCGGACGTCGTGGACGGCGCCGTCCACGACGGGGTCGTCGTAGGCGACGCCGTTCTCGGTGATGTGGACGGGTGGCAGGTCCGGGTAGCTCGCCTTCAACGACACGAGCAGGTCGCGCAGGCCGTCGGGCGTGATCGGCCAGCCCATGTCCGTGGGCTCCGGGCCAGGGTCGTGCCCCGTGACGTCCTGGGTCCCGGGGGTGTGCGGGATGGTGCCGCCGGGCGACGAGACGAGGGCGTCGTCGGAGTAGTAGTTGATTCCCAGGATGTCGAACGGCGCAGCGATGATCGCGAGGTCGCCGTCGCGCACGGGAAGGCCCCCGAAGGCCTCCAGGTCGGCGGCCACGTCGTCGGGGTAGCGGCCCCGCAGGAGCGGCTCCGTCCACACCCGGTTGCGCAGGCCGTCCACGCGCCGCACGGCATCCAGCAGCGAAGGGCTGGGATACGGCTCGCCGACCCGGATGGGCTGCAGGTTGAGGGTGATGCCGATCTCGCGTGAAGGGTCGATGGCCCGCATGGCCTGCAGGGCCAGGCCGTGGCCCAGGAGCAGGTGGTGGATGGCCCGGGTGGCCTGTCGCGGGTCGCGGATGCCCGGTGCATGGATGCCGTCCGCATAGCCCAGCAGCGAAGAGCACCACGGCTCGTTCAGGGTCGTCCACAGCCGCACGCGATCGTGCAGCGCCTCGTAGACGACAGCGGCGTAGTCGGCGAACCAGTGCGCCGCGTCGCGGGATGGCCAGCCCCCGGCATCCTGCAGGACCTGCGGCAGGTCCCAGTGGTAGATCGTCAGGTGGGGTTCGATGCCAGCCGCGAGCAGCTCATCCACGAGGCGCCGGTAGAAGTCCAGGCCGGCTTCGTTGACGCGCCCCGTGCCCTCGGGCAGGATGCGCCCCCAGGCCACGCTGAAGCGATAGGCCTGCAGCCCCAGCGAGGCCATCAGGGCGACGTCCTCGCGGTAGCGGTGATAGTGGTCATCGGCCACGTCGCCGCTGTCGCCGGCACGGATGGCGCCGGGCACGCGACAAAGCGTGTCCCAGATGCTGTCCGAGCGGCCGTCCTCGTGGACAGCGCCCTCCACCTGGTAGGCGCTCGTGGACGCTCCCCACAGGAAGCCCTGCGGGAACGTGATCTCCGTCGTGGCCATGACTCGCTGCCACTCCTCATCTCGTGTCGCCGGGTGGGTGTGCCGCGGACCCTCTAGGGTCGAGCGTGGCGCCCGGGCGCGCCGGCCGCTGCGATCGCGGCGACCGCGCCGGGCCCCTGCGGACAGCCGCCGGCTTCGTCGACCGTGAAGCAGGTGACGAGGTGCCCGACCCCGGACGTCATCGACTGCCCAGGGGGCCGACGGTCGACTGGCGGATGACCAGCTCCGTCGGCAGGATCACGCGCTGGGGGGCGGCGCCGGGCTCAGCGCGCTCGTTGAAGAGACGGAACAGGGCGTGCGTGGCCTCCAGGCCGAGCCGGCCGGTGTCCTGGCGCATCGTCGTCAGCGGCGGGTCGGCCTCGGCCGCGGCAGGCAGGTCGTCGAAGCCGGCCACGGCGACATCGTCCGGGATGCGCAGGCCCAGGCCCTGCAGCGCCCGCAGCGCGCCCAGGGCCATGGCGTCGCTGGCACAGAAGATGGCGTCGACGCCGGCCTCCGCCAGCTGCCTGGCGCCCAGCTCGCCCGAACGGGGCAGGTAGTCGCCGTCGATGAGCAGGCCGGTGGTGTCCAGGCCGGCCCGCTTCATGGCGCGCCGGTAGCCGGCCAGGCGCTCCTCCGCGGAGGCGCCGCCACGGCGCCCGGTGATGTGGCCGATGCGGCGGCGGCCCAGCGAGATGAGGTGGTCGGTGACCTGCGCCGCGGAGCGCTCGTTGTCGATGTCCACGTAGCTCGCCGAACGGTCGCGATGGCGGTGGCCAACGAGGACGGTGGGCAGGCTCGAGTGCACCAGGCCGTCCACCAGCGGGTCGTCGAGCGTGTCAGCCGTGACGATGAGCCCGTCGAAGAACTGCATCCCCAGGATGCGCTCCAGGGTCTGCTCCTTGGTCAGGTTGGCCAGCCAGAGCATCATGCCCGCGCCCTGGCGAGCGAGGCCCTCGGCGATGCCGTGGAAGAGGCCGGAGAAGAAGGCGTCCTGGAACAGCAGGTCGGGGGGCACGTGGATGACCACACCGACCACCCCCGAGCGTCCGGAGGCCAATGTTCGCGCCGCCAGGTTGGGGCGGAAGCCGGTCGATTCCAGGGCCGCCATGACGCGGCGGCGGGCGTCGGCCGAGACGGACCCGCCGTTGATGACGCGCGAGACCGTCGAACGGGAGACCCCGCTCAGGGCGGCCACGTCATCCAGGGTGCCGCTCATCCGGTCTTGCCCTCCTCCCCGGGCCCGCCACGCGGACCCTGCCGCTCCCATCGGCACTGCCTGCGCCACTCTCCGTGTTGGGAGCGCTCCCATTCTGCACCATCCGTCAAGCGTGCAACACGCGTCTGCGCACGGGTCCGGCATGGGAGAATGGGCGAGAGCGCTCCCATCCGCGGCAGGGCCTGACGCTCGTGGAGAATGGACGGCGGCTGCACGTGGGGTGGCCGCGGCACCGCCACCAAGCCATGACACGCCGGCACAGGAGGATCACGAACCATGATCGAGCCGCAGCAGGGGCCGCGTGCGCCGGCCTCCATGCCCTGGCAGGACCGACCCGCCGGCGAGAGCGGGCCGCTCTGGCGCTCCGACCGCAACCCGATCATCCCGCGCGACCTGCTGCCCCGCTCGAACAGCATCTTCAACTCGGCGGTCGTGCCCTTCGAAGGCGCCTACGCAGGCGTCTTCCGCGTCGATGACAGGACGCGCACGATGGACCTTCACGCGGGCTTCAGCGACGACGGCGTGACCTGGCGCATCGAGGAGCAGCCCATCGCCTTCGCTCCAGCGGACCCACGGGTGCCGGAGATCCAGGAGCGCTTCGTGCACGCCTACGACCCCCGCGTGACGTGGCTGGAGGATCGCTATTACGTCAGCTGGTGCAACAGCTACAACGGGCACGGCCCCACGATCGGCCTGGCCTGGACGCACGACTTCCGCTCCTTCACCCAGCTGGACAACGCCTTCCTCCCCTTCAACCGCAACGGTGTGCTCTTCCCGCGGCGTATCGGCGGCGTCTACGCCATGCTCAGCCGGCCCAGCGACGACGGGCACACGCCCTTCGGCGACATGTACTACTCGGAGAGTCCGGACCTGGTGCACTGGGGGCGGCACCGCCATGTCATGGCGCCCGTGCCCTGGACCTGGCAATCCACCAAGGTCGGGGCAGGACCCACGCCCATCGAGACGCCGGAGGGCTGGCTGCTCCTGTACCACGGCGTCCTGACGTCATGCAACGGCTTCGTCTACTCCATGGGTGTGGCGCTACTGGACCCCGATGAGCCCTGGAAGGTCATCGCCCGCGGACGCGACTACCTGCTCTCGCCGCAGCGGACGTACGAGCAGGTCGGCGACGTGCCCAACGTCGTCTTCCCCTGCGCCGCGCTCGTCGACGGCGACCGCATCAGCGTCTACTACGGGGCCGCGGACACCGTCACCTGCCTGGCCCACGGGTCCATCGCCGGACTCATCCGGCACGCCCGCGAGGGCTGACGGGCGGGCGGGCTGTGCGTCGCTGCCTGGCGCGGGTCGTCAGCGACCGGCATCCCCCGCGCTGATGGCGGCATGCAGGGATGGCGGTGCGGGCTCGTGCCAGACGGCCTGGTACACGTCGATGACGCTGTCCCGCGTCACCTTCAGGGCGGGCAGGGCGATCCACGCAGGCGGTTCGTCCCCGGCCAGCGCCATGACAGCCGCCATCGCCTCGGCTTCACCCTGGTCGTAGGGCAGTTGGGCGCCGGCTCCCTTGACGAGTCCGCCCGCCGGCGATCTCGAGCGCGATCCCGCTGCCCAGGTCGACCGTCGTGATGGGGATGGGGCGCCCAGCTTCCCGCAGGGCTCGAGCCACGGCCAGTGCCGGCGCATCCCAGACGACGAAGAGGGCGTCCGGCGTCGCGCCCCTCGCGAGATCGGCAAGGACCGCGCCGCCCGCCTCCTCGGGATCGTCGAACCCGACATGGCTGAGGCGAACGTCCGGTCGATGCTGCCGCAGCCACTTGCGGAACCCGAGGTCGCGCTCGTTGGTGACGTAGAAATCGGCGCTGTAGCCGACGACGCAGGCCGTGCCATCGGCAGGGATGTGGTCGGCCAGGTATCTCCGCGGCGATCTCCCCGTTGCCGAAGTTGTCGGCCGACACGACGCTGACGTAGTCCTTCCCTGCGACCATGCCGAGCGGGGCGTTGTCCATGAGGACGAGCTTGATGGCCGCCTCCGCGAGCCTGCGATGGGCGTTGGCGGCGAGGCGGTTGTCCACGGGGATGCTGATGATGGCGTCCGGCCTGCGCTCGAGCAGGGCCTCGAGGGCAAGGACCTGCCGCTCGGGACGGAAACCGCAGTCGGCGATGTCGACGAGCTCCGCCCCGAAGCGCTGGAGCGTCGACCTGATGCCGGCGATCTGAAGCTGCGACCAATCGCTGTCCGCCGTATGCAGCACGAGCGCCACCGAGAAGCGAGCTGCCGAGGCGCGCGCCGCAGCGTCGTCCGAGATGGCCAGCTGATCCGCGGGGATGGCGAACTCCCCGTGGGGCCCCAGTCCGGTCACGGGCCTGGCCGCGATGGGCCGTCCGCTCCTCCCCTCCGTCATCAGCGGGGCATCGAGGCTCGACGCGTCACGGGCACGCTCCCCGTCGCGCGATAGCCAGGTGAGGGCGCGACCGAGCGAGGGCGCGACCGATCATCGGCGATCGACATCAAGTCCTGCCAGTCCTCATCGATGCTGCAGCTGCGGGCGAACCGCCGGCGGCGAGCCGCCTCGCGGCAAGGAGTCTACGGCACGGTGGACGCGTCCCGACGCCTCGAACGCCTCGCGTGCGGTCGACTTGGGCGACCCCACATCGATCCAGGTCTCGATGACGTCGTCGGCGAAGAGCCCCTCGATGGCAGCCTGGGCGCCGCCGATGAGCCCGGCCGTCTTGCCGAGCTCGGACCGCGCGAGCGTGAGGCTCTCCGTGGCCAGCGACCGGGACCGTCGGTAGATGCCCTCCCGGATGGCCGCCATGATGATCGGCCCGGCCTGCGAGACGCCCCCGCCCACGACGACGAGGGAGGGGTTGAAGCCCGCGATGAGGGTCACGAGCGTCTCGCCGATCAGTCGCCCGCTGCGCGAGATCAGCTCGACGCTGACCGGGTCGCCGCGCATGGCACCGACGCCGACGTGCGAAGCGCTGATCGCGACCTGCGATGCCAGCAGGTCCGCAAGGTATCCGCTGCGACCCTCCTGGGCTGCTGCGAGCCCCTCGCGTGCGAGGGCCAGGCCGCCGGCCAGCGCCTCAAGACAGCCGGTGTTGCCGCAGCGGCAGATGGTCGAGCGGTCGTCCGTCACGGCCACGTGACCGATGTCGCCCGCGTAGCCATGCGATCCCCGGTGGATGCGGCCATCCAGGCACAGGCCGGCGCTGATCCCGGTCCCGACCTTGACGAACAGGAGGTCGCCGCGCCCGAGACCGTGCCCGGCGCGGAGTTCGCCGAGCGCCATGAAATGGACCTCGCTGTCGACGATGACGGGGGCGCTGTATCGATCGCCCAGGTACTCCACGACGGGGAAGCCCGCCCACCCGGGCATCAGGTGCAGGGTGGGACGTGAGCCCAGGCGGCCACCGGTGGGACCCACGAGCCCGGGCACCGCGAGCGCGATCGCCCAGGCCTCGCGCACGATGGCGTGCTCCGTCAGCAGCCAGTCGAACAGCTCGGTGAGGCGGACGAGGATGCGCTCGGCGCCAAGCGTCGAGTCGATCGGCTCGTGGTGCTCAGCGAGCAGGTTCCCCGACAGGTCCGACAGACCGACGCCGAGCGTCGTGGTCCCCAGCGACGCCACGAGGACGGCCCCGGCCGTGCCATTCAGTCGCACCGTCGCGGGGGCCCGTCCTCCGGTCGAGGCACCCAGGGGACCCTCCACCACGAGACCACGCTCGATCAGCGTGGCCACCCGGTCGGTCACGACCGCTCGACCGAGCCCGGAGGCCGACTGGATCGCCTGGCGCGTCCCGACGCGCCCGGACCTGATGAGGTTCAGGACCAGGGACAGGCTGTCTCGCTCGCTCCTGGGTCGCCGGCGTGCGCGGCCATGGGCGCGACCAGGCAGCATCGTTGCCGTCGCTCGATCCTACTTGCGGCGGCTCAGCGCCACGGCGGCCACGATGACCAGCCCACGCACGATCATCTGCTGGCTCGACTCCAGGCCCATCAGGATGAGCCCGTTGTTGATGAGCCCGATCATGAGGGCACCCAGGAAGGTCCCGATGACGGTGGCGCGGCCGCCGAAGAGGCTGGTGCCGCCCAGGATGACGGCGGCGATCACCGAGAGCTCGTCCCCATCACCCCACTGGAAGCGCCCGGAGTGGAGGCGGCCGGCGTAGAGCATGCCGCCCAGGGCGGCCACGACGCCCATCACCGCGAACACGAGGAACGTGATCCGGCGCGTGTCCACACCGCTGAAGCGGGCCGCCACCGCGTTGCCTCCCGTCGCCAGGACCTGCCGGCCGTAGCGGGTCTTGCGCAGCACGATGTGGCCGATGATGACCGCCCCGATGGCCCAGATGGCCAGCGTGGGCACGGGACCGACGTCGCCGGATCCGAAGAGGAAGTTGTAGGTCTCGTCTCCGATGGGCTGCGGCGCGGTGTCCGTGATCCACATCCCCACGCCCCGGGCGATGCCCAGCATGCCCAGGGTCACGAGGAAGGACGGGATCTCCACGATGGCCACCAGCGCTCCATTGATGGCGCCCACCAGGAGGCCGGTCAGGAGTCCGATGGCGATGCCGGGCAGCAGTCCGAAGGCGTCGATGCTCATGGCGGCGGTGACCGAGGCCAGCCCGGCCACGGCGCCCACTGACAGGTCGATCTGCGCCGCGCCGATGACGAACGTCATGGCCACCGCCATGACCGTGATGACGGCCGTCTGGCGGAACACGTTGAGGAGGTTGGTGGTGTTCAGGAAGCCGGAATCGGAGAGCGTGATGGCGAAGAAAACAAAGATTATGACGAAGCCGATGTAGATGACGTACTGCCGCCAGTCGAAGCCGCGTGCTGCCCGCCGAAGGCTCGAGCCGACCGTGTCTCCCGGAACCACCCTGAGCCATCACTGGACCCCCTGTACGGCATGATGGAGATCGCCCTCCGAGGCGATCTCGAAGATCGCCCGCGCCAGCTCGCTGCGGCCGCTGCCCATGAGCCCGGCGAGGCCCAGGATCTCGCCCCGATGCAGCACGAGGTCCACGCCGTGCACGCGGGTCCCGCTGTGCAGGCCTCGGACCTCGAGGAGCACGTCGTCGGCGTCGTCGGCGTCGCGGCCGCGCCACTCGAAGCCGCGCTCGTCCTCGCGGCCGACGATGGCGTTGATGACGGCCCTGGGCGTGACCTCAGCGGTGGCCTCCGTCCACACCGTCCGTCCGTCCCGCAGCACCGTGATGCGGTCGGCGACCTCGAAGATCTCTTCCATCCGGTGGGAGATGTAGACCATCGAGATGCCCTGGGCCTTCAGGCGCTGCATCAGTGCGAAGAGCAGGACGGTCTCGCTGCGCCCAAGCGAGGAGGTCGGCTCGTCCATGATGAGGACCCGCGCGTCCTGCGAGAGGGCCTTGGCGATCTCGGTGAGCTGGCGTTCGGCTGTCGGCAGCTCGTCGACCGACCGCCGAGGGTCGATGTCGACCTCCATCCCTTCGAAGAGGGCCCGCGTGCGGCGCACCATCTCGCGGTCGTCGATCAGGCCCAGGCCGTCGCTGACCTCTCGCGTCAGGAAGACGTTCTGCGCCACGCTCAGGGTGGAGATGAGGCTGAACTCCTGGAAGATCATGGCGATGCCTGCCCGCCCGGCATCCTGGCTGGAGCGGAAGCTGACGGGCTGACCGTCCACCTCGATGCTGCCCTCTTCGAGCGTGTAGACGCCCTGGAGGATCTTCATCAGCGTGGACTTGCCGGCGCCGTTGCCGCCCACGAGGGCGTGGTATCTCACCCTGCCGCACCTCGAAGTCGACGCCGTCGAGGACGCGCACGCCATCGAACGACTTGCCGATGCTGCGCATCGACACGGCCGGGCCGGGTGGCAGGGATGAAGCGGTCAACGGTCGGGACTGGTCATGCGGATCGACACGGTCCAGCGGGTAGGGCACGAGCCTGGGCCGGCTTGGGAGCGCGGTCCAGGCTCGTGCGCCGCAGGTGCGTTACTGGCCGACGGCCGCCGCCAGGTCGTCGGGTGGGGCCGCGTGATACACGGCGTCCCACGCCTCGAGGATGTTGTCCTGCATGACCGGCAGGGCCGGCAGCGCCACGTAGACCGGCGCCTCCTTGCCGAGCAGGCCGTAGCCGGCCAGCTTGGCTTCGTTCACACCCTGGTCGAAGGGGCGCTGCGCCCCGAGGCCCTTGACGTACTCGCCCTTGGCGATCTGGATGGCCGCGTTGACGCCGAGGTCGATCGTCGTGATGACGAGGTCGTCGCGGCCGGCCGTGCGGGCAGCCGCCATGACGCCCTCGGCCGGCACGTCCCAGACGGCCCAGATGCCGTTGAGGTCGGGGACCTTGGTCAGCATGGCCGAGGCCGCCTTCTCGGCGTCGCCCGCGAAGTCCGGGCCGCCGATGCCCTGCTCGTCGACGATCTCGATGTCGGGGTAGTTCTCCTCGATGGTCGCCTTGAAGGCGTCGTAGCGCTGCCTGGTGACGAAGAAGTCGGCCTCGTGGAAGATCGCCCCGATCTTGCCCTCGCCGCCCAGCGCCTTGGCCATCAGATGCGCCGAGGCGACGCCGTTGCCGTAGTTGTCGGCCGAGACGACGGTGACGTAGTCCTGGCCGGCGACCATGCCGGTGGGCACGTTGTCCATGAAGACGAGCTTGACGCCCTGCGCGGCCGCCTTCTTGTAGGCCTCCGCCGTGGCCGCCGGGTCCGTCGGGATCGAGACGATGATGTCGGGCTCCTGCGCCAGCATGGTCTCGATGTCCGAGACCTGCTGCTCCGGCTTGAAGCCGGCGTCGGTCATGGCGATGACCTCGATGCCCATCTCGCCGAACTGCTGGTTCAGGCCGTTGATCTGGGCCTGGGACCAGTCATTGCCGCCATAGTGCATGACGATGGCAGCCGTGGCGCCCATCTCCTTGATCTGGGCCAGCTCGTCGTCGGTCAGCACGACCTCGCTCGGCGAGGTGGGCGTCTCGCCCGCCGGTCCGGTGCTGAGGACCTGGGCCTCGAGGCCCGCCAGGGCCGTGGCCGGGTCGCAATCCTGCGCGCCGACACCCGGCGCCTGGGTGACCACCATCGTCGCCGAGAGGGCCGCGATCGTAGCGGTGATCGCGATCGCTCTCCTGAGCTGGAGCTTGTTCATGACGGCTTCATCCTCCTGGTGCCGCGAGGAGCGAACCCCGCAGCTGAACTGGCCAATGATCCGGGGTCATCCGCCCCGGCGAGTAGCCGATGCCTTCGGCGTCCCACGACGCCGCCCTCCTGCCTTCCTCTCTCCTCCTTTCGCGCGTTCCGCCATCGGCCTGTTGCCCGGCTCGACGCCGGGTGTCAGGCAGCCGGAAGGAAGCCGGCCAGTGCCGCTGGCACCCGGCTCACGATGAGCGCGCCACGAGCCACCGCGTCCCGCCCTGCGGCGAGCTTGTCGGATGCGGCCAGCAGGGCGCGGGCCGTAGCGATGTCCGCGAAGAACGCGGCCACTTCGCAGCGGCCGTAGCGCTCCTCCGCCCAGTCGATGACCGCCTCGATGACGGCCTCACGCCCGGTCGCCTCGATGAGGCTCGGGTCGACGGTGGTCACGACGTCCACCCGCCGGTCGGCGTCGAAGTGGAGCACGACCGTCGTCCACAGTTCGTCGCCCTCGAAGACGCCGGCCAGCAGCGTGGTCTCCGGCGTGACGAAGCGGCGCACGGCCGCCTCGACATCCTCGTAGCGGGCACCGATGTGCCACTGCAGGCCGAGCTGCGAGCGCGCCGGCCCCGGGTAGGTGGCGATGCCGTCGGAGAAGTCGTCAAGCGTCGCGTACATGCGGTGCACGTACGCATCGAGGTCTTCCCCGTAGCGCCAGCCTTCCTGAACGCCCGCGAAGTACTGGTCGAACGCGTCACGGTCGTAGACGACGACGAGGTCGACCTTGTCCGCATTGGCATGGTAGATGCGCTCGGCGGCGTCCTGCGGATCGTCGATGCGCTCGACGTTCCGCACGATCTCCTCTCGCTTGGAGTGCACGAACTTGAGGATCTCTCCGTCTTCGTGGATGACGATGATCCGCCGTCGACCTTTCGCCGACGTCAGGAGCAGCGACTGGAGGTTGCGCCAATGGTTGACGTCGATGTCGACCATCAGCGGGTTCTGATGCAGCATGTCGTCTTCTCCTCCGGCCCTACTGCTGGCTCTCGTAGATCCCGATGCTGTAGGGATCCATGGACTCGTGCAGGACCCCTCCCTCCACCGGGACCGGCCGGCGCTCCCAGATCTCGGTCACCTTCCCGAGGCCGGTGTTCAGGTCGATCTCGGCGTCGATGACCTCAGCCGTCGGATTGGCCACGAAGAACACGAACCGGTCGGGGTCGTCAGCGTTGCGATGGATGGTCACGTCGAGACGCGGATCGCTCTTGGTGAAGCGGACAAGGTCCAGCTCCTCGGCGATGACCGCCACCGCCCGGGCCGCGTCATCCGCACGTGTGACGTGGACGATCCGACCACGGCCCACGGCATACGCCGTACCGGCTGACCCGTCGGCCGCCGAGAGCGGCCTCCCTGAGGATGCGGCGACGGCGGCGCTCAGCGTGTCGCAGGGGCGCATCAGGCTGTCCAGCTGCGGCAGCCGCGGGCCCAGCACGACGATGCCGCCTTCCTCGGCGAAGCGCACGAGCTCCGCCTGGAGCGTCGCATCCAGGTACTCGTACGTGCTCACGACAAGGACCCGGTAGCGCCGCCAGCGGTCGGGGGCGAGTGCCGTGTCGGAGAGCAGGAACGCGGCGCCGCCGGCCGAGAGGCCATGGAAGCAGGCCGAGAACCAGTCGGACTTGGCCATCTGGATGGGCTCCTCGAAGCCCAGGCTGGCCTCCGACACGGTCATGAACGAGGGGTACTCGGAGAACCCGCTGGGCGTCTCCAGGAAGTCGCCCGGGAAGGACACCAGCACGCTGGCGGCCTCGAGTCGGTCGTACTCACGGTTGGCCATGAGCACGACGTCCGCCGCCCGTCGCAGGTCGATGAAGCGGTGCTCGCGGAGGACCTCGTTGGCGCGCTGGAAGACGGCCACGTGGTCCGCTCGCACACGCCCATCGCGGCGCACCGGGGAGTCGAGCCAGCGGTCGCGTTCCACCAGGTTGTAGCGGCTGAAGCCCTTCACGCCATTCATGAGGCCAGCCTTGGTGACGAACTCCTCATCGCGGATGTCGCCCGGGTTGAGATACCAGGGCCAGACGCCGGCGATGAACTCCGGGATGTAGGGGAATCGGCTGGTGCCGACCATGTAGGAGATGACCGTCTTGACGTGCTCGTACAGCTCCTTGCGGGAGTAGACGTCGAAGCCGACCCAGTCGAGCGTCTCCTCGAGGCCCTGGATGCTGAACGGCGTGGTGAAACCGCTCGCGGCACCACCCGGATCGAGGGGGTGCGGGTAGTTGTGGAAGAGCGCGATCTCGCCCAGCCCTCGCGCGCGCATCATGTCGGCGAGGCGGCCCATGGCGTCCACGAGGTGCCGTTCCCGGTACTCGATCCAGTCCACGTGCCAGGGGATGTCCGCCTTGCTGCGGGCCTCGAATCGACGCGGAGGGTCGAGCTCGTCGAAGGAGGCGTGGTCCGAACCGTAGGCGCGGTTCAGGGCGGCGATGTCCCCGTAGCGCGTTCCCAGGAAGAGTCGGTAGCGCGCGAGCGCCGATGGGCTGAAGTCCGAGGCGTACGCATTCACGCAGAAGAAGTACGCCATCTCGTTGTCGACCTGGGCCGCGACCAGGCGACCCTTCGGGTAGGCGTGGCGGGCCAGGATGGGAAGGATGGCGTCGTACCAGAGCGCCACCTGGATATGGGCGCCCTACGCTGCCAAGCGGGCATTCTTGTGCATGCGAGAGGCGAAAGTCAAGTTGAGAACGGCATAGAGTGACCGGGGCGACGACAGGCGCGTTTGCTAGGATGGCGGCATCCGCTTCCCAGGCGTATGGGGTCCGTCGAGCCGGCCACCGGTCGGCAGGTGCAGGGAGCCGCGACCTGGTGGTGGAGGAGGATCAGGTATGGCTACGGTCACGTTCGACGGGGTCTGGAAGCGCTTCGGTGAGGTCGTCGCGGTCAACGACCTGAACCTCAAGATCAATGACGGTGAGTTCATGGTGCTGGTCGGCCCGTCGGGCTGCGGCAAGACCACCTCGCTGCGCATGATCGCCGGACTCGAGGAGATCACCCAGGGCACGCTGTCCATCGGCGACAAGGTCGTCAACCATGTCGCCCCCAAGGACCGCGACATCGCCATGGTCTTCCAGTCCTACGCGCTGTACCCGCACATGACCGTGCGCGACAACATGGCCTTCGGCCTGAAGCTGCGCAAGACGCCCAAGGCTGATATCGAGCGCCGCGTCAACGAGGCGGCGGCCATGCTCTCCTGCCAGAACCTGCTCGACCGCAAGCCGCGCGAGCTCTCTGGTGGCCAGCGGCAGCGCGTCGCCCTGGGTCGCGCCATCGTGCGTGAGCCGGCCGTCTTCCTCATGGACGAGCCGCTCTCCAACCTGGATGCCAAGCTGCGCGTGCAGACGCGCGCGGAGATCGCGCGCCTCCACCAGCGCCTGGGCACCACCATCGTCTACGTCACCCACGACCAGGTCGAGGCCATGACGATGGGCCAGCGCATCGCCGTCATGAGCGAGGCCCGCCTCCAGCAGGTCGGCTCCCCGCAGGAGCTCTACGACCACCCCGACAACCGCTTCGTGGCCGGCTTCATCGGCAGCCCGTCGATGAACTTCCTCGACGTCGACGTGCACCGCGAGGACGGCGTCATCCGGCTCGTCGGCGATGGCATCGACATCCCGCTGCCGGAGCGATACAAGGCGTCGATGAAGGACTTCACCGGCAGCAAGCTCATCGTGGGCGTGCGCCCCGAGCACCTCGACGTCAACACCGCCGGACCCGCGGGCACGCTGAGCGGCAGCGCCGACGTGGTCGAGTACCTCGGCAACGAGGAGCTCATCCACCTCGCCGTCGGTGGCCACGACATCGTGGCGCTCATCGGCAGCGAGCACCGCCTCCGACCGGGCGACGACCTCTCCCTCAAGATCCCGCTGGAGAAGGTCCACCTCTTCGACCCGGAGAGTCAGCTGGCCCTGGAGAAGGAGCGGCGCGCCGAGGACATGCGCACGGGTGGCACCGCGCGTCGCGAGGAAACCAAGCCGGCGTCCGTCTGACGACAGCGGGTCGGACCGGGACGCCCGACCCCTCACAGCACCACGCCGCGAGGCGCTCCCACGCGGGGGCGCCTCGCGGTCTTCGCCGCGCGGCCAGTGCAGGCCGCTGTTCGTCAGGGGCGATGCCACCCCAGGCGGCGCGGCTCGGCCGTGATCTCAGCCGCGGCCATCTGCGCCGATGAGCCGGAGGGCGCCTGGCGGGCGGCGATCGACGCCAGCGCGGCCTCGTTGCCCAGGTCGTGGCCGGCCTCCTCGGAGAGCAGCCAGCGCACCTCCAGGAGGTCGCAGTAGGCCTGCACCGGGTCGATGTGCTCGCCCACGGCGGTCACCAGCTGGGCCACGGCTGGCTCGAACGCGTAGAGCATCCAGCGGGCCCCGTCGGCCCGGGTCAGGACGCGACCGCTGCTGCGCTCCTTGGAATCCCAGGAGCCAGCCCAGCCCATGCCCGCCCAGGCCGTCAGGTCGTTGAGCAGGATGGCCGACTGGCCCTCCCCCGCCTCGATCCCCGTGAGCTGCCGCAGGCGCCGCGAGTGGTAATCGCGGCCGGCCACCGCGACGCGCAGGTGCAGGTCATCCGAGCCATCGTCACCTGGTTCCAGGATGACCTCATCGACGACGTAGCCGAGCTGGTTGATGGCCTTGAGTCGGCGGTCCACGCGGTAGCGCTGGTCGCGTCCGATGCGGACGTCGGAATGGAGCACGTCCCAGAGGCCCTGGTAGCGGTCGCTCAGGCTGAGGGCGGCCTCGAAGTCCTCGTCGATCTCGTCCATCGAGCGGCCGCCCAGGACGGCCATGTCGGCCAGGTCCCCGGCCACGTTCTCGATGGCGATCTCGATGTCCGCCGCGCGCTGGCCGTCGGAGAGCTGGTCATGGATCTCGCTCGTCTCGGCGTCCACGAGGTAGGCCTGCAGGCGCTGGCCGTCGCGCATGAGCAGCGTGTTGGCCAGTGAGCAATCGCCCCAGAAGAGGCCCAGGCGGTGGATCTCCACGAGGAGGCCGGTCATGGCATCGAGGAGCTGGTCGCGATAGCGCCGCTCGCCCTCAGGCAGGCGCATGAAGAGGCGTCGGAACTGGAAGGAGCGCGCCAGGTAGCGGGTCAGGATGATGGCCGACTGGTCGCCCGTGCGGGTCACCAGGCCGCAGGCGCGCACGGCGGGCGCCCCGCGCGCCTCCAGCTCGTGCATGACCTCGTACTCGCGCTGGCCGGCTTCCAGGGGCAGCTCCTTGAGGGCGACGATGCCGTCGTCCACGACCATGAAGCGCACGACGTGGCGGCTGGCGCCGACGGGCAGGTCCACGAAGGCCAGGCCGTCGCCATCCCAGCGCGCCAGGGGCTCGTGCCAGGGCAGCTCCAGGAATGACTGGCCGGTCTCGCGGAAGCGCATCGTGATGCGGCCAGGGTCGTAGGGGCCCTCATCGACCTCCGGCACGAGGAGGTCAGGGTCGGCCTCGGGCGCCTCGTCCTCGTCGAGGCCCATGGCCGTGTCCGCGGGCGGCTGGCTGTCCATCGAGGGGCAGTCTAGGACCTTCGGTGCGCCGGCCATGCGTCCGCGGGTGGCGGCTGCCGATCGCGTCCGGCACCTCCCCTGGCCACGTCGCCGCGCGCGGCCGGCGGGAGGCAGGCCGCCTGGTCGGCGGGAGGCAGGCCGCCTGGCCGGCGGAAGGCGGGTCGCCTGTCCTACGATGTGCCGGTCAGCCGCGGCGACGTCGCATCGCCAGCCTGCACCATCACCCGGAGAGCCATGTCGATCCGCGACGCCTTGCCCGCCCTGCCCCTGCCCGGCCCCTTCGCCGGCGTCGTCACCGACATGGACGGGCTGCTCGTGCACACCGAGCGTCATTGGCTGGAGGCGAAGCTGATCCTCTATGCGCGCTACGGCGCGGAACTCACCGAGGCCGACCAGCGCGCCGTCTTCGGCGCCGCCGAGCTGCCCAGCGCGGAGTACTTCGCGACCCGCCTGGGCGTGCCGCCGGAGGGTGTCCTGGCCCTGCGCGACGAGTACCTCGACATCGTCGCTGCGCTCTTCGCCAGCGGCGTGGAGCTCATGGACGGCGCCCTCGAGGTCATCGAGCGCCTGGCCGAGGCCGGGCCCCTGGGCCTGGCCTCCAACACGCGCCGGCCGATGGTGGAGAGTGTCCTGGCAGGGACGCCGTTCGGGCATCGCTTCGACGTCATCGTCTGTGGCGATGACGCGGACCCCAAGCCGGCCCCGGGGCTCTACCTGCTGGCCTGCGCGCAGCTGGGCATCGAACCGGCCAGGGCGCTGGCGCTCGAGGATTCACCGACCGGCGTGCGAGCAGCCAAGGCCGCCGGCCTCACCTGCCTCGGGGTACCCAGCGACCCACGCCACCCGCTGACCGAGGCCGACGCCGTGGTGGCCTCGCTGACGGAGCTGCTGTAGGCGCCGCCCATGGGCCTCATGCGCATCGTCGTCAACGCCGTGGCCCTCCTCGTGGCGGGCCTCCTCGTGCCGGGCATCACCATCGCCTGGGGCGACCAGGCCGAGGGCATCGTCGTCACGCTCGTCGTGCTGGCCCTCGTCTTCGGCATCGTCAACGCCTCCATCGGTCGCCTCGCCCGACTGCTCTCCATCCCGCTCAACATCCTGACGCTGGGGTTGTTCGCCGTGATCGTCAACGCCGCCCTGCTGCTGCTCGTGGCCTGGCTGGTGGGCCTCGCGGGGACGGACCTCATCGTCATCGGCGGCTTCCCGCCTGACCTGACGCCCGAGGCCGTCATCACCGCTGGCGCTGGAGCCCTCGTCATCGGCGCCGTCTCGACGCTGCTGACCGTGCTCATCCCTCGTGCCTGACGCGGTGCCCGGCGAGGCCGTGGCGTGACGCGCCGCGTCATCGACGTCGACGCTCCGGGGTGCCTGGTCGTCGGCCGGGATGCCGACGACCCTGAGGCGCCGTTCTACCTGCAGGCCCTGGACGGACCGCGCGTCGTCAGCGTTCTGCTGGAGCGCCAGCAGGTCGCCCTGCTCGGCGAGCGCATGCTCCTCATCCTGGGTGAGCTGGAGCGGCGCGGTCTGATGGCCATCGAGGTGGCGCCGCCGCCCCGCACCGATGGGCGCCTGCCCTACCCCGCGCACGAGGAGTTCCGGGTCGGGACGCTGACCATCGGCTGGGACAACGACAGCTCGCGGGTCATCGTGGAGGCCATGGCGGTCGTCCTCGATCCCGGCGCCGGGGAGAGCGCGCCACCGCCGGGCCCGATGCCGGAGCCCGAAGAGGATGAGGACGGCGACCCCATGGGTCCGGACCTGCTGCGACTGCGCGTGTCCCCAGCCATGGCCCAGCGCTTCGCGCGGCAGGCCCTGCGCGTGGCCGGCTGATCGGCCTGGCCTGCTCTCGCCACTGGCCTGCTCTCGCCATCGGCCCGCGCTCGACGCATCCTGACCATCCCGGTCACACTACGCGTTCCCCCCGGAGGAATTGCAGATGCGCACACTGACCAGGGCCCTCGCGGCCCTCGCCTTCGCCACCCTGCTGGCGATCCCGCCCTCGGCCGAGCCCAGCGCCGCCACCGCCGCTGCCGCCAGCCAGGCCTCGCTGGAGACCATCCTGCGCGGCTACGACCGGCCCGTGCTGGTGACGCATGCGCCCGGTGGCGGCCGGGTCATCTTCATCGTCGAACAGCGCGGCCTCATCACGCGCGCCACGTATCAGGACGGGTCCTGGCGGCGGCTGGGGACGTTCCTGGACCTGCGCTCGGTCGTCGCCGTTGACGGCGGGGAGCGGGGCCTTCTGGGGCTGGCCTTCCATCCTGACTACGCCCGCAACGGCCTCCTCTACGTGGACTACACGCGCGCCGGCAGCGGCGGCGATCGCGGTGACACGGTCGTGGCTGAGTACCGCCGACTGGACGACGCGCGGGCGGACCCGGGCTCGGGCCGCGTGGTCCTGACCATCGACCAGCCCGCGGCGAACCACAACGGCGGCCACCTGGCCTTCGGGCCGGACGGCCTCCTCTACATCGGCATGGGTGATGGCGGCGGCGCCGGTGATCCTGGCACACGGGGCAGGACATCAGCCGCCTGCTGGGCAAGCTGCTGCGCATCGACCCCGTCGATCCCGATGGCAGCGGCCCGCTCCGCTATGCCGTGCCGGCCTCAAACCCGCTCGTGGGTGGCCCCGGTCGCGACGAGATCTGGGCCTGGGGCCTGCGCAACCCGTGGCGCTTCTCGTTCGACCGCCGCAGCGGTGACCTCTGGATCGGGGACGTCGGCCAGGGCGAGCGCGAGGAGATCGACCGGGCACGGGCCAACGCCCGTCAGCGCGGCGCCGGCAAGGGCCGCAACTACGGGTGGAGCCGCTGCGAGGGCAGCCGCCGCTACCCGGACACGAGTGCTGCCTGCCGTATCGGGACGCTGCCGCTCTATGACTACACGCACGGCAACGGCCGCTGCTCGGTCACCGGCGGGTACGTCCATCGTGGCCCGGCGGCACCCGGCTGGCGCGGCCTGTACGTCGCCGGCGACTACTGCGGTCGGCTCTTCGTGCTGGACCAGAACGGCCGCGTTCGCCTCAGCCGGACGACCTCCCGCAACATCTCGTCCTTCGGTGAGGACGCCGCCGGCCGCATCTACGCCACCGACATGGCGACCGGCACGGTCGCCATGCTGCGCCTGCGCGGCCCGCGCCCCTGAGGCGCACCCGCAGCTCGCCCGGGCCGCACGGCTGTTTCGGCGAGCAGCGCTGCGGCGGCGAGCCGGGCGGTAGGCCCGGCGATGTGCCCTGTTGCTGTTGCAAGATGTTGCAGCAAGACAGGCGGATGCGGGTCGGACTATGCTCTCGCCCGATGCCCACCCCGACGACCTCGCCGCCACACTCCGTCAGCTGGGACGAGGTGCGCGAACGCCTCCACGAGCGCGGCCTGCGCTGGACGCCGCAGCGGCGCCTGCTCATCGACGTGCTCTCCCGCACGGACGGGCATGTCACCGGCGCCGAGCTCATCGAGCGCTGCCGAGCACAGGATCCCGAGACCACCCCGTCCACCGTCTACCGCACCCTGGACGTGCTCGAGGACATCGGCGTGGTGCGTCATGCGCACGGCCTGGACGGCCGCGAGGAGTTCCACGTGCGGCCCGCTCGCGAGCACGGCCACCTTCACTGCTCCGTCTGCCACGGATCCTGGGAGATCGATGCCAACGAGGTGGCCGGCCTGGTGCGCGACTTCCGCGGGTCGCGGGGCTTCCGGATCGACCTGGGGCACCTCAGCGTCGTCGGCGTCTGCCAGGCCTGCAGCGAGCGCGGCGAGGATTGAGCTCCGGACCGCGGCGCAAGCACAGGACGCGTCCGGCTGAGGCGCGGGGCGCGTCCGGCCCAAGGCGCAGGACGCATCTGGCCGCCTTCTGAACGGCCCCCTATCTACGACTGGGCAGCCAGCTCCCGCAGGTCCGTCAGCAGGGTGTCCAGGTCGGCTTCGGTCGCCATGTAGTTGAGGATGCCGGCCCGCAGCCAGGTGCGGCCGCGCAGGCGGGTCGTGGTCAGGAAACCGCGGCCGCTGTGTTCCAGGGCGGCCTGCAAGGCGTCCTGGTGGATGTCCAGGGCGTCACGAGCCGCCGTTCCGTCAGCCGCGCGACCGCCGGGCAGGTGCCGGAAGCAGACCACCGAGAGCTCGGGTCGCTCGGGCACGGCCTCGAAGTCCGGGCTGGCGGCGATGCGCTCCGAGAGCGCCGCGGCCAGGTCGTTGGTGTGCTCCACGAGCGCGGCCAGGCCGCGTGTGCCCAGGTGTCGCCATGAGAGCCACAGCTTGAGGGCGCGAAAGCGTCGCGTGCCCTCCATGCCCAGGCGGTAGAAGTCGAGGCCGCCCGAGCCATGCGCGTCCGGCGCGCGTGAGGCGTCCCCGCCACCGCGGTAGTACTCCGGCCGCGAAGAGAAGACCGCCTCGAGGAGCGACCCGTCGCGGACGAGCAGCCCGCCGATGTCGAGGGGCTGGAAGAACCACTTGTGCGGGTCGATGGTGACCGAGTCGGCGAGCTCCAGGCCGGGCACGCGTGCAGCGTCGCGAGCGGACAGCCGCGCCGCGCCTCCGTAGGCGGCATCGACATGCAGCCAGAGGCCCTCGCGGCGGGCCAACTCGGCCAGCGCCACCACGGCGTCCACGGAGCCCGTGTTCGTGGTGCCGGCCGTGGCCACGATGGCCAGCGGCAGGAGCCCAACCGCGCGGTCACGGGCGATGGCATCGGCCACGGGCGCCGCGTGCATGCGGAAGCGTTCATCGGAGGGCATGACCGCCAGCGTCTCGGGCGGCATCCCCAGCAGGCCCACCGATCGCTGCAGGGAGAAGTGCGCCTGGTCGGAGACGTAGACGCGCACGCCCTCGAGGTCCGCGCCGCGGGGCGGACGGGTCAGGCCGCGCAGCCGGGCCAGTTGGTGGTCGCGCACCAGGGTCATGGCCAGGAGATTCGCCATCAGGCCGCCCGAGGTGAGGATGCCGAACGCGCTCTCCGGGTAGCCCAGCAGGTCGCGCAGCCAGCTGATGACCTCCTCCTCGATGAGCGCGGCTGATGGGCCGCAGTGCCACACATCGACGCCCTGGTTGGTCACCTGCGCCAGCAGCTCGCCGACGATGGCGGACCACAGCGGTGCCGGCGTGAAGTAGCCGTAGGCCCGTGGGTGCCAGCTGTTGAGCTGGTGCGGGGCGAGGCCGGTGCGGAACTCCGCCAGCAGCTCGTCCATGGGGGTCGGCTCCTGGGGTGCAGGTCCGGGGCGGCCCCTCGGGCCGCGGAGGAGCGCGCTCAGCCCCTCGGGCCGTGTGGGCTCGCCCAGGGCCCGCTCGAAGGCGTGGTCATAGAGGTAGTCGAGCCCGGCACCCCAGGCATCCTCCCCCATCCGCTCCAGGGCAGCTCGCGAGGTTCCGGCATCCCTGACATCGATGAGCTCCGGCTCCGGGTGCCACGAGAGGTCGAGGACGCCACGCGCCCGAGACTCGTCAGCCCGGCCGCCCGGGGGGTCCTGCAGGGTCATCGTCAGCCGGCCAGCCCGGCGTGCTCGGTGACCCAGTCGATGAGCGTGGGCAGGAAGTCGGCCGTGAACTCCCCGGGCAGTGTGGCGTACTCCTCCACCGCGCCGCTCTCCGCCGCCTGGAAGAGATGGTTGGCATCGGGCAGGGTGATGACCTCCGAGACGCCGTTGCCGCCCGCCTCGAGGGCCGCGCGCAATGCGGGCTCGTTCTGCTCGGCCACTACCTGGACGTCCTTGCCGCCGAAGAGCCCAAGCACCGGGACGCCCACCTTCTGCCAGTCGGGGGCGGGGTCGTAGGCCAGGAAGGAGCGCATCCACGCGGAGCCGTACTGCGCCATGGCGGCGTCGACCTGACGGTCCACGAACGTGGCGCGGTCGCCGGCGACCGCTTGCTCCTCGGCTGAGGCGCGGTCCCAGAGTGCGCCGAAGTAGTCTCGGAGCGCGGCCTCCGCTGTGGCGTCGTCGCCAGCCACGATCGCTGGCAGTGCCACCTCCGCCATCGCCCGCTGGGCGTCGATGTCCTCCTGGGAGGCACCGCTGGCGCGGAGGCCCGCCACCTGTTGCTCGACAAGCACGGAAACGCCATCGACGGCAGGCCCCGCCATGTCGACGACGAAGGCGACGTCCGGGTCGACCGCGGCCAGCTTCGCGGCGTGGAGCCCGCCCTCGCTGTGGCCGAGCAGGCCGATGCGCTCAGGGTCGAGTTCCGCGCGTGTGCGCAGGTACGCGAGCGCGGCAGCGGCATCAGCCGCCAGGTCGTCGATCGTCGCTGCGGCGAAGTCGCCGCTGCTGCCGCCCACGCCGCGGTCGTCGTAGCGCAGCACGGCCACGCCCGCGGAGGTGAGGGCGTCGGCGATGAGCGCGAAGGGCTTGATGAGGGCCGCCGGCCGAAGTGATTCGTCGCGATCCTGCGGGCCGCTGCCGCTCAAGAGCACGACGGCCGGGAAAGGACCGTCGCCGCGCGGCAGCGTGAGTCGCCCGGCCAGCTCGACACCCTCGCCATCACCCGGGAAGCTGACCTCCTCCTGGTCGTAGGGCAGACTGGCCGGATCGACCGTCGGTTCGGGCGCCAGCACGTCGAAGGCCGTCAACGCCGGCAGCAGCACCTGCTCACGCAGCGCGTCGAACTCGGTCGGGTCCGCCTGGAGCAGCACGATGTGCGTGGATCCGCCGTCCTCCGCGAGACCCATCTCGACGCTGAGCGACAGGCCACCGGCGGCGACGTCGAAACGGTAGAGCGTCCAGTCCGCGTGCTCCGACTGCAACGTGCCGGTCGATTCGGGGACCTCGTCCATGGCGAACTGCGGCAGCAACGAGGGCCAGAGCTGGTCCGGGGTGGCCGCCGCCGACTGGATAGCCAGGATCGTCAGGTCATCAGGGATCGTGCCGCGGGCATAGGCGCCGTTGCCCAGCTCCTGCCATCCCTCGGGCACCACGGAGGTCACCCCCTGCAGGGGGTCCTCGATGCGGCGACTGCCGGCTGGGGATCGACTCCCCTGCGCCAGGCCGGCAGGGCCAGCGAGAGCAGCAGTGAGAGGCAGAGGCCGAGCGAGCCGGCGAGTCGACGAGGTCCCATGCGTGCCACTCCTTACCGGGTTCGATGATCGTGCGGGTCAGCGTCATCCCGCCGACGGCGGACGGGTGAGCGATCAGGCGCCTATCCTCGCACCCCGTGGCGCACCGCGCCGGTGGCCTCCGGCATCCGTGGGTGGGTGCGGGCGGCGTCCGTGGAGCGATCGGCGTCCGGGGAGCGGGCGCCATCCGTGGAGCGGTCGGCGTCCGTGGAGCGGTCGGCGTCCGTGGGCTGATCGGCGTCCGTGGGCTGATCGGCGTCCGTGGGCTGATCGGCGTCCGTGGGCCGACCACCCTGCAGGCCGGGCGGCGTCCGGAGGACGATCGTCACCCCGTGACACAACGTGACCAGTTCCGCCGACCCCATGCCGGAATTGGTCACGACACGACACGTCTCGTCAAATCTGGTCATCCGATGACAGAACCTGGCGGTTGCGCCTCGTCAGGGGCCGGTTCGGGCGGCAGACTGGTCACGTTCGTTCACCCGGTGACAAGGATGGACCCCGGTAGGTCGGGCGGCGAACCGGGGTGCGTGCGGGCGGCGGCTCGCGGTGGGTGGGGGCGGCGAAGTTCGGCGGGAGGCCCCGCCATGCAGGTGTCACGCCGCGGGTCTACCGTCCGCACATGGACGACCAGCAGCCCCCGCCGCAGATCCACTTCATCGAAGAACCCTCGCAGCTCAGTGACGATGACTGGCGCGAGCGCCTGACCCCGGAGCGGTACCGCGTCCTTCGCGAGAAGGGCACGGAGCGCGCCTTCACCGGCGAGTACTGGGATGACCACCGGCGGGGGATCTACCGCTGCGCCGGCTGCGGTGCAGCGCTGTTCGACGCAGACACCAAGTACGACTCGGGCAGCGGCTGGCCCAGCTTCACGGCGCCGGCGGAGGCTGAGGCGGTGGCCATGGACTCGGACCGCTCATACGGTATGGAGCGTACGGAGGTCCTGTGCGCGGCCTGCGGTGGTCACCTCGGCCACGTGTTTCCGGACGGTCCCGGGCCGACGGGGCAGCGGTACTGCATCAACTCGGCTGCCATCGCCCTGCAAGAGCCGGAGGGATAGGAACGCCGGCCCTGGCGAAGGGCCGGCGTTCCGGATGGACTGGTCTGGACGATCGGCCGGCGGACGGTTCGAGGGCGCCCGCCGCGCCATGTGGAGGCGGGTCAGGGAGTGAGGCTGGCCGCGGCGGCGATCTCCGTGGCCACTGGCAGGGGCGCCGAGGCCGCCACGACCTCGGCCACGACGCCTTCACTGGGGGCACCGCCGGTCAGCACCGGGATGGCCGTGTCGTTGACGAAGAGCAGGTTGCCGCTGGCGTCCTGGATGCGGGCCTGGATGGTGTAGACCGCCGCCGCATCGATGGAGCCCGTGGGATAGGAGACAGCGTAGGGGACCTCGCTGGCGCCCGCAGCGACGTCGCCGCTAGCTTCGGCGACCAGCTTGGCCGGAGCGTCGGCGAGGCTGGAGTCTTCCAGTCGGACGACCCACGTCGCGCCCTCCGGAGCGAGTGAATCTGTCGGCAGGGTGATCGTCCCCGCGAGCGTCGACACGGCGGGGATCGGGGCCTCGGTCGGGACCGGGGTCGGGCCGACGGTCGGGGCCTCGGTCGGGGCGACGGTCGGGACCGGGGTCGGAGGCTCGGTCGGCGCGACGGTCGGGGCCAGGGTCGGGGCGACGGTCGGGGCCTCGGTCGGGGTGGGGGCCTCGGTCGGGACCGGGGTCGGGGCGACGGTCGGGGCCAGGGTCGGAGGCTCGGTCGGCGCGACGGTCGGGGCGAGCGTCGGGGCCTCGGTCGGGGCGACGGTCGGGACCGGGGTCGGGGCGAGCGTCGGGGCCTCGGTCGGGACCGGGGTCGGGGTGGGGGCCTCGGTCGGGACCGGGGTCGGGGTGGGGGCCTCGGTCGGGACCGGGGTCGGAGGCTCGGTCGGCGCGTCGGTCGGGGCGAGCGTCGGGGCCTCGGTCGGGGCGACGGTCGGGGCCAGGGTCGGCGCGAGCGTCGGGGCCAGGGTCGGAGGCTCGGTCGGCGCGACGGTCGGAGCCTCGGTCGGCGCGAGCGTCGGGGCCAGGGTCGGAGGCTCGGTCGGCGCGACGGTCGGCGGCTCGGTCGGCGCGAGCGTCGGGGCCAGGGTCGGAGGCTCGGTCGGCGCGACGGTCGGCGGCTCGGTCGGCGCAAGCGTCGGGGCCAACGTCGGGGCCTCGGTGGGAGCGACGGTCGGGGCCAGGGTCGGCGCTTCCGTCGGCTCGGGCTCTGCGGTGCCGGCAGGCACGATGACGCTGGCAGCCTCGGTCGGCGCGGGTTCCGTGGGCTCGGCGGCCTCGGTCGGCGCGGGTTCCGTGGGCTCGGCGGCCTCGGTCGGCGCGGCCTCGGTGGCGATCGGCTCAGCGGACACCTGCTCAGTGGCGACCGGTGCCTGGCTGGGTGCTTGCGTGGCCTCTTCCGAGCGGCAGGCCGTGACCACGAGGACGCCCGCTACCACGAGCGCCGACCAGGTCGCCAACCGGGTGAGGCGTGTCCGCTTGCGATCCAAGGGTGCGTCCCTCCTAAACGACTGCGAAGTGACGCCGTGCGCCCCCTCGTGGTGCACGGTCGAACGTCAGCGTACGAATAACGATAGCCGGTCGAACGAGTGCACGCACGGGTGACCGCGAGCGTGGCTCGTGCAGTCGGTCAGCCCTCGCACGCCGGAGTGTCGGGGAAGAGCGCGCGGACGTTGGCCGCCGTGACGAGCTCCAACTGCGCCTCCACCAGCGGGGGCACGGATCGTCCCTCCATGGCCTCAAGGAGCAGCGGCATGACCTGCTCGCCGAACGCCTCCGGATGCTGCGTCACGGAGGCCACGTATCGCGGATCGCAGGCGATGCGCTGGCGGATGGCGGGGTCGGCGAGCTGGCCGCTGTACCAGAGGTCGTCGCTCCGACCTGCCGCCGCAGCAGCGGCCATGGCGCCCAGGATGGCGTCCTCGGTGATGCCGGCCACGACGATGCGGTCACCCTTCAGCTGAGCCAGCCGCCGCGCAAGCTGGGTCTGGGCGGTGACCAGCCGGTCGGCGCCGTCGAGCCGCAGCGTGCGTTGGGGCAGTGGGCAGTGGGCCTCGTAGCCCTCGCGGTAGCCGGCCATGCGGGCCCGGCCGTCAGGGTCCGCGTCGCTCGACTCGAGGGAGACGTACGCGCTCGCCTGGCACTCCCACTGTTCGGCGGCCAAGCGGCCCATGGCCTCGCCCGCCAGCCGGCCGGAGGCGGCCTGGTCGATGGCCAGGTGCGCCACCTGGCAGGGACCCTGGTCGAAGACGATGCCGACGGTGGGCACCCCGCCGACCGCAGCGCAGACCTGCGGCGCCAGGTCGGCGATGGGTTGCAGGCTCACCAGACCGGCCACCCCTGCCTGACCCAGCTGCGTGGCGCACTCGATGACACCGTCGCGCGTCCAGCCTCCGTCACACGTCACCAGGTCCACGCCGGCCGCCCGGGCAGCGGAGACGACGCCCTCGCCGACTGCCGCCAGGAAAGCGCTGTCCTCGTCAAGGGCGAGGTAGCCCACCCGGGTCGCCGCGACCGTCGCGGGCCCGGATGACGCCGAGTCGGCTGATGATGCGCCGGCTGAGGCTGTGCCGGCTGATGATGCGCCGGCCGAGGCTGTGCCGACCGAGGCTGCCGCTGAGGCCGTACTGGCCGAGGCTCCCGGTGGGGCGCTGACGCGCTCGTCCGATCGGGTCACCGTGACGCAACCGGCCGGGATGGCCAGCAGTCCGGCAAGTCCCGCAGCGAGGGCCGCGCGCCGCGCCGCCCGACCGGGGCGCATGAGGCGCCCAACGGGCACGAACGCCGGCATCCGCATCAGCTGGCGTGCGCCGGGCAGGCGGTGCCTGAGCGGCAAGCGGTCTGCCAGCCGCGACCGGCCCGGATCGCGCGGGGTGCGTCGCTCCGCTCGTGGTGGCCCAGGCGGCTGCTGCGGATGGCATCGGCCGCCTCGGCCGGCTCCGCATCGCCGGCGCGGTCGAGCCCGAGTCCGGGCATCGTGCGCCCCTCCTCCGCAGGTGTCATGTGGGGCGACCCTAGCACGGGTCGCGGCGGCCGACCGCCGCGCGGGTCAGGCGCCAGCGATGAGCGCCTGGACCTCCTCGCCCGTGGACACCCGAAGTGAGAGCCCGAACCGGCGCGTCTCGCCGGGTTCCAGCACGGGCAGCGTGCCTGCTTCCCGCAGGGCCGCCCGCCCCGCGAGGTCGCAGTTGGCCGGCTCCAGGCCGGTCACGTACGTGCCCGGCCCCAACATGCGCCACTGCCACATGCGCGGCAGGTGGCGCGGATCCCAGCTCACCGTGACCGCGATGCCACCGGTCGGCGTGAAACCCGGATTGGCCAGCGTGGCGCTCACGAGGCCGGCATCGAGGTCGCGGATGCGGTGCTCGTAGACGTACTCCGCGAAGCCGTCCTGCGGGGCCGGGAAGACGCCCCGCTCACCGATGGCAGCCTGGGCCCGCGGGTCGCGGCCGACCACCTCGGCAGGTGGCGTGATGAGCGTCGATCCTTCAGCCACGACGGGGTAGCCGACGTTGACGTGATAGAGCAGGAGCACCGGCACCGCCGCGTAGCCGCCGTTGACGACCTCGTCCTCGACGCGGATGACGCATTCGCCCATGGGCAGCGTGATGCGCCGGCGCAGCAGGAGGTCGCTGCCAAAGACGTCCGTCTCGCGCATCTCCCCGCTGACCTCGGCCACCAGTCGGCCGTCCTCCTCGATGACGCGGTGCACGACATTGCGGGCCGGGGTGTTGGAGATGCGCCCGTGCAGGCCGTGGTACGTGCCCTGGTCGGTGTTGGGCAGGCCCACGTTCTGGAGGCCGCATGTCGTCAGCAGGCCGCCGTGGAAGGAGCGCAGCCAGGACGCCTCGGCGAAGTACGCGGGGTGGACGGCCCCGGTCGTCGACTGCCAGCCGACCTGGTGCCCGGCTGTCCACACAGCGCCCAGGTCCAGACCGCGATCCGCGAGGATCACGGCAGAGCATCCTCCGGCAGCGCGGGCGTCGATGATGCGGAGACCGTCCTCGTTCCCGTCGCACAGTCGGGCGGCACGGGTGGAGACGACCTGCGAGACGTCACCGATGCGGCGACGGAGTCCCTGGAGATCTGGCGCGGCATGCTCGTTCATGCCCGCACGATAGTCCCACCCCAGTGCGCCGGTCAGGGCTTCGTGCAGGCCGCTCGGGTCTTCCCTGGCACCGCTCGACCCTTCCTGTCGCCACGAACGGGCCGGGGGCCGGTTCGCCGGCGCACCACGTGGCTATGATGGCCGGGACGGCGCCGGCAGCATCCACCGCGGAGCACGGAGAGCATGGCCAGGACGAGCGCACAGCAGGCCACGAGCAGCATCATCCGCACCTACGCCGCCACGGAGCGTGACGCCGCCGAGCGATCCTTCCAGCAGGAGCGACAGCAGGCAGCCAGCCGCGGCTGGCTGCCGGTCTCGCGGCGCTGGCGATCCGAGGCCAACGAGCACGTCCTCACCGTGGTCTTCGAGGTGCGCGACGACGAGCACGGACCGGGCGACCAGGTGGCCGCCCGTGCCACCGGCGGGTCTGCGCGACGCGTCGGCGCGGCCGCGCGGACAGGGCGACGCGCCGGCGCGGGGTCGGGCTCGAGCGCGACGGCCACGCGGGCAGTGGCGGAGCCGGCAGCAGCCCCCACCAGCGACGGGGACGCCCTTTCCTGGGATGCGCAGCGGGCCCGGGAACGGGACAGCGGGCGCCTCGTCATCGAGACGCTGGACCTGCACTGCGCTGGCGAGCCGCTGCGCCTCGTGCGCGGTGGCTACCCGGCGGTGCCCTGGGCGCCCATCGAGGAGCGCCGCGCCTGGGTGCGCGAGCATGCCGACCATGTGCGCCGCGTGTTGATGCTGGAGCCGCGGGGCCACCGTGACATGTACGGAGCCGTGCTCCTGCCGCCACATCGCGACGACGCCGACATCGCCGTGCTCTTCATGCACAACGAGGGCTACTCCACGATGTGCGGCCACGGCATCATCGCGCTGACCCAGGGGCTCATCGAGGAGGGCCTCTACCCAGCCAGCGCGCCCGTCACGCGCATCCGCTGGGAGACGCCCGCCGGCCTGGTGACCGCGAGCGCCGCTGTCGAGGCCGGCCCAGACGGCGGACCCCTGGTCCATGAGGTTCGCTTCCAGAACGTGCCCGCCTACCTGCACGCGGAGCGCATCCCCATGCGGCCGCGCGGCATCCGACTCTTCGGCGCGGCGGCCGAACGCGGCGCCCTGAGTGTCAGCCTCGCCTTCGGCGGCGCCTACTACGGCATCGTGGACGTCAGCGAGCTGGGCATGCGCGTGGTGCCGGAGCAGACCGAACAGCTGACCCGCGCCGGCGCCGCCATCACGGAGGCGCTCCGCCGGGAGCACACGCCGGAGCACCCCACCGACCCCTCGCTGGGCTTCGTCTACGGCACCATCATCGTCGACGGCGACCCGGCCAGCGCGCCCGACGGTCGTGCCACGGACGCCACGCTGCGCAACGTGACGGTCTTCGCGGAGGCCGAGGTGGATCGCTCGCCGTGTGGCTCCGGGACGTCGGCGCTGCTGGCGGCTCGCCATGCCCTGGGTGCCGCGGAGATCGGAGACGAGATCGTCAATGCGGGCCTGACGGGGGAGGCCTTCCGCGGTCGGCTCGACGGCATCGCCAGCCTCGGCGGTCGTGAGGCGGTGCTCACCAGCGTGGCCGGGCGGGCGTTCGTCACGGGTCACCATCGCTACGTCGTGGACGAGCGCGACCCGCTGCGCGAGGGCTTCCTGCTGCGGTAACGGCAACGGTCCGCGCCCGGATGATGCCAGCCGAGTCGCGCCCGGCTCTCGACGAGCCCGCCGACGGTGGGCAGACTGCAACCCATGAGCGCCCCGCCGTGTTCCTGTGGTCGTGTGCGCTGATTGCCCGGCCAGACTGGCCCGCGACCTGGAGGCCGGCTTCGCCGAGTTCGTGGTCCACCACCAGGACCTCGTCTTCGGCATCGCCATGCGCCTGACCCATGACGCCGACGAGTCCGCAGACCTCTCGCAGGACACCTTCGTACGGGCATACAAGGCGCTCGTCGGGTACCCGCCGGCCCGCCGGCGCGAGCTGCGCCCGCGTGGCTGGCTGGCCGCCATCGTCACGAACCTGGGCCGCAACCGGGTGCGCCGGGTGCGCAGCCGGCCGGCCGGCGCCGCCCTGGACGACGTCGCCGACCAGCTGCCCGACGGGCGACCGGGGCCCGAGCGGGTGCTGGCGCAGCGCGAGGCGGCACAGGCGTGGCGGATGCGCCTGACCGCTCTTCCGCCGCGCTACGGCATGGCCGTCGCGCTGCGCCATGTCAGCGGCCTCAGCTACCCCGAGCTGGCCGAGGCCCTCGGCCGGCCGGTCAATACGGTGAAGTCGGACGTCCACCGAGGCCTGGCCATGCTCCGGGCCGACCTGCTTCGCGAGAGTGGCGCCGGACCGACCAGCCCGGTAGCCCGACGGGCGACCCTGGACACGAGGTGATGTCATGAGCTTGAAGGAGGCACGCGCGATGGTGCGGGACCTGCGGTCGGCGGCGCTGCCGGCACCCGAGCACCTGGCCGACGGGGTGTTGGCCGCGGTCGGGCTCGTCGATACCTGGGCCGAGATCGAGGGCCCCATCGGCGCGCTGTACATCGCCTGGGGGCCGCGGGGCATCACCAGCGTGGAGCGGGCGGGCGATGCGGATGGCTTCGAGATCGACTACGTGCTGCGACACGGGCGCAGCCTGCGGCGCGTGCCCGACCTGCCTGCGGAGCTGGCCGAGCCCGTCATGCATCGATTGCGCGGCGAGCGCACGAGCGGGCCGCCCGTCGATCTGATGGGCCTGACCGACTTCGCCCAGGCGGTCCTGCGCAAGACGATGGAGATCCCCTTCGGCGAGGTGCGCCCGTACGCCTGGGTGGCGCGCGAGATCCGGCACCCGCGCGCCGTCCGCGCGGTCGGCTCGGCGCTGGCGAGCAACCCGGTGCCCTTCGTCATCCCGTGCCATCGCGTCGTGCGCGCGGACGGCCACATCGGCGAGTACGGGGCCGGCGGGCCGCAGGCCAAGCGCGCGGTCCTCGGCCGGGAGGGCGTGGATACCGCGGCGCTGGAGCGGCTGGCCACCAGCGGCGCGCGCTACACCGGCAGCGACACGACGCATATCTACTGCTTCCCGACCTGCCGCGCCGCCCGACGCATCGAGCCGGCCCACGCGGTCCACTTTCGCAGCCCGGAAGCAGCGCACGCGGCGGGCTATCGCGCCTGCCGGATCTGCCGGCCCCTGGAGGCTTCGCCCTTCGCCGCCTGAGGCGAGCGCGGCGCGGATGGCATCGCCGGGCCGACATCACGTGGCGGCGGCGGCGGACGACTACCCCGGGCGGCGAGCCACGGCCACGGCCAGCGGAGCCCGCAGGCTGAAGGCGTCATCGGGCAGTGACTCCCAGCTGGCCAGGGCACGCTCCCGTAGGCGGTCCGCATCGCGCGCCGATAGCGAGGCGAAGAGGTCCCACTCGTCGAAGCCCACCTTGAAGTCCAGGTAGTCGCCGCGGGTCCAGGTGGCCGTCAGCTCCTCGGCGCCGACCTCGGTATCCACGAAGCCGGCCGCCGCCAGCTCATCGGCGACCGCGTCGAGGGCGATGAAGTCGCCGGCGGGTGGCACGGGGTCGGGCGTCTCAGGGTCAAGCAGGCCCAGGTCGCCGACGGCCTCGTCGAAGGCCACGTCCGGCGCCATGAGCACGTCGTCGGCGAGCCAGCCCACGAGGCCGAGGCAGCCGCCCGGTCGCAGCACCCGGGCGACCTCACGCAGCACGACCGGTCGATCCGTGACGACGTGCAGGACGAAGGCGGCCAGCACGACATCCACCTGCCCGTCGGCCAGCGGCATGGCCGCAGCGTCGGCCAGGAGCCACTCGAGGCGGTCGGCCCCGGCCGCAGCCGTGGCGCCGGCAGCATGCCCCGCCGGACTCGTGGCGCCGGCAGCATGCCCACCGGACCCATTGCGCCGGCACCATCTCCGGCCGCACGGGCGCGCGCCACCGAGAGCATCGCCGCCGAGGCATCCAGGCCGATGACCTGTGCGGCCGGCCAGCGCGCTGCAGCCGCCCGCGCGAGGGCGCCGGTCCCCGTCCCGAGGTCCAGGACGCGCGCCGGACCGGATGGCCCGAGGGCAGCGCGGCCCTGCTGCACCCCGCGGTCGGTCCGAGCGAGATCGGCCGCGACACGATCCAGGAGCCGCAGTCCGGCGGGCGCCAGGACCGGCTGCCAGTGGCGCTCGTAGCGCAGCCCCGCCGGGTCAGGCGGGGGCACCGCTGGTGCGATCAGCCCTGCTCCGCCGCGACCTTGTAGATGCTGCCGTCCAGGGTGACGAGGTAGAGCTCGCCCGCGTCGTCCTCGCCGAAGGAGACGAAGCCCTGCGGCGCGTCCAGCAGCACCTGCGCGACGACGTCCTGGCCGGCCTCCACGGCGTCGGCATCCAGGCCCCAGATGTAGCCGCTGCAGAAGTCGGTGAAGAGGTAGACGCCCTCCAGTGCTCGTATCTCCTTGCCGCGATAGACGTAGCCGCCGACCACGCCACACTGGGGCGGCGCCTCGTCGTAGATGGCCACGGGGGATTCGTAGTCGGCGGGGTCACAGTCAGCCAGGTTGTGGCAGCGGTCGCCTTCCATGTCCGACCAGCCGAAGTTCAATGCTGGCGTGCCGGCCGGGATGCGATCGATCTCCTCGTAGGCGTCCTGGCCGACGTCACCGATCCAGAGGTCGCCGGTCTTGCGATCGAAGCTGGCCCGGCGCGGGTCGCGCAGGCCCATGGCCCACGTCTCCGGCGGATAGCCCTGCCGCTTCTTGGCATAGGGGTTGTCCGGGGGGATCGAATAGAGCCGACTCGAAGCCACGTCCACGTTCAGGCGCAGGACCTTGGACAGCCGCGACGTGGGCGATTGGCCGATGCCGTTGGGGTCACCGGGCGAGACACCGCCGCCGTCACCGAGGGGTACGTAGAGATACCCGTCCGGGCCGAAGCCGATCCATCCGGCGTTGTTGTTGGGATACGGCTGCTCCTCCGCAAGGAGCACCTTGGTGGGCTTGCCGCGCGCGCCGCGGCAGCTCTCGCCGCGGAACTCGGCGATGACCTGGCGCCCCTGCTTGTCGTTGTAGTGGGCGAAGAAGCGGTCGTTCCTGGCGAAGTCGGGGTGGAAGGCGATGGCGTGCAAACCCTGCTCGGTGCCCTCCGTGACCAGTGCGCTGATGTCGAGGAACGGCTTGACCCGCATGTACCCGTCCAGGCCGACGAGGCGCACGATGCCCCCGCGCTCGACCACGTAGAGGCAGGCGGAGCCCGTACCATCCCCGGTCACGTAGACGGGCATATCCAGGCCGTCCGTGAAGAGGTCCAGGCGCAGCGAGACGCCGTCGGCATCGAAGGTCGGGACCGGGACCGCTGACGCCGCCGGGCTGGGCGCGGCGCTGGCTTCGGGCGCAGCGCTGGCACCGGGCTGCGCGCTGGCCGATGGAGCGGGGCTGCGATCGCGCTTCGCCGCCAGCGCGCCGGCCGATCCGACCGTGGCGACGAGGACGGCAGCCAGCAGCAGCACGACGGCGCTGGACCGGCGATCGAGACGGATCATGGGGTCTCCGAGCTGATGACAGGAGCAGTCAGGAGCGCCAGCGACGCGAGGCCGGCGGCCTCCACGCCTGCGGCATTGGCCGTGGCGACGACGTAGGCCAACACGGCCACGAGGGCGGCGACAACGGCGAAGACGACGATCCGGCCCAGCGTGCGCGCCAGGGTCGGGGTCTCGGCCGGCATGGGCTGCCCTGCAGGGACGAGGCGACCACGACGATCGAAGTGCTCGGGGTAGGCCACCGTATCGCGGGCGATGCGGTCCATGACGGCCGGCGCGACATCCGGCGTCCAGTGCAGCTCCGCGATCGCCAGCGACACGGCGGCCGCGCCGAGATCGTCATCGGCGAGCCCGACCACCCAGGGTGGCACCGTCTGTGCGGTCATCCGTCCACCACCGTCCGGCTGCGCAGCCGCAGCATGGCCTCGCGAAGGAGTGGCTCCACGGCGGCCACGGAGGTCGACATGGCGGCGGCGGCATCCGACAGCGAGAGCCCGAAGAGATAGCGCATGGCGATGATGAGCCGATCGTCCTCGCCCAGCCGGTCGAAGGCCGCCCCGAGACTCTCCCGCTGTGGGGGTGAGAGGACCGTCGCGGCGCCCATCCCGGGTGGCTGGCCCGCGGGACGCCGCGGGCCGCTGACGCGCTCGATGGGTCGCGAGCTCGGTCGCGGACGGGAGGCATCGCGGCGCTGCTGTCGAGCCTCGGCGGCGGCGATGCGGAACAGCCAGGGCTGCAGGCCGCGGTCGTCCTCCAGCGAGGGCAGGGCGCGATAGGCGCGCAGGAAGGTGGACTCCGTGGCGACTTCCGCGAGGGCGGAGTCCCGCACGACGAGGAAGGCCACGCGGTGCACGGACTCCTGGTGCCGACGCACGAGGTGTTCCCAGGCGAACAGGTCACCGCTGCGCGCGGCAGCCACGAGGATCGCGTCGGCGGCCTGGACGGTGGCGTACGCGGTGGCCGTCATGGCAGGCGGATGGTAGCCCTGATCAGGCGGCCCGTGCCGGCCCGTCGCGTTTCAGCGGCCAAGCGCGAAGGGCGCCTCGGGCTCCAGGTCGAGAGCTGCGACGGCCTCGGCCACGCGCTCGGCCGGCAGCGAGCCCAGGCGGCCCAGCTCCACGAGGACAGCCGCCGCGATATGCGGTCCGTCGATGTCGAAGAAGCGGCGCAGCGCGGCACGCGTGTCACTGCGGCCATAGCCGTCCGTGCCCATGCTGCGCCAGGCCGCGCTGGGCACCCAGCGCGAGATCATGTCCGGCCAGGCCGTGATCCAGTCGGAGACAGCCACGACCGGCCCGGCAGCACCGGCCTCGGCAAGCACCGTGGTCACGTGCGGGACACGCGGTGAGGCGGGATTGTGCAGGTTCCAGTGCTCGACCTCCAGGGCATCGTTGCGTAGCTGCTGGAAGGATGGTGCGCTGAAAACCGCCGCCGCGACACCGTACGTTTCGGCCAGCAGCTTCTGGGCCGCCAGGGCCTGGGCGATGATGACCCCGGAGGCCAGGATGGTCGCTCGAGGTGCCGTGGCACCGAGGTCCGGGGCCGCGGCGAAGCGGTACAGGCCCCGCACGATGTCCTCATCGGAGACCCCGTCCGGCCGCGCGGGCATGACCAGGTTCTCGTTGTACAGGGCGATGTAGTAGAAGTCGTCCTGGGGTTCCGCGCCATAGAGACGCTCGAGGCCGTCGCGGATGATGGCCGCGGTCTCGTAGGCGAAGGCGGGGTCGTAGGCACGGCAGGAGGGGTAGTGCGAGGCCTCCACCAGGCTGTGGCCATCCTCGTGCTGCAGGCCCTCGCCGTTGAGCGTCGTGCGGCCAGCCGTGGC
Source organism: uncultured Chloroflexia bacterium (assembly GCA_963790915.1). GTDB lineage: Bacteria > Chloroflexota > Limnocylindria > Limnocylindrales > CSP1-4 > JAFMJV01. The sequence goes on along the minus strand of CAWBQS010000003.1, from coordinate 1,175,446 downwards.
ACCCATCATGAAGCCGCGGCCGCGGGCGTCGCCGAAGGCCCAGATCTCGTCGCCGGTTCGCTGGAAGCCGAACATCGAGTAGAAGATGTAGAAGGGGATCATCGGCTCCCCGTGCGTGGCGTATGCCGTGCCGGCCGCCTGCATGGACGCCGTGGAACCGGCCTCCGTGAGGCCCTCCTCGAGGATCTGGCCGGCCTGGTCCTCCCGATATGAGAAGACCAGCTTGGAATCCACCGGGTCGTAGAGCTGGCCCAGCGCCGAGTAGATGCCGACCTCCTTGAAGAGCGAATCCAGCCCGAAGGTGCGGGCCTCGTCCGGGATGATGGGCACCAGCCGTTGCCCGATGCCCGGGTCCCGCAGGAGGTTGCGCAGCAGCTTGGCGAAGGCCATGGTCGTGGAGACCTCCTGGCCACCGGAGCCGCTCTCGAACTCGCCGAAGACCGCGTCGCCCGGCGTGGGCAGCGTCTTTGCCAGCACGACACGGCGCGGCGAGGGGCCGCCCAGCGCGGCACGGCGTTCCTGGAGGTAGCGGATCTCGGGCGCGTCGGGGCCGGGGTGGTAGTACGGCGCGTCCTTCAGCTGCTCGTCCGGGATGGGCAGCTCCAGGCGGTCGCGGAAGACGCGCAGCTCCTGCTCGTTCATCTTCTTGGCCTGGTGGGTGATGTTGCGGGCCTCCACGCTGGAGCCCAGCGTCCAACCCTTCACCGTCTTGGCCAGGATGACCGTGGGGGCGCCGTTCTGCTGCGTGGCCGCCTCGTAGGCAGCGTGGAGCTTGCGGTAGTCGTGACCGCCGCGGCGCAGGGCCTTGAGCTCGTCGTCCGACCTGTCGGCCACCATGGCCGCCAGTCGCGGGTCCGTCCCGAAGAAATGCTCGCGCATGTAGGAGCCGGGCTCCACCGCGTACTTCTGCCACTCGCCGTCGAGCACGTCCGCCATGCGCTGGACCAGCGCGCCGTCAGCGTCCCGAGCCAGGAGGGCGTCCCACTCGCGGCCCCAGATGACCTTGATGACGTTCCAGCCGGCGCCGCGGAAGACGGCTTCCAGCTCCTGGATGATCTTGCCGTTGCCGCGCACCGGGCCATCCAGGCGCTGCAGGTTGCAGTTGATGACGAAGACGAGGTTGTCCAGGCCCTCGCGGGCGGCGATGGAGAGCGAACCCAGCGACTCCGGCTCGTCCGTCTCGCCGTCACCGAGGAAGGCCCAGACGCGGTTGTGCGAGGTGTCCTTGATGCCGCGGTGGTGGAGGTAGCGGTTGAAGCGGGCCTGGTAGATGGCTGCCAGCGGCGAGAGCCCCATGGAGACCGAGGGGAACTCCCAGAAGTCCGGCATGAGGCGCGGATGCGGGTATGAGGAGAGGCCCTGGCCGGGCACGACCTCACGCCGGAAATGGTCCAGCTGGTCCGCGCTGAGGCGACCCTCGAGGAAGGCGCGCGCGTAGACGCCGGGCGCGGCGTGGCCCTGGAAGAAGACCTGGTCGCCCATGCCCGCGGCGTCCTTGCCGCGGAAGAAGTGGTTGAAGCCGACCTCGTAGAGGCTCGTGGCGGAGGCGAAGGTGGCCAGGTGGCCGCCGATGCCGGGCGAAGCCATGTTGGCGCGCAGCACCATGGCGGCGGCGTTCCAGCGCACCATGCGCCGGATGCGCAGCTCCATCTTCTCGTCCCCGGGGAAGGGGGCCTCCTGCTCCGGGCTGATGGTGTTGATGTAGCGCGTCTGTGTCAGCGGCGGCAGTCCGATGTGCAGCTGGCGGGCGCGCTTCAGCAGCTTGTAGAGGACGAACTGGGCACGCTCGCGGCCGACCTCCTCGGTGAGCGCGTCGAGAGAGGCGATCCAGTCGGATGTCTCGTCCGGATCGGGATCGGGGGGCAGGAGCTTGAAGTCACCGTAGGGATCGAACATCTTGCCGGTCATCGTAGGCCAAGAGGGTGGCCGGCGTGCACGGGAAGTCCGTCGCAGCGCGGCACGGTCGTCGTATCCTGCAGCCGTGAGCAAGCCCGTGACCACCACGCCCGAGCGCAGCGCCAAGGCCCAGCCCGCCACCGGGGAGACGGACCCACCTGCCACACGCAGCGACCCCGCTCCTGCGACCGGCGGGGCTGCGGCGCCCCGCCTCACCAGCGTGCCGCTCAGCGGCCTGGCGATCGGCATCGACGTGGGCGGCACCGGCGTCAAGGCTGCCCTCGTGGATCTCGCCACGGCGGAGCTCGTCAGCGCTCGCGTACGCGAGCGGACCCCGCAGCCGTCGACCCCGGCCGCGGTCCTCGAGACGGTCGCCGGCGTCGTCACGCGCGTCCTCGCCGAGCGGCCCGTGGACGGCGATGTGCCCATCGGCTGCGGCCTGCCCGGCGCCATCAAGCACGGCGTCATGAAGACGGCCGCCAACGTGGACAAGGGCTGGATCGAGTTCGATGCCACCACGCACCTGGGCGCACGCCTGGGTCGCCCCGTGCGCGTCATCAACGATGCGGATGCTGCGGGCATGGCCGAGCTGGCCTTCGGGGAGGCACGCGACCAGCCGGGCACGGTGATCCTGCTGACCGTGGGCACGGGCATCGGCAGTGCCCTCATCAGCGACGGCCGCCTGGTGCCCAACACGGAGTTCGGCCATATCCTGCTGCGCGGGCGTGGCGCCGAGACGCTCGTCGGTGGCGCTGCGCGCCTGCGCCGCAGGCTGGGCTGGAAGCGCTGGGCACGCGAATTCAACGAGTACCTGGCTATGCTCGAGTTCTACTTCTGGCCGGACCGCATCATCCTGGGTGGTGGCGTCAGCAAGGAATCGGCGCGCTACTGGCAGTACCTGCAGGCCAACGCCCCCATCGTCAAGGCGCGCTACCTCAACACCTCGGGCATCATCGGCGCGGCCTACGCCGCGGGCCTGGCCGTCCACGAGGCCACCGGGAGCAGCGCGGGCGCCTGAGGCGCTCCGAGGGCGCCGTGCAGATCCACCTCCTCGACGCCACCTACGAGCTCTTCCGCGCGCATTTCGGGCGGCCGCCGCATGCCGCCGCGGACGGCCGACCGGTGGCGGCCACCGTGGGCGTCATGGAGTCCGTGCTGTCGCTGCTGCGGGAAGACGGCGTCACGCACCTGGGCTGCGCCACGGACCACGTCATCCGCTCGTGGCGCAACGACCGATACCCCGGCTACAAGACGGAGGCGGGCATGCCGCCGGAGCTGCTCGCCCAGTTCGGCCTCGTCGAGGACGCGCTGCGAGCCCTGGGCGCCGTGGTCTGGCCCATGGTCGACTTCGAAGCCGACGATGGCCTGGGCGCCGCTGCCTGGCGTTTCGCCGATCACCCCGCCGTGGAGCGCGTCATCATCCTCTCGCCGGACAAGGACATGGCCCAGTGCGTGCGGCCGGATGGCCGCATCCTGACCTTCGATCGACGAGCCGGCCGTTTCATGGACGCGGCCGCCGTGGAGGAGAAGTTCGGGGTGCCGCCGGCGTCGATCCCCGACTACCTGGCGCTCGTGGGCGACAGCGCAGACGGCTACCCCGGCCTGCCCGGATGGGGCGCCCGCTCGACGGCCGCGGTCCTGCAACGCTACCCACACCTCGAGGACATCCCCGATTCCGTGGCCGCCTGGGACCTCAGCGTGCGCGGCGCCGCCAGCCTGGCGCGGGTGCTGCGCGAACAGCGCGCCGATGCCCTCCTCTACCGGGAGCTCGCCACGCTGCGCAGCGACGCGCCAATCCCGCAGCACGACCCCGAGGAGCTGCGCTGGCGTGGCGTCGATGGCCCGGCCCTGGCCGAGCTGGCGGCGCGGCTGCGGGCCCCCCGCCTGCTGGAGCGCCTGCCCGCGCGCAGGTGAATCAGCGGCTCGGTGAACCCAGCAGTGCCAGGTAGGTGGCGTGGTGCTGCGGCATGGCGGCCACGATGCCGATGGATCTGCTGGGCATGGCCATGTCGAACCAGCGCTCGCCGCGCCGCGAGGTGACCAGCGCGCCCCCCTCGCTGGCGATGAGCCCGGCCGCACAGATGTCCCAGGTGGACAGGCCCTGCCACTGGATATAGGCGTCGAAGCGTCCGTTGGCGACGTACGTCAGGCTGAGGGCCGCGCTGCCCATGGAGCGCGTGATGCGCACGGCGCGGCGGTAGCGCGCGGTCTGCCGCGCGAAGCCCGAACCCGGCAGGCCCAGGTGCACGACGGCATCGATGAGGCGTGCCTTGCCCGGATTGCGGATGGGCCGGTCGTCGAGGAAGGCGCCGCCGCCCGCGACAGCGTGGAACACCTCGTCCCGGAGGGGATCCATGACGATCCCCAGCTGCGGCTCGCCGCCGATGACCAGGGCGATGCTGATGGAGAAGAAGGGCAGGCCGTTCGCGTAGTTCACGGTGCCGTCCAGCGGGTCGATGACCCACACCCTGTCCGCCTGGGGCCCTGAGACGCCCGACTCCTCAGCCAGCACGGCGTCACCGGGGAACGCCGCCGCAAGGTGCCCAAGGATGGTCTCCTCGGACAGGTGGTCGACCTCGGTGACCACGTCCTTCTGCGACTTGTGCACGATGCTCTCCAGGCGCTCGTAGCGCTCGACATGGATCGCGGCCGCCGCACGCGCCGCGGCGGTGGCCACCTGGAGCTCCCTCGAAAGGTCGATGTGGGTCACCACCCGATGCTACCGGCCAGGGGCGACCAGCGCATCCCCGCTCGACGGAGCGTCGTCTCCGGCTGGGGCATCGTCGCTGGTCTGGCCGAAGCCCGGCGTCCCCAGGGCCACGGCCTCGCGGCGTGCCTGGGCGCGTTCGCCGATGACGGCCAGGGCAGCGGTCACCGGCACGGCCAGCAGGGCGCCCATCAGGCCACCCACCGCCGCGCCCATGAGCAGGCTGACGACGACCACGAAGGGCGGCAGGCCCACGGCGTTCTTCATGACGATGGGGACGAGGATGTTGCCCTCCAGGACCTGGATGACGATGTACACGCCAGCCACGAGCAGGGCCAGCTCCGGGCCGCCCTCGACGAAGGCGACGATGAGCGCGGGCACCGCGCCGATGGCGGGACCGACGATGGGGATGATCTCCGTGATGCCGGCGATGACGCCCAGCAGCAGGGCGTTGTCGAGGCCGAGCACGAAGTAGGCGATCGACGCCATGACCCCCACCGTGAGCATCAGGATGAGCTGGCCACGCACCCAGTAGCCCATGCGGGTCTCCATGGCGTTCCAGGCACCACGGACGCTGCCTCGACGGCCCATCGGCAGCAGGGCCAGACCGAAGCGCTGCATCGTCTCGCGGCTGATGAGCCAGAAGAAGACGAGCGTGAAGAGCGTCATGATCGCGAGCGCGATGTCCGCCGCGGTCAGTCCCAGGTCGACGATGGCTTCCGGATCGACCTCGGTGAGGCCACCACGGACGAGCGACGCCTCGAGAACGTCCAGGAGCCGCACCACCGTCGTGCCCGCCACCGCCGGATCCAGGGTGGCCGCCCAGGCACGACTCTCCGCGAGCAGCTCCGGCAGCCGCGCCGAGAGCTCGGTCATCTGGTTGATCGCGGCCGGCACGACAAGGAAGGCCATGGCCACGGCCAGCGCGACGAGCACAAGATAGAAGCCCAGCACGACCTTGCCGCGCGAGACGTTGACGCGGTCTCGCACCGTCGTCACCAGGGGGTCGATGGCCGAGGCGAGCAGGATCGACACGAAGACGAGGACGAGGACGTTCATCGCCGCCTGGGCGACGAGTGCCACGATGGCGACGAGCAGGAGTCCGATGCCGATGCCTGCGCCGCGCACGGTCCATCGCCCCAGGACGTTGCGCTGGGACGATCGCCGCTTCCTCGCACGAGCCCCGCGCGGGGGGTCAACGGGGTGCGTCAGCGCGTCCGGGTGCGTCACCGCGTCGTCGGTCCTGGTCATGTCAGCCCTTCGCTCCGCCGGCGCTGACGTCGGCAGCCCCGGCGCAGGCACATGCTAGCGCGTGGGAACGTGGCCGGGGCCGGCCGGGGCATCACCCCGTCCGGCCCCGACAGGCTGCCTGCGCAGGGGTCAACCGCCCTGCTGGACACTGCCCTCGATGTGGCGGACCTTACCCGCCATCTCGGTCTCCTTGTCGCCGGTGACCTTGCCCCAGGTCTCCTGGGCCTTGCCGACCGTCTTGTCGACGGCGCCCTCTACCTCGCGCTCGAGCTTGGCGCGATCGGCCTGGGACTGGCCCTCTCGTTCCAGGTCCTCGTTGCCGATCAGGTCTCCGATGGTCTCCTTGGTGTTGCCCACAGCCTCGTCGATCCGGTCGCCCATGATGGTGTTCCTCCTTTTCGGTGGTGCGGCATCGCCGCGCAACCAGGACCCTATCGGCGCGGTCGGTCCGTGCGCGTCGCGCCGCGCGGCAGGGGCGTCACGGGCGCGTTACAGATGCCTGCTTCAGACTGGCCCGCTGCAGCGACAGGAGGTGCGCCATGTCCGTCGAGGCCGTCATCGTCGTGGGTGTTCCGCCGCGCGCCGTCGAACGCCGGATGCCTGCCCTGCTGGCCACAGGCCTCGTCGTGCATCGCGTGGCGCGGCACGGCCGAGGGGTGCTGCGCGCCACCACGACCCTCTGGTGGCGCCATGGCGTGCGTGCTTCGGAGATCCTCGTCATCGACGGCTGCGGCGCGTGCGCAGCCCATGCGGAGACTCGGCTCGTGCCCGCGTCGGAGGCCGACGGAGCCCTTGCGGAGATCCTCCACCAGCGCCGCGGGGGCGCCATCCCGGCCTTCCCCGACGATCCCGCCTGGTGCGTGGAGATCCGCGGGGCAGACCCGGCGTTGGAGCACACGCATGACACCTGGCTGGCCATGGTCGATGGCGTCGTGGGCACGCTCGGCAGCCCGCTGACGGGGTACGCGGCCGCCCGGCGCGAGGTCCGCGTGGCCGGCGTGTACTCGGGCAGCGGTTCGGACAGCGACCTGCTGCGTGCGCCCGACTGGACACGGCTGGCGGGCGACCTGGTCGCGGCCGACGATACCCGCCGCATGCTCGACCTGCGGACGGGGCTGCTCCACCACGAGGCGCGCAGCACGAGGGGCGCCTTCAGGGCCGTCACCTTCGCCAGTCGCGCCTTGCCCGGGGTCGGCGCGATGCGCGCCGTGGGTGAGGGCGCCCGCCCGTTCGGCCGGGCCATCCTGGCCCCCGACCCGGTGCACGACGGCAGCATCGGTCCCGGGGCGCCTCGGCGTCGTGGCGAGCGTCTCGAGACGGGCCGCGTGACGGGCGTTCCCGGGGGCGTCGCCGTGGCAGCCAGCCAGTCCCTCCGCGACGGCACGACGCGTCGTCTCGAACGCGTGGCCGCGTACGTTTCGCGCAGCGATCGGCCACCGGCTCCCTCGGCCGCCACCGCCCTGCTGGAGCGTGCCTCCCGACGCGGCATCGACGGCCTCATCGCCGACCAGCGGGCGGCCTGGTCGCGACGCTGGTCGGAGATGGGCATCAGCATCGATGGCGACGACGACCTGCAGCGCGCCCTGAACTTCGCCCTTTTCCACCTGGATGCGACCGTCGGTCCGTCACGTGAGGTGCCGGTCGGTCCGAGGGGACTCTCGGGACCCAGCTACAAGGGCCACGTCTTCTGGGACTCCGAGGTCTTCATGCTGCCCTTCTTCGCCGCCACGAGGCCCGCTGCCGCGCGTGCGATGCTGGCCTACCGGGTCAGCCGCCTTGGCGCTGCCCAGGCAGCCGCGCGGGAGGCCGGGCTGGGTGGCGCCTGGTTCCCATGGGAATCCGCAGCGGATGGCCGCGACGTCACACCGACATGGATAGCGGGCGTGACCGCTGAGCCCATCCGCGTCTGGACCGGCGAGCGCGAGCTGCATGTCGTCGCCGACATCGCCTGGGCGTCGGCCGAGTACGTGGCCTGGAGCGGTGACCAGGCGTATGCCAATGGTGATGGGCGGCGGCTGCTCATCGAGACGGCACGATTCTGGGCCTCACGGCTGGAGCGCGAAGAGGATGGACGCGCGCACCTGCGCGGCATCATCGGCCCGGACGAGTACCACGAGCTCGTCGACGACAACGCCTACACGAACGTCATGGCGCGCTGGAACCTGCGTGCTGCCGCTGCCGCGGTCGAGGCCGGCGGGGTGGGCGGGGTGGGCGGGCGGGGCCGGCAGCGGCATCGCGAGAAGGGCGGACCGAGCCGCGGCAGCCACCTGGCACGGCGGACCGGGGCTGCGAGCGAGTGGCCGGACGCTGCCGAGATCGCCGGCTGGCGGGCCCTCGCCGACGACATCGTGGATGGCTACGACCCGGGCACCAAGATCTACGAGCAGTTCACGGGCTTCCACGGCCTGGAGCCCATCCGCATCGCCGAGATCACGCCGCGGCCCGCCTGGGCGGATGTGCTGCTCGGTCGTGAGCGCGTGGCGCATGCCCAGGTCATCAAGCAGACCGACGTGCTGCTCCTCCACCACCTCGTTCCCGACGAGGTCGAGAGCGGCACGTTGCCGGCCAACCTGGCGTACTACGAGCCCCGTACCGCGCACGGGAGCTCGCTGTCACCGGCCACGCATGCCGGCCTGCTGGCGCGGGCAGGCCAGCTCGACAGGGCGATCGAGGCCCTGCGCATGGCCGCCTTCCTCGACCTGGACGATCGCAACGGCACCGCCTCCGAGGGGCTTCACGTCCAGACCATGGGCGGACTCTGGCAGGCGCTGGTCATGGGCTTCGGCGGCATCCGACCAAAGGGCGATGCCCTGCTGGTCGACCCCCGACTGCCGCCGCGATGGGGACGCCTGGAGATCCCGGTGGCGTTCCGCGGTCGGCGGTTGCGCGTCACGGTCCGACCGGACTCGCTGCTGCTGCGCAGCAGCGCACCCGTTCGAGTCGCCGTGCCCGGGCTGCAGCCCCTGCTGGTGTCGCGTCGCCCGGTACAGCTCACGCGCGCCGAGGATGGCTGGCGTCGCTGACGGGACCCGTCCTGGCCGACGCTACCCGCGCCGGTGATCCGCCCGCGTCGGGGGAACCAGGAGCTCGCCGAGGTCGCTCACCACGACCGATGCACCGGCGGCCAGCAGCTCGTCGCGATAGCCCACGCGGTCGACCCCGATGACACAGCCGAAACCCCCACGCGCACCCGCCTCGACGCCTGCGAGGGCATCCTCGATCACGGCCAGGCTCGACGGCAGCTCTCCGAGCTGCCGCGCCGCCTCGAGGAAGATCGCCGGGTCGGGCTTGCCGGCCAGCCGCAGTCGCCGACTGTCGAGCCCGTCGACCTTGACGTCGAAGCGTCCCAGGACACCGGCCGCGGTCAACATGGCCGCGGCGTTCTCGCTGGCGGAGATGACGGCGAGCCGGCGGCCGGCGGCCTTGAGTCGGTCGATGAACTCAACGGTGGTCGGGAAGGCGGCCATACCCTCCCGCGCCACTGTCTCGACGAAGACCGCGTTCTTGCGCAGGCCCAGGCCGACGACGGTGTCGTCGGCGCCATCGTCCGCAGGTGGCCCGCCGATCTCGCCGCGGGGCAGGACGCCGCTGGGCAGGACGATGCCGCGCGAGGCCAGGAAGTCGGAGACGCCAGCGTCCCGCGGCTTGCCGTCCACGTAGCGCCGATAGTCGTCCTGGTCGAAGGCTCGGTAGCGCTCGGGCCGGTGGCGCGCAGCCCCGCCATCCGCTCGGGCACGCCGCGCGAGGAACGCGTCGAAGACCTGCTTCCAGGCGGCGAAGTGGAGCGTGGCGCTCTGCGTGACGACGCCGTCCATGTCGAAGATGGCGCCGCGCAGGCGGTCCAGCGGGACATCGGCACGGATGCCTGCGGGCGGTGTCGAGGGCAGATCGATGGGCTGCATGGGGCCGCGAGGATGCGCACCCCGGGATGGTCCGTCAAGGCCCGCGGGCCCTCTCCGGGAAGGTTGATATGAAGCTGGCATGTCCCCGAGGGCAGTCGTTGCGCTGACCCGGCACCCAGCTTCGCGACCATGCCACCGAGGGGCGACCCGGCATCCCCGTCCGACCCTGGGTCGCGCCACGCTGGGAGGCGAGCGCATGAACGGCAGCACCACCGATCTCCGTGTCGGCCGGGCCGGCACCCGAACGAGCCCCCACGATGGAGGCGGCGCCGCGCCGCTTCGCATCGCGGTCGTGTCCCCGCCCATGCTGCCCATCCCACCGGCGACGTACGCTGGCACGGAGCGCGTGGTCGCAGCGCTCGTGGACGAGCTGGTCGTACGCGGCCACCAGGTCACCCTCTTCGCTCCGGGCGACTCGAGGACGTCGGCGGAGCTGGTCCCCACCGTCGATCGGAGCCTCTGGTCGCTGGGCTACCAGGGCGATGTCGGCGCCTACATCAACCTCAGCCTGGCCAGGGTGTGGGAGGAGCATGACCGCTTCGACCTCATCCATTCCCACGTGGAGACGCTGGGCTTCCTCTTCGCGCGCATGTGTCCGACACCCGTGGTCACGACCCTTCACGGGCGCCTTGACCACTCGGGCGTGCCCGAGCTGCTGGAGGAGTTCACCGACATCCCGTTGGTCGCCATCAGCGAGAGCCAGCGCCGCTGGTCGCCCCAGGCCGATTGGGTAGCGACGATCCACCACGGCCTGCCGCTGGAGCCCCTGCCGTTCAATGACACGCCCGGCTCCTACCTGGCCTTCGTCGGTCGCATCACCCCGGAGAAGGGCGTCGCTGACGCCATCGAGCTGGCCCGCCGGACCAGGCTGCCGCTGCGCATCGCCGCCAAGGTCTATGACCCGCACGAGCATGAGCACTTCGCGGAGGTGGTGCAGCCGGCCATCGACGAGGGTGTCGTGACGTTCCTCGGCGAGCTGGGCGCCACGGAGCGCAACGCGCTGTATGCCGGCGCCATCGCCACCGTCATGCTCAGCAGCTGGCCGGAGCCCTTCGGACTCGTGGCCATCGAGTCGATGGCCACGGGCACCCCCGTCATCGCCCGCCGAGCCGGCGGTCCCACCGAGACCGTGGAGCACCACGTCACGGGCTTCATCGTCGACGACCTCACCGAGGCCGAGCTGGCGGTGCAGCATGCCGGTGATCTTTCCCGTGCGGTCGTGCGCCAGCGTGTCATCGAACGCTTCCAGCCCGCGCGCATGGTCGATGGATACGAGGTCGTCTATCGACGCCTGGTCCGGACCGGGCGTGCGGCCAGGGCCAGCCGAGCGCGGCGGGCCGCCGCGCCACAGACGCGCCATGGTGCGCCGAGCACCCCTCACTCCGTGAAGGCCGGGGCTTCGGCCCCGACGGCGGATCCCCCACGGCCCGGCGAGCACCCGGCCATCGTCGCGCTGCCGGTAGCCGCGCGTCCCGCATCAGCCGGGCGCTCGTAAGCTCGCGGGCGACCTCCACCCCACGTCGACGACGGTCGGTGATGGCGGGCTCGACCCTGCCCGGGCAGGCCGGACCAGCCGCTTCTTCCGCGGATCTGCTGTCGTGGACCGCGCTGCGCGATGCTGGGGACGGCCGCCATACTGGACCGATCCCGATGGGAGGGAGGCAGTCCCGTTCACCAGCCCGCCGTGTTGCGCCTGTCCCGGTTCCGGACGACGCTGCCCGCCTTCGACGCCGTCCTGCGCCGCACTGTCCTGCCAGGCATCCATGCCTGCGCGGGCGCGCTTGGTGTGCTCGCCGGGCGTCAGGGCCCTGACGAGCTCGGGACCCGTATCCTGGCCTCCGTGTGGTCGTCAGAGGCGGCGATGCGTGACGCTCTGGGCGACCGCAGCGAGGTGGCCGATGTCGAACCGATCGACGCGACGGCCGACCACAGCGTCGAGCTCATGTCCGTGTGGGGGTTCGACCTTGCCCTGTCTCCCCTGTCGACCGGCATCCTGCGCATCGCTCGAGGCCGCATAGGGGCATCAGACCCGTCGACGTCCATCCAGCGACTGGCGAACGACCTCGCGGCCCTTCGGGCGGATGGCGCAGGTCCCAACGACCTGATCATCGCGGAGCCTGGTCCCGACTCCTTCCTCATGGTCTCCACGTGGGGCGACTGGTCAGCCATCGAGCGCGCGACGGGCGCCTCCATCGCAGGACCACTCCAGGCCAAGCGCCTGGCTGCCCTCGAGTCCTTCCAGGCAGACCACTTCGAGCTGCTCGGCGACGTGGTCGCCTGACAGGCAGGCGCCGGGTTGACATGCGCCTGATAGGCCGCTGGCGCCTCCTGCAGTCCTCTCGCGCCGCTGCCCAGGCCAATGTTCGACCGAGAGGACCCGCACGATGCGGGTCACACACCTCCGGACGGCGCGGCGCGCCTGTCGGGATGGGAGGCAACACATGAGCATCATCGCGTGGCTCGTGCTCGGCGCCATCGCCGGGTACCTGGCCGGCCTGCTGGTCCGTGGAGACGAGGGCCTTGGCATCATCGGACACATCGTGCTCGGCATCATCGGGGCCGTGGTCGGCGGCTTCGTCGCCGGTGCGGTCTTCAACGTCGATCCGATCGACGGACCCCTCGACCTCAGCTCGATCGTCGTCGCCACCATCGGCGCCGTCGTCACGGTGCTGGTCGTGGGCCTCTTCACCAGCCGCCGCTCGGGTCGCGGCGTGGTATGACGCTGGGGGGCGCCGCCAACGGCATGCTGACTCCGCGTGGCTGGCCCGCGCCTCATGGCGCGAGCCAGCCTCGCCCGCCTGCCGGGACCGCCCGCTCTGGGGCCCACGTGCCTCGACGTGGGCGGGGATGATGGGCGCTCTCGACACGCCAGTCATGGAGGTCAAGCGCCGGACGTGAGCGGCCCGTCGCCACTGCGGTCAGCCTCGCAGCGTGCCTTGGCGGACCTCGTGGCTGCCCGCGAGTTCCGCCTCACCGGACGATCGGCCGCGCTGGCTGGGGCGGGCCTGGGGCTGCTGGCCGTCCTCGCCAAGGCGCTGATCCTGGAGTCCATCGCCGACCCGGGCTACATCCTGCTGCTGGCGGCCGTCGTGGTCGCGGCCTGGGTCGGCGGCGTCCTCGGCGGACTCGTCTCGCTGGCGACGGCCGCACTGCTGCATGGCCTCCTGACCCTCGCCGACCCGCTCGGCTGGCCCGCAGCGGTCGGCTCCGCCGACCTCTTCAAGAACGTCTTCTTCGTCGCCGTCGGCCTGCTGGTCGTCCTCCTCATCGGGTCACGACGGGCGGCGCGCGACCGCCTGGCGGACGCGCTCCGGGAGACGGCGGCCCTGGCCGAAGCGCTGGAGGCACGCGACCAGCGCCTTGAGCTGGTCCTCGCAGCCTCAGGGACCGGGACGTGGGAGTGGGATGTGGCCAGCGGCGAGCTCCACTGGTCGGAGGCGATCTACGAGCAGCATGGCCTTGACCCGACTGGTCCGGCTCCGGAGTACGAGGCCTACCTCGCGATGCTCCACCCGGACGATCGCGAGCGCTTCGGCGAAAGCGTCGCGCAGGTCGTCGAGCAGGGCGGACGCTTCGACCTGGAGTTCCGCGTCCTCGGGCCCGACGGCGGTGTCCGTTGGAACCACGCGGTCGGGCGTGCCTTCCGCGACAGCACGGGGCGGCCGGCACGCATGGTGGGCACGGGCCAGGACATCACCGAGCATCGACGCCTCGAAGAGCAGCGCGACCGACTTCTCGAGGAGGAACGCCGTGCCGACCAGTTCCGCGAGGCCTTCGTCGACGTCATCAGCCACGAGCTGCGTACGCCTGTCACGACCATCCTCGGCATGACCCAGCTCCTCACCAGGCCCGGTCGAACCGACGACGCAGAGGCGCGCGCGGCTCTGCTCTCGGACGTGCGAGCAGAATCCGAGCGCCTGCACCGACTCGTCGAGGATCTCCTCGTCCTGAGCCGCGTCGAACATGACCGTCTGGTGGCCGAGACCGAGCCCATCGAGCCGCGCCGACTCATGGAGCGCATCGTGGCGGGGGAGACCCCCGAGCACCCCGGCCGCGTCATCAGCCTCGAGACCGACGCGTACCTGCCCATCGTGGCGGGCGACGCGACCTACGTCGAGCAGGTGATGCGCAACCTGCTCTCCAACGCCGCCAAGTACTCCTCGCCCGGAACACCTCTCACGGTCAGCGCGCGCACCGAGGATGGGGGCGTTGCCTTCCGCGTCTGCGACGAGGGTCGTGGCATCCCGATGGGCTCAGAGGACCGCCTCTTCGAGCTCTTCTATCGCGACCCGGAGAGCGCCAGGACCGTCTCCGGTTCCGGCATCGGGCTGTTCGTCTGCGCCAGCCTCGTGCAGGCCATGGGTGGTCGGATCTGGGCCCAGCGCCGCCCGGAGGGCGGCTCCGAGTTCGGCTTCACGCTCCGCGCACTCGAGGCGGACGACGACATGCTCACGCTCGAGCCACCGATCGGCCTGGGATCGCCGGCCGCGGGCTCCGTGTCATGAGCTGCGGTTCTGTTGCCACGTGGCTGCAAGGGGCGCGCTGGCGGTACCGGAGCTGCCTTCGCCCGGCGGCTGTCAGGGTCGCGTTCTGGAGGTGATCGGTGAGCACACAGCCCCTCGTCCTCGTCGCCGATGACGAGCCACGCATCACGAAGCTGGTGGCACTGGCGCTGCGTGAGGATGGCTTTCGCGTGGTGACCGCCGAGGGCGGCGAGGACGCCCTCCGCAAGGCCGAGGAATACCGGCCCGACATCGTGCTCCTCGACATCGTCATGCCCGACCTCGACGGCATCGAGGTCATGCGCGAGCTCCGCGAGCGCCGCCCGGTGCCGGTCATCCTGCTCACGGCCAAGGGCTCCACGGCCGACAAGGCCAAGGGGCTCGACCTGGGCGCCGACGACTACGTGGCCAAGCCCTTCCATCCCGACGAGTTGACGGCGCGGGTCCGCGCGGTGTTGCGGCGCGCCACGGGGATGTCCCCCGGTGCCGGCGTGCTGGCCTTCGACGACGTGGAGATCGACCTCGAGCGGCGCATGGTGCGACGCAGCGGTGAGCTCGTGCCGCTCTCGCGCACCGAGTGGCTGCTCCTGCAACACCTCGCCGCCAATGCCGGCAAGGTCGTGCTCCACACGGAGCTGCTCACCAAGGTCTGGGGCCCCGAGTACCGCGACGACCTCCAGTACCTGCGCGTCTGGGTCAGCCGCGTGCGGCGCAAGCTCGGCGCGGCCCCGGGGGAGCCCGGTCGCATCAAGACCTTCCAGGGCATCGGCTACCTGCTCGATGTGGAGCCGGCGCCCACATCCAGCACCCGGCTCCGAACGCCGTGCCTGCTCCGGACGCGATGCTCTAGCTGACGCTCGATCGCTGGGTGCCTCGATGGCCGGGGCGCCTCATCCGGCCGACCGCGCGTGGGCGACCGGGCGCCCGTGGGTGACTGCCTCAGTCGGCCGAATTCGCAGTGGCCGGGTCAGCGGCCGTATCGGTGGCGTCGCTAGTCGGCGGCGCGGACGGCCTCGATGAGCTGGGCCTTGTTCATGCGGCTGCGGCCCGGCACGGCCAGATCGCGCGCCCGGTTGTACAGCTCATCACGCGTGCGACCCTCGAGCCGGCGCGTTGGGTTACCGGTGCCCTGGGAGCGCCGCGACGGTGTACGGCCCTCGAGTCGGCGCCGCTTGTTCACCGTGCGCGCCGCGATCTCGTCGGCCTTGTCCTCCGGACGCCCGCGCTCGAGCTGGCTGTCCCTGATGTGTTCGTACTGGCGGTCGTCCTTTCCAGTCCAGGTCGGCATGGCGGTCGCGGCTCCTCGCACGTTAGGTGGGGGAGATAGGAGTGGTCCCCCGCCGGGGGTGGGGGAGCGCCGACGCGGCGGGGGACCGGGGGTGGACGATGGTTCTCGATGGTCAAGGCCATCGTGGACCGGCCGAGCCTGCGGAAGCGACGACGACCCCACGGTCAGGCATTGCAGCTACGTGTCAGGCCTGGAGGCGCCTGCCGTCGCCCAGCCCCAGTGGCCTTGCGCCCCGGCGCCTGCACTCCTGCGGCCCGTCCAGCCCAGTGGCCTTGCGCCCCGGCGGTATCGTGGTCCGGTCAGGAGTCGCCAGGCAGCCCAGGGAGGAGCCAGCGTGAGCACACAGCCCCTCGTCCTCGTCGCCGATGACGAGCCACGCATCACGAAGCTGGTGGCACTGGCGCTGCGTGAGGATGGCTTTCGCGTGGTGACCGCCGAGGGCGGCGAGGACGCCCTCCGCAAGGCCGAGGAATACCGGCCCGACATCGTGCTCCTCGACATCGTCATGCCCGACCTCGACGGCATCGAGGTCATGCGCGAGCTCCGCGAGCGCCGCCCGGTGCCGGTCATCCTGCTCACGGCCAAGGGCTCCACGGCCGACAAGGCCAAGGGGCTCGACCTGGGCGCCGACGACTACGTCGCCAAGCCCTTCCATCCCGACGAGTTGACGGCGCGGGTCCGCGCGGTGTTGCGGCGCGCCACGGGGATGTCCCCCGGTGCCGGCGTGCTGGCCTTCGACGACGTGGAGATCGACCTCGAGCGGCGCATGGTGCGACGCAGCGGTGAGCTCGTGCCGCTCTCGCGCACCGAGTGGCTGCTCCTGCAACACCTCGCCGCCAATGCCGGCAAGGTCGTGCTCCACACGGAGCTGCTCACCAAGGTCTGGGGCCCCGAGTACCGCGACGACCTCCAGTACCTGCGCGTCTGGGTCAGCCGCGTGCGGCGCAAGCTCGGCGCGGCCCCGGGGGAGCCCGGTCGCATCAAGACCTTCCAGGGCATCGGCTACCTGCTCGATGTGGAGCCCGCCCCTGGCGAGGAGCTCACCCGCGAGGCACCGCCCGCCGTCAGCGTCCCACTCATCGGCTAGGTGAGGGCCGTCCGGGAGCGCTCGAGAGCGCCCGGCGCGCCCGGGAGCGCTCGCGGCCGGGAGCCACCGCAGCGCGCGGCGCGCGGGACTGTCAGCCGCCTGTAACGGACGTCGCCGCTGCATCGAGCCGGCGAGCACGGGGCGGACGGCATGATGCGATCCACTCGTATCTGTGAGGTCCCACGATGCCCAAGCGACCCGCGTCCCCTGCCCCGACGCGCGATGTCACCATCGGCTATGCGCTGTCGAGCGAGGAGCACGCCCCTCTGGACTTGGTCCGCAACGCCCGGCTCGCCGAGGAGCACGGCTTCGGATACGCGCTCATCTCGGACCACTTCCACCCGTGGACCGAGCGTCAGGGCCACGCGTCGTTCGTGTGGTCGGTCATCGGCGGCATCGCCGCGCAGACGCAGCACCTCGCCATCGGGACGGGGGTGACCTGCCCCACCATCCGGATCCATCCGGCCATCATCGCCCACGCCGCCGCAACGGCCGCCGCCATGCTGCCGGGGCGCTTCTTCCTCGGGCTCGGTGCCGGGGAGAACCTCAACGAGCATGTCCTGGGCGACCGCTGGCCGGCGGCCGCCGAGCGGCGCAGCATGCTCGCGGAGGCGATCGGCATCATCCGTGAGCTGTGGGCCGGCGAGGAGGTCTCGCGCCAGGGTGAGCACTATCGCGTGGAGAACGCCCGACTCTACACACGACCCGAGAGCCCACCGCCGATCTACGTGGCCGCGAGCGGTGAGCTGGCGGCCGAGTTGGCCGGTCGCGAGGGCGACGGCCTCATCGCCACGGGTCCCGACCCCGAGCTCGTGAAGACCTTCCGTGCGGCGAAGGGTCGCGACTCCACGGCGCCCGCAGCGCCGCGCTATGGGCAGCTCACGGTCTGCTGGGCCAGGTCCGAAGCGGCTGCCCGCCGCACGGCGCTCGAGTGGTGGCCGACAGCAGCGTTGCATGGGGAGCTCAGCGTGGAGCTGCCACTGCCGGCGCACTACGAGCAGGCCACGATGGATGTCACCGAGGACCAGGTCGCAGCGCAGATCGTCTGCGGACCGGATCCAGAGCGGCACCTGGAGGCCATCGCCGCATACACGAGCGCCGGCTTCGACCACGTGTACATCCATCAGGTCGGACCCGACCAGGCCGGCTTCATGCGCTTCTACGCGGAGGAGATCCTGTCGAAGCTGGCGTGATCGGCGGCGCAGGACCCCTGCAGAAGCGCACACGGAAGCGGCCCGGGCAGAGCCCGGGCCGCTTCCTCCTGTCACGCCGGCCGACGGGGTGGCCGGCGCGTATCTAGAGTGCCGGGGAACCGATGGCCGGCGGAGTGTCACCTCCGGGCTCGGTCCCGTTGGTATCGGACGTGCTGCCGCAGGCAGCCACGGCAAGCACCATGGCGGCGATCAACGCCGAGGTCCTCAAGAGTCGCATCCCTGGCCTTCCTTTCCGGTTCACGGCACCGTTGGTGAGGCGACGGTATCGGTGGCCCGCTTGCAGCAGCATCAGCCTGCCCGCATCCGGGGTTGCGGGGCCATCGCAGCCGCGGCGGGGCTGCCGATCAGCGCCGCCCCCGCCGCTGGGTCCCGCGCTCGGCCCGGGCGCGACGCTGCAGCACGCGCAGGACGGCGGCCTCCTCAGCCGGCATTGGGGGTCCCGACGGGTCGGCCAGGTCCTCAAGCCGCAGGCGTGCCAGCTCGCCGTCCAGCCAGGCATCGATGATGCGGTCGTCGACGCAGGTAACGCGCCCGCGCCCCCCGCCCGGCGCGCCGGAAGCCGGGTCTCGAGTCGCTGACGTAACGCAGCCGCTGCGTCCTGGCAGCCCGGCCCCGTCGCGCTGACCACGGCGGCCACCGTGGGGAGCGTGCAGGTGGTCGGCGTGCGCGAGGGCGATGTCGCGGATCCGTGAGACAGCCGCAACGTCGGACGGGGATGCCGTCGCCTGCGTGTGATCGGTATCCGGCGATGCTGCGGAGACCAGGGCCGCATGGCGCCCCTTCCACCGACCCGGAGGAACCCGATGCACGAGAACGATCCGCGACCCCTCATGGATGGCCCGGCTACCCCGAGCGGCACCGGCCCCCTGGCCGATGCCCTGCCCGATACGGGGCGCCCCATCGATGATCCAGCGCTGGCGGACCGCGCCAACCCGCGCTGGGATGATCCCACCTCCCCGCAGCCTGATGCCCAGCCGCTGGCCAACCCGGATGGCACCCCCAACGTCATGCCCGCGGGTCATGTCCAGTCGCCCATCCCGGAGCCGCGCGCGGTCGACGGCGGCACCGCGCAGGACCAGGCGGCCCGGACGCTCGAGTCCGAGATCGGAGGGGACAACATCCGCCACGGCCTGGGCGGCGGCGCAGCCAACCCGGCACTCGCCGAAGGTGGCGAGGCGGGTGAAGGCAGCTGAGGGCCTGACGCGGCCGCATCCACGTCCGTCGTTCCCGTTCTGGTCGCCGTCGCTGGTCACGCTGGCCGCCATCGTGCGGCAGCGCCAGGAGCGCGAAGGGTCGGCGACCCTTCGGTCGCAGGGGTGTTGCGTCGCGCGATGCCCCTGCACCGCCTGCGTCGGAGCCGGACATCGCCCTGCAGCCGCGCCCGCTCGTGGCCGGCCGAGACCTCGACTACGAGCAGACGACGCTGATCAGGTCCGCCACGTAGACGATCCCGTCATCGGGCGCCGGGTCCACGGTCTGCGCGAGGCTGAGGGTGGCCCCCGCTGGCACCTCCGGCGTGCGGAAGGCCACGTCATCGGCGCGGGCCACGCCATCACGCGTCAGCTTGCAGTCGGCGTGGCCATCGGACTGTCCGGCGTTGGTGACGACGAAGGCCACGGCCAGCGCACCGCTGCCGTCCAGCCCGGCGGAGGTGACCTCCGCCTGGAACGGCCCGGCCTCGTTGACGCTCATGCGGAAGAGGACGAAGAGCCCGATGACGCCCAGCACGATGCCCGCGAAGACCGTGGCATGCATCTGGGTGGAGCTCGGGCCGCGCAGATGCTGCGGGTTGTGCTCGTCGCAGAGGCCGACGCCGGCCGGCGTCTCCTTGCCACAGCGGAAGCAGTGGTCGACCGGATGACGGTCGGGCGCGGGTGACAGGAAGCCACCCTCGGGCGCCGCGGGGGATCCGAGCGGTGAGGTCATCGTCGAGAGGGTAGCGCGACGGCCGCCGACCCGCAGCGAGCCCGCAGTCAGGCCGCGAGCCGCGTCGACGCCGCCGACGGGCGGCCGCCGACGGCCGACGCCCTCCCACCGGCCGACGGCTGCCGACCCCGCGACCTCTCAGGCGGCCAGGGCCAGCACCCGCTCCAGGGCATCGGGCCGGACGTCGGAGACGATGAGCTCCGAGGCGCCCCGCTCGCGCCAGGCCGCGGTAAGCGACTCCAGGCCCACGAGCGTCTCTGCCACGGTCACGGCCACGATCACGGGGACCGCCGCGGGCTCGCGCCCACGAGCGGCCAGCTCGGCCAGGAAGACCGGGTGCAGCGTCTCGAACGAGTCGGAGAAGCAGGTCCAGGCGTCGCCGTGGCGTGCCGCCAGGCGCGCCCCGTGCGGCGTCATGCCGCCCACGATGATGCGCGGCGGCACCGGCGGCACCGGGTACGCGTAGGCCTGTGTCAACTGGTAGTGGCGGCCAGCGTAGTCCACCGGGCCGCCCGTGAAGAGCAGGCGCAGGACGTCGATGGCCTCCGCGAGGTGCTCGGCACGCTCGGGGCGTGGCGGGAAGGGCATGCCATAGGCGGCGTGCTCGTCAGGGTGGCCACCAGCGCCGATGCCCAGCTCCAGCCGGCCACCGGCCAGCTCGTCCACCGTGGCCGCGATGTTCGCGAGCACCGCCGGGTGGCGATTCATGACGTTCGCGACGAACGGTCCCAGGCGCATGCGCTGCGTGACCGTCGCGGCCGCCGCGAGCATCGACCAGCACTCCAGGAGCGGCAGATCCAGCCGACCGCGCCCCATGAAGTGATCCCAGATCCAGGCGGCGTCGTAGCCCGCGTCCTCGGTGCTGCGCACGGCGTCCAGCCACCAGTCGGTCGTGACGCCGATGACGGCCAGGTTGAGCCCGACCGGCAGGTGCATGGCCATGCGTCGCCCGCTCTACGCCGCGGTGCCTGCGTCGAGGGCCACCTCGATCATCCGATCCGTGGCTCGCTCCAGCTCCTCGAGCGGCAAGTAGGTGCCCTCCGACTTCTCTTCCTCGGAGAGCGTGTCGCTGACGGTGAGGATGCACGCGGCGCGCACGTCGTCCCCGGCGGCGGCCGCGCGCGCGGCCAGGAAGAAGAGCGCCGCAGCCTCCATCTCGAAGCCAAGGACGTGGCGAGCACGCCACTTCGTGACATAGTCGTCGTCGGGGTTGTAGAAGACGTCGACGGTGGCCACCTGGCCGATGTGCGGCGAGACGCCCCTGGCACGGGCGGCGTCCACGAGCGCTCTCGTCAGCTCGAAGTCGGCGGCTGGCGCGTACGGGTCGCCATGCAGGTACGTGCGCGTGGAGCCGTCGACCGGAGCGGCGGCCGTGGCCACGATGAGGTCGCCCGTGCGCACCCCCCGGCCGATGCCGCCGGTGGTCCCGACACGGATGAGCCGCCGTGCACCCAGGCGCAGGAGCTCCTCGACCATGATGGCGATCGATGGCGTGCCCATGCCCGACGTCTGGACGCTGACAGGCACACCGTGGTAGGTCCCCGTGTAGCCGAGCATGCCGCGGTGCTCGTTGACGAGACGGGCGTTCTCAAGGCCGCCGTCGAAGAGCTGCGCGATGCGTGTGGCGCGGTTGGGGTCGCCGGGCAGCAGCACGAGCGGCGCATAGTCGCCGACCTCGGCGCGAAGGTGGATCTGCGGCATGTGGACACTCCCCGCTTGGCCGTGGCGGCTGGCCCTGGGCATCCGGGGCGGCACGGACGAGGCGAGTCTAGCGCCATCGACTCGGGCGGCGACGTCCAGCGGCCCGACCTATCATCGGGACTCGCCGACGACGACCGCAGCAGAGGGGGTGTTCCATGGCCATCCGCATCGAGGGCTGGGCACGCGAGTTCCTGGAGCGCCCCGAGCAGTTCGCGACACTGGCGACGCTCGACCCTGATGGCTCGCCGTGGCAGGCTGTCGTCTGGTTCGAGCTGCGCGGCGACGACCTGATCGTCAACTCGTCGCAGGGCCGCCGCTGGCCGGCGAACCTGCAGCGCGAGCCCCGCTTCAGCCTGCTCGTCGAGCAGGGCTACGACTTCGTGGCCGTGCGCGGCACGGCGGAGACGTTGAGCGACCCGGAGAAGGCGCAGGCGGACATCGCCGCCCTGGCGCGGCGCTACCGACCGCCGGAGATCGCCGAGCAGATGATCGAGCACGTCTTCCGGCCACAGCGGCGCATCAGCTTCCTGCTGCACCCGCGAACCATCATCGAGCGCCGCGGCTCGTAAGGTCGGCCCCGAAGGCGGAGTGCAGGACCCCAGAGCACCAGCATGAGGACCCATCCAGCCGGCGAGGCGGGCATCCCGGTCGTCGTGCTGGCGGGCGGCTTCGGCGGCGCCAAGCTCAGCCATGGCCTGGATCTCGCCTCGCGGGCTCGCGCGGCGCGCGGCGAGGCTCCCCTCGACCTCGTCATCATCGTCAACACCGGCGACGACCTGGAGCT
Organism: uncultured Chloroflexia bacterium; assembly: GCA_963790915.1. Taxonomy (GTDB): domain Bacteria; phylum Chloroflexota; class Limnocylindria; order Limnocylindrales; family CSP1-4; genus JAFMJV01. The sequence goes on along the minus strand of CAWBQS010000003.1, from coordinate 1,153,188 downwards.
GCACGGCCTGGCTGTCAGCCCGGACCTCGACACGGTCATGTACACGCTGGCCGGCCTGGCCAACGACGAGACCGGTTGGGGCGTGCGCGACGAGACATGGTCAGCAGCCGCGATGCTTGCCGGCTACGGCGCGGAGACCTGGTTCGGCATCGGGGACCGCGACCTGGCCACCCACGTGCGGCGCACGCAGCTGCTGCGCGCGGGCCAGCGCCTCACCGCCGTGACGGCCGACCTGGCAGCGCACCTGGGCGTGACCGCCCGACTGCTGCCCATGAGCGACCAGCGCGTGCGGACCGAGCTGCGCACGCCCGACGGCTGGCTGGAGTTCCAGGACTACTTCGTGCGACGCGGCCAGCGCGACACCGTCCTGGAGGTGCGCCGTGTGGGCCTCGCGGACGCCATGCCCACGCCGGAGGTCCGTGTCGCCATCGCCGGCGCGCGGCTCATCGTCCTGGCGCCGTCCAACCCCTTCGTCTCGGTGGGCACCATCCTGGCCGTGCCGGGGATGCTGGACCTGCTGCTCGACGCGGCTGCCCCGGTCGTGGCGGTCAGCCCGGTCGTGGGCGGCCGGGCGCTGCGCGGCCCCGCCGACCGGATGCTGGCCTCCCTGGGCGGCGAGCCCTCCGCGAGCGGCGTCGTGCGCCACTATCGCGAGCAGTACCCGGGCCTCGTGGACGCCTTCGTGCTCGACCGCGCGGACGCTGCGGAGGCAGCGGCGCTGCAGGCCGCCGGCGTGGCGGTGGACATCCATGACACGGTCATGCGCTCCTCGGCGGACCGGCAGCGACTGGCAGAGGCCCTCCTGGCGGACCGCCTGCCGGCCTGAGCGCCCGCGCGCAGCACGACTCGACGGCGGGCAGCGCGCGTCTACCATTGCGCCTGATGCCCAGCCAGCCGCCAGGACCTCCCAGCCCAGGCCTGGCGCCGCTGCACGTCCTCCTGCCGCTGCGCACGCTGACCGGGGGCAAGGCCCGCCTGGGTGAGGCCCTCGACCCCGAAGAACGTGTGGAGCTGGTGCTGGGACTGCTGCTCCACGCGCTCGACGTGGTGGCCGCATGGGGCCAGGCCGAGACCGTGCACGTGGTCAGCCCGGACAAGACGGTCGCCTCCGTCGTGCGCGCCGCCGGCCTTGCGGTGAGCGTCCACCGGCAGTCCGGCGAGGGCCTCAACGAAGGTGTCGCGATCGGCGTCGCGGAGGCCATGGCCCAAGGTGCCGCCAGCCTGCTGGTCCTGCCCACCGACCTGCCCTACCTCTCCGGCGACGCCCTCGATGAGCTGGTGGTGGCCGCCGATGCCGGCCTGGCGGCGGCGTTGGGCGGGCCGCTCGTGGCCATCGCGCCATCGGACGCCCGCGGCGGCACGAACGCGCTGCTGCTGCACCCGCCGGACGTCATCGCGCCCAGCTTCGGCAACGACAGCCTGGAGGCGCATCTGCGAGCCGCGCAGGAGGCCGGCGCCGCGGTGCAGGTGGTCGGACATCCTGACCTGGGCTTCGACCTGGACACGCCGGAGGATCTGGAGCGCCTGGACCCGCGCCGCCTCCGCGAGCTGACCGGTGCCGGCCGGCGCCACGCCGAAGGCGTGGGCGTGTGAGCGCGATGGAGGACATCCTGCCGCCCATCGGTGAGGCCACGCGGCTGCTGGCCGTGCCGCTGCCGGAACTGCCGGAGGTCCGGCCCGGCGACGACCTGGGCCGCCTGGCCGCGGAGGCCTGGTGGCAGCTGACCGTCCGCGAGCCCGACCTGGCGCCGCGAACCGGCGACGTCCTCGTGGTCACCCAGAAGGTCGTCTCCAAGGCGGAGGGTCGCCTCGTCCGCCTGGCGGACGTGAAGCCGCGCCCGGAGGCAGTGGCCTTCGCCCAGGAATGGGATCGCGACCCGCGCCAGGTGGAGGTCGTGCTGCGCGAATCGGTCGATGTCCTGCGCATGGAGCGCGGCGTCATCATCAGCCGCACGCGTCACGGCTTCGTCTGCGCCAACGCCGGCGTGGATGCCTCCAACGTCGGCCCGGAGGACGTCCTCACGCTGCTGCCCCTGGATCCCGACGCCTCGGCCGCCCTCATCCGCGCCCGCGTCGAGGAGGAGCTGGGGGTCAGCATCGGCGTCGTCATCAGCGACTCCTTCGGCCGTCCCTGGCGCTGGGGCATCACGGACGTGGCCCTCGGCGTGGCCGGTTTCGCGCCGCTCCTGGACCTGCGCGGCACGCCGGACGCGGGCGGCCGGTTGATGCACGCCACGGTCATCGCCGTGGCCGACCAGCTGGCCTCGGCCGCGGAGCTGGCCTCCGGCAAGACCAGCCGCCGGCCACTGGTGCTGGTGCGCGGCGCTCGCCTCCCCGCCGGCGAGGGCAGCGTCCTGCGGGACGTCGTCATGCCCCGGGAGGCCGACCTCTTCCCCTGAGCGCGAGAGCCTACACTGCCCAGCCATGAGGATCGGACTGCAGATCAGGGCCTTCGACTGGCCGGGCGGGCCTGACAGGATCGGCGAGACACTGGCGGCCATCGTGCGCACGGCGGACGATGCGGGCTTCGACTCCATCTGGGTCATGGACCACTTCTTCCAGATCGGCGGAGTGGGTCCCGCGGAGGAGCCGATGCTGGAGGGTCTCACGACGCTCGGCTTCATGGCCGCGCACTCGCGGCGCGCGCGCCTGGGGCTCATGGTCGGCGGCATCCACTACCGAGGGGCGGGGCTCTGGCTGAAGGCCGTCACGACCCTGGATGTGCTCTCCGCCGGACGCGCCTGGTTCGGCATCGGGGCCGCATGGAACGAGCAGGAGTCCAGGGGCCTGGGCTTCCCCATGCCACCGCTGGGCCAGCGCTTCGAGATGCTCGAGGAGACCCTGCAGCTGGTGCACCTCGGCTGGCAGGGTGAGCGAGGCAGCGAGAGCGCCTTCGCGGGCCGCCACTACCAGGCCGACCGACTGCTCAACAGCCCGCAGGCCCTGAGCCGGCCACACCCGCCCATCCTCGTCGGCGGCGGCGGTGAGCGGCGCACGCTGCGCCTGGTGGCGCGCTACGCGGACGCCACCAACATCTTCGGCACGGATCCCGAGACCCTCGCCCACAAGTTCGCCGTCCTGCGCCAGCACTGCGAGGCTGTCGGACGCGACTACGCCAGCATCGAGCGCACCCTGCTCACGCGCTTCGCCGTCACTGCGGGCGGTGCGGCCAGGCCGCAGGCTCCAGCGCAGGTCGTCGAGCGCCTGGCGCTGGCGGCGGAAGCCGGTGCACAGCACGCCATCTTCGCCGTCGACGACGTCCACGAGCTGGCCCCCCTGGAGCTCATCGGCCGTGAGGTCATCCCGCAGCTGCGCCACGTCGGCGAACCCTCGCCCCTGGCCTGATACTCCGGGGGAGTATCAGGCGCTCGTGCTACGATGGCGTCGATGAACACCGACCAGGCGGGCTTCGGGGGCCTGCTCATGATGGACGACACGGACGGCGCCGAGACCCCGAGCGAGGCCCCGTCGACCGCCCAGGCCAGGGCCATGGCGCAGGTCCCCGCGGGTGGCAGCCACGCCCGCGTCCTGGTCATCGGCAGCGGGCCGGCCGGCCTGACGGCTGCCATCTACGCAGCCCGCGCTGACCTGGAGCCGCTCGTCATCGGCGGCCTGCTGCCGGGCGGCCAGCTCATGATCACCTCGGAGGTGGAGAACTTCCCGGGCTTCCCGGAGGGCATCGACGGGCCGCAGCTGATGGCCAACATGCGCGCCCAGGCAGAGCGCTTCGGCGCCCGCATCGTGGACGTGGACGTAGAGGCCGTGGACCTCTCGGCGCGACCCTTCAGCGTCTCCGCCGGCGGCAACGACTACACCGCGGACAGCCTGATCATCGCCACGGGCGCCTCGGCCATCTGGCTGGACCTGCCCAGCGAGGCACGCCTGCGCGGCCGCGGTGTCTCGGCCTGCGCCACGTGTGACGGCTTCTTCTTCCGTGACAGGCGCGTGGCGGTCGTGGGCGGCGGGGACAGCGCCCTCGAAGAGGCCCTCTTCCTGACGAAGTTCGCCAGCGAGGTCGTGCTCATCCATCGGCGCGGCGAGCTGCGCGGCAGCCGCATCATGCAGGACCGGGCGCTCGCGCACCCCAAGGTGCGGATCGAGTGGCACAGCCAGGTCGTGGAAGTCCTGGGCGAGGACAAGATCAGCGGCCTGCGCCTGCGGGACACGCGGAGCGGTGCGGAGCGGGAGCTGCCCATCGAGGGCCTCTTCGTGGCCATCGGCCACCGCCCCAACACCGATGTCTTCCGACCCTGGCTGGAAGTCGACGAGAAGGGCTATCTCGTCGTCCACGACCAGTCCGCGACGGGTATCGAAGGTGTCTTCGTGGCCGGTGATGTGCACGACCATCGCTACCGGCAGGCCATCACGGCCGCCGGCGATGGCTGTCGCGCCGCCCTCGACGCGGAGCGCTGGCTGGAGGCTAGTGGTAGCCCATCTCCGCAAGACGGGGTCCCAGCAGTCGCTCGATGAGGCGTCGGGGGCGCGGACCGATGTGCTCGCGCCAGCGGTCGGCGGCGCCCGCGTCGAAGCCGGCCTCGCCCCGCCGGGCACCCTTGGAGATGACGGTCTGCTCCAGCATGCGCGGCTCCGGGTCGACGCCCAGGAAGGCACAGAGCTCCGCCAGCGTGGTCTCCGGGTCGCGGACCAGGTCCTCGAAGCGCAGGGCGCGGTAGCGGTCAGGGTGCCGGCGAGCGAGCCGACGGTGCTGGTGGACGGCCCTCGCCCACGACCAGGTCACCTGGAGCAGGACGAAAGCCTCCATGAGGACGGGCACCCGCGCCAGCTGCCGGTAGGGGAAGCCGACAGCCTCCTCGCTGCGGCGGCGCAGCTCGGAGACGTGGATGGCGCGCGGGTCACGCAGGCAGTGGATGACGCGCGCGTCGGGGAACCAGGCCAGCAGCGTCTCCGCGTAGGCGAGGTGGGCGGGCGTCTTCTCGCCCATGATGGCCTTGCCGCGGCGGTCCGCGTAGATGCGCAGGAAGGCCGCGAAGAGGCCCCGCTCGGTGCGGTCGGAGGCCAGCAGTCGCGCCTCGATGTCCGCGCGCGGCACGCGCTCGGTCAGCCAGCGCCAGTAGGGGCTCACCTCGCGCAGGCGGGAGCGCCGCTGGAAGTCGCCCGAGTAGATGAAGTCGACCAGCCTTCGCATCGTGGCGTCGTCACGCGGGTCGCCCAGGCGCGCGAAGTAGCGCCGTGCACCCTCCCAGGCCAGCAGATGGCCCAGGTAGTGGTTCTCCGTGACGATGCCGATGCGGCTGTGGCGGTCCAGGATGCGCCGCGTCAGGCTGGTGCCGCTGCGGCTGACGCCGACGATGAAGATGGCCTCCGGCTCACCCGGCCGGCGTGCCAGCGGATCGAGCGGCGGCGCGAGATCAGGCAGCAGGTCGGTCGCGTCCAGGTGCATCTCCACGGCTTGCCGAGTCTAATCGCCGGACCGCTCGGCATCGCCAGCACCGTCCGACTGGCAGGGCCGCTCGCGGCATCGTGGCGCTAGGCTGGTGCGATGGAGAAGCACATCAGCCTGGCCTGGGGCGAGGGCCTCGAGTTCACCGCCACGTCCGACGAGGGCGTCGACGTCCCCATGGGCGGCGCAGAGTCGCCCGGCACGCTGCGCCCAGCCACGCTGCTGCTGGCCGCGCTGGGCGGCTGCACGGGCATGGACACCATCTCCATCCTCGCCAAGAAGCGCGTCGAGGTGACGAGCTATCGCATCGAGGTCCGAGGCGCGCAGTCGGACCAGGCGCCCAAGCCATTCACATCGATCGTCGTGGAGCACATCGTGGAGGGCCGTGCCATCGACGATGCCGCCGTGGCGCGGGCCGTGGAGCTGTCCGCTCGCAGGTACTGCACCGTGGGCGCCACGATCGCCCTGGGCGAGACGACCATCAGCCACGAGGCCCGCATCCGCGACGAGAACGGCGAGCGCACCTGCGAGTGCCTCACGATCGGCCCGCGCGGCCAGGGCCTGGGGTAGCCGGACTGGGGTAGCCGACCGAGGTAGCCGTGTCGGCGCCCGGTCCCCGATGGCCCGCGCCGCGCCCCACCCTCGACAGGCCTAGGGCTTGGGCCCGCCGTCCTGCCAGCGCGCCAGGAGGCGGTCACGCGCGGCGGTGACCTCGGCGGCGCGAGCGGCCTGGCGCGGCAGCTCCCAGAGCTTGGCCGCCGTCAGGACGCGGTAGTAGCTGCGTGTCAATGCGACCGCGAGACCCATCGTGCCGTCGCGGTAGCCGCGACCGCGGATGTACTGGCGCCAGAAGTAGGTGGCCGCCTCCAGCAGCAGGTCGCCCGGTCCGTGCGTGCGCTTGCCCCGCGCGTAGGCCTGGCGCGCCTCGATGTCCGTGTACCGATCGACCTTGCGCACGAGGTCGGAGAGGTTGCCGCCGGGGAAGTGCCAGATGGCCAGCATGGGGTCCGCGGCCAGCTTGTGCCGCCTCGTTCCTGGCGCCGGCGCGATGGAGCGATGGATGCGGTCAGTCATCAGGAGCGAGCCGGGCCGGAAGAAGCGCGCGTGCCGGCTGGGCCAGTTGTTGCCGTGACGCAGCCATCGACCGAGGATGACGTTGGCGCGCGGCACAAGGACCACGTCAGCCTGCGGATCGCCCTCGACGAACGCCCGCAGGTGCGTCGCCAGCGTGGGCGGCACCATCTCGTCGGCGTCGAGGATGAAGACCCAGTCGCCCGTGGCCTTGCTCACGGCGAAGCGGCGCGCCGGGTCGGCGATGCCGCCGGTGCGGTCGTGCTGGTAGACGGTGGCGCCCATGCGCTCGGCGATGGCGGCCGTCTCGTCCTCGCTGTGCTGGTCGACGACGATGACCTCGTCGCACCAGGGCAGCAGCGTGCCAAGGGCGTAATGCAGCTGGCGGGCCTCGTTGAGGGCGATGATCACACCGCTGATGCGGGCCACGGCTAGAACTCGACCTCCCCCACGGCCTTCGGCGCACGCGCCAGCAGCTCCTGCTCGCTGCGATCGATGGGCGCAAGGTCGGGGTCGTGCGTCAGGCCCAGCATGGCCTCCTTCATGCGCTGGTACTGCGCGGCGCGCTCGTGCGAGGCCGACTCGTCCCACTGCTTGGCCTGGACGAGGAAGCGATCCATGATGCGAACGGTGGAGGTGGCGATGCCCGCCGGGCCGTCCTTCCAGGCGCGCCCCTTGACGAACTCCTTCCACGCCTGCCTCGCCGCCACGGCGAACCAGCGTCGCGGTCCAGGCCGCCGGCCGCTGCGTGAGCGCTGCCAGGCCTGCACGGTGGAGTAGCGCTGCGACTTCCAGACCACGTCGGCGACGTTGTGATAGCTGAAGTGCCACAGGCAGCACTCGCGGTCCATGGGCAGCATGATCTCCGTGGCGCCGGGTCGAGCGTGGAAGCCGCCGTGCATCTCCACGCGGATATCGATGAAGTCCTTGTGGAAGAAGCGCCGCTTGGCATTCGGCCACCACTGGCCGTGCTCCATCTCGCGGCCGAGGATGATGTTGCGGCGAGGGATGCGCACGACGTCGGCCTCCCCCGTCTCGGCCACCTGGCGCAGCCGCGGACCCAGGTTGGGGTGCGCGATCTCGTCGGCGTCGAGGACCATGACCCACTCGTGGCTGGTGAGACCCACCGACATCTCGCGGATGATCTCCACGTAGCCGGTGGGCTCCACCTCCACCACGCGGGCCCCGCAGCGTCGCGCGATGTCCGCCGTGCCGTCCGGGCTCTGCTGGTCGACGATGAGGACCTCATCGCACCACGGCCGCAGGGATTCGATGGCGTAGCGGATCGTATCCGCCTCGTTCCAGGTGTTGATCAGGCCGGAGATGCGGACGGCCATGTCAGCCTCTGCGTGCCTGGCCGGTCTTAGTCTTGTGGCAGGCTGCGTTCGGACGGCCCCGTGTACACCACGTCCGGCCGGATGAGCTTGTCGATCGCTGCCTGCTCCAGGATGTGGGCGGTCCAGCCGACCATGCGGGCCAGGGCGAACGTGGCCGGGAACAGGTCGGGCGGCAGGCCCACGCCCTGCAGCACCGCGGCCGTGTAGTACTCCACGTTGGTCATGACCGGGTGGTCGGGGTAGCGTTCCTTGAGCAGTCGCAGCGCGATATCCTCGACGGCGACGGATAGCTTCAGCCAGTCGGCGATGGAGCCCATGCTCTCGGCGACTTCTCGCAGGGCCGCCGCGCGCGGGTCATAGGCCCGATAGATGCGGTGGCCGAAGCCCATGAGCCGCTCGCCACGGTCGAAGGCGCCGCGGATCCACTCCTCGGCATGCTCCGGCGAGCCGATCTCGTGGAGCTGGCTGACGACCTCCGAAGGAGCGCCGCCATGCAGCGGCCCCTTGAGTGCGCCGATGGCGCCACTCAGGGCACTGGACATGTCCGAGCGGGTGGAGGTGATGACGCGGGCGGTGAACGTCGAGGCGTTGAAGCCATGCTCGGCGGCGACGACCAGGTAAGCGTCGATGGCGCGCACAGAGGCGTCATCGGGCACCTTGCCCCAGATCTGGTAGAGGAAGCCCGCGGCCAGGTCGAGGTCGGGGTGGGGCTCAAGCGGCTCCAGGCCACGGCGCAGGCGGGAGAAGGCGGCCAGGGCGGAGGGGGCGAGGGCGACAGCATGTCGAGCCTGCTCCACGGTGGGCGGCCAGTCGAGGCGGTTCCCGGCGCCCCAGGCGGAGATCGCCGTGCGCAGGGCGTCCATGGGGTGTGCGTTGGTTGGGAGATCCACCAGGCCTGCGAGGACGCGGGCTTCCAGTGGCAGGAGCGGCAGGTGGGCCGTGGCCGGCCACTCACCCGTCCAGAGCAGCTCCGCCACCTTGGGATAGGTGCCCTTGCGAACCAGCTCGCCGATGGGATATCCGCGATACAGGAGGCGACCATTGGCGCCGTCGACGAGCGAGATTGCGGTCTCACCCGCCACGACCCCCTGGAGGCCGGGAGAGTACTGTCGTGCGTCCTGGGTCGTCATGCGCGCCAGTCTAGCCGCCCCGTGCGTGGCTGCGTAGCCCACCGTCCGCGCGTGGAGCGTCGGCGGCGGCACCTTCCCGCGGCGCATCGTCTGGCCGCACCGGCGGCACCCCAGCGGCCTCGGCCTCGGCACCGATGACCCCAGCGGCATCGGCGGCGTCGGCGCGGCACCTGCCTGCGGCGCATCGGCCGGCCGCACCGGCGGCACCCCAGCGGCGTCGGCGGCCACACCAACCCTGATGACCACCACGCCCGCTGCCCGCATGCGCTCGATGGCGCGCTCTCCGTCGCCGGGCACAAGGTCCACGGCGCGGATGCCGTCGAGCAGCACGGTGACCGCGTACCCGAGATCGCGCCCGTCGAGGGCGGTAGCCAGCACGCAGTAGTCGGTCGCCAGACCGACCACGACGACGGCACTGACGCCCGAGCCGGCGCGCCGCAGAAGCGCCTCGAGCTCGGTCGGGACGGTCGTTCCGCTGAGCGGATCGCGCATGCTGAAGCCGCTGTAGCCGTCTTCACCCGCGGTGCCTTTGCGCACCACGGGTCCCTCGACGCGCAGCGCGGGGTGCAGCTGCGCTCCCCAGGTGTCCGCCACGCAGTGGACGGGCCAGATGCCACCATCCTTGGCGAAGTGCGGGGTGCTGGGCGGGTGCCAGTCCTGCGTGTAGCAGACGACCGACCCTGCGGCGCGGGCTGCCGCCACCTGGGCGTTGATGAGATCGATGACCGACTCCCCTCCGCGGACGGCGAGCGAGCCCGCCGGATCCGCGAAATCGTTCTGGACGTCGACGACGATGAGCGCGGTCTTGGGGTCGTAGGCATGGATCGCCGAGTCGGCGCGGGCTGCTGCTTCGGCACAGGCCGATGGTACGGCGCTGGGCGATGGGACGGCGCTGGGCGATGGGACGGCGCTGGGCGATGGGACGGCGCTGGGCGATGGGACGGCGCCGGGCGACCGCTATTCCACTGTGAATGACTCAGCCAGGCTCCCGGCCGATCCAGTCCCGGGTGACTCGGACGGCCACGCGATGGCCGTTTCATTCGAGGCTGACTCGGATGACCCAGGCCACGGGCGCTCCAGGGGCCTCGAGCTCAGTCACTTGGCTGAGTCATTCACCACGGGATAGGACGCGCACGTCCGGTGCCGGATGCAGTTCGTCCGGAGGTGCGACCCGCCCGCCCGCTGCGGCTGTTCGCGCGCGCGCCCTCCGGCGCCCCTCTCCGGCGCAGGCCACCCCTCGTCCGGCGTCGACCACACCATATCGGCGGACCACACCACATCGGCGGGGCGCAGGTCGTCCAGCGCCGCTCACCCCTTGTCGGCGCCGGACCGGGCGGCCCGCACGAGCGGTCGGCGGCCCAGCGGCTACGCTGTGGCCGTGGCTGATCGGCAGGGACGGCTCTACGTGGGGACCAGCGGCTTTGCCTATCCCGCATGGATCCCGCGCTTCTATGCCCCGGGCCGCGCCAGCAGGAAGCTCCTGACCGCCTACGCCGCGCGCCTCACGGCGGTGGAGCTCAACAACACGTTCTACCGTCGCCCGGACCCAGCGGCCGTGGAGCGCTGGCGGGCGTTGGTGCCAGCGGCCTTCCGCTTCTGCCCCAAGGCCCAGCGCAGCGCCACGTGGCGCGCCTGGCACCCCGAGACCGTTGCGGAGGCCATGGCCTGGCTGGCCGGGTCAGCGGCGCCCTTCGGCGAGCAGCTGGGGTGCGTCCTGCTGGCCGCGGCGGGTACGCAGCCCCGCGACGATGTGGCGCTCGCACGCATCCTGGACGCCCGACCTGCTGGCCTGCCCCTGGCCATCTCGCTGCCCCACGCCAGCTGGGCGGACGACGAGATCCATGCGGCCCTCGCTGGCGCCGGAGTCGCGCTGGTGGCGACTGACCGCGACGGCAGCGACGAGCCCGACCTGCGCCGCCTCGGGTCGAGCCTCTACCTGCGCCTGCGACGGGCCGCCTACGACGAGGCCAGCCTCGACCGCTGGGCGGATCGGCTGGAGCCGTTCCTCGCCGATGGCCTGGATGTCTTCGTCTTCCTCCGCCACGACGAGGACGGCACGATGGCGCTGCACGCCGAAGCGCTGCTGGCCCGCCTGCGCGGCTGGACGGACCTCGCGCCGGAGGGCGCGGGCGTGCCGGCGTAGCATGGCGGCACGGGTGCCCAGCGACCCGCCGCATGAAGGAGATCCGCCATGACGCCGAAGGACAAGAAGGCCGTCGTCGACGACTTGCAGGCCACCCTTGCCGAGCTCATCGACCTGTCGCTGCTCGGCAAGCAGGCCCACTGGAACGTGGTCGGTCCCAACTTCCGCAGCATCCACCTGCAGCTCGACGAGATCGTGGACACCGCTCGACTCTCATCGGACCGGGTGGCGGAGCGCATCGCCACGATCGGTGCGGCGCCTGACGGCCGCGCCGCAGCCGTGGCTGCCACCAGCGGCCTGCCGGACTTCCCGACCGGCCAGGTGCCGGTGACCGAGACGGTGAAGCGCGTCAGCGCCACCATCGAAGCCATGTCCGAACGCCTGGAGAAGCGCATCGTCCACATCGCGGACCTGGACGCGGTCAGCCAGGACATCCTCATCGGCACCACCGACGAGCTGGAGAAGCAGGCCTGGATGCTGCGCGCGCAGCTCGAGATGTAGCTCCCCTCGCGATCGACACGCAAGCCGGGGCGGCCCCATGCCGACCCCGGCCTGATCGTGTGTGGACCGTCTCGAACCCTAGACATGACACTCGTGATGCCAGACAATCGCGCGCATCATGAGCAGACTCACATCGATTGACGATCGCCTGCGCCTGGGCGAAGCGGCCGAGATCCTGGGCGTCAGCGCGGACACCGTGCGCCGCTGGACCCTCGACGGACGGCTCCCGGCGGAACGCACGGCGGGAGGCCAGCGCACCGTTTCCCGAACGGACGTGGCCCGCCTGGCCGCGGATCGCCGCCAGGGGCGTCAGGACCGACCCATCCGCGCCCAGAGTGCGCGCAATCGCTTCCCCGGTGTCGTGACGGCCGTTCGTCGCGATCACGCCGCGGCCGTCGTGGAGGTCCTGGCCGGCAGCTACCGCCTGGTCAGCCTCATCACCCGCGAGGCGGCCGACGAGCTGGAACTGGAACCGGGCCGTGAAGTCATCTGCGTCGTCAAGGCCACGGACGTCATCATCGACCTGCCCTCGTGACCGGCCCGCCGCAGGACCCGATGTGGGCCGCGGCTGCCGCGCTGCCGGAGATGCCTGGGCGCCGACGCCCCACCCAGTCGGCGGACCATCGACTGCCCGGCGACAGTCGCGCGTCGCGCTGGGCCACGGGCACCCTGGCCGCGATCGCCCTGCTCTTCCTGGCGCTTCCCGTGGCGGCGCTGCTCGCCCGCGCCGTGCTCGGCGGCGCGATCGGATCGGCGCCCGCGGGTGCCGTCATGGAGGCTCTCGGGCTGAGCCTGTTGACCTCCAGCCTGAGCCTCCTGGTCGTCGCCATCCTGGGCGCGCCGCTGGCCTGGGTCCTGGCGCGGCGCAGCTTCCGCGGCAAGGCGCTCGCGGAGACGCTCGTGGATCTGCCCATCGTGCTGCCGCCGACCGTGGCGGGGTTGGCCCTGCTGCTGGCCTTCGGTCGGCGCGGCGTGCTGGGGCCCAGCCTGGAGGTCTTGGGCATCGGCATCCCCTTCACGACGCTGGCCGTGGTGGTCGCCCAGGTCTTCGTGGCGGCGCCCTTCTTCGTGCGGGCCGCGCGCGCCGGCTTCCTGGCCGTGGACCGCGACCTGGAGGAAGCCGCCGCGGTCGACGGCGCGTCCGGAACCCGGGTCGTGCGTCACGTGACGGTGCCCCTCGCAGCACCGGCCCTGGGCGCCGGCCTGGCCCTCGCGTGGGCACGGGCGCTCGGCGAGTTCGGCGCCACCATCATGTTCGCCGGCAGCATCGCGGGCCGCACGCGGACCCTGCCCCTGCTCATCTACACGGAGTTCCAGGACAGCCTCGCGGCCGCCGTCGCCGCGGCCAGCGTCCTGGTCATGGCTGCCATCGCCGTCCTGCTGGCTGTACGCCTGACGGCGTGGCGGGCCGTGCTGCCGGCCACGCGCCAGTGAGCGGAAGGTCCGTCGACGGTCGAGTCCACGCAGGGAGGCTCGAGCTGTCGTCCCGTCGTCGATCCGGTGCCACCCTCGCCGCGACCCTGGCATGCCTCCTGCTGTCCGCCTCGGCCGCGGCCCAGTCCGCGGCACCGGCAGGGTCGGCCACCTCGCCGTCGGCGACCGCGTGTCCAGCGCCGGCCGCGCTTCCGAGCCCGCTGCCGGCCGGTAGCGTCGACCAGGGGGAGCTCACGGTCTTCGCGGCGGCCTCACTGGCCGATGCATTCGATGCGCTCCAGGGGCCCTGGATGGCCGCCTACCCGGGCTCATCACTGGTGTTCTCGTTCGACGCCTCCAGCGCCCTGCGGGCACAAGTGGAGCAGGGCGCTCCCGCGGACGTGCTGGCCTCCGCCGACATGCGCAACGCGCAAACCCTGGTCGACGGATGCCTGGCCCCAGGGCCGGTGACCCGCTTCGCGGGCAACCACCTCGTCGTGGTCGTGCCGGCGGGCGACCCCGCCGCCATCGGCTCGCCGGCGGACCTGGCGCGAGAAGGCGTGCGCGTCATCGCCGCTGCGCCCGAAGTACCCGTCAGCCGCTATGCCGCCGCCGCCCTGGAGGCCCTGGCTCTCCAGCCAAGCTATCCGGCCGACTTCGTGGCCGCCGTGACCGCCAACACGGTCTCCGAGGAGGACAACGTGCGCGCGGTCCTGGCCAAGATCGAGGTCGGCGAAGGGGACGCCGCGATCGTCTACGCCACGGACGCACTCACGGGAGAGAACGTGGAGGCGGTCGCCATCCCCGAGGAGGCGAACCCGGTGGCCACCTACGCTGCCGTGGCCGTGGCGGACACCGACCAGCCGGCGCTGGCCGCCGCCTTCCTGGCCTTCCTCACGGGCCCGGAGGCGCAGGCGGTGCTGGCCGGGGAAGGCTTCCTGCCGCCGGCTCCCTGAGCGAGCGCTGCGGCTCGGCGGCGGGATCGGGCCGGCGCGCGGCGGGGCGGGTTCGGCGGCGGGTTCGGGCGCGGCGCGCCGCGGGGCACTCCCTTGCGCATCGAGCCGTCGTGGCTCACCCTCGCGCCATGGCACCGCTCGACGCTGCGGACGTGCACCTCGTCGAGCTTGGCCGAGCCGTGACCCACGGGCAGGCACTGCCGCTGGGGATCGACGACCCCGTCGTCGCGGCTCGCGCCGTGCGCCGCGCGCTGGCCGCCGCCGGACGACGGGCCTCCGCTGTGACCGACCTGGTCATCGCGACCGCGGCCCCCATCCCGTCCGCTGTCCTGGTGAGCTTCGCGCGGCGTGCCCTGGGCCCGCACGGCAGCGACGTCCGCACCCTCGGCGTGGTGTCCGATGACCCCGACCGCGGCGCGCTCGCCGCCGTCGCCGTCGCGGCCTGTTCGAGCGACATCACTCGCATCGGGAACCTGAACGTGGTCATCGCCCTCGGACTGGCGCCCGATGGGACGACGGAGGCCCGCTGCCTCGGGATGTCGCCGCGCTGAGCAGCCACGCTCAGCCGAGCCCAGCGGCGCGCGCCAGTGCCACGATGAGCACGGCGGCCGCGAGGCCGACGAAGAGGTTGCGCCGCCACGCGACGAGCACCGCGGCGGCCACCACGGCGACAGCCTCCACACCGATCTGCAGGGTCCAGCCACCGCCCCCCGCAGGGGCGACGAGGCTGTTGGCGGCCGCCAGGGAGGCGAGAACGGCCGGTCCGACCAGCCGCAGATACGCCAGGGCCCACGGCGGCAGGCGCTCCACCCCCGGCGCCAGCAGCGGCACGGCCCGCGACGGATACGTCACCGCGAACATGAGCGCGAAGAGGAGCAGCAGCTCGGGCCTCATGGAGCCACCGCGGGCGGGCCCGACGCTGCGCCCGGACTCGGCGGATCCAGCTCAGCGAGCTCGGCCGCGGCCTCCGCCACATCGACCGGGATGCCCGCGACGTCGGAGTCCGGCGCAGCCCGCGAAGTGTCGCCCGGGACCAGCATGGCGACGGCCGGCCCGAGGAGCCCACCGGCGACGATGCCCAGGCTCGGCCCGAGCGCCAGCGAGAGCAGCACGCCACTGGCCGCCCCGGCGGCAGCCGCCACCAGCTCGCGACGGCCGATGATGAGGCCCACCGCCAGGCCGGCCATGGCGGCCGGGAAGACGATGTCCAGGCCCAGTGCGGAGGGGTCGGGGATGCTGCTTCCCAGGAGCGCACCGGCCAGCGTGGCCAGGTTCCATGGGATGAAGACCCCGACCAGGGCCCCGATCCAGTAGCCCGGCAGATCCACTCGTCCGAGGCGATGGAAGTGCGCAGCCGATAGCGCGAAGGCCTCATCCGTCAGGACGTGCGCCATGGCCGCACGCCGAGCCGGTGGCACGGAGCGCAGGCGGGGCGCCAGCGAGGCCGCGTAGAGGAGATGACGCGCGTTGAGGAGGCCGGTCAGGACGACGATGGCCAGCCAGGGCAGCCCGGCGGCCAGGTAGCCGACGGCAGCGAACTGCGACGCGCCCGCGAAGACGATCACGCTCATGGCGCCGGCCTCCGGGGGGCTCAGGCCCGCATCGCGAGCAGCGAGACCGAAGACGAAGCCGAAGGCCCCGGCCGAGACGGCGATGCCCAGGCTCTCCGCGAGCAGTCGGCGCCGCGCAGTCCGCACCCGTTCGTCGAGTCCCCCCGTGCCGGTCATGCGTCTCGGTGCACCTTCAGACCCGAACCAGCTGCACCACGAAGCCGACTGCGGCGGCGCCCAGCAGCAGCGGCACGGGGCCCAGTCGGTCGGTCGCAAGGAGCACGAAGGCACCCAGGCCCAGGGCGACCGCCACGACATCGAGCGATCCCGCCGGCAGGAAGGCGTCGCGCGCCAGGAACACGACGGACGCGCCGATCACCCCGACCGCCGCCGCATTGAGCCCGTCGATGGCGGCCGAGAGCGTGGCGCTGGCGCGGATGCGCGGCAGGAACGGATGGCTCAGGCCGACGAGGACGAAGGCCGGCAGGAAGATGGCCACCGTGGCCACGATGGCGCCGGGGATCCCGGCAAGGAGGTAGCCGATGAAGGTGGCCGACGTGAACACGGGGCCTGGCGTGAGCTGGCCGATGGCGATGGCGTCGAGCAGCTGCTGCTGTGTCAGATAGCCGGGCACCACGAGCTCAGTGCCCAGGAATGCCACGAGCACATAGCCGCTGCCGAAGACGACCACGCCCATCTTCAGGAACATGGCGAAGATCGCGCCCAGGCCGAGCGCCGCAGCGCCCCCGGCCAGGGCCGTACCGCCAGCCGCAGCGCCCCCGGCCAGGGCCGTACCGCCAGCTGCAGCGCCCCCGGCCAGGGCCGTACCGCCGGCCAACCCGGCGACCGGGACCATTGCTGCCGCAGCCAGCCCACCCTGCAGGCGCACGCGCCGCAGCACGAGCATCGCGAGCGCCCCGGCAAGCAGCACCACGAGCGGCGAGAGCGGCTCCTCCGGGAAGAGCATGCCGAGCAGGGAGGCCACGAAGGCGCCGACCCCGACGATCCGTCCGGCCACGTCCGGGCAGGCCGTCGGCACCAGGCGGATCATGGCCCCGGCGATGATCGCGATGACGACGGGGGCCATCCCATACAGGAGCCAGCCGGCCACGGCCAGGTCGCCTGCGCCCTCGTAGAGGATGCCAGCCAGCAGGGCGAGCAGGCTTGCCGGCAGCACGAAGCCAAGTCCAGCCACCAGCAGGCCAGCCCAGCGCGCCCGTTCGAAGCCGATGCCCAGGGCCATCTCCGTGGAAGACGGCCCTGGCAACAGGCTGCTGAGTCCCAGCAGGTCCACGAATCGAGCTGGGGATAGCCAGGCGCGCCGCTCCACCAGCTCGCGCTGCATGATGCCGAGGTGCGCAGCCGGCCCGCCGAAGGCTGTCAGCCCCAGCCAGGTGAAGGTCCGCGCCAGCTCGCCGAGGCGACCGCTCGCTCGCAGGCCCCCTACCATGGACGTCAGTCGTTCGTGTTGGGGTCGAGCAGGCAGGTGGCACCGAAGCGGACGGGGCCGGCCATCCGGCAGCGCTCGATGACCTGGCTCATGGCCGACATCCTACCGGCGTCCGCCGCCCGCCGAGCGCCGCCCGCGGCTCGCCGAGCGACCAGGCCGGGGCGACCGTCAGATCGGGCCATGCCCGCTGATCCGTGACCATCGGCCCCTTGACATGGGACCGTTGCTGCCCGTAGCCTGCGCACGAATGAGCACTCGCCTGCACCTCTGCGCATGACGCACGCTGCGGCCACCCGCCCCGCGGGAGAATCCGGCGTCGAGTGACACCCGCCTCATGCTTCGTGCGGCGCAGCTGTACTACCGCCTCGACCTGACCCAGGACGAGGTCGGCAGGCGGCTCGGGGTCAGCCGCTTCAAGGTCGGTCGGCTGCTCGATCGGGCACTGCGCGAAGACGCAGTGCGCATCGAGATCGTCCATCCGGACGCCCGGCTGGTGGACCTGGAGGACGCCCTCGTACAGCACTTCGGTCTCCAGGGCGCACTCGTCGTGGACGTGCCCGCCACGGGCTCCGCAACGGATGACGAGCAGCTCGCCCGGGAGCGTGTCGCGGCCGCGGCCGCGGATCACCTCGCATCCCTGCGGCCCACTGGCGCCCTGGGGGTCTCGTGGGGCCGCACCATGCTGGAGGTCGCCGCCAGGCTGCGCCCGGGCTGGACGGCAGCCACGGAGATCGTGCAGCTCAACGGAGCCATCTCCCGGTCTGCCCTGCCCACCCGCTACCAGGAGGTAGTGGAACGATTCGGTACCACGAGCGGCGCCGCCATCCGCCTCATGGCCGCCCCGGCCATCGTGGGCAGCGCGGAGCTGCGCACCGCCCTGGAGGCGGACCCCGCCGTCGGCGAGACCCTGCAGGCCGCCCGCCGCGCACGCAGCGCTGTCTTCGGCATGGGTCTCCTGGGTCCGGACAGCGTGCATGTTGCCTCGGGCTACCTGAGTGCCGCGGACCTGCGCCACCTGCAGCGCGCCGGGGCCGTGGGCGACGTCCTGGGCCGCTTCCTGACGCTTGACGGGACCATCGCCCTGCCTGCCCTGGACCGCCGCACGGTCGGCCTGCCGACCGATGAGCTGGGTCGCAAGACCCTGACGGTGGGCGTAGCCTCCGGACCCGGCAAGGGACCCATCGCACTTGCGGCGCTCCATGCCGGCTGCCTGCGCCACCTCGTCACGGACGAGGCCACCGCGGGATGGGTGCTCTCCCATGGCTGATCAGCGCACCCCGGACGCGGAGGGAATCCGCGCGCTCGTGCGCCGCATCGTGGATGCCACGTTGGCTGACGGGGCCGCGGGTGCCGCGGGGTCGGCGGCTGGCACCGGCGCCGGCGTTGCGGGCACGGCTGCGCCCACGTCGAGCGGCGACGGACGCGTGGCCATCGCCATCGGCACGGACCATGGCGGCTGGCAGCTCAAGGACGTCATCAAGAAGCAGCTCGCAGAGGCGGGCTACGCCATCCATGACTGCGGCACGAATGGTCCGGAGGCCGTGGATTACCCGGATATCGCCCTCGCCGTCGCCCGACTCGTGGCGGACGGCACGTGCCGCTGGGGCATCATCCTCGATGGTGCCGGCATCGGCTCAGCCATGGTCGCCAACAAGGTGCCCGGCATCCGCGCGGCCAACTGTCACGACCTCTCCTCAGCCCGCAACAGCCGCGAGCACAACCACGCCAACGTCCTCACCCTGGGCGCCCGCTTCCTGGGCGAGGGGCTGGCTCTGGAAGTCGTGAAGGTCTGGCTGGGCACGCCCTGGGGACCGGGCCGCCACGCCGAGCGGGTGGCCAAGATCACGAGCATCGAGCGGACCTACACGACCGGACCAGCCGGGGGAAGAGCAGGATGACCGACACCATCGACCAGCGCGACCAGCTCGTCGAGGCCATCACCCGCGAAGTGCTGGCCGCCCTGGGCCAGGGCACTCCTCCGGGGACGACATCCGACCCGTGCACTGGCTGCCTGCGCAGCTGCGCTGCCCAGTGCGCCGTCAAGGTGCGCCAGATCGTGGCCGGTGGTGCCAGCCGGGTCGAGTACCAGGGACCGGCGGCCGAGGTGCCGCGGGATCTCGCCCGCTACATCGACCACACCCTGCTACGGCCAGACGCGAGCGCCGCTGACGTGGACAAGCTTTGCGGCGAGGCCATCGAGCACCGTTTCGCCTCGGTCTGCGTCAACCCCACCTGGGTGCGCCGCTGCGCGGAGCAGCTGCGCGGCACAGAGGTCGCGGTGGCGTCCGTGGTCGGCTTCCCGTTCGGGGCCACGCCCGCTGACGTCAAGGCTTTCGAGGCGCGGCGCGCCATCCGCGACGGTGCCCGCGAGATCGACATGGTCATCAATATCGGGGCCCTCAAGAGCGGCGCCCAGGAGGTCGTCCGCGAGGACATCGCCAGGGTCTCGGATGCCTGCCACGAGTCGGGCGCCCTCAACAAGGTCATCATCGAGGCAGCCCTCCTCTCGGACGAAGAGAAGGTCGTGGCCTGCCGCCTGGCGCAGCTGGCCAGGGCGGACATGGTCAAGACCTCCACGGGCTATGCCAAGGGCGGCGCGACCATCTTCGATGTCGCGCTCATGCGCGAGACGGTCGGCCCAAGGATGGGCGTCAAGGCGGCCGGCGGCATCCGCACGGTCGAGGATGTACAGGACATGATCGCCGCCGGGGCCACGCGGATCGGGGCCTCTGCCGGTGTCAGCATCGTGAGTGGGGAGAAGAAGGGCGCACATGGGCAGTATTGACCTCCGGGCCTACGTCTTCCTGGACAGCCTCCAGGCCCAGTACGCGGCCTTCCTGGGCACCGTGGCGCAGGGCTTCCTGCCGCTTGCGGGTGACGCCTCGCTCTCCATCGAGGTGTCCCCGGGCATCGAGATCAACCGCCTCACCGACATCGCCCTGAAGTCCACGGCGGTCAAGCCCGGCATGCAGATCATCGAGCGCTACTACGGCATGCTGGAGGTCCACTCGCCCTCCCAGGCGGAGGTGCGCGCCGCGGGCGCGGCGATCCTGGCCGAGATCGGCCTGGCCGAGAACGACCGCATCAAGCCGCGCATCCTCTCCTCGCAGATCATCCGCCGCATCGACGATCACCAGGCGCAGCTCATCAACCGCACGCGCCACGGCCAGATGCTCATCCCGGGCCAGACGCTCTATGTCCTGGAGATGGAGCCCGCGGCCTACGCCGCGCTGGCGGCCAACGAGGCCGAGAAGGCGGCGCACATCAACATCCTCGAGGTCCGCGCCTTCGGCTCCATGGGCCGCGTCTACCTGGGCGGCGAGGAGCGCGACATCGACGTCGGCTGGCGAGCCGCCCTGGCCGCCATCGAAGGGCTGGAGGGTCGCGAAGCGAAGGCATAGCGGCCGGCAGGCCAGCACAGGACACAGCAAGGACGAGGCTCACAGCAGAGGAGTACGAGCGATGGCAGAAGCACTGGGGATGATCGAGGCCCGCGGGTTCACGGCGGTCGTGGAGGCCGCTGACGCCATGGTCAAGGCCGCCAAGGTGGAACTGGTCAGCTACGAGAAGACCGGCGGCGGGTACGTGACCGCCATCGTGCGCGGCGACGTGGCCGCGGTGAAGGCCGCGGTCGAGGCGGGCGTGCGCAACGCCGAGAAGGTCGGCGAGGTCGTCGCCAGCCACGTCATCGCCCGGCCGCACGTCAACGTCGACCTCGTGCTGCCGCTCGGCCGGCTCGCCGAGGCCGAGTCGGAAGCCGGCAAGAAGTAGGCACGGATCGGGCGCGCCGCGCTCTGCGCACGGCGCGCCCGGCCTCCACACAGGCGGTGCAGGCATGCTCCTCGGACGAGTGACGGGAACGGTGGTGGCGAGCCGCAAGGAGCCCCTCATCGAGGGCTGGAAGCTCCTCGTGGTGCGCCAGATCGACGCGGACGACCACGAGACGGGCGGCTATGTCGTGGCCGCCGATGCGGTCGGGGCAGGGGTCGGCGAGGTCGTCCTCTACGCCAGCGGGAGCTCGGCGCGCAATACGGAGGCCACCCGCGACCGACCGTGTGACGCCGTGATCATGGCCATCGTCGACACCTGGGAGGTCGGTGGGAGGGAGGTCTACCGCAAGTAGTCGCCACGGCGGCATCTGGCGGATGAGAGCCATGGACGAGCGGGAAGTCGCGGAGATCATCGAGCGCGTGCGCGGTCGCCTGGCCACGGCCGGCGATGGGCGCGCCGCCCAGGGTCTGCAGGCTGGCGCCGAGCTGGCTGCAGCGGAGGGCGCCGAGCTTGGCGACGGCATCTTCGCTTCGATCGACGAGGCGGTGGCCGCGGCCGGGCGGGCCTTCCGTGCCTTCGGGGATCACGGCCTGGCGGCCCGCAAGGTGGTCATCGAGGCCGTGCGACGCTCCATGCTGGAGCACGCCGAGCAGCTGGCTCGCATGGCCCACCGCGAGACGGGCATCGGGCGCTACGAGGACAAGGTCCTCAAGAACCGACTCGTGACCACCAAGGCGCCCGGACCAGAGGACCTGGAGGTCCAGGCCGTCAGCGGCGATGCTGGCATGACGGTCATCGAGTGGGCGCCCTTCGGCGTGGTGGCCGCCATCACGCCGGTCACGAACCCCACCTCCACGATCATCAACAACACCATCAGCGTCGTCTCCGCCGGCAACGCCGTCGTCTTCAACGCTCATCCCGGTGCCAAAGCGTGCTCGGCTGAGACGATCCGGCTCATCAACCGCGCCATCGTGGCGGCCGGTGGTCCGGCTGACCTCGTGACCGGCGTGGCTCGGCCCACGATCGACACGGCACGGGCGCTCATGGCGCACCCGGGCGTGCGCGTGCTCCTGGTGACGGGCGGCCCGGCCGTGGTGCGTGAGGCCCTCCGGACGGACAAGCGAGCCATCACCGCCGGCCCGGGCAATCCCCCCGCCGTCGTCGACCAGACCGCTGACATCGACCGCGCCGCCCGGGACATCGTGCGCGGCGCCTCGTTCGACAACAACCTCGTCTGCATCGACGAGAAGGTCGTGCTCGTCGTGGACTCGGTCGCCGACAGCCTCCTGCGAGCCATGGTGCAGCACGGCGCCTACCTGCTCAAGGAGCACGAGCTGCGCCGCCTGGAGCGCGTCATCTTCAAGGAGCTCGGCCAGCCGGGCAAGCCCGGCGTCATGAACCCGGCCTGGATCGGCCAGGACGCGGGCCGCATCCTGGGCGAGCTCGGCGTGCGCGCGGAACCTGTCCCTCGCCTCCTCGTGGCGGACGTGCCGCGCGACCACAGCCTGGCCTGGACGGAGCAGATGATGCCGGTGCTGCCCGTCGTGCGGGTCGGGAGCGTGGACCAGGCCATCGACCTCGCCGTGCGCATGGAGCACGGCTTCCACCACACGGCATCGATCCACTCCACGAACGTGGAGACCATCACGCGCATGGCGCGGGCCATGAACTGCAGCATCTTCGTCGCCAACGGCCCCAACCTTGCCGGACTCGGTGAGGGCGGCGAGGGGTTCACCTCCTTCTCCATCGCCAGCCCGACCGGGGACGGCCTGACGCGGCCCCGCACGTTCTCGCGGGAGCGCCGGGTGACCGTGGTCGGCGCCCTGAGGATCGTCTGATGGCCGCCTTGCGTGGCCGGTCCTCCCAGGCTCCGGCCGACCCGCCCTCTGCGGCCCACCCGACGGCGATCGAGCCCGCGCTCGGGCTCCTCGAGCTGGAATCCATCGCGGCCGGCATCGCGGCCGGCGATGCCATGGCCAAGCGGGCCCCCATCGAGGTCCTCCGGGCAGGCACCGTCCATCCCGGCAGGTACCTCATCCTGGTCGGTGGCAGCGTGGCTGACGTCGAGGAGGCCCTCGAGGCCGGCCAGGAGTCCGCGGCTGGATGCATCCGGGACCGCGTCTTCCTGCCCAACGTCCACCCAGGCGTCGTGGCCGGCATGCGCGGGGCACGTGTCCCAGCCAGCGGGGAGGCCCTGGGCGTCATCGAGACCGCGACCGTGGCCGCCGTCATCGAGGCCGCTGACGCTGGGCTCAAGGGCGCCCGCGTCGAGCTCCTGGAGCTGCGTTTGGCGGACGACCTGGGCGGCAAGGGCTACCTCCTCTTCGACGGCCCTGTCTCCGAGGTGGAGGCCGCTGTCGAGGCCGGCGTGGCCAGGGTCGGCGGCGCGGCCGGACTGACCTGGCGGATCATCGCCCAGCTCCACGCGGAGATGGCCGACAACCTCGCGGCCGACGCGCGCTTCATGTCACGAGTGCGGGAGTAGCACGTGCAGCTGGCGCGCGTGACGGGCACGGTCGTGGCCACCGTCAAGACCCCCGGTCTGACGGGCATCAAGCTGTTGCTCGTCCAGCCGCTGGATCGCCACCTGCAGCCGGTGGGCGGGCAGGTCGTCGCCGCTGACGCGGTCCACATGGCCGGACCCGGCGACCTCGTCTATGTCGTGGCCGCCCGGGAGGCCGCCCAGGCCATGCCGGACACGTTCGTGCCCGTGGACCATGCCATCCTGGGCATCGTCGACGCGGTGACGTTGCTGCCGGGTGCGACGCCTGGGGCGGACGGACCGTGAAGCTGGCACGCGTGGTCGGGAACGTCGTCTCGACGATCCAGACCCAGGCCCTGGACGGCCGGACGCTGCTGCTCTGCGACCTGCTGGATCCGTCCGGGCAGCCGTCCGGCGGCTACCTCATCGCCGTCGATGCCGTCGGTGCGGGGGCGGGTGAGATGGTGCTCCTGCTCGACGAGGGCAACGGCGCCCGGCAGGTCCTGGGCGCACCGGGCGCACCGATCCGGACGGTCGTGGTCGGGATCGTGGACGCGGTCGAGATCGTCGACACGGTCGAGCAGAGGCCGGCAGGGTCCCGCTGAAGGCCCTGGCTCGGTCGCGCGTGGGCCTCGGTCGCGCGTGGTCCCGAGCGTGAACGGCGGTCAGGAGAGCGCCAGGAGGAGCGGCTGGCGGCGCCGGAATGGGTCCCTCGACCCTCGGCTGCGGGTCCCTCAGCCCTCGGCGCTGCCGAGATCGCCGCTGACGAGCTCGGCGATGCGCTCGCGCCAGGCGTCACCGGCGCGCTCCCAGGCCAGGATGGCACCCTCGCGCAGGCTGGCCTCCGAGGCCTCGACCTGGCTCAACCCGTAGACCTCCAGGGCGGCCTCGATGAGGCACGCGCCGGCGGCCATCTGGACCACGCGCCGCTCACGCAGGCCGGTGGCCACCGCCAGCTCCGCCGACGGATGGTGCAGGACGATGCGGATGGCCTCGCCCAGGCGCACACGGTCGATGACCCACGGCTCATCGGCGCTGCCCACCGGGCCATCATCGACGCCACCGGCGGACGGGTCGCCGCCAGCCGTCGCCAGTCGGACGAGGTTGGTGCCGGAGCCGCCGACCACGATGCCGCGCTGCGGATGGCCCACGGGCATACCCGCGAGCAGTCGGCGCGCTTCGGCGCGCAGCGCAGCGACTTCCTGCGCGGTGGGCGGGTCGGCCTCCACGAAGGCCGCCGTCAGTCGGGCGGAGCCGACGGGCAGGACGCCGACGACAGGATCCGAGCCGGGCTCCAGGAGCACGACCTCCGTGGAACCGCCACCGATGTCCAGCACCAGCGTGGGTTCCTGGGGCGCCACACCGCCGAGCACGCCCACGACCGTGAGCAGGGCCTCCTCTTCGTGGCTGAGGGCATGTACCGGCAGGCCCGAGCCCGCGCGCACCATCTCCATGACGTGGCTGCGGTTGGCAGCGCGGCGCAGCGGCTCGGTGGCCACGAGGACCAGCCAGTCGGCGCGCTCATCCCGGGCGGCCGCGACGTAGCGACGCACGATGGCCAGGGCGGCCTCGGTCGTGGCGTCCGGGATGCGACCCTCCAGGTCGACGATGGCACCCAGGCCCAGGAGCTCCGACTCGTCGCGCAGGACGCGGCGCTGCTCGCCGTCCACGGCCATCACCAGCAGGTGGACGCTGTTGGAGCCGATGTCGATGGCCGCGGCGACACGGGTGCGATCGCTCATGTTCAGCCTCCTCCCCTCAGCGGGGGCAGCCCGCGGCCGCCGCTGACAAGGTAGTGC
This sequence comes from uncultured Chloroflexia bacterium, assembly GCA_963790915.1. Taxonomy (GTDB): domain Bacteria; phylum Chloroflexota; class Limnocylindria; order Limnocylindrales; family CSP1-4; genus JAFMJV01. The sequence continues at coordinate 1,128,184 of CAWBQS010000003.1, read as the reverse complement.
ACGAACCAGTCGCGGATGCGCTCCAGGTTCTCGACGCGGCGGTAGGGCGTGCCGCTGCGGGTCAACTCGTGGCTCTCACCCGGCGTGCGCATGAGGCGCACCGGCCGGCGCAGGGAGCGCAGCACCGAGAAGAGCTCCTCGGCTTGCGTGACAGGGCAGCGCAGGTCCTGCTCGGCGTGCTGGATGAGCAGCGGTGTGCGCATGTGCACAGCGTACGTGAGTGGCGAGAGGCGGTGGTAGAGGTCCGGGTCCTCCCAGGGATGCACGCCGAACTCGTAGCGGCCGAAGTTGGAGCCGCCCAGATCGCCGCTGAGCATCTCCGCGGTCATGTCATAGACACCACGGCAGGAGACGGCCGCCGCGTAGCGGTCGGTGTGGCCGACCATCCAGGCCGTCAGGTAGCCGCCGTAGGAACCGCCGGTCACTCCCAGTCGCGCAGGGTCCGCCCGACCTTCGGCCACGATGGCATCCACGCCAGCCTCGATGTCGGCCATCGGGCCGTCGCCCCAGTCGCGATGGTTGGCGGCCGCGAAGGCCTGGCCGTAGCCGGTGGAGCCACGCGGATTGCAGGCGTAGATGCTGATGCCGGAGGCAAGGAGCACCTGCCATTCCCAGATGAGCGAGCAGCCGTACAGCGTGGCTGGCCCTCCGTGGATCTCGACGACCAACGGCGCGGGCCGCCCACGGCGGCGCGGTGCCTCGTACAGCCAGCCCTGGATGCGCCGACCGTCGACCTCGTGCCAGCGTTCCTGCGGCGCCACCAGCGTCATGCCTGCCCAGGCCTCGCCCATGAGGTCGCTGAGCCGGCGCATGGCCGTCTCCGCCAGCGGGGTAGCCGCCGTGGCCGCCAGGGCCGGGACCTCGAAGCAGACGACGTCGGGTGGCTCCGTCGCCGAGGCGCGCACAGCGGCCACTCGCAGGCTGCCGTCGGGCTCCGCGACGCCGGCCACGTCCAGGCACCGCAGCATGTGGCGACCGCTCGTGAGGCGCTCCACGCGACCATCCTCCAGGCGTGTCCGCCAGACCTCGAAGCTGCCCTCCTGGGGCGCCGTGAAGAGGATGGCGCGACCGTCGGGCGACCAGCGCGGACCGCTCTCGCCGAAGCCGTGGAGGTCGCTGTTCATGGCGGCGTCCACGAAGAGGTCGCTGTCCGCGGTGAGGTCCCGGCCGGCCTGGCCGGCATCCGGGGCGAAGACCCAGACGTCGTCCCGCGTGGGACCCAGCGCCTCGAAGTGGTGGCCGATGGCAGCGATGAGCGAGCCGTCCGGGCTCCAGGTCGGGTGTCGGAAGAGCCGCTCGCGACCCTCGGTCACGCGCGTGACGGGGCCGCCACCCGCCGCCACGATGTAGATGTCCGAGCGCCAGCGCAGATCGGCGCCAGCGCCGCGGTCGGCCACGAAGGCGATGCGCGTGCCGTCCGGACTCCAGGCCGGCTGCTCATCGCCCCGGGAGCCGCTGGTGATGCGGCGGGCGGAGCCGCTGTCCACGTCGATGACCCACAAGCGCGGCGGGTGCTCATAGATGAAGCCCGCACCGTTGAGCTGGTAGGCCAGCTCGTCGATGAGGCGCAGATCGCGCCGCGGCGGCTGACCGGGTTCCGGCCTGGGAGATGCCGGCTGCACGGCGCTCGTCGACCCCGAGACGACACAGAGTCGCTGGCTGTCCGGGCTCCAGGCCATCTCGCCGACGTCCATGGGCAGGTCCGTCAGTTGGCGAGCCTCTCCGCCGTCGACGGGCAGCAGCCAGACCTGCGTGTCACCCTGCGGGATGTCCCGGCCCACCAGGTCCCGCATGCCGGACGGTCCCGCGCCGGCACGGCGCAGATCCGCCTCGTCCCGGGCGGCGCCACCGGCGCGCAGGACGGAGCCGCGGTCGGAGAGGAAGGCCAGCCAGCGGCCGTCCGGACTCCAGCGCGGCGCGGCGTCGCGGCGAGCACCCAGTGTCAGGCGCCGCGCTGGGGCGGTACCGTCGGTCGGCGCCAGCCAGAGGGCCATGCGGTAGCCCGCCTGGTCAGCCGCGGCCTCCTTGACCACGAAACAGGCAGACCGGCCGTCCGGCGAGAGCCGGACATCGGTGGGGACGCGGAGCTGGGCGAGGTCGCTGGGCTGCGGTCGTCGGGACATGCGCTAATCCTAGCCGCGCCGCTCCGCCGCGGTCCGTGCTTCACCGCCTGGCGTGAGCTCGGCGGTGCGCTGCCTCAGGCGGGCGCGGCCACCTTCTCCGGGGTCACGACCTCCTGCGTGTCGACATGCAGGACCTTGACCAACTCGCCCACGACGAGGACGGCCAGCGAGGCGCCCAGGCAGATGATCCACTGCTCGATGGTGAGGCGAGTGGAATCGAGGAGACGGTTGAGGAAGCCGATCTCGACGGCGGCGATCGTCGCCAGGACGGCCAGTCCGACGCCCTTGAGCAGGGTGGGGTTGCCTCGCAGGTCGAGCGCGAAGATCGAGCGCTGCGGGTCAGATGTCTCCAGGGCGAACCAGATGTTGGCCAGCGAGAAGACCGTCAGGCCCATGGTGCGGGCCACGGTCTCGCCGTGGGCACCCGTGGCCCACCAGATGGTGCCCAGGGTGGCGGCGGCCATGACCACGCCGATGACGACGAGATAGGCGAAGAGCCGGCTGGGCAGGATGGGCTGGTCTTGCGAGCGCGGCACCTCCGTCATGAGCCCCTCGCGGGCCTTGCCGTAGCCCAGGCCGATGGCCAGGAAGACGGTCACCGTGAAGTTGACCCAGAGCGTCTGCAGCGGCGTGAAGGGGATGCCCCCGGCGATGAAGAAGAGGCTGGCGCCGAGGAAGGTCACGATGAAGCCGAAGAGCCCGCCCATCTGGTAGCGGATGTAGCGCAACAGGTTGTCATACAGGGCGCGGCCCAGCCCCACGGCCTTGACGATGGTGGCGAAATCGTCGTCCGTGAGGATCATCACGGCAGCTTCCTTGGAAACCTCCGTGCCCGTGATGCCCATGGCCACGCCGATGTCGGCGCGCTTGAGTGCCGGGGCGTCGTTGACGCCGTCGCCGGTCATGGCCACGACGTGGCCCTTGGCCTTGAGGACATCCACGAGATGGACCTTGTCCTCCGGCGCGACGCGCGCGATGACGCCGATGTCATCGATCTGCTCCGCCACCTCCGCCTCGCTCATGGCGCGGAACTCCGCGCCGGAGATGGCGCGGCCGGTGATGCCCAGCTGGCGGGCGATGGCCTCCGCGGTGATCGCGTGGTCGCCGGTGATCATGCGCACCTGGATGCCGGCCGCGTGGGCCGTGGTGATGGCCGCCCTGGCCTCCACTCGCGGCGGGTCGACGATGCCGACGATGGCCAGCAGGGTGAGGTCGGCGACGAGCGGCAGGAGGTCGGCGGACGGGTCGAAGGTGGCCGGCTCGAAGTCGCGCTGGGCCGTGGCCATGACACGCAGGCCGTCCCGCCCGAGGCGCTCGTTCTCGGCCAGGAATGCCGTGCGGATGTCTTCCACCGGGACAAGCCGACCGCGGCCGTCGTCGGCGCTGCTGGCACGGGCCAGCAGCTGGTCAGGGGCACCCTTGACGTAGGCGCGGACGACCTCCCGGCCAGCGTCGTCCTGCATGGCGTGGAAGGTGGCCATGAACTTGTAGGCGGCGTCGAAGGGCACCTCCGCGAGGCGCGGGTAGCGCTCCCGGGTCAGGGTCGGGTCCACGCCGCCCTTGGCCGCCAGCACCACCAGGGCCCCCTCGGTGGGGTCGCCCACGAGGTCGCCGTCACGCACGACGGCGTCCGCGCAGAGGGCCATGGGGAGCAGGTAGCGGTCGAGCGCCACATCGCCCTCGCCGGCGACGTGCGTGATCGCGCCGTCCGTGGCGTACCCGGAGCCGCTGATGGCGTAGCGTCGGCCGGCCACGGCCATCTGCACGGCTGTCATCTGGTTGAGCGTGAGCGTGCCCGTCTTGTCCGAGTTGATGGCCGACGTGGAGCCCAGCGTCTCCACGGAGCGCAGGCGTTTCACGATGGCGCCGGACTTGGCCAGCATGGTCGTGCCGGCGGCCAGGATGGTCGTCACGACAGCGGGCAGGCCGGTGGGGATGGCGGCCACGGAGAAGGCCACCGCGGTGAGGAAGAGCTCATCGAAGGGCAGATGGCGCCAGAGGCCCAGGCCGATGGAGAGGAGCAGGGCGACGCCGGCGATGACCAGGATCTGGTTCGTCAGCGCATCGAGCTGCTTCGTGAGGGGCGTCGTCTCCGTCGCGGTGGTCTGCAGCATGTCCGAGATGTGACCGACCTCGGTGCCCATGCCGGTGGCCGTGACGAGCATGGTCCCGGCGCCACGCGTGACCTGGGTGTTCATGAAGGCCATGTCCACGCGGTCGCCGAGCGCGGCATCCGGGGCCACGGCCTCGACCTGCTTGGGCACCGGGGCGCTCTCGCCCGTGAGAGCCGCCTCGTCGATCTCCATGGTGGCCGCGCGCACGAGTCGACCGTCGGCGGGCACCAGGTCACCGGCCTCGACCATGACGATGTCACCGGGGACGAGGTCCTCCATGGGCGCCTCCTGGACCTCGCCGTCGCGCAGGACGCGAGCCTTGATGACCATCATCGACTGCAGGGCAGCGACGCTGGCCTCCGCCTTGCCCTCCTGGCTGAGGCCCATGACGGCGTTGAGCAGCGTCAACGCGATGAGCAGGACGCCTGTCCAGAACTGGCCGGGCAGGAACAGCGAGACGACGCCGGCCGCCAGCAGGACGACCTGCATGGGGTCGCGGTACTGGCGCAGGAAGGCCTGCCAGCGGGGTTCCGTCTGCGCGGCGGCGAGCCGGTTGGGACCATGGGTGGTGCGCCGCGAGGTGACCTCCGCGGCGGAAAGACCCCGAGCGACGTCCACCTGCTGCTGGCCGAGGGCCTCCTCCGGCGACATGGCATGCCACGTGGGCACGTCGCCGTTGGGCGCAGTCCCGCTCGACGGGAGGATGGGGGTCGATGCCATGCCGTTCTCCTTCCGCGCGCGCCGCCTAGCGCCGCCCGCCCTTGCCCCCGCCCTTGTCCTTCCTTGTCCTTGTCCTTGCCGCCCGCGTCCTGGCTGGCCCCGTCGGTCCCGCCGTCCTTGTCGGTCCCGCCGTCCTTGTCGCGCTTGCCGCCTTCCGCCATCAGCTCCGCGCGGGCGTCCTGGAGCGCCGCGTGGGCCTCGGCACCGAGCGTCGGATAGCGCGGATCGATGTCGATGAGGGCGTCGGCGATGACGGCCGCCGCAGCCACCCGGGCCAGCGGCTTGTCGTCGGCAGGGATGACGTACCAGGGCGCCCAGTCCGTGCTGGTGTTGGAGAGCACCTCGCTGAAGGCCTGCTGGTAGGCGTCCCAGGAGCGCCGCTCGTGCACGTCCGCAGCGCTGAACTTCCAGTTCTTCTCGGGCTGGTCGATGCGGTCCAGGAAGCGCTGGCGCTGCTCGTCCTTGCTGACGTTGAGGAAGATCTTGACGATGCGGTAGCCGTTGTCGTGCAGGTAGCGCTCCCAGTCGTTGACCTCACGGAAGCGGCGCTTCCAGATGTCCCCGCGGCGGGCGCTGGGGGGCAGCTGCTGGCGCGCCAGGATCTCGGGGTGCACGCGCACCACCAGCATCTCCTCGTAGTGGGAGCGGTTGAAGATGCCGATGTGGCCGCGGGCCGGCAGGCGTCGGGCATAGCGCCACAGGTAGTCGTGGTCCAGCTCTTCCGCCGAGGGCTGCTTGAAGCTGCTGACCTCCACGCCCTGGGGGTTCACGCCGCTCATGACGTGACGGATGGTGCCGTCCTTGCCGGCCGCATCCATGGCCTGCAGGATGACCAGCAGGCCGTAGGTGTCCTGTGCCGCCAATCGAGCCTGGTATTCGGAGAGCAGGTCCACGCCGGCGGCCAGGAACTCCGCCGCCTCCTCCTTGCTGGCCTCGCGCTGCACGGAGGGGTCGAAGTCCCGCGGCAGGCGCACCCGAGAGCCGGGCTTGACGCGGAACGGCGCGATGAACCGGGCGATGCGCTTGGGCGTGATCTCAGGCATGCGTCTCTCCCACTCGGCTCCCAGCTGTCCAGCAAGCCTACGGCAGCTGCAGTCAGAACGAGTCAGCTCCTACCGTGCTCAGCCACGCTCGGATGACGCTGGGACTTCAGGACGGCCTCCGTTGCCGAGGTCAAGACGACCGTACCGCCCGGGTTGGCCGGGCGGTACGGACGCGTGCGGAAGAGCGCCGGCGGCGGCTCAGGAGGCCAGGATGGCAGCCTTCTGCGCGTTGAACTCGTCGTCGGTCAGGATGCCCGAGTCCCGGAGCTGGCCCAGCTGCGTGAGCTCGGCCATCTTCTGGTCCATCGTCTTGCCCGACGGTGCCGCGGCCACGGGTGCGGGTGCCGGGGCCTGCTGGGCGGCCATGGCGTCGATCTGCGCCTGCTGGGCGGCGAGCTGCTGCTCCATCGCCACCTGATCGGCACCCGCCTGCTGCTCGGCCGCCTGGTTGGCATATTTCTGCTGCTGATGGTGGGACACCGCGCCCGCCGTGCCCGCCACCACTGCGGTGGTCGCCGCCATGCGGACCAGTCCGCCTCGTCGTCGCATCATCGTTCGATTCCTCCTTGCGCCGGGCTGTCCGCTCCGGCTGGCTCGACGTCTGGGCTGGGTTCTTGTGTCAGGCGCGGTTCGCGCGCTCGATCTCTTCCACGGCGGCGGCGGGGATCCGCTCCTGGACGATCAACTCGCCACCCGCGTCGCGGAGCGCCTGCACGAAGGTCACCGCCCACAGGTGCTCGAACAGGAGGATCGCGGCCGAGGAGTCCGGCTCGAGCTGCTCGGCGATGGCGTCCACGTCATCAGACCCGAGAAGCCTGGCCTCATCGACCAGGACACCGATCGGGCCGTCCGGGAACGCCTCCTTGGCCTCGAGCACGGTGACCATGTCCCCCGCGTCCTTGATCACCACGAGAAGGTCGATGAGCCGGATCGTGCGGCTCTCCACGAGGTCTGCCAGCGCCGGCAGGATCTCTCCACGGAACCGGTTCCCTGGGAACCTGACGACGAGAAGCTCTGCTGGTCCGTACGCCACGGTGTCCTCCATGATCGCTTGTGTCCCTCCGGGGCGCCGGTGGCCCCAAGGGTGTCAGCGTACTGTGGCATGTAATCAACGAACCGGCATCATCCGAAACGGATGTCCCACCCCTTGCGAGGGTCTGCCAAACCGACCGATGGTCCTGGGACTGTCGGTCAAGCGGTCACGGGCCTAGCGGCCCAGCGTGGCCACCAGGACGGCCTTGATGGTGTGCATGCGGTTCTCCGCCTGGTCGAAGACGATGCTCGCCTCCGACTCGAAGACCTCGTGGCTGACCTCCAGGCCGTCGGGCATGGCGGTGGCCTCCGCGATCTCCTTCCCCACCACCGTGCCGGCGTCGTGGAAGGCCGGCAGGCAGTGCATGAATCGGACGTCTGCGTTGCCCGACTTGCGCAGCAGCGCGGCGTTGACCTGGTAGGGCCTGAGCAGCTTGACGCGCTCCTTCCAGACGTCCTTGGGCTCACCCATGGAGACCCACACGTCGGTGTGGATGAAGTCCACGCCCTTGACGCCCTTGCCGGCGTCGCTGCTGATGGTGATGCGTGCGCCGGTGCGGGCCGCGATGTCCTGGGCGATCCCGACGACCTCGCGAGGCGGTGCCAGGTCCTTTGGCCCGACCAGGCGCACGTCGCTGCCCATGAGCGCGCCCATGACCAGCAGCGAGCGACCCATGTTGAAGCGCAGGTCGCCCAGGAACGCGAAGCTGATGTCGCGATAGTCCTTGGCGCTGGCCTCGTGCATGGTCAGGAAGTCGGCCAGCATCTGCGTCGGATGCCACTCGTCGGTGAGGCCGTTATAGACGGGTACGCCGGCCATGGCGGCCAGGGTCTCCACGTCGGCCTGGGACTTGCCGCGATACTCGATGGCGTCGAAGTAGCGGCCCAGCACGCGGGCCGTGTCCGCCACCGATTCCTTGTGACCCATCTGCGAGCCACTGGGGTCCAGGTAGGTGACGTGGGCGCCCTGGTCGAAGGCGGCCACCTCGAATGCGCAGCGGGTGCGGGTGGAGGTCTTCTCGAAGATGAGGGCGATGTTGCGGCCCTGCAGCCGCGGCACCTCCGTGCCGACGGACTTGGCCGTCTTGAGGTCGCCCGCGAGGGCCAGCAGGGACCGCAGCTCCCTGGGCGTGAAGTCGATCTCCTTGACGAAGCTGCGACCGTGCAGGTTCGTGGGCATCCTCGGTCTCCTTGCGGGTGGCGTGATGGAAGCGCCGCTCAGGCGTCGTGATAGGTGATGCCGGGCTCCTCCGTGCTGATGATCGTGCCGGCGCGCCCGGCGAGCATGTCCGAGATGTCGGTCAGGCCGCCGATGGCGGCGCGGTGGCCGCTGGCGCGCGCGAACTCGCAGGCCGCCTGGACCTTGGGCAGCATGGAGCCGGCAGCGAACTCGGAGAGCAGGGTTTCGAGGGCATCCGGGTGGGCGCGCGCGATGGCCTTCTGCGTGGGCTTGCCCCAGTGGACGTACGCCGCGTCGGCATCGGTGGCCATGACGAAGTAGTCGGCGTCGATGCCGGATGCCAGCAGGCTGGAGGCGAGATCCTTGTCGATGACCGCCTCGACGCCCACGAGTCGGCGGTCCGGGCCGCCTTCGACGGCCGTCCCCTCGTGCTCGGCATACATGACCGGGATGCCGCCGCCGCCGGCGCAGATGACGACCGTGCCCCTCTCCAGGAGCCACTTGATCTGGCGCAGCTCGAAGATGCGCATGGGCCTGGGCGAGGCCACGACACGGCGATGGTGGCTGCCGTCCGGCTTGAACGTCCAACCCTTCTCGGCCGCGATGGCATCCGCGGTGGCCTTGTCGTAGATCGGCCCGATGGGCTTGCTGGGGTTGCCGAAGGCGGGGTCGTGGATATCCACCTCGATCATCGTCAGCAGCGTCGCCAGCGGCTTCTCGAAGGGCACCAGGTTGCCCAGCTCCTGCTCGACGAGGTAGCCGATCATGCCCTGCGTCTCCGCACCCAGGATGTCCAGCGGGTAGGGGGCGACCTCGGTGTATGCGGCGCTCTGCAGAGCCAGCAGTCCCACCTGCGGTCCGTTGCCGTGGGCGATGACCAGCTCATGCTCCACGGCGACCGGGGCCAGCTCACGGCAGGCCACGCGCACGTTCTGGCGCTGGTTGTCGCTGCTCATGGCTTCGCCGCGGCGAAGCAGCGCGTTGCCGCCGAGGGCGACGACGACTCTCATGGCTCGTTGTTCTCCTGCCTGGTCGCCAGGGCGGTGGGGTGGATGCAGGGGCGACCGCTCCCGAAGCGGACACGGTAGCCGATGGCGGGACCGCTGGCCACGCCGCTGGCCACACCGCGCGGCGTGTGGCAGAGTCTGCCAACCATGGACGACTACCTGAGCGGCGGTGAGTACCTGGCCCCGCGCGAGATCCATGCCGATCGGCAGGCTCGCGAGCTGCGCATCGAGTGGCAGGACGGCCACCTCACGACCTACGACCTCACGGCCCTGCGCTGGCTCTGCCCCTGTGCCTTCTGCCGTGGCGAGGCCGGCCAGCCGGGCTGGCTGGACTCCGACCCGACCCTCACGGATGAGCAGGTCAGCCTGTCCGATGTCTCGCTCGTGGGCCACTATGCCCTGCAGCCGTGGTGGGCGGATGGCCACAGCAGCGGCTTCTACACGTTCGCGCTGCTGCGGGAGTGGTGCCCCTGCCCGGAAGACAGCGCCCGCCGGCAGGCGCAGCACGGCCCGGACGGTGCGCTGCAGGCCCGGACCTGACGCCGGGCCCGACCCCGGGAGCAGCAGCCGGCCCTGCTAGCATCAGCGGATGGTGACCAGCGCCGGGGACCCAGCTCGAGCCGCCAGTCGGAGCCGCTCGCACGCCCCGCGCGTGGACGTGCCCTTCATCAGCCGCGAGCTCTCCTGGCTGGACTTCAACGAGCGCGTCCTCTTCCAGGCCGAGGACCACCGCGATCCGCTCCTCGAGCGCGTGCGCTTCCTGTCCATCTTCGCCAGCAACCTGGACGAGTTCTTCCAGGTCCGCGTGGCCGGCCTGAAGCAGCAGGTCGCCGCCGGCCACTCCAAGCCCACGCCGGACGGACTCTCGGCCGCGGACAAGCTGGATCGCATCCGCCTGCGTGTCCTGCAGCTGCAGGCCCACCACTCGGCGCTGCAGGTGGCCATCACGGCGGAGCTCGCCGAGGCCGGCATCCGCATCCTGCCGCCGGAGTCCCGCTCCGAGCGCCAGGTGGAGCTGCGGCAGCGCTTCATGGACGAGATCTTCCCGGTCCTGACGCCGCTGGCGGTCGATCCCTCGCACCCCTTCCCGTACATCAGCGACCTGTCACTCTCGCTGGCCGTGACCGTGCGCGATCCGGACAGCGGACAGCGCCGCTTCGCGCGGGTCAAGGTGCCGCCGGTGCTGCCGCGCCTCTGGGAGGTGGCGCCGCGCACGTACCTGCTGCTGGAGCAGGTCATCGCCGCCAATCTGGACACGCTCTTCCCGGGCATGGTGATCGATGCCCAGCACCTCTTCCGCGTCACCCGCAACGCTGACGTCAACGTCGAAGAGGACGAGGCCGACGACCTCCTGCTGGCCATGGAGGAGGAGCTTCGCCGACGCCGCTTCGGCAACGTCGTGCGCCTGGAGGTCGAGCGCTCCATGCCGCACGAGACTCGCGGCCTCCTGCAACGAGGCCTGAGCCTGGGTCCAGCGGATGTCTACGAGGTCGAGGGCATGCTCGACCTGCGCGGCCTGGACGCCATCGCCGACCTCGACCTGCCTGACCTCCAGCCCGTGCCCTGGGCGCCGGTCACCAACCCGCGTCTGCAGCCGCGCGCCGAGGATGACGACGAGGCGGTCGACGTCTTCGCGCGCATCCGCGAGCGGGACATCCTCGTCCATCACCCCTACGAGTCGTTCAGCACCTCCGTGGAGCGTTTCATCGAGCAGGCCACCGCGGACCCGGACGTCCTGACCATCAAGATGACGCTGTATCGGACCAGCGGTGATTCGCCCATCGTCCACACCCTCATCCGCGCCGCCGAGAGCGGCAAGCAGGTCGTGGTCATGGTGGAGATCAAGGCCCGCTTCGACGAGCGCGCCAACATCGTCTGGGCACGAGCCCTGGAACGCGCCGGCGCCCACGTCGCCTACGGCCTGCTCGGCCTCAAGACACACTCCAAGTGCGTCCTGGTCATCCGCCGCGAGGCCGGCGGACTGCGCCGCTACGCCCACATCGGGACGGGCAACTACAACCACCGCACGGCGCGCGTCTACACGGATCTGGGCCTGCTCACGGCCGACCACACGCTGACCGCCGATGTCACGGACCTCTTCAACGTCCTGAGCGGCGTGGCCCGCAAGGAACGCTACCGCGAGCTTCTCGTGGCGCCGGTCACCATCCGCTCCGGCATCCAGGCCCTCATCGAGGCCGAGACGGAACGCCATCGCAGCCACGGGGACGGCCGCATCATCATCAAGTGCAACGCCATCGTCGACCCGGACATGATCACGACGCTCTACCGGGCCAGCCAGGCAGGTGTGCCCATCGATCTCATCGTGCGCGGCATGTGCTCCCTGCAGCCCGCCGTGCCCGGCTTCAGCGAGTCCATCGCGGTGCGCTCCATCGTGGGCCGCTACCTGGAGCATTCCCGCATCTTCATCTTCGGGCAGGGTGACCGGGAGCGCACCTTCATCGGCTCCGCGGACCTCATGGAGCGCAACCTGGACCGGCGCATCGAGGCCATGACCCCGATCAAGGATCCTGCCGTCCAGGCGCGCATCCGTGATATCGCGAGCATCATGCGGCGCGACGACCGACGCGCGTGGACGCTCGGCCCGGATGGCCAGTGGGCTCGCGTGGAGACCACGATCGCGGGCGAGCCGTCCGTGGACACCTTCGAGACACTCATGCGCATGGCGGCCGAGGCGGCGGCAGGAGCGACCCCGGCTTCGGGACCGACCCCGGCGTCATGAGCGACACTGAGCTGCCAGCGGATCTTCCGGCTCCGGTCGCCCGGCGGTCGCGCAAGGGTCAGGCGTCGCGAGACAGCCAGGCGGCGCGCAGGAAGCAGGCGCCCCGCGAGGTGGAGCTCAAGTACCTCGTGCGGGACGTGGAGGCGCTGCGCAGCTGGCTGGCGAGGGGCTGGGGCGGCAGCCTGGACGATGCCGCGGGCGACGAGGGCCGCGTCGTGGAGGTCGAGGACCGCTACCTGGACACGGCCTATGGTGCCCTCGCCCAGGCCGGCTTCGCGGCCCGCCTGCGGCGCGAGGATGGCGGCCCCTTCAATGTCACCGTCAAGTCGACGTCGCGGGAACGCCCCGCGGACGACAGCGATGCCGGGGACGCCCGGGGCGACGGCGCGGACAGCACGGCCCTGTCCCAGCGCGTGGAGGTGGAAGGGCCGGCCGGCGAGCGCCTGGATCCCGACCTCTGGCCCCCCAGCGCCGCTCGGGAGCTCATCAACGAGATCCGCGATGGGGCGCGTCTGCGCACGCTCTTCACCATCAACCAGCGGCGCGAGCGACGCACGCTGGATCTCGACGACGGCCGGGTCCTGGTGACGCTCGACTGGGTGGCCGTCTTCCGCGGCGCCCGGCCGCTGGCCTCCTTCTCCGTGCTGGAGGTGGAGTCCGAGGGCGGCAGCAGCGGCAGCCTGTCACGACTGGCCGAACTGGTGGAGGCCACCGGCTACGTCCGGCCGGAGCCCCGCTCCAAGGAGGAGATCGCGCGCCAGTACGTGGCCCTCGCGGCGGAGGACCCCGCACACCGCCTCCCCGTGGTGCCGACCGCGCCCGGCATCCGCGCTGACGATCCACTGGCCGAGGCTGGCCGCAAGGTGCTGCGCATGCACCTCGCCCGGATGCTCGCCTTCGAGGCCGGCACGCGTTCCGGGGAGGACGCCGAGGACCTCCACAAGATGCGCGTGGCGACACGCCGCATGCGCGCCGCCTGGCGGGTCTTCGACGGTGCCTACCGGCTCAAGCTGCAACGCCGCTACGTCTCGGAGCTGCGGTCCATCGCGGGCGTGCTGGGCGAGGTCCGGGACATCGATGTCCTCCTGGAGGGCCTGGACACCTACGTGGAGCGGCTGCCGGTGGCGGGCCGAGAGGCCATGGAGCCGCTGCGCGGCGCCTGGCGACGGCAGCGTGAGGTCGCTCGGGGACGCCTCCTGGCGCGCCTCGACTCGCGCCAGTACCGCGCCTTCGTCGACGACTACATGGACTTCACCGAATCACCGGGGGCCGGCGAGGTCGCGACCCCGATGGGAAAGCCAAGCCTGGTTCGCGACACCGCCGGCTCCAGGATCCTGGCCGCCTACGAGCGGGTGCACGCCTACGAGACGATCATCACCTGGGCCGACGTGCCCACCCTCCACGCCCTGCGCATCGAGTCCAAGCGGCTGCGCTACACGCTGGAGTACTTCGCGGAGGTCATGCCAGTCGGCGCGCGCAAGCTCATCGCCAGCGTCACGGAGATGCAGGACCACCTCGGCATGCTCAACGACGCGGACGTCGCAGCGCGCATCACGCGCGACTGGTTGAACGTCAACGCGCCATCCCTGCCGGCGGCCTCCAGGGAGGCCGTGGGCCTCTACCTGGATTCCCGGGAGGCGGACGTGGAGCGCCTGCGGCGCAGCTTCCGTCCGCTCTGGCGGCGCATGACCGGGCCGGCCTTCCGGCGCTCCCTGGCCCTGGCCATCGCCCAGATCGGCTGAGCTCGGGCGCGGGACCGCCCGGTCAGCGCGGGCGCCCGATCAGCGCGGGCGCCCGATCAGCTGGAGCGCGGGGTCCGTGCCGTGCGAGTGGTCCGCGTGGCGGGCTTCTTCGCGGCCGGAGCCGCCTGGGTGGCCGGGGTGGCAGCGTGCGGCATCCATGACGGGGGCGGCGCTGGCACTGGCACGGGTGCGGCGCACCGGGGGCCTTGCCGTGGTCGTCTTCGTTGCGGCTCGCCTCTTGGCGGCTGGGGTCGTGCTGGGTGGCGGCGCGGAGGCCTCAGCGTTCGGAACCTTCGCGGCGAGAGCCTTCGGGTGCGGGGTCTCCGCGTCCGTGGCCTGCGCGGCAGACGCCTTGCGCCGGGACTTCGTGGCGGGGGCCGGCTTGGCCGCTGCAGCCTCTGCCGCGGCGGCCTCGGCATCGGCGGCCTGGTCAGCCTCGGCCAGCTGGGCGCGGATCTCGTCCGCGATGATGCCCATCGCCTCGACGCGCGCCTGGGCACGGTCGCGCTTCGCCTGCGCGTCAGCCAGCTGCTCCTCGGCCTTGCGCAGCCTCTTGCGCAGCTGCTTGGGCCGGCTGATGTCGCCGTGATCGCGCCCTGACCGTCTCCTGGCCATCTTCGTCTCCTCTGCGCGCCGAGGCGCCGGCGATGTCATCCGGCTCGAGCTCATCCCTCCGGTACTGCGGATGTTCACACGCCGACCGATTCCGCGCCACCCGTGGTCCGCAGATCCGGAGGCGGCGCCACACGCATCCTTCGGGACACTAACCAGGCGTTAACGAGGCTGCAATGCGCGGTTCATGGCAGCCGCGCAGCCTGACTCTGTCCACACATGGGGACCGGACCAGCCGGGATCGATCAGGAGGGATCAGACGACCATGCGCAACAGCTCGCGCCTCGGTGCGGCGACGATCACGGCAGCAGCCCTCAGCGTCTCGCTGGCGGGCGGAGCCCTGGGCCAGGACGTCGAGGGTACGGTGGGTATCCACGGCTCCTCGACGGTGGCTCCCATCTCCCTGGCCGTGGCCGAGGCGTTCGCGGAAACCAACCCGGGCTTCGGCTACTTCGTTGGGGAGGAGGGGACCGGCGATGGCTTCGCGCAGTTCTTCTGCGTGGACGGCTCGGATATCTCCGATGCCTCCCGCAGCATCAAGGAAGAGGAAACCGCGCTCTGTGCTGAGAATGGCGTGGAGTACGCGGAGCTGAAGGTCGGCTACGACGGCATCGCCGTCATCACGTCGCCGGAGAACCCGGTCGAGTGCCTCAACCAGTACGACCTGTGGGCGATCTTCGGCAACGAGTCGAGCGCCATCACGACGTGGCAGGACGCAGAGGCCTTCGCCCACGAGATGGGCTCGACCACCGACCTGCCTGACGGCGACATCGCCATCACGGCGCCCGGCACGGAATCCGGCACCTACGACTCCTTCATCGAGCTGGCCCTGGGCGGCGTGGCCGAGGAACGCGGCGTGGAGGCCGGCACCCGCGACCCCGTGCCGCCCACCTATGTCGGCGCGGCCAACGACCTGGTCATCATCGAGGGCGTCTCCCAGTACCCCACCTCCATCGGCTTCGTGGGCCTGGCCTACGCTGAGCACGCTGGCGACGCCGTGAGGATCCTGCAGGTGGACGAGGGCGAGGGCTGCGTGGCTGCAAGCCCGGAGACGGTCGCCGACGGCACCTACGCCCTGAGCCGCCCGCTCTTCATCTACCCCTCCCTGACTCGTCTCGACTCCAACCCGGCCATCGTCCCCTTCGTCGACTACTTCGTCTCCGACGAGGGCCTGGCCAAGGTGAGCGAGGTCGGCTACGTGGCCCTGCCGGCTACGGAGGCCGAGGCCACCCGCACCGCCTGGACCGAGGCGTCCACGACCGAGTGAAGCCCCCCTGGCATCTCAGCCGGCCGCTCGAGGATCGGGCCACCTCCCCGGGGCCCGGTCCTCGCGGCTGTCCTGCACCCTCGACCCGCACCAAGGATCCGCCCTCCTGATGGCAACGCCCGTGCCACCACCCGCGACAGCACCAGGGCTGCCACTCCGCGCCGAGGACCTGCGCGTGGCTCCCGGCCGGGCCCGCACGCAGCGCATCCTGCGCGGCCTCTTCCTCGCCGCGGCCAGCCTGGCCATCCTCATCTCGCTGGGCATCATCCTGTCCCTGCTGGGTGAGTCGTTCGCCTTCATCAGCAACGTGGACCTGGGCTCGCTGGTCAACGGCATCTGGGAGCCGCGCTCACTACGCTTCGACATCGCGACCCTGCTGGCCGGCTCCGTGGTCATCGCCCTCATCGGCATGCTCATCGCGGCGCCGCTTGGCCTGGGCGCGGCCATCTTCCTCGCCGAGTACGCCAGCCCGCGGGTGCGCGGCTGGCTGAAGCCGATCCTCGAGGTGCTGGCCTCGGTGCCCAGCGTGGTGCTCGGCTTCTTCGCACTGTCCGTGCTCAGCCCGACCCTCATCGACCCGGTCTGCCCGGGCGCCACCATCCCCTTCAACATGCTCTCGGCGGGCGTCGCCGTGGGCGTCCTGATCATGCCGCTGGTGGCCAGCATCGCCGAGGACGCCCTGCACGCCGTGCCTCGCTCGCTGCGTGAGGCCGCCTACGGGCTGGGCGCGCGCAAGCGGACGACGACGTTGCGCGTGGTCTTCCCGGCCGCCGTCTCAGGCGTCGTGGCGGCGCTCATCATCGCCCTCTCGCGGGCCGTGGGCGAGACGATGATCGTGTCCATCGCCGCCGGCGGCACCGGCGGGGCCGCCTTCAACCTGCAGCCCTGCATGCCGGGCCAGACGATGACGGCGGCCATGGTCTCGCAGGCCATCGGCTCCGACCAGTCGCGCGCCGGTGCGGTCAACCTGCCCTACGAGTCGCTCTTCTTCGTGGGACTGCTGCTCTTCGCCATGACCCTGGGACTCAACCTCGTGAGCGAGACGTACGTGCGTCGCTCTCGCCGCAAGGGGGCCATCTGATGGCCGCCCGACTGTCGAGCCTGGGGGCGCAGGGCGAGACCACGGCGGCTGTGCGTCGCGCCCTGGCCGGCCAGGGCACCGATTGGCGCAGCCGAGCCTTCGAGGCCTTCCTGCTGTTGGCCCTGGCCCTCTCCTTCGCCTTCCTGCTGTGGCTCCTCGTGAGTACCTTCATGACTTCCCTGCCCGTCTGGCAGGAACGCGGACTGCTGGACTTCCTGTCACGCCCGCTGGCCTCGAACCCGCAGAAGGCCGGCATCTCGCAGGGCCTCTTCGGCTCCTTCGTGCTCATGATCATCGTGGCGCTGCTGGCCCTGCCGGCCGGCATCGGGGCCGCCATCTACCTCGAGGAGTACGCGCCGGACAACCTGGTCAGCCGCACACTGAACACGGTCATCCGCAACCTGGCCGGCGTGCCTGCCGTGGTCTACGGCATCCTGGGCCTGTCCTTCTTCGTGCTCGCCCTGGGCGGCCTGACGGGTGGGCGCACCGCCCTGGCCGGCGGCCTGACGCTGGCCGTCCTCGTGCTGCCCATCACCATCATCGTCACGGCCGAGGCGCTGCGCGCCGTGCCCGCCAGCATCCGCGAGGCCGGCTTCGGGGTGGGCGCCACGCGCTGGGAGGTGGTGCGCTCCCACGTCCTGCCCTACGCGGCTCCAGGCATCCTGACCGGGGTCATCCTGACCCTGGCCCGGGCCTTCGGCGAGACGGCGCCGCTCCTCCTCGTCGGCGCCGCAGCCACGGGCTTCGCACAGCCGGCGACGGCCACCATCATCGACCGCCTGACCGGCCCATACACCTCCCTGCCGACCATCATCTACAGCTGGTCACGCCAGCCCGACCCGGATTTCCGCAGCCTCACGGCAGCGGCCATCATCGTGCTCATCGTGGTCATCCTGCTCGTCAACGCCCTGGCCATCATCCTGAGGAACCGGTATGCCCGAACATGGTGACCCGATGACGGTCCCGACCCTTGCCCCGCCCGTCCCCGTGGACGTGCGCATCAGCGCCGAGCTGGCGGCCCCTCCATCCGCCGTGGCGACCAGCAGCGCAGTCGCCGGCACCGGGGCGAGTGGCGGCGTGGAGGCCGCGACCTTGGGAGTCGTGGACGCGGCCCCCGAGGTCGTCTTCGAGGTGCGCGACCTCAACGCCTGGTACGGCAGCTTCCGGGCCGTGAAGGACATCAGCATGGACATCCGGCGCAACCGCATCACCGCCTTCATCGGGCCGTCGGGCTGCGGCAAGTCCACGCTGCTGCGCTGCTTCAATCGCATGAACGACCTGGTGCCCATCGCCCACAACACGGGCTCCATCCGGTATCACGGCGTGGATCTCTACGACCCGGTGGTGGATCCGGTCGAGGTGCGGCGGCGCATCGGCATGGTCTTCCAGAAGCCGAACCCCTTCCCCAAGTCCATCTACGAGAACATCGCCTTCGGGGCCCGCATCACCGGCTACAAGGGCGACATGGACGAGCTCGTGGAATCCAGCCTGCGCCGCGCGGCCATCTGGGACGAGGTCAAGGACAAGCTGCGCCAACCCGGCACGGCGCTCTCCGGCGGCCAGCAGCAGCGCCTCTGCATCGCCCGCGCCATCGCCGTGCGCCCCGACGTCATCCTCATGGACGAGCCGTGCTCGGCCCTCGACCCGGTGGCGACCCTGCGCATCGAGGAGCTCATGTTCGAGCTGCGCGACGAGTTCACCATCCTCATCGTGACCCACAACATGCAGCAGGCCGCTCGAGCCTCCGACGAGACCGTCTTCCTGACCATGGGCGACGACCGGGCCGGCTACCTCGTGGAGCAGGGACCCACCGCCGACGTCTTCACCAACCCCAGGCACCAGCTGACCGAGGACTACATCTCCGGTCGTTTCGGATGAGGGACACACGATGACCGACCAGACAGGCCGCCGGGCCGACCAGGGCGAGGAGCCGCGTCGCACCGACCCCACGGCTCCGCTGCCGACCGACTCTTCGGGGGCGCTGCCGCCCGACCGTGGCCTGCACCCGCTGGCCCAGGTCCCCGGGCCCTACCAGCGCGAGCCGCTGGTGTCGCAGGAACGCGCGGTCAGGGACAGCATCCTGCGCATGGGCAGCATGGTCGCCGAGCGCCTGCTGGGCGCCATCGAGGCCCTGGAGCGGCACGACCCGGATGCCGCCACCGCCATCATCGATGGCGACGACGATATCGACCGCGAGCAGGAGAGGGTCACCACGCTCATCGCCCAGACCATCATCCGGGAGCAGCCGGTGGCGCGCGACCTGCGCTTCCTGATGGCCCTGGACCACGCCGCGTACGACCTGGAGCGCATGGGCGACCACGCTGCCAACGTCGCCAAGCAGGCGCGCAAGCTGGCGCCGCTGCCGCCGCTTGAGGACCACCTGGGCCTCCCGGAGCTGGGCCGCGCCGTGGCCCAGCAGGTGCGTGACATCCTCTCGGCCATCGTGGACGTGGACGTCGAGCAGGCACGCCGCGTGGCCAGGGCCGACGACACCATCGACGACATGTACCACCGCCTCTTCGCCCGCGCGCTTGAGGCCATGCGCCGCGATCCTGCCAACGTGGACCCGGGCACCCGCATCATCTTCGCGGCGCACTACATCGAGCGCACCGGGGATCGCGTCACGGACATCGCCGAGGACATCGTCTACCTCGCCACGGGAGCGTTCGAAGAGCTCAACTGAGCGGGAGTATCCCGGTCGCCGCGACGACCGCGCTGGGGCGCGGGCCGGCTGCGGGGCCCCGCCGGGAAGGTCGCGTCGGGCGCCACTCCGGGCGCGCTGATCCGAGAGTGTCGCGCAGCCGCGCCACCCTGGGCGCGCGGACATGCCACTCTTGCGCCGTGTCCAGCGACCGCTTCGGCAAGCCCTCCACCCGCATCCACCTGCTGCGCCACGCCCACGCCGGCGACGCGGCCGAATGGTCGGACAGTGACGACCTGCGGCCCCTGACCGCCAAGGGTCGGCGCCAGTCGGAGCGCCTGGGCGGCTTCATGCGTGAGCACGGCATCCACCCCGACGTCATCGTCAGCAGCCCCAAGGTGCGCGCCCTGCAGACGGCTGAGATCGTGGCCGGCGAGCTGGGCATGACGGTGCGCCAGGACGGGCGGCTGGCTGACTTCTTCGGGCCCAGCCAGATGTGGGCGCTGCTCGACGAGCTGGGCACACGGGAGCCGCTCTTCGTGGGCCACGACCCCGACCTCAGCGTGCTGCTTGGCTTCCTCCTGGGCTGCGATGGGGTGGTGATGCGCAAGGGCGCCCTCGCCAGCGTGGATATCGAGAGCCGCCTGGGAGATGGGGACGGGTTCCTGCGCTGGCTCCTGCCGCCCGATCTGCTGGCCTGACCGCCGGCGCGGCGCTCAGGCGTAGGGCAGCGAGAAGCTGAACGTGGCGCCCTGCCCCTCGACCGATGCCACCCAGATCCGGCCGCCGTGGGCCTCCACGATGTGCCGCGCGATGGCCAGGCCCAGGCCCGTCCCGCCCGGTCCCCGGCGGCGCGCCCGGTCCACCTTGTAGAAGCGCTCGAAGACGCGCCCCAGGTCCTGCCGCGGGATGCCCACGCCGTGGTCGGCCACCGAGACGACCACGTCGGCCTCGCGCTCATCGGAGGTCACCGTGACCGCGCCCCCGGGCGGTGAGAACTTGATGGCGTTGTGAAGCAGGTTCATGAGCAGCTGCCCCAGGCGGTCCTCGTCGCCGCGGACCGGCGGCAGGTCGTCCGGGACCAGCTCAACGAGGATGACGCCCTGGCGGTCGGCGAAGGTGGCGAGCCGCTTGAGGGTGGCCACCACCAGGGGCGGCAGGTGGACGGCGTCCTGGCGGATGCGGGTGGCGGCCTGCTCCATGCGCGCCAGGTCCAGCAGCTCGTTGACCATCTGCACCAGGTGGCCGGTCTCGACGTCGATGGTGGCCACGCGCTCGCGCAGGCGCGGTGACACCTCCTCCTGCTCCAGGTCGTCCAGCAGGAGCTCCGTCAGCAGCCGCACGTTGGCCAGCGGCGTGCGCAGCTCGTGACTGAGGTTGTCGATGAACTCGCCACGGATGCGGCGCAGGCGCTGCAGCTCCGTGACGTCGTCGAGGATGACCCACGCGCCGCCGCTGCTCGCCGGGCAGGTGCTCACGAGGAGCTCCGGCCGATCCGGCCAGCTCAGCTCCAGCCGGCCTGCCTCACCGCCGGCGGCCGCCCGCACCAGGGTCTCGAGTCGGTGGTCCACCAGGGCGCCCATGACCGACTGGCCCAGCAGGCTCCCGGGACGGCGCGCCAGGGCCGCGTGGGCGGCGTGGTTGGCGGAGCGCACGCGCAGGCTGGCGTCGAAGCGGATCAGCCCAAGCGCGGCCTGGTCGGCGACGAGGGCGATCTCGGCGTCACCGGGGACGCGGTGGGCGGCCATGGCCACAGGATAGGCCGGCACGTGAGACCGACGGAGGGCCGCAGGCTCCCGGGCGCGGGAGCGACGGCCGGGTCGACGGGGCGGAGCGCGGGCGGCGCAGCGCCGACGACGCTCGGCGGCCCACGACGTGGGCGCCATATGGCTACAGTCATGGCAGCACGGACGGGCCGGGGGGACGCCGGCCGACGCTGCTGCCCGGGGAGGACCCACTCGTGCCAGGTGAACTGACGCTCGCGCTCGTCGTGGTCGTCGTGCTCGCCGTGGCCTTCGACTACGTCAACGGCTTCCACGACTCGGCCAATGCCATCGCCACGTCCGTGGCGACCCGCGCGCTTCGACCCTCGATGGCGGTGGCGATGGCCGCCACCATGAACTTCGTCGGTGCCTTCGCGGGTACGGCCGTGGCCAAGACCATCGGGGCAGGGCTCGTGGACGAGCAGACCACCACTGAGGCAGTCGTCGTGGCGGCGCTGGTCGGCGCCATCGTCTGGAACCTGATCACGTGGTGGAAAGGGCTGCCCAGCTCCTCGTCCCATGCCCTCATCGGCGGGCTCATGGGGGCGACCATCGTGGCCGCCGGCACGAGCGCGCTGAACGTGGACGGCATCGTGCACAAGGTGCTCATCCCCATGGTCACGTCGCCCATCATCGGCTTCTTCATCGGGCTGCTCCTCATGGCCGTGCTGGCGCGCCTCTTCTTCCGAGTTGCGCGCAAGCCGGCATCGGCGGGGTTCCGCAAAGCACAGGTCTTCTCGGCCGGCTACATGGCCTTCGCCCACGGCTCGAACGACGCCCAGAAGACGATGGGCATCATCACGCTGGCGCTCTTCGCGGCCGGCGTCATCCCGGACATCACGGTGCCGACCTGGGTCATCATCGTGGCTGCCACGGCCATGTCGCTGGGCACCGCGGCGGGTGGCTGGCGCATCATGAAGACGATGGGCCAGCGCGTCGTCGAGCTCGAGCCCGTCCACGGCTTCGCAGCTGAGACGACGGCCGCCTCGGTGCTCGTCGCGACCGCCCACTTCGGGATGCCGGTCTCCACGACGCACGTCATCTCCAGCGCGATCACGGGCGTGGGCACCACCAAGGGCGCTCGGCAGGTTCACTGGGGCGTGGCGCGCTCCATCGTCACGGCTTGGATCATCACCATCCCGGCGGCCATGTTCTTCGCCGGGGCCACATATCTCGTCATCTCTACATTGGGCTGGCGATAGCGGGAGGAATGACGATGGTCTCCATCCGGCTCATGCCGCGTGACGAGAAGTTCTTCGACCTCTTCATCACTGACGGCGAGAACCTGGTCCTGGGCGCGCAGGAGCTGGCGGCGCTCATGCAGGACTACGACCAGCTCGAAGACCGCGTCGCCAGGATCCAGGTCATCGAGCACGCCGGCGACGAGCTGGGCGACGAGGTCATCGAGCGGCTGGAACGGGCCTTCATCACGCCGCTGGACCGTGGCGACATCCACGAGCTGGCCCGCCGCATGGACGATGTCCTGGACCGCATCCAGGAGATCGCCGAAACGCTGCAGATCTACGACATCAAGGCGCCGACCGACGAAGCCAGGCGGCTATCTGACATCCTCGCGGAGCAGACCGCGCAGATCCTGTCGGCACTGCGCAAGCTGGAGGGCATGAAGGGCCTGGACCCGGAGCTCAGGCGCGTCCACGAGCTGGAGAACGAGGCCGACGGTCTCTCACGCGCGGCCATCGGCCGGCTCTTCCGCGAAGCCAAGGACCCGCTCGACGTCATCAAGTGGCGCGACGTCTACCTGTCACTGGAGGAGTCCATCGACGCCGCGGAAGACGTCGCCGAGATCGATCGCGCGCATGGTCCACAAGAACTCGTAGGCCGCTCGCGCGGACCGAGCGGCGGGCCTCGCGGGCGCGCGGCGGGCGGGCGCCGGCGGGCGACGGGTGGGCTCGGGCGCGGCGCGGGCGACTGCCGACTCGGGTTCTATTCCATGGTGAATGAGTGGGCCAAGCAGCGGCTCCGCAAGCCTTCAGAAAGCCTCTGTCTCGGCCGGCCTCAGTCCCCGGTGACTGGAACAGCTACCTTCCTGGCTTCACCAGTCAGGGCTGACTGGAACAGCCAGGAGCTTGGCCGAGTCATTCACGGTGGAATAGCGCTCCGGGCGCCACCAGGCAACCACGCCCCGGGCGACCACGCCCCGGCGCCCGCCACCGGGCGACCACGCCCCGGGCGACCACGCCCACTCCCCGGCGCCACTCCTCGGCGATCGCTCCCGTGATGCCTCAGGCGCGCGGCTGGCTGGGGAGGCGCAGCACGTAGCCGGTGCCGCGGATCGTCTGCAGGAAGACTGGGCGGGCGGGGTCGGCCTCGATGGCCGTGCGCAGCCAGTGCACGTGGACGTCGACCGTACGCGTCTCACCGACGTAGTCCGTGCCCCAGACATGCTCCAGCAGCTGGTCGCGGCTGAACGCCTGACCCGGGTGGTGCAGCAGGAAGGCCAGCAGGTCGAAGGCGCGCGGCGTGACCGTCACCTCCTGTCCGTCGCGCAGCAGTCGATGACCGGCCAGGTCCACGCTGACGTCACCCAGTCGGACAGGTTCCGGGACCGCGGCCGCACGGACACCCGCGCCGGGCGCAGGCCCCAGCGCGTCCAGGCGGCGCAGCTGGGCGCGCACGCGGGCCAGCAGCTCGCGCAGGCTGAAGGGCTTGGTCACGTAGTCATCCGCGCCCAGCTCCAGGCCCACGACCTTGTCGACCTCGGAATCCTTGGCCGTCAGCATGATGATGGGGACGGCCGACTCGCGGCGAAGGATCCGGCAGACGTCGGCGCCCGAGACGTGCGGCAGCATGAGGTCCAGCAGCACGAGGTCCGGCGACTCCGCGCGGAAGCGTTCCAGGGCCTCTCGCCCGTCGGCGGCGGTGACGACGCGGTGGCCGTCGGCGACCAGCGCCTCCGCCAGCGCCTCGCGCAGGGTCCGCTCGTCATCGACGACGAGCACGGTGCGCGTCACCCCGGTCTGGCCTCCGCATCGAACGTCCGCATCCACCACTCCGTGAACTCCGAGCAGCGGCCGTCGGCGTCGAAGTGGCAGACGAAGATGTTGCTGTACTCGTGCCAGAGGCTTCCGTCTGCGGCGAAGTAGCGGGTGACGCCGCGCGCCACGTGGACCTCGCCGTCGATGGCCAGGGGGGCGTACGTCGCCTCCCAGCGTTCGCCCATCTCGTCGGCCAGCCAGTCGGCCACGATCGCTTCGCGGCCCTCGACGATGGCGGTCCCGGCCCGATGGCCGTACCGACAGTCGGGGCTGAAGAGGTCGCCGATGGCGGCGGGATCGGCGCTGCGCCAGGCGTCCACATAGGCCACCAGCCAGGCGGCGAAGGCGTCACGTGAGCGTGGCATCGTCAGTCTCCCCTGCTCCACCGGACAGCGTGGCGATGGCGGCCCGCAGGCGCTCGAGCGTGCGCTCGTAGCCGATGGCCACCATGGTGTCGAAGAGCGGTGGCGTGGCCGTGCGACCCGTGACCGCCACGCGGATGGCCATGAACAGGTCGCCGACCTTCCAGCCGCGTGTCTCACACAGCGCGCGCAGCGGCGGCTCCAGCTCGTCTGCCTCGAAGCTCACCCGGCCGCCGGCCTCGATGAGGTCCGCCGCGGCGGCCAGGCCGGCGGCCGTGGTGGCGGCGTCCCAGCGCTTGGGCACCAGGATGGCCGGGTCCGCCACGAGGTCGTCGATGAAGACGAAGTCGAGCTGGGAGCCGATGGCATCCAGGCGCGGCAGGCGCTCCACGACGAGCGGCAGGAGCGGCGCCAGCGCGTCCGCGTCCGGCGTGCGCACGCTCCGACCCGCGGCCGCCTCGGCCGCCAGGGCCTCCGACAGGAAGGGCAGGGCCCGATCGATGAGCTCGTCGGGCGTCCAGGCGGCGGATCCACTGGCCGTTGAGCCAGTCGAGCCGGGCAGCGTCGAAGATGGCGCCGCTCGGCTGCACGCGGCCGAGGTCGAAGAGTGGCACGAGGTCGGCCAGGCTGAAGACCTCGTCGTCGGAGCCGCTCGACCAGCCCAGCAGGGCGAGGTGGTTGACGATGGCCTCGCGCACATAGCCCTGGCGCCGGTACGCATCGACCGCGGTCTGACTCTTGCGCTTGCTCATCTTGGTGCGGTCGGGATTGAGGATGAGGGGCAGGTGCGCGAAGGTCGGCGGCTCAGCGCCGAGCGCCCGGAAGAGCAGCACGTGCTTGGGCGTGTTGGAGAGATGGTCCTCGCCGCGGATGACGTGGCTGATGCGCATGGCGATGTCGTCCACGACGACCGTGAAGTGGTACAGCGGGGAGCCATCCGAGCGGGCGATGACGAGGTCGCCGCCCAACGCGCCCGTATCGATGGCCACGTGCCCGCGCACCAGGTCGTCGAACTCCACGAGACCCTCGCCGATGCGGAAGCGGACGACGGACGGCCGACCTTCGGCGCGACGGGCGACGCGGTCCGCCTCGTCCAGGTGCGCGCAGCGGCCCACGTAGGCGGGATCCTGCCGGGCTTCCTGCTGGGCCGCGCGGTCGGCGGCCAGCTCCTCCGGCGTGCAGAAGCAGGGGTAGGCCAGGTCCCGCGCAAGGAGCTGCTGGATCGCCGCCGCGTAGTGCTCGCCGCGCTCCGACTGGCGATATGGCCCGAAGGGGCCGCGGGCGGGCAGGCCGGCGACCTCCGGTCCTTCGTCCCACTCCAGGCCGAGCCAATGCAGGCCGGCCAGGATGTCGCGCTCGAAGTCGAGCGTCGAGCGAGCGGCGTCCGTGTCCTCCAGGCGCAGGATGAAGGTGCCCCCGGTCTGCCGCGCGAAGAGGTAGTTGAAGAGGGCCGTTCGTGCCGTGCCGATGTGCAGCGGGCCGGTGGGACTGGGCGCGATGCGGCAGCGGGTGGTCATCGTGGCGTGGGCTCCTCGGCTGGCGGCGGATCCTGGATGGGGGTGCTGGCTGGGCGGAGCGGGGCGGCGGCTGCCTCGGTCGGGTCCGGGGCCGGCTCGGCGCGATGGACCTGATCGGCACGATGGGCCTGCTCGGCGCGATGGACCTGATCGGCGCGATGGACCTGCTCGGCGGCTTCCTCGGCGGCGACCTTGCGGGCCTCCGCGCCGGTCACGACCTGCGTGCCGCGATAGCGCCAGGCGCCCCGCGAGGGCAGGTCCTCGTCACCACGGCGGAAGTGACGCCGGGCTGCCATCGACCATGCAGTACCGCTCGAACGGCTGAAGACGTCCATGTCGGGTCCGGGACCGGCCGGCCGGGCGAAGGCGGCATCCCGGTGCCGCTCGTGGCGGCACCAGCACCCTCGGCGGCGCTCCCGGCGGCGCCAGCACCCTCGGCGCCGCTCGTGGCGGCATCGGCGCCGCTCGTGGCGGGAGCTCCGGTCGCGTCACCGGCTCCGGCCGTCCCGGCGGCGCCCTCGCGGGGCCGGAAGTCCTCCCACCAGGGCACGTGCTCAGCCGACCAGGTGGTGCCGCGGGCGCCGGGGGCTGGCGTCGGACGCGCTCGTCGGCCCGCGCGCCCGGCCGGGCGATCGGCCGGAGGCTCGCCAGCCGGGTGGTGGCGGTCCCAGTCGCGGCGGCGCAGCGGGTCGGTCAGCAGCTGGTATGCCTCCTGCACCGCCAGGAAGCGCGCCTCGTCGCCCATGGAGCCGTCGGGGTGGAAGCGCTTGGCGAGGCGCCGGTGTGCGGCCTTGATGGCGTCCGGCTCCGCTCCACGCGGGACGCCAAGGGCGCGGTACGGATCGTCCGTAGGTCGGCGGGCTGCCATGGCTGCGACCGCTCAGCGGCCCCGGACCAGCTCCCGCAGCGGCGCCAGCTCGAAGCACGGCCCAGCCTCGGCGGACTCCGTGCCATCCGGCGTTCGCGCCACCGGATGGCGGAACGGTGCCAGCGCCCGCAGATCACGCTCGTCGAGCGCGCCGATCTGCGCCAGCGCCTCGACGGAGGCAGCGGTGATGGCGCGGCGGGAGTGGTCGCCGTCCTCGATCTTGATGGCCAGGGCGGCCGCTGGCAGTGACACGTCGCCGGCGGCGCTCTCGGTGGCGGGCCGCGGCAGCAGGCCGACCGCGCGCAGCCCGTCGGCACCTGCCTTGGCCACCAGTCGGCCGGGGCGGCGTCGCATGAGCTCCGTGTCGAGGTTGTCAGCGGAACCACCGACCATCTCTGGGGCGGCCATCATGGCGTCGCGGATGCGTCGCAGCGCCGGGGCGGAACGCGCGCGCGCAGCGTCCGGCGCGCTGCCGTCCGGGTCCGCCAGCAGCAGGTACGCCCGCGCCAGGTCCACCAGGGTGACCTCGTAGGTGAGCAGGCCACAGTCGTCCGGGCCCGTGCGAAGGGCGCCCGAGCGCCGCCCCAGGAGGCGGGTCACCGTCTCCCGCACGGCCAGCTGGCTCGGGTGGCTCGGATCCGTGTAGCCAGCCAGCGACCAGCCGGAGTACGCGGAAAGCAGCAGGCTGGCGGCGTGGAAGCCGGAGCAGCCCTGCCGGATGGGGCTGGGCGCCTCGCCGTCGCGGATGAGTCGGGCGGCCGTGCGGGCGTCGGCGGGAGCACCGGCGATACCACAGCGCAGGGTCGACTGGCTGACGCTGGCTCGCCGCAGGAGTCCCTGGAGGGTGCGCACGTGGCGGTCCTCACCGCCGTGGGAGCCGCACATGACGGCCAGCTCTGCCGGGGTCAGGGCCAGGTCGTCCGCAGCGCCCGATTCCACGAGGGCCACGAGGGCGAGCGGCTTGACCGTGGAGCGCAGCATGACGGCCACGCCCGGCGTACCGGCGGCACGGATGACCGAGCCGTCAGCCGCCACCTGGACGACGTGGCCGCGATGGCGGCTCTCGATGGTCGCGCCGCGGCGCACCTCGACGAGCACGGGCGGGGCAGTCGATGGCGCAACGCGCTGCCGGCGGACCGGGCGCGCCACGGGCAGCAGCGCCTCCACGACCGAGGCCGCGGCGGACGCCGCGTCGAGGGCCAGGACGGGCTGCGGGTCGAGCATGGGTCCGGGCACGACTCGATGGTATCGCGGGCGCTGCCGGTCGGCGAGGGCGCCCCGGGTGGCCGTAGAATCGGGCCTCGCCATGCCGACCACAGCAGCGGAGGCGGTCGTGCCCGACCCGTCCAACCTCTTCGTCTCCACGCACCCGGCCGTGCTCCACAAGCTGGCACGTCTCCGGGCGGCCTCGACCGAGCCCAAGAAGTTCCGCGAGCTGGTCCGCGAGATCAGCTGGCTGGTGGGCTACGAGGCGCTCGCGGATGCCAGGGTCCAGCCGGTCACCGTGCAGACGCCCATGGAGGAAACCCTGGGCTACGAGCTCGCGGAGCGCATCGGCCTGGTGCCCATCCTGCGCGCCGGCCTGGGCATGGTGGATGCCTTCCTGGAGCTCTTCCCCACCGCGCAGGTCTGGCACCTGGGCCTCTTTCGCGACGAGCGCACGCTGCGCCCGGTGGAGTACTACAACAAGCTGCCTGACCAGACCACCGTGGACACCTGCCTCATCCTCGATCCCATGCTGGCCACGGGCGGCTCCGCGACGGCCGCCATCGAGGTCCTCAAGGACTGGGGCGCCACGCGGATCAAGCTCGTCAACCTCATCGCCTCCCCGGAGGGCGTGGCGGCGGTCCACGCGGCGCACCCGGATGTGCCCATCTTCTGCGCTGCCGTGGACCGCCAGCTCAACGAGCGCGGCTACATCCTGCCCGGCCTGGGCGACGCGGGCGACCGCCAGTTCGGCACCGGCAAGTCCTGAGCGACCCGGGCAAGCCGCCGCCATCGCGCAGCCTGGCTGTCACCCCGCCGTGCGGCCGAGCCATGGGGAGGGGATGATGCACGGGTGAGCGACCAGACCGCATCGACCGTCCCGACCGAGGCAGCCGGCGACCCCGGAGCGCGCGTCGAGGAAGGGCGCCCCGCCCTGCTCTGCATGTCACCGAGCCCGGCCATCGACCGCACCGCGCACGTCGGGCGCATCGTCCACGGCGACATCCTGCGGCCCATCGAGCTCGTGGCGCTGCCCGGCGGCAAGGGCGTCAACGCGGCCCGGGCGGCCGCGCGCCTGGGCGGCCGCGTCATCACCACCGGCCTCGCCGGCGGGCACGCCGGGCGCTGGATCGAGGAGTCGCTGGCCGCCGAGGGCCTGGAGCCGCGCTGGGCTCCGGCCGCCGCGGAATCGCGTACGACATACGTGACCGTGGACGCCAGCGGGGCGTCGGTCATCGTCTACGAGCGGCCCTCGCCGGCGACGGCCGAGGAGTTCGCCGCCTTCCTGCACCTGCTGGAGTCGGAGCTCCTGCCGCGCAGCGGACGGGCCATCGTGGCCGGCAGCGTACCGGCCGGGGTGGAAGCCTACGGCCATGCCGCCATCGTCGAGGCCTGCCGGCGTGCCGGCTGCCCCCTCCTCGTGGACGCCTCCGGCCAGGGCCTGCTGGTGGCGCTGACGGCCGGGCCGGACGTCGTCAAGGTGGGACGCGAGGAGGTCGCCCAGGCCGGACTATGCGCCGCGGACGCCGGCTCGCGAGCGGCGGCGGAGGCGCTCGTGGAGCACGGCGCGGCGCTGGCCGTGGTGACCGATGGCGCGCGGCCGGTGGTGGCCCTGGACGGCGATCATCGCTGGACGGTCGACGTCCCGCGCGTGGAGGCCGTGAACGCAGTGGGCTCCGGCGATTCGTTCAACGCGGCCTTCTCGCTGGCGCTCATGGACGGTGCGAGCATGGAGACGGCCCTGGCACGGGGCGTGGCGGCCGGCGCGGCCAACGCCCTGGCCCTGGGAGCCGGGATGCTCGACCCGCGCGATGCCCGACGGCTGGAAGGCGACGTCCGGGTGACGGTGGAACGGAGGGGCCAGGCCTGATGGACCGACTGCGTGACCGCGGCATCATCATCACCGGCGCGACCGGGATCGCGGGCGCCTCCGCGCAGCGCTGCGCGCAGGAAGGCGCCACCGTCGTGGTCATCTCGCGCACGGAGGAGCACTGTCGCGAGCTGGTGGCGACGATCACCGCTGGGGGTGGCCGCGCCAGCTACGTCGCCGCCGACCTCACCGATGCCGCCGCCGCCGCGGCGGCCGCCGCGACGGCTGTGGAGCGACTGGGCCGCGTGGACGGGCTCTTCAACGTGGCCGGCGGTTCCGGCCGCCGGCTGGGTGACGCACCCCTCCACGAGCTCACCGCGGAGGGCTTCGAGGCCACGATGCGTCTCAACGTCACGAGCCACGTGACGATCAGCGCGCCCGTGCTGCGCACCATGCTGGCCCAGGCACCCGATGCCGACGGCCTGCGTGGCGCCATCGTCAACACCGGCAGCGTGCTGGCCACGCGGCCCGTGCCGGACCTCTTCCCGACGCATGCCTACGCCATGGCCAAGGGCGCCATCGCCTCGCTGACCCTGACGACGGCGGCCTACTACGCCGGCCACGGCATCCGCATCAACATGGTGGCTCCAGCCCTGACCACCTCGCGCATGTCGCAGCGGGCGGCCGCGGATGAGGCCACGCAGGCCTTCTCACGTCGCAAGCAGCCCATCTCGGGCGGCTTCATCCCGGCCCTGGACATCGCCGAGGCCGCCGTCTACCTGCTCTCGAGTGAGTCGCGCTCCGTGACCGGCCAGACCATCACCATCGACGGCGGCTGGTCCATCATCGACGCTGGCTGAGGTCGGGCCTCAGCCAGCTTCAGCAGCCCGACCGCCCCCAAGGCCCAGGAGGATGACGTGACCCATCCCTACCAGCCCACCGCGCTCTCCACGTCCGTCTGTGGATCGCACGCCCGCCCAGCCTGGCTGGAGCTGGCGGTGGCCGCCGCCGAACGCGGCGAGCTTGGCCCCGCGGACATCCGCGAGGTCCAGGACGATGCCGTCGACCTTGCCCTGCGCGACCAGGAGGAGGCCGGCATCGACGTCGTCACGGATGGTGAGATGCGCCGCGCCGGCTTCTTCACGGCCGAGTTCTACCGACACCTCACCGGGGTAGCACCGCTCTCCTCGCGGCGGCGCCTGGGGCCGGGCGGCCACGACCAGCAGCACCGCTTCTCGGTCCTGGAGCCCATCGCTGCACCGAAGGGCCTTGGTGTCGTGGAGGAGTACCGCTACGCCCGCACGCGGACGCATCGACCCCTCAAGGTCACGCTGCCGGGCCCGTTCACGTTGTCCGGTCGGCTGACCTACGGCTCCGGCGAGGTCTACCCGGACCGCATCTCGGTGGCGGAAGCGTTCGTGCCCATCCTGGCCGCGGAGATGGAGCGGCTCGTGGAGGCCGGCGCCACGTACATCCAGGTGGACGAGCCTTCACCCGCCATCCATCCGGAGGCCTCGGGCGAGTTCGCGGCGCTCTTCAACGCCGCCGCCGCCCGGGTGCTGGGCCGGGTCTTCCTCGCGGCGCACCTCTGCTTCGGCAACTTCCTGGGCCGACCCCTCTCGAAGCGAGCCTACCGGCCGGTGCTCGAGCAGGCCCTCGCCTTCGACGTCGGGGAGCTCGTGCTGGAATGGGCCAACCGCGAGATGGCGGAGCTGGACGTGGCCGCCGAGGTGACCGCGGCGGGGCGACACCTCTCGGCCGGCGTCATCGACGTCAAGAACTACTACATCGAGACTGCCCAGGACGTCGCCGAGCGCATCGACGCGCTCCTCGAGGCGGGCGTGCCCGCAGAGCACCTCACGCTGGTGCCCGACTGCGGCTTCAGCCAGACGGCACGCTGGGCGACGAAGCCCAAGCTGGCGGCGCTGGTGGCCGGCCGGGACCTCGTGCTGGGCCGCAACTCGTAGGCAGAGCGCGTAGGCCGAGCGCCGCGCCGGGCGCGAGTCCACGCGGTCGTTGAACAGCTCGCCTGCCGGGCGGCGAGCGCCTCAGGCCCCGAAGCTGCGATCGGCGATGTCCAGGGCGGCATCGATGATGTCGAAGCCCTCAGCCAGGTCCGCCTCGCTGATCGAGAGCGGCGGCGTGGTCTGGATCATGTGGTAGCGCAGGAAGGCATAGAGGCCGTGCTCGCGGAGGAAGCGGTGGATGGCACGCATCTCCTCGCTGCTGCCGTCGAACGGCGCCAGGGGCACGTAAGGCTCGCGGCTGCGCACCAGCTCCAGGGCGCCGAAGAGCCCCAGGTTGCGGATGGCGCCGACGCTCGGGTGTCGTGAGGCCAGTCGCTCGTGGTGGCCGCGCATGACGTCCGCCCAGTCGGGCCGAACGCTCCACCAGGCCGTCCTGCTCCATGACGTCGATGACCGCCAGGGCCGTGGCGCAGCCCATCGGATGGCTGTTGTACGTGAGGCCGCCCACGTAGGGTCGCTCCCGGAAAGCCTCCGCGATGTGGCGCCGCATGGCCACCGCGCCGAAGGGGATGTACGAGGAGGTCAGGCCCTTGGCCATCGTCATGATGTCCGGCACGACGCCCCAATGCTCCATGGCGAACCAGCGCCCGGTGCGCCCGAAGCCGGTCATCACCTCGTCGGCGATGAGCAGGATGCCGTGGCGGTCGCAGATCTCGCGCACACCCTGCAGGTATCCATCGGGCGGGATGAGGATGCCGTTGGCACCGACGACGGGCTCCAGGATGAAGGCGGCGATGGTGTGCCCGCCCTCGTACATGACGATGTCCTCGAGCTCCTGCAGGGCCACCGCCGCGGGCTCCGGCTCCGGCCGGCCCCACCTGTGGAATTCGGGCGCGCGGACGATGCCGGAGACGCCCGCCTCCGCTGCCCAGCGGCGCGGGTCGCCGGTGGCCGCGATGGCCACGCCCGTGGCGCCGTGGTAGGAGCGGTAGCGAGCCATGATCTTGTGTCGGCCGGTGACCTGGCGAGCCAGCTTGATGGCGTTCTCGTTGGCATCGGCGCCGCCGTTCGTGAAGAAGCTCACGTCGAGGTCGCCCGGCGTCAGCTCAGCCAGCTTGCGGCCCAGGCGGGCGCGTGGCTCGTGGGCCAGGAAGGGGCTGGTGAAGGCCAGCCGCTGGGCCTGCGCGGCGATGGCGTCGATGACGCGCTGGTCGCCGTGCCCGATGTTCACGGACATCGACTGGCTGTTGAAGTCCAGGAAGCGCCGACCGTCGGCGGTGTAGAAGGATGACCCCTGCGCGGTGGCCACCGGCAGCGGGTCAGCGGTGTCCTGGGCCACCCATTCGTAGAGCGTGTACTCCCTGGAAAGCGCGACGATCTCGTCCGCGTCCAGGGGCTGCAGGCCGAGCTCGTCTGGCATGTCGTTCCTCGTCATCTGCGGGATGGTGCGGCGGATGCGGGTCGTCGGCGGACCGTCGGGCTCAGTCGTCCGCGGCGGTCTGCTCCTCCAGCTCGCGGCCCAGCTCCTCCGTCCGGCGATAGGCAGCCCAGACGGCGTCGGAGAGCACCGTGCGGAGGCGCCCCTTCTCCATCGCCGCGATGGCCGCGGCGGACGTGCCGGCGGGCGAGGTGACCATGTTGCGCAGCTGGGCCGGGTGGTCACCACTCTCCTTGGCCAGGAGGGTCCCGCCCAGCAACGTCTCGATGACCAGGTCGTGGGCGATGTGACGCGGGAAGCCGAGGTGCACGGCGGCGTCGATGAGGGCCTCCATGACGAGGAAGACGTAGGCGGGACCGGTGCCGCTGACGGCGGTCGACATCGAGACGTACTTCTCGTCCTCGACCTGCAGCTCCCTGCCCAGCGAGGAGAGCAGCGCTGCCGCCTGATCGCGCTGCAGGTCGCTCACCTGCGCCGTCGCGAACCACACGGTCATGCCCTTGCCAAGCTGCGCCGGCGTGTTGGGCATGGCCCGCACGATGGCATCGTGGCGCAGCGCGTTGCGCAGGGCCACCGTCGTGGGTCCGGCCAGGATGGAGATGACCAGCTGGTCCGGCCGCAGCACGGCCGAGAGCTCGCGGCCGACCTTGAGGAGCATCTGCGGCTTGATGGCAAGGACCACCACGTCCGCACCCAGGACGGCCTCAGTGTTGGACGTCGCTGTGAGGACAGCGTACCTGGACGCCACCACCTCGCGACGTTCGGCGCGAGGGTCGCTGGCCACGACCTGGGCAGCCGCGACGCGCTCGCCCGATAGCAGGCCGGCGATCATGGCCTCGGCCATGACACCGGTCCCCACGATGGCGATGGTCGCTTCCTTCAGCGGTGACACGCTCACGAGTATAGGAGCCGACGCGTGGACGGTGACCGGGCACCGGCGCCGTCACCCAGTGGTCGGGGTCGGCCTGCGGCAGGGCGCCGTCAGTCGGGGTCGCCGCCATGTCGGACGGGGCCCAGTGGGACCCATGCGCCCTTCGGACCGGCGCCCGCGAAGCCCTCCGGGTCGAAGAGCTCCGCCAGCACGGCGACCGCATCCACGACGCGCGGCCCGGGTCGCAGCAGCAGCCCGTCGCCATCGACGGCGTAGCACTGCCCCTCGCGCACGGCGGCCAGGTCGTCGAACCAGTCGGGCAGGTCCGCAGCAGCCAGGAGGGCCTCGGCAGCGAGCGCGCTGTGCTCGCGCAATGCCAGCACCAGGATCCTCCGGCTCCACCTCGCGAAGACGCTCCCAGGTCGTGGCCTCAGGGCCCTCTCCCTCGCGGCCCAGGAGATCCCAGCCGCCGGCACGCCGCACCAGCTCCGGGACCCAGCGGGCCGCAGCCGTGGGCGGTACCAGGCCTTCGAGCACCACGACGCGCCGCGAGGCGATGCCCTGCAGACGGCGCTCCAGCAGACGGTTCTCCAGGCCACCGAGCTGCTCTCGCAGGAGCTCCACGAGCCCGATGGCCTCGTCCTCGGCCTCCGCGAAGGCGCCGACCGTCGTGATGCTGTTGAAGGTCCCCTCCACGGAGCGTGGGTCCAGGCCGACCACGGTGGCGTCCACGTGTCGCCGGCGCAGTCCTTCACGGATCACGGCCGCGCCCAGTCGGCCGCCGTCCTCGTCGCCGGCCGCCAGCACGAGGTCCGGCTCCAGCCGGTCGATGAGGTCCAGGTCGACGCGGTCGTCGGCTGCTGCGCTGCTGCGCGCGGCGCCCTCACCAGCGGCGGCGCCAGGGCGCGCTGCGGCGGCACGGCGCGCAGCGGCGTCATCAGCGGCGGCACGGCGCGCAGCGGTGGGCCCCGCGGCATCCCGGCTGGCGGGGTCGGGTCCCTCCGAGGGCCGCGCCGGCTCCGTCACGACAGGGATGTCCACCACCTCCTCGGGCTGGTCGCAGCGGTGGCTGCGACCCACCAGCCAGTCGCCGAGTCCCAGGGCGAAGACGATCTCGGTGGCGGATGGCTGCAGGGAGACGATGCGCATCTTGGGGACATTGTCCTCCGGACGCCCGGCCGGATGGTCTACTGTGACGCCGATGGATGGAGGTGCCGTGGCTGCCGGAACGGCGGCCGTCGAGGTCATCGGGGTCTGGAAGCGCTACGGTGCCACGGACGTCGTCGCCGACCTCTCGTTCGACGTGCAGCCCGGTGAAGTGCTGGGCTTCCTGGGCCCCAACGGCTCCGGCAAGACGACCACGATGCGCATGATCCTGGACATCGTGCGGCCCGCCCGCGGTGAGATCCGCGTCTTCGGCGGCCCGCCCGGCGTGGATCATCAGGGTCGCGTGGGCTATCTGCCGGAGGACCGCGGCCT
Organism: uncultured Chloroflexia bacterium; assembly: GCA_963790915.1. Taxonomy (GTDB): domain Bacteria; phylum Chloroflexota; class Limnocylindria; order Limnocylindrales; family CSP1-4; genus JAFMJV01. The sequence continues at coordinate 1,092,605 of CAWBQS010000003.1, read as the reverse complement.
CTATCGCGACGTTCGCATCATCGACACGCTGACGTACTTCGGGTCCCTGCGCGGGCTCGGCGAGTCGGAGGCGCGGCGTAAGGCGCAGGGGCTGCTGGAGGTGATGGGCCTGGGCGACGCTGCCACCAAACGGGCCGGAGAGCTGTCGCGGGGCATGCACCAGAAAGCCCAGCTCATCGCCACCATCCTCAACGACCCGGACCTGCTCATCATCGATGAGCCGTTCCAGGGCCTGGACCCGGTCAACGCGGACATGCTCAAGGGCGTCGTGCGCGAGCAGCGCGACAGCGGCACCGCCGTGGTCATGAGCACGCATGACATGGGCGACGCCCAGACGCTCTGCGACCGCATCCTGCTCATCGACCACGGGAGGCGCCTGCTGTACGGCACCGTCGAGCAGATCCGCGGGGCCTTCAGCGACGGCGCCGTGGAGGTCATCGGGCGGGAACTGCCCACGGATGTCACCACCCTGGGCTGCGTCACGGACGTACACGAGGTCGACGGCGGCATGCGCTACCTCATCGCCGAGGGCTCCACGCCCCGCGACCTCTTCCGCACGCTGGCGGGGGCCGGCGCGGAGGTCGACCACTTCGCTGTCCAGGCCCCCAGCCTGGACGAGATCTTCATCCGCACCGTGGCTGGTGACCCTCGAGCGGGGGATGTGCGATGAGCGACCGCGCCCGGCTGACCTGGCTGGTGGCCAAGCGGGACTACCAGCGCACGGTGCGACGGCGGGGCTTCCTCTTCGGCTCGCTGCTCCTGCCGCTCGGCATCGCCGCCCTCATGGCCATCTCTGCGTTCCTGTCGATGGGCGATCCGGCCGCGGGCGGGGGCGGCACGATCGTGCTGGTCAACCAGTCGAGCGTGCCCATCGCAGACGGCGCATACGGCACGGTCGCCGTGACCACGCTCAGCCCCGACGAGGCCCGGGCGCAGCTCGATGACGACCGCATCGCCAGCTACTACGTGGTGCCGGCAGATCTCCGTGACGGCGGCACCGTGACGCACGTGCAGGGGGAGTCGGCGCCCGGCCTGGACCAGTTGGAGGCGCAGGAGAACGATGACGGGCTGGTCGCCTACGTGCTCCGCGAGGCCCTGCTCCGCGAGGCCGGCGTGCCATCCGAGGTGGCGGCCTGGATCATGTCCGGGGTGACCATCGTTACCGTGGACACCAGCGGCGACGAGATCTCCACCCTGGACATGGCGGCCCGAGTCGTCGTGCCCATCCTCTTCGCGGCCCTCTTCATGATGAGCATCTTCATCACCAGCGGCTACCTGCTCCAATCGGTCACGGAGGAGAAGGAGAACCGCGTCGTGGAGATCGTGCTCTCCTCCATCCCCGCTGGCCCGCTGATGGCCGGCAAGGTCCTGGGGCTGGGCGCCGCCGGGCTGACACAAGTCCTCATCTGGGTCGGCACGGCCCTGATAGCACTGCCCATCCTTGCCAGCCAGGTGCCCGACCTGGGCTCCATCGGGCTTGACCCCACCGTCCTGGTCCTGGCCGTCCTGTACTTCGTGCTGGGCTACTTCGCCTATGGCGCCATCTTCGCGGCCATCGGCGCGGTCGCCCCGGGCAATCGCGAGGCCCAGCAGTACTCGGGCTTCCTGGGCTTCTTCGCGGCCATCCCGTTCCTGCTCCTGTCGGCCGGGATCGGGGATCCGACGTCACTGGCCAGCCTGGTGGTGGCGATCTTCCCGCTGACAGCGCCGATAGCGATGCTGCTCATCCTGGGGTTGGCCCCCACCATCCCCTGGACCCTGGTCGGTGCCTCCCTCGTCAGCCTCACCCTCTTCGGGATCCTCGCGACATGGGCGTGCGCTCGCATCTTCCGGGCGACCGTGCTGCTCTATGGCGTGCGCCCTACCGCACGCATGCTCCTGGACGCGGTGCGCTCGCCACACTGAGCGGTGCGAGCCGGGGAGCGGTGCGAGCCGGGGAGCGGTGCGAGCCGAGCCCCGGTCACCGGCGTTGGGCGGCTCGACGAGACGGCCCTCCGGGCCGGGTGACGGGCTCCGGTCTGCCGGGCCAGGTGGCGGGCCCCGGTCCGGTTGACGGGCTCCGGGGCCGGACATGGTTCGACCCCACGCGTCGCGCGGGGTCGAGGAGGCTGCTCCGGGCGCAGGTTCGCGGGGCGAGCGGCGGGCCCGTGCCGCGGGTGCGCGACGGCGCGATGCGCGACCGCGCACCGCGGTCAGCGCGAGGGCGAGATCAGCGCGGGTTCCACTCGTTGATCTGGGCGCGGGCGGCGTCCTTGTCCTTGAACCAGAGGGCATTGACCGCCGTATACATGACCTGGTCAGCGGGCACGGAATCCTCGGGGAAGATGGCGGAGACCGGGCATTCCGGCTCGCAGGCTCCGCAGTCGATGCACTCGTCAGGATCGATGAAGAGGGTCCGGTCTACGCCCTCCTCGAAATGGATGCAGTCCACCGGGCAGACCGCGACGCACGCCTGGTCCATGGTGTCCACGCACGCCTTGGCGATGGTGTAGGTCATCTTCGTTCTCCTTCGTGGCCTCGTCATGCGCTGGGCCGCCAGCCCACTGCTGTGTCATCGGTCGTTCGTCCGGTGCCCCTGTCATCTTAGCCAACGACCGCTGGCCCTGCGGGTCACGAGGGTGGTCGGACGGGCCTCCCGACAGGCCGAACGGCCGGGTCCAGGGGGTGCCCAGCAGCACCTTCTGAGGCCCGGCCCGCCCGTGTCCTACGGGCTGCCGGTGATGTCGCGCAGCTCGACAGTCCCGACCATGCCCTTCTCGATGTGGCCGGGGATGTGGCAAAGGAGCGCCAGCGCCTGGCCGTCAGGGACCGCGTACTCCACCTGTGTCTTCTGGCCGGAGTGCAGCAGGACACGCAGGCCGCCAGTGTCTGGCGGCACGCTGGCCGGCGGAGCCGTGGCCAACAGGCCGGGCGGCGTGGCCGCGGCGTCGGCGGCCTGCCAGGTGCGCTGGACGGCCTCATCACCGATGACGAAGTCGTGGTCCACGAGGCCGCCGTTGAGGATCGTGAAGCGCACCGTCTCCCCCGGCACGAGCAGGATCGGAGTGGGGTCGAAGCGGTAGTCCCGCATGATCACCGTCACGTCCCGTGGCTGGCTGGGGGTGCCGGCCTGGCCGATCTCGACGTGGGGCGGCGGCTCCGACGGCCGCTGCATGCCGACAAAGACGAGGGCCGCGGCCACCACGCTGAAGGCGACCAGGACCAGCACGGGGGCGCGCGAGGCTCGCGAGGCTCGGGTGGGCTGCACACATCCAGCGTACGACGAGTCGCGTCGGGCTGATCCGCGCGTGATGGCCAGGGTCGCACCCAGCCGCGGTGGCGCCGGGGGCTCAGTACGTCCAGCGCAGTGGGGCCATGACGAGTGGCTCAGTGACTGGCAGCAGGTGGTTTCCGATCACGACGCCGATCGCGGCGAGGATCGCCAGGAGGGCGAGACTGCCTGGCAGGCCGAGCGCTGACCAGATGCGGGCGAGCCGGCAGGCGAGCCCGGATGCGATGTCCATCTCGTTCCATCCCTTCATTGCCTCGGTACTGGATACCGGAGAGGCTAGGGATGGGTCCTTACGGCGCCCTCTACGGCGGCTTCACTGGCGCTTGCGCCAAGGTGGAAAACACAAGCGCACAGCCCACGGACGCCAAGAGGCGCCCTCCGTGTGGAAGGCGCCCCTCTGGTGTCTCTTGGTGCGTGCGGCCCTGGCGGCCGCGTTCAGTGCCTAGCGGCGCGCGCGGAAGCAGTCGTTGCAGTAGACCGGGCGGCTGCCGGTCGGCTGGAACGGCACCTGGGCCGTGCGGCCACAGTCGGCGCAGACCGCGTCGTACATCTGGCGCGGGGCGCGATCATAGGAGCCGCCCCCACCGTAGCTGCTGCCGCCGCCGCCGCCGTAGCTGCTGCTGCCGCCGCCGTAGCTGCTGCCGCCGCCACCGTAGCTGCTGTGGCTGTCGTCGCCGTAGGACGACGAGTTGCGCTGCTGCTTGCGGGTCTGCCGACATGTCTTGCAGCGCTTGGGGGAGTCGCTGAAGCCCTTCTCGGCATAGAAGGCCTGCTCCGAAGCGGTGAACGTGAAACCCTGCCCACAATCCGCGCAGGTGATGGTCTTATCCTCGTACACGAACGAACGAAACCTCCGGAGTGATGTCTGGCCAGGGACGTTCGGTCGGATACGGGATCACGGGACGTTCCTGATTGAGCACGCTGGATGATAGCGGGCGCGCGCGACGGGCGCTACTCCCCAAGTTCGACAGAAGGCACCGCCCTGGTGCGGGAACGCGCCGGGCCCCTGACCTGCGACGGACCAGGGTGCTACATCGAGGGCACGTAGTCGGGTGCCAGGAAGCGGCCCGGGTCCTCCTCGAAATCCAGCTTGCAGCCCCGGCCGCAGAAGTAGTAGGTGACGCCATCGTGCTCCGCGGTGTGTTGGGCACCGGCCTTCACGACGGTCATGCCGCAGACAGGATCGATGGCAGTGTCGTCCGTGAGGGGGATCTCGTGGTGTTCCATGGCGCCCAGTGTACCGGGCCTCCGCAGGACGGCCCCTCGGCGCGGACTCCGCGCGGACCTCCGCGCGGACCTCGGCGCTGCTGTGTGGGCCCCGGACCCAGTAGCGGGCCGGGGCGCGGCCACGGCAGTGACCCTCATTCTGCGCCCGGCCCGGCCCGGCCCGGTGCCATGCCCGGCCAGGGCCGGTGGCATGCCCGCGCCCGGCACGACGCGTATCCTGCTCGATGTGACCGACCGACCCAGCCACCCCTCGCCGCGCACCGCAGACGACCGCAAGCTGCTCATGCAGCAGCCCTATGCCGATCCGTCCTTCCTCGAATCGGATGCCTGGCGGGCCCTGCGCATCATGGGCGAGTTCATCGACGGCTTCGACGCCCTGGCGCGCCTCGGCCCGGCCGTGAGCATCTTCGGGTCGGCGCGCACCGGCTCACCCGACACGATGTACGAGCATGCCCGCCACCTGGCACGCCGCCTGGCCGAAGAGGGCTACACGGTCATCACGGGTGGCGGCCCGGGCATCATGGAGGCCGCCAATCGTGGCGCCCGCGAGGGCCACGGCGTCTCGGTCGGCCTGGCCATCGATCTGCCGCGCGAGAACGAGGTCAACCGGTACGTCAGCCTGCCGGCCTACTTCCGCTACTTCTTCGTGCGCAAGACGATGTTCGTCAAGTACGCCCAGGCCTTCGTCATCTTCCCCGGCGGCTTCGGGACCTTCGACGAGCTCTTCGAATCGCTGACGCTGGTCCAGACGGGCAAGATCGACCACTTCCCCATCATCCTGTTCGGGAGCCGCTACTGGTCGGGCCTGCTCGATTGGCTGCGCAGCACCGTGATCGAGGAGGGCAAGGTGTCTCCGGTGGACCTCGAGCTGCTGCGCATCTCGGACGACGTCGAGGAGGTCACGCGCATGATCATCGAGTCCTTTCAGGCGCTGCAGGCCAACGAGGGCAACGAGAGGCCGGACGGAGACGCAGCCTGATGCGCATCGCGGTGGCGACCGATCACGCGGGTCTGCCGCTCAAGCGACTCGTCGCCGACTGGCTGCGCGAGCACGGTCACGAGGTCATGGACCTCGGCGTGAGCAGCGCGGAGCCGGTCGACTATCCCGACCTCATCGCCCCGGCGGCGCGGGCGGTGGCCGCAGGCGAGTGTCGCTTCGGCATCGTCTTCGGAGGCAGCGGCACCGGTGAGCAGATCGCAGCCAACAAGATCCGCGGCATCCGCTGCGTCCAGGCCACGGAACCGGTCACGGCACGCCTCGCGCGCGAGCACAACGATGCCAACATGATGGCCATTGGGGCGCGCATCGTCGGCACGGAGCTCGCCATCGCCTGCGTGGAGGCGTTCCTGGGCGCCGAGTTCCAGGGCGGGCGCCACGAGGCGCGCGTGGCAAAGATCGCGGCCCTCGAGCGCGACTGACCTCGCGCGACGCACCCGCGACTCACCGGGCGCGACCCAGCGGCGCGCTCAGCCCGCGGCGGTCGCGCCCGCCCGCAGGTCCGCCGCGATCGCCTCCGCCCAGGCCGTGATGCGTTCCCAGGGCCGGTAGTCGCCGTACGGGGCGCGAACCAGCGCCACGAGGGCCTTCTCCGCGAGGTTCAGGACGTCACCGTCGATGTGTCCGCCGAAGAGCTGATGGTCCTGTGCGCCGAGCCGCCTGACGGTGCGCGCCACCTCCATGGGCACCTCGGCCGGTCGCGGCGGGTCGCCCACCGGCCCGCTGGAGAAGAGCCACAGGGGTCGGCGCAGCAGATCGGCCTCGAAGGTATCCACGAAGACGCGGGCGCGGCGCAGCCAGTGGCCGGCATAGATGGCGCTGCCCAGGATGACGGCGTCATGGCCATCCAGGCTGCGGGCGTCCTCCACGCGACGCGTCTCGACGCGGAGACCGTGAGTCGCCAGGGTCGCGGCGATGGTCTCGCCGATCTGCAGAGTGGCACCGTGACGGGAGGCCACGGCGACGAGGACGTCCATGGGGCATGCCGCTCCGTGCGCGATCGATGTCCAGGTCACCACGATGGCAAGCCGTGGTGGTGACCACGTAGAGCCGAGCGGACCCTCTGCGCGGGCCGCTCGGGAAGTCCGGCCCAGGCTGGCGGCGTTCGGTCAGCCCCGGGATCCCCGGGCTGCCGCAGCCGTGCGTGCCACTGACCCGTCTCGGGGCCTCCGGCTGGCCTAGCATGGCACGATGATCGACCCGCGTAACCGCCCCGCGTTCATCGCCTCCATCGTGGCCGGGCTGGCCGCCTTCGCGGGCCTCTGGTTCATCGGCCTGCCGCCATTGCTGGCGTGGATGGCCGGCTGGTCGGTGCCGGCCTTCGCCATGTACGGGATCGACAAGCGCCAGGCCGGATCGGGCGGCTGGCGCGTGCCCGAGATCGTGCTCCACGGGCTGGCGCTGGTCGGCGGGGTGGTCGGCGCCTGGATCGGGCGCGAGGTCTTCCACCACAAGACGCGCAAGGCGGTGTTCAGCGTCGTCCTGGCCATCGCGAGCATCCTGTGGGCCGCCATCGTGATCTGGTCGCTCCTCGCGTAGCCGGGTTACGATCGGAACGTGACAGCGTCCAACTCCCGAGTCCCGCCCCGACCGCTGGCGCGTCTCGCCATCGTCGTCGTGTCGGCGGCGCTGGCCATCGGCGGCTGGCTGCCCGGCCCCAGCTTCGTCTCCGCTGCCGATGCGGAGACGTCCGACCCTTCCGGGCCGATCGTGTCGCCCGCCACCACGGGCCCGGTGACGATCGTCGACGTGAACGGCGAGGCGATCAGCATCGAGGACGCCTCGCGGGTGGCCACGCTGGGCGGCGTCTTCACGGAGACCGCCTACGCTCTGGGAGCGGCCGACCAGGTAGCGGCCGTGGACGACTCCAGCTACTACCCGCCAGAAGCGCTCGCAGACAAGCCAAGCTTCGGCTATCACCGGTTCCTGTCTGCGGAGCCCGTCCTGGCCCTGGCGCCCAGCCTCATCGTCGGCAACGACGAGACCGGCCCGCCGGAGGTCGTGGCGCAGCTGCGGGATGCCGGTGTCCCGTTGCTCATCCTGCCTGACCAGAACGACGTGCAGGGCGCCCGCGACCTCATCACCACGCTGGGCGCGGTCTTCGGGCGCCAGGAGGCAGCCGCCGGGCTCGTGGCGCAGCTGGATGCGGACGTGGCTGCCGCGGAGGTCGTCGTGGCAGCGGCCAGCGACGCGCCGCGGGTGCTCTTCGTGCTGCAGCCGCCGGGCGCTCCCACGCTCGTCGCCGGCGGGGACACGGCGGCCGGGAGCATGATCACGCTGGCGGGCGGGGAGAACGTCTACCCGGGCTTCGACTCGTACATCCCGATGACCGCGGAGGGCATCGCCGAGGCTGCCCCGGACGTCATCCTCACGACGGACCAGAGCCTCGCCGCGCTCGGCGGCCGTGAGGCCTTCCTGGCCTCAGCGGGCGTTGCCCAGACCCCCGCCGGACAGCTCGGGCGCGTCGTCTCCATGGAACAGCTCTACCTGCTCGGCTTCGGCCCGCGCACCGGCCTGGCCATGGCCGACCTGGCCAGACTCCTCCACCCGGAGCTGGTGCCGTAGGTCGCAGCGGCCTCCGGCTGCTGCTCCTCGCCGCCGCCCTCGTGGCGGCCATCGTCGTCTCTGTGGGCGTGGGTGCGGTGGGCATCTCGCCCACGGAGGCCCTCGCCATCCTGGCCTCCCGCTTCGGGATCATCCTGCCGTGGACGTACGTCGAGCAGCAGGAGTCCGTCCTGCTGGCCATCCGCATCCCCCGCGTGCTGGCGACCGCCCTGCTGGGGGCAGCCTGGGCAGGTGCCGGCGTGGCCATGCAGGGTCGCTACCGCACCCCGCTGGCAGATCCGGCCCTCATCGGCATCGGCGCCGGTGCGGCCCTCGGAGCAGCCCTGGCGACGGGCGCCGCAGTCACACTCGGACTCGTGGCGACCATGCCCGGTGGCCTGCTCATCGCGGCGAGCGCGGCCGCCGCGGCAGGGATGACGGCCCTGGCGATCCGCCGCATCGCGACGGCCAGCGGCCGGGCGGCGGTGGCCACGATGCTCCTGGCCGGGCTGGTGCTCTCCGCCTGCCTGGCGGCCCTGACGGCGCTGGTCGTGGCCGGAGGGCGCGTGCCGGAGATGGGCAGCCTGGCCTTCTGGTCGCTGGGCTCATTCTCGGGGGTGGTCGGCGCCGACGTGCTCATCGCCGCCATCACGATCCTCCCGCTGCTCCTCGTCCTCGCCTGGCTGGGCCCGCGCATGGACGCCCTCGCGCTGGGCGAGCGGGAGGCCGGGCACCTCGGCGTGGATGTCCGCCGTACGGGCCTGCTGCTGGAGGGGATCCTGGCGCTGCTGACCGGCGTGGCCGTCGCGGTGGCCGGCGTCATCGCCTTCATCGGCCTCCTCGCAGCGGGACTGGCCAGGTCCTGGCTGGGTCCGGCGCAGCGACCGCTGAGCCTGGCCGCGGCCCTGATCGGCGCCACCCTGCTCGTGCTCGCCGACGTGGTGGCTCGTAGCCTGTTCTCGCCCGTGGAAGTGCCCGTCGGCGTCGTGACGACCATCGTGGGGGCACCCTTCTTCCTCTGGCTGCTGCTGCGCGACCGAGGCCTGCTGGCACGATGAGCCTTGAGGCGGCAGGGGTGACCGTGCGCATCGGTGGGGCGACGCTCCTGGAGGAGGTGAGCCTGGCCGTGTCGCCCGGCGAGGTGTTGGCCGTGGCCGGGCCCAACGGTGCGGGGAAGTCCACGCTCATCGCCGTGCTCTCCGGTGACCGGACGCCCGACGCCGGGGCGGTGACCCTGGCCGGCCGCGCTGTCGCCGATTGGCCGCGAGCTGAGCTGGCGCGCCGAAGGGCGGTCATGGGCGCCGAGCGCGATGTGGCCTTCGCCTATACGGCGGAGGATGTCGTGCAGCTGGGCCGGCTGCCGGTGCACGGCGGGGAGCCGACGGACGCCGATGTGGACATCGTGCGGGGGCTGTTGGCGGCGGTCGACTGCCTGAGCCTGGCTCGGCGTCGCTGGGCGACCCTGTCAACGGGGGAGCGGCAACGCGTGGCCCTGGCACGGGCCGTCGCACAGCTGGATGGCCTGGATGCCGACGCCAGCAACGACAGGAGCGCCGCACTCCCCGCGTCGGCGCCGGCGGAGGAGCGCTACCTCCTGCTCGACGAACCGACCTCCAGCCTGGACCCCGCCCACCAGCACCTGGCCATGCACCTGCTCCGCGGGCGTGCCGGCGCGGGCATCGGGGTCCTGGCCGTGGTCCACGACCTGAATCTCGCCGCGGCCTACGCCGATCGCCTGGTGCTCCTGTGTGGCGGGCGCGTGGCCGCTCTCGGGACCCCCGCGCAGGTCCTGCAGCCCGACCTGCTGGAGCAGGTCTTCGACATCCCCATGCTCGTCCTGCCCCACCCGGCGCGCCGCCACCCGCTCGTCATCCCCGACCCGCGCCCGGCATCCTGAGCACGCCAGACCGCCGTTCGATGTGTGCGCTATCGTGTGCTCGGACAGCGCGGCGGAGGCCTCCGGGTCACTGCGCGTGGTCGCTCCGGGCGGGAGTAGCTCAGCCGGTAGAGCGCTAGCCTTCCAAGCTGGATGTCGCGAGTTCGAGTCTCGTCTCCCGCTCCAATCCTTCACCCCACGTCTGGCTGACAGGATCCGACCACAGGAAAGGAGCAGAGAGCCGGACAAGGATGAGCGCATGGCCATCGGGGAGGCCGCGGCAGACGCTGGCCGGTCGCCACGATCGGCGAGATCCCCGACGAACAGCCGCGCCGATGACAGCCCGATCCTCCAACGAAGAGACACCCAGGAAGGGGACTCGATGAAGAAACCCGTGAAGGCGCTCCTGGCGAGCACACTCGCGACGGCGGTCGTCCTCAGCGGCGGCCTGAGCCTGATGGCGGCGGCGCAGGACGCCTCCTCCGACGCGACCATCCAGATCGGATCGCTCTATGAACCGCAGAACCTCGACAACACTGCCGGAGGCGGTCAGGGCGTCACCGAGGCCTTCGACGGCAACGTCTACGAGGGCCTCTTCCGTCTCACCGACGCCGGGGATGTGGAGCCCCTGCTCGCCGACAGCTACACGATGAGCGATGACGGCCTGACGTACACCTTCACGCTCAAGCCCGGGGTCACGTTCCATTCCGGAAAGGCCCTCACGTCAGAGGACGTGAAGTTCAGCATCGAGCGCGTCTTCGCCCCCGATTCACAGTCGGCCCGCAAGTCGAGCTTCGGGGCCATCGCCAGCATCGAGGCACCGACCCCCGACACCGTGGTCGTGACGCTCGCAGAACCGTCGATCTCGTTCATCTACAACCTCGCCTACGTGTGGATCGTGAACAAGGACGCCACCGACCTCACCACGGTCGAAGACGGCACCGGTCCCTACGTGCTGGATGGCTGGACGCGCGGCAGCTCCCTGTCGCTGAGCCGCTTCGATGGCTACTGGGGCGAGCCCGCCGCCAACAAGGAAGTGGTCTTCAACTACTTCACCGATGCGACGGCCCTGAGCAATGCGCTCATCACCAACGCCGTCGACATCATCACCAACGTGCAGAGTCCGGACGCCCTGGCCGTGTTCGAGAACAACCCCGACTACGTCGTCAACGACGGGACCTCCACCACCAAGGAGATCCTGGTCTTCAACGACCGTGTCGCGCCCTTCGACAAGGTCGAGGTGCGCAAGGCCATCTACTCGGCCATCGACCGGGCCAAGCTGCTCGATGCCATCTGGGGCGACAAGGGCACCCTGATCGGATCGATGGTGCCGCCGACCGACCCGTGGTACATCGATCTCATCGCCGAGAACCCTTACGATCCGGAGCTCTCGAAGCAGCTGCTCGCCGACGCCGGGTACCCCGACGGCTTCGAGTTCACCCTGGACACGCCGACCTACGATCCTCACCCGGTGGTCGCCGAGTTCGTCAAGAGCGAGCTGGCCAAGATCGGCGTGACCGTGAACATCAACCCCATCACGGCGGACGAGTGGTACACGAAGGTGTTCCAGCAGCTCGACTACGAAGCGACCCTGCAGGAGCACGTCAATGATCGCGACGTCGTCTGGTACGGCAACCCCGACTTCTACTGGGGCTACGACAATCCGCAGGTGACCGCCTGGATCGCCGAAGCCGAGCAGGCCAAGACCGTCGATGAGCAGACGGCCAAGCTCAAGCTCGTCAACGAGCAGATCGCCAAGGATGCCGCCAGCGCGTGGCTGTACCTGTACCCGCAGCTGGTGGTGGCCTCCGCAGACGTCAGCGGCTACCCCGTCAACGGTCTCAACTCGATGTTCCCCGCCTACGACATCGTCAAGCAGTAGCGATCCGTCCGGGGCCCTCGGCGCGTCAGCGACGGGGGCCCCGGTGTGATTCGCCGGCGCACCTGAGCCAGGAAGGCAGCAGGGCTCGCGAGCCATGGCCCGATACCTCCTCCGCCGCACCGTCATCCTCGTCGTCTCGTTGCTGACGGCGATGGTGGTGATCTTCCTCCTCCTGCGAGCCCTGCCGGGTGACCCGGCCAATGCGCTGCTGTCGGTCAACGCGACGCCCGAGCAGATCGCCGCGGCGCGGGCCCAGGTCGGAGCGGACCTGCCGCTGCACGAACAGTTCGTGGACTGGTTCCTGGGCATGATCACCCTCGACCTGGGCAGTTCCTTCATCAGCACGCTGCCGGTGGGGCCGGAGATCGCCTCCCGGCTGGCCGTGACCATCCCCCTCACCTTCCTCGCCTTCGGGCTGGCATTCGTGCTGTCGCTGCTGATCGGCTTCGTGGCGGCGTACAAGGCCGACCGCTGGTACGGCGCCGCCCTGTCCGCCTTCTCGCAGCTGTTCATCGCGATCCCGGCGTTCTGGGTGGGGATCCTGCTCATCAGCGTCTTCTCCCTGCGGCTCCGCGTGCTACCCGCCGGCGGATTCCCACGGGAGGGCTGGTCCGACCCGGGCAGCGCCCTCACGCACCTGGCGCTGCCGGTCCTGACGGTGGCCCTGGTGATGGGCGGCTCCCTCTCGCGCTACGTCCGCAGCGCCACGCTGGACGTGCTGGGCAGCGACTACCTGCGCAACGCGCGTGCCATGGGATCGACGATGGGCGTGGCCATGCTCCGCCACGGCCTGCGCAACGGCGCCGTGCCGGTCATCTCCATCCTCGGCATCGAGCTCGCCACGGCATTCCTGGGGGCAGTCGTCATCGAGGCCGTCTTCGCGCTCCCCGGTCTCGGCAGCATGCTGCTCAAGGCCATCGCCCAGCACGACTACCCGAACATCCAGGGGATCCTCTTCGTCAGCACCCTGGCCGTGCTCATCGTCGGCTTCCTTGCGGATGTCGCGCAGCGCCTCGTCGATCCACGCCTGCGGCACGGGGCCCGATCGTCATGAGCACACCGACACGACCGGAAGGATCGAGCCGAGCTCGAGCGGCTGGAACCTCCGCCGCTGGAGGAACGGTCCCGGCGCCGCCGCTCATTCGTCCTCGTCGCGGGCCTGCTGCTGGTCGGGACGATCGTCCTCATCGCGCTCGTGTCGCTGGTGTGGCTGCCGTACGACCCGAGTGACACGGCGGGCAGCCGCCTGGAGAGCCCGGGGCTCAGCCACTGGCTCGGCACCGACCGGCTGGGCCGGGACCTCTTCACCCAGATCATGGTCGGCGCACGCATCGCCCTGGTCGTCGGCCTTGGGGCCGTCGCCGTGGGCGCCGCGATCGGCGTGCCGATCGGCCTGGCCGCGGCGTTCGCCGGCGGATGGCTGGATGACGCGATGTCCGCCGGCATGGACATCCTCATCGCCTTTCCCCTGCTCCTGCTCGCCATGCTGATCGTGGCCGTGACCGGGGCCTCGCTGCTCACCGTGACGGTGGCCATCGGGGTATCCGTGTCAGCGATCGTGGCCCGACTCACCCGCGTCGTCGCCAGGCGCGTCCTTGCGCAGCAGTACATCACGGCGGCGCGAACGTCCGGGACCGGCTCGCTGGGCATCATCTGGCAGCACGTCCTGCCCAACATCTGGCCCACGATCAGCGTCAACCTCGGGCTGCTGTTCGGGGTCGCGGTGCTCGCCGAGGCGAGCCTGTCCTATCTCGGGCTGGGTGCGCCACCACCCAACTCCTCCTGGGGGCGACTGCTCCAGGAGGCGCAGAGCACCGTGATGACCGCACCGTTGGGGGCCATCGCGCCGGGTGTCTTCATCGTGGTCCTCGTGATCGGCGTGAACCTCCTCGTCGACGGGCTCCGGGACGTCTCCGATCCCACCCTGGTCCGCGCTCGATGAACCTGCTGGAGGTGGCCTCGCTGAGCGTCACCTCACCGGACGGCGTCGCCCGGGTGCGCGACGTCTCGTTCACGCTGGCACCCGGCGAACGCCTGGGCCTCATCGGCGAATCCGGCTCCGGGAAGTCGCTCACGGCGTTCGCCGTCATCGGCCTGCTGCCTGCCGGGCTCACGGCAAGCGGCAGCATCCAGCTCGACCGCACCGAGGTCGTCGGTGCGCCGGAGAAACGCCTGGTGCCGCTGCGCGGCCGCGTCTGCGCCTTCATCTTCCAGGAGCCGCTCACCGCCCTGGACCCGCTGATGAAGCTTGGCCGCCAGCTGGCGGAACCCATCGCCCGGCACCAGGGTCTTCGCGGATCGGACCTCAGGCGAGCCGTCCTGGCAGCGCTGGACGAGGTGCACCTGCCCGAACCCGAGCGCATCGCCGCGTCACGCTCCTACGAGATCTCCGGCGGACAGCGGCAACGGGTCGCCATCGCCATGGCGCTCGCCTGTCGCCCGCGACTGCTCATCGCGGACGAGCCCACCACCGCGCTCGACGTGACCGTGCAATCCGAAGTGCTGACGCTCCTCGACCGCCTCGTCGCCGACCGGGGCATGGCCCTCATCTTCGTCAGCCACGACCTGGCGGTCGTCTCGCGCATGACCGACCACGCACTGGTCATGCGGGCCGGCGAGGCCGTCGAGCGGGGCAGCATCGGCGAGCTCCTGGCGTCACCGCGCCACCCCTACACGGCGGCCTTCGCCGCCAGCGCGCGACAGATCGAGACGCACTTCGCTGCAGCTACCGTCCGGGAACCGGACGCATGACCCCCATCCTGGCGCTCGACGACGTGAGCTACACCTATCGAGGCGGCCAGGCGTCCCAGCCCGGCTGTGCAGGGTGTCTCCCTGTCCGTCACCCCGGGCCAGAATCTCGGCCTCGTCGGCGAGTCCGGCTCCGGCAAGACGACACTGCTCAGGCTCCTGCTCGGCCTGCTGCGACCGGGCACGGGCCGGATCCTGTTCGACGGCGAGCCGCTCGACCTGGACGATCGATCGCAGATGCGCACCTTCCGCCGCAGCGTGCAGACCGTCTTCCAGGACCCCTACTCGTCGCTGGACCCGCGGCAGCGCGTCGGGCGCATCGTCGGTGAGCCGGTGCGGTCCCTGCGCATCGCGCGCGGGCGGGAGGCCGATGGGCTCGTCGCGGAGGCGCTCGCGTCGGTCGGGCTGCCGGCCGCTGCCGCGTCCCATTACCCGCACGAGTTCTCGGGCGGGCAGCGTCAGCGCATCGCCATCGCGCGGGCCATCGTGAGCCGACCCCGCGTCCTCCTGGCCGACGAACCGGTCAGCGCGCTCGACGTCATCACGCGCAGCCAGGTCATCGCCCTGCTGGCGGAGCTGGGCTCGAGCCGGGACCTGACCGTCCTCATGGTCTCCCACGACCTGGGAGTGGTGGGTGCGCTCTGCCAGCGCACCGTGGTCCTGCAGGCGGGGCGGGTGGTCGAACAGGGGCCGACGGCCGGCGTCTTCGGGGACCCCAGCCAGCCGTACACGCAGCAGCTGCTGGCGGCCGTGCCGCGGCTGCCGCGGGTCTGAGCGGCGCGCACCGGCAGCGCGGCAGGGCGTGCGGACGCCGTGAAGGCCTTCAGCGATCTCACCGAGCAGGGTCGGGCCCGGCGGCTGCGACCGCTGGCCCTGGCCGCCCTGGAGGCCTACGACCTGCACGTCAGTGGACTCCATCTCCTCGACAACGGCTGGAACGGCGTCTTCCGCGTGGAGACGCCTGGCGGCCCTCTCGTGCTGCGAGTGACGCGTCCCACGCCGGGGCGCCAGGCAGCGACCGTGCACGCGGAAGTCGCCTTCATGAGCGCGCTCAGGGCCGCGACCGAGATCCGCGCCCCCGCCATCCTGCCCAACCGACAGGGCGAGCTCGTCACGATCGCCGCTGCCGAGGGCGTCCCGGAGCCGAGAGCCTGCGTCGTCTTCAGCTGGCTGCCCGGCAGCCTTCTGGGCCAGCACATCGCGGCGCGCCCGTGGCTGGCCCTCGGCGACCTGGTGGGTCGCCTGCACGCCTTCGCGCAGGCCTGGACACCCGCCGGCTGACTTCCATGTCCCCGACTACGACTGCGTCCTGCCCTACCGCGAACCGCTGGTCATGTTCGAACCGGGTCGTGCCGACCTGCACGGCACCAGCTACCTGCTGGCAGAGGCCTATCACCGCAGCAACGAGCGCATCCGTGCCCTGAACCACGCCCAGCGCCGCATCGTCGTCCACGGCGACCTGCACCCCTGGAACATCAAGGTCCGGCGGGGCGTCCTCTCGCCCTTCGACTTCGAGGATCTGCTCTGCGCCGTGCCCATCCTCGACGTGGCCACCTCGCTCTTCTACGTCCGCGAGCGACCCGACTACCTGTCGCTTGCCATCGCCTTTCGCGCCGGCTACGAGCGCCACCAGCCGTGGGTCGAGCAGGAGCCCGGCGAGCTGGATCGGCTGCTCATCGCTCGCGGCCTGGACCTGCTCAACACGACGCTGGTCGGGCCGGACCTCGAGGTCGATGACTGGGAGGCCTTCGTGCGCCGTCGCGAGAAGCTGGCGCGCATCGCCCTGGGCGAGGACCGTGCCCTCACCATCCCCCACGCCGCCCATCACGCGGGCTAGCCAGGAACGTCGTCAGAGTGCCCCGTGATCGGCCGAGGGCAGGCTCCCGCCGGCCCTCCCGTCGGCGTCCCCTGGGCCCGACCCGTCGCCCTCCTGGGCCTCCAGCTCGGCGATGCGGCGACCCAGACGCTGCAGCACGTAGTCGAGGTCGACACGCAGATCGTAGTAGGCGGCGCCGTACGCGGCCGGCACGCGGGTCTTCGTGGAGAGCTGCGCGGCGAGGGCTCGCAGAGCCTCGTCGTCCTCGCGCAGCTGCGCCAGCGGTGCCGTGTCGATGCGCCGCTCGGCGTCGTGGATGCGCGGATACCAGTTGTTGATGCGACCCCGCATGTACCAGGCGATGCCGGCCTTGGTGAGCGTCCAAATGGGGAAGGCCAGCACGAGGAGCGGCAGCAGCACGAGGTAGATGCGCGACAGCGGCGAGGCGATCTCGAAGGGCAGGAAGCTCTCCAGCGGGGTGGGGCCCTCCAGGAAGAACTTGCGGGCATCCTCGTTGGCGGTGAACTCGCTGCGCTCCAGCGAGGGGAAGGCCTCCGGGTCGCCCACCAGGGCCAGGGGCATCACGGCCGACAGCGACTTGACCACCAGTCGGGCCAGGTCAGGGTGCAGGGACTCACGGGCCATCAGCGTCGCACGTGCAGCCAGCATGGGCACGTCGGCCGGCGGTTCGTCCGCCGAGGGATCGAGCACGCCGCTCGGGAGCGTGATGGCGGACAGCCAGGGCATGCGCCGAGACAGGCCGTCGGCGTGCTTGACGGGGACCAGCGCCAGGTCCTCGATCTGCACCAGCTCGTCGATGAGCGGCGCATTGGCGGCCATCACGAAGACGGCCGCATCGAGGGTCCCGGCACGCAGCGCGTCCACGGCAGCGGCGGTGTCCATGGCCCGCGTGATGGGCTCCATACCGGTCTCGGCGATGATGCGCATGGCCACGGCATGCGTGCCGCTGCGGTCCGGACCGATGCCCAGCGTGCGGCCGTCGAAGTCGGGAGCGCCATCCACGATGGGCACCGCGCTCGGCCGGTAGAAGAGCCAGACCGGCTCGTAGAAGACCTCGGCGAGGGCGGTGGACCCGCCCAGGTCGGCCAGCTCCTCCGTGCCGGACTGGACCAGGGCGATGTCGGCGTGACCCTTGCGCAGCAGGTCGGCGTTCTCGATGGAGCCATCGGTCTCGATGACCTGCAGCTCGAAGCCCTGCCCTGCCAGCTCCAGCGCGAGGTCCCGTGCGAAGGCCTCGTACATGCCACCCTCGGCGCCGGAGGCCATCCTGAAGGTGTGCGGCGGGCGCCCGAGGAGGACGACGGCCATGCCGCCCACGAGCACGGCCACGCTGAGACCCAGCAGCAGGGATCCGAAGAGCCGACGGGCCAGCCCCCCGGTGGACCGCTCGGACGACACGCCTGACACCGCCGCCACCCCGAGCCTAGCCCGTCGAGCCCAGGGCCTGCGGATCGGGGCCGAGGGCCGCCAGTGCCGGCTCCCCGGTCGGTCGACGGTCCGGGAGTCGAGCCGTGAACATCAGGCTCGCGAGCGCGATGCCCGCGGCGACGAGCAGGCCGGTCTTGAGGGCCTGGAGCTGGGCGGCCTCGTAGTCCTCGGCGATGGCGGCGCTGGTCGCCGCATCCAGACCGGCCTCCTCGGCCATGGCCTGGACCTCATCGGCCGGTACGAAGGCGACGCTGCCGTCCACGGCGATGCCGACCTGCTGGGCCAGGGCGTCGCTCAGCCGATCGTCGGCCTCCAGGGTCGAGATGAAGCCGCTGGTCAGGCCGGCCAGCACCACGGCGCCGATGAGGGCGACGCCCAGGGAAGAGCCCAGCTGCTGGGAGGTGTACTGCAGCCCGCCGGCCTCGCTGCGACCGGAGGCATCCACCGACGATTGCACGATGTTGCCGAGCTGGGAGGCCAGCAGTCCCATGCCCACGCCAAGGAGGGCCATGGAGCTCCCGAAGGCCCAGCCCTCCAGCTCCGGATCGATCGCGGCGATCATGACCAGGGCCGCCACTGCACCCAGCAGCAGTCCGGCGCGGATGATGGTGCGCGGGGCGAAGCGCAGGACGAGCCGTGCGCCGAGGGCCGAGGCGATGAGCATCGTCACCGAGACGGGCAGCATGCGGATGCCGGTCTGCAGCGCATCCAGGCCGATGACCAGCTGCAGGTAGAGCGGCACCACGAAGAAGACGCCCATGAGGATGAGGTTCTGCGCCAGCAGGCTGCTCAGACCCGCCCGCAGCGTCGCGATGGAGAAGAGCTCCACGTGCACGAGCGGGTCCTGCCCGCTGGCTTCACGGTGGTGCAGCCAGCGCACGAAGGCGTACAGCAGGGCGATGCCGGCACCGATCATCCAGATCGAAAGCGAGAAGCCCAGTGGCGCGATCGGCGAGGCCGTCGTGGGCGCCAGGAGGCCCCAGGAGCTGGCCTGCAGGATGCCCAGCACCAGGAGGCCCAGCCCGACCGCCGAAAGCGCGATGCCCACGACGTCCAGGTGGGGTCGGCTTCCTTCGCGCGGCACGTCGTGGATGTAGCGCGTGAGGGCCAGGATGACCAGCACGGCGATGACTTCGCCCGCGAACACGATGCGCCACGTGAACTCCGTGGTCGCCCAGCCGCCCAGGATGGGCCCGACCGCGATGCCGACCCCGGCCACGCCGCCGATGATCGCGTACGCGCTGACACGGGCGCGGCCCTCGAAGTTGCCGGCCACCAGCGCCGCCAGCGCCGGCAGCACGAGCGCCGCGCCAAGGCCCTCCAGGACCGACCAGCCCAGCGCCAGCATGGGCACGGAGACCGAGACGGCCGTCAGGCCGGAGCCCAGGCCGTAGATGCCCAGGCCCACCACGAAGGCCCGGCGTCGTCCGATGATGTCGCCGATCTTGCCGCCGGCGAGCATGAACATGGCCATGACCAGCGAGTAGAGGGTGATGATCCCCTGGATCGTGGAGACGGTCGTGTCGAAGTCGTCGACCAGCTGGCTGATGGAGACGTTCATGACCGCGGTATCGAGCACCATCAGTCCCTGCGCCAGGGCGAGGGCGGCCAGGGGCAGCCAGGAGGTCATGCGAGGGCGCTCCATGTCGATGCGCCGCGCCAGGACGGCGCGGACGCAGCGCACGATAGCCGTTCCGCGCCCGCCGTGACAGCGGCGGTATCCTCGTCGAGGAGTCCGCGGCCCCGACCCGCGGCGGTGAGGGGGAGCGGCATGGGCGAAGGCCGGACGCGGCCGGCGACACTGCGCTCGGTGGCCATGCCGGCCGAGCACGGCGGCTGGGGGCTGACGCTGGAGCCGGGGCTGCTCGGCGTGTTGGTGGCGCCGAGCGCCGCGGGCGTGCTGCTGGCCGTCGCCGCGCTGCTCGTCTTCCTGGCCAGGACCCCCGTGCGCTACCTCATGGTGGCGTGGCGGCATGAGCGGAGCGGTCGGTCGGCCATGGACGCCACGAGCGGCGGGCGGGCAGAGCGCAGGCGACTGGCCGGGCGCGTGGCGGTCCTGGAAGTCGCCAGCGTGGTAGCCCTCATCGGGCTCGTGCTGTGGCTGGCATACGACACCGACTGGTGGCTCGCGGGCGTGCCCGCAGCGCCGCTCCTGGCGCTGGCCCTGTGGTACGACATGCGCGGCCTGAGCCGCGGCCTGTTGCCGGAGGTGGCGGGTGCCCTGGCCGTTGCCAGCGTGGCGGCCATGGCGGCCCGGGCCGGGGGCGCCGACTGGACGCTGGCGCTCGGCCTGTGGCTCATCCAGGGGTCCCGCATCGCGTCATCGATCCCCCATGTGCGCGCCCAGGTGCGGCGTCTTCACAGGCAGGTGACGGAGCCTCTGCCGGGCCTGCTCGGCGACGGGTCGGCGCTGCTCGCGGCCACGGCGGCCTTCCTGCTGGCACCCACCCTCCTGCTGGGGGGCGTCGCCATCGTCGGGCTCGTCGTGGTGCAACGCATCACGCTGCTGCGGCCGCCTCGGCCGGCCCGGGTGCTGGGCGTGCGCCAGACGGTGCTGGGCCTCGCCGTCGTGCTCCTGACCGCGCTCGGAACCTGGTTCGCCTGAACCCTGGCCCGCCTCGCCGCGCGGCGTCTCAGCCGACCTCCGCCCCTCCGTTCGCTGCCGCCAGGCTCACCACCCGGTCCACGCGCGCCCCGGCTGCCGGCTGATGGGCGATGAGCAGGACGCTGCGTCCCTCGAGCCACGGGTCGAGGGTCGCCCACAGCGCCAGCTCCGTGCCCGCATCCAGGTCGACCGTGGCCTCGTCGAGGATGACGAAGGGTCGGTCGGCCAGGATGGCCCGCGCGATGGCCAGGCGGCGGCGCTCCCCGCCGCTGAGGCGGATGCCATCCTCTCCCACGACCGTCTCGTAGCCGGCCGGCAGGGCCGAGATGGTGTCGTGCAGCTGGGCCACGCGGCAGGCCGCCTCCATCTCGTCGTCGCTGGCGTCCGCCCGGGCGACGGCCAGGTTGTCACGGACGGTGGCGTCGAAGAGGTGGACGTCCTGCGGCACCACGGAGAGCAGCGCTCGAACCCCCTCCTGCTCAAGGTCGCGGATGTCGTCACCGTCGAGGCGGATGCGGTCAGGCTCCACGTCCCAGAACCGCAGCAAGAGGGAGACGAGGGTCGACTTGCCGCAGCCGCTGGGCCCCACGAGGGCGACGCGCTCCCCCGGCGCGATCTCAAGATCCAGGTCGCGCAGGACCCAGGGCTCGTGCGGGCCGTACCGGAACGACAGGTCGCGGACCGTCAGGTGCGGGGCTGCACGCGCCGCGACCCCCCGGCTGGCGCGGCGGCGTGGTCCTCGGCTTGCGGCGCCCCCTGCGCCGGTGTCGGGTCGTGACGCGGCCACGGCGACATCCGGGACCGCCGACCCGCTGACCGCCGGCGGGGCGTCGACGATGGCGAAGAGGCGTCGCGCGGAGGCGCCCGTCGTGTCGAGCAGCTGCAGCGAGCGCGCCAGCGGCTGGACCGCTTCGAAGGCTGCGATGGCGGCCAGCGGCAGCACGGCCAGGAAGACGCCCTCCAAGGCGCCGGCCGTCACGAGCGGGATGGCCAGGCTGACGATGCAGAGGCTCGCCAGCGAGGCGAGCAGGCCGGTGAGCGCATCGGCGACGCCCTCGACGATGCCCAGGCGACGGCGTGCGGCATCGAGCTCCGCTCCGCGCGCCAGCAACCGTGTGCGATGACGGCCGTCGGCGTCGAGAGCGGCCAGGTCAGCGGCGCCCTGCAGCTGGTCGATGAGCAGCGCACTGGTGTCGCCGCGCAGCTCGGCCACGGCCCGCGCAGGTGCAGCCGAGAGCCAGCGGGCCGTCAGCGGCAGCACCACGCCCGTGACGGCCAGGAAGGCCAGCAGCAGGAGGCCCATGGCCAGGTCGAAGAGACCGTAGACCAGGCTCATGCCGGTCACCACGACGGCGGCCACGGCGGGCGGCACCAGCACCCGCACGTAGAACTCCTCCATGGCGTCGACGTCGTTGACGAGTCGTGCCAGGAGGTCGCCGCTGCGGAGCTCCACCAGTCGGGCCGGCGCCAGTGGCTCGACGGCCGCGTAGAACCACGTCCGGATGGTGGTCAGGATCCGGAACATGGCGCGGTGTGTCGTGTAGCGCTCCAGGTAGCGCAGCGCGGCGCGGCAGATGGCCAGGGCCCGGACCCCGGTCACCGCCAGGGCCAGCTCGGCCACGCTGCTCGCGATGGCGGCGCGGGAGATGAGGTAGGCCGAGAGGCCCATGAGGGCGATGTTGGCGCCGATGGCGAGCACGCCCAGCAACACCCCCAGTGCCAGCCAGTGCCAGTGCGGCAGCACCAGTCGGAGCAGGCGCCGCCGGTCGCTCGGGCGCGCCATGGTCGCCGGGCGGTCGCCTGGTGCTCCCCGTCCGGAGCGCGTCACCGCGGTCACGCGGCCCACCCGCGGCCGGCCGCCTGGTCCTCCAGCAACCGCCGGTACGGTCCACCCCGCGCCAGCAGCTCGGCAGGCGTGCCCAGCTGCGCCACCCGACCGCCATCCAGCACGACGACGCGGTCGGACCGCTCGGCCAGCCAGAGGCGATGGGCGATGAGCAGGACCGTGCGGCCGGCGCAGAGTCGGTCGAGGGCCTCGGTGACCGCGCGTTCGCTGGCCTCGTCCTGAAAGGAGGTGGCCTCGTCGAGGATGAGCACGGGCGCGTCGCGCAGGAAGGCGCGGGCGATGGCAAGGCGCTGGCGCTGGCCGCCGGAGAGGCGCGCGCCGGCCTCGCCGACGGGCGCTTCGAAGCCGCCTGGCAGGCGCTCGATGAAGTCCAGCGCGTTGGCGGCGCGAGCGGCCTCCCGCAGCGCGATCTCGTCGGCGTCGGGTCGCGACAGGCGGATGTTATCCGCGATGCTGCCGCTGAAGAGGTGGGGACGCTGAGGCACCCAGGCCAGCGTGGCGCGCCACTCCGCCAGGCCGATGCCAGCGGCGGGCTGTCCGGCCAGGCTGACGCGGCCCGCCTGCGGCTCCACGAAGCGCAGCAGGACGGCGGCCACGGTGGACTTGCCGGCCCCACTTGCACCCACCAGGGCGAGCCGCTCGCCCGCGGGCACCTCGAACGTGACGGCCGAGAGGGCCGGCAGCTGGCGGCCCGGGTAGGTCACGGTCACGCCCTCGAAGCGGACCGCGGGCGGGACCGCCGCATCAGCGACCAGGCTGACGATGGCGCCCGGGTCGCGGGTGGCGCCCAGTTCGCGGCTGGCGCCCGGACTGACGGGGGCGGTCGGGCTCACGGGGGCGCCCGGGCTGACGACGTCATCATCGACCGTCGGCGCGGATGCGGAGGCCTCACCCTCGGCGGCGGGCGCCGCCTCGAGGATGGCGAAGGTGCGCTCCATGGCGGCCTTGCCGGCAGTGCCCACGTGGAAGCGCACGGCAAGCAGGCGCAGCGGCAGGAAGCACTCCGGGGTGATGAGGAGCACCAT
The DNA here is from genome assembly GCA_963790915.1 of uncultured Chloroflexia bacterium. GTDB lineage: Bacteria > Chloroflexota > Limnocylindria > Limnocylindrales > CSP1-4 > JAFMJV01. The sequence goes on along the minus strand of CAWBQS010000003.1, from coordinate 1,069,319 downwards.
CAGCGCTCGCTCGAAGTCGATGCCGTCGTCGAGCAGGCGCAGGCCGATCTCGACGGCCACCAGGGCGATGGCGATGGTGGAGCCCCACTCCAGCACCAGCGACGTCTGGAAGGCCGTGCGCAGCACGTCCATGGTGGCGTCGCCATAGCGGCTGCTGATGCGCCGCAGGTTCTCCACCTGCTCGCCGCTGCGCCCGAACATGCGCAGCGTGGGCAGGCCCCGCAGGATGTCGAGGAAGAATGCGGACAACGTCCGCATCTCGAGGAAGCGCGCCTCCGTGACCGCCCGCGTGCGCCCGCCGATGACCACCAGCAGCAGGAGCAGCAGGGGGCCCGTGGCGAGCAGCACGAGCGCGGAGGGCGGGTCCAGCAGCAGCACCACCACCAGGACGATGAGGGGCACGATCATGGCCAGCCAGCGCACCGGCAGGTAGACGCCCACGTACTCCTCGATGGCCTCCAGCCCGCCGATGAGCGCCGCGCCCACCTCACCGCTGCGCTCGCCGGCCAGCCAGATCGGGCCGAGTGCCACCAGCCGGGCGGTCAGTCCCGCCCGCAGGGTCCCGACCGTTCGCTCGGCGGCTCGTCGCGCCGCCACCTCGCGGACCATGGTGAGCAGCGCCCGGACGACCAGCAGCACGCCGCCCATGAGCAGCCAGGGCACGACCTCCGTGAGCACGAGCCCGCCCAGGAAGACGCCGGACACGGCCATGGCCAGGGCACCCAGCTGACCGATCAGCGCCAGGGCGGCACCCACGCCGGCCAGCACGGCCAGCAGCGACCAGCGGCGTGCCCCCTGGTCGAGGGCGAGGAGCCGACCCGGCGTCACCGGGCCGCTAGTAGCTGTCGGGCGCGACGACGACCTTGCCCCGGAAGACGTAATAGACGCCCGCCGTGTAGAGCAGCACGAAGGGCATGCCGATGAGGGCGATGACAAGCGCCACCTGCAGCGTGTTCTGCTCGGAGGCGGCGTTGAAGATGGTCAGGTCATAGGCCGGGTCGATGCTCGAGACCAACAGGTTGGGATGCATGCCGTAGCCCGCCGCAACGATGAGCAGCAGGATCATCAGCGACGAGGCGACGAAGGCCAGGAGGTAGCGGGCACGCTGCACGAGGATCCACGTCGCGATCATGGCCGCCAGCGCGGCGGCCGGGAAGATGAGCGGCCACAGCTCCTCGCGGTAGCGGGCCGTGAAGGGCAGGTCGAGCAGGAGGCTGGCGGCCACGACCAGCGTGTTGAGCACGACGAAGCCGATCATGAGCTTCGGCAACCAGGCCCTGGCCCGCGCATGGATGGCGTCACCCGTCTTCATGATCAGGTAGATGGCGCCATGCATCGCGAACATGGCCACGGTGGTCACGCCCACCAGGAGGGCGAATGGGGTCAGCAGCGAGATGAGGTTCGTCTCGATCTCCTGGTCAGCGCCCAGTGGCACACCGCCAAGGATGGCGCCGAAGGCCACGCCCAGCAGCAGTGCCAGCAGCGTCGAGGTCGCCGCGAAGGCGACGTCCCAGGCCGTCCGCCAACGCGCGCCCGGTCGCTGCGAGCGGAACTCCAGCGTCACGGCCCGCAGGATGAGCACGACCAGGACGAGCATGAAGGCGGCGTAGAAGCCTGAGAAGAGCGAGGCATAGACGAAGGGGAAGATGGCGAAGAGGACGCCACCGCCCAGCACCAGCCAGACCTCGTTGCCGTCCCACACAGGGCCGATGCTGTTGAGCAGGGTGCGCCGCTCGACGTCGTTGCGGGCCAGCGGCAGGTGCAGGATGCCGACGCCCATGTCGAAGCCATCGAGGATGAGGTAGCCGGCGATGATGACGATGAAGAGGATGAACCAGATCTCGTTGAGCATCAGCGCGTCATCTTCTCCTCGCCGCTGCCGCGCGCCCGGAAGATGTCGCGCAGCGTGTCCGGCAGCTCCCCGACCGGGCGCGCTTCCAGCGCCTCAAGGGGCTCCGGGCCGTGCTGGATCTTCTTGTTGAGCAGGTAGAGGAACAGCACCAGCAGGACCGAGTAGAGGAGCACGAAGCCGCCCAGCGAGAAGACGATCTCCTCGGCCGAGACCACCGGCGACGTGCCGTCCGCGGTCCGGAGCAGCTCGTAGACGATCCAGGGCTGCCGCCCCAGCTCCGCCACCCACCAACCGGCGGTGATGACCAGCAGGGAAACGAAGACCGTCGATACCAGGATCCAGAGCGCCCAACGGTACTCCAGGAGCCTGCGCTTCCAGAACCACAGGACACCGGCCAGGATGGCGAAGGGCACGATGGCGAAGCCCAGGCCGACCATGAGGTGGTACGACTGGAAGGTCAGGTTGACGACGGTCGGCGGGGTCGCGAACGAATCGATGCCCTCGACCGTGGCATCCAGGTCGCCCTTGGCCAGGAAGCTCAGGAGCCCCGGGACCGCGATGCCCGTCGTGGTGCCAGCCTCCTCGTCCACCCAGCCGCCGAGGTAGGCCGGTGCCTGCTCCTGGGTCTGCCAGATGCCTTCCATGGCGGCAAGCTTGGTGGGCTGGTACTCGGCCACGACGCGCGCCGACTCGGGGCCGAAGACGAAGGCGTTGGCGCAGGCGAAGACGATGAAGAGCGGGACGGCCACCGTCAGGCCCGCCCGCCCGAGGTCGACATGACGGGCCTTCAGGACGTAGTAGGCGCTCACGCTGGCGACAAGGGCCGCCCCCGCCGTCCACGAGGCGAAGAGCACGTGCAGGAGGCGCGGCAGGAAGGAGGGTGTCAGGACGGTCGCCCAGAAGTCGGTCATGACCGCCCGAGTGGGCTCTGGCAGGGCCGCGATCTCGAAGCCGGCCGGCGTCTGCATCCAGGAGTTGGCGGCCACGATCCAGATGGCCGAGAAGTGGGCCCCGACGACGACCATGAGGCTGGCCAGGAACCACATCCGCGGGCCCAGGCGATTGCCGCCGAAGAGCATCAGCCCCAGGAAGCCTCCCTCCAGGAAGAAGGCGAAGACACCCTCCGCCGCCAGCAGGGAGCCGAAGATGTTGCCCACGAAGCGCGAGTAGTCGGCCCAGTTCATGCCGAACTCGAACTCCTGGACGATGCCCGTGGCCACGCCCATGGCGAAGATGACGCCGTAGACCTTCACCCAGAAGAACGACAGGCGCCGCCACTTGGGATCCCGGGTCCGCAGGTACATGCCGCTGACGATGAGCAGCATCAGTCCGAGGCCCATCGAGAGTGGCGGGAAGATGAAGTGGTAGCTGGTCGTCAGCGTGAACTGCAGCCTGGCCAGCAGCTCGGCGTCCAACGCATTCGCCTCCGTGGCATCCCGGGTCCGAAGACAGGCGCGACCACGGCGCACGCGGAGAGACCACGCCTGCCGACAGTCTTCCGGGCCGCGGCCGTGCGGTCGCGTGCCATCGGTCCCGCCAGACGGGGGCCGTTCAGGCCGCCGTGCTGCTGCCCACCCCGGTCATGGCCGCCAGCGGCGTCGTGGACGTGACAGGCACCAGGGCATACGTGACCGAGACGCCGTCCGCCATGATGAAGCAGCCGCTGCGCACGGGACAGCCGCCGCAGCCGGCGTCATCGAAGCGCAGGGCGCGCAGCCTCCCGCGCGCCACCAGCGTCTCCAGCATGCCCTCCATCGCCGAGCGTTCCACGCCCAGCTCACGTTCCAGGTCGGGCACGCAGAGCGGCCGTCCGGCCTCCCGGATGGTGGCCAGGATGCGCGCCAGCATCAGCTGACCCCCAGCAGCGTGCCGACCTGGAAGACCAGCACGGCCAGCAGCCAGGCCAGGCCCAGCTGATAGGCAGCCGAGACGCCGGCCCAGCGCCAGCCGAACTCGGAACGGATGGCCGACAGCGTGGCCACGCAGGGCGTGTAGATGGCCACGAAGACGAGGAAGGCGATGGCGGCCAGCGGCGCGAAGTGCGCTGCCAGCGCGGAACTGAGGGCGGTGTCCTCCGGCTCGGCCTCGGCCGCCGGCAGCACGTCCACGCCCGGGATGATGGAGATCGTGGCGCGCACCGCGGAGGTCGTCGCCGAGAGCAGGCCGCTGCCGATCTCGCCCAGGTCCTCCACCACGCTCGGCGGCGGGACGGCGTCCTCGCTGCTGGCGGCGTCGCCGACGAAGGCCTGCGCCATCGTCGTCACCACGACCTCCTTGGCGATGAAGCCGGTGACCAGCGCACCGGTCGCCTGCCAGTCGCCGAAGCCGGCCGGCGCGAAGGCGGGTGCCACCGCCGCGCTCACCTGCCCGAAGTAGCTGTCGCGCTGGCTGGCCACACCCCAGGGCAGGCTCATGAGGCCCCAGAGGATGACCGAGACGACCAGGATGACCGTGCCGGCCTTGATCACGAACTCCTTGGTCTTCTGCCAGGTGTGCGTGACCAGCGAACGTGCCGTGGGCAGTCGGTAGGGCGGCAGCTCCAGCGCGAAGACCGACTCGCTGCGGTCGCGCAGCACCGTCCGCGACAGGACCATGGCCACACCGGCGGCGATGACGATGCCCAGCAGGTAGAGACCGGTGATGACGCTCGCAGCCGCCGTGCCGAAGAAGGCCAGCCCGAAGACGACGTAGACGGGCAGGCGCGCCGAACAGGACATGAGCGGCACCAGCAGGCTGGTGATGAGGCGCTGGTTACGGTCCTCCAGCGTGCGCGTCGCGTAGACCGCCGGCACGGCGCAGCCGAAGCCCAGGATCATGGGCATGAAGGACTTGCCGTGCAGGCCCGTGAAGCGCATCACGCGGTCCATGACGAAGGCGACGCGGGCCATGTAGCCGCTGTCCTCGAGCAGGGTCAGGAAGAGATACAGGACGATGAGTCCGGGGATGAAGACGAGCACCGCACCGACGCCCGCGATGACGCCACCGACGGCCAGCGAGACGAACCAGTCGGGCGCGGCGACCATGTCCAGCAGCCCCATCGACCAGCGTGTCAGCGGACCGCTGATGACGGCATCCACCCAGTCGAGGAAGTGGGCCGAGACATCCACCACCAGCCTGAAGACGACGTACATGACGGCGAAGAAGATGGGCAGGCCCAGCAGGCGGTTGGTGAGGATGGCATCCAGGCGGTCCGTCCGCGTGTAGCGCGCCGCAGCGGAACGGTCGACGACCTGGCGGACGACGCCGTGGACGAAGCCGTAGCGAGCGTCCGCGATGGCGATGTCCGCGCTGTCGCCGAGCATGGCCTCGATGCGCGAGCGCGCTGCCTCCACCGTGGCCATGATCGCAGGGCCGTGGGCGGCGTCCCCGACGCGGGTCGACAGGTCAGACTCGCCCTCCAGCAGCTTGACGGCCAGCCAGCGCGGCGGGAAGGCCGCGGAGAGGTCCGGGTGTGCCGCCAGGCGCTCCGCGAGGCGGGACACCTCCGGCTCCACGTCCCGGCCGTAGTCGATGCGGAAGGCCGCGGCGGGGACGGCCCCGACGAAGGCGCTCATCGGGCTCAGGCCACCAGGCGCAGGCGGGCAAGGCCCGGGTCGACGAGCGACAGGGCCGCCGCGACGAGCTCGTCCATGCCGCGCCCGCGATGCCCGACGGTCTCGACGACGGGCGTGCGGCCCAGCAGCGCGCTGAGGCGCGGGATGTCGATGCGGATGCCCTGTGCGTGGGCACTGTCGCTGACGTTGAGCGCGATCACGAGCGGCAGGCCCATCTCCAGGAGCTGCGCCGTGAGGTAGAGGTTGCGTTCCAGGTTGGTGGCGTCCACGACGTTGACGATGGCGTGCGGATCACCGCTGAGCAGGTAGTCGCGGGCGATGATCTCCTCCGGCGAGAGTGCCGAGAGGCTGTATGTGCCGGGCAGGTCAACGACTCGACCGACGATGTCCGCGTGGCGGAACGTGCCCTCGTGGCGGGCCACGGTCTTGCCGGGCCAGTTGCCGACGTGCTGCCGGGCCCCGGTGAGGGCGTTGAAGATGCTCGTCTTGCCGGCGTTGGGGTTGCCGGCCAGGGCCAGCGTCAGGAGTCCGCTCATGCGGCTCGTGCCTGATCGTCCGTGCCGTCGCCGCTACCGGGTCGCTCCGGGTCCTCGGCCAGCGTCTGGACCGTGATGGTGGCCGCCTCACGCCGTCGCAGCGAGAGGTGATAGCCCTTGATGACGTATTCCAGCGGATCGCCGAGGGGGGCGGTGCGCATCAGCGTGATGGTCTCACCCCGAACGACGCCGAGTTCCAGGAGGCGCCGGCGCGTCGACGGGCGGCCGCCCACGTGCAGGACCGTGGCGCTCTGGCCGCGGCCCAGCTCATCCAGGCCGACCATGGTGGCCGCCGCCGGGCACCACTTGCGGCAGCGCCGCGGCACCGGGCGGCCGAGCGCGAAGGCACGCGTCAGGAAGCGACAGGAGCGGTGCTCGCAATCCTGATCGGGGGAGTCAGGTTTCACGTGCCCATTGCAGCCCACCTGTCTCCGCGTGGATAGTGACCTGTGGCCGTTCCGGGTAGTCCTTTACGCCCCTCCGCTGGCCAACCTGCGGCTGCGTGTCAGGCTCGCTTGATACAAGCCCTCGGGAGACGCACCCAGAACCGCGCACCGCCACCAGGGACATTCTGGCCACCGACGCTGCCACCCTGGGCGAGCGCAAGCGCCCGCACGATCGCCAGCCCCAGCCCGGACGTGCCTGAGCCTCGGTGGCGCGCCGGGTCCGCTCGAAAGAAGCGCTCGAACAGGTGGGGGAGGTCCGCGGGGTCGATCCCGGTGCCGCTGTCGCGGACGCCCAGGGATACCCACGCGGGCTCCGCGAGGATCTCGAGCGTGACCGTCCCACCCGCGGGCGTGTGTCGCAGGGCATTGTCGACCAGGGCCGCGAGCAGTTGGCGGATACGCTCGGGATCGGCCAGCACCTCCACGCCAGGCGCGGCTGCGGCACGCCCGAGGCTCACGCCGGCCAAGCTCGGCGCGTGCCGCGAACCCCTGGGCGACCTCCTCGAGGACGGCGTCCACGGGGAGGGAGGCGATGTGCAGCGGCATGGCGCCCGACTCGGCCAGGCTCACCGTGCGCAGGTCGTCGACGATCCGACCGAGCAGCCGTGACTGCTGCCGGATGGTCTCCAGGTGCCGATCGTCGTGCTGGTAGACGCCTTCGAGGATGGCGGTCGTGGTGGCGTCGATGACCGTGAGTGGCGTCTTCAGCTCGTGTGCGGCGTCCTGGAAGAGGCGCCGGCGTGCCAGGTCGGAGCGCTCCAGCGCCTCGGCCATGGAGTCGAACGAGCGGCCCAGCTCGCCGATCTCGTCGGACCGATCGGCGAGGCCGGAGCGTCTCCCCAGGTCACCGGAGGCCACATCGGCAGCAGCGGTCCGCAGCCGGTCGAGCGGCCGGATCAAGCGGCCGGCGACGATGATGCCGAGGACGGAGGCGCCTGCCGCGGCCAGCGCCGCGATGGCCACGATCGCGTACGTCGTCTCCTCCTGCACCTGGCCGGCGCGTGCACCGGCTCTCGGCCCTGGACCGAGACCCTGGCCGGCGGGGCGCCGTAGATCGTCGGCCTGCACCCGCTCGAAGCCTCGGCTGACGATCGAGGGCGTGAGGATGGCCACGGCGGTCGCGGTCGCGATGGCCACGATGGCGAAGACGAGGGCGAGCTTGAGGCGCAGGGTCATCGACGGGTCGCACGATATCCGACGCCGCGCACGGTCTCGACATAGTCGCCGCCTCCCGGAGGCCGACCAAGCTTGCGCCGGAGGTTCTTGATGTGGCTGTCGATCGTCCGGTCGTCCGCCTCGAAGGCCTCCCCGAAGATGAGCTCGCCGAGCTGTCCGCGACCGAGCACCACGCCCGGCCGCTCAGCAAGCTGAGACAGGAGGTCGAACTCGACCCTGGTGAGGTCGATCGTGTCGTGGCCGCGGGTCACCTCTCGGGCGTCCCGGTCGATCGAGAGATCGAGGAGCGGGCGCGATGCGGATGGTGCTGCCGGCACTGCTGCGCGCCGCAGGACAGCCCCGATGCGGGCCACCAGCTCGCGCGGCTCGAACGGCTTGGTGACATAGTCGTCGGCGCCCATCTCGAGGCCGGCGACGCGATCGACGACCTCGTCGCGCGCGGTCAGCAGGATCACCGCGCTCTGTACCCCTGCGGCACGCAGCGAGCGAAGCACATCGAAGCCCGAGCGCCCCGGAAGCATGACGTCGAGCACGAGCAGGTCGGGGCGCGTGCTGCTGGCGAGCTCAAGGGCGGCATCACCGTTCGCGGCGACGGCGACCTGGTGGCCTTCGCGGACGAGATACGCGCTGACGACCTCGACGATGTGGGGTTCGTCATCGACGACGAGGATGCGAGCCATGGGACAAGGATGGTACGTCGGTGGCCGGGTGTCCCCGGCCACCGACGACCTGACAGTGCAGCGACTATGCCTGGGCGGCGCTCTGGAAGGCGGTGAGATGGTGCTGGCTTGCAGCGGCGAGGTGCGTGTAGACGTTGTAGACGTCGGGAGCGGTCTCCTCGAGACCAGCCTTGGCCGCCGCGAGGGCAGCGATGTCGTCCTCCTCGATGAAGATGCCCACGGCGATGGCTTCCTCGAGATCCTGGGAACCTCGCTCGACAAGGGAACGGTAGAGCGCGGCGAAGTCGGTCTCGCTGTCGGTGTACTCGCCGGGCGCCAGCGCGGACGGTGAGCCGTCCACCTCGTAGCGCTCCATGAGGCTGTTCACAGCCGCCTGGTGCTGCGCTTCGGACGAGGCGATGCGTTCGAACAGGGGCAGGTCGTAGAGGTTGCCGAGGGCCAGGTAGACATCATGGGCGAGCTTCTCCTCATTCGCCATGAAGCGCAGGGTCGCCATCTGCTCATCGGTCAGGGTGCCCATCTCGAGCTGGCACTCACCGCAGGCCTGCGGTCCGCGGGCCACGCCATCCGCGGGGCCGCGCTGCGCGCCGCTCCGGCTCCTGCGCGTCATGTCCGATGGGCGAGCCTGGGACCAGGCAGCGCCTCGCTGCGTGGCCTGTCCAGCCCGCCGCGCCTGGCCGGAGCCGTCGCCGGCGCGCGCCTGGGCCTGGACTCCAGAGCCGTCCCGCGCGCGGATCTGCTGCTGCGCCTGCGCCTGATCGGCGGTGCAGTCGCTGATGCAGCTGCCCGCCGAGCCGGCGGGGCCACGCGCCGCTGCCCCGGTCGCGGTCAGGGCGCTGACGCTCAGCGCCAGCACGGTCGAAGTGGCAAGGATGGTGCGAAGGGTTCGTGACGGCATCTCTGGGTCTCCTGTCTCGTGACGCACCTCGTGCGAGGTGGTGCCCCGGGGATGGGGTGCCCAGACGATGGCTCGCGGCTGCGCAGCGGCGATGGACGCGATGTGGAGCCTTCGTGGAGATGCCGGCCATGCGCCGCGTGGATCGCGGCTAGCCCCCGGGTGGCCAATCCTCCACGTAGCGCCGCTGATGCGGCAGGGTGAGCGTGTGCTCCCGCGCCGCATGCACCCGGTCGACGGCAGTGTCGGGTGGCAGGCCGGCCTCTCGCAGCAGGCAGCCCGCGGTCAGGCCCGTGCGGTCCAGACCTCCCCGGCAGGCGATGGCCACCTTCTGACCCGAGCGGATGCGCCCGAGCAGGTCAGCGATGAGCTGCCGGTAGGCGCCACCATCACGGGGCAGCTCCGGGTCCACGATGGGGAACCGCAGCAGCTCCACCCCGTGGGCCGGGAGCACCTCCCCGATGTCCGTCACCCGGCAGCGCCGCAGCTCCTTGTCCTCGACGAGCAGGAGCAGCACGTCGATGCCCTGTGCGTGCAGGCTCGCGGCGTCCGTCACGAGGTCGCGCCACTGGGGCCCCTTGTAGTAGCCCACGTATCGCTTGCCGGGCAGGAAGGTCATGCCCACGCCACCCCCGGCCGAGGCGAGGTCCGTGCCGCCCAGGTCGATGGGATCCACTCGCAGCGGGTCGGACCGCGATGTCGGCCAGGGCGTTCCATCCCACTGGCTGTCATCCGTCTCCACGAGACGATCCGCGAGCTCCTGGGCCAGGGGTCGGTCGCGCAGGCCGCGCTGCCAGGTCGAGGGGATATCGTCGATGCCCCAGTAGACGCCGGCCAGGCCGCCGGCGATGGCGGCCGTCGTGTCCGTGTCATTGCCGTAGCGCACGGCGCGGACGACCGTCTCCCGATACGCGGTGGCCTCGGAGAAGGCGTCCCAGGCAGACCAGAAGCTGTCCACCACCCGCCCCCTGCCCTGCCGGCCGGTCCAGGCCTCGAAGGCGTCAAGGGCAGCCAGGGCCGCCTCCGGCGAACCGGCCTCGCGCGAACCAGGCAGGCCGTTGCGACCCAGCACGTCGCGCAGCGCGCCTCGCGCGCCAGTCAGCACCATGGCTCGGTCGGCCTCCCCATCCAGCAGTCGCCGGACGACGAGGGCGTAGAGCGCACAGGCGACCTGGGCCTCGGCGCTGCCGTGCGTCACTCGCGAGGCCCGTGTGGCCAGGGTCACCATCTCGTCGTCACCGGCCTCCCGGAACACCAGCGGCACCGGGATGATGCGCATCAGCGACCCATTGCCCAGCGCATCGACGGCGCCGGCCTGCTCCGGTGGCATGCCCGCCCGAAGCCGGGCGAGCGCCGTGGAGGTCGAGATCCCGATGTCGAAGACCTTGCCACCGACGGCGTACGCGCCGTTGTCCTGCCAGTCGAGTGCCCGGCGGGCCTGGTCGGCCGGATCGAAGCCCACCGACAGCAGCGAGTCCAGAAGAGCCAGCATGAGGGCACCGTCGTCGCTCCAGGTGCCCGGTGGCTGGTCATAGGTGCCGTGGCCACGCCACTCGACCTCACCGATGCGCTCAGGCGGCTGGAACTCGTAGGGCACCCCCAGGGCATCGCCCACGAGATGCCCATGGACGGCACCTGCAAGTCGTTCCGGGAGCAGCATCTGCCCGTCCCTCCCGCGCGAGCGCATCGCCTGTCGCAGGGCCGCCCGCCACGGGGTGCGTCGCATCCGCGACATGAAGATGCGGGACTCCGACGGGCGCTCCTGCCCGCTCATGGCTCGAGGGCGGAGGGGGTCACAGCTCCTTGGGCACCTGGCCGAGCAGCCGGCAGGCTGAGCCGAAGAAGCGGTGGAAGCCGTCCGAGGTCTTGCCGTACCAGAGCGGGCAGCTCACCAGCGCGGTGATGCCGTTGGCGCGGCAGTAGTCGTGGGCTTCCTTGGAGTAGCTGCCGGCGCCGAAGTTCTTGTGGAACCAGACGCGCTGGATGCCCAGCTCCTGGCACTGCTGGGCGACCGACAGCGAAGCCGCCGGATTGGTCGCGATGACGACGCCGTCGACCCCACCCGGGATGTCCTTCAGGCTGCGATAGCAGGTGTCGCCGAGGATGGTGTCGGCGTTGGGGTTGACGGGGAAGACCTCGTAGCCGCGCTCCTTGAGGCGCGTGTAGATGCCGTTGCTGGCGTGCTTGCCGCCCGGCTCCCGGGACACGCCGGCGACGGCGATGCGCTTCAGGGCGAGGAACTCATCGACGGCCTGCTGGACGGTGGGCATGGTCACTTCTCCTGGGGCGTGCCGTGGCGCGTGTGGCGGCCGGGCCGACACGGCTGGCGACCTGCCGTCGGCGACAGGCTCACCTGTCCGGGCACGCTGCCACCAGTGCCGTTGCGCCCGCCCAGGCAGGTGCCGATGGCCGGGATAGCAGCCCGGGCGCCAGGCGGCCCCGGGAGACGGTCAGGCGGGCGCGATCCCGAGCTCCGCCGCGAAGGCGTCGGCGATCACACGGAAGCCCAGCACGTTGGGATGCCGGTCGGGCCCCAGTGGAGGCGCGACGCACTGCCACGTCCGTTCGCAGAGCAGGGCCAGGTTGCGCGGCACCAGGTCGTGCCCGGCCAGCGGCACGAGCGTCTCCCAGTCGTCGATGGCGAAGGCCGATTCGACGTCGGCCACGGGGATGCCGGCCTCCTCGTAGACTCCCTCAAGGGCCTCGTTGATGAGTTGCATGGCCACGACCGACTGGTAGGCCAGGCGTCCGCTCGTCCTCGTCGCCCAGCCAGAAGCTCAGGAACGGGTCGTAGACGTTCATGCCCACGATGGGCACCCCCGGGCGCGGCTGCCTGGAGCGCCTCGAGCATGGGCGGCAGGCGCTCCTCGATGCCGCTCGATCCCGGGGAAGAGGCAGGCCAGGCTGGCGCAGTCGAAGTCGTTGAAGCCGATGTCGATGGTCACGAAGGCAAGCTCATCACGGTGAGCTTCGATGAAGACGAGGGCCTCGTCGAGCTGGCTGCCGGAGGGATAGCCGCAGCGATCGTGGGCCAGCCGGAGGGTCTCGGTCGACTCGCCCGGGCAGGCGAGGTTGACGCAGTTCGAGGTTGGGATAGCGTGCGCGGGCCATGAGCCACAACTGGTCGGCGTAGCCGGCCCGCGTGCGGTGGTCGTCCTCGGGCCGGCCGACGGGCTTGATAGCCCGCGGCCAGCGAGTCACCCAGGGCCAGGTAGTAGGTCGCGCCGCCTGGCGCCTCGATGACGGGGTCGGCTGCGCGCAGCCGGGCCGGCCACCATGGCGGCCAGGAGGACCGTCGCGGTCGCCGATCCGCAGGGTGCGCATGGGTCACCTCCAGGCGCAGCGTCTGCCCGTCCTGCTCACCGGGCAAGTGCCCGACGGCCCCTCCTGCCGCACCTGGACCGCTGCGCCGCGCATCGACAGGTCCCGGGAGGCTGGCTGTGGCCGCGGCGCTGCGGCCCGAACCCTTACGGCGCGGGAGAGACCTCCGAGTCAGCCCCCGCCTCAGCAGCGGCCCGGCGTCGAGCCGGAAGAAGAGCTGCCACTCCAGGTCGCCGCTGTCTTCGACCGAGAGGACGACGGGCGCCGTGGGCATGGTCAGGTCGAACGAGGTGAAGTCGAGGGGCAGGGTGCCGACGACGACCACGACGTCGCCCGCCCGCTGGCCCGTCAGGGTCGCGTCGACATCCTGGCTCACGCCACGGATGGTGAGGGTCGCGGGGACGGTGGCCGTGAAGGGCTCGCCGTCCACCGGCGCGCTGCCCAGGTCGACAGGCTCGCGGAAGACCAGCGTTGCCGTCGGGAAGGTGGTGGTGTCGAGGGCGCGCTGGATGGCAGGGTCGCGGCGCGCCTGATCGCTGGCGATCGTCGTGAGGTTCACCTCCAGGGACGCGTCGGAGATGATCGACCCGGCGGCCGTGAGGCTGCCGCTCACGTCCGGCGTGCGGCCCACGGCAAAGGTGTCGCCGATGCCCTGCAGCTCCTCGGCCACGCGGAAGCCCACCCAGGAGCTGCTGTAGTCGGCGAAGTCGCCGATCTCGGTGTCGATGACCCAGGTGCCGTCGATGCCGGCGGGGCCCGCGGGCGACGCGGAAGGCGCGGCTTCCTGTGCCAGCGCCATGGGGCTGCCGGTCAGGATGGCTGCCATGGCCAGGCCGGCGGTGATGCCCAGGCTGCGGCGCAGCGGTCGGCGGGAGGAGTTGACTCGGGTCTGGCTCACGGGACGGCCTCCTTCCGGGGGTAGTGGAGTCCGGCAGCATAGCGGCACCTCCGCCGGGCCATCATCGACCGGGGCCCACGATGCGCCAGGAGCCGGCACGGCGAGTCCGACCGGACGCTTCGGCGCAGGGAGCCTCCATCCGGGAGCCAGCGTGACGTTCCGGACGCGTCGCGCCCACCTCAGGTCGGTCGGACGGGCTCCACGGGGGGCGGCGCAGCCCCCGTCATGATGGCGACCGCATCGGACATGGAATGCGACTGCGGCGTGACGACCGCCACGCGACGGCCCAGACGCTGGATGTGGATGCGGTCGGCGACCTCGAAGACGTGCGGCATGTTGTGGCTGATGAGGATGACCGGGAGCCCCCGGTCGCGGACGTCGCGGATGAGCTTGAGGACCTTGCGCGACTCCTTGACGCCCAGGGCCGCCGTCGGCTCGTCCATGATCACGACGTGCTGGCCGAAGGCGGCCGCCCGGGCGACGGCGACGCCCTGGCGCTGCCCGCCGGAGAGCGTCTCTACGGCCTGGCTCATGTCCTGGATGGTGAGCAGGCCGAGGTCGCTCATCTCCTTCCTGGCCGCCTCACGCATGCCGCCCACGTCGAGCATGCGCAGGATCGTGCCGCGCCAGCCGGGCTTCAGACGCTCCCGGCCGAGGAAGAGGTTCGTCGAGATATCCAGCGCCGGGCAGACCGCCAGGTTCTGGTAGACGGTCTCGATGCCCGCCGCCATGGCGTCGTTGGGCGCCATGAAGTGGACCGGCTGCCCGTCGAGGAGGATCTCCCCTCGGTCGGGGACGACGGCCCCGGAGAAGCACTTGATGAGCGTCGACTTGCCGGCGCCGTTGTCGCCGATGACCCCCAGGACCTCGCCCGGGTAGAGCTCGAAGTCGGTGTGGTCGAGAGCCACGACACGGCCGTAGCGTCTTGACCAGTCCCGCGGGCCTCGAGGACCGGCTGCAGCGTCGTCTCGGTCACCTGCCGACCCTCCGGATCCACTGGTCGAGCGCCACCGCGAAGATGACCAGCACGCCGATCGTGAAGCGCTGCCAGAGCGGGTCGAAGCCGGCGATGGTCAGCCCGTTGATGGCTGTCTGGACGATCATGGCCCCGATGATCGTCCCCAGGACGCCGCCCCGACCGCCGAAGAGGCTCGTGCCACCGATGACCACGGCGGTGATGGTCTCCAGGTTGGCCGTCTGGAGCGCCTGGGGCGTTGCCGCGTTGACGCGCCCGATGAGGAACCAGGCGCCGAAGGCGTACAGGAGGCCCGCGACCGCGTAGACGCTGACGAGCACGCGATCGACGCGGATGCCGGTCAGGCGGGCGGACTCCGGGTCGTCACCGGTCGCGTAGATGTGCCGGCCCCAGCGGGTGAGCCGCAGCAGGTACATGAAGATGACGTAGAGGACGATCATCCCGATCGCGCCGAGGGTGAGGTTCGCGCCGCCGATGGAGACGATGTGGCCAGGCATCGTCAGCAGGCCATCCATGTTGGTCCCGAGCACGGTGGCACCGTTCGAGACGAAGAGGTTGAGCGCGAAGAAGATGCTCAGCGTGCCCAGGGTGACGATGAAGGGCGGCATGCGAAGGCGCGTGATGAGCAGTCCGTTCAGGAGGCCGCAGGCCGTCCCGAAGGCGAACCCGAGCAGGAGAGCGGCGATGCCGGGCACACCGAACTCCGCCGAAAGGTTGGCCATGACGATCGAGGTGAAGACGGCGATGGCACCCACCGAGAGGTCCACGCCGGCGGTCAGGATGATGAGCGTCTGCCCGATGGCCAGCGTGCCGATGACGGCCACCTGCTGGATGACGAGCGAGACGTTCCCGGCCGTGAGGAACTTCTCCGGCGCGTTCAGCGCGAAGACCGCCATCATGATGGCCAGCACGAACAGTGGCCCCAGCGCGGGATAGCGATGCAGGATGCGCTGGAGGCGCTGGAGGGGCGAGGGAGCCAGTCGCTCCTCCTCCTCGATGACACCCGTGACGGCGGCTGCGGTCGCCTCCATCCGGGCCACGTCCTGGCCCTTCTGCTCAGGATCGCTCATTCAGGCCATCCCTTCCGTCCGCCGTGCTGGTCGCCAGCCCGTCGATGATAGACACGGGAACGGGGTGGCCGCACGGCCACCCCGTTCGAGTCTTGCTGTCTGACCTGCTAGGCGGGAGCGCCCCAGCAGTTCTCCATGCCCCAGGTGGAGTCCTCGGAGGCGACGCCTTCCTGCGGGTCGTCGGTGACGAGCACCACGCCCGTGTTGGTGAAGTTGAGTCCCTCCGTGGGCTCGGGCAGGATCGTCCCGCCGCTGGTCACGTAGTCCGCGACCGCCTGGACGCCCATCTCCGCCATCTTCAGCGGGAACTGCATGGAGGTCGCGCCGATGATGCCCTGGCTGACGTACTCGATGCCGGGGCTGCAACCACCGTCCACGGAGACGATGGTGACCTGGCCTTCCTTGCCCGCGGCCTTGATGGCCTCGTAGGCACCCGCCGCGGCGGGCTCGTTGATGGTGTACACGAGGTTGATGTCCGGGTGTGCCGCCAGCAGGTTCTGCATGGCCGTCATGCCCATGGCCTGGTCACCCTGCGACTCACCGAAACCGGCGATCCGCGGGTCGTCCTCATCACCGATGAACGTGTTGTCCACCGGATCGATGCCGAAGCCCTCCATGAAGCCCTGGTTGCGCTGCACCTCGGTCGTGACCTGAAGCCCGGCTGAGGCGTCCAGGAAGGCGATGACCGCATCCTGGGCGGCATCGCCGAACTTGGCCTTGGCCCACTCGCCGATGAGCAGCCCGGCCGTGTAGTTGTCGGTGGCGAGGGTCGCATCCACGGCATCAGCCGGGTTCGTCTGCGTGTCAAGGGCCATCACCAGCATGCCGGCTTCCTGGGCGCGCTGGATGGTCGGGACGATGGCGTCCGGGACGCTGGGCACGAGGAGGAGACCCTTGGCGCCCGCCGCGATGAGATTGTCGATGCAGGCGATCTGGCCCTCGTTATCCGTGTCGACGGCACCGGCGCACGAGATGAGCTCCATGCCCAGCTCAGCAGCCTTGGCCTCGGCGCCCTGCCGCATCTTGACGAAGAACGGGTTGGTCTCGGTCTTCGTGACGAGGCCGACGACCGTCCCCTCGGCAGACGCCGGGGATGCGTCCTGGGCAACGGTCACCGACACGGTCCCGATCGACAGGACCAGGACGGCGCCGAGCGCAGTGAGCCGTGTAAGGCGAGTCATGACGTTGTGGGTCCTCCTCTGCTCACGCTGCCGCTCTGACAACGTTGTCTGCGCAGACTAGGCGGCTGCCGCAGCGCCTGTCAACATTGTTGTCTCCGCCCCGATGACGTATCGTCCGCGGGATGGATGCAGACCGTGAGACAACCTTGTCAGCCGGTGCGGTCCGGAGCGCACGAGCGCGGCCCACGATGCGCGACGTGGCCGCACTGGGCGGGGTCAGCATCAAGACGGTCTCGAGGGTCGTCAATGACGAGCCGGGTGTCTCACCGGATCTCGTCCGCCGCGTGGAGCGAGCGGCACGGCAGCTCGACTATCACCACAACCTGACGGCGTCGAGTCTCCGCCGTGCTGACCGCAAGTCCGGCATCGTCGGGCTGCTGCTCGAGGATGTCGCCAACCCGTTCTCGTCGGGTGTCCACCGGGCCATCGGCGACGCGGCCGCCCTGCGCGGCGTGGCCGTCCTGGCCATGAGTCTCGATGAGGACCCCGTCCGTGAGCGGGACCTCGTGCGGGCCATGCTTCTGCGACGGGTCGACGGCCTCGTCATCATGCCCTCGGGCGCCGACCAGGGCTATCTGCGCAACGAGATCGAGGCAGGGCTCGCCGTCGTCTTCATCGACAGACCGCCGGGCTTCCTCGATGCGGACACCGTCCGCGCCACGGACCGGGAAGGGGCTCGAGAGGCCGTCGCGCATCTCGTGACCGCGGGGCATCAGCGCATCGCCTTCCTTGGCGACCTGCGCACGATCGCCACCGCAAAGGACCGCTACCGAGGCTACCAGGACGCACTGCTGCGGGCCGGCCTGGACGTGGACGACCGACTGGTGCGCATGGACCTGCACACGCGCGAGGCGGCTGAGGCGGCTGCGGCCGAGCTCCTCGAGCTGCCCGTCGGGATCGGCCCGACGGCCTGCTTCGCCAGTCAGAACCTGGTGGCCATCGGCACCCTCCGTGCGCTGAGGGCGCGCGGTCGAACGCGGGACACCGCGATGATCGCATTCGATGACATCGAGCTGGCGGACCTCCTGGAACCGGGCATCACCGTCGTTCAGTCGAACCCGTTCGCCATCGGCAGGCTCGCCGCCGAGCTGCTCTTCGAGCGGCTCGACGGGTACCGAGGGCCGAGCCGCCAGCGCCTGGTGGCGACCCTCCTGGTACCCCGGGGTTCGGGCGAGATCCCCCCACCCCGTGACGATCTCGCGGTCGAGGCTCGCGTGGTGCCGCTGGGAGATCAGCTGCTGGCAGCTGCGGGCCAGGCGGAGCCTTCGAAAGCGGCCAGCAGCGTCGGGTAGAGCGAGGGCGACCCAGCGATCATCGGGGCCCCCTTCCACAGCCCCTCGCCGGCCAGGAAGTCGTTCGTCTGACCTCCGGCCGCCTGGACCACGGCCAGCGCCCCCAGGGCGTCCCAGGAGTTGAGGTGCGGCTCGATGTAGCCGATGAGCCGCCCGGCCGCCACGTAGCAGAGCCCGAGGGCCCCGGACCCTTCGCGGTAGTACACCGCTCCCTGTCGGAGCACACGATCGAAGATGGGGACGACGTCATCGGCGCCGATCCGCGGTGAGTACCCCATGTAGAGGATGCCATCGTCGATCCGGGTCGCCGGGCGAACGGCGATGGGCCGGCCATTGAGGGTGGCTCCGACCCCTCGGCGACCAGCGAACAGCTCGTCGCGGGCGGGAGCCACCACGAAGCCCATCTCCAGGGCGCCGTGGCTGACGAGGGCGATCGAGACGCACCATGAGGTCATGCCGCAGATGAAGGGCTGGGTCCCGTCGATGGGATCCACCACCCAGATGTTCTCGCTGCCAGCCACGTCGGTCCGGCCGGTCTCCTCGCCGAGGAAGGCATCCCCCGGGAACCGCTCGGCCAGGCGAGCGCGGATGAGTATCTCCGTCTCGACGTCAGCCTCGGTGGCCATGTCCTGACGCCCCTTGTCGGTGATGGTCAGTGTGTCCAGACTTCGGAATCGACCAAGCGCCAGGGCTGCCGCCTCCTGGGCCAGGCTTCCCGCGAACTCGAAGCGCGCCGCCAGCTCGCGATCGTCCATCATCGGTGCGGCCATCACGCATCCTCCTTCCAGAGCCAGGCGGCTCCTCTCACCCCGCTCGAATCGCCGTGCCGGGCCTTGCGGATCGGTGTCTCGAAGACCGTCGAGAACGTGTAGTGCCCCACCGCCGAGGGGAGATCGGTGTAGAGCTCGTCGACGTTCGACATGCCCCCGCCGATGACGATGACGTCCGGATCCATTGTGTTGACGACGATCGAGAGGCCACGCGCGATGCGGTCGATGTAGTCGCTCCAGAGCAGGCGAGCGAGGCGTTCTCCCTGGCGGACCCGGGTCATGATCTCGACCGCCTTGAGCTCCTCGCCCGAGTGCCGCGCGTACTCGGCCTCGAACGCCCGGCCCGAGCCGAACGTCTCCAGGCAGCCCGACTTGCCGCAGTAGCAGGCGCGGCCGGGGACCTCGCTGAGGCGTGGCATGGGCAGCGGGCTGTGACCCCACTCGCCGGCGCTGTTGTTGGGCCCGTGGTGGGCACGGCCCGCGACCGCGACACCGCCTCCGATGCCACTCCCGAGGATGACGGCGAAGACGACGTTGAAGCCAGCGCCCGCCCCGTCGCGGGCCTCGGAGGCCGCCAGGCAATCGGCGTCGTTCTCGACACGGATGGGACGGCCCAGCGCCTCAAGCAGATCCCGCTCCACCGGCTGGCCCAGGAGCCACGTGGAGCTGGCGCCCTTTCCCACGCGAGAGCGCGGCTCGAGCGAGCCCGGGATCCCGATGCCGAGGCTGCCCGACTGGCCTGTCTCACGCTCCAGGCGTGCCACGAGGTCGACGATGATCCGGATGCACCCGTGGTAGTCGCCGCGTGGCGTGACCTCTCGCAGCCGCAGGAGCTCCTCGCCTCGATCGGACATCGCGATGCCCTCGATCTTCGTGCCGCCCCAATCGATGCCGATGAGCATTGCCTGCCTCTCCTCACTCCCACACTGCCACCAACAAGCCTGCCTCGTGTATCCGTTCGAAGCCTACCCACGTCGCAGCCTGGCGTCTCATGGCCGCGTGCCATGGCGCCGGCTCGAGGCGCGGCCGTCGGCCGCTGCAGCGGCGGGCAGCCCAGCCTACAGGCCCGTCGGCCATCCTGGTCACGAGCGTCGACGACGAGTATCCGATCCGCCGGCAGCGCTGCCGCGGCACGTGGACCGGGTCGCTGCGTCGATCGCGTCCGCCAGGACCCATCCTGGCTCGATCGTCACCCCGTGACACAACGTGACCACTTCGGGCGCAGCCGCGGCCACGTTGGTCATGCCAAGACAGATCTCGTCGATCCTGGTCACCGGACGATCGATCTCGACCCACGGACCGCCTTGGGCCGGGGCCGCAGGGACTGAGTGGTCGCGTTCGTTCATCCGGTGACAACGCCGGCTGCAGGGGCCCGACGCCGGCTGGCAGGGGCCCGACGCCGGCTCGCGCGGGCGCGGGCGCGCGGCAGTGCCTCGATCATGGTCGGTGCGCTGGTCCGACACCGCACCGCCCCAGGGGCTACACCTGGCTGGATCCGGGATCGAAGGGCGGGAACAGGTCTCGCTGGACATCGGGCAGTGCCTCGACGATCTCCGGACCGGCGCGGGTGCCGATCCGATCCGCACCCATCCTGATGAAGGCATACGCGGTCATGACGCGTGGCGAACCGATGCCTGACACCTTGAGGCCCGTGGTGGCGTTGGCCTGGCGCAGGCTCTCGAGGATCAGGCGAACCTGGTGGAAGCTCGGGAAGCCCTCAGGGTTCGTGCCGGTCGACGTCTTCACGAAGTCCGCCCCCGCCATGATGACCATCCTGGTCGCGGCAGACAGCTCCTCGTCGGTGAGGTATCCGCACTCGATGATGATCTTGCCGTTGATGCCTGCTGCATGACAGAGCCTGATGTGCTCGCGACACTCCTCTTCGTAGGGTCCGTAGCGATGGTCCTTGAGCCATGCCACGTTGGCCACCATGTCCAGCGCGGTCGCACCCAGGCCGATGAGGTGCTCCGCCTCCGCCAACTTCACCTTCGTGGGGGTGGACCCATAGGGGAACGCGATCGGCGCCCCGATCTCGATGTCGTGCTCCTGGGCGAAGGCACCGAGCTCGCGCACCACGACAGGGATCCGACTTGGCAGCACGTGGTATGCGGCGAACCGGTAGCGGCGCGTGATGGCACAGCCCTCGAGGTACGGCTCCTCCGACCAGGTCGGGTCGAGGATGGCGTAGTCCACCATGCGCGCGACATCCTCTCGAGTCAGGCGACTGATATCTACGACCACGAACGCACCTCCATGCCGACGATGGGCTCCCTCGCGCGATCCGCTGATGGCCAGCGCCCCTGCGGCAGTGTGATCGGTCCTGAGGCGGGGCCGGCCGGCGCGCTCGAAGGCAGCACCGATCCCGGCTCCAGCGTGGTGAAACGCACCTGCAGCGGCGGGCTGCCCAGCCGGGAGGCGCGCCGCCCGGTCTCGTCGCGGGCGTCGAAGAGGAGCATCCACGACTGGCCCCGAACAGGGGCTGCCACCTTGACCCTGAGGCGCACCTTCTGGCCGGGGCCCAGGGTTGGGATGCGGCGCTCGCCGACGGGCGCTCCAGCGCCGAGACGAGCGACATAGTCGGCGGGCGCCGGCACGGCGTAGGCCGCCAGGCGCCAGCCGCGCATGGGTCGAGTGCCCTGGTTGCGGACCTCGATCTCGAAGGTCACCGTCTCGCCGGCCATGGCCTCGAGCGGGGTGGAGACGGGCGCGTAGCCGACGTGGTCGCCGCGGGCCGCCAGGTACTCCGCGATGGCTCGATAGTAGGCGGCGGCCAGGGCCTGGCGGACACGCGGCTGCCTGAGCAGGCGGAGCTCGCGCGGGTTCGAAAGGAAGAGGCCCTCGCTGAGGACGCCCGGCATCTGCGTGGGTCGCAGCAGGCGCGGCGGGTCGAAGTCGCGCAACACGTAGTAGGGGTACTCGAGCGCCCCGTGATCGTATGGCTGCCAGGCCCCGGCCCGGATGCCGTCCAGGGCAGCTACCAGCTCAGCCTGGATGGCGCGGGCCAGGCGCGCGGACCGCTGGCCGAAGGTCCGTTCGCTGACATAGAACGTCGACGGCCCACCCACCGACTCGTTGACGGCCGAGTTGTTGTGGATCGCCACGAAGAGGTCCGCGCGAGCACGGTTGGCGATGTCCGGGCGTGCTGCCAGCTCGTCCGTCTCGTCGATCACGCCGTCCTCGGTGAGGTCGAGGGGCGGCTCGTTGACGTTGCGGTCGCTGCTCCGGGTGAGGGCCACCCCGACGCCAGCGCCTTCGAGCATGCGCGCGAGGCGGAGGCCGATGTCAAGGTTGAGATCAGCCTCACGCGTGCCATCCCTGCCGACCGCTCCGTCCAGCGAGCCGCCGTGCCCCGGGTCGATGGCGATGGTGATGAAGCCGGGGTGAGGCGGATAGACGCGACGGTCGGCCACGGTGACCCAGGCCTCGGCGAGCTGGCTCCCGGAGACGGCGACCGCGCTGCTGGCCGGGCTGGCGATGTCGGCCACGATGCGGTAGGCCCCGTCGGGCACGATCTCGCCGCGCGTGTCGCGGCCGTCCCAGGACCGCGCCAGGGTGCCAGCTGGACGGAGGCCCCTGAACAGCTTGCGCACCGTTCGTCCGTCCGGGTCAGTCACCCGAACGCGCAGATCGGCCGGTCCCGCCAGCGTGACGGTGGCCCTGACCCGCGCGCCATCGCGGTCTCGGAGCAGGAACGACGGTGACACGTCCAGTTCGAGACCGGCCTCGCCGGTCGACTGGCCGGCGGTCGGCAGCGTCGTCATCGCGACGAGCAGTCCGAGGGTGATCGTGGCGAGCGTCGTTCGCCAGCTCGTCAGTCGCAACCGCATGCCCACAGCATGCCAGTCCCGCGGAGAAGCGGGCGCACCGACGCGACCGACGGGGCGGTCCTTGTGCGGCGCCCGATCGCTCTGCCTGCGAGACCATGGCGTTGCCGATCGTCGGGCCGCTTGGGACGATGTGGCAATGGGTCCACGGTCCGAGCGACGGCCGGCAGCGTGCACCGCCACAGGCCCGTCGAGCCCAGGGGTCGCGCACTCGACCACCCCGCGGCCCCGCGCACCGCGCCCACGCCCGGGGGCGATCGGGGCGTACGATCGGGACTGGCCATCACGCAGGAGGAGAGGCTGTGAAGCAGCACCACGTCAGCATGCTCGGCACCGGGCTCATCGGCGACTTCTACACGATGACCCTCCACGGCCAGCGCGGCTTCGACCGCGTGCGCGTCGCCTACTCGCGGTCGGCTGAGCGCGGCGAGGCCTTCTCGGCGCGCCACGGCGTGCCGGCGTCCACCACGGACATGCGCGCCGCCATCGAGCACCCGGACACCGATGTCGTGGTCGTGGCCCTGCCCAACTTCTTGCACGAGGAGGCGGTGGCGGCGGTGGCGAAGGCCGGCAAGGCCGTCCTCGTGACCAAGCCTCTCGGCCGCACCGCCGCGGAGGCCAGGCGGATGCTGGACGCGGTCGAGTCGGCCGGCGTCTTCGGCGGCTACCTCGAGGACCTCGTCTACACGCCAAAGTCGCTCAAGTCGATCAAGGCCGTCGCGGACGGCGCCATCGGCGATGTCACCTGGGTGCGCGCGCGGGAGACCCACCCCGGCCCCCACTCGGCCTGGTTCTGGGATCACCGCCTCACCGGCGGCGGCGCCATCATCGACCTGGGCTGCCACTGCATCGAGATCGCGCGCTGCTTCGTGGGCAAGGGCAACCGACCCGTGGAGGTGATGTGCCACACGGACACGCTGGTCCACCCGATCGGGGCGGAGGACAACGCCATCGCCCTGGTGCGCTACGAGTCGGGAGCCATCGGCCAGTTCGAGGTCAGCTGGACCTTCCGCGGTGGCATGGACCTGCGCGACGAGGTGGCGGGCACGCACGGCACGGTCTGGATCAACCACTTCCTGCGCACCGGTCTCGAGATGTTCACGGCCGGCGGGGGCGGCGGCTACGTGGCCGAGAAGGCGGAGACGAACGCCGGCTGGCTCTTCCCGGTGGGCGACGAGGTCTCTGAGCTCGGGTACACGGATATGTTCACGGACATGTTCGATGCCATCGACCAGGGCCGCCAGCCCATGGAGACGCTCTACGACGGCTACGTCGTGAACGCCATCATGGACGCCTGCTACCGCTCCGCGGAGACACGCAGGTGGGAGCCGGTCGACTTCGAGTGGCGCGGCGGTGTGACGCCGCGCATCGCCAAGTCGCCGGAGACGTTCGAGGGCTTCGTCGTCATCAAGCGCGAGCTGCTACCGGATGGGCGGTCCAAGCTCATCCTCAAGGACCCCGCGACGGGCGACTTCAGCGACCGCATCATCTCCGCCTGAGCTGCAGTTCGGCGCCTCGAGTCCTGGCCGTGAGCCGGCCAGGACTCGTTTTGGGAGCCGGGAACGTGGCGGCGCCCGTCCGGCTTGCGTCGGTCCCGGCGCCGTCGCTCGGCGCCTGCGAGCTTAGGGCAGCGCGGCGGCGACGGCCTCCAGGTTGGCATCGTCGGCGACGAAGAACCACACCGTCTCGCCGCTGAGCAGGCGATAGGCGACCGACTCCGGGGCGTTCGCCGCATCGGCCTGGATCTTGGTCACCGGCCGCCCGGCCAGCGTCTCCTCGGTCAGGGTCATCGTGTCGTTGACACTCAGCGCCAGCTGGCCGAGGACATCCGCAGACTGCTCGGCGGGCACCCCGGCGATGGTGGCCGCCAGGATGGTGGCGTAGGCCTCCGTATCCCCACCCATGGCGCGCGCCAGGGAGATGCCCTCCACGGCAACGCCGTTCGCGCTCGCCAGCTCATCGAGCGCCGTGGCGAGCTCCTCGGGCAGGCCAGCGAGGATCGTCGCGGAGTCGTAGCTGGCTCGGTCGCTCAGCTCGATGTCCCCGATGGCCTGTGGCAGTGTCGCCGCCAGGGCCTCAGCGGCCTGCTGCGCGGCGGTCGGCGGGGCGGCCGTGGGCTCCGGCGGCAGCTCGACGCTCTCGACGGTGGCCGTCTCGATGAGCACGGGGTCAGCCACCTGTTCACCTGAGCCCGCGGCGGCGATGGCGTCGACGACGTCCATGCCCTCCAGCACGCGGCCGAAGATGACGTAGGTGCGAGCCGCGTCAAGGCTCGCCCTGGCGGCGTCATCGATGACGATGAAGAACTGGCTGCCCTGTGAGTCGGGCTGGGGGCTTCGGGCCATGGCCACGATACCGCGGCCGTACTCACCCACGACCTCCTCGTCGGGGATGGTGTAGCCGGGCCCACCAGCGCCGGTGCCGGTGGGGTCGCCGCCCTGGATGACGAAGTCGGGCACCACGCGGTGGAAGCCGGTGCCGTCGTAGTAGCCCGCCTCCACGAGGTTGACGAAGTTCTCCGCGGCCACCGGAGCGGACTCCGTGAACAGCCCGATGACGATGTCGCCCAGCTCCGTGGCCAGGCGGACGCCCGTGCCATCCCCCGCCGGTGCGGCCAGGGGCGACGGGTTGGGGGTGGCCAAGGGCGGTGCGGGGCTGGCATCCTGGGCGGCGACGGGCGCAGCCAGGAGCGTGGCGAGCAACGTGAGCGCGACCGGCGCGACCAGCCTGCGAGAGCGTGACATGGGGTGGATCTCCCTGCGGGGCGGCATGCTCGGGTGGCGACGACCAGCGGCTGCCGGCCCGAGCATAGGCCAACGCCCACATGTGCGGGGTGCAGCCGTCCGACCGCCGTCCCCCGGGTCACCAGATGCTGGCGCGGCCGGGCCCAGGGCCGGGACCCTCGTTGGCCGGGCCCAGGGCCGGGACCCTCGGTCGGCCGGGACCCTCGGTTTGACCGCCTGCCCCAGCGTGGCTACATTTCCCCCGGGAGCCATCTAGCCGTCTAGATGGCTCGACGCTTCCCGGAGGAGGACATGGGGCACGTCAGCGGTATCGGCGCGGCCGTCATCGGCAGCGGGTTCATCGGCACGGTCCACATCGAGAGCCTGCGCCGCCTGGGCGTGCAGGTCCGCGGCGTCCTGGACGCAGACCCAAGCCTCGGGGAGCGGGCGGCGGCGCGCCTGGGGTTGCCGAAGGCCTACCCCTCACTGGAGGCCCTGCTCGAGGACCCGAGTGTCGATGCCGTCCACGTCACCTCGCCCAACCAGGCCCACTACCCGCAGGTCAAGCAGATCCTGGCCGCGGGGCGCCACGTCGTCTGCGAGAAGCCCCTGGCGGTGACATCTGAGCAGTCGCGCGAGCTGGTGGCTCTGGCCGCTGCGACGGATCGGATCGTGGCGGTCAACTTCAACATCCGCTTCTATCCGCTCAACCAGCACGCCCGCCAGCTGGTCCGGGATGGTGGCCTCGGCGAGCCGCGCCTCATCACCGGCCACTACTTCCAGGACTGGCTGCTCCTGGATACCGACTGGAACTGGCGTCTCGAGGCCGAGAAGGGCGGGTCGCTACGTGCCGTGGGGGACATCGGCTCGCACTGGATCGACCTCACCACCTTCATCGCCGGCCAGCGCGTTCGCTCGGTCATGGCTGACATGGCCACGTTCGTCAAGGTGCGCCAGCGACCCACCGGTGAGGTGGAGACCTTCTCCCAGGAGCGTGCCGCGGAGACGATCCCCGTGGAGATGACCACGGACGATGCCGCCCTCATCCTGCTGCACTACGAGGGCGGCGCCCGCGGCGCCGTCGCGGTCAGCCAGGTGAGCGCCGGGCGCAAGAACTCCGTCCAGTGGGAGATCGACGGCGCGACGGCCGCGGCGGCATGGGACTCGGAGACGCCGGACCACCTCTGGATCGGCCATCGTGGGCGTCCCAACGAGATCCTGCAGCGTGGCGCGGAGCTCATGAACGCGGCGGGCAGCGCCGCGGCCACCCTGCCGGGCGGCCACGTGGAGGGCTTCAACGACACGTTCTGCGCCCACTTCCGCGAGATCTACCGCGCCATCCTGGACGGCAAGGCCCCGGACGATCCGCTCTACGCGACGTTCGCCGATGGCCACCACGAGATGGTCGTCGGGGACGCCATCGCGCGCAGCGCCCGGGAGGGTCGCTGGGTGGAGGTCGAGGACTGACCGGCCGGCCGTCCAGCAGGCTTCGTTAGCAAGGCTACACAGAGGAGCGAACGATGAAGCTCGGCTTCCTGACCGCGCCATTCCCGGAGACGCCGCTGATGGACGTGGCCGACTGGGCGGCGTCCGTCGGATTCGAGATCCTCGAGATCGCCTGCTGGCCGCAGGCCAGCGGTACCACGCGCAAGTACGCGGGCACCTCACACATCGACGTCGACGACCTCTCGGAGGCGCGCGCCGGCGAGATCCGCGCCGAGATCGAGGCCAAGGGCCTGGACATCTCGGGCCTCGGCTACTACCCCAACCCACTGCACCCCGACCCGGACAAGCGCGCCGCCGCCATCGACCACCTCAAGAAGGTCATCGTGGCCACCGGTCGCATGGGCCTGCCCGTGACCAACACGTTCTGCGGCGGCGACAGCTCCCGGCATGTCGACGACAACTGGCAGGAGGCCCTGCGGGTCTGGCCGGACATCGTGCGCTTCGCGCAGGACCACGGCGTCAGGATCACCTTCGAGAACTGCCCGATGATCTTCAGCTACGACGAGTGGCCGGCGGGACACAACATCGCCTACTCGCCCTACATCTGGCGGCGCATCCTGGAGGCCTGGGGCGGCACGGTCGGGCTCAACTTCGACCCCAGCCACCTCGTCTGGCTGATGATCGACCAGGGTCGCTTCATCCACGAATTCGGGCCGCACATCCTGCACTTCCAGGCCAAGGACGTGCAGATCGACCGCGAGGGTCTCTACACGCGCGGCTCCATCTCGGCCGGCATCGGCTGGCAGGTGCCGCGCATCCCCGGTCTCGGCGACGCGCCCTGGCCGGAGATCTTCTCGGCCCTCTACCGCACGGGCTACGATGGCCCCATCATCATCGAGCACGAGGACAAGGTCTTCGAGGGTACCGACGAGAAGGTCAAGCGTGGCTTCCTCGTCGCCCGCGACGTCCTGCGCCCGTGGGTCAAGTGAGCAGCACGGCAGGACAACGAGCGTGATCGACCCCAACGGTGGCATCGCCTGGTTCGCAGAGGCGCAGGCGCTCTTGCGGCGCATCATCGAGAGCCAGGCCGAGGTGCTCGAGGAGGCCGCCCGGCTCTGTGCCGCCTGCATCGCCGCGGACGGGCTGGTGCACCTCTTCGGCACCGGTCACTCGCGCATCCCGGTCGAGGAGATGTTCCCTCGCTATGGCAGCTTCCCGGGCTTCCATCCCATCGTCGAGCTGTCGATGACGTACCACACGGACGTGGTGGGCTCCAACGGGCAGCGCCAGGCCATGTTCATCGAGCGCGTGCCCGGTCTGGCCGAGGTCATCCTCGACAACTTCAGCTTCGGCCCGCACGACGTCATGATGATCTTCAGCGCCAACGGCCTGACGGCCGTGCCGGTGGAGATGGCCCGCGGCGCACGCCGTCGGGGCATGAAGGTCATCGCCGTCACCGGCCTCGCGCAGTCGCTCGGGGGCGAGCCTGACCCGGCCGTCGGGGGTCGCCTCCTGGATGAGGCCGACCTGGTCATCGACCTGTGTACGCCCGAAGCCGACGCCATGGTCACCCTACCGGACCTGGACACGCCGGTGGGCCCCGGCTCCACGCTGGCCTACGTGGCCATCGTCAACTCCATCAAGGTCCGCATCGCCCAGCTCCTCACGGAGCAGGGCCTCAAGCCGCCGGTCATCACGCGCGCGTCGGTGGTGGGCGCAGAGCGCTCGCGGGCGCTCTTCGAGAGTGCCTACCGGGAGCATGCGCGACGCGTGTCCCGGACGATCGTCCGGGATCCCGATGACACACCCGGTCACCCCGCACGCTAGGAGGAGGTGCCAGCGAGGACGACCCTGACCCGTCCCCCAGGCCTCGGCCTGGTGCCACCGGCACCAGCGAGCGCCACGTCTTCGACATCTTCCGGTGAGGAGAGAAGGAGTCACATGCATCGCAAGTACGCAAGGCTGTTCGCGGGTGCCGCAGCGGTCGCGCTCGCGGTCTCGAGCGTCGGCAGCGCGGTCGCCCAGGATGACGGCTACGTCATCGGCGTCTCCAACACCGTTCAGGGCAACGGCTGGCGCGAGGAGATCGATCTGCTCCATCAAGGCGCAGGCACTCGCCTCGGGTGAGGTCGCGTCGCTGAACATCGCGCACCGCAACACGGACCCCGCTGGCCAGCTCGAGGACCTGCGCAACCTCATCGCCGCGGGCGTCGATGCCATCATCATGAACCCCGCCGACCCTGAGGCCCTGAACTCGGCCGTCAAGGAGGCCACGGACGCCGGCATCCCGGTCATCACGGTCGATGCCACGGTCACCGAGCCCTCCTCGTACATCATCACCAACGACCAGGAGACGTACGGCTACCTGGGCGCCAAGTGGCTGTTCGAGCAGATGGGCGGCACGGGTGCCTTCTTCTACATGCGTGGCCTGGCTGGACATTCCGCTGATGACGCCCGCGACGTGGGCATCAAGCGAGCGATGGAGGAGTTCCCGGACATCACCATCGCCAAGGAGGTCTTCACCGGCTGGCAGCAGGATGAAGGCAAGCAGCAGATGCTGGACATGATCGCCAGCGGCATCCCCTTCGACGGCGTGTGGACCTCCGGCATCGACAACGTCATCGTCGACGCCATGGTCGAGGAAGGCGTGCTCAAGCCCATCGTCGGCGCGGACAACTCGCAGTACGTCGGGTATCTCGGCACCGTCGAGGGCCTCCAGGGCGCCGCGGTCACGAACCCCGGTTCCGTGGGCGGTGCAGGCGTCACATTGGCGCTCCAGATCCTCAATGGTGATCTCCCCACCACGCCGGCGGACGAGGCTTCTCGCATGGTGACCGTCGACCCGGTCGTCTGGGAGAACGTGACGCCCGAGGGCCTCGAGGCCGTCAAGGCGGCGGCGGACCCTGACCTCGACAACGAGTGGCCGGTCCTCATCTCCATCCCCGACTGGACCACGTACAGCAAGGACCAGATCCTCGCCTGCAAGGGCCCGGGCGAGTAGTCCGAACCCTGGCGAGCTGAGAGCAAGGGGTGTGGGGCTCGTCCCCGCACCCCTTGCTCTGCCCCGCCTCCCGACCACCGAGGGACCGATGAACAGCGGCAACGGACACCACGAGGACGGCCTCCTCCTGGAGGCCAGCGGCGTCGTCAAGACGTACGGCGCCGTGAGGGCCCTTCGTGAAGCCTCCCTGTCCGTCCGCAGCGGCGAGGTCCATGGACTCCTGGGCGCCAATGGCGCCGGCAAGTCCACGCTCGTCAAGATCCTCACCGGGGCCGTCCGCCCCGATGCCGGGCACATCGTCATCCGCGGTCAGCCACGCGAGGTGCGCTCGCCGGCCGAAGCCCGCAAGGCCGGCATGGTGTCCGTCTATCAGGAACCGGCCCTCATCCCCGATCTCGACGTGGCGGCCAACCTGCGACTCGCCTACGCACCCATGGAGCCCTTCATGGGCTGGGTCGCCGAGCTCGGAGTCTCCGGCCTCGATCCGCATGCCATGGTGCGCGACCTGCCGCTCGCGGTCCTGCGCATCCTGGACCTGGCGCGGGCCCTGGCCATCGACCCGGACGTCCTGCTGCTCGATGAGATGACGGCGGCGCTGCCCGCCGACCTGGCCGAGCGCGTGCTCGATGTCGTCGGCCACCGGCGGGAGACTGGCAAGTCCGTCATCTTCATCTCCCACCGGCTGCTGGAGGTGGGCGCCCTCTGCGATCGTGCCACCGTCCTGCGCGACGGCGAGACGGTCGGGGTCGTGGAGCAGATGGGTGCTGGCGCCGAGGATCGCATCGTCGAGCTCATGCTGGGCCCCGCCAGCGAAGCCGAGGCCGCCGTGCACGAACGCGTCGTGGTGAGCGCCGCCAGCGGCGCGCCGCGGACGCCGGTGGCCACGCCGCGCCTGGAGCTGCGCGACCTGTCCGTGGGGACCAAGCTCACCGATGTCTCCTTCGGGCTGCACGCTGGCGAGGTGCTCGGCCTGGTGGGCCTCGAGGGGCAGGGCCAGGACGAGCTCTTCAGCGTGCTCTCGGGGGCGTCCCGACCGTCGGGCGGCACGCTCCTCGTGGACGGTGCCGAGGTCCGCTTCCGGCACCCGGCCGACGCCATCGCGGCGGGCCTCGTGTACGTGCCCGGGAACCGCGCGGAGGCCCTGCTCATGCAGCGCTCGGTCCGCGAGAACATCGCCCTGCCGGCACGCGCGCGACTGCGGCGCTGGGGTGTCATCGACATGGCGGCAGAGGGGCACGCTGTGGAAGGCGCCATCGGGCGGCTCCAGATCGACACGCGAGCCCAGGGCGAGGTTCGCCGCCTCTCCGGCGGCAACCAGCAGAAGGTCACCATCGCCCGCTGGATGGCTGACGACGTGCGCACGCTGCTCTGCTTCGACCCCACGCGCGGCATCGACATCCGCACCAAGCGACAGATCTACCACCTCCTGCGCGACCTCGCGGCCGCCGGCGCCGCCGTCCTGCTCTACACCTCCGAGCTGGAGGAGGTCCAGCTCACCTGCGATCGCGCCGTGGTCATCTACAACGGTCGCGTCGTGGCGGAGATGAGCGCGGACGTCGCCGACGAGCCGGCCCTCATGCGAGCCGCCCACGGGCTGCCTGCCGGAGGGGGCGGCGCAGGACTGCCGGCCGACGTTCTCGAGATGGGGACCCCGGCATGACCACGAGCGCGCCAGCGCTGGGCAGCCTGGGCATGAGCTCATCGGGGAGCAGCGTGGCACGCTTCCTGCGCCGCAACGCATGGGTCCTCGCCCTCTGGATCCTGCTGGGCGCCCTGCTTGCCTTCACCGTGGCCATCCAGCCCAGCTGGGGAGCGCCGCAACTGGTCATCCTGGCCATCGCCGCCCTGCCCTACGCCTTCGCCACGGCAGCCCAGACCATGGCCATCCTGATCGGTGGCATCGACCTCTCGGTGGCGGCCATGATGACCCTCACGAGCGTCGCGGCGGCGGCGCTGATGGAGGGCCAGGGCGAGGAGTTCGGGATCCTCGCTGTGCCCCTCATCCTCCTTCTTGGCCTGGCGTTGGGAGCCATCAACGGCCTCTCCATCACCCTCACCAGGGTGCCGGACATCGTGGTCACGCTGGCCTTCTTCTTCATCTGGGAAGGCGCCGCGCTGCTGATCATGGATTCCCCCGGCGGATCGGCCGCCACCTGGCTGCGCGAGCTCATCATCGGTCCTGTCGGCGGCTTCGTCGTGCCGCACGATGTCGGCCAGTGGCTGCCCAAGGCGCTGCTCCTGCTGATCGTGAGCCTGGGCGTGGTGTGGATCCCCCTGAAGCGTGCGCGGCTCTCGCTGTGGATGTACGCCGTCGGGTCGGACCGCCTGGCCGCCTTCCGCAGCGGGGTCCCGGTGGATCGCACGCGGGTCGCCGCCTACGCGCTCTGCGGGCTCTTCGCGGCCATGGGCGGGATGGTGCTGACCATGAACACCGGCGTCGGGACACCCATCCAGGGGCCCTACCTGATGGCCAGCGTGGCGGCGGCGGTCCTCGGGGGCGTCAGCCTCGTCGGCGGGCGCGGGGGCCTGGTGGGACCCATCGTGGCCGTCTTCATCCTCCGCCTGGCCCGCCAGGACCTCACCCTCATGTCCATCGACCCGAACGCTGCCCAGGTCACCGAGGGACTCATCATGGTCGCCGTCGTCCTCGTCGGCGCCATGGTGGCCATGCGCAGCCGCCGCACATGAGCAGCAGCATGGATGCGACCGCCTCACGGCCCAGCCGACTATCGACGCTGAGCCTTCGCAAGCTCCTGCGCGACCGACCCATCATCCCGCTCATCGTCCTGCTGCTGGGACTGGTGGTCATCGTGGAGATGCTCCAGCCCGGCATCGTCAGCGAGCGCTGGATCAGCAACACCGTCAAGTTCGCCATCCCGCTGGCCATCCTCGCGGCAGCCCAGACGCTGACCATGCTGACCGGCGGCATCGACCTCTCGGTCGGCGTGGTGGCCACGATGACGGCCTTCGTGATGGCCACCCAGGTGGCCCACATGGATGCCGCGCTCGCCATCCCGCTGGCGCTCCTGGCGGCGGCGCTGGCGGGCCTCGCCAACGGCATCGGCGTGGGCATCTTCCGTGTCCACCCCCTGATCATGACCCTGGCCGTCGCCCTGGTCGTCGAGGGTCTCCTGCTGGTCTACCAGCGACTCGTCCTGGGCAGCAGCGTGGACCTGCCAGAGGCCATCACCTGGCTCGGGTCGGGACGCTCGTTCGGGAACATCCCCAATGCGCTGCTCGTGTTCATCCCGCTGGCCCTCTTCATGGGTCTGCTGCTGCGACGGACGGGCTTCGGGCGGCTCCTGTACGCCGTCGGTGACAACGAGGGCGCCACGCGCCTGGCGGGTGTGCGCTACTGGCAGGTCATCATCGTCCTGTACATCCTGGCGGCCCTCCTGGCGGGCGTCGGCGGACTCCTCTACGTGGGCCTCATCAAGGCCAACTCCCTGTCGCTGGCCGTCCCGCTGGTGCTTCCCTCGGTGGCTGCGGCGGTCATCGGGGGCACCTCCATCTTCGGCGGCCGCGGTGGCTACAGCGGAACCATCGTGGGCGCCCTCATCCTGCAGGTGCTGGCCACCCTGCTCCTCGTCCTGCAGGTCCCGGAGGGCACGCGCCGCGTCGTCTTCGGGCTCATCATCCTGGCGGTCACGGCGGCCTACACGCGCATCACCGAGGAGCGCTGAAGGCTGGCCATGGCTGGCACCACTCACCACATCGGGCTGGACCTCGGCGGCACCAACATCAAGTGGGTGCTGGCCGAGCACGATGGCGCCGACTGGCGGACGCTGGACCAGGGCCAGGTGCCCACCGACGTCTCTGGCGGTGAGGGTTCCGTGGTGCCACAGCTTGCGGCGCTCGCCTGCCAGGTCATGGCGGGCAGCGCGGCACCCATCGAGAGTCTCGGCGTGGCCGTGCCGGGCCTCTACATCCCCGAGAGCGGCGTGGTCACCTTCCTCACCAATGTGCCCGGCGACTGGTCGGCGACGCCCGTCGGCGCGCCGGTCGCGACGGCCACGGGGCTGCCCACCGCGCTCATCAACGACGCCCGCGCCTTCGGGCTGGCGGAGCTGCGCTTCGGCGCCGGCCGCGGCGTCCGCGCCTTCGTGGGCCTCACCCTGGGCACCGGCATCGGCGGCGTCTTCGCCATCGACGACCAGGTCATCCAGGGCTACCGCGGCCAGGCGGGAGAGCTGGGCCACCAGACCATCGACCCGGACGGGCCATGGTGCGGTTGCGGCAACCGCGGCTGCCTGGAGGCTTATGCGCGGGCCGACCAGGTGGCGCTCGTGTGCGGTACCGCGGACCCCAGGGAGGCCGTCGAGCGAGCGCGGGCGGGAGACGAGCGCGCGCGGGACGGACTGGCCGAGATCGGCCGCTACCTGGGCATCGGCATCGCCAACGCCATCACCATCCTGACCCCGGAGCGCATCATCCTGGGCGGCGGCTGGGCCAGCGCTGGCGAGCTCATCATCGAGCCCATCAGGGCGGAGCTCCGGCGACGGGTCATCACCACACCGGTGGACCGGGTGGACGTCGTCCTTGCCGAGCTAGGCACCTGGGCGGGCGCCATCGGGGCCGCGGTGCACGGTGCGGAGCGCGTGGCGGCCGGCAGCGCTACCCTGCCTGCGGACCCAGCGGCCTCCGGTCCGGGCTCCGGTCCATGACCGCGAACGTGCCCGGTCCGCGCTATCGCGAGATCGAGATCTCGCTGCGCGCCCGCATCGCGGCATCCAGACCCGGTCAGCGACTGCCCTCCGACGCCGACCTCTGCGCCGAGTTCGAGGTCAGCCGCATGACGGCGCGCCATGCCATGTCGCAACTGGCGGACGAAGGGCTGGTGCGGCGCGATCCAGGCCGCGGCACCTTCGTGGCGGAGCCTCCCATGTACCGCCGGGCCACCTTCCTCATGACCTTCTCCCATGAGATGCGGCGCCAAGGTCGCACGCCGACATCGGACATCATCCGTCGCACGCTGCGGGCGCCCACGGAAGCGGAGCGCCGGGACCTGCGCGTCACTGAGGGCGACCCGGTCGTGGAGCTCTGTCGCGTGCGTCTTGCCGACGGCGTGCCGGTGGCCGTGGAGACGGCCGTGCTCGCCCCACGCTGCGCCGCGGCTCTCGTCAGGGCCGACCTCGAGCGCGGCTCGCTCCATGAGGCCCTCACCAGCTCGGGCGTCGTGCCGTCCCGGGGCACCGCCTCCATCGGCGCCGAGAGCGCCAGCGCCGAGGATGCCCAGCGGCTCGGCGTGCGCCGGGGAGAGCCGATGCTCGTGGAGCGACGCCTCATCCTGGACCAGCGCGGTCGCCCCATGGAGCGTACGGAATCGCGCTACGCCGCATCGCGCTACGGCCTCAACGTCGCGTTCGCGGTGGAGGACAGCGGCGCCCTGACCGTCGATCCGGCCACCTGACATGCCCACTCTTGCCAGCCACCCAGGAGGGACCATGACACCGCGGGAGCGGATCCTCGCCGCCTTCGACCATCGCGAGGCCGACCGGCTCCCGCGGGACCTGGCGGGCACGCGGTACAGCAGCATCCACGCCGAGGCGTATGCCCGGCTGCGGCCCGCCCTGGGCCTGCCAGCGGCGGCCATCACCATCGTCGATACCACCCAGGGGCTGGCCCATGTCCATGAGGACGTCCTGGCCCGCTTCGGCGCCGATGCCGCGCTCGTCGCCACCGGCTCGCCGACCGGCTACCGCCGCGAGGTCGTCATCGAGGACGGCTGGGAGCGGTTCGTCGATGAGTGGGGCGTGGTCCGGGCACGGCCCGTGGGTGGCCTCTACTTCGAGTCGAGCACGGCGCCGCTGGTCGGCGGCATCGGGTCATCCGACGTCAGCGCCTTCGCCTGGCCGGATCCGCGCGACCCCGGCCGCGTCGCCGGAATGGCCGAGCGCGCCCGCCACATCCGCGACGTCGAGGGTCGCGCCGTCGTGGTCGGCTCCTTCTGCGCCGGCGTGACCGAGATGCACTTTCGCCTGCGCGGCTACGAGGACGGCTACATGGACCTGGCCGCTGATCCGGCCCTGGCCCGCCAGGTCATGGAGAAGGTCACGGAGCTGAAGCTCGCCTACTGGGAGTCGGTGCTCGACGAGATCGGCGACGTCATCGACGTGGCCGCGGAGGCGGACGACCTGGGCGCCCAGCAGGCACCCCTCTTCTCACCTGCCACCTACCGCGACCTGGTCAAGCCGTTGCACGCGGAGATCATCTCGCTCATCAAGCGCCGCTCGCGGGCGCGCTTCCTCCTGCACTCCTGCGGGGCCATCCACGACCTCATCCCCGACCTCATCGAGATCGGCGTGGATGCCCTCAATCCCGTGCAGGTCTCCGCCTCTGGCATGGACACCGCGGCCTTGAAGGCCGAGTTCGGTCGCGACCTCACCTTCTGGGGTGGCGCCGTGGACCCCCAGGTCACGCTGGCCCGCGGCACGCCGGCAGACGTCGCCGAGGAAGTCCGGCGGCGCATCGGCGACCTTGCGCCGGGCGGCGGCTTCGTCTTCGCCAGCGTCCACAACCTCCAGGCGCACGTGCCCGTGGAGAACATCCTGGCCATGTGGCAGGTCCTCGAGGAGGTCGGCGGTCATGCCTGAGCGCGCCGGTCGGGGGCGCACGACCGTCTCCGGTCAGCTCGTCCTGGCCGAACAGGTGGTCGCCGGCCACGTTCATGTCGAGGACGGCCGCATCACCGCCATCGAGGCTGACCCGGCGGCGCCGACCGGACGCTTCATCGCGCCGGGCTTCATCGACGTGCATGTCCACGGCTGGGGCGGGCACGACGCCATGGGCGGCCGCGAGGCACTGGACGGCATGGCGCGGGCCCTGGCCGCGCGCGGCGTGACGGCCTTCCTGCCCACCTCCGTGACCGCCGGCTTCGAGCGGCTCACGGAGTTCGCGGACAGCGTGCGCGGCTGGCTGCCAGACGCCCCGGCCGACGGGGCGGAGCCGCTCGGCTTCAACATGGAGGGACCCTTCCTCGCGGCGTCGCGCAAGGGCGCCCACCCGCTGGACCTGTTGCGCCATCCCGCGGACCTCGACGAGGATCGCCTGGCCACCTTCGTGGACGGCCTGCGCATCATCACCATCGCGCCGGAGCTGCGCGGTGCGCCCGAGCTCATCGCCCGTCTCGCCGCCCGCGGCGTGCGGGTCTGCCTGGGGCACTCCGGCGCCAGCGTCGCGGAAGCCGGGGCGGGCTATGCCGCCGGGGCGGTCTCGACCACCCACCTCTTCAACGCCATGGGCGGCGTGACCCATCGCGACCCCGGCCTGGCCCTGGTGGCCCTGCTGGAAGACGCCGCCTGGGTCGAGCTCATCGCCGACACCCATCACGTCGACCCGGCGCTCTGGCCGCTCATCTGGCGCCTCAAGCCGGCGGGCCGCGTCCTCCTGGTCAGCGATGCCATCGCACTCGCAGGCTCCGGCCAGGTCCACGGCTGGCTGGGCCAGCTGGAGGTCCGTGTCGACGGCGAGCGCGTGACGCTCGTGGACGGCGGCAACCTGGCAGGCTCCCTCACGGCGCTGGACCTGGAGCTGGCCAACGTCGTGCGCTCCGGGATCCGCCTGCCGGACGCGGTGCGCGCCGCCAGCACGAGCCCGGCGGAGCTGCTCGGGCTGGATGACCGCGGCCGCCTGGCCTCGGGCTGCCGCGCCGATCTCGTCGAACTCGACGCGGACCTGCGCGTGCGGCGCGTCATGCGCGCAGGAGCGTGGATCGTCGACCGGGCGGCCTGAGTCGGGCGCCCCGGGCCCCGGGCCCCGGGCGCCGGGCGCTACCGAGCATGGGTGAGCGGTCCTGCCCGGACGTGGCCGATGGTCCGCTTGCCGGATCCATCGCCAAGGGGGTAGGGTCCGCACCACACCCAACCGCACCACCTGATCACGAGGAACGTCCCATGTCGTCTGGGGCCTGCCGCGCCCTCGTCGCCTGGCTCATCGCGCTCACCGCGACCCTGATGCTCGCGTTGCCGCTCACGGCTGCCACCGAGCGCCTGCGCGAGCAGTCGACCGTCATCTACAAGGTGGACCCGACCACGGGCAGCATCCGCGTGGACATCGTGGTCAAGCTCACCAACAACGGCGACCGCGCCTTCAGCCCTGGCACCTGGGGCCCCCTCATCCTGGAGGAGCTGGCCGTGCCGCGCCTCTCCAGCGGCTTCGAGGCCGGGGACTCGCGCGACGTGCCGGGGCTGTGGCGGGCCCTCGATGTCACGACGCCGCAGATCGAGGGTGGCGGCGACGACGTCAACCTGCAGCTTTCCTACGCGCTGGACGCCAGCATCGACCAGAACGCCGCCAAGGCCAGCCGCACACCGGCTCGTGTCGGCGAGGGCTACATCTACCTGTGCCTCGTTGGCCAGGACACGGACATCGGCCTCGTACGCGTGGAGATCGTGGGCAAGGACCGCTTCAAGCTGACGCAGTCAGGGACCGTCATGGAGCCCACGACACGCGGGCTCAAGAGCACGCGCTCCACGGACCCCGCCCAGCAGTTCACCTGCATCGAGGGGACGGTCGACGAGAACCTCGTCAGCACCACCTTCCCCGGGCCCGACGATCGCCAGGTCGTGCTGCAGGCCTGGCCGGAGGCGGACAACTGGCTCGATGCCGCCGAGGCCAATGCGAGGCCGACGCTGGACGCCATCGCCGAGTTCCTCGATATCGACATCCCCGGCGACGGCCCGGTGGTCATCCGCCAGTCGCCATCGCGCGACCTGGGCGGCTACGCCAGCGCCCACGACACGCCGGGCATCGTCCAGCTGGACGAGTCGGCAGGCGTCAACGGTGCGGAGCACGAGCTGGCCCACGCCTGGTTCACCACCGACGACTTCATCGAACTCTGGCTGCGCGAGGGCCTGGCCGAATGGACCGCCACGGCCATGGCCGGCGAGGTCTGCCCCGCAACGACCAGCAACGCATCGGATCTCCTCCTGTCCGACTGGCAGGTCGTCCGCCCGACTGCCGGCGAGGACATCGATCAGGTCATCGTCGACCAGGAGGCCGCGGCCTGCGGCATCATGACGGCCGTCGCCGAGCGCATGGGCGACGAGCGCTGGCACACCGTGCTGGCGTCCCTGCTGGACGGCGAGACGAAGTACATCGGCAGCAGCGGGCCTGGCGCCGCGGCCACCACGCGCGTCGACTACCGGGAGTGGCTGGACGCCGTCGACGAGCGCGGCCTCGTGCCGGCTGCCGAGGCCGACGCGACCCATGCGGCCAACATGGACGACCTCGACTACGCCCAGGACCTCCTGGCGGCCTTCGGCATCCCCACCGATCCCCAGGAGCTCGAGGAGCGCTCCGCGGCGCGCGAGCGGTATCACCAGTTCCTTGCTGACGCCGCCCCGCTGGGGGCGCCATTGGCGGTCCGCGAGGCCATGGACGACTGGCGTTTCGACGACGCCCAGCGTGCTCTCGACAAGGCCGACGAAGTGCTCGGCGAGCTCAAGGCTGCTGATGCGCTGCTGCCTGCTGCCGGGCTCATCCCCTTCATCCAGCCAGCCTTCGAGGATGCCCGCAGCGACACTGAGCTCGAAGCGGTGCTGGCCGACGCACAGGTCCTGCGGGAGTCGGCCGGCGAGGTCGTCGGTCCCCTCGGCGAGCTGCAGGCCGCCGCACCGGACGGCTGGAGCTTGCCCACCGCGGTGCGCGACGCCATGACGCAGCAGCGCTTCGATGACATCAAGGCTGCCCTCGCGCCGGCCCTCGCCACGGTCACCGACGTTGCCGCCGCTGACGCGGCCCTGCCCATGGCCGGCATCGCGGCACGCTACCGGTCCGAGTACGAGGCCGCCGCCAGCGTCGATGCCCTGGAGGAGCTGGCCAGTCAGGCCGCGGGTGTCCGTGGCGAGGCCGAGCGCGCGGGCGCCGCCTACGACGCCCTCGTCGCGGCCGCCGACGATTGGACCATCCCCGATGCCGTCACGTCGGCCATCGAGAGCGGCCAGCTCGAGGAGGCCGTGGCCATCGCCGAGGATGCCCAGGCGGTCGTCGCGGCTGCAGCGGCAGCCGATGCCGCCCTGCCGGACGCGGCCATCGACGCTGACCTGCGGGCGCGCTTCGAGCGCGTCACCGACGCCGCCGGCATGGCCGAGCTGCGAAGCACCGCGGAGGCGATGCTGACCCAGGCCGAGACGGTCGGCAGCGCCCTCGCCTCGCTGAGCACGCTCGTCCCCGACTGGCAGGTGCCCGCCATCGTCACGACGCCCGTCAGCGAACGCGACTTCACGACCGCGGCACAGGTCGCGGCGGCCGCCCAGCGCTGGGTGGAGAACGCCTGGCAGGCGGACCAGAAGCTGCCGGCCATGGATGCCATCGGCCGCGTCAAGCCGCTCTTCGAAGCTGCCGCCAGCCTTGATGACCTGAAGGCCGGCGCGGACCTGGCGGCCAGCTGGAACCTCGCCGCGGACAGCGTCCAACAGGCCGAGCATGCGGTCCAGCGGCCGCGTGATCTGCTGGCCACCCTGGGCATGCTCGGCACGGACGTTCAGCCCGATCTGGACGCGGCGGTCGAGGCGGCCGTCGAGGGGAATGTCGAACGGGCCGGCAGCCTGGCCGCCACCGTCATCGAGACGATCAACGGCGCGGGTGGCGTGGGTGGCCTGCGGCTGGCGGGCGTCATCTTCTTCGGCGTCGCCATGGCCGGCATCATCGGCATGTGGGTGGTCTTCCGTCGACAGCGCGGTCCCTCGTGGGCCCGCCAGTCCAAGCCGCACTGGATCAAGAACGATCGCAAGCGTCTGCGCGGCGGCAAGTAGCCGTCGCGCCGCGACCCGGCGATCCCCTCAGTCGCGCGACAGGGTGACGACGCCCTCGAACGCCAGGCCGGAGCCCGTGGCAGCCACGTTCTGGGTGCCCGTGGGCGCCAGGGAGATCGTGCTGATCGCATCGGGCGCAAGGTCGGCGACGAAGACGACTTCCGGCACACCAGCCTCCGGCGCATAGAGGTCCACGGTCCCGACCACCTGCCCATCCAGCAGCACGCCCGCGATGCCCTGGTCCGGCCCGCGGCGAGCGATGACACCGATCTGGTCACCCTGCACCGTGGCCGCGGGCGGTTCCGTGCCGGAGACCTTGACGGACTCGGTCACGAACGTGCCGACGTCGCTGCGACCCTCGTTGCCGACGCTGTCCAGCGCCACGACCGTTGCCGAGCAGCGCGCCGAGGGCGCCACGGCGGTCGTGCCCGACCAGGTCGTGGCGACATCCGCGCCCGTGCCAGGATCCAGGCCCGTGCCCGGGACCTCCGCCACCGTGGCGTCAGCCTCGCCACAGGCGACCGACAGTGAGGCGTCCGCGACGCCAGCGGCAGCGTCGGTGGCGCGCCAGGTCACCTCGACCGGGACGCTCGACGTGGCCGACCCGGACGCCGCGGTCCCCAGCGCGCCGAGCGCCAGCCCGACCAGCACGTCATCGACCTCTGGCCCGACACGGTCGAGCGTGATGCTGTGCACGTACACGGGGGAGCGCAGCCTGGGACCCACGCGCAGCTGGACGTGGAGCTCCTGCGGACCGTCCTCAGCGGCCAGCTCCGCGCGCATGCGGCCGCTGACGGGCTGCCAGTCCGACCACGTCTCGCCGTCCAGCGAGGTGCGCAGGTGTGTGGCGTCCCTGCCACCCAGGTCGAGCACGACCTGCTGCTTGCCGGTCACGGTGGCGCCGCCCACGACGCTCAGCGGACGCAGTCGCAATGCCTCCAGTTGCTCGGTGCTGCCCGAGAAGACGTTGTCACCCACCGTGCCGACGCCCTTGATGGCGTCCGTACCGGTCTGCCAGAACGTCCAGCCCTGCCAGCCAGGCGCGATCGAAGGGGGGCATGCTGCAGGACCAGCAGGCCGCCCACATGGGCAGCGCCTCGAAACCCTCCGCGTTGCCCATGACCTGCCGCCACATGAAGGTCGAGGTGTAGAGGATGGGCAGCCGACCAGTGCGCTCGTAGACACGCTCGACGAAGTCGCGGAGTCGAGCGGCGGAGACGGCGTGGATGGAGGCGCCGATCGGTTTCCAGCACTCCACGTCCACCACCGGGGGCATGGCGCCATCGAGGCCGCCGGCGGCCTCCAGCAGGTCAAGGAAATGGTCGGCCTGGACGGTGCCGTCCATCGTGTAGTCGAAGAAGTGATAGCCCCCCGCGACCAGGCCGGCCGCGCGAGCCCGCGCCAGGTTGGTGACGAACATGGGATCGACGAAGTCATTGTCCTGGGTGACCTTGATGAAGACGAAGTCGCGGCCGGCCTTGCGGACCTTGGCATAGTCGACGTCGCCGTTGTGGTGGCTGACGTCGATGCCGCGCACGAGGCTCCCGAGCGTGACAGGCTCCGCGCCGGCGGTCCCCGCCGACCCTGGATCCCCGGAGAGGTCGGCGTCCCGCAGGTCCCCTGGGGCGCCGGACGGGCTGGCGCTGGGCGCTGCCTGGGCGGTACGGATCGCACCCGAGACGAGAGCGGTGCCGGCGATGGCCGCGGTGTCGATGCCAGGGAGTGCGGGTGCGCCGGCCGCCAGGTCGAAGGCCGCCAGGTCGGAGCCTGCCTGGCCAGCGGCCGCCCCGGCCTGGGCGACAGGGCCGGGCGAGGCCAGCGGGTCGACGGCGGGCAGGTCCGATGGCGCCGGTGTCGGCTCCGCGTCCGGAGGCCACGGTGGATCGGACGGGACCTTGACGCCCTTGAAGGCGCCCGACTTGACGACACAACCGATGCCGCCGAGGGTGTTCACGACACGCGCAGGCTGTGCAGCCGCGGCGGATCCGGACTGCGCCGACACGGGCGGCAGCGAGGTCGGGGCTGGCGCGAGGAGCATGATCATCGCCAGCGCCTGGGCCAGCGCGACGACGCGGGTGACGGTCATGTGGTCCGGCCAGAGTACCCGTGGGCGCCGATTCGCGCAGTCGCGTGACCACGTCGCCGCGGCCCGCGAAGCCGACGGACTCGCCGTGCGGAGGGGCGGCTGACGGCGCTCCGGGAGCGCACAGCTAGGCCGAGCGATCCTCCGGGTCTGCCGCGAGACCAGGAGGCGGCCGCACGCCTGGCTCCGCCGGCCACGGCGGATCGGCCTCGGAGCGGGCTGCCTGGTCCATGGTCTGTCCAGGCGCCGCCGGCGGCGCACCTGGCGGCGTCGCTCCCGGCACTGGGACGTCCGGCGGCATTCCCGGCACCGCGGCGGGCATGACCGGACCCAATGGCAGCCAGCCGGGCGGGGGCGGCACGCCGGCGGGCAGGGTGATGATCCTCGGGCGACCGGAGGGGTCCCAGGGCAAGCGTGGCGCGCCCGGTGGCAGGACACCCTGGGGGAGCGGTGATCCGGGGGGCAGGACCCCCTGGGGGAGCGGCGGTCTAACTGGCATCCCGGCTGGCGGACCGGGCTGGGCCCACGGAGGCGCCACATCGGACGTGGCCGGAACGCCGGCGTCCATCGAGGGCCCGGGCATCATCGGGGCCGCCGCGGCTAGCGGGCTCCATGCCGGGTGAAGCGTCGGATGGTGCCTGGGTCGGCGCCAGGTCGCCCTCCTGTGCCGACTCATCCGCCTGGGGCTCCGCCCCCGGTGGCAGCTCCTCCAGCGGCCCGAAGCTGTCCCGCCAATCCATGCCACCGGCCTGTGCGATGCCGCGCTTGACGGGGTCGCGGATGGGTCTCAGCGGCGGCGCCGCCGCCCTGGCCGACGAGGTCCCCTGCGCCGTCGGAGGCTGCTCCTCCGCCTCATCGTCGAACGCCTCGACGACGCCGGTACCCTTCTGGCGCTCGATGGGGTCGCGGGCAGCGATCTCCGCGACCTTGCGGCGCTCGACCGTGATCCCCACGCGCCTCTCCGACTGCAGGTGGCCGTACTGGTCGTCGAGCAGCACCGGCGCGGCCGGCTTCTTGACCCGGCACTTGTAGCACTTGTTGGCGGGGACGTCGTTCAGGCTCTGGCAGCCCGGACACACCCACCACTTGGCCTTGCCCATGCCCACAGCATAGCCGCGACCACGCCAGTACCACCGTCCCCCCAAGGGTCGATAGCGAGCCTGACGATGGTCAGCCTCGCGGGGCCGCGGCAGGCCGACGCGGGCCTTCAGTGACAGGCGGCCAGGCTGGCGGTGTCCGCCACACCAGCCACACCCTCCTCACGCGGCTCCAGCTCCAACGTCGTGCTGGCGCCGGTTTCAGAGTCCGTCACGGTCAACTGGAGCGGGACATCCG
This sequence comes from uncultured Chloroflexia bacterium, assembly GCA_963790915.1. Lineage (GTDB taxonomy): Bacteria > Chloroflexota > Limnocylindria > Limnocylindrales > CSP1-4 > JAFMJV01. The sequence goes on along the minus strand of CAWBQS010000003.1, from coordinate 1,025,506 downwards.
TCATGGCGGCTCCGACGACCCAATATGAGCCGCCCAGCTGGCATCCATCGATGACTTCCACCCGCGCCGCATCGGAGGCGTGCTCCCAGATCTGGCCCTCTCCCGGGGCACCCTGGTACGGCCCGACGAGCGGCAGCGCCGTGGTCGTGGCGTCAGCGGCCACGAGGTCGACGCTGAAGCGCGGCGGCACCAGCTCGGGTGGCTCCAGCGGCGTGCCGCCCTCCCTGATCCAGCCGGCCTGGGCCAGGTAGGCGTCGGCACCGGGCGTCTGCAACTGAAGGCTCACATGATAGGTACAGGCCACGCTGCCCAGTCCGAGGTCGTCGATGACCAGCTTGGGCACCTTCATGGACTTGGCCGCCTCGAAGCCCCGCCGCACGCGGGCAGGCGTCAGACGATCGAGGGCCGCCTCCAGGCTGGCCTCGCGGGGCAGCATGTCCCGGTCGCCGCTGAACAGCAGGCCCTCGACCTGCCGTGGCGTGCGACCCTCGGTGAGAAGGTAGACATCGGCGCCATCAGCCGCCTGGCCCACCATGGCCACTGGACCGGTGCGCAGGATGCGGGCCTCCTCTGCGCCGTCGCGCAGGAGGAGCTGATAGCCTTCTTCGCTGCCCTGCGAGAGGAGCGTGACGTCCACGGTGCGGTCGTCACAGCGCGAGGTGGCCGACGTGAGCACCGCGGTCCCGCGCAGCTCCGGCAGCCCTCCCGTGGGTCCCTCACGGCAGATGGCAAGGGCCTCGGGATCGAAGGCGGCCTCGATGGGCGCGCCGGGCTCGAAGGCGGGCAGCACAGTGCGGTGGCTGCGTCCCGATCGTTCGTCGAAGACGGTCAGGCGCATGGCCGTCTCACCGAGGCCGGCACCGAAGACCCAGTAGTGGCCGTTCACGGCGCATCCATCGATGACCCGCACGACGAACGGCGTGCCCTCGGCGTCGAAGAGATGCAGGGTGCCGGGCTCCAGCGGGAAGTCGATCTCCCCTTCCGGAAGCTGGAGGGTGGCCACGAGCTGCGCGTCCGTGGCTGCCAGCAGGGCGGTGGGTGTCGCCACCAGGCCGGCCAGGACGATGAGGGCGGTGGATCCGATGACGAGCAGGCGGCGCGAGACGGCCGCGAACCGAGCCTCCATGCCGACAGGCTAGCCGTCCGGCCCGAGCCTCGCCAGCCGGCGGCGCACGCTGGGCGGTGATGGCTGGCTCACGACGGGAGCCGCCTGTGGCCGCAGCACACCTGCCAGGCCGGCGAGCGCTGCAGTGATGCTGTGCCTGGTGCGCGGCGCGCCGATGGGCGGACCGGACCCCTGACCATCGGGTCGCGGCAGGTACCGGGCCACCACGCTTCACTCGGAGGTCGAGGCCGCCCGCGAGCGGTGGCCAAGCCGCCTGCGAACAGAAGGAGTGCCGCGATGGATCCCAGCGTCGTCTCGGGCAGCGTATCCAGCGTAGCCGGGATCGGCAGGGATGAAGCCTGGCTTCGCGACTGGGTTCGCGAAGCGCCCAGCCGTCTCGGCCTTGGCGAGTTGCGCCCGAGCGAGGGAGGTGCCCTCAAGGCGAACGCCCAAGCCATCCTGGCCGCCGATGACGACCACTTCTTCAACGTCGCCGTGCACCTGGGCGGGCTCGATGCGGTCGCCGCCTTCGGTCTGCTGCAGGACTGGGCCGCCAGCCGGGCCGTGGAACCCGACAAGACGCACGTGGCCGTCCTCCTGACCGAGGTGCTCGACGATGAGTACCGCGGGACGCTGGAGGTCCTGGCCGAGCGATTGCCCCTCGTCGTCGTCGAGCTCGCGGTGTGGCGAGGCGAGCAGGAGGCCATCGTGGTCCCTCACATCGCGCTGGCCGCGGCGTCGGTGGACCTGGCGACGGCGCCCGCCACCGCAGCTACAGCAGCGCTGGCGCGAACTCGACGCGTCGAAGCCGCGGCCGCCGCCGCCGAGGCCGTCGAGCAGGCAGAAGAGACCACCTCTTCCGTCGAGCCGGTCGAGACAGCCGCGGACCTCGCGGATGGGGAGTCGTCCGAAGCGGGCGACGAGGCCACCATCACGGACGCGGTAGACGAGCCCATGACGGACGAGGCGACCGAAGACTCGACCGCGCCGGCCGACGCCGACGCCGAGCCGCACAGCGAGTCGGGCGTGGACCCCTGGCAGCTGAGCGCGGCGCGCACCGGCACATCGCTCCTCGATGAGCGACTGGCGACCATCGGACGCCGCTGACGCTGACTCGGACGGGCGGCCCGCCGGTCAGCTGTCAGACATCACCACGACCAGCGCGAGCAGGCCGAACGCGGCTGCCTGCAGGATGAGCGGCAGCCAGCCGGCACCGCTGTAGGCCATCCAGGCTGGACCCAGCAAGTAGGTGACCGGGAAGGCGACCGCGGCCAGCAGTGCCCCATCGCGGCCCCAGGCTCGCTCGACCTGCCCGATGACGAGCGCCAGCGCGGCCAGGTGCAGGGCCAGGTCGACCAGGACCAGGAGCGTCCCGGCAGCCAGGACCTGCAGGCAACCGCGGCCGGTGTCCTGCCGGCGATCGATGCGCGGGACGCCCAGCAGCCCCACGGCACCAGCCATGGCCAGGACCTGCAGGCCGAAGGCCAGCCATGCCCCACCCACGATGCCCAGCAGCATGGGGCCGAGCAGGTAGGTCACCGGGAGGAGCAGGCCGGCAGCGATAGCAGCCTCAGCGCCCCAGCGTTCTCCGATGGCCTGGAGGACGATCAGGACGACGACGACCTGCAGCGCGAGGTCGATGACCCAGCCGAGGGCGCGCAGCCAGCGCCTCCCCTCCTGTCCGACGTGCGACCTGCCCATACGCGCTCGGCGCCTCCCAGGCGCAGCATATCGGCAGGCTTCGCCCGTGTGCCGCTACTTGGCGTAGAGACGGAAGAGGCAGTGGCCGTTGGTGCTCACGGTGATCGTCTTGGTAGGAGCGCCCGTCGGCCAGGAGATCACGGCGCCGAAGGCACGCGACGACGACCGCGTGTACTTGTAGACCGGCTCGTAGCGCACGGTCGCGCCGCCGCTCCTGGCGGTGACCTGCGCCCGGCAATACCTGGGTCCGGTCTTCTTCTGCAGGAACAGGACGACCGACGTCTTGGCGGGTGTCCGGTCTCGAAATGAGCGCGTCGTGGTCGCGCCGCCGGCGAACGTGTACCAGCCGTCGACCCAGCCGGCCGCGGAGGGTGCCGGCGCGGCGGGCACCGAGGCTGCCAGGATGGTGGCGAGGACCGTAGCGATGACCATGCCCATGACCAAAGGCTCCTTCTGGCTGGCCGGTCCGTGGGAGCCGGCCCTCGATCGCTCGGCCCGACAGAGCCTGCCGAGTCGCCCACGGGCACGGCACAGGCTCAACCCGAACTGTGCCACCTCCCCTGGCACGAGCGGTGACGCGATGCACCGGTCGGAGGCGTGCCACACTGCCGTCATGTCGCGCGGGGAGGCGGGGGAGCGCGAGTCCGAGTGGAGCGTCCCGTCGCGCGACCCTGGGGGAGACCGGCACCGGGGCCCGGTGACCCAGCGGTGCTCGCCCTGCGCGCCGGACATGGCGTCCACGCACGAGCTCCCCGAAGGGCGGTGGCGCGCAGGGGGCGCGTGCCAGACTGCTGGCACAGGGTGGCCGCACGATGGTCGCGTGCCACCAGCGCTTGCGACCGTCACCGTGGCCGCGCCCGTCCCCAGCAGCCGCGGCTGCCGTCCGGCCCACGGCGCGGTGGCTGGCCGCGCGTCCCTCGCCGCAGCTCGCGGTCCCGGGCGGGGCCCGTAGGAGGACGAGGGCATGGCGAACGAGCGACGGTCCCGCGCAGCCACCCCCGCGGCGGACCTCGGGCTGGAGGTGCTGGAGAGGGCTCGTCACGTGCTGACAGCGGAGGACGGCTGGTCGGTGCCGGAGGAGCGCGGCTTCACCTGGTGGGCCCACTGGCTGCGTCACCGGGTGTGGGCCTCGCCGCCGATCCGGTCACGCGATGAGCCCGGCTGGCAGGTCCGGGCGCAGACGCCGGCATCCAGGGATGTCCCGGATGAGCCAGCCACCTATGCGCTGCTGGATACGATGAACGCGGACGCGGCGCTCTCAGCGTTCACGTATGACGCGGAACGGCGCACGATCTCGGCGCGCTGCGGGGCCGTGCTGCGGTCGGACTCTCCGCCCTGGCTGGAGGACGCGCTGATCGTGGCGATCCGCCTGCAGGTGGCGGACACCTGGCGGGCGGCGCCCGTGCTGGCCGAAGGGCGCACGCTGGACGACGCACCCCATCCCGTCGCCGGCCGGCGCCCTGACCCGGCGGCCATGCTCGAGGCGTCGCACGGTTTGCGGCCGCGGCCCGCTCCCATCTCGCTGCGCGTGCTGGAGCGCGCCCGGCAGGAGCTCGAGCAGGCAGGCCTGCATGCACTGGTGGACGAGGACCTCCAGGTCCTGCTGCCGCTCAGGGAGGGCACCCTGGCCGCCTGGGTGCTGGGGCCCGCAGCACACCCCACGCTGGGCCCGGGCATGCTGGTTCGGCTGATGCTGCCGCGTGCCCTGGGGCCACATCGCGGAGCCTGGTTGGCCAATGCCCTGAACCTCGCAGAAGCCACCGACTGGTCGGGCGAGGAGCGGCCGCCGGCGCTGGGCGCCTGGACGTTCACGGGGGTGCCCGCCCATGTCACCTTCATCCCCTCCGCGACACTCGGACGACTGGATCCCAGCCGTGCCATGGCTGCCGTGCGCAGCCTGCTGGCCTGGGGCCAGCAGCGAGCCCAGTTCGCCTCGGAGCGTCTGCCGTGGCTGGTGGCCGCCGCGGCCGGGCGATACCCGGATGACCACGCCCTGGTCAGCGACGACGCCGACGAGGAGGAAGATCCGGAGCCGGCGGAAGCGGGCGACGACGGAGACGGAGCATCTGTGCAGGCGGCCGAACGTTCCTTCGGGCCGGCATCACGCCCGCCGCGACCGCGACAGGAGCGGACGGATGCGCAGCTGGAGCTGGCCGCGGCGCGGGAGCCGCGTGACCTCGTCGTGGACCCATCCGATCCGGAAGCCTATGGCGAGATCGACTTGGCCGTGGCGGACGCCGAGGACGGCGACCGTGTGCTGGTTCGGCCGGGAACGTATCGCATGCCGGTCGTCGTGGACCGTGCCGTGCGCATCGAGGGCCGGGGTCCGACGGAAGACATCGTCCTGGAGCCGGCCCGCGGAGAGGCCATGGGGATCGCCGCCTCGGGCAGCGTCGTGCGTGGCCTGACCATCCGGCCGTCGCGCGTGGGCGATGACCGCTCCTCCTGGTCTGCTCTGGCGGTGCACGACGCCTCGGTCATCGTCGAGGGCTGCCGACTCTCCTCCCACCTGGGCGCCACCGTATGGGTGGGCGGCGCTGCTGCGGACCTCCGGCTGCGCGACTGCGTGTTACGGGATGGCGCCCGGAATCCGGTGATCGTCGAGGATGAGGCCCGCGCACAGGTCGTGGGCTGCCGCATCTCTGGCCACCGCTGGCCGCTGGCCGCCGGCGGTGAGCACGCCTCCCTCGTGGTGCGGCGATCGGAGATCGTGGACAACCTCGACCACGGCATCGTCGGGGGCGGCGGTGCCACGGTCGTGGTGGACCGCTGCACGATCTCGCGCAATGCCGGCTCGGGCGTGCTGTTCGGCGGCGCCGCCTCGGCCAGCCGCATCGAGGGCAGCACGATCGAGGAGAACGCCGGGGCCGGCATCGTCGTGGAGGGTGGGCGAGGGCGCATCCGCGGCAATACGATCCGCGGCTGTGACGTGGGCATCGCGGTCACCGGCGGCGGGTCGCCCAGCATCGAAGGCAACGAGATCGTGGACAATCGCCTGGGCATAGGCGTACGCGGCGCCGGATCGGATCCGCGCATCACCGGCAACACCATCCGGGGCTGCCGCGCCCAGGGCGTCATCGTCGATGCCGCTGCCAGCGGCAGCTTCGACTCCAACACCGTGTCAGCCAGCTCCGGGCCGGGCATCTGGCTGGACGAGGACGGCACGGCGCCGCATTTCACCGGCAACCATGTCAGCAGCTCCGCGGTCGGGGTGCTCGTGACCAACGGCGCTGGCGGCGACTTCCACTCCAACGACCTGCGCGGCAACACCCGTGGCTCGTGGCACCTGGATGCTGCAGGCCCCCTGGCACGGGCAGACAACCTGGAGGACGCCGGCGTCCCCGGCGCGGAGCTGCCCGGTCGCGTGCCGGGCGCGGATGTCGCACCGCCGCCCCGCCTGAACTGAACGCTGCCGCCCCGCGCGGCGCGTCAGGCGGCCGGCCCGTCCCGCGTGGCATCGGCCACGATGATCCCGAGGATCTCAACGCCGTAGCGCTCGCACTTGACGGGGCCCATGCCCTTGATGCGCCCCAGGCCCGATAGCGACCCTGGGCGTTGCGCCACGATGGCGGACAGGGTGGCGTCGTGCAGCACGACATAGGGGGGCACCTCATCCTCCCGGGCGCGGTGGGTCCGCCACGCCCTGAGGGCGGCGACCAGGTCTTCGTCACCCTGGCCGCGGAGGGCCGGCGACCCAGCAGTCAGCGGATCGGAGGGCTCCGGTCGTGGCCGCCGTGGGGAACGCGTCTCGCGCTGGCCCGGACGGGCCGGAGCGAGCGAGGTGAGGAAGCGGCTGCGCCTGCGGCGCTGGATGCGGCCCGACGTGGGTGAGACACGACTGCTCGCCCATGACAGGGACAGTCGTCGCCTGGCGCGCGTGATGCCGACATACAGGAGGCGGCGCTCCTCTTCGAGCGCCTCAGGGTCGTCGGCGGCCTGGCTGACCGGCAACAGGCCCTCCTCGAGCGCCGGCAGGAAGACGGCCTCCCATTCGAGCCCCTTGGCTCGATGGAGCGTCATCAACTGGACGCCCTGGTCACCGGCGGTCGACTCCTGGGCCGTCCGTCGCTCCAGGTCAGCCAGGACCTCGTCGAGCCCGCCGGCTCCACCGGGGGCGAGGTTGTGCGCTCCAGCGCGTGGGGTCGGCACCGCCGTCTCCCGCACCAGCCCGAGCAGCGTCTCCAGGGCAGCCTGACGCTCACGCGCCTCGCGAGCACCCGCGGCGGCAGCGGCGTCGAGTCCCAGGTGCTCCCGCCAGTCCGCCTGCACCGCCGCCACGAGCTCACTGCCCCGCAGATCCCGCGGCAGCCGACGCAGCCGTTCCACCGCCCCCCTGATCTCCGGGCGCTCGAAGAATGGCGTTCCGACCGTCGTATACAGAATGCCCGCTCGAGCAAGGGCCGCTTCGAACGCCGGCAGCTGGGCGTTGACCCGGACCAGGACGGCGATCTGGCTGGCCGGCATGCCGCTCCCCAGGAGCTCGCGGATGCCGCCCGTGACGTAGCGCACCTCGGCCTCGTCGTCGTCCAGCTCGCGCAGCGCCGGGCGCGGTCCGGACGGATGCGTTGCCAGCAGTTGCTTCTGCCGTCCCGTGCCGGCCAGCAGCCGGTTGGCAAGGTCGAGGATCTCCGGGCTGGAGCGGTAGTTCTCGACGATGGGGATGACCCGTGTCCCGGGATGACGGTCGGCGAACTCGCGCAGGTGGCTGGGCGTGGCGCCAGCGAAGGAGTAGATGGTCTGGTCATCGTCGCCCACCACGCAGATGTCCTGCCGATCGCCGCGCCAGAGCTCCAGCAGGCTGTACTGCATCGGCGTCGTGTCCTGGAACTCGTCGACGGTGAACCACGAGTACCGCGCTCGCACCTGCCGGGCGACCTCCGGCTCCGTTTCGAGCATCGTCTTCGTCAGCTGCAGGATGTCGTCGAAGTCGATGATCCCGCGGCGGCGCTTGATCGTCTCGTACGTTCGGTACAGGCGAACGAAGAGCTCGGCCGGGATGGGCGGCTGGTGGTCGGCCGCTGGATAGTCGTCGGGGCCGAGGCCCTGCGCCTTGGCCCAGGCGATCTCGTCCAGCAGGTCCCGCGTGGGCGTGAACCGATAACCGCCCGGCAGGCCGCGAGCCAGGGGCGCCACCAGTCGCCACGTGTCGGCCATCACCTCAGGCTGGTCGCGGCCGGGATGGCAGGTCGGCCAGAAGGTGCGCAGCTGTGCCAGCGCGGCGGAGTGGAATGTCCGCGCCGTGACGCCGGACACCCCCAGGCGCTGCACGCGCTCTGCCATCTCCATGGCAGCCTTGTTCGTGAAGGTCACGAGCAGCACCTGGCGGGGCTCCACCACGCCCGTCGCCACGGCGTACGCGGTCCGGTGACTGACCACGCGCGTCTTGCCGGTCCCCGCGCCGGCCACGATGGCCAGCGGCCCGGAGACGGTCGTCACCGCCCTTCGTTGCGCCTCGTTGAGGCCCTCGAGGATGCCTTCAGGGTCGATCACGGCCTCCAGCAGCGCGGCAGGTCTCCAGGTGCCGCTCCGTGTCTCAGCTTCGCTTGGCCCGGCCCATGGCGTCACGTGAGCGCAGCATGTGGGCGCCGGCGCTGTAGATCGCCTTGCGGTCTGGCTCTGGCAGCGGGGTGGCGAAGTGGTCCGCCTCCACGTCCAGCCCCATGGCCACCTCCTGCAGATGCCTGTCCTGGCCGGCGTAGTCGCGGATGCGGCGACTGGTGGCCTTGAGAGCTGCCGCGGCCGCATCGTACCGGCCCACCCGGTTGAGCGCCACCGCTTCCTGGCGGGTGCGGGCGGCGAAGACCGTGGCCACGACGTGGTCCACGGAGCGGTCGCGTGGCTGGACGTCGTTGGCGGCATCGTCCGCGTACTCCCAGGCCAGTCGAGCGGCGGGAACGTCCAGGCTGCCGTCCCGGTCGCTGAGGCTGACGAGGACCGGCACGATGTCGCCGGTCTCACCGAGACTGAAGGCCAGGCGCAGCGGGACCTCCACCTGCTGGCCGGAGACGAGGTCGCCGAGGTCGATAGAGACTCGACCACCCCCGACGGCACGCGCCGGGAAGGCCGCCAGCGACTCGACCCGGATGTGCTCCGGCAGGGTGAGTTCCAGGTGCACCTCGCGGGCCACCACCTCCAGCACCTCACCGACCTCGCTGCCGATGTGGTCGGGGATCTGGGCGGCATCCTCGATGTAGTAGAACTGGCCGCCACCGGAGGCCGCCATCGATTGCAGCAGGACCTCATCGAAGTCCTGGCCGACACCGAAGGTCGAGGTGGAGACACCCCGTGCCCGCAGCGCCTGGGCGTGGCCGGCGAGCTCCGTTGCGTCCGTGATGCCGTTGTTGGCGAGGCCGTCCGTGAGCAGCAGGCAGCGATCGACACCTCTCTCGAGGAGCGCGCTGGCGACCTGCTCGCAGCCGGCCAGCCATCCGCCAGACAGGTTGGTGGCGCTGCCCGTGCGCACGGTGCGCAGCTGCTCGACCGCGGCCCTGCGAGCGTCCGGCGTTGCTGGCGTGCTCCGCACCAGGACATCGACGTCGCTGTCGTAGACGACGACGGCGAAGCGGTCCGTGGGCCGCAGCAGGCCGAGGGCCTCCTCTACGGCGCGGGCGGCCAGCTGGAGCTTGCGGCCATGCATGGAGCCCGAGCGGTCGAGCACGAAGGCGAGGTTCACCGGCGGGCGCTCGACACCGCGGCGCACCTGCGGCGCGACGACGTCAGCGACCAGGAAGCGGCGGCTGTGCCGACGCGCGCGGATCAGGCGGCGGTCCTGGCGGACGACGAGCTGCGCCGCGCCGAGTGACGGATCTGGGGCAAGGGCGGCATCGCGGCCGCCATGGTTCGTCTGGGTCACTGTCGGTCCCTCCCCTCGAGTAGTTCGCGACCGAGGCGGATGAGTCGGTCGATCTGCTTGTGGTCACCGCGCGCACGCGGCTGTCGGATGTGCAGCTCCACGCCATCGCCCAGCCAGACGTGCTCCCAGCGTGTGCGGTCCGCGGTGCGTACCCTGGCCTCCTCCGATGCGGGGCGGGCGGGTGGAGTCGCCTGGGACACGAGGACAGTGGCGTGGGACCGCGCAGGCTCCAGGGCTGGCGCGGCCTCGCCACCACGGTCGGCCCGCAGCCGACGGATGTAGTCCAGCGCGGATCCCGCCGGTGCGGCTGAAGCCTGGCCCTCCATCGCCTGCACGACGGCTTCGTCGTCCAGGCTCTCCAGGCGCCGACCGATCTCGCCGAGCGGCAGGTGCTCGCGTTGGAGCTGGCGGATGAGGCGCAGGCGAGCCAGGTGCCCCGCTCCGTAACGCGACCCGGGGCCGACCTGTCCGGGCGATGGCAGGAGCCCGATGGAGATGTAGTAGCGGATGGTCCGCGGGGTCACTCCCGCCAACGTGGCGAGCTCTCCGATGCTGTGGTCCTCCATGTCTGGCATCGACGCATCATGACAGTAGGACGTCCTGCTGTCAAGACTAGGGCAGTGAGCTGGCCGCGTCCCCCGCCAGGCGAAGCTCGCTCAGGCGGAGGGACGCGATCGATCGTGGTCACCGCCGTGGGGACGAGCGGGACCGCATGGGCAGAGCATCGCCGCTGCCCGTGCCAGCTTCGTTGGCACAGCTGGGATCAGGTCGGCTGACCCTCGATCGGCAGGGCCCCCGGCAGGAAGACCGCGGCTTCCGAGAGCAGGCGCCGCAGCGTGCGGACGGGCACCCAGGGCGCAGCATCGGAGCGCTCGAGGGCCACGACACGGTGCGTCGCGGTCGGGACGCCGGCCACCTCGAGTGCCACGATCGTGCCGGCCTCGATGTCCGGCGCCGCGGTCGTGGACGGCAGCCAGGCCACGCCGATGCCACGCGCCACGAGACGCTGCGCGGTGTCCACGCTGTCGACCTCGATGACGCTGTACGGCACCACCTCGGCCTCGCGAAGGAGCGTCACCACGCGCTGATGGTCGTCGGAGCCGCGGTCATGAAGGATCAGCGTGGCGTCGGCCAGGCGGGCCAGCGTGACCGGCCCGCGCGCGGTGAAGGGGTGGTCGGAGCGGGCCGCCAGGAGCGATCGCTCCTCATAGAGCGATGTGGCGCGGATCCGTGGATCTCGTGGGACGCCCGACTGGTGGACGAGCCCCAGGTGCGCGCTGCCGGCCACGACCAGCTCGGCCACCCGCTCGGGGCTGCCGGCCTGCACGTGGAAGTGGACGCCAGGGTGGAAGCGCCGGAAGCGCGCGACCAGCTCCGGGACGAGCGAGGCGTTGACCGCCGGCACGGCGGCGATGGCCAGCTCGCCCTCGTCACCCAGCTCCACCTGGCCGACCGCAGCACGACCGGCCGCGACCGACTCCATCACCCGTTCGGCGTGCGGCAACAGCGCTGAACCAGCCGACGTCAGCCGCACGCCCCGCCTGGTGCGCTCGAACAGGCGTGTCCCCAGCTCGCCCTCCAGCGTGGCGATGCGCGCGCTGAGTGCCGGCTGGCCCAGGTGCAACGAGCGGGAGGCCGCTCGCATCGAGCCCAGCCGCGCGACCTCCAGGAAGGCCTCCAGCCTGGGGACATCCATGGCGTTGCCCTCGCTGCGTGGGGTGGGTGAGCGACCAAGTCGATCACTTCTGTCAGATGTTTCGATTGGACGCCCGTACAGGGCGAGTCTACCCTCTGCCCACGAGCACGACCATCACCGCAGGCCCAAGGAGTCCCCGATGACCGCCTCGACGCCGGACCCGACCGCTGGACGTCTCATCGACCCGCGCGGCCACCGCTTCGGTGCCGCACTGAGCGTCGCCATCCTGGCGCTCGGCTTCCTGGCGGGCTGGGTCGTGGTGGTGCCATCCCTCGCTGTGGCACTGGGCATCAGCGCGCTCTTCGGAACGCGGTACTCCATCCTCGGCCGGCCCTGGCCGGTGGTCCGCCGAGCCCTGCGCATCGCCCCGCCGCGCGAGCTCGAGCACGAGTTCCCGCCGCGCTTCGCGCAGGCGCTGGGATCGGTCGGCTTCCTCGTCGGCTCGCTGCTCCTCCTGGTCGGTCTCACAGGCGCCGGGTGGATGGTGGCCATCGCGGTCGGCGCGCTCCAGGCCGTCCTGGCGGCGACCGGCTACTGCCTCGGCTGCCGCCTCTACTTCCTGAAGTGGTGGGTGCCTGCGCGATTCCAGAAGCTGGCTCGGCGGACCACGCTGGCCTGACGGTCGACACGGCGGCGCTCCGGTCCGCCGCGCACCCCGGCGCCTGCCCTGGCGCGTTCCGCCCTGGCGCGTCCCGCCCTAGAGGGCCCCGGCCTTGAAGGCCTGCAGCGCCTCCACCATGCGGCCGTCGCCGGTGAGCTCGTTCTCGAGGAAGTCGACCCAGTGGTAGACCATGACGCCGTCGGCCGGTGACTCGTCCACGGCCCGCAGCGCTGCGCGGAACTCCTCGAAGGGGATGGTCGGGCGGCGGCGGCCCGCCGCGTAGATCTCCCCCAGGTAGTCCGGTTTGCCCTGCAGGCAGGCGAGCAGCGTGCTCTCGGTGCGCGGGCGCATCTCGCGCATGATGCGCTCGATCCACGCCTCCGGATCCCGCCGCATGATCTGGTGGTAGAACATCAGCTCGAGGTGTTCGGCCACGGCGCCGATGGCCTCGGGTGACTGGCCCAGCACCTGGGCGCCCGCATCGTCGTAGTCGGGGCGACCCAGCGCCACGCCGTTGATGAGCACCTCGATGCCCGGCCGCACGCGCCGCGCAGCGTCGCCCAGCGACGCGATGACCCCGGCGATGATCCCGCACTTCCAGGCCGTCCACTCGGCTCGCAGCTCGTTGAGGATGACAGCCGACCTCGTGGCCGTCGGGCCGGCTGGCAGCGCATGCCCCGTCTCCTCACCGAAGCGCGCCAGGCAGCGCTCGCAGAAGCAGTACTCGGCGATGGCCGAGCGCGGCGTCTCCGGCATCCACAGCTCCCAGAACCCGGGGAAGCGGATGAACGACAGGAAGATGCCGTCCGGCTCCAGGCTGCTGACGACCTCCTGCATGACGGCGGCCCGCTCGGCGAGGTAGGCGTCGCTCGTCGGGCAGAGACCCACGTACCAGCCGTATCGCTCCATCGTGCGACCCGCGGCATCGACGGGCCGCAGAGTCCGGCCGGGCCGCGTAGGCATCGGGGCGGAAGAACACGGCCGTGGCCTCGAAGACCTTGAGTCCCTGTCGGCGGAGGGCCTCGCGGAAGCGCCGGTCCTCGTAAGGCGCACCGGGCATCTCCTGGACGACAGCGCTGCTGGGCAGGGGGTCTCGCAGGTTCTGCACGGCCACCCAGTCGATGCCGTGGCGGCGCATGGCGCTCGCCGCCTCATCCTCCGACAGGCCGTACCTCAGGTACCACTCGAAACCGTAGTTCTTGACCGCGACGATGCCGTTCATGGCGCCTCCTGGTGATGCTGTGGATGCTCCGCCGACAACACCATCGGGCCCCGCACCGACCTCACGCCACCGCCGCCGGGAGCGCGCCCGTGGTCGTCACGGCCAGCAGCGTCTCGCGATCGATGGAGGCCGCCGGCAGGATGGACACGGGTCGTCCGCCGTGCATGATCAGGATCCGGTTGGAGAGCAGCAGCAACTCGTCGAGGTCGTCGGAGATGACGATGACCGCCCGACCGTCCCCGGTCACGGTGCGGATGTGCTCGTACAGCTCGGCCTTGGCCCCGACGTCCACGCCGGCGGTGGGCTGGTCGAGGATGAGGACGCTCGCCCCGGCCGCGAATGCTCGAGCCATCAGCACCTTCTGCTGGTTGCCGCCGGACAGGGTCGAGACCGTGCGCTGCGGGTCTGAGGGTGTGATGCGCAGCCGCAGGACCTGCTCACGCACCAGTCGGTCGCGCGCCCGCTGCAGCACCAGGCCGAAGCGCGTGAGGCTCATGCCCAGGGCCGTCAGCGACACGTTGCGCGAGATCGACGAGGGCACGACCAGGCCATCCCGACGCCGATCCTCTGGCAGCATCACCACCCCCGCACGCGCCGCCTCGGTGGGTGACCGCGGGTCCACGTCCCGCCCGTGGACGCGGACCCCACCCGTCCTCCTGGTGGCACCCACGATGGCCCGCGCGAGCCGCGTGCGGCCAGAGCCCACGAGGCCGGCGATACCCACGACCTCGCCCGACGCGACGGCCAGCGATACGGGTGGGCGGCCGCGCACGGAGACGTCGACGAGCTCCAGGGCGGGCACCCCAGCCACCGTGCCGGCCGGCGTCTCAGCGCGCTCCAGGCTGGCCACGGAGCGGCCGACCATGAGGGCAGCCAGGCGCGGCAGGTCCAGCTCCCGGGTGGGCTGGGATGCCACCACGTGGCCATCTCGCAGAACGGTCACGTGGTCGGTGACCGTGAAGACCTCCTCGAGGAAGTGGCTGATGTAGACGATGCCGACACCCCGGTCTCGCAGCCGTCGCATGGCGATGAAGAGCCGATCGCGTTCGGCCGGCGAGAGCCGCGCCGTGGGCTCGTCCATGACAAGGATGCGGGCGTCGCGCGAGAGCGCCTTGACGATCTCGGTGAGCTGCTGCTCGGCCACCCCGAGCGAGCGCACGCGGCTGTCCATGGGCAGCTCGATGCCCTGGGCGTGCGCCTCCTCGGCGGAGCGCCGCAACAGCGCCCGCCGGTCGATGAGGCCGCGTGGGCCGGACTCCGGCTCACGGCCGAGAGCGATGTTCTCGGCCACGGAGAGCTCCGGGACGAGCGAGAAATCCTGGTAGATGACGGCCACGCCGGCCGCCAGTGCCGCCTTGGGCGACGACAGGTCGACCTCCACGTCATCGACGCGGACGCTGCCCGTGTAGTCGGGGTAGACCCCGCCGAGCACCTTCATCAGCGTGGACTTGCCGGCTCCATTCTGGCCGACCAGCGCGTGGATCTGGCCACGCTCCAGGGTGAAGTCGACCCCGTGAAGCACCTCGCCGGCCGCGAACCGCTTCCGCACCTCGCGCATGGCGAGGAGCGGCGGGAGGGCAGCGGCCGTTGGTTGCTCCACGGGGCCGGTCCTGTGATCAGCAGAAGGTCAGCAACGGGTCAGCCGTCGATCAGCTGCCCCAGGCCGCCGGGTAGTCGGCGACGTTCTCGGAGGTGACGATGGGGAGCGGCAGGTACACGTTGGGGGTCGGGACCTCCGCCGTGCGCCCGGTCAGCACCAGGCAGGCCATGTCGATGGCCGTGGTGCCCTGGGGGTACGGGTCCTGGTCGACGGTGCCGTAGATGTAGCCGGCCTCGATGCCGGCCTTGACGTCGGCCGGGTAGTCGCCCATGAGGAACTTGATCTCCTCGCGGCCGTTGTCATGCGCGAACTGGGCCGCCGTGGCACCCTCGGGACCCTGGTCGATGATGGCGTCCAGCTCGCCTTCGGCGTACTTGTTCAGCCAGTCCTGGGTCAATGCCAGCGCCGCGGCGTTGTCCCAGTCGGCCGACTGCCGCTCGACGATCTGGATGGTGTCGACGCCCTGGAGAGCGTCCATGAGGCCGTCCTCGCGGAGGGTCTGGGCTGAGACGCCGAGGTGACCGAGGATGTAGCCCACGGTGCCGCCCTCGGGCAGGGCCTGCTTGAGCATCTCGCCCTGCATCTGGCCGAACTCGAAGTCGTCCGCGCCGACGTAGGTCACGGTCTCCGCGCCGTCGCCGACGGTGCTGTTGACCTCGATGACCGGGATGCCGGCCTCATTGGCCTGCTGGATGACGGGCACGATGCCCTGCGCGTCGCTGGGGGAGACGAGGATGAGATCAACGCCCTCGCTGATGAACTGCTGGACGACGGCGACCTCGGTGCCGATGTCACCCTCGCCACTGCGGATATCGACGGTCATGCCGTACGTCGCGCCCTGCTCCTGCTCGCCCTTGATGAGGTTCGAGTAGAAGGGGATCGAGGTGTTCCAGATCATCGACCCGACCTTGAAGGCCTGCCCACCGGTATCGCAGATGGCGGTGCCGGTCCCAGCGGCCTCCGGCGGAGCACTCGCATCCTGCGCGCTGGCGGGCACGCCCACCACCAGCAGGCCGACCGCCAGCGTGGCCGCGGTCCTGACGTTCACGGACCTGTTCATACGGTTCCTACCTTCCTTCTGCATCGTCGTGACGCACCTGGGCCATCCAGGCACCAACGCTGCCCAGAGTCACTGGCTGCCGGCGCGCTTGCGCTGGAAGCTGTCGAGTCCTACCGCCACGAGGATCACGAGACCCGTGATCGCGGGTTGCCAGTACGGGGAGACACTGAAGAGGTTGAGGGCATTGGCGACCACGCCCAGCAGGAGCGTGCCGAGGACGGCCGCACCCACGCCGCCGACACCGCCAGTCAGCGGCACGCCGCCGACGACGACCGCGGCGATGGCCGCCAGCGGCCAGGCTTCCGCGGTGGAGGGCTGGCCGATGTTCGTCTGGCCCAGGAGCACGAGGCCAGCCAGCGCCGCGAAGAGGGCGCCGATGCCGTAGGTGGCGATGGTGACGCGGTCGACGTTGACGCCGGCCAGCCAGCTGGCATCGCGACCGCCGCCCACGGCGTAGATGTGCTGCCCGAAGGTGGTGCGCCGCAGGATGATCCACGTGATGAGGAGCACGATGCCGTAGATGACCACGGCCGTGGGCAGCGGCCCGATGCGGCCAAGGCCCAGCCACGTGAAGCCGGCCGGCATCCCGTAGACGGGACGCGCATCGGTGACCACGAAGAGCAAGCCGTAGATGAAGACCTGGGTGCCGAGGGTGGCGACGAAGGGATTGATCCCGACCTTGGCGATGAGGGTGCCGTTGAGGAGCCCCACCGCCAGGCCGCAGACGAGGGCCGCGATGATGCCGGGCACGATGCCCACGTTGATGATGACGACGGCACCCACGACACCCGACATGGCACCCACCGCGCCGACCGAGAGGTCGAAGCCGCCGATGACGATCATGAGCAGCATCCCGCAGGCGACGATGCCGATGATCGAGTTCTGCTGGAGGATGTTGATCAGGTTCTGAGGGTTGCGGAAGCTGTCGTTGGTGATGACGAGGACAGCCACCACGATGGCGAAGATCGTGGCCATGCCGTAGCGCGACAGGAACTCCGTGCGCGTCATGCGCCGGCGCGCCGTGCCGGCGGGCGCGGGGACGATGGCAGGGCCGGATGAGGGCGCCGGCATCGGGGGCGTCGTCTCAAGCGGCATGGCCGGTCGCTCTCGCTGCGCGGGTCAGGGCCTGGGGCGCCGACCGCCTGGCGCGCTGGCGGTCGAGCCAGAGGGCCGTTGCGACGGCGCCGATGACGGTGGCGCTGGGGCCCAGTTGCGAGATCGCCAGCCGGGGCGTCCACGGCGTGTGTCGCGCCAGCGCGTCGGTCAACCACCCCAGGTACGGCTGCAGTTGGCGACCCACGCCGCCGTCGATGATGATGAGCGTCGGGTCGGAGGTCGTGGCCAGGGCGATGAGTGCGACCACGAGTCCGTCGAGGACCTCGCCCACGACCTGCTGGGCGACCGGGTCACCCTCGCGGGCCGCGATCAGGACATCCTCACTGCTGACCCGCTCGGGATCCAGCCGCGAGCGGGTCCCACGGCGGCCCGCTGCTGCCGCCAGGATCTCGCGCGCCCGGGCTGCGATGGCCGGACCGGAGATGACGCGCTCCAGGCCCCCCAGACCGCCGGCGTGCGCTTCGCGCAGCTGGCCACGATCGACGAGCAGATAGCCGAGCTCGCCCGCGGCGTTGCTCTGGCCGCGCACCAGCTCGCCATTGGCGACGATGGCAGCACCCACGCCCGTGCCGATGGAGATGGTGGCGAAGTCCGGCAAGCCACGGCCGAGGCCGCGCCATGCCTGCGCCATGGCCGCCAGCTTGACGTCGTTGTCCACGTGCAGCGGTACGTCGAGGACGGGACGCAGCGCCTCGAGCAGGGCGAAGTCGTGCCATAACACGTTTGGGCCGCCCAGGACCTGGCCGCGCGACGGGTCCACGATGGCCGGCACACCGATGGCGGCCGCCACGAGGGGCGTGGTCGCGGCCGCCTGCAGATGCCCGATGGAGGACAGCAGGGTCTTGTATGGCGTCGACTCAGAGGCCGTGGGCCGCACATCCTCGACGAGCACCTGACCGGCCAGGTCAGCCAGCACACCATGGCACTGGGTTCCGCCCAGGTCGATGGCCAGGACACAGCCGGCGCGCGTGTTGAAGCAGAGGCTGGCTGCGGGGCGGCCTCGGCCATCGGCCGGCCGAGGCGATTCCGTGATGAGTTCCCCCCGGATCAGCCGGGCCACGATGCGGCTCACGGAGGCGAGCGACAGGCCCAGGGAACGGGTGATCTCCGAGCGCGACGTTTCGCCGCGCTCGCGAACGAAGTCGAGCACGAGCGACTCGTTCAGCGCGGACATGGTGGCTTGTCGGAGTGCCGTCACCTGATTTCCTCTCGCGGTGGATAAAAAGAACCATACGACACGGCGTCAAGGGGGTGCGGTGCTGAGCGGCGTGGACGGCTACCGTTTCGTGGACAACGACAACCTCGGCTGGATGCTCGTCATATGCGGACCGGACGAGCAGACGCGGCTCCGCTACGTCGTGGGCCGCTAGCGCCAGCCCTGGCGCTCAGCCGGGCGCGGCAGCCTGGTCAGCCAGCGCCACGGTGGGCACGATGGCCAGGAACTTGCCGTCGCGGTACCTGTAGGCGCCCTCGGGCCGGTCCCAGGGCAGGTAGTTGCGCTGCATCTCGGCCTCGTCCTGGAAGGCGCCGGGCGGGTCCGACGGTCCCCAGATCGTGGAGACCCTGGGATACCAGGGGTCGTAGATGTAGGTGCCGGTGATCGTGGCGTTGCGGAAGACGGTGGGGTCCGCGTCCGCCCGGAAGCCGGTCATGACCCACGTGTGCGCTCCGCGCCAGGCGATGAGGATGACCGGCGCCCGGGTCGTGGCGAGGGCGATGGCCGAATCACGCAGGGCCAGCTGGCGGTTGCCATACGAGCGGATCTCATAGCCCTCCAGGCCGTGTGCGGCGAGCGCCTGGGCGATGGCCGAGGGTCCCCAGCCGCCGTTGTGGCTGTCGTTGCGGCTCTCCCACTCGTCGAGGCGTCCGGCGAGGCGGCGCTGGGACCCCTCCGAGTTGTCGAGAGACGTCGTGCATGGCCAGCACCATCTGCGTGCCGGCCACCGCGCACCACTCGGTGGTGACCTGGGAGGCGAAGGCCCTGGCGGGTTTCAAGCGCAGCCTGACGTCCACCGGGGCCCGCCTGGGCCGGGGGGTCTTCTCCGCGGTCTGGCCCCGCGGAAGCTGCAGCGCTGACCCATCCGACCCGGTGGCGACCTCCTTGCCCGTCTCGGTGACCTCGATGATGGGCAGCACCTCGCGATCCGGGGGCGGGTCGAGCGCCAGGCGCACCCGCTGCATGAGCCCGTTGAGGTGATTGCCGGCCTCGAACGCGTTGGTGGCCACCGCCGTGGCGACCAGCGTCCCGAGCAGCGCATAGACCAGGACAGCCACGAGGACGACGGTGCGGTTCGAGGTGCGTCGGCGGTTCTGCATCATTGCTCCGGGCAGCCAGACTCTACGCCGCGCGAGCCCGGCACCCGGATAAGGATTCTTCAGTCACCCGACTCCGCCCGGCGCCTACTCTCGTACGATGCACGGGTCCATGGCACGCCACCGACGGCTCGCCGCGATGCGTGATCGCCTCAGCGCGGTGTTCCCGCGTGGTGCCATCCTCCTCTCGGGGTTGACCTTCGTCAGCTACGTCATGGGGCTCGTGCGGGACCGCGCCTTCGCGCGAACCTTCGGGGCCGGCAGCGATCTCGACGTCTACAACGCCGCGCTCGTCCTGCCTGAGCTCATCCTCTCGGTCCTCGTGGTGGCCGGGCTTTCGGCCGCCTTCGTCCCGGTCCACGCCCGGATCCATCACGATGACCCCGCCGCGACGCAGGACTTCGCACGCACGGTGCTCACCATCTCGGTGGTCCTCATGGCCGCCACGGCCGGCGTCCTCTTCGTCATCGCGCCGCTGACCGTGGCGTTCGTGGCACCCGGCTTCGACGCCACCCAGCAGGGGCAGTACACCGAGCTCTTCCGGATCATGTGCGTGACGGTCGTCATCTTCGCGGCCTCGTTCGCCCTGGGCGAGATGCTCGTGGTCCGTCAGCGCTTCCTGAGCTATGGCCTGGCGCCGGTGCTCTACAACGGCGGGATCGTCTTCGGTGTCGTCGTGCTCAGCCCGGCCCTCGGCATCGTCGGCGCGGCCATCGGCACCGTGCTCGGCGCACTCATGCACCTCGGGGTGCGCGTGCTGGAGATCGTCCGCACCGACTTCCGCTATCGACCCGCGTGGAACGTGCGCTCAGCAGGCTTCCGCGAGTACGTGCGACTGTCGATCCCCAAGGCTCTCGCCGCACCGGTCGAGCCACTGACGTTCCTGTTCTTCACCTCGGTCGCTTCCACGCTGGTGGTGGGCGGCATCAGCGCGGTGAGCTTCGCGCGCAACTTCCAGAGTGTCCCGGTCAGTCTCGTCGGCGTGGCCTTCGCGGTGGCAGCCTTCCCGGTCATGGCCAGGGCGGCGTCGGATGGCGACCAGGCGCGCTTTCGGCGCGTGGTCCTGGCGAACCTCGCCACCATCGCGACGCTGACGACGGCCGCGGCGGTCGGCCTGATCGTCGTCGGTGGCTGGGCCGTCGACCTGTTCCTCGGCGGAGCGGCATTCGACGCCGAGGACGTGGCGCTCACCACCAGCCTCGTCGCGGTCTTCGCGCTGGCCGTCCCGTTCGAGGCGGTCGCCCACCTGCTGAGTCGCGCGATCTACTCGACGCGCAACACGATCCTGCCGGTGGTAGCCGCGCTGGTCGGACTGGCGGTCACGGTGTTGACCGTCCTGCTGCTGGCGCCGGGAACGGGCATCGTGGCGCTGCCGCTCGGCTTCGTGGCCGGGCAGGTCACGGAGGTCGTGCTGCTCCTCGGGGCGTTCGCGATCCGTGTCCGCAGCGTCGGTGCGGCAGCATGAGCCCTGCGGCAAGACGCGGTGTGGTCCGCGTGGCTGGCCACCGGTCGGCCCCGGGAACCGGATCGGCAGGACCGGCGTCGTAGGGGGCAGCAGCACCAGCACGAGCTGGCAGGACACCCGCCAGGCCACTGGCGGACATGGAGGTACACCGACCGTGACCACGACCCTCAATGCGACCGGCTCCCGCCGGCGCTGGCTCTCCGGCGGCCTGGCCATCGGACTCCTGACCGCCGCCCTCGCTGGCCCGGCCGTGGGTGCCGTCCAGGCGCAATCCTCGAGCGACAGCGACACCGTGCGCTCCATCAACGTCAACGGCGTCGGCCGCGTCAAGGCGGAGCCGGACGTCGCGGACATCAACCTCGGCGTGACCAAGCAGGGCGAGGACGCCACCTCCGCCTCGCAGGAAGCGGCCATGGCCATGGAAGCCGTGGTCAAGGCCCTGCTCGAGGCCGGTATCGTGGAGGGGGACATCCAGACCTCCTCGATCAGCCTCAACCCCCTCTACGACTGGGACAACGACCCGCCCACCATCGAGGGCTGGGAGGCCAGCAACCTGGTCAACATCACGGTCCGTGACATCACCACCGTCGGCGACGTCGTCGACGCCGCCACGGCCGCGGGCGCCACGAACGTCAACGGCATCACCTTCCGCGTCGAGGATCCCACCGCGGCCGAGGCGGAGGCCCGCACGGCGGCCGTCGCTGACGCCAAGGCCAAGGCCGACCAGCTGGCCGCCGATGCCGGCGTCACCATCACGGGTGTCATCAGCATCAGCGAGTCCGGTGGCGACGCCCCGCAGCCGATCTTCTACGCGCAGGCCGAGATGGCCATGGCGGCTGGTGACACGGCGGCCAAGACCCCGGTCATGCCGGGCCAGGTGGAGCTCTCCATCACCGTCATGGTCCAGTACGAGATCAGCTAGCCGATCCCCCGCGGGGCCGGCGCCATGGGCAGGCGCCGGCCCCGTCGATCCACGGCGGGCCGGGAGCGATCCCGGCCCGTTCGGCTGTCCGGGCTCGCCCGTGCCGCGAGCGCCTGGCGCCCTGGGCACGCCAGGGGGGCCTTGCGGGCCGCCGCTACGCTGTGTGTCATGCGAGTCGCCGTCTTCAGCAGCAAGCCGTACGACCAGGCCTCGCTTGGCGCCGCGGCGCAGGGCAGTGGCCACCAGCTCGACTTCTTCGAGGCCCGCCTGTGCTGCGACCATGCGCCGCTGGCCGCAGGCTACCCGGCCGTCTGCGCCTTCGTGCACGACGAGCTGGATGCCACCCTGTTGCGCGACCTGGCCGCGGGCGGCACCCGCCTCGTGGTGCTGCGCGCGGCCGGCTTCAACAACGTGGACCTGCCGGCCGCAGGCGAGGTCGGCATCCGCGTCGGCCGCGTGCCCGCCTACTCACCGCATGCCGTCGCGGAGCATGCCGTGGCCCTCATCCTCAGCCTGGCCCGACGCACGCCGCGCGCCTACAACCGCGTGCGAGAGGGCAACTTCGCCCTGGATGGCCTGCTGGGCTTCGACCTGCACGGCCGTTGCGTGGGCGTCGTGGGCACGGGGCGCATCGGCACGGTGTTCAGCCGCATCATGGCCGGCTTCGGTTGCCGCCTGCTCGCCTACGACCCCTATCCCAACGAAGAGATGCTCGGCCTGGGCGCCAGCTACGTGGAGCTTCCGCAGCTCTTCGCCGAGGCCGACGTCATCGCCCTGCACGCGCCGTTGACCGCACAGACCCACCACGTCGTGGACCGCGAGTCGCTGGCACGCGTCAAGCCCGGGGTCATGATCGTCAACACCAGCCGAGGCGGCCTCATCGACACGGAGGCCGCCATCGAGGCCCTCAAGGACGGCCGCATCGGCTACCTCGGCCTGGACGTCTACGAGGAGGAGGACAAGCTCTTCTTCGAGGACCTCAGCCAGGACATCATCCAGGACGACACCTTCGCACGGCTGCTGACCTTCCCCAACGTGCTGATCACGGCGCACCAGGGCTTCTTCACGGCGGAGGCCCTGGCCAACATCGCCGAGACCACCATCGCCAACCTCACGGCCTTCGAGGCGACCGGGGCGCCGCTGCACGAAGTGACGGCCGCCCACCTGGGATGAGCGGCGCGGTAGGAGGAGGTGGTGCGTCGGTGGACAGGCGATCGTGTCAGGACCGCTGCGCGACAGCCTGGCCGTGCCGCAGGGCACCGCTGGGTGCCCTGCGGCGTCTTGAGAGTGAATGCGCTGCCGCAACCTGCCGCCGAGCCCCGGACGGGGACTGCCGGTCCGACGCTCGATGGAGAGGGCGGTGCGTGGTCAGCAGCGGATGGGCCCTGCGTGTCGACATCACCTGATGCCAGGGGGATGCAGGAGCCAGCGACAGAGGAGAGTGACACCATGCCAGGCTCGGACAGGATGAAGCGAGGCGCGGCCGCGGCGGTCGCGGGATCGATGCTCACGGTGCTGGCATTCGCGATGCCCGCCAGCGGGCGTGCCAGCGGGACGGATCCGCAGCCGGGAGCTGCGGCACCGCGGGCAGCCATCGCCTGCGACATCAGCGGCACGGACGGTGACGACCGGCTCGTCGGCACGCTGGGCGACGACGTGATCTGCGGCCTCGGCGGAGATGATGTCATCACCGGCCGTGGCGGCGACGACCTGCTCCTCGGCGGCGACGGCGATGACACCATCCGCGGTGGCGCCGGGGCGGACGACATCCGCGGCAACGCCGGCGCCGATGTCCTCGAGGGGGACGAGGGTCCCGACAGGATCTCCGGCGGCGAAGGCGCCGACACCGTGCAGGGCGGTGCGGGCCGGGACACCATCAGCGGTGGCCCCGGGCGTGATGCACTGAAGGGTGGGGCGGACCGTGACCAGCTCACGGGCGGCGACGGAGCCGACCGACTCTCCGGGGGACGGGGCGCCGATCGCCTCGACGGCAGCGCCGGGCCCGACACGCTGAGTGGCGCCCGTGATGCCGACGAGCTGCTGGGAGGCAGTGGTGACGACGCGCTGCGCGGCGGCGCCGGCGCGGACACGATCCGAGGCGGCGCCGGCAACGACAGCATCGACGGCGCAGCCGGCAGTGACAGCCTCGCTGGCGAGGCCGGCGATGACACGCTCGCCGGCGGCGATGACGCCGACACCATCTCCGGGGGCCTCGGCCGCGACAAGCTCGCTGGCGACGATGGGTCCGACACGCTCAGCGGCGGCCCAGGCGACGATGAGTTGCGTGGCGGCACGGGTCCTGACAGGTTGAACGGGGACGAGGGCAACGACCGCCTCGAGGGCGGCAACGGTGCCGACGTGCTCGAAGGTGGTGACGGCTCAGACGCCCTGCGCGGCGACGCCGGTCCTGACGAGATGCGCGGCAGCCTGGGCGACGACGTCCTGCAGGGCGGCGTCGGCATGGACCGCATCATCGGCGGTTCCGGCGTGGACGGACTCTTCGGGGCGCGCGGCGACGACTCGCTCGTGTCCGAGGATGGCGAGAGCGATGTCGTGCGCGGTGGCCGCGGCGATGACAGCGTTCGCCAGGATGCTCGCGACGACGTGCAGGGGGTGGAGACGATCGTCTGACGGCGCGCCAGCGAGGCGACCAGTCGGCGCCCTGACTCGACCACCCCGGAAGAGTCGGGGCGCCGCCCTGTCCGGCACCGGCGGGCTGGCGCCGGCCCGCCGCCCAGGAGCATCATTGCCAGGAATGCCGCATACGGGGGTGACGCGATGTCCCAGTTCGAGATCCGCCAGGTGCCGCGCCAGGACACGGCGGTCATGCGCGTGCGTTGCCGGCCGGATGGCATCGCCGCCTCCATGGGAGAGGCGCTGGGCAAGGTCTTCGCCGCCATCGGACGCGCCGGTGCCACCCCCGCAGGGCCCGTCTTCTCACGCTACTTCGAGTTCGGTGCAGAGACGGTCGACTTCGAGTGTGGCGCCGTGGTGACAGCCCCATTCACGGGCGAGGGTGAGGTCAGCGCGGGTGAGCTCGGGGGTGAGGAGGCGGCCGTGGGCATGCACGTCGGCCCCTACGACACGCTGTCGGAGACCTACAGCGCCATGCAGGCCTGGATCGTGAGCCAGGGACGGCGGCCGGCCAGTGCCATGTGGGAGGTCTACCTGACCGACCCGCAGCAGGAGCCCGACCCTGCCAGGTGGCAGACGGAGATCTACTGGCCGGTCTGGTAGCGCCCGGCCACGCGGAGCCGCTCACGGCAGGAGCCGCTCACGGCCGGCGCACGGCCCCGGCCGGGCACGGCCCCGGCCGGCGGAACCCTCAGTCGCCTGCAGCAGCGAGCTCGGCGGCGGCCTCGTCCGGTAGCAGGAACCAGCGCAGGGCCTCGAAGTCGGGTCCGACGCCCAGGTCAGCCGCGCCCTGCGGGCGCGTTGGCGGAGCACCCGGGGCGGCCAGGATGGCGCGCGCCTCCGCCAGGTAGTCGGCCAGCTGCGACTCCGGCGCATGGTGGTGATGGGTCGGGAAGGTCATGCCCGACGAGCCGTAGCGCACGTCGTGCAGCGAGAGGGGCGGCTCTACCTGCCCGCCGGCGTGTCGCCACAGGCCGCTCGCGGGCTCGAAGCGATAGTGCGGCAGGATCCGCCAGCCGTCCCGCGCGACCAGCTCCACCGCGGCCAGGATGAAGCGGAAGACGGCCTCGCTGATGAAGTAGTTGAAGTTGACACGCACCCAGCCGGGCTTGATGCCCTCGCAGCCATGCGTGATCTCGCGCTCGAACCCGTGGGACGTCGCAAGGTCGATGCCCAGCAGCCGGTGACCGTAGGGCCCCGCGCAGGAGCAGCCACCGCGCGACTGGATGCCGAAGAGGTCGTTGAGCAGCGAGACGACGAAGCCGTGGTGCAGGTAGCGGTCGGCGTGACGGATGACGAAGCTGACGATCGAGAGACGCCGTGCGTGCAGGTCCCCCAGCACCTCCAGGCCCGGCACCGCGGTCCAGGTCGCCATGGCGCGCTCGATGAACGACTCCTCGCGGGCGCGGATGGCCTCTGCCCCGACGGCCGACTTGAGCTGGAAGACGAGGCCAGCCCGGATCGACTCGATGATGGCCGGCGTGCCGCCCTCCTCGCGATGCTCGGGGTCGGCCAGGTAGACGTGCTCGTTGGGGTTGACGTAGGCGACCGTGCCGCCGCCGGGCACGCTCGGCACGCTGTTGGTGAGCAGGGCGCGGCGCACCACGAGCAGGCCCGGCGTGCCAGGGCCGCCGATGAACTTGTGAGGCGAGAGGAAGGCGGCGTCCTTGTGGTCGAGCGCGGGCGCCGCCGGGTCGCCGTCGGGGTCAGGCCGCCGCGGCACCATGTTCATCTCGAGGTAGGGTGCCGCGGCGCCGTAGTCCCAGAAGGCCAGTGCCCCGTGACGGTGCAGCAGCACGGAGATGGCCCGCGTGTCCGAGTGGATGCCGGTCACGTTGGAGGCGGCCGAGAAGGAGCCGATGCACAGCGGCCGGTCGGCGTGGCGGGCCAGCTCGTCGCTGAGGTGGGCGAGGTCGATGTGGCCGTCGCGGTCCTCG
Source organism: uncultured Chloroflexia bacterium (assembly GCA_963790915.1). GTDB lineage: Bacteria > Chloroflexota > Limnocylindria > Limnocylindrales > CSP1-4 > JAFMJV01. The sequence goes on along the minus strand of CAWBQS010000003.1, from coordinate 999,281 downwards.
CGGATGGTGACCACGTCAGCGATCGATTCGCGCCAGGGCAGCTCGTTGGAGTGGTGCTCGAAGGGGCCGATGAAGACGACCGGTAGCTCGCCGGGCGGGATGGCCTCGCGCAGGCGATAGCGGCGATCAAGGTCGGCGGGCAGGCGCAGGCCGAGGATGTGGACGAGGCGGTCGACAGCGGCCGTGGAGCCCGAGCCGCAGAAGATGACGGCGTAGTCCTCGCGAGGGGCGCCCATGGCGGCCCGGATGATGTCGCGGGCATCCTCGCGGAAGCGCGTCGTCTGCAGGCCCGTACCCGAGGATTCGCTGTGCGTGTTGGCGTAGAGCGGCATGACCTGCTCGCGGATGTAGTCCTCGATGAAGGTCAGGTTGCGCCCGGAGGCCGTGTAGTCGGCGTAGGTGACGCGGCGAACGCCGAAGGGCCCGGCCACGGCCTCGTCATCGCCGATGACGCTGGCGCGCACCAGGGCGATGAGCTCGTCGGGGGTGGCGAGCGGCAGCAGGTCGGCGGCGGGCTGGGTCGGCGGGTCGGACATACCGGTGCATCGTAGGACGGACGCGCGGACCGCGGCCGGCGCGCTCGACAGCGCTAGAGTCCGGGCATGCACGTCCAGGCGCCTGCGAGCGCGGAGCGTCGGCCATGAACGACTGGCAGGGTGCGGCGTACGACCGCATCTCCGCGCCGCACGCGGCCATGGGCTCAGCCGCGCTCGACCGGCTGGAGCTGCACGGTGATGAGCGCGTCCTGGATGCCGGCTGCGGCTCCGGGCGCCTCACCGAGGCGCTCCTGGAGCGCCTGCCCCAGGGACGCGTCGTGGCACTGGACGGTTCGGCCTCCATGCTGACGGAAGCCGCCCGGCGCCTGGCCCGCTTCGGCGACCGCGTCACCTTCGTGCTGGCGGACCTGGGCCGGCCACCGCTACCCGTTGCCGGAGCGGTGGATGCCGTCCTGTCCACGGCCACCTTCCACTGGGTCCTCGACCACGATGCCCTCTTCGCGGGCCTGGCAGGGGTCCTGCGGCCCGGCGGCCAGCTCTCCTTCCAGTGCGGCGGTGTCGGCAACGCCGACGACCTCATCGCGGCCGCGCGTGCCGAGGGCGTGGAGACCGCGGGCAGCTTCCACATGGCTGGCGTGGACGAGACGCTGGCGCGCCTGGCAGCCGCCGGGTTCCACGATGTCCGTGCCTGGCTGGAGCCGCGCGACATCGCCTTCGGGACGCGGGAGCAGGTCATCGACTACATCGTGACGCCCTACCTGCGCCCGGCCTCCGGTCTGCCGGAGCCGCAGCTCCAGCGTGTCGCCGGAGCCATGGCCGACCGCCTCGGCATGGTCCTCTCCTACGTTCGCCTGGAGGTCGTGGCCCGCCGCGCTGAGGCAGCGGCCCCGGGCGGCGTGCCCGAGGACCACGCCACGGCCCACAGCAGCTAGTCTCTGCGCGTGGAGATCCTGCTCGACCCCGCGAACTGGCTGGCGCTGCTGACGCTCACGGCGCTCGAGATCGTCCTGGGCATCGACAACATCATCTTCATCTCCATCGTCGCCAACAAGCTGCCCGCCGAGCAGCGCGACAAGGCCCGACGCATAGGCATCGTGGCAGCGATGGGCATGCGCATCCTGCTGCTGCTGGGCATCAGCTGGGTGGTCAGCCTGACGCAGCCGCTCTTCGAGATCCTCGGGCGGGGCTTCAGTGGGCGCGACGTCATCCTCATCGTCGGCGGCCTCTTCCTGGTGGCCAAGGCGACGTGGGAGATCCATGGCCGCATGGAGGGCGACGACCACGTTCGGGAGGCGCCGCGAGGCACCTCCTTCTGGGGCTCCATCGCCCAGATCATGCTGCTGGACATCATCTTCAGCCTGGATTCGGTCATCACCGCCGTGGGCATGGCCAACGAGCTCATCGTCATGATCGCGGCGGTGGTCATCGCCGTCATCGTCATGCTCCTGGCCTCCGGCTACGTGACACGCCTCATCGACCGCCACCCGTCGCTCAAGATGCTGGCCCTGGCCTTCCTGCTGCTCATCGGCGTGACGCTCATCGCCGACGGCCTGGGCACCCACGTCGACAAGGCCTACATCTACTTCGCCATGGGCTTCTCGGTCTTCGTGGAGGCGCTCAACATCCGCTGGTCGTCGAGGAACACGAAGCCACTGCAGATGCACGATCCCTATCACGAGGTCGGGGAGGCCGGCGTCGGTCCGGCTGGCAGCGCGGCGGACGGGGCGGCCGCGCCGAGGGAGGGCTGACACGATGCGCTATGGCTACAAGGCCTCGGCTGAACAGTTCGGGCCGCGGCGCCTGCTGGAGCTGGCCATGGCCGCCGAGCGCCATGGCTTCGAGTCCGTCTGGACGAGCGACCACTTCCAGCCCTGGCGGCACACCGACGGGCACGCACCGAACGCCATCGCCTGGCTGGGCGCGGCGGCCGTCTCGACAAGCCGCGTGCACCTGGGCACCAGCGTCCTGACCCCGACACTGCGCTACAACCCGGCTGTCGTGGCGCAGGCCTTCGCCACCCTGGGCAGCCTGGCGCCGGGCCGCATCGTGCTGGGCGTGGGCACCGGGGAGTCGCTCAATGAGGTCGTCGTCGGCGCGCCCTGGCCGGAGCAGAAGGAGCGCTTCCACCGGCTCAAGGAGTCGGTGACCCTCATGGGGCAGCTCTTCCGCGAAGACCTCGTGACCTTCCAGGGTGACTACTACCAGACCCGCAATGCGACGCTCTACGACCGGCCCAGGGAGCCCGTCCCCATCTATGTCGCCGCCTCCGGGCCTGCCGCAGCACGACTCGCCGGCCGCATCGGTGAGGGCTTCATCGCGACCTCCGGAAAGGCCACCGAGCTCTACGTCGATCAACTCCTGCCGGCCCTGGCTGAGGGTCTCGAGAAGGCAGGTCGGGCGGCCAGCGACATCGAGCGCATGATCGAGATGAAGGTGAGCTTCGACCCCGACCGCGCGCGCGCGCTTGCGGACACGCGCATCTGGGCCGCGTTGGCGCTCTCTGGCGAGCAGAAGACGGGCGTGGACGACCCACGCCAGATGGAGCGCCTGGCGAAGGACGTCGAGGACGTGGCGCACCGCCGCTGGCTGGTCGCCGACGATCCTGACGAGCACGTCGAGCAGATCCGGCCATACGTGGAGTGGGGCTTCGACCACCTCGTCTTCCACTTCCCCGGCGACGACCAGGAGCGTGCCATGGCCCTCTATGCCGAGCACGTCCTGCCCCGCCTGCGGGCACGCTTCGGCGGCTGATCCCGGCCCGGGCGGTGCCCTGTCGCACCGGAGACCGGAGCGGCCAGCACGGGGATAGGCCGCGGGTACTGGGGCGCCCGTACGATTTTCGGGATGGCCAAGCGGCGCTGCGGGCCGCAGATTCCCGTCAGATCGTTTCCTTGCGGCACCGTTCCACTGCACGGCCCCGGTACAGGGCCCCTCTCCCTCGCCGGGGGTGGGACAAGGTGACGCGGCTTCGTTGCCCGGTGGCAAGGGCGGAGTCCTCCTCCCGTCCTCGCCACCGGGTTCTTCCTTGTCCGGCGGCCCCGACGATGCCCGTCAGAGCCCGGGGATGAAGCGACGGGTGCGCGCCGCGTAGGCGGCGTAGTCGGGGTAGCGCTCGGCCAGCCAGAGCTCCTCGCGCCGCGACTTGAGGCTCAGGAAGCCGACCAGCACGCCCGCCAGGAGCAACGCGGCGAGGCTGGCCATGACGAGGCCGAACCCGACGGCCCCGACGATGACGCCGCCATAGATGGGGTGCCGCACCCGCGCGTAGATGCCGCCATCGACGAGCCGGCCATCATCCGACGGCCGAGGCATGGCGGTCAGGCCATCGCCCAGGGCTCGCATGCCGGAGATGACGAGGGCAGCACCGCCCACCAGCAGGGCCACGCCGATCACGCTCGCCACGACCGCTGCGGGGCCGCCCCAGGCGTCGCGCAGCCCGAGGCCGGCGAGGACGATGGCGGTGAGGATGACGGCCTGCAGGACGACCCAACCGCCGCCCCGCCGGCCCAGGTCCGGCAGGCGCGTCACGGAGGGCACGACGCCTTCCTCAGTCCAGGACCTCCGGCACGCCGATGATGTTGTAGCCGCCATCCACGTAGTGGATCTCCCCGGTCGTGCCGCGGCTCATGTCGCTGCACAGGTAGACGGCCGCGTTGCCCAGGTCGTCGATGGACAGGGGCCGCCGCAGCGGCGAGATCTCGTTGAAGAGTCGGTGCATCTTCTTGAAGCCCGTCACGCCGGAGGCCGCCAGGGTGCGCACGGGCCCGGCGCTGATGGCGTTGACGCGGATGCCCTCCTTGCCGAGGTCCACGGCCAGATAGCGCACGCAGGCCTCCAGGGAGGCCTTGGCCACGCCCATGACGTTGTAGTTGATGACGGCCTTCTCCGCGCCGTAGTAGGACAGCGTGAGGACGGCGCCGCCGTCGCTCATGAGCGGCCGCGCCTCGCGGCTGAGGGCCACCAGCGAGTAGGCGGAGATGTCGTGGGCGATGCGAAAGCCTTCCCGCGTCGTCCGGATGAACTCACCGCCCAGCTCGTCCTTGAGGGCGAAGGCGACGGCATGGATGAGGATGTCGAGCCTGCCGTAGACCTCCCGCCAACGCGCGAAGACGCGGCTGATGTCTTCGTCCGACTGGACGTCGCAGGGCTCCACGAAGGTCGCGCCCAGCTGCTCGGCGAGGGGCCGCACGCGCTTCTCGATGAGCATCTCCACCGAGGAGAACCCAACGGTCGCCCCCTCGCGATGGAGTGCCTTGGCGATGCCCCAGGCGATGGAGTGGTCGTTGGCCAGTCCGAAGACCAGGGCGCGCTTGCCCTCCAGCAGTCCCATGTGCGTGCAACCTCCCTGTGCTGGCGGCCCGCGCCCGTCCGGCAGCCGGCCGCGTCACGCGCGCCGGGTCGGCCCGTGGTGCTAAGGATGCATCCTACGCGCCGCGGGCGGGCGGGAGCGCAGCGGACGGCCCGGCAGGGCTATGCCCCCGGGACCACCGGGTGGTACTGATGGCATGGGTCCCACCCCAGCATGCGGAGTCGATCGAGGGGTCATGCGAAGCGACGATGCTCGGAAGTCGCCCGCTGACCCCTCGACCGCGTCCCGCCTGCGACAGGTCGGTCGGGCGCTCCCGGGGGCATCGGTGATCCTGGGCTACCCTAGAGGAGTCGGTCGTGTCGTCAGGAGAGATCGTGTCAGAGGGGCGAGCTTCAAGGACCTTCGTCGGGCTGTCGCTTGCCCTGGGCATCCTCATCTCGGGTCTGCCGGGTGCGGCCAGCGCCGCGGGCCCAGTCACGAGCGCACCGAACGCCGTGTCTACGGCCGCGAAGCGTGGCGTCCGCGCGACCACCGACCGTGGGCGCACCTACATCGTGACGCTGCGGGTCAGCCACGCCGGGGAGGCCATCCCCGCCAGCCGCTCCGGGCGGCAGCGCATCCACGCCCGCGCCGCCCAGACCCGCGCGGAGACCGACCGGCTGCTGCGCGACTACGAGGTGCAGCCGCGTCATCGCTACACGGCGGCCGTCGCCGGCTTCTCGGCCCAGATGAGCGCCGAGCAGGCCGCGGCGCTGGCGGGCGACCCGGCGGTCGCCGACATCCATGTCGCCCGGCGCGTCTACCTGGCCAGCGAGCCACAGGTGGTCCAGCGCGCCCTCAGGCGCGTCAACGGCGCGCCCGATGATCTGGGCAGCTCCGGCCCGGTGGACGTCGATATCGCCATCATGGATACCGGCATCGGACCGGCCCCCGACGAGCTCGATGTGCAGGGTGGCGTCAACTGCGCCGGTGATGGCCGTGCCACGGACTGGTGGTACGACTCCGGGTGGTTCCAGCACGGTACGCACGTGGCGGGCCTCGCCGCGGCCAAGGACAACGGCATCGGCATCGTGGGCGCGGCGCCCGGGGCCCGGCTGTGGTCCATCCGCGTCTTCGACGACACGGGCTACGGCACGGAGGACGCCATCCTCTGCGGTCTCGATTGGGCCACGCGGACGGTGACGGAGCCGTACCACGGGACCACCCAGCCGGTCGAGGTCCTCAACATGAGCCTGGAGGCCAGGCGCGGACCGGGCGCCGAGGCCTGCACCGACGGCGACACGGACCTCATCCACCGCGCCGTCTGCCAGGCTGCGGCGGCTGGCATCACCATCGTCGTGGCTGCCGGCAACGTGGGCGGCGCGCGCAACGACCGGGACGCCAGCAAGGTCATCCCGGCCGGCTACGACCAGGTCATCACCGTCGGCGCCATCAACGACTACGACGGCAAGGGCGGCGGCCTGGCCGCCACGGACTGCATCCCGAGCCGAGGCCCGGACGACGAGTACGCCAGCTACAGCAATGCGGGCGCTGATGTGGACATCGTGGCGCCTGGCACCTGCTCGCGCTCGACGGAGCCGGGTGCCGACAGTGACGTCCCTCCAGATGGCATCCCCGACGGCCCCAGCGACACGCAGCTCATGTCCGGCACGTCGCAGGCGACACCGCTCGTCACGGGCGTCGTGGCTCGCTACCTGGCCGACCACCCGGGCACCTCGCCGGCGCAGATCCGGCGCCTGCTCCGTGCCGCCGGCCGCCTCGACTGGGACAGCGCGTCGGACCCCTACTGGTCCGGCGTCAACGACACCGACGCCCCGCACCGCGTGCTCGACGCCGCCTCCCTGCTGGGCGCCGACGACCTGCGGGTGTGGCTCTCGTCGAGCACCTTCCGCGTGAGCGGCACGAGCACGACCCGCAAGGTGCGCGTGGACGTGCAGCGTGGCGGTGGCTTCGCCGGCAGCGTGGACCTCGACGTCGCGGGTCTGCCCGCCTCCGTGGGCAGCGCCGCGTTCGACCGGCCGGGCAGCACCCTCGCCCGCCTGGATGGCGCCGACTACTGGGCTGCCCTGGGTGCGCGCCTGACGCTGACCCTGCCGCTCGACGGTGACGAGGGCCAGCGCACGGTGACGGTTCGGGCCCAGGGCGGCGGCCTCGCCGCCGAGCGCGACATCGACCTGCTCGTGGATCGATCGGGGCCCCAGGTCAGCGGCCTGTCCGCGCGCATCCGTGGCGGGGGCGCCAGCCTGGGCAAGGGCAGCGCCGCGCCGCTGGTCATCTCGTGGACCGCCAGTGACACCTACAGCAGCGTGAAGCGCACGACGCTGCAGCGCCGCATGGGAAGCGCCGCGTGGCGCACGGTCGGCACCGCCGACGGCAGCATGCGCGTCAGCCTCGTCCCCGACCGAACGGACCGCTTCCGCATCAAGGCCAGCGATTCGCTTGACAACGCCTCCACGAGCCGCGCGCTGCCTGTCCGCCTCACGGTCCGAGATTCCGCTGCCGCAAGCTGGGCGCAACCCGCCGGCGGCTGGAGGACCACGAAGGCGAGCGCCGCGCTGCGCGGATCGCTCCTCCAGACGAGCACCGCGGACAGCCCGCTGACCACGTCCTTCTCCGGCGTGGCCGTGGCGCTCGTGGCGCCCATCGGACCGCAGCGCGGCACGCTGCGCGTGCGCATCGACGGCGGGGACTGGCAGGACGTCAGCCTGCACAGCAGCACGGGCCACCAGCAGCGCGTCGTCTACGCCCGCACGGTCGCGGACGGCAGCCACCAGCTGGAGGTGCAGGCCGCCAGCGGCCAGGTCGCCGTGGACGGCATCCTCGTCCTCGACTGAGGCCCGGGCGGGCCCGGTGCCCCGCACCGCCGACGGACCGGGACGCGCTCGGCACCCCATCCCGGGCGGCCCAGACGCTCTGACTAGGCGCCCAGGATGCGCCGGTAGGCTTCCTCGTACTGGCGCGCCGGGATGGCCCAGGAGTGGTCGCGTGTCATGCCCCGCACCTGGATGTCCTTGAACCTCGCGGGGTCCCGCCACGCGGCCAGGGCGCGTGTCACCGCCGCCACCAGGGCTCCAGGTTCTGCCGGCCCGAAGACGAAGCCCGTGCCCTGCGCCGGGTCCGCGTCCGCGTCGACGACCGTGTCGGAGAGGCCTCCGACCCGTCGCACGACCGGTGGTGTTCCGTAGCGCATGGCGATCATCTGGCCCTGCCCGCAGGGCTCGAAGCGGGAGGGCATGAGGAAGAGGTCCACGCCGGCGTAGATGCGCCGTGCCTCCTCCGGATCGAAGCGGTCCATGACCACGACGCGCTCGGGTCGTTCGGCCGCCAGCGCCAGCAGGTCGGCCACCAGTCGGCGGTCCCCCGTGCCCAGCACGACGAGTCGGGCGCCCAGGTCGAGCAGCGCAGGGGCGCCGTCGGCCACGAGGTCGAAGCCCTTCTGCGGGTCCAGGCGACCGATGACCCCCAGCAGCGGGCCGTCGCCGTCCAGGCCGTGGCGCTCCAGCAGCGCCGACCGTGCCGCGGCCTTGCCCGGCGGACCGGGTGCCTGTGCCAGGTCCGCGACCGAGTACGGGGCCGGCAGCGTGGGATCCGTGGCCGGGTCCCAGAGGACGGTGTCGATGCCATTGATGATGCCCAGGTATCGCTCGCCGCGGTCGCGCAACGCCTCGTGGAGCCCACCGCCGAACTCCGGGGTCAGCGACTCGCGCGCGTACGAGGGGCTGACGGTGTTGACGATGTCCGCGGTGTAGATGGCCTCGCGCAGGAGGTCCACACCTTCCGGGGATCCGACGTCCGGCGGCAGGTCCAGCTGCCAGGCGTCCATGCTCGGCGTCCAGCCGTGATAGGCCAGGTTATGGCAGGTGAGCATGGTGGCCGACCGCGCCAGCAGTGGGTCGGCAGCGTAGCGACGTCGCAGCGAGAGGAGCGCCGGGCCAGCCTGCCAGTCGTGCCCATGGATGATGTCCACGGGGCGGGCCTCGGCGCGGATGGCCTCGAGCGCGGTGCGCCCGAGCAGCGTGAAGCGAGCCGCGTTGTCGCGGAAGTCACCGTCGGCATCCATGTAGAAGGCAGCGCGATCGAAGGAGGCCGGGTGCTGCACCAGGCGCAGCCGGTAGCCGTCTGCCTGGCCGCTCCAGAGCGTCACCGACTCGTAGCGCGGGCCGTCGTCGCGAGGGCTGCCCACGGGCACGCGCAGCTCCAGCGGCTGCAGCCCGGCGGGCGGTCGCAGGCCCCGGTACCAGGGCAGGTAGACGTCCACCGCGTGCCCCAGGCCGGCGGGGGCCGGCGTACCCAGGGCCCGCGAGACAGCGTCGACCACGTCGGCCAGGCCGCCGGTCTTGGCCCAGGGCTCGCATTCGGAAGCCACCATCGCGATGCGCATGTGCAACCAGCATGGTACGACCTCGCGGGAGCGCTCCCAGGGTGAAGTCACGACCGGCTCCAAGCCTTGTAGCATGGGGCGTCATGTCGTCATCCCTCTCCATCCCGACCCTGCCCAACCCTGACCTGCGCCTCCCCCCGCAGCTGGCCGGCCTGAGCCGACTGGCCTACAACCTCTACTGGACCTGGCACCCGGAGGTGCGCGCCCTCTTCGCGCGCATCGACCGGCGCTCCTGGATCGGCTACCACAGCACGGTCGGCGTGCTGCGCGGCGCGCGCGCCTGGTCGGAGCTCCTCGACGACTCCGACTTCATGGCCCGCTACACGACGATCATGGAGCACTTCGACGCCTACATGGCCAACGGTCGCGACCACTGGTTCGCCCGCCACCACGGGGGGGAGCTGGCCGGGCCGATGGCCTACTTCTGCGCCGAGTACGGGCTCCACGAGTCGCTGCCCATCTACTCGGGTGGCCTGGGCGTGCTGGCCGGCGACCACCTGCGCGCGGCCTCGGACATGGCCCTGCCACTCATCGGTGTGGGGCTCTTCTACCGGCGCGGCTATTTCCGCCAGACCATCGACGCGGACGGCCACCAGGAACACGACTACCTGCAGCTGGATCCCGATCGCCTGCCCATCCGGCGTGCCGTTGACCGCCTCGGCGAGCCCCTGCTGGTGCGGGTCGAGCTGCCCGGACGGATCGTCCACGCGGCCGTCTGGCTGGCCCAGGTTGGCCGTGTGCCTCTCCTGCTGCTGGACACGGACGTGCCCGAGAACGACGAGGCCGACCGGCCCATCACGCACATCCTCTACGTACGCGGCCGGGAGATGCGCCTGCACCAGGAGCTGGTCCTGGGCGTCGGCGGCGTCCGCGCCCTGCGCGCGCTGGGCATCGCACCATCGGCCTGGCACCTCAACGAGGGCCACTCCGCCTTCATGCTCGTCGAGCAGGTCCGCGAGCTCATGACCGCCGGCGCCAGCCAGGCGGAGGCCTTCGAGCGCGTGCAGCGCACCGCGGTGTTCACCATCCACACGCCCGTGCCGGCCGGCAACGAGCGCTTCGCCGCCGACCTCGTGCGCCACCTGGCGGCACCCTCCATGGCGGGCTCCGGCCTGGACCTGGAAGGCGTGCTGGAGGTGGGTCGTCCGGTCGATGGCGACGCCGCCTGGTTCGACATGACGGCCTTCTCATTGCGGAACACCTGCGCATCCAACGGCGTGAGCCAGCTGCACGCCCACACCGCGAACGAGACCTGGTCGGGCGTCATCGCGCAGCCCATCCGGGGCATCACCAATGGCGTGCACCCGCCGACCTGGGTGGGCGAGCCCATGCGCGAGGTCTTCCGCGAGATCGGTGGCGACCTGGACCACCTCGAGGACGAGTACGAGGACGACCGGTTCTGGGAGCGCCTCGACCAGGTGCCCGACCGACGCCTCTGGGACGCCCACCTGGAGCAGAAGCAGCGCTTCCGGCAGTTCGCCCGGCTGCGCCTGCGTCGCCAGCTGGCCCGCCACGGGGAGGCGCCCTCGGCGCTGGCCGAGATCGACGACATCCTTGACCCGCAGGTGCTGACCATCGGCTTCGCCCGCCGCATGGCCACCTACAAGCGGGCGGCCCTCCTGTTCAGCGACATGGGTCGCCTGGTGCGCCTGCTCTCCGACCCGCAGCGGCCGGTGCAGATCGTCTTCGCCGGCAAGGCCCATCCCGCCGACCGGCCCGGGCAGGGTGTCATCCAGACGATCTTCGCGCACAGCCGCTCGGAGGCGCTGCGCGGTCGCGTCTTCATCCTCGAGGACTACGACATGCGCATCGGTCGCTACCTGGTCCACGGGGCGGACGTCTGGCTCAACAACCCGAGGCGGCCCCTCGAAGCGTCTGGCACGAGCGGCATGAAGGCCGCCATGAACGGCGTCATCAACCTCTCGGTCCTCGATGGCTGGTGGGACGAGGGCTATCAGGGTGACAATGGCTGGGCCATCGGCGGTCGTGATGGCGATAGCGACGAAGGTGCGCAGGACTGGGCGGACGCGCAGGCGCTGTACCGACTCCTCGAGGAGGAGGTCGTGCCGCTCTGGTACGACCGCGACGAGCACGGCCTGCCGGCCGGCTGGCTGACGCGCATGCGCCACGCCATCGACACGTCCCTGTGGCAGTTCTCGACCTCACGCATGCTCGTCGAGTACGTCGAGCAGCTCTACCTGCCAGCCGCCGCCAGCGCGGCCGCGACGGTCAGCGCAGCGACCGTGGGGGTCGGCGCGGGGGCGGGGGCGGGCGCGCGGGCGCGCCGACCCGCGGCTCAGGGTCGCGGGCGCGGGTCCTCGGTGACCAGGTAGCGCGACCAGCCGAAGAGCCGGCGATAGCCGAGGCGCTCGTAGACGCGCCCGGCCACCTCATCCTCCGGACGCACGGACAGCCAGACGAGACGGTGGCCCAGGGCCAGGCCCGCGCGCGTCGCCACGGTCGTCAGGAGCGTGCCCAGGCCCTGCCGCCGTCGCTCCGGCACGACGCCGACACCCTGGATGGCGGCCATGCCCTCGCCCCGGCTGAGGCGGGCCACGGCCACGGGTTCATCACCCAGCCAGACGATCCAGGCCCGCAGGCTGCCAGCCTCCAGGGCGGCCGTGAGGCCCGCGCGGCGGCGCTGCGCCTGGTCGTCATCGATGCCGAAGATGCGGCGCTCCAGGGTCTCATGAAGGGACAGACGCGGCGGCTGCACAGCCTCGATGCGCAGCCCCGGATCGAGGTGCGGGACGACCGTGGCGTGGCCCACCCAGCGCACTTCCTCGCCCAGGACGCGCAGCCAGCCGTGCCCCTCGATGGCGAGATCGAGACCCGGTGGCTGGTCGAGTCGGTCGCACCAGAGCAGCGACGGCCAGGTGCCCTCGGCGCGCTGGCGCTCCTCCACGGCGCGGAGGCGCTGTGGCCAGTCGTCCGAGCCCCAGCGCGGCAGCGCCGCGTAGCAGGTGTCCGGCCCGCCGCCCGGGCCGCGCACGAAGGTCACGCCCAGCTCAGGGTCCGGCGTGACCGTGGCGCCTTCCCAGGCAGGCAGCGCCACCAGCTGGCGCTGGATCGCGGCCGCCTCGTCCGCTGAGGGTGGCGCCACCTCCGGTGTGGGGTCCGCGCGCGGATGGGCAGTCTGCGGCCGCCGCAGCGGCGAGGTGGGCCGCAGGTCGCTCACGCCACCTCGCCGAGGAGGATGCGGCGGCACCACTTGATGGGCGGCGTGCCGTGGCTGATGACGGCCTCGAGATGCGCACGGCGGTCGAAACCCGGTGTCTCGGGCAGCCCGCCGGCGACTCGCTGCGGCGGCACCGCGGCGTCGGGATCGTGGCCCGCGGCGACGGCCGCGCGGCGGCGTACCTCCACCTCCAGGTCCCACATCTCCACGGCGCCCACGTAGTAGGTCGACAGCTGCGTCGAGCTGATGCGCGCGCGCAGCCACTTGCCGCGCGCCTCGTCCGGTTCCTGCCAGGCGCCGCGCACCATGAGGTCCAGGGCGTCGGTCTCGGTCATGCCGCCGGTGTGCGTCTCGACGTCCAGGATGGCGTTGAGGACAGCGCGCAGGTAGAGCTTCCAGTGGGTCAGGGCGAAGCCTGGATCGTCGGCGGCGTACCCCAGGTCGGCCATGACCTGCGTGACGTAGACGGCCCAGCCCTCCGCGAACATGCCGTTGGTGAAGACCGTGCGAGCCAGCGAGGGGCAACGGTTGGAGGCCGCCAGCTGCAGGTAGTGACCGGGGATGGCCTCATGCAGCGAGAGGTCCCGCAGCATGTGGAGGTTCTCCTCGCGGAGGTACGACTCCACGGCCTCCGGCCCCAGGTCCTCGTCCGGCGGGGTGATCCAGAAGTGCGACTTGAGTCCGCGATCGAGGGCGCCGGGGCTGTCGAGGAAGGCCCGCGCATAGGCGCGCATGAAGACGGGCGTCCAGGTGATCGTCAGCGGCTCATCGGGCAGCGTGATGACGCCATGCTCGCGGCAGAAGTCGGCGATGCGGTCCACCTCTGCCCGGCAGACGGTGATGAGCTCGTCGGGCTGCGGATGGTCCATGGCGATGGCGTCGAGGACGCGCCTGACGAGTGCGGCCTCGCCGTCAGTATCGCCGGGCTCCACGTCCGGGAGCAGCTCGCCAGGGAGCCAGGCCGACCAGGTCTCGCGTGCCAGGCGCAGCATCTCCGCGCGCACGGCGTGGTAATCGGTCCAGGCCCGCGTGCGCAGCTCATCGGGGGAGAGGTCGCTGCCCAGGGTGAGGCGCAGCTTGCGCGCGAAGAGCTCGGAGCCCAGGCGACCCTCGCCGCTGGCGCGCGTGCGGACATCACCGTCGAGGGCGGCGCGCAGGGCCTCCACGGCCGCATGTGCCTCCGTGGCGGCGGCCTCCATCGGCGCCACCAGCGCACGGGCCTCGTCGACGGCGGCGCGCGCCCGGGCCTCCGCGACGGCGGCATCGACGAGCTCCGTGATGCCGGGCAGCTGCGCCAGGGCGGTCTCCAGCTGGAGCAGCGCCACGGGCCGGTCGGGCAGCCCGGTCAGGCCGGCCAGCGCCCCGCGCGAGAGCTCCGGCAGCCCCTCCAGGCGGGCCAGCAGGGCGGCGCCACGCTGCGCCCAGGGTGCGTACTCGCGCGAGAGGAGACCGAAGAGGCCGCTGCCCAGCAGGTACACGATCTCCAGGGCGTCCCAGGCCTGGCCGCGCAGGACGTCCTCGTCGAAGACGAGGCGCTCGATCTCCCCGAGCAGGATGTGGCGGTCGATGCGCTGCTCGACGGAGAGCTCCGCCTCCGGCCAGGCGCGCAGGCGATCTTCGTACCCATCCAGCATGGCCAGGCGGGCCAGGCGCCCCGCCTCGGAGAGGTCGGGCCACGCGGCATCCACGGCGTGATAGCCGATCTCGGTGCCCCAGGTCGGGTAGGCGGCGAAGATGTCCACGAGCAGGTCCACGACGACCGACTCGAAGGCGTCGCGGGGCTCGGGCAGGCCGTCTGGGCGCGATGGCGTGGTCACAGATCCTCCAGTCGGGCGGTGGCACGGTGCCGTGCGTGAAGCGTACCCGGAGGCCGCCCGCCCGGCACGCGGTACCCTTCCCGTCGCATGGACGCCAGCGACCTGCCCTTCCCACGCCGCGCCTTCGCCGAGCGCCTCGCCGCGCGGCCCCTGCTCTTCGATGGCGCCATGGGCACGCTGCTCTACAGCCGCGGCGTGCCGCAGCGCGCGTCGCTGGACGAGCTCGTCCTGAGCCGTCCGGATCTCGTGGGCGCCATCCACCGCGAGGCCATCGCGGCCGGTGCGGAGGCCATCGAGACGGACACGTTCGGCGCCAACCGCGTGCGTCTGGCGCCGCTTGGCCTGGCCGACCGCACGAGCATCCTCAATCGCCGTGCCGCCCAGCTGGCCCGCGAGGCGCGCGAAGTGAGCGGGCGGGACGTCCTCGTGGCCGGCTCCATCGGCCCGGTGAGCTCCCCGCTGCACGGCCCCAGCCACCTCTCCGAGCGTGTCGCCGGGGCCTCGGCGGTCGAACAGCTCGACGGTTTGCTGGAGGGTGGCATCGACCTCGTCGTCATCGAGACCGGGAGCGACCTCGGACATGTGCTGGCCGCCGTGGAGGCTGCCCGACGAGCCTGCGACCTGCCGGTGCTGGCCTCGCTGACCTTCGGCGAGGACCTCCTCGTGGCGGACGGCAGCAGCGCGGCTGACGCCGCGGCGGCGCTCCACGCGGCCGGCGTCGATGCCCTGGGCGTCAACTGCGGCTCCGGGCCGATCGCCGGCATCGAGGTCCTGGAGCAGATGCGCGACGCCGCGGCGGGCACGCCGCTGCTCATCATGCCCAACGCGGGCCTGCCGGGGCGAGTCGGCGGCAGCCTCGTCTGGGCGGCCACGCCAGCCTACTTCGCCGACGAGGTGCCGCGCTTCCTGGCCGCTGGCGCGGTCATCATCGGTGGCTGCTGCGGGACCACCCCGGACCACGTGGCGGCCATGCGCCAGGCGCTGGACCGCGAGCCGGCAGGGCGGGCGACCTCGGCCACCGCAGGCGGAGCCGCTGCCGACGCCGCGCCGATCGGCCCGCACGATAGCCGTGCCATCACCGCCGTGGCAGCCGACCATCGGGCCGCGCCGACCATCGGTCCGCGCCGCGCGAGTGAGGAGTCGGGCGCCAGCGAAGGGGCACCGCCGCCCACCGGCCTGGCCGCAGCACTGACCGCCGGCCGCTTCGTGGTCAGCGTCGAGATCGACCCACCGCGCTCTGTGCGCATCGAGCGCACGCTGCGATCGGCCGAGATCATCCGCGATGCCGGCGCGGACCTCGTCAACATCAGTGACAGCGCCATGGCCCGCGTGCGCATGGGTGCCATCGCCGTCGGCTTCGCCATCCAGCGCGAGCTGGGCCTGGAGGCGCTCATCCACGTCACGACCCGCGACCGGAACCTGATGGCCCTCGAGTCGGAGCTGCTCGGTGCCCACGCCCTGGGCCTGCGCGACATCCTGGCCCTGACCGGCGACCCGCCGCGCATCGGCGACTATCCGGGCGGCACGGGCATCTGGGACATCGATTCGATCGGCCTCATCGGCATCCTGCGCCGCCTCAACCTGGGCGAGGACCAGGCCGGGCGACCCATCGGGGGCGTCGCGGGCTTCACCATCGCCTGTGCCCTGGATCCCACGGCCGCCGACCTGGAGCGCGAGGTCGACCGCCTGGCCGGCAAGCTGGAGGCCGGCGCACAGCTCGTCCTGACGCAGCCCATCTATGCGACCGCGCAGTGGCAGCGCTTCATGGATCGGGCCGCGGCGCGCTGGGGCGACCGACTGCCGGTCCCAGTCCTGCTCGGCGTGCTGCCCCTGCACACTGCGCGCCACGCCGAGTTCCTCCACCACGAGGTGCCCGGCATCACCATCCCCGACGAGGTACGCGCGGCCATGGCTGCGGCGGGCGAGCGCGGCATGGAGGTGGGGCTGGACGCAGCCCTGGCGCTGCTCCACGAGATGCGAGCCCACGTCGATGGCACCTACATCATGCCCAGCTTCGGGCGCTACGAGCAGTCGGCGGAGCTCGTGCGGCGCCTGCGCGAGGAGCCTGCACGCCACAGCGGGAACCGCTCGGCGGCTTCATGATGGACGCCATGGCAGTCGTCGTCCCCGTGCGCGGCGCCCGTCGTCGGAGCGCCGCGCGTCGCCTCGCCCCCTTCCTGGTGACCATCGCCACGCTGCTGCTGGTCCTGGCGCCACTGGCCGCGGCCCAGTCGGAGGAAGCCTTCCCGGCGCGCGGCGAGGGCGTCCACATCGTGGACTCCGCCAAGGTCATCAACGGTGTGGACGAGGCCGAAGCACAGGCGGACCTGCAGGCACTGCAGGACGAGAGCGGCCTGGACATCGTCATCTACACGCAGCAGCTGAAGCCGGTCGGTACACGACGGGACGCGAGAGACACCGCTGCCCGGCTCCTCGAGGAATGGCAGGTCGGTGGCGAGGCCGGGACAGGCGCCGTGATGTTCTGGAACATCAGCCCAGACGGCGTCAGCGCACGCTCCGGCGTGGCCCTCGGTCAGGCCTTCGCGGATCTCTCGGCGAAGACCGTCGATGACGCGGTGTTCGCCGCCTCGGAGACCACGCTCAAGAGCCAGGACTGGCTCGGCGCCCTGCAGGCGGGCCAGCTCGAGCTGCGATCGCGCCTCTCCGGCACTCCCGCCGCCACGCCAGGGGCCCAGGCCTCGCCGGCGCCGGGCGCCACCACCCCGCCCCGCCGCCCCACGAACACCGATGGACAGCGACCCACCAGCGGCCTCACGCCGGAGGCGGGGCCGGCCTTCCCGGACCCCATCCGGGACGTCACCGTCTACGACTACGCGGAGGTCATCAGCCCCGCCGTCATCGACCGCCTCGGCCAGACCATCGCGGACATCGAGGAGCGCACCGGCGCCGAGGTCGTCATCTACACGCAGGTCAAGCCGGAGGCCGACGACCCGGAGCGCACCGAGCAGGACGCCGTCGCTCTCATCGACCAGTGGGGCGTGGGGCGGGCCGGCTTCGATGACGGCCTGGCCATCCTCTTCAACCTGCGCCAGGACCTCTGTCACGGACAGGTGCAGCTCTACGCGGCGCCTGGCTTCGAGGCCACATACCTGACCGAAGCCGAGCGGCAGGCCATCTACGAGCAGCAGATGCTGCCCGCGCTGCGCGCCTGCGACTTCGACAGCGCCCTCATCGCGGCCATGGATCGCATCGATGCGGCAGCCACCGCTGAAAACGCTTCCAGCCTGCAGCTGGCCCGCCAGGTGGACGCGGTGGCCGGTCTCATCGTCGCTCCCCTGTTGCTCATCGGCCTGGTGGCCTGGGCCGGCTGGAGCTGGCTGCGCTACGGGCGCGATCCGGTCTACCTCGACAGCCCGTCGATCCTCATGCCGGCACCGCCGCCGGGTCTGACGCCGGCCGCGGCTGCCGTCCTCATCGATGGACGGGCCCGCCGCCGCGCCCTGACCACCGCGCTGGTCGACCTCGCAGCTCGAGGGGAAGATCGAGCTTCCGTGCCTCCGAGGAGGACTCGAAGAGCATGGATATCGACATCACGGTGCCCGACCAGCGCGACGTGCGGCTGGCACGCAACCGCCGGCTGCCACTGGGGGACGCGGAGCGCTACGCGCTCGACGCACTGAAGAGCCTGGGCGGCGCCATCCACACCATCGATGCGGAGGACGTGCCCAAGTTCGCGCGCAGCGTGGGCGGCTTCGAGGAGCGCCTGGAGGCCAGCGTGGCCGCCAATGGCTGGTTCCGTGAACCGCCGGGTGACTCGACCGACCGCTGGACCCTGCGGGCTGCACTCGTGCTCATCGCCGGTGTCATCGGCATCTTCGTGGGCCTCAACCTGCCCAGCGCGGGCCTGCTCCTGGTGGCCGTGGCGGCCACTGTGGCCGCCCTGGTCATCTTCATCATCGCCCGGACGATGCCGCAGCGGACCATGGAGGGCGCCCGCACGTTCGCGCAGCTGGCGGCCTACCGACGGACGCTGCAGCGGACGCTGGAACAGTCGCGCACGATGGACCAGGTGGTGGCCAGCGGCGCGCTGCCGTGGGCGGAGACGCCCGACCAGGCCGTCGTGTGGGCCTACGCGCTGGGCCTGCACGAGGAGGCGGAAGAGGTCCTGGAGCGCTCGCTCGAGGACGTGCGCACGGGTGCGGCGTCACCGACGCGCACCTACTTCCCGCTCTGGTTCGCCTTGGGCGAGCGCTCGGGCGGGCGCATCGGCGGTGGCGTCGCAGGCGGTGGCAAGGCGGCCACGGCGGGCCTCTTCTCGAGCGGCGTCGTGCCAGATTTCACCTCGATGACGGCGGCGCTCTCCACCATCGGCAGTCCGCCGGGCTCCTCCGGCGGGAGCTCGGGAGGCTTCAGCGGCGGCAGCTCCGGTGGCGGCGGAGGTGGCGCCGGCGGCGGCTTCTAGCGGCGCGGACCGGTCGGTGGCAGGCGGTCCGCGGACAGCGACCGGACGCCGGGCGATGGCCGGCAGTGGGCGGCGAAGTGACCTACCCTGTAGCCATGGGCGCGATGGACACCATGGAGACCTTCTTCGAGCTTCTCAACAACGGCGACCGCCAGGGTGCGGTGGACCTCATGGATGAGCGCACCGAGATGCGCGTGCACGTGCGTGACGGCTCCCGCGTCCTGCACGGTGTGGCCGCTGTCGGTGGCTGGTTCCTGCGAGCCGAGCCTGGCCTGAAGATGGTCCCTGCCGATGTGCGGGAAACGGGCAACACCTACGAAGCCGACCTGCTGGTGCTGCGCCCCGGGGCGTCGTCACAGCACATCGACGCAGTCTTCCGAGTCGAGGCCGGCCGCATCACGAGCATCAACCTCTCGTCGCGGTAGTCCGCCTGGCCGGCGGCGCCGTGCGGCCGACCGCGCCTTGTGCGCCGGCGGCGCGGTGCGGCGGGCGGCGCACAAGCGCCGGCTGCGGCCTTGCGGCCGGGGGCGCTTCTCTGTGGTCGGCGCCGCCTTACGCGGCCGGCGAGCCGACCGATGCCGATGCCGCTGGGGACTCCGTCGCGTCAGGAGGGGCGGTCTCCACGGTGCCGCGGCGCCAGCCGGGCGGGCAGGAGTAGCCGTCAGGCGGGATGCGCAGCTTCTGGCCGAGCTGCAGCCGGTCCGGGTTGGTGATGCCGTTGTAGCACTGCAACAGGCGGATCGACACCTTGAACTTCGAAGCGATGCCCGAGAGCGTATCGCCCGACTTCACCGTGTAGTCGCGGACCCGGGGCGCCGGCGTAGGGCTGAGGCTGGGGCTGTCGTCCGGCGTCTGCCGTGGCGCCTGCGTGGCTATCGCCCGGAGTGAGGCACCGGGTGACTGCGAGGCGGGCCCGGCTGGGGGAACGCGGCCGTCGTCGTCGCCGAAGAGCGAGGGCACGAGGAAGGCGACGAGCGCGATGATGAGCAGCGCCAGCACCGCCAGCATGAGCGGCTGGCCCAGGCTGCCTCGCCGGGACACCAGCGGCTCGCGGCCGGGTGGGTCAGCGTAGTACCACTCCCCGGAGCCCGTGGCACGGATGGGCGGCTCCGGCTTCGGACGGCGGCGCATGGGCAGTGCCGCCGGGACCCTTGGTGCCTGCAGCGCCTCCTCCGGCTCGTCGAACGACTCGTCGGCCGGCTCCGGCTCCTCGTCCTCCGGCGGCAGCCCCTCGAAGGCCTCGACCTCTGCCTCCGCCTCAGCGTCCCAGGGTGCCTCGGCCCAGGCGGACGCAGAGACCCAGTCGAGGTCGGGCGGCCGGGACGGGGCCGCGGAAGCCGCGGGCAGCGGCCCGAACAGGCCACCCTCAGGTGAGGGCGGCGGCAGGCTGGACGCGGTGCTGCCCGGCATGGGGTCGCCTGGGAAGGCGGCACGACCACCGCCAGCCGCGGCATCGCCGAGCGGATCCGGCATGGCCACCCCGGAGCCCCAGGCGCGCTCAGCGGCGCCCTGCAGATGCGACGGTTGCGCCGCGTTGCGGGCCGCCCAGGCCAGGAAGATCGAGCAGCCGGGGAAGCGCGGCGAGTAGCAGTACTCCGCCTGGTGGATGAGATCCCGCCGGCGCGGGGCCTTCTCCGCATAGCAGCGATTGCCCTCCGCCGGGGCGTCCGCGCGCCGATCGCGGTCCTCGGCGAGGGCCACGAAGGGGCACACGGAGGGGCCCGCGCTGGGCACCGGTCCTTCGGCTGTCACGAGCCGATGATACGGCGGGCCGCCCTCCGTGGCGGGTGATGGCAAGCCGCCGTGTCAGGCGCTCGCGGCAGCCTCCATCTCCACGGGGAGCTCCGCGTCAAGCTCCGGCTCCGGCCCCGTGCGCACGACCATGCCCGCGCCGACGGTGTCCTGCGTCGTCTCGTCGATGAGGATGAAGCCCCCCGTGGCGCGGCTCAGGCGGTACTCGTCGACCAGCAGCGGCGTGCTGGTGCGGATGCGCACGCGTCCGATCTCGTTGAGGCCCAGCTCCGCAGCGGCCTGGTCACGCTGCAGGGTGTTCACGTCCATGCGGTAGCGCATGTCCTCGATGATGGCCTTGCCGCTGCGGGTGGTGTGCTTGATGGCATAGCGGGCACCGGGGCGCAGGGGCGCGTCAGCCATCCAGCAGACCATGGCCTCGAAGTCGTTGGTGACCTCGGGCTGGTTGTGAGGCCGGCAGATGACGTCACCCCGCGAGATGTCCAGGTCATCCTCGAGCTGCATGATGACCGAGAGCGGCGGCGAGGCCACCTCCAGGTCCCCGTCGAAGGTGGAGATGGACTGGACGCGGGAGCGCTTGCCGGAGGGCAGCACGATGACGTCGTCACCCTTGCGGAAGGTGCCCGAGGCGATCTGGCCGGCGTAGCCGCGGAAGTCGTGATGCTCGGTCGACTGCGGGCGGATGACCCACTGCACCGGGAAGCGCACGTCGATGAGGTTGACATCCGAGCCGATGTAGACGTGCTCCAGGTGGTAGAGCAGCGAGGGCCCCTGGTACCAGGGCATGGCCAGTGAACGCTGCACGACGTTGTCGCCGTGGAGGGCGCTGATGGGGATGAACTGGATGTCGTGGACGTCCAGCTTGGCAGCCCAGTCGGCGAACTTGTCGCAGATCTCCTCGTAGACCGCCTCGTCGTAGCCCACCAGGTCCATCTTGTTGACGGCCACCACGATGTGCGGGATGCCCAGCAGGGCCGCGATGAAGGCGTGGCGGTAGGACTGCTCGAGGACGCCGAGGCGAGCGTCGATGAGGACGATGGCAAGGTCCGCCGTGGATGCCCCGGTGACCATGTTGCGCGTGTACTGCACGTGGCCGGGAGTGTCAGCGATGATGAACTTGCGCTTGGGCGTGGCGAAGTAGCGGTAGGCCACGTCGATGGTGATGCCCTGCTCGCGCTCGGCGCGCAGACCGTCGGTCAGCAGGGCCAGGTCGACCTGGTGGTTGCCGCGGCGCAGGCTGGTGCGCTCGATGGCCGCCAGCTGGTCCTCGAAGATGCCCTTCGAGTCGTAGAGCAGCCGTCCGATGAGCGTCGACTTGCCGTCGTCGACCGAGCCGGCCGTGGAGAAGCGCAACAGATCCATCTAGAAGTAGCCCTCTTTCTTGCGGTCCTCCATGGCCGTCTCGCTGAAGGAATCATCCGCGCGGGTGGCGCCGCGCTCGGTGATCCGGGCGGCGGCGACCTCGGCGATGATGGCCTCCACGTCGGCGGCATCGGAGCGCACGGCGCCGGTGCAGGTCATGTCGCCGACCGTGCGGTAGCGCACGACCATGCGCTCGATCGACTCGTCGGGGCCATTGGGCAGGAAGGGGCCCGTGGCCAGCCACATGCCGTCGCGGCGGAAGACGTCGCGCTCGTGGGCGTAGTAGATGGAGGGCACCTCGACGCCCTCGCGGGCGATGTACTGCCAGACGTCCATCTCCGTCCAGTTGGAGATGGGAAAGATGCGCATGTGCTGGCCGCGACGGATGCGGCCGTTGTAGAGCGCCCAGAGCTCTGGCCGCTGTGAGCGCGGCTCCCACTGGCCGAACTCGTCGCGCAGCGAGAAGACGCGCTCCTTGGCGCGGGCCTTCTCCTCGTCGCGACGGGCGCCGCCGAAGACGGAGTCGAAGCCGTGCTCGGTGATGGCGTCCAGCAGCGTCGTGGTCTGGAGCCGGTTGCGAGACGGATTGCCCGGCTCCTCGCGCACGCGGCCCTTGTCGATCGACTCCTGCACGGAGGCCACGATGAGGCGCTCGCCAAGCTCCGCCACGCGGCGGTCCCGGAACTCCAGCACCTCGGGGAAGTTGTGGCCCGTATCGATGTGCATGATCGGGAAGGGGAACTTGGCGGGGCGGAAGGCCTTCTCCGCCAGCCGGAGCAGGACGATGGAGTCCTTGCCCCCGGAGAAGAGCAGCACGGGACGCTCGAACTCCGCGGCCACCTCACGCATGATGAAGATGGATTCGGCCTCGAGGGCATCCAGATGGCTGATGCGGCGGCGACGGGAGCGTTCCGTCAGCGGTCTCGTTTCGATCATCGGGCAGATCCGACCTCTGTTAGATCAGGCGTCCTCGCTGGCGCGGGTCGATCCGTCCGGTGCGACGACGAAGGACTGGCCGACCGGGATGCACCTCGGCAACGGCCGACTCGATGTACCCGACCAATGTGATAGACATTATCGGGATAGTCTGGTTAGGCGAGTATATCCCAGCTCCCGGCGCCGGCCGCCGGGCCTCCTCGATGCCGCCGTCCCTGGGACCTGTCAGTCGACGGCTGCTGCCGCCAGGCCAACCTCGCGTCGACGGAAGAACCACTTCTCGATCTCCACGGCGATGAAGGGGATGGGCGTCACGAGCGCCACCACGAGCAGCTCCTGGAGGCCCAGGGATTCCGTCTCGAAGACGGGCTGCAGGAAGGGCACGTAGATGAAGGCCAGCTGCACGATGGCCGTGACCACGACCGTGATGAGCAGCGGCCGGTTGCTGCGAAAGCCGAGGCGCAACGTGGACGCGCGCTCCGAGCGCACGGCCAGGGCATGAGCCAGCTGCAGGAAGGCGAGGACGGTGAAGACCATCGTCTGCCAGTGCCAGCCGGCCTCGATGGCGCCAGCCTGCACGGCCAGCGTCACGCCGCCCATGAGGAGGCCCACCCAGACGGCGTGCTGCCACAGGCCGTCGCCCATGATCGAGGCATCGGGCCGCCGTGGCGGCCGGGACATGGCGTGGCGGTGGGCGGGCTCCACGCCCAGCGAGAGGGCCGGCGCACCGTCCGTCACGAGGTTGATCCAGAGGATCTGGATGGCGATGAGCGGCAGGGGCAGACCCAGGATCGGGGCCAGCACCATGACCCAGATCTCCGCCGAGTTGGTGGTCAGCATGTAGCGCACGAAACGGCGGATGTTGGCGTAGATCCGCCGCCCCTCCTCCACCGCAGCGACGATGGTGGAGAAGTCGTCGTCGGCGAGGATCATGTCGGCCGCTTCCTTGGAGACGTCCGTGCCGGTGATGCCCATGGCCACGCCGATGTCGGCCCGGCGCAGGGCCGGCGCATCGTTGACGCCATCGCCGGTCATGGCGACCACGGCACCACGGGCACGCCAGGCATCCACGATGCGCAGCTTCTGCTCCGGGCTGGTGCGTGCGTAGACGCCCACCCGCTCGACCTGCTGTGCGAAGGTGTCGTCGTCCATCTCCGCCAGCTGCGTGCCGGTGAGCGACTCGCGGCCGTCGGCGAGGAGCCCCAGGCGGCCGGCGATGGAGGTGGCCGTCAGGTGATGGTCGCCGGTGATCATGACGGGGCTGATGCCCGCCGAGCGACACTCGGCGATGGCCAGCGCGGCGGCCTCGCGCGGTGGGTCGGCGATGGCCACCACGCCGACCAGCCGCAGGCCCTGCTCGGCGTGCTCCGGGTCCTCCGGGATGTTCTCCACACCGCCGTCGGCGAGGGCCAGCACGCGGTAGCCGTCCGCGGCGTAGCGCTCACCGACCGCGCGGGCCGTGGCCAGCACCGCGGACTGGTCCGCGGCCAGCAGCGGAGCGATCGATTCGAGGGCGCCCTTGACGGCCACCCAGTGGGGCTCGGCATCGTCGGGGGCCTGTCCGGCCGGGGTGTGCAGCGTCGTCATGCGCCGCCGGTCGGCGTCGAAGCTGACCTCGGCCACCCGGGGATGCGTGTCGCGCAGGTCCCGCTGATGCATGCCCAGCTTGGCCGCGAAGGCCACGAGGGCGCCCTCCGTGGGGTCGCCGGTGATCGACCATCCGGACCCGGCCTCCCCTGGGGGCACGAGCGTGGCGTCGTTGCAGACGGCTGCCACGCGGGCGGCGCGCGCGGCCAGCGTATCGCCGGCGGGGTCAGGGTCCACGCGGCCCAGCGGGGCATAGCCATCGCCGCTCACGCCATACTCGCCGGCCGGCGTCCAGAGCCGCTCCACGAGCATGCGGTTCTCGGTCAGGGTGCCCGTCTTGTCGCTGCAGATGACGGTCACGCAGCCCAGCGTCTCCACGGCGGGCAGGCGCCGCACCAGGGCCCGCCGTGCGGCCATGCGCCGCGCGCCCAGGGCCAGCGAGATGGTGACGACGGCCGGCAGCCCCTCCGGGATGGCTGCCACCGCGAGACTGATGGCGATGAGGAACATCTGCTCGGGATCCTCGCCACGAAGGACGCCGCTGGCGAAGACCAGCCCGCAGACGATGAGCGCGGCAGCGGCCAGCCAGCGCCCCAGCTCGCCGAGTCGCCGCTGGAGGGGTGTGGGCTCGTCCTCGCCCTGCTGCAGCAGCTCGGCGATACGGCCGATGGCCGTGGCCATGCCCGTGGCCACGACGATGCCACGCGCCCGACCGGACGTCACCGCCGTGCCACTGAAGGCCATGTTCAGCTGATCGCCTGGAGCGCCGTCCGCGATCTCGGGGAGCGCGGCGACGACCTTGGCCACGGGCTCCGATTCGCCGGTCAAGGGCGCTTCGTTGATGCGCAGGGCCGGCGCTTCCAGGAGGCGCAGGTCGGCCGTCACGATGTCCCCCTGCTCGAGAAGGACGACATCACCCGGTACGAGCTCCCGTGCCGGCACCAGCCGCGTCTCCCCCTCGCGGACCACGCGAGCCTCCGGGCTGGACATCCGTTTCAGGGCATCCATGGCCTGTTCGGCACGGTATTCCTGGACGAAGCCGATGATGCCGTTGAGGATGACGATGGCCAGGATGATGAGGGTGTCCTTCGTCTCGCCGATGAGCACGGTGATGACGGCGGCCACCATGAGCACCACGATCATGGCGCTCTTGAACTGGTCGAGCAGCAGCTGCCAGGCCGGGCGCTGCGCCTTCTCGACGAGCTCGTTGGGACCCAGGCGCTCCAGGCGCTCGGCGGCCGCGCCGACGGCCAGGCCGTCATCGGGCCGCGTCCCCAGCGCGGCGGCGACGGCAGCGGCCTCCAGCTGCCAGGGTCGCAGGGCGGCCTCCCGAGGCGTCACGGGCGCTCGGCAGCGGTCAGCAGCGTGCTCCGCGGGCAGCCCCATGCCGGGGCGAGGGAAGCAGGGACAGGGACAGGGGCGTGGTGCACTCGTTGCTCCGTGGGCGACCGGCCGGCGACGCGTCCGGCTGTCTCCACGATCGTATGCCAGCCGGCCGAGGGCTGCAGCCAGGCCAGCCGGTGCCTTCCCCTGGGCGCGTCGGTCAGACCGCGGGGCGCCCGCTGCGGGTCAGGCCACCGCGAAGACCTTGGCGTTCCTCGGCTTCGCGTACACGATCTGGCCGGCGCTGACCTCCAGGCGCTCGGCTTCGTCACGAGGCAGCTGCACCCAGGCACGCGCGCCGTCGCCATGGACGAGCTCGACGCGGACCTCGAAGCCGAGGTAGACGACGCGCTCGATGATGGCTTCGCTGGCGCCCTCCGAAGGTTCCAGCCTGATCTCGATGTCGTGCGGGCGAACCCAGGCGTCGCCGAGCCGATTGACGGGGCCGACGAAGCTCATCACGAATTCGTTGGCGGGATGCTCGTAGAGCTCGCGGGGCCCGCCCTCCTGCTCGATGCGTCCGCGGTCCATGACCACGATGTGGTCGGAGACGTCCATGGCCTCTTCCTGGTCATGCGTGACGAAGACCGTGGTGACGTGCGTCTCGTCGTGCAGCCGACGGAGCCACACGCGCAGCTCCTTGCGCACGCGGGCGTCGAGCGCGCCGAACGGCTCGTCGAGCAGGAGCACGGCCGGCTCGACGGCGAGCGCTCTGGCGAGGGCCATGCGCTGCCGCTGGCCGCCCGAGAGCTGCGCCGGATAGCGGTCCGCGAGGTGCGCGATCTGCACGAGCGTGAGCAGCTCGCTGACCCGGGAGCGGATCTCAGCCTTGGGCCGGTGGCGGATGGTGAGGCCGAAGGCGACGTTGTCCCACACGGTCATGTGCTTGAAGGGCGCGTAATGCTGGAAGACGAAGCCGATGCCGCGGTGCTGGGGTGGCACGTGCGTGACGTCACGGTCACCCAGCAGGATGGCGCCCGAGTCGGGCACGTCGAGACCGGCGATCATGCGCAGCAGGGTCGTCTTGCCGCTGCCGCTGGGCCCCAGGAGCGCGGTCAGTGAACCGTCGGCGATCTCAAGGGAGACGTCGTCGAGGGCGACGAAGTCACCGAACCGCTTCGTCAGTCGCTGGACGCTGATCGCCATCCTTGGACCTCCTTCTCTGGAGCCTGCCTGATTGATACACGGTCATGGCCAGCAGGACCGTGAGGGCCATGACGGCGAGGACGATCGATGCGGTGTAGGCGCCCACCAGGTCGAACGCCAGGTAGCGCTCCTCGACGTGGGTCGTGAGCGTCTCGGTCTTGCCCGAGATCTTGCCCGAGACGATGGCCACGGCACCGAACTCGCCGAGCGAGCGGGCCGTGGTGAGGATGATCCCGTAGATGACCCCCCAACGGATGGCCGGCAACGTCACTCGCCAGAAGGTGCGCCACTGCGACGCGCCGAGCGTGTAGGCGGCCTCCTCCTGGTCCGTGCCGATCTCGCGCAGCACGGGCATGACCTCGCGGACCACGAAGGGCAGCGAGACGAAGATCGTGGCCAGCACCATGCCCGGCATGGCGAAGATGACGGTGAAGCCCATGTCGGCGAGGAATTGTCCGAACCAGCCGTCCTTGCCGTAGACGAGCACGAGGGAGAGGCCGATGACCACGGGCGACAGTGCGAATGGCAGGTCGATGAGGGCGTTGAGGAGGCCGCGGCCGGGGAAGCGTCGGCGCACCAGGGCGAGGGCCGCCACCACCCCGAAGATGGTGTTGACGGTCACGGAGATGACGGTCACCTGGAGCGTCAGCCAGAAGGCCGACTGGAAGGCAGGCCGGTTGATGGACTTCAGGACCGGCTCGAGGC
This sequence comes from uncultured Chloroflexia bacterium, assembly GCA_963790915.1. Classification (GTDB taxonomy): domain Bacteria; phylum Chloroflexota; class Limnocylindria; order Limnocylindrales; family CSP1-4; genus JAFMJV01. Next base: position 971,805 of record CAWBQS010000003.1, on the reverse strand, counting down.
CGTTCTCGAGGGCACGCACGAAGACCATGGACACGGGCAGGGCAAGGAGCAGGCCAAGGTACAGGAGGACCGAGCCGCGAACCAGCAGTCGGGTGCTCCGCGTCCGCCGCCGGGTGTCGAGCTCCGGCCGAGCGGCGGCTGGCTTGACGGACGGCGTGGCCGCGGTCATGGCGCCTCCTCGTGGCGGGAGATGCGCCGACGGAGAAGGTCGAAGAGGGCCAGGAGCGCCAGCGATGCGGCCAGCAGGACGACCGACACCGCCGCAGCGGAGCCCGGGTTGTCGGTCTCGATCTGGCCGTAGACGTAGACCGAGGCGACCTCCGTCCGATAGGGGATGTTCCCCGAGATGAGGACCACCGACCCGAACTCGCCGATGCAGCGGGCGAAGCCCAGGGCCGAGCCGGTCAGGATGGCCGGCGCGAGGTTGGGCAGCACGATCCTGCGCAACACCGCTGGGGACGATGCCCCAAGAGAGGCGGCGGCCTCCTCCATGTCGCGGTCGAGCTCCAGCAGCACGGGCTGGACGGAGCGGACCACGAACGGCAGCGTGATGAAGAGCAGCGCCAGGATGATGCCGGCCTGCGAGTACGCGACGTTGATGTTGAAAGGGCTGCGCGGCCCGTACAGCGCAAGGAGCGTCAAGCCGGCCACGATCGTCGGCAGGGCGAAGGGCAGGTCGATGAGCGCATTGACGACCGGCTTGCCGGGGAAGTCGTCACGGACCAGGACCCAGGCGATGAGCGTGCCCATCAGGGCGTTGATGGCCACGACAAGGAGTGACAAGGTGAAGGTCAGGCGCAGCGCCGCGAGCGCCTGGGGTGCCGTGACGGCTGCGAGGAACGACTCCGGCCCATCGACCACGGAGCGCCACAGCACGGCCGCGACGGGGAGAAGGACGATGAGTCCCAGGTAGGTCGCAGTGACGCCGGGGCCCATGAGGCCCCGGCCGTCATATCGACTCGGTGCGCCCGGCCGATCCACCGGCCGGGCGCTGGCTGCGCTGCTCAACCTTCCAGGTTCAGCGTGCGGAAGATCTCGGCCACCATGCCCGTCTCCGGATCGAAGAAGGTGGGGCGGGCCTCAGCCCAGCCACCCAGGTCCTCGATGGTGAAGAGGTTCGCGGGCTGCTGGAAGTCGAACTGGGCGAGCACCTCGTCGACCTCGGGCCGGAAGCCCTTCTGGCCGAAGATCGTCTGTGCCTCGGGCGTGTAGAGGAAGTCCACGAAGGCCGTGGCGGGCTCGAGTGCGTCCCCCGTCAGTGTCGGCGCGACGGCGTTCTCGATGAGGATGGTCGCGTCGGGGATGATGTACTCGAGCGGCTGGCCTGCCTGCTGGGCGAAGATGGCCTCGTTCTCGTAGCGATGAGCACGTCGCCCTGCCCGGCCGCGAAGGTCGTCAGCGCATCCCGGGCACCCTTGTCCATGACCGATACGTTGGCGATCAGGTCGGTCAGATAGGCGGTCGCCTCGTCGGGCGTCTTGCCTGCCACGATCTGCGCCTGCCACGCCGCCAGGAGGTTCCACTGGGCGCCGCCGGAGGTGAATGGGTTGGGTGTGATGACGTCGACATCGTCACGGACGAGGTCGTCCCAGCCGGTGATGCCCTTCGGATTGCCCGGTCGCACCGCGAGCACGACCACGCTGTTGTGGACGATGCCGCCGTGCTCGTTCTCGTCCCAGTCCGGAGCGACGATGCCAGGCTCCACGAGCCGTTCCACGTCCGGCCACATGGCGAGGGCCACGACGTCCGCGGGCAGGCCGGATTCCACGGCTCGACTCTGGTCGCCCGATGGTCCGTAGGAGGCCTCGAACTCGATGCCTGCGCCGGCCTCCGTGGCCTGGAACAGCGGGATGATCTCCTCGTAGGCCTCGCGCGGCGTCGTGTAGGCAGCGAGCGTCACGGCACCGGATGCCGTCTCGAGCGCCGGGGTCGCGTCCTGGGCGAGCGCAGCCGCCGGCAGGGCAAGGGCCGCCAGCGCGGAGATGGTCGCCAGGGCGCCCAGACGACGCCCGCGTGCTGCCTTGCGAGTGACTGGCGTGGATGGCATCTGGCACCTCCTTGTTCCCCGGATGGCGGCGTATGCCCGGGGGCGTTCTGACCGGAGCTCTTATCCCATATTGTCTATAGAGTCTATCGACAATATGGGGACGATAGCGGATGGCCGCAGGGTCGTCAAGCGCCCGGGTCGTCGGATCCGCCTCGACGTGAGGCGTGGCAGAATCAGCAGCCACGCAGCGGCGCCGGGTCAAGCGAGCCGTCCGCCGTGTCAGCGATCGCAAGAAGGAGAGCCCCCGATGGATCTGCTGCGCCGTATCGCCCCCACGCGGAGCGCCCATGCCCACTGCGACATCCCCTGTGGCGTCTACGACCCCGAGCAGGCGCGCATCGAGGCCGAGTCCTGCCACCGCATCATCGAGCGCTACCACGCCTCGTCCGACGAGGTCTTCCGGGCCCGCTGCATCACTGTCAAGGAAGAGCGGGCGGAGCTCGTCAAGCACCACATCGACGTCCTCTGGCACGACTACTTCAAGCCCGAGCACATCGCGCAGTACCCCGACCTTCACGATGTCTGCTGGAAGGCCGCCAAGCAGGCCTCGGCCGTGAAGCAGGGCGTGGACCTCGATGCCGCCAAGAAGCTCCTCTCGCTCATCGACCAGATCGACGAGATGTGGAAGGGCACCGGCGGACCGGCCAAGACCCGCATGGCCTCCTAGCCAAACGGCCCGACCGACGCGGGCGTTGGGTCAGCCTGGCTGCTGCCGGCCGCCCCACGCCCGGTGATCGCCGCGCTGGTGCGTTCATGGCGGGCCCGCGTGGCTGTGGAAGGTCGAAGCATGGCGCCCACGCTGCTGCCGGGTGACTGGCTGCTGGCCGACCCGGACGCCTACCGGACGCGGCCTCCGCGCGTCGGTGAGCTCGTGATCGTGCCTGACCCACGTGAGGCAGAGCGTCTCCTCGTGAAGCGCGTCGTCGGAATCGACGAGGCGGGCAGGCTGATCGTCGGCGGCGACGACCCGGCCGCATCGACCGATTCGCGCACCTTCGGGGCACTCGATGCGGTTCGGGTCGAGGCCCGGCCGTGGTTCCGCTACTGGCCCCTGTCACGGATGGGCCGCGTGCGCTGACGACGACATGGCCCGTCGAGCACATCCTGGGCAGCTGCGTCGAAGACGATGGCGCGTGGTCGAAGCGGCGCCTCGGCGATCATGCCACGCACCCTGTCGCGGACCGTCAGGGCGTTGGCGTAGCGACCGGGTGTCGCAAGCCAGCGAATGTACACGCGTGCCTACAATACACCTGCAGCGGGCCCGCGCGACAGAGATCCCGTTGGAGGATGGATGGATCAGGAACCGGAACGGGACTCGGCGACGGAGCCGCGGAGACGCGACCGACGGTCTCGGGAGGACGTGAGCGAGGCCTTGATCGACGCGGCGGCGGCGCTCGCCGGAGAACGCGGATCAGGCCGCGTCACCGTGCGGGACATCGCGACGCGCGCCGGGGTGAACGCGACCTTCGTGCACCGCTACTTCGGCTCGAAGCGCAACCTCATGCGCGCGGCCATGAAGCGTGCCCAGGATCGCCTGGCCATGCGCATCGGCGAGGTGCCGGACGTGGTCGACGGAGCCGCTGCCATCGTCCACGCCACGCTTCAGGAGCGCGAGTTCATCGCCACGCTGACCCGGGCCACGCTGGACGGCGTGTTCGCGGACATCCCCGAGGGCGACCCCGCCATGGCGCGCCTGCTGGAGCGTTTCCAGCAGGAGGCGGCGAGCCGCGGCGGCGTGGGGCGTCACGACCCTCGCATCGTGGTGGCCTGTCTTTCCGCCGCTGCAACGGGCTATGCGCTGCTCGGCGACTACATCCGTCATGGCACGGGGCTGGAGGGCCACCCCGATGAGGAGGTGGAAGCCATGCTGGTCGAGGTGCTCCGGGACGTGGCACGATCTGCCCTTCGCCCCTGACCTGGCAGGTCCGCCCCGCGCGATGGAAGGGCGCCGGCCGATCCGCTACAGCCCCGCCAGCTCGGCGATGAGGGCGACGTGCTCGAGGTCGCTGGGCAGGAAGAGCTGGAAGAGCAGGCGGTCGACACCCGTCTCGGCGTACTCCGCGATGCGCGCCCGGGCAGCCTCGGGCGTGCCCAGGATCCAGCGATCGCGACGCTCCTGGAGCCAGGCGGCCGCCTCGTCCCCAGCACCCCCGAAGATGGCCACCTGGGCCTCCGTGCGACGGGCCATGTCTCCCTCGTCATGGCCGACCAGCGTGCCTGCCATGACCGAGCGCGTCAGCGTGGCAGGGTCGCGCCCGATGGCCTCGCAGGCGGCGTCGAGGCGAGCCATGATCTCGCGCACCTGGCCCGGGTTCGAGGAGCTGATGTTGTACTCGTCGGCATAGCGGGCACCGAGGCGCACGGAGCGCGGCTTGCCGGTCCCGCCGATGATGAGGTTCGGTCGCCGCCCCCTGGGTCGGAAGAGCGACCCGCGAACCCGGTAGTGGCGGCCTTCGTAGGACCAGCCGTCGGGCTCGTCCCACAGACCGCGCAGGATGGCCAGCTCCTCCTCCATGCGATCGACCCGCTCGACGGTCTCCGGGTACGGGATGCCCAGGGCTGCGTGCTCTGCCTCGTTCCAGCCAGCTCCCACGCCCATCTCGACGCGTCCGCCACTCATCTCGTCGACCGTGGCCACGACCTTGGCGAAGGAACCCGGGATGCGGAAGGTGACCGGCGAGACCATCGTGCCCAGGCCGATGCGCGTCGTGTCGCGGGCAAGGCCTGCCAGCGTGGTCCAGGCGTCCGTGGTGGGCAGATCGGGCTGGCCGGGGAAGCTCGAGTAATGGTCGGAGCGGAAGTACGTCGCGAAACCGAGCCGTTCCGCGGTCAGTGCGACATCGAGGATGTCCTGGTAGCTGTAGCCCTGCTGCGGCTCGGTCATCAGTGCGAAGCGCATGGATGGGACTCCTGGCGGGGGACTCGGGTGGCAGGGACATGATGACGCAGCACCCGCCGGGAGGGTCGGCGGGCGCTGCGTGAGAGGTGATCGGCCGTCAGTCGCTGGCCGCCGAGCTGGCCACGTTCGGGCCGCCGCCAGCGGCAGCAGACCGGGCACGTCGCCGCAGGAGGATGAGCAGCAGGGCCAGCAGGAGCAGCGGCAGCCCCAGCAGCGGGACGGCGACCACGACGGACCAGACGCCCAGGCTGAGGGTGGCCTGCACGGCCTCGACCGTCTGCGCCAGGGCTGCGTCGACCTCGCTGCCGAGATCCCAACCCTGCTGCGCCACGGTCACGGCGGCGACGGGCGTGTACCAGCTCACCGTGAGCGTCGAAAGCGCTGCCTGGTCGGCCAGGTGGCTGCGCTGCGCCTCCAACTGCTCGATCTGGCCGCGCACCTCCTCGAGGCGCATCTGCACGGAGAGGACGTCCTCGATGCGTCCGGCCCGCTCCATGATCTCCGCGAGGGCGGCCTCCGAGGCGCGCAGGTTGGCGATCCGTGCGTCGAGATCCATGACCGTGCCGGTCACCTCGACCGACTGCGTGGACTCCCGCACGACGCGGACAGCCAGGCCACGCAGCGTGTCGATGGCCTCACCGAAGCGCGCGACCGGCACCCGGTACGTCACCGAGGCCCAGCGGCTCTCGCCCTGGTCGTAGGCGTCAGACCCCGAGACGTAGCCTCCCAGGGCAGCCACCTGCGTGCGGGCTTCCTGGAGGGTGCCAGCCACGTCATCGACCTCGAGCTCGAGGCTGGCCGTGCGCACGATGAGCGCATCGTCGGCACCCGTCGCGCCTTCGGCCGGGAAGGCAGCCGCCTCGCCTGTGGCAGAGCCGTCGGCGGGAGCCAGGAGTGCCGCCTGCGCGTTGCGGGCGAGCGGTGCCGGTGCGCCGTTCGTGATGTCGGCCTCGAGCTGCAGGCCGACGTCGGACACATCCAGGCCTGGCAGGTCACCCGCGCCGGCGGGGGCCGGCCAGGTCGTGCGTGGCAGCTGGCTGCCGAGCGCCACGACGACGACCAGGCTGACGAGCGCCAGGAAGACGTGCCACGAGCGCAGGCGCGTACGTCGCAGGGGGACGGTCGGGGTGTCCATGATCGGTCTCCTCGGGTCTGGAAGCACCGCTGCGCTCGGCTCGGACAGTGCCGGCGGTAGGATGCCCTCATGACGTCGCCAGGCCCGCTCGCGTTCCCGGCAGCGCTCAGGGCGCCTGGAACGCAGGAGGCATCGTTCGAGATCGTGGCCAGCCTTGCCGATCTGCCACCCGGCGCGATGATGCGCATCACCCGCGGCGACCTCGACATCCTCGTGGCTCACACGGAGGCCGGGGTCGTCGCGATCGAGGACCGCTGCCCACACATGGCCGCGCCGCTCAGCGTCGGGCGGCTCGAGGGCTGCGTCGTGCACTGCCCGTTGCACCGCGGATCGTTCGACCTGCGCGACGGGGAGGTACGGAGCTTCCCGACCACCGGCGGTCTCGATGCCGACGGCGGCGCCCACCCGGCCTGGTCGCCCGAAGGAGCGGAGACCAGGCCACCTCCCAGTGATACCAAGGCCCAGGCGCGCGCGCTGACGCGCGTGCGGCGCCTGCGCTACTACCCGCTGCGTATCCGCGAGGGCAAGGTTGAGCTGGCGCTGCCGCGGTGAGCGAGGCTCGGGCGCGGCGCGGCGCCCTGCTGCGCTGGCTGCCGGCGCTGGGCTGGATGGCCCTCATCTTCGTGCTCTCGTCCCAGAGCGGGCTGGCGGTCACCGAGGACGTCGCGGTCGAGCGGCCGCTGCGGGGCGTCGCGCACCTGGCCAGCTTCGCAGTGCTGGCTGCGCTCGTGCTCTTCGCACTGCGCGGTCCGCAGCGACCGACCATCGGATCCGCGGCGCTGGCCCTGGCCATCAGCATCGTCTACGCCTTCAGCGACGAGTGGCACCAGTCGATGGTGCCCGACCGCACGGGCCGTCTCGAGGATGTCGTCACGGACGTCACAGGGGCGCTCGTCGGGCTGGCCGTGGCCGCGCTCATCCTCAGATCCGCGGCGCGAGCTCGGGCGCCATCCGGGCAGGGCGACCGCTGATCGAGCCACCCCCGGTGGGCTGAGCCTCCCGAGGCAGAGAAGCCGTGGCCGCCCGGCCGCCCGGTCGCCGTTGGCTTAGTCAGCTCGTCGCAGCGCGGCTCCCTCGAGCTCCACCCCGAGGGCCACGACGCGCAGTCCGGCAGCAGCAGCGGCCGCGCCATCCACGATGCGCCGGCCATCCACCACGAGATCGCCGACCATGGTCGGCGCGATGCTGGCCCAGTCGAGTGTGCCGAACTCGGGCCACTCCGTGGCCACCACCGCAGCCTCTGCCGCACGACAGGCCTCGGCCGCGCTGCCGGCGGCCTCGACGAGAGCCACTCCGTTCCCGTCGGCGGCGATCGGCTGGAGGAGAGCAACACCGGACGAGAGCGCCGCGGGATCGTAGGCCGCGAGCCTCGCGCCCCGTGCCAGCAGCGCTCGGCCAAGCCTGATGGCCGGGGATTCGCGCAGGTCATCGGTTCCAGCCTTGAAGGTCAGTCCCAAGAGCGCCACACGCAGTCCGGCCACGCTGCGGCCGAGGGCGCGTTCCAGACCGTCGATGAGCCACTCCGCCTGCGAGACGTTGGAGGCCCAGATGGCATCCATGAGCGGTGACTGCACGCCGTACGCGCTGGCCAGCCGAGGCAGGGCCCGCGCCTGCGAGGGGAAGCAGGACCCGCCGAAGCCCGGGCCGGGCGAGAGGAAGGCACGCCCGATGCGTCGGTCCAGGCCCATGCCGTCGACGACGGCCTGGGCGTCCGCGCCGGTGGCCGCGGCCAGGCGGGCGATCTCGTTGGCGAAGGTGATCTTGGCAGCGAGGAAGACGTTGGAGGCGACCTTGATAGTCTCCGCGCTGGTGAGGTCGGTGAGCACGACCGGGGCGGACAACGGCGCGTAGGCTCGCTGCAATGCGGCCGCCAGAGCAGTGCCCGGGCCACCGTCGTCATGGCCGTCCACGCCGATGACGATGCGGTCCGGCGACAGGAAGTCGGCGACCGCGGACGCCTCGCGCGTGAACTCCGGGTTGTGGGCCAGTCGTGCGTCGGGGTCGATGGTGCGCACCTCCGCCGCCAGGGGCGCTGCCGTACCCGGCAGCAGCGTGCTGCGCACGACGATGCCGCGGGGCAGGTCGCGGTGGGCGGCGATGTCGAGGACCACCGCACGCACCATCTGTCCGTCCCACTCCTCGTCCGCGTCCAGGGTGCCCACACAGACGATGGCGAGATCCGCGCCCCGCATGGTCGATGACGCCGCCTCGAAGCGGAGCCGGCCGGCGGCCCGGCCCTCCCTGACCAGCTCGTCGAGACCGGGCTCATGCACTGGCAGGTCGCCGCGGCGCAGGCGCTCCACGCGGGCGGCGTCGACATCCAGGCAGGTCACGGCGTGGCCCAGGTGGGCCAGGCAGGCGGCGGTCACCAGCCCGACATAGCCGGCCCCGACGATGGCGATGTGCATCGGCCGAGCGTACCCGATAGCCGTTGGCGCCGATGGTCCCGGTGCGTGGAGGCACCACGGTTTGGTGGCGCGCGCACGCACGTGCGCTACCGTACCGGCTGATGCGCCGCCCCCAGTCGGCGTTCGGGCTTGCCGCCGTGATGGCCAGCCTGCTCGTCGCCAGTCTGTCCGCCGCCCCTGTCGAGGCCGCCCGCGAAGCGACCGGACAGGCAGGCGCCGCCGCTCCCGCCGCTGTGCGGGTCGCGGCCAGTCAGTGCACGCCCTGGACGAGCGAGACGGTCCCCCCTGCCAGCATCCGCGTCCTGCGCACCCGGCGCGACCTGGTGGACAAGGATGTCGTGAACACCGTGCAAGAGGTGCCCTTTCGCGACTACGTGGCCGTGACCATGGCCGTGGAGTGGCCCGAGCACTACCCGCTGGAGACCATCAAGGCGGGTGCCGTGGTCACCAAGCAGTTCGCCTGGTACTACGTCATCCACCCGCGTGGCAGGACGGTCAAGCTCGAGGACGGCAGCAAGGCCTGCTACGACGTCGTCGACAGCACGGTGGACCAGTACTACTACCCCGAGAAGTACGGCATCGGCAAGGCTGCCGGCCCGGGCCCCAAGATCATGGCCGCCCTGGATGCGACCTGGGGGATCAGCCTGCGCAAGTTCAGCCCGATGTTGCAGTCGAGCCGCTTCTTCCTGACAGGCTATCGCGCCGGCAGCACGTCGACGTGCGGCGCGGACGCCAACGGCTACAAGCTCTTCCACCACAGCGCACGCGCCTGCGGCAAGGACGGCCTCAAGTTCCGCGAGATCCTGCGCCGCTACCTGAACCCCTACCTGGAGATCGTGACCCCGGGACGGCACGACATCGTGGGCTCACGCTCCGGTGACGCCGCGGCCATGGCCCGCAACGACGAAGGCCTGGAGGTCGCCCACGTCTGGGCCCCGGTCGAGTCGGCTTCCGGGAGCAGCTCCCGGGCCGGCGTGCGCATCGCCAGCGACGAGCTGGTGGGCTACGTCTCCGCCGATGTGGACACGGACGGTCGCGACGATCTCGTCTGGCTCGTCCAGACGGGACCGCATGCCGGTCGCATCCGCGTCGCCACCAGCGATGGCGAGGGCTATGGCGCGGATCGGACCTGGTACGAGGGTGGCACGCTCGTGGGCCTCGGCAGCGCGGAGCTCGTCGTCGGCGACTTCAACGCGGACGGCCGACCGGATGTCGGCATCCTGGGGCGCGGCGATGCCGATGGCCAGGCGCAGCTGGCCGTGCTCAAGAACCGCGCCAGCGGCTCCTTCGCGGAGCCCGGGCTGTGGTGGAGCGGCGAGCTGGACCTGGAGACCGTGGCGGCTGCCTGGGCCGGCGACATGAGCGGCGACGGCCGAGCCGACCTGATCATCCGCCAGCACCCCCGGGACGGGGGCGTACGCCTGCGCACCGCCATCACCAGGAGCCCGCTGCCCTCTGGCACGGATCGGCTGAGCCCGCTGCGCCTCGCCTGGGAGACCTCTCGGCAACCGGATCGGGTCCGCACCGTGGCCGCCGATGCCACCCGGGATGGCCGTGAGGACGTCCTCGTGCTCCTCGGTAACCGGGGTCCGGCCACCGTGCTGCGCCTGCAGGGCCAATCGCTCGGCGGCCTCCGGGCCACCACGTTGTGGAGGGCCCCGAGCGCCGATCCGGTGCCGGTTCGGCGGACCCGGGTGGGCAGCGCCGACGTTGACCACGACGGCATGGGCGACCTGGTGCTCTTCATCGAGCATCCCGAGGGCACGCGCATCCGCATGCTCAAGGCTCGCTACACGACGTTGCGCCCGGGCACGGACATCGTCAGCTCGCTGGACTGGTCGGCGCTGCGACCCTACTGAGCCGGGTCGGCGTCCGGCGCCGGCGCGGCGGGCGTACCGACGTCAGGGACGCCAGAGCTTCCAGGTCGTCTCGTCGACGCCGACCGTGACCTCCTGGCCATTGCGCACCAGGGGCAGGCGGAGCAGCCGGGGATCGGCCAGCAGGCGCTCCAGGACCTCATCGTCGGTGAGGCGCAGGTAGGCCAGCCCCGCATCGCGATAGGCACGCCCCTCGTCGTCCAGCAGCGCCCGCGCCCCGAAGCGCTGGGCGAACCGACGCAGCTCCGCGGGCGCCGGCGGGCGACGCGCGACATCCACGAAGCTGATGACCATGCGCCGCTCCTTGAAGAAGCGCAGCGCGCGACGCGTGGCCTGCGAGTCGTCCCGACCGAAGACCTGGATGCTGGCGCCGCTCATGCCGCGGGCGTTGGCCGGGCGGTCGCGGTATCAGGCGGTCCTGGTGTCAGGCGGTCCCGGCGGCCTTGCGCGGCCGACCCTTGCGCGCCACGCGTGCCGGGGTCATCAGGCCGAAGAAGAAGCCGTCGGGCGAGCGCCTCACGGCGACATCCACACCGGCCAGCTTGGCAGCACGCATGATCTGGGCGCGCACGGTGGCCGGCTTCTCATCGTCGGCCAGGACGGCCTCGAAGACGACCGACGCGTCGGTGAGCTGCTTCATGCGATTGATGAGTGCCTGCTGCTCCGGGCTGATGCGTCGGCCGCGGGACGTGGGCTTGGGTGGCGTATCCATGAGCTGAGCGTCGACCTTGCGATACCTGGGCATGGCGAGAGTGTAGCCGGGCGGCGCAACGCGGTACGCTGCCGGCAGCGATGAGGACAAGGCGAGGCGCGCTCGACGCGCTGGCGGTGGCGGCGCTGCCGCTGGGCACGCTGCTGCTGGCGCCGGCCGGCGTCGCGGCCCACGCCCTGGGTGGCGAGGCAGGGCACCCGCTGCCCCTGCTGGTCTACCTGCTGGGCGCGGCGGTCGCCGTGGCGCTGTCGTTCGCGTTCGCCGCCCTGCGCGACCCCTCCCCGCCGCCCGAACGGCCGCCCGGTCGGCTGCGACGACTGCCCGCCTGGGCGAGGCTGACCCTGCGGGGAGTCGGACTGCTGGGCTGGACCTGGGTCGTCCTGCAGGCCGTCGCAGGCGGCCGCAGCGACGCCGAGGTGGCGTCGCTCATCCTCTGGGTCTTCGGGTGGGTCGGGCTGGCCCTCGTGAGCGCCCTGCTCTTCCCGGTCTGGAGCTGGCTGGATCCATTCCGCAGCCTGGACGACCTGCGCGCAGCCCTGCTGCGCCGTTGGACGAGCCGCCGCGGCCGACGGGGCGCCGTTGGCGCGGGCGACGAGGCCGCATCGACAGCCATCCGCGCGTGGCCTGCCCGGGCGGCAGCCTGGCCCGCCGTGGCCTTCCTCGGCGTCCTCGTCTGGCTGGAGCTGGTGGCACGCGTGGAAGGCGGTCGGGAGCTGGGCCTGGTGCTCATCGTCTACAGCCTGATCAGCGTGGCCGGCATGGCCTGGCGCGGCGGCGAGGTCTGGCGCGAGCACGCCGAGGTCTTCAGCGTGTGGTTCGGGTTGCTCGGCCGCCTGGCGCCCTGGGGCCTCGAAGGGCGGCCAGACGAGGGCCGGCTGCGGCGGCGCGGGGTGGGCAGCGCTCTCGCGGGCTCTCCCTGGGATGACTCGCTGCTGGCCCTGGTGGCCGTCGCGGCCGGCTCGGTCATCTGGGACGGCATCTCGCAGACGCGGCCCTGGGTGGACCTCGTCGGCCAGCCGGGCCTGCTGGCGGAGAGCCTCCTGCTGGCGGCCTTCCTGGCCGCCGTGGTGGCGCTGGTGCTGGGCGTGGCACGCGGCGTGGGTCGGGCAGCCATGGGTGCCGGGCTGGTCCCTGTGGCCACCGGCTACCTGGTGGCGCACTACCTGGGCGCCCTGCTCGTCGACGGGCAGCGCCTCGTCGTCGCGATCTCGGATCCGCTGCAGCAGGGCTGGGACCTCTTCGGCACCGCGACCTGGGAGCCCGGCTCGGCCTGGCTGACGACGTCCGCGCTGTGGACCATCCAGGTCGTGGCCGTGGTGCTGGGCCACGTCAGCGGTGCGTGGCTGGGGCACGCTGCGGTGCGCCAGGAGGCCGATGGCCGGCTGGCTTCGCAGTGGCCGCTGGCCGCGCTCATGGTCGGGCTCACGATGCTGGCGCTCTGGTCGCTGGGCCAGGAGCTGGCCGTGGTCGGCGGTTGAGGGCCATGATCGACGACGCCACGCCAGCGAGCGACGCCTCCATCGACACGCTCGTGCGCCTGCCCTTCGAGGTGGACGCACGACTCACGTTGAGCGCCTGGCAGCACGGTCCGGGTCGATCCGACCATCCGTTTCGAGGGTCCCGTCGCCTGGCTGGCGCTGCGCCTGGCCGAAGGGCCAGCCAGCCTGCGTCTCGCGCCGGCCGGTGGGGGCTGGAGGGTCACGGCCTGGGGCCCGGGGGCCGAGCCGGCCCTGGCGAGCGTGCCACGCCTGCTCGGCTCCGAGGATGACCCGGCGGCCCTCCGCCTGCCACCCGGCCACCTGCGTGAGCTCGCCCGGCGCTTCCGGGGCCTGCGCTTCGGCCGCAGCGATGCGGTGCTGGCGGCGCTGCTGCCGGCGATCGTCGGGCAGAAGGTGACGGCGGAGGAGGCGCAGCGCTCCTACCGGCGACTGGTGCTGCGCTTCGGCGAAGCGGCTCCCGGACCGGGCCGGCTCCATCTGCCGCCAGCGGCGGCGACCCTGGCTGCCCTGCCCTACCACGTCCTGCACCCGCTGGGCCTGGAGGAACGCCGTGCCATGACCATCGTCCGTGCCGCCCGGCTCGCCGACCGCCTCGAGGAAGCCACACGCCTTCCACGCGCCGAGGCCATGGCGCGACTGCGGGTGGTGCCCGGTGTGGGCCCCTGGACGGCCGCGGAGACGGCCCGACGCGCCTTCGGCGATGCCGATGCCATCAGCCTCGGCGACGCCAACCTGCCCCACCTGGTCTGCTGGCTGCTGGCCGGCGAGGCGCGCGGCGATGACGCCCGCATGCTGGAACTGCTGGAGCCGTATGACGGCCAGCGGGCGCGCGTCGCGCGCCTCCTCGTGCTCTCTGGCGGGGCGGCGCCACGCTTCGGACCACGCCATCGGCTGCGCTCCATCGAGCACATCTGAGGCGTCGGGCGCCGGAAGGCAGGACCGGTCACGATACCGATATGTTCCGTCGGGACCGCTTCACGGGAGGGCAGGCAGCATGACCCGGACCATCGTTTGCTTTGGGGATTCGAACACGCACGGCACCAGCCCCGACTGGACCTCGCCAGGGAGGCTGCCACGTGACGTCCGCTGGCCCGGTGTCATGCGTGGCGCGCTGGGGGCGGGCTTCGAGGTCATCGAAGAGGGCCTCAACGGCCGCTGCACCGTCTGGGACACGCCCATCGAGCCAGGCCGCAACGGGCTGACCTATCTCGCGCCCTGCCTCCTCTCGCACAAGCCTGTCGATCTCGTGATCATCATGCTCGGCACCAACGACGTGAAGGCCATCTACGGGAAGACGGCACCCGATATCGCGTGCGGCGCCAGCGCCCTCGTGGACGTGGCCAAGGGGACCCTCAGCGGGCCTGACGGGGTGCCGCCCCGCGTCCTGCTGGTGGCACCGGTGCCGGTCGGCGAGGTGACCGTGTTCAGTGAGGTCTGGGGCTTCGGGGCATCGCGGGAGACAGTCGCAGCACCTGGCGGACCTGTACCGGGTGGCGGCCGGCATCAGCGGTGTCGGCTTCTTCGATGCCGGGTCCGTGGCGCAGGTCAGCCCGCTCGACGGCGTGCATCTCGACCCAGCGGGGCATGCCGCGCTGGGGGCCGCCATGGCCGAGGCCGTGCGAGCGGAGCTGGCGCGCGCCTGATCGGTGTGGGCGGCTGGCGAGCGTCAGCGCGCTGGCCGCAGCCGGAAGGCCGACCAGGTCTCGTCGATGCTCAGCAGCCCCAGCGGGCGAAGGCCCAGCTGCTCGGCGACCGCCCACACGCTGTCGCGACTCATGTCCAGGCCGGCTCCACGTGCGCCCTTGCGGTAGACGACCCAGATCGCCGCGCCCGGCGCCAGCCCTGCCACCGCGGGCGGCATGAGGGCCTCCAGCTCGGCCCGGCTGTTCACGAAGAGGATGACGAGCTGGGCCCGAGCGGGCTCCACGAAGGTCGTGTCCGGTGGCAGGCCGAGCGACTCGACGACGCCGGGAGCCGGGTTCAGGACGGCGATGCTGGTGCCCTGCGCCAGGCGCGCCTTCTCGGCGACGGTCTTGCCTGCCATGGGTCCTCCTGGCTGGTCGGGCGAGTGAGCCACTGGGCGGCTGGGCTCCCCGGGCGGCGCCGGGGTGCGAGTCTATCCCGAAGCCCTGTCCCCTTTACAGGTGGGCTCCGGCGCCCCATCATCGCGCGACGCGTGGACACCCCCGTCCGCGGGCATGACACGGAGGTCTGGTCTTGGCCAAGTACCTGCTCATCTTTCACGGCGGCAACCAGCCCCAGGGCGAGGACGAGGGCAAGGCTGTCATGGCGGCCTGGATGGCCTGGTTCGACGGGCTCGGCGCGGCCGTCGCTGACGGTGGCAACCCCACCGGCGCGGCAAAGGCGGTGGCACCCGACGGCAGCGTGACGGACTACGATCCGGCGAGCCTCACGGGCTACTCCATCCTGGAGGCCGACTCACTTGATGCGGCTGTCGCGATGGCGAAGGACTGCCCGCACCTCGCCGCCGGCGGCACCGTCACCGTGCACGCCACCTTCGAGGTCATGTAAGGGGCAGCGCACCGCCAAGCCTCGGACGGCCGCGGCCTTCGGTCGCGCAGGGCCTGTGACCTGTCCGGCCGCATCAGACGTGGACGGCCCGGGGTCGACGGATGGCACGACCTGACCCCCGTGTCCTGCGAGTAGGCTCGGCGAGCGATCAGCTCGAGCTAGAGGCCCGAGTGGAGGCCGATGCGCTCGCCGTTGACGACGCCAGCTGCGTCGCTGAAGAGGTAGCGGAAGGCGGCCGAGATCTCGGCCGGCGTGGTCATGGAGGCACCCCTGCCTGTCGGATCCGTCGCCCGGACGCCCTTCGTGTCGATGGCCCGGACGCGCACGACATTGACGGTCACGCCGGTCCCTGCGACCTCGCGGGCCAGGGCGGCGAAGAGTGTCTCCTGGGCCGCCTTGCCGACGGCGTAGGCACTCATGCCGGCCTCGGGCCGGGCGGCCAACGGCGAGGACACGGCCACGAGGCGGCCGCGACCGGCGGCCACCATCCTCGGCACCAGCGGCCGCACCACGTTGAGGGACGACCAGAGGTGCTGGTCGAGCATCGACGCGTACGGCTCGTCTGCCGCATCGACGACGTTCGTGCCGCCGGTCCAGCCGCCGACAAGGTGCGCCAGGGCGTCCACCCGCCCGAAGCGCGTGTAGACAGCGTCGATGGCGGCCGACGCCGCGTCCGCCTCGCGCAGGTCGACGGCCACGCGCAGCACGCGGTCGGCATCCAGCCCCAGCTCGGCCTCAACGTCGGCCAGGCGGTCCGGGTTGGACCCGAACAGGGCCAGATCCCAGCCGTCCGCGGCGAGGTCGGCAGCCAGGACGCGCCCCAGGCCACCGGCGGCTCCGGTGATGAGGGCGACGGGTCGGTCGTTCATGCGCGTGCCTCCACGGGGTCGAACGATTCGAGGACCGCGACGGCTTCCGCCGCCATGCCCTCAACGATGGGGCGGTCGATCTGCTCGAGCAGATGCTCGCGGCCCTCCACGTCGATGAGATGGCCGGAGCGCAGAGCCTTGGTCTCAAGGTAGCTCCGGTTGTGGTCGTTGGCCGGGATGACGAGGGGGATGCGGCCCGTGATCCGGATGCCGAAGCCGGCCAACCCATCCACCTTGCGCGGGTTGTTGGTCATGAGGTGGACGGAGCGCACCGCGAGCAGGCTCAGCATGTGCGCGGCGATGCTGTAGTCGCGCTCGTCGTCGCGAAAGCCCAGGGCGAGATTGGCGTCGACGGTGTCGAGGCCCTCGTCCTGGAGGCCGTAGGCGCGCAGCTTGTTGAGCAGGCCGATGCCGCGCCCCTCCTGGCGGAGGTAGAGGACCATGCCGGTCTCCAGCTGGCCGATCGCCCGCAGCGACGAGGTCAGCTGGTCCCGGCAGTCGCAGCGCAGCGAGCCCAGGGCGTCGCCGGTCAGGCATTCGCTGTGCAGCCGGACAGGCACGTCCTCCCGGTCGAAGGGATCACCCTTGACGATGGCGACGTGGTCCTTGCCGTCGCGATCGTTCCAGAAGCCCACGATGTGGAAGGTGCCGAAGATGGTGGGCAGGTCGGCCACGGCGGCGATGCGTACGCAGACGTGGTCCGGACCGATGCCGGGGCAATCATGGTCGATCGTCGAGGCGATGAGCTGGTCGTAGGTGAGGTGGCGGATGCCAGGCTCGCTGTGGCTGTCCATCCCGGCAGGCTACGTCAGGGCGCCATCCCGCGCCAGCGAGGCTCCAGCGCAGGCTGAAACCGCTGTTGTCTATAGCAATACTCGCTTGACCATTCGGTATCAAGGGGGACAATCCCGTTGCCATGAGTGGCCAGCCAGGGGCGTCCAACCCCGTGCAGCGGGGCGCGCTTGCGACCGGATTGCGGACATTGGAGTTGCTCGTGTCCGCGCATGGCCCCATGGGCGTCACCGAGATCGCTGAGCAGCTCAGCCTGGACAAGGCCAATGCGCACCGCACGCTGGCAGCCCTGGTGCGCCTCGGCTACGT
Organism: uncultured Chloroflexia bacterium; assembly: GCA_963790915.1. GTDB lineage: Bacteria > Chloroflexota > Limnocylindria > Limnocylindrales > CSP1-4 > JAFMJV01. The sequence continues at coordinate 954,726 of CAWBQS010000003.1, read as the reverse complement.
GGACCAGGACCCCTCCACGCGGCGCTATGGGGCCACCGTGCGCGTCGTGGAGCTGGCCCGCTCCGTGCTCGATTCCAAGGACCTCACGGTCGTCGCGGCACCGCACCTGAAGGCGGTCTGGGCAGCATCCGGTGAGAACACGCACCTCGCGGTGTTGGCCGGCGATCACGTTGTCTATGTCTCCACGCTCAACGGCACCACGCTCCTCTCGGCGAATGCCGCCATCGGACAGTCGGGACCGTTGCACTGCACCGCGACCGGCAAGGCCATCATCGCCAACCTGCCGCGCGGCACGGCCGAGGCCCTCATCAGTTCGCTCGAGTTCGAGGCTTTCACACCCCGCACCATGACCAGTGCAGAGGCCCTTCAGCAGGACCTGGGGCAGGTCCGCGTCACCGGATACGCAGTGGACGACCGCGAGTACCACCCAGGCGTCCGCTGCATCGCGGCGCCGGTCTTCGGGATCGGCGGGGTCGTCGCCTCCCTCGGCATCTCCGCCCCTGCCGACCGGATGGACAACGAGCGGCTGCGCGTCCTGGCGCCCATCGTCGTGGACACCGCTGCGCGCATCAGTCGGGAACTGGGTGGTCCAGCATCGAGGATGGCGTCATGAGCGAGCTGCGCACGGGCGGACAGATCATCGCCGATCACCTGGCGGTCAATGGCGTGGCCTACGTGGCCGGCATCCCCGGCCACGGCAGCCTGCCCATGGTGGACGCCTTCGTGGGCCGCGAGCGTCCGACCTTCCTGCAGGTCCGCCACGAGCAGTCGGCGGCCCACCTGGCCGATGCCTACTTCCGCGTCGCTCGCAAGCCCATGGCCGTCATGACCTCCATCGGCCCCGGCGCCGTGAACACGGCTGTCGGGATCGCCACGGCCTTCGTCGATTCGTCCTCCATGCTCGTCTTCACCGGCGACGTCCACACCTACATGTTCGGACGCGGCGTGCTCCAGGAGATCGACCGCAAGGCCTGGGCGGACCTGACCACGATCTTCGAGCCCATCACCAAGCGGCTCTGGCAGGTGACCCGCGTGGACCAGCTGGCGCGCATCCTGCCCCAGGCCTACGCGCTCGCAGCCGGCGGTCGACCGGGCCCCGTGCTCATCTCCGTGCCCATGGATGTCCAGGCAGACGCCGCCGACGTACCCGAGGCCCGAGCGGTGGAGCTGCCCGAACCGCCCGCACCCGCAGCCACGGCGGTGGCCCAGATCCGCGCAGCCCTCGCGGAGGCGCAGCGCCCGGTGCTGCTGGCCGGGGGAGGCGTCGTGCAGAGCGGCGGCGCAGCCGTCTTCCGCCGCATCGCCGAACACCTCGGGCTGCCTGTCGTGGCCACCTACCAGGCCAAGGGCGTGCTGCCCGAGACGCACCCGCTGTACGGCCGGTATCCGGGCTCGAAGGGCACCGATACCGGCAACGCCCTCTGCCGCGAGGCCGACGTCATCGTCGCCATCGGCTGTCGCTTCGCTGATGAGGCCACGTCCTCGTACGTGCCGGGCGTGACCTTCTCCATCCCGCCGACGCGCCTCTACCAGGTCGACATCGACGAGTACGAGATCGGCAAGAACTACCCCGTGGAGCTGGGCGTCGTGGCGGACGCGCGATCCTTCTGCGAGGCCCTCTGGGAGCTCGTCAAGGACGAGCCGGCTGACGAGGCGCGCAGCCGGCAGTGGCAGGGCCGCATCGCCGACCTCGTGGTGCCCTGGAACGCCAAGCTGGCGCCAGGCCGCACGGACCGCAGCCTGCCGCTGCGCATCTCGGCGGTCCTGGACATCGTCCACGGCTGCGTCCCGCCGGACACCATCATGCTCACCGGAGCGGGGCACTCGCAGGCACAGTTCCTGCAGGAGTACACCGTCAACGACGCCTCCCAGGTCATCTCGCCCAACGGCTTCAGCACCATGGGCTTCACCATCCCGGGTGCCATCGGGGCCAGGCTGGCCGCGCCGGGCAGGCCGGTGCTTGGCTTCGCCGGCGACGGCGACTTCCTGATGACGATCCAGGAGCTGGCCATGGCCGCGCAGTACGGCCTCGACCTCGTCTACGTCGTGGTCGACAACGCGGGCTGGCAGTCCATCCGCGATCTCCAGATGGACGCCTATGGCGAGGAGCGCGGCTTCGCGGCCGAGTTCCGCACGCCGGCGGGCGCCTCCATCACGCCGGACCTGGTCATGGTCGCCCGGGGCTTCGGCGTCACGGCCTGCGAGGCGACCGACGAAGCCGCGATCCGGGGCGCGATCGGACGGGCGCTCGCCGCAGGTGGGCCAAACGTCATCGTCGTGCCCGTACGGCGCGAGTACCCAGAGTCCGCCGGGCCCGTCAGCGGCTGGTGGGACGTTCCCGTTCCGGCATCCCTGCCAGAACGCCGCGAAGCCTACGAAAGGGAGGTGGCACCCGTCCGACGAGATGCTGTGAAGCAAGGCTGATCCCGAACGACGTTCAGGCGGACGTCACACAGGAGGACTGGAGAGAGATGACGAGTTTCGGGATGACGTGGCGCCGGGGCTTCGTGCTCGCGGCGAGCCTTACCCTGCTTGCCGGCCTGGCGCCGGCAGCGACCTTCGCCCAGGACGAACCGGGCGAGGTCACGGTCATGACCTACTTCGGAGCAAACGAGGGTCAGGCTGCCCTTCTCGAGCTGCTCAAGCAATTCACCGAAGACACCGGCACCGTGGTCAACTTCGTCGATGTCGGCCACGAGGACTACAAGACCGGCATCCTCATCCAGCTGGCCGGCGGCAACCCGCCTGACGTCCACTCCGTGTGGGCCGGCGCACGAACCGCCTTCCAGGTGGAGAACGGCATGCTGGCGCCGATCGACGAGATGTGGGCCGCCAACGACCTGGACAGCCAGTTCCCGCAGGGGCTCATCGACTCGGCGAGCACCTACGACGGTGCCAAGTACCTCGTACCCCTCGGCTACCACTACGCAGGCTTCTTCTACAACCCATCGGTCTTCGAGTCCGCTGGCGTTGCGTTCCCGACGACATGGGATGAGCTCAAGGCGACGTGTGAGGCCTTCAACGCCGCGGGGTCACTCCGATCGCGCTGGGCTCCATGAACAGGTGGCCCGCGCAGTTCTGGTTCGACTACATCCTGCTGAGGACGGCCGGACCCGGAGTACCGCGCCAAGTTGATGGCCGGCGAAGCGTCGTACGCCGACCCGGAGGTCGTGCGGACCCTGGAGCTGTGGGCGGAGCTCGCGGCGGCTGGTTGCTTCAATGACGATCCGAACGGGATCGATTGGACCGACGCTGCAGACCAGGTCGCCAACGGCGATGCGGCGATGACCTTGATGGGCACCTGGATCACCGGCTACTGGAACGGCAACGGCCTGGTCCCCGGTGACCGACTACGACTTCTTCGAGTTCCCCGTCATCGATGAGGGAGTCACGACAGCAGTCGTCGGGCCGGTCGATGGCATGGTGACAGCCGCCGGCGCGAAGAACCCCGAGGGCGCCCTTGCGCTGTTGGCGTAGCCTCGCGGTCCAGACACCAGACCGCCTGGGCGGTCGGCCAGGGCGCCCTGCCGCCCAACGTCAATGCCGACAAGACGCAGTTCAACGAGATCATCCTCAAGGCGCTCGATGTAGTCGCCGCGTCGGAGACCTACAACTTCAACTATGACCTGGCCACGCCACCCGCCCCGAGCGAGGTCGGTCTGGACATGTTCCAGAAGTTCATGGCTGACCCGGCCAGGACGTCAACGCCCTCTGACCGAGACGCAGACCGGCATCGACGGCGGCCTTCGCCAACCAGTAGACGATGCCAGCCGCGCCTTGCACACGCGACGCGGCTGCAAGACCTCGATGCCGGGGTGGCGCTCGACGCCATCCCGGCATCGGCACCTCGCCTGACCAGTCGAGCGGACAGACCATGAGGACCGACGGACCGTGACGGGGACGCGCGCATGATCAAGGGAAGTCGCCGCTCCCTGTTCCTCATGGCAGCTGGACCGCTGGCCTTCTACGCCGTCTTCGTGCTGCTGCCGCTGGCACAGTCGCTGCAGATCAGCACCTGGAGCTGGAACGGGCTCGGCGCAGCCCACCTTCATCGGTCTCGACAACTACATCCGGGCGCTCTACGACCCGCTCTTCCTGGGAGCCTTCCGCAACACCGCCGTCTGGCTCGTCGTGGCGGTCACGGTGCCGACCATCCTGGGGCTCCTGCTGGCCGTCCTGCTGGACCGGCCGCTGCGCGCCAGCCGCCTCTACAAGTCGGCCTTCTACATGCCCATCACGCTCTCGCTGGTGGTCGTCGGGCCAGGTCTGGGTCTGGATCTACCAGCCCGACTGGGGCCTGCTCAACAGCGTCCTGCAGGCGGTGGGGCTGGAGGACTTCACGCGGGCCTGGCTCGGCAGACCCGGAGACGTCGCTGGCGGCTGTCATCGTGGCCTGGTGCTGGCAGCAGACGGCGCTCTCGCTGATCCTCTACCTGGCGGCCCTGACCACGTACCCCGCGACCTCCTCGAGGCCGCCGCCATCGACGGGGCCAATGCCTGGCAGCGCTTCCGCCACATCATCGTGCCGCTCCTGCGGCCGGCCTCCGTCGTGGTCATCTCGCTGGCCGTCATCAACACGCTGAAGGGCTTCGACATCGTCTTCATGCTGACCAAGGGCGGGCCCTTCCACACCTCGGACAACCTGGCGATGTTCATGTACTCGGAGACCTTCTTCAAGTACCAGCTGGGCTACGGCGCGGCCATCGCGACGGCCCTCTTCGTGCTGGCCATCATCGTCATCGTCATCTACTTCCGACAGTCGAGAGCCTCGGAGCGCATCTATGGCTAGCCTCACCGGCGCGGCCGCCCGGGCGGCCGGTGACGTGACCACGCCACGACGATGGCCCCGCGGTGCCACGACGAGCGGCGCGCGCGGCCGCTGCGCCGCTCGCTCATCCTCCACGGCTTCATCCTGGCCATCCTCGTCGATCTACGCCGCGCCCATGATCGGCGTGATCCTGACGTCGCTGCAGAGCAACGCGGAGATCGCTGCGCGCGGCGTGTGGCACATCCCGGAGAACGCCTCGCTGGCGAACTTCGCGGACGTCATGTCCACGACGCCGCTGCCGCGCTACCTCTTCAACAGCTTCCTGCGTCACGATCCCGGCGACCTTCTTCTCGGTCATGGGCGGCGTGCTGCTCGGCTACGTCTTCAGCCAGTTCCGCTTCCCCTTCGCGGAGCTGCTCTTCCTGGTCGTCATCGCGGGCATGTTCTTCCCGCCGCAGGCCATGCTCATCCCGCTCTTCCGCTTCTTCAACGCTCCCGTCGAGATCGCCGGCTTCCAGGTGCTCCCGGTCGCTCTACGACACGATCTACCCGCTCATCATCATCCACGTGGCGCTGGGCCTGGCGATCACGACCCTGCTCATGCGCAATTTCATGAGCGCCCTGCCCTCCGGCCTGCGCGAGGCCGCCATCGTGGACGGCGCCGGCGAGTGGTCGGTGCTGGGACGCGTCATCCTGCCGCTCACGCTGCCCGCGCTGGCCGTGCTGTCGACGCTTGCAGTTCACCTGGATCTGGAACGACTTCCTCTGGCCGCTCGTGCTGACGCGCTCGGAGGACGCCAAGACCGTCATGGCCGGCATCAACGCCTGAAGGGTCAGTACAACGTGGCCTGGGCCATCGCAGGCCGCCATGGCCGTCGTCGCCAGCGTGCCCACCATCGTCGTCTTCATCGTCTTCCAGCGCTACTTCATCGCCGGCCTGACGATGGGCTCGGTGAAGGAGTAGCCGCCCGCCGTCCGCGCGCCGACGAACCAGTCGTCCAGCAAGGGAGGGGTCAGCATGACCGCAGCCGTCGAACGTCTCAGGGTGGCCATCATCGGCCCGGGTCGCATCAGCGACCTTCACGCCATCGAATACGTCCGACTCGCCGTACACCGAGATCGCTGCGGTCTGCAAGTCGACACGGACGGCGCCCTGGCGCGGGCGCGCAGCTGGGGCGCGAAGGTGAACGGTCTACGCGACTGGCGCGACTGCCTCGCTGACGCCTCCATCGATGCTTTCGAGGTGCTGCTGCCGCACCACATGCACCTCGAGGTCGGCGCTCGCCGCCCTCGAGACAGGCAAGCACCTGTCGATCCAGAAGCCGGTCGGGCTTCACCATCGCCGAGTGCAGCCGGTTCGTACAGGCTGCCGAACAGCCGACGGCAGCGAGGCCAGGTGGTCCGCGTCTACGAGAACTTCCTCTTCTACCCGCCCGGTCGCACGATTGCTCGACTCGTGAGACGCTGGCGAGCTCGGTGACGTGCTGGCCGTCCGACAGAAGAGCCTCTCCGGGGACCCCGTTGGGGTTGGACTGTTCCGGCCGCGGCCGCAGCCTGGCGGCTGGACCTGGAGCGCAGTGCGGTGGCGGTCCTCTCGTCTTCGATGACGGTATCCACAAGTTCAGCATCTTCTGGGCCTTGCTGGGGGTCGCCGCGGACGTGCACGCCTGGATCGGCGAGACACCCGTCGAGGGCGGCGTCGTCGATGCCCCCTCGATCGTGTCGTTGCGCTGGCCGTAGCGGCTCGGTGGGTTCGCTTGAGGTCGTCCGGGCCTCAGGCTCCAGGTGCACTCGCGGCACTACGTCCAGGACGATCGAGTCGAGGTGACCGGCACCGAGGGCGTGGCGTGGGTCAACCGAGGGCACGGCACGACTACTCGAAGCGCCGGCCCTGCAGGTCTATCGCGACGGTCGAATGGTCGAGCATGACGACCTGCCGAGACTGAGCTGGGACGTTCAGCTTCGCCCTCGCGACCCGCGACTTCATCGCGGCCGATGCGCGAGGGCCGCAGCACACTGCTCACCGCGAGCACAGCACCTCGAGGTGCTCTCGACCGCGCTGGCGGCGCAGATCTCGGCCCGAGAGGACCGTGTGGTGCGCCCAGCGGACGTGGCGTAGGCCGGGCGGCCGCGCCAGGCAGGACCGGCCGCGCCCGGGCAGGACCGTCGTCGGCTCAGGCCTTCGCGAGGGCGTCCCGGCGGGCCAGGAGGGCGGAGCGGAGGGCCCCATCCGCGATGCTGTCGATGTCCAGCGCGGCCGAGGCGGCCGGATGGCTGATGGCCGGCACGATGATCTCGTCGGGCAGGTCCGCCACGATCTCGGTCATCGTCCGGTGGGTCAGCGTGGAGACCTCCTTCAGGGTCGCACGCGAAGCCCGCTGTGGCTCCTGCCGGTGGGCCGGAAAGCCCTGGCCTCGGGCATCCGTGAAGAGCTGATCGAAGAGCAGGCGCAGGTTCTCGTCACCGGCCCAGCCCCAGCTCTGGTTGAGCGCCAGCGAGACGACATTGCCGGCGTTGATGCGCGCGAACAGGAAGGCATCCAGTGAGGTCAGCAGGTGGCCGCAGAAGACGCCCGGGTACTGCATGACGCCGTTCATGTAGCCCTGCCCCGTGCCACAGCCGCCGATGACGAGGTCGGCACGGTCGGCGGCCAGCAGGAGCGCCGAGATGAGGCCGGTGTGGTTGTACTGGAGCTCAGGCTCCTCGCCCTTCTCGGCCATGCCGGCGTTGATGACATCGAGCCCGCGCCCTTCGAGGGCGGCCATGATGTAGGGATGCTTGTCGACGGCGCTCGTTTCGTTGACGACTGCCACGCGCATCGGTCCGGGCTCCTTCCACTGATCGGGGTGGTCACTGATCAGGCTGGTCGACGATGGGCGCGGCATCGGCCGCCGGGGCTCCGCGTCGTGGGGCGAGCATAGCGGGGCCCGCGCTCGCGGGTGGAGCGCGGCAGGCACCGCCATGTCCCGGGGCGCATCGGACCGCGGGCTCGAGGGCAGCGTCCGAGGCGAGCGCCGACGATTCGCTCGGGTGGGGTTCCACGAAGGGCGCGCTCACGCACCGGCTGGACAGGCGCCGCCCAAAGCACGACCATCCGGCCATGACGACGCCCCGCCCCGCCGTTCGGTTGGCGACCTTCGAGGATGCCGAGCCGATCGCCGACCTGCTCGCCGACGCGTTCCTCGACTACGAATGGTCTCGCTGGGCCGTTCCCGCCGACGACCGCCGTGAACGCCTCCGCGGCCTCCACCTGCTCTATGCCGGGTTGGTCGGCGCCGAGGCGGGCAGCACATGGGTGACCGACGACATCAGCTCGGTCGCCGCCTGGGTGAAGCCCGGCCGGACCCCGATCAGCGACGTCCTTCGCACCCGCCTCGACGAAGAGTCGGCCGCCCTCTTCGGTGACCGGCTCGAGGCGGTCGACGCCCTTGACGCGGAGACGGCGGCGCTCCGCCCCGCCGGGCCCCACTGGTACCTCGCGACCGTCGGCACGCGACCGGACCGCCGGCGCGAGGGCCTGGCCTCGCTTGTCATCCGCGCCGGCCTGGCCGCCTGCGACGAGGTCGGCCTCCCGGCGGCGGTCGAAACCTCGAACGAAGCGAACTGCCGCCTCTACGAGCGCCTGGGATTCGGGGCCGCCGGCGACCGGACCGCGCCTGACGGCGGGCTGCGGGTCTGGGTCCTGGTCCGGCCGGCACAAGGCTGAGCAGCCGCCCCTCGCGCTTCACGATTCGGCTTGACAGTCAACTTAGCGAGTGATAAGTTAGTTGCATGAGTCCCAGATCGACGGCAGACGAGAGGCGAGAAGAGGTCATCGCGGCCGCGGCCGTGGAGTTCGCCATCGGCGGTTTCGCCGGGACGTCCACAGCGGTGATCGCACGTCGCGCGGGCGTCTCGCAGCCGTACCTGTTCCAGCTGTTCCGAACGAAGAAGGATCTCTTCCTGGCCACCGTCCGGGATAGCTTCGCCAGGATCACCCGGCGCCTCGAAGAGGCGGCGAGGGCAGCCAATGCCACCGGTCTGGACACGGAGCAGGTCCTCGAGGCGATGGGGCACGCCTACATCGACATGCTCGTGGCCGATCGCGATCAGCTTCGCCTCCAGCTTCACGCGTACGCGGCGTGCTCGGATCCGCAGATCCAGAGCGAGGTACGCGCGCGGTACCAGGAGCTCTGGGACACGGTAGCCCGGGTCTCGGGTGCCCACCCGGACGCACTCTACCCGTGGTTCGCGAGCGGCATGCTGATCAACGTGATCGCCAGCATCGGCGACGCGAAGACCCTCGAGGGGTTCAGAGCCCACATGCACGGAGGATCCGCCTCTGCCCACTGATGGCATCCCCCTTTTTTGGGCCGCGAACTTAGCGATGACTCACTCACTTGGATCGCGGCGACCACCGATACCGACAAGGAGAACACTCATGGATCCAACGGAGACGAACAAGGCTGTCGCGATCCGCTTCATCGAGGCCTTCAATGCCGCTCGGTGGGACGACCTCCCGGCCGTCGTTGCACGTGACTTCGTGCTCCATCACCCGATGGGCGGCAGCATGCGCCTGGGACCGGACGGCATGCGACAGGTGTGGGGCCACTTCAAGGCGGCTCTGCCGGACGCATGGCACCCGATCCCGGTGATGATCGCGGAAGGCGACTACGTGGCGACCCTCCTGCCTACGTACGGCACCTTCACCGGCGATCCCCACCAGGGCATCCCGCCGACCGGACGATGGCTGGAGTACGGGATGGTGAACATCGTGCGCCTTGAGGAGGGGCGGCTGGTGGAGGGCTGGTTCGGGATGGACCCGCTCGTGGAGCTCCAGCAGATGGGCGCAGCACCGCCGCCGCCGCCCCGCACGCTCGGCGCCCAGGAATGCGAAGCCCTGGAGTCGTTCCGGGAGACCGTCAACGCCTCAGGTCAGGAGTACGACAACCTGACCGCCTTCGGTGATGTCGTGGTGGCCCTGGGACCTCCCCAGCACGCCGAGGACACCAAGGTCCGCACGCTTGAGATCTTCCGCGTCGAGAACGGGGCCCTGTCATCGGTCCGGTCCCACGAGCTGCCCACGACCCCTCCGTATGCCGGGGGCTCGGTCGTGGATGCCGAGACCAGTCGAGCCGTGGTCACCCGCTTCTTCGACGAGGTGCTGACCGGACATGATCTGAAGGCCCTTGCCGAGCTCGCGTCCCCCGACATCCTGATCCATCCCGGCGCGATGCCGTGTGAAGCCGGCTACTACGGCGTCGCAGGCGCGCGGCGCTGGCTGGAAACGAGCTGGGATGCGTTCGGCGACCTGACTGTCACCGACGACGCCACGGTCGCACAGGGCGACATCGTCGCGGTGCGTTGGAGCGCACGGGGCACGTCAACCGGCAGATTCATGATGCTGCCGCCAACGGGTGGGACGGTCGAATACAGCGGAGTGTCCATGTTCCGCGTCGAGGACGACAAGATCGCCGAGATCTGGGACACCCGCAACACGCTGGGCATCATGCTCAAGCTCAACCCCGACCTCGCGGCCGGGCATCGGGCCGCCTGACATGACCGAGCCGGTCGTCTCAGTCGCGGGGCTGGCGATGTCCCCCGGCCTGAGCTCACCGAATGCGAGGGAGGAGGGCGACCGCAGGCGAGGATGCCCCCGGGCTTCTGAGGGCAGCGTTCCTGGGTCGCGCCCCTCGCCATCGTGCCGACGCTTGTCGTCCAAGTGGCCTTGGTCGTGCCGCGGGTGCTCGGCGATCCGATCGCCGAGGTAGCATGCCCCTGATGTCGGAGCACACCCCCGTCGAGACCGCCACCACACCCGAGGCAGCAGCCCCCGGTGCCTCCCTGCCCGACCCCGGCTCTTCCCTGCCCGACCCCGGCTCCTCCCGGCCGGCCCCCGGTGCCTCCCTGCCGGCCCTCGTCACAAGCCTGCCCGTGGTCGAGCGCGTCACGCTCGCGGAGGCCCTCCCCGGCGTCGAGGCGCTCTTCACCTTCGCGCGCGATGCTGAGCTGCGCGTGCGCACCCTGCGCATGGTCATCGAGGAGCACGCTGCCACAGCCCGCGGAAGCCAGCTGCTGCAGCACGAGATCTGGTTGGAGCATCCGGGCCGGGCGCGCGTGCTGACCCGCCGCGACGAGATGGCGCCCTCGCGCGACTACGACGTCTGGATCCTGGACCAGGGGATCGTGACGACGTACGCGGCCGCGCGCGGCGTGTCCAGCCGGCGCGCGCTGGAGCGGCCCGTCGTGGGCGTCGACCACGCGGCCCTGCCGCCGTTCGCCCGCCAGCGTGCGCCGCTCACGGCCCTGCCGCCGGGCAGCCTGGCGGACACGTTCGTCCATCCTCACGGGCTCTTCCGGAACGTGATGCTGACTGGTGCACTGGCCGTGCTCGGCATCGATGACGTCAATGGCCGCGAGGGCATCGTCGTGCGCGCCGATCATCCGCGCACGGCCAAGGTGCTGGCGGCCCGGCCCGACCACAGCCTGGAGGCCGTCATCGACCGCCAGACCGGTTTCCTGCTGCGGCTGACCGAGCACGTGGCCGGCACGCTGACCCGCGACGCTGAGGTCATCGCCCTCGACCCCGACGCCCTGCTTCCCGCAGCGGCGTTCGAGCTGCGCCTGCCGGCCGACGTACGGGTGCTCTACTGAGCGATCTCATCAGCGACGAGGCCGGCGGCGACCGTCTCGTCCGCTGCGGCTGGCCGGGTGTCGACCCACTCTCGGTGGCCTATCACGACGACGAGTGGGGACAGCCGCTGCACGACGAGCGACGCCTCTTCGAGATGCTCTGCCTGGAAGGCGCCCAGGCCGGACTCTCGTGGTCCACGATCCTGCACCGGCGCCAGGGCTATCGGGCTGTCTACGACGACTTCGACGCGACACGGATGGCCGCCCACGACGACGCACGCCTGGCACGCACGCTGGCCGACCCGCGCATCATCCGCAACCGTGCCAAGGTACGCGCCTTCCGAGACAACGCCGCGGCCGTGCTGCGCCTGCGAGAGCAGGAGGGCAGCCTGGACACCTGGCTCTGGCGCGCCGTGGATGGGACTCCCGTCTTGAACCACTTCGTGCGCCTCGCCGACGTGCCGTCCTCGACGCCACTCTCGGAGGCGCTCTCGGGGGAGTTGCGACGACGCGGCTTCCGCTTCGTCGGCCCGGTCATCGTGTACGCCTGGCTGCAGTCGGTCGGCGTCGTGAACGACCACCTGGTGGGCTGCTTCCGCCACCCGCAGCCGCGATCCTGAGCCGATCGGTCGTCTCCCGTCCACGGGCCGTGATGGCCTCGCTACGATGCAGCCAGCAGTCGCGCCCCTCATGGCGCGAGGCGCGCCACCGGGGACGACGATGGGCAAGGGCTCCAAAGGGAAGGCTGGCAAGAAGGCACGGCGACAGGCCGAGGTCGCGGCATTCGCCGAGGCGGCCGCGCTGGCCCGGACCACCTGGCTGGCGCAGTCCGCCGGCCGGAGCCTGTCGGCGGATGGAGAGACCGCCGCTACCCGCAGGGATGCGGGCACGAATGACCCTGCCATGCTCCCCCCCGAGGCCGCGGCGGGCTCTTCCGGCGCCCCTGCACCCCCGGGTCCCGCCGCACCGCCGGGTCCCGCCGCACCGCCGGGTGCCGCCGAGCTTGCCGACCGTCTGGCCAGCCTGGGCACCCACCTGCAGCGCCAGCTCCAGCGCGGCACGGAGGACGGCCTGACGCGAGCGCGTCTCTCTGCGCTGGGCATGCTGGTGCTGGGCGGGCCGCGGACGCTGGGCGAGCTGGCGGCAGCGGAGCATGTGCGGCCCCCCACGATGACCCGGCTGGTCCAGGCCATGGAGGCCGACGGGCTGGTGACACGCGCGCGACATCCATCCGATGGCCGCTCCATCGTCATCCGGGCGACGCCACAGGGCGAGGCGCTCCTTGAGCGTGGGCGCGGTGGCCAGGCGGCAGCGATGCTGCAGGCCATCGCAGGCCTGGATGCGGCCGATCGGCGCCGCCTCATCGAGGGCATCGACCTCGTGGAACGCATCGTGCGCGAGGCCGGTCGCGAAGCACGCACCTCAGCCGGGTGATCGCGGGGCGCGGGCCCGCGACGTCCGCCGGAGAGACCGACGCAGCGGACGCAGCCGAGGCGGCCGCCGTCCCGGCCCACGGTCAGGACGTCGTCACCTGGCTGGCGCTGCTGGTGGCGGTGGTGGGGCTGATCCAGGCAGGCTCGCCTCCGCGCGTCACGGTCCTTGCCCTCATCGTCGTCAGCGCCACCCTGGCCCTGTCGCTGCGCTGGCACCTGGCGCCGGCGGCCATCATCGTGCTCCTCGTCGTCGGTGTCGCCCTGCGTTTGGCGCCGGCCACCGGCGTCAGCGACGTCCTGACCGTCACCGAGGCGGCTATCCGCGAGATGCTCGCCGGTGGCGCTCCCTACGGGCATGGCTTCGCTGAGTCGGTTCCGCCCGGGGCACCCTATGCCTACGGCCCGCTGGCGCTGCTCTGGTACCTGCCCAGCCTTGACCGGCCCGGCAGCCTGGAACTGCTCGCCTCCGTCGCCATCCTGGTGGCCCTCGCCGTGCGCGGCCGCCCGTTGGGCCTGGCCATCTATGCGGTATCACCGGCCTTCGTGGTGACGGCCGCGGATGGCTCCAACGACACGTCAGCCGGACTGCTCCTGCTCGTGGCCCTGCTCGTCGCCGTGCGCCGACCCATCCTCGGGGCGGTGCTGCTCGCCGTCGCGACGGCCTTCAAGCCCTACGCGCTGGCCTGGCTGCCGGGGCTCATCGGGTACGCCGGCCTCGCCCCGCTGGTGGCCTTCGTCGTGGCCTCGGCGGTGGCCTGGCTGCCGGCCCTGGTCGCCTGGGGCCCCGATGCCCTGCTCTGGTCATTCCGCGCCGCCGACGAGGTCCACGCCCGACCCTACTACTCGCTCGCGTACGGCCTGGGCGACCCGTCGGACGTCCCCAGAGCCGCGTGGCAGGGGCTGCGCGTGGCCGCCGGTGTGCTGCTGGCGGTGCTCGGCCTCGTCGTCGTGCGCTCGGCGGCAGGGTTCGTCATCGCCGGCTGCCTCGTCTTCGGCGCCACGCTGTTCCTGGGCTACTGGGGCACGTTCGCCTACCTGGCGGCCGTGGTGCCCGTAGTCTGCTGGCACGTCGACGACTGGCTGGGCTTCGGGCGCTGGCGGGTGGCCTGGCCGGGCGACCCGGTGGGCCGGGCCACGGCCTGGCTGGATGCGCGCTGGCCTGTGCAGCACCCATCACCCTCGCGGGCTGCCGACTGGACCCTCTCGCGCTAGACTCGACAACCTCCGAGCACCTGTATGTCGGCGCGCCGTGCGCCGGCCAGCCGGAGGACTCCATGGCAGCCATCGGGATCGGCCTGCTCATCCTGGCGCAGCTGGCCGATTACGTGACCTTCCTCGCCATGATCATCCGCCACGGCCTGGACGCAGAGGCCAACCCGCTCGTGGTCACGATCGTCGAGGAGCATGGGTTGGCTCTCCTGACGCTGGCCAAGGCCGTCGCCGTCCTGCTGGTGGCCTCGCTGGCCGTGTCCGTCTGGCAGACACGACCCAGGCTGGCGGCCACGGTCCTGGCCGTCGGTGTGGCGGTCGGCGTGCTGGGAACCGTCTCCAACATGGCCTCGTTCTGAGTCGGCGCCGGCGGGCCTGACCTCAGCACCGGGTCTTCGTCCTCGGGCCCGGCCGCACCCCGAGCGGTGCGTTCAGCCCAGCTCGCCTTCAGGACAGGGCGGCTCCTGGTCCAGGTCGGGCCGCACAGCGTGGATCCAGTCGCGCAGCGCCCAGAGCGTGGTGCAGAAGGCCAGCGTCGACCAGGGGATGTCCTGCGGGGCGAACGGCCGCACCTCCAGGGATTCACGCGTCGCGGTCATGTGACCGCCGACCACGGTCGCTTCGTAGACGATGACGACGATGGCCGCCGGCGGCCGTGAGTAGACGCCGACGATCCGCTGCGGCTCGATGAGCAGGCCGGTCTCCTCCAGCGTCTCCCGCACCGCACCCTGGATGACCGTCTCGTCCGCCTCCAGGAAGCCGCCGGGCTGGGCCCAGGAGCCGAAGCCCGGTGGGATGCCCCGCCGCAGCAGGACGACCTCGCCGGCCTCGGTGACCGGCAGCGCCGTGACCACGACGCGCGGGTTGACGTAGGTCAGGCAGCCACATTCCGCGCAGCGATGGCGGGCGCGGTCCTCTCCGGGCACCAGTCCGTAGACGAGGGCCCCGCCGCAGCGGGAGCAGTTGCGCAGCGTGGGCGCCAGCCACTCCGGCGCGCCGTCGGCGAAGCCGCGCAGGGGCTGCCGCGCAGCCGGGTCGTCGAGTCGCGTCATGCTTCAGGCCCGCAGCACGACGAGCATGATGATCGCGACGACCGCGAGGCTGCCGGCGAGGACGGCCGCCCAGACGACGCGGAAGGCGGCACGCCCGGCCGATACCGCTCGCCACGCCCCGACCGAGCGCCAGACCCGCACGAGGGCATCGGCGGTGACGGCAAGCAGCAGCGTACCGCCGAGGAGCACGGGCGCCTTGACCAGCCACGAGGACATGGGCACGCCCAGCTCGAGGGCCATGATGGCCACGACCCCACAGACGAGGACGACGATGGACAGGTAGATGAAGGCGTCCTGCAGGGGCGTGGGCCGCACCTCCGGGACGCGCTGCGGGACGAGCGGTCTGCCGCGGACATCCACGGGCACGGGCCGCGCCTGGCGGTCCAGCACCGGCATCCCCTGCAGCTCGTCACCCTCCACACCCCGAGTCTAGCCGCGGCTCCTCGCAGGCATCGGCGCAGACGCCCACGCCCAGCCCCCGACGGCCTACTGGCCCTGGGCGCGCGTGAAGCCCATCTCGTCGCCATACGTGCGCAGCTTCTGGACGTGCACCCAGGGCATGCGCTCCGCGATCCGTCCGAGCAGCCGCAGGATGGCGGCATCATCCACGCTGCCGTCTTCCGCCGCGGCCAGGAAGCGACAGCGCCACCAGCCCACCGTGTCGATGGCGGCGTTCTCGGATGGGTAGACGACCGTGCCGCGCGCAGAGACGAACTGCAGCCGGAAGTCGGAGCCGGCAGCGGCCTCCATGGCCTGCCCCACGGGTCCGGCCGGGCCATCCTGCTCGACGTAGACGTCCACGCCCACGAGTCGCACGTCCGATCCGGTCACGCTGCGCACCGGCCAACGCGGGAGTGGCTCCGGCGGCGCGGCGGGGGCGCCCTGTGACCGGGTCGCGTATCGGGTGGCCGGCGTGCGGCCCAGGTTGGCGATGATGGCATCGGCGAAGCCCGAGGTGGACGTGGAGCGCTCCACGTCGCCGGCCTGGCGGGCCACGTCCAGCGTCACGGACTCTCCCTCCTCGAGCGTCACGAAGACGGCGTCCTCGATGCGCTGCGCCGCCTGCGGCTCGCCGATGTGGCGCAGCATCATCACCGAGCTCAGGATGAGCGCGGTGGGGTTGATGACGTTCTTGCCGGCGTACTTGGGAGCCGAGCCATGGACGGCCTCGAAGATGGCCGCCGAGTCGCCGTAGTTGCCGGAGGCCGCGAAACCCAGGCCGCCCACCAGGCCAGAGGCGAGGTCGCTGATGATGTCGCCGGCCAGGTTGGTCGTGACGATGACGTCGAACTGTCCCGGGTCCTTTGCCATCTGGTGGGCCACGTTGTCGATGATGAGGTGCTGCGCCTCGATGTCGGGGTACTCGGGCGCCATCTCCTCGAAGATGCGCTTGAACATGCCCTCGCTGAGCTTGAGGATGTTGGCCTTGGTCGCGCACGTCACCTTGCCGCGGCCCTCACGCCGGGCCAGCTCGAAGGCATAGCGGATGATCTTCTCCGAGCCGCGACGGCTGATGATCTTGAGGGCCACGGCCACGTCGCGGGAGTCCAGGTACTCCACCCCGGCGTAGAGGTCCTCGATGTTCTCGCGCACGACGATGAAGTCGATGCCCTCCCCGTCGTAACGGGTGGGCACGCCCGGGATCTGGCGGGCTGGGCGGATGTTCGCGTAGGTCTCGAAGAGCTTGCGCAGGGTGACGTTGGCCGACTTCTCGCCGAAACCCACGGGGGTCTCGAGCGGGCCCTTCAGAGCGACGCGGGTGCGGGCGATGGAGTCCGCGGTCTCGCGTGGCACGCCGGTGCTGTCGCCGTGCTTGAAGACCTCGGCGCCGGCCTCCGCCTCCTCCCAATCGATGGCCACGCCGGCAGCGTCGACGACGCGGCGCGTGGCGAGGGCGATCTCGGGGCCGACCCCGTCGCCGGGGATGAGTGTGACGCGGTGGCTCATGGTTCCTCCGAGGGTCGCGAGTCGTCGATGGCGCCCGCGGTCAGGCGCACCCGGCGCCGCGGTCCGCTTGCGACCGTGGTGGGCCGACCCGGTCGGCCGTGTCGAATGCTACACGGGGCCTGAGGCTTCCCACGGGGCGTCCGGCGCGCTCGCAAGCCACTCCGAGCGCGCCGAGAACCGGCCCCGATGGTGGGCCAGTCAGCTCGGACTCGACCGACGCGGCAGACCCGCCGCCGAATGCGACCCGCGTCGCTACGCGGCGGTCGGGACGAGGGATCCGGTCGCGGCCGTCTCGTCGGCCGTGCGGACCCTCAGGAACTTGCGGGCCTCCTCGACCACGATGAGCGACAGCGACACGACGATGCAGATGACCCACTGGTCGACCGTCAGGCTGACCGTCCCCAGGAGCCGCTGGAGGAAGCCGAACTCGACCGCCAGCAGGATCGTCAGCACCGACAGGCCCGTGGCCAGCAGCAGCGGGCGGTTGCCGAGGATGGAGCCGCTGAAGAGCGACTCGTCCTCGTCCGCGGTCTCCAGGGAGGAGAACAGGCGGAAGAGCGCGAACGTCGTCACGCCCATCGTGCGGGCCACCACGTCACCATACTGGTTGCTTCCCCACGCGAGCACGCCCAGGGTGCCGGCGGCCATGACCAGGCCGACGAACACCAGCCAGCCCATCAGGCGGCGGGGGATGATCTGCTGCTCCTTGGGCCGCGGCGGGACCTCCATGAGGCCCTCCCGCGGCTTGCCGTAGCCGAGGCCGATGGCCTGGAAGACGTTGACGGTGAAGTTGAGCCACATCGTCTGCAGCGGCAGGAAGGGGATGCCGCCCAGGATGTTCAGGAGCGACGAGCCCAGGAACGTCGCGATGTACCCGAACAGGCCTGCCATCTGGAAGCGGATGAAGCGCAGCAGGTTGTCGTACACGTTGCGGCCCAGCCCGACCGCCTTCACGATCGTGCCGAAGTTGTCGTCGGTGAGGATCATGACCGCGGCCTGCTTCGAGACCTCGGTGCCGGTGATGCCCATGGCGATGCCGATGTCGGCTGTCTTGAGGGCCGGCGCGTCGTTCACGCCATCGCCGGTCATGGCCACGACATGGCCCTTCCGCCGCAGGATATCCACGAGGTGGACCTTGTCCTCGGGGGAGACGCGAGCGAGGACGCCGATGTCGTCGATCTGGCGCATCGCCTCGTCATCGCTCAGGGCGCGGAAGTCGGCGCCGGTCATGGCGCGTCCCTTGATGCCCAGCTGGCGGGCGATGGCCTCGGCGGTCACGGCATGGTCGCCGGTGATCATGCGGACCTGGATGCCGGCCGCATGGGCCGTCGCGATGGCATCCTTCGCGGCGGGCCGCGGCGGATCCACGATGCCCACGATGGCGAGGAGCTTCAGGCCGTCCAGCAGCGGTAACAGGTCCGCGTCCGGGTCGAACGTGGCCGGGTCGAAGTCCTTGTAGCCGGTCGCCATGACACGCAGACCCATCGTGCCCAGGCGCTCGTTCTCAGCGAGGTACCTGTCGCGCAGCTCTGCGACCGGGCGCTCTGCGCCGTCGGGGCCGTGCGCGCTGACCGCCCGGGCGAGGAGCTGGTCCGGGGCGCCCTTGATGTACCCCCGGACGACCTCCTTGCCCGTGTCGTCCGTCATGCGGTGGAAGGTGGCCATCATCTTGTACGCCGCGTCGAACGGCAGGGTGGCCACGCGCGGGTAGCGCTCGCGGGTGAGCGTCGGGTCCACGCCGCCCTTGGCGGCGAGGACGACGAGCGCACCTTCGGTGGGATCACCCACGAGTGCGCCATCGCGCACCTCGGCGTCGGCGCAGAGGGCCATGGGCAGCAGGTACTGCTCCAGGGGCACGTCCGGCTGGCCGCCGGCATGGCTGATCTGGCCGATGGTCGAGTAGCCGTCACCGGAGATGGTGTAGCGGCCCGCCATGGTCGCCATCTGGGTGGCCGTCATCTGGTTGAGCGTGAGGGTGCCGGTCTTGTCGGAGTTGAGCGCGGAGGTCGAACCCAACGTCTCCACCGAGCGCAGGCGCTTCATGATCGCGCCGGCGTCGGCGAGCATCTGGGAGCCCTTCGACAGGATGGCCGTCGTCACGGCCGGGAGCGCCGTGGGGATGGCTGCCACCGCGAAGGCGACCGCGCTCAGGAAGAGCTCCTGAGGCTGCACGTTGCGGTACAGGCCCAACACGGTAGAGACCACCAGCGCGATGCCGGCGATGACGAGGATCTGGTTGGTGAGCGCGTCCAGCTGCTTGGTCAGCGGCGTCTTCTCGACCGTGGTGGCCTGCAGCATGCCGCTGATGTGGCCGACCTCGGTCGCCATGCCCGTCGTCGTGACGAGGATCGTGCCCGCGCCGCGGGTGACCTGGCAGTTCATGAAGGCCATGTCCACGCGGTCGCCCAGGGCAGCGTCGGCCGCGACCGCATCCACCTGCTTGGGGGTGGGCACGCTCTCGCCCGTGAGCGCGGACTCGTCGATCTCGAGGGTCGCGGCGGACAGGATGCGTGCATCCGCGGGGACGAGGTCGCCGGCCTCGATGTTCACGATGTCGCCCGGGACGAGCTCCTCCATGGGGATCTCCGCGAGCTCGCCGTCCCGGCGGACCTTCGCCTTGACGACCATCATGCTCTGGAGGGCCGACGCGCTCGCTTCCGCCTTGCCTTCCTGGTTCATCGCCATCCAGGCGTTGAAGAGGGTCAGCAGGATGAGGAAGACGCCCGTGTAGAACTGGCCTGGCAGGAAGAGGCAGACGACGCCCGCGATGAGGAGCACGATCTGCATGGGGTCCGCGTACTGGCGGGCGAACGTCTGCCAGCGCGAGGCCTTCTTGGCCTGGTCGAACGTGTTCTTGCCGTACGTCGAGCCCCGCGCCGCAGCCTCGGCGGACGTCAGGCCGGCGGCCGGATCGACCTTCTGGCGACCGGCCGCCTCATCGGGCGTCAGCGCATGCCATATGGCCTCCGGCGCGGCCTGTGCGGCTCCGGTTGGTGGGACGGACATCTCGGACATCGGTCGTCTTCCTCCCCTGGGCGTGTGGTCGGGGACAGCTCTCGGGTGCGGCCAGGGCCCAGCCGAGACGTAGGGCAGCGCCCCGCCGTCAGAACGGCGTCGCGATGTACTTCAGCGGCAGGTTCGGCTCCACGTACTTGCCGGCCCTCTGGCGCTTCGGGAGCGTGATGTCTCGCAGTTTGAGCGGCTCGTAGGGGATCTGCTGCAGCAGATGGCTGATGATGTTGAGCCGTCCCCGCATCTTGTCGTCAGTGTGCGCCACGTACCAGGGCGCCCACGGTGTGTCGGTGGCCGCGAGCATGGCATCCCGAGCCCGCGAGTAGTCGTACCAGCGGCTGTACGACTTGAGGTCCATGTCGGTCAGCTTCCACACCTTGCGCGGGTCGCGGATGCGGCCCTCCAGGCGGCGGGTCTGCTCGTCCGGGCTGACCTCCAGCCAGTACTTGATGAGGATCATGCCGGAGTCGACCATGGCCTTCTCGACGCCGGGGACCTGCTCCAGGAAGCGCTCGGTCTGCTCCGGGGTGCAGAAGCCCATCACGCGCTCCACGCCCGCCCGGTTGTACCAGCTGCGGTCGAAGATGACGACCTCGCCGGCCGCCGGGAAGTGCGCCAAGTAGCGCTGGATGTACATCTGGGAGCGCTCGCGCTCGGTGGGCGCGGACAGCGCGACCACCTTGAACACGCGCGGGCTCACCCGCTCGGTGATGCGCTTGATGGTGCCACCCTTGCCGGCCGTGTCGCGGCCCTCGAAGACGATGCAGACCCTGGCGCCACTCGCCTTGACCCATTCCTGCATCGCCACGAGCTCGCCATGGAGCCGCCCCATCTCGCGCTCGTACTCGCGGGTCTTCATCTTCGACTGCGGCTCAGGTGACGTGGCAGCGCTCGCCTCGGCGTCGTCCTGCTGCTTGACCTCCCGATCCTTGTCGGCCTTCTTGTCCTTCTTCTTCGCCATGTCCGCTCCCTCGCTGCGCTTTCGGCCACGACCCAACGGCGCGACCGCGTGAGTAGAACATACCCACCCGAATCCGGTCCTCCTCCGCCACGGAGGACGCCCAGCGCGACCACGAGGTGGATCCAGCCAGCTTGAGGACTGCTCAGGAGGGCTGCTGCGGCCGGCCTGACGGATCGGGTGAAGCGTCCGGAGCGGCCGGAGCGGGGATCGTGAACGTCGGCCTCGCTCGGGCCGTCGACTTCGACCTCACGGCGGAAGGCCTTGACGGCCTCGGTCACGGAGGGGTAGAGGTGCCCCTGGTCGATGGTCTCGAGCAGGCCGTAGCGCACGATGGCATCGCGCACGTCCGACTGAAGCTCCGCGAATGCCAGGTGGATGCCCGCTGCGTTGAGCTCCAGGTCGAGGTCCGCGAGCATGGCGCCCGCCGTGGTGTCGATGTCCGTGATGGGCTCGGCAGCCACGAGGACCCACGCCGGCTTCGGATCCGCGGCTGCCACGAGGACCCTGATGCGGTCCCGGAAGACGTTGGCGTTGGCGAAGAAGAGCGGCGCAGACCAGCGCAGGATGATCATCCCGGGCAGCGGCTCTGCGCCTGGATATCGCTCCAGGTCGTGGAAGCCGGGCACGCCGGGAGCCTTGCCCAGGACCGCCGAGTAGGGCGACCAGGCGCGCTGGAAGATCCAGATGACCGAGAGCACGACGGCGATGACGATGCCCTGCAGGACCCCGACGAGCGCGACGCCCAGCGCGCAGGCCACCGCGAGCGCGAACTCGGCCCGTCGGACGTGGTAGAGGCGGCGCAGCTCCGCCAGGTCGAAGAGGCTGATCGAGGCGCTGATGACGACGGCGGCCAGCACCGGCTGTGGCATGTCCTGGACGAGGCCTGGCACGAACAACAGCATGAGGAGCACCAGCGAGGCGGCCACGAGACCGGTCATCTGCGTCTTGGCCCCGGACTGGAAGGCCACGGCCGTGCGCGAGCCGCTTGTGCTGACCGGGAAGCCGCTGAAGAGGCCCGCCGCCAGGTTTGCCGAGCCGATCCCGGCCAGCTCCTGGTTGCCGTCGACCTCGTAACCGGCGCGGCTGGCGAAGCCGCCGGACGTCGAGATCGTGTCGCCGATAGAGACCAGCGAGATACCCAGGGCAGCGGCGAACAGCAGTGGGAGGTCGGCTGTATCGACCGCCGGGAAGTCCGGGAGCGGGAAACCCTGGGGCAAGACTCCGATGACCGAGACGCCCTGCTGGGCGAGGTCGAACAGCATCGAGAGAGCGATGGCCGCGACCACCGCGACGAGGATGCCCGGGGTCCGTGGCGAGAAGTGCCTGAGGCCGAGGATGATGCCCAGGCTCAAGAGGCCGATGCCGAGCGCCCAGGCGTTGGTCATGTCGAGTCCCTGGACGAAGGCGACGGCCTCCGCGACCAGGCCGTCAGCGTCCGTGGAGAACCCGAAGAGCTTGGGCAGCTGGCCGATGAGGATGACCACCGCCAGGCCGGCCAGGTAGCCCGTGCGCACCGGGCTGGAGAGCAGGTCGGCCACGAACCCGAGCCGTGCCACGCCCGCACCCACGGTGATGACGCCGACCATGAGCGCGAGCATCCCAGCCAGGGCGATGGCCTGCTCCTGGCTGCCCGCGGCCAGCGGCAGGATGGTCGCCGCGATCATCGGGCCGAGCGACGAATCGGGGCCCAGCACGAGGATGGGTGACGGCCCGACGATGGCGTAGGCCACCAGGCACATGACCGTGGTGTACAGGCCCGTGATGGCTGGTAGCCCCGCGAGCTCCGCGTAGGCCATGCCCTGAGGTACGAGCAATGTGACCAGGACGATGCCGGCGATGAGGTCGCGAGACAGCCACGAGCGCTCGTACGTCCGCAGGACGCGAACACCGGGCATCCAGTGCTCGACCCGCCGGAGCGCGCTGCCGGCCGCTGCGGCTGCCTGCACATCAGCCATCCTGTTTCGACTCCCTCCAGCAGGTCCCGGTGCGCTCATGTTGCCGGATGAGGCTGGCGCCAAGCTACTCCATCAGGCGTGCGGATGATCGACATCCTCCGCACCGGCGGAGGTGGCGGCCTGCGCGCACCGCCCGCCCCAGGTCGCCGTGACGAGTCGAGCCGGCAGTCCTCCCGAGCGGAGGAGGACGGCGGCGCCTGGCCGTGGCCTCCTGCTTCGGGGCAGGAGACCTCGTTCGGGCGTCCGCTCAGCACCGCAGGCAAGGAGGCTTCGTGAAGACCCAAGGCGGTCACGGTGGGGCAGCGGTGCCTGACCCACAGGACGCCGACTAGGGCTCGGGGTCGGACGCGTCAGCGTCGCCAGGAGAGTCGCCTCCACTCTCCTTGGGCGACAGGAAGGTGTTGGCGATGAATCCGGTCAGCGTGCCGAAGACCGCGACGCCCAGGATGATCGTCAGCGTGCCGATGACCCGGCCGAGGTCGGTGACCGGGTACTGGTCACCATACCCCACCGTGGACATCGTGACGACGGAGTACCAGAGCGCGTCGTCGGCGCTCGTGATGTTGGCGCTGGGAGCAGTCCGCTCCGCCCACAAGATGGCGATGCTGCCGAACTCCATGACGACGATGGCGATGAGCGTGACCAGGAAGAGCCCGCCGGAGGCCCGGTTCTTGAAGAAGGCCCTCACGGCTGCCTCCGGCCCGCCCATCCGACCGACCAGACGGGCGACCCGCACGATGCGCATCAGTCGCGTGATGCGCAGCAGGGGGATCACGCTGATGAGATCGAGCCAGCCGTAGCCGTGGATGACGTAGGCCCGATCGTCTGTGGCCACGCGCAGGCGTCGCACGAAGTCGATGAGGAAGATGACGATCAGGATCGAGTCCATGATCGTGATGACCTGGTCGAGGTCCGGGTTGCGAACCAGGATAGCCAGGAAGAGGTTCACGATCGAAAGGATGGCCACGCCGAGGACGAAGATCTCCCAGGGCATCGAGAGGAGCACCTGGCCGTCCGGCGTCTGGCGCTGCCACGGGATCTTGTCCGGATCGCTGCCTGTCTTCATCGCTTGTCTCCATCGAGCCCCTCGAGCCTGGCCTGCCGAGATGATAGGGTCCGGCCAGTCAGCGATCCCATCGATCAGGGACGAGCCTGAGCGGCAGCCTCCGGCGCCCGGGCCATACTGGCAGCCACGATGAACCCCTCGGACAGGCCCAGCACGGCCTTGCAGGCAAGGCAGCCGCCGCGAACCGGACAACGAGCTCCACTGCTGGCGCTGCTGATCGCGCTGGTCGCGGGCGTGATGGCCGCCGGCCCCGTGACCGGCGAGGATGCCGAGGCAGCGGCGGGTCCCGGTCCGCACGAGGTTGCCGGGGCAGTGGCGGATCCCGGTCCGCACGAGGTTGCCGGGGCAGTGGCGGATCCGGTCCGCACGAGGTTGTCACGCTCGAGGTGAGCGTGCCGCGCACAAGGGGCGGCGAGGGCAGCTTCGATGCCCGCCTGTACCTTCCACTGCCGCTCCAGCCCGGCACGAGCGAGCCGCCCTCTCCCGTGCTGGCCTTTGGGCACGGCTACGAGGCCAGCGTGGACTCGTACGAGTCCACGCTGGCCCACCTGGCATCGTGGGGAATGGTCGTCATCGCGCCTCGATCCGCGGCAGGCCTGTTCCCTGACCACGCCGCCTTCGCCGACGATCTGCTGTCCGCCCTGGACTGGGTCGTGGCCGAGGCCGGAAGCACCAGTAGCGGTTGGCTGGGCGGGCCTGTCGATCGGGAAGCCCGCGGCTTGGCCGGCCACTCCATGGGCGGCGGGGCGGCCCTGCTGGCGGCGGCCCGCGATCCATCGATCCGTGCGGTGGCCACGCTGGCGGCCGCGGAGACTGATCCCAGCGCCGTCGACGTCGCGGCAGGCATCGCGGCCCCGGTCCTCTTCCTGGCCGCGGCCGACGACGCCATCACGCCGATCGACCGACACCAGCGCCCCATGTTCGAGGCTAAGGCGACCGGGCCGGCCCAGCTGCGCACCATCGTCGGCGGCAGCCACTGCGGCTTCCTGGATCTCGAGACCCTGATCCTGAGCCTGGTGTGTGACGATGCGGCCATCGGAGCGGACGCGCAACGGGGCCTGACGCGCACGATCCTGGCTGCCTGGCTGCGCCACGAGCTGGCTGCTGATCCCTCGGTGGCCACCCTGGCCTGGCCGGAGGCCCCCGACGGAGCGACGCTGGTGGAGTCGCGCTGACGCGAGCCCGGTCGGCTACGCCGGCGTTGGGTCGTCCAGCCGCTCGAGCGCAGCGTCGATGTCGTAGCCCAGGGCCCGAGCCAGCTCTGGGGCGACGGCCACGGCACGGTCGATCCCGATCGTCGGCGCGAGGGCCGTCAAGGCCTCCACGATCTCCTCGAAGCTCAGCCCGCTCTCGAGGGCCTCGTTCACGCACTGCTGCCACACGGGGCCGGCCGTACCTGCCGTCATCGTGGAGCCGAGCCGCAGCAGAGACAGGCTGCGAGCATCGAGGGCGTGCGGCGGTCCCTCCAGCTCAGCCGAGAGGAGGCTGCGACAGTAGCCGCGGTCGCCGATGGTCAGTCTGCGGAGGATCTCCTGGCTGTCGATCATCGGGTGGTCGCCTCGGGTCGCGGGACAAGGGTGCTTCAGTACTCAGTCCATCACGCATCGGTGTCGCCTGCATCATCCGCACCGGGGGAGACAGGGCCAGTGGCGGGGAATGGGTCCAGAAGCCCAACATCCACCGCCAGGTCGACGGCCTCGCTCCGCGAGGAGGCGCCGAGCTTGCCGTAGATGGACAGGGCATGCGTCTTGACCGTGGTGCCCTTCACGCCGAGGCGCTGCCCGACCTCTTTGAAGGAGAGGTAGTAGGGCAGCATCGCCAGCACGCGCAGCTCGGCCGCGGTCAGGGTGGAAGCACCAGCCAGGCCGGTCGGCAGCGAGGCGATGGCGGCGCGCAGTTCAGCCACCTGCCCTGGCAGGACGCCCAGGTCGGGGCGGCGCCGGATGATGTCCTCGGCCTGCCGCACGAGGGTGCGGGCGCCCGCCGGATCGCCCACCGCGAGGTGGGCCCGGGCCAGTCCGAGCAGAACGATGACGGAGATGGCCGGCGCGTCGACTCCCATCGCGGGCCGCAGGCTCAGGGCCCGGGTCAGCCGCCGGCGCGCCGTTTCGACCTGACCCTGATGCACCAGGACCCTGATCTCCGCGATGACGGCCGGGATCGACGCGAGGAACCCCTCCACGATCCCGCGAGCCCCGCCTGACCGAGCCTCATCCATGAGGTCGCGCGCTGCCGCCCAATCCCCCTGCTCCACGGCCCGCAGGGCGCGATGCCCGAGGATGCAGAAGGTCAGCGCTTCGTGGCGACCGAGGCGCGCCGCGGCGAGCGCGGCGGCGACGGCGCGGTCCCCGCCCTCTGGGTCGCCATTGGTGAACAGTGCGAACGAGAGCATCCAGAGTGCGAAGTCGCGCCAGGTGCTCTCCTCTGGCTCGAGCCCGACGGTCATCCGTGCGTTCGCCAGCATGTCAGCCGCGCCCCGGCGGCAGGTCGCCACCCGCAGCATCGCCCGGCCTGATTCGAGCGAGGCAGTGCCATCGGGTGGGATGCCGACGAAGGATCGACGCTCGGCGAGGTCGGCAAAGCGCAGCGTGCGGAGAGGATCGCCGGTGCCCATGAACTCCCAGGCCGCCACGACAGCCAGCCACGGTCGCTCCTCGAGATCCGCGTCGCTGAAGCGGGCCAGCCAGGTCTGAGTCGTGGCACGCCGGCCGGACCAGTGGTTGTCCAGCATCATCCTGCCCACGAGCGACGCCGCCAGGTCGAGGTCTCCGGCCGAGAACGCCTGGTCTGCCGCGAGGTCGAGCTCGCCCACCTCCTCGTACCAGGCAGCCGCGCGTCGGTGCAGGTCGGTGACGCGGCCCGGCTCACGCCGATAGAGCTCCGCGGCCAGGAACTCTCGCAGCAGCTGGTGATAGCGGAACCAGCCACCATACTCGTCCACGAGCAGGGTGGAGCGCGCGAGCTCGGCGAGGTACCGACCCGATCCGCTGCCGCCGGTCACCCTGTCGCACAGCGGGCCGTTGAGCCGCTCGAGGATCGAGGTGCGCGTCAGGAACCCGATCTCGCGATTGGAACGCGTCGCGAGCAGCTCCGAACGGAGGTACTCGGTGATGGCAGAGTCGCCGCGGGACAGGACAAGGGCATCGACCCGGGCAGGCTCTTGAGCCGCCTTGGCCGCCAGGGCTAGCAGGGCCGGCCATCCTTCCGCCTGCCGGGCCAGCTGCTCGATGACGGAGTCCGGCAACCCGGCTCCAAGTCGGCGGGCCAAGGCCGCAGCCTCGTCGGTGTCCATGGCCAGCTCGGCCGGGCCGATCTCCAGCAGCATCGACTCCTGCGCCCGCCAGCGCGAGAAAGGCAGGTCGACGGGCTCGCGACTGGCAACGGCCACCTGCGAGCCGGGCGGCAGGTACGTCACGAGCTCAGCGAGCGCATCGAGCGATTCCCGATCGGTCAGACGGTGGACATCATCGAGGACGAGGAGGACCGGGACTGGGCGGCCGGAGATGGCGGACAGCAGGCGGCCGACGACCGAGCGGGTGCTGACGCTACGCGAGGCGGTCGCGCGGAAGATCGAGCGGTCCAACGGCTCGATACGGTCAAGGGCCGCAGCGAGGTAGCCCCTGAACACGACCGGATCGTTGTCCAGGTCATCGAGGGTCAACCAGGCCGCCTGGCGAGATCGATCGGTGGCCCACTGGGCGAGCACGGTCGTCTTGCCATAGCCAGGTGGCGCGACCAGGGAGACGATGCGGCGGTCACCTGCGACGCGTAGACGCTCCAGGATCTTGCGCCGCGGCACGGACCCGACGACGCTGCGCGGGAGGAGGAACTTGGCCTCGACAAGGTCCGACGGTCGTGGCTGGCTCTTCCTGCCTTCGGCAGCCCCGTGAGCCCCGATCGGAGGGGTAACGCGCGATCCCCTGATGGCTCGAGGAGGGTCGTCCGGTCGGTCGTCACGGCTCCCGACCTCGGGGTGTGTCTCCATGCCGGAAGCCTACCGTCTGGACTCCTCCCATGCTCCTGAGGCAGAGGGCACCTGGGCCTGTTCGCGCGCCTCCTCCGACCCGGATGAGGCAGCACATCGACGACCGATGCTTCAATCGACCTGCGGGGGGGACGGCTACCATGGTCGCAGGCCGCAGTTCCTGGCAACTTGGCTGGGGGGACCGGCCAGAGGGAGAGAGAGAGAGAGCGATGATCCTGCTCGGATGTCTGCTGGCCTTCGGGCTCGCCATGGCGCCTCGCGCCGTCTTGGTCCTGGCGTGGTTCTTCAGCGAACGCTGGCCCATCGTCTGGGGCGGGGACTTCCTGATGCCCCTGCTGGGCATCGTCTTCGTGCCCTACACGACGGTCATGTACATGCTCACCTGGTCGCCCACGGGCATCGATGGCTGGGACTGGCTGTGGATCGCGCTGGGCCTCTTCCTCGACATCGCGCACTGGGGCGAGGTCATCAACAACCGCAAGCAGGTCCCGCTCTTCAAGGATCTGTAGGGCAGCGTCGCGTCAGCGGGTTCCAGTCCCGCGTGCTGGTTCATCGGCTCACCTGGGTCAGACAGAACGACAGACACCCCCGGCCCAGAAGCCGGGGGTGTCTGTCTGGACGACGTGCGTCAGCGGGGAGGCTCAGAAGCGGCGGCGACCCGGGGTGACAGCGGCGGTGACGACCGCGGCCTTCGCCACTGGCGAGGGGCCAGGGCTCACGGCCGCGCCGACGACGGCGGCCTTGGCGACCGGGGATGGCCCGGGAGAGATGGCGGCGCCGACGACGGCAGCCTTGGCGACGGGGGCGCCGATGACGCCCCGTCCTGCGCGACCTGGTCCGAGGGGCATGTCAGGCTCCTTTACGCTTCGAGGGCCGCGTCGGCCTCGACGGCGGCGATGATGGCCTGGATGGGGATGCGGCCATTGGCGATGAGCTGGCCACCCGCCCGGCGCATGGCCGAGGCGAAGGGCGCCGCCCAGAGGTTCTCGTAGACGAGCACGCCGGCGACGCTGCCCGGATCCATGGCCGCGGCGAGGTGCTCGACGTCCTCCTCGGCCAGCGTCTCCACGAGCTCCGCCTCGAGGCGCGCCAGCTCCCCGAGCTCGGCGAGGTCGCCCAGCTCCTGGGCCATGACCGTGCCGTCTTCGCCCTTCTGCAGGATGAGCACGTCCATGAGGCGGATGATGCCGGCGTCGTGGAGCCGGAGCAGCTCGTCCGCTCCCTCACCCGTGAAGTTCTGGTGCCCAGCCGGGAACTCGACGATCAGGTAGTCGACGGGCCCCAGCTCGTCGATCGATCGATCGGTCATGTCTCCTCCGTTGCGTTGCGTTGGTAGGCTGCCAAGTGTGAGGCGAGCGGGTGGACGGTGGCATCCCCCCACATGGATGAGCCTCGCGCGACCAGGCATCACGGCTCTGACCGAGGGCCAGGCGAGTGGTCGACCCCCGAAGCGGGGCCCATCCCGGCACCAGCAGCCGCCTCCAGCTCCAGCGCGAGACGACGCTCGAGGGCGTCCAGGATCTCGGCAGCCCCCTCGGTCGTGCCCGCTCGCGCGCGGCGCTGCCGCACGAACACGAGGACGTCCTGGAGCACTGCCACGCGCTCGGCAGCGCCCGGCGAGCGCAGGGCGAAGGCGAGGATGCCATCGGACGTGCGAGCGTAGATCCGTTCGGCGCCCATCGCGGTCAGCGTGCCGGCCCGCTCGAGGATCGCTCGCGCCCCAGGCCGAAGGTGGCTCAGCCAGAGCTCCACGCCCTGGTCCCCCAGGCGACCGTGAAGGCCCTCGAGCGCTTCGACGACGGGCACGTCGACCTCCGGCGTCAGCGACAGGTCGAGCAGGACGACCGAGCAGGGCGGTTCGGCGTCGGCGACCGCCCGCAGGATGCCGTCCCGGACAGAGGCGGCGTTGGCGAAGAAGAGCATCTCGTCCGGGCGCACGATGACCAGGCCCGGCACGGCCGAATCGGAGGCCGTCCTGAGGTCCAGGGGCTCCAGCCCGCCGGTCGCGCGACCCAGGAACGTGAGGCGCGGCTCGCTGGCACGCCAGATGAGGACGCCCAGCGAGGCGACCACGGCGATGCCCAGCGCCTGCAGAGTGGGCACGAGCAGGACGCCCACGAGGGCGATCACGGCCAGCCAGAAGTCCGCCCGCCGAAGGTCCCAGAGTCGGCGCATCTTGCCGACCTTCATCATGCCCATCACCGCCACGATGACGATGGCGCCCAGTGTGGCCTCCGGCAGCGGCTCGAAGAGCGGCGTCAGGAAGAGCGCCACGAGGGCCGTGGCAGCAGCAGCGGCGACCAGGGACATCGGGGTCCGTGCGCCGGCCCGATCGTTGGCGGCGGACTTCGAGAGTGACGACCCGATGGGGAACCCGGAGAAGAGGCCAGCGCTCGTGTTGGCTGCGCCGATCGCGATGAGTTCCCGGTCGGGGTCGATGCGACCTCCGTGCTGACGGGCGAACTCATTGGCCGGACCGATCGCCTCGGCGAAGGCCACCAGGGCGATTCCGACCGCACCGACAAGCAGCAAAGGCAGGGCATCGAGACCGACGCCCGGGAGAGACGGCGGTGCCAGGCCCGCCGGCAGGTCGCCCACGACGTGGACGCCGGCTGCCTCCAGCCCGAGCACGGCAGAGACAGCGATGGAGGCGAGGAGGACCACCAGCGCGGCCGGCAGGCGGGGCAGGCGGTGTTCCAGGAGGAGCATGCCGATGATGCAGGCGAGGCCCACCGCCAGCGTGAGGAGGTCGGTGTCGCGGAGCTGCGGGACGATGTCACGCAGCAACTGGACGGCAGACTCGCCATGCGCCTCGATGCCGAGCAGCTTGGGGATCTGCTTGATGGAGATGAGCAGCGCCAGCCCGAAGACGAACCCGAGCAGCACGGACTCAGAGAAGAACTGGGCGATGCGCCCCAGCTTCAGGGCACCCGCCGCGATGGAGACAAGGCCGGCCAGGATGGCCAGGGCCGCGGTCAGGGCCACGAACTCGGCGCTGCCCTCCACGGCGATCTCGCCGATGGTCGCGGCCGACATGATGGCGATGGCCGACGAGACCGCCACTACCAGCTGTCTCGAGGTCCCCAGTGCGGCGTACGCGAGCAGGGCCACCGGGGCCGCGTAGAAGGCGTATTCGGGGGGCACACCCGCCAGCTCCGCATAGGCCATGCCCTCCGGGACGAGGATGGCGCAAACGGTCAGGCCGGCGATGACGTCGAGGGATAGCCAACGCGTCTGATAGCCCTGAGCCCAGGCGAATACAGGCCACGGCCTGCGTGCAGCCTGAACCTTCCCGTGTCCGGTCATGGAGCACTCATGATGCCGGACTGACACGAGCGCCGTGGGACGCCGTGGCCTGCGTCAGCATCCTTGTCGGCGTCGCGAGGCCCCGCGTTGGCGCATCCTGGGCAACCGGAGGCACTTCCGTCGGGGCCGAGCGGAGGCCGATCTGGCCCGCCCGCACGATCAGTGCCACGGGGATCGTGAGCGCGCCGACGAGCGTGGGGGCGGTTCGGGCCCCACCGAAGCGCCGAGGTGGCGAAGTGCCATCGCCATTCGGCGCGGCTGACGACCCAGGCGAGCCTGCCGCGCGCCCGCGAACGAGCTCCCGTCCATGGGCTAGGCTGCACAGCCGATGACCGTCACTGCGCGCGTCCCGCTCCTGATCGACTGCGACACGGGCATCGACGACGCCCTGGCGCTGCTCTATACCGCGGCCTCACCGGAGGCCGAGATCGTGGCCGTCAGCTGCTTGGCCGGCAACGTGGAGCTGCCCGACGTCGTGCGCAACACGCTGGCCGTGCTGCAGCTGGCCGGCCGCGGCGACATCCCCGTGGCGGCCGGCGCCGCCCACCCGCTGTCGCGGCAGCTGCGCACGGCAGCCGACACCCACGGGCCGCACGGCCTGGGTTACGCCGAGTTGCCGGAGGCGGCAGCGGTCCCCGCGGCCGCCGATGCATCCGAGACCATCGTGGCTGCCGCCCGTGCCCGCCCGGGAGCACTGACGCTGGTGACGCTGGGGCCCCTGACGAATGTGGCGCTGGCCCTGCGGCGCGAGCCAGGCCTGCCTGGCCTGCTGCACCACCTGGTGATGATGGTGGGCTCCTATCGCTCACCCGGTAACACGGCGCCGACGCTGGAGTGGAACGCCGGGGTCGATCCAGAGGCGCTGGCCGAGGTGCTGGCGGGCTGGGAGGCGGCGCGTCTCCGGGACCCCGAGGACTCCTCCGTCCCGCGGCCTTCGGGCTGGACGTCACCGAGCGGGTCAGGATGACGCCCCAGCACGTGGAGCGGCTGGCCGACCGAGCGGGAGACCGCTCCGACCCCATGGTCCGTTTCGTGGCCGACGCGCTGCGCTTCTACTTCGAGTTCCACGACCACCACGATGGCTTCCACGGGGCCTTCATCCACGATGCCCTGGTCATCGCCGCGTCGCTCGATCCCGAGCTGGCGCGCACCGAGGCCGTGCGCGTGGAGGTCGAGCTGGCCGGCCGCTGGACGACCGGCGAGACCGTCACCGACTGGCGGCATGCCTGGGGTCTGCCGCCCAACGTCGATGTCGTCGTGGAGATCGACGCCGAGGCCTTCGTCGAGCGCTTCATCGAGCGCGTCGGGGACCTCGCGGCCCGCCGGGGCTGACGCGCCGCACTCGGGTCGCGGCAGGCAGGCGCTCGGCGTGGCGGGCGCCAGTCAGGGCAGCGGGTCGCTCACGCCGGGTCGGCCGCGTCCAGTGCGGCCAGGATCTCGTCGCTGAAGCCCGGCATGGCCCAGAGCTGGCGGGTGGCGTGTTCGGCCCCGGTGCGGCTGAGGTGGCGCAGATCGCGGCTGTCAGTCGCGTCCCACCAGGCGCCGAAGGCTTCCATGTCGTAGATCCGCACGTCCGCCGCCTCCCCCAGCTGGGCATGGCTGGCGGCCATCGTCGAGACCCAGTCCGGCTCCTCAGCGACGAGGGCGTCGACGAGGATCGGCGAGTATGGCAGCGAGAAGACGACGACCTGGGCACCGTGCGCCCGGATCTCGTCGATCAGGTCGACGAAGCCCTGCTCGACGGCGGCGGGCACGGGCTCCAGTGGCGGCAGGCGATCCAGCGTGGCCGGCAGCTGCGCGCGCAGACGGGATCCGGTGGTGCTCCGCTCCGCCGTCCAGCCGTTGGACCGCAGGGTCCGTGCACCGACCCGCAGCGTGCGAGGCATGCCCGACAGGACGGCTGAGGCCAGGCGGTCAGGTCGGCCCCGCCAGCGCCACAGCGCCGACACCTGGCCGACGACGCAGTCGGGCAGCTCCAGCCAGGCGACGCCATCACAGCGGCGCCAGAGCAGGCCCAGCTCCGACCCCTCGAACCAGTCGTCAGCGGCAGCCGAGCCATCGAGCAGGCCGCTGAGCGTCCCGGAAGCCAGGCCGACGAGCACGGTCTCCGGCAGCAGGTCGTCCTCGGCGAGGCCGCGCACCAGGAGTCGCTGGGCCTCCAGGCTCATGCCGCCCTGGGCGATGCCCTGCACGCGGACATCCCGGCCGCTCGCCTCGCGGACCAGGTCCTCGAGCACGTCGGGCTGGAGGCCATCGCGGGTCGCCGAGGTGCCCACCACGAGGACATCCGGCTTCCCGAGGTGCTCCAGGTTGGAGAGGGCGATGTCGGTGAGCAGCTGCGACGAGGTCGCCACGGGCAGCCGATGGCGATCGATGAGAAGGCGGGTCCCGACCTCGAGCGCCAGGGTAGGCCCGAGCAGAAGCAATCCAGCCAGCACGATGGCGAGTGGTCGGATGTGCAGCCTCGATGGTCGTGTCATGGCCTAGAACTGCTGATAGATGAAGTCGGGGGAGCTGCTGGGGAGCAGCACGATGGCCGCGGCCAGGGCCAGACCGTAGACCAGCCAGCGACGCGCGGAGCGGCGAGGCGCCAGGCGCCTGGCAATGCGCTCCCAGCCCACCCACTGGCCGGCCATGCCGACGCCGATGACGGCCAGCAGGCCCGGGCCGGGCAGGGCACCCTCGCTGGGGACGAGCAGGCGGGTCATGAAGGTGGCCGCAGATCCCAGGTCCGGTGCCACGAAGGGGATCCGGGCGAGGACGATGAAGATGAAGGTCACCAACCACGAGACGACCACGGGCAGCACCGGGTGGCCGGGCAGGCGCCGCCACCAGCGGTCCACGGCGAGGCCGATGCCCTGCAGCACGCCCCACGTCGCATAGCCCCAGCTGACCCCGTGCCACAGGCCGGCCAGGAACATCGTGATGATGAGGTTGACGGAGGTGCGCAGGTCACCCCGGCGAGAGCCACCCAGCGGGAAGTAGAGGTAGTCGCGCAGCCAGGTCCCGAGCGTGACGTGCCAGCGACGCCAGAACTCGGCCATCGAGAGGGAGCGGTAGGGCCATTCGAAGTTGCGCGGCAGGCCGAAGCCGAGCAGCCGCGCCGAGCCCCGCGCCATGTCCGTGTAGCCGGCGAAGTCGAGGTAGAGCTGGAACGTCCAGGCGATGGCGATGGCCAGCAGGGCCAGCGAGCCGTACCTGCCCGTGTTGGCGAAGCCGTCGCCCACGATGGGCGAGAGCTGGTCGGCCACCGCCTTCTTGAGCAGGCCGGTGACGAGGAGTGGGGTGGCCCCGTGGAGCAGGGCCAGGCCGAAGGAGCGTCGGAAGCGCAGCTGGGGCAGGAACTCCTGGGCGCGCACGATGGGGCCGGCCAGGAGGCGCGGGAAGAAGGCCACGAAGACCGCGAAGTGCAGCAGGTCGCGCTCCGCGGGCTGGCCGCGGTGGACATCGACGACGTAGGCGATGAGCGTGAAGCTGACGAAGCTGACGGCCACCGGCAGGACGATGTCCAGGCCGCCCCAATCCACGGGTTGGCCGGTCAGCCAGGAGAGCAGGGAGGCGCTGCTGCCGATGAGCACGTCCATGAGCTTGAAGCCGCCCAGCACTGCCAGGTCCAACACGATCGCCGCGGTCGTCGCGGCTCGGCCGTGTCGACCGGCCGCTGCCAGGGCCAGGCCGTAGTTGGCGCCGATGAGCAGCAGGAAGCCGCCCAGGTAGCCCACGTCCCAGGAGGCGTAGAAGAGCAGGCTGGCGACCAGCAACCACCCCGGCCGCCACCGCCGCGGCAGGCACCAGTAGACGAGGGCGACCAGCAGGAGGAAGACGGCGAATGCCGTCGTGGCGAATGTGATGGCAGTCCTCTCGTGCGCGGCCCGGCGTCCAGCCGGAGCTCAGGTCGCGCGCCCGATGCTAGCAAGCCGGCGGGTCGACGGACGTGGCACTCTGGCGGGCAGCGGGCCGCGAGTCCGGCGCGAGGGAACACGGGGCAGCACGAGGGAGGCGCATGGCGGCGACGTGGGTGCGGGTGGGCGGAGGCCTGACGGTCGGCCTGCTGGTCGGCCTGCTGGGCGTCCTCGTCCTGCTTCGCATCGATCCCGAGCGGGCCGCCGACTCGTGGTCGCTGCTGACGCTCCTGGCGGTCCCCGCGGGCATCGCCACGTATGCCCTCATCGAGTACCTCCAGACGGGCCAGTTGGCATCGCTGCGGCGCCAGTTCGACACGCGGACCCTGGCCCTGATGCCGCTGGCCATGGCCCTCGACATCGTGCTCGGCACCGTGGTGAGCAGTGTGCTCAAACTGCCCATCTACCTCGATTCGGTGGGCACCATCCTCGTCGCGGCCCTGGCCGGGCCGCTGGCCGGCGCGGTCACGGGTCTGCTCGCCAACCTCGTCTGGACGTACCTGGCGCCGCCGCCGTTCAACAGCCCATACGCCGCCCCGTTCGCGCTGGTGGCCGTGGTCGTGGGCCTGCTGGCTGGCACCTTCGCGCAGTGGGGTTGGCTGCGCCCGCGACCCGGCGCCAGCGGAGCCCGCCTGGTCGTCGCCGCGACCGTGGCCATCGGCCTGGTGGCCCTCATGGCCGTCCTCGCATTGAGGGCCTGGCAGGTGGTCGGCGGCGACGCCGCCGCGGCCCAGGCCGACGACGTGGCGGGCCTGGCGCTTGGCTGGCTGGCCATCGGGCTGGTGCTCATCACGGGGATCGGCCTCGCCTGGCTCCTCCTGCGCCAGCGCGACCTGGCGGCCGCCTGGCTCGTGGTCGCCGGTGTCATCACGGGCCTTGTGGCGGCCCTCGTCGCGGCACCCATCGCCGCCAGCCTCTTCGGCGGGGTGACCGGCTCCGGCGGCGACTTCGTCATCGCCGCGCTGCGGCAGGCGGGAGCGAACCTCCAGCAGGCCGTCCTGGGCCAGAGCCTCGTCTCTGACCCGATCGACAAGGTGATCACGTACTTCGCCGTCTACGTCATCCTGGGCGCGCTGGCGCTGCGTACCAAGGCACGCTTCCCGCAGGGTGATCGACTGCTGCCGCAGCCTGCCGTCCCTGCAGGCGCCGGCTCACCTGCCGATGCCGGCGCCACCGCTGCCGCGGCGGCCGCCGCTGAGGCGCCCACGGACCCAGCACCGGGCACGGAGGGCGGCCACGCTGCCCGCTGAGCCGGCCACGGCCTGGCACCGCCTGGACCCCCTCACTCGGCTCAGCCTCTCTGCGGCCACGCTGCTGACGGTCGTGGCGGCCGGCGGCATCTGTGTGCCGCTGCTGGTGGCCATCCCGGCGGTCCTCCTGCCAGCCGCCGTCGCCGGCATCCTGCCGCGCCTCCTCCGCACAACCATCCTGCTGGCTCTGCCACTGGCCGTCGCAGCCCTGCTCGTGAATGTCCTCTTCACACCCGGCGACAACGAGGCCGTGACGCTGGGACCGCTCGGCATCAGCGACGAGGGGCTGCGGCTGGGCCTGGAGATGAGCGTGCGCATCGTCGTCATGGCCGGCGCCGTGACGCTCTTCTCGCTCACCACCCGGCCCGCCGAACTCGTCGCCAGCCTGGCGGCGCATGGCGTGCCCGCGCGGCTGGCGTTCGTCATCCACAACGCGGCCTCCGCTGTCCCGAGGCTTGCGGAACGCGCCCGCGAGGTCGCCGAGGTGCAGCAGGCGCGTGGCCTGGACAGCGGTGGCAGCCTGATGGCTCGACTGCGCGGCATCGGCGCACTGGTGGGACCGACGGTCGCGGGCGCTGTGGCCGAGGCCGAGGTTCGCACGCTTGCCCTGGAGGTGCGAGCCTTCACCCGCCCGGGCCGGCACACGGCGCTGCGGCCATCGCTGGATGGACCCTGGCAGCGGCTGGCGCGCTGGTTCATGGCTGCCGCGGTCGTCCTTCTCGTGCTGGCCCGCGTGGCCGGCTGGTCGCCCCCGTGCTGACCCTGCGCGGGGCCACCTTCCGCTACCGCGGCGCACCCGCAGACAGCCTCCGCGATGTCTCGCTGGAGCTGCCATCAGGCAGCCTGACGACGCTCCTGGGGGCGGGCGCTGCCGGGCTCTCGACGCTCTGCCTGGTCCTGGGTGGCCTGGCGCCGCGGGTGGTGAGTGGGTCCCTCCGCGGCGCCCTCCTGGTGGACGGGCGGGACGTTCGCGACATGCCCATGCACGAGCTCTGCGGAACGATCGCGACCGCCACCGGCCGACCCGCGGGTCAGCTCTCGATGGTGGCCGAGACGGTCCTCGAGGAGGTGGCCTTCGGGCCGGCCAACCTGGGACTGCCGCACGACGACGTGCTGGTGCGGGCCCACGCGGCGCTGGAGGCCCTGGCCATCGGCGAGCTGGCAGGCCACGACCCGGCGCGGCTCTCCGGCGGGCAGCAGCAGCTGGTGGCACTGGCGGGCCTGCTGGCCATGCGGCCACGTCACCTCGTGCTGGACGAGCCGTTGGCGCACCTGGATGGCGCCGGTCGCGCGCGACTGCGGACGGCCGTGGCCGGAGCCGCCGCCGGGGGCGCCACGGTGCTGCTGGCCAGCCACGATGCGGATGAGACCGCCACCGAAGCGGACCGGCTGGCCCTGCTCGTCGATGGGCGCATCGCCCGGCAGGGCAGGGCCGCGGAGCTGCTGGATGACCCGGCGACCTGGGAGCTGGGCGTCGCGGAGCCTGCCGAGCGGCGCCTGGCTCGCCTGCTGGCACACGCTGAGCACGATGCGCGAGCCGGCGCCGACGCTGGCTTCGCCAGTGGCCGAACCGCCGTCACCGTCCCTGCCGCCGTTGCCTCTGCCCCCCCGCCTCTGCCGCTGCCTCCAGCGACCGCCGCCCCCATCGACATCGCGCTGGAGGCCGTGCACTTCGCCTACCCGGGCGGTCCGCCCGTCCTCGACGGCCTGGACCTGGCCCTGCCGGGCGGGCAGGGTGTGGCCATCGTCGGCGCCAACGGCAGCGGCAAGACGACGCTGGCACGCCACCTCGTGGGCCTGCTGCGGCCGGACCGTGGGCGGGTCCTCGTGGACGGGCGAGACGTCGCGGCCGTCCGGGTCGCGCAGCTGGCCCGCAGCGTGGCCGTCGGCTTCCAGGATCCCGACCGCGGCATCTTCGCCCGGACGGTGCGCGACGAGGTCGCCTTCGGACCCCGACAGCTGGGCTTCGATGCTGGGCGTCGCGAGGCTGTCGTGATGGCCGCCCTGGCAGCCGTGGGCCTGGGGGACGCAGCTGAGCGCCACCCCTACGACCTGGGCGAGGGTCCGCGCAAGCTGCTGGCCCTCGCCTCACTGTTGGCCATGGCCACGCCGGTCGTCGTCCTCGACGAGCCCACCGCCGGCCTGGACGCGGCCGGCGTCCAGCACGTGCAGGCTATCGTGCGCGCTCTCCTTGAGCAGGGTCGGACGGTCATCGTCATCAGCCAGGACCTGCGCTTCGTGGCGGAGACGGTGGCACGGGTGGTCGTCCTCGACGGCGGGCGAGTCGCCCTGGACGGCACGCCGGAGGAGGCCTTCGGCGAGGCGGCCTGGCCCGTCCTGGCCGATGCCGACCTTGAGCCTCCCGTGGCAGCCAGGCTCGGTGCGCGGCTTGGCCTTGGCGCCACGCCCACGGAGGCCGCCCTCCTGGCGGCAGCCGCTGCCCGCCGCCGCTGACTGCCGGGCAAGGGCCCGGATGACCGCTGACACGCCGCCGACCATGAGCGTGGCTGCCGAGCGCGGGCCGTTCCCACATCGGAACCGCGCGGTCACTTGACCACGATGGCCCCGGGACCGCTAGGATGAACACTCGAGCGAGTGGAGGTCTGGACATCGCCCGCCGGGTACGCCTACCTCCCGGCGCTGGAGGGTTCCTGATCGATGGTCAAGCGTCTTCCCCTGTGTGCAGCGTTGTCAGCGCTGGTACTCACCGCGACCGCGAGCACGAGCTCGGTCGTGGCCCAGGATGATCCACTGAAGGTCTTCGGCGCCTACGCGACGCAGATCGAGGAACCCTGGGACGGCGTCATCCACGCAGCCCTGCAGGCCGAGGCCGATGCCGGCCGCATCGACTACACGTTCGCCGACGACCTGGGCTGGTCCGGCGACATGGAGCGCACCCTGCGCGAGGTCGCCGAGATCGACGTCCCGGACATCATCTTCGGTGATGCCTTCGGCAATGAGGAAGCGGTGCGCGCCGTGGCGGCCGACTACCCGGACATCGCCTTCGTCTTCGGCTCCGGCGGCGGTCCCGCGGAGCCCAACCTGTCGGTCTTCGACAACTGGATCCACGAGCCCGCCTACCTGGCCGGCATGCTGGCCGGCGGCCTGACCGAGAGCGGCGTCATCGGCGTCGTGGGTGGCATGCCCGTGCCGGAGGTCAACCGTCTCGCCAACGCCTTCATCGCCGGTGCCGTGGCGGTCAACCCCGAGGTGGAGGCCAAGGTC
The DNA here is from genome assembly GCA_963790915.1 of uncultured Chloroflexia bacterium. GTDB lineage: Bacteria > Chloroflexota > Limnocylindria > Limnocylindrales > CSP1-4 > JAFMJV01. The sequence goes on along the minus strand of CAWBQS010000003.1, from coordinate 915,043 downwards.
AGCTTCATCAACAGCTGGTTCGACCCGGCCGCGGCCAAGGAGGCCGCCCTGGCCCAGATCGACGCCGGCGCGGACGTCCTCTACGCGGAGCGCTTCGGTGTCATCGAGGCCGCCGACGAGAACGACGTCATCGCCGTGGGCAACATGAGCGACCAGTCGTCCCTGGCCCCCGACAACGTCGTCACCAGCGTCACCTGGGACATGCAGCCCACCGCCGTGTACGTCGTCGACCAGGTCGTCGGCGGCACCTACACGGCCCAGGACCTCAAGGACTTCAGCATGTTCGCCAGGGGTGGCGCGGCCCTCGCGCCCATCGCCACGGAGCTCGTTCGCGAGGTGCCAGCAGAGCTCGTCGAGCAGGTGACGGCCAGGGAGTCGGAGATCGAGTCCGGCATCTTCCGCGTCGACATCAACGAGAGCACCCCGGCCGGCTCGGTCATCCCGGCGTCGGAATAGCCGAAGCGGCTTCACCACTTCCCATGATCGGCATCGGCGGCCAGGGCGACCTGGCCGCCGATCTGCGTGGCGTCACCAAGCGCTTCGGTGACCTCGTCGCCAACGACGGGGTGGACCTGGCGCTGGCACCCGGCGAGGTGCACGCCCTGCTGGGTGAGAATGGCGCCGGCAAGACGACGCTGATGCGCATCCTCTACGGGCTGACACGCATGGACAGCGGCAGCATCGCCGTGGGCGGCAGGGCGGTCGCCATCGCCTCCCCGCGAGATGCCATCGCCGCGGGCGTGGGCATGGTCACCCAGCACTTCTCGCTGGTGCAACCCATGACCGTCACCGAGAACGTCATCCTGGGACGCGCCCGCGGGGCGCGCCTGGACCTCGGCGCGGCGCGGCGCGCGGTGGAAGCGGCCTCCGAGCGGTTCGGCATCGCCGTGCGACCGGATGCCATCGTGCGGCAGCTCTCGGTCGGCGAGCAGCAGCGCGTGGAGATCGTCAAGGCCCTATCGCGTGACTGCCGCGTCCTCATCCTCGACGAGCCCACGGCCGTCCTGGTGCCCCACGAGGTCGAGGCGCTCTTCGAGACGCTTCGGCGCCTGGTCGCCGATGGACTCTCGGTCGTCTTCATCAGCCACAAGCTGGGAGAGGTGCGGGCCATCAGTGACCGCGTCAGCGTCATGCGCCGCGGTCGCCTCGTGGGCACGGCACCCGGCACGACGGACGAACGCGAGCTGGCCCGCATGATGGTGGGGCGGCCCACCTTCGGCATCGGCCAGCAGGAGACGTTCTGGGGTGGCGGCGAGGCCCGCCTGCGGGTGCGCAGCGTCTCTGCGCGCGGCAACCGCGGGCTGCCGGCCCTGCATGACGTCTCCCTGGAGGTGCGAGCCGGGGAGATCCTGGGCGTGGCCGGCGTCTCCGGCAACGGCCAGACGGAGCTGGCCGAGGTGCTCTCGGGCATGCGGCCGGTCACCGCGGGCACCGTCAGCGTGGAAGGTCGGGAGCTGGGCGGCGCGGATCCCGCGACGATCATGGCCGCGGGCGTCGGGCGGATCCCCGAGGACCGCCATGCCAGCCTCGTCCTGGATCTGCCGGTCTCCCTGAACCTGATCCTTGAGCACATCGAAGACTTCACGCGGGGCGGCCGCCTGGACCGCGCCATGGTGGAGCAGCACGCCCGCGAGCTCATCGACCAGTACCAGATCAAGGCCGCCCCGGGCGACCGCGTGGCCACGCTGTCCGGCGGCAACATCCAGAAGGTGCTGCTGGCGCGGGTGCTCTCCCGCCAGCCGGCCGTGATCATCGTCTCGCAGCCCACGCGCGGTCTGGACGTGGGTGCCAGCGAATACGTCCGCGAGGTCCTGCTGGCCCGTCGCCGCGAGGGCGCCGCCATCCTCCTCTTCTCCGAAGACCTCGAGGAGCTGCTCTCGCTGTCCGACCGCCTCGTCGTCCTCTACGAGGGTCGCATCGTGGGCGGCATGCCCGCCGCGGAGGCGGACCCGGAGCGGCTGGGCATGCTCATGGCCGGCCGCGGACAGGTGGCGGCATGATGCTGGAGGCGCGCCGCGCCGCGGAAGCGCGGGTGGGCCGCACGGGCGCCATCGTGGCTGGCGCCGTCATCGTCGTGCTGGCCGTCACCGGTGCCGCGTTCGTGGCCGCTGGCGCCAACCCCCTCGACGCCTACCTCGCCTACTTCGTCGCGCCCCTGACCCGGGAGTTCACGCTCTGGGAGGTCCTCAACGTCGCCACGCCCCTGCTCTTCGCGGGCGCCGCCGTGGCCATCGCCTTCCGAGCGGGCTACTGGAACATCGGCGTGGAGGGCCAGCTCCTCATGGGGGCCGTGGCGGCCGCCGGCATCGGCCAGGTCGTCCATGGCTGGCCTTCCTTCGTCGTGCTGCCCCTCATGATCGCCGCCGGGGCCCTCGCCGGCGCCGCCTGGGCGCTCCTGCCCGCGCTGCTGCGGGTGCGTCTCGGCATCGACGAGGTCGTCACCACGCTGCTGCTCAACCCGGTGGCTCTCCTCGTCGTGGAGGGCCTTCTCCATGGGCCATGGACGGACCCCGAGACGGGCTTCCCGGAATCGCCGCGCATCGCGGAGTCGGCCGAGCTGCCCAGGCTGTCCACCTTCCTGCCCTTCCTGGGCCGCTCGCGACTGCACCTCGGCTTCATCGTCGCCATCGTCGTCATCGTCGTGGCCTGGTGGGTGCTGAGCCGGACGGCGACCGGCCTGCGCCTGCGGGCCGTGGGGCTGTCTCCCCACGGCTCGCGCTTCGCTGGCATCAAGGTGGAACGGACGCTGCTGCGCGTGGCCCTGGTCAGCGGCGCCATCGCCGGCGTGGCGGGCGTCAGCGAGGTGGCGGGCATCCAGTTCCGCCTGACCGCGGGCATCTCACCGGGCTTCGGCTACACGGGCATCGTGGTGGCCATGCTGGGCGGCCTGACCATGCCCGGCGTGCTGCTGGCCGGCCTCCTCCTGGGCGATCTCTCCGTGGGCGCCTCATCGGCCGTGCGCAGCCTGCAGATCCCCTCGCAGCTGGGGGCGGTCGTGGAAGGCACGCTCCTGCTCGTCGTCATCGGCGCGCTGGCCCTGCGGCGGCATCGCTCCCGCCAGCAGGACGAGCGCCCCGCGGACGAGGGTGAGCCGCCGTCCGCGGAGCCACAGTCCACCGCCAGCGCGGAGGGACCGCCGGCATGATCTTCGTGGCAGACATCCTGGCGGCCACGTTCCGCAACGCCACCCCGCTCGTCTACGGCACCGTCGGCGAGACGTACGCGGAGCGCGCGGGGGTGCTCAACCTCGGCATCGAGGGCACCATGTACGCGGGGGCCTTCTTCGGCTTCGCGGTCGCCTTCCAGACGGGAGAGCCGCTCGTCGGCCTGGCGGCGGCCATCGTCGTAGGCATCATCGCGGGCGCCATCATGGGTCTCCTGACGGTCACCCTGGGCGCCAACCAGCATGTCAGCGGCCTGGGCCTGACCATCGGCCTCATCGGCGTCTCGGAGTTCGTCAACCGGCTCATCTTCTCCGGCGACGTCGCTGGCGCGCATCGACCCCATGCCCCTCTGGAATCCCCTCGCCGGCCTGGGTCCGCTGGGCTCCGTGGCCAACCAGTACGGCCTGACCTACGCGGCCTTCCTGCTCGTGGTCCCGGCGGCATGGTGGATCCTGGCGCGGACACCGCTGGGCCTGGCCATCCGGGCCGTGGGCGAGAACCCGGAGGCGGCCGACGTGGCCGGCATCAGCGTCTTTCGGATCCGCTACATCGCGCTCATGATCGGCAGCGCCCTGATGGCCGTGGGCGGCGCCTTCATCACGCTCTCGATGCTGGGCACCTTCACGCTCGACATCATCGCGGGACGTGGCTGGGTCTGCATCGCCCTCGTCATCTTCGGGCGCTGGCGCATCTTCCGCGGGGTCCTCGGCGCTCTCGTCTTCGCGGCCGTCTTCTCACTCGGCCTGCGCCTGCGCATCACCCCCGGCTTCGAGGGCGTGCCCAACGAGCTGATGCTGGCACTGCCCTACATCGTCGTCATCGCGGCCCTGGCCCTGTCCGGCCGCAACGTGCCGTACCCGGGCGCCTACCTGAAGGCGTACCGTCGCACCTGAGCCAGACACAGGAGGGGACATGGACGACCAGGCCTTCATGCGCGTCGCGATCGAGGAAGCCGCTGCCGGGCTCGCCGAGGGCGGCGTGCCCATCGGCGCGGCCCTCGTCGCCGATGGGGCGGTGCTGGGCTCCGGACACAATCGTCGCGTGCAGCAGGGCAGTGCGATCCGCCACGGTGAGACCGACTGCCTGGAGAACATCGGCCGCCTGCACGCCTCGGTCTACCGACGCAGCACGATGTACACGACGCTCTCGCCCTGCGACATGTGCACGGGCGCCATCCTCCTCTACGGCATCCCGCGTGTCGTCATCGGTGAGAACGCGACCTTCATGGGCGGCGAGGACTACCTGCGCTCGCGAGGCGTGGAGGTCATCAACCTCGATTCCCCGGCGTGCAAGGCCCTCATGGCCGAGTTCATCGCCCGTCATCCCGATATCTGGAACGAAGATATCGGCGAGGAGTAGCGGCAGCGTAGACTGCCCTTGATGACGGTGGGAACGGCGCCCCGTGGACGGCATCCGCGGGGGTGGGGCATCGGGCGGCGACTGTTCCTCGCCCTGGCGAGCTGTGCGCTCCTGCTCGGCTCGCCCGTCCTGCCGTCGGCCCGGGTCGCGCTCGCGCAGGACGATGTCTGCGTGGACGGCTGGCGATCGCTGACCTTCAGCCAGGGCTTCGTGCCGCAGGCCGTCGTGACGCGTGCCGAGGGTGGCGCCTGGCTGGCCGGTGGCGAGCAGGGCCGCTGGGGCATCCAGCAGCCGGCCGCCCGTCGCCTCTGGGACGACACCTGGCAGGCCGTCGGTGCGCCGGCGCCCGGAACGCGGGACTCGGGCTTCATGGACATCGCCAGCGCCGGGCCCACCGCTCCGCTGTGGGCCGTTGGCTACGCGCGGACCACGCAGACGCTCGCCGCCTACACGGCCCGCTGGGACGAGGGCGGCTGGAGCGCTGTCCGCACCTTCGATGCGGGTGGGGACGGCGCCACGCTCGCCAGCGTGGATGCGTCAGCCGGCCTGGGAACGTGGGCGGCCGGCTATCGCCAGCAGCGCCCCGGCCAGCAGCTGCCCTGGATCGTGCGCTGGCGCGGCGATCGCTGGGTCTCGCAGGACCTGCCCCTCGAGCGGGGTGAGAGTGCGACGCTGGCCGGCATCTCGGTCACGGATGCCGGCGTCTGGGCGGTCGGGACCGTGCTGCGGGGCACGAGCGTGCACCCGTACATCCTCCGGCGGACGGAGGGGCGCTGGCGACGGGAGGAGGTCGGGGCTGTCGGACGCGCGGTCCTCGCGGACATCGCCATGACCTCGCGGCGGGACGGCTGGGCGGTCGGACATCGCATCGCTGGCTCACGACTGCTGCCGCTCGTCCTCCACTGGGACGGGGACGCCTGGCGGCGCGTCCGTATCCCGGGCACGCGCCAGGATGCCATCGTGCTGACTGGCGTGTCCGTCACGCCCACCGCGGTGACGGCCGTGGGTGCTGCCTGGGACCGCGAGGCCGGACACTTCGTGCCCTTCGTGGCCACGCTCAGCGGGGAGCAGTGGGCCGTCACCGCCAGCGGCGGCGACTGGTGGGAGGGTGGTCTGACCGGTACCGCGGGCGACCCCAGCCGGGACGGCTGGACCGTGGGACGCCGAAGCGGTGCCGGCGTCGGCATGGTGGCCCGCACCTGCGATGACGCCTCCGAGGGCGAGGCTGCGCAGGTGGTGCGCGACGCCCGGCGGGCGGCCTCGCGCCTGGGGGTCGCGGTCGACGACACGGAAGGCGAGAGCGGAGAGCCGCCGCCCCAGCCGGCGGACACCCCTGGCGCGCCTGGCGCATCTCCCTCGGCCGAACCGCCACCGGAGGGTCCGGACGCCACCGCCTCGCCACCGACCGTCGTGAGCTCCGCGGCGGCGACGCCAGGCCCGCGAGTGCGCCGCGGGCGGATCACGCTGAGCGACGAGGCGCGCGCCGTTGGCCTGCCGATCGGCGGGACGAGCTATGGCGCTGTCGTGGCGGACTTCGACGGCGACGGCCACGACGACCTCTTCGTCGGTCGCCATGGCGGCCCGGCACTGCTGTACCTCTGGCGAGAAGGGCACTTCGAGCGGGCGACGGTCGACTTCGGGTCGGGTGACCGGCATGGCTGCGCGGCAGCCGATGTCGATGGCAGCGGCCTGCCGGACCTGTACTGCAGCTTCGGGGCATCGCGCGGCACGTCGACGAAGTCCAATCAACTGTGGCTGGATCCGGGTGGTCTGGAACCCCGCACGGATCCTGTTGCCGGGGGCGCGCTCGAGCCCTTCGGTCGGGGACGCCTGGTCCGCTTTCTGGATCTCGATGAGGACGGCGACGAGGACCTCTTCCTGGGCCAGGAGACGAAGCGCATGGATGGCCTCCCTTCGCCGGTGCGCGTCTATGAGGACACCGGTGGCGGGAGCTTCGCCGAGCGCCCCGTGCCCGGCCTGCGCAGCGGACTGACGGCCTGGGCCGCCGACACGGGCGACGTGGACCGTGACGGCCGCACGGACCTCCTGTACGTCTACTTCGACCATCAGGCCAGCGACCCGCGCCAGGGCCTGCTGCTCTATCGGAACCTGCCGGGCAGCCTGGGCGTGCGCGACATCGCGAGCGAGATGGGCATCCGCTCCATCGGCGAGGTGGATGCGGCGCTGGCGGACCTCGACGCAGATGGCCGGCTGGATCTCGTGCAGCTCTCGGAGGGCCGCCTGGTGGTGTCACTGCAGCGCGATAGCCGCTTCCGCACGGTCTTCGAGCGCGATGTGCCGCGGGCCGTCGCCGTGGCGGCCGGCGACGCCGATGCCGACGGCGACCTGGACCTGTACATCCTGCGTGACCAGGTCCCCACGCTCCACGATCTGCTGCTCCTGAACCACGGGGACGGGCGGCAGTGGCGGGTCCTGCCCGTACCCACGGCTTCACGGGTGGGCAGCGCTGATGACGTCGTGGCCGTGGATCCCGAAGGGGATGGCCGCGACGCATTCCTCGTGCAGGCCGGCATCAACGGCCGCGGGACGCTGCGCTACATCGTGCTGAGCGAAGCGCTCCCTGATGGGACGCTGCGGACCGGCGACCAGAGCGAGGCGACTCCTGCCGAGTCGGTCGCTCCCAGCCCGGGCGCCTGATCCGCCAGCGGGGGATCAGCCCTTGTCGAGCGCGGCCTGGATCTGGGCTTCCGCGTCCGGGTCGAGCGTCGTCTGGTAGACCTTGCCTCTGTAGGGGCTGAGCGCGCCGACGATGGCCGCGGCGTTGCCGCTGCCAAGCGTGAAGAGTGCCGAGCTGTCCGGCGTCAGGTCCCGCGTGACGTCCTCGACGAGCTTCTTGTCGATGTTCTGGTGCAGCGAGCGGCCGATGAGGCCGCCGACCACGGCGCCCGCGGCGAGGCCAGCCACGGGGAAGAAGACGAGCCCAAGCAGGAGGCCCAGGGCGCCGCCCACGACAGCGCCGCCGCTGGTGGCGCGGTCGAAGCCGTGCTGGACGTGGATCTTGCCTTCGGCGTCCTTCTCGACGACGGCGACATCGTCGATATGGGCTCCGTCGGCGCCCTCGAGGCCCTTGAGACGGTCACGTGCCTGTGCGGCGCTCTCGCGCCGGTCGAAGGTGATGACGAGCAGCTGACTCATGTGTGGCACTCCCTTGCGTCGCCCGGGTGCGGCCGGTCGCACGTGCGCGCGAGTCTACGCGTCAGACGGGCTCCAGGACGACCTCGTTGACAGCGTCGTCCACGATCGTCCAGGCGCGCAGGTCCGGCGGTTCCGCCGCCATCGAACAGATGATGTACAGCGCCTCCGGGTAGGCGGCCAGGCCCACGTCCGTGGCCGACGGCCGTGCCGGAGAGGCCACGTGGGAGTGGACGATGGCCCAGACGACCTCATCGGCGTCATCGACCTCGAGCCACACCCGCAGCTGCTCCTGCGGGTCGATCAGGTACCGATAGGGCGACGCGGCGGCGTTGGCCATGCCGACGAAGCGCGTCGGCAGGCCGCCATCTCCGGCCACGCGGTCGGCCACCAGCAGGCCGCAACCTTCGTTGGGAAGCGCGGCGCGGAGCCAGGCGATCACGGCAGACCGCATGGCCGCCGGAAGCGCGGCGGAGGCGGGATCCAGGGCGGCCCGCCGGGTCGGTCGGTCGCTGCGACGCCGCCCGGTGCCGGGTCAGCCTGGATAGGGTGCGCCTGCGCGGAGTCAGCCTGCGCGGGGCCAGCCTGCACGCGCGCCGCAGCACCACGGTCGGCTGCCTCCTGCCAGGCGGCGATGTCGGGGACAGCCGTGCCGCCGTGGGCCGCCGGCTCCTCGGCGGTCGAGCGGACCCGGTCGGCGCCGCTCACCACAGGTTGAGACTGTCGATGGCGTCCTCGTCGGCAGCCAGGTCGCGCGTCCAGAGGTCCTCGCTGAGGTACTTCCAGCCGCCGTCGGCGAGCAGGGCCACGATCGTGCCACGTTCCATCTCGCGGGCCACCTGCTTGGCCGCCACCATGACCGCGCCACAGGAGACGCCTCCGAAGATGCCCTCCTTCTCGGTCAGCTCGCGGAGCGCCTCGATGGCCTGCGCATTGCTGACGAGAAGTCGGCCGTCGAGCACCGAAGCGTCGAAGATCTCCGGGATGAAGCCCTCCTCCAGGGAACGCAGACCCTGCACGCGTTCGCCGGGCATGGGCTCCGCGGCGTAGATGCGCACGGCACCGTTGTGGCGGCGCAGGCGACGGCCCACGCCCATGAGCGTGCCACCCGTGCCCAGGCCAGCCACGAAGGCGTCCACCTCCGGGCAGTCGGCGATGATCTCCTCCGCCGTCGTCTCCTCGTGGGCGCGCGGGTTGGCCGGGTTCCCGTACTGGTAGGGCATGACGAAGCGGCGATCGCGGTCCACGAGGTGCCTGGCCAGGGCGATGGCGCCATTGGAGCCGAGGTGCCCCGGCGAGTCGATGACCTCGGCGCCGAAGAGGGACAGCAGCTGGCGGCGCTCCATGGTCACGTTGTCGGGCACGACCACGGCCACGCGGTAGCCCTTGCGGCGCGCGATCATGGCCAGGCCGATGCCCGTGTTGCCGCTGGTCGGCTCGATGATGATGGAGTCCGGGGCCAGGCGGCCCGTGCGCTCGAGATCCTCGATGAGGTACTTGGCGACGCGGTCCTTGACGGAGCCGGTCGGGTTCATCGACTCCAGCTTCACGTAGAGGCGCACGTTGGGGTTGGGGCAGACGCCAGGCACCTCGACGAGCGGCGTGAAGCCGATGGCATCGACGATCGACGGGTAGCGGCCACCGTGGCGCGCGCCGCCGCCGTGGGCATGCGGACGCAGGGCGTCCGTCTCGGTCCCGGAGAGCGGCTCGCCGGTCGCCGTCACCCGCCGACCCTAGCGACCTCCGGCCATGGCCGGCAGCAGGATGACCTCGTCCTCGAGGCCCACCGGTGTCTCCAGCCCCTGCTCGTAGCGGATGTCGCGACCGTTGACGTAGACGTTGACGAAACGGTTGAGGAGCCCATCCGCCCCGAAGATCTGGTCCCGCAGGTCCGGGTGCTGCTCCAGGAGCGAGGCCAGTGCCTCCCCCACGGTGGTGCCACTCACGTCGACACGCTTCTGGTTGCCAGTCTGTGCCCGCAGCACGGGCGGGATGCGGACCGCGGTCATGCGTTCACCTCGGGGCGCTGGTCAAGGGCAGGGTGAAGACGCCGTCACTGGCCATGTCGACCACCGGCGCGCGGCCATCGCCACAGGCCGGACAGTGCGGGTCGCGGCGCAGCTGGAGCTCGCTGAAGGCGCCGTCCAGGGCGTCGTAGATGAGCAGTCGACCCACCAGCGCGTCACCGATGCCGAGCAGCACCTTGAGGCCCTCCGTCGCCTGCAGCAGGCCCATGACGCCGGGCACCACGCCGAGGACGCCGGCCACCGAGCAGCCCGGCGCCAGCTCCGGCGGCGGCGCGGTGGGGTACAGGCAGCGGTAGCAGGGCCCCGCGGGCGGGGCCAGGACCGTCAGCTGGCCCTCGAAGCGGAAGACGGAGGCGTGCACGACGGGGATGCCGGCACGCACCGCGGCGTCGTTGAGCGTGTAGCGCGTCTCGAAGGTGTCCGTGCCGTCGAAGACGATGTCATAGCCAGCGATGAGCCGGTCCACGTTGTCCGGGCCCAGCATCTCCGCGTGCGCGACGACTCGCACATCCGGGTTGAGCTCCGAGATCGTCCGCGTCGCCGATTCCGTCTTGGGCATGCCCACGCGGTCGGTGCGGTGGATGACCTGGCGCTGCAGGTTGGACATGTCCACGACGTCGAAGTCGACGATGCCGATGGTGCCCACGCCGGCCGCCGCAAGGTAGAGCATGGCCGGCGATCCCAGCCCGCCGGCGCCGATGAAGAGCGCGCGCGAGGCGAGCAGCCTGGCCTGGCCCGCCGCTCCGACCTCCGGGATGAGCAGGTGGCGCGAGTAGCGCTGCTTCTGTTCGCTGCTCAGGACGATGGGCTGCGTGAAGGGTCGGCCCTCCGACTTCCAGGCCTGGAAACCGCCGCCCATGGAGGCCACGTCCTGGTAGCCCATGCGCTGCAGCACCTGCGCCGCGAACAGGGATCGCACGCCACCCGCGCAGTAGAGGATGAGGGGCGCGGAGCGGTCGGGCGCCAGGGCCTCGATCTCCTGCTCGATGTACGAGCGCGAGACGTGCCGCGCACCATCGACGTGGCCCTGCTCCCACTCGCTTGCCTCGCGGACATCCACGAGCAGCGAGCCCGCGGCGAGCGCCGCGGCCGCCTGGCCGGGGCTCACCTCCGGCACGCTGGCGCGCGCCTCGCGCAGGAGGTCCCGGTAGGAGGCGGCGGTCACCCGACCGGACCCTCGGTGTGGTCGCCGCGGTGGGTCTCCGCGAGGGCGTGATGCAGGGTGTCCAGGGACAGCAGCGCGCACTTCAGGCGTGCCGGGCTGATCTCGATGCCCAGCAGGTCCAGGACATCCTGGTTCGTGAGCGCTTCGGCCTCACTGATGGGGCGGCCCTTGATCTGGTCGGTGAGCAGCGATGCGGACGCCTGGCTGATGGCGCAGCCGCGCCCGCTGAAGGCCACCTCGCGGACGGTGCCGCCCTCGCCGAAGGCCAGCATCATCGTGATGCGGTCACCGCAGAGCGGATTGTTGCCTTCGTGCGTGGCGTCGGGCGACGCCAGCGTGCCGAAGTTGTGGGGCTGGCGGTAGTGCTCGAGGATCTCGTCGCGGTACAGGTCATCCATGGCGGTGTGCAGGGTACTCGATGCGTGGGGGATGGGTGGTCAGGCCGGCCTGACCGGCGGACCGAAGATGCGCTGGACCCCGCGCAGGCCCGCGGCCAGGCGGTCGATGTCATCACGGCTGCTGTAGACGTTGAAGGAGGCGCGCCCGGTGGCGGCCAGGCCGAGCCGCTCGTGCAGCGGCTGGGTGCAGTGATGACCGGCCCGGATGGCCACCGCCTCGCGGTCCAGCAGCGTGGCGATGTCGTGGGGGTGCGCCTCGGGGATCGTGAAGGTGACGATGCCCGCCCGTTCCTCTGCGCTGAGCGGGCCGTGGATGGTGATGCCGGGCACCTGCGCCGGCAGGATCTCCAGGGCATACGCGGTGAGGGCCGTCTCGTGGGCGGCCACGCGGTCCATGCCGATGGCCGTCAGGTAGTCGATGGCGGCGCCCAGGCCGATGGCAGCCGCAACGTCCGGCGTGCCCGCCTCGAACTTGTGGGGGATCTCGTTGAAGGTCGTGTGCCGCAGGTGCACCGCCGAGATCATCTCGCCACCCGACAGGAAGGGCGGCATCGCCTCCAGGATCTCCCGGCGCGCCCAGAGGGCGCCGGAGCCGGTGGGACCCAGGACCTTGTGGCCTGAGAAGACGTAGAAGTCCACCCCCAGGTCCTGCACGTCGACGGCCATGTGGGGAACGGCCTGCGCGCCGTCCACGAGCACCAGCGCCCCGGCCTCGTGAGCCTGGCGCACCATCTCCCTGACCGGCAGCAGCGTGCCCAGGGCATTCGACTTGTGGGTGAAGGCCACCAGGCGCGGCCGCGTCCGCAGCAGCACCTCCCAGGTCTCCATGACGAGATGGCCCTGGGCGTCGAAGGGCACGAACTCCAGGTCCGCATCCCGCTCCTGGGCCAGCAGCTGCCAGGGCACGAGGTTGGCGTGGTGCTCCAGCTCCGTGAGGACGATCGTGTCCGCACGGCCGATGTTCCGGCGCCCCCAGGCGTAGGCCACGAGGTTGATGGCCTCCGTGGCGTTGCGCACGAAGACGATCTCGCGGCTGTCCGGGGCGTTGATGAAGGCGGCGACCTTCCCGCGGGCAGACTCGTAGGCGGCCGTGGCCTCCTCGCCGATCGTGTAGATGCCGCGGTGGACGTTGGCGCTGTAGCGGGCGTGGTAGCCGTCCATGGCCTCGATGACGGCGCGCGGCTTGAGGGCCGTGGCGGCGCTGTCCAGGTAGGCCAGGCGCCGCCCGCCGAAGTCACGCTCGAAGATGGGGAAATCGCGGCGGACGACCTCCGGGTCAAGGGCCGGGATGTCGCTCATGACGGTGCCGTCAACATGGCGCGTGCCGGGAGTCGTGGCAGCCAGCCGTGGCCGACGCCCGGCTCAGGCGTCCTGCCCGTCCGGGGGCTCCACATCCGGGTCCTCATCCATCTGGTCCACGGCATAGCCGGCTTCACGCAGGATGGGCGCGTAGCCCTCGTCCTCCAGGCGCAGGGCGAGGTCCTTGCCGCCCGAGGCGATGATGCGGCCGTGCGCCAGGACATGGACGTAGTCGGGCTGGATGTAGTTCAGCAGGCGCTGATAGTGGGTGATGAGGAGCACGCCCAGGTCCGGGCTGAGCTGGGCGTTGACGCCCTCGGCGACGATCCGCAACGCGTCGATGTCCAGGCCCGAGTCAGTCTCGTCGAGGATCGCGAATTCCGGCTCCAGGATGGCCATCTGGAGCATCTCCAGGCGCTTCTTCTCGCCGCCCGAGAAGCCCTCGTTGACATAGCGGCCGGCGAACGCGTCTTCGAGGCGCAGGAGAGCCATCTTCTCGCGCATGAGCGTGCGGAAGTCGGCCATGCGGATGCCGCCCTTGGTGGGATCCGACGGGTCGACCTCGCCGTCCCCGCCGTCGAGACCCCGGCGACGAGCGTTGAGGGCCGTGCGCAGGAAGCTGGCCACCGACAGGCCGGGCACGGCCGTGGGGTACTGGAAGGCCAGGAAGAGGCCCAGGCGAGCACGCTTGTCCGGGCTGAGCGCGAGGACGTCGATGCCCTTCCAGATGACCCGGCCGGCAGTGACCTGGTACGCGGGATGGCCCATCAGTGCGTAGGCGAGGGTGGTCTTGCCCGAGCCGTTGCGGCCCATGATGGCGTGGACCTCGCCCTTGCGGACCTCAAGGTCGATGCCGCGCAGGATCTCCCGGGTCGGATCGGCGGCGGGCACGACGTGCAGATCGTGGATGGAGAGGACGCGGTCACTGTCGGCCGTGCTGCTGCCGGCCTGGCCGGCGAGGGTCATGGTGTCGCGGTTCATGGCTGCGGGACGGGCTCCTTGGCGGGACGCTGGGGTCGGGGTCGGACGGTCACGAGGACCGTGTCGTGCTGGGCAGCTCGGCCGTCACGTGCCGGCGGGTCGGTGCCGTCGGTCGCGGGCGGGACCGTGTCACCCGGCTGGGCAAGGTGGACGGGGTGGCTGCTGCCGGGATCGACGAGCTCCGCGAGGGTCATGGATCCCAGGGCCTCCACCACGGCATCGCGCACGCGCCGCCAGAGGCGCTCGACGGTGCAGGTGCCGACGCGCGCGCAGCGGTCATGGGCATGGCCGTCCGTGCTGGCGCAGAGCATGGGCGCGATGGGCCCCTCCAGCGCCGTGACGACGTCGTTCATGTGGATGTGCGCGGGGTCCCGCGCCAGCTCGTACCCGCCGCGCGCGCCGCGCGTGCTGGTCACCAGGCCGGCCTCCCGCAGGCTGCTGACGAGTTGCTCCAGGTATGGTCGCGGCAGCTCCTCGTGCTCGGCCATCTCCGTCAGGCTGACCGGGCCGCTGCCGACGTGGCGCGCCAGCTCCACCATGAGGCGCACGCCGTACTCGCTACGCGTCGAGAAGTGAAGGGCTCCCGAGGTCGGGACGGTGGTGCGCACGAACGGTCTCCTGGGTGCCGGTCCTGCCGGGGCGTCGGGCGGAGCGGCGCTGGGCGGCAATCCCGACTCGTTTCGTCAGGATTGAGTCTACCTCCGCCTCGCCTGAAGCGTCAACGCGGGGTCCCGTCACGGAGACGGAGGCGACCGCCGCACGGTATCCGGCTGGATCCGCCCTGACGCGTTCGGATCAGCCCTGGCGCTGCTGGCGCTGCATGACACGGATCTCGTGACGGCGCGGCGGGCGGCCGTCGACCCCGGCACGGAGCACGACCTGGCCTTCGGCGGGGATGGCCAACGGGATGTTGAAGGCCATCGGCACCAGCATGTCCATGCCGGCCATGCCGGGTGGTCGGCCGGTCGTCAGGCGAGCCTCGAAGCCGACCAGGCGCTGCTCATCCTGCATGAGCTCCACCGCGACCGTGTGCTGGTCATCGGTGTGGGCGAAGGGGATGCGGACACCCAGGGCGATGCCCAGGATCATGCGGTGCGGGAAGGCCGGCGGGGAGATGCGGTCCCAGCTGCCGCCCATCAGATACAGCTTGCCATTGACCACCTCTGCGCGATCGGCGACGAGCAGGTAGTCGATCTCCGGCTTGCGGGCGAGGGTCGCCTCAGCGGCCTCGACGGCACCCTCGAGCTCATCGCCTGGGGCCGCGGCCGGCAGGGCGCCGTCCGCTGCGCCATCGTCAGCGGAGGGCAGTGGATCGCTCATAGCCGCGGGTCGTCCTCTCCCAGCGAGAAGGGCGGGTAGCGGTCGACCATCAGCATCTGGTAGGCGGAGACGCGCAGCGTCCACCGGGTGTAACCACCCACGATGGTGTACACGACGTCGGCCTGGCGACCGATGAGGAGCACCGGCACCCAGGCGAAGACAGCCAGCACCGCAGCCAGGACGCCCAGGAACCAGAGCACGATGTAGTGCGGGATGAGGATGATCGTGCGCACCAGGATGCCGATGAAGGGGATGCCCCAGAGTCGGTTGATGCGCACGCCCTCGTCGAAGCGCACGGTCACGGGGTGGCCTTCCCCGGACAGGGAGAAGGGTGGGTAGGTGGGAGTCAGCAGGCCGAGATACGCCTGCACCCTGATCGACCAACCCAGCAGGCCACCGATCCAGCGATAGCCCCAGCCCGGGAAGCGACCCAGCAGGAGCACCGGGATCCAGGTGAAGATCGACAGGAAGGCCGCCCAGATGCCGACGAGAAGGAGCAGCAGGACGTGCGGGATGAGCAGAACGCCGCGGACGATCTGGCCGATCCACAGGATCCCCCAGAACCGGCTGATGCGCGCCTGTCGGTCATAGGAGACGTTGACCGGGTAGGCGTCCGGCGCCAGGGGGAAGGCCGGGGGCGGCTGCCAGACCGGCTCCTGCGGCCCATAGCCTGGCGGCGCGTAGCCGGGCGGTGGGGGCGGCGGCATGTAGCCGGGTGGGGGGTGACCCGGCGGCGGGTAGCCCCGGTGGGGGCGGCGGGTAGCCACCCGGTGGGGGCGGCGGGTAGCCACCCGGTGGGGGCGGCGGCATCGGGCCGGGGGGAGGCGGCGGGTAGCCGGACGGCTGATAGCCGGCAGGCTGACCGTCTGCCGTCGGGGGTGGGTAGGCACCGCCCCAGCGCGGATCCTGCGGTGTCGCCGGACCCTGCGAGTCCCACGTCATATCACGACCTCGATGAGGACCGAACGTCGGCCACAGCGTACACGCATCCTGGCGGAGCAGACGACTCGGGGCCGCGTGCGGAGACCACCGGCCAGCGGGGGCCCAGCCGCGTCAGCATGCGTGCATCCCGAAGCCGCTGACCGCGGTCAGCGACTGCTGCCAAAGATCCGCAGCATGAACAGGAAGATGTTGACGAAGTCCAGGTAGAGCGTCAGCGCGCCCAGGACGGTGGCCGACTCCTTGTTGATGCCAGGGATGGCGCCGTCCTTGAGGCGCTGCACGTCCCAGGCCGTGAGGCCCGTGAAGATGACCACGCCGACGATGCCGATGAGCAGGCTGGCCATGGTGCTGTCAGCGAAGAAGAAGATCTGCAGCACCATGACCACGAGGAGCCCGATCAGCCCCATGAAGAGGATGCCGCCCAGGCTCGTGAGGTCGCGCTTGGTGATGCCGCCGTAGAGGGCAGCGCCGCCGAAGATGCCCGCCGCGCCGGCGAAGGCCGAGACGACGCCGGAGACGCCGATGGTGCCGACGTAGGCGAGCACGATGACGCCCAGGGTCAGGCCCATGGTCAGGGCGTAGACGAAGAAGAGGCCCAGGGCGACGATGGGCGAGAGTCGCGTGATGAACGCGCTGAGGGCGAGGACCAGCCCGATCTGCACGATGAAGAGCACGATCCAGAGGTCCTGCACCGACTCGAGCAGGGACAGGTTGGTCATGACGAAGCCGGCCGAGACGGCTGAGAGCAGCACGCCCACGAACATCCACAGGAAGCTGCCGGTCAGGAAGCCCTCGCGCGGAGCGGTGCCGGCCACGACCTGGCCGCGGACGGCGGCCCCGGCGGTGGTGGTCCCGGCGCTGACCTGGTCCGCCTGGGCCTGCGCTCGGTTCAGGGGGTCATTGTTCTGCACGTTCCGATGTCCTTTCGAGGGCGCCCAGCGACGGGCGTCGTACCCGATAGTCTAGCCGGGGCCGTCCAGAGGCCCCGCCCGCGCCGCACCCGAGCGCCAGGGCGGAGCCCGGACTACAGGGTGTTGCCGACATCCGACAGCACTTCGCTGACCGCCCCGCCGATGAACATGAGGCCGACCACGGCCACGATCGCCAGCAACGGCCCCCGATCCAGGGCAGCCGAGCGCCAGGCCATTGGCAGGTCGCACCGGACCACCGTGGTCGCGCGCCCAGTCGGCGTCGCTTGCGAGGCCGTCGCGCGCTGACGCCGCCGCTCAGCGTACGGGTCGAGCCGGGGCTCCGGGGTCGCCTTCGGCCTGCTCGGCGAGGCGGGCGAGGACCCAGAGGAAGTCAGCGAGGCGGTTGAGGTAGGGCATCAGCCAGGCGCCGGGCACGAGTCGGGCATGGTCGAGTGCGATGACGCGGCGCTCAGCGCGGCGAACCACGGTGCGGCTCACCTCCAGGGCGGCCGACAGGCGGGTAGCGCCGGGGACGATGAACTCGCGAGGCATGACGACCTGCGCCTCCGCCTCGCGCAGGCGATCCTCGAGGGCGCTCAGCATCGGCTCATCCACGCGCGTCTGGCCGTCCCGCAGGCGGTCCCAGGCGTCCGGGTTGGTGGCCAGCTCCGCCCCAGCCACGAAGAGCTCCCGCTGCAGCGCCAGCAGCGTCTCACCGAGACCGGCCAGGGCGTCGGGCAGTCGGCCACCGGCCGCCAGGGCACGATGCTCGGCCCGGGCGACACCGATGCACGCCACCGCCTCATCGATGGTGCCGTACGCCTCGGCTCGGGCGTCGTCCTTGGCGATGCGGCCACCGAAGAGCAGGCCGGTGGTGCCGTCGTCACCCTTGCCGGTGGCGACCGCGCTGCCGGCGATGCGGACGCGCGACGGGCGCCCCGTGCTGTCGCTCACCAGGTCAGGCCGGCGTCCCGCGGATCCCAGCGCTCGGCGAGCAGCGTGACCTTGACCTCGTGGCCCTCGGCCTCCTCGGCGGCGTCCTTCACCTGCTGGATCATGGACCCGGCGTAGGGACAGAAGGGCGTGGTGAGGATCATCCGGATCTCGGTCAGCTCGTCTCCGAGGATGACCTGCCTGATGAGCGCCAATTCGACGACGTTCATCCCGATCTCCGGGTCCACGACGGCACGCAACGCATCGAGGACCGCCAGCTCCCGCGCGCGGGCCACGGGGTCGAAGACCGGCGTGCCAGCGGCGATGGTCGGCCCGAGGGCATCCTGGGAGAGCGTGGGGTCAGACATCGTGGCGCGCATCGTACAACGGTCGGCCATGAGACCCTGCGAACGGACCAGCCGCAGCGGATCCTGCAGTGGCAGCCCTATGCGGCCGCGTCTCCGTCGGCCATGCCGGGCACCACGCGCAGGTGAGCGGGCAGCAACGCCAGCTGGTCGGCGGTGAAGCCCGGGCCCTGCAGGGCGCCATCCGCGCCCAGCAGCGTGGCATAGCGGTCGGCGTGCTGCGTGGCATAGCGGAAGGCCTCCGCGATGCCGACCGTGCGCAGCTCCGGGTGCTCGGCCAGCATGTCGGCCGGGCTCCGGCCCTGCGCGCGCATCTCCAGGAGATTGCGCACCGTCAGGCGCGTGCCATAGCAGAAGGGCTCGCCGTTCATCACCAACGGGTCCGACTTGACCCACTTGATGGTCATCAGACGACCGTGTCGTCGCCCAGGCCGGCGGCCTTCCAGAAGAAGCGCGCCACGGGGTTGCCGGCATGGTCCCCGGCAAGGCGCCGGTGGCGGCGCACGCGCTCCACCCAGGCGTCCATGGGCGCCCGGATAGCGTCGGCATCGGCGGCCGGCCCGAGAGCCACGGCCGCCTCCTCGAGACCGCGCAGCAGGGTCACGACGTCGTTCATGCGCACGCTGCGGCGGCGATAGGCAGGCACGAGCATCTCGCCGTAGACCGTCACGAAGCGATCCTCACCCGTGGCCACGGCGCACGCCAGCTGCTCCACATGACGCTCGTAGTCGCGCAGGAAACGCCGCAGCATGAGGTCGTCGTGGCGCCTGCGCAGCGTGGGGTCCAGGCGCAGGGCGGCCTGCAGCGCCAGGTCCGGCAGGCGCTCGGCGGCGGCACGCAGGCGGGCCGCGACGGCCGGATGCCCGGCGGTGGGGTCCGAGGGCGGCAGTCCGAGGGCAGGGTGCGACATCGACGCGCCCAGTCTACCGCTGCCGAGCCTGCGTCACGGTGTGCCAGGCCCCTGCCCGGCTAGAGTGACGTCATGGCCGAACCCCCCGCCCAGCAGCCAGGCGAGCGCCGACCGTCCGGCACCACGACCGCTCGCGGATGGCAGACCGAGCCGCAGCATCGACGGCCACGACCCGCGCCTTCCCTCCGGGGCGCGTTCCTGTATGCGGTGCTCATCGCCCTCGCGGCGGCGGGTGCCTGGGTCGCCCTGCACAGCATCCTGGGGCTGGGCGTCTTCGCGCTGGCGGCCATGACCGTGGCCGCTTGGGCCATCGGCGTGCTGCTGCGCCAGGCCGGTGCACCCGGCTGGTGGGCGCCGACACTCGCCGGGCTGGCCTGGCTGGCGGGCCTCGTTGCCTCCTGGCTGCTGGCCATGGCGACACTGCCGGCCTCGTCGCGCACGCTCGCGGAGCGCATCGTTGCCACGCCCTTCCTCGACTGGCTGGCGCCGCAAGCCGGGCCCGTGGAGGTCCTTGGCCTCGTCCTCTCCGTGGGCGTGGCGGCCTGGGTGGCCTGGCCATCGGCACGTCGGGGCCGCTGAACGAGCCGGCCGAACGAGACGGCTGACCGCCGCATCGGGCGATCGTGCCGTCCTGCGGCCCTCAGTCGCGCAGGGTCACGTCCTCCCCCACGAAGGGCAGGGCATCTTCCTCTACGGCCCGCAGGCTCATGCGCAGGGCGGCCGACTTGGCGGCCGCGACCTCGCGAACGTAGTCGGCCTCTTCATCGGCCGTCATGGCGCGGCCACGCACCGCACCACCGGGACGCCCGACCATGAGCCACGAGAGGTGGTAGCGGTCCATGGCTCCCCAGGCCGCGCGAAGGAGCTCGTCGGAGACGGCGATCCACGTGCGCAGCGCCGCCAGCGATGGCCGCGCCTGGAGTCGTTCGCCCTCGGCCAGGAGCTGGCGGACCTGGCGTACGTACTGGTCGCGGGTCACGACCCCTATCATCGGTCCCCATGAGCGCTGTCGCAGGCCGTTCGATCGCCACGCCTGGGATCCGGTGCCGCTGAACCGCGCCGCCGGGGTGCCCACGGACGGCAAAGCCGACGCCGATGGAGCGATCGGCGAAGAGATGGACGTCGCGGCCCTTGACCTCGGCCCGGCTCGTGACGTGGCCGCACGCCACGTGGCCGACGGGACGTTGCCCTGTGTCGCCTTCGGCCTCGTGGACGCCGCCGGGCGGACGGTGAGTCACGTGGTGCCGCGGCCCGGTCGCCACCTTGACGCCGATACGGTCTTCTTCCTCGCCTCGGTCAGCAAGGCGATCGTCGCCACGACGGTCATGCAGGTCGTCGAGGAGGAGCGGCTGGATCTGCACGCCCCTCTGGCGCGCTACGTGGAGGAGCTGGACCCGGGCGGTGCGGGCAGCGTGAGCGCCTGGCACATCCTGACCCACACGTCCGGCCTGCCGGACATCCCCGTCGAACGCCTGAAGCGCCGCCAGCCCGGCTATGCGGCGACGCTGAGGTCCGTGGCCGCCAGTCGGCCGTCATTCCCACCGGGGAGCCGCTACGAGTACGTGTCAGCGCCCTGGGTCCTCCTCTCGGAGGCCATGGCCCGCCTCGACGGTCGACCCTTCCCGGATGTGCTGGCACGGCGGCTCACCGGGCCGCTGGGCATGACGTCCACGACCTTCGACCCGCGACCCATGCGGGCACGCCTCGAGCCTGTCGTCGGCGGCTACCTGGAGAACCGCATCGTGCAGGCCGTCCTGCTGCGCTACCTGGCGCGCTCCCACCTGCCTGGTGGCGGGCTCTTCGGCAGCCTCGCCGACCTGCTCCGACTGGGGCGGGCCCTGCTGCCCGCGCCCGGGCCGACGAGCGGCCCGCGGGTCCTGCGCCAGCCGGCCATCGACGAGATGGGCCGGCTCCAGGCTGAAGGCCTGGAGCACATCGCGGAGGACGGCTCGGTCCACGAGATCCTCCAGGGCCTCGGCTGGCGCAAGCCCCAGCCGGGCTGGCCCGGCTCGGCGCGGACCATCACCCATGGCGGTATCTCCGGCTGCCGCATCTGGATCGACCCCGACGCTGGCTTTGCCTGTGCCTTCCTCACCAGCCGCTGGCAGGCGCCGCTGGCGCCCAGCCTGGAGGTCGTGGAGGCGATCTACGAGGTGCTGGGGCCCCGCTGAGTCTTGCGCTCAGGCTTGCGCTCAGGCAGGGGTCCCGTCCGCGAGCGCGAAACGGCGCAGGGCGTCCTGGCAGGCCTCGCGGCGCCGCTCCACCTGGCGCACCAGCCAGGCGTCCATGCGGCCGGTGTCCTCGAGGACCACCTCCGGGCCGGCCGAACCATCTGCAGGATGAGGCCGTCGTTGCTGCGGAGTCGCCGCAGTTGCTCAGTAATCGACCTCCGGGCCGGCCGAACCATCCTGCAGGATGAGGCCGTCGTTGCTGCGGAGGTCGGCCCGCCAGTTGGCCTGCAGCTGCACCGCGGCGGCCAGGACGACGGCCCGCGAGAAGGACCAGTCGATGTGCTCGACCTCCAGGCGCTCGACGATGTCGCGCAGTCGCACCGGCGATCCGCGCGGGACGCGCGCCAGCAGGTGGACGACGCGCAGCTCGGCGAAGGGGTCGCCGGCGATCGCCACGACCGGCGGCGCCAGGTCGGCCGGTGGCAGCCCACTCGGTGCTCGCAGCAACACGCCGGCAGGCTAACACGGCCGCCAGGCAGGGCGGTGTAGGTGACCGCGTCACCGACCGCGGAGATGCCCTGCCCGACCAGGACGACCCGGAAGTCGTGGTTTCGCCAGAGGCCCTCAGAAGTCGCCGGCTGCGAGCCGCCTGCCACGGGAATGCCGTCCGGCAGCGCGGCCGTGCTCGGAGCCGCGTCCGGGGATCTGCCGGGAGGCCCGTCCGCGGCCAGCCCGGGCAGACCCGGCCCCTCCGACCCCTCCAGGATGGCGCCGTCAGCGCCGACGGCCATGCCCAGGCCGCTGTGTCCCCCCGGTTCGCTCATGACCCGTCGATCGGCGGCCGCTCCTCCGGTGCGTACGGGGTCTGCGCGGTGTCGGAGGCCAGTTCGACGCGGTCCTCGCCACTGCCCGCGGGGCCGCTGCGCACCGCCAGGTAGCTGCCGCCGGGCACGTCGGTGAGGAGCGGTCGGATGGCGGTCACGATGGCCGCGGCATCATCGCCCACGAGGCGGATGGCGAGATAGCCGGCCTCGAGCGAGTTGGAATCGTGCTCGCCGGCGCCCGAGGCATCCAGGACCCGCATGAGCGAGTCCTCCAGGGCGAAGACGCGCTGCTGCTCCCGCCCACGCTCGAAGGTCGGATCGATGAGACGCAGCCAGACCGTGACGCGCTGACGGTCGGCCGAGGCGTCGAAGGTGGCCTCGTGAGCGACGCGCCATTCGGCATCGTCCGCGCCCGGCAGTGGCTCGGCGGGACCTGCCCCGCTGCTGCTCCCCGATCCGCCCAGCAGACGCCGCAGGATGCCCACTGGTCCTACAGCAGCTCCCCGTGGGCGGCGGCTGTGGGCTCACCCTCCCGCGGGCGTGGCTCCTCACCCGGGCCGTAGGCCGGATGCTCGACCGCGCCTTCAGCGGGACCGGCGCCCAGGGTCGGCAGCGCCAGGCCGGACGTGCCCTCGATGGCACCGACCCCGTAGGGCACCCACTTGCCGGGTGCCTGCAGCCGGTGTTGCTCGTGGTTGCCGCGCGCGTGGAGCTCCGCGAACCCGGAGGGTTCGATCCACATGGCGTCGCCCTGCAGCAGGCCGTGCACGCCGCCCTGGCCCGGCTCCGAGCGCTCCGAGCGGCAGTAGGTGCAGCTCGCGCGCTGGTGGGGCTCGTAGTCGGGCGGCTCCTCGTAGGTCGTGATGTAGCCCTCGTAGTTGCGCAGCACGACCTTGTGGTCGGAGTAGCTGATGAGGTAGTTGGGCATGACCGGGATCTTGCCGCCACCGCCCGGCGCATCCACCACGTAGGTGGGCACCGCGTAGCCGCTGGTGTGGCCGCGCAGGCCCTCGATGATCTCGAGGCCCTTGCCCACCGGGGTGCGGAAGTGGCCGGAGCCCTCCACCAGGTCGCACTGGTAGAGGTAGTAGGGCCGGATGCGGTTCTCCACCAGTCGGTGGACCAGGGCCCGCTGGATGTGCACGCAGTCGTTGACGCCGGCCAGGAGCACCGACTGGTTGCCGATGGGGATGCCGGTCCGCGTCAGGCGGTCGACCGCGCGCGAGACCTCCGGCGTGATCTCGTTGGGGTGGTTGAAGTGCAGGTTCATCCACAACGGGTGGTACCGGGCGAGCATGTCGCAGAGCTCGTCGTCCACGCGCTGCGGCAGGAAGACCGGCACGCGCGTACCGATGCGCACGATCTCGATATGGGGGATCTCTCGCAGGCCCCGGATGACACGCTCCAGGAGCTTCGGCGCGATGGTCAGCGGATCACCCCCGGAGAGCAGCACATCGCGCACCTGGGGCGTGCGGCGCAGATAGTCGAGCTGGGCCTCGAAGTCGCGGCTGTTGAAGTTCTGGGTGGCGTCGCCCACGATGCGCGAGCGCGTGCAGTAGCGGCAGTAGGAGGCGCACTGCGTGGTGACGAGCATGAGCACGCGATCCGGGTAGCGGTGCACAAGGCCGGGCACCGGTGAATGGCGGTCCTCCGCGAGGGAGTCCTCCATCATGGCCGTGAAGGCCTGCTGCTCGCGGCCGAGGGGCAGGACCTGGCGGCGGATCGGATCGCTTGGGTCCGCCGGGTCGATGAGGCCGAGGAAGTAGGGCGTGATGTCCACGCGGAACTTGTCCGGGGCGCCCAGGCCCTCGCGCTCCTCGTCGCTGAGCTGCAGGATGCGGGCGAAGGTCTCCAGGTCGTTGACGCGGTTGGAGAGCTGCCAGCGCCAGTCGTCCCACTGCTCGTCCGGGACATCCGCGTAGAAGGGGGCCCGTCGGCTGCGAGCCGGACGGCCATCGGGTCCCAGCGCCAGGGCCGGATCTCGCGGGTTGACCCAGGCGTCCTGGGCGTCGGTCATGTGCACGGTCACTCCCTGTCTGGCTGGCGATGATACCCCCGGCGCCCGAGCGCCCCGCTCTCAGCAGCGCGAAGGAGCCGCCATTCGGTGCCGCGGCACACCGACCCCTCTGGGCAATCAGTCCCATTCCCAGCCTGGTGGGCAGGCGCTATGGTGGCGCCGTTCGAGCCCCAGGTGGCCAGGTGCCGTACGGGGGGTCGGGCGGAATACCATCCTCACAAGAGGACGAACCGAAGACGATCGCGGGGCACCGTCGAGCCGGGCCCCGACCCTGCCAGCCGGCAGTCCCCGTGGGCGGCGCCCAGCTATCCGTTCCATCATCCATGGCGCCGACTCCGACGATCCGTCGGCTTCCGGCACCCGCCGGGCCCAGTGCAGAACGCCGGGAGGCAGGGGGTCGCTGACGGCTCGTCCACCATCGGAGACACGCTGATGGATACCATCACTACCATGGCGCGGTCGGCGGTGGAGGGCGCCCAGCAGATGTGGTCCCGGCTCCAGCGATGGGTCAAGGATCACGTCGCGGGAGGATCCTCCGAGGCCGGGCAGGGCCTGGCCGAGTATGCCCTCATCCTCGCGCTCATCGCCATCGCCGTCATCGGGGCCCTGGCCTTCTTCGGGCAGCAGCTCCTGGGCGTCCTGATGAGCCCCATCGGGTCCAGCTTCGGGGACATCGTCAGCGACATCATCGGGCCCTGACAGTCCGGCGGACTCGGCGTCTCCCTCCCGGAGCCGGGTCCTGCATCACCGCTCCCCGGACTGGCGTGGCGGGCATCCCTAGCGAGCATCCCTCGCGGGCACGGAGGTCGCAGCACGGAGGTCGCGGCACGGAGGTCGCGGCACGGATCGCGGACCCGGCGCGCACGCGCCGGGGTCCTGCGCGCCTGAGGTGGTTCCCCGCCGCGCGGGCGTTTGCTAGACTCCGGGCGCCATGACCTGGGACCGACTGCGCATCTTGGGCTACGTCCTCGCCGTCGTCCTGCTCGGCGTGGTCGTCGTCTCGCTCTACGGCGCCTTCCGGACGGAGTTCGAGGCCAGCCGCTTCATCGGCTTTGCCGGCGGCGTCGTCCTGGGCGCCTTCCTGGTCAGCCTCATCATGATCGTGCTGATCGTGCCCGAGCGCCGGCGCTCGCGCTGGGTGGCCGCCGTCACCAGCGTCAACGCCAAGTACCTCTTCGGCGCACTCATCGTGGCCTGGGTGCTGGCCATGGCGCTGCTGGCCAACCTCGGCCTGGAGGTCAACACGGTCGGCGTCCCGGCACTCATCGGCCTCTTCGCCGGCATCTTCATCTTCATGGGCTTCATCTGGTCGGTCATCGGCGAGTAGCCGCCGAGGGGACCATGGGACTGCCGCCCCCGGCCAGCTCGCTCGAACGCCTGCTCAGGGCCGGCGCACCTGACGACCTGCACCTCGACTACGTAGCCATCGTGGTCCTGGCCACGATCCTCGTGGTCGTGGCCTTCGTCGTCTTCGGTGACACCGTCGCGGACTTCGTGACCCTCGTCGGCGAGGGCGTCGACCGGGCCATCGTGGGCGGCTAGGCAAGGCCGGGCGACAGCCCCGCGCGGCGCCCACAGAGACCGCTCCCCAGCCACCCGGAGCGACCCGCAGCGCAGCGCACGGCACAGGACCACGCGGGTGGATGGTCCCGTGCCACATCCCCCAGAGGTGCCATTGTGGCGCCCCGAGCGTGCGCACATCATCGGCCTCACCGCGGACACCGATCGGAGACGACCAGAGTCCGTGGGAGACATCCGGCGGTGGGGATGTAGCATCCGCCGTGCAAGGGGCTCCGGCTCGGACCCTGAGCGCATTCATCCATCACCGGCGTGCCGCACATGCGGGCGCCACAATCAGACGGAGGACCATCCACATGGTCGAGAACATGATTCGCCGGTACCTCGAGATCCGCGACAGCGAAGAGGGCCAGGGCCTGGCCGAGTACGCGCTGATCCTCGCGCTCATCGCCATCGCCGCGATCGCCGCCCTGATCTTCCTCGGTGGCGCCATCAGCGACATCCTCTCCCAGATCGGCGCCGCCCTGTAGGGCCTCGCAAGAGCCGAAGCGAACGGCCCGCCCCTCCGGGGGCGGGCCGTTCTTTCATGTCCGGGAGGTCGCCCTGACCGAAGCCGTGGCCCTGGAGATCGGACGCCGCCGCACCTTCGCGGCGGCGCTGGCATGGCCGGGCTGGTGCCGCTCCGGTCGCACGGAGGAGGCCGCGCTCGACGCCCTGGCGGCCTATGCGCCCCGCTACGCCGCGGTCCTGGCCGCCGCTGGCATCCCCTTCCTGCGCGCAGCGGACGATCCACCCTTCGAGATCGCCGAGCGGCTCGAGGGAGACGCGAGCACTGACTTCGGCGTGCCCGGGCAGATCCGCGCGGCCGACCTGGAACCCCTCGACATCGACGACGCCGAGCGACTGGCAGCCATCCTCTCGGCGGCCTGGGCGGCCATCGACCGCGCCGCCGCCGACGCGGAGGGGGTGCCTCTGCGCCTGGGACCGCGCGGCGGCGGCCGTGACGTGGGGCGCATCGTCGATCACGTGAACGGGGCGGACGCCGCCTACCTGGTCGCCCTCGGCGCAGCCAGGCCGGCGCCTGCGAGCGCGGAGGGCCCAGCAGACCCGGCAGCGGCGGTGGCGGCGGTGCGCCGTGAAGCCCTGGCGGCGCTGCGGGCACGCGCCCTGGGCCTGCCGCTGGAGCACCCAAGCCGCGCGAAGCATCCCTGGCCGGCGCGCTACTACGCGGCCCGCGCCGCATGGCACGCCATCGACCACGCCTGGGAGATCGAGGACCGCCGCACCTGAGCCGGCCCCCTATCATCTGGCCGATGCAGTCCGCCCGGCCTTCCAGACCCAGCGAGGCCCCGGCGACCGCCAGCGTTGCGGTGGCGGAGGACCTGCGGCCCGGCCCACCCGACTATGTCGGTGTCGGCGCCGCCCACTCGGGCACGTCCTGGTGGCACGCGCTCATCGGGCAGCACCCTCGGGTCTTCAGGCAAGCCGGCACGCCCGGCGGGCTGCACTTCTTCGACGATCGCTGGCAGGCCGGCCTCGGCGCCACGGACGTGGACCGCTACCACGCGTCCTTCGCGCGTCCGCCCGACCGGGTCAGCGGCGAGTGGACGCCGGAGTACATGCTCCACCCCTGGACGCCGGGCCTGCTGCGCCAGGCGGCCCCCGAGGCCCGCCTGCTGGTGCTCCTGCGCGACCCCGTGGAGCGCTTCCACCGCGAGCGCTCGGCGGACGACGACCGCTCCACCAGCCGCGCCACGCCGCGTGCCGCGGCCAATGCGGCATTCAACCGCGGCCTCTACGCGGACCAGCTGGTGCGCCTCTGGCGAGCCTTCCCGCGCGAGCAGGTACTGGTGCTGCAGGTCGAACGCTGCGCCGCAGACATCCCCGCGCAGCTGGCGCGGACCTTCGAGTTCCTCGGGCTCACGTCGGAGGTCCCCGCCGACCTGGACACCGACCGGCGCCTCCACGCCTCGCCGGGACCGGTGTCCACGCTGAGCACGTGGCAGCTCGAGGAGCTGGCGCGACGCTACGCGCCGGAGAACGATCGACTGGCGGCCCTGCTGCCCGACCTCGACATGACGCTGTGGCGGCGGCCACGGTGACCG
This sequence comes from uncultured Chloroflexia bacterium, assembly GCA_963790915.1. Lineage (GTDB taxonomy): Bacteria > Chloroflexota > Limnocylindria > Limnocylindrales > CSP1-4 > JAFMJV01. The sequence continues at coordinate 887,481 of CAWBQS010000003.1, read as the reverse complement.
CGCCGGCTCGGACGCGCCGTCTGCTGGCGCGCGGCTCGCGAGCCTGGCAGCGCTGGCGTGGCCCGCGCCCGCCCGGCCCGCCGGACCCCCCGGCCTGCCCGCCCGGCTGGCGCACCGGTCCGCCCACGTACGTGGGCCTGGGCGCGCAGAAGGCCGGCACCTCCTGGTGGGATGCGCTCATCGGCCGTCACCCGGCGGTCGTGCGCGCCGCGGGCCTGCCCAAGGAGCTGCACTTCTTCGACCGCGCCTGGGCGGAGCCCCTCGACGATCCGGACATCGCGCGCTACCACCGCTACTTCCCGCGGCCGGAAGGGGGCGTGGCCGGGGAGTGGACGCCCGGCTACCTCATCGACTTCTGGACACCCGGGCTGCTGGCGCGGGCGGCGCCCCAGGCGCGCCTCCTCATCCTCCTGCGGGACCCGGTTGCGCGTCTCCGCTCCGGGCTGCGCCACCAGCTGGCGACCTCGCGGGCACCACTCGACGAGGGCGACATCCAGGCCGCGTTCCAGCGCGGCCTCTACGCTCCGCAGCTGCGCCGCGTGCTGGCGGCATTCCCGGCCGAACAGGTCTTCATCGGCCAGTACGAGGCCTGTCGTGCCGCGCCTGCCCGCGAGCTGGCGCGTACCTACGCCTTCCTGGGCCTGGCCCCGTTCGAGCCGGACAGCAGCGCATTCCGGGGCGAGGTCAACCCGACCACGGGCCCACCGTTCGAGATCGGCCCGTCACTGCGGCGTGCCCTGCTGGACGGCTATGCGCCCGACCTGGCGCAGCTGCCCGACCTGATACCCGGACTGGATCTCTCGCTGTGGCCCACGGCCCGCGAGGCGGGCCTGGCATAAGGTCGGCCGTCCGACGACCGGCGTGGGCGGCGGCTACCAGTCGAGCAGCCCGGTCGAGGCGGACCTGACCTGGGCCCGCAGGCGCCGGCCCTCACCCGTGCCCTCGTCGAGGAGGTTGGGCTGGGCCATGTCGTGGACGATGTACGGCCGCAGGTGCAGGTCGACGAGGCGATCGCCCTCGAAGGTGGCCTCCACGAGCATGGACTCCATGGTGTTCGTGGACCAGCGCTGGTCGAAGACGAGGTTGCCCAGCGAGTAGAGCACCGGGATGCCCTCGATCTCCTCGATGGCGCCGGCGACGTGGCTGTGCGAGCCGAGCACGAGGTCCGCGCCGGCACGTACCCACTTGAGAGCGTGCTTGCGGCTGGACAGCAGCGGCAGGCGCGTGTACTCGACGCCCCAGTGCGGGAAGACGATGACGACGTCCGCATTGCGACGCGCCTCCTTGATGTCCCGCACCAGGTAGCGGTCCAGGCAGGGTGTCGCGCCACTGAGGTCATCTTCCGCCCAGATCGACGGCGCCACCCCGACGCACGGGATGATGGCCAGCCTGACCGGCCCGGCCTCGAGGTAGCTGATCCTGCGAGCCTGCTCGAGGTCCTCCCCGGCACCGCCGAAGGCGATGCCGTACTTGCGCAGGATGCGCCGACTGTCGGCGATGCCGTCCGAGCCGTAGTCCTTGATGTGATTGTTGGCCAATGACATCCAGTCGATGCCGGCCCGACGAAAGATCTCGGTCAGCTCCGGCTTGCCGGAGAAGGTGAAGCCGGAGCCGTGGAAACCCCATCCCTCAGTGACCGGCATCTCGTGGTTGGCGATGGCCAGGTCGGCCCCCGAGAAGAGTCTGCGCACGGCGCCCTTGTTGCCGGTCAGCTCGTAGCGCGGCACCTCGTTGGCGTGGTAGACGGGGTCACAGCAGCCGTGCCCGGTGACGCGGGCGGTCCCGCCGTCAAAGGGGAAGTCGATGCCCTTGCCGCGCCGCACGACCGTGTCGTAGACGCCGCGGTCGGTGAAGGCGTCGCCGCCGGCCACGAGGGTCCAGGTGCTCGACTGGTCCCAGCCCTCCCCCTCCGGCAGCGCCATGCTGACCCGCAGCGGCCAGGCATCGGCCTTGCGGACACGGTCATTGCCGACGAGGTGCTTGCCGTCCATGGCGAGCGCGCGCATGGATGGCGCCAGGTCCGTGGCGGCCACGACGCCGAGGCCCTTCTTGCGGATGACACGGCCGACGTCCTCGAGGTCGCCGCGCCGTACCTCGTCGCCGATCGTGATGCCGGCTGCGACCAGGGCATCGGCCAGACGCTGCTCGACGATGACGTGCCGGTAGCCGTCCGCGGACCCACTCTCGAGGGCCCGCAGCAGCTCGCGGCGGCCCAGCCCCTCCTTGTTCGACCAGAAGCCGGCCACGGGCACGACCGGGACCTCCTGCTCGAGGAGCGGCGCGGCCGAGCCCGACGCTGCCGGCGAGGTCGACCCGGACGGCGAGGGTGTGGCGGCCGCGGGGTCGCTCGTGCCAGCGGGACCGCCCGCGCCAGCCGGGCTGGGCGATGGTGTGGCGGCCGGGGCGGCGGCGGGAGCGGCGGCGTTCGGTGCTGGACGCGGCTCGATGAGGGCCACCAGCAGGACCGGCTCCGCGCCCTGCGGAACGGGCGTGACCGTGGGCGGTGGCGTCGGCGTGGGGGCTGACAGGGCGACCGCGGTGGCAGCCGGCGCCACGGACAGGGCGCCCCCTCGGGGAGGCCGAGGCATCTGTCATGGCAGGCAGCGATGGCGGCGCCGGCGTGCCCGAGCGTTCGCGGGCATCGAGCACGGAGACCACGAAGCCGCCGAGACCGAGGAAGAAGAGGCTGCCCAGGGCCACGACGAGGAGTCGCGAGGCGAGGCGCGCGCGGGTGTCGTTGCTGGCGTCGCTCACCGGACTGGAGCCTCCCTGCTGCCGGTCCGCACGACGATCGGACCAGGGGCTGCGAAGGCGGACTGGCGGACCCGACCGGATTCGAACCGGCGATCTCCAGCGTGACAGGCTGGCATGTTGGGCCGCTACACCACGGGTCCCGCAGGGACGCAGAGTAGCAGGGAGTGAGTCGACACGTCGGCGAGCCGCGTCGCCTATGCTCGGCGGCATGCCCAGCTTCATCGACCTTCGATCCGATACGGTCACCCGGCCCACGCCGGAGATGCGCCGCGCCATGGCCGAAGCCGAGGTCGGCGACGACGTCTTCGGCGACGACCCCACCGTCAACGCCTTGCAGGAACGTGCCGCGGAGCTGACCGGCAAGGAGGCCGGCCTCTTCGTGGCCAGCGGCACGATGGGCAACCTCGTCTCCCACATGGCCCACGTGGCGCGCGGCGGCGAGATCGTGGCGGCCGCGGAGTCGCACGTCGTCATCGACGAGGCCGGCGGCCATGCCGTCGTCACCGGCGCCAGTGTCGCGCAGGTGCCCACCGGACCGGACGGCAGGATGGCGCTCGACGCCATCCGTGAGGCCATCCACGGATCGGACGACCCGCACTTGGCCTTCACGGCGCTGGTCATGGTCGAGAACACCAACGCCATGAGCATGGGCCAGCCGCTCCCGGCGGCCTACATGAGCGACGTGGCGGCCCTGGCTCACGAACACGGCGTCCCCGTCCACGTCGACGGGGCGCGCTTCTGGAATGCCGTCGTCGCCCTCGGCACGCCGGCAAGCGAGCTCCTGGCTGACGTGGACAGCGCCACCTTCTGCCTGTCGAAAGGCCTTTCCTGCCCCGTGGGTTCGCTGGTCGTGGGCTCCGAGGACTTCATCAGGCGCGCCCGCCGGGCGCGCAAACTCGTCGGCGGCGGCATGCGCCAGGCGGGCATCCTCGCCGCGGCCGGCCTCGTCGCCCTGCAGGACGGGTCGGCGGGCATGGTCGAGCGCCTGGCCGAGGATCACCGCAACGCTCGACGTTTGGCCGAGGGCCTGGCGGGTCTGCGGGGCATCACGGGCCTGGACCCGGCCCGTGTGCGCACCAATTACGTCCTCTTCTCCGTGCAGCCACGGGCCGGGCAGTCGGCTCTGCAGGCCCGAGCCGCCTTCCTGGCGGAGTGGAGGCTGCGCGGCGTGGAGCCCATCGAGTTCAACCACGGCCAGGTCCGCGCCCTGACGCACTACGGCATCGAGGCCGTCGATATCGAGCGTGCCGTGGTGACCGCCCGTGAGGCCCTCGAGGCCGCCGGACTGGCGCCGCTGCACGCATAGGACCCAGGCTCCGAAGGAGGCGATGATGTCCGATCAGCGGCCCGCCGCGGGCGCGGGTCCGGCCCTGGGACGCGACGAACCACCGGGCGCGGCTGATGCCGCCCTCGCCGAGCTCATCGCGTCGCGCTTCGACGCGATCATGGAGACGTGGCCGGGCTACGCCACGTACCTGGGCATCCATGCGCACGATGGCCGCCTGGCGGACCTGAGCCGCGCCGCCAAGGAGGCGGACATGGCCGCCGAAGGTCGTTTCATCAGCGCCATGGAGGCCTTCGACCCGGGGCAGCTGTCCGCACGTCCGCGCTTCGAGCGCGACGTTTCGCTGCACAGCGCCCGCCTGCGGCTCTTCGAGGCGGAGGTCGTGCGCACCTGGCAGCGACGCGTCTCCGCGAGCGACGAGATCGGGGATGGCCTCTTCCTGCTGCTGGCTCGCGACTTCGCTCCACTCGAGGAGCGCCTCGAATCCATGACCCAGCGCCTTGAGGGCGCCCCGCTCGCGTTCCGCCAGGTCCGTGATCGCCTCGGGGAGCGACCCGTGCGGCTCTGGAACGAGCTGGAGGTCGGGGCCGCCGCCGACCTGCCGGTGCTCGTCCACGAAGTCGTCACGACGGCGCGTGAGATCTGGCCGGCGGGAAGCCCCCGGCTGCGACGCCTGGAGTCGGCGGCGCGCGCGACGCGCGATGCGATCTTCGACTACACCGCCTGGATCGAGTCCCAGTCGGGGCGAGCCACCGACGACATGGCACTCGGTCGCGAAGCCTTCGATCGACTCATGACCCTGCGCGCCTTCGATGGCCTGGCCACCGATGACATCCTGGCCATCGGCTGGCAGCAGCTCGACGCCTGGCACGAGCGCCGCGCCGAGGCGGGCCGTGCCATCGACCCCTCGCTGTCGGAGATGGAGGCGGTCGACCGCGTCAAGTCGGACGGTCCGGCCGACTTCGAGGCGGCCCTGGTTGGCTACCGGGAGGCCATGCTGCGGGCCCGGGCCTTCATCGCTGAGCGCGGCCTCGTCACGCTGCCGCCCGGCGACGCCATCGACGTCCGAGCCACGCCCGTGCACATGCGCAGCCTCGTGCCTCTCGCAGCGTACTTCGAGCCGGCCGCCTTCGACCGCCCGCTCCGTGGCGTCTACATCGTCACGCCGTCCGTGGATGGCGACCCGCGGGCGATGCTCGAGCACAACTGGGCCTCCATCGTGAACACCAGCGTCCACGAGGCCTACCCGGGGCACCACCTCCAGTTCTCGGCCGCGCTGATCTCAGCGACGCCGGCCAGGCTGCTGTCGGAAGCGCCCGAGTTCCACGAGGGATGGGGCATGTACTGCGAGGAGATGATGCTGGAGGCCGGCTTCGAGGACACGCCAGCGCGGCGGGTCATCGTGGCCACCGATGCCATCTGGCGCGCTGCCCGCATCGTCCTCGACATCCGCCTGCACCGCGGCGAGATCGGCGTCGAGGAGGCCATCGACTTCCTCGTCGAGCACACCCGCTTCGAACGACCGGTGGCGCGCGCGGAGGTCCATCGCTACACGATGACGCCGGGCTACAACCTCTCGTACCTGCTGGGCAAGGTGCTGCTCCTGCGCCTGCGCGCCGACGAGCAGGCACGCCTGGGGCCCGACTTCTCGCTGCGGCGCTTCCACGATGCGCTCCTCTACTCGGGGAGCCTGCCCATCTCGTTCCATCGCCGACTCCTGGCCGGCGAGGGTGGCGGGCCGACCCTGCCCGGGGTCCTGGCTGGAGCGGGGTGACATCCCGGTGACGCAGCCGGCGGCGTCCGTCCGTCGCCTGGCAGGCGCCGGGCGGCGCAGCATCACGCGACTGCCGCGGCGTCGGGTGCATCGGGCGCGCCGGACGTGCTGATCATCCCCAGCCTCGACCTGCGAGCCGGTCGCTCGCGGCTCGTCTGGTGGCCGGGAGCCTCCAGCGGTTCCGGCACGCCCACGGACCGGCCGGCGGCCATCGCCGAGGCGCTGGTGGCGCAGGGCGCACCGCTCATCCACCTCGTCGATCTCGACGGCGCGCGACAGGGCCGGCCGGCCAACGTGGAGGCCATCGCGGCCGTGGCTCGCGCCGTGGCGTGTCCCCTGCAGGTCGCCGGCGGCATCGACGGCCCGGAGCAGGTGGAACTGGCGTTCGCCGCCGGAGCGACGCGGGTGGTGCTGCCCCTCTGGTCGGTGGCCGAGGACGCCGAGCGGCTGGCGGCCTGTCTGCGCATCGGGGGCGACTGGCTGGCGGTCGGTCTCGATGCCCGACCGGAGAGCCTGCGCGACTATCCCTGGCAGCGGCGGTCCGCCCCGAGCCTGGAGGCGCTTGTGCGGGAGCTCGCCGGAGCGGGCGTGCACCGCTTCGTGCTTTCCCATGTGGTGGCGACCACGGCCAGGGAGCTGGCCACGCGGCTGGCAGGCGACCGTGCCGGCGGGCTCGGAGCGGAAGATCCTGGTGGCAGGCGGTGTGGGCAGCCTGGACGATCTGCGAAGCCTGCGTGACGCCGGCGTGGCGGGCGTCATCCTGGGCGAGGCCATCTTCACGGGGCGCATCGACCTCGCGGAGGCCGTCAGGGCCGCGGGCTGAGGCTCATGCGGCAGCGGTCGATCGGCCAACGGCCGGGCTGGTTCGTGCTCGACCCGAACGTAGCACCGGCCGGCGATTGGTTACGAAATCTTCAACCATCCAGCCTGCACATTGGTCTTGAGTTTGGCGGCGCGCTGCCGTACCCTTCAGGGCGTGCTGTTACAGCACGTACTGACCTAGGCGCAAGGTCATGGGTAGGCTGGGTTAGGGTAGCCGGTGAAGCCGGCGTCATAGATGCCCTTGCGACGTGGCAGAAGATCGGGAGTTCGCTCTCGATCAGCCGGGACAGTTCAAGCGACCCCGCTTCGGCGGGGTCGCCTAACTTCTGGCGGCAAGACCGTCTGCGCACCGGCGCCGAGCCGGGCACGGCCGTCAGACCATGCGTTCCGGGCGCACCAGGTCGTCGAACTCGTCGGACGTGACGTAGCCCAGTGCCAGGGCCGCTTCACGAAGCGTGGTGCCCTCATGGTGCGCCTTCTTGGCCACCTCGGAGGCGCGGTCGTAGCCGATCCTGGGGCTGAGGGCGGTGACCAGCATGAGCGAGCGCGAGACGTGCTCCCCGATGCGCTCGCGGTTGGCCACCAGGCCGTCCACGGCGAACTCGCGGAAGCTGTCGCACGCATCGGCGAGCAGGCGCGTGGATCGCAGCACGTTGGCCGCCATGACCGGCTTGAAGACATTGAGCTCGAAGTTGCCCTGCGACCCGGCGAAGGTGACCGTCGCATGGTTGCCGAAGACCTGGACGGCCACCATCGTCATGGCCTCCGCCTGCGTCGGGTTGACCTTGCCGGGCATGATCGACGAGCCCGGCTCGTTCTCCGGCAGCGACAGCTCACCCAGCCCCGCGCGCGGGCCGCTTCCCAGCCAGCGCAGGTCGTTGGCGATCTTCATGAGGCTGACGGCAAGCGTGGCGATGGCGCCGCTGGCGAAGACCACGGCGTCATGGGCCGCCAGCGCCGCGAACTTGTCCGGCGCGCTGACGAAGGGCAGCCCCGAGAGGTCGGCCAGGCGTGCCGCGACCGCCTCCCCGAAGCCGGGCGGGGCGTTCAGTCCGGTGCCCACGGCCGTGCCGCCGATGGCCAGCTCCATGAGGCCCGGCATGACCAGGTGCAATCGCTCCAGGTCGGCATCGAGCTGCGCGACGTACCCACCGAACTCCTGGCCGAGCGTCAGCGGCACGGCGTCCTGGAGGTGCGTCCGTCCGATCTTCACGATCGTGGCGAACTCGCGCGCCCGGGCGGCCAGGCTGTCCCGCAGCTGGGCGACGGCCGGCATCAGGCTGGCCGAGATGAGCGAGGCGATGGCCACGTGCATGGCCGTCGGATACGTGTCGTTGGACGACTGGCCCATGTTGACGTGGTCGTTGGGATGCACTGGGTGCTTGCTGCCGAGGACGCCGCCGGCCAGTTCGATGGCTCGGTTGCCGATGACCTCGTTCGCGTTCATGTTGCTCTGTGTGCCGGAGCCCGTCTGCCAGATGTAGAGCGGGAAGTGCTCGTCCAGCGAGCCGCTGGCGACCTCCTCCGCAGCGCGCACGATGAGCGGCCCGACGGCCGCGTCCAGGCGCCCAGCCCCCAGGTTCACCTCCGCGCACGCGCGCTTGAGCAGGCCCATGGCGTGCACAATCTCGATGGGCATGCGCTCAGCCTGCGGATCGCCGATCGCGAAGTGGTGCAGGGAGCGTTGCGTCTGCGCGCCCCAGTAGCGGCCTGCCGGCACGTCGATGGCACCCATCGTGTCGGTCTCGACGCGCACGGCGGCGGGGTCGGGGCGATCCATGGCGAGACTCTAGCGCCTTGCAGCAGGCCGCAGGCCCGCTGACGCGTTTACGCCGCCGGCGGAAGACGGTCGATCGCGCGACCACGTCATCCTCCCTGCCAACACCCTTTCGCATGGCGTGCTTGAATTCCGCGCATGAGACGACAGACCTCCCTCTCGCTGCTGTCCTCCTGCTCGGCTCGGGCCTGCTGGCCGCGACCGGTGTCATCGCGGCTGCGCCGGTGATGAGCACCCTGGATGCGGCGCCCATGACGGCCAGCCCATCGGCGATCCCGTCGCCCAGCCCGACCTTGGGAACGACACCCGATCCAGGCGCCAGTCCGAACGCCAGCGCAAGCCCCGGCGTGAGCCCGGTGAGCGTCGCCGAGATCACGGTCACCATCGACTCTATGGACTACATGCCGGCCACGCTGACCGTGGCGCCTGGCACGACCGTGCGCTGGGTCAACGAAGACGGGCCCGTCCACACGGTAACCGCACGCGACGCGTCGTACAACTCCGGCGTCATGACCACCGGCATGGAGTACCGCCGGACCTACGACACGCCAGGCACCTTCGAGTATTTCTGTGCCGTGCACCCGCTGATGGTCGCGGACGTCGTGGTCACCGAACCGGCCGACTGACCCCCCTGCCGGGCGCCACCTGCCGGCCGGGCGCCACGTGGGGATGGGCGCCATTTGACGGCCGGGCATCCGACCGCGAGACTTCAGCAGCGTCGCCGCGCCGACCAGGGCGCCCGTAGCTCAGCGGATAGAGCGTCTGCCTCCGGAGCAGAAGGTCGTGGGTTCGAGTCCCGCCGGGCGCGCCAAAGCCACACTCTGGGGCAGTGCGACTGCCAGCCCCATGGCCTTGGCCTCCTCCGTCAGCTCCACGCCGACGAAGTCGCTGCCCTCGACGATGATGCGGCGGTAGATCGCACCCACGAGCTTCGCCCGCGCGCCCTCGTCGGCCCTGGCCCAAGCGTCCTTGAGGTCGGCCAAGCGCGCGATGGCTCGGTCCGGGTCGATCCCGCTGGCGGTCGGCGGCGCGTCCGCCAACCCGTCGATGAGGCGGCTGATGCGCTCATGCTCCGCGAGGTAGGCCTCGGTCGTGATCGTCCGTGACGCGTGCGCGGCCGCCTTCCGCGCCAGCTCGCGCTCGAGGACATCGCGCCGGGATGAGAGGTCCGGGATCGCCGGCGCGGCAGCCAGCTTCCGGATGCGGCGAAGCACGTCCGCGGTCAGTCGGATACCGCTGACCTGTGCGGCGATGGGCGCCTCGAAGACAGCGGCTTTGTAGCTCATCTGCGGCCAGCGCTGGCAGTCCTCGTGCCGATAGCGCCGGTACGGGCCTGCGCGCTTGGTGAGCGTGTCTGCGCTCACGGCCCGGCCGCACGTGCAGAACATGCGCTTGGCAAGCATGTGGACTCGCTTTGGGTGTTGGCGCCCTGCCGTCTTGACGCGCTGTGCCCGGACCTCGGCGACCCGCGCCCAGAGGTGGTCAGTGACCGGTGGGTCCGCACGCCATGGCGCGGCGGCACGGCGCTCGTTGCGCGACCGGCGGTCGCGGACCGCCCACCCGTTGTAGAGCGGGTTCGTGAGGATGGCCCGCAGGGCGCCCTCGCGGACGCCGGTCTCACGGGCCAGGGCACGGTAGCTGACGTCGCCCTGCGCGTAGCGCTCGAAGAGCGCGACCACGCGCGGCATCGTCGCCGGGTCGATGGCCAGCCTGGCCTCCGGCTGGGGCGTACGCATGAAGCCCAGGCCCGGTGAGCCAGCCTGGTCGCCGTAGCGCTCGAACTTGGCCGAATAGGTGCGCTTGATCGTGCGACTCAGCCGATGGCTGAACTTCTCGGCGGCGACCGCCTCGTCGAGGTACCGCTCATGGGCGTCCTCGTCAGAGGACAGGAAGCCCTCGTCGGCGAAGAGGAGCGTCACGCCGGCGGCGTGCAACTCGCGCCGGATGCGCAGCGCGACCTCGGCGTCCCGGCTCCAGCGACTGAAGTAGGCGACGGCGAGGACCTCGTAGCGACCCTCCCGCGCGGCTGCCAGCAGGGCCTGCAGTGCGGGGCGCTCCTCCGAGCGGCGCCAGGCCGACTGCTCGTCGACGAAGGGTGGGCCGACCTCGCGGAGGCCGGTGCGCGCGATGACCTCGTCGATGGTCAGGTTCTGGCCGTCCGGCCCGTACTTCCAGCCCTGCTCGAGAGAGGAGACGCGCACGTAGCGACGGACCGTGCGCCCGCTGATCGCCTCGAGCTTGGCGGGGAGCGGGGCACTAGCCATCCGGCGTGGTCTCCTCGTCGGCCGACTCGGCGGAGCTCGGTCTTCGGTCGGACGCTCGGCCGAGAGGGCGAGGTCGAGGAGGGCGACGAGCAGCGCGTCGGACAGCTCCGCCGCCCCGTGGCATCGGGGCTCGTCCGGGTCGAACCGCACATCGAACCGCCTACCATCCTGTGGCTATTATACAGCAGATGTCGCATTTGACTACAGACCGGTGCGGAATCGCGGGGCTACCATGGGCCCGTGCAGCCCACCGTCGAGCAGGTCCGCGCCGAGATGAGGGAGGTCCTCGACCGAACCGGCCTATCGATGCGCCAGCTGAGCCTGGCGATGGGTCGGGATGCCGGCTACGTCGCCGCGTTCCTCGACGAGTCGCGCCCATCACGCGCCGTGCCGACCCCGGAGGACCTACGCCGCCTCTCCGACCACACGGATATCCCGCTCGTCCACCTGCTCGAGCGCTTCTGGGGCACCCCGCCGCAGCGGCTCGCTCAGGACTTGGCGCAACTCTCGATCACGTTCTCCGAAGACGACCGACTGAGCAAGCTGACCGACGCCGAGCTGAAGGAGGTCCTGGACTTCGCGGGATACCTCATCGAGCGGCGGGGCGAGCGAGGCACGTGACGGAACCGCCAATCACCCGGGCGTTTCAGTGACGCGATATGCGACATCAGGGAACTGGAGTGATCCCGGACGCGGATGTCTAACATGGTGGGCGAGGACACTCTGCCCCTGAGAGGGTCAGAGCTCTGGGTCTCGGTACGGGTCGAGTGCTCGCGACGCCAGGGTCCGTTGGGAGCCCAGGCCCAGCTCATTGGGTTCGACCCAGCCGGCTCACCACCAATACCAGCGGTCGAAACGTCGCCTCAGATGGGAAGTAGCAGCGCCCGTCCTGCCACTCGTCGTCCTGCTCGGTGAGGACCATGCCCACCAGGCGGATGAGGCTGGCCCGGGTGGGGAAGATGCCCACCACCGCGGTGCGGCGCTTGAAGCTCTCATGTCAAGCCCGCGGCCCGTCGAGCGTCACGGAGCATCGTCCGGTAGATCGCGTTCGAGAGGTTGCGCTTCAGGACGCGCATCGCTTCACGGCCCGTGTGGCCGTTGGTGCGGGCCTGGTCGTGGATCCGGCGGGCGCGAGGCTCGAAGCGGAGTTGGATCATGGCGATGCGGTGGATGGCGGCGTTGAGCCGTCGATTGCCGCCGCGCGAGAGGCGATGCCGAACGGGCCCACCTCCTCCCTCGCCCGAGCTCGCCGGGATGGGTGCGGTGCCGTTGAACCGGGCGAAGCCGGCCTCGCTGAAGCGTCGGATATCGCCGACCTCGACGATGATCGCCGCCGCTGCACGTGGCGCGATGCCGACCAGCTCGGTGAGCGTCGATCCTGTCGCGTCGACCAACTTGCCGAGTTCGGCGGTCGCGGCCTTGTCCTGCTCGAGCACATCGCGGAGCATCGCCACGCGGTGCTCGATGAGCCGGAGCCGCAGTACCACCGTGGGATCGGTGACGTCGGCGGTGTCGAGCCGGCCCAGCGAGTTCACCCGGGCGCTGACGGTCTTCATCGCCGGAAGCTGGCGGCGGAGGTCTTCGGGCAGGTCGTGCACGAGCGCATCGAGCTCTCCGAGGAGCTGGACCCGGATCTTGGTCAGGGACGTTCGGGCACCGTGCCACAGGGCCATGCGCTCACGGATCGAGTTCGGCAGTGCTGGTTCGGCGCACTTGAACGCCCGCGCCAAGCGAGTGTTCGTCTGGGTCTCTGCCGCGACCCGGTGGGAATCGAGCCGGTCGGACTTGCCCTCGTGCCGGCCGCGCTGTCGGAGCGACGTCTTGTGCGGGGGGACATCGCGCACGTCGCACCCGGCCCCCACGAGATACTCGGCGAGTGGTCGGCCGAGCCCACCCGTGCCCTCGATGCCCCACCGCTCGACCGACCCGAACCCCGCAGCCCACGCCACTGCGGCGCCGTGGCCTTCTCGGGTGTTGGGGAAGTGGGCCTGTCCGATCTCGCCGCCACGTGGGTCGAGGGCGGTCGCGGTGAACGTCTCGCGGTGTGGGTCGATACCGACGATGTTGGCTGTCGCCATGATGTTCGCCTCCGAAGTCCTGGTGTGGCGGAGCGGAACCGCGCGACAACATCCCAGTCGAGACGAAACGACGCTCTCATCAGGTCAGCACGGTTTTCGGTGACCGCACCAGGGTCGACACTTCAAACGGAAGACGACCACCAGTTCGAAGGTGGCGTCGAGATCTCCTTCGAGTCAGGCCCCGGCGCAGTCCCCGATCCTAGGAGCCGCCGCCGCGGCCCTTGGGCTGGCACAGTCAAACACCGGGATCTCCTTGTTCAGCCGCTCGAGCGGGTTCGTGCTGCGGATGCGGGGACGATGGGTCTCGGGGAAGGTGAAGTGGACGAGGATGTCAGCCTCCGCCTCGACGAGCAGCTCGGCGACCTTCGGGAACCGAGCCCGCAGGCCATCGACGGCCCGACGCAGCTGCTCCCGGGCCGCGGCCTCGTCGGGCTGCTCGAAGATGGTGCGGATGACCGTGGCCACCATGCCCCGGGCCGAGCGGGGGACGAGATCCTGGGCGTTGCGGGTGAAGTGGACGCGACAGCGCTGCCACGAGGCGCCGAGGAACTGGGCGTGGACGGCGGCCACGAGCCCCGGGTGGGCATCACTGATGACGAGTCTGACCCCCGACAGGCCGCGAGCCACGAGATCACCGATGAAGGCCGGCCAGGCCGAACCCTCGTCGTTGCCCGCCGCCAGCTCCAGGCCGAGGATGCGACGCTGGCCGTCCTGGTCGACACCGGTGGCCACGAGGGCGGCCATGTTCACGACCCGGCCACCCTCGCGGACCTTGACATACGTCGCATCCAGCCAGAGGTAGGGATAGGCCTCGCCGGCGAGCGACCGGCCCCTGAAGGCCTCGACCTCGGCATCGAGCGCGGCACAGATGCGGCTGACCTCGCTCTTGCTGATGCCGCTGATGCCGAGGGTCTCGACGAGATCCTCGACCCGGCGCGTCGAGACACCCAGGACATAGGCCTCCTGCACGACCGCGAGCAGCGCCCGCTCAGCGCGCCGGCGGGGCTCGAGCAGCGAGGGGAAGTAGCTGCCGTCACGGACCCGGGGGATGGACAGCGGGAGGCTGCCCACCCTGGTATCCCAGCGGCGTTCGCGGTAGCCGTTGCGGTGGGTGCTGCGGTGCTCGGGATCGCGCACCCCCCGGGCCACCCCGGTGAGCGCGGACACCTCGGCCTCCATGACCGCTTCGGCGAGCGCCTTCACGCCCTCACGCAGGAAGTCGGCATCGCCATCGGCCCCGGCCTTGCGGATCGTCTCGAGCAGGCTCATCCTGTCCTCGGCCATCGTGGTCTCTCCTTCGTCGTCGGTCCCTTACTTCCAACGACGCGAGGATGACGCGGTGGCCGTTCCCTGTGTCGGCCACTCCGCTGTTACACCAACTCTAGGGACGTGACCGCGCGAACCCAAGACACGAGGATCAAATGGCCGTCCAGGTGCCGTCCATGGCGGCGTTCAGAGGCGCCCCACGTTGGCCCCAGTTCCGGCCCTCGTCCACCCTCTCCCCCGCTGTGGGACCGAGTGCGACTGCCGTGGCTGTCAACGTGGCTGTCAGGTGTTGCGAGCGAGGCAGGAACCGGTCCGGCCGACGTCTTCCGAGGAGAACGACGGTTGCATCAGCCAGCTCCTTGCCTCAGACTCCCGCCCACATCCGGTCCGAGGGGGGCCGAACGGCGAGCCACCTGCCGGCCGCCTGCACGATCAGACCGTCCACGGCAGCCCCTCCGGAGGAGAACCACGTGAACCAGCAACTCCGCATCGCATCCAGCCTGGCACTCGGTGCCACGCTCATACTGGCCGCCGGCGTCTCCGCGCAGATGTCGCCGCATCCCGCCCACATCCACGCCGGCAGCTGTCCGGAGCCGGGGGATGTCGTGGTCGGCCTGTCGGATGTGTCCTTCGATATGAACGTCGACGGCACCGCATCAGCGGGTGCGGAAACGGTCGGCCAGGCCTCGGCCATCCCGGTCGAGGCGAGTGTCACGACCGTGCCCCTGGCTCTGGCCGACATCGCGGCGGGCCAGCACGCCATCAATGTCCACGCGAGCGCCGAGGATATGGGCACTTACATCGCCTGCGGTGACATCGGCGGCACGACGATAGGCACGAGCGACCTCCCGATCGGTCTCGGCGAGCTGAACGACTCGGGCGCCAGCGGTGTCGCCTGGCTGCACGACAACGGCGACGGCACGACCACGGTATCCGTCTTCATCGTGCCGCCTGCTGACGCCATGTAGGTTCGCGGCTCGGGCCTTCTCTCCCCCACAACGGACGGCGCCATCCATCGGTTGCGGCTGTCTCACACCTGCACGGTCTGCCGATAGTCAGCCAGTGACGTCGATGACCGCCTTCATGCCGGCCGCGTAGTGTCCGGGCACATGGCAGCCGGCCAGATACTGGCCTGGGCTCGCGAACGTATGTGCGAGCTCCCTCGTCTCGCCAGGGGCGACGGCGATGCCATCGGGCTCGTCGTGCATCGGCGTCCCATTCATGGACAGCATCTCCTCGGCGTGTGCCGCCTGTGCGCCCTCATCTCCGAGGAAGAACTCGTGGGCGATAGCCCCACCATTGGTGACGACGAAGGTGACCGGCACGCCGGCGCTCACGGTCATGCTGCACGGATCGATGCGGAAGTCGTCGGTGAGCGTGACGTCGATGCGGACCGCGGCGCCGGAGCTCGTGGCCGCCTGCGATGGCGCCGGCACGCTGCCGGGGGTCGCGGTGGCACCCATCATGTCGTGGCCCATGCCCGAGCCTTGGTCCATCATGCCCGCGCTCATCGACGATCCAGGGCTCGACCCCATCATGCCGGGCCCGGCTGACGGAGCTCTGCAGGACGAGGAGCTCGGCGCCGGGGACGGGGCGTCAGCAGGGTTCTGTGCCGCCACCCCTCCGCCCAGGATCGTGGCAGCACCCAAGGCGACGGCGCTCGCCGTGGCGACGGCTGCGACTCGAAGGCTGATCATGGTCGGTCCTTTCGGGTGACTGTGGGCGTGCCCGCCGGCCGCACGCCGTCCCAAAGGGGGAGGGACGGCGTGCCAGCCGACGGTCGGCTCACCGGCCGAGGAGACGTTCGAAGAAGCTGGGTCGCGGTTCGACGCTCACGGCTTCGCTGATCCGCGGATGGTAGCCGGCTGCTTCGATCGCCTCCGCGATGGTGGCCTCAGTGACCGTGCCAGGTGCGTGCTCCACGGTGACGAGCTCGCGGCCCAGGTCGACCCGGACGCCGCGCACGCCGTCGAGCCTGCGGAGCGCCCGAGTGATGTGCCCGACACACGAGCTGCATGTCATGCCTTCGACCGGGAAGCGGATCGCGGTCCGAGGACGCTCGGCGGTCACATCGTCACCATCAGGCCGAGACTCATGGCGATGACGGCCAGCGCGAGGCCGGCCTTGACCCACGGCGAGTTGGCACGGTTCCAGCGACCCATCCGACCAAGCACCCGCTTGTCGCTGACCATGAGCAGGAGCAGCACGAGCGGCACGATGAAGGCCAGGTTGTAGAGGGCCAGCAGGGCCAGGCCGGTGAGACCGCCGCCGGACGCGTGCAGCACCGCCGTGATCTGGAGGTAGATGGCCCCCGAGCAAGGGCACCGTGCAGATGCCGACCAGCACGCCAGCCAGCAACATGCCTCCGAGGCCGCCCTTCTCCATCGCCTTCTGCATCCGCCCGTGCGTTCCCGCCGGCGCCATCATCGACGGCCCGACACCCGGCAGGAAGACGTCCTTGAGCATCCAGAGGGCCATCAGCAGGGCGATGATCGAAGCCCCGCGGGCGACGAGGTGGTCCTGCCCGAGCCAGCCCAGGAAGCTCATCAGCCCGAGGCCGATGATGAAGTAGGTGATCCACACCGCTCCCACGTAGAGCGATCCTGCCCCGAGCAGCCGGCGCCGCGCCTCGAGCGTCGGCGTGCCGTCCGACGTGACCGCGTTGACCATGGTCAGGGTGTACGTGGCAAAGAGCACGAGGAGGGCGAAGGCACAGGGGTTGAAGCCGTCGGCGACGCCCGATGCGAGGACCGTGGGCACCGTCAGGCCGCCGAATGCGGCCGTGTCGAAGGGCACCATGGCGACGTACGCCGCCGCGACCAGGCCCACGCCGCCGAGCAGCGCGCCGAGGGCGAGGGCCGGCCGTGGCAGTCCGAAGAGCAGTCTCTGGGTCGAGGGACCGACGGCCCTCGATGGCACGGCCGGGGCGGGCTCCGCCATCGGTCAGGCTTCCACCACGATCGCGCCGTGCATCGTGGGGCTGTCCTTGCCACCGCAGCACGTGTCGCAGTAGATGTCGTATGTGCCGGGGGTGGTGGGCGCCTGGAAGGCCACGGTACGGCGACCCTCGGCGGGCAGCTCCTCGTAGCAGCCCGAGCTCCGGACTGATGAGCGTGTGGACGCCGCCCGCGAGATGGGGCGCCGCATCGTCGGTCCACCAGTCGAGGGTCACGGTCTCGCCCGCCTTCACCTTGATCTCCGCTGGTGAGAAGCCGGCCATCGAGGACTGCACGCTGATGGCGCCTGCGGCCGCCGGTGTTCGCTCGAGGAAGTCACCGAAGGCGAGGTAGCCACCGACCCCCAGCACGGCTACGACGATGGCCCCGAACGCCGCGACGCGGATGCGCCGGAGGTTCCGTTCCGACGCTCGTCGCGACGCGATGTTGAGCGCCTTCGGGGAGTGGCCCTCACCAGGGGGAGCGGGCTCGGGCGTGAGGGATGGCTGGCTCCTGGGCGTGGTCATCGGTTCGCCTTCCTGTCGCTGGTGGGACGCATCGGGTTGGTCCCCTTGGTGCTCTCCTCGAGCAGGTCCTTGGCCCGCTCGTACTCGTCTGTGCTGATCTCGCCACGCGCAAGGCGGCTGCGCAGGATGTCGAGCGGCGCTTCCTCGCTGGCATGACGGCGTGGCGTCCACACCAGCAGGGCGACGACGATGACGAGCACCAGCATCCAGGCGCCCATCCAGAGCCAACCCTCGATCCCCATGGTCCAGCCCGTCATCATCCGTACACCCTCGCGGTGCGTTCTCCGCCGGTTCAGGCCGGCGATGCCAGCATCCGCCGAGCACCATCGTGGAGTCCATGAAGGAGAGCCCGAGGCTTCCTCAAGATTGGGTCAAGGCGTCAGGCGGCGGGCAGCTCCACGCAGAACGTCGCCCCGTGGCCCAAGCCGTCACTCTCCGCCCAGGCCCGTCCGCCCATCGCTTCGGCGAGCGCCCGCGCGATGGCCAGCCCGATGCCGGAGCCGCCCAGTGCCCGCGAGCGGGACGGATCCACGCGGTAGAAGCGCTCGAAGACCGCCTCGAGCTGATCAGGCGCTAGGCCGGGTCCCTGGTCGCTCACGGAGAGCCGGACCCAGCCCTCATCCGCCTGGGCCCCGAGCCTGACCGCCGATCCCTCGGGCGCATGGCGGATGGCGTTGCTCAGGTAGTTCGACAGGATCTGGGCGAGGCGATCCCGGTCGGCCAGGATCCGTGGGGTGGACGCGATGTCCACTTCCAGCCGTACAGATCGCGGCGCGGCGAGCGGCGTGAAGCGGTCGACAACCTCTCGACAAAGGGCCACGGTCTCGATCGGTCCCAGGTGCAGCCGGACCTCCCGAGCCTCGGCCCGCCACAGATCGGCCAGGTCATCCACGAGCCTGGTCAGTCGGGCCGTTTCCGTGCGTAGCAGCCGCCAGGTCTCGTCGTTCGCCGGGACGACGGCGTCCTCGAGGCCCTCGAGGTAGCCATCGAGGGTCGCGAGCGGCGTGCGCAGCTCATGGGCCACATCCCCCACGAGCTGGAGCCGACGGCGCTCGGTGGTCTCGAGGGATCCGGCCATCTCATTGAACGACGTGGCCAGCTCCCCGATCTCATCGGTCGCATCGACGCTGACACGCTCGGCATAGTGGCCACCCGCGATGCGTCGCGCCGCAGCGGAGAGCGAGCTGATGGGGTCCGCGATGCGCGCCGCGACGGCAAAGCTGACGACCGTCGCGGTCACCACGGCGATGAGCGTGGCTCCCAGGAGCGCCTGGCGCATGGCGTCAGCGAAGGCGGCCCGCGTGGCCTGATCCATCGCCTGGCCCATGGGGTCTCCGGGCAGGTGGCCCATGGCCTCCGCGAAGTAGCCCGGTCCCACGAGCAGCACGGCCGCCCCCACGGTCCCCAGGGTGGCGGTGATGACGATGAGGAACGAGAGCAGCAGGCGTGCCCGGATGGAGCGAGGCAGGCGCACCGTCATTCCTCGCGCAGCCGGTAGCCGACGCCGCGCACGGTCTCGATGAAGCGCGGGTTCGCGGGGTCGTCACCGAGCTTGCGACGAAGGTTCGCGACGTGGACGTCCACGAGATGGTCGTCCGCGACGAATTCGGACCCCCACAGATGCTCGAGGAGCGTCGAACGCCGCATGACGATGCCCGGGTCGCGCGCGAGAAGGGCGAGCAGATCGAACTCCAGGGCTGTGAGATCCACGGGCGTGCCGTCCACGCGGACGAGACGACGCGGCTCGTCGACCTCGAGGCCGGACTCCGGCGCCGCAGCAGCGTTCGTCGCCGGGACGCGCGGGCGTCGGAGCAGGGCCTTGATGCGCGCCACGAGCTCTCGCGGCGAGAACGGCTTCACCAGGTAGTCGTCGGCGCCGATGGTCAGGCCCACCACGCGGTCGACCTCCTCGCCGCGCGCGGTCAGCATGAGCACGTAGGCATCGGAGAATGTCCGCAGCTGCCGGCAGACCTCGAGACCGTCGAGACCCGGGAGCATGACGTCGAGGATGACCACATCCGGCCGCGTGGCTCGGGCTGCGGCCAGCGCGGCCGGGCCGTCCGCCGCGCTCGCGACCTCCCAGCCCTCGCGCTCCAGGTAACCGCGCACGAGCTCGATGATGGGTGGTTCGTCGTCGACGACAAGGACCCGGGTCACGTGCGATCACGTGCTGCGGAAGACCACGTCATGTGCGCGCCCGTGGGTACCCCAGCCACGTAGCCGGCAAGCGGTCCGGGACGGGTAGTCCTTCGCGCCATCCTCGACGGCCCCCTCGCGGCCGCGTCCTGAGAAGCCATGGTGGCTGGCTTGCCTGGCGAGAGCCCTTGACGATCCCCGCCTGGCTCTCGACAGCCGTTCCGGAGAGAGATAGATCACCGGCTGTCGCTTCCATCGGACATCGTCCCCTTGGTGTCAGTCCTGCGATCGGCGGGACCATCTGCCCGGCCACAGTCAAGCAGGTGCCCCACCCGGAAGTCCCGAAGCGCGGCGACCGGGCTCTGACCCGGCGGCCGCCGGACCTCGACGACGTGAGCATAGCCCCTTCCCGATGCGGGGCGACGGCCGACGCCGGGCATCGGCTGGTCGCAGCAGCCAAGGCCGCCACGCGACGACCTCCTGATGTGTCCCTTGTGTCTCAGCCAAGACTCAGACAACACTCATCTGACGCTCAGGTTAGAGCGGCATCTTCATGCTCGTCCCATCGCATCAGAGGGTCTCCAATGCAGCGATCGATCCCACGTCCTTCTGCGACCATCATCGCGAGTCTGGCCCTCAGCACATTCGCCGCCACGGGGGGCATCGTAGCGGCGGGCTCACCCACGGCTGCGCAGCCGACCACCGACCGGGCGGCGCTCGAGGCCCTCCTGGTGGAACGGCCGATCGCCCCGACAGGCGAGTCGAGGCGCTTCGAGCTGACGGTCCAGCAGACATCTTGGGAGCTGCTGCCGGGCGTCACCAGTGATGCCATCACCTTCAACGGCACCGTCCCTGGCCCCACGATCCGCGTGACCGAAGGCGACACCGTCGAGGTCGTCGTCGACAACCAGTCGGACGAGTCGACGTCGATCCATTGGCATGGGCTGCACATCCCGAATGAGCAGGACGGCGTCGCGGGCGTCACCCAGGCACCCATCGAGCCCGGACAGACCTACACCTACCAATTCGTGGCCCCGCACGCGGGTACGTTCATGTACCACGCGCATGGCGATCGCAGCCGGGAACAGATCGACAGGGGTCTCTATGCGCCGCTCATCATCGACCCACAGGGCCCGGATCCGATCGCGGCGGACGAGGAGTACGTGCTGGCGTTGCAGGGCTGGATGGTCGGGACCGATGGGATGGACGCCACTGGCTCGATGAGCATGGACTACGACTACTTCACCATCAACGGCAAATCGTACCCGTCGACACAAGCCATCGACGTCGAGGAGGGCGACCTCGTCCGTCTGCGCTTCATCAACCCCAGCCAGACCATCCACCCGATGCACCTCCATGGCATGGACATGGCCGTCTTCGCCAAGGACGGGGAGACCCTCGCCCAGCCGCAGCGCCTCAACACCCTGCCCATCCTGCAGGGCGAGACCTACGACGTGGTCTTCCGCGCGGACAACCCAGGGACCTGGTTGCTGCACTGCCACGACCTCCACCACGCCTCGAACGCTGGCCAGGAGCCCGGCGGGCTGATCGTCGCCGTCAATGTGCGGCCGGCCGGGTCCCCAGCCCCGACCCCGGTGTCGACGGACAGTGGCCCGCAGCCTACGATGGCCCCGATGTCGAGCGGCATGCCTGGGATGTGAGGGGCGATCGGACGGAGGCTCGAACGAGATGAGCGAGGCCACCCGCATCCTGGTGGTGGACGACGACGCCAAGATCCGCGCGGTCGTGCGTCGCGGCCTGTCGTACGAGGGCTATCGTGTCGTCGAGGCGGCCAGCGGCGAGGAAGGGTTGGCCAAGGCGAGAGAGCATCTGCCCGAGCTCGTCGTCCTCGACGTCATGCTCCCGGGCATCGACGGCCTGGAGGTCACGCGGCGACTGCGGGAGGCGGGCGACGAAACGGCCATCCTGATGCTCACGGCTCGCGATGAGGTGAGCGACCGCGTGATGGGGCTGGAGACCGGCGCGGACGACTACCTCGTCAAGCCCTTCAGCTTGGAGGAACTCCTGGCACGGGTCCACGCCCTGCTGCGCCGGCGCTCGACCCCATCGGGCGAGGTCCTTCGGTTCGCGGACCTCGAGCTCGATGTGGACGCGCGCGAGGGGGCGCGGGCGGGCCGGACGTTCGAGTTGACCACGACCGAGTACAACCTGCTGGTCCTGCTCATGCGTCATCCACGCAAGGTGCTCACGCGCGACATGATCATGGAGCATGTCTGGGCGTATGACTTCGAGGGTGAGTCCAACATCCTCGAGGTCTACATCCGGTACCTGCGGACCAAGACGGAGGCGGACGGAGGGGCGCGGCTCATCCATACGGTCCGCGGCGCCGGCTATGTCCTCAAGGAGTGAGACTCCTCGTTCAGGAGCCCTCGTTACGGGCGCGCCTGGCGCTCATCTACACGGGTCTGCTGGCGGTCGCCCTGATGGTGTTCGGAGGCGAGGTCTACCTCATCCTCGGTTCCGAGCTGATGCGCTCCTTCGATGCCGGCCTGCGCGCCGACGCGGAGCACGCGGCCGGCGTCCTTGCCCATGAGGTCGATGACCAGGGTGTGCTGTCAGCACCTGATGCACTGATCGACCTGTTCGCCTCGACCGGCGGCCGGGTCCTCGTCCTCGACGGGGACGGCCGCCTCCTGGCCGATTCGGCGCTACCCGGTTCCCCTGCCCTGCCCATCACGACGAGCGATCTGAACCAGGCGGCCGAGCATGCCAAGGCCATCCGGGACAGTACGGTCTCCGGGGACATGCTCCGCTTGACCGTCGAACCCGTGCTGCTGCCTGACGGAGAGCTCGCTGGGTACGTCGCGTGGGCCGCATCGACCACACCGATGCACGACCTCCTCGAGACCGTCGGTGTCGCGCTCCTTGGTGGGGGCGTGGTCGTGGCCGGCGCGGCATTGGTCATCGGGCTCGTCCTCGCCAGGGGGGCGCTCGCACCCGTAGCTCATGTGACCGAGATCGCCCGCGCCATCTCGCTGTCCGGAGATTTCGCGGCACGGGTGGACACGGGCGCCCGGCGCGACGAGGTGGGCGAGCTGACGGTCGCGTTCAACGAGATGCTCGCAGTGCTCGAGCAGAACCATCTGACCCTGCGGCGCTTCCTGGGCGACGCGTCCCACCAGTTACGCACCCCACTCACGACCGTCCGTGCCAACCTCGACCTCCTCGGACGACCGGACCTGCCGGAGGCCGAACGCCGCGAGATCCTCGCCGATGCCCGCGATGAGGCCGAGCGAATGGCTCGGCTCATCGCGGACCTGCTGTCCCTGGCACGCGCGGAATCGGGGGCGCGCCTGCGGTTCGAGCCCGTGGACCTCGATGCGCTGCTCGTCGACTCCGTCCGCCGGCAGCATCAAGCGACGTCGCATGTGCGCATGTCCTTGGGCGCCGTCGAGCCGGCGCGCGTGGACGGTGACCGAGATCGTCTGAGCGAGCTGCTCGGGATCCTGCTCGACAACGCCGCTCGCTACACGCCGGCGGGCGGCGAGTGTGATCGCCAGTCTCGTGGTCCGCGATCTGAGCGCGATCGTCCGAGTGGAAGACACGGGCATCGGAATCGACGAACAGGACCGAGAGCGGCTCTTCGAGCGCCTGTATCGGGGAGGCCGAGCGCAGCAGTTGCGCCCGTCTGGGACCGGGCTCGGGCTGGCCATCGCGCACTGGATCGTCGAAGCGCATGGAGGCCGCATCTCCCTGACCGATCACGAGGGCGGTGGCACGGTCGCCACGGTCGAGCTGCCCCGGCGCTCGTGAGGTGGGCGCAGGAAGCGCCGACCGGAGTTCTTACCGTGCCCTCAGCCTGCGCTCATCAGCTGGGTCGATCCTCCTGTCGCACCGAACGTACTGGGCCATCAAACCTCGGTCTGGTACGCGGCCCGAAGGAGGACGATCCGATGCGTACCGATCCATTCGCGCCCGTCGACCCCAGCGGCGTTGATGTGCGCCGGCGTGCCCTGCTCCTCTGGCCAGGGCTCGACCGTCGGAAGCTATCGCGGACCGGCGGCCGCCCGCGCCGCGTCGCCCGTCTGGTCGAGCGCCGGACATCCCTGACCCTGGACGTGATCCTGGGGATGCTCACCTGATCGCCGTGAAGGCACGGCGAGAGTCCAGACCGATGCCCTGACGGTCCGAGCGGTGGACACCCTCGGCCGGCTGAGACCCCCGGTGACCCCGCACTGGGGGTTTCAGCTGTTCCCCAGGCGGACGTGGACAAAGGCTGGTCCAGCGCGAGGGGTAGCGGCGCAACCTGATCGCGCGTTCGGCGGCCGCCCCGCTGCCATCGCCGGCGCCCGCATGAGGTTCTCAGGTGCGACTCACCTTGCACTCAGGCGGCTGGTCGATGCTGCTCTCGTGGAAGTGATACGCGGTCTTCGGATACCGATTCTCGACCTCGGCTGTGGGACGTCAGGTCGCATGGTCGAGCGCGAGCTGATCGGCGTGAACGGGGTGCTGCGCGCGTACGTCAACCCGGCCACCGAGACGGCGTATGTCGACTACGACCCTGCAGAGGTGGACCCTTGGGCGCTCGCGCGCGCCATCGAGCGGGCCGGATATCGCCCCGGCCAGCCTGAGTCTGAGGCCGTCGGGGAGGTGGCGAACGATGGGCGGTGACGATTTCGGTGGAGGCCTCTGGCTCCTCGTGGTGATCAACTCGATCATCTTCATCGCCTTCGCCGCGAGCTTCTTCCACCCTCGCACGAGGCGTGACTGGAGGGCGATGGGCGCGTACTCGGCGTTCATCGTGGCCCTCTTCACCGAGATGTATGGCATCCCCCTCACCATCTATGCCCTGTCGGGCTGGCTCGGCTCCAGTTTCCCGGCGCTGGTCCCTACCCACGCCGGCGGCCACCTCTTGAACGACCTGATCGGCTGGCAGGGTGACCCACACGTGAGCCCGTTCCACCTTGCCAGCTACGTCATCATGGGAGCTGGGTTCATCCTCCTTGCGAAGGCATGGCCGGTCCTCTGGAGGGCGCAGCGCGAGCACCAGCTCGCCACGTCTGGCCCGTATCGCCGGGTCCGCCACCCGCAGTACCTCGGGTTCCTGCTCATCATGGCGGGCTTCCTGGTGCAGTGGCCGACGCTCCTGACCCTGCTGATGTTCCCGATCCTGGTGTTCGCCTACGGGCGGCTGGCAGCCTCCGAGGAGCGCGAGGTGCGGGCGACCTTCGGTGCGGAGTACGAGGAGTACGCGGCGGCCACACCACGCCTCGTCCCTCATCTCGGCCGCGGCGGGCTTCCGAGGTCCGAGGATGCGGCCCCGCCCCGCTGATGCCCACCGCCGCCCTTCCTCCCCATAAGCCAGCCGCGACCGCTCCGCCGCGCTGGCGGATGCGCGTGTCACCGCGAACGCGGGACCGCCGGGGCGTGACGTTCGCTCATGGATTCCTATGCCCGGCTCACAGAGCGATGGCGTACCGCGCGCCGCGACTCGAACGGAACGGCCAGGGTTGATGGACAACCGGGCCGCACGCAGAAAGGCCGCAGCGGCCGCGAGACACTCGACGAGACCCACTCCCGGCGCGTCGCGACGAGCGGCACGGTCGGGGCCGACGACGAGTGCTGGGCAGGTGGCTGTCGCCCATCGTCCGGCAGGCGACGGGACCGCGTCCGCCGAGTCCAGCGAGCCCGAGGCGCTCGTCGTCAGCCATTGGTTCGATCCTGGCGTCGAGGGTGAGCCGTACTCAGCCGATCGTTCGGTTGACCGGTCAGCGGATCGGCACCGACGGAACCCCTGAACGTCAGGACAGGTTCGAACACCAAGATCGGATCGATGGCGTCCTGCCCGGCAGCGGGCCCGTGTCGATCACCACCACGGTCAGTGGCCTACGGGCTGGCGAGTGGGAAGTCCGTGGTGAGCTCCTCCGGCCTCGAGCCGGCCGAGGCCCCTCGAGACGCGAGGCGGACCCGATCGCCCGGGCGTCGTGGTCGTGGCGCCGCTGGGCGCTGTCCGACGGGCCAGCTACACCGCTGGCGACCCGCTGGGCGATGCTGGCACCCCTCGCGCGGAGGCCCGGGGTCATGCGCGGGAGCTGGGCTGCGCTGGGCCTCCTCGCGGCGTCCGTGGCCGTTGCCACCCTGGTGCTGATCCTTGCGCACGAGAGCATCCCGGTCGGGCCGGCGCTGACGGTCGCGATCATCGCGGCCGCGTCGGGGCTGCTGGGAGCCAAGCTCTGGTACGCGTTCCTCCAGCCGGGTCCGTGGCGGAGGGCACTCCTCGGAGGCTGGGCCGTGGACGGCTTCTTCGTCGTCGCGTCCGGAGTCGCGCTGGTCGGACTGGTCGTGTCCGGACAGCCCATCGGCGTGTTCCTCGACGCCGCCGCGCCTGGCCTGTTCCTCGCCGTCGCCATCGGGCGCATCGGCTGCTTACTGACGGGCTGCTGTGCCGGCCGCATGACGTGCTCCCGCTGGGGGATCTGGTCGTCGGATCGACGCATCGGCGCCCGGCGTGTCCCGACACAACTGCTGGAGTCGGGGGCTGGCCTGGCCATCGGGGTGGCTGCTGCGACGCTGGTCCTGGGGCACGCCGTGGGTTTCGAAGGGGGCGTCTTCGTGGCGGCATCCGCAGCGTACATGGTCGTTCGGCAGGTGCTCCTGCGGCTGCGAGCGGATCGGCGTGAATTCTCATGGCGACGGAGCCCCACCGTCGCGGGCGAGCGAGCGTAGCCGGACCAGCCCGTACCGTCCACGTGGTCGGGCCACGCGGTGGAACCGGGGTCTTCTCAGGCGTCGCTCATCGGGCACTCAGGGGGCGCTGTCACGCTTCGAAGCCTACGATGCCGGCGGGCACCCCGCCCAGAAGGAGAGCCAGATGTCCGAGATCCACGATCAGGTCACCGATCCCGTGTGTGGGATGACCATCCGTCGCGAGGACGCGATCTACGTCATCCACGATGGCTCCATGTACCACTTCTGCGAGGCCGTATGCGCCGACACGTTCCGGGACGACCCGCCGAGATGGGCCGAGGGTTTCGAGCACCGGGCCCACGTCATCGATCCCGGGGCCGCGTCCCACTACCAGCGCACCAGCGTTTCCGGGTGAGAGATAGCCGTACGCCCCCGAAGCCGTCAGGAGCGGGCAGAAGCCGGGGTCGGGCTCGCGCCCCCGGCGTCGAGAGCCGTCGATCCTCAGCGCCCCGGCTTCGCGGATCCGCCGACGGTCAGCCCTGAGCGCGGTGCGCTCGGTCGGCGCTGCGCCCCTACGTCACGACTGGATCGCCAAGTCGCCGTGCATCGGCTCGTAGTGACCTGGGATGGTGCACGCGAACTGCAGGCGCGCGTCGCGAGGGACCACCCACTCGAGCGTCCGCGGACCCGTTGACCATGCCGGCACGCCAGGCAGGTCGCTCGTCTGGTCGGCTACCAACTCGCCCACCTCTCCGATGTAGAAGTTGTGCGTAATCCGGCGCTGTTCTCCAGCTCGAAGCGGACGGTCTCACCGGCCTGCACGGCCAGGGCCTCCACCGGCGCGCCCTCGACATCGACGATCTGGAGCCCCGCGGTCAGCTCCAGGCGGATGACGCGGGGGTCACCGGAGGTGCCCGGCTCCGTCACCGCGGCCAGCTCCGGAGGCTCGCCACCAGCCTGGGCTAGGGCCTCCTGTTCCATGCGACCGACGATCCCCAGGACCGGGATGCCGCTCTCCATGAACCAATAGGCCGGGATGAAGACAGCGATGAGCAGGACGGCCAGGAGGACGAACGTGCGTGCGTTGGCACTCTGGCGCACGATCTGCGCGCCGCGCTCCTCCGTAAGCCCGACCGCGTGCATCGTGGACCCCGCCGAGAAACGTTCCACGGCGCGCTGCTCGCCGCCGGGGCGGGCGTCAGAGCCGAGTCCTCGGCGCGGTGTCGTCCGGGTCAGCGCGCCAGAGCTCGCCGACCCTGGCCTCGTCGCTCGTATGCAGCCGCCGGGCGAGTTGGCGGGAATGAGACCCGCCTGGCCGAGCGCGACGGGCAGCGGACCTAGGATGACCGTGCCGGTGTCCACGATGAGCTCACCGTTCTGGACCACGTGGGCAAAGCGGTCAAGCCCTCGCGGGGCCGGGCCCAGCTCCTGCACCTTGGTCCCGAGCCGGTCGTAGCGTGAGCCGTGGCAGGGGCACTCGAACCAGTAGTTGATGTCACAGAAGTTGGGCTTGCAGCCCAGGTGCGGGCACTTCTGCCACATGGTGCGCACGTTGGTGGTGGTCCCCGACCCGTCCGGCGAATCGCCGTTCGCGAAGCCCAGGTTGGGGTCGATGAGCTGCACGAAGGTGCGCGCCTGCGGGAAGTAGGCCGGGGCGCCATCCGCCAGCGTGAGGCCCTTGACCTCCGGGTTCTGGTCGACGGTCTCGATGGTGCCGAGGTTGATCTGGCCGCCGAAACCACCGCGCGCCAGGTTCGGCCACAGGAAGCCCAGCGTGCCGGCCGAGACCTCCAGGACCCGAGGCCCACGGCGGCGCCGATGGAGCGGCGGATGAGCTGGCGGCGCGTGAGACCCCCGACCTGGCCGTGGCGCATCTCGCGCAGGACCGGCTCCGTGAGCGCCTGCGGTTCCTGTGCCCTGGTCAGCTTCCAGTTGCCCATAGCTTCTTCCCCACGACAGGGTCACGGGCCCGCTTCGGTGGGTGGACGGCGTCCTCGGGCTGTGTCATCCACACCGTCCGCCTATGGCCTTAGAACCACCTGAGAGGCGGATGAGAACTTAGCTCCACCGCGCGAGGCAAGCTCCGGTGTTCTCTGAGCCCGCGGACTTCATCACTGCCGGACGCGCTCCACTCGTTTCTCCGTCCGTCTGCCGGATCGGGATTCCCATCCGCCTCTCAGGTCGATCCAAGGACGCGAGCCCAGCCTATGCGGTCGGAAGCCCGCGACCTCGACCTTCGCGTCCCCCAGGGTGTCGAAGGTCGACCTTCTGTTGAGGTGCACTCTTGCCGACGTCGTCACGTGATCAGTCACGCCCGCGCGCCCTGACGCCTCCACGACTGTTCGTCCTTGCCCTGATCGTCCTCCTCGCGATCCCGACGACGGCGCCACCGCCAGCCTTCGGTGCCGGTCTGTCGGATCAGATCGAAGCTGCCCGGGAGCGCCAGCAGGAGCTCGCCGTCTCGATCGCACGCTCCGAGGCGCTGCTGCGCGACCTGCGCCAGGACCAGGCGAGCACGCAGTCCGCGATCGCGGACACGGAGCGGCAGTTGGGGGCGATCAACGCCGACCTTGGTCGCGTGAAGGCCCAGATCGAGCGCGCCACGGCAGCACTCGAGCGTGCCCAGGCTCGCCACGACGCCCTCGTGGGTGAGCTTCGCGAGACCGACTACACCCTCGGCCTGCTCGAGCAGGAGCTCGCGAGTGGCGAGGACGACCTGAAGGCGCGCCGCCAGGCACTCGGCCAGCGACTGGCCGAGGCCTACCGGACGGAGAACACCACGCTGCTCGAGCAGGTCTTCACGGCCGACTCGTTCTCCGACGTCCTGAGTCAGGCCTCCGCCTATCTCGCCTATGGCGACCAGGACGCGGCCCTCGTCGCGGAGATCGCGGACGACCAGCAGGCCCTCGACACGCTCCGACTGCTCACAGCCGCCACACGCCTGCGCACCGACAAGCTGCGCCGCGACACGATCGAGACGCAGCAGCAGATCGAGGCCCGCCGGGCCGAGCTCGGGGCCGCGCGTGCCCAGCTCGTGAAGCTGGAGAAGAAGACCAAGAGGATCCAGCAGGCCCAGAAGGCCCGTTACCGTCAGCTCGTGAAGAACGAGGGGGACGCCAAACGGCTCGTGGCCGAGCAGGTGGCCGCCAAGGCAGCCCTCCAGCGTCGCATCGCGGGTCTCGTGCGCCAGGCGCAGGCGACCGCCTCGCGTCGCGCCGGAGGGGGAGGCGGTGGTCCCATGATCTGGCCCACGACGTGGGGTCGTGACGCAGGGCTATGGCTGTACCGGGTTCTCCCTCGAGCCACCGCGGGGGTCGTGCCCGGGCTTCCACGACGGCATCGACATCGCCAACGCGACCGGGACGCCCATCCGTGCCGCAGCGGATGGTGTGGTTGCCTTCATCGGCTATCGCACCGACGGCGCCTTCGTCGTGGTCATGGGGCACGCTGGTGGCCTGGAGACGGTCTACGGGCATATGCTCCCCCGCTACCCGGTCCGTGCTGGACAGTTCGTCAGGCAGGGCACGGTGATCGGCTACATGGGGGCCACCGGGAACGTGACCGGCACTCACCTTCACTGGGAGGTCAGCCGGGGTTTCTCGACCTTGGACCCGCGGGCGTTCGTGTAGGTCGTGCGAGACCTCACAGGGCCGGCCGGCCGCATGACGGCTGACGCCGGCAACTGCGTACCAGCCGATGCCGGCCGCAGCCCACGCACACGACGAGCGTGAGCCGGAGCCCGGTCGCTCACGGCGCGGCGTCGCCGGGGGCTGTTCCCGCGGGCGCGCCGAAACCGCCGTCGGCGCGGCGTTGGTGGACGCTCGCCGGGCTGTCGCTCGCCTCGTTCCTGCTGACGCTCGGCGACACGGCGATCGCGGTGGCACTGCCATCGCTGGGCCGTGACCTCGGGCTCGACCTCTCGGGCCTCGAGTGGGTCGTCAATGCCTACACACTCGCCTTGGCGGTCCTTCTGCTCGCCGGTGGCCGTCTCACGGATCTGCTTGGCGGGCGTCGCGTCCTGCTGCTGGGTCTGGCGCTCTTCACTGCCGCCTCGCTCGTCTCGGGTCTGGCCCAGAGCGCCGGGGTGCTGCTCGTCGGCCGGACGCTTCAGGGCGCCGCGGGCGCCCTGGTCATTCCGGCGTCGCTGGCGATCGTCGCCGCGACCTTCCGCTCTGGCGGGCGCGGCCTCGCGCTCGGGATCTGGTCCGGCGCCGGGGCGGCGGCGCTCGCGCTCGGTCCGCTGGTGGGAGCCCTCGTGACCGAGCGCCTGGGATGGGCCTGGGTCTTCCTGCTCAACGTACCGCTCGCAGCCGTGAGCCTGCTGGCCGCCCGCGTCGCGCTCCCCACAGTGCCTCAGCGGCGGACAGCGGGAGGCGCTGACCTGCCCGGCCTCGCCGCGGCCACTGTGGCGGTGTTCGCGCTCGGCTTCGCACTGACCGAGGTCGGTCGCTCGGGCTGGGACTCAGCGGTCGTGCTCGGCGGCCTCGTGGGCGGCGCTGCGGCGCTCGTCGCATTCGTCCGCCTCGAGCTGACGCGCCCCGCCGCTCGTCGACCTGAAGCGCTTCGGGTCGAAGGAGGTCTCCGGCGCGAACGCGGTGATGCTCCTCTCGACGGCGGTGATGTGCAGCGTGCTGTTCTTCGTCTCGCTCTATCTGCAGACCGCCCGCGGCTACTCGCCGCTCGAGACAGGCGCGGCGTTCCTGCCGATGACCGGCCTGATCCTCGTCGTCGCGCCGCTCTCCGGCAGACTCACCGACCGCCTCGGCAGCCGCACTCCGACGACGGCCGGCATGCTGCTGATCACGCTCGGGCTGCTCCTGCTCTCCGAGTTCGGGATCGGCGGGGGCTCAAGCAGTCTGCTGGCCTCGCTCGCGGTCGTCGGCCTCGGCGTGGGGTTCGTGACGACGCCCATCACGTCGGCCGCGCTCGCAGGTGCGGCCGACGATCAGGTCGGGGTCGCCGCCGGCGTGCTCAACACCTCGCGCATGATCGGTCTCACCCTCGGGATCGCCCTGATGAGCGCCATCGTCGCCGCCAGCTGGCCCGGCGGGTTCGCCGCCGCGCCCGTGCGCCCTGGTGCACTCGCCGACGGGCTCGCCCTCGCCTACCGA
The DNA here is from genome assembly GCA_963790915.1 of uncultured Chloroflexia bacterium. GTDB lineage: Bacteria > Chloroflexota > Limnocylindria > Limnocylindrales > CSP1-4 > JAFMJV01. Next base: position 856,103 of record CAWBQS010000003.1, on the reverse strand, counting down.
GTCAACGCCGGGATCGCGCTCGCGACCGCCGGCCTCGCCGCCGCGACGCTGCCCGGCTCGCGACCACGCAGAGACACGCCTCCGGGCGAGCCGGCCGCGGTCACGCCGACCGTGTCCCCCGAACGATGAGCGGCCGTCAGCCGCCGTGGGCGGCTCGGTCGGCGAGCGTCTGCGCCTCATCCAGCGTCCGGCGGCGGCGCACCTTGGAGGACCGCCCGGTCCACCGCTCGATGGTCGGACGCGGAAGGGTGGTAGGCCTCGAGGTCGAGGAGGTTGCCCCGCGACGTGACGGCCCGTTTCCGGACACGGCGATGAGCGCTCGATCGGAGGGTCTTCTCAGCCCGCTGTCAGTGTCTGCTCACGGCAGTCTCAGGCTGGGCAGGGATACTCCGAAGGCAGCGGGCCTTCCACCCGTGGAGAAGGAAAGACCATGGAACAGCATCTTGATGAAGCGACCCCTGCGGCCCGATCCGCCCCTGGGTCGGCGGATGGAGCGGATCGACAGTCGCACAGCCATTCGGGCTGGGCGATGCTCGCCTGCTGCATCCCGATGATCGTGTTCTTCCTGGCGGTCGCCTTCGGCCTGTTCGGCCGCTGAAGCGACTGCCGCCCCTCAACTGGAGGCATGACATGACGCACGCAGCATCGACCACGATCGGCCGCGGGGGCCTGAGCATGGCGGAGCGGGTGATCCGGGTCGTCCTGGGTGGAGGAGCCGTCCTCGCCGGCGTGCTCGTCTGGACCACCGGCAGCGGAATCCTTCTGTTGGTCGGCCTCGGTGTGGCGCTCCTCGGACTCGACTTCGTCGTCACCGGCATCCGCGGCTACTGCCCGCTGTATGCCCGCCTGGGCATCGGGCAGCCCTGGCCGCGCCGGGTGGGGACGAGCGCGGGCCGCGTCGGAGCGACGCGGCCCGACGGGTCCCGAGTCATCGACCGACGGGAAGCATCGTGGCTGCTGACACGGAGCCTATCTGGCCGCGACCTTCCTGCGGTCGGGCATGATCGTCGAGGCCGCGCGGGGCGACCAGCGGATCGAACGGTCGCGGTCGACTGGGGTCAGCGACCCGGTCCGGCGCCCCTCCGATACGTTCGGAAGGAGACCGCCGCGCCGATCAAGAACGCCTACACGTTCCGCGCCGAGGCCCGGTAGGCCACGAGGCGCGACGACATCGCGGCACCCGCTCCCGTCAACATCGGCCTCTCGAGGATCGATTTGCTCGACCCTGGGCGCTCGTGGCCGTCGGTCGGTCATGGTGGAGTTCGCCCGGAATCGCTGACGCTCCGGATTGAGGGGGCGCGCTGGATCTGGCTTGGACTGCCGTGAGGACGGCGGCTCGTCGCCACGGACCACCCGGCCGGCCGCCGCGGGGTAGGCAGTGCGTGGCACCATTGCGTTCGTCGCGGTCATCCTGGCGCCGGGGCGGGCCGGCCCGGGCCGGGCGTCGGGGCCAGCCGCAGCCGCCGGGAGGACCGGGTCCATCCGGGCGGCCGCCTCGCGATGAGCCGCCCGAGAGACGGGAGGGCAAGCATGGACGGCATCCACCGAGGACTGGCCTACGCCGCCGTCGTCGGGGTCGTCGCTGGCGTCGGATGGTCGCTTGTCCTCGCCGTGTCGGGTCGCAGTGGCGGTGAGGCGTTCGTGCGATTCCAGGCTGCGGTCGTCAGCCTTCCTCGTCGTCGCGGCCGCGAGCGGCCTGATCGTCCTTGCCGCGGGCATGCAGCCGGCTGATGGGCTCCACCTCCTGTACGCGGTGGTCGCCGTCGCGCTCATCCCCCTGGTCCGCTCCTTCGTCGGACGGGCGGGTGGGCGGGGCGCCTCGGTCCTGTCGCTGGTCGCTTTCAGCGTACTCAGCGCGCTGCTCTACCGCGTGTTCGTGACCGGTTGAGTGACAGCTTGGTGTCGCCGATGGTCATGCGGCGGCGTACCGTCGCGGGTGAGGAACGAGGCCTCGCAGCTCGGCGTCGTTCGCGCCTCATCACGATCGCGGCTCTGATAAGCCCTGGGTCGCACCGTCGACGACCGCCGTCGACAGACGTGCGAGACGCGGCGGCCGCATCGGCGGTCGGTGTGCTCGGACTGGCGGCGTTGGACCCCTAGGCTCCGAGCTGACCATGGAGCGGGAGGCGCCCTTGGCCACATCGCTCGGCCATCACGTCGAGCTCCGCCAGCATCGTGGCGGGTGCCATGCAAGGTGGGTGCCAGCACCACCGACGATCGGATTCACAGACCAGGCTCATGGGGGTCTCAGCCGGGCGTGCTCCAATTGTCGGCATGACGAACAGACATCGTGCGTTCCTCGGGCGCACCCGGTCGGCGGTACCGCGGCCGAGCGTGCGCGGGCTCGTGGCCGCCAGGCCCGCACCGGTGGGCGACCCGGTCGCGCGGCTCTCGGCGGCGCTCGAGATCTTGGCCTCCCGGCTGCGCGAAGCGGTCGCGGAGCGCCGCACTGCGCCCCAGGGTAGTGAGCGGTACCGTCGCGCGGACGAGCGGGTCGCGTACCTCAACGAGCTGTACGTCCGGCTTCAGCGGCGCATGGAGGTGCCGCCCGAGATCTGGCTTCTCGACGGCGGGTGATCGTCGGTACCGGGCCGGCGTGTGTCAAGGGACGGATGACGGACTGGTGACGGGCCCGCCGAGGTCGATCCCTTGGACCGGATACCGTACGTCGTGTGGCCTGTCCACGACTCCTATCGTGCTGTAGTACCTTGCGCCCGTGGCAGCGATCCTGCGGACATTCGCCCGGACGACAGATCGTCGCTTCTGGATGGTCGCCGGGCTCGGAACGCTCGGTGCACTTCTGGTCCTGGGCGTGCCCACGGCCGTGATTCCGAACCCGTTCTTCGTCCGGATGACCCCGACCGACGCCGTCAACGTCCTGACATTGGTCGCGTCGGCTCCCTTGTTCGGCCTGCTGGCCGCGACGTACGTGGCGGATCCCGGCCGGAGCCGGGCCGATATCCATGCGTCGGACCCGGGGACTCGGATCGCTCTGGGCGGCATCGCCGCGTACCTCGCGATCGGATGCCCGATCTGCAACAAGATCCTGGTCCTCGCGTTGGGTGCCAGCGGTGCGTTGACCATCTTCGGGCCGCTCCAGCCCCTGTTCGGGATCGCCTCCCTGGCGCTCCTGGCACTGACCCTGCGATGGCGGCTCCGGATGCGGGTGCGCGGATGTGTCCGCTGCGCTCGAGAGGCTTCGGCTCAGCACGTGCAGGTATGGTGAGGACGACGGTGGTGGCTCCTGTGCGGTGCGCCGGCCACCGGGGGCCAGCGTATCGACCCCGAGAAGTCTCCGGTGGTCAGCAAGCGAGGTCCGTGAACCGGCGCGGAACCACGCAGAGACGCCCGACGTCACGAACACGAGGGCTCGCGGCGTGGCGCCGTCGAGGCGTCGGGCAGGACCGTGTCGACGGCGCAGGTCCCGGTGACGAGGTCTCCCTGCGCCGCGCGCTCGGCCACCACCACGAAGCGTTCAGCGGGCCCCGGTACCCGGTCCCTGCTCGTGATCGTGCCGGGCTGCCGACCGCCCTCGTCGACGAGGTCCGTCGGCCCGTCGCCGAGGTGCCAATCGTCCACGATCAACCTGGGAGGACAAAGCCGCCCTGCGACCTCCTCGGCCGGTCGCCGGGCGGGAGCCGACTGCTACCGACGCTGACCTTTGCGATGGGTGGCTCTGGATGCGGGTGGGCGGATGTGTCCGCCGCGCGACCATGGCTACCGGTCAGCAGGGGCAGGCCTCCGAGGTCACGCCAGACACCCTGGTCATCCCGCGGAACGCGTGGCCTGACGCCGGGCCACGAGCGCGACCGTCACCGCCAGCGCGAACCCAACGAGGACCAGGGCCGACGATGTCTCTGACCAGAACTGCTCCGGGAACAACTGGGTCAGGCGCTGGGTGCGCGGGTCGAATAGGAAGTTGCCCTGCGAGAAGAACACGCGATGGAACAACAGGAACGCCGCGTCGAAGAAGAACAGCACCGCCACGCCGATCGCGACCCCACTGACCACCAGCGCGCTGGCTCCTCGCCCGATCGCGAGCCAGATCCAGGCCCTGCGGCGTTCCGCTGCCATGAGGACGGCCAGGAGCGCCACCGCCGAGGCGAAGAGGGTGCCGAGGAACACGATCAGGGTCCGCACATCCACCATGTGGGAGCGCTCAGTCGCATCGAGGACGGGCGTTCCATCCACAGCGACCGCGAAGTCTCCGTGACCGAGGAAGAGATCGGTGAGGATGGAGCCGGTGACGGCCCGGACCTCGTCGGCGGTGTAGCCGGTGATGGCCGAGACCCCGGCCCGATCCTGTTCGAAGCCGATCCACCAAGGGTTGAAGAAGACCATGACCGTGATCAGCACGATGACGACCACGGTCGCCAGGGAGGCCCCGACGGCGAGCACCGCCCGGCCCGACGAGTGCACGCGCGGGGCGGCCGCCTGGGCCCCCTGGGTCAAGCCCACCACCACGGGCGGAGGGGGAGCGGCGCAGGACGATCGCCGCCGGGCCGAGCGAGGAGCAGCTGCGTGACGTCGAGCGAGCCGTCCTCGAAGCCGTGCCGGCTCGCCGCCATGTACAGCCGCCAGGTGCGGTACACCTCAGCGTCGACGAGTTCGAGCGCCCGCTCGGCCGACGCTTCGAGCCGCTCGACCCACGCCTGGAGCGTCAGGGCGTAGTGGGGTCGGAGGCGTTGGACGTCGATGAGCTCGAACCCGGCGCGCCGGCCGAACCCGATCGCCTCCTCCACCGTGACCAGCTCCCCGTCGGGGAAGACGTAGCGGCCGACGAACCCACCCCTATCGAAGCGCTGTCGACGGGGGCGGAGGCCACCAGCGATCGCCGTCGTCGCGATGCCGTGGTTGAGGAACAGGCCGCCGGGTCGGACGGAAGCGAGGGCCGCGGCGAAATAGTCCGCCAGCCGCTCGCGTCCGACGTGCTCGAACATCCCGACCGATGCGACAGCGTCGAAGGACCCCAGCGGACCGAGGTCACGGTAGTCACGGAGCTCGACGCTCGCACGGCCCCCCAGGCCTCGGCGCTCGATCTCCGCGGCGGCCCAACCGGCCTGTGCCTCGCTCAGGGTGACGCCGATCGCCTCCACCGCGTAGCGTTCCGCCGCATGGAGCACGAGCGAGCCCCAACCGCAGCCGATGTCGAGCAGCCGCATCCCGGGCTCGAGGCGGAGCTTGCGGCAGATCAGGTCGAGCTTCGCCTCCTGCGCGTCATCGAGGGTCGTCTGGGGCGAGTCGAAGTATCCGCACGAATAGACGAGCCGCGAGTCGAGCCAGAGGCCGAAGAAGTCGTTGCCGACATCGTAGTGGAACCGGATGGCCGCGAGGTCGCGCGCCCGGGAATGGCGCGCGCCAGACAGACGGGCGATCCTGCGGATGGGCGGGCCGGCTGCGGCACCGGAGCGCAGTCGGATGCCGAGCCGCGCGAGGCCCGGCAGGTCCCGACGGATGCGGCGGATGTCGAACGAGCGGCCGGCCTCGATTGCCGTCCAGATGTCTCCTTCGATGTCGAGATCGCCGCGCAGGTACGCCTCGCCGAGGGCATCGGCCGACGGCGGCCAGAGCATCCGGGCGAGGGCGTCGGGGCTGGCGATCACGATGCGCGCTGGCGCCTGCCGGACGGGCTCGTCGTCGCCGGCGAGCACGAGCTCCACGCCGCTTTCCGGAGGAACGGCGCGACGCAGGATGCGGATGACGCGACGTGCGAAGGTCTGCCGCCGCCGGGCTCGGGGATCCAGCGGGGGCACGGGTCCGGCCGACATGACGGGCCTCATCTGACGTGGCGCCAACACCCCCGTCGGCAGAGCCGGCGGGGTCGTCACCGCCGCCTGGCCGATCGGCTCACGCTGCGCCATAGCGCCGGATACCGTCGAGCCGGGTGCGCTTCAACAGGAGCGCATTGACGGCCACGAGGAACGAGCTGCCGGCCATGCTGATGGCCGCGATCTCCGGGCGAAGGACCAGACCGAATGCCGGGTAGAGGAGACCCATCGCGATGGGGAAGGCGACCACGTTGTAGCCGACCGCCCAGACGAGGTTCTGACGCATCTTGCGGACGGTCGCCCGACTGAGGGCGATGGCGCCGAGGACATCGACCGGATCGCTCTTCATCAGCACGACGTCCGCCGTCTCCACCGCCACATCCGTCCCGGCGCCGATCGCGATCCCGACGTCGGCCTGGGCGAGCGCCGGTGCATCGTTGATGCCGTCGCCGACCATGGCGATGAGCTTGCCGGTCGCCTGGAGCTCCTTGACCTTGTCCGCCTTCTGGCCGGGCAGGACCTCCGCGAAGACGGTATCGAGACCGAGCTCGGCAGCGATGCGGTCGGCGGTGGCCTGGTTGTCGCCGGTCAGCATCGCGACCTGGATGCCGCGGTTGTGCAGGCGGTCGATCGTCTCCTTGGCGCTCGGGCGGACGGCGTCCGCGATGGCGATCAGGCCCCCGGCCTTGCCGTCGACGGCGACGCGCACGACCGTCCGGCCCGCGCCCTCCAGCTCATCCGCCCGGGATCGGAGGCCATCGAAGTCGATCGCGAGATCGCGCATCAGCTTGGCATTCCCGACGAGGACCGCCCGGCCATCGACCGTCGCCTCGAGCCCGTGGCCCGGGACGGCCTGGAAGCCGGACGCGTCGACCAGGACGAGCTGGCGCTCCTTCGCCGCATCCACGACCGCCTGGGCGAGCGGATGCTCGCTCGAGACCTCGGCCGACGCCGCGAGTCGAAGGACTTCGTCGTCGCTGACCGGGTCCCCGGCGCCGACGAGCTCGACGACGCGCGGTTGGCCCACCGTCAGCGTGCCCGTCTTGTCGAAGATCACCGCACCGATCTTCGATGCCTGCTCGAGCGCGGTCGCGTTCTTGAACAGGATCCCATTGAGCGCGCCCAGTCCGGTGCCGACCATGATCGCCGTCGGCGTAGCAAGGCCGAGCGCATCCGGGCAGGCGATGATCACGACCGTGATGGCCATCGTGAGGGCGAACACGAAGGTCGAGTCCCCGATCGTCAGCCAGCCGAAGAGGGTCAGCAGGCCGAGGATGACGGCCGCCGCGACGAGCCACTGCGCCGCACGGTCGGCGAGTCGCTGGGCCGGTGCCTTGGAGTTCTGGGCGAGTTGGACGAGCCGGACGATCTGGGCCAGGGCGGTATCGGCGCCGACCTTCGTGGCCTTGAAGCGGAACGTACCGGTCTTGTTGATCGAGGCGCCGATGACATTCGCGCCGATCACCTTCGCGACCGGCACGCTCTCGCCCGTGATCATCGATTCATCGACGCTCGATGCACCGTCGACGATGACGCCATCGACCGGGACCTTGTCTCCCGGTCGGATGAGGACGACGTCGTCGAGCAGGACCTCCGAGGTGGCTACCTCGATGGGCTCGCCGTCCCGGATCACGGTCGCCTTCGGTGGGGTGAGGTCCAGGAGCGCCTTGATGGCGTCCGACGCGCCCGAGCGAGCGCGCATCTCCAGCCAGTGGCCGAACAGCACGAACGTGAGCAGGACGACCGCGGCCTCGTAGAAGACCTCGCCCTCGAAGAGGAAGGTCGCCCCCACGCTGAACAGGTAGCCGCTGCCCACCGAAAGCGCAACGAGCACGTTCATGTCGAGCGTCCGGTTGCGCAGGGCGCGCCACGAGCCGACGAAGAACATCTGGCCGCTCCACAGGACCGCGGGCGTGGCCAGGATGAAGGCGAGGACGTCCCGGTCCATGCCGAACGGGGTCGCGAGGCGGATGCCGAAGACCTCGGTCGCGAGGGGCGAGTAAAGGAAGATCGGGACGGCCAGGATGAACGCGACCAGGAAGCGGTCCCGCATGTCGCGGACCATCTCGTCCATGGTCATCCCGCCGCCGTGGCCCATGCCGTGGGCCATCTGGGCCATCTCGCCCTGCACCGGAGCGCCCACGGCGGGCGCGGCCATGGCGTGGCCGGCATGGGGATCGTGCGTCGCCGCTGTCACGGCGGCTGGCGGGACCGTGCTGCCGATGACCGCAGGTCGCTCGTCGCGGCAGAGGTGGCAAGGGACGACCTCGCCTCCACAGTCGCAGCCGAAGCGCTCGATGAGCGCCCGCACCTCGTCCGGGGTCAGTACCGCCTCGTCGTAGTGGACGGTCACGGTCTGCGAGACCGGGTTGGCCTCGGCGTGCTCCACGCCGGGTTGGCGCCCCAGGAACACCTGGAGGCCCTGCGCGCTACTGGCGCGCATGAGACCCCCCGCCTCGAAGACCCCACCAATCATGGTCCGCTCCGTTCGGCGAATCGATCGGTACGTCGACTCTTGCCTACTGTGGGACACCAGTCCAGCAAAGGTGCGGGCCGGAGATCCAAGCGATCGCCGTCGATCGTCGGCTGGAACGCTGAGGATGGGATGAGCCGGAGCTGAGGAAAGCCCTGATGGGGCACGACGCCGGCGACGGTCCCACTAGTACACCGCGTCAATGTCTGCGAACTCAGGTCAGGCACACGTAGCTCTCATCTGACACTCAGCCTCGCGGCATGCACTCGCCCCTGTGCATCCCGGAAGGGGCCACGCTCACCAGAGCAGCTGGCGAGGCATGGAGATGAAGACCGCAGTCAAGGGACGACTTGTCACCGGAAAGCGCCAGCGTCGAGTGTGGCAGGCCATCGACGAGCGCCTCGGCTTGAGCGGGCTCGCCTACCCGGTGCCGGCCCATGCGAACGGGATCGGGTACATCCTCGGAGGGATCACCTTCTTCGGCTTCGTGATCCTCGCGGTCACCGGTATCTGGCTCGCCCAGTTCTACCACCCCACACCAGCGACGGCCCGCGAGAGCGTCGTCTACATCATGAACGTGGCGCCCCTGGGGGATGTGGTGCGGGGCATCCATTTCTGGGTCGCCAACATCGTCATGGCGACCGTCCTGCTGCACATGGGCCGGATCTTCGTGACCGGGTCATACAAGCGGCCGCGCGAAGCGAACTGGCTGATCGGCCTTGCGCTCCTCGGTGTGACGCTCGGGCTCATCTTCACGGGCACGGTGCTCAAGTGGGACCAGGAGGGCTACGAGGCGCTCGGCCACAACGTCGAGGCCGGCGACCTGCTCGGTGCGATCGGCTTCTGGTTCGCCTCAGACTTCACGACCAGCCTACCCATCATCGGCCGGCTCTACATCGCCCATATCATCATCCTCCCGGCCATCGGGATCCTGCTGCTGATCGCGCACTTCCTGCTCGTCAAGCGACACGGGATCTCTGCCCGGCCCGCCCAGGCCGACGCGGCCATCGACGGCGGCCCTGCTCCCGTCAGGGGTGGCTCGAGCTTCACCGCACACCTCGTGCGGATGACCGGCTTCGGCCTGCTCATCCTCGCCGTCGCGACCATCCTGTCGCTCGTCTGGCCGGCCGGTCTTGGGCCTCGCCCCGTACCGGGGACCGAGACCACCAAGCCCCCCTGGATGTTCTTGCCCTTCTACCCGTTCGAGGACTGGTTCGGGCTGGCGGCGCTGCTGTGGGTGCCGGCGCTCCTGTTCGGCGCGCTGGCCCTGCTCCCCTTCGTGGATCGCAGCCCGTTCCGCTCGCCAAGCCGACGGGGAGCCTTCATCGGCATCGGTGCCGTGGTGACCGTCGCGCTGGTCGTGTTGGTCATCTACGCCTACGTCACCGTCCCACAGCCGCATGTCCAGGACGCGAACTGATGGCCGCTGTCATCTTCCGCCTCTTGCTCCTCGCCGTTGGTATGGCGGCAGTCGAGATCGGCCTCGGGAGCGCGCTGGTCGATGGGGCTGCCACCGGCTGGGCACTCACCCTGCTCGTGGGCCTTCCCTTGATCGTGGCCGGGTCGGCCGGCTTCATGGGCCCCCTGCTGGGTGGGCCGAGGCAGGAGGGGGACCCTCCCGATGCGTAGGATGGTCTTGGTCGTGATCGCCCTGAGCCTAGCCGCTTTGCTCCTCGGCGGGACGGTCGTGGTCGCCCACGAGGGCGAGGGGGAGGCGAAGATCGAGGTCGAGCCGTCCAGCCTGACCGCCGGTGGCACGATCGTCCTGGCCGGCAGTGGGCTTGAGCCTGACAACGAGCGCGTCCTGGTCCTGGCTGGCCAGGACCTCGTCGTCGAGTTCGGCACGGTCCGGACCGACGCCCAGGGGATGTTCCAGCAGGAGCTCCGCATCCCGGGGCACCTGCCATCCGGCACCTACGAGGTGCGCGCGATCGGCGATGAGACGCTCACGGCGGCGCTCGGGGTCACGGCCGCCGCCGGTGGGCAGGCGTCACCAGCCACTGAGTCGGACCAGACGGTGACAGGTCGGGCACGCTCGCCGGTCGCGCTCGGTCTTCTCCTTGCGTTCGCCGTTCTCACCGCTCTTGCCGGTGTCCTGCTCGTCTGGCGCGCTGAGCGATTCCGCGGGGTGGCGCGCATCTGAGCCGGGCCCCCACGCCATCAGCTCGCCCGCCCGCGATCGCTGGATTCGCCACACCACGGGCGGAAACCGGCGCTCGGATGAGTCGCGGAACGCGTCGAACGGCCGCGTCAATGAGAGGCGGAGCAGCATCTGAATCCTCAGCCGGCGCTCAGCCACCGCTCACGGCCTCCTCACCCCGGGACCGCACGGTGCGAGAGATACGCCAGAAGGGGAACCCGGCATGAAGGTCCTAGCCCTCGCGCGGACGAGCCAGAGGCGTGGTGTAGGGGTAGTGAAGCCGCCCTTCGGACCGTCCGCCAAGTCGATCCCGCCCGCGGGTCGGGCCGATGTTCCCTGTCAGACGGCGCGCGCGATTCGCTAAGCCGGCTCTCAGCCATCGCTCACGGCCACCTCACCGCGGGACCACACGATGCGGAGATACCCCAGAGGAGGAACTCGGCATGAAGGTCCTGGCATTGCTCGCAGCCCTCGTCATCGCGTATGTCGTCGTGGTCATCGCATCTGGAGCGGGCGTCGGCCTTTCGGGCGGCGATGGCCGATCGGCCGAGATCGTGCTCGAGGATCCTCCGGTTCGCTCCCAATCGCCTCGATGCGAAGGTCGGCGTGCCGCTCACCGTGCGTCTCACCAACGCCGGGACCGAGCGCCACGACCTGAACTTCGAGTCGCTCCATATGCCGGGACTCGCGGGCGTCGAGTCCATCCTCGAACCCGGCGAGACGCGGACGATCACCCTGCGCTTCGACACGCCGGGCGTGCACACGTTCATCTGCACGCTCCCGGGCCACGCCGCGGCGGGCATGACCGGCGCGGCCTTCGTCCGGTCATGACGTCCATCGCCCGAGTCCTCCGAGACCGGCGGGCTGAAGCGGTCCGCGCCCGCTTCGAACGGGCCGACGTCCAGGTGCTCGAGATCACCGTCGACCATGGCTACCAGCCGCGGTCGATCGTCGCGCGCGCCGAGGTCCCACTCCGGCTCGTCTTCCGCCGACGCGACGACGACCCCTGCTCGGAGCGGGTCGTCTTCTCCTCGCCCCGACTCGATCGACGGCTGGCGCCACATGCTGACACGACCGTCGTGCTCCCGCCCCAGCCACCCGGCGAGGTCCGGTTCACCTGCGGCATGGGGCGATACCGGGGCACGATCGAGCTCGTCCCGGCCCCCCGACGGTGGGACCGGGCTCGCCTCCGGTCGGAGGTCACGCGCCGAGCCGACGCCCTCGGCCTCGCAGCCGTCCTGTGGGTCTTCTCGCTGCCGCACGTCGTGCTCCTGGCGGTCCTCGCCTTCGATGCCACGGCCATCGTGCCGGCCGCGCTGTTCGCGCTCTTCGCGTGGACGGTCGGCTGTCTGTGGGCGTCCGACGCGTCGCGCCAGCCCGTATGAGGAGCCTCACTTGCCATTCGTCATCGCGACCGATCCGACCGCCGCACTCGGTCCTCTTCACCCTGGCGCACCGCGCGCCGTCCACCCACTACCCGCATAGTCCGGAGGCCAGCCGCTCATGACCGCACATGCTCACGACCCGTCCACTCGACCGAGCCGCCATGGCGGCCCTGGTCCCGCCGCGGTTCACCCACCCGCTCGACGCGCGTGGCCCCGCTGGCTACTCCCCGCGGTCGCGGCGGTGGCCATCGCGGCCGTGCTCGTCGCGCTCGGCGTCATCTCGCTCTCGACGGTCCTCTTCGCCGGCCTGATGGGCGGCATGGTGCTCATGCACGTCGGTGGTCACGGCGGACATGGTGGTCACGGCGGACCAGCAGGCGTTGGGCCGCAAGAGGGCCCCGACGGCGGCCAGGGGGACGCTGACGATCACAGCGGACACTCCCCGAGCGCTCAGCCTGATGACCCAGCCTCCCAGACAGGGTCCGGCCACCAGGCCACGACCGTCCCCGCAAGCGAATGGAGAAGCACGACCATGACCAGCACAGCTCGCACGCCTGCCACTGACCACCACGCACCTGGCGGCCCGCTCGCCGGTACCTCACCGTCCTGCGACGGCCGAGGACGGGCCTCATCGGCCCGTGTCTCGGCCGTCGGATCCTCACGGAGGCCGCCTGATGGACATCGTCTTCGGCATCGTCGACTCGACCTACGAGCCCGCGGCACGCTGCGTGGTCTGCGCGACCGAGATCGGACCCGGCGAGGGTCTCACCGTCCGCTATGGCGTCCGCACCCTGCGCTTCAAGTGCCCCGGCTGCCTCGAACGGTTCCGGGTCGATCCTCTTCGCTACCTTGCCGGACACGCGATCGACTGCTGTCACGGCGCCACCGACGCTTCGCCTTCGAGCGAATGGGCCTGCGACTGAGGGACCGCCGAGTCGTGACCCGTCACGGACGGCGACAGCAGCCGGCGCCGCGACGGTGGACCCCTCGGGCACGCCATCCGCCCGGGAATCCCATGACCGTCGCCCGGCAGACGCTCGCCGTCATCGCCGTCGGCGTGCTCGTCGTCCTCGTCTGGCAGGCCATCGTCGTCATCGGCGGCTATCCGCCGTTCCTCCTGCCGGGCCCGCTCGTCGTCCTCGAGCGGTTCGCGCAGGGCGCTCCTGCAGGGGACGATCACGCCGCACCTGGCCACGACACTCGTCGAGGTCACCCTGGGGCTCCTCGTGGGCGTCACGGCCGGGCTCGCCGTCGGGCTCCTCCTGGCACGCTCGCTACTCGCGGAACGGCTCCTCTCGCCGTACATCGTGGCCGCGCAAGCGACGCCGATCCTCGCGTTGGCGCCGCTCATCGCGCTGTGGTTCGGGAGCGGGCTCGTGAGCAAGGTCCTCGTCGTGGCGCTCATCTGCTTCTTCCCCATGGCCGTCGCCACGACCGTCGGGCTCCGCTCCGTCGACCCGCACCTCATCGAGCTCGCCCGCAGCCTCCGGGCCACGCGTCGGCAGCTGCTCACGACCGTCGAGGTCCCCGCCGCGCTGCCCCAAGTGCTCACGGGCTTGCGCATCTCGGTGACGCTCGCGGTCGTGGGGGCCATCGTCGCCGAGTGGGCCGGTGCCGACCGCGGCCTGGGCGTCCTCATCAACCTCGCCCGCGGGAGTCTCTTCGACACGCCGCTCCTGTTCGCGACCCTGCTGACGATCGCGCTCCTCGGCGTGACGCTCTACGGTGCCGTGATCCTCCTCGAACGACGCCTCGTGGGCCCGTATCGGTGAGCCGGCGCGTCCCGGACATCCCCACGCCGTTGCCCAGCACGCCGCCGATGAGCGCCCGAGCATGGAGGCTGCAGAGCCTCAGCGTGGACCCCACGACCTCAGGGCAGGAGCGGTCGACCGCTGAAAGCCGCGACGAACGGCTCCGAGAGCACCCCGACGGCGATGATCGCGGCGGTCGCGGCGTAGGTCGCGAAGGCCGCCGGCCGCGCCAGCGTCGCGACCGGCCCGGCCGGGACGCGGAAGTAGGCGGGCGCAAGGACGCGGACGTAGTAGACGATGGACACGACGGTGTTGATCGCCGCGACGACCGCGAGCCAGAGGTAGCCGACCTCGATCGCGACGGCGAACAGCAGCAGCTTCGCCACGAATCCGGCCAGCGGCGGCACGCCGATGAACGACAGGAAGCTCACCGCGAACGCGCCCAGCAACCCGGGACGTGCCCGCCCGATCCCGTCGAAGTCGGCACAGCGCCGTCCGCCCGCGCAACTCGACGATCACGCCGAAGGCGGCGATGTTCCCGGCCACGTAGGCGACCAGGAAGTAGAGCAGCGCTGGCAACGCCAGCGGTGAGACCCCCAGACCCACGATGGCCATCAGCCCGTATCCCGTCTGCGAGACGGCGGACCAGCCCAGGATACGGCGCACATCGTCCTGCCACAAGGACGCGAGGTTGCCGAGCGTCATCGTGGCCGCGGCCGCGAGCGCGATGAGCGGCTGCCACCCGACGCCCTCGGGCAACGCCGCCACGAGTCGCGCGAGGAACAGGAACGCACCGACCTTCGGGATGGCCGTGATGAAGCCGGCCACGGGAGCCGGCGCACCCTGCGCGACGTCGGGGACCCAACTGTGGACCGGTACCGCGCCGACCTTGAAGGCGAGCACCCCGAGCAGCAGGACGAGTCCGACGACGAGGGCCGGCTCGGTGGCGAGGCCGCCCGCCGCAAGGCCATCTGCGATCCCGGCGAGCGTCGTGCTGCCGGCCAGCCCGAACAGCAGGGCGGCCCCCAGCAGCGCCGCCGTGTTGGACAGGGCGCCGACGAGGTAGAACTTGATGGCGGCCTCGGACGAGAGCGAGGAGCGCCGGTGATAGCCCGCCAGGACGAACCCGGTGACGGAGGAAAGCAGGATCGCGACCAGGACCTCCTTGAGGTCCGTGGCTCCGGCCATGAGGATGGCGCCCAGCGCTGCGAGGAGCAGCAGCGCGTAGTACTCGCCGTGGCGCGGATCCTGGCGGAACCACGGTACCGAGAGGAGGACGACGGCGGCTGTCCCCGCGAGGATGATCAGCTTGGCCCACAGCGGCCGCGGTATCGACCGCATACGTGCCGGCGAAGGTGAGCCGATCCACGCCTCCGAGGAGCGCCAGCGTGACGATCGCGGCCACGACGAGGGCGATCAGCGCGGGTCCCGCCACCCACGCCTGTCTGGAGGGTGGCAGCACGAGCGCGAGCAACAGCACCGCGACGGCACCGCTCAGCAGGACGAGTTCCGGGATCACATCCCCGACCATCGATGCCATGTCCATGCCCATGGCGGACCTCAGCCCCCGACGAATGGAGCGACGAACGAGTCGATGACGTCGAGGATCCAGGCCGGCGCGATGCCGATGAGCACGACGAGAGCCACGAGAGCGCCGATCGCGCCCATCTCCACTCGGCCGAGATCGGGGAAGGATCGCCATCGCTCAGGCAGGGGGCCCAGGAACACATGCCCGAGCAGCCGCAGGAACAGGGCAGCGGTGACCACGATGCCGATGAGCGCGATCAGCGCCAGGCCCGGGAAGACACCCAGCGTCCCGGCGAAGATCTGGAACTCGGCGACGAACCCGGCGAGCCCGGGCAGTCCCAGGCTCGCGAAGGCGAGCACGGCCGTCCCGATCGTGAGCCCCCGGGTGCGGTCCAGCAGGCCGCCGTACTCCCCGATCTCGTACGTGCCTCCGCGCGCGAGGATCGAACCACTCAGCAGGAAGAGTCCGCCGGTGATGAGGCCGTGGGCCACCATCTCGAGCGTCGCGCCGTTCAGCGCGAGTCGCTGCGCTGCCTCCTGTCCCGGGGCGAACGCCCCAGCCACCGCCAGCCCGAGGATCACGTACCCCATGTGGTTGACGCTGGTGTAGGCGATGAGCCGCTTGAGGTTCGTCTGGGCGAGCGCCACGAGCGCGCCGTAGACGATCGAGACCACCGCGAGGATCGCGAGCGGGAGGGCGAACTGCTCGAACGTGTCCGGCATCATCGACATCAAGATGCGGACGAAGCCGTAGGTGCCCATCTTGAGCAGCACGCCCGCGAGGATCGCCGAGGCCGGCCCTGGCGCATCCACGTGCGCCGGGGGCAACCAGGTATGGAACGGCACGATCGGCGTCTTGATCGCGAAGCCGAGGAAGAAGCCCAGGAACACGACCGTCGCGTAGAGTCCGGCGCCTGCGAGCGGCTGCTGCCGGATGAGCTCCGCCATGTCGAAGGTGCGCGGGTCCGATGAGAGGTAGAGCGCCAGGATCGCGAGCAGGAGCGGCAACGAGCCGGCGAACGTGTACACGAAGAACTTGAGTGCGGACCGCGGTGCGTCGCCATGACCCCACGCCCCGATCAGGAAGTACATCGCGACGAGCGAGACATCCCAGAACACGAAGAACACGAACAGGTCCAGGGCCAGGAAGAGCCCGATGGAGGCCCCTTCCAAGAACAGCATCAACGCGAGGTATGCGGCCGCGCGCCCTCGCAGGTCCACGGGGTAGGCCATCGCCACCACGAAGATGAGCGCCGTCATCGTGGCCAGCGGCAGGGACAACCCGTCCACACCGACCTTCCAGGCGATGCCCAGGGACGGGATCCAGGGCACCGCTTCGACCTGCTCGAACCCGCCGGACCCACCGAAGCGTGACCACGCCACCAGCAGCACGACGAGCGGGATCGCGGCGATCGCCGTCGCCACGAGCTGGAGCCGCCGCTCGCCGTCGCCTGGGCTCACGTTCCGGGCCAGCCCCACGCCGACGGCGGCGAGGATCGGCAGGAGGATGGCGATGCTCAGCATGGGCCGGGCCTCCATGGCGCGGACAGGCTGGACGAAAGACGGCACGTCATCGGGCGATCGCCAACACGAGCAGGGCGACCCCGAGGCCCGCCGCGATCAGCTGCAGGTACTCATGGCTCATGCCAGTCTGGAGACGCCGGCTCTCCTGGCCTGCGCGCCCCACGGCCCGGCCCGTGCCCTCGACCGTGCCGTCGACCCCGCGCTCGTCCGCCGCGCGTGAGACGTCCGCCGTCAGCAGCGTCCCGGCTGCGACCGCCCGGACCGCGCCGTCCACGGTCACGACATCACGGAAGGCCATCGCCCGCGATAGCGCACGGGTCAACCGCCACACCCCGCGCACGCCGGCGTCCACGACCCGGGCGTCGAAGCGGGCCAGCGCGGCGGACAGTCTCATCGCCCCTCGAGCCACCGTGGATTGGACGTGAGGGATGAAGCCGAGCCACGAGTCGGACAGGTCGGCGCCACCGTCGCCAACGGGAACCACGAGGGTGGCTCGTCGATCGAGAGCCACGGCCAGTGACGCGCCGATGGCGATCGCGGTGAGCGAGAGCACCAGGGAGATCAGCCTCGAAGCCAGGGCCATCCGCCCCCACCAGCCACGCGGCACCACCCGGTAGCCACAGCACGGACAGCGCGACCGTCGCCAACGCGAGGGGGAGCATCGTGAGATCGTCGGCTCGTACCGAGGGCCTTCGGGGGTCGCGCGTGCCGTCGCTGGCCGGGACCCCACATCAGCAGCCCGAGTCGCGTCGCATAGAACGCCGTGAGCGCCCCCGAGGCAAGGACGAGCACGCCGACGAGCATCGACCGCTCGTCGGCGGCCGCCACGATCGCCTCCTTGCTCCAGCCTCCGCCGGTGAGCGGCACCGCAGCGAGCGCGAGGAGCCCGACGGCGGACAGCAACGCCGTGACCGGACGGGCCCGACCCAGACGCATGCGGGCGAGCTGACCAGTGCCGACCTCATGCATGGCCGCACCCGCCCCCAGGAACAGCAGCGACTTGAAGGCCGCATGGACGACCAACTGCGCACCGGCGATGGCGGGCGCCCCCGCGCCGATGGCGATGAACATCAGCCCGTACTGGGCAGAGGTGGAGCCGGCGAGCGCCGGCTTCGCCTGCGGCTGCGATGCCGCCACCGCACCACCCGCGAACACCGTGACCAGCCCCACGAGCGCGATGGCCGGCAGGAACCACGGCACCGCCGCGAGGAGCGGCGAGGTCACGATCAGCAGGTACGCTCCGGCCGCCACGAGCGTCGCTGAATGCAGGAGCGCGGAGACCGGCGTCGGGCCGGCCATCGCCGCGAACAGCCACTGCGCGAATGGTACCTGCGCCGACTTGGCGGCCGCCGCGAGCAGCAGACCGGCCGCGACCAGGTCGGCGGCGGGTCGGTCGAGCGATGCCATCGCGTCGAGACGGAAGCTGCCCGTCGCGGCGAACAGGATGCCGGCGGCCGCGTACAAGCCGAGATCGCCGATCCGGGTGGTGATGAACGCCGTCCGTGCGGCCGACGGTGGGGCAGGATCCCGCCAGTGGTGCCCGATCAGCAACCAGCTGAGCGCCCCCACGAGCTCCCACGCGACGAGCAGCATCAGGAGGTCACGGCTCAGCACGAGCAGTTCCATCGTGGCCACGAAGACGAGCAGCAGCGGCACGAGACTCCGCCTGCCGGCGGCCTCGGTCACGTATGCGTACCCGATGACCGGGGCCGCGATCGCCGGGACCAGGAGCAGCATCATCGCCCCGAAGCCGGTCGCGCCGAGGGACAGCGAGAGGACGGGGCCCCACCCGATCGTCAGCTCGCCGGTCGAGCCGACGACCCCCCAGCCTGCCGCCACGATGGCGAGCACCAGGGCGACGAGCAGCAGCCATCCCGACCCACGACGGGGCAGGAACCACCACGCGGCAGCGGCGGCCAGGAGCGGGACCAACGGCGCGAGCAGGATCATCCCTTGAGCTTCCGCAGCTTCTCGGTGATGTCGGCGCGGCGCGCCCTGTAGACGTGGGTCACCAGGGCGAAGCCGATGGCCATCTCGGCGGCCATCACGGTCATGAACACGATGCCCAGCATCTGGCCCTGCGGGTCGCCGGCCGCGGAGAAGGCCCACAACGCACCGAGGGCCAGGAGGGCCGCGTTGATCATCAGCTCCAGGCCCATCATGAGCATCACGAACGACTGCTGGCTCAGGGCGCCGTAGAGCCCGATCGCGAAGAGTCCGGCAGCCACGATGAGGACGAGGTCGAGCGTCATGCCGGCTCCTCATCCGGCTGGAGGGGCGGCTCCACCGAGCCGTCCTCCGCGCTCCCGAACCGTCCACGCTGGCCGGCGAGGACGACGACCCCGATCATCGTGGCCAGGAGCGCCACGCCCGCCGTCTGGAAGACGAGCATCGAATCGCCCAGCAACTCGATGCCCAGCTGCTCCGTCACGGGTGCGACGACTGGTCGCGGTGCCGAGGGGAAGTCGGTGAGCAGGATCGCGGCGACGAGCACGACGAAGGACCCGACGCCGCCGAGCACCGCGCGCCGATGCTGATGGACCATCCACATCGGGTTCAGCCCGGCAGGGTTCATCATGTACATGACCATCACGATGGCCATCACGAGCATCTCGCCGGCCATCATCAGGATGAGCACCATGCCCAGGAACTCCGCCCCCAGCAGGACGAGGATCCCGCCGACCGCGGCGAACGACGCCAGCAGGTAGAAGGCGGCCCGCACCATGGAGTCGGTCCGGAACACGCGGTAGCCCGTGACCAGAGCACCCACGGAGAACATGACGAACAGCGCGTCGATGAGCGGCTGGGGGATCACAGGAGCGTGACCCCGGACACGAAGATGTTGAGCAGGGCCAGCGGGATCAGGACGACCCAGCACCGCTCGACGAAGGGCTCGATCCGGTAGCGGGCGAACAGATGGCGCGTCGAGGCCAGGACCGCGAGCAGCAGGCCCGTCTTGAGTCAGCATCCACAGGGGCCCAGGGAGCAGCGGTCCCCACCAGCCGCCAAGGAAGCCCGCCGCGCCCATCGCGGCCACCGCCACGAGCATCAACAGACGCGCCATCTCCCACAGCATCCGATGGATCCCCGAGTCCTCCACCGAGGTCCCACCGGCCAGGTCCCTTCCATCCGGCAGGTCCAGCGGTCCCCAGAAGCTGACGGCGAGGCCGACGACCAGGTAGATCGGCAACCCGAGGGGCTGACGGATCACGTTCCAGGCATCCTCCTGCGCGTCCACGATCGAGACGATCGAGAGCGACTCCGCCGGCAGGGCGGTCGCCAGCATCGCCAACAGGAACGGGATCTGGAACGAGAGCGCGACCGCACCGTAGCGGTACGCGCCGTGGATCGCGAACACGGAGTTCGGCGACCAGCCGTGCAGGAACACGGCGATCATCACGAACGCCACCGCGGCCGAGTAGACGACGAAGCCGGTGGACGGGTCCGCGACGACGAGACCGGGGCCGAATGGGACGAGGGCGAGCGCGAGGACGGCGAGCCCAGCAAGGAGGGCCGGAGCGAGCGCCCAGCCACCGAGATCGGGGCGCTCGGTGATGGTCGTCGCTTGCGACAGCAGACCGACCCCACGCCGGACGGGGAGGGCCGCGGCGGCCGTGACCGATGCGCGTTCGCCTGCCACGATCTGGCCGACGGTCGCATCCACGAAGGCGACGAAGAGGGGGCCGATCGCGATCAGGGCGCCGAGGAGCAGGAACGCGATGACCCAGTCCATCAGGACGCCAGCACCGTCATCTCGGTTCGGGCAGGGTAGGCCTCGGGGCCCAGGTCCAGACTGAGCAGCGTGGTCAACGCATCGCCCCACTCCCTCCCATCGAGGACCACCGCCAGGAGCGGCAGCACACGGTCAGTCGGTCGGCTGCCCGCCGTCAGCCGCCCACGCGGACCCTCGAAGGCTTCCACCGGCCCGACCGTGAGGTCGCCGGAACACGCCGCGAGTGTCAGCGACTGCCGCATCTCAGCGAGCCGGATCAACCACCTGGCGCGCGCATCCCCGGCCTCTTGGGTGACCTGCCGGAACCCGATCCTCTCGTACGCCGCCAATCCCGCACGGGCGTCGTCAGCGATCCCCGTGGCACGACCGACAGGGCCCAGCCCAGCGAGATCCCCGTCCTCGGCTCGCAGCCGCCCGACGCCCCCGGTGGTCCACCGGAGGAACCCCGACCAGACAAGCGATCGTTCGAACCTCGCCACGCCCAGCGGGTCGATGGCCGACGCCGCGGCGAGGAGCCGGGCACGACGAGCCAAGGCCACGAGGCCGGCGCTCTCGATGGCGATCGCCAACGCCCGCAGATGACTTCGCACGCGGGCGAGTTCCAGGTCGCGGATCGATACCGGCGCACCGAGGACGCGATCGAACACGTCCTCCGCTGGCGGTCGGAGCGTGACCGCAGGAGGCGACAGGACCTCCACGCCGGAGACGACGTCGCCGGCGAATCCGACCCGAAGCCGGAGCCCCGCGGGGAGATACGGGAACCACGGCCCGATGGTGACCGGGAGCCGGTCGAGTCGCAGGCCGTCCCGGTCAGGGGCGAGGCTGGCCATCGGACGGCCGTACGGCACCCCGCCGGTCATGCCACTCCCACCCTGGCCGTAGGGACCGACGCCACGCCACGGCGCTGGATCCTCATCGGGCGCGAGCGGGGGGTCGGATGCTCGGTGCCCTGCGCGCAGGTCACGTCCGAGCCCGACCAGGCGGTCCGCATACGGGAGGTTCGATGATCGTGAGACCGCGGATGGCCGGGGCAACCGGACCATCGGGGGTCACGAGCCAGGCGATGGCGCGCGGGTGTGGCAGCGTGTCGTGGAGGCGCAGCACCTGTGGCAGCAGGTCATCGGGAAGAGCGCCGGCTCCCACGATGACGGTGGCGGCCCGCGGCGCGTCCACGATGCGGATCCGTTCGTCGAGCCGGAGCGGCTCGAGCAGCACGTCTCCGCGCACACCAGCAGCCAGTAGGACCGGAATCGGCGCACTGGCACCGAGGCGCAACAAACGGTCGGTCAGGCCCACGCGAACGCTCGCTCGCGCCAGCCGTAGAGGACGCCGAGGAGCAGGATCCCGATGAACATCGCCATCTCGACCATCGCGATGACGCCTTCACGGATGAACACGACGGCCCATGGATACATGAAGACCATCTCCATGTCGAAGGCCAGGAAGATCAGGGCCATGAGGTAGTACCGTGCGTGGTAGCGGTTCCACGCGTGGACCTCGGGCGCCTCACCTCCCTGGAACGGGACGCGCTCCGGCGCCGTGGCGCGGCGCCCGGAGCGCGTCGATCCGAGGGTCCAGGAAGCCAGGACCACCAGCAGCGCGCCAACGAAGACCGCCAAGGCGATCAGCAGCGCGAGCACGTCGATCGGTCGCTGGCCCCGGAGCTCAGAGGTAGTCCTCGGGTGCCTCTTCGAAGGCGTCGGCACAGTCCTGGCTGCAGAAGTAGTAGGTCGTGCCGTCGTGGTCGATGGTCGCCACGGCGTCCTCCGGCTTGATCTTCATGCCACAGACAGGGTCGGTGACGAGCTGCTCCTGGGTCATTGTTGTGACTCCTTTCGAGCGATGGTCCCCCACGCGATCCGGAGCCGATACACCCGGTTCTCGGTGGGTTGGGGGCGGGTGACGATGGCCGTGGATGCCACGGACGGAGAATCTGTCGCCGGCGCGTTGCCATGTCAATGCTCCATCTGCTCCTCCATCCCGTCCTCGTCCATGAGGTCGACGCTGATGCTCGATCCCAGTCCGCTGTCCAGGCTCACCGGGGAGTACGAGATGCCGTTGGGCCCGTCGCCCACCTCGATGGTGCCGACTGGCGCCGCCGACGCGATGTCGATCACCGTCACGGTGTCGCCGTAGATATCGGTCACATAGGCTCGGACGCCCGACGGATCGACCACGACACCGTGCGCTCCTGCCCCGGTCGGCACGTCGGCCACCTGCTGGAGGCTGGCCGCGTCGAGGATGGTCACGGTCGAGCTGGGCGAATCCTCGGTTCCCTGGTTCGCGACCAGGATCCGGGCGCCGTCAGGGGTCACGAAGACCTGGACGGGACCCCGGCCGACGGGAGCCCAACCCGTCACCAGGCGCGACGCGAGGTCGATGCGCGCCAGCGCGTCGTCACCGTTCAGGGTCACGTAGGCGGTGCCGCCGTCGGGGGCGAACGCCACCTGCACCGGTGTCGTACCGACCTCGATCGCAGTCACGGCGCCGGAAGACGTATCGACCAAGCTGACCGTCGTGCCGCCGGCATCGGCCACGAGCAGCGATTGTCCATCGGGGCTCGGCCGGAGGCCATGTGGGCCGGGTCCGACCGGGATCGTTCCCGTCACCGTCATCGTCGCGACGTCGATGGCAGTGACCGTGCCGTCCGCGCCGTTGGTCGTGTACGCCGTGGAGCCATCCGGGCTCAGCACGATGTGCGCCGGGTCGCCCCCTGTCGGGACGGTGCCATGGACGGCTCCCGTGCGTGCGTCCACCATCGCGGCGGTCGAGGTGTGACCACTGACCACCCAGACGCTCTCGCCATCTGGCGCGACTTGGAGGTTGTGGGGACTGTCGATGCCCTCGATGGTGAGTCGCAGCCGATCGGTGGCTACATCGATCGCAGAGATGGAGTGGCCATACTCGTTGGCTACCCAGACCGTACCCGCCACGGCCGCGGATCCCGGGTCCTGGGCGAGCGACGTGCCCGGCATGATGACCAGTCCTACGGCGGTCACGCTGGCGATGGCGCGAGATGTGCGACGCATCAGTCCATCCTTTCCCCTGGCGAACCCCCTCCGGAGTGTTCCTCGGAAGAACGAGTGCGCGACTTGGAGTGTCCCGCGGTCGACTGAGACTAGGATGAGAGCACTCTTGGAGCACCCTGAGGACGGGAGACTCGAGTCAGGGCCTTTCCAGACGCGCGCTCAGCAGGCGCGCTCCGGTGCCTGAGGACCGTCCTGGAACTCCTCGGCCGCGGCCAAGATGCGGTCAGCGTCGAAGTCACTCAGAAGCAAGGCCCGGTCCCACGCAAGGACCGCGAAGGGCTCACTCATCGCGTCGAACCGGACGACGACGACCTTGTTAGGAAGGCCGCAGGCATCTGCGACCTCGGTCGGAGCGACTGTGTCCAGGATGTCGCGGAGCTCCGCGAGGGTCGCCCGATCGGGCTCACCGGCATAGGCGATGACCGCGTAGCCGTGCTCGAGGTTGTGGATCCAGTCGTTGGGTGCTTGGCCGGATCCCGGACCGTAGAAGTCGCGGCTGAGGGCGCCTGCCGCACGATGGTCGCCGCTCGTGGGCGGGCACGCGGCGTAGCGAATGGGCCCCTCGGAATGCGTGCGCCCCTCATCCTCCACGATGAACCCTAGGCGCTCGTCGGTCTCGCCGGGCAGTGGCGGTAGCGTCTGATCGGCAGGCGCCTCGAGCAGGGAGTCGCAAGTGAAGGCCGCAGCCGTCGCGTCGCTGAGCGCCATGTAGCCCAGTAGACCGACACCGAGGGCCGCGATGACACCGACCGCCAGGGTGCGCGCGTGCGCGCTGATCGGGCGACCCCCCCCGTGCGCCCCATGACGGGCCGGCGCTGCGGTCGCCGAGCCTCGGATCGGCCGCCGGTCATGACTGAGGTGTCCGGAGCGGTTGGCGTGGTCGTTTGCGGCCTGCGCGTCTTCTTCCCCATCGGCTCATCTCCTCACCTGGGCGGGTGCGAACACCAGTGAACACCTGCGGGCTTCGACCGACTGCGGGGCCGACGACGTGTGCCGGCGACGGTCGCGAGATGAGACGCGAGGTCAGTGGGGTCGGCGCGTTCGCCGTCCGGTCCTCTCCGCTGTCGAGCGGCGCCGACGCTCGCGTGCCGACTCGATCTCGCCATCCACGGTGCGGACGGATCCCTTGCCGTGTCTTCCAGTGCCATGAATGCCGTCTCCTCCTGGCGCTCGGTGCAGCGCCAGGGTTCACCCCCATCAGCCGAGCAACAGCTACAGTCGCGCCGGTATCGCCGCCTCCGCGACCTCGCAGATGCCCGGCTGACTGGAGGCGCGGCCTGGGTGGCCCGCTCGGCATCGAGCTGCGCCTTGACCTCGGGGTAGACGTAAGACAGGCAGCAGGAACAGCTCTCGTACCTTCGACGCTGAACCCTCATCGATGATCGGGAGGCCAGCTCGGGCGGGATCGCCGCCGTCGCGGCAGCTGCCGCTTCCGCGTGGGCGACATGGCGCGCGGGCTCCTGGAGAAAGGCACCCCGGCAGCCGCGACCGCAGAAGCCGAACGTGCGACCCTCGCGCTCGAGCGGGAGGCCACCCTGCTCGGCCCTGTCGACATCGACTTCCATGCCATAGACCGGATCGATGAGCCTGGCAGGTCGGGTCTCGGTCATGTCGGGGACTCCGGTGCTGTGGTCCGGATGGTGATGAGGGAGTAGATCCGGAAGCCGAGCAGGCGCTCATCGAGGATACCGTGGCCGACCGCGTGCTCCGACAGGCCCGCGGCGACGGCGAAACGACGCGCCTCGTCGGGGCCGTAGCCCGCGAAACGGACATCGTAGACACGTGCCTGGCCACCGGGTCGCAGGACACGGGCCACCTCCCGGAAGGCCGCGACCGGATTGACCCAGTGATGCGCGGACAGGGTCGAGACCACGAGATCCACTGATCGGTCCGGGAGCGGGATGGCCTCCGCTCGCCCGTCGATCGAGCGGACGCCCCGCGTGCTGGCGCTCTGACGCATCTGCGCGGCCGGCTCGACGCCGATGACGCTGGCCCTTGGCAAACGGGCAGCCAGGTCGGCGAGGAGGTCCCCGGGGCCGGAGCCGAGATCGACGACCGTCGCCTCGGTGTCACCGACGACCGCGACCGCGTCGAGAGCCGCCCGACGGTGCAGTCCCGTGAAGAGCTGAGCGACTCTGGCATACGCGCGAGTGCCGCGCCGACTGGCGAGGCCGCCGTGCTGATCCAGTCGGCGGATGCCTCGCACGAGCATGCCGCGAGGGGCAAGCGCGACACTAGCGACGAGTACCGCCATGACGAGCCGTCGGAGCATCGGCATCTCCACGAACTTCTCGGCTCAGGTAGCCGCGGGCGCGGTGAGCGGCGAGGCGGCGCCATGACCCATCAGAAGGTGCAGGCCGAGGCATATGGCAAACGGGGCGAAGCCGACGAGCGCGGCTCCTGGGAGGCCGACAACCAGGAGCATGCCTACGAGCGCTAGCGCCCCGATGCACATCAGAAGGCAGCGGCGAAGCAGGGCTTCCATGGGGAGATCTCCGTGGTCAAGACGATGGGTTGCGCGCCCATCACGATGGGCCCGGACTCGCACTGGGGCTCGAGGATGGGTGATGCTGTTCGTGGCCCGCTACCGAGGAGGCATCCGGCGCAGGGGTCTGATCGCCGGGACCGGTGCTCAGCGGAGCGGTCGTGGCCTCGGGCTCGGGCGAGGCTCCCTCGGGAGCGGCACCCATCATGCCGTCGGGACCGTCGCCCATCATTCCCTCGCCCATCATGCCGTCGGGACCGTGCGCCCATCATTCCCTCGCCCATCATGCCGTCGGGACCGTCGCCCATCATTCCCTCGCCCATCATGCCGTCGGGACCGTCGCCCATCATTCCCTCGCCCATCATGCCGTCGGGACCGTCGCCCATCATTCCCTCGCCCATCATGCCGTCGCCCATCATGCCGTGGTGCTGGTGCATCATCCACATCATGGAGCCCATGGTCGCGTAGCAGTCCTCGTGCCCGCCGACCATCCCGATCGCGGGTCTGCTCATCGCGGTGTCACTCTCGGCGCGGACGACCTGAGTCGCTGGGAGTCCCGCGACGACGAGAAGTCGAACCGATCGCCATACCGGCGACCATCGACTTGGTGTTCATGCTTCGTGCTCCTATCTGGTGCTGCGGAGCGCCTCGAGCGCTCTTTCGAATTCAGCCTGGCTGATATCCCCACGGGCGAACCGTGTCCGGAGGAGCGTCAGCGCGTCCTCGCGCGTCGGCGTTCGACGCGGCTGACGGACGAGCAGCCAGGTGGTCACGAGCAGCGCTGAGATCCAGAACACCATCCAGACCCACGCACCTGCGGTCATCTCCCAGCCGAGCATCATCAGTAGGCTCCGATCGTTCTGGCCGACGCCGTTCATCGACCACGTGGTCAGGATGCCTCGCGGTTTGAACGGGGTCCATGGAGTCCGCCTCAGGAGTGGCTCAAGACATGGTCAAGGTGCGCGCCGGGGCTACTTGGCCCTGATGGGGTTCCCTGGCGAGGCGGAACCGACCGCGCGTCCTCGCCTTGGGCGATCCCGCCTCGTCGGACGACACGTCGACCGTTGCGGCCCACAGACCATCGAGGGCCACCAGGCGCCATACCAGATCACGACCGACGAGGCCTCATCGTGCGTCGGCGCCGGGTTCTCTCGATGCACCTCGCTCGAGATTGAGTCCCAGGAGGCGCTCGAGCAGCTGGCTGTCCGGCAAGTCGGCCGGCCAGCCATAGGCGGCCAGGGCGGCGCGGTCGAGGCGGTCGTGGATATCACGGAGCCAGATCGGTCGGTCGTTGTAGAAGTTGGTGAGCGTGCGGAGCTTGAGATCGTCGTCGCTGGCGCCGGGCGGATCGAGCCAGCCCCGACGGAGTTCGTCCAGGCGCGCCGCGGCGGCGGCGATCTCGTCGCGCTGCTCGGATGTCGGGTGCGGGAATGGGAACGTCTCGAACGTCGTGGTAGGGGTGTAGCGGAAGCCGGATTCGACGTCGCGTAGCTGGGTGCCCATGCCGCGCGCCCAGAGCTCGTGGACCCGCGAGTGGAGGACCCCGAACGTGTAGTCGTCGTCGCGGGCGAAGACGATGAGCTGATGGTCGGGCAGCGTCGGCGGCTCCAGCCAGACGAACAGCCGGTGCTTGGTGACGTTCGGAGTAGCGATCCTCGAGGTGCCCCGCCGGTGTCGCCTGGACGGTCCGCTCGGCGAGCTTGCGGCCCTGCTCGTCGACGACCACCGCGGTGTGCCAGCGCTTGTGCGTATCGTCCCCGATCGTCACCATGTCCCCTGTCTCCTTCCTTCGCGTGAGGGGTGGACGGCAGGACCGGTCGGTGGACACGCCTGAGTCGGGGCGCAGCCACGCTCCTATCAAGTCACGCCGGCCGGTCCGGCATGTCCGCCGGCCGGCACTTCGCGTGCAAGCCACACCGACAAGGCGGACATCCGGTTTAGGAGCCAGGCCGACGGACGCGAGGGATGGTGACACTCACCTCTGGTCTACGGGGCGGTCAGGCGAGCGTCAAGCGCAGGGCCCGTACAGGTGTTCGGGTGTCGTACGGAAGGACTGTCGACCCGGCGACCGGCTCATCCGTCCTCCTCCCCGCGCCAGGCCTCCAGGCCCTCCCGGACGAGGATGACCACGACCCCGAGGGCGGCGACCGGATCGGCCCACCACCAGCCGAAGAGAGCGTTGAGCCCGATGCCGGCTAGCACCACGACCGAGAGGTACCAGCACGCCTGGGTCTGCTCGGCGTCGGCGGCCAGGGCGCGACTCCCGAGCTCACCGGCCACCCGCCGCTTGGCCCGGGCCAGCCACAGCATCACGGCGATCGACACCGACGTGAGCGCGATCCCGACCGGGCTCACCTCCGGCTTCTCCTGCGCCAGCAGGGTCGTCACCGCGTCGAAGGCGATGTAGGCGGCGAGGACGAAGAACGACAGCCCCACGAGCCGCTCGGCGCGACGCTCGACGGCCTCGATCGCTTCCTCATCCAGCGTGCCAGCAGCCTCCTTGCGCAGGCGCCAGATGAGGATCGTGCCGGACACGCTCTCGACGAAGCTGTCGATTCCGAACCCGAGCAGAGCGACGCTCCCGGCAGCGAGTGCGGCACCGACGGCGATGAAGCCCTCGACGACGTTCCAGCCGACGGTCAGGTGCTCGAGACGCAGGGCCCGCACCAACAGACCCGGTCGCGCTCCGATCTCGGTCGCCATGCTCACCCTCATCCGTTTCACGTATCGCTGAAACGATGCCACGGATCCTCCGCGCAGGAGCGAGCCGAACGGACCCTGGAGGAGGGGGCCATGCTTCACTATCGGATGAAGCGACAGCGGTCCATCGTCGATACAGCGGAACCTCTGGGTCCCGAATGCATCACAGGGAGAACCCATGACACCACGGACTCGGACGCTAGGAGCGAGCGCGCTCCTGGCCTCACTCGTCCTCGTCGGCGTCGCGGCCCTCGCCTCCGCACAGGGTGCCGTGCCAACCCCGGCAGCCTGCGGCGGGATCCTGCCCGGCCGGCTCCGGCTGGCAGGGGATGCATGGGTCCTGGTCGAGAGACTGCGGCCCGATGATGGGCGGCTGGCACGACGGCCGCCGAGGCATGATGGGTGACTGGTCCGACGGCCACCAGCAGCATGATGGGTGACTGGGGCGACATGATGGGTCTCCCATCGACCGCGTCTGGCCCGGGTACAGCCGGGTTCGTGGCGGGCACCACGGAGGCCCCCCGGGTGGTGCGCATCGTCGCCGGCCCGGGCTTCGCGTTCACGCCGTCGGTCGTGCCCATCGACGCGGCGAGACATCACCTTCGAGGTGACCGTGATGGGCCCGACCGTCCACGAGTTCAAGGTCGGCCCGCTCGAGAGGTCGTGGCGGACGCCCCTGACCTCCCAGAGATCGCCGGCCTGCAGATGATGCAGACCGGGTCGTTGACGTACTCGTTCAGCGGGCCCGGCCCCTACGGTTTCGCCTGCCACGAGCCGGGCCACTTCGAGGCAGGCATGTTCGGGGTCGATCACCCTCGTCGGGTGAGCGAAGGAGGAGGACGATGAATACACGCATGCGGAGGGTCTCGATCGGGGCCCTCATGGTGCTGCTGGCGACCCTGGTCACGATGCCGAGCGTGTCGGTAGCGGTCGAGCCGAAGGCGGCTTCGACGTGGCACCACGGCTCGGGCTCGATCGATTGGCGAGCGAGCGACCCCACCTACCTGTACTCGGACGGGTCACGCTACGGCGTGCGCGGCCACGCCTACATGGGCGAGGACGACTGTTGGGGCTGGGGCATGGACGGGATGCGCATGACCGTCCGCTTCCAGCGCTTCGTCGATGGCCACTGGGTCACGACGCAGCAAGCATCGCGCCGGACGAGCTGGTCCCACTCGGGCTGGGACATGGACTCCCATCACGCCCGCGCCTTCACGCCGACGTTCCAGCTGCGCCATGGCGACCGGACACACCAGACGCGGATGCGCTACAGCTTCGGTTGGTATGACGGTCACCAGGCCCTGGCCCACCGACACGCCGTTCGCTATCCCTGAACCTCGCACGGTTGGGCGGGCGCGGATCGTCGTGGTCGGCCCGCCCAGTACGCTGCTATCTTCGGCATCATGGCCACGGACCACGCACCGATCGACGTCGAAGCCAAGCTCTTCCGAGGCTTGGCCGACCCGGCGCGTCTGCGCCTCCTCACGCTCCTGCGGGATGGGCCACGCTCGGCCGGAGACCTGGCGTCGGAGGCGGGGCTGTCGGCGTCGCGGGCATCCAATCACCTCCTCTGCCTCCTCGAGTGCGGCTTGGTCCGCGTCGAGATGGTCGGCCGCAACAACCTCTACCGCATCTCGGACCCTCGGGTCGCCCAGCTCCTCGACGCGAGCGACGAGCTCCTCAGCGGCATCGCCGAGCTCATCGAGACGTGCCATCACTACGGACCGCCCGTGCGCCGCCGACCGAGGCGAGCTGGGACCGTGGCCGAGGAGCCGGCACCTTTGGTCCAGGCGGAGCGAGCCCCCTGACCTGTCGCGGGCCGAGAGGAGTGCTCCGCCCTGTGCTCATCCGAGCGGCGTGCTCTCGCCCGCGACCCGTGGGGACCTCATGGATGGCTCGCCTCCTCGATGCGCCGCCGGTCGATGGTCTCGAGCTGGAGCGTGGAGTGCTCCACGTCGAAGTCGCCCGACAGGCAGCCGCACAGCTCGTCGAGCACCTCGGCGGGCACGGCGCCCGGCGCCAGGACGATGTGCGCCGAGACGACCGGCAGCCCGCTCGTGATGGTCCAGGCGTGCAGGTCATGGATGTCCGCCACGCCCTGGGCGCCCAGCAGATGCGCTCGCGGACCGCGTCGAGGTCCATGCCCTTGGGGGTCGCCTCGAGCAGGATGTCGATGGCCTCGCGGAGCAGGTGCCAGGTCCGCGGCAGGATGATGAGGCCGATGAGCGCCGACGCGATGGCATCGGCCTGTCGTGAAGCCCGTCAGCGACGATGACGACCGCCGCCACGACGACCGCCACCGAGCCCAGCAGGTCGCCGAGGACCTCGAGGTAGGCACCGCGCATGTTGAGGCTGCGCGCCTGCGGACCGCGCAGGATGCGCAGCGAGACGAGGTTGACCGCGCCGCCCACGAGCGCCACCGCGAGCATCAGGCCGCTCGCGATCTCGGGCGGCTCGGAGAGGCGCCGCCAGGCCTCGACGAGCACGAAGGCCGCGATCGCGAACAGGAGGACCGCGTTGAGCGCGGCGGCCAGGATCTCGGCGCGATACCAGCCGAACGTGCGCGCATCGGACTGGCCGGCCGGCCCGGCGAGCCAGATGGCGCCGAGCGCGAGCAGGAGGCCCGCCACGTCGGTGAAGACGTGGCCGGCATCCGCGAGGAGCGCCAGGCTGTCGGACGCGATGCCGCCGACGACCTCGACCACGAGGATCGTGAGCGACATGCCCAGCACGATGACGAGCGAGCGGCGGTCCCGGCCAGCCGCGCTGCGGACGTGGTCCCCGCTCACTGGCCGATCCAGGTGGCGTCGGTGAGCCGCACCGCGACGCGGGCGTCACCCTCGGTGCGGTAGGCGACCGCGACGCCCGTGGCGGTCGCCATGTGCTCGCGCAGATGGTCGGGCGGGAAGCCACCGGCGGCGAGGTCGGTGCCGCCTTCGAAGGTGAACGCGAGCGATGCGCCGTCCTCGGTCCGCAGCGTGAAGCCCTGCACCTGGCCCAGACCGAGCGTGTCGATGTCGGTCACCAGACCGGCGGCGGTCTGCTCGCCCGCCCGCAGCAGGCCGAGACGGCGAGGACGAGGGCGGCGAGACCGAGCGCCCGCCTCATAGCGCCTCGATGGCCGCCTGCAGCTCGTCGGGCGCGATCGCCCCCTCGAACGTCGCGCGCACCGCGCCCGTCGCATCGACGACGGCCACGAAGGGCTCGGTCAGCAGGTCCCAGGCCTCGGTCCAGGGTGCCGGCTGGAGCTGGCCGTTGGCATCGAGCACGGGCTGGAGCGAGCCGTCCCGCAGTGCCATCACGTAGGGCTCCACGTTGATGAACGTGAGGTCGGGATGGTCCGCCGCGACCGCCTTGACGGCCTCGAGCGTCGGACCGCAGGTCGCGCTCTGGCAGAACGTGGGCGTGGCGAAGGCGACCACGAAGGCCTCGCCCGCCGCCAGGGCGTCGGCGATCGAGGTCTCGTAGAAGCGCGGCTCGGGCTCCTGGTCGGTCGAGAGCAGCGGCGAGGTCGCCGCCGACGTCGGCCGCGGTCGGCGTGTCGACCGAGGGCGCCTGCTCGCCGATGGCCGGCGCGTGCGGCTCGGCGTGCACGTCGTAGTCGGCGCGCACGGTCTGCGTGGAGCCGTCGGGGAAGGTGGCGTCGAAGCGGGTCCCCCAGCGACCGTCGGAGGGGAACTCGACGTTCGCGGCGTACAGGCCTCGGACGCCCTCGATCGCCCACAGGAACCGCGAGTCGGCCTCGAAGGCGACCGCGTCCTTGTCGACGTCATCGTCGTAGAAGAGGAGGTGGACCGTCACGTCGGGTGCCGCCAGGAGCGTGTTCTCGCCGGTCGGTCAGGGAGAACAGGAAGCGATTGGGGCCCGTCGCGAGCTCCGAGGAGGCGAGGATGGGCAGCATCGCGGGGCCGCTCGCTGCGGGCGAGGCGACCGCGACCGGCTCGGGCGGGGGCGAGGGGGTGCTCGAGGCGGGGCCACAGGCGGCGAGGACAAGAACGAGGGGGGCGAGGACGAGGGTTCGACGCATCTGAGGGTCTCCTTCAGGGACGTGGCGCGAGCCACACGGACGAAGGTCTTCATGCGTCCCCCTCCTTCCTTCCCTGCGCGACGCGCTCATCGTAGGACCCGGTCATCGACGATGATGGCGGCGGGTCCGGGTTCGACCCGGCTTGGGCTGGCGATACCACACCGCGAAGGCGACGAGGAAGCGGAGCAGCAGCGAGAGTTCGTACATGACGCACCAGACGCAGACCGCCTGGATGACGAACACCTGCAGGTACAGGAAGTAGCCGTCGAACATGACGCCGACGAGCGACAGGCCGTAGTGGGCCAGGAGCAGCCCGTAGATGTCGGTCTTCCACCAGGCCAGCGCCAGGCCCAGCAGCGCCACCGACAGGACCACCCCGAAGAACGCGACCGGGATGCCGCCGATGCGCGAGTACTCGCTCAGGGCGACCTCTTCGCAGCCCTTGAAGGGCCCGCAGACCGGGACGCCACCGGCCGGCAGCTCCACGATCGTCAGGTAGCTGGCGATGAGGAGGCCGACGATGTCGAGGGCCGCCAGGATGAGCGCGGGATGGATCCCGCGGATCCTGCGCGCGGGGACGCGCTGCTGCATCATCGTCAGCATCTCAGGGCCTCGCGGACGGGGCCGGGGTGTCGGCGCTCGCTCCATCCGGGGCCGCCGCGACGGCGGCCGCTGCAGCGGCGGTCTCGATCAGGGCCGACAAGTCTTCCGCGCCCAGCGCGCCGACGTAGGCCTGCCCGTTGACGCACCAGCGTCGGTGTCGACGTGATGCCCGAGGCGATCGCCGCGTCGGTCTCCTGCCGCACCGCCGTCTGCTGCGAGCCGTCGCTCACGCAGGCCTCGTATGTCGGGAGATCGAGACCGACCTGCTCGGCGATCGCGCGCAGCCGTTCCTTCGTGAAGGAGCCGACGTTCTCACCCTCCTGGTTGGCGAACAGCCAATCGTGGAACGTCCCAGAACCGGTCCTGGTCTCCGGCGCAGCGGGCCGCCGCCGCCGCCTCCACCGACTCATCCCACGGATCGTCGCTGCGCTGTCCCTGGAACGCGGCGTCGCGGTAGACGAGCTTCAGGGTCCCATCCGTCACGAACTCGTTGATGATCGAGGGCTCGGTCAGCGTCGCGAGCCGCTCGCACGCCGGACATTGGAAGTCCGACCAGATCTCGAGCGTGACCGGTGCCGTCGCGACGCCAAGGGTGCGATCCGTCCTCGGCAAGGCCGGGCGGGATCGTCGTCATGGGGCGGACGAGACCCTGCGGCAGAAGACCGCCGCCGATCGGCTTCGTCGATGTCGACGGCTGGCCGAAGGCGACGATGGCGCCGACGACGAGGGCGCCGACCAGGAGGGCGACGCCGGTCAGCAGCGCCATGGGCGATCGCCACGCCGGCGTCGCGGTGGAGACAGGTGCGTGCCGACGTTCGAGACGCTCGAGAGCGCGGCGCTCCCGGCGGGTGGTCGGCTCGGGCCGCTCGGGCGGCTGTGGCGCGTTCATGAGGAGGGCTCCTTCGGGGATGGATCGAGGACGGACCTGAGGTCCGATGCGATCAGGGTGGAAGACTCTGCGCGTTGGCTCTGGGGAGTCGTCTGGCTGGTGTCGCCGAGGACGCTCGGCGGGAGCGCGAGGAGCCGGGCGCCGACGAAGGACGCGTCGGATTAGGTGATGGGCCATGTGGTGACCCCTCCGGATCGGTCCTTGGCAGGCGAGCGCGTCACGCCCACGGAGGCGACGACGACCGTGGTCAGACGGCGAGCGCCACCACCGGGGGTGCTCGACTCCCGCGTGCGGCCGGCGCTGCGGCCCGAGGCGTGCGAGCCGAACGAGGCACACGCGCCGACATCGGCGTGCCTCGACGCGGCTGCGGAGTGTGGTTCGCCAGGCGAGCCAGCAAGGCCTCGCAGCGCCAGCGGACCAGCGCGGCCACGGCCGCGACCGCGAGCGAACTGAGAATGACGACGATGGCAGGCAGCAGCCCATGGCCCACGAGGGCGTCGAGACCGGTCGGGGCGAGACCGACCAGGACGCGCTCGACGTTCTCCTGGATCGCGTACACGATGGTGGTCGCGAGACCCAACCGCAGCCAGAGTGTGGCGGTGTTCCCCAGGAATGCCCGCAGCTCGCAGCCCGGGTGGGAGCTGCCATCAAGGTGCCCGGCATGAGCGGAGAGTCGGCGGAGCTGGCGCCAGGTCACGAGCGACAGGATCGTCGCGGCGAGCAACACCAGAACGACGAGTGGCGCCCAGTAGCCGTCGTGCCCGCCTGCACCCGTAGGCTCGCTGAACCCTTCGCCGCTGAAGCCGAGCAGGTAGGTCGCCTGGTGGGCCGCGACAGCACACACGGCCACGAGGATCACCAGGGCCATCCTGCCGGCGAGCGGCCGGTGACGGCTCAAGGGGACGGTCGATGGACGCTCACGCATCACGCGAGATTGTGACAGGGACCGGCGAAGGTGACATGGGATGGCGGATCGGTCGCGGATCTCGGAGAGGCGCGCCCGACCGGCGACCCGCGATCTCGTCGGATCGTCCCAGCCAGTAAGCGGCCTGTGCCGCGTTGACCCAGCCGGCCCGCCGATCGAGTCCGGAGGGATGCTGCCGCAGCGACCGCGATGTAGGCGCGCACGACCTCGAGCTGGCGCCCCGTCGGGCGCTTTCGCGCTGTCATGGGGCCTCTCGGCGATGCCGTCCGCCTCGACTACCGCGCCATCCCGCGCGGTGTACACCGACCCCGAGGTGCCTAGTATCGGTCTCACGCTCGAGCAGGCCCCCGAGGCCGGCGATGACGCCTTCGGGGAGGTGGCCGACCTGGCCACGACCGCCAGGGCTACGTCGCGGAAGCCAACGGCCACGTGACCATCGTCGATCGCCCGACCCGCAGATTGATGGGAGCCTTCATCGCCGAACCCGCCGCGTCGGAGGTCATCCACGAGGCCATGCTGGCCATCGAGCGGGCAACACCCTGGACGTGCTGCCGACGCCATCCACGCCCTCCCGACCACGGCACGCGTACTGTGCACCCTCTTCGGTCAGGCTCGCGACCGTCTGGATGGAGAGTCGTGACGCCGCTGGTGGACCCCTCGATCAACGTCCCGGAGTCCGCCGTGCCATCGGTCAGTGCGGCCCAGGTGGCAGAGGTCGACCGCCTGGCGGCTCGCACCTAGCCAAGGTCGTCCGGCCCGAGCTGGGCGGCTCCTCGAGGGGCGCACCGTCGTCGTGGCTGCTGTGCCGTTCGGCCCTCGAGATCCAGGTCTTCAGTCAAACGCATGTTTGTCAAATATCGCTTAGGATGACTGTCATGGACCCTCTCCTCCCGCACGTCACTGGCACTGCGATCGATCCGGACGACCTCGCGGCCCTGCAGGCCGTCGCCGAGCCGAATCGGGCTCGGATCTTGGGACTCCTCGGCCACGGCGAGCACTGCGTCTGTGACGTCGGGGGGGCCCTCGGCTTGAGCACGGCGCTTGTCTCCCATCACTTGCGCGTGCTGCGCACCAGCGGCTTGCTGCGAGAGCGCCGGGCTGGCAGGTGGGTGTATTACTCGCTGGACGTCGAGCGGCTCGCCACGCTGCGTGGCGCGATGGCCGCGCTCCTCACGCCGACGGATACGGCAGCGATTTCCTGCCTGTGTTCGGATTGCAGCACGACGAAGATATCGCCGGCTCCGGGCGATCCGGCGCGACAGGTGCCGCGCCTGGCCGAGGTCCTGGCGTGAGTTGCGCGGTGCTCGTGCTGGGCCTGCCGCCGGCC
The DNA here is from genome assembly GCA_963790915.1 of uncultured Chloroflexia bacterium. Classification (GTDB taxonomy): domain Bacteria; phylum Chloroflexota; class Limnocylindria; order Limnocylindrales; family CSP1-4; genus JAFMJV01. Next base: position 819,817 of record CAWBQS010000003.1, on the reverse strand, counting down.
GCCGGCTGCGCACCTGGCAAGACGTGGCGGGCTGCTGCTGAGTACCTGCAAAAACGCCTCGTGGCGCGCTTCGGATCTGCGGTGCGCTTCGCCTACGCAGACCTCTTCAGCACTGAGATGGGCGAGCACCCTGAGTTCGAGACGCTCGTCTCCGAGGGCACGCCGCTCCCGATCGTCCTGATCGACGGACGACTCCGTTTCAGTGGCGGCAAGCTCGACGTCACTGCCATCGAGCGCGCCGTCGCCGAGTCGCTCTCGACTCCTGTTCCCGTCACTGCCCCCGTGGAGGTGCCTGTCCCATGACCGATCCGATCGCCCCCGATGTCGAGATCTTCGACCCACCGCTGTGCTGCCCGACCGGGCTTTGCGGCCCGGTCCTCGACACCACCCTGGTCGACCTCAGCGAGGCGGTCATGGCCCTCCAGGCGGAGGGCCGCAGCGTGGTCCGGCACATGATGACCGCGGACCCGCAGGCGTTCATGCGCAACCGCGAGGTCTACCAGCTGATCCGCGAACGCCAGCTGCAAGCGCTGCCCATCACGGTCGTGCAGGGGCACATCGTCAAGACTGACGCCTACCCCAGCCTCACCGAGATCCGCGACGCCCTCGATGGGGCGCCTGACGCCGCCGCTGACATCGGCGCTTCGGAACGGCTTCATACCTCGGAAGGGATCTCCCTGTGACCCAGTTCCTCTTCTTCTCCGGCAAGGGTGGCGTCGGCAAGACGACGATGGCCTGCACGACCGCCGTGGCCGAGGCCGACGCCGGCCGGCGCGTCCTCATCGTGACCACCGATCCAGCCTCCAACCTGGCCGACGTCTTCGAGCAGCCCATCGGCCATGCCATCACCGCCATCGGTGGCGTGCCCGGCCTCTGGGCCATGGAGATCGACCCCGACAAGGCCACGGCCGAGTACACCGACCGGACCCTGGCGCCCATCCGTGAGCTCTTCCCACCCCAGATCGTGCAGGTCATGGAGGAGCAGCTGGCTGGGCCATGCACCGCGGAGGTCGCCGCCTTCGACCGCTTCGCCGACTTTCTCGATGACACGGCTCCTGCCGCGCCACCGACCGGAGGCGCAGGCTTCGACCTGGTCATCTTCGACACGGCCCCGACGGGCCATACGGTGCGGCTGCTCGAGCTGCCGGAGGCCTGGTCGAAGAGCATCTCCGAGGCCGAGTCGGGCGCGGGCCAGACGTGCATCGGGCCGGCCGCCGCCATCGCCGAAGCGAAGCTCAAGTACGAGCGGGCGCTGGCCGCGCTGCGCGATCAGTCGCGCACCCGGTTCGCCTTCGTGCTCCATCCGGAGGCGACCGCCATCGCCGAGACGCAGCGTGCCGGCGCGGAGCTGGCTCGCTTGGGGATCAAGACCACCGAGCTCATCGTGAACGGCATCCTGCCGGCCGAGGAGGCGTCCACGCCGTTCTTCGCCGCCCGCATCGCGATGCAGGAGCGCTACCTCGCCCAGATCGAACGCGTGCTGCCCATGCCCACGCGGCGCGTGCCCCTCCTCGACGGCGAGGTCCGGGGCATCGCCCGGCTCCGCGCGGTCGTCCCGCTGCTCTCCGACGAGCAGGCTCCGCGGCCGGCCTTCGGCCACAGCGGGGACCTCGTGTCGCGTGAGGCCAGGGCGCTCGATGAGGCCGTGGCTGCGGTCCTTCTCCCCGCCGGGCGGCCCCGGACCGTCTTCTTCGCGGGCAAGGGTGGCGTGGGCAAGACGGTCGTCTCCTGCGCGACCGCTGTCTGGCTGACGCGCCAGGGTCATCGCACGTTGCTGGTGACGACCGATCCTGCCGCGCACATCGGGCAGGTCCTCGGTGCGACGGTCGGCAGCGAGCCGGCGCCGGTCGCTGGCGTGGACGGCCTGTGGGCGGCCCGCGTCGACGCCAAGGCGGCCGCGGTCGCCTACACGGACCGCATCATCGCCGACGCCGTGGCCCGCGGACGGAGCCCCGGATCGATCGAGGCCATGCGCGAGGAGCTCGATTCGCCCTGCACCGAGGAGATGGCGGCCTTCGACGTCTTCATCGATCTTGCCAGCCGCGACTCCTTCGACGCCACGGTCTTCGACACCGCGCCGACCGGCCACACCCTGCGCCTCCTCGAGCTGCCCATCGACTGGAGCCGCCAGATCGACGTCAAGGTCTTCGCCTCGGTCGACACGGCCGCCGCCGATGACGTCGCCAAGGCCCGCTTCGGCCGGGTCATCGAGATGATGCGTGATCCGGCGCAGAGCACCTTCAGCTTCGTCATGTACCCCGAGGCGACCCCCATCGTCGAGGCCAGCCGGGCCATCGAGGAACTCGCATCGCTCGGCATCCCCCTCGGGCTCGTGGTCGCCAACATGGTCCTGCCCGACGAGGCCTCGCGGACGCCCTTCGCGCGAGCCCGCCGCCAGATGCAGCAGGGCTATCTCGCGGATATCGAGGCGCGCTTCGGCGTGCCGGTCCTCGAGGTGCCGCTCCTCGACGGCGAGGTCATGGGCCTCGAGCGGCTCGGCGAGCTGCTCGACGGCCTCCTCGTCCCCACCGCCCTCGTCGCCTGAAGGAGGCTCCCGTGACGATGCTCTATCCACCCACCCAGGACCCGGTCGGCCTCAAGGCCGCAGTGCACGCGACGGAGGCAGACGCGCTCTTGGCCGGGAGCGCCTTCGGGCAGGTGCTTCGTGCCAGCCCCGAGTTCACGAGCCTCGTCGAGGCCGGCGAGAAGTTGAAGTTGGACGCGGTGGCGGACGCGGCCATCGGGGCCTTCGGTCGGCGCCAGGCAGAGCTGCGCATGCAGATGATGCTCGGCACTCTCGATGCATCCCAGCGAGAGGAGCTCGATCGTCTCCAGGCAGCCATGCTCGCCCATCCGTCCGTCGCTGCCTACCTCGCCGCGCAAGAGGCCTTCGGGGCCGTCTGTCGGGAGACCGCGGCCGTCGTCAGCGCACAGATCGGCCTCGATTTCGCCGCCAACTGCCGCTCCGGCGGCTGCTGCGGCTGAAAGGGACCACCATGCTCAGCAGTGACCTGTACGAAGCGGCCGTCGAGTTCGGCCGGACACTCCGCCAAGCGCCCGCCGTCACCGCCTATCGCGCTGCTGCCGAGGCCTTCGAGTCAGACGCGGCCGCCCAGGCGCTGATGACCGACCTGCGCGACCAGCAGAGCAGCATGGCCCGCCTGCAGCAGTCGGGCATGACGCCCAGCCAGGAGCAGATCGACCGGCTCCGCCTGTGCCAGACGGCGGTCCGCTCCAACGGCGTGATCATGGCCCACCTGCGGGCCTCGAACGAGGTGAAGATGTACCTGCCGAACGTCGCCCTCGAGGTGAGCGCTGCGCTGGGCACGGACTACGCCAGCCTGGCTGCCCCGAGTGGCTGCTGACGCCTGCTGGCCACTGGCACGCTGTTCGCGGCAGTCGCGGTGAGGCGATGGCGGTCAGGGTGGCGGAGACGCGGGTGACAGGAAGCTCACTGTTGCCACCGAGCGCTGCTGGCTGCCCATGCTCAGGCGGGTCCGGGATGCTGGGTGCAGGAGCATCCGCGGCTGCTCTCGATGAGCGCCGACAGGGCGACGTCGCGATCCTCAAGGCCTTCGGCTGCAGCAACCCGATCGGTGTCGCTGAACTTCAGCAGGGCGAGACGGTGCTCATCCTTGGCGTGGGCGACGGCGTCGACGTGCCCCTCGCAGCAGAACGCGTGGCACCCACCGGTCAGGCGTTCGGCCTGGATGAAGCTGACGATCTGCACGCGGCCGCACGAGAGGAGGCTGCGGAGACCGGCCTGACCAACGTCGTCTACCTGACGGGCGACGCCGAGACGATCCCGTTGCCGTCGACCTCCGTGGACGTGGTCTTGGGCAGCTATGCGACGAAGCTTGTGCATGACCGCTCCGCGGTGTTCCGAGAGATCGCACGCATCCTGCGCCCGGGAGGGCGGATGAGTCTCACGGAGATCGTCGCCGAGTCTTCGGGCGGCCCCAGGATCCGGGCTCGGTCGACGGACCCGCGGCGCCCTCGTCGGTCGAGATGCAGTCCGCCGTCGAGGCTGCCGGCCTGACCGCGGTCACGCTCGCACCGCTACAGAGCGTGGCGCGGGGACTCGTGACGGCGATGATCCGGGCATCGGCACCAGACGAGGAGTCCGGAAGCGGCTGACCGCCCGATGGCATACCGGCGGCGGGGGCAAGGCGCCCACCCCGCCCGCGGTGACGTCAACGGCGCCAGAAGGGGGATCATCATCATGGCCAGTGCGACGACGCACGATCCTGCGACCTGGGGATCGTCGGAGGTGCCTGTCATCAGCCATTGGATCGACGGGCGACCGACGGACGTGCCGCCCGAGGTGACCGGACCTGTCTACGACCCTTCGACCGGCCAGGTCATCGCTCGCGTGCCGCGTGGCGGTTCGGCCGATGTGGACGCCGCGGTGGCGTCCGCGAAGGCAGCGTTCCCGGCGTGGCGGGACACGCCGCTCATCGCCCGCAGCTACATCTTCTTCGCCTTCCGCGAGCTGGTCTGGCGCCATCGCGAGGAGATGGCCCGGCTCATCACCCGCGACCACGGCAAGACGTTCCCGGATGCGCTGGGTGAGGTCATCCGCGGTCTCGAGACGGTCGAGTTCGCGTGCGGCCTGCCGAGCGCCCTCGCCGGCCTGTATACACCGAACGTCGCCACCAACATCGATGCCTTCACGTTGCGCCAGCCGCTCGGTGTCACGGCCGCCATCACCCCCTTCAACTTCCCGGTCATGGTGCCGATGTGGATCTACCCCATCGCCCTCGCCTGCGGGAACACGATGGTCTGGAAGCCGTCATCGCATACTTGTGGCGCGGCCCAGCTGCAAGCGGAGCTGTGGACCGAGGCCGGGCTGCCCGATGGCGTCTTCAACGTCGTCTATGGCGGGCGCGAGGCGGTCACCGCGATCGTCGAGCATCCCGATGTGGCAGCCATCCAGTTCGTAGGCTCGACACCGGTGGGTCGGTACGTCTACGAGACGGGCACGAAGCTGGGCAAGCGCGTCGGCTCGTATACCTCGGCCAAGAACGCCATGCTCGTCCTGCCCGATGCGGACATGGAGCTGACCGCAGATGCCGCGATCTCCGCGGGCTACGGCTCGGCCGGCGAGCGCTGCATGGCGCAGACCCTCGTCATCGCCGTGGGTGACAGCGGGGCGCGTCTCCGTCCATTGATCGAGGAACGGATCGCCGATCTGAAGATCGGCCCAGGCCTGGAACCGGGCGTCGACATGGGACCCATCTACTCCGCGGAGCACCGCGAGTCGATCATCCGCTGGATCGACAAGGGCGAGACCGAGGGTGCCGAGCTCGTGGCCGATGGGCGCGGCTTCGAGCATCCCGATCACCCGGATGGCTTCTACCTGGGCGTCAGCCTCTTCGATCGCGTGACGCCGGACATGGAGATCTACCAGGAGGAGATCTTCGGGCCGGTCCTCGGGATCGTGCATGCGGCAACCTTTGACGAGGGGTTGGCCCTCATCAACGGCCACAAGTACGCCAACGGCACGGCCATCTTCACGACAGACGGAGGCGCCGCCCGGCGCTTCAAGCTGGACGTCCAGGTGCCGATGATCGGTGTCAACGTGCCCATCCCCGTGCCGGCCGGTTACCTCTCCTTCGGCGGCGCCAGGGGCTCCGCCTTCGGCGACCTCGCGATGCGTGGCGAGGACGGCATCCGCTTCTTCACCCAGCAGAAGATGGTCACCGAGCGCTGGCCAGAGCCGGGGCGGCGTGGGGCTCTCAGCCTTGTCTTCCCAGGCAACGAGTGACCGGCGTGGGATCGAGGGTCGCTGCCGCCCGGGTCAAGGGAGCGGCGGCCTTCGTACCTGGCATCTGTCGATCCACGAACGTCTGGGACGGGCGGTGGCGCGCCACGCCACGGCCGACCGCGTGGGTAGCCCGGTCGGGAGCTATCACTACGAGCGAAGAAGCTCTCGGCCATGGTGTTGCTGCCTTCGTCTTGCCCTCGGCCCTCCTCCGGGCGACGTAGTCGATGGTCGCGGTCTGTGGGGAGGAAGTCCGCCCTGGGCCCGGCTAGTGGCAGCTGGAGGCGCAGCCCACCCGCACTCTTGACGGACAAAGGCGGCCGCGACAGCGTGCGGCTTGTCATGCCCTCGGAAGCAGCGATCGACCCCTACGCTCGCGTGACGCTGGTTGCACGTTCCCGAGTCGCGGACACACGTTGTGTCTCAGTCCCGCAGGAGCCCGGTCACCGTTCACGACGGAGCGTCGGGGGCGGACTCTAGACCCGACGGTCATTCGCCGGACGGCGTCGTGCCCGACTCGCCGTGGAGGTCGACATCATCATCACCCCCCACAAGGCGTGACATCACCCGTCGTTCTGATTCTGAGGAGGGGGAAACATCAGCGGGACCCAGGGCGGCATCGGGTCCAGGGGATCAGGAGGCTTGGGGTAATTCAGGGTGATCAGGCCCTCCCGAGCGGCCTTTGTCTCCTCGTCGAGATAGAGATCGCCTTGCTCAGCGCGGCCACGTGCCAGGTCGATCAACTTGAGCACCTCGATGGGTATGAGGGTGTGACCAGGGGGCTCACCGGGCGGCGCCTTCGGCGTCACTTCATCGGGTGCGGGTGCTGATCTCCAGCGACGCCATTCAGGCCCGCGAGCCTCCAGCATCTTGTATCCGAGAGTCGGGTTCTTCGGGATGGATGTGCGAACGAGGTCGACGAGGGCGACCTCGGCCTCTGCCTCAGCCTGCTCGACCTCGGGCCTGAAGTCCTGGTCATCGTTGAGCCACCGGAAGAAGGTCGCCTCGGACACGCCGGATGCACGAGCCGCCACTCCTCGGCGATTGCCCGCCCGCAGGTAGTCGAGAATGCGCCGCCGCACCAACGGGGTGAGCTTCGTTGGTCTGCCAACGGGGCGACGGACGCTTTCAGCCGGAACAGGTGCGGGTGCGGGTGAGGTCAGCTGTCGGTCACGCATCGAATCTTCTCTCGACTTCTACCCTGCGTCGGGCCCTGCGCATCCCAAGCACGCGGATCGGTCTCCAACCTTGACAAGCCAGATCCGGGGCCCCGCGTTAGTGACGGGACCATCTGGCATGGACTCTACGTGACCGTCGTGCTCGGAGGCAAGGAGTGGCCGGACCACGAATTCCCACAGCAGGTCGATGACCACGCTGCTTCGGTGAACGACCGGTCCTGACGTCGAGATCGCCTCGCGCCGAATAGACCATATGTTCTATATGCGGGCCCAGGCGGGCAGGGGAGGCTTCGATGATGGACGAGCGCCCGATCTTCAGGCAGGGCGACGTGCTGATCCATGGCGCGGGCACGGATGCCATCCGGCGCGTCCCTCTGGCTGGGTCGCGGCGGAGGGGAACCGAGTTGCATCTGCAACTCGGTTTCCCTGCCTATGGCTCTCGAAACTCTCGAAACTGGCGCCTGCCGCCCCGCTCCTTAGTACCGGTATGGCTATCCGGAGCCTGGCTCCCGCCGGGCGCGCCAACCCTTCCCCGTCCCGCCTCGTGAACGTGAGGGCGGGCCACGGGCCTGATCGCAGCTCATGCTGCAGTGCCCACGGCAGTCGCGACCTTCGGCCGTTGCCGCTCGACGAGGGATGTGTTCCCATGGCGTCATGGACCATCCGGCCGCGCAGATGCCGATCCGGACGGAGCGGCTGACCAAGCATTACAAGGGCGTCCACGCCCTTGAGGACCTGGACCTGGAAGTGCGCCGGGGAGAGGTCTTCGGCTTCCTCGGTCCGAACGGCGCCGGCAAGACCACGACCATCCGCGCCCTGCTCCACTTCATCTTCCCGACCCGCGGCCGAGCCAGCATCCTCGGCCTCGACTCGGTACGCGACGCCGTCGAGATCAGGCGCCACGTGGGCTACATGCCGGCCGACTTCAGCCTCTACCCGAACCTCACCGGTGCGGAGACGCTGCGCTACTACGCCAACCTGCGCGGGGGCGTGGACGAACGCGTCGTCGCCCACCTGGCCGAGCGCCTTGAGGCCGACCTCTCGCGCAAGAACGCCGACCTCTCCAGTGGCAACCGCCAGAAGGTGGCGCTCATCGCGGCGTTCATGAACGAGCCGGAGCTGCTCATCCTGGACGAGCCCAGCTCGGGCCTCGACCCGCTCATGCAGCAGGAGCTGCTGGCCATCATCCGCGAGGTCAGGGATGCCGGGCGGACGGTCTTCCTCTCCAGCCACAGCCTCGCCGAGGTGGAACACGTGGCCGACCGGGTGGCCATCCTGCGCGCCGGTCGCCTCATCGTCGTGGAGCGCATCGACATCCTCAAGGACAAGGCCATCCGGCGCCTGGACCTCGAGTTCGAGCGCCCGGTCGAGCCAGATGCCTTCCGCGCGCTGCCTGGCGTGCGCGGCGTGGACGCCCATGGCCTGGCGTTGAGCATCTCCTTCGAGGGCTCCGTCAACGCGCTGCTCCGTCTGGCCCTTGAGCACCAGGTCGTCAACCTCAACAGCCGCGAAGCTGACCTGGAGGAGATCTTCCTCGCCTACTACCGCGGAGATGGGTCGGGGCCGACCAGTGATGCTGGCTAGCGTCTTCACCAAAGCCGCGCGTGATGCCTTCCTCTGGACGATCGCGGCCCTGGTCGTCCTGCTCGTCATGGCCGCCGTGGCCATGCCCATGTACGCGGAGTTCGGCGAGGGCTATCTGGGGCTCCTGGACGACATGCCGGCCTGGTTGCGCGTCGTCTATGGCGACAGCCTGGGCACCGTCGGCGGTCTCGTGGGCATGGCCATGTTCACGCTGATCGGCCCGCTCGTCGTGCTGGTCTACGCGATCGGCATGGGCACCGGAGCGGCCGTGGGTGAGGAGGAGGATGGCACCCTGTCCCTGCTGCTGGCCAACCCCATCAGCCGCAGCCGGGTGCTGCTGAGCAAGGCCAGCGTCGCCATCCTCGGCATCCTCGTCATCGCCGCCGGGCTGTGGCTGGGGATCGATGCTGTCGCCCGGCTGGTGGGCATCGACATGGACGGCCAGGACACCCTGGCTGCCAGCATCCATATGGCCGCGCTGGCGCTCGTCTTCGGAGCGCTGGCCCTGGCCGTCAGCGCCTGGACGGGGTCTTCCGCCCTGGGCCTGGGTGTGGCCGGCATCCTGGCCGTGCTCTCGTACGTCATCAACACGTGGCTGCCCCTGGTCAAAGACCTCGCCGGCCTGGCCCGATACTCGCCCTGGCACCTCTACGCGGGTGCCGATCCACTGCACAAGGGCCTCGCCCCGGGGCTGTTGGCGCTGGCTCTCGGGATCGCCGCTGTGCTCTTCGTGGCGGCTTTCGTGGGCCTTGCCCGCCGGGACCTGCGGGTCAAGCCGTGACGGTCACACTCGGCCGGATCCGCCCCTGGCAGCGACTGGCCCTCATCGGGACCTTCAGCAAGGCCGTCGCGGATCGCCTGCCCACGGCCCTCATCGTGGGCGCCATCATGGCCCTGATGGGCCTCGTCCTGGGGCCGATGTTCGTGCCCATGCAGGACTCCATCGGCCAGATGATGGCGATGATCCCCGAGGAGTTCGTGCGCTTCCTGGGGGGTGCGGACATGGCGACGCCGGCCGGCTTCCTGAACGGGGAGATGTACTCGATGATGGCGCCCGCGGCGGTCATCTGGGTGGCCATCGTGTCGGCCTCGAAGGCGCTCGCCGGGGAGATCGAGGCCGGCTCCATGGGTCTTCTGGCGATCAATCCCATCTCGCGCCGGCACCTCGCCCTGGACAAGGCCGGCGCCATGCTCGTCCACGTGGCGGTGGCCTCGCTGCTCACGGGCCTGGGGGTATGGGTGGGCGTCCTCATCGCGGATCTGCCCATCCCGGCCATGAACGTGCTCGCCGTGAGCCTGCATCTCGCCCTCCTGGGCACGGCCACCGGGGCGCTCGCCTTGCTTTTCTCGGTCATCACCGGACGGCGCATGCCCAGCCTGTTGCTGGCTGCGGCAGCGGCCTTCGTGGCCTACGTGCTGGCCTCCTTCCTGCCGCTGTCGGACTCCCTGCGGGGACTCGTCGCGGTCTCGCCATGGCACCACTACAACGGCTCGGACCCCCTGGCCAACGGCCTGGACGTCGGCTCTGCCGGGATCCTCGCGGCCCTCACCGCGCTGCTGCTGTGGGCAGCCGTGGTGCGCTATGAGCGGTGTGACATCCCCGGCTGAGCCGTGCCCCAACCACAAACGAGGCGGGCGGCTCGCTGCTGAGAGCGAGCCGCCCGCCTGGTGCCAATCGGATACGACCGTCAGGGCGTGATCTTGAGCACCTGACCGGCCCCGGGGGCCAGCGTGTTGGTGGTGACGTAGACGTTGCCCTCGCCATCGACGTCCAGGCCACCGAGGGCCATGAGCTGCTCGCCGGTGGCGACCATCTCCGGCTCACCGCCGCCAGGGGCCACGCTGAGGACTGCGCCGATGGGCGGCGCGCCGGCAGCGAAGACGCCCATGAGACCATCGTGCACCATCTCGGCCACGTAGAGCGTGCCGTCCGGCGCGAAGCCGAGGCCCAGGATGTTGGTGAAACCGGTGGCGTATTCGGTGGGATCCTCGCCAGGGACGACGCGCCATACCGAGGCACCGCCCACGGGGAATGGACCGCCGGTCAGCTGCCCCATGTAGAGGGCGCCGTCCGGGCCCACCGTCACCGAGGTCGGCACGGTCTGCACGGGCACCGGGACCATCTGGTCCGCGGGAGGCGCGCCGCTCTCGGCCGGGGCGGGCTCAGCGCTCTCGTCCGGGGCCGCGGGCTCGGCGCTCTCGGCCGGTGCGGCACCCTCGGCGCCCTCGCCGGCCGGGGGCGGCCCCATGGCCGCCAACGCGGCAGCTGAGAACTCGTGCGTCGTGGGCGGGAAGACGGCTAGCAGCGAGACCGTGCCGTCATCGGCGACCGTCAGCAGGTCGTTGCCGCCGGCATCAGCGACCACGAGGCCAGAGTCGGTGACTTCGACGGCGTACGGGTTGGAGTCCACCTCGCCACCGACCTCGCCATCCGGGTCGTTGGCCGTCTCGAAGGCCGCGATGTCCGCGAACTGCGCGACGGTTCCGTCGGCGGAGGCCTTCAACAGCCAACCGGCGTTGGCGAACTCGGGCGGCATCTGCGCGCGGACGGCAGGGTCGTCGCCGAGGTTCATGGTGATGTAGAGCGAGCCATCGCTGGCCACGGCCACGTCGGACACGCCGCCGACCTCCGGCCCGGATCCGGCCGAGGTAAGACCCTGGACGACACGCTCGACGTTGCCGTCCACGATGTGGGCCACGGAGCCGCTGGGCCCGTAGCACATCTGGCCCCCGTCGACATCCATGCAGGTCTCACCCGCTGCGCCGGCCTCGGCGACCCAGAGGCTGCCGTCAGCGGCGACCTCGATCCCGCGCGGCGCGTTCAGACCCTCTGCAAGCACTTCGATGGTGGGCGCCTGCGCGGCGGCTGGCGCGCCGACCAGGGCCATGGCTGCGATCGCGCCCGCCAGCGCGATCCCGTTCCGAGTCCGCATGCTGCACTCCTCCGATGGGTCGCCATCCCCCCGGAGCCCAGAGCTCCCTCCTGACGCCTGCGAGCCACATCCTACGTGCGTCCCGAAAAATTGTCACCAGGGCACTATGTGATACGTGAAAGAGGCCTGAGACCGGGTCTGATGGCCCCCTGCAGCGCCCGGAGCGAACAGTCCGGGGAGCCTCGGGGGCGTCAGCGTCGCGAGGGGGCGGCGCCGTGAGGCGTCAGCCCGGTTCGCTAAGCTCGTGGGCGCGGACCAGGACGTCGTCGAGCATGGCCACCGTGAGGCGACCGGTGAACGTGTTCTGCTGGCTCGGGTGGTAACACCCCAGGAGCCGGTATGGCCCGATCGTCGACTCCGCCCCGTGACCGAACCTCGGGCGGGGCGAGGCCCGGTAGCCCAGCCCGTCGAGCGCCAGCAGCGCGGCCGTCCACGCGAAGCCGCCCAAGGCGACGATGACGCGGAGGCCGGACAGCAGGCGCAGCTCACGGACCAGGTAAGGCAGGCAGGCATCCCGTTCGGCAGTCGTCGGGCGGTTGTCCGGCGGCGCGCAGCGTGCAGCCGCGGCGATGTAGGCATCACGCAGTCGGAGCCCGTCGCCGGCATCGACCGAACGAGGCCGTGGCGAGTGTCCGGCGCGATGGAGCGCCTCGAAGAGAAGCTCGCCCGAGCCACCCGGGTTGTCCCCGGTGAAGACGCGACCCGTGCGGTTGCCGCCGTGCGCCGCCGGCGCCAGCCCGAGCAGCAGGAGCCGCGCGTCGGGGTCACCGAAACCGGGCACCGGCCGACCCCAGTAGACGCTGTCGCGATGGCGCGCCACGCGCACGCGGGCGACGTCTTCCCGCCACGCCACCAGGCGCGGGCAGCGGCGACAGGTCGTGATGTCCGCGACCAGGTCGCCGAGGCGATCCTCGGTCACGCGACCTCGCCGGAGCCCGCTCCCGACATGGGCTCCGCTCCCCCGCCGGGGAGCGACGGCGACCCGGAGATGCGATAGCCGCGGGCAGCTGCGCGCTGCGCCAGCCGGCTGGCAGCAGCAGAGGCGGCGGGGTGGCCAAGGAGTCGGCCGTCCCGAGCGGCCAGGGCCTCCAGCACCTCAAGCCAGCCCTCCTGGGAGACGTACGTCGCGCCCTGCCACGCGTTCCAGCCGCAGGCCACGCGGACAGCGGGGCGCTCGAACCAGTCCTCCGGCAGACCCGACCCCGCGGCCGCGGACTCCAGGGCACCCACCGGCAGGACGAGGAGGCAACGAGCCAGCTCTACGCTGCGCCACGCCTGGGCGTCGCTGCTGCCGGCTCGGCGGGCGACATCCTCCAGGGGCGAAGCACCCTCCCAGGCATCGAACGCGTCGGCCGTGCGCTCCGGGTCGCCCTCACAGGCGATCTCGCCCATCGCCCTGCCGACCGCCCAGCCGACGACGGCCTGGGTCACCGATCGCGGGTGCAGCGCGCGTGCAGAGACGAGGGCAGCCGACAGCCGTCGGGCTGCCGGCCCGACGTCCGCGCTGGTCCCGACGGCATCCGCCAGGCGACGCAGCGCCGGCTCCAGGTCGGCCAGGTCGTTGGTGTCCGTGCCAGCCGCCATCTCAGGTGCATCGAGGTCGGGCGCTCCGCTGTCCGGGGTGCCCGCGGCCGAGCCGTCGATCCGGGACGGCAGGCCCATCTCGCCGACGGTGGTCACCGTCAGGCGGCAGACATCCTCGACCGCGCGACTGCCGATGAGGCCAGCCAGGGCGGCACGGATGGGCTCCTCGCGGAGGCGCCGCAGGGCCATGCGGGCGTCGGGGATGCCATCGAGTCCGAGACGCATGGCCAGCTCACCCCAGGCCGCGCCGTCCGCCCCCGAGACCTCGCTGAAGCCCAGGAAGACGTGGCAGGCGTAGCCGTCGAGCGAGAGTTCCAGGCCGTGCTCGCGCAGATCGCGCAGTCCGCGCAGGAAGTCCAGGCCGCGGCGCTCGTCGCGCAGGATGACGAAGTCGTCGTCCCCACCGCCCAGGCCCAGGACCTCCGCCACCCCAGGGATGCGGACGTGAGCGCGCGGGAAGCGGTTGAGGTAGACGACCAACGAGCGCCGCTCGCTGGCATCCGCTGGGCCGTGCTCGGCGCGGTTGGCGAAGGCGAAGGCGTCGGCCACCGGCGCGCCGCCCTCCAGGGCCGTCAGCTGACGGAAGTGCGTCGCGCCCGCGAAGCGCCAGCGCTGGCGCAGCAGCGGGAAGACCTCGCGACGGTGGCGCTCCACGAGCTCCTCGTCGGGCGTCTCATCACGCTGCGGACGGCGGAACTCCATGCCGTACTGCTCGCTGTAGCCCTCCACCTGGCCGTGTCCGAACATGGGCAGTCCCGGCAGGGTGGCAAGCAGCGTAGCCACGCCGAAATACTTGTCATGGCTACCGAACTGGTCGACGGCTGAACGCTCGTCGGGGTTGTTCATGAAGTTGACGTAGCGGCCCAGGATACGAGAGTCGAACGCCACCGTGTCACGGATGACCTGCTGGTAGCCAGCGTTCTTCTCGTCACGGAGCATGTGCATGAAGGCGCTGTTGTAGACGCGGTGCATGCCCAGCGTGCGAACGAAGTAGCCCTCCATGAGCCAGAAGGCCTCCGCCAGCAGGAGCGTGTCTGGCACCTCGGCGGCGACGCGATCGACGACCTCGCGCCAGAACTCGGCGGGCATGCGGCGGGTCAGCTCGGCCGCAGGGAGGGCGGCGGCGGATCGCGAGGGGATGCCAGCCTCGTGCCCGGGTAGCGGATACCAGAGACGCTGGATGTGGCGGCGCGCGAGGACCATGGCGGCGTCGAAACGGATGACGTGGAAGCGCCGCGCCACGTCCAGGATCTGGCCGATGACCGCCTCGCGCACCTCGGCGTCGAGGTAATCGAGCTGGGCCGTATCGTTCCAGGGGAAGCTCGTGCCGTCGTTGCCGTGGTAGATGTAACGGACCTCGCCGCTGGCACGGTCGATGCGCTTGAAGACGACGGCCGCATCCGAGGAATCCCAGTAGTGGTCCTCGATCTGGATGGTGGCGCGCTCGTCCGAGGAGAGGTCGGCGCCGCTGAACGTGTAGGCCTCGAAGGGCGGGTAGGGCAGGGAGATGAAGCGTTCGGGGTGCTCGATGACCCAGCTCGAATCGATGCCCATGTGGTTGGGCACCATGTCCGCGGCCAGGCGCAGGCCGCGCGCCCCCGCCCGGTCGCGCAGGGAACGCCAGGCGTCGTCGCCGCCCAGCTCGTCGGCGATGTGGTAGTCGGCCACCGAGTAGGCCGAGGCCATGGCGTCGGGGTTGCCGCGCATCTGCTTGATGCGCCGCGAGGCCGGGCTACGCTCCCACAGGCCGATGAGCCAGAGGCCCGTGAAGCCGCGAGCGCGCAGCTCGTCGAGCTCCTCGTCGGGGATCTGGTCGAGGCGCCTGATCTCGCGACCGTACGTCCGTGAGAGCTGCGCCAGCCAGACGTAGGTGGACTTGGCCACGAGCACGAGCTCGGCCATCCAGTCGCGATCACTGCTGAAGGCTTCGGGCTCCTCATCGAGACCGGCCAGGCCAGCGCGATGGTCCTCCTCGCCGCCCGGCCCCGGTGCTCGGTGGGCGCGCAGCCAGGCAGCCCGCTCGACGTCGGCCAGCACGATGAGCGAACGGTCGAGGAGCTCGAGATCGGCCTCCTCCAGCCATCCGGCCCAGTTGAGCCGGATCCAGCGCAGCTGCGCGGCCAGCGAGTGCGGTGCCGCCACGAAGGGCTCGCGCAGGCGGTGCAGGAGGCTCCGCGCCGGAGCCGCACGGTCCGAGTCCGGGTCGTGCGGCGGCAGGTCCGCGCCGGCCAGGGCGTCGATCACGCGGCGCTGCGCGGCGTCGGACAGGCAGGCGTCGTCGATGAGCTCGCGGTAGGCGGCCGCTGCGGGGTTGGCGGCCCCGAGGGTCGCCAGCGCAAGCTCCTCCAGGGCGGCCTCCCGGCCGGGCACGTTGCCGCGGGGCTGCGCCAGCCACCCGACGACGGTCAGTTCGTCACGGTAGACCGGCAGCGACGGAAAGGCGGTCTCGAAGCTTGCCAGGCTGCCGTCCACGTCCCGGCGGCCCAGGCGCACGTCGAGGGCGGCGAGTCCGCGCGCCAGTGGGCCGGCATCCTGTGCGGCGCGGCGGCGCTCCGTGGCCACGGCACGATGACCGAGCTCGTGGATGAGGCCGACGGCGGCGATCTCCGTAGCTGCCCGAGCACGGGCGTCACGGGCCGCCACGAACCGCTCAGCCAGGGCCATGGCCCGCTCGGGATCGACCACGATGGCCTCTCCGTCCGCGGAGAAGAGGTGCTCATCGAAGCCGTAGCGATCCCGCGCAGCGCGCGCGATGCGGAAGTCCATCAGCGCCACGATAGCAGCGGCCCCGGGGCAGAGGGCGGCCTGTCGTGCAGGATCCCGCCAGCCCCCGGGTCCCTCGGGGCTGCCCGCCGACCCGGCCTCGTGGGCGGTGCCGGGGTTCCCGACCTCAGTCGCCGCGATGTGCCCCACTGCGCAGGTCGAAGCCGTCGAGGCCGCCACGGGCGGGCTCCCGGCGCGTCACCACGTTGCTGACGATCGACGCGGCGGGGCCTTCCCAGAGCGCTGCCACGAGCCGCTCGAGATCAGCCTCCGCGCCCTCGGCGACGACCTCCACGCTGCCATCGGCGAGGTTGGCGACCCAGCCATCCAGCGCCAGCTGCGCAGCCTCGCGCATGACGAACCAGCGGAATCCGACCCCCTGGACGCGGCCATGCACGGTCGCCACGAGACGCTGCTGGGCCGTGCCCGAGATGCTCATGTACCGACGGAGGCCCCTGGCCGGGGTGCGGCGGGTCGTGGGGCGCCCGTCGCCGTCGCCGGGGCCGCGCCCGTGGTGGCCGCCGCGCGTGGCCAGGAAAGGAGCAGGTGATCGAGGACCAGCTCCGGGTTGGCGTAGGCCTCCACGGCCAGCATGAGCCGGTCAAGACGGTCCAGGAAGGCGAGCAGCTGGTCCGAGTCGATGATCACGGCCGCAGACTGGAGCTCCTCCAGCTGGTCGAGGTCGCGAATGGCCCGCAGGCCACCGCGGGCGGCGATGGCCAGGTCGCGGCCGAGATCGCGCCAGGCCTCGATGACGACCTGCGCGGCCCGCCGCCGGTCCTGCGGCTCCAGCCTGGCGGCCGTGCTGGCGACCGTGCCGCGCATGGCCGCATCGACGAGGGCCGCGTCCGCCACGAGTGCCCCGACGGCGTCGAGACGCGTGCGGAGGTCGGCCGCCAGCAGGGACAACAGCGTGCGGTCGATGCGGGCCCGGGCCAGCAGAGCCTCGGGTCGTCCGGCCAGGGTGATGGCGATCCCCGGACGCCCCCCGGCAGCGAGTGCCAGGCCGCGCGCGCGCGATGGGTCCACGCCGAACCGCTCGGTCAGCAGCGAAGCCAGCACGGGGATGGCCAATGGCGCCATGCGCAACCGCACCGCGCGCGAGATGACCGTGGGAAGCAGGGCTGCGGTGTCATCCGCACAGAGCACGAGACAGGTGGCCACGCCGGGCTCCTCGAGCGTCTTGAGGAGGGCGTTCTGTGCGTCCAGGTTGAGGCGGTGGGCGGCGGCGATGACGGCCACGCGGAAGCGCCCCTCCATGGCCATGAGGGAGAGCGCCGAGATGAGCTCCTGCACCTGGCCGATCCGGATCTGCTCACCGGCGCCTTCCGGCTCCACGAGGTGCAGATCCGGGTGGTTGCCGGCCGCGACCTTGCGGCAGGCTGCACAGTCGCGGCAGGGCCGCATCGCGGGGTCCTGGGCCAGGCAGAGCAACCCGGCGGCGAGGTCGAGCGCCAGCGTGGTCTTGCCGATGCCGTGCGACCCGGCCAGCAGCAGGGCATGCGGCGGCCGCTCGCTGCGTACCGCTCGTGCGATCACGGCAAGGACACCCGGATGACCGAGCGCCAGGAACGTGCCACCGTCCGGGTCAGGCCGCATCGCAGCGCTATCCGGCGCAGCGGTATCCGGCGCGGGCGCCAAGGTGCCGCGCCGGGGCCGAGTCGCGTCCTCGGCGTCAGGCAGGGGTGCGCCGGCGTCAAGCTTGGGACGACCGGCGCGGACCATGCGGGCTGGCTAGCCGGCCTCGTTCCCGCCGCTGGTCTCTGCGGTCGCCTTGCTGCTGCGCCGGCGCGGCGTGCGCTTGGGCGCGGCCTCCGCGGCCGGGGCGGCCGCCGCATCGGAAGCGGTGCCGGGGGCATCGCTGACCTCGGTCGAGGTCTCCACCGCGGTCTTGCTGCTGCGCCGGCGCGGGGTGCGCTTGGGCGCGGCCTCCGCGGCCGGGGTGGCCGGGGTGGCCGGGGTGGCCGCCGCATCGGAAGCGGTGCTGGGGGCATCGCTGACCTCGGTCGCCGTCTCCACCGCGGCCTTGCTGCTGCGCCGGCGCGGGGTGCGCTTGGGCGCGGCCTCCGCGGCCGGGGTGGCCGGGGCGGCCGCCGCATCGGAAGCGTTGCCGGCATCGGCGCCCGCGGCGGGAGCCGACGGGGTCTGTCCGGCATGGCGGGCACGCGGTGCAGACTGGCCGCCAGTCGACTGGCCGCCGCTGGCCGCCTGGCGGCGCGCCACCTCGGCGCGCAGCAGCTCCTGGACCTCCGGCGGCACCTCGCTCCAGGGATCGCCACCCGGGGTCTGCTCGATGGGCTCCATCGCATGCACCGAAGCACGGCCGCTACTCATCGGGCGGGCGGGCTTGCCGGGACGCCCGGCACTGCGCCCGAAGCTCGGCCGGGGGCCCGATCCATAGCGCTCGCGATCGATCGCCGTGCGGTAGCCACCCGTGCGCGCCCCGCGAGATCCGCGGGGCCGGTCCTGCTGGCGCCGCTCGGCAAGCATGTACTCGGGGACTTCCGGCTCTGCGTCCGGGTCGGGCTCATCGAGATCGTCGACGGCCTCCGTGCGCGAGGCGGCCGGCGGCAGCTGCCGGGGCGAGCGCGGCATGCCGATCTGGCTGTCCCAGACCGACCCGAAACCGGCGTGCTGCGGCAGCGGCGGCACCTCGTCGGCGAACTCCGCCACTTCCGGTCCCGGCGTCTCCGCCGGTGCCTCGCCGGCCTCTCCGACCTCTCCGGGCTGGGCACCACGGCCACGGCCACGGCCGCCGCGGCGGCGGCGGCGGCGGCGACCCTCCTCCTGCGAGGCCTCATCCGTGCTCTCGGTCTCGGCGGCGACCGTCTCGATCTCCGCATCGGGTGGGGCCAGCGGTGCCGCACCACGGGTGAGCTTCTCCCCTGGCAAGGCCACGAGCGCCTTGCCGGCACTGCGCTCCGGCGCAGGCGCGACAGGCTCGCTGTCCCCGGCTGCCTCGCCGACGCTGGCGACCTGAAGTCCGGCGGGCTCCCGCAGGCTGCGACGGCGCACCGGGCGCTCCGGCTTCTCCTCCGCTTCGCGGCGGCGCCGACGCGGCGTGACACCGGACTCCTTGTCCGGCACTTCCGTCATGGAAAGGTCGCCGTCGGTAGCCACGCGGCGACCGCTTCGGACGCCCTTCTCGACCTTGGCGACAGTCGCGATGTCGATGAAGACGTCAGCGGCGTCGATGAGGTCGCTGCTGGTGTTGCCGCGGAAGCTGATGACCTCCACGCGCACGCCGCGCTGCTGGACGGCATAGATGGCGGGCGCGAAGTCACCGTCGCCGGAGATGACCACGGCGATGTCAAGGTGCTCAGCGAGGCGCATCAGATCGACCACGAGCTCGATGTCAAGGTTGGCCTTGACACGTCCGTCGCCGTACTTGCGGATGTCCTTGCTCACGACCTTGTAGCCGCTGCGGGCCAGGAAGGCGTGGAACTGCCGCTGGTTCTCGTTCTCGGGGTCCAGGCCGGTATAGGCGTAGGCTCGCACGAAGTCGCGGCCGGCGGTCGCTGACTTGAGAAGGGTGACGTAGTCGATGTCCACGCCCGCGGCCTTGGCCGCATAGAAGATGTTCGCCACGTCCACGAAGACGGCGACGTTCTTGCTCACGCAGGACTCCTGTGTGTGGCCGGCCGCGACAGGCGGCTCGGCGTCCCTGGACACGCAGTGCGACGGTCGCGTCCACGGGCAGGGCCCAGCGCGCGGCGCAGAAATGGCGTCCGATCGTTGCTGATGTGTCGATCTCCTCATGACAGCCAGGGCCAAGGGGCGCTGGCGTCCGATCACGACGGGCCGCACTGAATGAACGCGACCATCTGCCCGCTGGGCTTCCAGGTCGACCTCGAGCGCGCCGCACCGGGTGTTCCAGGGGTCAGATCAGACCGCTGTCCGCACACGCCAGGGGCGCTCGGGGCGTCTCGCATTCGAGCGACGTGGGCCCATCATACTGGACAGCGCGCGAAGCGTGAATGGGAGCTTTCAGGTCGGCGCGGATGGTGCGTATGGTCAACAGCAGCGTCCCGGGTCTTCGGGCACGCTCGTGGCTGGGCCATCGCGTAACCGAATCGCTGCCGTCGCGCCACCTTGCGCGTGATTTCGCGACGGCTATCATGTCGCAACGC
Organism: uncultured Chloroflexia bacterium; assembly: GCA_963790915.1. Lineage (GTDB taxonomy): Bacteria > Chloroflexota > Limnocylindria > Limnocylindrales > CSP1-4 > JAFMJV01. Next base: position 799,881 of record CAWBQS010000003.1, on the reverse strand, counting down.
TTGAGCGGCCAAGAGGTGGAAGGCACGCTCGTCGGAGGGGCATGTCCGGGGGATGTCTGACGTTCTGGTGCTGCCAGCGCGGGGGGATTGCCCAGACGACCTGTGGCGAAGAGCCTGGCGCTGAACGGCGCTGACTGTGCGGCGCCGGACTCGGCGCGTCAGACACGAAGGAGGAGACCGGAAGCATGATCAGGAAGAGCCTTGGCGTCTTCGCCGCGGCCGGCCTGCTGGCCGTCGCGGTCGCGGGCCCCGTTTCCGCCCAGGCGCCGGAGGATCCCTCGGCGTCGTCGAGATCCCCGCCGGTGAGCCCGTCGTCATCGCCGGCTGGGGCGTCCTGTCTGGTGCCAACGCATCGCTTGGCCAGGACTGGGTCAACTCCATGATGATCGCGGCTGACGACCGCAACAACGAGATCAAGGGTCACCCCATCGAGATCATCACCGAGGATGCTGGCTGCAGCCCCGAGGGTGGCGCGTCGGCGGCGGCGAAGCTGGCCTCCAACCCGACCCTCGTGGGTCTCATCGGCTCGGCCTGCTCGGATGAGACCGTGGGTGGCATCGCGGCCCTCACGAACGCTGGCCTGACGACTATCTCGCCCTCCAACACGCGCCCGGCACTGACCGCCCCGGATCGTGGCCCCGAATACGCGGGCTACATGCGCACGGCCTTCAATGACGCCTCCCAGGGCAAGGCGGTCGCGGAGTTCCTGTTCAACGAGCTTGGCCTGACCAAGGCTGCCACCGTCCATGACGGCTCGGCCTATGCCGAGGCGCTCGTGGGCGTCTTCGAGGAGGAGTTCGTCGCCCTCGGTGGCACGATCGTGGCGTCGGAAGCCATCCAGGTCGGCCAGACGGACATGAAGCCCGTCCTCACCTCCGTCGCCGCTGCCGGCCCGGAAGTCATCTACTACCCGATCTTCACGGCCGAGGGTGGCTTCATGACCGCCCAGAGCAAGGAAGTCGCGGGTCTCGAGAACGTGGCCCTGATCGGCTCGGACGGCATGTTCTCCGCTGACATGGTCAAGGGTGCCGGTGCGGCCGCCAACGGCATGTACCTCTCCAGCCCTGACTTCAGCGCCTTCCAGGAGGGCTACCAGGACCTGCTCGACAAGTACATGGCCAAGTTCGGGATCAACCCGCCGCAGGCCTTCCACGCTCACGGTTACGACGCTGCCGGCATCCTCATGAACGCCATCGAGAAGGTCTCGGTGGAGGGCGAGGACGGCACGCTCTACGTGCCCAAGGGTGCTCTGCGCGACGAGCTGTTCGCGACCAAGGATTACCCCGGCGTGACCGGTTCGCTGACCTGCACCGAGTTCGGTGACTGCGGAGCCCAGCTCATCGCCGTCTACCAGCTCGGCGAGGCCGAGGTCGGTGGCGCGTGGCCTCCGGCCGCTCCCATCTGGTCGTACGGCGGCTAGAGCCGTCTGCACGAGCACGTAGGACAAGCTGGCGAGCCGGGCGGCCCTGTCGCCCGGCTCGCTGCGACTCACCCATGCCACCTGCCGGTCCGGTGGCTGGTCGCTGAGGCCACGCTCAGCCGCGTGGTAGACCGGCATGGAGATCCGAGACCCAGGGGAGACACGGCCGCACGATGACAGGCCAAGCCACGACGAGAGACTACGGCGCCGCCGCGCGTACCAAGGCGAACGAGCGCGCCCTCGATGCGGCCATCGCCGCGTTCCTGTGGGCCTTCCGCATCGTCGTGGTGCTGGTCATCGTGGTGGGCTCCTACCTGACCGTCTCGTCGGGCAAGTACAGCATCGACGTCTGGGTGGACCTGCTCGTCGGCGGTGCCTCGCTGGGCGGCATGTACGCCCTCATCGCCCTCGGCTACACGATGGTCTACGGCATCCTGCGCATGATCAACTTCGCCCACGGCGATGTCTTCATGATCGGCGCCTTCGCCGGCTACTTCACGGCCACGTTCCTCAAGAACATCGGCTTCCTCAACGCCAGCCCTCTCGCCTCGATCATCTCCATCGCGCTCATGATGGTCGTGGCCGCCATCGTGGCGACGCTGGTCGGAGTGGCCATCGAGCGCGTCGCCTACCGCCCGTTGCGCAACTCGCCGCGGCTGGTGCTGCTCATCGCCGCCATCGGGGCGTCGTTCTTCCTGCAGTACACGGTCAAGGGCATCGTCGGCGTGGGCGTCTTCGCCTACCCCGTGCCTACCATCCTGTCGGAGCCGGTGATGCTGCCCATCGCCGAGACCCTGCGCCTGCAGTGGCTGGACGTGGTGGTCGTGGGCTCCGCGCTGTTGATGATGGTCAGCATGTACCTCTTCGTCCAGCGCACCAAGCTGGGCACGGCCATCCGTGCCGTCTCGGAGGACGCCCCCACGGCGGCCCTCATGGGCATCAACGTGGACCGCGCCATCGTCATGACCTTCGCCATCGGCGCCGCGCTGGCGGGCGTGGCCGGCGTGCTCTTCGGCCTCATGTTCATCCAGATCAACTTCTACAGCGGCTTCCTGCCGGGTATCAAGGCCTTCACGGCCGCGGTCCTGGGCGGCATCGGCAACATCCCGGGAGCCATGGTCGGCGGCATGTTCCTGGGCGAGGTGGAGTCCGTGGGTCCCATCCTCTTCCTCGACGGCCTCGGCGTGCCGTCGCCAACCCAGCTCAAGGATGTCATCGCCTTCACGCTGCTCGTCCTCATCCTCATCTTCCGACCCCAGGGCATCCTGGGTGAGCGCCTCTCGAGGACCCGCGCATGAGCGCCAGCGCGGTGCCCACGACAGTCGAAGCCAGGGCGACGGCGGCCTGGCGCGGCGTGGTCAGCGTCGGCCTCATCGCCGGAGGTGTGGTCCTCTACCTCTGCGTGGTGGGCATCGTGCCCATCTTCAGCACGCGGCCGCTCATCCAGGACGTCGTCTCGCTGGGCCAGCTGTCCCTGCTCCTGACCTTCCTGTCGGCCGGCTACGTCTCCGTCGGCGCGGGCGCCGCGCGGTCCCCTGCCGGGCATCCTGGCCGGAGCCCTGGTGGGGCTCATCAGCGGCGCGTTCCTTTCCGGGCTCATCCTCTTGAGCACCGCGGTCAACCTGCGATCGTTCCTGCCCAACGCCTCTCCCGAGCTCTTCGAACTGCTCACCCTCGGCAGCGACCCGGCAGTCGATGGCTTCTGGATCCCGATGGTCGTGGGGCTCCTCGGCGGCGCCCTCGGTGCCGGCCTGGCGCTCCTGCCCCGCCGCGCGCGCGAACTCGTCATCCTGAACCTCACGACCCTCGTTCTCTTGGGCCTCTTCGCCGGCCTGGCGCGGCAGCGCATGCTGAGCGGTGACTTTGGCGACATCGCCGACCAGGCCCGGGCCGTCTTCGCCTCCGAGGGCCTGACCCTCGCGGGAGCACTGCTGACGATAGCCGTCACCTCGCTGGCGTACCTCACCTGGACCGGGCTGCATGTCCGGGCGCGCGCACGCAGCATGCCCGCCGAGCCGCGAAGGGTCGCGACCATCGTCCTTGGCGTGCTCATCTTCGCGCTGGTCCTGGCGATGCCCTGGCTGGGTGGCAAGTTCGTGGCCCAGACGGTGGCCATGATCGCGCTCTACATGCTCATGGGCCTCGGGCTCAACATCACGCTCGGCTTCGCCGGCCTGCTGGACCTGGGCTTCGTGGCCTTCTTCGCGGTGGGCGCCTACACGGTGGCCCTGCTGACCTCGACCGGCGATTTCGGGTTGGTGGGCCTTCCCTGGTGGGCCGCCGTGCCCTTCGGCGTGCTGGCGGCCATGGTCTTCGGCGTCTTCCTGGGATTGCCGATCCTGGGCATCCGCGGTGACTACCTGGCCATCGCCACGCTGGGCTTCGGCGAGATCATCTCGATCCTCATCAAGTCGGACGTCCTGAAGCCGTGGCTTGGCGGCCCCCAAGGCATCACCAGCATCCCGCCGCCCATCGCCACGCAGCCCAACGACTTCCTCTATGGCCCGGTCCAGATCTATTACGTCGCCCTGGCGATCGCGGCCTTCATCGCCTTCGCGTCCTGGCGTCTGCGGGCCTCACGCTTGGGACGCGCCTGGCTGGCCATCCGCGAGGACGAGGACGTGGCCGAGGCCCTGGGCGTGAACCTCGTGCAGTCCAAGACCCTGGCCTACATGCTGGGAGCCGCCTTCGCGGGGCTCGGCGGCGCCATCCTGGTGGGACTGCTCGGCTCCGTCTTCCCGAGCACGTTCAACATCGTCGTGTCCATCAACGTGGCGGCCGTGGTGGTCGTGGGCGGCATGGGCAGCATCCCCGGGGTCATCGTGGGCGCCATCGTGCTCATCGGCCTGCCGGAGCTCTTCCGCGAGTTCTCCGAGTACCGCTACCTCTTCTATGGCCTCGTGCTCATGCTCATGATGCGCTTCCGTCCCGAGGGCCTCTGGCCATCCCGCGCCGGCCGTCGCGAGATGCACGGCGCAGAACGGTCCTCGACGGCCCTGCCGCTCGACGCCAGGGAGGCGTCCTGAGCCATGGCCCTGCTCGAGGTCACCCGAGCCACCAAGCGCTTCGGCGGCCTGCTGGCCGTCAATGCCCTGGACTTCACCGTCGACGAGGGCGCCATCGTCAGCGTCATCGGGCCGAACGGCGCCGGCAAGACGACCTTCTTCAACTGCATCGCTGGCTTCTACCAGATCGACGAGGGCAGCATCACCCTGGGCGGCCTCCCCATCCATGAGCTGCGTCCCGATCGGATCGCGCACCTCGGCCTCTCGCGGACGTATCAGAACATCCGCCTCTTCCGGGGCATGACGGCGCTGGAGAACGTTCTCGTGGGCGCCCACCAGCACCTCGTCTCGGGCTGGGTGCGCGCCATCATCCGCACCCGGGGCCAGCAGGCCGAGGAGAAGGCCGCCGTGCTGGAAGCCGAGGACCTGCTGGCCTTCGTGGGACTCGGCGGCAAGGGCGACATCCAGGCCTCCAGCCTGCCCTACGGCGACCAGCGCCGACTGGAGATCGCTCGCGCCATGGCCACGCGGCCTCGCCTGCTCCTGCTCGATGAGCCCACGGCTGGCATGAACCCCAATGAGACCGCCGAGGCCACAGCCCTCATCCGTCGGCTGCGCGACGAACGCGGCACGACCATCCTCCTCATCGAGCACGAGATGCGCGTGGTGATGGGCATCTCCGAGCGCATCACCGTCCTCGACTACGGTCAACGCATCGCGGAGGGCACGCCAGCCGAGATCCAGCGCGACCAGCGCGTCATCGAAGCCTACCTGGGCAAGGCCGCCGGAGAGGCCGCGGCTGTAGCGGCCGCGGGATCGGCCTGACCATGGCCCTGCTCGAGGTCACCGACCTCAACACCTACTACGGCAGCATCCACGCCCTACGGGGCATCGCCCTGACCGTGGACGACGGGGAGATCGTGACGCTCATCGGCGCCAACGGTGCCGGCAAGACGACTACGCTCAACACCATCAGCGGGCTGCTGCGACCGCGCAGTGGATCGGTCACCTTCGACGGCCGCGACCTCACCACCGTGCCCTCCCATGACGTCGTGACGCTGGGCGTGGTGCAGGTCCCAGAGGGGCGGCGGGTCTTCGCTCGCCTGACCATCGAGGAGAACCTGCGCATGGGCGCCTACTCGGTGAACGACAAGTCGGCCGTGGTGGCCGGCATCGAGCGCGCGTACACGATGTTCCCGAGGTTGAGGGAGCGTGCGGGACAGGTGGCCGGCACGCTCTCCGGCGGCGAGCAGCAGATGCTGGCCATCGGCCGGGCGCTGATGGCCACGCCCCGCATCCTCCTCCTGGACGAACCCTCAATGGGTCTTGCCCCCAACCTCGTGGAGCTCATCTTCGAGACCATCCTGGCCATCCACCGTGAGGGCACGGCGATCCTGCTGGTGGAGCAGAACGCCAGCCAGGCGCTGGCCATCGCCGACCGCGGCTACGTGCTGCAGACCGGCCGCATCATCCTGGCCGACTCCGCGTCCGGGTTGGCCGCCAACGAGAACGTGCGCCGCAGCTACCTGGGCGAGATCTGACCTCCCGGCCGCTGGCCCAGGCTAGCCGTCGAAGGGTGAGGGCGGGTTGGGGTCGGCCGCCGTGGGCGCCCGGGCGCCCTCGCTGAGGAAGCGGCGCAGGAAGAGGCGCGTGGCTTCCTCGCGGGGTTCGTCGAGGACCTGCTCGGGGGGGCCCTCCTCGACGACGAAGCCACCCTCCAGGTAGAGCACACGGTCGGCCGCCTCGCGCGCGAAGGCCATCTCGTGGGAGACGACGATCATGGTCGAGCCCTCGTGGGCGAGCTGCTCCATGACCACGATGACCTCACCGATGAGCTCGGGATCGAGAGCGCTGGTGGGCTCGTCGAAGAGGAGCACCTTTGGCTCCATGGAGAGGGCCCGGGCGATGGCGGCGCGCTGCTGCTGGCCGCCGGACAAGCGGGAGGGGTAATCGTCCCGCTTGTCGATCATCTGGACCTTCTCCAGGAAGCGCTCGGCCGTCTCGATGGCTTGTCTGCGCGGCAGCTTGCGCACGGCCATAGGCGCCTCGATGCAGTTCTCGAGGACCGTCATGTGCGGGAACAGGTTGAAGCCCTGGAAGACCATGCCCATCTGCGCGCGCAGCCGGCGGATGTGTTCGCGGCGCGCGCGCCCCTGCTCCTGGAGCGGATCGGCGTCGACGGTGAGGTCGCCCAGGCGCACCCGGCCGACGGTCGGCTCCTCGAGGAAGTCGAGGCAGCGCAGGAAGGTCGTCTTGCCGGAGCCAGAGCGCCCGATGAGCATGACCGTCTCGTGCTGGCGCACGGCCAGGCTGATGCCCCGCAGGACGTGCGTCGTGCCGAAGTACTTCTCGATGCCGGTGGCTTCGATGACGACGTCGCCGAGGGCCACCATCAGCGGTCGCTCCGCGCCATGCGCCGCTCCAGGCGTTCCTGGAAGTAGGAGAAGATCATGGTCAGCACCCAGTAGACGGCCGCAGCCAGCAGCAGCGTCTCGAAGGTGTGGAACTTGGACTTGCCGATCGTACTGGCCCGCCAGAGCAGCTCCTGGACGCCCATGATCGAGACCAGCGCGGAATCCTTGATCATGGCGATGAACTCGTTGCCCACGGCCGGCGTCACGATGCGCACCGCCTGGGGCAGGACGATGCGCGCCATGATGCGGCGCTCCGTGAGGCCCAGGGCGGCGGCGGCCTCGCGCTGTCCGCGCGGCACGGCCTGGATGCCGGCCCGGAAGATCTCCGTCATGTAGGCCCCGTAGTTGAAGGCCAGGGCGAAGATGGCCAGCCAGATGAGGTCGACGGTACCGAAGCCGGGCCAGATCTGCGGCAGCGCCAGCCAGACGAAGAAGATCTGGACGATGAGCGGCGTGCCGCGCACGAGCGAGACGTACAACGTGGACAGGGCGTAGACGGCCGCCACCGTGGAGATGCGGCCCAGCGCTCCGAGCAGGGCGAAGACGATGGCCAGCCCGATGGAGATGACCGAGATGACGACGGTGAGCGGGACGCCACCCAGGATGAACCACGCCCAGGGCTGCAACCAGGCCAGGTCCACCGCGTCGACGGCGACGAGGAAGGCGACCAGGCCGCCCACGACGATGATCCAGGTGACCACGAAGATGAGCCGAAAGCGCAGCCTGCGGCGCACGTCGGCGGCCGCCATGCGCGCCACGATGGCATCGGGGTCCGGATCCGGCGCGGGTGTGCCCGTCGCGCGGCGGTCGGCGGCCACGGTCACGGACCGGCGGCGGAGCTGGTGAAGGGGGCGCAGCGGCCCCCTTCACGAGTCACGCTGGTGCTACTCCACCGGCTTGGTGGTGAGGTCGAGGCCGAACCACTGCTGGCTCATCGCAGCGAGGGTGCCGTCGGCATGCATCTCGCCGATGATCGTGTCCACGGCCGCCACGAGTGAGTCGTTGTCCTCGATGTTCCGGTCGAACGCCGCGGCGAGCGGCTCGAAGTAGACCGGGTCGCCCACCGGCACGACGGGCATACCCTCGGCGATCGCCTGCTGCACGGTCGTGGACGAGGAGAGCCAGCCCTCGAAGTCCTTGCGACCGGCCGCCCACGATTCGGCGCAGACGCGGTCGGTCGGCAGGGTCGTGGCCACGGAGCCCTCGGGCGGGACCGACTCCGGCGTCTCCGTGCCGAAGTCCAGCACGCCGTTGAACCAGTCGAGGTACGTGGTGCCCTCGCCCATGCAGACGGTCTTGCCGGCCAGGTCATCCAGGCTGTCGTAGCCGAGGTCGGCGCGCGCGGCCATCTGGGCCGGGGTGAAGTAGTAGGGCTGCGTGAAGTCCAGGACTTCCTGGCGGGCGGAGGTGATGGTCACCGAGCCCACGCTGAAGTCCCAGCGGTCGGCCCAGTTGCCGGCCGAGACCAGGGCGAAGTCGGGCGTCTCGAAGGCGATCTCCACGCCGAGGCGCTTGGCGATCTCGGTCCCGACATCGATGTCGAAGCCCTTCAGGCTGCCGTCCGTGTCCAGGAACGACTGCGGCGGATAGGCCGGGTCGGTGGACATGCGGATGACGCCGGCATCCAGGATGCGGGCCAGCTGACCGTCCGGGGCAGCGCCGCCCGTCGTGGACGGGCTGGCATCCTGGGCGCTGGCCGTGCCGGCCAGGCTGAGGGTGAGCAGCGTCACGGCGCTGAAGGCGATGCCTCGTCGTCGAATACTCATGAGCCGATGGTTCCCCCGTGCGTGTTCTCTCCGGTGTGGCATGGGTATACCACGCTGGGCAAGGGCTCGCGGGCGCGGTCCGGCGCTCCGTGCACGCAGCCGGGAACGGTCCGCCGCCAACGACGAGGCACTCGTTCTACACTGCCGTCGTGGACCCCGAAGGCTGGCTGACGAGCGAACTGGCCTCCTTCGCCTGTGCCGCCTGCGGCCAGCCCTATGGGCAGGCCCATGTGCGGGTCATCGCCCAGCGCGAGGAGCTCTACTTCGTGGATCTCTCCTGCCCGCATTGCGCTTCGCAGGCCGTGGCCATCGTGACCATCCAGGTCGACGGCGAGTCGCCCGGCGGGCATGAGGACGGCGACGAGACGGAGACGGCGCCTGGGCGGGCGCAGAGGCCGGCCGATGGCGCCGAGGCTGGCCGGCCCGCCCTGAGCGTGGACGACGTCATCGACGCACACGCGCTGCTGCGTGACTTCGAGGGCGACGCCCACCAGCTCATCGCCCGCTTCGAGGGTCGACGACCGTGAGCGACGGTCCTCGCTTCGCCCACGCGAGCGAGGCGGAGCTGGCGCGCATCCTTGACTACTACAAGGTCGCCTGGCAGTACGAGCCGCACGTCTTCCCGATCCGCTGGAACAGTGACGGCGTCGTCGTGGAGTCGTTCGCGCCGGACTTCTACCTGCCCGATCTTGATCTCCATCTCGAGCTGACCACGCTCAGGCAGAGCCTCGTGCGCAAGAAGAACCGCAAGCTGCGGCATCTGCGCGAGCTCTACCCGATGGTGCGCATCAAGCTCTTCTACGCGCGCGACTTCCGGGCCCTGCTGCTCAAGTACGGCCGACTGGACGCGGCCACCTCGCTCATCGGAACGGAGGGCCAGCCGCCCCCGCGCCACGAGACAGCACCCGACCCCGACGCGGCCCGAGGGCGTCGGGAGGAGCCGAGGAGCGTGCCCACGCCCGTCGCGTCGGGGACCGCGGCGGACTGACCCCTCGCCCCACCCAGCACCCCGCACGAAGGAGCACCGCGGATGCCTGCACCAGCACTCGAGAAGGACGTCGCCGAGATCCTCATCGACGAAGGCCTGCTGCGGGCCAAGGTGGCGGAGCTGGGGGCCCGCATCTCCGTTGACTATGCGGACCGGCAGGTGACCCTCGTCAGCGTCCTGAAGGGTGCGCTGCCCTTCATGGCCGACCTGATGCGCTCCATCACCCTGCCCGTGCGCATCGACCTCATGGAAGTCTCGTCCTACGGCGGCGCCACGGAGACGTCCGGCCAGGTGCGCATCCTCAAGGACCTCTCCTCGTCCATCGAGGGCCGCGATGTCCTGATCGTCGAGGACATCATCGACACGGGCCTGACCCTCAACTACCTCACTGAGTACCTGCGCGGCAAGGACCCCGCCAGCCTGCGCATCTGTGCCTTGTTGGACAAGCCAGCACGGCGGTTGGTGGAGATCGACATCGCCTACCGCGGCTTCGAGATCCCTGACCGCTTCGTCATCGGCTACGGCCTCGACTACCAGGAGACGTACCGCAACCTGCCCTACATCGGCGTGCTGCGCCCGGAGGTCTACGGCGGGGAGTGAGGCGCGGACTGGGGCGCGGACGCTCGCTCATCGCCATCGGTGCCGTCCTCGTCATCCTCTCCATGCCGCTGCCCTGGCTGCGGGTCGGTGGCGTCGTCCTCTCGGCTGAGACGGCCAACGGCTTTGACGGACCCGGCGCGCTCCTCTTCGTCGTCTGCCTGGTCATGCTGGCCGTCATCGTCCTGCCTTACACACTGAAGAACCGCCGGGCGGCCATCGACCGGGTGGCGACGTACGTGCTGCTCTGGTGCGTGGCAGCGGTCAGCCTGGGCGTTGCCGTCGCCACGCTGGTGGGCACGGAGGGCGCGGCGCTCACGCCCACGGCCGCTCCCGGCCTGTGGTTGGCCCTGGCAGGCATGGCACTGCTGACGTGGGGTCTGCTGGAGCTCATCGCCGAACGTCCGGCATCACCCTGAACTGACCCCGGCGACAGCCCGATATATACTCCCTCCCAGTATGAGAGCGGAAGGACCCACGACCCCGCCCGCGGATGACGCCGTTCCGCGCCGCTCGAGCGTGGCGCGGCCGAGGCCGTATGCCCGCGACCGCGGCCAGCTCCTGCGGCGCCTGGCGCGGATGGAGGGACAGGTGCGAGGCATCGCGCGCATGATCGAGCGCGACGAGGGTTGCCTGGACGTCATGCAGCAGACGGCCGCCCTGCGAGCCGCCGTGGACTCGGTGACGATGCTGCTCATGGAGGACCACGTGCAAGGTTGCCTGGAGCGTGCGGCCGCCTCCGGGGATGGCGAGGCTTCCGCCGACGAGGTCCTCGATGTGCTGCGCCGGGGCATGGGGCGACCAGCGCGCCCCTCCCGTTCCGCGGCGGAACCCTGACGCGGTCCCGGCGCCGGCTACCGCGGGGCGTCCCGCAGGGCCGGGGCTGGTCCGTCCCCGACCCGGATATCCACCGCACGACCGTGGGTCTGTCCACAAGCGGTGCCAGCGTGCACCGCGGACGGTGGATAACCGCATTGACGCGGGCGGGCACCGCGACGACGATGCCGGCCCCTGCACCACGCGGTGCCCTGTGTGGTGTCGTGCAGCGGCGGAGTATGGGTAACGCGGTCGTGGCGTTGCGCAGAGGGATCTGCGCTCCAGGCGCCCCGACCACGGAAGACCGAAACGCACGGGTGCGAGGAACGTTCCAGCGCCGGAAGCGGCTTTGGCCCGGGCTGCGAGTTCGCGACGACGACCGCGAGCCGGCCACGAGGAGGGTCGCTTCCGGCGCCCTTCTGTCCACGGTCAGGGGGCCGCGTGCCTGGGGGGAGCCACGTGCCTGATCGCCGCTCGGTCGATACCAGCTCCGTCGAGGACCGGACTCGCATGGCCCCCGGCGATGGCGAGGCCGGGAGCATCGGTGCCGCGACACGCGTGGCGCTGCCCACCGACCCCTGGGACCTGGCGCCCATGGGCGAGGCCTTCGCGTCGACCGTCGGGGAGGTCCTCGCCGCGCTGGGCCTGGCAGGCACGGCCGCCACGGCGCCTGGCGCACTGCGGAGCTACGAGGCGCATGCCCGCCTGCTGCGAGCCTGGGGCGAGGCCATCAACCTGACGGCCATCCGCGAGCCGGTCGAGGTGGCCCGTCGGCACGTCGGCGATTCACTCAGCGCCGTCCCGCGCCTGGCGGCATCGCTGCGACCCGGCGCCGGCCTGCTGGATCTCGGCAGCGGTTCCGGCTATCCCGGGTTGCCGCTGGCGGCAGCCCTGCCCCTGGGCCGGCTGGCGCTCGTCGAGTCGGTGGGCAAGAAGGCGCACTTCCTCGCCGTCGCCGGCGCGGCCGTGACCGCCGCCCTCGGCGCGGGCGCTGGCCCGACCATCGAGGCCGTCGCGGAACGAGCAGAGGACCTCGCCGAGGATGCCGGGCATCGCGAGGCCTGGGACGTCATCACGGCCCGCGCCGTGGGCTCGCTGGCCGAGGTCCTGGAACTGGCCCTGCCGCTCACACGCGTGGGCGGCTGGGCAGTCGCCTGGAAGCGGGAGACGGAGCGTGGCGGCCTCCACGAGGAGCTGCGGGGTGCCGGGTCCATCATCCGCGCGGCTGGCGGCGGGCGGCCCGAGGTGCTGGCCGTCGACATCACCGGGCTGTCCGGCCATCGCCTCGTCGTCGTCCCCAAGGAGCGGCCCACGCCCCTGGCCTATCCACGACCGGCGGCGCTGCGCCGCGCTCGGCGGAGTGCCAGCCCACGCCACGCCGATGGCTGAATCCTGTCCCGGCGTCGAGCTGTCGGAGCGGCCCGCGCCGCTCGTCCGGGCGCCGTCCGCCGAACCGCAGGCCGCGGTCCGGGTCGCCTGCTAGGCTGGCGGACCGATGCGCGTCGCCGTGCTCACCGATATCCACGCCAATGCTGCCGCGCTGGAGGCAGTCCTGGCCGCCGTGGGCCACGTCGACGGCGTGTGGGTGCTGGGAGACGTGGTTGGCTACGGCCCCCAGCCGGACATGGTCGTGGACCGGCTGCGCTCGATCGGCGCCGTGGCAGTGCAGGGCAACCACGATGCCGCCGTGCTCGGACGGATCCCCGTCGACGCCTTCAACGAGGCGGCCCGGCTGGCCGTGCAGTGGACGATCCGGACGATCACCCCGGAGACGCGCGCCTGGCTGGCAGCCCTCCCGGACAAGCGGATCATCGGCGACTTCACGCTGGTGCACGGCAGCCCACGGGAGCCCCTCTGGGAGTACGTCTTCTCGGCACCCGTGGCTCGCGCCAACCTGGGCGAATTCGGAACGCCCTACTGCCTCGTGGGCCACACGCACGTGCCGGTGGTCTTCCGTGAGGAGCGCGACCACGTGCTCCAGCTGCCGGCGGAGCCCGGCGACCGTCTCGTCCTCGACGCGCGGCGCTGCATGCTCAACCCGGGCGGCGTGGGTCAGCCGCGCGATGGCGACCCCCGGGCCTGTGCCATGCTCCTCGATGACGAGCGGCGCGAGGCCACCTGGCTGCGCGTGGAGTACCCGGTCATGGAGACGCAGGCGGCCATGCGGACGTTGCCCCTGCCTCCGTGGCTGGCTTCGCGGCTGGCCATGGGTCGCTGAGGTCGACGTCGGCGCGGACGAGGCTCGAAGGGCGGCGCGAGACCGCGGCCACGGTGCGCCCCTCGGGCTCGCTGCATTGTCGTGCGTACGCTCCGTCGCTGCGGGTCGTATGCTCCGCGCTGACGCGGACCGGTGCAGCCGGATCGACGCCCGCACGACGACCGTGTCCTGATGACGAACCCGACAAGAGCGCACCGCGCAGCCCAGCGCCGCCGGAGCGGCCCACGGCCGCCCTGAGCGCAGACCGAGATCCATGACCGACGACAACCCAGATAGCCCCCCACCCCGGGCCCGGCCGGCCAACACGCCGGAGCCGCATCCAGATGCGGCCTCGCCCCGTGAGCTGCGCGGCCAGAAGCCCGGCAACCGGCGCGTGCGCGTGGAGCGCCCGCAATCGGAGTACTTCCGCTACACCCCCACGGGGGCCCTCGAGGCGCGGCCCAAGGCCCACGAGGAGAAGGGTGCCCTCAAACACCTGACCGCCACCTCCCGCCACGTCCTCTTCGGGCGCCCCCTGGCCTCCGCGGAGGAGATCGGCGAGCGTCTCACCAAGGTCAAGGCCCTGGCCATCTTCTCCTCCGACGCCATCAGCTCCAGCGCGTATGCCACGGAGGAGATCCTGCGGGTCCTCATCGTGGCTGGCGCCGTGGCCTTCACGCTCAGCCTGGAGGTGGCCATCGCCATCGCCATCCTCCTGGCCGTGGTCTCCACGAGCTACCGGCAGGTGGGCTACGCCTACCCCAACGGCGGCGGCGCCTACGCGGTGGCCAAGGAGAACCTGGGCCGCTGGGCTGCGCTCATCGCGGCCGCCGCCCTGCTCGTGGACTACATCCTGACGGTGGCCGTATCGACGTCATCCGCAGTGGCCCAGATCACCTCGGCCCTGCCCGACCTGCTGCCCTGGACGGTGCCCATGGGCGTCCTCTTCATCGCGCTCATGACCCTGGGCAATCTGCGCGGCATCCGCGAGTCGGGCAACATCTTCGCGCTGCCCACGTACCTCTTCGTGGGCGGGGCCCTGCTCATGATCGTCGTCGGTGTGTACCGGATCGTCTTCGAGGGCGCCGGCGCGACGGTCATGAACCCCGTGCCGGGGGCTCCCTCACCCCTGCAGGCCGTGACCGTGCTGCTCCTCCTGCGCGCCTTTGCCAGCGGCTCCGTGGCCCTCACCGGCGTGGAGGCGGTGGCCAACGGCGTGCCCGCCTTCAAGCCACCGGAGTCGCGCAACGCGGCCGCCACGCTGACGGTCATGGCGGTCCTGCTGGGCGTCCTCTTCGTGGGCATCACGTTCCTCGCCGACCACTTCGGCATCGTGCCCAACGACCAGGTCACCGTCGTCGCACAGGTGGCGACCACGGTGTTCGGCGCGGATTCCATGGGCTTCTACCTGTTCCAGACGTTCACGGCCCTCATCCTGATCCTGGCCGCGAACACATCCTTCAACGGCTTCCCGCGCGTGGCCGCCATCCTGGCCGAGGACTACTACTTCCCGCGCAACTTCGCCTACCGCGGCGACCGGCTGGCGTACACGGCGGGCATCCTCGTGCTGGCGGCCATCGCCGCCCTGCTGCTCATCGGCTTCGGGGGCGATACGCACGCCCTCATCCCGCTCTACTCGGTGGGCGTCTTCATGGCGTTCACCCTGAGCCAGACGGGCATGGTTCGCCACTGGCTCCACGACCGCGTCCGCGGGTGGCGCTGGCGCCTGGGCATCAATGCCGTGGGCGCCATCCTGACCTTCGTCGTGCTCCTCGTGGTGCTCGTGAGCAAGGCACCGCAGTCGCTCCTGGTGGCGGTCATCATCCCGGCCCTCGTTGGCGTCATGTGGTTCATCCACCACGAGTACCAGACGGCCGCCCAGGAGCTCCACGTCGACCGCTCGCGGGTCTACGGCAGGCCGGATCGTGACCAGCGCGTCATCATCCCCGTCCCGACCATCTCGAAGTCCGTCATCCGCTCCGTGCAGTTCGGTCGCACCCTCTCCAGTGACGTTCGCGCCATCCACATCACCATCGACTCGGAATCCACTGAGCGGCTGCGCAAGGACTGGGAGCACATGCTGCCAGGCGTGCCGCTCGTCATCGTGGAGACGCCCTTCCGCTCCCTGGTCGTGCCCTTCCTCCACTACCTGGACGTCATGGCGCCTTCGTCGCCGGGCGCCCTGACCATCGTCGTGCTGCCCGAATACGTGCCGCGCCACTGGTGGGATCGCTTCCTGCACAACCAGAAGTCGCAGCGCATCCGTCGAGCACTCATCGGTCGCCCGGATACCGTCGTCGTGCAGGTGCCCTACGGCGCGGAGCGCGAGGGCGACAACGGGCACCAGGGGCTGGCGACGTGAGCCTGCGCCCGCCCGCCCGACGGACTCCCAGCCCGGTGCACGGCAGCCGTCGCCGGCCGGGTCGGTGGTAGGCTTCCGCGATGTCCAGCATGGCCCACGGCAACCCGGTCAAACGCGCCATCCTCCATCTCAGCGGGGGACCCGTCGACGCTGATGTCATCGAGTTCGGCTGCAAGCTGGCCCGCGCCGACCACGCCGAGCTCGTGGCCGTCTACGTCGTGGAAGTGGACTGGCGCCACGGGCTCGATGACGACCTGGGCACGGAGCGCGAGGAGGCCTCGCGGGCGCTGGACGTAGCCGAAGGCCGCGCCGAGCGCAGCAAGGTCCGCCTGGCCACGCAGTTGCTGCAGGCCCGCGACGTCGGATCCGCCATCGTGGACGAGGCCGTCGCCGTGGAGGCGGACGCGATCGTCCTTGGGCTGCCCTACAAGGTTCGCTTCGGTGGTGACTTCGCCATGGGCCAGACCATCCCCTACGTCTTCAAGAACGCGCCCTGCCGGGTCTTCGTCATCCGCGAGCCGGTGGCGGTGAGCCAGGCGCGAGAAGCCCCCTCCACGAGGACCTGAGCCCATGCGCGCCATCATCATCGGCTGTGGACGCGTCGGTGCCGGGCTGGCCAGCCAGCTCGCCGACGATGGCCACGAAGTGGTCATCCTTGACCAGACGACGGAGGCCTTCCGGCGCCTTCCCCCCACCTTCCCCGGCCAGGCCCTGCGTGGTGACGGGACGGACGAGTCAGTGCTGCGCCGGGCCGGCGCGGAGGGAGCCGAGTGGTTCCTGGCCCTGACCAATGGGGACAACCGCAACATCCTGGCCGCCCAGCTGGCCTCGCACACGTTCGCCATCCCCAACGTGGTGTGCAAGATCAACGACCCCGTGCGTGCGCAGGCATATGCCACGCTGGGCGTCAACACCGTGGACCGGACGATGATGATGGTCGACACGATCGGTCGCTTCATGGGTCGACCGCCCATGCCGGGCGCCGCCAACGTGACGCGGGCCGCCAGACGACCCGGGCAGGGCGAGGCCGCAGCGGCGGCCGCGACGACGCCGAACGTGGCCGTGGACAGCCCGGCGGGAGGACGCTGACGTGTTCGTGATCGTCGTCGGCGGGGGCCGCATCGGCTTCTACCTCACCAAGGAGCTGCTGGCCGAGGGCCATGAGCTGGTGCTCATGGAGAAGGACCCGCGCAGCGCGGAGCGCATCCGTGACGAGCTGGGCGCGGTCGTCGTCAACCGTGACGGCTGCGAGGGCACGCACCTGGCGGAGGCGGGTGCCAACCGTGCCGGAATCGTGGCCGCGGTCACCGGCGATGATGCCGACAACCTCGTCGTCTGCCAGATGGCCAAGCACCACTTCGACGTGACGCGCACGATCGCGCGCGTCAACAATCCGCGCAACGAGGCCCTCTTCCGCTCCCTGGGCGTGGATGAGATCGATCAGCCCCACGCGCATGGTGCTGGCCGCCATCGAGCAGGACATCCCCATCCACGAGCTGCTGCACCTGGCGCAGCTGGAGGGTGGCGAGCTGGAGCTCATCGAAGCCCAGATCGCCGCGGACTCCCCGGCCCTCGGCCAGCGCCCCGGCGACATCACGCTGCCTGAAGGCTGCACCCTCTTCGTCCTCATCCGGGATGATCGCGCCCAGTCGGTGCGGGCGGACACGATCTTCCAGGACGGCGACAAGGTCATCGCCATCACCCGGACGGGCGGTGCGACCGAGCTGCACCGCCAGCTCATCGGCACCACGTCGGCCCTCGACGACTGACCCCGGGCGACGCCGGGCCGCAGCCAGCACCAGGCCGTCCGCTGGCGTCAGATCGCCCGGCATCGTGCACCAGGCCACCCCGGCGCGCCGTGCTCCATTGGGGGTCCTGCGCCGTGTGACTGTCACATGACCTGCGGTTTCCGTGTATAGAGACTTGACAACATCATTGTCAAGGCACTAGCATCCCGGACGTACAAGGCAAGGTCCGCACCAGCACCCCTGGCGGGTCCGGACCGCAGGCCATGAACAGACCCGGAGGTACACGACCATGACCATCATCCGCAGGACGACCGCCCGGCCGGATCTCATCACCCCGCGCACGGCCTTCGACCGCTTCTTCGATGAAGCCTTCTTCCGGCCACTCACCTGGGGCAACGTCGCGGAGACGCGCCTGCCCCTGGATGTCACCTCCACGGAGGACGCCATCACCATCGAGGCGGCCATGCCGGGCGTCCGCCCGGAGGACGTGGAGATCACCGTCCACCAGGACACCCTGACCATCGGCGTCAAGGAGCAGGCGGAGCGCGAGACCCGCGAGGGTGAGCGCGTCTACCGCGAGGTCCGCCGCAGCAGCGGCAGCCGCACCCTGACCCTGCCCAGCGGCCTGGACCTGGATCGCGCTGCGGCCCGCTTCGAGAACGGCATGCTCCGCCTGGAGATCCCGCGCGCGGAGCAGGCCAAGCCGCGTCAGATCTCGGTCACCGCGGTCACGGAGTCGGCGGCCACGGAGGCCGCGGTCGCCGAGGTGACCGCCAGCACAACGGGCGAGCAGGCCTGATCCCATGGCGGAGCGCGACGGGGAGCACGACAGCGCCTCGGGCGACGGGAGCCGGCCGGTCTACGTCATCAGCGTCGCCGCCGAGATCGTGAGCGTGCATCCCCGTACGCTCCGCATCTACGAGGGTGAGGGGCTGGTACGACCAGCCCGCACCCGCACGAACATCAGGCTCTACTCCGAGAACGACCTGCGCCGCATCCTCTGGATCCGGCACCTCACCCAGAACCTGGGCGTGAACCTGGCCGGGGTGCGCGTCCTCTTCGAGCTGGAGGAGCGTCTCGGTATGCGCATCCTCGAGCAGCTCTACAGCGAACGCGCGGCCGTCCGAAGCGACGACCACGAGCGCGAGCGACCGGTGGGCGAGCAGCCCGCCCGCGCCCGCCACATCTAGCCCCCGACCGGACCAAGGAGACCACATGGCCAGCCGAGCGCGCAAGCCCGCCGACAGCCCCACCCCCGAGCCGACCCAGACGCCACCGCCTGCGGACGCCGACGGCATCCGCGTACTGCCGCTCGTGGCCTTGCGCGAGACCGTCATCTTCCCTGAGATGATCGTGCCCCTGCAGGTCGGTCGGGAGAAGTCGGTCAAGGCGCTGGACACGGCCGTGGCCGCCGATTCCCTCATCGCCCTCGTCACGCAGCGCCAGGCGGAGCGCGAGGACATCGAGAGCCCCGACGAGCTCTACCCGGTCGGCACGCTGGCCAAGATCGCCCAGGTCGTGCAGGCCCAGGACGGCACCGTGCGCGCCATCGTGCAGGGCCAGCGGCGGGCTCGCCTGCTGGGCTTCGAGTCGACGCAGGGTTACATCTCCGCTCGCATCCAGGTGGTCGAGGACGAGACCCCCACGGACCTGGCGGCAGAGGCCCTCGTGCGCACCGTGCAGGGCCAGATCGAGCAATACGTGCAGTCCGGCGCGCCCGTGCCGCCTGAGGCCGCGGTGGCTGCCCGGAACATCACGGAGCCCGGGCTGCTGGCGGACATGGTGGCGTACAGCCCGGACATGACCACGGAGCAGCGCCAGGCCCTGCTGGAGACGCTGGACGTCGTGGAGCGACTGAAGACGGTCTCGGGCTTCCTGGCACGCCAGATCGAGATCCTCGAGCTGAAGGGGCGGATCCAGTCGGAGGTCAAGTCGGAGCTGGACAAGAGCCAGCGCGAGTACATCCTGCGGGAGCAGCTCAAGGCCATCCAGCGGGAGCTGGGCGAGGACGACCCTCAGCAGGCCGAGGTCGCCGAGCTGCGCGAGAAGGTGGAGGCCTCGGGCATGCCGGCCGAGGTCAAGGAGCGGGCGCTCAAGGAAGTCGACCGCATGAGCCGCATCCCCACGGCCTCGCCGGAGGTCGGCGTCATCCGCACCTACGTGGACTGGCTCGTCAGCCTGCCCTGGGACCACTCCACGCTGGACAACCTGGACATCAAGCAGGCGGCCGTCGTCCTCGACGAGGACCACTACGGCCTGGAGAAGGTCAAGGAGCGCATCCTCGAGTACCTCTCCGTGCGCTCCCTCGCGGACACCATCCGCAGCCCCATCCTCGCCCTCGTGGGCCCGCCGGGCGTGGGCAAGACCTCCCTGGGCAAGTCGGTGGCACGGGCCATGGGCCGGGAGTTCGTGCGCATGAGCCTGGGCGGCATCCACGACGAGGCCGAGATCCGCGGCCACCGCCGCACCTACATCGGCGCCCTGCCCGGGCGCATCATCCAGAACGTCAAGACGGCCGGCACCAACAACCCCGTCTTCATGCTCGACGAGATCGACAAGATCGGCATGGACTTCCGGGGCGATCCCTCGTCGGCGCTGCTGGAGGTCCTGGACCCCGAGCAGAACAACACCTTCGCGGACAACTACCTCGAGGTGCCCTTCGACCTCTCGAAGGTGCTCTTCATCGCCACCGGCAACCTCGTCGATCCCATCCCCATGGCCCTCCGGGACCGCATGGAGATCATCGCCCTGCCGGGTTACACGCAGCGCGAGAAGGCCCAGATCGGCAAGCGCTTCCTGGTCCCCAAGCAGATGGAGAACCACGGCCTCAAGCCCAGGCACATCGCCATCACGGACGAGGCGATGACCACGCTCGTGCAGTCCTACACGCATGAAGCCGGCGTGCGCAACCTGGAACGCGAGCTCGCCAGCGTCATGCGCAAGGTCGCACGCTCAGTGGCGGAGGGCCGCACTTCCAAGACCACCGTGACCCCGCGCAAGCTCAACGAGATGCTGGGTCCCACCCGCTTCGAGTACGGCGAGCTGGAGCCCGAGGACCAGGTCGGCGCGGCCACCGGACTCGTCGTCACCGAGGTCGGGGGCGACGTGGTCGCCGTGGAGGTGACGCGCATGGATGGCAAGGAGGACTTCATCCTCACCGGCCAGCTGGGCGACGTCATGCGCGAGTCGGCGCGCGCCGGCCTCTCCTGGATCCGTGCCAATGCGGCGCGCCTGGGTATCGAGCGCGAGCTTTTCGAGAAGTCCACGATGCACATCCACGTCCCCGCCGGGGCCATCCCCAAGGATGGGCCGTCGGCTGGCATCACGATGGTCACGGCGATGGTCAGCTCGCTGACGGGCATCCCGGTGCGCAAGGACGTGGCCATGACGGGCGAGATCACGCTGCGCGGCCGGGTGCTGCCCATCGGCGGCCTCAAGTCCAAGATCCTGGCCGCCCACCTCTCCGGCGCCCGCCTGGTCATCCTGCCGCGGCGCAACGAGAAGGACCTGCGCGACATCCCCGACGAGGTGCGCCAGCAGATGAAGCTGATCCTCGTCGACTCCATGGACCAGGTGCTGGCGGCCGCTCTGCGTCGCAAGCCGCGGCCCTTGAAGGCCTCTCCGGCCGGCCGCGGCTCGGGCGAGGAGGGTGAGCGCATGGCCGCGCCACGCGGCAGCAAGGCGCCGCTCTTCCCACCGCAGCCGCCGGCCGTGGTCTAGCACCCGACGGAGGTCGGATGGAGTACCGCGACTACTACGCCACCCTGGGCGTCGGCAAGGACGCCACGCAGGCCGACATCAAGAAGGCCTATCGTCGCCTTGCCCGCAAGCACCATCCGGATGTCAACAAGGGAGCCGGCGCCGCAGAGCAGCGTTTCAAGGAGATCAGCGAGGCGAACGAGGTCCTCTCCGATCCCAAGAAGCGCAAGGCCTACGACCAGCTGGGTGCTGACTGGGCCTCCTACCAGCAGGCCGGCGCCGCGGCCGGGCAGCCCTTCGCAGGCTTCTCCGGCTTCAGCGCCGGGAGCGGTGGGCCCGGCGGCGTGCGCTTCGAGTTCCACGGGGACTCCGCCGACCTCTCCGGCTTCAGCGACTTCTTCCGCACCTTCTTCGGCGCTGGAGGCGCCACGGGCGGGGCGGCAGGAGGCTCACGGACGCGCACGCGTGCCCGAGCCACCCAGGAGAGCCAGGCCGGCGCAGCGTCGGCCTTCGGCTTCGAGCCGCTCTTCGGCGGCATCGGCGGCGACAGTGGCTCGGGTCACGCGACCTCGGGGTTCGGCACGGGCAGTGCTCGTGGCGTGCGACGCGCGGCTCACGAGGCGGCCGACGCCACGGCGGAGGCCACGCTGAGCCTGGAGGAGGTACTGCAGGGCACACAGCGCCACATCGAGGTGGGGGGCAAGCGCCTGGAGGTCAGCATCCCGCCGGGTGTCACGGACGGGCGCCGCATCCGTCTCTCCGGCAAGGCCGAGGGGGGCGGCGACATCTACATCACGGTCCGCGTGGCGCCCCATCCCGCCTATGCCCGCGACGGCGATCACCTCAGCATGGAGCTGCCACTGCAACTGGGCACGGCGCTGCTCGGAGGGCAGGTCACCATCGAGGCGCCGGGTGGCCGTCGGCTGCTCCTGACCATCCCGCCGGCCACGCAGAACGGGCGTGTCTTCCGCCTCGCCGGCCAGGGCCTGCCGCACTTCGGTGGCGGTGGGCGCGGTGACCTGCGCGTCCGCACCAGCGTCGTCCTTCCGGCGGCGCTCGATGACGAGGGCAGGCGCCTGGCACAGGCCCTCGTCGACCACCTTGCCCGACCCGACCCGCGCGTCGCCGCGGACCCGAACGCTAACGACAGGGACGTCCCATGAAACTCGACCGATACACCCAGAAGGCCCAGGAGGCCATCGTCGCCGCCCAGCAGTCGGCGTCCCGCGCGGACAGCCCGGTGCTGGACGCGGAGCACATCCTGGCCGCCCTCCTCGAGGACCCGGAGGGCATCCCCGCCGTGACCCTGCGCCAGATCGGCGCGGACCCGGCCCGCATGGCCGCCGACCTCGGCGCCGTGTTGGCACGGCGGGCCCGCGTCCAGGGCGGCCAGCTCTCGCTGGACCCGCGCGCCCGCGCGCTCGTCGAGCGCGCCGAGGAGGAGGCGCGTCGCCTTGGCGACGAGTACGTCTCCACCGAACACCTCCTCCTGGCGGCCGCGCAGGCGGGCGGTGAGGCGCAGCGCCTGCTGGAGTCCGCTGGCGCCGGCCACGAGGCGCTGCTGCGAGCCCTGGAAGCCGTGCGCGGCAGCCAGCGCGTCACGTCGCCCAACCCGGAAACCACCTACCAGGCCCTGGAGAAGTACGGCGTGGATCTCACGCGCGCGGCACGCGACGGCCGACTGGATCCGGTCGTGGGGCGCGACGAGGAGATCCGGCGCGTCATCCAGGTGCTCAGCCGCCGGACCAAGAACAACCCCGTGCTCATCGGCGAGCCCGGCGTGGGCAAGACCGCCATCGTCGAGGGCCTGGCGCAGCGCATCGTGCGGGGCGACGTGCCCGAGGGACTGCGCGACCGCCGCGTGGTGGCGCTGGACCTTGGTGCCCTCATCGCCGGGGCCAAGTTCCGCGGTGAGTTCGAGGAGCGCCTCAAGGCCGTGCTGAAGGAGATCAAGGACTCCGAGGGCCAGGTCGTGCTCTTCATCGACGAGCTGCACACCGTGGTCGGAGCCGGTGCCGCCGAGGGCGCCATGGATGCCTCCAACCTCCTGAAGCCGATGCTCGCCCGCGGCGAGCTGCACACCATCGGCGCCACGACGCTGGACGAGTACCGCAAGCACGTCGAGAAGGACGCGGCCCTTGAGCGGCGCTTCCAGCCCGTCTACGTGGACCAGCCCAACGTCGAGGAGACGATCTCCATCCTGCGCGGCCTGCGCGAGCGCTACGAGGTCCACCACGGCGTGCGCATCACGGATTCCGCGCTGGTCGCGGCCGCCGTCCTCTCCGACCGCTACATCAGCGAGCGCTTCCTGCCCGACAAGGCCATCGACCTCGTCGATGAGGCCGCCAGCCGCCTGCGCATGGAGATGGACTCCATGCCCGTCGAGCTCGACGAGCTGGAGCGCCGCCGCATCCAGCTGGAGATCGAGCGGGAGGCGCTGCGCAAGGAGAAGGACGAAGCTTCGCACGCCCGACTCGAGGCCCTCGAACGGGAGCTGGCCGACATCTCCGAACGCGCCGGCGCCCTCAAGAGCCAGTGGCAGCAGGAGAAGGCCGCCATCGCCGGGTTGCGCGAGACGAAGACCGCCCTCGAGCAGGCCCAGCACGAGGTGGAGAGCGCCGAGCGCGCCGCCGACTACGGCCGCGCCGCGGAGCTGCGCTATGGACGCATCCCCGAACTGCAGGAGCGCCTGCGCTCGGAGGAGGCTGCCCTGTCTGCCGGTGAGGGCGGCGGGCGCCGACTGCTCAAGGAGGAGGTGGACGCGGACGACATCGCGCGCATCGTGGCTGCCTGGACGGGCATCCCGGTCGTCCGCCTCATGGAGGGCGAGCAGGCCAAGCTCATCCACATGGAGGAGCGTCTGCACGAGCGTGTCGTCGGCCAGGACGAGGCCATCAGCGCCGTCTCCGACGCGGTCCGGCGGGCGCGGGCCGGTCTCAAGGATCCTCGCCGACCGATCGGCTCCTTCATCTTCCTGGGCCCCACGGGCGTGGGCAAGACGGAGACCGCGCGGGCACTGGCGCAGTTCCTCTTCGATGATGCCAGCGCCATGACGCGCATCGACATGAGCGAGTACATGGAGAAGTACGCGGTCAGTCGCCTCATCGGCGCGCCCCCCGGCTACGTGGGCTACGAAGAGGGCGGCCAGCTGACCGAGGCGATCCGGCGACGCCCCTACCAGGTAGTCCTGCTCGACGAGATCGAGAAGGCCCACCCGGATGTCTTCAACGTGCTTCTGCAGGTGCTCGATGATGGTCGCCTCACGGACGGCCAGGGGCGCACGGTCTCCTTCAAGGACAGCGTGCTCATCATGACCAGCAACGTCGGCTCGCAGCTCACCGCTGGCGACCTCGGGACGGGCATGGATGACGAACAGCGCGAACAGGTCGTTCGCCAGGCCCTGCGTGCCACCTTCCGGCCCGAATTCCTCAACCGCGTGGACGAGATCATCGTCTTCCACCCTCTCGACGAAGCGGCCCTGGCGGCTATCGTCGACCTGCTCGTGGAGGACCTGGCGCGCCGCCTGGAGGCACAGGACCTGGAGCTGCGCGTGACGCCCGCGGCACGGTCACTCATCGCCCGGGAGGGCCACGACCCGCAGTACGGCGCCCGGCCGCTCAAGAGAGCCGTCCAGCGGCGCCTGGAGAACCCGCTGTCGCGTGCGCTGCTGGAGGGTCGCTTCAAGCCCGGCAGCACCATCACGGCCGACGCCGACCCGCTCAGCGGCACGATCGTCTGCACGGGGTCGGAGGGTGAGACGCTGGTCAGCTCGGCCGACGAGCGACGCGACCCGCGCACGACTGCGTCATCGGTGGGTGCCGGGCTGCGGCCCAGCCTGCTCGACCTGCCGCCCACGGGCGCCGCGGACGGCGAGCACAAGGAACGACTGAACTAGGTGGTGGCAGCCGGGCGTGCCGAGCCGTGGCGCGGGCGGGGCCGCGCCCGGGCGTCGGGCCGTGCCTGAGCACCTATCGGGGGCGGAGAGCGTGGCAGGGCAGGGAGCCGTGGACGGGCCGGGCTCCGGGGCCGAGGACGTGCCTGGGTCCGGGGCCGAGGAGGCGTCTGCCCGCACGACCCGCGCTGGGCAAACAGCGATGCCCAGTTGGTGGCAGTCATCCGCGACGAGATCCTGGCCGCACCGGCGCAGCGCATCACCTTCGCACGCTTCATGGAGCGGGCGCTCGTGGAGCCGGGCCTGGGCTACTACGCGCGCAGCGCCCTGCGGCCCACGCGCTCCGGCGACTTCCTGACCGCACCGGAGCTCCATCCCTTCTTCGGGCGCTGCATGGGACGCTTCCTTGCCGCTGCCTGGGAGCGGCACGGCTCGCCGGCCGAGTTCCGCGTCCTGGAGGCCGGGGCCGGTCGGGGCACCCTGCGGGAGACGGCCCTGGCGGGACTGGCTGCCGATGGATCCGCCCTCGCGGACGCCATCGCCTGGCGCACGCTGGATCTGCCCGGCCGGGCCGACCTCGCGGCGAGCGGCCGCTCCCCCTCCGAGGCGGGCGGCCACGCCGCCTCCGCGGCGGGCGGCCACGCCGCCTCCGCGGCGGGCGCTGGGCTGCTGGGCTCGCGCGGCGCCGGGGAGCCGCGGGCCGACGTCGTCCTTGCCAACGAGTTCCTCGACGCCCTCCCGGTGCACCGTCTGGTCGGCAGCCGCGGAGGCGGCCTGCGCGAGGCCTTCGTCTCGTGGCGGGATGGCTGGTTCGGCGAGGTCCTGGCGGCGCCGTCCACGCCGGACCTGGCGGCCACGCTGGCGGCCGACGGCGTCAGCCTGCGGGAGGGCCAGCGCGCAGAGGTCTGCCTGGCGATCCCAGCCTGGGTCGGGGCGGCGGGCGAGGTGCTCGACGAGGACGGCCTGCTGGTGGTCATCGACTACGGGCACGACGCGCCCGAGCTCTACGGACCGCAGCGCCAGGCCGGCAACCTGCTCACCTACCGGGCACACCAGGTCGCCGACGATCCCTTCGAAGCCGTGGGTGAGTCCGACATCACCACCCAGGTGGACCTCAGCGCGCTGTGCCGGGCCGCACAGGCTGGCGGCCTGGACCTCGTGGGCCGTACCACCCAGGCCCGCTTCCTGGTCGACCTCGGCCTGGGTGAGCTGATCGCCTCGCTCGGTCGTCAGGCAACGACGGATATGGCCGACTACCTGGAGGCGCGCGCCGCGGTGGCGCGCTACCTGGATCCCCGACACCTGGGCGCCTTCGCGGTCCTGGCGTGGCAGCGCAGTCCCGCACCCGGCCGCCTGCCCCTGCCCGGTTTCGGGGCCGGCAGCCCGAGGGTCGCGGCCACGCTCTAGCATGGCGATGGTCGCGTGATACAGGAGCCTCCGATGCGTTTCTCCATCGCCCGCCAGCGCCTCGAACGGCTGCCCAGCCCGCTGCCGCAACCGCGCCCGGACATCGAAGCCCACGTCCTGGCAGCCGGTCGGCGGACACGCCGGGCTCGGGCAGCCGCGCAGGGTGCCACGCGTGACGCGGCGGCCCTCGTGCTCGTCTATCCGGACGCTGCGGGCGAGGCGCACATCGTGCTCATGGTGCGTCCGGACGGCGACCACGTCCACGCCGGGCAGGTGGCGCTGCCGGGCGGCGGACGCGAGGTGGGTGATGACTTCCCGGACGGCACCGCGCTCCGCGAGGCGGCCGAGGAAGTCGGCCTGGACGCCGTCGCTGCCGGCGTCGCCGTCCTCGGCCGGCTGGATGTCGTGGACGTGCGCGTTTCCGGCTTCCTGCTGGTGCCGGTGGTGGCCGCGGCCGAGCGCGCGCCGCGATTCCGCGCGGAGCCGCGGGAGGTGGCGGGCATCCTGGAGGTACCCCTGCGCCACTTCCTGTCGGATGCCCCGGTGGAGGTGGTGGAGGAGGACCTCGACGGGTGGCGGCTGCGCTATGGCGCCTACCCCGTGCAGGGTCATCGCGTCTGGGGCGCCACGGGCCGCATCCTGGGGCAGCTGGGGGCCGTGCTGGGTCCCGGCTGGAGCGACGGGCCCGACCGATCCGGCACGTCGCCCGCCTGAACCGGGGCGACTGCCGGGCCCCCGAGCAGCGCCACTCGAACCACCGCGTGGTGCTGCCGCGATGGTCCGCTACCAGGGCTCTCCCTGGGACGGATCGTGGCCTTCGGGCGGGAGCTCGGGGGTGGCGAGGCCGCCATGCGCCACCCTGCTGTCCGAGGGTCCCGCTCCGGCCCCGGCGGCCTCCATCGTGTCGCCAGCGTCGTCCCGCTCCGGCAGGTCCACGACATGCGGCACCGGGCCTCGCCCAGTGCCGGGCGTCACGGCCAGCGCCGGCACCTCCACGAGGAGGGCGCGCATCGTCGAGCCAGCGGTCCACGCGGCATGCTGCTGGCCTGCCGGCCAGGCCACGGCCTCGCCGTGGTTGATGGTGCCGCGCTCGGCGCCGACCAACACCCAGCCTCCGCCGGCGACGACGATGAAGAGGCCCTCGTCAGGGCTGGACTGCGGCGCGATCAGGCTGTGGTGGGCGAACGAGAGCTCCGTGACGCGCAGGCGCGGGTCGGACCAGATGGTCCCGATGTCCAGACCCTGCGTCCCGGGCGTCGGCGGTGCGTGCCGGAAGCCGGGGCCGAAGCGCACGATCTCCACGGCGGTGGGCGGCTGTCCGGTCGCTCGCGGCCGCTGCAGCGACTCAGCGCTTGCGGCGCGTCGCCGCCCTGCTCTTGCGACTGCGGATCGTGGCGTCCGCGTCGCGGAAGCGCTTCTGGCTGAGGAAGCGCTCCCGCCGCAGCGCCTGGTTGTAGCCCTCGATGATGGGCGGGAAGCGGATGAAGCGGATCCAGACGAAGGCACCGATGCCCACGATGATCGTCACGAGCACGAACACGAAGTAGAACTTGAAGACGGCGAAGACGAGCAGCAGCCCGAAGACGGCCAGGCCGGTCCACAGCAGCCACTCCTGCAGGTTCAGCAGGGGCGGGTGGTGGTGGAAGCGACGAGTCTGGACGTTGTACAGGATGATCGTGCCGATGAAGAAGACGAGGGCAGCCACCGCCACCGGGTAGAAGAGGTCAGGGAAGTTGCCCGGGCTGAAGCCGCCGACCTTGAAGAGCGAGCCGATGATGTCCACGCCGCGAGCGTATCAGACCATCGCTCTCCGCTCAGGGGTGCGCCGCAGGGCCGTTGCTATACTCGGAAACCCGCGCTGACACATGTCTGGCGCACCACGAGGGAGGCAGGGGCCGGGTGCGAGCGCTGCTCTCGGTCGCAGATCGGGTCGGCATCGTCGACCTGACGCGCGAGCTGCTCGACCAGGGCGTCGAGGTGGTGGCCACGGAGGGCACGCACGCCGTGCTGACCGATGCTGGCCTGGCCGTCCGTCCCGTGGCCACGCTGACGGGTGAGGGCGGCCCGCTGGCCGGGCAGGTGCGCACGCTCCACCCCGCCATCTACGCTGGCATCCTGGCGCGGCGGCATGTCCCCGAGGACATGGCCGACCTGGCCGCTCGCGGCGTGGCCAGCATCGACATCGTGGTGGTCACGGTGCGGCCCTTCGCGCCACAGGTCGGGCGCGGCGTCGTGCCCCTCGACGAGGCCGTGGAGATGATCGACGTCGGCGGGCTGGCGCTGCTCAGCGCCGCCGCCCGCAACTTCGGCGGCGTGGCCGCGGTCTGCGATCCCGCCGACTACGGCGCCCTGGCTGCCGAGCTGCGCGAGCACGGCCACGTCCCCGCGGAGCTCCGCCAGCGCCTGGCCGCCAAGGCCTTCGCCGCCGTGGCCGCCTACCACGGCGAGGTGGCCGCCTACCTCGACCACATCGGTGGCGTGTGCTTCCCGGAGCGGCTCAGCCTCACGCTGCGCAAGGAGCGCGACCTCCCCTACGGGGAGAACCCTCACCAGCGCGGCGCCCTCTACCGCCAGACCAGCCAGCTGGCGCCGAGCCTCGCTGGCGTCGAGCCCATCCAGGGCCCTCGGCCCACGTACAACGACCTCATCGACCTTGATGCGGCGCGGCGCATGACGGCCGACTTCGCGTCGCCCACCTGCGCCATCGTCAAGCAGCGCAACCCGGTCGGCCTGGCCACTCACGACGACCCCCTGGAAGCCTACCGGCGCGCCCTGTCAGGCGACCCGGTGACAGCCTACGGCGCGGTCCTGGCCTTCAATCGCGAGGTCGACGAGGCGATCGCGCGGGAGCTGCTGCTCAACCCCTTCGAGGGCGTGGCGGCACCCAGCTTCAGCGTCGGCGCCCGGGCCATCCTGGCCGCACGCCCGGAGCTGACGGCCCTGGCCGCGCCCGCGCCGGAGCTCGACGGTCCGGTCGAGTACGGCATCACCGGGCTGGATCTCCACCGCGTCGAGGGCGGCCTGCTCGTCGAGACCCGCGACCGACTGGACATCGACCGCGCGCAGCTCCACGTGGTCACGCAGCGGCGGCCCACACTGGAGGAGCTCACGGACCTGATGTTCGCCTGGCGAGCCGTCCGCCACATCACCAGCCTGGCCGTGGTCGTCGCCCGTGGCGCCACGCTGGTCGGCGTCGGGGCCGGCCAGTCCAGCCGCCTGACGGCCACTGAGGTCGCCCTGCACAGAGCCGCCGACCGGGCCGCCCGCGCCGTGCTGGCCTCGGACGCCTACTTCCCCTTCGCCGATGCCATCGCCCTGGCCGCCGAGCGCGGCGTGACGGCCATCATCCAGCCCGGCGGCAGCGTCCGCGACGAGATGGCCATCGAGGTCGCCGACCGCCACCACCTGGCCATGGTCTTCACGGGGCGGCGCCACTTCCGCCACTGAAGCGGCTCGGCCTCAGGCCGGTCGATCGACCCAGACAGCGGCCTCCGGATCCCAATCGGCCACCACGCGCACTGCCTCCTCGCCCTCGCCGAGGAGCGCACGCCCGCGCGCCGCGGCGACGCTGGAAGCCCAGCCCGGTGGCACGACGTCCGGCAGCAGGTCGGCCAGCGGAGCCAGCACGAAGAGGCGACGCTCAGCAAGCGGGTGCGGCACAGCCAGCCACTGGGCGCCGCCGCGCGCGGGATCGTGGCTGCGGGCCGCGGCCACGCGCTCCACGCGCAGCTGGTGCTGGCCGAACAGCAGCAGGTCCAGGTCCAGCTCGCGGGGACCCCAGCGCGCGCGCTCCTGGCGGCCGGCGGCCAGCTCGACGGCCTTGAGCGCCACGAGGAGGGCCAGGGCACCCTCCTCCGGGCTGGGTCCGGCGGGCACGCGCAGGAGCGCAGCGGCGTTCCAGAAGTCGTCCTGGGCGACTGGTCCCACGGGTCGCGTGCGGTAGAGGCGGGAGACACCCTCGAGGTGCGCGCCGGGCAGTGTTCGCAGGGCCGCCAGGGCGTGTTCCAGGCTGGTCCGCCCGTCGCCCACGTTGGCGCCCAACCCGATGGCCGCCTGCTCCGTCGTCAGCACGCGGCCATGATGCACGCCCGGCGTCCGCCGTGGCGCCAGAGCCCCCTCTCGGGGCACGGCGGCCCGCCCGCCCAGCCGGGAGCAGGCGTCGCGGCTGTGCCCGCAACGGGGAGCGCACGGTGCGGGCTGGGGTACACTCGGCCTGCGCTTCGCTCCTCCTGCAGCGTGCTGCGTGGGGCTGGTGCGTGAGCGCCCGAC
The DNA here is from genome assembly GCA_963790915.1 of uncultured Chloroflexia bacterium. GTDB lineage: Bacteria > Chloroflexota > Limnocylindria > Limnocylindrales > CSP1-4 > JAFMJV01. The sequence goes on along the minus strand of CAWBQS010000003.1, from coordinate 769,301 downwards.
ACTCGGCTCGTAGAGGAAACGACGTGACCGCTCCGCTCTGGTACGTGCTCGGCTTCGCGTTCGCGGCCTTCACGTTCGTCTTCCTGACCATCGGCGCCTCGTGGCTCATCTCGCACCGCCACAAGGGTGACCGTCACAAGGGTCTGCCCTACGAATCGGGCATCGACACCTACGGCGACACGCGCGGGCGCTTTGGCCTCTCCTTCTACCTCTACGCGCTCCTCTTCGTGGCCTTCGACATCGAGGTCGTCTTCATCGCCCTCTGGGCGCTCGTCTTCGAGGACCTCATGCTGGGCGGCTTCCTGGGCATGCTCCTCTTCGTGCTCATCATGGAGGTCTCCGTCCTCTACGCCGCGCGCAAGGGCCTGCTGACGTGGAAGTGACCGGCCGGCAGCCGGGCCCCGCAGCGGGCGACCTGCCCGCGGCCAGCGGGCCAGCCCGGGACCTGCAGGCGCCAAGCGGCCCAGCCTCGGACCTGCCCGCCAGCCGTGCGGGCGCCATCGTGCTGCCCAACACGACATGGACACCGGCCGACCCGCTGGCCTACGGAGGCCAGCCCGCCAGCATCGATCACCTCAAGGGACTGGAGCTCGGCGACAAGTCGGACAACGCGCGCTGGAGCGCCCTGCAGGCGGTGCCCACCACGGCCGACCACGTGCTCGACTACATCCGTGCCAACAGCCTCTGGCCCCTGCTCTCCGGCCTGGCCTGTTGCGCCATGGAGATGATGTCGGCCGCCACCAGCATCAACGACATGGACCGCTTCAACATGTTCCCCTTCCGGGCCAGCCCGCGCCAGGCGGACGTGCTCATCGTGGCGGGCACGCTGACGACGAAGATGGCCGGACCACTGGTGCGACTCTGGGAGCAGATGCCGGAGCCCAAGTGGTGCGTGGCCATGGGCGACTGCACCTGCTCGGGCGGGCGCTACAAGCGCTCCTACGCCACCGTCGAGGGCATCGACCGGCTGCTGCCCGTGGACGTCTACGTTCCCGGCTGCCCTCCCCGTCCGGAGGGCCTCATCTACGGCATGCTCAAGCTCCAGCAGATCATCCTCGAGCGGCGCGGCAGCTGGACGGAGCGACGCGTCGGCCCGTCCGTGCCGGCGGGCGTCTAGGCAGTCGGAGGGCCGGACGACGGACGCACCCCAGCTGCAGCACATCGACGCGATCCTCGGCGAGCACCTGCTGCTGCCCGCCGTCGAGCTGGGCGACACCATCGAGATCGTGGTGGCGCCGGGATCGGTGCCCGCGGTCATGCGCGTCGTGCACGGGGACCCGGCGCTGCGCTACGAGCTGCTCTCCGACCTCTGCGGCGTGGACACCGGACGGACCATGCAGGTCGTCTATCACCTCTGGTCGCCCCTCGATGCGCACTGGCTGCGCGTCATCGCCGACGGCCTCTCCCGAGAGGACCCGCGCGCGCCCTCCATCACCTTCCTGTGGAGCGGCGCGGAATGGGCGGAGCGCGAGGCCTACGACATGTTCGGCATCGAGTTCGAGGGCAACCGCGACCTGCGCCGGATCTACCTGCCGCCCGAGTACCTGGGCTTCCCGCTGCGCAAGGACTTCGCCCTGGCCGACGACGCGTCGCGGGCGCCCGGCGAGGGCATCCGGCCCATGGAGACGCCGGCCCGGCCGGCCGAGGTACGAGCCCTCGGCGTGCTGCGCGTCAGTCCCGGCGCGGGTGCCGTGCTGGGGCCCGGCGGTGAGCGCCTCCGCGTGGCGCCGGGCGTGCGCCGCGGCACTGGCGCCCGGCGGCGCCGCGCCGGCAGCCGGAGGCTCCACGGGCGAGACAGCCCGCGGGAAGGCCGGCACATGAGCGACACGCAGGCCCGTATCCGCTCCCTGGACGACCCTGAGGTCCTGGTCCAGACGCCGGCCACCATCTACGACGCCATCCCGCCGCTGCCGCCACGCACGGAGCGCGAGGCCGAGTTCTACAGGCTGGACGACGGCGAGATGTTCATCAACCTCGGGCCGCAGCACCCCTCCACGCACGGCGTCCTGCGCGTCGTCCTCAAGATCGATGGCGAGCGCATCGTGGACCTGGACCCCGTGCTGGGCTACCTCCACCGCGGCGTCGAGAAGATCTGCGAGTACGGCGACTGGCACCACGCCATCAGCAACTGCGACCCGCTGGAGTACTGCTCCTCCATGTTCAGCGAGGCGCTGCCCGTGCTGGCGGCGGAGAAGCTGCTCGGGCTTGAGGTGCCGCGCCGCGCCGAACACATCCGCGTCCTCACCTGGGAGCTCAATCGCATCGCCAGCCATGCCCTCTTCATCGGCTGGCTGGCGCTCGACCTGGGCGGCCTGACACCCATCCTCTACGGCTTCACCGAGCGTGACCAGATCGTGGAGATGATGGCCGCCCTGACGGGCCAGAAGCTGCTCTTCAACTACCTGCGCATCGGCGGTGTCAACGGCGACCTCAACCACGACTTCCTGAGCCGACTGGGAGAGTGGATGAGCCATGCCGGCCAGCACATCGATGGCCAGGCGACGCTCATGAACGAGAACGAGATCTTCGTCAACCGCACCAAGGGCCTGGGGCGCATCGACCGCGACACGGCACTGCGCCTGGGCATGTCCGGGCCGCCCCTGCGCGCCTCCGGCGTGCCCTACGACGTGCGCCGCGCGCACCCCTACTCCATCTACCCGGAGCTGGACTTCGAGGTGCCCGTGCGCAGCGACGGGGACTCCTACGCGCGCTACCTGATCCACATCGAAGAGATCAAGCAGTCACTGCTGATCATCGACCAGGTGCTCCATCGCATGCCTGACGGGCCGGTCATGGCCAAGCTGCCGCGCCTCCTGCGGGTGCCGCCGGGCCGCGCCTACATCGCCCTCGAGAGCCCTCGCGGCCAGTACGCCTCCTATGCCATCAGCGACGGCTCCGACCAGCCCTTCCGGTTCCGCATCCACGACCCCTCGTTCTTCAACCTGCAGGCTGTCGGGCTGCTGACACCGGGCCACCTCGTGGCTGACATCATGGCCATCATGGCCAGCCTGGATCCCATCATGGGCGGCATCGACAAGTGAGCAGCCTCTCCGACCCCTGGCGCCACGTGGGCACCGGCGGCCGCGTCCTGCTGGTGGTGCTGGCCCTGGGCGTGCTGGCCACCGTGGGCTTCGTGGTGGCCTGGGTGGTGGGCATCGGGCCGCGCGTCATGCAGGCTGCGCTCGACACGGCCGGCGCCAACATCGGCATCCTGCGCTTCCTGGCGGCAGCCACCGGCGTGCTCCTCTTCACGGTGCCGGCAGCCTTCGTCATCATCTTCATGGAACTCAAGATCATCGCCTTCATGAACCTGCGCATCGGGCCCAATCGCGTCGGTCCGTGGGGCACCCTGAGCTCGACCGTCCACGGCCTCAAGGTGCTCGCCAAGGAGGACTACACGCCGACCGGCGTGGACGTGCCGGTCTTCACGCTGGCCCCGGCCGTGGTCTACATGGCGGCCATCCTGACCATGCTCGTGCTGCCCTTCGCACCCGGCATGCTGGGCTACGAGATGGAGCTGGGGCTGCTCTACTTCTTCGCCGTCGGCGGCCTCGGCGTCATCGGCCTGATGATGGCCGGCTGGTCCAGCTTCAACAAGTACTCCCTGCTGGGCGGCCTGCGCGCCGCGGCCGCCATCATCAGCTACGAGCTGCCACTCATCCTGGGGGTCATGGGCATCGTGCTCCTGTCGGGCACGCTCAACCTGGGCACCATCGTGGAGAACCAGTCGGGCTGGTTCCTTGACTGGTACGCCTTCCAGCAGCCGCTGGGGCTGATCATCTTCTTCATCGCGGCCACCGCCGAGGCGTCGCGCACGCCCCTCGACTTCACAGAGGCGGACTCGGAGATCGTGGCCGGCTTCGCCACCGAGTACAGCGGCATGCGCTTCGGCTTCTTCTTCTTCGCCGAGTACGTCAACGTCTTCATCCTCTCGGCCATGACCGTGACGCTCTTCCTGGGCGGCTGGAACGGGCCCTTCGACATCGACCCGTTGCTCTCGGCGGTGGGCGTCGCCACGCCGGTCTCGCTGGCCCTGGACGTGGCCTCGCTGGGGCCGTGGCTGCTGGCCATCCCCGTCCTGGTGCTGCCGCTGCTCGTGGTGGGGATGACGCTGCTGGTGTGGATGGTGGAGTCCTCGTGGGGCTTCCTGCGCTCCCTGCTGGTGGGCTTCCTGCTTGCCAACGTGCTGCTCATGGGGGCGCTGTCGATCTGGGCGCTCTTCAGCTTCGACGCCCTGATGGGCCTCGTCTGGTTCATGCTCAAGTCGTTCGGCCTGGTCGCCGTCTTCGTGCTCATGCGGGCCAGCTACCCACGTGTCCGCATGGACCAGCTCATGGGCTTCGCCTGGAAGTGGATGATGCCGGCGGCCCTGCTCAACATCTTCGTCACGGCCGGCGCCGTCCTCATCGCCAGGGAGCTGGCCGGGTGAGGACCGACCGCGTGCCCGGCCTGGCCATCGTCAAGGGCTTCTGGTTCGCCTTCCTCCAGGTCCTGCGCCCCAAGGTCACGGTGCAGTATCCCGAGGTCCAGAACGACATCTCGCCGCGCCACCGTGGCCGCCTCGTGCTCCTCTATGACGAGGCCGGCACGCTCAAGTGCGAGACCTGCTTCCAGTGCGCCGCGGCGTGCCCCATCGAGTGCATCGACATGGGCGGCGTGGACACGCGCGATCGCTTCCACGTGCACTGGGGGCCCGCCGAGCAGTACGCCGAGCGCCGCGAGGAGAGTGCTCTGCGCCGCTCCGGACGACCCGTGCCGGACCACGCGTTCGACGCCTTCGCACCCATCGACCTGGCGCCGCTCGATGCCGTCCTCGCCGCGGAGGGCTACCAGCCGCGCCGTGCGCTGGCCATCCTGGAGGGCGCCCAGGCGGCCTACGGGCACCTGCCCGTTGCGGCCCTCAAGCACATCGCCCACCAGACCGGCGCCTGGTACAGCGAGCTGTACGGCATCGCCACCTCCTATCCGCACCTGCGTTTCGAGCCGCCCAGCGCGCACGTCGTGCGCGTCTGCCGCTGCACGCAGTGCATGCTGCTTGGCGGCGGGCGGGTGCTGGCTGCCTTCCGCGAGCAGCTCGGCACCGACGTGGGCGGTCGCAGCCCCGATGGTGCCGTGCGCCTGGAGACGACAGACTGCCACGGGGCATCGGCCGGCAGCCCCCGCGTCGAGATCGACGGCCAGGTCCTGCCGCGCGCCTCGGCCGAGGACGCGACCCGCATCGCGGCGGCGCTGCGCGCCAGCGCCACGCCGGAGATGGCGGCATGAGCCTGCCCCTCCTGGCCGGTGCCGACGGCTGGCCCGTGGTGCTGCTGGAGCGTGCCGGCTCGGTGGACCCGATGGCTGGCATCGACGCCGCAGAGGCCGCCGGCGCCTGGACGGCCTTCCGGCACGCCGTCACGGAGCTCGGCCCGGACGCGGTCATCAGCATCGTCAGCGAGTCCGGCCTGCGCGGCCGCGGTGGCGGGGGCTTCCTCACCGGCCGCAAGTGGCGCCACTGCGCGGACCAGCCGGGCGGCGGACACCAGGTCGTCGCCAACGGCTTCGAGGCCGACCCGGGTGCCCGGATCGACCGCACGCTCATGGAGCTGGATCCACATGCCGTCGTGGAGGGCACGGCCATCGCCGCCTGGGCGGTCGGCGCCCAGGAGGCCATCATCGCCGTGCGCGCCTCGGCGACCACGGCCGCGGCCCGGCTGCGCCGCGCCATCGCCGAGGCGGAGGCCCGCGGCTACCTGGGTGCGCGAATCCTCGACAGCGGCCGCAGCCTGCACATCGGGGTACGCGAGCTGACGGGCGGCTTCGTCGTCGGCGAGGAGACCGTCCTGCTGCGTGCCATCGAGCAGCGCCGTGCGCAGCCCGAGCAGCGCCCGCCCTATCCCTCGCAGAACGGCCTGTGGGGCCGCCCGACCGTCGTCAACAACGTCAAGACCCTCGCCGCCGTGCCCTGGATCGTGCGCCACGGCGCCGGGGCCCATGCCGCCCTCGGCACACCTGGGGCGCCGGGCACGACACTCGTCCAGCTGGGCGGCGCCGTGGCACGGCCCGGCATCGTCGAGGCCCCCCTGGGCGCCACCGTCGGAGAGTTGCTGGCCAGCGCAGGTCCGTCGGGACCTGGCTCGGGAGCGGCCGCGAACCCGCTCAAGGCCGTGCTCGTGGGCGGCCCGACCGGCGGCTTCCTGCCGCCATCCGCGCTGGACACCCCCTTGACCCGCGAGGCGCTGGCCGCCGCCGGGGCGGAGGTGGGTTCAGGCATGCTGCTGGCCGTGGATGCCTCGAGCTGCCTGGTGGAGCTGGCCGCGCTCATGACGCGCTACCTCTCCGATGAAGCCTGCGGCAAGACCATCCCCTGCCGCATCGGCACGCGCCGTCTCTCCGAGCTGGGTGACGCCGCCTGCTCCGGCCACGCGCGGCCCACGGACGCCGCCCTGCTGGGCGACCTCGCACGGGACATGCGCGACGCGGCCCTCTGCGGCCTCGAGTCGGCGGCCGCCAACCCACTGCTGACCGGGATGCGCTACTTCGCCGAGGAGTTCGAGGACCACATCGTGCGCGGCCGCTGCCCGGCGGGGATCTGCCGGCCGCTCTCGCTCGCGGGGGCGGCCGACGGTCGCCAGCCCGCGGGCAGCGGCCCGGCGCGGAGCGCGGTCGCGCCATGACTGACACGCTGCCCCAGGTCGGCCGGCCGCCCGCCAGCCCTGCCGAGATCGCGGCGCCGGTACTCGACGACGGCGTGGAGCGCCTGCTCGATACACAGTCGCCGCAGCGGCGTCTCGTGGCTCCGGCCTTCAGCCTGGAGATCGACGGCCGCACGCTGACCGGACGCGAGGGCCAGACCGTCCTCGAAGTCTGTCGCGACAACGGCATCGAGGTACCCACCCTGTGTTACGAACCCAAGCTGCCAGGGTTCGGGGCCTGCCGCATGTGCGTCGTGGAGGTCGAGGGCGAGGACACGCCGCCCATCTCCTGCTCGCGCCAGGCAGAGGCGGGCATGGTCGTGCGCACGCAGTCGCCGCGCCTGCGCCAGGTCCGCAAGACGAACCTGGAGCTCATCTTCAGCGACCACAACGCCTACTGCCTGCCGCCCTGCCAGAACAAGTGCCCCAGCCACATCGACATCCCGGGCTTCCTGAAGGCCAACACCGAGGGCGCCTTCACGGAATCGGCACGCATCTTCAAACGCACCATCCCCTTCCCCTCCGTGCTCGGCCGCGTCTGCCCGGCGCCCTGTGAGGAGCACTGCCGGCGCGACGAGGTGGAGGAGGCCATCGCCATCCGCGACAGCCACCGCTACGCGGGCGACCAGGTGCTCAAGGCCCAGGCCGCCGGCGTCAGGCCACCGCGGCCATTCGACCAGCAGCCGCCCACGGGCAAGCGCGTGGCCGTCATCGGGTCGGGGCCCTCGGGGATGTCAGCCGCCTACTACCTGGCCCTCGATGGCCACGCCGTGACCGTCTTCGAGCGCGATCCGGCGCCCGGCGGCATGCTGCGCTACGGCATCCCCCAGTACCGCCTGCCCAAGGTGGAGATCCTCGAGGCCGAGTACGAGGCCGTCTGGGACCTGGGCGCACGCCTCGTCAGCAACGCGGAGCTGGGCGTGGACTTCACGCTCGACGACCTGCACAACGAGGGCTATGACGCCGTCCTGGTGGCCATCGGCTGCTACGACACGAACAAGCTGGGCGTTCCCGGGGAAGAGGCCGACGGCGTCATCGACGGCCTGGAGTACCTGCGCATCGCCACCCTCGGTCTGCCCTACCCCGGCCATGCCGGCACGCGCGTCGTCGTCATCGGCGGCGGTTTCACGTCCATGGACTGCGCGCGGACCTCGATCCGCCAGGGCTGCTCGGAGGTGACCCTCGTCTACCGGCGTGACATGAAGGACATGCCGGCCGCCAACGAGGTCCACGAGATGCTCGAGGAGGGCGCCCGGGCCATCTTCCAGGCCGCCCCCACGCGCGTCGTCAGCGACGCGGCCGGCAAGGTCACGGGCGTGGAGTTCCAGCGCATGGCCCTGGGTGCCCCGGATGCCTCCGGACGACGCCGACCGGAGGCCGTGGCCGGCACGGAGTTCATCATCGACTGCGATCGTGTCCTGCTGGCCATCGGCCAGGGCCCGGACCTGCGCTGGTTGGAGCGCGGCGCGGCGGGCGTGCGGGCCAGCTCGCGGGGACGCCTGGACGCGGATGCCGTGACCTTCGCCACGGGTCGCCCGGGCGTCTTCGGGACCGGTGACGTGCGGACCGGAGCGGCCACCGTGGTGGCCGCCGTCGCCGAAGGTCGGCGCGCCTCCTATGCCATCGACGCGTACCTGCAGGGCCAGGACCTGGAGTCCATCCGCACGCGCCAGACGCTGGCCGAGCCGCAGCCGGAGTTCCTCTCCATCGTGCCCTACACGCAGGAGGTCAAGGAACCACGCCTGCGCCTGCGCTCCATGCCCGCCCCCGAGCGCCGCGACTCCTACATCGAGTACGAGATCCCCTACACCCAGGACGAGGCCATGCGCGAGTCGGCGCGCTGCCTGCAGTGCACCTGCGAGGCGATCGGCTACTGCGATCTGCGGCGTCAGGGCATCGAGTACGGCACCACGCTGCGCACCCTGGACCCGGCACGGAACGGCCTCTCCGTGCGCAGCGTCGAGGAGAACCGCTTCACGGGGACCAACCACGACTACCTGCGCGACGACAGCCACGCGTTCATCCTGCGCGAGCCCTCGCGCTGCATCGACTGCGGCCGCTGCGCCAACGTGTGCAAGGAGATCGTGGGCGCGGCCTGTTACGACTTCATGCGCACGGGCTTCGACACCCTGGTGACGACGCCGCTGGACATGAGCCTGAACACGACGCCCTGCGTCTCCTGTGGGCGCTGCGCGGAGACCTGTCCCACGGGCGCCCTGATGCCCAAGCCGCGGGTCCTCGAGAAGTACGAGGTGGATGAGTCCCGCTGCATCCTGTGCGGCATCTGCGTGGATGCCTGCCCGTATGACGCCCTGCGCTGCGGCCCGGACTTCGAGCTCGCGCACGAGACTCGCGAGGAGCCCATGATCGACCTCATGGCCATCGCCGCCATGGAGCGTGATACGGAGCTGAGCTACGTGCGCCGCGAGCGCGACTGGCTGGCCCGGGCGCAGGCCCAGGGTCGCGACGTCCCGCGCGAGCGACTGCTGCCGATGCTGTCGGCGGGCGTGGTCGCCAGCGGCCGGATCGAGGCCGATGGGCGCGGCGCTGCCGAGACCGGCGCAGCCGGCAACGGCGTCGCGGTCGACCAGGCCCAACACCGCTAGGGCAAGGGGGAGCGAAGAAGAGCGTGGAGCTACCGCAGACGGTCCCGTACCTGGACTGGCGCTGGGACGACCTGGTCTTCGTGGCCCTGGCGGGCATCATGCTGGGCGCCGCGCTCCTGGTCGTGCTTGGCCGCGACATCATCCGCTCGGGCCTCTGGCTGGTCGTCTCCTTCGCCGGCCTGGCCGGCATCTATGTGCTCCTGGGCAACCCCTTCATGGCGCTCACGCAGGTGCTCGTGTACATCGGCGCCATCAGCGTGCTCATCCTTTTCGCCGTCATGATCACGCAATCCAAGTCGGGTCCCGCCCGGCTCGTCTTTCAGCGCCAATGGTGGGCGGCCGCTGTCGCCGCCGTGGCCCTCGTCGTGCTGCTCCTGACCGGCGTGCTGTTGACGACCTTCCCGAGAGCCGGGGATCTCCTGCCGCAGGCAGCGCGAGACATCGCCCTGCAGCTCTTCGGCCCCAACCTCTTCGCCGTCGAGGTCGTGGGGGTACTCCTCCTGGCGGCCGTCATCGGCGGCCTCTACATGGCGCGTCGCGACCAGGACATGCCGGAGACGAACCGTCTTGGCGGGCCTGGCCCGGCACCGACCTCCACCACGGCCGATGGCGACGACGGGGAGGCCGTGTGAGCCACTCGCTGGAGGCCTACCTCGTCCTCTCGGTGCTGCTCTTCGGCATCGGCGTCTTCGGCTTCCTGGCCAAGCGCAACGCCATCGCCATGCTGATGTCCATCGAGCTCATGCTCAACGCCGTCAACCTGGCCATCGTCGCCTTCGGCGCGTTCACGCCCGCCCTCGCGACGCAGGCCTCCAGCATCGCCCTCTTCGTCATCGCCGTGGCGGCCGGTGAGGCCACCGTCGGCCTGGCCCTCGTCATCGCCATCTACCGCAACCGCAGGACGCCGCTCGTCGACGAGTACGCGTCGATGCACGACTAGGCCGCGGCGATGGGGATCATGAACGCGGAGGGGGCCGGCGAGGTGCTGCACCTGACGCCGGCGACGTCCGAACAGGAGCTGGCCATCCTGGCCCTGCTGCTGCTGCCCATGGCCGGCTTCCTGTTGAGCGGCCTGCTCGGCCGCCGCCTGGGGCGACGAGCGTGGGTCATCGCCGTGCCCGCCATCCTGGTGACCACGGCCATCGCCACGGGCCTGGCATTCACGGTGCTCACCAGCTCGGAGCCGGTAGCCCTGACCAGCACGCTCTACACGTGGATCTCGGCCGGCGCCCTGCAGGTCGAGCTGGGCTTCCTGGTGGACCCGCTGACGGCGGTGATGCTCATCGTCGTCACGTGGATCGGCGCCCTCGTGCACGTCTACAGCATCGGCTACATGGCGCACGACCCAAGCCGGTGGCGCTTCTTCGCCTACCTGAACCTCTTCATGTTCAGCATGCTGCTGCTGGTCCTGGCCGACAGCTACCTCGTCGTCTTCGCTGCCTGGGAGCTCGTGGGGCTCTCCTCGTACCTGCTCATCGGCTTCTGGTTCACGCGACGTCCGCCAGCCCTGGCCTCGAAGAAGGCCTTTCTCGTCAATCGCGTCGCCGACCAGTCGTTCCTCGTCGGCATCATGGGCGTCTTCCTGCTGACAGGCACGATGACGATCCTGGACTCGTTCGCGCCCTTCGAGACCGTCGACCCGCTGGTGCGCAACATCGTCGCCCTGCTGCTCTTCGTGGGTGCGGCCGGCAAGTCCGCGCAGTTCCCCTTCCATGTCTGGCTTCCGGACGCCATGGAGGGCCCCACCCCGGTCTCCGCCCTCATCCACGCCGCGACGATGGTCAACGCGGGCGTCTACTTCCTGGCGCGCACCTCGCCCATCTTCGCCAGCGCGCAGCAGGCCATGGTCGTCGTGGCCGCCATCGGCATCTTCACGGCGATCCTCTCGGCGACCATCGCCCTGACCCAGAAGGACATCAAGCGCGTCCTGGCCTACTCCACGCTGTCACAGCTGGGCTACATGTTCGCGGCCCTCGGCGTGGGTGCCTACGTGGCCGCCATCTTCCATCTCATGGCCCACGGCTTCACCAAGGGCCTCCTCTTCCTGGGATCGGGCTCCGTCATCCATGCCGTCGATGGCGAGCAGGACATGGACCGCATGGGCGGCCTGGCACGCAAGATCCCCATCACCCACTGGACCTTCCTCATCGGCGCCGTGTCGCTGGCGGGCATCCCGCCGCTGGCGGGCTTCTTCTCGAAGGACGCCGTGCTGGGCGAGGCCTTCCTCTTCGGTTATGGCTGGGTCTTCTTCATCGGCCTCGTGGTGGCCGGCCTGACGGGCTTCTACATGTTCCGGTTGATGGGCAAGACGTTCTACGGCAAGAGCCACGTGGACCCCGCCGTGGCACCCCACGTGCACGAGTCGCCGTGGGCCATGACCGTGCCGCTCATCCTGCTGGCCATCCCGACCATCTTCCTGGGCATGGTCATCGGGCCGATCCTGGAGCCACTGACCAGCTCGCGCATCTACGGTTGGCTGGAGCCGGTCTTCCGCCAGGCCGAGGAGACCCTGGGCATCCACCCCCATGAGTACGAGCTCTTCGGCGTCGACGGCGCCCTCATCGTGGCCGCCGTGGCCGTGGCCGCGCTGGGCATCGGCGTGGGCATGTGGCTCTTCGGCTTCTTCCGGAGCCGCGCTCGCCCGGAGGTCGTGGAGCGCAGCACGCAGCGCAACCGCCTGACGCGTGCCCTGTACGTCGCCTCGTTCAACAAGTGGTGGTTCGACGACCTCTACTCGCTCATCTTCTACCGCTTCGGCGGCCTGCTGGCCAACGCCGTGATGTGGTTCGACATGCGCGTCATCGACGGCCTCGTCAACGGCAGCGGGACGCTGACGCAGGCGGCCGGAGAGCGTGTCCGTCACATCCAGACGGGCCGCGTGCAGAACTACGCGCTCGGCATCGCCATGGGCCTGGTGCTCATGATGGCCGTCTTCATCCTGCTGGCCCGCTGATGGTCGACGACTTCCTGGCTCGCCCGGACCTGCTCTCGATCCTCATCTTCACGCCGCTCGTCGGCGCCATCGTGCTGGGCTTCGTGCCGCGCCGCCGCGTCGAGCTCATCCGCGGGATCGCCCTGTCCACGGCCGGGCTGGCCTTCGTCGTCTCACTGCTCGTGGCCATGAGCTTCGACGACAGCCGGGCCGGCTTCCAGCTCGTGCAGCAGGCCGACTGGATCGCCTTCCTGGGCATCGAGTACAAGGTCGGCGTGGACGGCATCTCGCTGGTCCTGGTGCTCCTGACGACGGTCCTCACGGTCATCAGCATCCTGGCCAGCTTCGGGCCCATCGGGACGCGCGTCAAGGAATACATGATCGCCTTCCTCGTGCTCGAGGTCGGCATGCTGGGCGTCTTCCTGGCCCTGGACACCTTCCTCTTCTATGTCTTCTGGGAGGTCGTCCTGGTCCCGATGTACCTCATCATCGGCATCTGGGGCGGCGCCAACCGCATCTACGCGACGATCAAGTTCGTCATCTACACGCTGGTCGGCTCGCTGCTCATGCTCATCGCCGTGCTGGCCGTGGCGTGGTCGTACCAGCAGGCCACGGGCAGCTGGGACGGCGCCTTCGACTACGAGACGCTGCTGGCGCAGGGCATCGACCCCTCGCTGCAGACGTGGGCCTTCCTGGGCTTCTTCCTGGCCTTCGCCATCAAGGTGCCCATGTGGCCCTTCCACACCTGGCTGCCCGATGCGCACACGGAGGCGCCCACGGCCGGCTCGGTCATCCTCGCCGGCGTGCTCCTGAAGCTGGGCGGCTACGGCCTCATCCGCTTCAACCTGCCGCTCTTCCCCTCCGCCTCACACGACCTGGCTCCGCTGGTCGTGCTGCTCTCCATCATCGGCATGCTCTATGGGGCCATCGTGGCCATCCGCCAGCCGGACCTCAAGCGACTCATCGCCTACTCATCGGTGAGCCATATGGGCTTCGTCACGCTGGGCATCTTCGTGCTGGACCAGCAGGGCCTGCAGGGCGCCATGTTCCAGATGGTCGCCCACGGCATCATCACGGGCGCCCTCTTCCTCCTCGTCGGCGTCATCTACGAGCGCACCCACGACCGCACCATCGCCAGGATGGGCGGCCTGGGGAGCCGGCTGCCGGTCTTCGCCACCCTGCTCGTCTTCTTCAGCCTGGCTTCCGCGGGCCTGCCCGGGCTGGCCGGCTTCGTGGGCGAGTTCCTCGTGCTGCTGGGCACGGTGGCGCAGCAGGCCATCGTCGGCTTCATCGCGGCGCTGACCATCATCTTCGCGGCCGTCTACCTGCTCTACATGGTGCAGAACACGGTCTTCGGCGAGCTCAGCGACTTCCTGCGCAGCCTGGGCAACCGCCTCACGGACGTGGACCGCATGGAGGCCATGACACTGGCGCCGCTGGTCGTGCTGACGGTGCTGCTGGGACTCTTCCCGGCACTCGTGCTGGACCTCGTGACGCCGCCCATCGACCAGATCCTCGATGTCGTCTCGCGCAGCGCTGACGCCGCCCTGAGCACGACGACCGCAGGTCTGCTGCCATGACGCAGGACGAGATCCTCGTGCTGCTGCCGTTCACGCTGGTGGCCGGCAGCGCCATCCTGGTGGTGCTCGTGGACCTCTTCTGGCCGCGTCGCGATGGGGCGGTCATGGCCGTCGGTCTCGGCGGGCTGCTGCTGGCGCTCGTGGCCAGCTTCGCCATCGGGCCGCTGCCGGGCGGGCTGGGCATGCTGGGCGAGGGAGGCGCGATCGGCCACCCGCCGCTCTACACGCTGGACCTCTTCTCGGTCATCAGCAACGTCCTGCTCATCTGCATCGGCTTCCTGACCCTGCTCTTCGCGCCCGACTACCTGGTGCCGCGGCGGCTGCCGCTTCCTGAGTTCGCCGCCACCCTGCTCTTCGCCATCAGCGGCGGCATGCTCCTCGCCGGCGGCGATGACCTGCTCATCCTGTTCCTGGGCCTGGAGCTGCTGGTCCTGCCCGGCTATCTGCTGGCGGGCTTCGCCAAGCGCGATGGGCTCTCCACCGAGGGAGCCGTCAAGTACTTCCTGCTGGGCTCGTTCTCCAGCGCCATCCTGCTGTTCGGCATGACCTTCGTGCTCGGCTTCACGGGCACGACGCAGCTCGCAGGCATCGCCGACGAGCTGGCGGCGGTCATCGACGGCAGCGCCGCCCTGCCGCTGGCCCTGGCCCTGGGGCTGGCCCTCCTGGCGGTCGGGGCGCTCTTCAAGATCGCCGCCGTGCCCTTCCATTACTGGACGCCGGACGCCTACCAGGGCTCGCCGACGCCGGTCACCGGCTACCTCTCCGTCGGTCCGAAGGTGGCCGCCTTCGCGCTCCTCCTGCGCATCTTCGTGGAGGCCCTGGCGCCCCTGCGCGGGGAGTGGGCGCTGGTCATCGGCGTGCTCGCGGCCCTGACCATGAGCCTGGGCAACCTGGCGGCCCTGGGGCAGGACAACATCAAGCGCATGCTGGCCTACTCGTCGATCGCCCACACCGGCTACATCATGGTGGGCCTGGTCGTCTTCGCCTCCGCCCCGGACGATGCTGTTGCCACGGCTGGCGTCCAGAGCGTCATCTTCTACGGCGTCGCCTACACCTTCATGAACCTCGGCGCCTTCGCCGTCGTGGCGGCGCTGCAGCGACGACCCGGCGTGACCAGCCAGATCGCCACCTTCACGGGCCTCGGATACCGGGCTCCGTTGCTGGCCCTGACGATGACCGTCTTCCTGCTCTCGCTGACGGGCATCCCGCCGCTGGCCGGGTTCTTCGCCAAGGCCCTCGTCGTGCTGGGGGCCCTCGAGGTCGGCGGCGGCATGACCATCCTGGCGGTCATCATGATGCTCAACGCCGCGGCGGCGGCCTTCTACTACCTGCGCATCGTCGTGGTCATGTACATGCGCAGACCGGAGGAGGGCGCGCCGCCGGTCAGCCTCGGCCCGGCCACGCGCGTGGGCCTCGTGCTGGCGGCCACGGCGACCATCGCCATCGGCCTCGTGCCGCCCGTGACGGGGGCCATCATCGACTGGGCGGAGGCTGCGGCGGGCGCCCTCGTGACGCTGTAGGCGATCAGCCGGCGCTGCGGGTCAGGGAACGCGCCGGATCGAGCCTCTCAGAAGCCAGCGGCGGTGCCCTCTTCGCCGGGCGGGCCAGCGGGGCCATCGAGCGGGGCCGCCATATCGGCGTCCGCCGCGGCCTCGACCGGCTGGTGCTGGCCGATCGGGGTGAGGTCCTGCCGGCGGCGCATCCACCACGTGGGCAGCGCCGCAGCCACGAGGACGAGGGCCGCCACGATGAAGAGCTGGCCCAGGATCTGCGCTGCTTCTGTCGATGCCCAGTGCTCCAGGGCGTCCATGACGAGCGGGTCCCCAAGCGGGGCGCCCACCAGCTCCGACGGCAGGATGCTGTCGCGGAATGCCTGGTCGGTGATGGCCTGCGAGACGGTGTCGATCTTGGTGGTGGCGAAGGCCGTCAGGATGGCCATGCCCAGGCCCATGCCCACCATGCGGGCCACGGTGACCATGCCGCTGGCCATGCCGAAGGCACTCCGACCGGCCGATTCGACCGCTGCCGATGTCCGCGGGGTCACGGTCAGGCCGAAGCCGAGGCCGAAGAGCGAGACGGCTGCCTGGGGCACGATGAGGTCCGTGTCGATGCGCACCGTCGAAAGGCCCACGAGGCCGGCCACGCCCGCAGCCAGGCCGATGAAGGTGACCACCGTGCCGTCGATGCGGCGGGTCAGGAAGCCGGAGGCGAAGGCACCGATGGCCATCGCCAGGGCCATCGGTCCCAGGATGATGCCCTGCTGCTCCGGGCCAGCGAAGCGCACCCGGTCCACGAACGTGGCCACGCCCACGATGGCGGTCGCCAATGCGTAGCCCGTCAGGAGGCTCACGAGGACAGCGCCGGAGAACGGTCGGTCGGTGAAGAGCCGAAGGTCCAGGAACGGCTCCGGGATGCGCAGCATGCGACGGGCCGCCAGGGCACCCACCACGATGGCGACGCCGGCCAGCGCCAGGGGCAGCCAGGCCCCCGACTGGTCGCCGATGAGCGTGATGGCCAGCAGTCCGGTCGTCAGCGCCGTGGTGAAGAGGACCGCCCCGGGGGCGTCCATGCGGGAGCTGCCGGGGGCGACCGACCAGCCCGGCGAGGCGGCCCAGACATAGACGATGGCCAGCAGGGTGAGGGGTGCGGTGACGTAGAAGACCCAGCGCCAGCTGGGCACGATGACATCCACCAGCATGCCGTCCCAGATACCCACGGAGGCGAGCGCATCGCGCAGCTTCAGCGTCTCCAGGACGATGGCCCCCAGGACCGGGCCCACGGCCATCCCGAGGAAGGTGGCGGCACCGACGAGGCCCAGGGCGCGGGAGCGCGCGTGCCCGGTGTAGAGATGGCTGGCGCCCGCCGTCGCCAGGGGCACGATGGCCCCGGCGCCGGCGCCCTGGAGCACGCGCGCCGCGATCATCTGCTCGAGGCTCTGGGCGGCACCGGCCAGCACCGAGCCCAGGCCGAAGAGGGCCAGCGAGCCCATCATCAGGGTGAGCAGGCCGAAGCGATCGGCGGCCCGGCCGGCCAGCGGAGTGGCCGCGATGTAGGCCACGAGGTAGGCGCTGATGATCCACGACGCGCGCCGCAGATCGCCCCAGCCGGAGATGTCGGTGATGATGCGCGGCAGAGCGACGGCCGTGATGAAGAGTTCGATGCCGACGAGCAGCACTCCGATACAGAGCGCCGCGAGCAGGACGACCCGTGCGCTGCGACCCACCGTGTCGCCTCAGCCTCGACCCTTGGCCGCGACGGACGGCTCGAGCGGCTCAGCCACCGGGCACGGTGAGCAGCCAGGCACCCTTGGACAGGGGCAGGTGGCGAGCCTCGAGGCCATCGTCCTGGGCCTGCCAGCGGCGCACGATCTCCTGTTCATCGGCGCGGTCCCCATCATCGACGAAGACGATGGCCCCAGGCGTCAGGCGGTCGCGCAACAGGGGCAGGGCCGGGTAGCGGGCCAGCGGGCCCATGGTGCCGGGCGGACCGTCCACGAACAGGGCGTCGATGCGAGCGGGCACGTCCGCGCCCAGGGCGTACCAGCGCCAGGTCTCGGCATCGATGCGAACGTCGACGAGGGGCGCGTCCACGACCGTGGCCACCTCCGCCAGCCCCTGGCGTGCCAGCTCCGCACGGGTCTGCGAGGCGAAGGCGGGCAGGTGATCAAGGGCCACCAGGCGACCGTGGCCCAGTTGCTGGAGCCGGCGGGCGATGACGATCGTGGAGACGCCGCTGCCCAGCTCCACGACCTGTGCCGGCCTGGCACGGTCCACGAGGTGCACGAGCTCGGCCAGGGCGTCCGGGGCGGCCGCCCAGCCGCGGGCCGGCGGCAGCGGGTGTGCCAGCTGCAGCTCCGCCTGGAGCCAGTCGAGGGCCTCCAGTTGCTGGTACAGCCGCAGCTCCGCGGCATCGACCGAGCCCACGGCCCTGCGGCCCTGCGCGCGCACCTCGCGCTCCAGGCGGCGACGCGCGTTCTGCTCGGCCCGCGCTCGCCGGTGGGCGACCAGGCGGTCGTCCCGCCAGGTGACCGTCAGCACCAGGAAGGCCACGGCCGCGGTGGCGGCTCCCAGCGCAAGGCTCACGGCTTCAGCGCCCAGCGCCAGGGCCACGAGCGCCACCACCAGCAGGCCCACGGCCACGACGACCGACACGACCTCACGACGACCCAGCTGCGGCATGGCGGCATGATGGCCCATGCCGGTCCGCGGCGCTCGATCCGGACGATCCTCGACAGGCCCGACGCGCTAGCATGCGGCGATGGACGAGCGTCAAGCCTTCACCCCCGCCGAGATCTCTGCTCTCATCCGGGCCTCGACCGCTGCCGTCGTGGGCGAGGTACGCGCCCTGGGCGAGCGAGCGCGACTTGCGCCCGAGCCTGGCGAATGGTGCGCCAACGAGGTCCTCGGCCACCTCCTGGAGGCCGATCGCCGCGGCTTCGTGGGCCGCGTACGCACCGTGCTCACCCAGGACGCTCCCACCTTCGTGCCCTGGGACCAGCCGGCCGTCGCTGCAGCGCGGCGCGACGCTGAGCGCGACCCGGAGGCGCTGATCGCGGAGTTCCTGGCAGGACGGGAGGCGGACCTCGGCCTCGTGGAGTCGCTGGACCAGGTCGCCCTGGCTCGCCGCGGCCGCCATCCGCTCGTCGGCGAGCTGAGTGTCTCCGATCTCCTCCACGAGTGGGTCCACCACGACCGCGAGCACCTGGCCCAGCTGCTGGCCATCAGTCGGTCGCTCGTCTGGCCCGCCATGGGGAACGCCCGTCGCTTCTCTGAGCTGGAAGCCTGAGTCGAGCCATGAGCAAGGGGTCGTTCATCTCGCCGGAGCAGCGCTCGGGCATCCGCGCCCGGGTCGAGCCAGTGGCGCTGGCCATGGCCCGGGTGGGCCTCACGCCCAACATGCTGACGCTCATCGGCTTCGGGATCGCTTCGCTCGGCGGCCTCATGGCGGCCGCGACCTGGTGGCTGCTGGCCGGCATCGTGGCCACGGCCGGTGCCGGCTTCGACATGTTCGACGGCGCGGTGGCCCGGGCCACCGGCAAGGTCAGCAAGCTGGGGGCCTTCATGGACAGCACCTTCGACCGCTGGGGAGAGGGTGTCGTCTACGTGGGTATCGTCATCGGCTGCACGCGTGCCGGCTTCGACCTGGGCGCCTGGCTCTCGGCGGCCGCGCTCGTCTCAGCATTCATGGTCAGCTACACGCGCGCCAAGAGCGAGGGCCTGGGCTTCTCGGCCGGCACGGGCATGGCGGCCATCGGGCTCGCCCCTCGCGAGGTGCGCACCATCATCCTCGGGGTGGCCCTCGTGGGCGCCGGCCTGCTGGGCGGCGTGACATCTGACCTGGCGGACCTGGGCACGCTCGTGCTCGCCGCCGGCCTGGCCGTCATCTCCGTGCTGGCGACCGTCACGGTCATCCAGCGCGTCCTCTTCGTCGTCGCGCAGGCCCGCCAGGGCTGAGCGATGCCGTCCGCTGCATGCAGCCGGGTCTCGATGGCGGCGTGTCGGGTACCCTCGTGACAGCCTCGGCGGACTTCGGACCGACGGACCACTCGATCCCCAGGATGACGTGACCTGGACCTGGTCGCCGGCGGGGGCGCCCAGGTCACACCGGAGGCGATGACCATCGCCTGGACAGGAGGCACGTGTCAGGCGTCGACTACGCACCCCACCGCCGATCGCAGCACAGCCGGCCCGGGCGGGTCCGAGCGCGCGCCTGGGAGCGAGTGGTGGTCGCCGCCTACCGCGTCGCAGCCTGGATGCTCGCTCGCGTGCCACTGCGACTCACCGAGCCCGTGGCGCGCGCGCTGTTCCGGGCCGGCTACCACCTCTGGCCGGCCAAGCGGCGCATCATCCTGGCCAACGCCGGCCATGTCCTGGGTGTGCCCGCCAGCCATCCGCAGGCGCAGCAGCTGGCGCGCGGCATCTATGCCACCTACGCCCACTTCGCACTGGAGCTCATGCGCCTGCCCAGCCTGCCGGCCGATGAGCCGCACCGCCTGCTGCACAGCGAAGGTCCCGACCACGAGCGCTTCATGGCTCTCTGGGAGCGCTGCCGTGCAGAGGGTCGCGGCATCATCGCTGTCAGCGGCCACATCGGCAGCATCGAGGTCTTCGCCGGATCCTACGCCCAGGAAGGCATCCCGACCTATGGCCTGGCCGATGACTCGGCCTTCCCGGAGCTCTTCGACCTGCTCAATCGTTCCCGTGCACGCTGGGGAGTGACGATCATCCCCTGGCGCCACCTGCGCGAGATCTTCCGCGTCCTGCGCCAGCCCTGCTGCCTGGGCATGGTCGTGGACTGGGGCTACCGGGCCGACGACATGCCGGTGCGCCTCTTCGGCCAGTGGACGACCCTGCCGGCGGGGCCGGCCCTGCTGGCGGCCCGGACGCGAGCGGTCATCGTGCCGGTCGTGGCGCGTCGCGGACCGGATGGCCGGTACCGTCCCATCATGGACACACCCATCGAGGTGCCCGATGGATCGCCAGCGACCCTCGCGCGAGCGACCCAGGCCATCGCCGATGCTCTTGAGGATATGATCGCGGAGGCGCCCGAGCAGTGGTACACGTTCAAGCCGATGTGGCCGGCGACGGCCGCGGAGTCGGCGGCCCTGGCGGACCGCGCGGTCAGCACGGCGGGAGCGGCGTGAGCGGTCGGCCGGCGCAGCCGCGGGCGCCGGAGGTCCCGCCCGCCCCTCCCCTGGGCCTCGCGGGGCGCATCGCCTTCCGGCTCATGCTGGCCGTGCTGTGGCTGGCACGTCGGCTGCCCGACCGGCCCATCTACCGGATCGCCTGGATGGTCGGAGCCGGGCTCTCCCTGGCCATGCCCGAGCGGCGCGCACAGGTACGGCGCAGCCTGCAGCGCATCTGCGACTGGCTGGTGGCCAACGACCTGGCCAGCTCGCGAGTGCGAGCTGCGGCGCGCGATCCGCGGGCCATGGACCGCCTGGTGCGCTCGACCTTCGGTCACTGGGTCGTCAGCTACGCAGAGGCTGCGCTCGGCCCGAGCTACAGCGGCGCGGAGCTGAAGCGACGCTTCGTGGTGGTCGATCCCGATGCCAGTGGCGAGGCGGTCGCGCGGCGCCCGCCCGGCGTCGTCGGACCCATCCACATGGCCATGCACTTCGGCTCCGTGGACCTCTCCGCCCTCTATGGCGCCCGCGTCGGGGAGCTGCCCGTGACAGGGCCCATGGAGTTCGTGACCGCACCACTGGCGCGGGCGTGGTTCGACCACGTGCGCTATGAGCTGGGCGTGACCATCGTGCCCATCGGTGATGCCGCGAGGCACCTCGTGGCCGCCCTCGAGCGCGGAGAGGCGGTGGGAGTGGTGGCGGATCGCAACGTGGTCGGCAGCGGAGCCAGCGTGCAGCTCTTCGGCGCTCCCGCGCGGCTGCCCATCGGGCCCGCCATCCTCTCCATCCAGACCGGCGCGCCCATCTACCTGCAGGCCATCGAGCGCACGGGTCCGGGCGAGTGGCTGGGCCATACGGTGCGCATCGTCACGCCGCCCGGCCTGTCACGGCGGGAGGCCACGCGGGCCATCCTCGAGCAGGAGGCGCGCGCCTTCGAGCGCATCGTCGCGCGCGCGCCGGACCAATGGACCACACTGTTCTTTCCCATCTGGAGCGACGAGGGAGCGCGGTGAGCGACGAGCAAAGGGCTGCGGCCGGCGGCCCGGGGCCGGAGCCGGACCACGAGACCGGGGGTCCGCTCGACGTCGAGACGCCAGCCGGCGAGCGACGACGGGCGACGCCTGCTGCGCATGGACCCGCACATCCACACGCTGGCCTCGGACGGCATCTCGGACGTGGAGGCGATCCTCGAGGCCGCCATCGCGCGCGGCCTCGACGCCATCGCCATCGCCGACCACGAGCGCATCGATGCCGCGATCGCGGCCCGCGAGATCGCGCTGGGGCGGGATCTGCCCATCGAGGTCGTGGTGGGCGAGGAGGTCACCACGCGCAATGGCCACCTCGTCGGGCTCTGGATGACCCGGCGCGTGCGCCCCTGGCATTCCATGAAGCGCACCATCGCCATGATCCACGAACAGGGCGGCCTGGCCATCGTGGCACACCCCCTGCCGCCGTACCCGCTCTGCGCCAGCGAGGGCACCATCCGGCGCCTCATGGACGAGGCCGACCCCATCTACCATCCCGACGGGCTGGAGGGCTTCAATCCGACCACCGCGCGCATGCCCTGGAGCCGCCGCGCACCGGCACTGGCCGAAGAGCTCGGCATCGCCGCCCTGGCTGGCTCCGACGCCCACCAGGCCAGCAATGTCGGCGGCGCCGTGACGCTGTTCCGTGGCCGCTCGGCAGAGGACCTGCGGCGTGCCGTGACCGAGCGCGACACGGCCTGGGAGGGCCAGGCCTATTCGTGGCCGGGCCAGTTGCGCATGTTCGGGCGGCAGACGCGCAAGAACGTGGCCGCCGTCCGCGACGAGCTCCGTGGCAAGGTCCGGCGCGACGGCAGCGGTCGGGACCTGGGCTACCCCGGCGGGCGACAGCGTCCTGTCCGCTTCGATCGCGCGGCTGCCGGACTGCCGCCGACCGGCACCTCGGGCACGGGCAAGGCACCGGGGCCAGGAGACGCCGAGCGATGAAGATCGGACTCGTGACGCCGTACATCTTTCCCCTGCCGGGCGGCGTCAACGCGCACGTCGGCTACCTGTACGAGAACCTCGTCCGGCGCGGCCACGACGTGCGCATCATCAGCAGCACGCACGGGCCGCAGCGTTCCAGCGAGGGCGACGTCATCCGCCTCGGCTACGGCTGGAGCGTGCCCACCAACGGCTCCATCGGCACGCTCACGGTCTCCCACCGCTACGGCAGCCTGGTCGGCCAGATGCTGGAGCGCGAGCGGTTCGACATCATCCACTTCCACGAGCCCTTCGTGCCCTTCCTGTCGCTCCAGATCCTGCGTCACTCGAGGGCCGTCAACGTCGCCACGTTCCATGCCTACTCGGGCTTCAGCCCGTCGTATGAGTTCGGGCAGCGCATGATGAAGCCCTTCGCCCGCCGACTTCATGGACGCATCGCCGTGAGCGCCGCCGCCCGCCACTTCATCGGGCGCTACTTCCCAGGCGAGTACAAGGTCATCCCCAACGGCGTGGACCTGGCCCAATTCCAGGGGGTGCCGCCCTTCGCACGATGGCGCGACGGCATCCCCAACATCCTCTTCGTGGGTCGCTTCGAGAGCCGCAAGGGGCTCATGTACCTGCTGCGCGCCTATTACCAGCTGCGCCTGGAGGGCCTGGGCTGCCGGCTCCTCGTCGTCGGCAACGGCCCCCAGCTGGGCGAGGTACGGCGCTACATCAGCTCCCGTCGCCTTGGCGGCGTGGAGCTCCTGGGCCGCCTCTCCGAGCACGACAAGGCGCGCGCCTTCGCCACCGCGGACATCTCCGTCTCGCCCGCGACCGGCCAGGAATCGTTCGGCATCGTGCTCCTCGAGGCCATGGCATCGGGCGTGCCCATCGTCTGCAGCGATATCCACGGCTACAAGGGCGTGGTGCGTCGCAACGAGCAGGCGCTGCTGGTGCCGCCCCGGGACGTGGAGAGCATGGCGGCCGCCCTGGCCACGCTGCTCCGCGACCCACTCATGCGCCAGCGCATGGCGGAGGCCGGGCGCGAGCGCGCCGAGCAGTTCAGCTGGGAGGCCGTCACGGCCAAGGTCGAGGAGTACTACGGCTTCGTCGTGCGCCGCCTGGCGGCCTCCGGCACTCTCCCGGCTGGCTACAGCGCCGACATCCCCGAACCGCCGGCGCGCATGCCCGGCGGTCCGGGCCTCTGGTCCGGCAAGGTCTGACCGCGACCGACCGTTCGGTCGACGGCTGCCGGCGCTCCCGGGTCAGGCTGGAGGGGTGCCGCGCCGCCAGCGCCGGGCGGCCGCCATGGCGACGATGGCGACGGCCAG
Organism: uncultured Chloroflexia bacterium; assembly: GCA_963790915.1. Lineage (GTDB taxonomy): Bacteria > Chloroflexota > Limnocylindria > Limnocylindrales > CSP1-4 > JAFMJV01. The sequence goes on along the minus strand of CAWBQS010000003.1, from coordinate 745,604 downwards.
GGCGACGGCGCCCGTGACGATGGTGGCGAGGTCAACGAAGCCGCCCACGGTCGGCGGATCCAGGTTGACCGCGAACTGGAATGACCAGTCCCAGGTGGGGAAGAGGCGCTGGTAGACCTCGGCTATGGCGGAGGGCATGGGCAGACCCGAGATGTCCGGGTAGAAGAGGACCAACCAGAGGACGGCGGCAGCAAGGACACCGAGCACGAAGCGCCGCGGATCGCGGGCGCGCAGCACCAGCCATGCCGGTATGGCGAGGATGACGAGGGCCACGAGGGCGACCATGTCGGAGGTCAGCGTGATCGCGGTGGTCGTCGTCGTGTCCAGGAACAGCATGGCCGCAGCAACGGCGCCCAGCGTCAGCAGGCCCACGACGACCGGCCAGGCCATGGCTGCCGCGGCCGGGCTTCGCCGCGATGTCCCCGCGGCGGCCCGTGTCGCTCGGCGCCGCCCGCGGTAGACGAGCAGGCCGGCGGCGGCGGCGCCCACCACGACGGCCGCGAGTGCCGCGCCGCCGCCCTGGCTGAGCTGTGCCGTCCGGGTGACCTGCGCCGCGCAGGCTGCACTGCCCTCCTGCACCTCGGACGTGCCGGCCAGCATGCACAGCGGGATGCGCAGCACGAGCCAGGCGACCGGAGCGGCCACGATGGCCAGGGCAGCCGACGCCCGGGCAAGGAACCAGGCACGCACACCGGGGCCGTGCCACAGCTCGGCCAGGAAGTAGGCCAGGGCGAGCACGCCGAAGGGCAGGCTGGCGAAGACGTGGTACTGGAAGGTGGCCCGGTCGATGCGCGCCCACGGCAGCCAGAGCACGGCAGCCAGGATCAGGACGATGGCCAGCGAGCGACTCCGGCGGTGCCACGCCGCCCAGCTGGAAAAAGCCACGCCGGCGAGGCCCATCCAGAAGACGACGACGTTGCCGGCGTCGTAGATGAGCGCGGTCGACGAGCCCGCGTAGTGGTCAGAGAAGAACCACACCGGCTTGAGGTCGAGTGGCCAGGCCCACCAGGGTGACGAGGCCGCGTGGGTCGCACGCAGGTTGTCGTGGTATTCGTACATCGAGCGCGTCAGGTCAGCCAGCGTCTGGCCCGCGTCCCCGCCGGCCGGCATGAAGGGCAGGGAGCCGATGGCCGGCAGGCCCCACGAATTCCCCAGCGACACCCAGGGCGCGTAGCTGATGATGTAGACGGCCACCGGCAGCAGCGTCAGGCACGCCAGTGCGAAGAGCCAGGGCAGCCCCGCCAGCCGACCCGGCTGCAGCCAGGCGCCGCCCGTGTTGGCCGAATGTGGCTCGATCGCGATCGGCGACGGGGCGGCATCGGCGCCGCCGAGACCGCTCGCGGCCACGGGCGCCAGCGGTCCGCGCCCGTGCCGACCAGCCAGGGCGGCCACGGCGCCGACCAGCAGACCGACGGCGATGGCCCCGACCGCCAGCAGCATCGCGCGGCGGGATCCCACGAGCAGGCCCACCAGCAGGGCGGCAACGCCCAGCACGATCGGCGCCAGCGTGGCCAGGCGCACCTCACCCCGGGTGATGGGCAGCGGTCGACGCACCATGGCCGCCGCCAGCAGGCCAGTCAGCGCCAGCATGAGGAACACGAACGTCCAGTTGCGCGCCGGGTCCTCGATGGGTGGCGGCCGCACGGCCAGGGCACCCAGCACGGCCGTCACGCCCACCATGCCCAGCAGGGCCAGGAGGCGACCGAGGCCGGAGCGGAAGAGGATGAGCAGCAGGAAGCCACCCAGGGCGTAGACCGCCACCCACTTGGAGGCCAGCGCCAGGCCCAGTGCCAGGCCCATGGCGAGGAGCGTCGCGGTCACGGTCCAGGGCCGCCGCGGCCGCAGGTAGATGAGCGCGAAGAGCAGCGCGGCGGCCACGATGAACGTCGTCACGTAGATGTCGTTCATAGCGATCCGCGCGTTGACGAAGAGCATGCCCTCGGCAGCGACCAGGGCGCCCGTCAACAGCGCGATGCTTCGCCGTGCGAAGAGCACTCGGGCGAGCAGGTAGAGCAGCGCCGCCAGCAGGCAGCCCAGGAGCATGCCCGGCAGGCGCCACCCGAAGGTGTTGCCGGCGATGCCGATGCGCGCCAGGCTGCCATCGTCCGCCAGGGCCAGCAGCTCGCCGCGATCCTGTGCGGGGCGCTCGGGTTGCGTGTCAGCCAGCAGGCGCGTGGGCGCCATGGGCAGCGGCACGTCCGCGAAGACGGCGTTGCCATGGGGCTCCACGACGTAGACGGTGGGGCCGCCTTCGGGAGCCTCTCCGAGTACGTGGATAAGGTTGGCGGGTTCGTTCCAGGCCACGTCGGAGACGGCGCCGGGCATCTCCAGGGTGGTGGGCAGGCCAGGCCCGGTCTCGTCGATCGCGGTGATGAGGAGGTCGGTGCCGGCTGCGGCGTACAGGGTCGGCTTCTCCAGTCCGTCCGTCACGAGGTCCATGCCCGTGACCGCCTGGCCGGCGGACACCTCGGCCACCGGGTCCAGGGTCCGGGCGTCCAGGATGGAGATGCCGCGATGGTCGGAGAGGGCCAGGAGCGTTCCGCTGCTGACCTCCACGCCGGGCAGCGTGCCGGCCTCGATGGCGGCCTGGACGCGCTCCTCGGCATCGGCGGACAGGTAGGCATCGGTGACGACGAAGATCCTTGGTCCCGAAGAGGGCCTCGAGGCGCTTCACGTCCTCGGCATCGGGCTCCACCGACGGCCTCGCTGACGGCTCCGCGGAGACGTCGGCGACCGAGGCATCAGCGACCCCGTCCTCCGCGGGCGGGCTGGCGAGGGCCTGGGCCAGAACGTAGGCGACCTGCGCGGGGTCGGAAAGCGCTCGCGTGTCCACGACGACGCGCGAGGCCTGCGGGAGGGCCACGGCATCGGAGGCATCGAAGGCGAAGCGGTCGGAGAGCGGGAGGCCGGTCTCCAGGTCGAAGGTGCTCACGGAGCTCGCATCGATGGCCACGAGCGAACGGTCGGTGACGAGCAGCTGCTGCACCGGCGCGCCTGGCCCGGCGGAGAACGGCACCGGCACGGCCGCCTCGTCCTGGTCCTCGGCCGGCGGCCCCTCGAGCGCCGTGGTCTCCAGGCGGAACAGCTCGCCGCCCGGTCCCGCGACGTAGAGGGCGTGGGCGTCCTCGTCCACGGCCACGGCGGTGGCCGCCAGGGGCAGCTCGCGGAGGAGCTCCAGGCTGGCGATGTCGTAGACGCGCAGGGAGGAACCGGTGGCCACGTAGAGGCGGTCACCGGCGTCGGCCCGCGTGCCGTCGGTGGCCGACCAGGCGCGCTCGATGGTGGCATCTGCGACAGCCGCGCCAAGGTCGGCCGTGCCATGCACGCTGTTGCCGCCCGCCAGGCGGATACCCCAGGCCATGGCGTACTTGGCCAGATGCGGGTGCGTGAACTCGTAGATGGCGTGCGGCTGGCCGTACTCCCAGTCCTGCAGGAACTCGGTGGCCGTGCGCGCGTGATAGACCTCGTCGAAGTGCATGCGCACCGGCTCGCCGAGGCGGTAGCCACGCAGGAGCAACGTGACCAGCACGAGGCCGCTGACGATGAGCAGGTCGCGACGGTCGATGCGGCCGCCCGGCTCGCCGGCCAGGCTGCCGCTGCGGTCCGCCCGCACCGACGGCCGCGAGAGGCGGTCGATGAGCCAGTCGATGGCGCCCGGCCCGCGCACCCAGGGCCGGGTCGTCGCCGACGAGGGCCCGGCGGTCGCAGCCACCGCGCCGACGGGGGTTCCCAGGGGGCCGACCAGGCCAGGCGGCCAGCCCGCTGCTCCAGGCGCGACGCTGCCCGCTGCCGCCAGGACGGCTGCGGCCGCGAGGTCGTAGCCATCCGGGGAGGTGCGCAGCGCGGGACGCAGCTGCCACGCGGCCCACAGCCCCACGGCGGTCTGCAGGATGGCCGAGGCGGCGACGAGTGGGGTCGTGCGGAACCAGGCGCCCAGCGGCAGCGAAGTGACGTTCTCCGAGCCGTACAGCGGTACCGTCAGGATGGCGTGAAGGTTGATGAAGGCACCCACGCTGAGCAGCAGGAGCGCCAGGGACCAGCGGCGCGAGACCACGGCCAGCAGCGGCAGGATGGCCACGGCGGGGAAGATGTAGCGCTCGTGGACACGCGTGGGCAGGATGAAGAACGCGATGGCCAGGAAGGCCAGGGCCATCAGCAGCGTCCAGCGGTCGTCGCGCACCGCTCCGCGCCAGCAGCCCCACAGGAAGCCGCCCACCAGCAGGGCCGCACCGATGGTGACACCCGGGATCGGTCCCAGCAGCCCGACCGTGTCGTCCGACCAGCCCAGGGCCTGTGCCAGCGGCGCCACGCCGCCCGAGCCAAACAGGGCCCAGGCATTGAAGGCGTTGACGCTCAGGTAGCTGTAGCCTGCGGCCGTCCCGACCATGCGGTCCAGGTACTCGAGGGGCCCCATGCCGAACGGCAGCGCCACGACCAGGAAGGCCACGAGCGCCGTGGCCGCGGCCGTCAGCAGGCGGAGCGGACCCTGCTGCCGCGCCAGCCAGCCCGCCAGCGGCGCGGGCGCCCAGGCTGCCCGCTGCGGACCTGACCCCGGCAGGACGAGGTGCCGCTTGATGAGCACGAATGCCACGAGGGGGAGGAGGACCACGCCGAACTGCGGCTTGACCAGAGCGGCCACGGCGGCCAGCGCCGCGGCGCCTTCGCTGTTGCCGCGGACCAGGGCCGCGGCCCCGAGGAGGAGCATGAGCGCGCCTGCAGCGTCGCTCTGGCCCCACAGCGCGGAGTCGTAGAAGGAGACCGGGTTGAAGAGGTAGAGGGCCGCCGCACCAAGGGCCATGGCCTCGGCGCGACGGCTGGGCCAGGCCCAGCCCCGCACCAGGCGATACAGCACGTAGCCCACGGCCAGGTCGAGCAGGATGGGCGGCAGCTTGACGAGGTCGGCGGCCATGGCACCCGGATCGCTCGCGCCACGCGCCAGCAGGCCGACGGGCCAGAGGAGGTAGAGATAGGCCGGCGGGTAGTCAGCGAAGCCGGCGCTGGCGTAGAACCCGCCTGGGCCGTGCTCGGCCAGCGTCATCGCCCATGATGCGTACGAGGAGACGTCGGTGGTGAAGCCCGAGGACGGGAAGAGGACGTATGCGATAGTTAGCCGCAGGGCCAGCCCGCCGAGCAGCAGGACGATGAGGGCCGGGCTCCAGGCGAGCACTCGGAGGCGACGGACCGGCTCCCCGGGGCTGCGGCCGACCCCGTGCGCCAGGGTCGAAGTCACCGACGTCCTGCCTCCTGGGGAACGAACGAGAGAGTGAGCGCGAGTATAGCAACGGCTCCCGCGGGTCCTCCCGGACCCCCCACCGTCGCCAGCGCCGATGAGGCCGGCCCCCTTGCTCCTGGAGGCCGACTGGAGGCGCTGCTGCTGCGCCTCGATCCGGCGCTCGTGGCTCTCGCGCTCTTCGTCGTGGCGCTGCTCGTCTACCTCCTCTCCAACCCCGGGCGACCCGACTTCTACGACCACTTCGTGTGGCAGGCGGATGCCTTCCTGCACGGCCGGACGGACATCCCCTACCCGGTCTCCGTGGGCGCCCATCGCAACGACTACTTCCAGGACGTCCTGCCGGTCGGGGACGGCCGCGCGCAGATCCCGTTCCCTCCCCTGCCGGCCGTCCTGCTGCTGCCCTTCGTGGCGGTCTTCGGCCTGGACACCAACAGCTCGGTCGTGGCGGCCGTCCTGGGCGCCGTCAACGTCGCGCTCTGCTGGGCGATGCTGCTGGCCGTCACGCCGCGACGCTCGGCGGCCCTGCTGGGAACGGTCTTCTACGGCTTCGGCACGGTGGCCTGGTACGCGGCCATGCTGGGGAGCACCTGGTTCCTGGCCCACGTCCTGGCCTCGACGTTCCTGCTGCTGGCGCTCGCCACGGCCGTGCGTGCCGACCGCGCCTCGCTGCGTGCTCGCCTCGGCGGCAGACGGGCGATGGGGCGGCAGTTCGCGGCCGGCCTGCTCTTCGGCACGGCCGCGCTGGCGCGGCTGACGACGATCTTCGGAGCCCCGTTCTTCGTCTTCGTGGGCGGCGGTGGCAGCTGGCTGCGTCGCGCCGCCTCCGCCGGCGCGGGCGCGGCCATCCCCGTGGCGCTCCTGCTGCTCTACAACGTGGCCACCACGGGCCACGTCTTCCATCCGGCCTACGAGCACCTCTACGAGGTCGAGTACCGGCCGCGCCCGGAGTTCATCCACGACGACTGGGCCATCGAGGACCTGCGCTACATCCCGCAGAACGCCGTCATCATGCTGGCCTGGCCGCCGGAGTCGCCGCTGCTGAGTGACCCGGCGTGCGCGGGGCGAGCGCTGGGCCTGGACACGCTCCTGGACCCGGACTGTGCGCCGCTGCGGCCCGACCCCTTCGGCATGAGCATCCTGCTCAGCAGCCCGGCCTACCTCCTGGCGTTGCCGGTGCTGCTGCGCTCGTGGCGCCGCCGCATCGTGGCCGGCAGCGCCCTGGCCGTGCTGGCCATCGCCCTCGTCGACCTCATGCACTTCAGCCAGGGCTGGGTGCAGTTCGGCTATCGCTTCAGCAACGATCTCGCGCCGTTCGCGGTCATCCTTGTCGCGCTGGGGATCGCCAGGCTGGGCGTACGGCCGCTCACGCTCGGGCTGATCGCCCTGTCCGTGCTGGTCAACGCCTGGGGTGTCCACTGGGGTGTGACGCTGGGGTGGTGAGTCCGACACGACCCAGGGCGGAAGGTGACATCGACACGCTCGCCGGGCAGGTTCCCACGGGCTGGCGGGGTCGCGCTCCCCACCTGCTGGCTGGATCGCTCGTGGCCGCCCTGGCCCTGCTCCTTTACGTGCCCACGCTGCTGCCGGACGTGGGCACCTGGGACACCGCGGAGTTCCAGGCCATCGGTCCCGTTCTGGGCATCGCGCACCCCACCGGCTACCCCACCTACACGCTGCTGGCGTGGCTCGCCTCCGTGATCCTGCAGCCCTTCGGCAACGAGGCCTACCGTGCCGACCTGCTCTCCGCCCTGCTCATGGCCGGCGCTGCCGCGCTGCTGGCCGTGCGCGTCGTGCAGGCCACGCGGCGCTGGCCCCTGGGCGTCCTCGGTGGCGTGCTCTTCGCGCTCACGCCCCTCGCCTGGCGGCTCTCGACGCGAGCCGACGCTCATGTCCTGCATGTCTTCCTGGCCATGCTCCTGCTCGTGCTGCTGGCCGCCTGGGCCGCCCGCCAGCGACACGGTGAGGCGCGGCCGGCCGGCCGGTGGCTGCTGGCGGCTGCGGTCGTCTTCGGTCTGGCGCTGGGCAACCACGCCCTCACGCTGCTTCTGGCGCCGGGTATCGCCGTCTACGTCCTGCTGGTGGCGCCGCGGATCCTCTGGCGGCAGTGGCGGCTGGTGCTGGCCTGCGCCGCGGCAGTGGTGGCCACCACGGCGCTGGTCTACGCCTACCTCCCGCTGCGGTCGAGCATGGATCCGCCGCTCGACTATGCCGATCCGGAGACCTGGGGCGCCTTCTGGTACGTCGTTCTCGGCCAGCAGTTCCAGGGCTCCTACGGCGGCCTGCCACCGGTCGCCGACCTGCTCGCTGGCGCCTGGGACACCCTGGTCGCGAACCTCGGTCCGCTGGCCGTCCTGGCGCCCCTGGGGGCGATCCTCGGGGCCCTGCGCCACCCGCGCCTCGTGGCGGTCACCGGGCTGTGGTTCGTCTGCACGGGGTTCTTCGCGCTGCGCTATGCCAACGCGGACATCGAGCGCTACGACCTCGTGCCGCTCGCGGCGGCTGCCATCTGGGTGGCGCTGGCCGTGGACGTCGCCTGGGATGCCCTGCTGAAGTTGCTGGAGGGACGTCGCGGGGCGACGACGACCCTTGACCCGGGCAAGGCGGCTGCAGCCCGGTCGGTCAGCGCGCGAGGCGGGCCACGACGCGCGCGGGCCGTCGTGCTGCCGCTGGCGCTCGTGGCCATCCTGCTGGCCACGGCCCTGTCGGCCGTTCCCGAGCGGCGCCGGGCGGTCGATGCCTCGAGGGAGACGTTCGGCCGGGAGTGGCTGGAGGCTGCCTTCGCAGCCCTCGAGCCGGACGCCGCCGTGATGTCGTGGTGGTCCTACAGCACGCCGCTGTGGTACGGGCGCTGGGTGGAGGGTCGGCGCGACGACATCGTCATCGTCGATGACCGCAACGTCACCGAGCAGGGCTTCGACGGCGTCGAGGGTGCCATCGACCACTACCTCGGCGAGCGGCCCGTGTACGTCGTCCGCCTCGCGCGGGACCTGCCTGCGCTGGCTGCGCGCTATCGCATGGAGCGCGTCGAGGGCGTGCCCAGCCCGGGCGACCTGTACCGCGTCCTGGGCCCGGCGCGACACTGACGCGCTCGGTCAGTCCGATGGCCCGGGCACCCCAGCGCCGGGATAGCGCGGCTCGGTTTAGGATGGTGCCCATGCCCACCCCGACGCCACCCGACGCCTCGGCCGTGACGGACACCATGCGGCGTGCTCGCGTGGCCGAGCTCAGCTACTTCTTCCCCGCCCATGACGAGGCGGAGAACGTCGAGGCCCTCGTGGAGGAGGCCCTGGACGCGTTGCCAGCGATGGCCGAGCGCTTCGAGGTCATCTGCGTCGACGACGGCAGCACGGACGGCACGGCGGCGATCGCCGATCGCCTGGCGGCGGAGCACCCGGGCATCGTGCGGGTCGTCCACCACCCGGTCAACCGGGGCTACGGGGCGGCCGTTCGCTCCGGCCTTCGTTCGGCCGGCTTCCCGCTCGTCGCCTTCACGGACGGCGACCGGCAGTTCCGGGTCGCGGACGTGGCGGGGCTGCTGGAGCGCATGGTCGCCGGGGGGGCCGACGGCGAGCGCGTGGACGTCGTCGCCGGCTACCGCATCCGCCGCGCAGATCCCGCCATCCGACTGGCCTACGCCCGTGTCTACCGTGCTTGCCTGCGCCTCTTCTTCGGGCTGGCCGTGCGTGACCCCGACTGCGCCTGCAAGCTCTTCCGCCGCGAGGCGCTGGAGGGTGTGCGCGTCGAGTCGGGTGGTGCCTTCCTGTCCGCGGAGCTGCTCATCAAGATCGGCCGGCGCGGTCGACGCATCGCCGAGCACGGCGTCCCCCATCATCCCCGCACCGCAGGACGGGCTTCGGGCGCGGATCCCCGCGTCGTCGGCCGGGCCGTGCGCGACTTCTGGGCACTGCGCCTGCGCCTCTGGGCGAATCGTGAGGCCGCGCTGCGGCGCGGCGCGCCGATCCTGGCGGACGGGCCTGCCACCATCGAGGGCTGAGCCGCCGACGAGGCGATCGCATCAGTCGGGCGGCAGGTCGTCCGGCAGTCGGTCGTCGAGAGGGGGGTCGAAGGGCGACCGGCCGCGGCCACCTTCGCCCGGGGGCAGGTCGATCTCCGGGGCCAGCGAGTTGACGAACTCGCGGAAGACATCCAGCCGCTCGTCGTCCTCTGTGGTCTCCGGCTCCACGGCAGCGCGGTCCAGCACGGCTTCGGTGGCGTAGATCGGCGCGGCCACGCGCACGGCGAGCGCGATGGCGTCGCTGGGGCGCGCGTCGATGTCGACCTCTCCGCCGGCGTGGTCCAGGATGATGCGGGCGCGGTAGGTCTCGTCCTCCAGGTCGGAGACGATGATGCGGCGGACGTGGGCCCCCAGCCCGGTCAGCAGGCTGGCCAGCAGGTCGTGGGTGAGGGGCCGCTCGGTCTCGACGCCCTGCAGGCGCATGGCGATGGCCTGTGCCTCCCAGCTGCCGATCCAGATGGGCAGGTAGCGCTCGCGCTCGGCCTCACGCAGGATGACCACGTGGTGCGTGGAGAGCGTGTGGACGCGGACGCTGTCGACGACCATCTCGCGCATCGCCTCGGGCATGGGCGGATTCTAGCGAGCGCCGGGTGGCGGTGGGCACACTCGGCGACTCCTCGGACGCGCCCGCTGCTCCCACCCGGTGGGCCCGGCGGCCCGGTCAGTCCTGCCCGAGGACCGACGAGTAGACCCCCTCGGGAGTGATCCACACCAGGGTGTCCGGGCTGCTGCGCTTCTTGGTGACCCGCCCGGGGATCACGTACATGCCCCGCACGTCCGTCATCTGCGGATCGTCCGCGCCCGGCGCCCACTGGGCCCGGTAGGCGCCAGTCTCCTTGTCGAAGGCGACGACCCGTCCGTGCTCCGCGTCGAAGAGGTAGAGTGCCCCGCCCGTCGACGCCGAGCCGGAGCCAGCCACCAGCTGGTAGTCATGACCGGGCCGCATGTCCTGCGCGTCGGGTGGATCCTCGAGGCTGAAGCCACCGTCGTACTTGCCGAGCTGGTAGCGACGCAGCGTGTCGTCGATGAGGGCGTAGACGTCGTAGTCGACGTAGAGCTGCCGCATCCTGGCGACGTCCGCGCTGGGCGTGGTCAGGTACGTCGAGGGCGGCGAGAAGGCGCTGCCGTCGAGGGTCTGCTGGTAGCGCAGGACCTGGTCGCTGGCTGGCTCGGCCACGTAGAGGCGGTAGCCGCCCGTGGACGTGGAGTAGGCGGCCACGTCACCGTGGTCTTCACCGAAGGTCGGGTTGCCCTGCAGCGTGAGGCGATTCAACGTGCCCGCACCCGAGGAGTTGGAAGGGCGCCAGCGCCAGGGGCGCGCCTGGTCGTCGATGATGACGATGTCCGGGCCGCCTGCCTCCAGCTGCACCGGCTGGCCGATCCTGGTGTTGCCGCCAGCGGCGGGCGCGTCCCCCTCGTGGACCACGTCCGTGCTCTTGCCCGTCGTGGTGTTGACGCGAACGACGGTGTCCGTGGAGCGGTCGATGAAGTAGGCGCCGCCGCGAGGGTCCTCCACGAGGCCGCCCGGGTCCACCCCGTCCGGCAGCGAGGCGACTCGCCGTGTCTGCGGTGTGTAGGCGGCATACATCGAATCGAGGCCGGCCCTTACGCGCGTTTCGAGCTCGTCGAGAGCGGGCGCCGTCAGGCCCGTCTGGCGCGCCCGCGTGACCTCCGTCCAGGCCTCCCGGTAGTAGTCGAGGGCCGCGTCGGGCTCCGTGGCTGCAAGGTTATCGGCGCGGTCCGTCCGGTCGAGGGCCACCGAGAGGGCGGAGTCGCCGTTGGCGGTCGTGCTGATGGGCGTGGAGTCCCCGCTGCGCGGTACGACGATGACGATGACCCCGAGCACCAGCACGAGGATCACCAGGGCCAGGGCGCCCATGGCTGCCCGGCGCTGCGTCTCCGCTCGGGAGGCCTGCGCCGTGACGTGGTCGGCGCGCGCCTGGCGGCGCGGCATGGCGTCCCAGAGGCGTTCGGGCAGCGAGACCAGCGTGGCCCACGGGCCGTCGCCACCACCCGGCGAGGTGCCCACCAGGGGCGGCGCACCCGACAGGTCGGCGTCGCTGGCTCCGGCCGCGCGGCGGTGGCTGCGGGTCTGCTCGCTGGCCTCCACCACGACGATGCCGTCCGAGCCCTCCCCGCCCATGGCCACGAAGAGGTGGTGGAGGTGGTCGGCGGCGGCTTGCGGGTGCAGGGTCAGGGCGGCGCTCTTGAGTTCCTCGGTGCCGACCGTCTGGGTCACGTTGCGGGAAACGAGGAGCACGGCGTCGCCGACGGAGAGCTCGCCGCGCCAGACATCCAGCTGGCGGCCCTCCTCGAGCGGCAGCCCGGCCGGCGCGCTGCGGTCGGGCATGAGCAGGCGCGCGCCTCGCACGAGATAGGCCTCCGCCGGGCCGACGGTGACGAGGTAGAGCTCGTCGTTGCGCACGACGGCGGCGGCGATGCCGATGCTGCCCGCCGGCACACCGTTGCCCTCGCGGCTGGAGCGCAGGCGCCGGTCGGCGTTGCGCACGGCCTTCTCCAGGCAGACCGCCACGCCGGCCAATTCGTCGTAGTAGTACTCGTGGCGGATGGCCTCGGCCACGACGGCGGTGGCGTCGCGCAGCCGGGCCGAGGGGATGGCCGAAGTGACGACCACCGACAGCACGCCCTTGGTGCGCACCTTGGAGCCCGTGCCGGGCCGTGTGACGGCGGGGGTGTCCCCGGAGCCCGCCAAGCGGTCCCGCTCGGCGACCAGGCCGTGCGTGATCTCGAGTCGGCTGACCATGGGCGGCCTAGTCTACCCCGACCGACCCGAATCGCCCGCGCGCGTTGGTCGCACGACCACGCGGAGCTCCAGCAGCCGCGACCCGCCGGGGGCGTGGGCGAAGGCGTCGAGCAGTTGGGCGGCACACAAGCGCAGCTCCTGCGCTCCCGCCGCGTCGACGGCCGAGGCCACCAGCGCCGGCGGACGCAGCTCCACCAGGCGTGACGGCCCCACGGCCGGCGCCAGCTCTTCGACCACGCGCGACCAGGAGGCCATGGCCTGCGCCGCGCGCAGCTCCTCCTCGAGGCCCAGCTGTGCCGCCAGCTGCGGCAGCAGCTCGCTCACGCGTTGCAGCGGGCGGCGTCGCGCCGGCTTCACGCGCGATCCCGCCCTGGCCCTGCCGATGCGGGCCCAGGCGACCCCGCGCGGACCAGCCGCACCGTGCCCGGCGCGACCTCCCACAGGCTGGCCGCGGCCACGAGGGCCTGGTCCAGGTCATCCGGCGTGGTCGTCGTGACGATCGCCTGCGGCAGGCTCCCGATGCGGCGCACGAGATGGCCGCGCCGCTCGGGATCGAGCTCGCTGAAGACATCGTCGAGCAGCAGGAGCGGCGGCCGTCCGTCGAGCTCCGTCAGCAGGTCGACCTCTGCGAGCTTGAGGGCCAGGATGGCCGTCCGTTGCTGCCCGCGTGAAGCGAAGCGCACCAGGTCGCGGCCTCCGGCCTCGAAGACCACGTCATCGCGGTGTGGACCGACGAGCGTGGCGCCGTTCCAGACCTCCCGGTCGGCGGTCTCGTGGAGCCGGCGGAGCAGGGCTGCGCTGCGGCTCTCGCCCGTCCGTGGCTCCACGTTGGAGGCGTAGCGCAGGGCAAGGTCGGGCTCCTGCGGGGCGATCTCCCGGTGCGCCGCCGCCAGGGGCCCGGCGAGCGCGGCCAGGGTCTCCAGTCGCCAGTCGAGGATGCGGCCGCCGCTCTCGATAAGGACCGTGTCCCAGTAGGCGAGCTCGGCTCGCTCGGCGGCCCCTTCCCGGATCCGCCTGAGCAGGGAGTTGCGCTGCGTCAGGGCCCGCGAGTAGGTCGACAGCGTGGCGCCCGCGGCGACCTCGCGCTGCGCGAGCAGCTCGTCCAGGGCGCCGCGGCGCCGTGACGGGGAGCCCACGATGAGGTCCATGTCCTCCGGCGCGAAGAGCACGGAGCGCAGCACCGGGGCCAGGGCCGAGGCGCGGCGGTTCACGCCGTTGACCCGGATGCGCTTGCGAGCGCCGCCGCCCGGCATGGGCAGCCCGCTCGATACGCCGGCCACTACGGGCGTAGCTCCGAAGATCACGACCTCCAACTCCTCGGCGCGACCCTTCGACTCGAGGCGCGCGCCGGCGCGGGCGAACGGGCTGCCCCACCGCACCAGCTCGACATCGGCGCTGCTGCGGTGGGAGCGCCCCGATGAGAGCAGGACGAGGGCCTCGACGAGATTGGTCTTGCCGGTGGCGTTGGGGCCGACGACCACGTGGGCGCCGTCCCCAAGCTCGAGGTCCAGCTGGGAGTAGCTGCGGAAGTCGGTCAGCGAGAGCGAGCGAACGGGCATCCGGTCACCGGGTCTGGCGCGCGCCGTTCGCGCCCGTCGGCGCTCAGGAGGGAGTGCGAACCGGCATGATGACGTGCACGTAGGCGGGGTCGTCCACGGGCTTCAGCACACCGGGGCTCAGCGGCCCACTCAGTTCGATGGCCAGCTGCTCGGCATCCAGGTTCTGGAGTGCCTCCTGGAGGTAACGGGCGTTGAAGGCGATGGTCACCGGGTCACCCTCCATCTGCACCTCGACCTGGCCCTCGGCATCCCCGATGTCAGCGGCCGCGGCCACGCTGACATGCGACAGATCCTCACCCTCGCCAAAACCGAGCCGGACCACGTTGGCGGCCGAGGAGGCGATGAGCCCGGAGAGGCGTACGGCCTTGAGCAGCGCGTCGCGGTCGACCAGCGCCCGGGTGCTGTGCGAGGTCGGCAGGACCGACTGGTAGTTGGGGAACTGCCCGTCGATGAGGCGGCTGACCACCTCCGTGGTCTCCACCCGGAAGATGACCTGGCTCTTGGCCGGAGCCAGGATGATGTCGACGGGCTCGTCCGTGTCCGAGAGGACGCGCATGAGCTCCACGTAGGAGCGCGCGGGGACGACGACACTGCTCTCCTCGACCGATCGCAGCAGAGGGAGCGTCTTGACGGCGATGCGGTAGTTGTCGGCGGCAGCCAGCGTCAGGACCTCGCCCGCGAACTTCGTCAGGACGCCCGTGAGGATCGGACGGGCCTCGTCCGCCGCGGCCGCGAAGGTCACCTCACCCAGGGCGCGGCGGAGGGCCTTCTGGCTGACCTGCGTGGTGGGGCGGTCACCGGCGTTGGGGATGACCGGGAACTCCTCCGCATCGATGCCGCGCAGGTGCGTGCGATAGGCGCCGGCGCGGATGAGGATCGTCTCGTCCTTCTCGACCTGCAGGTCGACACGCTCGCCCGCCGGCAATCCGGCGACGATATCCGTGAAGAGCCGCGCGGGGACGGTGGTCGAGCCCTCCGTCTCGATCTTGCCGGGGATCCAGGCCGAGATGCCGATCTCCAGGTTCGTGGCCGTCAGGCGCAGGCCACCGTCCTGTGTCTTGAGGAGAACGTTGGACAGCACCGGCAGCGTGGCTCGGCTGCTGACGGCCCGACTCACCAGGGAAAGGCCACGGGCCAGGTTCTCCTGCATCAAGGACAGCTTCACGACCGGCTCGCTCCCTGCGGAATGGGTATCGGTGTATCTAATCTTCTCACCTCATCATCATCTTCATGGTGTGGACTGTGCGGATGACGACGCTGTGCCGCGCTGGGCCCACGCTCGAGCGGCCGTCATCAGAGCAGGGGATGAACGGTGGCCGGCTCGTCGACGGGGCGGCCGGGCCGGTGGATGGGTGGGGTCGTCTTCCACGGAAGGCCCCGGGGCGACCGCCGTCCGTCCCCAAACGCCGCCACCGGGGCCGTGCGCGGGTCGCGGACTTGTCCACCGCTTTCCCACAGACGCGCAGCCGGACGCCGGGCATGCAGCGTCGGGAACAAGGGCGGCCACCGACCGGCCCGGGGCCGGGCCTCAGCCCTGGGAGTCGGAGTAGATGGCCTCGCGGACGGCGGCCAGCTCGCGGCGCAGGTCCTCGCTCAGAGAGGCTTCCTTGTCGATCTTCTTGCACGCGTGCAGGACCGTGGAATGGTCGCGGCCGCCCAGCTCCGCACCGATGCGCAGCAGGGACACGTCGGTCTCCTCGCGCATGAGATACATGGCGATCTGTCGCGGCACGACGATGGCCCGATCGCGCTTCTGGCCGCGCAGGGCGTCCAGGTCCACGTCGTAGTAGTCCGAGACGGCGGCCACGATGCGCTCCGGTGTCACGGCGCGCTTCCGCGGGCTGTAGAGGACATTGGAGAGCACGGCCTGGGCGAGGTCCACGCCGATGGCCATGCCCTGCATGCTGGCGTAGGCCACGATGCGGTTCAGCGCACCCTCCAGCTCGCGGATGTTGGAGACGACCTTGCGGGCGATGAACTCGAGGGCCTCGGAGTCCACGCGCACGCCCTGCTCCTCGGCCTTGGTGCGCAGGATGGCGATGCGCGTCTCCAGGTCCGGCGCCGTGAGGTCGGCGATGAGGCCCCACTCGAAGCGGCTGCGCAGG
This sequence comes from uncultured Chloroflexia bacterium, assembly GCA_963790915.1. Classification (GTDB taxonomy): domain Bacteria; phylum Chloroflexota; class Limnocylindria; order Limnocylindrales; family CSP1-4; genus JAFMJV01. The sequence continues at coordinate 729,928 of CAWBQS010000003.1, read as the reverse complement.
CGCTCCTCCAGCGTGACGATCTGCTTGGGCGGGCGGTCGCTGGAGAGCACGATCTGCTTGCCATCCTCGTGGAGGGCGTTGAAGGTGTGGAAGAACTCTTCCTGGGTGCGTTCCTTGTCGGCGATGAACTGGATGTCGTCGATGAGCAGCAGGTCGATCTTGCGGTAGCGGGCGCGGAAGTCATCGATGCGGCCCTGCTGGATGCTCGTGATGAAGTCGTTGGTGAACTTCTCGCTGGTGGCGTAGACGACGCGCTTGCGCGGGAAGCGGGCCACGACGGCGTTGCCGATGGCATGCATCAGGTGCGTCTTGCCCAGGCCCACCCCGCCGTACAGGAAGAGCGGGTTGTAGGCTTCGCCCGGGCGCTCCGCCACCGACAGGCTGGCGGCATGGGCGAGGCGGTTGGCCGAGCCGACGATGAAGGTCCGGAAGGTGTAGCGAGTGTTGAGGTTGACGCCCCCGCCCTCGGAGCCGCCGACCCGACCAGCCTCCAGCCGCACCCGCGGGCTGGCCGGTCGCTCGGCCGTCGCCGGGCGCTCATCCTCGAGGGCCTCCTCGGGCCCGTGCTCGCGAACGACGAAATCGACGTTGACGCTGTAGCCGACGATGCGGGCGAGGGTCTGCGCGATCAGGGAGCGATAACGGTTCTCGAGCCAGTCCTTGGCGAAGCCGTTGGGTGCCGCGACGCTGAACCGGTCCCCGTCCACGTCGACCAGCAGGGTGTCCTTCAACCAGGTCTCGTAGTTGGCCGGAGACAGCGACACCTGGAGTTCACCGAGGGCAGCACGCCAGACCTGTTTCGCGTCCATCGATGGCAAGCGTTGACCCGTGCTTCGTGGCGACCGTCGCGCTCCGGGCCGCTCCCGGCCCTCGAGTGAGCGCGCTTGACCTCCCTGGAGGCCCCGGCCCCGACCCTCGTCGGGCCCCTCCGAGGCACCTCCATCCTGGGCGTCCTGGCGCTCCGAGGGGCGCCGGGGCGGCATACGTTAGCACCGCCCTCCACGTCCCTGCAACGCCCTCACGGCATACTCCCCAGGAGTATCCATCGGATGCCGGGGGTATCCGCCCGTGAGCTCGCCGGCCCCGTCAGGCGACGCGCTGACCCGGCTGTCCGCCCTCATCGACGCTCAGCAGGCAGACCCGCCCCCGCTCGTCGATGGCGCCCAGCACGAGCACCTGGCTGTCGAAGCCGGCCACTCGGCGCCCGGGCAGGTCCACGACCGCCACGACCAGCCGCCCGAGCAGCGCAGCCGGGTCCGGGTAGCGGTCGGTGATGCGCGCCGAAGAGGTGCGCACTCCGGCAGGGCCGAAGTCCAGGCGCAGCCGGTAGGCCGGGACATGGGCCCTCTCGAGTGGGGCGGCGTCGATGATGCGGCCGATGCGCAGGTCGAGGCGCTCGAAGTCCTCGATGCTGGCGCTGCCGGGCGGGAGGAATGGCAGATCGGTCATGATCCCTGCGGGCTCTCCTGTCGGTGTCGGGCTGTCGCGTATAATCCGCCGTGCACAGCCGCCCAGCAGGCCCGCGCCGGCAACAGGCAAGTCACGCCGGGTGGTTGCAGCGGCGTTCGCATCGCAGGGGCACGCCGGTCACCGTGACACTCGACCGCCTGCCCAGAGGAGCCCAGCCCCGTGAGCAAGATGACCTATCAGCCGAAGAAGCGCCACCGCGCCAAGGAGCACGGCTTCCGCGCGCGCATGAAGACGCGGGGCGGCCGACGAGTGTTGGCCGCCCGGCGCGCACGCGGCCGCCAGAAGCTCACCGCCTGAGCCCTCCAACCGTCCCGCGGCGGTCACTGCCCATGCTTCGGTCCCGCGGCGACTTCGCCCGGCTCGGGACACAGGGCCGCACGCGCTCGGACCGCCTCCTCGTGATCCACTTCGTCGCCAACAGCCTCGATCACGACCGCTACGGCATCTCCACCAGCCGTCGGCTGGGGGGTGCCGTCGTGCGGAACCGCGTACGGCGCCGGATCCGCGTGGTCCTGCGCGCCGCCCCGGCGGCCGGGGCGCCCGGTCGGGACATCCTCGTCGTGGCGCGGCCGGCCAGCGTGAACGCCTCGTTCGACGACATCCGGGCGGCCCTGGAGCGACTCCTGGCGCTCATCCGTGGCGGTTCGGCGGTCCTGAGGTGAGCGTCATGGGCCAGGTCGGTCGACGCCTGGGCATCGGCGTCATCCATGTCTATCGCCGCACCATCTCGCCGCTCTTCTCGGGAGCCTGTCGGTACGAACCCTCCTGCTCCGTGTACACCGAGCAGGCCATCGCCAAGTACGGCCTGCTCCGCGGTAGCTGGATGGGCGCCAGGCGCATCGCCAGCTGCGGCCCGTGGCGCCCCGGCGGCTATGACCCCGTGAAGTGACACGCATCCACGCCGCCCTCGCGGCCCCGTTCCGGCTGGCACCCATCGACCTGCTCACGGCGTTCGTCATCGCCCTCATGGCCGTCAGCCTGGTGGTGGCGCCCGTTGCCTCCCAGGGCGCCAGCAGCTCATCTGCCCCGACCGTCGCCGGGACGGTCGCCGCGTCAGCGACCTTCCCTGGCGCCAGTCCAGCCCCGACGGTCACACCCGCCCCGCTCGCCACGGCCTCCCCAGCCTCGGCTGCGAGCGCTGCGGCGAGCGCGTCAACGTCGTCGCCAGACCCCTCGGCACAGCCGGGGGCCTCGCCCTCGCTGGCCTCGGGGGCCCACTCGGCGCAGGCACCCTGCCCGGATTCCTACAACCCCGCGCCGGGCGCGACGCGGGACCCCAGCGCCCCGCCCCATAACCTCTGCCCGGCCCAGCCGAACGGCGCGGACCCCATGGCGCTGCTGGCCTGGGCCTTCACACCCATCTTCCAGGCCATCTTCCTGGGCCTGGCCTTCTTCTACAGCCTGACCGGCGACATCGGTGTCGCCATCGTCCTGCTCACGATCGCCATCCGCATCCTGCTCATCCCCGTCTTCCGGGCGCAGATCGTCTCGCAGCGCCGGATGCAGATGCTGCAACCGGAGTTGCGGGCCATCCAGCAGAAGTACAAGGGTGACCGGGCGCGCATCTCCGCTGAGCAGATGCAGCTCTACAAGGACCGCGGCGTCAACCCGGCCTCGGGCTGCCTGCCATCCCTGCTGCAACTGGTCCTGCTGATGCCCATGTACCAGGTCTTCAGCCAGGGCCTTCAGGCGCCGGACATCAGCTCCATGCTGTCGCCCTTCGGGATCACGCTCGTGAACGTGACCTGCCAGTCCACGACGGACCTCTCGGCTCCCTGCATCGACCCCGATATCCCCTGGCTGGCCTGGATCCCGACCCTTATCGGCGACGGACCCATCTTCCCTGGCTACCCGGGCGGCCTGCCGGCCAACCGCCCGGAGGTCTTCGTCTTCCTGGTCTTCGGGCTGGGCCTCTCGCTGCTGGCCGTCGTCTCCTCGCTCCTGCAGCTGATCCAGACACGGATGGTGGCCACCCAGAGCGAGGATCCGTCGACGCGCAGCCAGCAGCGCATGTTCTTGCTCCTGCCACTCTTCTCGCTGCTGTATGGCGGCATCCTGCCCGCCGGCCTCTTCATCTACTGGATCACCACTACCGTCTTCAGCATCGTCCAGCAGTTCCTTATCAATGGCTTCGGCGGGCTGTTCCCCCTCTTCGGGTGGACACCCGGCATCGCCAGGATCACACCCCGCGCTTCCCGGTCAAGTTGCCGGAGCCCAAGCCGGCATCGGGGCCCGGCGGTGACAAGCAGACCACCCAGCGCTCGACCACTGACAGCGCCGCGGGGACCATCAGGCCGGCCAGGCGTCGCAGCAACCGGCGAGGGAGACGTCGATGAGCGAATACCAGGAGTTCACGGGCAAGTCCGTCGAGGAAGCCATCCGCACCGCGCGCGAGGCCTTCGGGGTCGGCGGCCTGGAGGATCTCGACTTCGAGATCCTGACGCAGGGCAGCCGGGGCGTGCTGGGCATGGGCGCGGAGCCCGCCCGCATCATCGCCGCGCCGCGCTCGGCGTTGGGCGGTACTGCCCCCAAGAAGGAGGCTGCTGCCGCGGTGCCACCACCTCCCGCACCGGACCGCCCACGTGAGGATCGCCCGACGCGAGGATCGCCCGCGCGAACCACGCGCCCGCCGCGAGGATCGCCGTGACGACCGCCGGGAGCGCAGTGCCGCGGGCGCCAGCCGTGAGCGCGGCCCCCGGCGCGACCACGACCAGCAGGGCACCACGGACCACCAGGTCAGCCAGGTCAGCGGCGCCGCCTCCGAGGAGGTCGCGGCCGCCGTCGCTGCTGGATCAGTGAGCGCGAAGCGCGAGTTCGTGGAGTCGGAGGCCACGCCGGAGTCACTCGCGGCCGCCGCCGAGATCCTCGGGCAGCTCGTCGGCCTGATGGGCTATGACGCGCGGATCGAGGTCACCCAGGGCCCCACGGCCCGGGTCACCGTGTACGGCGCGAATGACGAGGAGCAGGAGGCCCTGGGCGCCCTCATCGGACGCAAGGGAGAACGCCTCTCGGCCCTTCAGCATCTGCTCAACCTGATGCTCTCGCGCCGCATGGGCAGCTGGACCCGTGTGCTCGTTGACGTCGAGGACTACCGAGGGCGCCGCGAGCGCCAGGTCGTCGAGGTGGCCAGCCGGGCCGCCGAGCGTGTCCTCGAGACCGGCCAGATGCTGCAGTTGGAGCCCATGTCAGCGCTCGAGCGCCGCTGGGTGCACCTCGCCCTGCGCGACGTGGATGGCATCGCCACCCAGTCCATCGGCGAGGAGCCCACACGCCGCGTGGTCGTGCTGCGCGTCTGATCCGCGCGCGCCGCCGCGGTGGCGGGCGAAGGAGTGGTGGAGATGGGGGAGAGTCGAACTCCCCGTCCAAAACCGTTGTCCGGGGCCCACTACGAGCGTGTCCGATGCTTGATCCTTCTTCCCGCGGCCCGGCATCGGCACCGTGCCACGGGACCCAGTCACGTCCCCTTGCGGGCTTTGCTCCGGGCTACGCGACGCTGATCCGGAGCGCATCCTCGCTTGATGACGCTTCCACAGCCCGCGAGGACGAGGCTGCTTCCACGCTCACCTTGCGGCCTTAGGCCGCGAGGGCGAGAGCAGGCTGGCGGTTGCCAGTTACTTCGATTTGCCGCCTGTTTAGCGAGGCCTGACGGCACCTCGGCTCGCGTTCCCCGGGGTTCGGGCCCTGTCGAGACCACGCATCCCCACGGACCAGGATGATAGCAGCCGAACGGACGTTCGGCCGACGGCGATCCAGCCGGCACGAACACGGGTCCGGACGGCCGCGCGCTCGACCACTGCTGAGGCGGGACTGGCCGCAGCGCGGTTAGCGGCCGCGGCGGATGTCAGCCAGGTCGCGGTCCAGGTCACGCCGGGCGTCGCGTTCGGCGATGTCCCGGCGGTGGTCGAATGACTTCTTCCCGCGCGCCACGCCCAGCTCCACCTTCGCCTGGCCGCGTTCGCTGAGGTGGATATCGAGCGGGATGAGGGTCAGGCCCTTGGTCCTGACGCGGCCGACCAGCTGGTCGATCTGGGTGCGGTGGAGGAGCAGCTTGCGGTCGCGTCGCGGCTCGTGGTTGAGCCGGTTCCCGCCGGGCCATGGGGATACATGGGCGCCGACCAGCCAGGCCTCGCCGTGATCGACGCGTGCGTAGGCGTCCTGGAGGTTGACCCTGCCCTCGCGGATCGACTTGATCTCGGTCCCGGTGAGGACGAGGCCAGCCTCGAGGGTGTCCTCGATGATGTAGTCGTGGCGGGCCTTGCGGTTCTGGGCGATGGTCTTGCCCATGGGACGGTTCCTCGGGGATCTATGTGCGGTGGATGGGCCGCGGATGCTGGATCGTCGGCCCCAGGACCGGACACACGAACGCCGGCCCGGAAGGGCCGGCGTCGTCGTGGCTTGCACCACACCCGGCGAGCTCGACTAGCGCCGAACCTCCGAGGCGGTGCAGCTACGTGAGTGATCTTGCATTGCACACCACCTCCTTTCGTTGACGGAACCATACCCCAAGCCGCCCGTGGCCCGCAAGGGGTCGCTCGGGGAAGCTCTCAGCGCGGCGGCGACCCCGACTGCTCCGACGCTGGAGCTGGCGAGCCGGCCGCCGGGAGGCTGGACACGGGGACGTCCTCGGACGAGCCGGACGGCGCCATCGAGGCGCCCGCGACCGGGCCGCCCAGCAGGAGCTCGATGGCTGCCTGCAGCTGCGTGTCACCGGCCGCCTCGGCCGCCTCCGCCGCGTCAGTGGCGTCGCCCTCGAGATTGCCCCAGAAGCGCGTGCCGCTCTCGGCCACCGCGACGTCCGGCGCGATGCCGACCTCGTTGATCCACGTCCCGTCGCGCGTCAGCCACTTGGCGACCGAGAGGCGGAAGCCGCCGCTGTCCTTGGGCAGCCTGGTCCATTCCTGGATGGTGCCCTTGCCGAAGGTGGTCTCGCCCACGAGTCGGGCCCGCCCAGCGTCCTGCAGCGCCCCAGCGAGCATCTCGCTGGCGGAGGCCGTGCCGCCGTCGACGAGCGCGACCAGCTCCAGGGCTGGTTCGGTGGCCAGTCCGTCGCCGCTCACGTCGACCGCCTGGCGCAGGCCGTCGGCGTCCTCCTCCCAGTAGACGGGGCCCGCCGCGATGAACTCGCTGGCGATGGCCACCGCGGCATCGACGTAGCCCCCCGGGTCACCGCGCAGGTCCAGCACGAAGCGCCGGGCGCCCTCGTCGAGGAGCCCCTGCAGGGCGGACCGGAAGCCGTCCGCCGCGTTGCCACTGAAGCTGTCGACCCTGAGATACCCCAGCTCGTCCTGGAGCAGGGCCGAACGCACGTCCTGGCTGAGGATGCGGCTGCGCGTGATGCTCAGCTCCTGCGAATCCCCGTCGCGCTCGATGGCGAGGAGCACCCGGCTGTCCCGCGGACCACGGATGAGCGCCACGGCCGCCTCGAACGTGAGCCCCTCGACGGACTCGCCGTCCACCCCCGTGACGATGTCCCCCTCGAGCAGTCCAGCGGCCTCGGCCGGCGTATCCGGCAGGGTCTCGACGATCCGCAGGCGACAGGCCTGCTCGATCGTCGGACATCCTCGGCCGCTATCGTCCTCGACGCTCATGCGGGCGCCGATGCCCTCGAACGCTCCGCTGAGCTCGTCGAGCGTGGACGTGAATTCGTCGGCCTGCATGTAGCCGGAGTACGGATCGTCAAGGGTCGCGAACATGCCGCTGATGGCCCCCTCGAGGAGCGTCTTCGGGTCCGACTGGCCGACGTACTCCTCATCGATGTGGCGCCATGCCTCCACGAAGGCCTGCACCGCCTGCCGCTCGTCATCATCCCGGCCGACGCCGTCCCCGCCCAGGCTGAGGCCAGCCACGAAGAGCGCCGCGCCCGAGAGGACCAGCAGGACGACCGCGACCAGGACGCTACTGCCGCTCCAGCCAGCCGGGCCGTCCGGCGCGCCGTCGGCTGGGGAGCCGTCGCTCGCGGTGCCTCCGGCCGGCGGACCATCCCCGCCCGCTCCCTCCCGAGCCGGCGGCGACGGGTCGATGGCGACGGGTGCGGACGGGGGCCTGCCGCCGTCCCAGGGGTCGAGCATGGCGAGTGCCGTCCTACCGGCGCAGGTAGGTGCGCACGCTGATCCAGGCACCCAGCGTACCCAGCCCCAGGCCGGCCCCCAGGACGATGGTCACGATCTGGATGGTCAGCGAGCGGTCGAAGCCGAGGGGCACCTGGCCCGCGATCTCGCTGGCGAGGTCGCTGATGGGCCCTGACGCGATCAGCAGCAGGAGGAGCGTGATGAGGGCACCGCCCAGGCCGATGAACAGGCCCTCCAGGACGAACGGCCAGCGGACATAGCGGTCAGAGGCCCCCACGAGGCGCATGATCTCGATCTCGGCGGCGCGCGACATGAGGGCCATGCGGATGCTGTTGATGACGATGAGCAGCGCCGTGAGGCCCACGAAGGCGAGCACGATGGCGCCCAGGTTGCGCAGCAGGGCGGTGAGGCTGACGAGGCGGTCGATGCCCGACTGCTGGCCCAACACGGTGCGCACGAGGCCGGTCTCGTTCTCCAGCACGGACACCAGCTCACGCGACTGCCGCGGGTCGCGCAGCTCGATGGCGAAGTAGGCCGGGAAGGGGTTGTAGTCCCGGTACAGGTCGGTCAGGTCGGTCTGGCCCTGCTCGGCTCGCGCTGCCTGGAAGTCGGCAAGGGCCTGTTCCTTGCTCACGTAGGTCACCGAGCTGACCTCCGGGAGCTGCTCGAGGTGGACCTTGAAGACGTCCACGGAGTCCTGGCGCAGGCCGTCATTCAGCTCCGCCCGGACCTCCACCTTGGATTCGATGTAGGCCAGGCCAGCCTCCACGCCCGACACGAGGATGACGAGTGCCGAGAGCAGGATGAGCATGAGCACCATCGTCACCGTGGCGGCGATGTTCATGACACGGTTGCGCCAGAGGCCCTGGAGTGCCTGGCGCAGGGAGAAGCGCAGGAAGCGCATCAGTCGGCGCTCCCCGCCCGCGGCTCAGTACTCACGGTGATAGCCGCCCACCTCGTCGCGCACGATGCGGCCGTCCTCGAGCGCCACGACGCGCCTCCGCAGGGCGGTCACGACCTCCGCGTCATGCGTCGCCATCATGACCGTGGTGCCCATCTCGTTGATGCGCAGCAGCAGCTGGATGATCTCCCAGCTGATGAGCGGATCCAGGTTGCCGGTGGGCTCGTCGGCGATGATGAGGCGCGGGTCGTGGACCATGGCCCGGGCGATGGCGGTGCGCTGCATCTCCCCGCCGGAGAGCTGGTCAGGCCGTTGGCGCGCCTGTTCGGTGAGGCCCACGAGGGCCAGGGCACGCTCCACGGAGGCCTCCGTGCGCTGCCGTGGCGTGCCGGTCACCTCGAGAGCGAAGGCCACGTTCTCCCAGACCGTCTTGCGGGGCAGCAGCCGGAAGTCCTGGAAGACGATGCCGATGCGGCGACGCAGCAGCGGCACATCCCGGCGGCGCATGCGCCCCAGGTCGAAGCCCGTCACCTGCACGCTGCCCTGGCTGGCGTTCTCATCGCGTACGAGGAGCTTGATCAGCGTCGACTTGCCGGCCCCTGAAGGGCCGACCAGGAAGACGAAGTCGCCCGTGGGGATGACGAGATCCACGTCGATGAGGGCGGCTTTGCCGTTGGGATAGGCCTTGGTGACGGCGGCCATCCGAACGGAGTCGGGCACCTCTGGTTCGGCGGCCGGCGCTGGCGCGACCGGCGGGCGCGGACCGGCGTGCGCGGGGGCCGGGAGCCACGGTCGGCGCAGCGGACCAGCCGGGCGTGGCGGGAGGCAGCGGAGCACCGGGCCAGGTGCCCATGGACGCCGGGGGTGGGCTGCCGGGCGCGGCTGGGGATGCTGCCCGGGTGGGCCCCGGCATGCCACCGGTCGGCCCGGCGACGGCCCGGGAAACGGGGTCGCTCATCGGCCGGCAGCGTAGCACAGGGTCCTGCTCAGGCCTGTCCAGCGCGACTCCGCAGCTGGGTCAGGACCGCTTCGTGGAGAGCGCCGTTGGAAGCCAGCACGCCGCGCTGGGGCATGTCCGCTCCGCCGGCCAGGTCCGTCACGCGGGCACCGGCCTGCTCCAGGACAGCCCGCGGGCCGGCCAGGTCCCACGTCTTGAGCTCCGACTCGAGCATCGCCTCCGCGGCACCTTCCGCGACCAGCATGTAGCCATAGAAGTCGCCCAGGCCCCGGTCCCGCCAGACCATGCCCAGCAGGGCGCCGAAGCCGGGCGCGAGGCCGCACTCGGCCAGGCTGGGTACCGACGAGTAGACGATGGAGGCCTCCGCCAGGCGTGATACGCCAGAGACGTGGATGCGTGCGGCCGAGGTGCGCTCCCAGCCACCTGGTACCAGCGTTGCCGCCCAGGCGCCGCCGCCCTGCCAGGCGAACCAGCGACGCTGCAGGGCCGGAGCGCTGACGACGCCCAGCGCCAGCTCACCGTCGACCTCGAAGCCGAGCAAGGTGGCGAAGATGGGCACCCCGCGCATGTAGTTGTGGGTCCCGTCGATGGGGTCGATGATCCAGCGCTGCCCGCTGGCGGCCTGCTGCTCGCCGTACTCCTCGCCCACCAGGCCATGCTCCGGGAATCGCTCCGTGATGCGCTCGCGGATGACCCGCTCGATGGCCCGGTCGGCAGCCGTCACGAAGGAGGCGTCCGGTTTGGCTTCGATGGCGATGGCCTGGCGGAACGAAGCCATGGCGAGGGCATCCGCGTCGTCGCAGGCGGCCAGGGCCACCTCCAGGGCAGCGCCCAGCGGCGTGACGGGGTCGGGCAGGACGAGGTTCGTGGTCAAGGTCCCTCCAGTGGGCGCCGCCGGGGCTTCACAGCAGCGCGAAGCTCATGGGCAGGTAGCGGTCGAAGGCGGGACCGGGCCGCTGCGCGCAATAGACCGCGGGCGTGCCGTCCATGCGCAGCCCGGCCGCCAGCAACGGCCCAAGCGCGTTCATCGCCGTGCCGGGCACCACGGCCTGCCAGCCCTCGATGACCGGCGTCGTCCGTGCCAGGTGGCCGAGGAAGACCGGCAGGACTGCCGGATCGACGGCCGCCACGGGGCCGATGCGCCCGCCCGGGTGTGCGTAGCCGTAGCCGAGCAGATCGCCGCTCGGGGTCGTGAAGTGCCAGCCGCGGCGGCCGCCGGCTGCCCAGAAGGCGTGGTCCTGGGCGCGCCGGTATCCCAGCAGGCCACGGTCCAGGTGCTCCACCCGCGCGCTGGCCTCCGGTCCGGGCTCCATCGCCTCCGGGCCGGCCACGGGAACCGCGCGGATGCCGGGCGGCAGGGGCGGCAGGGCCTCGGGGTGCAGGGCGCCGCGCAGCAGATAGATGGTCTGGGTGGGCGCCAAGCCCAACGAGGTGTACAGGCCGGTCGAGACGAGCTGGTCGGCCTCGGCGCAGGTCGCCATGCGCGTGAGGGGACCGGCGCCACGCAGGCACTCCGCGACGACGGAGCGGCCCAGGCCACGGCCCTGCCAGAGTGGCGAGACGAAGAGGAAGGAGAGGAATGCATCGCCCTCGCGCACCATGACGACCCCGAACGCCACCACCTCGCCACCGTCGTCGGCCACCACACAGGAGCCCGGGTCGCTGCCCAGGAGGTGGTCCAGGTGCAGCTGGAGCGGGCCCGGGTTGCGTGCCTGCACGGTCCGGCCGCGCCGGGTGTCCAGGTCCTCCATGGCACCGAAGAAGACCTCCAGCATGGCCGGCACGTCGGCGGAGACGGCCGGCCGCAGCTCAGGCAACGCCCCGCTCGCTGTCGGTAGCCACGCGCTCGAGCTCGGCCTGCATGAAGGCGTCCAGGTCGCCGTCCAGGACGGCGCCGGTATTGCTGGTCTCGACCTCCGTGCGGTGGTCCTTGACCATCTGGTAGGGGTGCAGCACATAGGAACGGATCTGGTTGCCCCAGCCGGCGCCGACATGCTCGCCCTTGATCTCAGCGAGCTCCGCCGCGCGCTCGTCGATGCGCCGCTCCAGGATGCGGGCGCGCAGGATCTTCATGGCCAATTCGCGGTTCTGGTGCTGCGAGCGCTCGTTCTGGCTCTGGGCCGCGATGCCGGTCGGGATGTGCGTCAGCCGCACCGCGGAATCCGTCTTGTTGACGTGCTGCCCCCCGGCTCCCTGCGAGCGGAAGGTCTCGATGCGCAACTCCTCCTCGGGGATCTCGCCGACCTCCGTGTTGTCCTCGACCTCCGGCAGGACCTCGACCAGGGCGAACGTGGTGTGACGCCGCTTCTGCGCGTCGTAGGGGCTGATGCGCACCAGGCGGTGGACGCCGCGCTCGGCTCGCAGCCAGCCATAGGCGCGCCGACCGGAGATGCCGATCGTCGCGTTCTTGATGCCGGTTGCCTCGCCCTCCAGGCGGTCGAGGATCTCCGTGGCGAAGCGGCGACGCTCGCACCAGCGCAGGTACATGCGCATGAGCATCTCGGCCCAGTCCGTGGCCTCCGTGCCGCCGGCCCCGGCGCTGATGGTCAGGATGGCGTCGCTGTCGTCATAGGGGCCGGAGAAGAGGAGGCTCGCGCGCAGCCGCTGGTAATCCGCCTCCAGGCTGTGCTGCTCGTCTTCCACGCCGGAGTCGAGGTCGGCGTCGCCGGCCTCCGCCGCCAGCTCGGCCAGCTCCGCAAGGTCGTCGGCGCGGGCCAGCAGGGCGTTCCACGCATCGAGCTCCTCGCGCAGGCCATCCGCCTCGCGCAGGACACGCTGTGCCTGGCGCGAGTCGTTCCAGAAGTCGGGCTGGGCCGTCTGGGCGTCCAGCTCCGTCAGAGCCGCGGTCTTGGCGACCAGGTCAAAGACGCCCCGACGTCGCATGCACGCGGGACACGAGGTCCCGGACCAGGGCGTGGTCCATCGACGGTCGGGGTGCCGGGGCTAGCTGCGGGCCCGCAGGCCCTGCAGCAGCAGGGGGCGAAGCTCGATGATGCGGAGCGCGGTCTTGCTGCGCGCGACCACGGGGTTGACGCAGGGGCAGTAGGCGTGGTGGACGCACTCCCCGCAATTCCCATCACAGTCCAGCCAGGCGGCGTAGCTGCAGTTACGGCAGTCGCGCTCGCAGGCGATGAGGTCCGTGAACGCTGCCTCTCCGATCTCGGTGCCGGGCTCGACCGAAAACGGCTTCAAGTGGTCCCTCCCTCTCCCTCTTACAGCCTCCGGCCTGGGCGTGGTCGGCCATGGCTCGCACGGGCGACGCCGGAGGGCGGCCTCCGGCGTTTCGCCCGAGTGTACCCAGTGTGCCCGATGACGCACAAGAGGGCCCTCCGCGGAACCTGCTGTCAGCGGTGTCCCGGGGCCCCGCCGGGCCGGTACGGTCGGGCAGCCTATACTTCAGCCTCCCATGCGCAGCATCCTGAACCGCCTCATCGGCGGTGGCAACGAGTCCCACCTCAGCCGACTGCGACCCATCGTCGCGCGCGTCAACGAGCTGGAGGCCCACTACGAGGCCCTCAGCGACGAGCAGATCCTCGCCGAGATGGCGGAGGCGCGCGACGAGGTCCGTCAGGCGGCACCCGTCAGCGAGCCCAGCCAGGATGAGCTGGAGGCCACGGACAGCGAGCGTCGCGCGGCGCTGCGTCGCCAGCGCCACCAGGCGGACCTCAAGCGCCTCCGCCAGGCACTCGACGATGTCCTGCCCGATGTCTTCGCGGCGGCACGCGAGGTGAGCCGGCGCAGGCTGGGCATGCGCCCCTTCGACGTGCAGATCATGGGCGCCGTCGTCCTCCACGAAGGCAGGATCTCGGAGATGCGCACCGGCGAGGGCAAGACCCTCGTGGCGCCCCTGGCTGCCGCGCTCAACGCGATGTCCGGACGGGGCGTCCATATCGTCACCGTCAACGACTACCTGGCCAAGCGTGACCCACAGTGGATGGGGCCCATCTACCACGGCCTGGGACTCTCGGTGGGCATCGTTCAGCACGACACCGCCTTCATCTTCGATCCCGACTACCGACCTTCGGACGAGCGGCTCCTGCACCTGCGCCCGGTGCCCCGCGCGGAGGCCTACGCGGCGGACGTCACCTACGCCACGAACAACGAGCTGGGCTTCGACTACCTGCGCGACAACATGGTCCAGGACCTCGCCGAGCGGGTCCAGCGGGAGCGCTACTTCGGCATCGTCGACGAGGTCGACAACATCCTCATCGACGAGGCTCGCACGCCACTGATCATCAGCGGTGCCGCCGAGGAGTCGGAGGACCTCTACCACACCTTCGCCCGCCTGGTGCCCCGCCTGGAGGGGCGCCCGGACAACGCCCTCGAGGGCGGCGACTACTTCGTCGATCTCAAGGAGCACGCTGTCTCGCCCACGGAGGAGGGCATCGCCAAGATCGAGCGACTGCTCGACATCCGTGACCTCTACGGCGTGGAGACGGACCCGCGCCTCCCGCGCCACTTCGAGCAGGCCCTGCGCGCCCACGCCCTCTACAAGCGCGACCGCGACTACATCGTCAAGGATGACGAGATCGTCATCGTCGACGAGTTCACGGGCCGCCAGATGCCCGGCCGGCGCTGGTCGGAAGGCCTGCACCAGGCCATCGAGGCCAAGGAAGGCGTGCGCGTCCAGCGCGAGTCCATGACCATGGCCACGATCACGTTCCAGAACTACTTCCGCCTCTACGACAAGCTGTCCGGCATGACCGGCACGGCCATGACGGAGCAGGAGGAGTTCTACAAGATCTACGGCCTCGACGTGGTCGCCATCCCCACGCACCAGCCCATGATCCGCGATGACTTCGCTGACCTCGTCTACCGCGACGAGGAGGCCAAGTTCAACGCGGTCCTCGAAGAGATCGTCGAGATGCAGGCGGCCGGCCGGCCCGTCCTGGTGGGCACGGTCTCTGTCGAGAAGAGTGAGACGCTCGCCGCCCTGCTCAAGCGGCGCGGCGTCCGCCACGAGGTCCTCAACGCCAAGTTCCACGAGAAGGAAGCCGTCATCGTGGCCCAGGCCGGCCACAGTGGTGCCGTCACCATCGCCACCAACATGGCCGGTCGCGGCACGGACATCAAGCTCGGTGGAGACCCCGCCGGCCTGGCTTCCCAGAGGCTCCACCAGCAGGGCCTCAACCCGGCGGAGGTGGAGCCGGAGGTCTACGAGCAGGCACTCGAGACGGCCCGCACGCAGGTCGAGGCGGATCACGAGAAGGTCGTGGCCGCCGGCGGCCTGCACATCATCGGCACGGAGCGCCACGACGCCCGCCGTATCGACAACCAGCTGCGCGGCCGCGCCGGCCGGCAGGGCGACCCTGGCTCCTCGCGCTTCTACCTGTCGCTGGAGGACGCGTTGCTCAAGCGCTTCGCCAGCGATCGTGTCACCTCGCTCATGGAGCGCATGGGCCTGGAGGGCGACGTGGCCATCGAGTCGCGCATGGTGACGCGCACGGTGGAGAACGCACAGTCCCGCGTCGAGGGCCACAACTTCGACATCCGCAAGCGCGTCGTGGAGTACGACGACGTCATCAACAAGCAGCGCGAGCGGATCTACGCCGAGCGCGACAAGGTCCTCCACAACGAGGACCTCTCGCAGACGGTGTTCGATTTCGTGGACCAGGAGCTGCGCATCGCCATCGACGCCCACCTCGGGGAGGTCGTGGCCGAATGGGACGTGGATGGCCTGGCCGAGTCACTGCATGCTCTGGGCCTGCACGGCGACATCACGGACCCGGAGTCCCTCATCGACCTGGGTTCCCGGGCAGACATCGAGGAGGCCATCCTCGAGGCGGCGGCCACGCAGCTCGAGGAGCGCGAGACGGCGTACGGTGCGGAGACCTGGGGGCTGGTCGAGCGGGCTGTCCTTCTGCGCGCCATCGACTCCCTGTGGGTGGACCACCTCACGGAGCTTGACGACTTCCGACGCGGCGTTGGTCTGCGCGGCTACGGTGGCACGGACCCGCTCGTGGAGTTCAAGCGCGAGGCGTTCAAGCTCTACGACGAGCTGCGCGGCTTCATCCGCCACCAGGTGGCGTCCACGATCTTCCGGGTCACCATCCAGCGTCGCGTCGCGGCCCCAGACGAACCCACGGGCATGCCCGAGTTGACTCCGGAGCAGCTGGCCAAGCTCAGGGCCAGTCCCGCTGCGAGCGGCACGCCGGAGTCATCGGTCGGCGTCTCCTCCGGGGGCAGCCCCACCTCATCGAGCGGCGCCATGGCCACGGCGCAGCTCTCGCCGCTGCCGCCCGCGGCGTCACAGGCCATGCGCTTGCAGCATGGCGACGAGACGGTCGGCACGGTGAGCGCGTCACGCGGTCCAGGCCAGCCCGCAGACGTCGGCCAGTTGGGGCGCAACGACCCCTGCTGGTGCGGATCGGGCAAGAAGTTCAAGCGCTGCCATGGCGCCTGAGCAGCACCGCCGCCGGCGCTGACGCCAGCCCCCGTGTGGGGCCCGCCTGGTTTCAGGCGCTGGGCAGGGCCCAGAAGCCGCTGGCGTAGCCGATGACGATGATGGCCAGCGTCAGGGCAGCAAGACCGACGATGAAGGCCACCGCGATGCGCGGGTCGGTCTTGTCGACCTCGGGGTTGCGCAACGGCGCCGGGTCCCAGCGCCGCGAGCCAAGTCGATCGCGCCAGTCGCCGGTCGCGCGACGAATCGGCGGGGCAGCGGCCTCGTCCTCCCCTGCCGCCTGCGGCAGGGCCTCGTCGCCGCTCGTCACGCTGGTCGACTGCGTCATGCTTCCTGCTCCCGGTCATCTGCCGAGCTGCCAGTCGCGGCCGCCGTGCCCTCGTCCTCGTCTTCGTCACGGTCGACCCAGAGTGGCAGCGCATGGGCGTGCTGGACCCGCGACGAGAAGAGCGCGCCCACCAATTCTCCGCGGTGGATGCGCATGATGGCCTCGCCGATGAGTGGTGCCACCGAGAGGACGCGGATGCGCTCCGGCAGCTGCGACGCCGGCAGCGGGATCGTGTCGGTGATGACGACCTCGGCGACGTCGGACTGGCGGATGCGCTCGAGGGCCGGGGGGGACAGCACCCCGTGCGTGGCACAGGCATAGATCTCGATGGCACCGGCCCGTCGCAGCGCCTGGACGGTCATCATCAGCGTGCCCGCCGTGTCAACCTCGTCGTCGACGATGATGGCGCGCTTGCCGCGCACGTCGCCGATGACGTTCATGACGCGGGCCCGATCGTCGTTGGCCTCGCGACGCTTCTCGATGATGGCCAGCGGCGCACCTACCAGCTCCGCGAAGGTGCGCGCTCGCTTGGCGAAGCCCAGGTCGGTGACCACCACCATGTTCTCCAGTTCCTTCTGCCGCCAGTAGTCGGAGAGGAGGTGGACGGCGGTGAGCTCGTCCACGGGGATGTTGAAGAAGCCCTGGATCTGGCCCTGGTGGAGGTCCATCGTGAGCAACCGATCAGCGCCCGCGACACTGATCATGTCGGCGATGAGGCGTGCCGTGATGGGCACCCGCGGCTGGTCCTTCTTGTCCGAGCGCCCATAGGAGTAGTAGGGCACGACGGCAGTGATCCGCCCGGCGCTTGCGCGCTTGAAGGCGTCGATCATGATGAGCAGCTCCATGATCGACTTCTGGACCGGCCGGCAGGTTGGCTGCACGAGGAAGATGTCCTTCTCGCGCACGTTGTCCAGGATGCGCACGAAGATGTTCTCGTTGGAGAACTCGAACACCTCCGAGGATCCCAGGTCGATGCTCAGGTGGCGGGCGATCCGATTGGCCAGCAGCAGGTTGCTGTTACCCGAGTAGAGGCCCAGCGTCTCGCCCGGTCGCAGCCGCTCTGCGTCGCCGAACGTGCTCACCGGGCAGCTTCTGTCTCGTCGTTCATGTCAGGGACGCTCCGTCGTCATCAGGACCGTCCTCCCCGGACGCCTCCGCGTCATTGTCGTCGACCGAGCGGTGTTCCGCCAAGCCTTCGCGGAAGACGGCGATGCCGGCCACCGAGTCACCCTCGTTCAGGCGCATGACGATGACGCCCCGCGCTGCGCTGCCGTAGCGGTTGATGGAGGTCACGCTGGTCCGCACCACCTGGCCCTCTGAGGAGATCAGCAGGAGCTCCTCGTCGGTCTCGTCGACGAGCTCGACGGAGGCCACCTGGCCGCTCTTGGCGCCCTCCAGGGAGATGAGTCGGACGCCCTGGCTGCCGCGGTGCTTGGGCCGGAACTCCGCTGCGGGCACACGCTTGCCGTAGCCCGTCTCGGTCAGGACCAGGATGTCGTTGCCGGGCTGCACGACGCCCATGCCCACCACGTGGTCGCCCTTGCGCGCCAGGCGGATGCCGATGACACCGGCCGCATCGCGGCCCATGGGTCGGACCTCCCGTTCGTGGAAGCGGGCGATGCGGCCCTGGGCGGTGGCCAGCACGATATCGTCGGCCCCCGACGAGACCGCCACCCAGGCGAGGGCATCGTCCTGGCCCACGGTCAGGGCGCGGATGCCCGTCGAGCGAACGCGCTCGAAGCGGTCGATGGGCGTCTTCTTGACGACGCCCTGCACGGTCGCCATGACGAGGTTGTGGCCGGGCTCGAAGTCGGGCAGCGTGATGACCGCGAGGACGCGTTCCCCGGCCTCCACCTGCACACCCTCGAGGTTGATGATGGGCATGCCCTTGGCCTGCCGCGAGGCGTCCGGCACCGCGTGAACCTTGGACGAGAACACTCGGCCGCGGTCCGTGAAGAAGAGGGCCCAGTCGTGCGTGTTGGCCACGAGGAGGTGCGCCACGGCATCCTCCTCCACGGTGCGAGCGCCGATGATGCCCTTGCCACCGCGTGCCTGGCGCCGGTACGTCACCAGCGGCTGGCGCTTGATGTAACCGCGACGCGAGACGGTGATGACGACATCCTCGTCGGCGATGAGATCCTCGTCGGAGAGCTCCTTGTCGGCGCTGCCTTCGATCCTCGTGCGGCGGTCCTGCCCGTAGCGGGTGTCCAGCTCGCTGAGCTCGTCGCGGATGATCTGCAGCACGCGCTTGGGGTTGGCCAGGATGTCCTCGAGCTGAGCGATGCGCTGGATGACGGCGACGTACTCGTCCTCGATCTTCTGGCGCTCCAGGGCGGCCAGGCGGCGCAGCTGCATCTCGAGGATGGCGTTGGCCTGGATCTCCGAGAGCCCGAAACGCGCCATCAGGTTCGTGCGCGCCGTCTCCACATCCTGCGACTCGCGGATGGTGCGGATGACCGCGTCCAGGTTGTCGAGGGCCGTCTTGAGGCCCTCGAGGATGTGGGCCCGATCGCGGGCCTTCTGCAGGTCGAACTCCGTGCGCCGCCGCACGACCACGCGGCGCCACTCGATGTGATGCTGCAGGAGGGCCTTGAGCGGCAGCGTCTGCGGCTGGCCGTCGACGAGGGCCACGATGTTGGCGTTGAAGGCCATCTTCAGCGCTGTGTGCTTGAAGAGGTTGTTGAGCACCTTGCGCGGTGCCGCGTCCCTCTTGCACTCGATGACGATGCGCATGCCGTCACGGTCCGACTCGTCGCGCATATCGGCGATGCCGTCGATCTTGTTCGTCTTGACGAGGTCCGCGATCTTCTCGAGGAGGGCGGCCTTGTTGACCTGATAGGGGATGGCGGTAGCCACGATGGCGGTGCGCCCGCTGCGCGTCTCCTCGAAGGCGACCTGGGCCTGCATGACGACGCGCCCGCGGCCGTGCGCGTACATGTCGCGGATGGCGTCGACCTCTTCCCACTGCCCGGTCACCGGGTTGCGACGACGGTCGTAGCGGAAGATCATGCCGCCGGTGGGGAGGTCCGGGCCCAGCAGATGCTCGCAAAGCTGGGCGGTGGAAAGCTCGGGATCGTCGATGAGAGCCTGCGTGGCGCGTACGACCTCGCCCAGGTTGTGGGGCGGGATGTTGGTCGCCATGCCCACGGCGATGCCGGCCGAGCCGTTGATGAGCAGGTTGGGCAGTTTCGCGGGCAGCACGGAGGGCTGCATGCGCGAGCCGTCGTAGTTCTCGACGAAATCGACCGTGTCCTTGTCGATGTCGGCCAGGAGCTCGGCCGCGATGGCGGTCATGCGTGCCTCGGTGTAGCGCATGGCCGCCGGCGGGTCGCCGTCCACGGAGCCGAAGTTGCCCTGCCCGTCGACGAGTGGGAAGCGCAGTGAGAAGTCCTGGGCGAGCCGCACGAGGGCGTCGTAGATGGCCGAGTCGCCGTGCGGGTGGTACTTGCCCATGACATCGCCGACGATGGCCGCGCACTTGCGATACGAGGCCGTGCTGGCCAGCCCCATCTCGCTCATCGTGTAGAGGATGCGCCGGTGCACCGGCTTGAGGCCGTCGCGCACGTCGGGCAGGGCGCGGCTGACGATGACGCTCATGGCGTAGTCGAGGTACGCCGACTTGAGCTCCTCCTCGATGGGGACCGTGCGGACGTTCTCGACCGGATCGGTCATGCGGGACTCCTGGTGTTGCGGACGACGGTGGCGGGGGATGTCTGGAGCGCGATAAGGCTCGCGAACGGGGCCGAGCGGGCCGCGGCGACGGATGTGGAGGGCGCTCTGCGGTCACGGCGCAAGCCGGCCAGCCGCGTGCGCAACGCAGCGGCAAGCTCGGGGGGCTGGTGACTCAGGCTGTCACGGATGACCCAGGCTCTGGCGCCGTCCCCGTCGCGCACGGCGATGGCCGTCTCTGCGTCGAGCAAGGCCGAGACGGCGGCGAGATCGAAACGCGACCAGTTGCGCAGGGCCCACGAGAGGGCCTTCTGGACGGGTTCTGCGGCATCCCCCATGAGCAGGACCACCAGGTCCAGCGAGCGTCGGCTGAGCTCGCCGGTCAGCTCCTCGCGCCGGGCTGCAGGCACGCGGTGCGGCAGGGTAGCTGCCGTGGCACCCACGAGACGCCGCTCGAACGGTCGCGGCGAGTAGACGAGCTGCTCCAGTTCCGACCAGCGGAACGACGCCGCGAGGATGCCGACCGACCACGTCTCGGCAAGGCTGTCCACCTCGATCCAGTCGCCGGCCCTGGTCGCCATTCGTCGCAGCAGCTGCCAGGATCGCTCTGGGTCGTCGGGCAAGGTGCGAGCCAGGCAGGGCAGGGCGTAGAGCCGCAGGTCGCGGTCGCCAGCCGCCGCCAGGCGCTCCGCCAGCCAGAGCGCGCTGGCGCTGGATCCCCGGCGCAACGTGCCACGGACCGGGCGGAGCAGGGCCTCCCGCGTCGCGCCGCGCACCGCATAGGGTGCCGGGGTGCCCGGGCTGATGGAGGCCGCCAGGCTGCGGTACTCGGCGTCGGCCAGCGGGCCGAGGCCCGCCGTCAGCTCGGCCAGGAAGACCTCCGGGTCATCCACGAGGTCGGCCAGGCGCCGCCCGAGCGCGGCAGCCTCCTCTTCCATGCCCTCGCGCTTGGCGGCACTGGCATGGGATGTGCCTGGGCTCGCTGCCAGCGGGATGCCCGGTCGCCGTTCGTCGTCCTGCGGCGCGCCCACCTCAGACATCCAGGTTCTGCACCTTGGTGGCCTCGGCGCGGATGAAGTCCTTGCGGGGCCCGACCTTCTCGCCCATGAGCGTCGTGAACATGTGGTCGGCCTCGGCGGCGTTATCCGGGTGGACCTGCAGCAGCGCCCGCGTGGCCGGGTTCATGGTCGTCTCCCAGAGCTGGTCGGAGTTCATCTCGCCGAGGCCCTTGAAGCGCTGCACGGTGAGGTTCTTGACCTTCATCTCCCTGATGAGGCCGTCACGCTCCTTCTCACTGGCCGCATAACGGGTGACCTTGCCCGTGCTGACCCGATAGAGCGGGGGCTGGGCGATGTAGAGGTGGCCGGCCTCGACGAGCTCGAGCATGTTGCGGTAGAAGAACGTCATCAGCAGCGTCCGGATGTGGGCCCCGTCGACGTCCGCGTCCGCGAGCAGGATGACCTTGTGATATCGCAGCTTGGAGAGGTCGAAGGTCTCGCCGATCCCCGTGCCCAGGGCGATGATGAGCGGCCTGATCTTCTCGCTGGACAGAACGCGGTCGAGGCGGGCCTTCTCGACGTTGAGCATCTTGCCGAAGAGCGGCAGGATCGCTTGCGAGCGGCGGTCGCGCCCCTGCTTGGCCGAGCCACCGGCTGAGTCGCCCTCAACGATGTAGAGCTCGCTGCGAGCGGGGTCGCGCTCCTGGCAGTCAGCCAGCTTGCCCGGCAGCGCGGAGCCTTCGAGGGCGCTCTTGCGGATGACCAGGTCCCGGGCTTTGCGAGCGGCCTCGCGAGCACGCGCCGCGGTGAGTGACTTCTCGATGACACGACGCCCATCGCCGGGGTTCTCATCCAGGAACTGGCTGACGCCCTCCCCTACCGCGGCCTGCACCTGGCCCTTGACATCCGCGTTGCCAAGCTTGGCCTTGGTCTGACCCTCGAACTGGGGATCGGTGAGCTTGACGCTGACGACCGCCGTGAGGCCCTCGCGCACGTCATCGCCCGAGAGGTTGGACTTGCTGTCCTTGATGATCCCCTGGCGCCTGGCCCAGTCGTTGAGGGACGTCGTGAGTGCGGCCCGGAAGCCGGTCACGTGCGTGCCGCCGTCGACGGTGTTGATATTGTTAGCAAAAGCAAGGACCGTCTCGCTGAAGCTGTCGTTGTACTGGATGGCGACCTCGATCTGGGTCGGACCCTCTCGCTTCTCGACGGAGATGGGCCGCAGATTGAGGACATCCTTGCCCTTGTTGAGGTGCCGCACGAAGCTGACGAGGCCGCCTTCGAAATGGAAGGACTTCTCACGGGGCGGACTGACGCGCTCGTCGACGAGGCGGATGAACACGCCCTTCGTGAGGTAGGCCGACTCGCGGAGACGCTGGGCGATGACATCGAAGTTGAACTCGACGGTCTCGAAGACCTCGGGATCAGGCTTGAAGGTCGTGGAGGTGCCCTTGCGGCTGCCGGCGCTGCCGATGGCTCTCACGGCGCCCGTGGGCTTGCCACGCACGTACGACTGGGTGTGCACCTGGCCGTCACGAACCGACTCCACGGTCAACGACTCCGAGAGCGCGTTGACGACGCTGACGCCGACCCCGTGCAGGCCACCAGAGACCTTGTAGCCTCCGCCCCCGAACTTGCCGCCTGCGTGCAGCACCGTGTGCACGATCTCCAGGGCGTCCTTGCCGGTCTGGTGCTTGCCCACCGGTACGCCGCGCCCGTCGTCGCTGTTCCGGACGGAGCCGTCCGCCAGGATCGTCACGTCGACGGTCGTGGCATGGCCGGCCATGGCCTCGTCGATAGAGTTGTCCACGACCTCCCACACGAGGTGATGAAGGCCCCGGCCATCGGTCGAGCCGATGTACATGCCCGGCCGTCGCCGCACCGCGTCCAGCCCCTCGAGGACCTGGATGGACCGCACCCCATACTCGTCAGCCTTGGCCGCCGCACCCGAACCACGCCCGGCGCTCGAGCCGCGAGCCCTGGCGCCCTCTGGCGCAGCCTGGTCGGTCATGCGTGTGCCTCCCGTCCGTGGTCCTGAGCCGAGAGCCGCTCGACCAGCCGGCCGAGGTCTTCGTCGTCATACCAGGTGATGGTGATGCGGCCGCCAGCGCGCCCCGGCGTGATGCTCACCTTGGTGCCCAGGGCCTCGCGGACCTGTGTTTCCATGTGCGCGATATCTGGATCGACCGTACGCCGCCGACTCGCGATCGCTGTTGCGGCCCCTTCCCGTGCGGTCGCCACGAGTGCTTCCGTCTGCCGCACGGACAGCGCCCGGTTCACGACCGTGAGGAGCAGTGCCTCCTGCTGAGCCTGGCTGGCAAGTCCAGCCAGGGCCCTGGCGTGGCCTCCGCTGATGTCCCCAGCGGCGACCGCGGCCTGGACACTCGGTGCCGTCTCAAGGATACGCAACGCATTCGCGATCGTGGGACGCGAACGGCCCACCTGCTCGCCCACCTGCTCCTGCGTGAGGTCGAACGCGTCAACGAGATGCTGGTAGGCTCTCGCCTCCTCGATGGCATTGAGGTCGGCCCGCTGGATGTTCTCGACCAGTGCCAGTACGACTCGCTCCTGGTCATTAGCATCGCGAACGACCGCGGGCACGGTCTCGAGCCCGGCCAGGCGAGCTGCGCGGAGGCGGCGCTCTCCGGCCACCAGGCTGTAGCCACCGGGGGCCTCGCTGACCACGATCGGCTGCAGGACGCCATGTGCGCTGATGGATGCCGCCAGCTGGCGCAGCGATTCTTCATCGAAGATGTGTCGTGGCTGCGCCGGGTTGGTGGTCACCGAAGCCACGGGGACCTCACGGACACTCGATATGCCCGCAGCCGGGGGCGGTATCAGGGCTGCCAGGCCGCGCCCGAGTCCGCCGCTGCTGCGTCGGGTCTCACTCGCCATGCTCAGGCACCTCCCTGTCGTGTGCCAAGCGCGGTGCCAGGAGGCGCAGTCTGGCCTCCTGGAGGGTGGCGCTCGGTTGGTGACCACACCGGGTCAGCAGCTCATACGTGATGGCCTGGTACGCCAGCGCACCGCGAGAGCTGGGACTGTAGGTCGCGATCGGCTGGCCATAGCTTGGCGCCTCGGCGAGACGAACGCTGCGAGGCACGACCGCCTCGAACACCTGGCTGCCGAGGTGGGCGCGCACGTCCGCGGCGACATCGGCCGCGAGGCTCGTGCGACCGTCGTGCATCGTCAGGACGATTCCCGTGAGCTGCAGACCGGGGTTCAAGTGGCTGCGCACGAGATCGACGGTGGCCAGGAGTTGACCGAGGCCCTCGAGCGCGTAGTACTCGCACTGCAGCGGGATCAGCACGCCATCAGCCGCCGTCAGAGCGTTCACGGTGAGCAGCCCCAGTGACGGCGGGCAGTCCAGGAGGACGAAGTCGAAGTCTTCGGCGACACCCTGCAAGATCGCTCGCAGCTTGCGCTCGCGGCCGATGACCGGGACCAGCTCCACCTCGGCTCCGGCGAGGTCTCGGGTGGAGGGCAGGATGGAGAGGCCGTCGATGCCGGAGGGTGTGGTGGCCGCAGCCAAGGGGGTTCCGGCCAGCAGAACCTCATACACGGATACCGGCAACGCCGCCCTGTCGATTCCCAGGCCGCTCGTGGCGTTGCCCTGTGGGTCCAAGTCGACCAACAGCACGCGCTGTCCTTCGCTCGCCAGGTAGGCGGCAATGCTGACCACGGTCGTGGTCTTGCCGACCCCGCCCTTCTGATTGGCACAGGCGATGACTCTCAAGAACCTTCACACCGATCTCTACGCACTATCCAGATGGTACCGCGACGGCGGTCAGAGCACCGGCAGCGGGTCTCCTGCAGGAGGGCGCCCCGCCGTCACCGACTATCGCCCCGAGCGCTTCACTGGGATGATGCGTGCGCTTGGCTGTGACTTCTGCACACGCATGGTGGGCCGGGAGTAGGGCTGTCCGGCGCGGGCGGCGGCCGCAGCCACCAGGTGACCAATCGGCCCGTTGTTCCACGTGGAACACGGTGGTACCGGGAACACGGTGGTACCGGCCCCGATCACTGGACGAGCCGGTCCAACGGGGATTTGCTGGCGGCCAGACCCCTCGGACGTTCCACGTGGAACGTCCACGTGAATGAGTTCGGACCCCGAAGCTCGGCCGACGATGGGAAGATACGCGCGATACGGAGGCCCAGATCGGCTAGGACGCGGTCGAGCGAAGCTGTTTGGGCGCCACCAGGATGGCGCCGCGCGGACCGGTGGCCCACAGGGGAGGGGCCACCCATGGTGGGAATGGGCCGCGCCGGCCGCCGGTGGACGCCGGGCGGCGCCCCATGATCGACTTCGCGCCCTGGGGGCGTGGCCCACTCCGGGTGGTGCGTCGGGGCACCGTCCGGGTCGGGCGTCAGCGCGCTCCGTAGCCTCTCCCGAGGCTGGGTCGTGGGCGCACTGGGCTATACTCCCCGTCGATGCGGCAGGGCGTCCGGCAGGCGAACCGGGTGCTGCCGCGCACGCCGTGGAACGCCAGAGCTATCGACACACGAGATGAGCGTCCTGGCCCCTGCCGTGGGGGCCGTCATCGCCGCCTTCATCGAGTCGAGCGTCCTGACCCACCTGCAGGCAGGTGGTGTCCGGCCCGACCTCGTCTTCGCTGTGGGCATCGCCGTGGCCATGGTGCTGGGATTCCAGAGCGGCATCACGTGGGCCTTCGTGGGTGGTCTGAGCCTCGACCTGTTGCTGCCGGAACGCTCGCTGGGATCCACCGCCCTCGCCCTTCTGCTCGTGACTGCCGCAGCACTCCTGGTCGCGCGCGCCACGTGGCCGCCCCGTCTCCTGGTCATCGCGGCTACCGCCTTCGGCCTGGCCATCGTCTACCAGGTGCTCTTGCTGGCCCTGCTGGTGGTGACGGAGGACGTCGTCCTCACCGGGCTATCGGCGACGGACCTGGCCATGAGCGCATTGTTGGACGTGGTCATCACCGGCTTCGCTGTCGTGGTCGTGCGTGCCCTGGACCTGCGCTTCGGCGAGCCGGAGCGCACGGCGTGGTGACCGTGTGAGCAGTCCTGCACTTCCGCTCGGTCGCGACACAGAGGGCCGCGGCTCGCGCCGCCTGGCGCCACGGCTGCTGGCATTCGGCATCGCCATCATCATCGCTGTCACCGGCCTTGGCCTGCGGCTCTTCCAGTTGCAGGTGGCACACACTACCGAGATCCAGGCGCGGGCGGCCGTCCGCCAGACCGTGACGCGCACGATCCCGGTGGCCCGCGGACTCATCTACGATCGTCGCGGCCGCCTCCTGGTGGAGAACGTGCCGACCTTCGTGTTGCGCATCGTGCCCGCGGAGCTGCCCTACGATGTTCGACCGGACGTTGCGGAGCGGCTGGCCGAGCTGACGGACCTGCCTGCCCGGCGGATCATCGAGCGACTCGATGCCCACGTCGGATCGCAGTTCGAGGCCGTGCGTATCGCGGACGTCGAAACGGAGACCGCCCGCATCATCAATGAGGATCCGGGATCCTACCCGGGTGTGCGAATCGACCTGGAGGCGCGCCGCGACTACCTGCAGGGCGATCAACTCGCCCACGTCCTGGGCTGGACGGGTCGCATCTCCGGCCCGGAGTACCAGCGCCTCAAGGATGACGGCTACTCGCCGGAGGACCTCCTCGGCAAGGCCGGCCTGGAGGCGACGTACGAGGACGTCCTGCGCGGCACCTATGGGCTCGAGGAGGTCACTCTTGACGCCCAGGGGCAGGAGCTCCACGCGCCACGCGTCCTCACGGACGCGGTGCCCGGCCGCTCGCTCGAGCTGACCATCGATCTGCGGGCCCAGCAGAACGCTGAGAAGGCCCTGGAGTGGGCCATGGCCATCGTCGGCATCGACCGCGGCGTGGTCATGGCCATGAACCCGCAGAACGGTGAGATCCTGGCCATGGTGTCGCTGCCCAGTTACGACAACAACGCCTTCGCCCAGGGCATCACCACGGCCGACTACCGCAAGCTCCTGCGCGACCCGGCACGACCGATGGTCAATGGCGCCATCAGCGACCAGAGCCCTCCGGGCTCCACCTACAAGCTGGTCACCGGCTCGGGCGCGCTGCAGGATCGCAAGATCACGCCGAGCTCCACCGTGCAGACCGAGCCCTTCATCGAGATCGGCAAGTGGAAGTATTGGGACTGGAACAAGGAAGGCTTCGGCCGCGTCAACATCTACGGAGGCTTCGCCCACTCGAGCGACACCTTCTTCTACCGGCTGGCGGGCATGCTCGGCATCGACCGCCTGGCCTACTGGGCGCACCAATGGGGCTTCGGGCGCTCCACCGGCATCGACCTCCCGGGTGAGGCGTCCGGGATCGTGCCCACCAACGACTGGAAGCAGCGCACCCTCAACGAGCAGTACTTCACGGGCGAGGTCTACCAGGCCGGCATCGGGCAGGGCTACAACATGAGCACGCCCATCCAGGTCCTCAACGCGTACGCGGCACTGGCCAACGGCGGCACGATCTACAAGCCGCAGCTGGTGCGCCGCATCCTGGACCCGGAGGGCAACCTCGTGCAGCGTGTCCAGCCCGAGGTCATCCGCCAGCTGGACATCGACAAGTCGGTGCTGCGCACGATGCGCGTGGCAGCCCGTCGGGTGGTCACCGTTCGCCACACCTACAACCTTGTGGATCTGCCCATCGTGGTGGCCGGCAAGTCCGGCACCTCGGAGTTCGGCAAGCGCGACCGGCAGGGCCGCCTGCCCTTCAGCAACTGGTTCGTGGGCTTCGTGCCCAAGGAGGCACGCAAGACCGCATCCGACCCGGAGGGCATCGACGCCGTCAAGCGCGAGGACGCTGATCTCGTGGTCCTGGCGTACGCCCACGACACGCGCACCGCCGGCAACGCGGCGACCGAGATCGTCAAGTATTTCCTGCAGCTCCAGTACGGGCTCTCGGTGGACCTGCGCAACCGCTGGGTGCTGGAGCGTTCCAACTTCTATGGCGGCTGAGATGCGTCGACGAGCTGCCGCGCGGGTCATGCCATGAGCACGCTGCGCCTCGAGCCGGCCCGCGTCGGGACGCTGGCGGCCAGGGCAGGCCAGGGCCGCTGGTACGGTTTCGACCTTCAGCTGGCGATCTACGCTCTGTCCCTGACGGTCGTCGGCCTGCTCATGGCCTTCACCAACAGCGGCACCGATCCGCTGCGGCCGGGTTCCATCCTCACCCGCGGCCTGGTGTGGTTGGCGCTCGCCATCGTCATCTTCGCCGCGTCGGCGGCCATGGACCACCACTGGCTGCGCACCTTCGCGTGGCCCATCTACGGTTTCGCAGCAGTCCTGCTGGTCCTCACGCTGCTCGTCGGCTCAGGCACCGGCGGGGTCTCACGCTGGGTCTCCATCCTGGGATTGCAGTTCCAGTTCTCCGAGGTGGCCAAGATCCTCCTGGCCGTCGTGCTGGCGCATTTCGTGGCCACGCGCGAGGCGGCCATCGCTCGACCCGTCACCATCATCGGCGCCGGCCTCATCGCGCTGCCGCTCCTGGCCCTGGTGCTCATCCAGCCCGACCTCGGGACCTCGCTGGTCTTCGGCGCCATCCTCTTCGGTGCGCTCTTCATGGCAGGCGCCAGCCTGCGCTGGCTGTCCGTGTCGGCGCTCGCCGTCGTGGCCCTGGTCCCGGTGGCCTGGCTCTTCCTGCTCAAGGACTACCAGAAGCAGCGCCTGATCTCCTTCCTGGACCCCACGGCCGACCCACTCGGTTCTGGGTACCAGCTGCAGCAGTCGCAGGTGACGGTCAGCTCTGGCGGCCTCCTGGGCCGCGGGCTGACGAACGGCATGGCCGGCGAGACCCTGCCGGTGAACACCACCGACTTCGTCTTCGCGACAGTGGGCGAGGAGTTGGGCTTCCTGGGCGGCATGGTCGTGCTGACGCTGTTCGCACTGCTCATCTGGCGCATCCTCGTGGTGGGCTGGCGATCCGAGGAAACCTTCACCCTCGCGCTCGCTGGCGGCCTCGCCGGCATGATGCTGTTCCAGCTCATCGTCAACGTGGGCATGGTCCTGGGAGTGATGCCCATCACCGGCATCCCGCTGCCCTTCGTGACCCACGGCGGCGCGTCCCTCATCAGCGCGGCCCTCGGCCTGGGCATCCTGGAGACGCTCGCCATGCGGCGCTCACGCTCGACCTGAGCACGCGCCATGGTCTCTGGCCCCATGGACGACATGTGATGCCACGAGGCCGTGGCGGACCCTGTCAGCCTCGACGAAGGAGCTCGTCCAGCTCGCGACGGTAGTTGCGGCCCATGGTCGTGCGCGAGAGCCACTCCAGGTAGTCCCGGTCGTAGCGAGCCACCTGGTTGAGGGTCCAGCCCCGATAGCGGCCGAAGCTCAGCACCGGCCCGGCCGGAGCAGGATTGGTGGGTGGTGGCCCGGCCTCTCCATGGCTGGGCTCGAACGAGCGCTCGGTCGTCGCCTGACCGGACGGGGGGGCCGCGAGATCGACAGCCGACGGGTGCGACGAGGTGGTCTCTGGCCGCTCTGGTCGCTGCGGGCGCAGGCCGATCCGTTCGTCATAGGCCGCGCGCCTGGCGGGATCTCCCAGCACCGCGTAGGCCTCGTTGACCTCGGCCATGCGGGCCGCCGCCTCAGGGGAGGGGTCCACGTCTGGGTGGCAGCGCTTGGCCATGTGGCGGTATGCCACGGTCAGGAACTGCCGGTCGGCGATGGGGCTGACCATGAGGACGTCGTAGAGCGTGCGCGCCATCCGCGTCACGATAGCGAATGGCGTGCCGGATGTGGCGCGCGTGATCGGGGCCGCCGCTCTCAGGGACCCAGCACACTCGTTTGACGCCATCCGACCAGAAGGGCTACCATCACCGTTCGCGCCCGGAGACCAGTCGCGCCGTGTTTGGCTGCGACCCGTCGACCGTGCGGCCCACGCTCACGTCAACCACGACCAACCGGCAGGGACCCATGTACGCAGTCATCGAATCCGGCGGCAAGCAGTACCGCGTCGAGCTCGGCGCGGAGATCCAGGTCGATCGGCTGGACGTCCAGCCTGGCGACTCCATCACGCTCGATCGGGTCCTGCTCGTGGCCGACGGGGAGGCCACCGCGGTGGGTCGTCCGCTGGTCGATGGCGCCGTGGTCTCTGCGCAGGTCGTGCGCCAGGAGCGTGGTGACAAGATCGTCGTCTTCAAGTACAAGCCCAAGGCCCGCACGCGAGTCAAGCAGGGCGCGCGTGCGGACCTCACCCGGCTGCGCATCGCGGACATCGCCTTCGGCGATCGCAGCGCGGCGGACGAGGCTCAGCAGGCGGATGCACAGAGGGCGAGCGACGTCCGAGAGGCCGAGAAGGTGGCCGACCAGAAGGCTGAGGCCGACAAGGCTCTGGCGGCCAAGCTCGCTGCCGACCTCGAGGCCGCGAACGCGACCAAGACCGACGACGCCCAGGCTGCGACCGTGGCCAAGGACAGCGGACGCAGGACGCAGATCGACCGTCCCGCCCGATGGCGCTTCCTCGGATGTCGATACCGCTCCCCCAGGTGAGGTGGCGGACGCGATCTCGAGCGCGGAGCCGTTCGTCGCCACCGACGGCGCCGCCGAGCCCGTAGCCGAGCCCGACGAGACCGAGACGAGGAAGGACGACTGAACCATGGCCCACAAGAAGGCAGGCTCCAGCTCCAAGAATGGCCGCGACAGCGTCGGCAAGCGTCTCGGTGTCAAGGCTGGGCAGGGCCAGCTGGTGCCGGCAGGCTCGATCATCGTGCGCCAGCGCGGCATGACGTTCCTGGCGGGCGACGGCACCGGGCTCGGACGTGACTACACCGTCTTCGCGACCGTCACCGGACGCGTCCACTACGAGCATGCGCGGCGCGACAAGAAACGCATCCGCGTCGAGGCGGAGGCTGCGGCGGCCGGCTGAGGCTGGAGCAAGGACTGACCATGAAGACCAACACCCATCCCAAGTACCACGAGGCCCAGGTGAGCTGTGCCTCCTGCGGCACCCGGTTCACGGTCGGCTCGACGCAGCAGGAGCTGCGCGTCGACATCTGTTCCAGCTGCCACCCGTTCTATACCGGCAAGCAGACCATCGTCGACACCGCCGGCCAGGTCGAGCGTTTCCAGAAGCGCCTCGAGCGCTCCGCGAAGCTCTGACCGCGTGAGCCTGTCCCAGGCCACACCGGACGCGGCCGGAGCGGTCCGTTCGGCCCGTTCGGCCAGCGCCCGGACGGCCTGACATGGCGCGCTATGGCTACGGCGGCCAGGCCCTCATGGAGGGCGTGTACATGCGCGGCCAGACAGCCATCGGCGTGGCTGTCCGCGGCCCGGAGGGTCAGATCTTCGGTGGCCACGAGCCGCTCGACAGCATCCTCCATCGCAACCGTTTCGCCCGTGCGCCGTTCGTGCGCGGGGTGGTCATGCTCTATGAGACCCTCGTCATCGGCACCAAGTGGCTCATGCGTTCGGGCTCGCTGGCCGCGGCAGGGGAGGGCGTCGCCTTCGGCGGACGCGCCGTCGCCGTTACCCTGCTCTTCACGCTCGTCCTCGCGGTGGGGCTCTTCGTCCTGCTGCCGCTCCTCATCGCCCAGGGCGGCGCTTCGCTCGTCTTCGGCGACGTGCAGGGCGGCCTGGCCGCCTTCCTCGTGCACCTGCTGGAGGGTTTCGTGCGGGTGGTCATCTTCGTGGGCTACCTGCTCCTGGTGAGCCGCTCCGCGGAGATCGGCCGGGTCTTCCAGTACCACGGTGCGGAGCACATGACCATCCATGCGCTGGAGGCGGAGCTGCCGCTCACCGTGGCCAACGTCCGCCGCTTCCCCACCGCCCACCCGCGCTGTGGCACGGAGTTCCTGGTCATCTTCATCCTGCTCAGCATCCTGCTCTTCAGCGTGTTCGCCGGCGCGGCCCTCTGGGTGGCCATCCTGGGACGGATCCTGCTGATCCCCGTCATCGCGGCCATCGCCTACGAGATCCTGAAGTGGGGTGCCAAGCGCCGCGAGCATCCCGTCTGGCGCTGGCTCTTCCTGCCCGGCATCTGGCTGCAGGCCATCACGACCAAGCAGCCGGACGATTCCATGATCGAGGTCGCCATCTGCTCCATGCAGGAGGCTCTGGCTGCCAATGGTGACACCGCCCCCGAGGGCAGCTGGGATCCGCCGCGGGAACCCATCCCGGATGCCACCGAGCTGGCCCACAGCGTGGAAGCCCGCCTCGTCGCTGAAGAGTCAGCCGATGCGCAACGCGCCGCCGGAGGCGACGCGGAGGAGACATGAGCCTGGAGGCCCGGCTCGACGAGATCGAACGGCGTCTCGAGGAGATCGAGGCCGAGTGGTCCCGGCCGGAGGTCGCCGCCGACCCGGAGCGCACGCGTCAGCTCGGCCAGGAACAGGCGCAGCTGGCACCCGTCGTCGACAGTCATCGGCGCCTCCGCACCGTCCGTGAGCAGCTCGCGGCAGCGCGCCACGAGCGCGACATCGAGAGCGACGCCGAGCTCCACGACCTGGTGCGCGAGGTCATCGCCGAGCTCGAGGCCGATGAGCAGGGCCTGCAGGCACAGTTGCGGCTGCAGCTGCTGCCCAGTGACCCGAACGACGGGCGCGACGTCATCATCGAGATCCGCGGTGGTACAGGCGGCGAGGAGGCTGCCATCTTCGCGGCCGACCTGTTGCGCATGTACGCCCGCTATGCGGAGCGGCGGCGTTGGAAGGCGGAGATCCTGTCGAGCAGCGAGTCGGGCGTGCGCGGCCTGCGCGAGGTCATCTTCGAGATCAGCGGCCGGGGCGCCTACAGCCGCCTGAAGTACGAAGGCGGCGTGCATCGCGTGCAGCGCGTCCCGGAGACCGAGGCCGCCGGGCGCATCCACACGTCCACGGCGACGGTGGCGGTGCTGCCCAAGGCCGACGAGGTCGACGTCAAGATCGACGAGGCCAGGGACCTCCGCATCGATGTCAAGCGCTCCTCGGGTCCCGGCGGACAGTCGGTCAATACCACCGACTCCGCTGTGCGCATCACGCACCTGCCCAGCGGCCTCGTGGTCGAGATCCAGGACGAGAAGAGTCAGCACAAGAACAAGGCCAAGGCCCTGGCGGTGCTGCGTTCTCGCCTCCTCGAGATGGAACAACGCAAGGCGCGGGAAGAGGAAGACGCGGTGCGCCGCTCCATGGTCGGCAGCGCCGAACGCTCGGAGAAGATCCGAACCTACAACTTCCCGCAGGACCGCATCACCGATCACCGCATCGGGCTCGACGTCCACGATCTTCCGGGCGTCCTCGACGGCGACCTCGACCGACTCATCGACGCCCTCATCACGACTGACCAGGCCGAGCGCCTGGCATCCCTGGAGACCAGCCCGGCGCGAGGCTGATGCGACCTGACGACACCCCCGGGTCCGTGGCGAAGCCCTCCGGACCGACTCGCCCCGGCAACGTGGGCGACGCCCTGGGACAGGCTGCCAAACGGCTGCTGGCGGCGGGCTCGGAGACGCCGCGCCTCGACGCGGAGGTGCTCCTGGGTCATGTCCTTCGCGTGGACCGCAGCACCCTGGCCGCCCACCCCGACGCCCCGCTCGGGGCGGGGCAGGCCGAGGCCTACGAGGCCTGCCTGGAGCGTCGCGGTCGTGGTGAGCCGGTGGCCTACATCCGCGGTCTCAAGGAGTTCCACGGCGCCGCCTTCGCCGTCGACGGGCGCGTCCTCATCCCCAGGCCGGAGACGGAGACGCTCGTGGAGCTCGCCGTCGCGCACGTGCGCGACGTCCTCACCTCCGCGCCGCGGCCGGCGGGCGCGCCGCCCTACCGTGCCTGGGATGTGGGCACCGGATCAGGGGCCATCGCCATCGCCATCGCGCTCGAGCTGCGCCGCCGGCGCTATGGCAACGCCGTCCACATCTGGGCGACCGACTGCTCCCCGGATGCCCTTGCCGTGGCCACGCTCAACGTCGTCTCCCATGGCCTGGCTGACCTGTTCACCATCGCGCAGGGAGACCTGACGGACGTCGCGCCGTCACCGGGACCGGTCGACCTGCTGGCCGCCAACCTGCCCTACATCCCCAGCGGCGACCTCCCGGGCCTGCCGCTGGCTGCCAGCTTCGAGCCGCGCGAGGCCCTCGACGGCGGCGCCGATGGCCTGGACGTCATCCGCAGGCTGCTCGCGCAGCTGCCGGCGGCCCTCGCCCCGGGGGGCGTCGCGTTGCTGGAGATCGGCAGCGACCAGACCGCGGCACTGGCCAGTGCCGTCAGCGGGCTCCTGCCTGGCTGGATCTGCCGCTTCTACCCGGATCTCGGCGGCAGCCCGCGCGTCGCCCGGCTGGAGCGGGCGGGCAGCGGCGACGGGCGCCGCGGGTACACTGGCGACGCGGACAGCGGAGCAGCGGAGCAGGCATGACCTTCATCACCGACGCCCAGCGAGCGGAGTCCTCCATCGCCGACGTCGACCCCGACCTGTGGGCGGCGATGGTCGACGAGCGCGAGCGCCAGACGTGGAAGATCGAGCTCATCGCCAGCGAGAACTACGCCTCACGGGCCGTGCTCGAGGCGGCGGGCTCCTGGCTCACCAACAAGTACGCCGAGGGCCAGCCGGGCAGGCGCTACTACGGCGGCTGCGAGCACGTCGACAGGGTGGAGCTCATGGCCGAGGAGCGCGCCCTGGCCCTCTTTCCGGGCGCCGAGTTCGTCAACGTCCAGCCGCATTCCGGGGCGCAGGCGAACATCGCGGCCTACCTGTCCGTCCTCGAGCACGGGGATCGGATCCTGGGCATGAGCCTCGCGCACGGCGGGCACCTGACGCACGGACACCCCATCAACTTCAGCGGCCGGTTCTTCGAGGTGCACAGCTACGGTGTAGCGGAGGCTGATGGTCGCATCGACTACGACGCCCTGGAGCGGCAGGCGCGCGAGGTGCGCCCGCGGCTCATCGTGGCGGGCGCCAGCAGCTACCCGCGCATCATCGACTTCGAGCGGCTGGCCGTCATCGCCCATGCCATCGAAGCCCTGCTCTTCGTGGACATGGCCCACATCGCCGGACTGGTCGCGGCAGGACTGCACCCCAGCCCCTTCCCTCACGCCGATATCGTGACCACCACGACTCACAAGACGCTGCGCGGACCGCGCGGCGGGCTCATCTTCGGGCGAGCAGAGCTGGGACGGCAGATCGACCGGGCGGTCTTCCCTGGCACACAGGGGGGTCCGCTCATGCACATCATCGCGGCCAAGGCCGTGGCCCTTCGGGAGGCTGAGGGGCCCGACTTCCGACGCTATCAGGAGCGAACCCTGGAGAACGCCGGCGAGCTCGCACGGACCCTCCTCGCACAGGGTGCCGCTCTTGTCTCCGGCGGCACGGACAACCATCTCGCCCTCGTGGACGTCACACCCCTGGGCGTCACCGGCCTGCAGGCCGAGCACCTTCTCGATGCGGTGGGCATCACCGTCAACAAGAACGCCATCCCCTTCGACTTGCTGCCGCCGAACACCGCGTCCGGCATCCGCGTCGGTTCGCCCGCCACGACCACGCGGGGATTCGGCCCGGAGGAGATGCGACGGGTAGGCGAGCTCCTCGTGCGGACCCTGCGCGAGCGCGACGATGCGGACGCCCTGGAGGAGGTCGCCGGTGAGGTCCGGGCCATCTGCGCCCGCTTCCCGGTCCCTGGACTCTCGGCCGCGTGATCCTGGAGGAGCTCCCCTTCATCCTCCTGGTGCTGCTCGCGGCGGCGGGGGTGGCGTACGTGCTCACGCCCGTGGCCATGCGCGTCGCCGTTGCCACGCATGCCATCGACGAGCCTGACTCCGGGCGTCGCGTCCACGTCCGGCCCATCCCCCGCGCCGGCGGGATGGCCGTGGTCGTCGCCTTCGTCGGCGTCGGCGGCCTGGCGATCATGCTCTACGGATTCAGCATGCCGACAGGCCCCTTCCCGCGGCAGTACTCCTGGGCCGGCAACGCCCTGCATCGCAGCGAGCTGGTGGCGCTCTTCGTCGGTACGGCGCTGGCGGCGGCCTTCGGCTACATCGACGACCGCTGGCAGATCCGGGCGCGCTGGCAGTTCCTGGGCCAGCTGGTCCTGGCTGCCTTCGCCATCTACCAGGGCGTGGTGATCACCTTCGTCGCCAATCCCTTCGGATTCCTGGACGCCCTGTCTGGCGATTCCGCGCTCCTCTTCTCGAGCCTGGGCAAGGAGGGCGCGGCGGTCGTCTCGGTCATCGTCACGGCCATCTGGATCGTCGGCATGATCAACAGCATCAACTTCATCGACGGCCTGGACGGCCTCTCCACGGGCGTGGCTCTCATCGCCGCCGTGACGCTGGGCATCATCTCGCTGGCTCCGGGCGTGGGCTCCTACTCGCCGCTGGTCGCACTGCTGTGCGCCGCCCTGGCCGGCGCCCTGGCCGGCTTCCTGCCCTGGAACTTCCACCCTGCCCGCGTGTTCATCGGGACGACCGGCGTCATGGCCATGGGCTTCGCCCTGGCCGTCCTCTCCATCCTGGGCACAGCCAAGGTCGCCGTGGCGCTGCTCATCCTGGGCGTGCCCATCATCGACGCCTTCTGGATCATCACCCGGCGCCTCTCCAGCGGGCACTCCCCATTCACGCCGGACCGAGGTCACCTCCATCATCGCCTCCTGGACCTGGGCCTCTCACACCGGGGCGCCGTCCTGCTCATCTACGGCATCTGCATCGCCCTTGCGGTGTCCAGCCTCTTGATGGCCCGCGGCGCCGGGCCGTTGTACGGCTTCCTGGCCGTGCTTGTCGCCTCCGGCCTGCTCCTGCTGCTGGTGGCCGTGCGCAGCGGCGGTGACCAGGCTCTCGACGCCAGCTCCTATGAGGAGCCGGAGGAGCCACCCCCGGGAGTCTGACCAACGGCGGTCGCTCCCCTGAGGCTCGGCGTTCGCACGGCCGCCGGCCGTCCGAAGGAGGGGGACCGGGTGCGCTGCTATACTCCACGCCGCTCGCGCTGGGAATCGATGGACGGTTACGGGAAGGCCTTCGGATACTTCGCCCTCTTCTCGGAGATCGGGCTCGCCCTCCTGATCACCACGCTCGGCGGCGCGCTCGCAGGCCACTGGCTTGATGAGCAGCTGGGTACCGGGCCACTGCTGGTGGTCGTGGGCTTCCTGGCCGGAGCGCTGGCTGGGGCTGTGGCCGACTGGCGGCTGATCAGCCGGTTCCTGGAGCGACTGGAAGACTGACCAACGCGCCCGCGAGAGGGGGCCCGAAGCAAGGGAGCAAGCGTGGCTGACGAGCCGAAAGCGGCTGGCGATGACCTGCGGCCCGACGGACCGGACGACGCGGTCACCTACGGGGCGACGAAGCGCGGCGGCCTGTCACTGCGCACGCTGGGCCTCCTCATCGGCCTCCTGATCGCCGTCAACATCGGCGCGCTCTTCATCGTGCCGCCCGTGAACGAGACGAACAGCGGTGAGGCCTGTGCCTACCCCGTCTGCTTCATCGAGGGCACCCTGCACTTCCCGCGTCCGCACGAGGTCTGGGTGGCCGGCGACGCGGAGGTCTCGGGCGGTCTGATCTCCACCCAGATCAGCCTGACCGACTCGCTCCTGACGATGATCCTGCTCACCGTGCTCGTGCTCGTGGTCGGCGTGATCGCAGCGCGCAAGCGCGATGACGTGCCGGGGAGGGTACAGAACTTCCTCGAGTGGGCCTACGAGTCGATCAGCAGCTTCGGGCTGAGCATGGGAGGCTCCACGGCCAGCCGATATCTCCCCCTCTTCGCCGCCTTCTTCGTGCTCATCCTCGTCTTCAACTGGAGCGGCCTGGTGCCGCCCATCGGGCACCTCGACGGGCTGCGCGCTCCCACCAGCGACCTCAACGTGACCGTCGGCCTGGCCCTCGTAGCCTTCTTCACGTTCCACATCGAGGGCGTCAGGCGTCTCGGGGCGCGGACGTATCTCTCCAAGTTCTTCCCCTTCGGTGAGTTCCGGAAGGGCATCGGCGCCGGGCTCATCGCCGTGTTCGTGGGGCTCGTGGAGTTCATGCTCGAGTTCATCAAGCCAGTCACGCTGTCGATGCGACTCTTCGGCAACATCTTCGGCGGGGAGGTCGCGCTGGCCGTGGTCCTCGGCCTCTCGGCCGGCCTGCTGGCGCCCATCGCCCTGTACGGACTGGAGATCATCCTGACATTCGTGCAGGCGCTCATCTTCAGCACGCTGACGCTCATGTTCATCCTCGTGGCCATCGAGAGCCACCACGACGACAACGGTCACGAGGGAGAGGAGGCGATGGGAGGCGCCGCATGACGCAGACGCTCTGTCCCTAGCGACGAGCCACCAGCATCCGGAGGATCAGGCAACCCCGTAGGGTCCCGCAGCGATGGGACCACGACCACACAGGAGACCCCATCCATGGACAACATCGCCCTCGGCGCTGGCCTGGCCGCCCTCGCCATCATCGGACCCGCGGTCGGCATCGGCATCCTGGCCGGCATGTCCTCGAGCGCCATCGGTCGCAATCCCGACGCCGCGAGCTCCATCCGTGGCCTGGCCATCATCCTCGCCGCGTTTGCCGAAGGCCTCGGCGTGCTCGCCATCGTCATCGGCCTGCTCATCATCTTCCTCCTGCCGGGCCAGCTCGGCGCGTAGACCATGCCCAGCCTGGCCCTCGCGCAGGGGGCGTCCCAAGAGCTCGTCCGGCTAGCCGCAGAAGGCGGTGAGGGCGGCGGACTGACGATCAATCTCTTCTGGATCGTCGTCGCCGCGACCAACTTCATCGTCTTCTTCTATATCGCCTACAAGCTGGTCCTGGTGCCGGTGGGTGAACGGCTGGCCGACCGACGCGAGCGTATCGAGCAGGGTCTCAAGGACTCTGACGCTGCCCGTCGGGATCGCGAGGCGGCCGCAGATCAGCGGGCCGCCGTCCTGGCCGAGGCGCGTCGCGAGGCCAGTGAGATCGTGGCGCGTGCCCAGAAGCGCTCCGATGAGGTCCGGGAGAAGGGCGTGTCGGAGACCAAGGTGGATATCGAGCGGCTGCGCGAGCATGCCCTGGCGGACATCGACGTCGAGCGACGGCGGGCCTTGCATGACGTTCGCACGCAGGTCGCCGAGCTGGCGCTGCTGGCTGCAGGCAAGGTCGTCGGCGAGACCATGAGCGGTGACCGCGAGAAGCGCCTCGTGGACGAGTTCTTGAGCGAGGTGTCAGCCGCGGCGCCCTCCGGAGACGAGCGCAACTGATGTCGCAGCCGTCCGCGAGCCCGGAATGGCGCTGAATCGCAGCACGGCGCGTCGCTATGCCGAGGCCGCCTTCGAGATCGCCGAGCGGGATGCCTCGCTGGACGCCTGGCTGGCCGCCTTCGCCATCGCCGAGCAGCGCCTGGCGTCACCCGAGGCGGTACGCCTGCTGTCCAATCCGGCCATACCGGCGGCTGCTCGCATGGAGGTGCTGGAGCGCCTGCTGGGCGAGGATGTCAGCGGCAGCCCCCGCAGCCTGCTGGCGCTCCTGGTCCGGCGCGGACGGTTCCACCTGCTGCCGGCCGTGAGCCGTGAGTTCACGCGGCTCCATCACCGTCGCGAGGGTATCGTCGAGGTCACCGTCACCTCGGCGATCGCGCTCGAGGCTTCCGATGTCGAGGCGCTCCGGGGCCGCCTCACGGCCATGACCGGGAAACGCGTCGAGCTGCACCAGGAAGTGGACGCCGAACTGCTCGGCGGCCTCTCGATCCGTATCGGCGACCGCCTCATCGACGGCTCCGTGCGTGGGCGCCTCGAGCGGCTCCGGACCGACCTCTCCACCATCGCCAGCTGATCCCACCGCCCAGAGGAAGACGACCCCATGGCCATCCGTTCGGACGACATCACCCAGATCGATCAAGTCCGCCATCGATGAGTTCGACTCCGGCATCGAGACGCGATCCGTGGGCACCGTCGTGGAGGTGGGTGATGGCATCGCCCGCATCTACGGCCTGGAGGCCGCCATGGCCTCCGAGCTCCTGGAGTTCCCTGGTGGCATCAAGGGCATGGCGCTCAACCTCGAAGAGGAGACCGTCGGCGCGGTCATCCTCGGCGACTACACGCAGATCAAGCAGGGAGACACCGTCAAGACCACCGGCAGCGTCGTGGAGGTGCCGGTCGGTCCTGGTCTCATCGGTCGCGTCGTCGATGCCCTCGGGCGGCCGATCGACGACAAGGGCCCGCTGACCACGCGGGACAGGCGCGCCGTGGAGCGCGTGGCTCCGGGTGTCATCAGCCGCCAGTCGGTCGACACGCCCGTGCAGACCGGCATCAAGGCCATCGACGCCCTCATCCCCATCGGGCGTGGCCAGCGCGAGCTCATCATCGGCGACCGCCAGACAGGCAAGACCACGGTCGCGGTCGACACCATCATCAACCAGAAGGGCAAGGGCCTGGTCTGCATCTACGTGGCCATCGGCCAGAAGCTCTCCACGGTGGCCAAGACGGTGGCCGTGCTGGAGCAGTACGGCGCCATGGAGCACACCA
This sequence comes from uncultured Chloroflexia bacterium, assembly GCA_963790915.1. GTDB lineage: Bacteria > Chloroflexota > Limnocylindria > Limnocylindrales > CSP1-4 > JAFMJV01. The sequence continues at coordinate 689,765 of CAWBQS010000003.1, read as the reverse complement.
TCGTCGTCGTGGCGGGAGCCGAAGATCCGGCACCCCTCCAATACCTGGCGCCGTATGCCGGCGCGGCCATGGGCGAGTACGTCATGGAGGAGGGCGTCGAGCTCGATGGACAGGTCGTGCGGGATGCGCTGTGCGTCTACGACGACCTCACCAAGCACGCCTGGGCCTACCGGGAGATGGCGCTCCTGCTGCGCCGTCCGCCCGGCCGAGAGGCCTACCCAGGCGATGTCTTCTATCTGCACAGTCGCCTCCTGGAGCGGGCGGCGCGCATGAACGAGGAGCACGGCGGCGGCTCGCTGACGGCGCTGCCCATCATCGAGACGCAAGCCAACGATGTCTCGGCATATATCCCCACCAACGTCATCTCCATCACGGACGGCCAGATCTACCTCGAATCGGACCTCTTCAATGCCGGCCAGCGGCCTGCACTGAACGTGGGCATCTCGGTATCCCGCGTGGGTTCGGCCGCTCAGACCAAGGCCATGCGCAAGGTCGCCGGCCCCCTCAAGCTGGACCTGGCGCAGTACCGCGAGCTGGCCGCCTTCGCGCAGTTCGCCTCCGACCTGGACAAGGCCACGCGCGATCAGCTCACCCGCGGCGAGCGCATCTCCGAAGTCATCAAGCAGCCCCAGTTCAGCCCGCTCGCGGTCGAACAGCAGGTGGCCATCCTGTGGGTCGTCACGAACGGCTACCTCGACGAGGTCCCGGCCGCCAAGGTGCGCGACTTCGAGAGCCGGTTCTTCGCCTTCCTCGCGCAGGAGCGGCCCGAGGTGCTCACCACGCTGGCCACCAGGATGGTCCTTGATGACGAGGTCGTCGCCTCGCTGCGGAGCGCCGCTGACGACTTCAAGGAAACCTTCACCGCCTAGTCAGGAGGAAGGCACCCGCTCGTGCCAAGCCAACGCGAGATCCGTCGTCGGATCGGATCGGTAGGCAACATCAAGCAGATCACCCGCGCCATGCAGTTCGTGGCAGCCTCCAAGCTGAAGCGGGCGCAGGATGCCACGCTGTCGTCGCGACCCTACAGCGACAAGCTGGACGAGGTGCTGGCTGATGTCGCGGCCGTGGTCGACGATTCGCACCACCCGCTCCTGGCCGAGGAGCGTCCCGGGGCGCGGCTCATCGTGCTCTTCACCACCGATCGTGGCCTGGCCGGGTCGCTGAACACGAACACCATCCGCTTCGCCGCCCGGGAGCTCCTGGCGGCCGGTCCGGATGTCAGCATCGTGACCGTGGGACGCAAGGGCACGGTCGCCATGCGCCGCGCCCATGTGCCCATCGCCGCCGCCTTCGAGGGCTTCGGTGACAAGCCGGCCTTCGCCGACATCCTGCCCCTGGCGCGGCTCATCTCCGACGACTTCCTGGCAGGTGCCTACGCCAAGGTGCACCTGCTCTATCCGGCATTCGTCTCGACGCTGGTGCAGCGCCCTGAGCTGAAGCGGTTGCTGCCCATCAAGCCCAACCCCGACGACGAGGCCATCCCCGGCCGACAGTTCATCTTCGAGCCGAGCCCTCGCGAGGTGCTCGAGCAGCTGCTGCCTCGGTACGTCGCCACCCGGCTGTTCCAGGCCGTCCTGGAGCTGGCGGCCAGCGAACAGTCAGCGCGTATGGTGGCCATGCGCAATGCCACCGACAATGCGCAGGAGTTGATCGACGATCTGACGCTGACCTATAACAAGGTGCGCCAGACGAACATCACGCGCGAGATGATCGAGATCGCCACCGGCGCCAGCAACGCTTGAGCGACGACAGCCCGGACCAGGCGGTCCACGAACGGAGGAAGCAACCCCCATGGCGGTAACCACGACAAGCAAGCCCGGGCCGGCCGCAGGCGCGGTCGGCCGTGTCATCGCCATCACGGGGCCCATCGTCGATGTCGAGTTCCCGGCCGGGCAGCTGCCCGCCATCTTCAACGCCGTGCGCATCGAAACGGCCGGCGATGCGGTGGTCTGTGAGGTCCAGCAGCACCTCGGCAACAACTGGGTGCGCACGGTGGCCATGAGCACGACGGACGGCATGGCGCGCGGCATCCCCGCCGTGGACCTCGGCGCGCCCATCAGCGTGCCGGTGGGGCCGGAGACGCTAGGCCGTGTCTTCAACGTGCTGGGTGAGGCCATCGACGGCAAGGGGCCGGTGGGCTCCTCGTTGACCTACCCCATCCACCGCGCGGCGCCTTCCTTCGAGGACCAGGCGACCGCCACGGAGGTCTTCGAGACCGGCATCAAGGTCATCGACCTCATCTGCCCCTTCGCCGAGGGCGGCAAGATCGGCGTCTTCGGCGGCGCCGGCGTGGGCAAGACCGTCATCATCCAGGAGCTCATCCGCAACGTGGCCCAGGAGCACGGCGGGTACTCCGTCTTCGCCGGCGTCGGTGAGCGGTCCCGGGAGGGCAACGACCTGATCGGCGAGATGACCGAGTCGGGCGTCATGGAGAAGACGGTCATGACCTTCGGTCAGATGAACGAGCCGCCAGGCGCCCGCCTGCGCGTGGCGCTCGCTGGCCTGACCATGGCCGAGTACTTCCGCGACGAAGGTCGGGACGTCCTGCTCTTCATCGACAACATCTTCCGATTTACCCAGGCCGGCTCGGAGGTCTCCGCGCTGCTCGGCCGGATGCCTTCCGCGGTGGGCTACCAGCCCAACCTGGCCACCGAGATGGCCGGCCTCCAGGAGCGCATCACCTCCACGAAGCAGGGCTCCATCACCTCACTGCAGGCGATCTACGTGCCCGCCGACGACTACACGGACCCGGCCCCGGCCACGGCCTTCGGCCATCTCGACTCCACCATTCGCCTGGAGCGCTACCTCACCGAGCTGGGCATCTACCCGGCCGTGGACCCGCTGACCTCGACCTCCCGCGTGCTCGACCCGCTCATCGTCGGCCAGGAGCACTACGAGGTCGCCCGCGAGGTGCAGCGTGTCCTGCAGCGCTATCGCGACCTGCAGGACATCATCTCCATCCTCGGCATCGACGAGCTCTCCGAGGCAGACAAGGCCCTCGTGGCCCGGGCACGTCGCCTGCAGCGCTTCATGAGCCAGCCCTTCTTCGTCGCGGCCGTGTTCACCGGCCGCGAAGGGAAGTACGTTCCCATCCATGACACCGTGACCTCCTTCAAGGAGATCCTGGAGGGCAAGGCCGACGATCTGCCCGAGCAGGCCTTCTTCCTGGCCGGCACGCTCGACCAGGTGCGCGAGAACGCCGCCCGACTGGGAGCTGCCTGATCGTGCCCACCGACAGGAGGGGACGCTAGCCATGCCGTTGCGGCTGGAGATCGTGACGCCGGAGCGCCTCGCCTACGCTGACGACGTCGATGCAGTGTTCTGCCCCGGCATCGATGGCGAGCTCGGAGTGCTGCCCCACCACGCCCCGCTGCTCTCGACGCTGGGCATCGGCGAGCTGCGCATCCGCAAGGGCGCGCAGGAGGAGTTCTTCGCCATCGCCGGAGGCTTCGTCCAGGTGCGGCCGGACAAGGTGGTCGTCATGGCCGAGCTGGCCGACCTGTCCTCGGAGATCGATCTCGAGTCGGCCGAGGAAGCCCGTAACGAGGCCATGCGGGCCATCCAGCAGGGCAGCGAAGAGCCGACCGACCTGCTGCGAGCGCGAGCCTCCATGGAACGTGCCCTGCTGCGCATCCGCGTCGCGGAACGGCGGCGCCGCGAGGGACCGCGGCAGCGGTCCTGAGCCATGGCCGAGGGTCGCCCGTTCCACTGGGAGTACACGGCACCGCCGTTCCCGCGCGAGACCATCTGCATCGAGGGCGGTCGTCCGCTTCGCGGCGAGGTGCCCATCAGCGGCTCCAAGAACGCCGCCCTGAAGCTGCTGGCTGCGGCCACGCTCACGGGTGAGCGCTGCCGCTTCACGAACGTCCCTGAGATCGCTGACGTCGTGCTCATGGTGGAGCTGCTGCGCGACCTCGGAGTGGTCGTCGACCACCCTGAGTCCTCCATCTACGAGGTGTCCGCGGGTGACGTGGACTGGCTCTTCGTGCCTCTCGAGGCGGCGGCCAAGATGCGCGCCAGCTTCATCCTGCTGGGACCGCTGCTGGCGCGCTTCGGTCGGATCATCATCAGCAACCCGGGCGGTGACCGCATCGGCCGGCGGCCCGTGGACCTGCACGTGGACGCCATGGAGGCTCTCGGAGCCAGCATCGGCTATCGCAACGGCTACTACTTCGCGCAGGCGCCGGGGCGTCTGCGCGGCGGCACCGTGGAGTTCCCGCACGTGACCGTCATGGGCACGGAGAACGCCATGCTGGCGGCCACGCTGGCCGACGGCCACACCACGATCCGCCCCGCCGCGCGGGAGCCGGAGGTCGATGACCTCATCGACTTCCTGCAGGCGATGGGCGCGGACGTGGAGCGCACGGGTCCGGACACCATCGAGGTGGAGGGCCGCCGCCGTCTGCGGGGTGCCGAGCACCGCGTCATCGCTGACCGCATCGAGGCAGGCACCTTCGCCGTGGCCGCAGCCATCACCGGCGGCGACGTCACTCTCGTCGGGGCACCCGGTTCGCACCTGGGGGCGTTCCTCGACGTCCTTGACGAGATCGGCGTGGAGGTCAGCGGCCGTGGCGACCGCATCACCGTGCGCGGCGCGGAGCCGGCCGGTGGGGCCTACCGCGCCACCGACATCAGCACGGCCCCATATCCCGGTCTGGCCACCGACCTGCAGCCTCCCACGTCGGTCCTGCTCACGCAGGCCAGCGGTCGAAGCACCGTACACGAGTCGATCTTCGAGGACCGCCTTGAGTGGCTGGCCGACCTGCGGCGCATGGGCGCCCAGGTGGAGGTCACCGACACGCACCACGCCACCATCAGTGGACCAGCCCGCCTGCGTGGCACCGACGTGGAGATGGGGGACTTGCGGGCCGGAGCCTCGCTGATCCTGGGCGCCCTGGCTGCCGATGGCCGCTCCACGATCAGTGGTGTCCACCACGTGCGCCGCGGTTACGAGGACATCGAGCGCAAGCTCCTCGACCTCGGGGCGAGCATCGAACCGAACGCCGGCCACGACGGTTCCGATCCGGCATGAAGATCGGCATCGACCTGGGCACCGCCAACGTGCTCGTCTACGTCAAGGGCAGGGGCATCGTCATCCGCGAACCCTCGGTGGTGGCCGTGAGCGAGGACCATCACATCCTGGCCGTCGGCGAGGAGGCACGCGAGATGATCGGTCGCACGCCCGACCACATCTCCGCTATCCGGCCGATGAAGGACGGCGTCATCGCCGACTACGTCATCACCGAGGCCATGCTGCGCTACTTCATCCGCAAGGCCGGGCGCAGCTTCACCAAGCCGGAGGTGATGGTCTGCGTGCCCTCCGGCGTGACGAGCGTGGAGAAGCGTGCGGTGCGCGATGCGGCCCTCAAAGCCGGCGCCCGCGACGCCTACCTCATCGAAGAGCCGCTGGCCGCAGCCATCGGCGCCAACGTGCCCATCTCCGGTGCGTCCGGCAACATGATCATCGATATCGGCGGCGGCACCACGGAGATCGCCGTGATAGCGCTGGGCGGCATCGTCGTGAGCCGCTCGCTGCGCGTCGGTGGCAATCGCTTCGACGAGGCCATCACCAGCTACATCCGCCGCAAGTACAACCTCATGATCGGCGAGCGCACCGCCGAGGAGGTGAAGATGGCCATCGGCACGGCCCTGCCGCTTGAACGCGAGCTCACCTTGGACGTCCGCGGCCGTGACCTCATCGCGGGCCTGCCGCGCACGATCCCGCTGACCAGCTCGGAGGTCATGGAGGCCATCGAGAAGCCTCTGCAGCAGGTCGTCACGGCCGTCCGCGCCGTGCTCGAGGAGACGCCCCCGGAGCTGGCCAGCGACATCATCGACAAGGGCATGGTCATGACCGGTGGCGGCTCCCTGCTGCGCAACATCGACCGCCTGCTGACCCAGGTCACCGGCGTGCCCTGCCACGTTGCAGAGAACGCCCTCAACTGCGTCGCCCTGGGCACCGGCCTGGCCCTGGAGCACTTCGAGTTCTTCAAGAACTCGCTCGTGCAGCGCATCTAGGCATGGACCACGGCCTCGGCACGCCGACGGTCGCCACGACCTCGACGCCACTTGCCGGCGGCCCTCGCGGACCGCGCGCGTTCGCCGACCTCCACGCGCACAGCAGCGCCTCGTTCAATTCGCTGGCCCCGCCGGAGAAGATGGTGGAGAGGGCGTTGCGGCTGGGTCTTACCCACCTCGCCATCACCGACCACGAGCGCATCGATGGCGCGCAGCGGGCGGTGGAGGCGGCGGCCGGTCGGCTCAGCGTCATCATCGGCGAAGAGGTGCGCAGCCGCGATGGTGACCTCGTCGGCCTGTACCTCCGAGAGGTCGTGCCGCCCGGACTTTCCGCCGCGGAGACCGCTGCCGCCATCCACGAGCAGGGCGGCCTCGTGGGCCTGCCACACCCCTTCGATGGATCTCGCTCCTCGGGTGGCGCCAAGGCCATCCAGGCCGAGGAGCGACTGACCGAGCTCGCCGGCCTGGTGGACTACGTGGAGACGCACAACGCGCGGGCCTATCGGCAGGCCAACCCGCGTGCGGCGGCCTTTGCCATGCAGCATGGCCTGCCTGGCGTCGCCGCATCGGATGCCCACAGCCTCCTGGAGCTGGGCATCGCCTGCACGATCCTGCCCGGGACGTTCTCGTCCTCGACGGAGCTGCGTGCGCTGCTCGGTGCCGCTGAGCTGCAGCCCGGGCGTGCCACCTACTTCGTGCGGCTCTGGACGCCCGTGGCGAAGCTGATCCAGCGCCGGCGCGGCAACGGCCGCATCAGGTCGGGCCAGCCGCTCCCGGGAGGAGCGTCGTGACGGAGATGCCCCGCGGGACACCGCCCGACGCCGCCCCCCAGGGGCAGCCGGCGGACGGTACGCCCCAGAGGATGCCGGCGGACCCTGTGCCCCGGGGTCCACTCGAACAGCCCGATCGTCCGGATACTGTCCCGGAGCAGGACGCCCTGACCACGGCCATGGAGACGGGCGGCCCCACCGTGGCCGCCGACGGCGTGGCGCACTACCCGCTCGTCAACGAGGACCTCTCCGCGGGCGCGGTTCCCATCGGCAAGCGGCTCCGCGACCGGCGCACACAGGCGTCCATCATCGTGCCGGTCTTCATCCTCCTCCTCTTCGCGGTCGCCCTGCCGGGCTTCCAGCTCGACGTCCTGTTGAGCTACGTCCTGGCCGCCAACCCGGCCTGGCTGCTGGTGGGCTTCGTCATCTACTACCTGGGCTTCCCGATGCGGGGCTACCGCTGGTCGATCCTGCTGCGTGGCATCGGCGCCCGCGTCCGTGTCCGCGACTCCACCGAGATCATCTTCGTCAGCTGGCTCGTCAACAGCGTCGTGCCGGCCAAGCTGGGTGACGTCTACCGGGCGTGGCTTCTCAAGATCAACTACCCGGTCTCCCTCTCCGCGACCTTCGGCACGATCTTCATGGAGCGCGTCTTCGACCTGGTGGCCATCGCCGTGCTGGGCATCGCCGCGGCCTTCTGGTCGTTCCGCGATGGCATGTCGGACACCGTCCGGATCATCATGGGCATCGGTGTCGTCGTCACGGCGGGCCTCGTGGTGGCGCTCTTCACGCTGCGCAACTTCGGGGCGCGCCTGATCCACCGCCTGCCCCTGCCGACCCGCGTGGTCGGGCTCTATGACCACTTCGAGGAAGGTGTCTTCTCGTTCGACCGGCGGCAGCTGCCCGTCGTGGGCGTGCTGACCGTGCTCATCTGGACGACCGAGGCCCTGCGCCTGCTCTGCGTCGTCAACGCCATGGACTTCGGTATCTCACTCGGCATCAGCGGTGCCTTCTTCGTGGCGCTGGTGGCCTCGCTGCTGACGGCGGTGCCTTTCACGCCGGCCGGCCTGGGCATCGTCGAGGCCGGCATCGTGGGTCTGCTGACGGTGGTCTACAAGGCCGACCCCAACGAGGCAGCCGCCATCGCCCTGGTGGACCGCGCCATCAGCGTCCTCTCGGTCATCATCCTTGGCTTCATCGCCTACCTGCTCTCGCCCAAGGTCAAGGGCAAGGGCAAGGACGCGGCCTCGCCAGCCGCCGCCAGGGAAGGTGAGGGGGGATAGTCGGAGTCGCGCTCTATCCGGCCGCCCGGGGGGCCGAGCTCGGGACGCTGCGCTGGACAGCCGCGATCGCCGGAGGGGAAGCGAAAGCGGCGGGGTGGTTCCTGTGGGACGTCGACCGCGGGCGTGCCAGCCCGCCGGTCAGTTCTTCTTGTCGAGCGGGCCGCCCGGCGTGACGGTGCGGACGGCCGCCACCGGTCGCGCCGGGGCGTAGCGGCCGGTCTGCCGGATCGACAGGCGGCGCATGCGCAGCGCCAGGTAGTACTCCATGACCTGGCGGACCTGGGGCTCGCTCATCAGGTCATCAGAGCGCAAGGCGTACTCCACCCGCGCCGTGGGGTGAGTGCTGGCGGATGAGGTCAGGCCGAAGTACTGCGGGGAGTCGCTGTCGTCGCGCAGCTCGCGGAGGCCGCGAGCGAGCTTCGTGGCGGTCCCCAGCGAGGGCGTCCGGTCACCGCGGAGCAGCCTCGAGATCGTCGAGTGATCGACGCCGGACTGCAGAGCCAATTGACGCTGCGACATCTTCTTGGCCTTGAGCTGCGCCCGCAGCCACTCGTTGAAGGCCCGTGCGTTCTGGACGCTCATGGCTCCCCGACCACATCGTTCCGGCACCCGGCTCTCGCCTCGGTGCAGCCGTCGTTCGGCGGCAGGGGCCCATCATCGGTGCCTGCGTGCGCCGGCGGTATGGTCCGTTGGTACCGGTACCTGGCGGGTGGCGCTGGGTCGCGGGTCAGCCAGCCCGGTAGGGGCCTCCGATGACGGGCTCGATGAGCCCCAGGCGCCCGTCACGACGCTGGTACAGCACGGTCACTCGTTCATTCTCCGCGTTGACGAAGATGAAGAAGGTATGGCCCAACTCCTCCATCCGGGAGATGGCGTCCTCCTCGAACATCGGCTCGATGGCAAAGCGCTTGACCTTGACGACGCGCGGCTCGTCGTCCAGCGCGACCGTCTCCTCGGTCCCCGCGGCCGGGGCAGAGGCTGGCTCCGCCACGGCGTTGCGCACCGGAGTGCTGCGGCGACGGACGCGTGGTCGCTCCCTGGCGTCCACGGTGCGCCGCTGCAGCTTGTCCACCACTTGGTCCGCAGCCGCCCGGAACGTGGACGCTGCCGCCTCGCCGCGCAGCAGGAGCCCATCGATGATCAGCGAGACCTCCACGACGTGGCTGTCCGCGACCTTGCGGTTGCCTTCCAGGCGCAGCTCGACGTCAGCCTCACAGCGCTCATCGAGCATGCGCTCGAGGCGCTGCAGCTTGCGCTCGATATAGGCGTCGTCCTTCTCGGAGACCGTCAGGTTCTTGCCTCTGATCGTGGTTCGCACCGGCTGCTCCTTCCTTTCTCCCGATTCTATGCCGGCGTGGCATCCGAGGGAATGCCCATGGCACCGGATGCGGCCCGGTGCGGCGGTGCCGCTGGCCTCATCGCGCGTCGCGCGTCGCGCATCCGCTCCGCCCTCCTAGCGGTCACGCGCCACGGTGATGCCTGAGACTGCCCGCGCGCCGCCCGCCAGCAGGGCGCTCGCACAGCTCGAGAGCGTGGCCCCGGTGGTCAGGATGTCGTCAACGACGACCGTCCAGCGCCCCGCCACAGCCGACAGGGCGTGCTCGGGCACGTGGAACACGCCGCCCACGTTCTCTGCCCGCGCGCCATGGCCGAGCGCATGTTGCGCGGTCGTGCGGCGCTGCCGTGCCAGGCAGGCCGTGGCGGGCAGGTGCAGGTGCGCGGCCATGCAGCGCGCCAACGACTCCGCCTGGTCGAAGCCGCGCTCCCGCCGTCGGGTGGGGTGGACGGGGACCCAGGTCACGACGTCGCCACCCGCGCCCGCCCGTGCCCAGCGCTCCGCGAGTGCCTCCGCCAGCGGCTCCACGAGTCGGCGCTCGGCACCGTACTTCAGGGCGTGGAGGGCGCGCCGGACGGGACCGCTGTACGTGGCGCACCACTCGACCTGGACCAACCCGGCGGGTAGCGGCGCCGGCAGTCCCAGGGGCGCACCCGCGGGCTCCGTCAGGCGTCGCCGCAGCGGACGCCGGCAGGGAGCGCAAAGGAGGGCGCCCTCCCGTCCGCAGCCCGGGCAGCGCGGCGGCAGGAGCAACTCGAGCAGCAGGTCCACGCTGCCCATGCTCGCCACGCCCGCTTATCGGCGGCTCACCTCGTCATGCACGGGCGCTGCCGGCCCGAAGGTGACCTCGTCGCCCACGGCGGTGCCGTGCCTCCGCAGCGTGCCGGCCGGCAACTCCACCACGCCCTCGGCGTCAGCCACGGGCAGGACGATGCCTCTCCAGGGCGGCAGGTCCTCCCGCACGCCGACGACGAGGCGCGTGCCATCCGGGCCCGCCTTCGAGACGAAGAGCGCGTCGATCGGGAAGCGCATGAAGAGCATGTGGATGCTCGCGGTCTCCAGGTAGAGCCCGTTGCCGGCTGGCAGGCTGGCGCGCCCCATGAGACCCATGAAGCGCTCCAGGAACGACGCGCCCCACTCCAGGCGCTCGCAGATGAGGGCCCCGTCGCGCGTCCGCTGGACCCCCTGGACGGTCGCCATCCCCGCCGCCACTACAGGTTGTTGCTGCTCAAGGACGTGGCGATGAGGATCATGGCCGGCCCCAGGATGACGATGAACATCGATGGGAAGATGCAGCCCACGAGAGGGAAGAGCATCTTGATGGGCGCCTTGGCGGCCATCTCCTCGGCCCGCTGGCGACGGGCGATGCGCAGCTGCTCGGACTGCACCTCAAGGACGCGGGCGATGGCCACGCCGAGCTGTTCGGCCTGGATGATGGCGCTGATGAAGGTGGTGAGCGCAGGCACATTGGTGCGCGCCACCATCTCGCGCAGCGAGTCTCTCCGCGCCTTGCCGATGCGAACCTCCGCCAGGGTGCGGCGGAACTCGTCGCTGAGCGGGCCGTTCATCTTCTCCACGACCTTGCCCAGGGCGGCATCGAAGCCGAGTCCGGCCTTGACGGAGATGGTGAGCAGGTCCAGGGTGTCCGGGATGGCCAGCAGGATGGCCTTCTGGCGGGCCTTGATCCGGCCGGACAGCCAATAGTCCGGCGCGAAGAAGCCCAGCAGGAGTCCGACCACGACCGCCGCGAAGCCGTTGCTGGCATTGCCCATGGCCAAGCCGAAGAGCAGGAAGCCGAGGGCGCTCGCGGCCAGGGCGACGACCACCTTGAGGCCCATGAAGTCGAGCGTGCGCAGCCCGTACGGGTAGCCTGCTTCGGCCAGCTTGGACTCCGTGCGCCCCACGCGGTTGCGGGATGTGAGCCTGGTGCCGACGCCCGAAAGCCGCCGCATGATGGGCCGCAGCGTGCGGTCCATGATCGGCTGCTGGAGCTCGATCTCCTCGAGACTGGTGACGCCCTCGAGGGTGCCCAGCTGTGTCAGGCGGGCCTGAACGGGGTCGACGTTGTGGGCGCCGAGGAGGGCCCAGACGATGAGGAGCACCCCACCGGCCGCCAGGATCGCCATGAGAAGTGCGAAGCCCATGGATCTAGACCTCGATGTCCACGATGCGACGGATGAGCATGAACCCGATGAACATGGAGAAGCCACCCAGGAAGAGCAGGATGACCCCCACCGGGATGCCCGCCACCCGGGGGTCCCCGAACATCGGCGCCATGAAGTTGGGAGCGATGATGGAGATGATGATCATCAGGCCGATGGGCAGGCCAGCCACGACGTAGCCGGACATGCGCTGCTGGGCGGTGAGGGTCCGGATGTCGCCCTTGATGCGCACTCGCTCGCGAATGGTGAAGGCGATGGAGTCGAGGATCTCGGCGAGGTTGCCGCCGACCTGGTGCTGGATGGAGATGGCCGTCGCCATCAGTTCCAGGTCATCGGACCTGACACGCCGCACCATGTTGGAAAGGGCTTGCTCGAAGGGCAGGCCGAGGTTGACCTCGCGGATGACGCGGTTGAACTCGGACGAGATGGGCGGCTGCGTCTCGCGGACCACCAGCTCGATCGCCTGCAGGAACGAGGCGCCGGCGCGCAGGGCGTTGGCGACCAATGTGATGGTGTCGGCCAGGTTGTCGTTGAAGGCCTGGAGGCGCTTGTTCTTGCGTCGGTTGACGTAGTACCGGGGCACGAACCAGCCAAGGATGACCGCGACCAGCAGCACGATGGGGTTGTCTGCGCCCGGGAGCACCGTCCGCCCCAGCATGGCGACGACCAGCGGCGCGCCGATGATGGCCGCGATGCGGATGGCGAGATACTCCGAAGGACGCAGCTGCAGGTCAGCCCGCGCAAGCTCGCGAGCCATATTGGCGCCCCAGTCGCGGCGCTCGACCACGCGATCGACCCCGGCCGCTGCGCGGCCCCCGAAGAGCCGGGAGCGCATCGAAGGCCGCGCGCGAGCGGAGTCGCTGGAGCGTGCCTGGACAGCAGCCTGGGTGACCCGCTCGATGCGCTCCGTGGGCGAGACGCGACGCCCGCCGAAGATGCCGTAGACGAGCAGCAGGACCGCGACGGCTGCGAGGATGGCGACCAAGATCCCCGGTTGCATGGTGGTGACCCCTACCCGCGGTACCCGAAGAGCGCAGGCGGCAGGCTGATGCCCATCACCTCGAACTTCTCGCTGAACTTGGGGCGGATACCGGTCGGGCGCAGCCGACCTTGGATCTGGCCATCGACGATGCCCGTCTGCTCGAAGGTGAAGACCTCCTGCATGACGATGACGTCACCCTCCATGCCCTGGACCTCGGTCACGCTGGTGATCTTGCGCGTGCCGTCCTTGAGGCGCGACTGGTGGACGATCAGGTCGACGGCCGAGGCGATCTGCTCGCGGATGGCGCGCAGCGGCAGATCCACGCCGGCCATGAGGACCATCGTCTCGAGGCGCGAGAGCATGTCGCGCGGGCTGTTGGCGTGGCCGGTGGACATCGAGCCGTCATGGCCGGTGTTCATGGCCTGCAGCATGTCAAGGGCCTCACCGGAACGGACCTCGCCGACGACGATGCGGTCAGGCCGCATGCGCAGCGAGTTGCGCACGAGCTCGCGGATGGGGATGGCGCCCTTGCCCTCGATGTTCGGCGGGCGGGATTCCAGGGTCACGACGTGCTCCTGGCGGAGCTGCAGCTCAGCGGCATCCTCGATGGTGACGATGCGCTCGTCGTTGGGGATGAACGAGGAGAGCACGTTCAGCGTGGTGGTCTTGCCGGAACCCGTGCCGCCGGAGACGAAGACATTGAGGCGTGCTTCGACACAGGCCTTCAGGAAGTCGAACATCTCGGGTGTCGAGGTGCCGAAGCGGATGAGGTCGTCCACCGTGAAGGGCGAAGCCGCGAACTTGCGGACGGTGATGACCGGGCCGACCAGGCTGAGCGGCGGGATGATGGCGTTGACGCGGGAGCCGTCCGTCAGTCGGGCGTCCACCATCGGGCTGGACTCATCCACGCGTCGCCCGATGGGGCTGATGATGCGGTCGATGATGCGCATCACGTGGTCGTCGTTCTGGAATGCGACGTTGGTCAGCTCGAGCTTGCCGGAGCGCTCGATATAGACCTGCCGCGGACCGTTGACCATGATCTCGGTGATGGATTCGTCACGCAGCAGCGGCTCCAACGGTCCGAGGCCGACGATCTCATCGGTGATCTGCTCCAGCATGCGCACGCGCTCGGCGCGCGTCAGGGCCAGGCCCTGCTCGTCCAGGGCGACGGAGAAGATCTCCTCGATCTGGCGACGCACCTCGACCTGGTTGGCCAGGTCGAGCTTGGGATCCAGGTCGGAGATGACGCGCTGCTGGATGCGGTACTTGGTGTCGCGGAAGGACTCGCGCACCGGAACCTGGGACATCATGCGCTGCGGCATGATCGGCGGGGCGAAGGACGGTGGAGGCGGCATGCCCGGCGGCGGGGCGCCAGGCACCATGCCGGGCGGTACCATGCCGGGCGATACCATGCCGGGCACCGGCGGCGCCGGGGGCATGCCCGCGGGCGAACCCTGACCGGGCTTGGCGCTCTCGATGCGCTTCAGCAGGGACATGACGATCTCTCCCTAACGAGGCTCGACGACGACGATCAGCGCCATCCGAAGATGGACTTGCGGGCCTTCTCCTTCTCCTGCTCGGCCTCCGCTTCGGCGGCCGCGGCGACGAGTGCCCGGGAGATCTTGAGGATGTCCTCGCTCACCGGCGCCTGGCTGTTGCTCCAGACGAAGGGCACACCCCGGTTGAGCGCGTAGACGACGGTGCGGCCATCGGAGACGACCTGGTGGTCGATCTTGCGACCGACGGAGGACTCCACGTCCGCGACGCGGATGCCGAACGCGGAATCGGCCCGGTTGAGGACGAGCTTGATGCGGTCGCTGTAGCCGAGCTGCTCGGAGACCTCCAGGAAGAGCCGGATGTTCTTGATGTTGGAGATCTCGAGCGTGAGGATGGTGAGGATCACGTCGGACATATCCAGTAGCGCCAGCGTCACGTCATTGAAATGCGGCCACAGGTCGACGACGGTGAAGTCGTGCGTGGCGCGCAGTCGCTGCATGGCGCGGCGCACCTGGTCGGCGGTGATCAGCTCCGCCATCTCCGGGCTGGGCGGCGCGAGCAGCACCTTGATGCCCGTGCTGTGGTGGATGAGCGCCGTATCCACGATCTCCTCGTCGGCGCCCGACGGGTCGGTGACGACGTCGATGATCGACTTGTTCTTCGGATTGAGGTTGAGCAGGACGCCGACGTCGCCGAACTGGAAGGAGCCGTCGACGAGCGTCACCGTCTGGCGTTGCTCGCCGGCCAGAGCGACGGCCAGGTTGACGGCCAGCGTGGTGCGCCCCACGCCGCCCTTGGGGGCGAAGAGGGTGACGATCTTGCCGTCCTTGTGGGCGGCTCCGGCGGTCCCTCCGGGAGCACCGGCACTGGGCACGATCATGCGGCTGCGCTTGACGCGCTCTCGCGCATTGACCTGGCGGATGGAGGTCGTCAGCTCATCCGAGCTGAAGGGCTTGACCAGGAACTCGCGGGCGCCCGCCAGCATCGAGCGGCGCAGGTAGTCGGCCTCACCCTGGACGCTCATCATGATGATGGACGTGGATGGGAAGGTGGCCGAGATGCGCTCGGTCGTGGTGATGCCGTCGACGCCTGGCATGTTGATGTCCATGAGCAGGACATCGGGGGCCAGCTTGCCCGTGAGCTCGACGGCCTCCTCGCCGGAGGACGCGGTGCCTACGACCTCGATGTCTGCCTCGAAGGAGAGCAGCTTGGTGAGGTGCTCGCGGGTCTCGGGGATATCGTCGACGATGACGACGCGGATCTGCTCGGTCACGCTCGGTTCCTCAGGGCCGCCAGGCAGGCTCGGTCAGGATGGATGGCATAGGGTAGCCCGCTGGCCAGCGACTGGCCAACCCGACCTCGGATCTCGGGGGAGGGCCCGTCACGAATGACGGGCGAACCGGGGCTCGACAGCACGGTGCAGGCTCCAACTGCTGTGACAGGTGTCACCACGAACATAGGCGGGGTCCCTCGCTCCGGCGATAGGACCATCAGGCTATCCGGCATAAGAGGGGAGGGCACGCGCCATGGCTGGCGCCGACCTCCGAACGGTGGCTGGCGAGCGCGCCGGCCTGTGCCGCGCGGCGGACTGCGGCGCATCGACCCTCCCGCTGCGGTGCCCGGCTATCATGCGGCGGACACACCCCGTTCGTCGCCCTGAGGTTCCTGCATGCGCCCGATCCGACTGCGCAAGCTGCGCCGGAAGCTGGGACTCTACTCGCCCCCGACCCAGACCCTCACACCGGCTGCGGTCGCGCCGACCGCAGCGCCCCAGCGATCGATGGACCCTGCCAGCATCCGGGAACGGCGCCGCGTCTTCGAGACCCTGCCCGCGGTGCCCGAGTGCCCGCCGGGATGGCGGACCGGCCCGCCCGACTTCGTCATCCTGGGTGCCCAGAAGTCGGGCACGACGTGGTGGTTCCGGCTCATCGAGCAGCATCCCGGTGTGAGCCAGCCGGCCAAGCAGCGTCCTGAGCTTCACTACTTCGATCGTCTCTGGGCGGAGTGGCCGACCGACGAGACGATCGCTGCCTACCATCGCTACTTCCCGCGCCCAAGCGGCGCGCTCGTCGGCGAGAAGACGCCCGAGTACCTCTCCTGCCCATGGGCCGCGCCCATGATCCGGGCGGCTGCCCCTGAGGCCCGCGCCATCGTCATGCTGCGTGACCCCGTCGAGCGCTACATCTCTGGGCTCAGCCATCACGATCGCGCCGGCCTGGTGGACGAGGAGGACGGCCCGGACCGCGCCTTCGGCGACCGCATGCGCGTCGTCACGGACGCCATCGCGCGGGGCCAGTACGCCACGCAATTGGCGTGGGTGAGGCAGTCGTATCCGGCCGACGAGCTCCTGGTCCTCCAATACGAGCGCTGTGCCGCTGACGCCGCCGGAGAGCTGGCACGCACATTCGCCTTCCTCGGCCTGCCTCCCCACGCGCTCCCGGCAGCGGAGCTGGCCCGTCCCCGCAACCAGGCCAAGCTGGAGAAGGTCGACGTGCCCGCCGAGTTCCTGGCCATGCTGCGCCGCTACTACGAGCCGGAGGTGGCGCGCCTGCAGGGCCTCGTGCCGGACCTTGACCTGTCGCTCTGGCCGTACTACCGGAACGAGCCTGAGATCGACCGCAGCAGCGGTGCGGCGTCCGGCTGATCACCGGGACTGCGTGCGGGGCCGGTCGATGTCCCGAGCGGCGGTCCGGATCCGTCTCGGCGGCGAGCCCGGTCAGAAGGGTCGGCGCCTCGGGGCGATGAGCTCCAGGGTCTGCCCCTCGTCACGGATGTTGAGTACCATGCCCAACGCCCGCGCCCGGAGGCTGATCTCAGCCACCCGCGAGGCCGGCAGCGATCTCGCTGCCGTGCGGGCCTCGCGGTCCTGGGAGCGTGTCTCCTCCATCATGGCCAGCAGGATCGGCGGCATCTCGCCCGCGTGGGAGGCGCTCGTGGCGGTGCTGGGCGTGCCGCCCTCTGGTCGCGCCAGCGGCCATGTGCCGGCCACGGTGGCCACCAGCTCGCGCTCGGACCAGTCCAGCCGGACGACCACCGACGGGGGGTGCAGAGCGAGGTAGCCCGCGATGGCTTCGTCGAGGCTGCGGAAGACCGCGCTCTCGACGTCCGGGTCGAGCCGTTCCTCGATCCCCTGGCTGGCGAAGTCGACGCTGATGCCCGCACGGCGTCCGCGGTCGCTGGCGGTACGACGGATGGTGGGACCCAGCCCGAGGTCGTCGAGGACCATGGGCCGGATCTCGAAGATGAAGTCCTTGGTGGCGCTGAGAGCCTGCTGCACGAGACGCCGCAGGGACTCGATCTCATCGCGCGCGCGCGGATCCCCCTTGACCATGAGTCGCTCGACGATCTCGGCCTGGAGGCCGATGTTGGCGATGGACTGGGCTGGTCCATCGTGGAGCTGACGGACGATCTCGCGCCGCAGCTCCTCCTGGTTGCGCAGCGCCATGAGCGGTTGGTCATCGGGCGGCGGGCCACCCGTCGGGAGCCGAGAGCCACCCAGATCGTCTCGAGGGGGCGGCGCCGCACCGCGTGCTGCGGGGGAGACATTCGGAGTGGACGTCACGGCCTCGAGCCCGGATCCGAGGGCGGACATGCCGCCGGGTGATGCAAGGCTGATGTCGATCTCCACGAGTCGCTGGAGGTAGCGTGCCAGGATGCGCTGCTTGCCCGCCAGGACCTGGCGTTGCGCGTCGAAGAGCAGCTCACGACGAGTCAGGGCGAGCAAGCTGTCGCGGGCCTCGCGCAGCTCCCCGAGGTCCGGGCCGGCGGACCCCTCGAGCACCTCGACCTGGGCCTCCATCTTGGCGCGGCGCGCTTCGTGGCGATCGACCTCGACGAGCACCTGCTCCATGAGCAGGTCGATCTCGTTGTTCTCGCCTTCAAGGCGGCGGATGTCGGCGTCGAGCTGCGCGCGCAGCTGTGCGACGGCCACCGTGTCCGGGGCGAAGTCGGCGTCACGACGTGGCGCAGGCTGGGGGCCGCCGATCATCTCCTCCCCCGTCCGCGCCATCGGCACACTGCCGGGCCTGGCGGGCGGCTCGACCGGGAACGGCGGGGGCGGATCTCCTGGTGAAGGGCGGCGCAGGCTCAATCCTCCGGGATCCTGATCCATCCCTGCTTCATGGCGTAGACGACGGCCTGGGTGCGGTCGTTCACGGAGAGCTTGCGGAGGATGGAGCTCATGTGGTTCTTGACCGTCTGCTCACTGATGGACAGGGCATAGGCGACCTGCTTGTTGGTCATGCCCTTGGCGATGTTGTCGAGGATCTCCACCTCGCGCGGCGAGAGCGGTGCGAAGATGGGCGCCGCCTCCTGGCCATAGACGGCCAGCTCGCGGAACTCCTTGAGGACGCGGTTGGCCACGGATGGGCGCGCGAAGACCTTGTCATTGATGAGGTATTCGCCGTTGTACACGCGTCGGATGACGGCGACCAGGTCCTCAGGGGCGATGTCCTTGAGGATGAACGCGGCCGCGCCGGCCTTGATGGCGTCGAAGAGCTGGTCCTCGTCCTCCGAGGCGGCGAGGGCAATGATGCCCGTGCTGGGAACCTCGCGCTTGACGCGTTGCGTCGTTTCGATGCCACCGGGCGCCGGGAGCGACAGGTCGAGCAGGACGATGTCCGGGTTGTTGAGAGCCGCCGCATCGATGGCGCTGCGGGAATCGTCCGCCTCGGCCACGACCTCCAGGTCGGGCTCGGCGTCAAGGATCTGGCGCATGCCGACTCGGAACAGGGCGTGGTCATCGACGAGCAAGATCCTCACCCGCTGACCGGGCGTGCGCCGGTCGGGTCCTCCACGGCGCCGTTCAGGTCCTGTGTAGTCGCCCGGGCTCATCCCGATCTCCTCTCCCTGGGTGTGGCCCGGAGCGGAGCGTCCCGCCTGACGCCGCTCGAGCCATCTCCATTCGTGCACCGAGGCGTCGCGCCAGCATCCTGGCGCACGCGGACCCTGTCCGTGGCTGCCGGCGGGGCAGCATCACGGTCGTCATCTGGCTCGGAGTATAGGCCGTGAGGGTGGCGCTCCCACGCGCGGATCCACCTGTCGGCCATCCTGGCAGCGTCATGGGGAGCAACGCTCGTCAGCGGGCGAGAAGCAGACTGCGTAGAGGGCACTCACGGGGAGATCGGCGATCTCGGAAGCTCCGTCGCCTGGCGCGTCCTGATCGGTGGCCCCCATGCTCGCGGCAGGTTCGGCTGGCGTGGCGGAGAGCGGGATCGACAGCCAGTCGGGCCGTTCATCCCCGGCCAGCACCGCGCGCAGCGCGCCCGTGACGTGGTCGCGTTCGAGGGCCAGCCAGCGCACGTCGTAGCGGCGCAGCGCCTCTTCGACGACCGGCAGCGGGTCATCCGGGGTCACGATGCCCCACCAGCCCCCCAGGTAGCGATAGGCGCCCGCATCCGGGCTCATGACACGGTCTCCGGGCTCCGCGAGCGCCGTCAGGGCGGCCAGGTTGTCGGCGTGGGCGGCAGCTTCGCGTCGCCAGGCACGCACGGTGTTGATGGTCGCCAGGCTCGAGACGACGATGGCCACGCCGACCACCAGCAGGCTGATGTCGCGCACGGCGGTGGGGCGCCAGGCCGGTCGTCGGCGGGCCAGCCAGCCGACCATGGTCCCCAGGCCGACCAGCGCCAGGAGGTAGGCGTAGGGGACGAGGGCGACCGCCGAGTGGATGAACGTGCCGTGAGGCACATGCACGGCGGACACGATGGCGCTGAAGGCGAAGAGCACCACGGCGTACGCCACCCAGGGGCGAAAGGCGAGGTCGTGGCGGCGCTGCCAGAGGCCCGCCATGAGCGGTGGCACGAGGACGCCCAGCAGCGGCATGGCCGCGAAGATCACGAGGGCCATGACCAGCCCACCCACCCGACTGGTCGCCAGGCCGGTCGCGCCCTGGGCCAGGAATGCGCCCAGGGTCGTCTCCGTCGTCACGCTGTAGAGCTCGCGGTACTCGCGGATGAAGAGGATCCGGCCGCTCGCCGACGATGGCGAGATGGAGCCGAAGACTTCCAGCTGGCGCACCAACCATGGCGCCGCCGACAGGACGAAGCCGGCGGCGCATGCCAGCGCCGCCCGCCAGCCGATGCGACGAGACTGTCCGCGCCGGCGAAGGTCCGCGAGGACCGCCAGCGCGTAGGGCGCGCCGAGGAGGACGCCGTCATTGCGTGCCAGGAAGGCCAACCCCACGACCACGCCGCCCAGGGCGAAGGCGCGGCGGTCGCCGCGCAGGCCGCGTGCGCAGAGCCAGAGGGCGAGTGTCCCCAGCAGCATGAAGAGCGCGAAGTTGTCCGACTGGCCCAGGTAGGGGGCGAGGGCCCCTGGCGCGGCCGCCAGCAGCCCGGCTGCCGCGGACTGCCAGCGTGGCAGGCCGGCATCACGTCCGATGACGTAGGTCAGCGGGGCCGTCGCGGCAGCGGCCAGCCAGAAGGGCAGCGCAGCGGCCAGCGACGTGGGACCGAGCAGCCAGATGAAGGGCACCTGCACGATGGCCGCCAGTGGCATCCAGTGGGCGCCGGCTGGGATGGGCAGGTCGCCGACCGCGGGCAGCCGGCCGCCGACATCCACGAAGTTCCAGATGTAGTCGACCTGGAACCCGTGGCCTGCCGCGATCTCACGGGCGACGTTGGCGTAGTAGTAGGCGTCCGGGTACGCCGGTTCGATGAAGAGCCCGGCCACGAGCACGCGTGCCACGATGGCGACGACGAAGAGCAGGACCGGGATCGCCATGACCGCTCCACACTAGCAACGGCGGCAGGCATGCCCGGGGGTACGGAAGGACTACACGCCGGGGGCAACGCGGTGGCTGCGGTGCGGTCCGTTGCCGTTGGCGTGGGACCATAGGGTCATCCGGCGCCGCCGCTTCGCCGACTACCCTGCCATCACCGATGCCCGACCTGCCCTTGCAGCTCCCGCAGCCCGCCTTGGCCGCCACGCCGTCCCGTGTGACCGCGCCCCGTGACCCTCGCAGCATCACCATCGTGCTGCCGGCATACAACGAGGCGATGCGCATCGGGCCGGCCCTCGATGAGCTCTTCGGGTGGCTCTCCCGAGGCGGCGCCGCGCGCAGCCAGGGCCGTTCTTCGGACGAGCTCGGCGAGTGGGACGTGCTGGTCGTCGACGACGGCTCCACGGACGAGACGGCCGCCATCGTCGAGGCCCGGCCGGAGGCTCGCGCGGCAGCCGGTGACTCGGTGCCGCGCCTGCGCGTGGTGCGGCGGACGCATGCCGGCAAGGGCGCCGCGGTGACCGCCGGCGTCCTTGCCGCCAGCGGCGACATCGTCGTCTTCAGCGACGCCGACATGGCGACCCCTCCCGACCAGATCCCGCTCCTCGCGGCGGCCCTCCGCGATCACGACGTCGCCTTCGGCAGTCGCGTCCAGACCGATGGGTCGGACCGGCGCGCCAGCCAGCCGCTGCACCGCCGCCTGCTGGGACGGCTGTATCGGGCGCTCGCGGGCCCCTGGGTGACCGGCGACGTCCCGGACACGCAGTGTGGTTTCAAGGGCTTCACGCGGGCGGCCGGTCGTGACATCTTCGGTCGGCTCCGCACGAGTGGCATCGTCTTCGACGCCGAGGTCATCTTCCTCGCCCGCCGCCTCGGCTACCGCCACGCCATCGTGCCCGTCATGTGGCACGACATCCGCGGCTCCCGGATGCGTGTCCGCCCGCGGCTGGCAATGCAGGTCCTCTGGGACCTCTGGCGCATCCCCATCCTGCACCGCGACCTTCGCCAGCGCGACCGCGCGGCAGACGACGGGACCGTCTGAGGCGCCGTTGCCGGCCGCTGCATACACTGGCGGCGACACATGCTCTCCCCTGGCCCTTCCCCACGCGTCGAGCAGCGCTCGATGCGGCTCGACCGCCGCCCCTTCGCTGAGATCCCCAAAGTCACCTGGGACCGACTGCACGCGCTGACCGCGGCCGCTTCACCCTTCTCCGCATGGACCTTCCATCGGGCCTGGTGGGATGCCTACGGTGCCGCCGCCGAGGAGCACTACCTGGTGCTCGAAGAAGGGGAGCCCGGGAGCCGCGACGAGGCTGCGCCGACCGCGCCGGGCAGCGCAGCCTCGGGCAGCGCAGACGCCGGCGGCGACATCCGGGCCATCGTCCCGCTGATGCTGCGCAGCGACCTGGGCCCGGGTCCCCGGACACTCGCGTTCGCGGCCTCGTATCACGCCGATTACGCCACCGTCCTCGCGCCGGAGGCCAGCCAGCCGGTTCTGGCGGACGTCCTGGCGGGCTACCTCGTCAAGCGCTTCGAGAACGGCGACATCGAGCGCGTCGATCTTCGCCGCCTGCGACTCGGCGATGGCTTTGCGCAGCATCTGCAGGCGGCGTGGTCCGATGCTGCGCCGCCGCCCGGCCTGGCGCTGCGCCTCGAGGTCGAGGATGTCTGTCCATCCATCGACCTGCCGGCCGACTGGGCGGCGCTCCTGGCCCGGCTGGACAAGAAGACCCGCCACGAGATCCGCCGCAAGCTCCGCCGCGCGGAGCGCGCTGGCCGACTGGAGTTGCGCTATCTGCCGCTCGACCCAGAGGCTGCGGACCGCTTCATCCGGCTCCACCAGGCGCGCTGGGGGGCTGCTGGACTCTTCGGTGACAGTGAGGATGGCCGGCGCAGCCGCGTGTTCCTGCGCCGGCTCGCGGAGCTGGAGGGCGCCGAGGGTGCGGCTGCCCGGTTCCACCTCGGCGAGGTGACCATGGACGGACGGCCCATCTACGCGCTGGCCGGCTTCGCGTCCGGGGGCACCTGCTACTTCTACAACGCCGGCCTGGACCCCGGGGTGCTCGACCTGTCGCCGGGCATCGTGGGCACGGCCCTGTACGTGCGCGACCGCATCGAACGCGGCGACCGCAGCTTCGACTTCCTGCGCGGTGACGAGGCCTACAAGTACGACTGGGGTGCCGTCGACGCTCGACTCGACCGGCTGATCATCGCGGCCTGATATCCGGCCCATCGCAGGCCGGTGCCTGCGGCGGCAGCGCGGGAGGCGTGCCGTCTCAGGCGGCGATGACCGCCCAGTAGCGCTCGGCCGCGCCGCCACCCACCCTGCCAGCCTCCGCCGTTCGTGCAGCGAAGCCTGTCACCGCGTCGAGCATGCCCTGGTCGTCCTCGAAGAGGCGCTCGTTCTGGCTGGCATACATGCGCATGCCCGCCGTCTTTCGCTCCAGCTGATCGCTGATGTCGGCGTAGCGGGCCTCGAGGCGGACGTGCCCGGGCAGCACCACTCCCTGCTCGGCCAGGGCATCCTGGCCATCGGTCCCGTGCCACCAGGCGTAGGGGAAGTCCTCGTAGAACGACAGACGCCCGGTCAGGCCTGGCGCTGGCATGACCCAGGCCGCCTCATCGACCAGCATGGCCAGCACGGCGTCCCGGCAGAGCCGATGATCGACATGACTGCCGATCCCCATGGGCACGTAGACGTGTTGCGGCTCAAGGCGGAGGATCTCGGTGCGCAGGATGTCCACGGGTACAGGGTCGTCCGCAGCGGGCTCGCCGAGCAGCTGGTCGTCGCCCTCGTAGCCGCGATGGACAGCGTCAGGCAGATCGAGGTGCACGACGGCGGCCTCCACGAAGTAGGCGTATCGCTCGTCCTCGGCCTTGCGCAGGGTGGCGGCGTCTGCGGCACGGAGGTCGTGGCGCGCCAAGGTGCCCTGGGTGGGCACCTCGTCGCGCAGCGCTCGTCCTGCGTGGCTGTCGTTGGTGATGTTGGCGCTGCGGGTCCACGCGGCACGCTGCCAGAACTGGCGGGCCTGCGTGGTGGCGCGTTCCTGTGTGGCAGTCAGTCGGGCCGTATCCGCTTCCCAGGGGGCACCAGCGCCCACGTGCGCGGTGACCGGGTATTCGGACGCGATGTTCGATCGATCGAAGGCCTGCGTGTTGGGCCACAGCGCCTTGGTGCCGAAGCCCAGGGCTGCGCGCTGGTAGTCGGTCAGCCCCGCGGAGTCAGAAGGGCCACCGGAGTAGACGGTCACGATGGTCACCGACTGGCCGAGCTCCCGAAGGCTGGCGACAAGCCCGCCGCAGGAGAACGCGACGTCGTCGGGGTGGGGAGCGACGAACACGTGGGTCATCGCGGGCGAGGATAACATCGGCCCGGATCGCCGGTCGCCGTCCGCGTCGTCGGTGGGGGACCGGGCCAGCCACCGTGTATGGCGTGCGGTGCGCCACCGCCCACCGGTGGGATCAGGCCTGGTGGCCCTGGGCGCCGACCAACGGCACGAAGACACATGCCTCGCCCATCGTCGTCGCGATGCCACCCGGCGTGCGGCGGACGATGGCCAGCTGCTGCCTGGACCGCGGCCCGACCGGCACCACCAGGCGTGCGCCGATGGCGAGCTGCGCCACGAGCGCCTGCGGCACCTCGGGGGCGGCCGCAGCCACGACGATGCCGGCGTATGGGGCCTCCGCCGGGTGACCCAGGCTGCCATCCCCGACCACGACCTCGACGGTGTAGCCCAGGGCGGAGAGTCGCCTGGCGGCGGCCTCTGCGAGTCCCTGGTCGCGCTCGATGGAGATGACCCGCGCTCCGAGCTGGGCAAGGATCGCGGCCTGGTAGCCGGATCCCGTGCCCACGTCGAGCAACGTCGGACGCTCACTGGTCCACGGCCAGCCTCGCTCGACCAGGGCGAGCGAGGCGGTCATCCGGGCGACCATGTACGGCTGGGAGATGGTCTGGCCCTGCCCGATGGACAGCGCCTCGTCACGGTAGGCGCCGTCACCCTGATCCGCAGGCACGAAGACGTGGCGTGGCACGAGGCGCAGCGCCGCCAGCGTGGGTGGATCGTCGATCCCGCGCGCAGCGATCTGGTCCCGCACCATGCGCTCACGCTCGTCGGCCCGTTCCGCTGTGTCGCGAGTGCCGTCGTGCATGGCGCTTGCGGATCCCGCGGCGCCGGGTGTCAGGCAGCCGGGCTGGCTGCCAGACTGGCGCTGGCGCTCGCCGATGGACGGGCGCTGGCGCTCGCCGATGGACTGGCGCTGGCGCTGGCGCTCGCCGACGGGCTCGCTGGCAGGCTCGCTGGGGGGCTGGCGAAGACGCTGACCAGCGGGCTGACGTCCGGGCTGCCGGCGGGCTCGAAGGTGGCTTGCGCTGTGGGCACGACGGTTGGTGCCGTGCTGGGGGCCGCCGTCTGAGGGTTGGTCGGCTTGGGGGTAGGTGTCGGCGTCGGCGCAGGGACCTCGGTCGGTGCGGCGGTCGCAGCCGTCGTGGGCGCGACGGTCACCTCGGCGGTCGGCGTCGCCGCGGCGCTGGCGCTTGGCAGCGCGTTCGCGGTCGGGCTTGCCGAGGGCGTGGCCGACGGTTCGCTCGAGCCGCCGCCGAAGAGATCGCCGATGGGCAGGATCGCCCAGGCGAAGATGATGGCGAAGACGGCGATGATGATGCCGATCCACCACTTGCTGGCCGGGTCATCGACGTGGGGCAGGTCGGCGTCGCCCCCGCTCACGTGGCCGGCGGCGGCGACGGTGGGCTTGCCGGCCTTGCTCGTCCGGGCTGTCGCAGCGGCCGCGGGCGCGGCCGCGAGCGCCATTGCCGCAGCGTCCACCGCGGTGTCCTTGGCCGTCGCGTCATCGACCGCGGCGTCGAGGCTGGCTGCGGCGTCCTCGCCGGCATGTGCGGCTTCCTGGCTCGCCGCGTCGAGGGCGGCCTTCGACCCATCGATCGGCTCGTTCCGGATCCCGTTGCCGGGCTCGAGGTCCTCGGGATTGATCTCGTCCGTCATTCGCTCGTGCTCTCCTGGTCGGCTGTCCGTCACCCGGCGCAGGCCCCCTCGCCGGTCGGGGAGGCGAAGCTGCGCAGGAACGAACGCCGTGCCTCGATTATCGCGGGCTGTCGGCCTGCGTGTCCGGCCATGTGTCCGTCTCGCCAGGAGGACCCTTCGGCAGTGATCCGCTCATGCGGCGCGGCGGCGGCCCGCACGACACCCTACGCGTCGCGTACGGCAGGCAGCATGGCTGCCAAACCACCGGCCAGGACCGTGAGAACGCCGGTGGCGGCGATGACGAGCCCGGCGTCGACGTGATCGGCGAGACCCGAGGAGACGGCCATCGCACCCGACAGCGCTCCCATGACGATGCTCGATCGGATGGCTACCACTCGGCCCATCATGCCCGCCGGCGTGCGCTCGGCGAAGAGCGTCTGGCTGGGGATCACGTAGACAAGGTTGAACACGCCGATGACGACGGCAGCCGCCACGGCGACGAGTTCGTTGCTGCTCAGCCCCATGATCACCGTGGCGATGCCCATGACCGTGAAGCCGGTCACGACCAGCCAACCCTTGCGCAGTCGCGCGCCGATGGCGCCCACGACGAAGCCGCCGATCAGGTTGCCGATGCCGATGGCAGCCTCAAGGACGGCGTAGCTCTCCGGATACGGGATGACGTCGCCGCTCAGGGAGCGTTGGGCGAAGACCACCGTCAGGGCCAGCGTGGCCCCGATGGACAGCTGTGCGACGACGCTCACCATGGTGTTCTGGAAGAGCGTGGTCTCCGATCGCAGGAAGTGCCAGCCTTCGCTGAGCTCATGGGCGAAGGTCGCCAGGGCCCCACCCAGGCGTGGTGCCAGCTCCCTCGTCGCGGCAGGCACGACGATGCCGAGCAGCAGTACGGCACTGGCGAGGTACGTGACGGCATCCACCCAGAAGGCCAGGGCAAGGTTCGCGCCCAGGAAAGCCACGAAGACGCCGGCCAGCGGGTAGCCCGCGATATCGGCCACGGTCTCGCCCGTCCAGATGGCCCCATTGGCTGCCATCAGGTCGTCCCGGTGCACGATGCGGGGGACGATGGCGGCCTTGGCGGGGCGGAAGAACAGGCTGACCGTCGTGACCAGGAACACGAGCGGATAGACGAGCAGGATGTCCGCCTCGACGACGAAGGGGATGAGGAGCACGAGGCCGGCTCGCAGGACGTCGCTCACGATCATCACCCGCCGTTGGTCCCAGCGGTCCACGAAGGTCCCGGCGATGGGCCCCAGGAGCAGGTTGGGCAGCGTGGCCGCCAGGAAGACGAACCCCGTCTGCAGCGCCGAGCCCGTCTTCGCCAGGACCATGACGCCGAGGGTGATTTGGTGCAGCCGATCGCCGAAGAGGCTGATGGTGCCGGCCAGCCAGAAGGCACTGAACCGTCCATCGCGGGCCAGGCGGACGTAGGGGTGCTGAGCAACGCGCTCGCCCAGTGTCGGCGGCGCCGCCGGGACGGCGCCGGGAATCGCCCGAACCGCCCCCGCGGCCGTGGTCGAGGCCGCGCCCATCCCTGCGGGCAACAGCGCTGGCGGTGCCCCGCGGCCCGGTCCCATGCCGCTGCCCAGCACAACCGGGCGGTCGGAGATCGAGCGGACTGGCCCGCTGCGGGCCGAGCGTGGCAGGCCGCGCCAAAGTGAGACGACGCCAGCGTCGGGGTCGGAACTGCCGCGCGCGATGCCGGAGAAGAGGAACCAGGCGATGCCGATGGCCAGCAGGACATCGCCGACGCTGATGACGTTCGACAGCAGCGGCACTGCGATGGGCAGGATGTCTCCGAAGGGACCTGCCGCCAGGAGGAAGTCCAGGCCCAGGTCCGTCGGAAGGGCGACGTAGAAGGCGGGGGAGAGGTCCGCGGCGGTCAGGCCCGCGACCTCCACCGCGGGCATGTACACGGGCATATAGCCGCCGTTGACGAGGATGGCCAGGCCATTGGCGGCGATGCCGACCATCGCCAGCAGCAGCCCCGGCTGTGAACGGTTGAGCCAGAGGGCCACCGCGAGCATGCCGAAGATGACGGCGAACAGCGGGACGCGCCAGTCGACGACGAAGGTCACGCCCTGTTCGAGCAGCCACTGCGTCAAGGAGCGCAGCCCCAGGGCCAGCAGGATCAGCGCTCCGTAGCGCAGGCGGACCGACAGCAGGTTGCTGATGCGACCGCCCGCGAGCAGGCCAGCCAGAACGCCGACGACGATGGCGATCAGAAGCATGGGGACGTCACAGTCTGCGCCTCAGGCCTGCGGCGCGGTGCGGGTTCCAGGGGCCCATGCCGGCCCATCCACCATCTGGCTGGCTGCCCCGGTCAGGGCTCGACCGCGACCGAGCCCGACGCTACACCGCCCGCGGCAGCGTTCCGAGAGCGGGTGTTGGCGACCTGGCCGATCGTCGGGACGGCCACCCCCGGCTGCTCCTTGGGTCCACGGTCACCGTCGTCGGCGGGGTCCTTCGTCACCAGGGACGTCCGACTGAAGGCCTCGACCACGTTCGGATCGAATTGGATGCCCGCGTAGCGCTGCAGCTCGGCGAACGCTTCGGCGTGGCTCAGCGGGACGGGCCGATAGGGTCGCGAGGCCGTCATGGCCTCGAACGCATCAGCCACATGAAGCACTCGGGCGAGCAGCGGGATCTGTTCGCCGATGAGTCGATCCGGGTAGCCGGATCCGTTGTACCACTCGTGGTGGTGACGGATGAGCGGGCGGATCCTGGCCAACCGGTCGACGTCCCGCAGGATTTCCTCGCCCTTCTCGGGGTGCTCGTTCATGAGCATCCGCTCCTCGCGGGTCAGGCGCTCGGGCTTGAGGAGGACGGCATCGCGGATGCCAATCTTGCCGATATCGTGCAGAAGTCCGGCCCACTCGAGATCTTCGATGTTCGACTCGCTCAGGTCCATGGCCTGGGCGATCTCGACGGCGATGCTCGAGACATGGTCGGAGTGCTTCCGTGTGCTCGGATCTCGTGCGTCGATGGCCGACGCCAGGGCACGCACGGTCTGGGTGAACATCGTGCGGATGTCGACTACCGACTTGAACGCCGCCCTCGTGGTGTACAGCGGCAGCGCGAACACGAACGCCACGGCGACCCCGACGAACACGTACGCCAGCGCCATCAACCACGCGATCGGCGTGAGCCCGACCATGGTGAGGCCGTACGATCGGATGTTCCCGCCGAATACCGCCTGAAACGAGCGGCCGTCTCGTACGGCGACAGCAATAGCGGTCAGAGACTCCACACCAATGAAAAAGACGGTACCGGCAACCAATACGACGACAAGGGTGCCGAGAGACTCGATGCTGCCTCTGAGTTCATAGGCGATAGCCCCGGCGAGCACTGCCGGCACGACCACAAACGTGTGGTTGTAGAGGACGCCCCACCACGGAACCTGTCGGCGGAACTCCCTGGCCTCGAACGTCCCTAGGATTGCCACGATTGCGGCCGAACTCGGTCCAGCTAGCAACGCAACCGCCAGAATAGGGGCGAAGTACAGGCTAACGAACGGTCCCCTCGGGACGTGCACGGGTGCCGCCGTGGCCAGCAAAGACAGGCCAATCCAGAACATCAACCCGGGCGGGCCGCCAATCGGCCCGTCCAGCGACGCGCCAATTGGCCATACCATCAGGCTCGCGAGCAACGTAGTAGCAGCCGTCATCGCGACGGCTGCTACAAGCGTACGCAGCTGTGTACTCACTGGAGTTGGCTCGGCAGGCACATCGAATCCCCAGTATGTGCGTGCAAGCGAGCACCAGCCCAGCCGACGTTCGTACTAGCTATGGGTTTGGCTCAGAAGGGCCGCACCCCTGCACCCCCGGCTGCAACGACCCCGACCATCAGGGCCACAAGCAGTCCGAGCCGCATCGTGAAGTCGCGAATCGTTGACACTGGATCTACCAGGGCTTGCTTCCGGCGTTCGGGTCCACTTCGCACTCCTTCTTCCCCCGCAGACTGGTGTCTGCCTCGGGTTCTTGCCCAGCCAGTTGCTGGGTGCGAGGTGACCCTAGGCGCGCGAACTGACACGCCGGAATAAGTACTAGTGAGTACTAGGCACAAAGCGCTACTGGACGTCCGGCTCGCCCTCGCGGACGAGGACCTCAAGTGGAGGTGCCCTGACGCCGAGTTCTCGCTGGATCAGCTGCGCGTACAGCTTGTAGTGGTCCGCTGCAGCGTCCTTGGCGCCGGCCCGAGATAGGGCCCGGATGAGGGAGGCCCGAAGCTCGAACGCGAGGTTGTCGAGTTCCACGGCCCTCTGCAGAACATCGATTGCGGACTGGGTTCGATGGGAGGCCAGGAGTTCGGCAGCAGTGACCTGCGAAAGCCTGAGGAACTGCGCATGGACCAGGGTGCGCCAGTCGCCGGCCCAGTCCTCGTACTCGAACTCCGGCGCGAAACGTCCGGCGTAGAGGCGGCTGACAACGGCGCCGCGCCCTGCAACATCCTTGGAGTTGAAGGCATCGGCCGCCAGCCTCATGAAGGCGACACTGTCAACCTGGACCAACTCCGGATCCAGATAGAGGGTCTCCGAGTCCAAGGGGACGTAGTCCGCGGTCACTCCCTCTCCGAGCCACGGCGCAATATCCCGCCGAACGAAGTGAAGGGTCTGATGCAGGCTGTTGAGTGCGGCGAATGGCGATTGGCTCGGCCAGAGTTCCTCCATAGCCTGCTCGCGGGTCGCCGTTTGCCGTGGACGAGTGACAAGGTAGAGGATCAGGGCGAGGGCCTTTCGGCGCGCGGCCGAGGCGCCCATCTCGGCCCCAGCCACTTCGTAGGTCGTGCGTCCGAGATCATGTATACGCAAGGTGGGGCTGACGCGTCTTACCAGGAGGCGGCTCAGCTGGGTCTTGCGACCCTTGGTTGGAAGGGCCTCTTCGTATGCGCGTAGGTAGGACGCGTCGCCGTGAGTGCCATACTCAGTTAGTAGCCTCGCGGCGCTATGTGCCCGTGGGTGCCCTGCGTGTGGCAACTGTCGACGCAACACGGCTCGCCACCTCATCGGGTTGTGGGGTATCGACCTCCGCACGGCTTGAGGCAGTGGATCCAGGAGATGGAGGGATGCGCCGATTGCATCCGCTAGCTCCAATATCGCGAGCGCCGACAGTTGCTCGCAGTCGCCTACCCACTGTTGGAGCCTCTCTGCGTCCTCGGTCACGACGGCGCGCAGGATACGGAGTCGATACTCCCACCGCCATGCTTGCTGGGTTTCAGCCAAAGCCAGAGCGCGGTCGACATCTGCTCGAGCGGACGTCGACCCGACCACGGTTGACGCGAGCGCGACGAGGTACGCGCTGCGGCACACTCCATCCAGCTCATCTTGGCTTCCCGCCATCAATTCATCTGTAGTCGCCAGCACGTCGCCAGCCCGCCCGGTGACAATCAACCTAGTGGCGCGCGCGACCGCCGCCTGATGGTGCGCTCCGACCTGCACTGGTCCACTTGCGACGAGCCGCTTCAGTCGGTGCTCCAGAGACTCTGCGCGCTGGACATCTCCTCTGATGGCCGCGAGGTATGCGCAGTCAGCCAACACGTCCGGATGGACATCGGCATGGGCCGCCGCCCGGGTCGCGAGTTCGACGCCTTCGTCGACATAACCAAGCTCAGCTTTGGCAAGAGCTAGGGTAATGAGGCTCGATGGCCCTATGCTCGCGTCGACTGGCGACTTGGCGATTGCCTCAAGGGCGCTGGCAGCCAATTCGGATGCGTCGATGTACTCGCCCTGTGCGAGTGCAGCCGTCGCCGCGTTGTGGAACGCGATACCCGCGAAGTGGCTCAGGCCTGCGCTGGTGGCTTCGGCTGCCAGTAGGTCTAGCGACCTCCTCGCGGGCGCGATAGACCCGCCCTGACATGCCTGACGCATGAACGACCAGGCTTCACTCAGGCGGTTGACCACTCTGTCAGAGTGGCCAGTCTCGGCAAGGACGCGGACCTCATTCCACAGGCAATCGCTCTCGCCCGCCATCTGGAACGCGCTTGCCCTTGCGAGTGAGACGAGTGCCTTCTCGTCCGCGGTCAGCGGCAGACGGTCAAGTCTTCGGAGGTTGGCGATGGCTTCATCAGGCCGACCTTCCGAGGTCAGTGCCCTGGCCTTGATCACCTCCACGGCTGGTGGTGGCGTCGTGTCGGGGATAAGCGCGACCACTTCGACCGCGGTGCCCCAGGCCCCGGTGCCAAGAGCCTCGCCCGCCGCCGACCCAAGGACGCGCATCGACTCCATGTCCGCGCCGGCCAGTGCGTAGTGCTTGGCGGACGCCAGCCAGGATGTCTGTTCAGCCACGCGAGCGATCTCGAGGTGCATCGCCCGAATGAGCTCCGCCGATGTGGCCTGCACCAGCTGGTGCTGCAGGAACTGGCGGAAGAGCGGGTGGATTCTCTCTCCAGGTGCGCCACTGTCCGGGCCACCGAGGAGACCCAGGACGCGAGCCTCCTCAAGATGTGCGGCCACCGTCGTCAGGTCCGGAGCGGCGTCCGTCACCGACAGAGCGGCAGCGACGAGTGGAGCGGCTACGCGGTCGATAAGAGAGGCGTGCACCAGGACCCGGTGCGTGAGCGGCGGCATCCGCGACAGCACCTCTTCAGCCAGGAAGTCGTAGATCGGGCCGGTCGCGCCGTCCAGGGCCTCGATGAACGTGCCGACCTCGCTTGGTCGGCTGACCGCGATGGAGGCCGAGACCAGTTGCAGGCTCGCTGCCCAGCCCTGTGTCCGCTCCACGACGACGTCGCATGCGTGCGCATCCAGGGGTTGTGCATAGGCCTTGGCGAAGAGCTCCTCGATCTCCGGCCGCGAGAAGCGTAAGTCGCTCGTGGTCAACTCCGCCACGTTTCCCTGGGCGGCGAGACGACCGAGGCCCAGGCTGGGGCGGACTCGACACGACATGATGAGATGCAGATCAGTCGGCGCGCGCTCCAGGAGTCGACCGACGATGAGTCGGACATCCTCTGACCCGCTGACGAGGTGGTAGTCATCGAGGATCACCAGCACCTCGCGACCCTTGAGGGTACCGAGGTCCGCGAGGAACTGACTGAGGACGACATCTCGAGTGGATCCCATGGCCGCCACCTGGCGCAGGAGTGCCTCGGTCGCACGGCCGAACTCCGGGTCAAGCTCCCGCAGGGTCGCGACCATGTAGCTCAGGAACGTGATCCAGTCTCCGTCTGACGTCTCCAGCCGATACCAGACACAGTCAGCCGTAGTGCGGTGCGCGAAGTCCGCGAGCAGCGTCGACTTCCCGTAGCCGGCCTCCGCCGTCACCAGGACGATGCGTGCCTGCCGTTGCTGCTCCAGCCAACCGACCAGCCGGGCCCGTGTGAGCACGGTCCGCCCCTCCACCGCCGGCGCGATCTTGCTGGCGATGATGGCCAGGCCGGATGGATGACCCGGCGGGTCACTGGCGATCGCTGCGGACGGCGGTCCCGCGGCCACGGTGGGCTCAGGTGTCGTCCCGGCCAGTGACTCAGGGTTCAGCGGACGCTTGGGCATGCGGCCATCTTCGGACCCGTCACCCAACCGTGACTTACGCGGAATGTGGAAAACCGACCCTAACCGCCCTCGTACTCGAAGTGGATCTTGAGCTGGACCAGGAATTCCACGATGCGGCCCTGCTCGACCCGGGCGCTGTGGCGCACCACGTCGACCTGGCGGATGTTGCGGACGGTTTGGGACGCACGGCTCACAGCGTCAGCAGCCGCGGCACTCCAACTCTCCGGGCTGCTGCCGACCATCTCGCGGATGATGATGACGCCCATGGCGTGCTCCTCTTGCATGGATCGCAGCTGGCCGCATGGACTGCGGTCGACCGAGACCCGAGTGTACGCAACCCGCCGTCACCGGGTATCCCGGATCGTCGAAACGTGTTGAGCGTGGAGCCTACGCGTAACTGTCCGCGTAGTGCTCCTCTTCGGCGTACGAGACGAAGCGGGTCTGGCGCTTCCGGAACCAGAGCTTCGTCTCACCGGTCGGACCGTTGCGGTGCTTGGCCAGGCGGAGATGGATGACCTCCCCGTCCCGCTCCTGGTCATCCGCGCCGCGATCCTTCTCCCGCCACAGGAACATGACCAGGTCGGAGTCCTGCTCCAGGGCCCCTGATTCGCGCAGATCCGAGAGGCGTGGCTCTCCCTTCTCGCGCATCTCCGTCTGCCGCGACAGCTGCGAGAGCGCCACGACCGGCACCTCCAGCTCGCGGGCCAGGGCCTTGAGGCCGCGCGAGATGTCGCTGACCTCCTGGACACGGTTGGAGTCTCTGGACTGCACGCTCGACTGCATGAGCTGCAGGTAGTCCACGATGATCATGTCCAGGCCCGACTCTGCCTGAAGGCGGCGAGCCTTCGTCCGCAGCTCCATGGTGCTGATGTTGGGTGTGTCATCGATGAAGATGGGCGCCCCGGCCAGCTTGTTCATCGCCGGCGCCAGCCGGGTGAAGTCCATCTCCTCGAGAAAGCCCGTGCGAAGCCGCTGCGAATCGATATTGGCGACCGAGGAAAGCAGGCGCAGCACGAGCTGCTCCTTGCTCATCTCCAGGCTGAAGACCCCGACGACCTTGCCCTCCTCCACGGCCGCGTGCTCGGCGAAGTTGAGGGCCAGGCTGGTCTTGCCGATCGAGGGTCGCGCCGCCACGAGGATGAGGTCTGACTTCTGCAGGCCCGTCGTCATGGTGTCAAGGTCGGGGAAGCCGGTGCGGATGCCGCTGACCTCGCCCTTGTGCTGGTGCAGGTAGTCCAGCCGGTCGTAGGCGGTATGGAGGAGCGACTTGAGGGGCGCGAAGCCCGACTGCACGCGCTTCTCGCTGACCGCGAAGAGCTCCGACTCCGCGCGGTCGATGACCTCCCCGATATCCCCGTCCTCCTGGTAGCCGAGGCCGGCGATGCGCCCTGCGGCGCTGATGAGATTGCGCAAGACGCCCTTGCGCTCGACGATGCGGGCGTAGTGCACGGCATTGACGGCCGTGGGGGTGAGATTGATCAGGCTGGTCAGGTAGGCCGTGCCGCCGACTTCTTCCAGGCGCTCCTGGCGCTCCAGGGCTTCGCTGACCGTGACGATGTCCACCGGTTCCCGGCGCTCGTAGAGGTCCAGGATGGCGGCGTAGATGGTTCCGTGATGCTGTCGATAGAAGTCCGCCGGACGCAGCACCTCCGCCACCTCGATGACCGCGTCACGGTCGATGAGCAGCGCGCCAAGGACCGATTGTTCAGCCTCGACGGACTGCGGCGGGAGGCGATCGATGGACACGCGGGGCCCCTCCGGGAACGGCGCACAAGGAGGACTGCTGGTGACTGAGACGATGGTGCGACCATCGCCGCAGATGCCGCAAGGGTGATTTCCACGGAAGGCGGCGAAGCCATCCGCAGATCATCCGCAGAGACTCTCCACCAAGACTGTGGAAAAGCCGTGGAAAACGCCGTCGCGAGTCGCCCAGGCGGCTAGTCGACCCTCCGGATGACGCCCACGAGCTTGCCCTGGATGCGAACGTCGTCGTAGTACTGCGGCTCGTAGCGTGGGTTTGCCGGCTGGAGGCGGACGCGGTTCCGCTCACGGAAGAAGCGCTTGAGCGTGACAGCGTTCTCCTGTACCTGTGCCACGACGATGTCCCCGTCGCGGGCTGTCTGCTGCTCGCGGATGACCACGAGATCCCCGTCCATGATGTGGGCATCGACCATCGAATCCCCGCGCACGCGCAGGACGTAGGTAGAGCCACTCGTGTTGATCATGTCCGGGATGCTGACGGTCTCACTTGGGTCCTGGTACGCCTCGATGGGACCGCCGGCAGCGATCTCACCCAGGATGGGAAAGGTGCGCCCGGTGGGTCCCCCAGCCCGCGGTTCGTCGGTGAGGCCGGCGATATGGGCGGCCGGGGTCAGTCGGAGGGCGCGGGACTGGGTGGCATCGCGCTCGATCAACCCGTCGCGCTCAAGGGCCGAAAGGTGGTGGTGGACAGCCGACGTGGACGCCAGTCCGACTGCGGCGGCGATCTCCCGGATCGACGGCGGATAGCCGCTCTGACGGACGCTCGCGGCGATGTACTCGATGATGCGCTGGCGGCGCAGTGCGTCGTGTTTGGTCACGCGACCTCCTTGCCGGCAGGGTACCGAACACTTGTTCGATTGTCAAGCGGCGTGAGCGCGTCAGCAGCGTGCGCCCGTCCGCTGTTCCCTCGCCGGGCGCGGCGTCACCGCCGACGGATGCGGCGTGATCGGCGGAGGAGCGGCCGCAGACAGGAGCCACGCTGACCGCGGTGCTAGACTCGCCGTCCCGATGGCCCTGCGCACCTCGTTCCGGCTTGGGCTGACCGCGCTCAGCTTCTGGCCATTCCTGCCGATCCTGAGACGAGCACCGATGTACGGCCGGCTCGTCGTGGACCTGCTGCTGGATGGCCGGGTGCCATGGTCTCGCAAGGCCATCCTGGCCATGGCGGCGGCCTACGTCGCCGCACCCATCGACGTCATACCTGACTTCATCCCCTTCATCAGCCGGTTCGATGATGTGGTGGTCACTATCATCGCCTTGGACCTCTTCCTCGAAGGAGTGCCCAAGGAGGTCATGATCGAGCGCATGTACGCGCTCGGGATCGATGGGCGAGAGCTCGAACGGGACATGGAAGCGGCGCGGCGAGTACTCCCGATGCCCGTCCGCTCCATCGCTCGCCGGGTGCCGGCCATCTTGGAGGCTGGCGTGGACATGGTCCGCACGGAGCTCGCGGACGCCGGCGTCATGGACAGGAACGACTAGGACCAGGAGGTTTCGAAGAGACGTGAAGGTGATCCTCACAGCGGATGTCGAGTCGGTCGGCAAGAGCGGCGAGCTCAAGGACGTGACCGACGGCTACGCCCGCAACTTCCTCATCCCGCGGAAGCTCGCGGTGCCCGCGTCGGGCGGCGCCTTCCGCGCCTGGCAGCACGACATCGCCAGCCGCGAGGAGCAGCGCCGCCGGGAGCGCGAGGAGGCGGAGATCGCCGCCCAGCGCATCAGCAGCACCACGCTGACCATGGGTGTCAAGGTGGGCGAGGGCGGCAAGCTCTATGGCTCGATCACGGCGAAGGACATCGCTGATGCGCTGGCTCGCCGCGGGATCGAGATCGATCGCCATCGCATCGACCTCGAGGAGCCCCTGCGCCAGCTGGGGACCTACAAGGTCGCCATCCGTGTCGCCTCGGAGATCGACCTCTGAGGTCACCGTGGCCGTCGAGCCCAAGGGCTAGCGACGATCGGCGGGCTTGCTCGCCGGCGCATCATGGCCCGATGGAACGGGCCACCATCCTGCACGTCGATCTTGACGCGTTCTTCGCCGCTGTCGAGCAGCGCGACCGCCCAGAGTTGCGCGGCCGACCGGTGGTCGTGGGCGGCGGAGGACCAACCGACCGCGGGGTCGTCAGTGCTGCGTCCTATGAGGCGCGGCGTTATGGCGTCCACTCGGCCATGCCCCTGCGAACGGCCGCGACGCTCTGCCCGGAGGCGGTCTTCGTGCCCGTCGACGGTCGCAAGTACGCGGCCGTCAGTCGGCAGGTCATGGAGATCCTGCGGCGCTTCACCCCCGCCGTGGAGCCGGTCTCCATCGACGAGGCCTTCCTCGATGTCGCAGGTACCGAGCGCCTGCACGGGTCTCCGTCTCAGGTGGCGCAGGCCATCCGGGCCGCCATCCGGGCAGAGCTGGGGCTGACCGCCTCGGTCGGCGTCGGCACCTCCAAGCTGGTCGCCAAGGTCGCTTCGGATCTGCGCAAGCCCGACGGACTCGTCGTCGTCGAGCCGGGCACTGAGGCCGCTTTCCTCGCGCCGCTGCCGATCGCACGCCTGTGGGGGGTCGGCGGGCGCACCGCGGCCGTGCTTGCCGAGTACGGCGTGCGCACGATCGGCGACCTCGCGGCGCTTCCGGACGACCTGCTCTCCCGCCGTCTGGGCCGGAATGGCCCGACCCTGGCAGTCCGTGCCCGTGGCATCGACCCGTCGCCCGTCGCCGGAGGTGAGCCGGCCAGGTCCGTCAGCCACGAGCACACCTTCGACGTGGATACCTCCGATACGGAGGTCATCGAGCGCACCGTCCTGGCGCTCTCCGAGGGTGTTGCCAGCCGATTGCGGGCCGGTGGAGTGATGGCGCGCACGGTGGCGGTGAAGGTGCGCGACTCGGCCTTCGTCACGGCATCGCGGCAGCGCACGCTTGCCGAGCCCACCGACCAGGTCGAGGTCATCTACCGGGCCGCCCTCGAACTCACGCGGCCGCAGCTCCGCGGCATCCGCGTGCGCCTGCTCGGCGTGGCCGCATCGCACCTCGAGGAAGGTCGCCAGCTGTCGCTGTTCCATGAAGCGGACGACCGCCGGCGCCGGGCGGCCGAGGCGACTGATGCCATCCGGCGACGGTTCGGGGCGAAAGCCATCCGTCGCGCCCGCCTCCTGGAGGACCGGGTACCGGAGCCGTTCGAGCGTGATGCCACAAGCCCGATCGACGCCGGTCGGGTCGGGCGCGCCCGCGAGGACGACCTCCGCTGACCGCCACGGCCGCTGACCGCCACGGCTTCGTGACGCCCAAGCTGGCACGACCGCCTGTCACGTTCGTTCTGAACCTGGCCAGAGGCTTGACGACCGAACAGATGTTCGAGTATCGTCCGCCTCCCATCACTTGGAACGGATGTTCGAATCGCCCCGAGCGTGCCCTCCCGGAGCCTCGTCGTCCACGAGAGGAGCAGCATCATGTTCAGTCTCAGCCAGCCGCACGTGGGTTTGGCCGTCGCCGTGGACGCGCGCTCCGGGCAGCCGCGGGAGAATCCGGCGCGACGGGCAGCGCATCGCCATCACGGCACTGGAATCCGTGCGCGATGAGACGGCCGCCTATCCGGCGGGCATCGGCCCACGGACGCTCTTCGTCGTTCGCTCTGGCCAGCGGCGATATCGCCTCGTCCACCTCCTGGGCGAGCGTCGCTGGACTGTCGAGGAGCTTCCGGCACCTCTGGCGGGCCTGACTCGCGCAGCCTGACCCGTCTCCCCGGCTGTCCAGCAGGCCATGCGAGAATGCCGGCATGGAGCAGGGCATCACCTTCGCCGAGATGACGCTGGCCGACTTCGCGGAGGCGTTGGCGTCAGGCCAGCCGGTGCCCGGTGGCGGTGCGGCAGCAGCGGTCACGGCGGCCCTGGCGGCCAGCCTTACGAGCATGGTGGCGCGGCTTTCAGCCGACCGCCCCGCCTACGTTCCGCACGCCGCGCTGCACGCTGCGGCCCTGGTGGACTCGGACGCCGCCCGGGTGCGCTTCCTGGAGCTGGCGCAGGCGGATGCGGCCGCGTATGCGGGGTACGGCGCCGCCCGTCGCCTGCCGCATGACACTGATGAGGCGGAGGCTGTACGTGTGACTGCCACCCGGGAGGCCGCACGACGCTCGGCGGAGGTGCCGCTGGAGACCGTATCTGTCTGTCAGTACCAGCAGCAGCTGGTGGAGCGGCTCGTCGGGCGTAGCAACCGTCACGCTGCCAGCGACCTGGAGGTGGCAGCGCTCTTGCTGGAGGCAGCCGCCAGGTCGGCTGCGGCGAACGTCATGGCCAACCTTGCCGCGGTCGGGGATGCGGCCTACGCGGAGCAAGCCGGGTCACGGGTGCTGGCCACGCTACAGGACATCGAGGCCTCCGCGGCACGCGCTCGCGAGATGATCGCGGCGGGCCAGGTCCGGGAGGCGGAGTCGGCATGACGCAGCCGGGGGGAGATGACCCGGGCGCCCGGCTGCTCGACGGCAGGGCCATGGCGCAGGAGATGCTTACAGAGACGCGCCGGGAGATCGAGGAGATCGACCCGTCTGCACGGCGCTGTCCCGGAGGTGC
Organism: uncultured Chloroflexia bacterium; assembly: GCA_963790915.1. GTDB lineage: Bacteria > Chloroflexota > Limnocylindria > Limnocylindrales > CSP1-4 > JAFMJV01. Next base: position 650,204 of record CAWBQS010000003.1, on the reverse strand, counting down.
GCGTGCTGCTCGTCGGCGATGACGCCCCGTCGGCCGTCTACGCGCGGCGCATCCTCCGAGCGGCGGAGTCGGTGGGCTCGCGCGGGGCCCTGCTGACGCTGCCGCAGGATGCCAGCGTGGAGGCCGTACGCGGGACGCTCCGTTCGCTCGGCGATGACCCCGCGGTCGCCGGCATCATCATGCAGCTGCCCCTGCCGCGCTGCCTGGAGCTTGCCAGCATCGTCGATGCCCTCGACCCACGCAAGGACCTCGATGGCATCCATCCCGAGAATGCCGGCCTCGTCTCGCGGGGTTGTGGTGGCTTCGCACCCTCGTGCGCCGAAGCAGCCGTGGAGATCCTGCGGCGTGCCGACATCCCGATGGCCGGACGCCACGCCGTCGTGGTCGGCCGCAGCAACGTGGTCGGCCGTCCGGCCATGCTCCTCCTCATGGCCGAGGACGCCACCGTCACGGTGTGTCACCGCAAGACCCGCGACCTTGAGGCGCACCTGCGTGGTGCTGACATCGTGGTCGCCGCCGCCGGCGTCGCTGGCCTCATCCGGGGTCCTGCCATCCATCCGGGCGCGTCGGTCATCGACTGCGGCATCAACGTCCTGCCGGACGGTCGGATCGTCGGTGACGTGGACCTGGGGTCCGTCATGCCGGTAGCCGGCGCCATCACCCCAACGCCCGGCGGCGTGGGCCCGGTCACCAACGCCATCCTGATGCGCCACCTTGCGCGCGCGGCCGGGGCGGCGCGACCTGCCGCGGCGCGGTGGCCGACCTGAGCCGCGCCACGCTCCTGGGTCATCGATCACGTGACCTTCGGCGCCCATCGAGTGGCTGGGGCATGGCATCCTGACGGCCATGCCTAGCAGCCTACGGATCGCCCAGGACGCGGAGCTGCGTCCCATCGCCGACATCGCTGAGGAGATGGGTCTCCGGCCTCAAGAGGTCGAGCTCTACGGCCGCCACAAGGCCAAGATCCGCCTCGACGTCCTCGACCGTCTCGCCGACCGCCCGGACGGTCGAGAGATCATCGTCACGGCCATCACGCCCACCCCGCTGGGCGAGGGCAAGACGACGACGACGATCGGGCTGGCACAGGGTCTCAATCGACTCGGTGTGCGCACCGCCGTCGCCATCCGGCAGCCGTCCCTGGGCCCCGTCTTCGGCATCAAGGGTGGTGGCGCCGGGGGAGGCTACAGTCAGGTCCTCCCGATGGAGGACATCAACCTCCATTTCACTGGTGACATCCACGCTGTGAGCGCCGCCCACGACCTGGGCGCAGCCTTCCTGGACAATCACCTGCTGCGCGGCAACGCCCTTGGCATGGACCTCGCCACCGTGCGCTGGCCGCGGGTCCTGGACGTCAACGACCGTGTCCTGCGCCGGGTTCGCCTTGGCCTGGGTGAGCCGGACGGACTGCAGCGTGAGGGCGAGTTCCACATCACGGCCGCGTCCGAGGTCATGGCCGTCCTCGCCCTGGCCACAGACCTGCAGGATATGCGGCGTCGCGTCGGCCGCATCATCGTCGCGGAGACGGCCGATGGCCGCGCCGTCACCATGGAGGATCTCAAGGTCGCCGGCGCCATGACCGTCCTGTTGCGCGACGCCATCAAGCCCAATCTCGTCCAGACCGTGGAGGGTGGTCCCGCCTTCGTCCATGCGGGGCCCTTCGCCAACATCGCCCATGGCAGCTCGTCCGTGGTGGCCGACCGTGTGGCCCTCAAGCTCAACGAGGCGGTCTGCACGGAGGGAGGGTTCGCCTCCGACATGGGCCTGCAGAAATTCATGGACATCAAGTGCCGGCTCTCCGGCCTGCGTCCCATCGGCGGCCGTCATCGTCGCCACGATCCGGGCGCTCAAGATGCATGGCGGCGTGGGCAACGTGGTGGCAGGCCAGCCGCTCGACCCGAAGCTCCTCGAGGAGGATCCGGAGGCGGTGCGTCGCGGCGCGGAGAACCTCGCCCAGCACATCGCGATCGTGGCCAACTATCGGGTCCCCGCCGTCGTCGCCATCAACGCCTTCCCGACCGACCACGAGTCGGAGTTCCTGGCCGCCCGCGAGGCCGCCATCGCCGCCGGTGCAGCAGACGTCGTGGTCTCGCGCCATTTCTCCGAGGGCGGTGCCGGCGCGCTCGATCTCGCCACAGCGGTCTGGGCGGCCGCCCAGCAGGGTGCGCCCGACTTCCGCCTGCTCTCGCATGAGGATGCCTCCCTGCATCAGCAGATCGAGGACATCGCCACGCGTGTCTATGGTGCTGACGGCGCGGACCTCGCGCCGCGCGCGGAGGAGGCGCTGGCCGCCATCGAGCGTCTCGGGCTACGGGACGCTGCCCATCTGCATGGCCAAGACGCAGTCGTCGCTGAGCCACGACCCTGCCCTCAAAGGTCGTCCGCGTGGCTGGCGGCTGCCCGTCCGGGATGCGCGCCTCTTCGCCGGGGCGGGCTTCGTGACGGCCTACTGCGGCAACATGATGACGATGCCGGGCCTGCCCACGCACCCCGCCGGCGAGGGCGTGGACATCGACGCGAGCGGGCGGATCGTCGGGCTCTTCTAGGCCGCGTCAGAGGGCTGCGACGTACAGCGCCCCGGCAGCGACGAGGCCGAATGCGGCGCCCACCAGGGCGTAGGTCCAGCCGGCCAGATCGATCGGCCCGAGCGGCTCCCCGGCCTCTGCGTGCTCGTGACCATGTGAGCCGCCGGGCGCAGCGGCGTTCGCGTGGCCATCGTGCGGCGCGCTCCCGGTGTCAGTGCCGTGTTGGTCGTGCGGGGCACTGTCTGTGCCCCCGGTCGTGGCGGGAACGTGCCCGCCCGCAGCGTCAGACATGGTCCCAGTATCCGTCACCGTCAGGGCAGCAGCGCATCGGTCACGAGATCATCCACGCTGACGGGCTGAGCCACCACGGAGTCCGGCAGCGACGACATGATGTCGACGGCCGACTGCCAGGCCTCCCGGTCGATGGCGCCCATGCCCACGTCGTCGCCGACATCACCCTGCCACGCGGCGGCGGTCGCTTCCAGGATGGCGAGCTGACTCTCGGGGTCGGCCGCCAGGTCGGGGACGCGGGCGAACGTGGCGTCCAGACCCGACTGGGGGTCGGCGACGATCTCCGCCATGGCTCGCAGCGTCGCAGCCGTGAAGGCGCGCAGGGCGTCGCCCTTGGTCTCCAGCGTGGCCCGGCCCACGACCAGGCCAGGACCGGGCAGGGGCGCCACGTCGTCGATGCGCAGGACGTCCACAGCCAGCCCCTCCCGCTGCAGCTGCAGGGGCTCGTTGTTGAGATACCCGATGGCGGCGTCGACCTGGCCCTCGGCGACCGCGACCGCATGGCCATAGTCAGGGTAGGTGACGACCTTGACGTCGTCGGTCGCCAGGCCGGCCGAGGCGAGCAGGGCCTGAAGGGCGACCCAGGACGACCCGTAGCGACCCGGCACGCCCACCGAGCGTCCGGACAGGTCGGAAGCCGACTCGATGCCAGAGTCGGCCAGGGAGAAGAGGACGTTGGGGAAGCGTCGGAAGACCGTCGCGCCGTACACGACGGGGATGCCCTGGCTGACCGCGGGGACGACGCTCGTGCCGTCCCCGAGACCGATGTCCACGGCACCCTGTCCGATGAGCGTGATGAGCTCCGGGTCGACCTTGTTCTCGAAGGTCACGTCAAGGCCGGCCTCGTCGTAGTAGCCCGCCTGCTCGGCGAGGTAGAACTGGGCGAACTGCACGCTGGGGATGTAGCCCAGGCCGACCCGCAGCGAGACAGGCTGCGAGGCGGAGCTGCCGGCATCCTGTGCCAGGCCAGTCGACGGACCAGCTGTGGACACGAGCATGACCAGCGCCACGGCCCCGAGCGCGGCCCGGAGCCGGGCCATGCGGCCGCCGGAGCGCGAACGGCGGGAGGTGCTGGCGGTGCTTCCAGCGGGGCGATGCTCGGCCATGGTGCGCCTGCCTTCCGTTGCTTCAGCTGCGCGCCGGCACGAGCCGGCGTTCCACGAGGACGACGAGGAAGTAGAGACCCAGCCCCAGCAAGGCGATCGTGAAGAGGGTCGCGAACATGAGCGGGATGTCGAACATGCTGCCGCGGGCCAGGTTGATGAGGACGCCCAGGCCCTGGTCGCCTCCAGCCCACTCGGCCACGATGGCACCCACGACCGCCAGGGTGACACCGATGCGCATGCTGCCCAGGATCTGCGGCAGCGCCGAGGGCACCTCGATCGTGCGCAGCAACTGCCAGCGGGTGGCTCGCAGACTGCGACCCAGCTCGAGGTGCCGGGGATCCACCGAACGGATCCCGACCATCGTCCCCACGGCGATCGGGAAGAAGCAGATGAGCGCGCAGATGAGCGCTCGGCTCAGCAGCCCGGTGCCGAACCAGAGGGCGATGAGCGGCGCCAGTGCCAGGATGGGCGTGGCCTGGGCGGCCACGATGTAGGGCGAGAGCATGCGCCCCACCGCCCGTGAACGGGCCAGCACGACTCCCGCGAGAAGCCCGGCGCTGGCCCCGACCGCCAGGCCCAGCACGATCTCACCCAGCGTCGTCACGAAGTGTGGTGCGAACGTGCCTGACAGCCAGGCCTGCCCGAACCGCTCGGCCACGCTGAATGGGCCAGGCAGGATGAAGTGCGGGTAATCGCCGACGATGACGATGACCTGCCAGGCGATCACGAAGAGGGCGGCCCCAGCGAGCGCGGGCCAGGCATCACGCAGGTACCGCCGCCCACGCGACTCGGCCGCAGCGTCGCCCTGCGGGCTGCTCATGCAGCCACCTTCGGTCGCGCATCGATGCCGGCCCCCACAACGACCCCGGCGTCGCCAGCCACCAGGGCCGCACGGACAGCCTCGGCGGCCGAGCTGAAGGTGGCGGCGTCGGCTCCGCCAAGCTGGCGTGGTCGGTCGGCGGCCACGGGGATCTCGGCAAGGATGCGGCCCGGACGTGGTGACATGACCAGGACGCGGTCGGCCAGGTAGACGGCCTCGGGGATGCTGTGGGTGACAAGCATGATGGTCGTGCCAGTGCGATCCCAGAGCGCCAGCAGTTCGTCATCGAGGTGCTCCCGTGTCATGGCGTCAAGGGCGCTGAAGGGCTCATCAAGCAGCAACACCTGCGGACCCGGTGCGAGGGCTCGGGCAAGGGCCGCACGCTGCGCCATGCCGCCGGAGAGCTGGTGGGGCCAGAGGTCTTCGAACCCCGCCAGCTCCGTCAGCTCCAGCGCCTCCCGGGCGCGCGGCACGCGTTGCCCGCGCCCGACCCCTGCCAGCTCGAGTGGCAGGGCCACGTTGTCGAGCACGGTGCGCCATGGCAGCAGCCGAGGTTCCTGGAATACCAGTCCCACGCGCGGATCGACGCCGGCAACGTCGGATCCAAAGGTGCGCACGGTTCCACGGTCAGGCGCCAGGAGTCCACAGATGACGCGCAGCAGCGTGGACTTGCCACATCCGTTGGGGCCTACGATGGCCACGACCTCGCGCTCGGTCACGCGCAGGTCCACGCCGTCAAGGGCGACCAATGGGGTACCGGCGATGTCGAAGCTGCGGCCGATCCCGCGAAGCTCGATGACGTCCAGTGCTGCGACCTCCGGCCGCACCGGCGGGGCACTGGAGAAGGGATGGGCGACCGGCCACCTGCCGGCACGCGCCACATGCGACCTCGCCGACCCTGCGATCGGCGGTCGCCTCCTCCTTCTCCCATCCGGACTCTGACCGTCGGCTCCCTGCGAGGAATCCGCCACCGCAGCGCGATGGCTCGTGGGCTGGCAGACGCCACTGGCGCCGCCGACCACCGGTAGGGGATTTCACCCGACCCCGAAGGCGAGGCGTGCTATACGTGCTGCGTTCGACTATAGCAGCGCCTCCCGGCCCTTCCGCGTGGGGCATCGGTCATCTTGAGGTGGGCCATATGGTTTGCTGCACGTCCGCGGCGTCTGGGGCATGCTTGACGCGGAATGACGAGCCGAACGACCCCAGTCGGCGTCCTCGTCGTCGCGCTGGCCAGCCTGGTCGTTACGGGCTGCAGCGCCTCGACGAGCGCCGTGTTCGAAGCTCTGCTCGAGCCCCTCGGAGCTCAGGCATCCCCGACCGAGGCTGTCACCGACCCTGCTGACGCCAGCACTGGCAGCGGCGAGGCGACCTGGTGGCCGCTCCCGGACGGCTATGCCATGGTGCTTCCGCCCGGCTGGAGCGGGGTTGCCTTGAGCGACGCCCAGGTCCACCAGTTGGTGGATGCCGTCGGCGTGGATCGCCCGGACCTGGTGGGCCGCATCGACGATGTGCTCGATGCCACCGACAGCCGGGTCAGCGCCATCGCCGGTGACCCGGAAGCGGCCGGGGACCTGTCCCCACTGCTCGTCATCCTGACCCAGCCGATCGGGGATCGGCCCGCCCACGCCGTCAAGGCGCAGGTCAAGGAGCAGATCACCGGCCTGCCCGGCCTGTCTGGTGGGCCGTTCCGTGCCGATGTCAGCCTGCCCGCTGTCAATGGGGTCCGCTTCGACTTCAGCCTGGATGACCCCGACCTGGGCGCCATCCAGGTGCGCTCGTACCTGGTGCGCTTCGCTGGAGATGCCTACCTGGTCTGCTTCGTGGCCGCCGCGGACGACTTCGAGGACGCTGAAGCCATCTTCGAATCGATCGTCTCGAGCCTCCGCTTCGGGGTCTAGGCGACGCAGGCCTGGCTGGATGAGCGGCCCGCCCGACATCACGATCGTCGATATCCTCGACGCGGTCGCCTTCGGCCAGGTGCCGCCCTGCGCTGACACCCGCTTCGACCATCGCAGCTGCGACTACTGGGAGGACGAGGTCCGCGGCCTGAAGTCGGCGCGGCCTTCCTGGTGGTCGGCCACGGAGGCGCCGCGTCCGGCCACGCCCCCGGCGGTCTCCGACAACCCCTTCGCGCCACCCACTGCGCGAGAGCCAGCCTTCAATCCCTTCGCCCCGGCGCCCCGCGGTGGCGGAGCCATGGCGTGGTCGGTCCTGGCTGCGGATGGAGCGGATCCTCGCGCTGGGTCCGCTGACAACCCCTTTGCACCAGCGCCGAGGCCGGATGCCCGACCGGCCGCGGACGCGCCGCGCAAGCTGCGTCTCCTGACGCGGGGCCTGGGGGTCTTCGGCTCCTATGCCAAGGTGCTGACCCTCCACGGCGAGCCGGCCGCGTACGCGCAGTTCGGCCCGCTCTCGGCCTATCCCCGAGCGCGGCGCCTGCGCGAGCTGTATCCCAGCCTGCCCGCCACGCCGCTGCCGGCCGTCATCACCTGCGTCTCCACCAGCAGCGCCGCTCGTGGTGCTGGCCTCGGCCAGATGCTCGTGGAGGCCGTCCTCGCCGACCTGGCGCAGCGTGGCTTTGCCGCCGTCGAGGCCTACCCCGATCGGACGCTGGCTGCAGATCAGGCCTCGGCCGCACACCCGGCGTTCTGGCAGGCATGCGGATTCGTCCTGGCCGTCGACGACGAACGCTATCCGGTGATGCGTCGCGCGCTGGGTTGAGTCGCCCCCGGTCGACCGTGCGGTCGGGCTCGCGCGCTGCTGCCGCCGGGGCACGCGAGCGAGCCGTTGATGGATCCCCGGGGTCTAGACCGCCCCAAGCCACCCCCAGGCCTGCGACCCGGTAGCATCGACGGTCATGGAGCAGCTCGTGGAGTGCATTCCCAACTTCAGCGAGGGCACCGATCCGACGACGCTGGACGCTATCGCCGCTGCGCTCGAGGACCATGGCGGCATCTGGCTGCTGGACCGCACCGCGGATCCCGACCACCAGCGCAGCGTCTTCACCATGGCCGGGTATCCCGGCCCGGCGATGATCGCCCTGGAGCACGCCGTGGGGGTAGCGATCGAGCGCATCGACATGCGTGTGCACCATGGCCGGCATCCGCGCATCGGTGCTGTGGACGTGGTTCCCTTCGTGCCGCTCGGGGAGACGACCATGGAGCAGGCGGTCGAGGGCGCCCGCCGTTTCGCGGCCACCATCGCGGAGCGCTTCGAGTTGCCGGTGTACCTCTACGCCGCAGCGGCCCTTCGCCCGGAACGACGCGCGCTGGTGGATATCCGGCGGCCCGGCTACGAGGGCCTGGCCCAGTCGATGGCCGAGCCCGGCGGGGCGCCCGACTTCGGGCCGGCACGGCCGCATCCGACCGCTGGCGCCACCGTCGTCGGCGCACGGCCGTTCCTCATCGCCTGGAACATCCAGCTCTCCACCACCGACCTCGCCGTGGCCAAGCGGCTGGCGACCCTCGTGCGCGAGCGGGACGGCGGGCTGCCCGCCGTCCAGGCCCTGGGGATCGACCTGGCGTCACAGGGCTGCGTGCAGCTTTCGATGAACCTACTCGACCCCGCCAGGACACCGCTCTGGCGTGTGTGGGAGAGGGTCGACCAGCTGGCTCGTGCACACGGCGTCAGCATGCTCGATTCCGAGCTCGTCGGGCTGGCACCAGCGGCGGCCATGCTCGAGGTCGCCGATCATATCGGCGTGGCCTCCGGGCGTTCTCTCGACGATCGCGTCAGGGAAGCCGCAGGCTGGCTGCGCATCCGCAGGTATGAACCGGGGATGGTCCTCGAACTGCGCCTTGCGGAGGCGCGCCGCCGGGCGGTGTAGGGCGGCGCCGCTATCGGTGGCCTGGGCGGTCCCGCAAGCGCGACCCGCGGTCAGCTCCGACCGCGCTGCTCGAGCAGCACGATCGTCGTTTCCGCCGGCAGCGAGGAGATGGAGGCATTGAGCCGGGCCACGGGCTGGGCCTGACCGGAGCTCATCTCCTTGAGGAAGCGCGCCAAGTCCCCGTCCGGGGCCGCGGCTGCCTCCGAGAGAGGCATGGGCACGACCATCGTGGCATCCAGCTGCGCGATGACCTCAGCGGCCTGCGACGGGTTCAATTGCGGACCGATGCCCAGGCAGACGATGTCCACGTGCCCGATCTCGCGGATGGTGTCCGCGTCCAGCAGATGCCCAACGTCGCCGAGGTGCGCGGCGTACAGGCCGTCCAGCTCATAGACGAACGCGGTGCTCAGGCCGCGTCGGGCACCGCGCTCCGCGTCGCGGAACGTGCGCACGCCGGTGACCATGATGTCGTGGATCTCGTACTCGCCGGGGGAATCCAGCACGTATGCGGACTCCAGGCTCGTGGGCAGCGGGACAGCAAGCTGCCGCGAGACGACGCCAGCCTTGGCCTTGGAACCGCGCCCGTTCACTTCCGTCTCGTCCGGATACCCGAAGGAAACGATGTCCGCGATCAGTCCGCGACCAGTGGGCCCCACGACCGAGCGGAACGGGTCGGCAGCGACGACGCCCTCGCGCCCCTTGAGGCGGACGCACGACCCGCCATACCAGGTGATCTCCATGCCACGGATGGTGCCACACGAGGCTCGGAGAAGAACGAACGAGGGGCGCCTGCCCAATCGGCGCCCCTCGTTCAGAGGGAGGGAGAGGGAACTGTGAAGGGATGCTTCGCGGTTCCGTGCCGAGTACGGTAGCCGGCCCGGATGAAGGCACCAGACTCCGAACGATGAAGAAACCCACATCTGCACGTTCGACGTTCGGCGCTGGGCTCCGCGAGGAGGCGTCGTCCGGCGGGTACCTCCGCTGCGACTGGCAGAATGGCGGCACCATGCCCCACCACCTCGCTCGGATCGGGTCGATCCACACGCCCCGCTCGTCCGCTCTTGTCCTGGCTGCCGTGACCATCGCCGTGACTGGGTGGCCGGCCGGTCCGGTGCTCGCCCAGGACGCCTCGCCGTCCCCGGCGGCGGCCACGGCCTCGCCGTTGGCGGCGCTGCCGGAGGGCCTGAGTGCCAGGGCTGCGAGGAGGGTCCAGCGGGTCGTGGAGAGTGTGCCCGCGGTCCGCGAGCTTCCCGCGGCTGATGGGGTCACGATCGCGGTCGTGGACGCGGAGACCTTCCGCAGCGACCTGGAGACGGCGTTCGACGCGACGTATCCGGAAGGGTATCTGGCCGCAGAGGATGCGGCCTTCACGCGCATCGGGCTCCTCGGGCCCGATGACGACCTCGCGTCCCTCACCCTGGACACCCTGGCTGACCAGGGCCTCGCCTCATACGACTCGACGTCGGACTCCCTCACGCTCGTGGGTCCGGTGGGCAAGCTCCGGCCGATCGACTTGGTCGTCCTGGCTCATGAGTACGAACACGCTATCCAGGACGCTGCCTATGACCTGGAGGCCGGCCGGGTGGCGGCCCTCGACCGCTCTGACGCTGCGTTCGCACAGCAAGCCCTCATCGAAGGCGACGCGACCGCGGTCATGTTCGACTGGGCGGCTCGTGAGCTGACGACCAAGGACCTGCTCGCGGCATCGTCGAGGGCCCTCTCCAAGCAGGATGCCAGGGCTCTCAGGAACCTGCCGGCCATCCTGCGCCGGCAGCTGGAGTTCCCGTACATCGAGGGCTTTGCCTTCGTGAACGCCCTGCGCGGCCGTGGTGACTGGGCCGCCGTCGACGAAGCCTGGGCGGCTCAGCCGGCGTCGACGGAACAGGTCATGCACCCCGAGCTGTACCCGGACGAGCTGCCCGTGGACATCGAGTTGCCCGACGTCGCCGCAGCCCTTGGCTCCGAGTGGTCGACGGCGTATAGCCAGACGCTCGGCGAGATGCAGCTCGGCGCCTGGGTCGCGGACGGCAGCAAGGGCACGACGCTCTTCTCCTTGCTGCCCAAGCAGCTGGCGCGCGCGGATGCGGCCGCCGGCTGGGGTGGCGACCGCCTCGTCAGCCTCGATGGACCGAGTGGTTCGTGGGCGGTCGTCTGGCAGACCGACTGGGACACGGTGCAGGATGCCGCCGAGTTCCGTCGTGCAGCTCGCCAGGTCGTCAAGGACCTGCCCGGGGCGACGAGCATCAGTACGGATGACGTGGCCGGAGGGCTATCCTCTCCAGTGCTGGTCCTGGTGGCCGACAGCGATTCGACGCTCCGCAGCGTCGAGGGGGCGCTGGGCCTCACGCCCTGATCGCCCGGCCCACCAGGGGCACGTGAAGCGAGGAGCGGCGGACGATGAAGAATCGGACACGTGGGCCGAGAACGGCCCGATCGAGCCTGCGAGGGTGCTCGCCTGGTGCCCCCGCGTCACGTAAGGTGCGCCTGCCATGACCGACCTTCAGCCAGATCCCGGCGACCCCACGGCCATCCCCGACCCTTCGGATCCCCAGCCTGACCTGCCGCCGATCGAGCCCTCCGAGCCCGACGCCGAGGCGGTGGTCGCGGAAGGAGAAGTACCGGCGCTACGAGAGCCTGACGCCGATCTCGATCTCGATCCCCAGACGCAGGCCGACCTGGACGCCGACCAGCCGAGCGCGACCGGTGCGTCCATCGTCGACCCGGATGTCGTCGACTCGGCCGCTGTCGGTGCTGCGGCCACCGGGGTGGCGGCCACAGGCCCCATCGCGGCCGCCGCCTGGACGACCGTGCCGGTGGCGCCCGACCCGGAAGCCACGGAGGCCGCCCTCGCTGCGTTGGCCGCGCGACCTGAGGTCACCCTGGAGCCGCCCGAACCGCCAGTGGCCTTGGCCGCTGGCTCCGGGGCGGAGCCCCCTGACCAGGGGACGCCTGTACTCCTCGTTGGCGGGATCCTCATCGGCGCCTTCATCGCGGCGTTGGCGATCGTGATCCTGCTCTTCCGGCCGTTCGACTCCGGGACGTCTCCAGACGCCTCGTTCTCGCCCTCGCCGGTCGTCACCGCATCGCCCAGTGCCAGCCCGTCTGACCTCGCCATCGTTGACACGCCCAACTTCCGTGGCCTGAGCCTCGAGGCAGCCCAGGCACAGGCCGACGCGAACGGTCTCGTGCTGCGCGTCAGCATGGTGGAGACGGACAGCGAGGATCCGGGCACCGTCCTGGGTCAGGATCCGCCGGCCGGTGAGCCGGTCGCCAAGGGCACCACCGTCACGCTCTCGGTCGCTGCCGAGCCGTCGACCGTCGCCGTGCCCGATCTCGTGGACCTGCCCGAGGATGAGGCCCTGGCCGCCCTGGAGGACGCCGGCCTCGAGGCCGGCGACCGCAGCGAGGCGAGCGACGCCACGATCGCGGACGGCAACGTCATCAGCTCCGATCCCGAGGCGGCCAGCGAGGTGGAGCCCGGCTCCGCGGTCGACTATGTCGTCTCCAGCGGTGCGGCCCTCGTCGCCGTGCCCGATCTCGTGGACCTGCCCGAGGATGAGGCCCTGGCCGCCCTGGAGGACGCCGGCCTCGAGGCCGGCGACCGCAGCGAGGCGAGCGACGCCACGATCGCGGACGGCAACGTCATCAGCTCCGATCCCGAGGCGGCCAGCGAGGTGGAGCCCGGCTCCGCGGTCGACTATGTCGTCTCCAGCGGTGCGGCCCTCGTCGCCGTGCCCGATCTCGTGGACCTGCCCGAGGATGAGGCCCTGGCCGCCCTCGAGGACGCCGGCCTCGAGGCCGGCGACCGCAGCGAGGCCGAGCGACGCCACGATCGCGGACGGCAACGTCATCAGCTCCGATCCCGAGGCGGCCAGCGAGGTGGAGCCCGGCTCCGCGGTCGACTATGTCGTCTCCAGCGGTGCGGCCCTCGTCGCCGTGCCCGATCTCGTGGGCCTGCCCGAGGATGAGGCCCTGGCCGCCCTCGAGGCTGCCGGCCTGGTCGGCACGCCCGGCGAGCCCGGCGAGGCCTACAGCGACACGGTCGCGACGGGCAACGTCATGAGCTCCGATCCCGCGGCCGGCCAGAGCGTCACGCCCGGCTCGACCGTGAGCTACGTCATCAGCCTGGGCGTCGAGCCGGTCGCCGTGCCCGATCTCGTGGGCCTGCCCGAGGATGAGGCCCTGGCCGCCCTCGAGGCTGCCGGCCTGGTCGGCACGCCCGGCGAGCCCGGCGAGGCCTACAGCGACACGGTCGCGACGGGCGACGTCATGAGCTCCGATCCCGCGGCCGGCCAGAGCGTCACGCCCGGCTCGACCGTGAGCTACGTCATCAGCCTGGGCGTCGAGCCGGTCGCCGTGCCCGATCTCGTGGGCCTGCCCGAGGATGAGGCCCTGGCCGCCCTCGAGGCTGCCGGCCTGGTCGGCACGCCCGGCGAGCCCGGCGAGGCCTACAGCGACACGGTCGCGACGGGCGACGTCATGAGCTCCGATCCCGCGGCCGGCCAGAGCGTCACGCCCGGCTCGACCGTGAGCTACGTCATCAGCCTGGGCGTCGAGCCGGTCGCCGTGCCCGATCTCGTGGGCCTGCCCGAGGATGAGGCCCTGGCCGCCCTCGAGGCTGCCGGCCTGGTCGGCACGCCCGGCGAGCCCGGCGAGGCCTACAGCGACACGGTCGCGACGGGCGACGTCATGAGCTCCGATCCCGCGGCCGGCCAGAGCGTCACGCCCGGCTCGACCGTGAGCTACGTCATCAGCCTGGGCGTCGAGCCGGTCGCCGTGCCCGATCTCGTGGGCCTGCCCGAGGATGAGGCCCTGGCCGCCCTCGAGGCTGCCGGCCTGGTCGGCACGCCCGGCGAGCCCGGCGAGGCCTACAGCGACACGGTCGCGACGGGCGACGTCATGAGCTCCGATCCCGCGGCCGGCCAGAGCGTCACGCCCGGCTCGACCGTGAGCTACGTCATCAGCCTGGGCGTCGAGCCGGTCGCCGTGCCCGATCTCGTGGGCCTGCCCGAGGATGAGGCCCTGGCCGCCCTCGAGGCTGCCGGCCTGGTCGGCACGCCCGGCGAGCCCGGCGAGGCCTACAGCGACACGGTCGCGACGGGCGACGTCATGAGCTCCGATCCCGCGGCCGGCCAGAGCGTCACGCCCGGCTCGACCGTGAGCTACGTCATCAGCCTGGGCGTCGAGCCGGTCGCCGTGCCCGATCTCGTGGGCCTGCCCGAGGATGAGGCCCTGGCCGCCCTCGAGGCTGCCGGCCTGGTCGGCACGCCCGGCGAGCCCGGCGAGGCCTACAGCGACACGGTCGCGACGGGCAACGTCATGAGCTCCGATCCCGCGGCCGGCCAGAGCGTCACGCCCGGCTCGACCGTGAGCTACGTCATCAGCCTGGGCGTCGAGCCGGTCGCCGTGCCCGATCTCGTGGGCCTGCCCGAGGATGAGGCCCTGGCCGCCCTCGAGGCTGCCGGCCTGGTCGGCACGCCCGGCGAGCCCGGCGAGGCCTACAGCGACACGGTCGCGACGGGCAACGTCATGAGCTCCGATCCCGCGGCCGGCCAGAGCGTCACGCCCGGCTCGACCGTGAGCTACGTCATCAGCCTGGGCGTCGAGCCGGTCGCCGTGCCCGATCTCGTGGGCCTGCCCGAGGATGAGGCCCTGGCCGCCCTCGAGGCTGCCGGCCTGGTCGGCACGCCCGGCGAGCCCGGCGAGGCCTACAGCGACACGGTCGCGACGGGCGACGTCATGAGCTCCGATCCCGCGGCCGGCCAGAGCGTCACGCCCGGCTCGACCGTGAGCTACGTCATCAGCCTGGGCGTCGAGCCGGTCGCCGTGCCCGATCTCGTGGGCCTGCCCGAGGATGAGGCCCTGGCCGCCCTCGAGGCTGCCGGCCTGGTCGGCACGCCCGGCGAGCCCGGCGAGGCCTACAGCGACACGGTCGCGACGGGCAACGTCATGAGCTCCGATCCCGCGGCCGGCCAGAGCGTCACGCCCGGCTCGACCGTGAGCTACGTCATCAGCCTGGGCGTCGAGCCGGTCGCCGTGCCCGATCTCGTGGGCCTGCCCGAGGATGAGGCCCTGGCCGCCCTCGAGGCTGCCGGCCTGGTCGGCACGCCCGGCGAGCCCGGCGAGGCCTACAGCGACACGGTCGCGACGGGCAACGTCATGAGCTCCGATCCCGCGGCCGGCCAGAGCGTCACGCCCGGCTCGACCGTGAGCTACGTCATCAGCCTGGGCGTCGAGCCGGTCGCCGTGCCCGATCTCGTGGGCCTGCCCGAGGATGAGGCCCTGGCCGCCCTCGAGGCTGCCGGCCTGGTCGGCACGCCCGGCGAGCCCGGCGAGGCCTACAGCGACACGGTCGCGACGGGCAACGTCATGAGCTCCGATCCCGCGGCCGGCCAGAGCGTCACGCCCGGCTCGACCGTGAGCTACGTCATCAGCCTGGGCGTCGAGCCGGTCGCCGTGCCCGATCTCGTGGGCCTGCCCGAGGATGAGGCCCTGGCCGCCCTCGAGGCTGCCGGCCTGGTCGGCACGCCCGGCGAGCCCGGCGAGGCCTACAGCGACACGGTCGCGACGGGCGACGTCATGAGCTCCGATCCCGCGGCCGGCCAGAGCGTCACGCCCGGCTCGACCGTGAGCTACGTCATCAGCCTGGGCGTCGAGCCGGTCGCCGTGCCCGATCTCGTGGGCCTGCCCGAGGATGAGGCCCTGGCCGCCCTCGAGGCTGCCGGCCTGGTCGGCACGCCCGGCGAGCCCGGCGAGGCCTACAGCGACACGGTCGCGACGGGCAACGTCATGAGCTCCGATCCCGCGGCCGGCCAGAGCGTCACGCCCGGCTCGACCGTGAGCTACGTCATCAGCCTGGGCGTCGAGCCGGTCGCCGTGCCCGATCTCGTGGGCCTGCCCGAGGATGAGGCCCTGGCCGCCCTCGAGGCTGCCGGCCTGGTCGGCACGCCCGGCGAGCCCGGCGAGGCCTACAGCGACACGGTCGCGACGGGCGACGTCATGAGCTCCGATCCCGCGGCCGGCCAGAGCGTCACGCCCGGCTCGACCGTGAGCTACGTCATCAGCCTGGGCGTCGAGCCGGTCGCCGTGCCCGATCTCGTGGGCCTGCCCGAGGATGAGGCCCTGGCCGCCCTCGAGGCTGCCGGCCTGGTCGGCAGCCCGGCGAGCCCGGCGAGGCCTACAGCGACACGGTCGCGACGGGCAACGTCATGAGCTCCGATCCCGCGGCCGGCCAGAGCGTCACGCCCGGCTCGACCGTGAGCTACGTCATCAGCCTGGCGTCGAGCCCCTGTGATCGTGCCCGGGGTCATGGGCCAGACGCAGGAGGAGGCGACGAGACGGCTTGCGGACGCCGGTCTGACGGTCGGCGAGACCGTCGAGCAGGCCACGAGGACGATCCCCGCGGGCAGCGTCATCAAGACCGATCCCGCTGCCGGCAGCGAGGTCGACGACCAGCTCACCCGTCAGCCTCTACGTCTCAGCGCCGGGCCGCCCCTGGCCACGGTGCCCGACGTCAAGGGCCTCCCGACCGACGAGGCCAGCACGGCCATCGAGACGCCGGCCTCGTCGTCGGCGACACGGTCGAGAAGAGCCACGACACCATCCCCGCGGGCAGCGTCATCAAGACCGATCCCGCCGCCGGCAGCGAGGTCGACGCCGGCTCGGCCGTCAGCCTCTACGTCTCCACCGGCGTCAAGCAGGTCAGCGTGCCCGACATCCTCGGCCTCGGCCGCTCGGCGGCCGAGACGGCCATCAGCGACGCCGGCCTGAGCGTCGGCGAGGTGGCAGCCACCGAGGACGACGCCCCCAAGGGCGAGGTCCTCTCCCAGGATCCCGCCGCCGGCAGTGAGGTCGACGCCGGCTCCGCCGTCAGCTTCACCATCAGCGCCGGGCCGCCCCTGGCCACGGTGCCCGACGTCAAGGGCCTCCCGACCGACGAGGCCAGCACGGCCATCGACGACGCCGGCCTCGTCGTCGGCGACACGGTCGAGAAGAGCCACGACACCATCCCCGCGGGCAGCGTCATCAAGACCGATCCCGCCGCCGGCAGCGAGGTCGACGCCGGCTCGGCCGTCAGCCTCTACGTCTCCACCGGCGTCAAGCAGGTCAGCGTGCCCGACATCCTCGGCCTCGGCCGCTCGGCGGCCGAGACGGCCATCAGCGACGCCGGCCTGAGCGTCGGCGAGGTGGCAGCCACCGAGGACGACGCCCCCAAGGGCGAGGTCCTCTCCCAGGATCCCGCCGCCGGCAGTGAGGTCGACGCCGGCTCCGCCGTCAGCTTCACCATCAGCGCCGGGCCGCCCCTGGCCACGGTGCCCGACGTCAAGGGCCTCCCGACCGACGAGGCCAGCACGGCCATCGAGACTGCCGGCCTCGTCGTCGGCGACACGGTCGAGAAGAGCCACGACACCATCCCCGCGGGCAGCGTCATCAAGACCGATCCCGCCGCCGGCAGCGAGGTCGACGCCGGCTCGGCCGTCAGCCTCTACGTCTCCACCGGCGTCAAGCAGGTCAGCGTGCCCGACATCCTCGGCCTGCCCGAGGCCGATGCGCTCGACGCCCTCGAGGCTGCCGGCCTCACGACCGGCGAGCGGGGCGAAGCCAACGACGACGTGGCCCCCGCGGGCAGTGTCGTGTCCCAGGATCCCAGTGCCGGTGACGGGGTGGACGTGGGCTCCGCGATCTCCTATGTCATCTCGCTGGGACCCACTGTCGCGCCTCGCGATGTTGGAGGCAGCGTCAGTGACCCGGCATTGATCGGCCAGCTGGACGCCATGGCCTGGGCGACGGCCGACATCCGAGAGCTCGAGCCGGCGGCAGCCCCATACGACACGGTCAGCCCCAAGCAGCAGCGCGCCATCACCGCTGCCCAGGCGGAGGAGCTCCACGACCCCGACGCCATCCCAGTGGAAGAAGCGGCTCTCAAGCGTCTCGGGCTGCTGAAGTCCGGAGATGACCTGATGGGTCTCCTCAAGGAGCTGTACGGCCAGGCCCTCCCGGTGACCTATGACGGCTCCTCGATGGGGATCCTCAAGTCCGTCACGGATCTCTCGGCGACCGACCAGGCTCAGGCCGTACGCGAGTTCGGCCGATCGGCTACGGACGATGCCTTCGGGCTTGGCCGGCTGCACGTCGACGATCCCAGCGAGGGCGACACCGCCCTGGCCGGGTTCGCGCTCGCACAGGGCGATGGCACGGCCGCCATGCTCGACTGGTCGGAGTCCAGCCTCTCTTCCGGACAGCAGGCTGCGGTAGAGGACATCATCGTCCCCGGCGATGACGGCGTGCTGGCCAGCATGCCGCAACTCCTCCAGCGGGAGTACACGCTGCCGTACCTCGAGGGCCGCGCCTTCGTGGACAAGCTCCGCAAGTCGGGCGGTTGGGACAGCGTCGCCGACGCCTGGTCCGACCTTCCGCAGTCGACGGAGCAGCTCATGCATCCCAAGCTGTACCCAGTCGACAGCCCGCAGTCGCTCGACCTCGGGGACGTCGCCGGGCAACTGGGCGACGGCTGGTCGGAGGCATGGACGCAGACGATGGGGGAGATGCGGATCGGCGTGTGGGTGGCGGACGGTGCGTCCGGCACGCAGGACGACCCAGCGGCGCCCGTCAAGCTGCCCAAGGCCAATGCCGCGGCTGGCTGGGGCGGCGACCGGCTCGTCAGTCTCGATGGCCCCGATGGCAGCTGGGCGATCGTCTGGCAGACCGCCTGGGACAGCGGCGAGGACGTCGGCCAGTTCAGGCAGGCAGCGACGGCCGCTGTCGCCGACCTGCCCGGTGCGCACGCCGTCCTGGAGGCCGACCTCTCCGGCGCTGCCAGCGACCCGGTGCTCGTGCTGCTCACCAGCGACACGGACACCCTGGCTGCCGTCGAGGCAGCCCTGGGCGTCAGCGCAGACTAGGTGTCTTGGCGGTGGCGTGGCCACCGCGATCGAACCCGATGAGAGAAGCCGGGCCGGCGAGGCCCGGCTTCTCTCACATCGACTCGGGTGCGGAGATGCCCAGCAGATCCAGCGTGTTGCGGATGACCGAGCGGGTCAGGTCGATGAGGGCCAGCCGCGCGGCAGACGTGGCCGTGTCGTCCGGATCGATGACGCGGCGGTCGCGATAGAAGGCGTGGAAGGTCGTCGCCAGCTCCGTCGCATACGCCGTCAGGCCCTGTGCCTCCTCGGTCCTCGCGGCATCCTCCACGACCTCTGGGAGGCGCAACAGGTCCCGTGCCAGCCCGGCGGCGACGGCATCGTTCGCGAGTGTGCCGCGGAACGAGGGTGCGCGGACCAGGCCCGCCGTCGCAGCCTTGGCGAGGATGGAGCAGATGCGGGCGTGTGCGTACTGAACGTAGTAGACCGGGTTCTCCGCTGACTGCCGGCGCGCCAGCTCGATATCCACATCGATGGGCGAACTGGCCGCCCGCGAGGCGAACGACCAGCGGGCCCCGTCGACCCCCAGGTCCGCCAGCAACTCATCAAGGGTCAGGAACTCCCCGGAGCGCTTGCTCATGGGGATCTCCACGCCGTCACGCACGAAGCGCACCCAGGCGACCATGAGCATCTCCACTGCGTCCCTGTCGAAGCCCATGGCCTGCGCCGCGTTGCGCACGCGGGCCACCGTTCCGTGGTGGTCGGCGCCCCAGACGTAGATGAGCTTGTCGAATCCGCGGCTGAACTTCTCGCTGACATAGCCGATGTCCGATGCGAAGTAGGTGGGCTCACCACCGGACCGGTAGATGACACGGTCCTTGTCATCACCGAACGCCGTGGAGCGGAACCACGTGGCGCCCTCGGATTCGTACACGTGGCCGCCGTCGCGCAGCCTGGAGACGGCGCGATCCACCCAGCCCTCCGTGTGCAGGCTGGCCTCACTCTTCCAGACATCGAAGTGCACGCCGAGGCGCTCCAGGCTGGCCTCGATGCCCTCGCGGATGTGGCCACCCGCCCAGTCCCCGACGGCGGCATCGCGATCGACGCCGGCGGCCGTGGCAGCGGCCCACGTGTGCTCGGGCATCGCGACCGCCAGCTCCTCCACGTAGGCACCGCGGTAGGACTCCTCCGGCAGCGGCTGCCCCAGGCGGTGCGCCGCCACCGATGCTCCCAGGATGCGCACCTGGCGCCCCGAATCGTTGAAGTAGTACTCGCGCGTGACCCGGTGGCCGCCGCCCTCCAGGACGCGGCAGAGCAGGTCGCCGACGAAGGCGCCGCGCGCGTTGCCGACGGTGAGAGGGCCAGTAGGGTTGGCCGACACGAACTCCACGTTGATGTGTCGCGGTTCATCCGGCCCGACCCGCCCGAACGCCTCGCCCGCGGCCATCGCCTCGTCCAGCAGTCCCTCCAGCCAAGTCGACGACAACCGCAGGTTGAGGAAGCCTGGGGCTGCAACGCTGACCTCCGCAAAGGCGCCGCCGGGCAGTGCCCGCAAGCTCGCGGCGAGGATCTCGGCGATCTGCAGCGGTGGTCGCCGCAGTGGTCGTGCCAGCTTCATGGCCAGGTTCGTCGACAGATCACCGTGTTCCGGGTTGGCAGGTCGCTCGACCTCGATCGCGGGCAGCTCGTCGCTGCCCGGACGTGACAGGGCGTCGCGGGCCAGCGTCTTCCCCCAGGGCGGACGCGACCAACCCCAGGACCCTGGTGCGTACCGCCGAGACGTGCTGGCTCATGACGGCACCCTCATGATCGCGCTCCGATGTGGGCGACCCCGCCTGGCACGGCCAGCGAGACGTCGCCGCCGAACGCTTGACGGGCAGTCCCCAGGGCAGCCTGCGGGTCGTGGGAGTCGAGGATGTGGGTCAGGATGAGATTCGCAGCTCTCCCGCCGCGAGCGGCGCCGGCGGCCTGTTCCGCAGTCAGGTGGTGCGCCCCGGGCTGCGGGGTCCGGTTCGACCAGTAGGCCTCGCACAGCAGCGTGTCGCCTTCGCGGATGAGCGGCAGCAGGTCGTCAGCCCGCCCGCAGTCGCCGCTATAGACGAGGCCCGGGCCGGCGGGATCGTCCTGTGTCGTGACGCGGAACGCGTAGCTGTGCTCGGAGTGGAGCACCGGATGCGCCTCGACCACGAACGGGCCGATCTCCCTCGAGCCGGCCGTCAGCGAAGGGCCGGGCATATCGGCCAGGAAGCGATCCTCGCCGCAGAAGATGTCATACCGCCGCCGAAGCTCGTCGGGCACATGCAACGCGATCGTCCGCGGCTCGTCGAACGCGTAGCGGAGGTGGTGCCGCAGGGGCACGAGGTCCACATGGTGGTCAGCATGCAGATGGCTGATCACGACCGCCCGCACGCTGGAAGGTGCGCGGTGAGCACAGAGTTCGCCGAACGCTCCCTGGCCGAGGTCGAGGACGATGGCCTCGCCAGCGTGCTCGACGAGGTACGACGAGGATGGGCACCCGGGTCGCTCCTGCCAGGCCGCCGCAGAGCCGAGGACCGTGAGCCTCATGCCGATGCACGCAGCCGCAGGTCTCGTCTGCCCATGGTCACTGCTCCCGTCGTGTCTGGGTGGTGATGGCCGCTCTCCCTTGAGCCTACCGTGCGGTGCCGCCGGCTGCTGAGAGCCGCGCGGCCGCGGCAGCCGCCTCGTTGATGCGATCCGGAAGCAGCACCATCCCGGCATCATGGACGCCATCCAAGGTGGCGCTGCGGCCGCCCACCGCGACGACCGGAGCGAGGCCCTCCTCCCGAAGCGCCTCGGCGATCTCCAGGGCCGCCGTTCGGTCCTCGTCCTGCACCACGGCCAGCACGACGAGGCGGATACGGTGCTGCCGGACGACATGCACCCAACTCTCGACCGGGACGTCCGCGCCGAGGTAGAGGACGCCCACGCCGAGTCGCCGCAGCGCGACGGCGAACGCGAGAGCCCCGAGCTCGTGTCGACCACCGGGCGGCAGGCCGACGACCACGGTGGGATCACCGACGGTGCCCGCAGCTTCGTAGAGCGCTGAGAGCCTGCGTTGGACGGCCGAGCTGGCCGCGTGTTCCGCAGCCACGTCCGCTCGTCCATCGGCCCATGCCGACCCCAGTGCGGCCAGGGCCGGCATCAGGAGTCCATCGATCACCGACTCGTACGATCCCCGGGCGAACATCTCATCGAGGACAGCCGCCGTCGCGGCCGTATCCATGGCCACGGCCGCATCCAGGAAGCGCTCGCGAAGACCGCTGTCAGGGTGACCCGCGTCGTCCGCCCCGACATCGCGTCCCCGGCCGTTCGGCCGACCTGCGCAGCGCGGATGGGCGCCCCGTCAACAGCCACTTCACCGGCGAGGACGGCGCGGCTCGCCTCGCTGGCACTCCAGCCCTGGGCGGTCAGCTCGCGGACTCGTGACAGCGTCGCGATGGCCTCCTCGTCATAGAGCCGGTAGCCCGCCGCGGTGCGCTTGGGGCTGACCACGCCGTAGCGGCGTTCCCAGGCCCGGATGAGCGGCACGCTCACGCCGGACTGGATCGAGGCCTGCTTGATGTTGTACATGCTTTGTGAAGCATAGCAGGCGCCGCTGACGGCGTTGCATCTCTACAAACACTTGACAAAGCCTCGACATGTGCTGTAAGTTCCTCGTCATCGGGTCGACAGACCCTCGACAATCGGCCCGCCTCCAGGCGGTCCAGCGATCGGGCCCTGAGGCCCGGGAAGGAACGAGCAATGCGCGAGCGCAAGACCATCATCCTCGGCACCGTGGCGGCCCTGGCTGTCGCGATGTCCCTGCCCGTCGGCGCGGCAGCCCAGAGCGCGGCGTTGGACGAGACGGCCAAGGTCCGTGTCGGGCACTTCAGCCCTGATGCTCCGCCGGTCGACGTCTACGCCAACGGCGGCGTCATCCTCGAGGACGTGCCTTTCGGCACGCTCTCCGACTACCTGGAGGTTCCCGGCGGCACCTACACGATCGAGGTCGTGGCGGCCGGCGCCGACCCCGCCGACGGCGCCGTCATCGGTCCGGTGGACCTCGAGTTCGCGCCCGGCACGATGACCACCGTCGCCGCCACGAACGCCCTGGCGTCCATCGAGCCACAGGTCCTCGTCGACGCGCCGAGCCCGCAGGACGGCATCGCGCAGGTGCGCGTGGTCCACTTCAGCGCTGACGCGCCTGCCGTGGACGTCGCGCTCGACGGTGGTGACGTCGTCGTTGCGAACCTGGCCTACCCCGATGCAACCGGCTACCTCGACCTGCCCGAGGGTGAGTACGACCTCGAGATCCGACCGACCGGCACGACCGACGTCGCCTTCGACATCGATCCGCTCCCGCTCGCAGGCGGCACGAGCTACACGGTGTTCGCCATCGGTTCCCTGGCCGACGAATCGTTCACGGTCTTGCCGAAGGTCGATGCCGAGATGGCCTCCGACGACATGGCCGCCGAGGGCGACATGATGGCCGAGGAGTCTCCCGAGGCCGCCGGGTAACCCATCCCCTGACCCTCCGAGCCGGCAGCGTCGCTGCCGGCTCCCTCTTCCAGCCACGACCACGAAAGGATCGATCGCTCATGTCCCTCTCCACGACCCGCGGGCGCAGGCTCGCACTCCTCGGCATGGCCGCCGCCCTGGCCGCCGCCGCAGTCATCCCGACCGTCGCCGTCGCCCAGGACGCGATGGCCAAGGTGCGCGTCCTCCACGGCGCCGGCGACGCCCCGGCCGTCGACGTCTACGCTGGTGGCGGTCTCATCGTCGAAGGCCTTGAGTACGCCACGATCACGGACTACCTCGAGGTCCCCGCCGGCGAGTACCAGATCCAGGTAGTGCCCAGCGGAGCCAGCCTCGACGAGGGGCCCGTAGTCATCGATGCGGCGCTGACCTTCGACGCCGATACCCTCACCACGGTCGCCGCGACCGGTAGCCTGGCGGCCGGCATCCAGCCTCAGGTCCTGCTCGACACCCCGGTGCCGACGGCCGACGGCTCGCAGGTCCGGGTCGTCCACTACAGCTTCGACGCCCCGGCCGTGGACATCGCGCCCGACGGCGGCGATGCGCTCATCACCGACCTGGCGTTCCCGAACGACACCGGCTACATCGACCTGCCGGCTGGCGCGTACGACCTGGAGATCCGCGCCGCGGGCACGGACACCGTCGCCTTTGATATCCCTGAACTCACGCTCGACCCCGGCACCAGCTACTCCGTGTTCGCCGTGGGTGGACTGGCTGACGGCAGCTTCACCGTCGTCCCGGCCGTCGACGCCGCCCTCGCAGGCGTGCGCGTCGGCCACTTCTCGGCCGATGCTCCCAACGTCGATGTCTACGCCAACGGCGGCGCGGTCCTCACGGACGTGCCCTTCGGCGCCATCTCGGACTATCTCTTCGTCCCGGCCGGCACCTACCAGGTGCAGGTCGTGCCCACGGGCGCCAGCCTCGACGAGGGCCCCGTGGTCATCGATGCCGAGCTGACCTTCGAAGCCGGCACCCTGACCACCGTGGCGGCCACCGGCGAGCTCGCCAGCATCACGCCGGTCGTCCTTGTGGACGACCCGGCCCCTGTGGCCGATGAAGCCCAGATCCGCGTCGTCCACCTCAGCGCTGATGCCCCGAAGGTCGACGTGGCGGCTGATGGCAGCAAGGTCAAGGACGCCATCTTCAAGAACCTCAAGTACGGCAAGGCCAAGGCCTATGCCACCGTCCCCGCTGGCGAGTACGACCTGGAGATCCGACCTGCCGGCAAGAAGCAGGCCGCCTTCGACATCGACCCCCTGACGCTCGAGGCTGGCAAGAGCTACAGCGCGATGGCCATCGGACAGCTCGGTGGTGGCTCGTTCGACGTCATCCTTGTCGAGGACGCATCCGTGAACTAGCGCCCGGCCAAGGGGGGCCAGAGGTTCGCGCTCCGTCGCGGCCAGGCCCCGCTCAGGCGTGCATGACCCTGTCGAGCCGGTCCCGGGGGAGGGCCGGCTCGACTGATTCGGGGAACCGTCCGCAGCCGGAGCCGGATGGCTACGCCGCGCGGCCCGTGGGTCCAGGACTCTCAGACCGTCGGGGTGGCTCCCACGACGGCTGCACCCGGTCGCTCGGGCGCCATCAGGCCTGACGGCTGGCGCGTTCCAGGCTGGCCATGGCAGCGTAGGCGACCTCCGGACCCGGCTCCCGCTGCAGCAGCGCGGCGATGCGCCGGGGTGCCGGGGCGGTGTCTCGAGCAGCGCGCGGACGCTTCGCGCGATGAGGGTCGGGCTGCTGGTGTTCGGGTCGAGCGCCACGCCGACCCGGTGCCGCTCGATGGCGGCGGCCCCATCGAACTGGTCCGTCGCGAAAGGCATCACCAGCAGCGGCACGCCATGTGCAAGGGCCTCCGTGACGCTGTTGTTGCCGCCGTGGCTGACCAGCAGGTCGGCCGCGCGCAGCAGCGCGACTTGGGGCAGGCTCGGACGCATCAGCCAGTCCGCGGGCACGGGGCCCAGCGCTTCTCGCGGCGTGGCGCCGATGGCCATGGCGACACGGACGCGGAGCTGCTTCAGTACGGCAGCGACGCGTACGAGCACGTCGTCACGAGCCGATAGGAAGGTGCCGAAGGACACCACCACGAGGGGTCGTCCATCGCCCTGCGCCAGCCAGGCCGCGACCTCGTCATCGGCTGTCTCGTCGCGGGCGGCGCTGCCCAGGAAGGCATGCGCCGGCAGCAGCGCCGTCCGTGACGACGGATGCAGCTCGGCCGGGTACACGTACAGCACCAGCTCCCCGTGTGCCCCGAAGGGGTCGCCGAACGCCTCGCAGGCGGGCGACAGCGAACGCAGGACGGCGTCGCACGTCTCGCCGAGTCGCCGGCTCACGCGCATCGCCAGGCTGCGCAGCTCGGCGAGCGCTGCGGCGTCGGCAGGCAGGGCGGCGGGCCACGTGGTGGGCACACCATAGACCTCGTCACCGACCGGCAGCGCGGTCGGATGTCCGAGGACGACATCGCCGTACGGGACGCCCAGCGCCCGTAGACCCAGTCTGGCCGCGATCGCCAGGTGGTCGACCAGGATGGCGTCCGGCCGGACGTGCTCCACGATGGCCATCGTCCGTCGCGCCACGTCGCCGGGCTGCCAGAGCAGGTCGTTGCTGCGGCTCGCCGCCTGGTAGCGCAGGGTCGCGAGCATGCCCTCCCGCGTCGCCTGGATGAAGTCGCCGAGCGCGCGGGCGTCCGCAGCCCTTCCCCGCGCGGCGATGCCGGCGTTCGCGCCCTGGGACATGCGCAGCTCCACGTGCTCGAAGCCAGCCGACCGGACGAGCGGCCCGACGGCCTGCCCGGTCGCCACCACGACCCGCCTGCCGCGGCGTGCCCAGGCGCCTGCGATCGTGAGCAGGGGGATGGCGTGCGAGGCGTAGTCCGGGCTGATGACGAGCAGCGTCACGCTGCGCGGCCTTCCTCCACGGGCTGCGCGAGGGCCGCGGCGCCGGCCGTGCTGCGATAGACGGCCGCCAGTGCGCCCGCCATGCGCCCGAGGGTGAAGCGCTCATCGACGACGGCTCGTGTCCGCGTGGCCGTACGCGGATCGCGGGCCAGGCGCAAGGCCTCGCGCAGCGCGGCAGCGACGTCTGCCGGATCGGCCGTGTCCACGAGCAGGCCGGTGACGCCCGGCTGGACGTAGGTCGCGGGACCACCCGCCAGGGGCGCGACCACGGGCAGCCCCGCGGCCATGGCCTCGACGATGGCGAGGCCGAACTCCTCCTTGAGGCTGCCGCAGGCGTACGCGCCGCCCGGTCCCACGATGCCTCGCCAACCGACTCGGGCCGCAGCGAGGACGATGGCCACGTCGGCGTGACGACGGTGTCCGAGGAGCACCACCCGCTCGCGCAGGCCGGGGTGCCGTTCGAAGAGCGCGTGGATGCGCGCCAGCTCGGCGGCCTCCGTGGCGGAGGGCCGCTCGAGGTCGCCCCCGACGATGACGAGGTTGGCCGTGGCTGCGAGCGCCGTATCTCCGGCGAAGGCCGCCACCAGGCGGGCCATTCCCTTCACCTCGTGCAGGCGACCCACGCTGACGACGATGGGCAACCCGCGCCGGGCGGCCGCGAGGCGCGAGATGGCCAGGCGCAGATCGCGCAGGACGGGCGCCTCCGGGTCGTGCGCGAGTGTCCGGGCCGCCTCATCTGCCTGTCGGGTGTCGACGCCCTCCGCCACGATGGCGTGGCGCGAGCGTCCGCCGGTAGCGTCGAAGCCCAGGAGATGCGTGAGCTGCGGCGTGCCGAACGAGCGCGGGAAGAGCACGAGCTGGCTCGCCTGCCGGGCGAGCTCGGCGACGAGGTCCATCCGGTACCAGAGCGCAGCACGAGCGTCCTGTGCTGCGAACGACCGACGGTCCAGCATGCCGCTCTCCTCCGCGACGGCGATGGGCAGGTGCGGGTCAGGTGCCAGCGTGAAGACGATGGGGATGCGCAGCTCCTGCGCCACGCGCGCCGCCGCGAGGCTGCCGGGGTCTGCCATCCGCAGGTGAATGACATCCGGGGTCCCGTGGGCGAGCAGGACGCTTAGCAGGCCCCGCTCGGCAGCCACGATCGACGGCCACGCCCCGGCGAAGGCGGCCCCCTCGCCATCCTCGAGTGGGATGCCCTCAAGATGGTGCGCAGCCCCCGCGAGGCCGATCTCCATGGGAGCCGCGGCGCGGCCAGCGTGGGCACGGCCGATGGTCAAGACCTCGCGGATGCCGCGTTGGGTCGCCAGGGCGTCGCCCAGGCGCGGCAGCAGCGTCGTCAGGCCGCCGGCATGTTCGGTGCCAGCTCGGCTAGCCTCCGCATCGAGGACCGCGGCAAGGTGAACCTGGACGACGCGCAGTCCCTCCCGCCGCCCGTGACGTCGGTGAGGTCCGCGGCGGCGGAGCACCTGGAGGGCCACGGCTTGCCGGACCGCGTCGCCGACCCGGCCACTCTCGGCGGAACAGCGTCGCACCCCTGCCGGCAGGCCGCCGTCGGGGCGGTCGGCCAGCGCCATGATGGCCTCGGCCCGGACCGCAGGCAGTTCGGCGAAGTCCAGGGCAGCCCGTTCCAGGTAGCGCCGAGCCTGGTCGCCCGGCAGCACGCCGACCGTCTCGATGAGGTACCGGCGCGCCGCCGTGGTCGCGCTGTCCCGGAGGGCGGCGTCGATGGCCGACAGGGTGGCCGCTCCGAGTCGCTGCTCGACCTTCGCCCGATGGGCCAGGGTCGCCTGCGCGTGCATGCCGACCAGGCCACCTCGCGTGACGGCCGCGACGAGTGCCTCCGTGAGACGCACGGAGCCCTGCCGATGGCGCGAGCCCCAGGCGGCGTGGCCATCGAAGCTCGCGCTGGCCAAGTCGATGAGCCGCACGAGCTCGCCCTCGGCGGCCTCGCCGGGCACCAGGCCCAGGGCCCGCACGGCCGCCGCGCCGGTCACGCTGTCTCGCTCATCGCGAATGGCGTCAAGGAGCGGCGCGGCGACGCGTGCCAGGTCCGTTCCGGTGCGCAACGCCGCGAGCACGGCGGTGCGCACGCCGGTCGCCAGGCGGATGGCGGCCAGGATGGTCGGCGCGTGACGCACCTGGTCCAGCGAGGCCGTCGACCTCGAGGGCCGGTCCCCCGGTGCGCACGTCCGGCCCGAAGGAGGCGCCGTGGCGCGCGCCGCCGGGAGACAGGACGGGACGAGGGCTCAGATCAAGCATGTTCCGCCGCGTGCCCGTCGCCCCGCGATCAGGCGGTGGCGCGGAGCCCTCCGTCGGGCGCGTCGATGATCGTGTTCGATGACCGCTGCGGGCCGAGGTACGTGGCGAGGCCGACCTCGAGCGGGGTCAGCGTGCGAGGCATGACCCGCAGCAGGGGGGAGATGTCCACGGTGGCCGGCTGGTTCACGAAGTCGACCGCGGCGGAGCTGAGCGGCGGATGCGGCAGGAACCGCATCGGCCAGGCCGCCAGCTTGATGAGGGGCGTCGGGCCGGGCACGATGGGCCGGCGCAAGCCAGCCACCGTCATGGCCCGTCCGATCGACCTCGCGCATCGACATGGCCTCGGGGCCACCGACCTCGAAGACCTGCTCGACGGCCGCGTCCTGTTCGAGCGAGTCCGCGGCGAGGCGGGCCACGTCACCGACGAAGACCGGCGCCAGCTGCTGGCGTCCCCGGTTGGTGAGCGGGACGAATGGCAGCGTGCGAGCGAAGCCCAGGAAGCGATTGAGCGAGACATCACCCGGGCCGTAGACCCAGGTCGGGCGCAGGATCGTCCACGCCGTGCCGGAGGCCCGCACGGCATCCTCGGCAACGGCCTTGGCCCGGAACCAGTGGCGCGCGGCATCGTGGCCCGCTCCGGCCCCGGACACGTAGACCACGCGAGCGACTCCAGCTTCCCTGGCGGCGCGCACGAGCCGCTCGGTGCCCCTGGCATCGACCTCCATGAACGTGTAGCCCTTGCCGGGTTGCTCCACGGGCAGCCCCGGGAACGCGAGCGCGATGACGAGCTCATCGACGCCGGCCAGGGCGGCCGGGAGGTCGTCGGGATGGCGCACGTCGGCGATGCGCAGCTCGATGTCATCCGGGAGCTGACCGCGGGCCTCCTCGCCGCGCGAGGAGAGCACGACCACGCGGCGGCCCCGGCGCCGCAGCTCACGGGCGATCTCGCCGCCCACGAAGCCGGTGCCGCCGGCGACCGCGATCGTGCCGGGCCGGGCCTGCGTGGGGTCACCGGCAGGTTCGAGGATCTGGTCGACCGCCGTGGCGCGAAAGGCGAAGAGCTGCTCCAGCTGGGCGCGCACGGCCAAGCGGTGGGCCAGCGAGCCGAGTGGTCCGAATGGCATCTCGTACTCGATATGGTCGTCCACGCGCACGCCGCCCTGGACGGGCGTGAAGCGGTGCTCGTGGACCCAGGAGCGGTATGGCCCCTTGGCCTGGACGTCGCGGAAACGGACCGGTGCCTCGACATCCTCGATGCGCGTGCGCCAGCTGACCGGCACCCCGAACAGTGGCCGCACCGTGTAGTCGATGATGGCGCCGGCCTCGGTCACCGGATCGGGCGTGTGGACGACCCAGCCCATCGAGCGTGGCGTGATGCGCCCGAGGTTCCGGGCATCTGAGAAGAAGGCCCACACGCGCTCGGCGTCGGCCTTCACGATATGGGTGCTGTGGAGCGTGTGCTTGGCCATCTCGTCCTCACCCCCGGGACCCGGGCTATACAAACGTTGTACATGGAGCGTACCGGTGTGGGCGGCGGTTGTCAAGCATGTGTATAGTGTTGGGCACGGATCCGCGACAATCGGCCGGCCTGGAGGCGTGAACGTGGACATCGCTGCGAGCGGGCAACAGACGGTCATCGTCTGGTTCCGTCGTGACCTGCGCGTAGCTGATCATCCTGCGCTGAGCGCGGCCGTTGACCAGGGGCGATCCGTGGTGCCCCTCTACGTCCTTGATGAACGGCTCCTGGACGCACCGACGGCAGCCCCGGCTCGGACCTGGTTCCTGCTGCGCTCGCTGGTCGAGCTCCACCTGGCGCTGCGCCTCCGCGGCAGCGGCCTGCTGGTGCGACGCGGCCGACCCGAGGTGGAAGTCCCTCGTCTCGCGCGCGAGACTGGTGCCGCGATCGTCCTGGCGACCCGGGACGTGACCCCCTTCAGCCACCGTCGAGACCAGGCCGTGGCGTCCAGCCTGGAGCGGGACGGGCGGCGGTTGCGCTCTGCAGCCGGGCCTGCTGCTCGCCGAGCCGGAGAGCCTGCTGAGCAGCGCCGGCCGTCCGTACGGGGTCTACACGCCCTTCTGGCGTGCGCTCCAGGCGGCCGCCCGCCGGCCACTGCTGCCAGCGCCTGAGCACATCTCGACGCCGCCGGAGCTCCTCGTCGGGGCGGACGCAGCCGTGACCGACCTGCCTCCGCGGACACCTCCGCATCCAGGCCTGCCGCAGCCCGGGGAGTCGGCGGCGCAGGAGCGCCTGCGAGCCTGGGTCGAGGGCGGCCTGGTGGGCTACGGCGAAGGGCGCAACGAACTCGACGGTGAGGCGACATCCCACCTTGGGGCGGCCCTGCATCTCGGCACCCTCTCCCCTCTGCAGGTGGAGAACGCCGCGCTCGAGCTGGGCGACGCGGCGCTGCCCTTCGTCCGGCAGGTCGCCTGGCGCGAGTTCTACCACCACCTGCTCTTCCATCGGCGCGCCGATCCCCACCACGGGCCCGACAGTCCCTTCATGGCCGCGTTCCGCAGGCAGGCCGACGACCCGGTGGCCGTTGCGGCGTGGCAGGAGGGCCGCACGGGTGTGCCGGTCGTCGACGCGAGCATGCGTCAGCTGGCGGCCTCGTCCTGGCTCAGCAACCGTGCCCGACTCGTGGCGGCGTCGTTCCTGACACGGCACCTGCTCATGGACTACCGCATCGGCGAGCGCCACTTCATGCGTCACCTCGTCGACGGCGACCTCGCCAACAACCTGGGCGGGTGGCAATGGACGGCAGGCGTGGGCGCGGACCCGCAACCCTGGTTCCGCATCTTCAACCCGGTCCTCCAGGGTCGGCGTTTCGACCCACGCGGGGACTGGGTGCGTCGCTGGGTCCCCGAACTGGCCGGTGTGCCGGAGCAGCACATCCACGCCCCCTGGGAGATGCCGGCCGCCGTCGCCGCCGCGGCTGGCGTGCGACTTGGCGAGACCTACCCTCGCCCGGTCGTCGACCTGCGCCAGGGTCGCGAGCGTGCGCTGGCCGCCTTCCGCTCGATCGTCGGCCGGGAGACTCCCGCCGCGGACGCGCCCGGTGATGCCTGACCCCTGAGCGGTCGCCCTGCGCCGCCAGGCGGCTCACCGCCTTCGCCTGACCAGTGCGTAACGGTCAGCCGGGCCGTTGGATCAGCCTGCCTCGGCCTCTCCGCCCACGGCACGCTCGGCTCGTCTCGCCAGCTCGCGGATGGTGCCACGGAAGATGAGCAGGTGGACCGGGAGCAGCGCATACCAGTAGGCGAGGCCGCTCAGGCCCCTGGGTTCGAAGAAGGCCGTCTGCACGACCGTGCTGCTGCGCTCGTCGCCGCTGACCTCGAACTGAAGCCAGGCCCGGCCGGGCACCTTCATCTCCGCACGCAGCCGGAGCAGCTCCGGCCGCCGGGCGGCCTCCACGCGCCAGAAGTCGACGGCGTCACCGACGCGAACGTGATAGGGGTCACGACGCCCGAGGCGCATCCCGACCCCGCCGACGGCACGGTCCATCAGGCCGCGCACCCGCCAGAGGGCGTTCGCGTACGGCCACCCGTGGTCGCCCCCCAGGCCTTCGATCTCCGCGAAGGTCCGGGCTGCTCCGGCGTTCACGTGCTGCTGCCGGCGTTCCACGATCATGCCCTCCCGAGAGCGCTCCTCGCCGAGGTCCGGACGTCCGCCGGTGCCCATCGAGTCGAACCACGTCGTCTCCACGTCGTGGCCGTCGATGCGCTCGATGGCCCGTCGCACGGCCAGCTCGAAGGGCGTCGGGGTGACGCCGAAGGACAGCGCCGGCTTCGGATCGCGCACGATGACCTCGTTGCGCAGGCCCTCGATGAGCGGGCCCGCGATGGCGCTGGGCACGGGCGTGACGAGGTTGCACCAGTAGGAACTCAGCCGTGGCGTCAGGACGGGCACGGGGATCATGAGCCGTCGCATGCCTCGCAGGCGCGCATACGTCCGCATCATCTCCGCGTAGGAGAGCACGTCCGGGCCCCCGATCTCCACGACCCCAGCCTGCGGGTGGTCGCCCGCCGCCACGAGGTACTCGAGCACGTCGCGGATGGCGATGGGCTGGCAAAGCGTGCGGACCCAGCGCGGGGTGATCATCACGGGCAAGTGCTCGACGAGGCTGCGCAGCAGCTCGAAGGAGGCGCTTCCGGAGCCAATGATGACGGCCGCCCGGAACTCCGTGACCGGCACGCCGTGGGCGGCCAGCTCGGCGCCGACCTGCTGGCGACTTGCGAGGTGCGTGGACAGTCGGCTGTCAGGGTCGCCGAGGCCCCCGAGATAGACGATGCGGCCGACACCTGCAACGCGGGCAGCTGCAGCGAAGGCTCGAGCGGCGAGCAGATCCCGTTGTTCGAAGCCGGCGCCACCGGCGCCCATCGAGTGCGCCAGGTAGTAGGCCAGCTGGACACCCTGGAGGGCGGCCGGCAGCGTCGTGTCATCGAGGAGGTCCATGCGGACCACGTCGGCCCCGGGGAACCGCTCGGCCAGGCCTCTCGGATCCCGGCTGGCCAGCCGGACCTGCTGCCCGCGCTCCAGGAGGCGGGCCGCCAGGCGTCCGCCGACATAGCCGCTGGCCCCCACCACCAGGCTGCGCAGGTGCGCCCCGCGCGCATCGGTCGGCCCCGGCGGTCGCGCCTCGTCCATCGTCTGTGCCTCGTCCGCCATCGTCAGGCCACGCCGCGACGCTTCTCGAAGGCGATCTGGAGATCCTGCGTCATGCCCGTGCGGAAGCCGGCTTCACTGAGCGAGAGGTAGTAGTCCCACATGCGGACGAAGCGCTCGTCGAAGCCCATGGCCCGGACCTGGGAGAGGTGCGCGAAGAAGGCGGTGCGCCACTCGCGCAACGTCCGTGCATAGCTGTCGCGGATGTCGGCGGTCGCGGTGATGAGGAGCCCGCTGCCCTCGAGCGACGACTCGATGGCCGCCAGCGAGGGCAGCACGCCTCCGGGGAAGATGTGGCGCTGGATCCAGTTCGCGCCGCGCAGCTGGGCCAGGTAGGCATCGTGCGGGAAGGTGATCACCTGGATGCTCATGCGACCGCCCGGTCGCAGGGCACTGGAGCAGGCGGCGAAGAAGTCGCGGTAGTACTCCGCTCCGACGGCCTCGAGCATCTCGATGGAGACGATCGCGTCGTACGTGCCGCTCACGTCCCGGTAGTCGCGCAGCTGGACGTCCACGAGGTCGTCGAGCCCGGCCTCGGCGATGCGCCGGCGGGCCAGGTCGTGCTGCTCCTGCGAGATCGTCACGCTCGTGACGCGGCAGCCCAGGGTGCCTGCGGCATGCATCGCGAAGCCGCCCCAGCCCGTGCCGATCTCAAGGACGTGCTGGCCGCGCTCGAGGCCGGCGAGCTCGGCCATGCGCCGGTACTTGTTGCGCTGGGCGTCGGCCAGGGACTCCTCGGGTGACTCGAACAGGGCGCTCGAGTACGTCATCGTCTCGTCCAGCCAGAGCCGGTAGAAGTCATTGCCCAGGTCGTAGTGGGCGGCGATGTTGCGTCGCGAGCCCGACTTCGTGTTGCGGTTGCGTCGGTGCGCCACGGTTCGGACGACCTTCGCCGGCAGTTGCCACCAGCCCGTGGAGAGGGCCAGCGCTGAGCGGTTCGCGACGGCCAGCGAGACGAGCGCCACGAGGTCAGGGCTGGACCAGAGGCCTTCCACGTAGGCCTCGCCGCCGCCCACCTCGCCACCGATGAGCAGCTGCCGTAGCGCATCCATGTCGTGGATATGCATCTCGCCACGCAGGTCGGCGTCGCGGTCGCCGAAGACGCGCTGCGACCCGTCCGGGAGCTGCACCGTGAGGCAGCCCACGCGGATGCGCGAGGCAGCCGCGAGGCTCAGGCGGCCCGCGATCGTCAGGAAGAGAGGATCGAGGGGACCCGCGAGGCGCGCCAGCGGCGCGGGGGCCGTCATCGCGAGACCCGGGAGTAGCGGTGGAAGGGGAGGCCCCTGCGCCACAGCCGCCAGGCATGGAGGTGGATGGCGGCGATGGTCTTGTGGCTGGCGAAGGGGGTTCGCAGTAGCAGTCGTGCCAGCATGCGGTCATCCAGGCGGGCGCGCTGCAGGACCAGGCTGGCCGTCAGCACGGGCTCTCCCTGCTCGCTCTCCGTGATGGCGATGCGCAGCGTGCGGGGGTCATCCTGGACGCGCACCGTGTACTGCGCCTCCATCCCGATGAACGGTGATACGTAGAAGTCCTTGTCCATGCCATCGACCCAGCCATCCCCGCGGGGCGTGGGGTGCAGCGTGTAGAGGCGGCGTTCGCCGTGGGTGTTGTGCACCTCGATGATGACGACGCGCATGACGCCCTCGCCATCGCGACAGAGGTAGAAGCTGGCCGGGTTGAACTGGTAGCCGAAGACCCGTGGCGTGGCGATGAAGGTGATGCGCCAATCGTCCGCATGGTGGCCCTGGCTGCGCAGGTGGCTGTGCACAGATGTCGTCAGGTCGGCCGCTGGCGGCAGCCAGTGATCGCGGTCCCGGAAGGTCAGGACGTTCGGCCGGTTGCGGCTGAGCAGGCGAAGACGTCCGAAGGCCGAGCCCATCTCCGCGAGATCGAGGGCCACGTAGAAGACGTCGTGCTCCAGCTCGTAGAGCAGTGGTCGTGAGCGGCGGTGCCGGACCTTGCCGTGGAGGAGGTGCGAGCGCATGCCTCGGGCGGTCGTCATGCCACGCCCGTCCCCAGGGTGGCCCGCTCCACGACGGGGGCAGGCGCCGCCAGGATGCCCGCCGCGATGCGCTCCGCGGCCTCGTATCCAGAGCGGCAGCCGTCCTCGTGGAAGCCATAGCCGAGGTGCGCGCCTGCGTACAGCGTTCGGCGGTGGCCCTGCAGCTTGCGCAGCGCGACCTGTCCGTCGAGCGTCCGGAAGGTGTACCTGGGGTGGCTCATGGGTCGCGCAAGGATGACCGTGGCCGGATCGACCAGATCGCCGGGGTTCACCGATGTGCAGTAGCGGACGGCACCGGGGAGGCGCTGCAGGCGGCTCATGTCGTAGGTCATGGTGAGCTGGCTACTGGGCCGGCGGCAATCGACCGTGTCCACGTTCCAGGAGCCGCGCGCCCGCGGACGGCGCGGCAGCACGGACGCATCGGTGTGGAGGACCACCTCGTTCGTCGTGTACTCGAACTGCCCGAGGGCCTCGCGTTCGGCGCCGTCGGCATCGGCCAGGAGCGAGAGCGTCACGTCGGCGTGCGTGGCCATGACCACGCCGTCGAAGCGACCACTGGCACCGCTCTGCGTGACCACCGTGACGGCCTCGTCACCCCGCACCACCCGCACCACGGGATCGCCGGCCCGCAGCGCATCGCGTGGCAGTCCGGCAACGATCCGATCCACGTAGGTCTGGGAGCCGCCCACCAGGGTGCGCCAGGGGTGTGCGCGCCCGAAACCGATGAGACCGTGATTGTCGAGGAAGCGAAGCAGGTAGTCGACCGGGAAATCCATGATGCCCGCGGCTTCCGTGGACCACACGGCGGAGACGACCGGCACCAGGAAGTGGCTGCGGAAGTCGCTCCCGTAGCCACCCTCATCGAGGAAATCGGCCAGCGTGTCCCTGGTGGCTGCGCCACCATCCAGGCGAGCCCGGGCGCTGTGGTAGAAGCGCCGGATGTCTGCGATCATGCGCCAGTGCGCCGGGCGCAGCAGGCTGGCGGGCTGCGCGAAGATGCCCCGCACTCCCAGCGAGCCGAACTCCAGGTCGCAGGAGCGGCAGCGGTGACCCAACGACATCTCGGTGGCCTGCGTCTCCACCCCGAGCTCAGCGAGGAGCTTCGTGAAGCGCGGGTACGTCGCCTCGTTGTAGACGATGAAGCCCGTGTCCACGTTGAGGGACCCCGATGCTGTGGGTACCGACACCGTCTTGACGTGGCCGCCAGGCGACGGCTCGGCTTCGTAGATGCGCACGCGGTGCTCTCCGCGCAGGGCGTGGGCCGCGGTCAAGCCGCTGATGCCTGATCCGATGACTGCGATCTCCATGCTCGACCCCCCGTGCGACACTGTCTGTTCAGTGATAGTACAATCTTTGTATCGTTCCTGCACACCGATGGGAGACCTGCCCATGACCACGCTCGTTGAGCACGTCACGACCTCGCTGGCCCGCGAGGCTGCCTTCGCCTACGTGGCTGACTTCGCCCGCCAGGCGGAGTGGGACCCCAACACGGCATCGTCGCGACGCATCGACGACGGTCCGCTGGGGGTCGGAGCCCGCTTCGCGCTGGAGGTCCGCATGGGCGGGCGCACCGCGGCCATGGAATACCGCATCAGCGAGTTCACGGCGCCCTCCCGGGTGGTCCTGGTCGGCGAGGGCTCCGGGGTCTGGAGCCAGGATGCCATCACGTTCAGCGACACCCCGACGGGAACGCGCGTGGACTACGTGGCGGAGATCAGGCTGAGTGGCCTGCTCGGCATCGTGCAGCCCCTGCTTGGCCGCGTCTTCGCCGGCATCGCCCGGGACGCCGTGGCCGGCATGAAGCGCGAGCTGGATGCGCGGGCCGTGCGGCAGGCGGTCGGTGCGGAGCGCGCCACGGCGGATGACCCTGCGGGAGCCCAGGGGGCGTGAGCGGCGTCGACGTGCGCGCGCTGCTCGACGATGCGCTCGAGGTCAGCATCGTCGGCAGCTTCTCGCGCATCGGCTCCGTGGCCCGCCGCCGGCTTCACGGATGGCAGGACCCACCACTCGATGCTCTCGCCGGCCGCACCGTCCTGGTCACCGGACCCACCTCTGGCCTCGGCCGCGCGGCCGCTACCGGCCTGGCGGCCCTGGGGGCCCGCGTCGTCCTGGTGGGCCGCGACCAGGAGCGCCTCGCGGCGGTGGCTGCAGAGTTGGGGCGCGATCACGCTGACCCCGACCGGTTCCCTACGGTCGTGGCCGACATGTCGTCGCTGGCCAGCGTGCGTCACGCGGTTGCCACCATCCTGGAGCGCGAGCCCCGCCTGGATGTCCTGGTCGACAACGCCGGCGCCATCCACCAACGGCGCACGGTGACCACGGACGGACTCGAGGCGACCTTCGCCACCATGGTCGTGGGTCCATTCGCGCTCATCGCCGGGCTCCTGCCGCTGCTGGAACGCTCCGCCGGTCGGGTCATCAGCGTCGTCTCGGGTGGCATGTATGGCCAGGCGCTGCGGCTCGACGACCTGCAGTCCGAACGGGGAGCCTTCAACGGCACGCTGGCCTATGCGCGCGCCAAGCGGGCGTCTGCGACCCTCACCCGCGAGTGGGGTCGGCGGCTGCGGGGCCGGCCCGTGCGTGTCAACGCCATGCATCCGGGCTGGGCCGACACGCCCGGGCTGGCCGCCTCCCTTCCCGGGTTCAGTCGGTGGATGCGCCCGCTGCTGCGCTCGCCGCAGGAGGGGGTGGACACCGTCATCTGGCTGGCCAACGAGCCGGAAGCCGGGATGCACGGCGGCCGGCTGTACCTGGACCGTCGGACACGACCGTTCGACCGCCTGCCATCCACGAGGCTCTCCGCCGCGCAGCGCCGCTGGCTCTGGGACGCCGTGGTGTCGCTGACCGCGCTGCCCGATCCCGCCCCCGAGCCTGATCCCGCCCCCGACCCCGCGGCGTGACCCACGACCGCCCGGTTGACCGGCCCGGCTGAGCCTGGGCGCCCTGCGCTACTCCTCGTCGCCCCAGAGATCGTCGATGCGCTCGCAGAGTTCGGTCAGTGAGCGGACGACGAGGTGCGCCTCCGGAGGCACCTCGCGCGGAACGATGCCCCAGGGACCGCGCCGCAGCCACACGGCGCGCATGCCGGCCGCCGAGGCGGGCCGGACGTCGTTGTCGATGCGGTCCCCGACATAGGCCACGTCGCCCGGATCCGGACTGCCGAGCAGCTCCAGTGCATGCGCGAAGAAGCACGGGCTGGGCTTGGCGACCCCCATCGCGTCGCTCATGGCCATGACCTCGGCCTCGACGCCCAGCGCCCGCAGCTCCGCGTGCCGCCGGACGGCCTGATTGGCGATGATCGCGGTCCGATAGCCTTGCTCACGAAGGCCGGCCAGGGCCGGCAGCGCGTCCGGGTACAGGTCGCCCGGCTGGAAGGCGCCGACGCGGGCGTCGACGGCGGGGTGCATGCCCACCCAGTCAAGGCTGGGCAGATAGCTGCTGATGTCCCGGTAGTCCAGGCCGCGCTCCACGATGGAGCCGAAGACGGACATGAACGTCGTGTGCGCGATGCCGCAGGCGTCGGCCCAGGCAGCCCAGATCCGCGACTCGTCGATGAGCGTCTCCCCGACGTCGAGGATGACCCAGCGCTGCCCCTGCACTGTCAGGCCGTCACCGCTGGGCGTTCCTCGATCAGCCCGATCACGGCTCGTTGAACCAGGCGCGGCTGCGCGGACGGCGCAGCGCCCAGACCACGGCCACGAAGACCGCCAGGAGCGCGATCGAGAAGAGCCAGCCTGCCGGAGAGAAGTAGACGACGCCAGCCAGCGGGATGAGCAGTGTGGTGAGGCCCAGCGACAGCCCGTAGGCCGCCTGCTTGCGCTGCAGCACCAGCGTCATGGTGAAGATGAGATAGGCCAGCAGGGCCATCCAGACGAGGCCGATGAAGGTCACGGGGGAGGCGATGGCCTGATCCACCACGATCGGCATGGTCACTCCCAGGATGGCGAGCACGAGGAAGGCGTAGGCGAGGAAGGCCAGGACGCCGGGCGGCATCTGGCGGATGAGCTGCAGCATCGGCTTCGATTGTCCCACGACGCTGGCCGAGGGTACGCTTGCGGCCATGAGCATCGATACCCCCGCGTGGGTCCGTGACGCGGTCTTCTACCAGGTGTTCCCTGACCGACTCGCGCGCAGCGGCCGGGTCCCTGCGCCGGGTCCCCTGGAGTCGTGGGAGTCACCGCCCACCCGGCACGGCTTCAAGGGCGGCGACCTGTATGGCGTGGTGGCACACCTCGACCGCCTGCGAAGCCTCGGGGTCAACGCGCTCTACCTCAACCCGGTCTTCACCTCAGCGTCGAACCACCGCTACCACACCGACGATTACCTGCACGTCGACCCGCTGCTGGGCGGCGACGCGGCCCTGCGCGAGCTCCTCGACGAGGCCCACGCTCGAGACGTGCGCGTCGTGCTTGACGGCGTCTTCAACCACTGCGGGCGCGGCTTCTGGCCCTTCCACCACGTCCTGGAGAACGGGGCCGCCTCACCCTACCGGGACTGGTTCCACCTCGACGATGGGGTGCGCTCGGGTGCCCGCGGCCTGCTGGCCTTCCCGGCGGCCGACCACCTCGTCGACATGGAGCGCCGCCGCACGGCCGGTGCCCTCAAGGGCCAGACGTCGCGCCCGGTGCTGGGCTACGAGGCGTGGTGGGACCTGCCCGCCCTGCCCAAGCTCGACCTCGACGAACCCCATATGCGCGAGCACATCCTGAGCGCTGCCGAGCACTGGCTGCGCTTCGGTATCGACGGCTGGCGCCTGGACGTGGCGGAAGAGGTCGGCATCGACTTCTGGCGCGAGTTCCGCCAGCGCGTGCGTGCGGTGAACCCCGACGCCTACATCGTGGCGGAGATCTGGACGCCCAGCCCGGAGTGGTTGCAGGGCGACACGTTCGACGCGCTCATGGACTACCCGCTCACGGAGGCCGTCCTGGGGTTCGCGGCGCAGGACCACCTGACCACGGATATCGAACTGCCCGTCGAGTACGAGGGCAAGCTGCTGCCGCTGGACGGTGCTGCCCTGTGGCGACGGCTGATGGACCTCCATGCGGCCGTGGACCCGGACATCACGGCGGTCCAGCTGAACCTGCTGGGCAGCCACGATACGCCGCGCCTGCGCACGCTCTGCGGCGGCGACCTGGACGCTGTGCGCCTCGCCATGCTGCTGCAGATGACGCTGCCGGGCGCGCCCTGCACGTACTACGGGGACGAGATCGGCATGGCCGGCTTGATGGATCCCGACTGTCGGGCGGCCTTCCCGGTGGACCCGTCGGCGTGGGCGCAGGAGCCCTCGGGATGGCTGGCCGACCTTGGGGCCCTGCGGCACGCAAGTCGCGCGCTGCGCGATGGCAGGCTGTCCCTGCTGGGTGCGCTCGGGCCGGCGCTGGCCTACCTGCGCGCCGATGGCGCCGACATCTTCGCCTGCGTCGTCAACGCCGGCGACGCGCCCGTCGACTGGACGCTGGACCTGCCCATGGCGGCGGCTTCCTCGGAGGTCTTGGCGCTGCGCAGCTCGCGACCGCCCTGCCATGCGGACCTGACGAACGGCGACCGACTCCACGTGGCGCTGCCCGCACGGCACGGCGCCATCATCCGCATCCGAACGACCTGACCGTGCTCTCGGGCTGGCCGGGCGGTCGCTGGGGCTGCCCGGCGCCGTCCCGGCGACCCGAACCTATACTCCGGCCGTGACGCCCGCTCGCCTTGCCGTCGTCGTCCTGCTCGTCGTCTCAGGCCTGCTGACGTTCTACGGCATGATCCTGGACCGCTCGGGCCAGAACTTCCTGTTCACGGTCGTGGGCCTGCTGGTCTTCGGCCTGTGCCTCGTGTTCGTCGCCTCCTGGTTCCTGTCGCACGGGCTGAGCGAGGCGCGACGGGGCCGCACCGCCGCGGCGCTCCTGAGCGCCCTGGTCGGCGGGCTCTGCGCCATCGCCGCCGCTGCCGCACTGGCGGCGGCCTCCGTCTTCGCCATCGTCACGGGGTCCTGACAGCCGCGGAGATGGCGTCCGGCTGCTGCGCGGTCAGCCTCGGGTACACTCCCGGGGGTCGCCAGGCCCCCATCGTCTAGAGGCCCAGGACGCCACCCTTTCAAGGTGGAGATCGACCGGTTCGAATCCGGTTGGGGGTACCACCTGCCGTCCGGGTGCCGCCGCCGCGACGTCGGTCCACGGTGATGGAGGCGCCCGCCCGGGCTGGGTCAGGCCGCCGGCTCGAGTTCCGACATGCCCTCGGGCTCGACATCCGTCGCGAGGTCAGCCGACGCGTCGGCCGAGCCATCGAGCCCTCCGGTCGCCGTACCCCGGCGTCGGTCGCGGATGACCCAGGCGCAGATGAGCAGCGAGGCGGCCACGACGAGGCCCTGCACCACGAACACGGCGGGGCCCACGATGCCAGCCAGGCGCAGCACGTTCTC
The DNA here is from genome assembly GCA_963790915.1 of uncultured Chloroflexia bacterium. Lineage (GTDB taxonomy): Bacteria > Chloroflexota > Limnocylindria > Limnocylindrales > CSP1-4 > JAFMJV01. The sequence goes on along the minus strand of CAWBQS010000003.1, from coordinate 609,022 downwards.
CGTGTTGTAGACGAGGATCATGCCGCCCACGAGGCCGCCCAGGACGCGGTGGTCCATGTGGCTCACGAGCCAGGCCGCGATGGGTGCGGCCAGCAGCCCCGACAGCAGCAACAGGACCGTGGCACCCCAGGCGATCGCCTCGCCGCCCAGGGCTGCCAGGAAGCCGATGGTCGCCCCGATGGCCACGATGAACTCCGACATGCTGACCGTGCCGATGACCTGATTGGGGGCCATGCGACCCGCGGCCATGAGCGTCGATGTGGTGACGGGACCCCAGCCGCCGCCCCCGACCGAGTCGATGAAGCCGCCGAGCAGCCCGAGGGGGCCCAACAGCGCGACCCGCGGCTCCCGCAGCTGCAGGGCGGCGGAGCGCCCGAAGACGGTCCGCACCAGGACGACCACGCCAAGGACGGCGAGGATGACGGAGACCCATGGTGCCGCGACATCTGCCGCGATGTAGCTGATGGCCAGGGCGCCCGCGAAGGCGCCGATGGTGCCCGGCACGGCGAGGAAGATGCAGGCTCGCCAGTGGACGTTGCCGAAGCGCCAGTGTGCCGTCCCGGACATGAGACCCGTGCCGATCTTGGCCACGTGGATGGTCGCCGAGGCGGCGGCAGGGGCGAAGCCGATGGTCGCCAGCAGCGTCGCCGAGGTGACGCCATAGCCCATGCCCAGCGACCCGTCGACCAGCTGGGCGGCGAAGCCGATGAGCAGGATGAGCACGATGTAGCCGAGATCCACTGCCTACCCCATACCCCCTTGGTGCGCAGGCGGAGGATAGCGACGATCGAAGGGCAGCGTGCCCGCGGGCACGTCAGATCCAGTCGATGTGGCGGAAGTAGAAGAAGACCGCCAGGCCGATGACCAGGACGACGCCACTGACACCCAGAAGCCCATCCGCCCCGGCAGGTCCCGGGCCGCGGCCGCCTCGCTCATGTCGAAGATGCCGGCCACGGCGCCGATGCCTGCGAGCACGGCGGTGATGGCCGTGAGCCGCAGCCTCGACGACGTCGCCCGACGCGGTGCCCGGGAGGGTCGGCTCCTGGGCGCGCTCGGCCGCGGAGGGCTCACCCGGGGTCACCTTCGCCATCGGCTCCAGCATCGAGGCGCATGGTCGCACGGCTGGCCCTGCGGAGTCTGCCGAACCGGTGGGCAGCGACCCGATCGGGGCACCCCTCTGCTACGATCGGCCGGTGACCGCCACTCGCTTCCGCGGCGGTCGGATCATGGGCATCCGGATCCCGACCGTCTTCTCCGAGAACGACGCCAAGCGCTGCGCCGGCTGCGGCGAGCCCATCGACGGCACTCCCTTCCGCGTCTCGATCATGGACAACGTGGCCCCCGAATCCGCGGTCGGCTGGGCTGAGCGCGCCCCCATCAATCCGGGCCCGCACCAGTTCCACGCGGACCCGGAGCATTTCCGGGCCTGGGCCATGCGCCGCGGCTATGCCATCTGCACCCTGTCCAGCGTCCGTGAGCTGATGCGGCCCGTCGCCCTGCCCGTCGATCCCCCGGCCTGGGGCCTCTGCGACGGCAACCATCGCGAGGACCACGTCTTCGAGACAGCCTGAGTCACGGCCGCCGCACGCATGGACGCCACCTTCGTCATCCCGGCTGTCACCGCCCTGCTGGCCGCGACCTTCGCCGTCCTCCTCATCGACCAATGGCGGCAGCGGCGTCGCGGCTACCAGATCATCTGGGCGCTGGGCATGGTCTTCTACGCCGTCGCCGTCGGCTGTGAGGCGGTCGCGGCGGCCCTGGGCTGGAACCAGGCCCTCTATACCGCCTGGTACCTCACGGGCGCGGTGTGGACGGCCGGCTGGCTGGGCCTTGGCACGGCCTTCCTGCTGGGTCGGACGCGCTTCGGCTTCGGCTTCGCCCTCTGCCTGTTCCTGGCCGGCCTGTTCACCTTCCTGACCGCGCGCCGCAACCCTGAGGTGTACGAGTCCGCCAGCAGCGTGGCCATGCTGTACTTCCTCGTGGCCGCCGTGCTGGCGCTGGCCGTCTCCGTGGAGACGTACTTCCAGAACTGGCGCTGGCCGTGGTTGGCTCTGTCGGCGGTGGGCGGTGCGACGGTCCTCTCCATCGTGCTCATGGCCCTGGCGGACGTGCCAGCGCCGGGCTACGTGCTCGACCCCGCGACCGGCGTGCCCACGGCCGCCATCCTGCCCCCGCAGCTGCGACTCCTGACGCCCTTCCTCAACGTCACCGGCGCCTTCTCGCTCATCCTGGGAGCCCTCTTCTCCGCCTACGTCTTCATGCCCAAGCGGCGCGTGCTGGCCTACTCGCTCGATCCCGGCCAGCCGGGCGACGTCTTCCTCTTCAACCTCCTCATCGCACCCGTCGCCATCATCGTGAACTTCGTGGCCTCGCTGCCCGGTGCCGTTCGCGCCCTGCTCGGTGGCCGCATCAACAGCCGCGTGCCCGCCACGCTGCTCATCGCGGTCGGTGCCATCATCCCGGCGCTCACCGACAGCCTCAACCGCTTCGGTTCCACGGAGTGGTTCCAGATCGGCAAGCTGCTGGGCGCCCTGCTGATGCTGGCTGGCTTCCTGGTCTCCACCGAGACGATGGGTGGCGAGATCCGCGTGCCCTTCACGGCCATCGTCCTGCGTCCCGCCCGCAGCGAACCCCGGGAGGCGGCCGAGCACTGAGCCGCAGCGCCTCTGGTTCGATCCTCATCGTCATCGCCGCCTTCGGCTACGGCACACTCGCGGTGCTCTCGGTGATCGCCACGGATGCCGGCATCGACACCATCGCGTTCGTCGCGTGGAGGGCCGTCCTGGGCGCCATCATCCTGGTCGGCTCGGTCGGGGTGGCCCTCCGCCTGCTCCTCCTGCGCCGCGTGCGCCTGGCCGACGTACCAGCACGGCACTGGCTCCAGGTCAGCGCCCTCGCCGGCCTGAACGTCTTCATCAACCTGACCGTCTTCAGTGGCTTCGAGTACGCCAGCATCGCGCTGGTGCTCATCTGCTTCTACACCTACCCGGTCATCGTGGCCGTGGCCGCCACGCGCCTCTATCGGGAACCCCTCACGGGGTCGCGCCTCGCCGCCCTGTCGCTGGCCTCGGTCGGGCTCATCCTGGTCGTCGCGGCGCCGATGCTGGGCGGCGATGCGGCCCAGGTCGGCCTCATGGGGCTGCTGCTGGGCCTCCTGGGCGCCGTCGGCCAGGCGGCCCATTCGCTCATCGCCGCGCGAGGCTACTCGTCCCTGCCCGCACCCCACGCGGCGGCGGCGCTGTCGGTCATCCAGGCCATCGGCTTCGTGGTCGTGGCGGTGTTGCTGGGTGCAGGTCCAGCGCTGCGGCAGCCATTCGAGGTCAGTGGGGCCTGGGTACCCATCGTGCTCGGGGCGACCATCGGCCTGGCCATCCCGACTGCCGCCGTCCTGGCCGGGATGCGCCGATTGGGCCCCACGCGCGGCTCCATCCTCATGCTCCTGGAGCCGATCGTGGGTGTCGCCCTGGCGGCCGTCCTGCTGGGCCAGCAGCCGGCGCCGGTGCAGCTGCTCGGTGGTGTCCTCGTCCTTGCGGGCAGCCTCCTGGCCCAGGTACAGCGCCGCCAGCCAGGCACGCCCGCGGTCGCTCCGGCTCACACAGAGCCGCTGCCGGAGGCGCCCCTGCTGCCCTGACCGGGCCGCTCCGGCGCTACACTCGGCATCGCTCGCGTCGGAGTGAAACGCGCTGGACATCCGGCCTGACACGGACCAGCCAGAGCCCATGGAGGAGCGATGCGCGTCCGCAAGGCAGTCTTCCCGGCCGCGGGTTGGGGCACCCGCTTCCTGCCCGCCACCAAGGCACAGCCCAAGGAGATGCTGCCGCTGGTGGACAAGCCGGTGATCCAGTACGCCGTCGAGGAGGCGGTGGCCGCCGGGATCGAGCAGGTCATCATCGTGACCAGCAGCCAGAAGCGGGCCATCGAGGATCACTTCGACCACAGCTACGAGCTGGAATCGCTGCTCGAGGCACGCGGGGACATCGAGATGCTCCGTCGCGTTCGCCATATCGGTGACATGGCCCAGGTGGCCTACGTGCGGCAGAAGGAGCAGCTCGGACTCGGTCACGCCGTGCTCATGGCCAAGGAGCTGGTCGGTCACGAACCCTTCGCCGTGATCCTTTCCGACGATGTCGTCACCAGCTCCCGTTCCTGCATCGGCCAGCTCGTGGACGCCTACCGCCACACCGGCGGCTCCACGCTGGCGGTCATGGAAGTGCCCCATGAGGAGACCGGCCGCTACGGCATCGTGGACCTCGACCCTGCCTGGCAGGGCCCGGACGCCAGCCTGCGCCGCATCCGCGGGGTCGTGGAGAAGCCATCACCGGACGAGGCGCCCTCCAACCTCGCCATCATCGGCCGCTACGTCCTGACGCCGAAGATCTTCGCCAAGCTGGAGCAGACTCCCGCCGGCTCGGGTGGCGAGATCCAGCTGACCGACGCCATCGAGGCACTCATGCAGGAGCAGGAGGTGTTCTGCTACGCATTCGAGGGCAAGCGGCACGATGCCGGCACCACGATGGGATGGCTGAAGGCGTCCGTGGAGCTGGCTCTGGACCGCGAGGAGTTCGGCAGCGAGCTGCGCACATACTTGGCGGGGCTTGACCTGCGGTGACCTCGGCCAGGTCCGACGGTCCCGCAGGCTGTCGGGGGGAGGGGCTGCGTGGCTGACCTGGGCCTGGTGCTCGGTGGCCGCTACCGGTTGGAGCAGGTGCTCGGCCACGGTGGCATGGCCACGATCTTCCGGGCCACGGACGGTCAACTGGAGCGCGAGGTGGCCGTCAAGGTCCTGCGCCCGGAGTACGGCCGCGACGCCGCGTTCGTCGAGCGCTTCCGCCATGAGGCCAAGGCTGCTGCCTCCCTGAGCCACCCCAATGTCGTCGCCGTCTACGACTACGGGACTGACCCGGCTGGTCCGTACATCGTCATGGAGCAGGTGGCCGGTGGCGACCTCTCCGTGGCTCTCGGCGAGCATGGTGCCCTGCCCCCCACCGCGGTGGCACGCATCGGCCAGCAGGTCGCCGATGGCCTGGCGGCCGCGCATGCCCGGGGCCTGGTGCATCGCGACATCAAGCCCGGCAACATCCTGCTATCGCCGGACGGTCGCGTGCAGGTGGCCGACTTCGGCATCGCCCAGGCGGCGGCAGGCTCCACGGTCGGCACGGACGGCCTCGCCGTCGGCAGCGTCCTCTATTTCAGTCCCGAGCAGGCCCGCGGCGAGGCCGCCAGCCCGCCCTCCGACATCTACTCGCTGGGCCTCGTCCTGTTCGAGCTGCTGGCCGGGCAGCGCCCCTTCAGCGGCGACAGCCCGGCCGCCCTGGCCGTGGCGCGTCTCAGCGGGCCGCCGCCCTCGCCCATGGCGGTGCGGCCGGACACGCCGCCGACCCTGGACGCCATCGTGCGCTGGTGCCTGGCCATCGACCCGGCCGTGCGTCCGCCGGCAGCGGAGCTGTCGGCGGCGCTGGCGCGGTACATCGCCGACCCGTCCGGCGCGGCCGCCTTCGCTGCTGCACCGATGGCGGTCACGCCCGACCCCTCGCCGAGCGCAGCGGCCCCCACGGGGGTGCTCGCGGCCCCCGCCGCCTCCGCACGCCCCGCTGGTGGGGGTGACGCAGAGCGCGGGGGCTCCGGCCCGCTGGCGTGGATGGCGGCCGGCCTGGGCCTGCTCGTCATCGCTGCCTCGGCCGTCCTGCTCTTCCTCCTGCTCAATGGCATCGACGTTCCGGCACCACCAGCCAGCCCCAGCCCCTCGCTCCCGGAGGCCATGGTCCGGACGCCGGTGCTGGTCGGTCGGGGCGAGGACGAGGCGCAGCGGGCCGCCGAGCGGCGCGGCCTGGTGCTGGAGATCGACTACGTGGAGTCGGCGTCCCAGGCTGGCCAGGTCATCGAGCAGCTGCCCGCTCCGGGCGTGCGGGTGACGGCCGGGTCTGCCATCCAGGTGACCGTGGGCACCCTGGTGGAGACCGTCGTGGTGCCCGACGTATCCGGCATCCGGGAGGATGACGCGGTGGCCCTGCTGCGCTCGGCGGGCCTGGCTCCAGGGACACGCTCCATCACCGAGGACGTGCTGCCCGCGGGCTACGTGGTCACCACGGACCCCCGGGCGGGGGAGTCGCTGACACGCGGATCAGCGGTCACGTACGTCGTCTCGAGTGGCTCGCTAGCGAGCACCGCGCTCGCCCCGGCCGCCACGCTCTCGGCCAGCCTGCCCACGTACCCGGCGGGCCGCCAGACGCCCTTCCCATCGGCGGCTACCACGCTGGTCGGTGACTTCACCTGCCTGCGCCTCGCGGAGGCGCGTGGCCATATCACCGATGCGGGCCTGCTGGTGGGCCTCCTCGTTCCTGGGGACCCGCCACCCGGGAATGACTGGCTCGTGCACGGCCAGCTGCCGAGGGCTGGTGAGACGGCGGCCATCGGCTCCAACGTCGACCTCTGGCTCAAGGACCCACAGAGGCCCTGTCCGTGAGCCGGCACCCGGCCCACAGGCTCGCCTGAGGATGTCGATCTTCGACCCGGTCGAGCAGATCAGCACGCCACCCAGCTGGCGCTGTCCCCGCTGCCGCACGCTGCAGCCTGAGACCCCTCGCTGCCGCTCATGCTCGAACGCCGCGGTGACCTGCCTGACCTGCTGCCACTACCGGCCGTCCATCGTGGGCGACCTGGGCTTCTGTGCCGCTGATCCCGCGCGCACACCCTGCCGCAACGATGACGTCCGGCCCTGCTGGATGGCAGGACCCGTGACCACGCTCGCTTCGCTCGTGCCGGGTCTCTTCGATGAGTCGCTGCCGGCTGTAGGCGGCCGTTCCGCGGTGCCTGCGTCCGCACCTCCGCTGCCCCTCACGCTGTCGGATGGGCCGCCGACCCCGACCCGCGAGGCCGTCTCTGCGAGCCTGGGACTCGACCTTGCACCGACCGGCACGCGTGCGACCGACAGCCACGCTGCCGTGGATCCCGTCGGCGACCAGGTGGGGCGGTCGGCCGCGAGCACGCCCGGCAGGTTGGTGGAGGCACCGCACGTGGCCCCGACGCACGGCATCGTCTCGGCCTTGCAGGAGCGACTGCGGCGCGGCTCTGGCTGAGCGGCGCGGCTCTGGCTGAGGGGCCGCGGCTCTGGCTGAGCGGCGCGCCTCGCCATGCGGCGGCACCCCTGCCGTGCGCAGCGCGCCCACGATCGTGGCGCGCCCACGATGGCTCACTGGATGGGGATGCTCGCCGAACGCTGGCGCTGCTCTCCATCGGGGGCGATGACGTCCACGGTCACCGTCAGCTGGCTGGCCGATGTGCTGGCGCCTGGCGCCACCCGCCAGACGACTCGCCCCTCGCTATCGGTCTGATCCTCCAGGTCCTGGGCCGTCGAACCCGGGAAACCGAGCGCGAACGAGACCGTGGCCCCTTCGATCGGCTGGCCGTCCGCATCCGTGGCGATGACGACGATGCGGATCGGCTTGGACAGGTCGGAGCGGGCGACCTTCTTGGGCACCTGGAGGTCGACCACCGGTCGGCCGTCCTTGCGCTGCACGACGATGGAGGCCTCGTGATCGGGCCCGCGCGTAGTCTGGTCGGTCGAGCGCAGCGTGATGCGATTCTTCCCCATGGCCAGGCGCACGCTGACCTCGAAGGTGCCACTCGGCCCGACGCCGATCTCCCGGTCGAAGTCCCTGGCGGGGTTCTGCACCGCGACCGTGGCTCCGGCTTCCGACTCGCCTGCCACGATGATGGTCTCCTCCGTCGTGACGCTGCCCGTCTCAGGTGAGGTGATGGTCAGCTCCGGAGCATCGCGGTCCTGCGTCACGGTCACGGCCTCCGACATCGGTCCCACGCCGCCACCGGGACCGACAAGGGCCACGGTGAGGACGTTCTGCCCGGCCTGGAGCGAGACGTCGGGCACGCTGACGGAGCCCCCGGCCACCTGGCGGCCGAGCGCCTGCCGCGTGATCTCCACGCCATCTCGATAGACGGCGATCTTCAGCGACTTGCGCGGCAGGGGATCCTCGGGGATGTCAGCGGTTAGCTCCACGTACCACTCGCCGATGAGCCAGCCGTCCTCGGGCGACGTGATCTTCGGCTGTGCGACCGGCGTCTGTACGATGACCGACGGCGCTGGCGACAGGTCCGCTCCCGGGCTGATCGCGCTGCCAGGGTCCGCAGGGTCACTCGCACTGGGGCTGACGATGGCGAGCACGATGGCGCCGAGCAATGCGGCGATGACGAGCCCCACGCCAGCCCAGCGTGCTCGTCCGATGCCGGGTCCCTCGTCGCCCGGCCCCGGGCCGCGGCTGCCGCTCGAGCGCGTCCGGACGGTCGAGGCCGGCTTCGCCGTCGCCATCCGGCGTGGCGGCAGCGCCCGTGAAGTGGCTTCGTCCATCCTCACGGATTGTGGCACGCTAGGACGGAACACTTCCGTGGAGGGTCATGGAGAGGAACGCGTGAACCCAAACGAGCGAGGGGTGACCATCGAACCGTGAGCGGGGGTCTCGATCGACCTCCATCGGCAGCGTGCCCCCAAGACCGCCGGCCGGACCGATCGCCCGGGTCGTATCGCAGATGCCGCGCAGCATGGCGGTCGCCACGCAGTTGGCGGCGGTGCGGCCGCCGGTGCCCTTCGGCCTGCCCATCCTGCGCCGCAACGTCTGCCCGCAGTACTACATGACCGGCCCGCGCGGCCCCATCCCCGTCCAGACGCCCCACCTGCTCAAGGCCTACATGCGTCAGGCGGGCACCATCGCGCGCTGCCAGATGCGGGGCGGCGTTCACCTCGACGCCGGCTACGTCACGGACGTGTGCCTCTCCGCGCGGTTCAACCAGTGCGTCTTCTACGAGGACGAGATCGCGGCCTTCTGACGTGGCCTCCGATGCGCTGTCCCGGATCCGAGCGCGCGGACAGATCGGCATCCGCCTGGGCCTGGAACGCATGCGCGCGCTCCTGGGTGAGCTGGGCGATCCGCAGCGCTCCCTGCGCGGGGCCCTCGTCGGCGGCACCAACGGCAAGGGCAGTGTCGTGGCCATGGTGGCCGCCATGCTCGAGTCGGCAGGCTACTCGACGGCTCGCTCTCCCAGCCCGCACCTGCACAGCTACCGCGAGCGCATCCTCATCGACGGCCGGCCCATCAGCGCGGCGGACCTCGACGCGGTGCTGGAGGAGGTCCTGCGCGCCAGCACCCCGGGCGAGCTGCTGCACGGTCCGGCCACGGAGTTCGAACTGCTGACCGCAGCGGCGTGGCTGCACGCCGCTCGCTGCGGCGTCGATGTCCTGGTCATGGAGGTCGGCCTCGGCGGCCGTCTCGATGCGTCGAACACGTGGGACGCCGATGTGGCCGCCATCACCAGCGTCGGCCTCGACCACGAGGAATACCTGGGCGACACGATCGCCTTGGTGGCCGCCGAGAAGGCGGCCATCATCAAGCCGGGCGGCCGCGCCGTGACCGGAGCCACGGGCGAGGCGCTCGAGGTCATCGAGGCGCGCGCTCGTGACGTGGGCGTCCCGCTGCTCATCTGCCCCCCGCTGGCCGTCGCATCCATGGATCTCGGTGGCCTGGTGCTGCGCGAGCGCCGGCTGGGCCAGCTGCGACTGCCGCTGCTGGGTCGCCACCAGGCCGCCAACGCAGCCGTGGCGCTGGGAGTCGTGGACCGGCTCGCCGCCGCCGATGTCGCACAGGTCACCGACGCAGCGCTGGTCGCCGGGCTGGCCCGGACGCGCTGGCCCGGACGCCTGGAGCCGCTGGACTCCGCCGGCGTGCTCGTCCTGCTCGATGGCGCGCACAATCCCGATGGTGCGGCAGGCCTGGCGGCCACGCTGGACGAGCTCAGGCCGGCCCTGCCGGTCGGGCGGGCCACGCTGCTCCTCGGTGTCATGGGCGACAAGGACGTGGACGGTATCATCGCGGGCCTGGCGGTGGCACCGATGCTGCGCGACGCCGGCGTGGTGGTCACGCGGGCCCCGGATTCCGCGCGGGCGTTGCCGGCATCCGAGCTGGGGACGGCCTGGGCGACGGTCACGGGCCGGACCGTGAGCGCGGCGATCGACGATGCCGATGCGGCCCTCGCCCTGGCCCTCGAGCGGGCACGTGCCGCGGGCGGCCCCCTGGTCGTCAGTGGCTCGCTCTACCTCGTTGGGCATGTGCGCAGCCGCCTGCTGGAGCGCGAGACGGATGCCGGCTGAGCGACCGCGACCCGACCCCGGGGCTGCGGCCGCGGCGCCGCGAGCGGACCAGGCGCCTCCCCGGTTGCGTGTGCGTGGACTGGAGATGCGCTTCGGGGAGCGCACCTACGTCATGGGCATCCTCAACATCACCCCCGATTCGTTCAGTGGGGACGGGCTGCTGCAGCCCCGGGACAGCGACGCGATCTCGTTCCCGGGCACGACCGTGGGAACGGCCGTCGCGACGGCCGAGCGCATGGTGGCCGAGGGCGCTGATCTCCTGGACATCGGCGGCGAGTCGACCCGACCCGGTCACGCTCCCGTCAGCGAGGCGGAGGAGCTGGCCCGCATGGAGCAGGTGGTGCGGGCGATCCGGGGGCGGCTGCCGGCTGTGGCCATCAGCATCGACACGGGCAAGACGGCGGTCGCCGAGGCGGCACTGGCGGCCGGCGCGGACATCATCAACGACGTCACCGCGGTCATGTCAGCGGGCGCACTTGCCAGCGTGGCAGCCGCTCACGACGCCCCGTACATCCTCATGCACAGCCGGGCGCAGCCGGTCTACGAGGACGTCGTCGGCGAGGTGCTCGCCGACCTCGGTGAGGCCGTGGAGCGCGCCGTCGCCGCCGGCTGCGCCCGTGAGCGACTCATCGTCGATCCGGGTATCGGCTTCGGCAAGACCGCTGAGCAGAACCTGCGGTTGCTGGCCGGCTTGGCCGAGCTGCGCACGCTGGGCCGTCCCGTGCTGCTGGGCGTCAGCCGCAAGTCCACGATCGGCAAGGTGCTGGGCCTGCCCGTGGAGGAACGGCTGGAGGGTACGCTGGCAGCCACGGCCCTGGGTGTCGCAGCCCACGTGGACATCGTGCGCGTGCATGACGTGGCCGCCAATGTTCGCGTCGCGCGCATGAGCGATGCCATCGTCCGGGGCGGCTGGCAGGACCCGGGGAGCTAGGAGGGGAACGTCATGGACCGCATCATCCTCAGCGCCATCCGCTGCGAAGGGCGCCTGGGCGCCAGCGCGGAGGAGCGAGTCCTTCCGCAGCTCGTGGAAGTGGACCTGGAGGTTGAGGCGGATCTCAGCGCGGCAGCGGCTTCGGACACCCTGGCCGACACCATCGACTACGAGCCCCTCGTGTCACTGGTGATCGCGACGGTGGAAGGAGGGGCCTTCAACCTGCTGGAGGGCCTGTCGGGTGCCATCGTCAACAGTGCGCTCGCCGCTGCGCCGGCGGCGCATGCCGTGACGGTCAGGGTGAGGAAGCTGGCCGTACCCCTCGATGCTGACCTGGACCACGCACAGGTGGAGTTGCGCCGCGAGCGTCGCCGAAGCCTGCCAGGGCGACGCGCCTGATGGTGGGACCACACCGATGGCCCGACGGCCGCGCCTGAGCGTGCTGTTCAGCTGGCGGGGCGGACGCCCAGGACCAGGGACAGGTCCAGGAGCTCCTCGTCACGCAGCACGCGCAATGTGACCGTCTCATCGGGCCTGTACTGGGTGAGGATGGCGTCCAGTGGGTTGTCCCCGTCCACCCGTGTCCCGTCCACGTGCGTGATGATGTCACCGTCCTGGAGGCCAGCGAGGTCCGCCGGGCTACCCACCATGACGGCGCTCCCGGAGATCCCCTCAGGTGGCTCGATGAGGGCGCCGTAGCCCAGCAGCAGGCCGCGCTGGTCCTGCTCCACCGGCGTCAGGGCCGTGTACCAGATCCCGATCCAGGGTCGGCTCAGGGTCTCCCCCTCCAGGGCCTGCTGCATGATCGGCTGGGCGAGGTTGATGGGGATGGCGAAGCCGATGCCCTGGGCGTCCCCGGCGATGGCCGTGTTGATGCCGATGAGGTCCCCGTCTGCGTCCACGAGGGCGCCGCCGCTGTTGCCAGGGTTGATGGCCGCGTCCGTCTGGATGAGGTCCCGCAGCGACTCCAGCTGTCCGCTGGCGCTGCATTCGTCCTCGACGTCGATGCGACGCCCCATGGCGCTCACGACGCCCGTGGTCACCGAGTTGGTGAACGTGCCCAGCGGGCTGCCGATGGCGATGGCGTGCTGGCCGACCTTCAGCGTGCTGGAGTTGCCCAGCGAGACGGCCGGCAGATCCTTGCCCTCGATCTTGACGATGGCGAGGTCCGTCAGGGTGTCCAGGCCGACCACCTCGCCGTCGTATCGCTGCCCGTCCTCAAGCTGCACGGAGAGGCTGTCCGCATCACAGACGACGTGACGGTTGGTGACCACCCAGCCGGCCGGGTCGAAGATGACGCCGGAGCCGACGCCCTCCGTGTAGGCATTCTCACCCTCGCCGACCCACGCCATGATGGTCACGACGGCCGGGCTGACCTTGTCCACGGCGTTGGTCACGGCGCTCTCCTCGACCACGCGCACGACATCCGGGTCCCCCGAGGCCGCCCGGCTTGCGCCGGTGACCGCAGGCGCTGTGCCGGGCTGCCGGGCAAGCTGCCCGGTGGTGGCCAGGAGCGCGTAGGTCCCCAACGAGGCCAGCAGCGCTGCCGCCAGCGCGATGGCCGCCGAGGCCCACACGCGGCCCTGCCGCGGGCCAGCCACTGCCTGGCCGCCGCCCGTGGCGGCGGGGCGACCAGTCGGGCCGGGGGTCGTCGTACCCGCCGCCGGCCACTCCGCGGGCGTCGAGATGCCTGGCGGCCGACTGGCCTGGGCTCCGGGAGTCGACCCTGCGCCGGGCTGACCCCAGCCGCGCGCGAGCCATTCCGGGCGTCGATGGGGCGGGGGACTATACGAGGCGGGCTGACTGGCGGTGTCAGCCTCCGGCCGGTCGGCCATCCGGGGCAGGTTCTCCGATCGAGCGTGCTAGCGGGGAGTTCAGACCCTAACCCACGGATGGTTCACGAGCGAGCGCCGGCGGATGAAGATTTTGACATCTGGCGGGGCAGCGTCACCACGACCTCTGTGCCCACGTCCGGGGTGCTGGAAATGGCCACCCGACCGTGGTGCATGTCCACGATGGAACGGGCGATGGCAAGACCCAGGCCGGAGCCACCCGCACGCTCCTGTGGACGGCGCGTGCCCCGGTAGAATCGGTCGAAGACGTGCTCGAGCTCCGCAGGGTCGATGCCCACGCCGTCGTCGCGCACCGTGAAGCGTGCCCCATCCGGCGTGGGCTCCACGCTGACGTCGACGTGGCCACCGCCGGGAGTGAACTTGATGGCGTTGCCGATGAGATTGCCCAGCACCTGCCCCAGGCGAGGCGGGTCGTGCGGCTGGAGGATCGGCTCATGCGGCACGTGGACGACCAGGCTGATGTCCTTGCGGTCGGCCATCGGCGCCGCGTGCTCGACGGCGTCCTCGGCCACGCTGCGCAGGTCGCCGTCACGCAGCTGCAGGGCGACCAGCCCGGAATCGAGCTTGGAGAGCTCGAGCAGATTGGCGGCCAGCCAGTCGAGGCGCTCGATCTGCTGGCGGCTGCCGCGCAGGAACTCCTCGCGCGTGTCGGGCTGCTCCGCGGCACCCTCCAGCAGGAGCTCGTTGAAGGTGCGCAGCGCCGCGATGGGGGTGCGCAGCTCGTGGCTGACGTCCGCCACGAAGTCCCGGCTGCGGTCGCGGTCCTCGCTGATGATGGTCACCGAGTCCTGCAGTCGCGCGGCCATCTCGTTGAAGGCGCCCGCCAGCTCCTCGACCTCCGGCGGCGAGTTGGACGGGATGGAGACGCGAGCGTCGAGGTGGCCCTCTGCGAGCAGGCGGGAGGTCTGCGTGAGCCGGCGCAGCGGACGCGCCAGCCACTGCGCCAGCAGGAGGGCCACGATGAGCGCCACGACGAGCGCCACCACGGCCGCGTTGACGAGCACCTCGGTGATGGTGCGGGTCGTCTGCTCGCGGGACGTGTACGGGTTGCTGAGCGTGACCGCGACCTCGCGCTCGGGCGGTGCCCCGGCCGAGTACCAGAGGTCCTTGACCGTGGCGATGGCACGCGCCGAGAGGCCGGGCTCGCGGTTCTGGCCATCGCGGCCGGCCTGGTCCGGATAGGCGACGGCAAGCGCCCAGGCGGGCTGGCTGCCTATCTGCTGAGCGAGCGTCACGGTGACATCCGCGCGGGCGATCTCATCGGTCAGCTCACGGACCTTGCCGCGCTCTGCCGTTCCCAGTGCCAGCGTCGTCGAGACGCCGGGCTCATCGGGCAGCAGGATGGGCCGCGCCCCGGCCCCGGAGACGACCGACAGCTCGTCGGCCAGCAGCGTCGCGACGGCGTCCGCCCGGGTGCGCAGGTTGGCTTCTTCCTGGTCCAGGAAGAAGCCCTCCAGCAGCCGGGGCAGCGAGACGAGCACGAGCCCGAGGGCCACGGCCACGACGAGGATGATGGCCATGAAGAGGCGTGCCCGGTAGCTGCTGACGAGCGACCGCCAGCCAGGCTGCCCGCTGGCGTTCGTCGCGCCGGTCATGCGCTCCTGCCCAGCCTGCCGCGCCGGCCGCCGCTCAGCGCTCGGCGAAGGCGTAGCCGGCGCCGCGGACGGTCAGGATGAAGGTCGGATCGACCGGGTCGTCCTCGAGCTTCTCGCGCAGGTGGCTGATGTGGACGTTGATGGTCTTCTCGTCCTGGTCGAGGGCCTCGTAGTCGCGCACCAGCTCCAGGAGCTCGCGGCGGGAGAAGACGCGGCCGGGGCGCGAAGCCAGGTGCCGCAGCAGCTCGAACTCCGTGGCCGTCAGGCCGATGCGCCTGTCGCCACGCTGGACGCGCCGCCGGTCCAGGTCGATGACGAGGTCGCGGTGGCGGATCAGGCGTCCGCCAGTGGCATCCGCGAGGTCCCCGTACGCCCGGCGCAGCAGCGCCTTGATGCGACTGAGCAGCTCCCGCAGGCCGAACGGCTTGGTCATGTAGTCGTCGGCGCCCATCTCCAGGCCGATGACCTTGTCCATCTCCTCGTCGCGGGCCGTGAGCATCAACACGGGTGCCTTGGAGCCCTCGGCGCGGAGGCGGCGGAGCGTCTCGAAGCCGTCCATGCCCGGCATGCGCACGTCAAGGACCACGAGATCCGGAGCCAGGTCCGTGGCCAACGCCAAGGCTTCCTCGCCGCTGCCGGCCACGCTGACCTGGTAGCCCTCCTGCTCGAGGGCGTACTGGATGCCGCGGGCGACCGCGTACTCGTCATCGACGATGAGGATGGTGGCTGACATCTGGGCACCGATGGTACATCGGAGCCGTCGAGCGGCCTGCCCGTGCTACCATCGCAGCCCGTGCGCGCAGGCCGCGCAGGCCGCGCATCGCTTCTCGAGAGGTCACCCAGTGAGCACCCGCCCCGTCGTCGTCGCCGAGCCCCGTGAGGCTCACGGCAAGCAGCTGAACGCGCTGCGCCGCCAGGGATACCTGCCCGCCGTCGTCTACGGACATGGCCACAGGTCGCAGTCCATCCAGTTGGAGGCGCGAGCCTTCGACGAGGTCCTGCGCACCCTGACGCGCAACTCGCTCGTCGATCTCAAGGTCGGAGGGGGCAAGGCCGTGCCGGTGCTCCTGTACGGCGTGCACGAGCACCCCGTCAAGCGCCAGCCCATCCACGTGGACTTCTTCATCGTCAAGATGAAGGAGGAGCTCAGCATGGACGTCGCGGTCAACGTGGTCGGGGAGTCGTACGCCGTCGAACGCCTGGGCGGCACGCTGCTGCACCTTCGCGAGTACATCGCCGTGCGCGCCCTGCCGGCGGACCTGCCCTCCGCGCTGGAGCTGGACATCACGCCGCTGACCGACTTCGAGGCGCTCCTGCATGTGCGCGACCTCGTCGTTCCCGCGGGCGTCACCGTGGTCACCGATCCCGACGAGCCACTGGCTCGTGTGCAGCATCCGCGCGTCGACGAGGACCATGTGGCCGCCGTCGAGACTGCGGCTACGGCCGAGGCCGGCCAGCCCGCGTCGGAGACCAGCGCCGAGTAAGGCGGCTGCTGTCGCTGCGCAGGCGGCTGGGGATCCCAGGCGATACGACGCCCCGTCGAGGGTCAGCGCCGCCCAGGGTCCGCCACGTGACCGGGGACCTGCTGGTCGTCAGGTCGGGCCGCCACCACAGCGGCCCGACGACGACGCGAGCCTAGGCTGAGGGCGCGCCCTTGCGCAGCTCGTCGCGGATCTGGGTGAGCAGATCGACCTCGGATGGGCCGGCTGGAGCCTCTTCCTTCTTCGGCATCAGGCGGTTCATGGGCTTGACGACCAGGAAGAAGATGGCGGCCGCGATGGTCACGAAGCTGATGAGCGTGTTCAGGAAGGCGCCGATGCGCATCTCCGCATCGCCCACCTGGATGACCCACGTCGAGAAGTCGGGCAGGCCAAGGAGACCCAGGAGCGGTGTGATGATGTCGGTGACCAGGGACGTGACGATGGCCCCGAAGGCGGCGCCGATGACGACCGCGACTGCCAGGTCGACGATACTCCCGCGAAGCAGGAATTCTCGGAACTCCTTGACCATGATCTCCCTCCAAGTGTGCGGCACGGATCGCTTGGGCAGCGACTGGACCAGTTTAGTCCGGACAGCATCCGCCATCCCCCGCCGGCCGCCTCGCTGGCGACCCGCCTGAGCAGGCCAGCGGAGAATTGCTACCCTTGGAGCCGGATATCCATCACGGCTCCTGCCGAACACCCTGAGGTGAACGCTTGACGGGCACGCCCGGACCCTTTGCCATGTCCCCGGAGGTCGCTGAGTCGCCGCGCAAGCGCTCACGGGCCGTGGATGCCCTCATCGAGATCGTCACCACCGTCGGTCTCGCCATCGTCCTGTACCTCGTCATCACGACCTTCGTCGTTCAGACCTTCCGCGTCGAGCAGCAGTCGATGATCGACACGCTGCAGCCCGGCCAGCACCTCCTCATCGACAAGCTCACGCCCCGCTTCGACAGCTACTCTCGCGGTGACATCATCGTCTTCCACCCCAACGGCGAGACGAGCGAGACCCCCTTCATCAAGCGCGTCATCGCCGTAGGCGGCGAACACGTCGAACTCAAACGTGGCGCCGTCTGGGTGGACGGCGTTCGTCTGGACGAGGACGCCTATACGTACGTCGATCCGCTCACCGGCGAGAACCAGCCCACCGAGCCGACCGGCGGAGTCACCGAATGGGACGTCCCTGAGGGCTCCCTGTTCGTGCTGGGCGACCACCGAGGCGGCTCGACCGACTCGCGCCGCTCCAGCGTCGGGCTCGTGGACGCCCACGACGTGGTCGGCCGCGCCTGGCTGCGCTTCTTCCCGCTGGACGCCATGGGCATCCTGGCGGTGCCCGCCTACCCGGAGATGCAGGCGTCTGGCCGATCGACCGACCCTTCGGCCGAGGCCAGCCCCAGCTCCTAACCCCGCGGCACCTCAGCCCCGCGGCTCGGTCGGTCCGGCATCGTACTCGTCCGCCAGCAGCTTGCGGATGGCCCTGGAGAACAGGGTGGCTGGCACCACGCCAGGCTCGAGGGCCTGTGCCATGAGCAGTCCCGTCCCGAGAGCCTCGAGCAGCAGCACGATCTCGCTGCCGGACAGCCCGGGTCTCGCCGCGGCTGCCGCGACCTGCTCGTCCACCCCGCGACCGAGGTCATCGAGGACCGTATGCCGCGAGTGGCGCAGCAGTGCCGCGATATCCGGATCGCGCGCTGCGGCCAGCCAGGACTCCATCGTGAAGAGGTCGACGTCGCGGTCATCCTCTTCCCGGTGCTCGAGCCAGCGGCCGCCCGTCTCCGGCAGCTCGGTCAACGGCCGCCCCGCGACGGCCTCGCTGAGCGCCTCCTGGCGCCGTGCCGTCTCTCGCAAGAGCAGCGCCACGAAGAGGTCCGACTTGCGGCTGAAGTTCGAGTAGACGGCGCCCTTGGTGAAACCGGCCGCGTCGGCCACGTCATCGAGCGAGGCACCGTTGTAGCCCTTCCGCGCGAAGACCTCGATGGCCGCGTCGAGCAGCAGCTCGCGCGTCAGCTCCTTGCGTTCCCTGCGAGACATGCGCGGTCCCGCGGCCGAGGCCGATTCGGGCGAGGTGGCCGAGCCGGTGATGCCGCGCAGGGCGGCGCCGACCTCCGCCATCGCCTCGCGCAGGGCGGCGCGGGTCTCGCGGCGGGCCGCTGCGAGCTCAGCCTGCAGCTCCCCGGCTGCGACCCTGGCCTCGTGGCGAACCTCGTCTGCGGCAGCCCCCAGATCCTCTCGGAGGTCCGCGGCAGCCGCGCGCAGTGAATCGTCGGCCGGCCGGCGCGGTGGTGTCATGGCGCAAGCATACCTTCAAGTACGGCGATACGACACAGTATTGACATGCTCAGCAGCATATGGATACTCTCCGGTATCGCGATAGCCGTCGGGACGTCCGGCGCGCCAGCCAGAGGGGACCCATGCTGCTCGACATCCACGGCCTGACCAAGACGTATCGACGGCGACTCCATCGGGGAGGTCCCCCGGCCAACGATGGCATCACCCTCGGTCTGGAGGCGGGTGAGGTCTACGGCCTGCTGGGGCACAACGGCGCCGGCAAGACGACGCTGGTGAACCAGGTCGTCGGCCTGCTCCGCCCCGATGGGGGGAGCATCGCTATCGATGGTCGAGATGCTGTCGCAGACCCCGGGTACGCTCGTCAGGCCTGCTCCCTTCAGCCGCAGGCGCAGTTGCCGATCAACGGTCTGACACCGCGCCAGGCCATCGACCTGGTGGGCCAGCTCCGCGGCGGCGGGGCCGACAGCGTGCGCCAGCGCCGCCAGCAGCTCGTGGACACGCTGGACATCGGGGAGTGGCTGGACACCGACGGCGAACGCCTTTCGGGCGGCGTCAAGCGTCTCGTCTCCTTCGCCATGGCGGCCGTGGTACCCGGCCGGGTCGTCGTCCTGGACGAGCCGACCAACGATGTCGACCCGGTGCGCCGCCGCCTTCTCTGGTCCGCCGTCCGTGGCCTCGCGGACGGAGGCTCCGCCGTGCTGCTCGTGACCCACAACGTGAACGAGGCCGAGCGCGCCGTGGATCGCCTGGCCATCCTCGATCGGGGACGCGTGGTGGCTGAGGGCTCACCGACACAGCTGAAGGCCGGCGTGGACCAGGGGCTTCGGCTGGACCTGTCCCTGGAGCCGGCATCCGATGCCCCGCCCGCACCGGCCTTCGCCACGCGGTACCTGCTCAACGGACCGCATGCGCTGGCCATCGTGCCCGGTGCACAGGCTGCGGCTGCCGTGACCTGGGCCCTGCGATTGCGCGCGGAGAAGCGCATCGGGGAGTTCGCTCTTACCCCCGTCTCGCTGGAGGATCTGTACGTGGAGCTGCTGTCAGACCCATCAGTCGAGCCGGCGTCATCGCCCGGCTCGCATGCGGACGGCGTCCGCCCAGCGCCCACGACGATGGGCCCAACGCGGCTCGAACAGGCCGCCCGTGCCGAGCACGGCGCCCGTCCCGAACAGCCGGAGGTTCCCCGTGCGCACGCTGCATAGCTACACCCTGCTCATCCGTTGGCAGGCCCTGCGCCTCAAGACGTTCCTTCCCCTCGCGGCCGTCATCCAGACGCTCTTCGCCTTTGGGATCGTCGTCGGGTACCCCCTCCTGTTCCCGGAGCTTGACCGCACCTCGGCGCTGTTCCTGGCCACGGGCGCGCCGGCGATCACGATCATCACCATGGGGCTCGTTGCGCTGCCACAGGTCGTTAGCCAGGCGAAGACCGAGGGTTCCCTGGACTACATGCGCAGCCTGCCGGTGCCGCGACTCGTCTTCCTGGCCGCCGACCTTACCGTCTGGATGGTCATGGTGCTGCCCGGCGTGGTCTTCGCCGTCGTCGTGGGCGCCTGGGCACTGGGCCTGCAGCTGGTGGTGAGCCCGGCGATCATCCCGGCCGTGCTGCTCGTGGCCGTCACGTGCGCGGCCCTCGGCTACGCCATGGCCAGCGTCCTGCCGCCCATGATCGCGATGCTCGTGAGCCAGGTGATGGTCTTCGCCGTGTTCATCTTCTCTCCCATCGACTTCCCCGCCAGCCGCATGCCGGCGTGGCTGCAGACCGTCCATTCCGTGCTGCCCATCCAGGCCATGGGCGAAGTCATCCGTGGCGCCCTGGCCTCGGACGTCTTCCCCCTGGCCCTTGGCCCCTTCGTCATGCTGGCGGCCTGGTGCGTCGCTTCTGTCGCCCTGAGCTACGCGACCCTGCGGCGGCGAGCCTGAGCTGGACCGGGTGGCGGCCGCCGGATGATGGCCTGGACCCTGGCGGGGCTGTTCCCGCTGAAGCCGTTACCCTTGGCTGCGTGCTCCCCCGATCCTTGGCGCGGCCGCGACCGGCTGCACCGCCTCTTGCGCTCCTCGCGGTCGGCTGCCTCCTGACGGGCTTGCTTCCCCCCGCCGTCCGGGCCGCCGACCAGGACGTGGACCTCGCTGCCGCACATGCCCGAGGCCGCGTCATCGTGGGTCTCGAACCCGGTGCCTCGGCTCGCACTCGAGGCGTCACCGTGGCCTCGCTGGACGCCAGCGGCATGCAGGCGGCATCGCCGCTGGCGAGAGACACGGTCGTCGTGGAGCTGGACCCTGGCCAGTCCGTTGCGAGGGCCATCGACGAGCTCAGCGGGCTGCCCGGCGTGGCCTACGTGGAGCCCGACTATCGGGTCTTCGCAGCGGCGACCCCGGACGATCCGTACTACACCAGCGGCAGCCTCTGGGGCATGCTCGGTGACGCCACTACCCCTGCCAACCCGTACGGCTCGGGCGCGGCGGAGGCCTGGGTCGATGGCGACATCGGCAGCCCGAACGTCTACGTCGGCGTCATCGACGAGGGCATCCAGATCAGCCACCCGGACCTCGCGGATAACATCTGGACCAACGCCGGCGAGATCGCGGGCAATCAGATCGATGACGACCGTAACGGCTACGTG
This sequence comes from uncultured Chloroflexia bacterium, assembly GCA_963790915.1. Lineage (GTDB taxonomy): Bacteria > Chloroflexota > Limnocylindria > Limnocylindrales > CSP1-4 > JAFMJV01. The sequence continues at coordinate 588,096 of CAWBQS010000003.1, read as the reverse complement.
GACGATGTCCATGGCTGGGACTTCTTCCATGACGATGCCTCGGTCTTCGACCCGGCCGACGGTGACGTCCACGGTACGCACGTGGCCGGCACGTTGGGCGCCCGGGGTGGCAACGGTGTCGGGGTGGTCGGTGTGGACTGGCGGGTCAGCATCATCCCGGCCAAGTTCCTGGGTCCCGACGGTGGCTACGTCAGCGATGCCGTGGCAGCCATCGACTACATCACGGACCTCAAGCTGGAGCAGGGCCTGGACATCGTCGCCACCAACGACAGCTGGCACGGCGCCGGCGAAAGTCAGGCGCTCCTCGACGCCATCGAACGGGCTGGCGATGCCGACATCCTCTTCGTCGCCGCCGCCGGCAACGATGGCATGGACCTCGACGCGGAGCCCGGCTACCCGGCCAGCTTCCGCTGCACCAGCACGGCGGCCGGCGCGGCGCGCGGCTGGGATTGCGTGGTCAGCGTGGCCAGCCTGCGCCCCGACGGCACGCTCCGTGCGGACTCCAACCGCGGTGCTGTGAGCGTGGACCTCGGGGCACCGGGCACCGGCATCATCAGCACCATCCCCGACGGGTCATACGGCTCGATGTCGGGCACCAGCATGGCCACTCCCCACGTGTCCGGTGCGCTGGCCCTCTGCGCCAGCATCGATCCCCAGCGTTCAGCCCGGCGCCTGCGCACGCTCCTCCTCGGATCGGTGGCAGCGACGGGCTCCCTGGGTGGGGCCAGCGCCACGGGTGGCCGCCTCGATATCGGCACGATGGCCAGCGAGTGCAGGGCGATCCCGGCCATCCCCTCGACCAGCATCACCGTGGATGAGCAACGACCGACGTTCAGGCGCACCGGTACGGGCTGGCATGATGCCTGGTACGGCGCCCGCGGCCACCATCTCTGGCGCTGGACCCGCGGCGGGGCCAGCTCGGCCACGGGCACGTGGCGCCCTGGCCTGCCCGCGGCGGGAACGTACCAGGTCCTGGCGCGCATCCCCCGCAACAGTCAGCTCTCCCGGAAGTCGCGCTATGAGATCCTGACCAGCGGTGGCTGGCTCGTGCGCACGCGCGACCAGTGGAAGCATCGCGGCACGTGGATGAGCCTGGGCACCTTCGACCTCACCGCGGCATCCGTGGTCCGGCTGGCCGATGCCACCGGCGAGAGCGGCTCCGGCCGCAGGCGCCTCGCCTACGACGCCCTCCGCTTCGTGCCCGTGGCGGTCCCAGGCAGTGCAGCCGGGTCGTCGACTTCGTCGGGCCGCACGCCGGAACCCAGCGCCGCCGCTGACGCCAGCCTGGGGCCGGATCCCGGCGCGACGCAGGGACCCGGAGCCGACGCGACGCAGGGACGCCGGATGCCCGGCGCGACACCAGGGCCCGATCCCGACGCCATCCCCGGGCCGACGGCCGAACCGACGCCGGCGCCGGATGGCGGCTCCCCACCTTCATCGACGGCCGAAGCCACGCCACAGCCGACCCCGCGCCAGGAGCGCGAGGTCACGCCGGGGCCGTCGGCCGCGCCGACCGACGCTTCAGTCACCGACCAGGCCGACCGCCTGGCACCGAATGCCCAGGGCGCGGCGCCGTCTGGCTGAGCGGCCGGGCGGGGTCTCCGGCTGAGGGGTCCTCAGCCGGCCGCGGGAACGGGGCTGGCCTCATCCACCTCGATGCTGGTGAGCCGGAAGGTGAATGGCGCCTCCGAGTGATCGAAGTGCAGCGTGGCCCCTTCAGCCACCGAGCCCCGTGACAGGAGCGGCCAGTGGAGTTCGACGGATTCGGTATCGATACCGGATTCCTCGCCGACCTCCAGGTAGACATCCGTGACCCGCTGCGCCTGGGCTTCCTTGGCGTGCTCGATCACGACCTCCAGGATCCGCTCCGTGACACCTGCTTCGTGCATGAGTGTCCCCCTTCTGCTACCGAGGGCTGTGCCCTCGAAGCATCTCCTCCACTGCCGCTGCGGCGACCGGGATGGCCGCCTCGACGGCGTCGCTCAGTAGCTCGCCGAAGACATCGCCGCGATCGATGACGATGCCCACGACGTCGATCTCACTGGGCAGTTCGGCGCCCATGGCCCGTCCGGCCAGCAACGCGGCCGGAAGCGTCGCATCATGCGTCGAATCGAGATGGCTTGCCAGCCGCGTCTCGACCGCTGCCAGCGGTCGGCACCAGACGCTGCCGAGTGGCGCCGCCGTGTCCCGGACGGCGTCCACGATGATGGCGCGTCGATAACCCACCATGATCTCCATGAGGCTCACGCCGCCGACGCAGGCCTGCTGCAGGCTGGCCGGGCTGTGGCGCATGGCATCCAGCTCGTCGATGACGCGCCAGCCCACCCCGTCATCGCCCAGGATCGGGTTTCCCAGGCCGACCACGAGGACCTCCCCCGGCTCGGCCAGGCGAACCCCGTAGTCCGCCCGGCCATCGACCATCGCGCTCACGACGGGCCCTTGGCCCGCAGCGTGCCGCGGTCAGTCACGCCGCAGCTCACGGATCGCGTTCCCGTCAGCATCGCGGATGGTGACGAGCATGGGCATCTGGCCGGGCAGCGCGTGGGTGGCGCAGCCGAAGCAGGGGTCGTAGGCCCGGAAGCCCATCTCGATGCGGTCCAGCAGGCCGTCGGTGACGATGCTGCCCTTGTGGATGAGGCTGCGCGCCGCCTTGTCCACGGACATGGCGATGGGCCCGTAGTTGTTCGTGGTCCCCACGATCAGGTTGACGCGCGTGATCACGCCGCGCTCGTCCGTCCAGTAGTGGTGCGTGAGCGTGCCGCGCGGTGCCTCCACCGTGCCGACGCCCTCGGTGGGGATGTCGGTGGGCACGGCACGCACGTGCGGCGAGGTGATCTCCGGATCGCGTGACAGCTGCAACACCGTCTCCGCCCCCTGCATGAGCTCGATGAGGCGAGCCCAGTGCATCGCGCCGCGTGAGTGCACCGGGGTGCCATCCGGCGAGAGCGTGGCGAAGTACTGCTCGTAGGCCTCCTGGGCCCGCGGTGTGGCCATGCCGGAGGCGACGTTGAGACGACCCAGCGGAGCCACCGTGTAGATGCCCGAGTCCTTGCCGTCCACGAGGCCCTTCCAGCCGACGCCTTTCAGGTACGGGAACTTCAGGAACGTCCAGGGCTCCACGCGCTCGGCGATCCAGTCGCGGTAGTCCCGCGGCTCGTAGGTGCCGTAGACCTCGCCATCGGGGGCGACCACCTTGATGCGGCCGTCATAGAAGGTGACCTTGTCATCGGCATCCACGAGGCCCGAGTAGTAGGTCTCGTGGCGATAGAGGTCGCCCTTCACGAGCTCCTCGACGGAGCCATCCTCGGCGAGCATCTTCGCGAAGAGCTGCAGGCTGAAGCCGGCGAAATCCAGCATCTGCGTGCCGAGCGCCTCGATCTCGGCGCGCTCCTCTTCGCTGATGGCCTTGGTCATGCCGCCCGGGAACGCCGGTGCAGGGGTGGATGCGCCGTCCACCGATGATCTCGATGACGCGGTGACCGGCGGCGCGGACATCGATGACCTGCTTGCCGATCTCGACGCCGACCTTCTTGACGACGCCAAGGATGTTGCGCTCCGCAGCCGGCGCGTCGGGGCCCATGATGAGGTCCGGGCCCGAGAGGACGTAGAAGTGCGTGGCGTGGTCGGTGACGTAGAAGGCGTTGTAGAGCAGCTCACGCAGCTTGCGGCCGGCTGGCGGTGGCGTGACCTTGTAGACGGCGTCGGCGGCCTTCGCCGAGGCCATGTGGTGGGCCTCCGGGCAGACGCCGCAGATGCGGTTGGTCAGCGCCGGCATGTCCTCCACGGGCCGCCCCACGCAGAACGACTCGAAGCCGCGCAGCTCAGGGATCTGGAAGTAGGTATGGGCGACGTCGCCCGACTCGTCGAGCAGGATCTCGATCTTGCCGTGGCCCTCGAGGCGCGTGACAGGATCGATGGTCAGGCGTGTCATCAGCGGCCCCCATGGAGCAGCGAGGCTGCCAGGCTGAAGCGGTAGAACTGGCCCACCATGTCCGGCAGGCCGGCCAGGATGCGCTCGATATCCTCTGGCTCGCTGGCCTCCACGACGGAGGCGTAAGCCGAGAGGAGTCGGGCCCCAAAGTCGCGGACGCCGTCGGTTGCCCCATAGCAGCCGATGCAGGGCGCCCCGGCGCTGGGGCACTTGGCTCCGCAGCCATCGCGGGCGGCCGGGCCACAGCAGGGCAGGCCCTGCTCGAGCAGACAGAGCGTGGCGTCCACCTCCGCCAGCGATTGGATGCGCCGGAACTCCGTGACGTGCTTGATGCCGCGGGTGCGTCCGCATTCGTCGCAGACGGTGGACGTGCCAGCCCCCAGGACGGCGCCGGGCGGCGGCAGGGGGACCTTGCCGTCGAGGGCCGCCGTGACCGTCGTGAGCACTTCGGCGATGCGCTCGGTCTCGGGTGGGCAGCCGGGCACGCGGTAGTCCACGGTCACCACCTGGTCCAGGGTCCGCAGTCGGTTCTCCAGCGTGGGCAGGTGCAGCTCGCCCCAGGGCGACATCCAGGCGCCGCCCGGCCGCAGTCCGTCTGCGTTGTCGTTGAGCGTGGGGTCGTAGGCCGCGGCATAGATGCTGTCCACGCTGCGCTGGTTGGCGAGGCCGGGGATGCAGCCCTCACCGGCGCACGACCCGAAGGCGACCAGGACCTTGGACTTGGCCCGCAGAAGGTGGGCCATCTCCGCGTCCTCGTCCGTGCGGATGCCGCCATCGAAGAGGCAGACGTCGATCTCCCCGTCTTCCATGGCTCGCACCGTCGAACGCTTGACGTCCATGGCCGCTGGCCAGAAGACGGGCTCCCAGCGCTCCGTCAGCTCGATGAGCTTCATACCCAGGTTGAGGACGGCCACGTCACAGCCGCCACAGGCCGAGGCCCAGTACATGGCCAGCTTGTACCGGCTGGCCGGCGCCTCCGTGGGGGCCGGCGCGGGCGTGGGGGTCGCCACGGTGCCCGCAGCGGCCGGCGCGGTGCCCGCAGCGGACACCTCCAGCGCCGCAGCGGTCGCGGCCGTCAGTGTGGTCGGGGTCGTCATGCCAGCACCTCCGCGGGCTCAGCGGCTGGGGGGGCCACGGCCAACGTCGCGCGGACCTCAGGCCGGATGGGCCCGAGGGCCCGGACCTCCGCGACGATGCGGGCCATCTCGTCGGCGAAGCGCTGGCCCTCCGCGGCGCTGGCGTAGAAGCGCTGCAGCCGGGTGGGCTCGATGCCCAGGTCCGCCAGGGTGCGCCGCAGGAAGAGGAAGCGCCGCAGGGCCTTGACGCTCTGGATGCGGTAGTGGCAGTCCTCAGGCCAGCAGCCGGTCATGATGACCGCGTCCGCGCCGCGCGCGAACCCCTCCAGGATGAACTCGGGTTCCATGCGGCCCGAGCACATGAGGCGCACGAGCCGGACGTTGAACGGGTACTTGGTGCGGGCCGTGCCGGCCAGGTCGGCGGCACGGTAGCTGCACCAGTTGCAGGTGAAACCCAGGATGAGCGGCTCGAAGGGCTGCCCGGATGGCTCCGGCACCCTCGGCGCCGTCGGTGCGACCGCCGGCCTGGTCACCTGGTCCGCCGTGGTCGTCACTGCGGTCATGCTGTCACCCCCGCCGCTTCCAGGACGGTGGCACTGGCTGTCCCGAAGGCATCCAGGAGCAGGCCGTCGATCTGGGCGATGATCTGTTCGTGGCTGAAGCCACTGCCGGCGATGGCGCGAGCGGGGCAGGCCGCCACGCAGACGCCACAGCCCTGGCAGAGCTTGGGATCGATGTGCGTCACCATGGCGCCCTCGTCGAAGCTGATGGCGCTGAAGGGGCAGAGGTCGTTGCAGATGCGGCAGCCGGAGCAGCGCGCCTCGTCCACAGTGGCCCGGTAGGGCTCCAGCGAGATCTGGCCCTGGGAGATGCGGCTCAGGATCTGGGCCGCGGCCGCCCCTCCATTGGAGACGCTGGTGGGGATGTCGCGCGGCCCCAGGGCGGCGCCTGCGGCGAAGACGCCGTCGGTCATGGTGGCCACGGGCGCCAGCTTGGCGTGACGCTCGATGATGAAGCCCTTGCTGCTGCAGCCGATGCCGAACATCCGCGCCACCTCGACGGCGTCCGGCTGGGGCTCCAGGCCCACCGAGAGGATGACCATGTCCACCGGCAAGCGCCGCGTGGCGCCTGCCAGCGTGTCCTCCACCTGGACGATGAGGCGGCCCTCGTGGCCTTCCTCCTCCGGGTATCGCAGGGCGTCCGAGATCTCCGCGACGCGACCGCGGATGAACTGCGTGCCCTCGTTGAGGATGCGGTTGTAGAACTCGTCGTAACCCTTGCCCGGCGTGCGCATGTCGATGTAGCACTCGTACACGTCGGCGTTGGTGTGCTCCTTGACCAGGTGCGCGAACTTCAGCGACTGCATGCAGCAGATGGCCGAGCAGTACTCGTTGGTGTTCTTGTCCCGGGAGCCGACGCAGTGGACGATGGCCACGGCGCGTGGCTTCGTGACGCCGTCGCGCAGGACGATGCGACCGCCGGTCGGCCCGGCGGCGTTGCTCATGCGCTCGAACTCCATGCTCGTGAAGACGTTCGGCAGGCGGCGATAGCCGAAGGACTCGATGCGCCGCGCGTCGAATGGGGCGAAGCCCGTGGCGATGAGGATGTTGCCGACGTTGAGGTCGACGAACTGCTCGGTCTGCGTGAAGTCGATGGCGTTCGTGGGGCAGAACTTCTCGCAGGCCTTGCAGGTGCCCTTGGTGAAGTAGGTGCAGTCGGCTGGCGTCAGCACGGGGTACTTGGGCACGGACTGGGGGAACGGCGTATAGATCGACTTGCGGTAGCCGATGCCAGCCTCGAAGCCCGTGTCCACGACCTGCACCGGGCACTTCTCGATGCAGATGCCGCAGCCCGTGCAGTCCTTCTCGACGACATAGCGGGGCTTGTGCTTGACCTTGATCTTGAAGTCACCCACGGAGCCCGAGACGTCCACCACCTCGCTCCAGGTGTGCAGCGTGATGTTGTCGTGGGCGCCCGCGTCCACCATCTTGGGGGTCAGGATGCAGGCCGCGCAGTCGAGCGTCGGGAACGTCTTGTCGTACTGGGCCATGTGCCCGCCGATCGACGGCTCGCGCTCCACGATGTGGACCGGGTAGCCGGCATCAGCGAGCTCCAGGGCGGCCGTGATGCCGGCGATGCCGCCACCCACGATGAGCGTGGCCGGGTTGACCGGCGCCACCAGTGGCTCCAGGGGTACCTGCTCCTGGACGCGGTAGACGCCGCCGGCGATGATGGCCTTGGCCTTCTCAGTGGCCCTGGCCTTGTCCGTATGCACCCACGAGACCTGCTCGCGGATGGAGACGAGCTCCGTGAGGTAGGGGTTCAGGCCGGCGTTGGCGCTGGCGGTCCGGAAGGTCTTCTCGTGCATGTGCGGCGAGCAGGCGCCCACCACGATGCGCTCCAGGCCGAGCTCCGCGATGTCCTTCTCGATGAGCTCCTGGCCGAGGCTGGAGCACATGAAGGGGTAGTCGCGGGCGACCACGACGCCCTTCTCGGCGAGCGCCTCCTGGGCCCAGTCGCGGACGGCCGCCACATCGACCGTGCCGGCGATGTTCGTGCCGCAATGGCAGATGTAGACGCCGGTGCGGAGCGCGGTCATCGCAGGACCTCCTCGTCTGGCATGGGCTCCGGGGCCGGCAGCCAGACGTCACCACGCTTGCGCCGGACAGGCTTGTCCGGGCTGGACGGCTCGACCTCCTCCCCATCAGGGACCGGGACCTCGATGCCGATGCGACCCATGGCCTCATGCGAGGAGATCGATCTCCCGCCCGAAGCCCAGGCGCTCCGGTGCCATGCCGTAGGCCAGGCCCATCAGCTGCGTGAAGAAGAGGATGGGCATGTGGTGGTTCTCGCGGTAGTGGTGGTTCATCTCCCGCTGGTAGAAGTCCACGTTCATCTGGCACATCGGGCAGACGGTCACCAGGGCGTGCGCCCCGCTGCGCTCGGCCGCCACGATCAGCCGGCGGATGAGCTCCAGGCCGGTCTCCGGGCTGATCTGCGTCATGTGTCCGCCGCAGCAGTCCGTGCGCCGGGAGAACTCGACGACGTCCGCGCCCAGGGTCAGCAGCAGTTGGTCAAGGGCATGCGGGTGTTCACGGTGCTGCCAGCGGTCGTCGTAGTCCGGGCGCGAGACGAGGCAGCCCATGTAGGGAGCCAGCTTGAGTCCCTTGAGGGGTCGGCGGACGTGGCGGCCGATCTCCTCGAGCCCCACGTCATCGAGGAGGACCTCCAACAGGTGCCGCACGGCGATCGAGCCCGGGGTGTAGCTCATGCCGTCCGCAGCCAGGGCCTCGTTGACGGTGGCCGCCAGCTCCGGCGACTCGCGCACGTAGGAATCCGTCCGGGCGAGGTTCACATAACAGGCGCTGCAGGGCGCCACCAGCGTGTCCCGATCGGTCTTCTGTCGTTCCGCGAGGGCGAGGTTGCGGCCCACGAGCGCCTGCGAGCGAAGCGGGCTGATGCCCATGTACTCGGTCGCCCCGCAGCAGTTCCAGTCGTCGAGCTCCGCGAGGCGGATGTCCAGCTCCGGCAGCACGGACACGATCGAGTCGTGGTAGGCGCGTCCGGTGCCATCCATCGAGCAGCCGGGGTAGTAGAGGTACTCGGCCATCAGTGGCTCCCGTCCTGGACCGGCGCGTCATAGAGGCTGCGCTGCCGGGCCTCCTCGAGCTCGGTGGCACGGGCCAGGATGGCGTTGAGGCCCTCCAGCCCGACGATGCGATGTGGCCGGAAGCCCATGCGGCCCTTGGTGACCATGCCGATGCCGGAGGTGGTCATGCCGGGCAGGCGCGTCATGTAGTGGCGCAGGTAGTGCTTGGCGACGAGCCCGACCTCGAAGCTGCGCCCGTACTTGTGGATGTAATCCACGAACGTGCGCGAGAAGTCGGGGGCCACGTGGCTGGGCACCCGGTTCTCCCGGGTGGCCTTGGCCTTCAGGGCGTACATGACGTCAGGGATGTGGATCTTCTGCGGGCAGCGCACGGCGCACAGGTAGCACGACACGCACATCCAGGGTGTGTTGCTGTCCATGACGCGATCCCGGGCGCCGGCCCGGATGAGCGCGAAGATCTGGCGAGGCGTGTGGTCCATGTCCCGCTCGGAGGGGCAGGATCCCCCGCACGTGCCGCACTGGATGCACGTCTCCAGGCGGGAGTCGGCCGGGATCGACGCCAGGATCTCCTCCTGGAAGGTCGGGGCGCGTCTGCCCCCGACCGGTGCGGGGGGAGACGGGATCTGTGCCTTTGGCATCTGTACGCCTCATTTGCTCAAACGCCCGCGGCCCGTGATGGACGGTGACCGCGGACGGTGATCGGATGGCTGTGTACCAGGATGTGCCCACGACTCGAATCGCCGGGACGCCAGGGGGGAATGCCTCCGGAGTTCGACCTTCTTCGGTTGTGCCTGACAGCGTCACCTCCGCGGCAGCGTCTCGATAGGGCCGAATCGCCCGCACCCGGCGGCCGTTGCGCCTGCCCCGGCAGCGCGGAGAGGATGCCGATCGGCCCTCGAGTGGACGGCGAAGCGCCGTGGGTCGAAGATGGCGGCCATCCGTTCGCACGCGAGGTGTCCATGCGCGCCCTGGTGAAGGTCACGTCCGGTCCGGGACTGGGACTGCTGGAGGTTCCCGAGCCGGAGATGGGCATGAACGACGTCCTCATCCGGGTGCGCAAGGCCGGGATCTGCGGCACCGACCTGCACATCGAGTCATGGGACGCCTGGGCAGCCGGCGCCATCAAGCCGCCCCTCGTGGTCGGCCACGAGTTCGTGGGCGAGATCGTGGCCGTGGGCGACAACGTCAGCGACTTCGGGCCGGGCGACATCGTCAGCGGCGAGGGCCACGTCGTCTGCGGTCGCTGCCGCCACTGCCTGGCCGGGCGCCGACACCTCTGCGCCCACAGCATCGGCCTCGGGGTGGGTCGTGACGGGGCGTTCGCTGAGTATGTGTCCCTGCCCATGACCAACGTCTGGCATCACTGGCCCGGCATCGACGAGGACGTGGCCGCCATCTTCGATCCCTTCGGCAACGCGGTCCACACGGCGCTGCGCTTCGATGTGCTGGGTGAGGACGTGCTGGTCACGGGGGCCGGGCCGATCGGCCTCATGGCCGTGGCCGTGGTGCGACACGCCGGCGCCCGCCACATCGTGGTCAGCGAGCCCAACGCCTATCGCCGCGCACTGGCGGAGCGCATGGGCGCCACGCACGTGGTGGATCCGGGCGTCGATGACCTGGCTGAGGTGCAGCGTCGCCTGGGCATGGTCGAGGGCTTCGACGTGGCGCTCGAGATGTCCGGCAACCCGGCCGCCATCCGCACGGCCATCGCCAGCATGGCGCACGGCGGTCGCCTGGCGCAGCTGGGCATCCCGAGCGAGCCGCTCAGCCTGGACCTCGACGCCGTCATCTTCAAGATGCTCACGATCAGCGGCATCTACGGCCGCGAGATGTACGAGACCTGGTACAAGATGAGCGTCATGCTCCAGTCGGGCCTGGACATCCGGCCGGCCATCACCCATCGCTTCGCCTTCACCGACCACGCTGCGGCCTTCGCGGCGGCGCGCTCCGGTGAGTCCGGCAAGGTGCTCCTCGACTGGAGCCTGTGATGGCCCGCGAACCGATGTCCGGCCCCCCGCCGCACGGCGAGCAGGGCAGGCGCGCGACCCACGACCCGCTGGCTTTCCTGGCCGACGAGCTGGCCGACCTGCACGCTCGCCACCTCTACCGCCCGTTGCGCGAGCTGGGCACGGCGCAGGGGCCGGTCTGCCGCGTCGATGGCCGTGAGGTCATCAGCTTCTCCTCCAACGACTACCTGGGCCTCACGCACCACCCGCGCCTGCGGGCTGCCGCGGAGCGGGCCGTGCGTGAGCTGGGCGTCGGCTCCGGGGCCGTGCGCACCATCGCCGGGACGCTCGCCATCCACGAACGACTGGAGCGAGAGCTGGCCGACTTCAAGGCCACCGAGGCCACGCTCGTCTTCCAGTCTGGCTTCACGGCCAACACGGGCGTCCTGCCGGTCGTCACCGGCGAAGCGGACCTCATCGTCAGCGACGCGCTCAACCACGCCTCGATCATCGACGGCCTGCGTCTCTCCAGGGCGGCACGGCAGGTCTACCCGCACAAGGACGTGGCGGCGTTGCGCGCCATCCTGGCCCGGGCGGTCGCCGAGGGGCGACCGGGCACTGGCGAACCGTACCGGCTCATCCTCGTCGTGACCGACGGGGTCTTCTCCATGGACGGGGACATCTGCCCGCTGCCGGGCATCGTCGGGCGCCGCCGAGGAGGTCGGTGCCGCCGTGTACGTCGACGACGCCCACGCCTCCGGTGTGCTGGGCGACCACGGCCGCGGCAGCGTGGATCACTTCGGGCTGCACGGCCGCGTCGCCATCCAGGTGGGCACCCTCTCCAAGGCCGTCGGTGTGCTGGGAGGCTACGTGGCCGGCTCGACGGTGCTCCGGGACCTGCTGACGCAGCGCGCGCGACCCTTCCTCTTCTCCACCTCGCACCCGCCGGCTGTGGCGGCGGCCTGCCTCGAGGCCCTGGCGGTCATGCGCGAAGAGGACGGCCTCTTCGAGCGGCTCTGGGCCAATACCCGGCGCTTCAAGGCGGAGCTGGCACGCCTCGGCTTCGACACGGGCGCCTCGGAGACGCCCATCACGCCGATCATGGTCGGCGAGTCGGAGGCCGCCATCCGCTTCAGCGACCGGCTCTTCGAAGCGGGCATCTTCGCCACCTCTGTCGTCTACCCCACCGTGCCCCTGGACGGCGCGCGGTTGCGCACGATCGTGACCGCGGCTCACACGGATGAGCACCTCGACCGCGCGCTGGAGACGATGGCCCGCGTGGGCAACGAGCTGGGCATCATCGCTGGCTGAGGGTGGGGCAGTAGGGGAGGGCATCGTGCCGATGTCCCATGACCCGAGCTGCATCCTCACCATGAACGACTCAGCCAGGATCAGCGGCAACACCGCAGTGCACGGCGGCGGGGTCCACAACACCAAGCAAGGCTCCCTCGTCGGCGTCGCCTGCGCGCCGCCAGCTACGGGTGCGAATGTGATCCGCAACACCCCGGACAACTGCTACCACCTGCCGTAGCCGCGAACGTCGGAGCGGGGTCCACCGCGGTCGCGAGTTAGACTCGCGATGCACCCAACGGCAGCCTGCGAGGAGGGGACCCATGGCCTTCGACGGACTTCGGATCATGTTCCTGACGGGCAGCCTGGACGTCTACAGCGATGAGACGCTGCGGCTGGTGTCCGAGCAGTCGACCCGCATCGTCGAGGGCCTTGGGGCGGCGCCGGCCATCCCCGTGGAGATCGTGAAGGTGCCCACGCTGCTCCACCCGGATGCCATCCGCCAGGCCTGCCTGGATGCCAGCGCCGACGACCGCTGCATCGGGGTCATCGCCTGGATGCACACCTTCAGCCCGGCCAAGATGTGGATCGCCGGTCTGCAGGCCCTCCAGAAGCCGCTGCTCCACCTGCACACGCAATTCGGGCGCGACCTGCCCTGGTCGAGCATCGACATGGACTTCATGAACCTCAACCAGTCGGCGCACGGCGACCGCGAGTTCGCCTACATCGCCACGCGGCTGCGCCATCCCCGCAAGACGGTCGTGGGCCACTGGCAGGACCCGGCCGTGCAGGGCCGTATCGGTGCCTGGGCGCGGGCCGCGGTCGGCGTGCACGAGGGCCGGCACCTCAAGGTCTGCCGCTTCGGCGACAACATGCGCCACGTCGCGGATACCGAGGGCGACAAGACGGAGGTGCAGGCCAGGCTGGGCATCGCCTGCAACACGTATGCGGTCAACGATCTCGTGCGGGTCGTCGGCGAGGTCGCGGACGCAGACGTCGAGCGACTCTGTGCCGAGTACGACGAGCTGTACGAGGTCGCGGCGGAGCTGCGGCCCGGCGGCGACCGTCGCGCGTCCCTGCGCGAAGCGGCCCGCATCGAGCTGGGCCTGCGCGCCTTCCTGGGCGACGGCGGCTTCATGGCCTTCACCGACACCTTCGAGGACCTCGGTGGCCTGCGCCAGCTTCCGGGCATCGGCGCCCAGCGGCTGATGGCGGATGGCTACGGCTTCGGCGGCGAGGGAGACTGGAAGTCGTCCGCCCTGGTGCGACTCGTCAAGGCCATGGGCGATGGTCTGCCCGGCGGCTCGTCGTTCATGGAGGACTACACGTACGACTTCGGCTCGCCCGGCCAGACGCTGGGTGCCCACATGCTGGAGATCTGCCCCAGCATCGCGGCCGCGCGGCCGCGTGCCGAGATCCATCCGCTCTTCGTGGGCGGGCGCGAGGACCCCGTGCGTCTCGTCTTCAGCGCGCGGCCCGGCCCGGCGCTCATCGTCGGCCTCGTCGACATGGGCAACCGCCTTCGTCTCCTGGTCAACGAGGCGGACGGCGTGGAGCCGCCGGAGGATCTGCCGCGGCTGCCCGTGGCTCGCGCGGTCTGGGAGCCCCGCCCGGACCTGGCCACGGCCGCGGAAGCCTGGCTCACGGCCGGCGGACCGCACCACACGGCCTACAGCCTGGCCATCGACCTGGAGGTCATGCGCGACTTCGCCACGATGGTCGGCGTGGAGCTGCTGGCCATCGGCGCCGGTACGGATGCCTGGCGCTTCGGGCAGGAGGTGCAGTGGAGCCAGGTCTACTGGCACCTGGCCGGCGCGGTCTGACGTCCGGCCCGAGCGCCGCTCGCACCGCGGGCCGGAGGCTCAGCGAGCGCCGGCTTCGGAGAGTTCAGGCGGTCGTCAGCAGGGCCGGGGCGGCCGTCTCGACGGCGACGCCGTCGAGGGGCACGTAGTCGATGGCCAGCACGAGGTCCTGCGGGTAGTTCCCGAACTGCCGGCCGAAGAGGTTGATGCCGCCGACATGGACGGCGCCACGCTCCACGCTGACGATCACGCGGATGGGCTCCCGCGGCGCGAGGCGCAGGTCGTCCAGCGTCACGTCAGAGAAGTGCACGCCGTCCAGCGACGTACCTTCCGCCGACACGCGCCAGCGCTTGAGCAGCCCGTACTGCGAGTCCCCGACCTCCCACCAGTCGGGCGTCAGCCGTCCCCGCTCGCCGCCGAAGTCGCCCGGCGAGGTCCACGTGCCCAGCTCCACGCCGTTGATGGAGACGGTGATGTCACTCGGGTAGTCGTCGTTGTGGAGCGGCGCTTCACTGCAGAGCTCCGCCGAGAACTGCACCGAGGCGATGCGCGAGGTGGACGGCACGCGGTTGGGGAAGCGGTACTCCACGTAGCCGCGGCGGAACCAGATGAGCTGCGCCGTGAGGTGCTCAGGCTCATAGAAGCTGGAGGGGTCGTCGATGTAGCCGATGAGCCCGTGAACGCCGGCCAGTCCGCAGGTGGGCTCCACCTCGAACTCCGAGTAGGCGCCCACCGGCATGCTGATCTCGCTGCGGGCATGAGCCGCAGAATCCTCGCGCGGGATGAGGATGGAGATCTCGTCGTACTTGCGCGTGCAGACCTTCTGCAGGCCCCGATTGGCGGGCGTCATGTCCGTGCGGATGAGGCCAGACCGCTCCAGCACGGCCACGTGCATGGCCGCCGTGGAGGGCGGGATGTCCATGCGACTGGCGATGCGGGCGATGGGCAGCGATCCCGACCCCAGCAGCTCCAGGATGCCCAGGCGCGTGGGGCTGGAGAGAGCCTTGAAGACGTCGAGGTGTCCGGCCTCGTCGCTGGCCGCCAGGAGGTGCAGTGTCTTGCCTCGCACCGTCCAACCATACACGATGTCATCCAGTACATCCTGGCTGACTTACGGCGGACCGGGTGGTTCGCTGGGTCGAATGCGCCGCATCTCGACGGCGCGGCCTGGAGTGCTTTATAGTCCGCTGGAGTGATGCAGGTCTGACCTGCATGAAGCAGAAGGAGGGGAGCCGGACAGATACCGCGCGCGAGCGCCCGCCGGAGCGGGGTCGGTCCTGTGGACCGCAGTGGCTCCTGGCGGCACCGTCGAGCGGATCATCGGCGCCGTGCCGGCGCCGGGCGGCGCTGCTGCCCGGGTGCTGCGCAGGCAGAGCCGGACGTGATCCGCGCTGGTTTCGGTTTCGGGGCCCGCACGGCCCACGCACACACAGAGAGGTCATCCACATGCGACGTTTCGGGATCCTTGGAGCGGCAGCGCTCCTCGTGGCCATGCTGCCTGCGGCGGCCATGGCGCAGGACGCCCCGGTCATCGGGCTGTCCGTGAAGACCATCACCAACGATCCATTCCAGGCGGCCTGGGTGCAGTCGGCGACCGACACGGTCGAAGGCCTCGGCGGCAGCGTGCAGCTGCTCGTGGCCGGCGGCCAGACCGCTGTCGCCCAGCAGTCCAGCCAGCTCGAAGACCTCGTCACCCAGCAGGTCGACGGCATCATCGTGAGCCCGATGGACGGCTCTGCCGTCCTGCCGGCCCTGCAGAAGGCCCAGGAGGCCGGTATCCCGGTGTTCCTCGTCGACCAGCCCATCGCGGCTGGCAACGAAGCGCTCTATGAGACGCTCATCGCGACCGACAACGTCAAGGCCGGCCGCGACCTGGCCACCTACCTGGTCACGACGATGAACGACCCGGCCCTCAAGGTCGCCATCATCGAGGGCGCCCCCGGCTCGGTCGCCGGTGACGACCGGCTCAAGGGCTTCAACGAAGGCCTCGCCTCCGGGAACATCGTCCCTGTGGCCTCGGCCACCGGGATGTGGGACAACGCCACTGCCCTCGCGGCCATGGAGACCATCCTCCAGGCCAACCCTGATCTGCAGGCCGTCCTCTCGGCCAGCGACGTCATGGTGGACGGCATCCGCCAGGCGCTCGCCGGCGCGAGCAAGACCGACGTCAAGATCCTCGCCATCGACGGCTCCAAGGTGGGCGTCCAGGGAGTCATGGACGGCTGGATCATGGCCGACAACACCCAGGACCCCATGGCCATGGGGTCCATGGCTGCCGACTTCGCCATGAAGATGGCGGCCGGTGAGCTGGAGCCGGGCTCGCTCGAGAAGTACATCGACTCGGGCACCGTGACGGTCACGACCGAGAACGCCGAGGAGGCCATGGCGAAGGCCTTCTAGGCCCAGCCTGAGACACGAGGCCGGCGCTGCCCTCGAGGGTCGCGCCGGCCTTCGCTGGAGGGAGGAAGATGACCCGCCGCCCCACTGACCGGCTCCTCGCGCGCGCCATCGCCGCGGCCGTGGCGATCGCCGTGGTGGTGCTGCTGGTCGGGCAGTTCGTGCCGTTCTTCGCGACGACGACGAACCTCTCCAAGGTCCTGCTCGAGGCGGCCATCCTGTCCGTGGCGGCGTTCGGGATGACGCTGGTCCTGCTCACGGGCGGCATCGACCTCTCCGTCGGCGGGGTCATGTCCCTCGTCGGCGTCGTGGAAGTGGCGCTCGTCAGCTCGGGGATGCCCTGGCCGCTGGCCGTCGTGGTGGGCCTCGCGGTCGGGCTCCTGCTGGGCGCGGTCAATGCCGTCATCGTCTCCCGCCTCAAGCTCCCGCCCTTCATCGCCACGTTCGGCACGCTGGGCATCGCCGCCGGCCTCGCCCTCTACATCGCGAACGTCATCGGGCACCCCGTCTTCCCGCCCGACTTCGTGTCGATCGGCAACGACGCCCTCATGGGCATCCCCATCACCGTCCTGCTGGCAGTCACCATGCTCATCATCCTCGAGGTCGTGACGCGCGCGACCACCTGGGGCGTGCACCTGCGCGCGACGGGTGACAACTTCGCCGTGGCTCGCCTCTCCGGGGTTCCCGTAGCCCGGGTCCTGGCGAGCGCCTACCTCGTGTCCGGGCTGCTCGCGGCCGTGGCCGGCACGATGCTGGCCGCCCGCCTGGGCACCGCCAACCCGTTGCAGGGCGAGCCGTACACGCTGCTGGCGGTAGCCGCCTGCGTCATCGGCGGGGTGGACCTCTTCGGTGGGCGTGGCCACCTCTGGGCGGCCGGGGCGGGCGCCATCTTCCTCTTCGCGATCCGCAACATCATGAACCTGCAGGGGGTGCAGCCGTTCATGCAGGACCTCGTGACCGGCCTGCTCATCATCACCGCGGTCCTCGTGACCGTCCAGGGTCCGGTGCTTCGTGATATGGCCAGCAGCGCCCTGCAGCGCTCCCGGCACGGGAGGACCGCGTGAGCGCTCCCAGCGCGCCGGCTGTCGGCGGATCGATGGCCCCGCTCCAGCCAGCCACCACGACGCGGCGCGGCCGCGCCGCTGGCGCCTTGGATCGCATCAGCCGCAACCCGACGCTGGGCCTCCTCGCGCTGCTCCTGATCATGTGGGTCCTGGCCTGGATCTTCGTGCCCAAGTTCGGCAGCGTGGACAACATCCGCAACGTCCTGCGTCAGGCCTCGGACCTGGGCGTGGCCGCCATCGGCATCCTCTTCGTCCTGCTCATCGGTGGCATCGACCTCTCCGTCGGCGCGCTCTACGGCCTCAGCTCCGTGGTCCTCGTCACGGTCATGATCCAGACTGGCAGCCTGCCCCTGGCGCTCGCAGCCGCCCTTGGCGCGGGCGTCCTCTTCGGGCTCTTCAATGGCGTGCTCGTGCAGTGGGTGCGCATCCCGGCCTTCATCACGACGCTGGGCGGCTTCTACATCGCCTTCGCCCTGGCCCAGATCGATCTCCGCCGGATCCATGCTCTCGATGCCGGCCGACGACGTGTTCGTGGGCCTCCAGACCGGCCTGATCCTGGGCATCCCCTACCTGGTCATCCTGGCAGTGGTCGTGGCGGCCATCGCATGGGTCGTGCTCAACCACACGACCTTCGGTCGTTCCGTCGTGGCCGTGGGCTACAACCGGGTGACGGCCGGCCTGTCCGGGGTGCGCGTGCCACGCATCGTCATCTCGAGCTTCGCCATCTGCAGCGGCCTGGCGGCCCTGGCGGCGGTCATGCTCACCTCCCGCGTCCAGATCGGCGTGCCGACGCTGGGTGGCTTCAACGCCACGTTCGAGACGATCACGGCCGCCGTGGTCGGCGGCACCAGCCTCTTCGGTGGACGCGGCACG
The DNA here is from genome assembly GCA_963790915.1 of uncultured Chloroflexia bacterium. GTDB lineage: Bacteria > Chloroflexota > Limnocylindria > Limnocylindrales > CSP1-4 > JAFMJV01. The sequence continues at coordinate 570,107 of CAWBQS010000003.1, read as the reverse complement.
GTCGTGGGCGTGGTCATCGGCGCCATCATCATCAGGACCATCAACAACTGCATCATCCTGCTCAACATCCCGTCGCAGCTGTACCAGGCGGTCATGGGCGCCATCATCGTCATCGCCCTCGTGGTCGACGCGGCGCGCAGCCGCTACCTCGGCGAGCGGACATGACCAGCACCGTCCTCCTTGACGCCCAGCACATCCAGAAGTACGCGTACGACGACGACGGCCGGCCCATCCGCGGCACGGACGTCCTGCTCCTCGCCGACGCCTCGCTGGAGCTCCTCGCGGGCGAGGTGCACGCCCTGGTGGGCGAGAACGGCGCCGGCAAGACGACCCTCATCAAGGTCATCGCCGGGGCGCTGCCCTACGAGGGCGGCAGCCTGCTCGTCGACGGTAGCCTGCGTGGCGAGACGACCATCTCGCAGGTGCGCGCCCAGGGCATCGCGGTCATCTGGCAGGAGTTCAGCCTGGCGCCGCACCTCTCCGTCGTCGAGAACATGTTCCTGGGCCGGGAGATCAAGCGCGGCCGCCGCCTGGACAAGGGCGAGATGCGCCGCCAGGCCGCCGAGGCCATCGCCACGCTCGGGGTCAGCGTCGACCTGGACAGCCCGGTCGACCGACTGTCAACCTCCCAGCAGCAGCTCGTAGAGATCGCCCGGGCCCTCAACGAGCGTTCGCGCATCCTCATCCTCGATGAGCCCACGGCCAGCCTGAGCCGTTTCGAGACGGAGCGTCTCTTCGAGCTCCTGCGCCGCCTGCGCGCCGAGGGCTTGGGCATCGTCCTCGTGACGCACCGCCTCGACGAGGTCTTCGTCATCTCCGACCGCGTCTCCGTCCTCAAGGACGGTCGCTCCATGGGCACGCTGCGCACCGCGGACAGCAGCCGCGACGAGATCGTCGAGCGCATGGTCGGGCGTCACCTGGACGCCGTCTACCAGCGCCACGCAGCGACGCCGGGCGAGGTCGTGCTCGAGACGCGCGACCTCCAGCCTGCCGGCGGCTCCGGCCCGGTCTCCATCACGCTCCGCCGCGGGGAGATCGTGGGTCTCGCCGGCCTCGTGGGAGCCGGTCGCACGGAGCTGGCGCGGGCCATCGTGGGCGCCGACCCCGTGGTCTCCGGCGCCGTCCTCCTGGAGGGCACGGACGTCACCCGCTGGCCGATGCGCCGCCGGCTGGACGCGGGCATGGCCTTCGTGCCCGAGAACCGCAAGGACCAGGGCGTCATCCTGCCCCTGCCGATCCTGCGCAACCTGGCCGTCACCGAGTGGCCGCGCCTGGGGCCAGGCCCCCTCGTCGTGCCCCGCCGCGAGCGGGTCCTTGCCACGTCACTGGTGCAGGAGCTGAGCATCGTCGCGCGGAGCGTGGACCAGCCCGCCTTCACCCTGTCGGGCGGCAACCAGCAGCGTGTCGCCATCGGCAAGTGGCTGGCCCGCGACCGTCTCGTCTATGTCCTCGACGAACCCACGCGCGGTGTGGACGTCTCCGCCCGCTATGCGCTCTACGAGCTCATGGAGGCCATCGCCGATCGGGGTGGCGCGGTGCTCATGATCTCGTCCGACCTGCCCGAGATCATCAGCATGAGCGACCGCATCTACGTGATGCGTTTGGGTGCCATCTCCGCGGAGGTCGCCCGTGGCGAGGCCACGGAACAGTCCATCCTCTCCCTGATGCTGCCCGACAAGGCCGCCGCCGCTCCAGCCGCCGTCTCGCACGCGCCGGCGACCGCTCCGCCGGGCACGGCGGCGGGAACGGGAGCGTGAGCTCCGGCATCGTCTTCGACATCCGCGAGTTCACGGTCCACGACGGGCCGGGCATCCGCACGACCGTCTTCCTGAAGGGCTGCCCGCTGCGCTGCGCCTGGTGCCACAACCCCGAGGGCCTGGACCCGGAGCCGCAGGTGCTGCGCTCAGCGGCCGGCGAGCGACTGGTGGGTCGCCGCTGGGAGGCCGGCGACCTGGCGGCCCTCCTGATGGGCCAGGCCGATGTGCTGCGCCTCAATGACGGCGGCGTGACGTTCTCCGGAGGCGAGCCGCTCATGCAGGCGGCCTTCGTGGCCGACGTCATCGACCGCCTCGAGGGCCTCCATGTCGTGCTCGATACGTCGGGCTACGCGGAGAGGGGACCCTTCGCCGCCGTGGCCTCGCGCTGCGACCTCATCTACTTCGACATCAAGCTCATCGACCCCGGGGCGCACCTGCGCTGGACCGGCCAGGACAACGCCCCCATCCTGCGCAACCTGGCCCTTCTCGAGGAGCTGGAGCGCCCCTTCGTGGCGCGGATCCCGCTGGTCCCGGGTGTGACCGACATGGGGGACAATCTCGAGGCCATCGCCGGCGCGCTGGAGATGGCGCCGACCCTCGTCGAGGTCCAGCTGCTGCCCTACAACCGGGCGGCGGGTGGCAAGTACGCCGCCTGCGGGCTGGATTTCGCCCCCGGGTACGACGAGGAGCGGCCTCCCAACATCGATATCGAACCATTCACCCGGCGGGGCATCGAGGTGCGCGTGGCATGAACGAACGCTTGATCGGGCTGCGAGCCCGGACACGGGACGGGCATTTCGCCGCCTACCGGCAGGACGCCTCACCGGACCTCATCTGCGAGTGCGACCGCGAGGGCCTTTCGTGGACGATGCGCCGCGCTCGCCTGACGGTGCGCATGTGCGAGGCGGAGCGCGTCGTCATCGAGCCCGACGAGCGCATCGTCTACACGCGGACGCTGCCGGCCGTGCCAGGCGTCTACACCGCGGAGGACTTCGCGGCGCTGACCGCCGGCCGCACGCTCCACGAGGGCGGCATCATCAACAACGTCTGCGCTGACTGGGGCATGGCCATCGGGCAGGGCCTGCTGGCCCGCCGCGCCGTGGCGGAGGCGTCCCATGCGCGGGCACTGACCGGCGGCGACGACGATGCCGCCGAGTTCACGGCCGCCGCCATGGAGACCATCGACGCCGTCCTGGCCCTGGTCGCCCGATACGAGGCCGAGGCGCGCCGGCTGGGCATGGACGAGGTGGCGGATGTGCTGGCGCACGTGCCCGCCCATCCCGCGCGGACCCTCCACGAGGCTCTCCAGTCGCTGCGCTTCATGCAGGCCATGGTCTGGCTGTCTGGCCATCACCACGTCGGCCTGGGCCGGCTGGACCAGTACCTCTGGCCTTACCTGTCTGCGGACCTCGCGGCCGGACGCCTCGACGAGGCCGGCGCGGAGGAGCTGCTGGCGGAGGCCTTCATCGCCCTCAACCGCGATTCCGACCTGTATCCGGGCATCCAGCAGGGCGACAACGGCCAGTCCATGACCCTTGGTGGCGTGACGCCGGCGGGGGAGTCGGCCGTCAATCCGCTGACCTGGATGGCCCTGCGCGTCGCCCGCGACGTCGGGCTCATCGACCCCAAGGTCAACCTGCGCATCGACGCGCGAACCGACCAGGCCCTCCTGGAGCTGGGCACGGAGCTGACCCGCAAGGGCCTGGGCTTCCCGCAGTACGCCAACGACGACGTCGTCATCCCGGCCCTGGCCTCCCACGGCTACGACCTGGAGGACGCCCGCGACTACACCGTGGCGGCCTGCTGGGAGTTCATCATCCCGGGGCGCGGCATGGACGTCGGCAACGTCGGCGCGGTCTCCTTCCCGGCCGCGGCGGATGCCGCCATCCGCGAGGGCCTCGCGTCGGGCGCCTCCTTCGAGACCATCCTTGAGTGCACCCGGGCAGAGATCGCCGGCCAGGTGCGCGCGCGCGTGGAGCCCTACGAGCGGCTCCTGTGGGCGCCGGCGCCCTGGTATTCCGTGCTCATGACGGACGCGCTGGAGCATGGCCGCGATCATGGTCAGGGAGCCAGGTACCGCAACCTGGGCATCCACGGGGCAGCTGCGGCGAGCGCCGCGGACTCCCTGGCGGCGGTGCGGCGGCACGTCTTCGAGCTCCGCGACGTGGCGACGGATGAGCTCCTGGCGGCCCTGGCGGCCGACTTCTCCGGGCACGAGGCATTGCGGCGCCGGCTGGCGGAGGAGAGCCCCCGCGTCGGCCTCCACGAGCCGGAGGTCGACGGTCTGCTGCGCCAGCTCTACGACTGGCTCGCCGATGCCTGCGAGGCGGAGCAGGAGACGGCGGGTCTGCTGGTCCGACCGGGCACCGGCACGGCGATGTACTACCTCTGGCTGGCGCGCGGCCGCAGCGACGCGTCCATGCCGGAACCGGTGGTCGGCGCCACCGCGGACGGACGGCACCGGGGCGACCCGTTCGGGGCCAACCTGGCGCCCACGCCGGGCACGCCGCTCCGCGGTCCGATCAGCGTGCTGCAGTCCTACGCGGGCATCGACTACGGGCGCATCTGCAACGGCGGCCCCATCACCCTGGAGCTGTCCGACTCCGTCTTCCGCAGCCCCGACTCCATCAGCAAGGTCGCAGGCCTGGTGCGCACCTTCGCGCACCTCGGGGGCCAGCAGCTGCAGCTCAACGCCCTCAGCGCCAGCCGCCTGCTCGACGCCAAGGCGCACCCCGACGAGCACCGCGATCTCATCGTGCGCGTCTGGGGCTGGAGCGGCTACTTCTGCGAGCTCTCACCCGAGTACCAGGATCACGTCATCTCCCGGCATCTGTACGCCGAGGTCTGAGTCTGATCGGGCGGACCGCCGTCCTGGGCGGCCTCGCTCAGGTCGCGAGCGCCTGCCGGATACCTTCGAGGTCGTCAGCGCCGATGACGAGCTGACCATCCATCGTGAGGTAGAGCAGGTCGATGCTGATGCCCAGGCCCGCGATCCGGGCAAGGACCTCAGCCGCGGCGCCAGGCCGGTGCTCCACGGGAGTGAGCATCACCTGCCGCTCGGCGAGGACATCGAAGTCGGCATCGATGAGCGCCCGACGGCTGCGCTCGGCATCGGAGACCAGGAGGTGGTAGACGCCCTGCCCGTCGCAGACGAAGGCGCAGGCACCAACGATATCGATGCCTGCGTGGCCGAGCGCGGCGCTGGCGGCCGCAAGGGTACCGGGCCGGTGGTAGAGGGAGACCGTGAAATCGGTCGGCATCGCCCGTACCTCCGCGAAGTGTTGGTCGGGTCGTGGACGAGGTCGATGGTAGGCCCCGCGCAGGCGGCAGAGCAAGTGCCGGTCGGGAACGTGCTGCGCCGGGTCGGATGGCTCTTGCTGCATCGGTCATCGCCGGCCATCGTCGGTGCCGGAGGGTACGTCCGTGGGCCTCATCGGCACCAACTGCCAGCGGTGGGTCGCGGTCATGGCCGTGGCGCTCCTCGGCCTTGAGGCCACGATCGGCTGCGTGCCGGTCGGCGAGGGGCGCCAGACTGGCGGTCACGCTCACATCCGCTTCGACGGAAACGGGATGTTGCATTGGAGCGGCATCCGCTGTCGGAGCCGTTCCGACGGTGCACCTCCCTGGTTCGTGGAAACGCGCGCGGTCGAGTTCAAGATCGGCGGCGACGCCTTCGAGGACTGGAGGGTGGTGATCAACGGACACCCGACTCGGGCCAGGGCTTCGCTGTACCTGCAGGTGACGCCCGGCGGGTCGCCCACAGCAAGGGTCGCCTTCGGTATCGATGACGCGATCTATCGTTCCGGGGAATCGACCGGCGTGGCGCTTGAGCCGGGCCGGGAGGATGGCTCGGTGGTCCTGACTGACGTCCCTCTCGTCGAGGGCAGCCCGTTCCGCGGCAAGCGCCAACTCGACCGACTCTCGATCGAATGGCAGTGCGACGACCTGGCCGATTCACTGCCGGTGCGACTGGAGCGATAGGCCGGGCGCCACCGCCTTCAGCGGCCAGCCAGGTCTGCCGCCCCAACCAGCGAACGGCTCATCTTCCGCGCCCGAGTCGGCTCGTCAAGGCCGGACGACCGGCGGCGTGGCTGCGTCGGAGAACGGATCAGGTCCCCAGGGCCGGTCCGAAGAAGCCGGCGAGTCGATCCTCGTACTCGGCCGGGTGGAGGAACATGGCGTCGGTGTGGCCGGCCTCGGGCACGATCCACAGGTCCGTCAGGACTCCGGCCGACCGCGCCGCCTTGTCCAGTTCGAAGGCATGGGAGACATAGGTGGCCTGATCTTCCGCTCCGTGGGCGATGAAGAGGTGTCGGCCGCCCAGGTTGGCCACCTCGCCGAGCACGGTATGTGAGGCCAGGTCGTCTCCCGAGACCAGGCGTGCCACGAGCACCGCGGCTGGTGCCAGGAGCCGAGGGTAGCCCCGCTGTTCGAGCTCCTCGGCGATGCGCCTCTCCATGTCGGCGTAGCTGCTGTCTTCCCAGCCAGCCGCGATGCGCTCGTCCTGGCCGGCGGCGATGATGGCCGTGGCTGCTCCCATGGAGGTCCCGAACACGCCGATCTGCCCGGACTCGACACCCTGGGCGACCAGCCAGTCGACCGCCCCCTGCACATCGCGGTACTCCTCGGTCCCGCCCGCGTAGCGCCCGTCCTCGACCGTCGATTCCCCGTGGTCGCGGAGATCCAGGAGCAGGACGCCGTAGCCGAGCCGATGAAGCATCCCGGCCGGAAGGAGGGAGTCCGGGTCGCGGATACAGGACCCGCGCCCGGGGATGATGATGACGGCGGGTGCCTCCGGACCGTCCTGCGACGGCAGCCACCACGCGTGAAGATCGATCGCCGGGTCGCGACTGGGGAGGCGCACCTCGTCGTAGTCGGTTACGACGTACGGCGCCGAGTCGAACCGTGTCGCCTCTGGGTGTCCCGTCGGACGGTTCGTAGACCATGCGGCCGGCGTGTAGTCGAGGAAGCGGCCTCCGCAGTGGGCCTCGACCCGGGAGACGTGGTCGTAGGCGACGACCGCCGCGCCAAGGTACGCCACGGTGACGACGATGAGGGTCACCACGAGAAGGCCCAGGAGCAGTCGGACGCGACCCATCCCGTTCATGCCGAGACCTCGCTGACCTGTCCGTAGCTCGGTGTCATCGCGCGCGGTGGCGTTCGCCTGCGGTGCCCGCTGGCTCATTCGCGCCTGGGTGCTCGCAACTCGACACGACGACGGGCGGGACAGGCCAGCACCTCCACCGGCAGCACCTCCACCGGCAGCACCCCCCGCCAATGCTCATCGACGAAAGCGGCAGTCGTCCGGATCGTTCCCACTGACATTCGCGGTCGGTTCCGGCGTACACATGACGCCGACGAGATCGCCGCCGTAGGCCATGTAGATACCGCCGCCCTTGGTCGCACTATTGGATGTGATGATGCTGGAGCCGGCCATCGTCAGGGTGCTCGGCGGGGATGCGCGATCGGAGCTATCGAGGACCACCCCGCCACCATTACGGGCAGCCTGGTTCCAGGCGACGGCAGCGTCGCCGGTCATCGTCACCGCGCCCCGCGTGTAGATACCGCCGCCCTCGCCCACGTCGTAGGGACCGCCGCGGTCAACCGCGGTGTTGTGGTTGACGCTGGCCTGGTCGTTCATCGTGAAGGTCCCGCGCTCGGAGACGTAGACACCGGCGCCGTGGTCCGCACGGTTGCGGCTGATCGAACTGGACTCACTCATCGTGAAGGTCCCCCGTTCGCTCTGATACACGCCGCCCCCACCACGCTGCGCGTGGTTGTCGATCACTCTCGCGGTTGCGAGCAGGGTGACTGTGCCCTGGTTGTAGATGCCGCCTCCGGTCATCGCGGAGTTGGAGCTGACCCGAGCCGTACCCTCCAGCCGGAGGGTGCCGAGATTGAAGATCCCACCACCGTTGCCCTTGGCGCTGTTGGCGGCGACCGTCGTGCTGCCACCCAGGACGAGGCTGGCGCCTCGCTCGTTGGCGATCCCGCCACTCGAGAAGCGCGAGCGGTTCCCGCGCACGACGACGTCACGGAGTTCGAGGGCCCCACGGTTGGAGATCCCGGCACCAGAGTCCTGATCGTAGCCATCCCTGATGGCGAGGTTCGCGATCTTGACAGAGACCCCGCTGGCCACCGTCACGACCCGGCTGATGCCGTCGCCGTCCAACGTCGGCATGCCCGAGGTAGCGGTACGGATCCCCCGGATGACCAGGCCCTTGCCGATCGACGTGTGGCCGTGACACCTGCCCTTGACGGTGAGCTTGTGCCCCCGCTTCGCCGCAACGACAGCAGCGCTGAGCGATCGGTACGTGCCTCCCGTGTTCACGTTCCGTACACGGCACGCGGTGGGCGAAGCAGCCCACGCCTGGCCGGCGGGCAGCACCAACATCAACGACAGCAAGGCCAGGACCACGCGGCACGTTCGGCAGCGCGCTGACGCCGGTGGCTGGTACGACATGGCAACAGATGTGTCCACAGGTACGCCCCCCTCTGCAGGCACACAGCGTGTGCCGGCTCGACCCCATTCTCAAGTGACGAACGGCCCACCCGTCGATCGGCCGACCCAGGTGACCCTGGAACCCGGCCGCGCTGTTGGTTGCCCCGCAGCCGCGCCCGGAGCATCCGGCTCTACGTGGCCGTGTGGGGCTGCGGTCAGATCAGGGGAGGGAGTCTTGAACTCCTCCGCAAGCTCCTGCGCTGCCCTCACGGACCGGCAGGGGCAGCGGGCCGAACTTGAGGACGGTCACCAGTCTGTTGGCCTCGTTCGCGAGGAAGCCGCCCTGGCCGCCGGAGATCTGGGCTCGGCCGCCGAAGCGCATAGCCTGGATGACCGGGGCCGACATGACCTGGTCATCGAGGACGATGGCGAACTGCTCGCCGAAGTGCTCTCTGGCGTACTCGTCGAAGAGGCGGGCGCCCGTGTCCTTGAGTTGGAGGTCCACGACGACCTCGCGCGTCATGGAGTCCTCGGCGATCGTGGCGCTGGCGATCTCGACACCCGTGAAGAGCGGCTCGATGTCCGCCATGCCCTCGGGCAGGGGACCCTCGGTGACGCTGCCCTGGAGGCCCGTCGGCACGGGCATGAACGTGAGCACGCCAGTGGTGCCGATGAGGCTGCGGACCTCATCGATGTCCGCGGCCGCAAGGCCGGGCAGCTGCACCGAGATGTCGTTCGTCCCCCGTGCCTGGACCGTCGGCTCGGCCACACCCAGCGCGTTGACGCGCTCCTCGATGACCGTCCGCGTCTGCTCGAGGAGCTCGGGCGTGACCTCCTGCTCATCCGACGCGAGCACCTCGTATTGGATGCAGAGCGCTTCCGCGGGAGCCAGCGCGCTGCCCTGGAGCTCCTCAGGCAACAGGCCGCTGATGACGTCGCAGCCCGACAGGGCCACGGTCAGCACGCCGACGACGACGACCCGGAGGAGGACCCTACCCAGGGCTCGCTCGTCACTCCTGCGGCCTGGCCTGGACCGGGCTCGTCCACCATTCGAGAGCCGCATCTACCGATCCCCCGTACGGATGCCCCATCCTCCGCGCCCCGATCAGCGGGTCAAGGGCCGTCCGGCCCAGCGTTGTGGCTACGCCTGGAGGCGCGCACCTGTTCCATCGTCTGCGCCTCCTGGGGGAGGGGCTCGGTCGAGTCAAACGACCGGCGGCACACAGGGACAGTGTGAGAAGTGATATCGACAGGTCCGCGAAGGGCGTGTTGGGGTCAGCGATAGCCGCCCTTGCCGGCCTTCTCCTTGCCTTGTCGCCGCAGTCGCCGACGTGCGATGCGCTCGTCAGGACTGATGCCGGGCTCCTCCGGGTCCGGCACTACGGGTGGCTGTTCTCGACCATCGGGCGGAGCGGGCAGGAACGCGGTCAGGTGGTCGATCATCTGCCAGAAGCGTCCGGTCGCGGACATCCGCGTCCTCCCTTCACCACGACACGCGTCCTCATCCTCCGCGCGCCCAGGTCAGCGGGTCAAGGGCCGAAGGGCCCGGCCGCGTGCGTGGCGCACCAGCGGGTGTGATGCGATGCCAAGCGCGTCCCGCGCTGGGACCCTCCGCCCGTCGTGGATCAGCCCTGCGGGGCCCTGCGCCTCTGAACCCCGGTCGAGCGGCACCGCTACTCTGCGGTCATGTCCGGACCTCTGCTCGACGCCCGCGGCCTTCGCAAGTCGTTCGCGAGCGGAAGTGGCGGCAATCGCCGACTCGTGCACGCGGTCGCCGACGTGGACATCGCCGTCGCGGATGGCGAGACGCACGGCCTGGTGGGCGAGTCGGGGTCGGGCAAGTCCACGACAGGGCGGATCCTGCTGCGGCTCATCGAGCCAGACGCTGGGACGGCAACCTTCAGGGGCGAGGATCTCTTCGCCCTGCAGGGTGCCGAGCTGCGCCGCATGAGGCGCCACATCCAGCTCATCTACCAGGATCCGTTCTCGTCGCTGGACCCGCGCTATCGGGTCCGCGACATCGTGACCGAGCCGTGGACCAGCCACGGCCTCTACGACAGGGCCGAGCGTCGCCAGCGCGCGGACGAGCTGCTGGCTCGGGTGGGCATGGACCCCTCCCAGGCCGACCGCCGGCCGGCCTCATTCTCCGGCGGGCAACTGCAGCGCATCGGCATCGCCCGGGCCCTTGCCCTGGAGCCATCGCTCATCGTCTGCGACGAGCCGGTCTCTGCCCTCGACGTCTCCGTGCAGGGCCAGATCCTCAACCTGCTCCTGGACCTCAAGCAGGACCTCGGCATCGCCTACCTCTTCATCGCCCACGACCTGGCGGTAGTCCGTCACATCAGCGACCGCGTCTCGGTCATGTACGCGGGGCGCATCGTGGAGACCGGCACGCGCGACCAGCTGTTCGGTGCCGCCAGCCACCCCTACACGCTGGCGCTCCTGGCGACGGCCGGGCTGGGAGTCGCAACGACGGCAGCTGGCGCCGACAGCACGCCCGACCCGGGCACCGACCCGGACCTGTTGGTCGGCTGCGCCTATCGCCCACGCTGTCCGCTGGCCATGGCGATCTGTGCCACGGAACGGCCAGCGCTGGAGGAACGCGCAAGCGGACACCAGGTCGCCTGCCACGCTGCTGACCCGGCGGTCGCCGCCGCTATTCCAGGGTGACTGACTCGGCCACGCAAGTGCCGCCGATCGCCCCGCCCGGCCCGTAACGTGGCCATCTCAGTCACCACGGACTGAAGCGGCCACAGCGCGGCTCTCTCAGTCACCCCGGAATGGAACGGCCACGAGCCTGGCTGACTCATCCACGGGAATAGGCTGGTCGTCCGTCCTCAGCCGCCACGCTCGATCGCGCCATGCGGCCGGCCAGGCGTCCCGTGAGTCTCGGCCCGGCGACCGGTCGCCTGATCGCGCGGGAGGCTCGCCCTCCGACGCGCTCGACGGACCGTAGGTGCGGACGTCCTGGGCACGCCCGCCGGGCAGGCTCCCATCGGGGCACAGAGCTCGGATCGCCGTGCCGACCCGACCCCCAGCGCACCACTCAGCGGCGCACGCGGGGGTCGATGGCGATGACGGCCACGTCGGCGAGGAGGTTGACGAGCGCCACGAGCAATCCGGCGATGATGCCGATACCCACGATGAGCGAGGTGTCCAGGCGCCGCAGGCCGCCCAGCAGGTCGGCTCCGAGCCCTGGCATCGAGAAGGCGACCTCCACCACCGCCACGCTGGAGAAGAGCCCGGCGAAGTCGAGCGCCAGGATGCTGAGCAGGGGCAGCAGGGCGTTCGGCAGCAGGTGGCGCCAGCGCACGGAGCGCGGCCGTTCGCCCAGCGCCTCCGCGAACGTCACGTAGGGCTGACCCTGCTGCTCCAGCAATGACGTCCGCAACAGGCGCGCCAGGACGAGCCCGAAGGGCACACCCAGCGTCAGGACCGGCAGCACGTACGCGGCTGGGGAGTCGGACCCGCCGAGCGGCAGCCAGTCGAGGCGGAAGGCGAAGACGTAGATGAGCAGGAGCCCCACCAGGAAGGCCGGGATGGCGCTGGTGGCGCCGGCGGCGATGAGCAGCAGCCGGTCGGCCATGCCCCCGCGGCTCACCACCCAGAGCGCCAGCGGGATGGCGATGAGCACCTCGACCAGGAAGGCCAGGCCTGTCAGCAGCAGCGTCGAGGGCAGCGAGCGCAGCAGCACGGCGGTGACTGGCTCCGCCCTGGAGAAGCTGTAGCCAAGGTCGCCCTGGGCCATGCGCGCCATGGCCGTCACGTAGCGCACCGGGAGCGGATCGTCGAAGCCATACGCTTCGCGGACGCGCTCGACCGACTCCGCCGATGCCGAGGGTCCGGCCAGCGCCCGAGCCGGGTCGCCGGGGATGATCTCCACGAGCAGGAAGCCCGCCGTGGCCACGATCCAGACGGTCACCAGGGCCGCCAGCAGCCGCCGCGCGATGTAGCCGGTCACCGGCTCTCCTCCGAGCGGGTGCGCACCGATTCACCCACCACGTTGGCGGCCAGCACGAGCAGCCCCAGGAAGAGGGCCGGGAAGAGGATGAGTCCCGGGTGGCTGCGGTAGTAGACGAGGTTGCTGCCCAGCAGCGAGCCGATGGACGCGTCCGGCTCCTGCACGCCGGCGCCCAGGAATCCGAGCGCCGATTCGAAGAGCACGGCCCAGCCCACCGAAAGCGCCGCGTAGGCGCCGACCACGGGCAGCAGGTGCGGCAGGACGTGGCGCCGCAGCACGGCGAGGCTCGTGGCGCCACCCACACGCGCCGCCTCCACGTACTCGCGCTCGCGCAGCACGACCGCCTGGCCGTAGGTGACGCGGGCGATGGGTGCCCAGAAGACGGCCGCCAGGCCGACGACGAGCGAGAGCACGCCACGTCCCAGGATGGTGGCGATGGCCGCCGCGAGGAGCAGCCCGGGGATGGCCAGGCCCAGGTCCGTGAAGCGCATCAGGACCGCGCCCGCGGTGCGGCTGCGACCGGCCGCCAGGAGGCCGATGAGCAGGCCCGCGAGCGTTGCGATGCCCACCGCCAGGAGCGCCGTGACCAGCGTCAGGCGGCCGCCGAGAAGGACGCGCGCCAGCAGGTCGCGCCCCTTGGGATCCGTGCCCAGGGGGTGGCCGGCTGCCCCAACATCGAGCGGCTCGCCGAGCGGGCTGAGCCCCTCGATCGATTCGAAGGTGGGGTCCACCGACCAGACGATGGGGCCGAGGATGACGACGACGGCGAGGAGGACGAGCAGGCCGATGCCGATGCGCAGCCCCCAGGGCTGCGGTTCGGGCGTGTGCGCAGGAGCGACCGTGGGCCCGATCACGCCGCGGCCTCCGCCGGGGTCGCGTCAGCGGGGCGCGGCTCCTCGAGGGGGTGGTGGCACGCGAAGCCCTCGCTGGCGGGCCATGGGTACGCTGGCACCTCGCTGAAGCAGCGCTCGTCAGCCCGGGGACAGCGCGGCGCGAAGGCGCAGGGCGCGAAGATGCCCGGCAGCGTCGGCGGCTGGCCGGCGATGGTCGGCAACCGCTGGCCCGGCTCCGCGTGCGCACGGAGGACTCCAGCAGGGCGGCAGGGTAGGGGTGTCGCGGTGCCTCCAGGAGACGCTGTGCCGGTCCGAACTCCACGATGCGCCCTGCGTACATGGCCGCGATGCGATCGGCCATGCGCTCCAGCAGGCGCAGGTCATGGGTGATGACGACGAGCGAGGTCCCGAGGTCGCGGACGAGCCGACGGAAGGAGTCGATGACCTGCAGGGAGACGAGCACGTCCAGGGCGGTCGTCGGCTCGTCCGCCACGACCAGCTCCGGCCCGCAGGAGAGCGCCGTGGCGATGGCCGCCCGCTGCAGCAGGCCGCCGCTCAGCTGGTGCGGGTAGCGCGCCATGACCGCGTCCGGATGCGACACGCCCAGGCGGCCCAGCAGGTCCTGCACCCGCTCGTCCGCCTCTGCCCGGGTCAATCTGCGATGGAGTTCGAGCGGCCGGCGCACCTGGGGGCCCATCCGACGCAGCGGGTCGAACGAACGGAAGGGATCCTGGGGCACGAAGGTCATGCGCGCTCCGCGCAGGCTCGGCGTGCGGTCGAGGCCAGCCGAGCCGATCAGCTCGCCGTCGAGCCGGATCTTCACCCGCGGAGATGTGCCTCGCGCGGCCCAGCAGCCCGAGGACCGCCAGGCCCAGCGTGGTCTTGCCGCAGCCCGACTCGCCGACCACGCCCAGCACCTCGCCCCGGGCCACGGCCAGGTCCACGCCGCGCAGGATCTCGCCGCGAGCCGTGGCGACGCGCAGACCATCGACCGCCAGGAGCGGCTCGCTGGCGCGGCCCGCTACGGTCGCATCGGTACCTTCTGGCGGCTCAGCCGTCGGCCTTCACCCAGGCCCGCTTCCAGTCGAAGGGGGCGTACGTCGCCAGCGTGGGCAGGGCGCCCACGCGCTGGCCATAGACGACCTGCGGCGTGATCTCCATGACCGGGATGCCGGCCAGCTCATCGATGAGTCGCTGCTGGACCGCCCGCAGGGCCGCATCCCGCTCCTCGCCGAAGGCCATGCGCTCGGTCTCCGCAAAGGCCGCGTCGATGTCCTCGTCGCAGAAGCGCGAGATGTTCAGGAAGACGCCGCACAGGAAGTTGGTGGAGATGTAGTCCTGCAGGTCCGGATAGTCGGCGCTCCAGTAGGTGGAGGAGATGTCGAAGGCGGCGGGGTCATAGATGGTGTTGTAGAACTGCTCCTTCTGTTGGCCCTGCAGGTCGACCGTGAAGCCGACCGCTTCGAGGTCCTGGAGCAGGGCCGTGGCGTTGGCGGAGCCGTACGGGTCGCTGACGTCGTAGACGATGCGCACCGGCGTGCCGTCGTAGCCGGCCGACGCCAGCAGCGCCTTCGCGGCCTCGGGGTCGTGGGCGTATGTCGTGGTGCCAGCCGGGTCCGACTGCGCCGTCGTCGAGCTCATGAGCTGGTTCCAGGGCTTGGCGAGTTCGCCGAACTGGGCGGTGAAGTCGGTCGTCATCGCCTGCGCCACGGCCTGGCGGAGCTCCTTGCTGGCCATGATGCCCTCGTTGTTGAGGGCCAGGTAGAAGATGCGCGGGCCCACCGAATCCACGACGGTCAGGCCGGGGGTGAACTGCAGCAGCCGCATCGCCGGCGGCGAGATGGCGAACTGCTCGAAGACGCCATCGGCCTCGCCCGACTGCAGGCGCAGGACCTGCGTGTTCTCGTCGACGCCCAGGTCGACGCGGATCTCGTCGAGATAGGGCAGCTCCGGGTCCACGTAGCCGGGGTTGCGCGCGATGGTGATGTCCGAGCCCTTGTTCCACTCCTTGACGGAGAAGGGGCCGGCACCCACCGGCCGGTTGGCGAAGTCCTCGCCGCGCTCCTCCACGGCTTCCTGCGGCACCGGCCAGCTGGTGGCGATGGTGAGGCCAAGCAGGAAGGTGGAGGTGGGCTGTTCCAGGGTGACCTGCAGCGTATGGTCATCGATGACCTCGATGCCCTCCACGCCGTCGGTCTCGCCCGCGGCGAAGGCCGCAGCGCCCTTGATGGGGAACAGGTAGCTGGCACCCCAGCCCTGGATGGGCGCGCCGACCGGTGCCGGGTCCAGTCCGCGCAGCATGCCGTAGGCGACGTCCGCCGCGGTGACCTCACGCGGCTCGAAGTCGGGCCCCGCGAACATGGCGCCCGGCTTGATGCGGAAGGTGTAGACGAGGCCGTCCTCGGAGACCTCCGGCAGGCCGTCGGCCAGGGCGGCTTCCAGCTCGCCCTCCGGCGTGAAGTGGTAGAGGCCCTCGTAGAGGGCGCCGGCGACCATGTTGTAGTCGAGGTCGAGGGCCTGGGTGTTGTCGAGCGTGGCCAGGTCGTTGAGGGCCACCAGCTCCAGGCTGCCACCGCGCTGCGGTGTCTCGTCCTGGGCCAGCGCGACCGTCCCGCTGGTGGCGAGCGTGCCCGCCAGCGCCAGCGCGGTCAGCAGGGTCGGGAACAGCGTGCGCACGACGTACCTCCTTGTGGTTGCCTGCGAGTCTACCGGCGGCCCGTATGCTGTGGGCATGGTCGACGATCACGGGCAGCCATCGGCGCCGGGCCCCACACGTGTCGCGGCCGAGCGGGCAGCAGCGATCATGCTGCAACGCGCCGGACGCGCGCCCCGGGTGGGCCTCATCTGCGGCACCGGCTTCGCGCCCTGCACGGACATCCTGGTCGATCGCGTGAGCATCCCCTTCGAGGACCTGGGCTTCCGGCCCAGCGCCATCCCCGGTCACGTCAACGCCCTGGACGTGGGTGAGCTCGACGGCGTCACGGTGGCGGCGGTGCGCGCCAAGGTGCTGCCCTGCGACGGCGCCACCTGGGCGGAGAGCGGCATCCCGGCGCGCAGCCTGGCGCTGGCCGGCTGCGGCAGCCTGCTCTACTCCGCCAACTCCGGCTCCATGCGCGCGGACGTGCCGCCGGGCACCTTCCTGGCCTTCAGCGACCACGTCAACTTCTCCGGCGTCAACCCGCTGGCGGACGAGCGCGAGGGCAACGGCTGGCGCACCCCCTACCTCTCGATGGCGGAGCTCTACGACGCGGCGCTGACGGTGCGGGTCATCAGCGCCGCCGAGGCAGCCGGCGTGCACATCCCCGTGGGCGTGGCCGGCTACTGGGTCGGCCCCAGCTTCGAGACGCCCGCCGAGATCCGACTGGCGCAGCTGGCGGGTTGCGCCATCTCGTCGAACTCCTTCCTGCCGGAGGTCATGGCCGGCTTCCACGCCGGCCTGCGCGTCGTGGCCATGACGTTCGTCTCGACCTGGTCAGCCGGCCTCGGCGAACCCATCGACCTTGGTCCGGTGCTGGAGATGACCCGACGGGCGCACGACGACTTCCGCACCATCCTGTGTGCTGCCGTGCCGGTGCTCGCGGCCGCGGCGCCGGTCCTGGCCGCCGCGCAGCCCGCCGCGCAGCCCACGGCCCAGCGCTGAACGGGTACCCTGCGGCGATGGGTTCCCGAGCGGTCCTGGCGCTGGTGCGTGTCGTGGCAGCGGGTGTCGTCCTCGTCGCCCTCGGCAGCGACATCCTCGGCCCGGCCGGCTCCAGCAGCGGCACGGTCGTCAACACGCTCAGCTACTTCACGGTTCAATCCAACCTCATCGGCGCGGCCGTGCTGCTCCTCGCGGCCGCCCACTGGCGCCGGGCACCGTCCCCGCTCCTGGACTGGCTTCGTGGCGGCGCCGTCGTCTACCTCCTGGTCACGATGGTCGTCTACAACGTGCTTCTCTCGGACGGGGGGCCGATGACCTGGAGCAACGCGGTCGTCCACGTCCTCTTCCCGATCTACCTGGTCATCGACTGGCTG
Source organism: uncultured Chloroflexia bacterium (assembly GCA_963790915.1). GTDB lineage: Bacteria > Chloroflexota > Limnocylindria > Limnocylindrales > CSP1-4 > JAFMJV01. Next base: position 553,100 of record CAWBQS010000003.1, on the reverse strand, counting down.
GTGGATCCCCCGAGGAGTCGCGTGGGCTGGGGTCGGGCGCTCCTCTGGCTGGCCTACCCGACCCTCTACATCGGCTACACGTTCGTGCGGGGCGCAGCCGTGGGCTGGTACCCCTACCCCTTCTTCGACCTGGGCGCCCACAGTGCCGCGACGGTGGCCATCTACACGCTGGGCCTGTATGCCTTCGGACTCGTCCTCATCGTGGCTGTCAAACGGAGCGGAGACTGGCTGCGGGGGCGGCGCGTGGAGGCGCCCGAGGCGGTCCGGCCGGTGGTCGCCCGACCGTGACCGAAGAGCCGCTGGAGGCCTTCCTGGCCACGGTGCGACCGGATGCCCATGCGACCGTGCGAGCGCTCGCGGCCGCGGTCGAGGCCTCCGGGGCGGCCTTCGACCGCCGCTTCACCTACCGGATGCTGGTCTACACGCTGGCTGAGCGCTGGCACGACTGGGTCGTCGCCATCAGCGTCAGCCCCAGGGTCGTGAGCCTGCGCTTCCTCTTCGGGCGGTCCCTGGACGACCCAGCGGGCATCCTGCGGCCGGGCAGCACGACGGCGGCCTTCATCGACTGGGCGCCGGGCGAGCCGGTCGACGCGTCCCTCGTGACCGCCTACGTCGAGGAGGCCGTCGCGAAGCACGAGCGCGACTGAAGCACGAGCGCACACGCGCGGCACGAGGGGCACGTCGCCCGGGCCGCTTCAGCCGCCCATCGCCTTCGTCTCGACGATGGGGTCCGAGGCCGCCCGCTCCCGGCGCGCCAGCACCACGAACGGCAACGCCAGCGCGCTGAAGCCTGCCGCCACGAGATAGGACGCCGCGTAGCCCGAGACATCCGCCACGCGGCCCAGCACGGGCTGCATCACGGCGCCCCCCAGCGAACCCATGAGCGAGTCGAACGAGAGCACCGTGGCCCGCTGCTCCGAGGGGATGACCCCGTTCAGGAACGCCGAGCGGATGGGTGAGCTGATGGCCGAGGTCAGGGCCCAGACCACGAGCAGGAGGATGGCCAGCACGAAGGCTCCCCTGCCGAGGATGTCCGACAGCCCGCCCACGCCAGCGATGCCAGCCAAGGCGGCCACGTTGAGCCCGACGCCCAGCAACACGACGTCGGTGCGGCGGCTGAAGAAGCGCCGCACGAGCGGTACCGACAGGCCGCCCACGATCTGGGCGCCAGCCACGATGGCCGCGGCCAGACCGGCGATGGCGTAGGCACTCGGATCGCCGTACAGCTTGAGCAGGTACGGCTGCATGGCGTAGAAGGCGTAGATGCCCACGCCTGCGGTGAACGGAGCGGCCAGCATCAGCCAGCGCACGGGTGGATTGCGCAGGCCATGGTCGATGGAGCCCCGAGTCACCGCGCGCACGGCGGTCAGCGGAGTCTCACCCTTCCGCGGCGTGAAGCCAAGGTCACGCATCAGGACGAAGGCCACGACGAGGGCCAGGCCGAGCATGGCGGCGCGGAGCAGGTAGGGCACGCCCAGGTTCGTCAGCTGCGCCACGATGCCGCCCAGCACGGAGCCCGTCAGCATCGCGGCCCCGGCCACCGTCTGGCCTCGCCCGAAGACCGTCTCCAGGTTGCCGCGAAAGTCGGTGGCGTCGAGGGCATCCACCAGCCAGGCCTCCGTGGCACCGGAGAAGAAGGTGAAGCCGAGACCCAGCAGGATCGAGGCCACGGCCCAGCCTGCGAAGGGTGCCTCCATCTGCCACATGGCCAGGTAGAGGAGGGTAGAGAAGAGCAGCGTCGCGGCGCCCAGCAGGAACGAGAAGCGCCGGCCGCGCGTGTCCGCCACGACCCCCGTCGGGACCTCGAAGACGACCATGCCGATGGAGAAGAAGGCGTTGGCGGCGAAGGCCTCGGTGTTGGTCAGGCCAGCGTCGAGCAGGAAGAGCGTGTTGACGCCCCAGATGAAGGACGTGGCCAGCGTCGTCAGCAGGGTCAGCAGCAGGTACGTGCGCTGGACCTGTATGGGCGAGGTGCTCATCGGGCGGCGCTGCTCATGGGCGGTCCATGGGGGGCTTGGACCCGCTCACGGTACACGCCCTGTCCAGCCGATCACGGAGCCATCAGCGGGCAGCAGTGCCGTCAGCGGGCCTCGCCTGCTGCCAGCCCGGTGTGGCTGCCGGCTCGGATGGCAGAGCACGAGCAGGTCCGGGCAGCCTAGTCTTGGAGCATGCCTGACATCCATCCCGACGCCGAGTCGATCATCCGCATCCTGGGCCTGTCGCCCCACCCGGAGGGCGGCCACTACATCGAGACGTGGCGGGCCGAGTCGCCGCCCGGCCAGCGCGCGGCCGGCAGCGCCATCTACTACCTGCTGCATGCGCGGGACCGCTCCGCCTGGCACCGCGTGGACGCGGCGGAGACGTTCCACTTCTACGCCGGCGCACCGCTCGAACTGCGCATCGCCCCGGGTGCCGGCGACCAGCCCTCCCGCCGTCACGTGCTGGGCCGGGACCTCGTCGCCGGAGAACGGCCGCAGGTCGTCGTGCCGGCCGGCGACTGGCAGTCGGCGACCTCGCTGGGGGAGTGGACGCTCGTGGGCTGCACGGTCTCGCCGGCCTTCGAGTTCGCGGGCTTCGAGCTGGCCGAGCCGGGATGGGAGCCGGGGCGCCCGACCGCCGACGATGGCGGAGCCGCCGCGCCATGATCCGTGTCGTCGGCGCCAACCCGGCCATGGACCGCATCTCCACCTGGCCGCCGCTCCGCCTGGGTGAGGTGAACCGCGCTGCCAGCGTCTTCGTCGTGCCCGGCGGCAAGGGTTTCAACGTCGCGCGAGCAGTGGTTCGCCTGGGCAGCCAGTCGGCCGCCTACGGCTTTCTGGGCGGCCCCGTCGGCGAGTCGCTGCGGGCCATGATCACGGCCGACGGGGTCATCGACCGGCACACGGACATCGCGGGCGAGACGCGGGTCTGCTTCATCGTCGTGGAGCCTGAGCCCGGCCCCTGGCGCGCGACCGTCCTCAACGAACCCGGCCCGTCGATCAGCGCGGAAGAGGCCGCACGCTTCACGGCTGCCATCGCGGCCGACTGCCGGTCCGGCGACCTGCTGCTCCTGTCCGGCAGCCTACCGGACAGCGTGGCCCCGACGGTCGCCGCGGAGATCATCGCCATCGGCAACGCTGCGGGCGCCCGGACCTGCTCGGACATCCACGGTGCGTCGCTCCGCGAAGTCGTCCGTGAACGGCCCTGGATGCTGAAGTGCAACCGCGACGAGCTGCTGGGCCTGGTGCTCGGTCGGCAGCCGAGTGCGGCCGACCTGGCAGCGCATCGTGGCCGCTCCCTGGTGGCCGTCGCCGAGGAGATGCGCGCCCTGCGTGCGCAGGGCATCGAGGTCGTCGTGGTCACGCTCGGCGCGGATGGTGCGTTGCTGGCGGATGCCGAGGGTGTCTGCCAGGCCATCGTGCCCCAGGTGACGGTCGCCAACGCGACCGGCTCGGGTGACCTGCTGCTGGCCGGCCTGGCCGTTGGCGTGGACCGCGGCCGGGGCCTGCGCGAGGCGCTCGTGCTGGGCGCAGCCTGCGGCACCGCCGGGGCCACGACGCTGCTCCCGGAGCTGCCGCCCGGCTTCGATCCGGCCGACTGGACCCCGCGCATCGCGCTGGAGACGCTGGAGCTCGCGCCGTGATCACGCTCGGCGTGGACGTCGGCACGACGCGCATCAAGGTCCTGGCATTGGACGTTGCGACCGGGCAGACGCTGGCCCTGGAAGCCGCGGAAACACCCGTCGTGCGGGACTCGCTCGGCGAGGCTCATCGCCCCGCCGAGATCCTGGAGACGGTCATCGACCTCGTGACCAGCGTGGCGGCCTCCCTGCACCGGCCGGGTGAGGTGGCGGCCGTCTGCTGCGCGTCCGTCGGCGAGGAGGTCGTCCTCCTGGACGAGGGTCGCCGCCCGATCGGCGATGCCATCGCCTGGTACGACGAGCGCGGCCTGACCGAGGCGGCCGACTTCCTGGCCGGCCCGGGTGCCGACCTCCCCCTCACCCGCGATCTGCCCCCGGACGCCACGTTCTCGCTCTTCAAGCTGCTCTGGATGCGCGCCCACCAGCCGGCCGACCTCGCCCGTGCGGCGACGTGGACGGACCTCGGCGACTTCGTGCTCCTGGGCATGGGTGGCGACCTGGCCATGGACTGGACGCATGCGTCTCGAGCCGGGGCCTTCGACCTGCGGACGCGTGCCTGGGACCCCGGCACGTTGGCGGCTGCCCGTCTTGCGCTCGACTTCCCGCCCCTCGTTGCTTCGGGCACCATCATCGGGGCGCTGTCCGAAGCAGTCGCCCGGCGCACCGGTCTGCCGACCCGGGTCGCCATCGTCACTGGCGGCCATGACCATCTCTGTGCCGCCTTCGGCGCCGGCCTGCGCACGAGCGCCGAGCTGTTCCTCTCCGCCGGGACCTCGGAGGCGCACCTGGCGCTGCTGGAGGCCCCGCTCCCGGGTGCCGCCGGCCGCACCGCCCGCTACCACCTGGACCAGGGCTGCTTCGTGGATGCCGACCGCTACTACGCGCACGTGAACATCCACTCGGGACACGTCTTCCGCCAGTGGCGCTCGCTGCTCTTCGCGGACATCGATGACGCTGCCATGTACGCGGAGCTGGCGGCGCTGCCCGCCGGTGCCGGGGGTGTCACCTTCGACCTGCTGGATGACCTGCGCCACGGCCGGCTGGATGAGCTGCCCTACACGGCCGGACGCGGCCAGATCATGCTCGCCGTCCTGGAAGGGCTGGCCCGGCGATCGGCGGACATCGTGGCCACCCTGGAAGGGGTGGTGGGGCGACCCTTCGAGCGCATCCTGGCGACCGGCAACCCGACGCAGGTGCCGCTCTGGCGGGCGCTCCGAGCTGCTGCCTACCGTCGGCCCATGGCGGTCGTCGAGGATGCGGAGATGGCCGCCCATGGCGCTGCCGTGCTGGCCGCCCGTGCGATCGCCGGTGAGGGACAGGGGGGCTCGATCAGCCCGGTGTGAAGTCTTCCATGAGGTATCGGCCGACCGTTGGTCCGATGGCGCGGGCCAGCGTCTCGATATCCATGCTGGCCAGCGGCTCGATGTGCAGGATGTAGCGGAGCAGGGCCACGCCCATGATGTGCGAGGCTGCCAGCATCGCGCCGAGCTCCCCGCCCGGGCCCCCGGTCGCGCGTGCCAGGGCCGCCAGGGGCCCCTCCGCCAGCAGGCGCCGCACCATCTCCGCGGCCTGCGGGTCCGTGGCCGCCGAGCGCACCACGCCCATGAAGCGTGGCTTGACGAGGGGATCCTCCCAGAGGCCGAGCATGAGGCGCACGAGGCGCTCCCCGATGTCGTCCCGTGGGCCTTCGACCAGGGCCGGAAGGGTCGATGCCCAGTCGAAGGGCATCTCCATGGCCGCCACGAAGAGCTGCTGCTTGGAGCCGAAGTAGTGATAGATGAGCGCCGGGTCCACGCCAGCTCCTGAAGCCACCAGCCGGATGGTCGTGCCTTCGAATCCTCGCTCGCTGAAGGCCGCCCTGGCTGCCTCGACGATCTCGTCACGGGTACCTGCCTGGCCAGGGCGGCGACCCGTGCGCTCAAGTCGTCGGGTCGCGGTCACGCCACCTCCCGACGGATGACGAACGACGCCAGTATCCCGAAGACGATGGCGAAGATGCCCAGCACAGCGAGGTTCGTGAGAAGAGCCGTGGAGGTCAGGTCCGCGCCGGCCACGAAGACCTGGCGCAGGCCGTCGACCGCGTAGCGCACGGGCATGATGACCACGAGCGGCTGCAGGATCTCAGGCAGACTGCTGGTCGGGAAGAGCACCCCGGAGAGCAGGAACTGCGGCACGAGCACGAGCGGGATGGACTGGATGACCTGCAGCTCGGTGCGCGCGAAGGTCGAGACGAGGATGCCCAGGCTGACCGCACCGAGGGCCAGCAGGAGCACGACGAGGAAGGCGTAGACGGCGCTGCCGGCCGAGGCCACGCCGAGCCCGACGGCCAGCTCCGGCAGCGGTCCGATGGCCGGGATGCGCACCGTGAACAGGACCCAGGCCAGGAGCACGATCATCTGCAGCATGGCCATCAGGCCGAAGCCCAGCGAGTAGCCGATGACGATCTCACCACGAGCTACCGGGGTGGCCATGAGCCGCTCCAGCGTGCCCCCCGTGCGCTCACGCAGGAAGCTCACGCCGGTCAGGAGGTAGACGAAGAAGTAGGCGAAGAAGCCCACGATGGCCGGTGCGAAGCGGCTGATGGGATCTTCGTCGGGCGCGCCGTAGACGGTCAGGTGGGTGATGGCTGGCAGTCCTGTGCCACTGAGCGATGCAGCGGCAGCCATGATGGAGCGCTGCAGCCGGCCGATCTGGGTCGCCTCGCCCAGCGGATCCAGGCCCCTGGTGAGAAGCGTGAGCTTCGGGGCTGCGTCGACCGCCAGCCCCTCCGGCAGGACGATGGCGATGCTGGCGTCTCCGCGTTCCAGCGCCGAGCGGGCGGCTGCCTCGTCCGGGAGGACCTCGACCGAGCCGCCCTCGTTCCCGATGGCAGAGGCGAGCTGGCCAGCGACGAGCGTGCCCGGCAGACCGGCCTCGTTGACGATGACGGCATGCACATTGGGCGTGTCGCCTTCACGGATGATGAAGGTGATCAGGCCAGACATGACCAGCGGCGCGATGAAGAGGAGCGCCAGCGACGGCTTGTCGCGGACGATCTCCAGGGTCACGCGCCGGAAGAGCGCCAGGATCCGATGGAGGCTCACCGCGTGACCTCGACGTCGCCAGCGAAGTGGAGGAAGGCCTGCTCCAGGTCCCGGCTGCCCGCTCGCTCACGGAGCTCCGCGCTGGAGCCGCGGGCGATGACCGACCCTGAGCGCATGAACAGCAGATCGTCGCAGCGGTCGGCTTCGTCCATGACGTGACTGGAGACGACGATCGTCGTGCCGCTCTCCGCCAGAGCGCGGAAGTGCTGCCAGAACTGCACGCGCAGCTGGGGGTCCACGCCCACCGTGGGCTCGTCCAGGAAGAGGACGGCCGGCCTGTGCACCAGCGCGCATGCCAGCGACAGGCGTCTGCGCTGGCCGCCCGAAAGGTCCATGGCGGTGGCATCGGCGCGGTCAGCGAGCTGCACCGTGGCCAGCGCCTCCATGATCGTGTCCCGATCGCGGACGCCGTACGTGGCTGCGAAGAAGCGGGCGTTGTCGATGACTCGAAGCGTCGGGTAGATGCCGTCGCTCTGGGTCATGTAGCCGATGTGGACCAGGTTCTCGCGCGAGGGCATGCCCACGCCCAGCACCTCCGCGCTGCCGGACGTCGCACGCGCCAGGCCCGTGAGCAGTCGGATGAGCGTGGTCTTGCCCGATCCGTTGGGGCCCAGGAAACCGTAGATCCGCCCGGGCGCCAGATCGAAGCTGACACCGTCCACGGCCCGCGTGGCGCCGAAGTGTTTGACCAGGTCGGTGGCCCGCACCGCCGCCTCGAGCGATGGAGGCTGGGGCGGCGCCTCAGCACCCGCCGAATTCATCATGTGATGAACTCTACGTTCGTTGAGTTCATCATGTCAAGCGTCGACCCTTCGAACGTCGCTGACGGATCCGCTGGCCGATCGAGTGACAAAGACGCTGGCCGACGACAGCCAGCCTTGACACTGCCGGCACCTGACGCCACGCGGCCTGCTCGTCGCTGGCACACTGGCGGGCATGCCCCTCTTCGGCTATGACGTGGCCATCCTCGAGCGCTACCCGGGTGTCGTTGCCGGGGTCATCCATGCCAGCGGCGTCGTCAACGGCCCGCCGCCCGACGGCTTGACGGACGAGTTCCGCGCCGAGCAGTCGGCTGTTCGCGAGCGCATCGGCGACACGCCGCTCTCCGAGCTGCCCTCGCTGGCGGCCTGGCGCCGCGTCTTCCGTGGCTTCGGGGTCGACCCCACCCAGTACCGCTCTGCGGCGGAGGCACTCCTGCGCCGACTCACCAAGCAGGGCGAGCTGCCCAGTATCAGCGCGCTCGTGGACCTCGCCAACCTCGTCAGCATCCGCCACGCGCTGCCGGTGGCCGTCTTCGACCTGCGCGCCGTGCAGGTCGGCCTCACCGTGCGCTTCGCCCGGGGCGACGAACCCTGGGCCGACCTGGGCGCCAGCGAGACGGATCACCCCGATTCGGGCGAGGTCATCTTCGTCGACGCGGCCGACCGAGTACACGCCCGCCGCTGGTGCTGGCGCCAGTCACAGGCGAGCGCGGTCCGGGCGGACACGGTCGAGATCCTCGTCACGGTCGAAGGACACCATGACCGCGCGGCCGAGGACGTGGCGGAAGCCCTGGACGACCTCGAGTCGCTGCTCGGCGCGCATGCCTCGCCGGGCACGCTCCGGCGCGCCATCCTGAACGCCGGGACGCAGGCGTTCGACTGACCTTCCGCGTCTGCGAGGCGCGAGGCGCTGGCTGAACCCACCCCCGGAGACCGCGATCGTCATCAGGTGACACAACGCGACGTGCGGACGCTCCCGGGCTGCCCGCGCCGAGCGAATATCCGCACGTTCCTGTCGCCCGCCGACATGTGTTGGCGATCTCGTTCATGCGGTGACAAGGAAGAGCGCCGGCAACGGCGGACTCGTCGTGTTCGTTCATGGGGTGACGATCGGGGCCGCCGACGTGCCACGTGGCTGGGCGGATCGCCACGGGGCTGGGCGGATCGCCACGGGCCGGCGCCGGACCGCCACGCACCGCCGTCGGCCCCCTCGCCTCCCGCGTCCTCCTGGCCCCGCGGGAACCGTGCTCGGCGGCCCTGCGTCTGATGCCTGAACCGCAGAACGAGGATTCGAACGATGCGCACACTCTCCCGGAGCCTTGTCGTCACACTGTCAGCGCTGCTGCTGCTGCCGGCCGCCGCCAGCGCCCAGGTCCTGCGTGACCCACCCATGCCACCCATGCCGCCGCTGCCCTGTGGCGGCGAGTGCTGGTGGCCCGTGGGTGCCACCGCGCAGCTCGACGCCATCGACGCCCAGGTGGATGTCACCGACGGCACGACCGTCGCACACTACCGCTTCGACCTGAGCAATCCATCATCGGGCGACGGCTTCGAGGGCGCCACGGCCGAGGGCCGCATCGTCTTCCCCGTGCCGCCCGGCAGCTCCGTCACCGACCTCGTCCTCTCCGGCGGCCCGGAGACGCTGGAAGGCTCGCTCCTCGATGCCGATGAGGCGACCGCGCTCTACGAGGACATCGTGCGGCGCATGATCGACCCCGCGCTGCTGCGCTCGCTGGAGGGCGACCTCTACGAGGTGCGCGCCTTCCCGGTGCCGCCCGGCGAGGAGCGCCAGGTCAGCTTCACCGTGACGACGCCGCTCCTGGCGGAGGGCGAGGAGGCCATCGTCAGCGTGCCCTGGTCACGCATGTCACCACGTCCCATCGCCGCCGCCGTCAGCGTGGACGTCGAGGTGCCCTGGGAAGTGCGTTCCGCCATCGCGCCCGGCTTCGGGCTCGACGAGGAGCGCGAGGCCGAGGGTGGCCTGAGCCTGAGCTGGGAATCGGCGGACGGCTGGACCGCCGGCACCGACTTCGCCCTGCACCTCGCCGGCGGCGAGGGCCTCGTGGACACTCGCCTGCTGGCCTACCGCGAGGCCGGTGAGGATGGCTACTTCAGCCTGCTCTTCGCGCCCGTCCTCGACGTGGACGAGGCCGTGGCCCGGGACATCGTCCTGGTCATCGATCGCTCCGGCTCCATGGAAGGCGAGAAGATGGCGCAGGCGATCGGTGCCGCCGAGTACGTCCTCGACCACCTCGGCGCGAACGACCGCTTCGCCGTCATCGACTTCTCGCGCTACGTGCACGCCTTCGACGAGAGCCTGCGGCCGGCGGCTGACGCCGAGGCCGGCATCGAGTACGTGCGCGGCCTGTCCTCAGGCGGCAACACCAACATCAGTGGTGCGCTCGAGCGGGGCATGTCCTACCTCGACGGCGAGCGGCCGGGCACGGTCATCTTCCTGACGGACGGCCTGCCCACCGTGGGCCTCGAACGGGCCGAGGACATCCTGGCCGTCACCGAGGATGCGGCGCCCGAGCGTACGCAACTCTTCGCCTTCGGCGTCGGCTACGACGTGGACACCATCCTGCTGGACGCGCTGGCCCAGTCCTTCGTGGGCAGCAGCACCTACGTCGCTCCGGAGGAACGCGTCGATAGCGCCGTGGCCAGGCTCTACGAGCAGGTCTCCACGCCGGTCCTCTCCGACGTGACCGTCAGCATCGACGGCGTGGAGACGTCGGACCTGGCGCCCGAGGCGATCCCCGGCATCTTCGCCGGCAACCAGGCCCTCCTGACCGGCCGCTACGACGGCACCGGGCCGGCCACCGTCACGATCGACGGGCAGTCAGCGGACGGACCGGTCAGCTTCACCTACGAGCTGGACTTCCCCGCTCAGGCCACCGACGAGCCGGCCATCGCGCAGCTCTGGGCGCAGCGCTACGTGGCGGACCTGCTGACGGAGCTGCGCATCGAGGGCCAGCGCGACTCCCTCATCGAGGAGATCGTGGCCGTAGCCACGCAGTTCGGCATCGTCACGCCGTACACCGCCTACCTGGCGCAGGAGCCGGAGATGGCGCTGCGGGATGATGGCGCCGCCCTGGACGCGTTCACCGCGTTCTCTGAGCAGGCGGCTGCCGCGCCCGCAGCCGGCGAGGCAGCCGTGGAGCGGGCCAAGGCGGTGAGTGACCTGTATAGCGGCAACGTGGCCTCAGGGCAGGGTGGCCAGGTCGTGCGTACCATCGGCACGCACGCCTTCTACCTCGTCGACGGCACGTGGACGCGCGACGACCACGAGGCGGACAGCGCCGCCCCGGAGGTCACCGTCGGCTCACCGGAGTTCCGGGCCCTGGTCCAGGCGGATCCCGACCTGGCGGAGGCCGCGGCGCTTGGCGAGCGGGTCGTGACGCTGGGGCCCGATGGCTGGATCACCCTGGTCTGGCCGGACGTGACCACCAGGGAGTAGCGGCGCACGCCCGAGGGCGCGGGCGGCAGGACACGAGTGGCAGCGCGGGAAGGCTTCGGCCGACCCGCGCTGCGGCGCCCTCAGTAGGGCTCGGGGATGAAGTTCTGCTCGTCCAGGGGCGGCCGCACGTAGCCGTGGTCGGGCTCGCGCGGCGGCAGCTCGATGGGCTCCGGTGTCAGGTCCTGGTAGTCGATGAGCGACAGCAGGTGGCTGATGACGTTGAGCCTGGCGCGGCGCTTGTCATCTGCGTTGACCACCCACCAGGGGGCCTGCTTGATGTCCGTGGCCCGGAACATCTGGTCCTTGGCCTGCGAGTACTCGACCCATCGGGCACGTGACTGGAGGTCCATGGGGGAGAGCTTCCAGCGCTTGGTGGGGTCGTCGATGCGGTCGCGAAAGCGCCGTTCCTGCTCCTCGTCGCTGACCGAGAACCAGTACTTGATGACGATGATCCCGGAGCGCACGAGCATGCGCTCGAACTCCGGGCAGGAGCGGAAGAACTCCTCGACGTCCGCCTCCGTGGCGAAGCCCATGACGCGGTCCACGCCGGCGCGGTTGTACCAGCTGCGATCGAAGAGGACCATCTCGCCGGCCGCCGGCAGGTGCGGCACGTAGCGCTGGAAGTACCACTGCGTCTTCTCGCGCTCGGTCGGGGCAGGCAGCGCCACGACGCGGGCAACGCGCGGGTTGAGGCTCAGGGTGATGCGCTTGATGGCGCCGCCCTTGCCGGCCGCGTCGCGACCCTCGAAGAGGATGATGACCTTCAGGCCGCGGACGCGGATCCACTCCTGGAGCTTGACGAGCTCCACCTGGAGCTTCTCGAGCTCTTCCTCATAGACCCTGCTGGACATGCGCCCCGGCGGGACACCTGCCCCGCTGCCCTCGCCGTCGCTGGAGCGGCCAGCATGGTGGCCCACGCTGCCGTTGTCTGCACGGGAGCTGCCAGCGCCTCTGCGGCGCCCGCCTGCGCCCCCGCCTGCCGCCCGCCCGCCCGATGCCTTGCTGGACCTGCTTGCCACGCCTCGCTCCTCCCGTTCAGGTGGGACAGCTCGTCGAGACCTTCTCCTTGGGACGCTGGATGGGCTTCGTGATGGACGTCATCGTCGTCGAGCCATCGTCGAGGCCCTTGGTGGCCCAGGCCCAGACTGGTGCGATGTTCTGGCCGGCGCCGTGCAGCGCCATGTAGATGGCCGGTGCCTTGAGGCGCCGGTCGCCGACCTTGAGCTGGCGGCACTCGGTGGCGTTGTCGACGAAGCGCAGCTGGGCCTTGCTGTTCTCCTTGAAGCAGCCATCAGCCTGCCAGCCGCCGCCCACGTAGACGCGCTGCGACTTGAAACCCTGCTGGCAGGTCTTGGAGTTGGAGACGGGCTCCGCGACGCCGAAGGCCTCCATGCTGTCCTGGAAGGCGGCCGCGGCGTCGCCACCATCCATGAGGAAGTAGTCCACGCTGGTCACCGTGGCGGTGTCCGGGGTACACGTGACGGCCGCGGCCGTGCCCTTGGGCAGCACACCGCGCAGCGGGCTGCAGCGCGTCGCGATGCGGTCGGGGATGCCCTCGAGAAGGATGGCCTCTGCCCGCGTGAAGCCGTTGCCGCCCTGGGCGGCCTCGCTCGTGACGTCGGCCAGGCGCTGCTCCAGCGAGGCGACGGCGTTCTCCAGTGTCTTGATGCGGTCGCGCAGCCGCACGACGTTGACCGCGGTGACGTCCGAGCGGAGGTCGTCCACGTCCGAGCGCAGATCCTCGAGCGTGGTCACCAGGCCGGCAAGCTCGCTGCTCGTGAGGCCGGCGCTGGGTACTTCGAAGGTGAGCACGGTCGAGCCGACCTCGTCCGTGAGCTGCAGGACGTTCTCGGCGATGAGCCAGCCGGCGACCGTCGGCAGGGCCGCCAGGTAGGCGTCCTCCACGGCCTGGACGGTCTCGTCACAGAGCGCCAGCGTGGTGTTGAAGTCCGCGCCGAAGGTCAATGACGTCCCATCCAGCTCGTACGTGCCGCCGAACGAGTTGCAGCCGCCGGAGCCGGTGGCCTGGCCGGCGGCCATGGACAGCGTCGCGGCGACGCCCAGGGGCACGGCCTCGAGGGTCTCTGGTGCGCCCTGCGCGCTGCCCGCCTCCGCTGGCGTGGCGGGGTAGCCGGTGAGCTTCCACGTCACGCCCTCCGGGCTCGACGGCTCCTGCGCCAGGGCGGTCGCCGGCAGGATGGCAGGCGCCCCCAGCACCATGGCGAGCACGGCGGCGACGGCCGCCACCGAAGGTCGGTTCCGAAGCATGAAGGCACCCCTCCTGTCGATCGCGGTCACCGCGCCCGACTGTACACCCGAGGGCGATCGACGCGATCGACACGGGCGGGGTTGCGGCGGCCCCGCGGCCGCCGCCCGGGCGCCCCGCGAGTGCCAGCGGGCGCCCCGCGAGTGCCAGGTGATGCCCTCAGCGGGCGGCGACTGCCAGCGCCTGGTCGAGGTCGGCGATGATGTCGTCGATGTGCTCGATGCCGACGCACAGCCGGATGGTGTCCGGTGTGACGTTGGCCGCGGCCTGCTCCGCCTCGGTCAGCTGGCGATGCGTCGTGGAGGCCGGATGGGCCGCCAGCGAGCGCGTGTCGCCGATGTTGACGAGGCGCTTGAAGAGCTTGAGGGCGTCGTAGAAGCGCACGCCCGGCTCGTAGCCACCCTTGACGCCGAAGCTCAGCAGCCCGGAGGGACGACCCTTCGTGTAGCGCTGCGCCAGCTCGTAGTAGGGCGAGCTGGGCAGGCCGGCGTAGTGCACCCAGGCCACCCGCGGGTCCTGCTCCAGGTAGCTGGCCACGGCCATTGCGTTCTGGACGTGGCGCTCCATGCGCAGCGGCAGCGTCTCGATACCCTGCAGGATGAGGAACGCATTCATCGGGCTGATGGCCGCACCGGTGTTGCGCAGCGGCACGGTGCGCGCCCGGGCGATGAAGGCCGCGGGGCCGAAGACCTCCGTGTAGACGACCCCGTGGTAGGCCGGCTCCGGCTCGGTCAGCATGGGATACCGGTCAGGGTGCTCCGCCCAGGGGAAGTTGCCGCTGTCCACGATGATGCCGCCCAGCGAGTTGCCGTGGCCACCCATGTACTTGGTCAGCGAGTGCACCACGATGTCCACGCCGTGCTCGATGGGCTTCATGAGCACCGGCGTCGGCACCGTGGAGTCGGCGATGACGGGCACGCCGTGGCGATGCGCCATGGCCGTGATGGCCGCGACGTCCGGGATGTTGCCGGCCGGGTTGCCGATGGTCTCCAGGAACAGCGCCGCGGTGCGCTCGTCGATGAGCGCTTCCAGCGCCGCCGGGCTGTCGTCCGGCGCCAGGCGCACCTCGATGCCGAGACCCGGCAGCATGTGTGCGAAGAGCGTCCAGGTGCCGCCGTAGAGCTGCGGCACGGAGACGATGTTGGCGCCGGCCTTGGCCAGGGTCAGCACGGCGTAGGTGATGGCCGCCGAGCCGGCCGACAGGGCCAGGCCGGCGATGCCGCCCTCCAGCTCCGCGACGCGCTTCTCCAGCACGTCGGCCGTGGGGTTCATGATGCGGGTGTAGATGTTGCCCGGGACCGCGAGGTTGAAGAGATCGGCGCCGTGCTGGGCGTCGTCGAACTCGTAGGCCACCGTCTGGTAGATGGGCACCGCGACCGACTTCGTGGTCGGATCGGTCTTGTAGCCGGCGTGGACGGCGAGGGTCTCGTCCTTCATGGGACCTCCTGGGGCGCTGGATGGGGGATCGGCGCGCTCAGCGGCTCGAGCGTGGAGGATACCCGAGGCGTCCCAACGGGTCAGCCGGGTCGATTCCGGCCATGAATGGCTCGTGGCGGTCGAGCCCGGTGAGCTGGTACACGAGGCCGAGCCAGTTGCCGAAGAGCGCCCGGCCCGTATCCCCCCAGCTGTTCTCCAGCCAGGGGTCCATGGCTTCCTCCGGGAAGTCCGGATCCGCTCGACCCTGGGCCCGCGCCGCCAGGGCGTCGCGCAGGTAGACCTGGGCGAGGTCATCGACCTCGTGTGTGAAGTAGTGCTCGGGGTCTGGCGGCGGAGCCTCCAGCTCGCCCGCCAGGAAGCGGCCGACCTCGCGCTTGTACTCCTTGAGCAGGCTGTTGCGGTCGTACTCGGGGTGGCCCTGGAAGTAGACGATGCGGAAGCCGTCCGGGCTGGTGGCAAGATGCACGCCGGCCTCCTCGCTCTCGGCCAGCACCGTGAGACCGGCAGCGTCCCAGGCGGAGCGCGGGATGTCGTTCCAGCGCGAGTGTGGCGCGTCGAAGCGCGTGTTGATGTCCTGCGTCAGCGGGTGCTCGCGGTCGCAGACGCGGTGCCGGTAGACGCCCCAGAGCTTGTGACCGAAGGGCCGCCGGTCGATGCCGTGCAGGTGCTTGACCAGGGCATGCGTGGCCAGGCACGAGCAAAGGATGCTGGTGACGTGCTCCGCTGCCCAGGTGACGACCTCCTGCAGCGGCTCCCAGAAGGGCTCCAGGTCCAGCGCCGGGTTGGTGACGTTGGCGCCGGAGATGATGAGGGCGTCCAGGCCGGCGGTCTTCAGATCGTCGAGATCGGAGTAGTAGGCCGCGATGTGGGCTCGGGCGTCCGCGCTGCGGGCCAGGCCGGGCAGGCTGAAGGGGTAGACGTAGATCTGGGTGATGCGGTTGCACGCGCCGATGAGGCGCATGTACTGCTTCTCGGTCACCAGCAGGGCGGCGTCCGGCATCATGTTCAGGAGGCCGACATGGAGCTCGCGGATGTCCTGCGCCTGGGCCCGTTCGACGCTCAGGACGTCCTCGCCCTCGGCGCGCAGCCGTTCGAACGTGGGAAGCGCGTTGTGGGCGACGAGCGGCATCCGGTACCTCCATGGCTGGCACCGCCGGCGGGGGCGGTCGGGGCGCGGCCCTCCGATGGTACCCAGTCGGCGGCACCCGGCGCCACCTGGCACACCCCGGCGCACCGGCGCCACCCGGCGCCACCCGGCGCGCCCGGCGGGCCGCGGGCGGCCCATGGCCTATGCTCGCGCTCACATGAGGGTCTCGCCCGTCACGCCAACTCCGGACGCCGCGGGCCCCGGCCTCGCGGTCCGAGCTGCGCGCACGCTGCTGCTCACCGCGTTGCTCGCTGCGCATTTCGCCGTGCCGGTGGCCGCCCAGTCGGACGTTCCCGGCTCAGCCGTGCCCCCGGTGCCGGGCAGCGCTGCGCCGCTGGGCATCGCCGCTGAGCCGTCCGCGGCCCCGGCGTTCGACCCAAGTGACGGCGCGCGCGTGTTCGTGCCCGTCCTGCGCTTCTGGACGACGCGCCGGGACATCTCCTCCGGGGAGCTGCGGGCGGCCATCGAGGGCCGCTCGAAGGATCTCCGCCGGGTGCTCGTCGGCACGGACGATCCCGCGGGTCTGTGGGCGCGGCTCGGGGTGACCCCGGCGGCGAACACGACCGTCGCCAGCCCCGAGGACGTGGCCGCGGCCGTGGCCGGCTCGAGGCGGACCCTGGGCCTGTTGCTCGTGGCCGACGTCCGGCCTGACCTCCGCGCCCTGGCGGTCGATGGCATGAGCCTCTTCGGCGCTGAGCGCCTCGCCGACATGGCTGCCTGGCCGCTGCGCGACGACGGCCCCGCGGCCACCGCCGCTGCTGCGCGGGACCCCGATGCCACCGTGGATCCGGAGGGCACCGGCACCTGGACACTCGCCGCAGGCGGCGACGTCATGCTGGACCGCGAGGTCTACCGCCAGGCCGTCACGCTGGGCAAGGGCGCCGACCATCCCTGGGACCTTGGGTACGCTGCCATCACCGGCCGGACCTGCTGCAACGTCAGCGGCGGGAACGACATCAGCACCGCGAACCGCGGGCCGCGTGGTGCCGTCCGCGCGCTGCTCTCCTCCGCGGACATCGCACTGGTGAACCACGAGGGCCCAGCGCCCGACGCCGCCACCTACCATCCCTCGGGCTTCACCTTCACCTTCGATGCATCGCTCCTGCCGGGCCTGCGCGACGCTGGCATCGACATCGTGAGCCTGGCGAACAATCACATCCGCAACGCCGGCTCGGAGGGCGTCCTGCAGACCATGCGCAACCTGCGCCGCGCGGGCATCCGCCACGTGGGCGCCGGCCGCGATGCCGACGCTGCCCGTCGGACGACCTGCCTGGACGCAGCCGGCACGCGCGTCTGCTTCCTGGCCTACGACGCCATCAACACGGTGCTCCACGCCGCTACGGACGATCGCCCCGGCGCCGCCGAGCTGCGCAGCAGCGCGGTGCGCCATGACATCCGGGCCGCGCGCCAGGCTGGCGCCGATGTCGTCATCGTCGTGCCGCACTGGGGCGTGGAGTACACGACCCGTGTGACTGCCCAGCAGCGTCGCTGGGCGCGGGCCATGGTCCGCGCCGGTGCGGACGCGGTCCTCGGCGGGCACAGCCACGTGGTCGGCCCGCTCGAGTTCATCGACGGCGTGCCCGTCGTCTACTCGATGGGCGACCTGCTCTTCGACCTGCCGCGCTTCGAGGAGACCGAGGAAGGCGTCATCGTCGAGCTGACCTTCCAGGGATCGCGCCTGGCGCAGCTGGACCTGCACCCCACGGTCATCGTGGACCGCTCGCGCCTGGCGCTCCTCGACCCGGCTGCCGATGGCCGCGTGGTCCTCGAGCGGATGCGCGCTGCATCCCGGCACCTGACACCCATGGGCGGCGGCTGAGCGTCAGTCGGACTCGCGGATGTGGTTCTCCAGGCGGCCGGCGTTGGCTGCCTCGGCCATGAAGTGGTTGTCGTGGATGTGCTGCCATTCCGGCAGCAGGCCGGCCCTGCCGACCGCCGTGGGCTCGTGGCTGTAGCCCGAGTTCTCGCGGATGACCAGCGGCGTTCGGGCGTCCTTGGGGCAGCCGAAGCCGTGCAGGTGCTTGCGGGGCATCAGGAACTTGGGGTCGCCGGCCTTGAGGCGGCGATAGGAGGTGAGCAGCTGCCAGCTCTCCTCGCGCCCGCGGGGCAGCACGATGTCGCTCGGCCAGGCCTCGCCCCTGGACATGGGCGTCAGCTGGATGGTATCCGCGGCCACGACGCCGAGCTCGGGGAAGTCGACGACCTCCGCGCTGTAGAAGACATCCATCTCGCCGAGCACGACCTCGTAGTACTCCGTCTTGCGCCAGTGGAAGTGGGCGGAGCAGAACTTGCCGGGGTGCACGACCATGAGCTTGTCGCAGAGTCCACCGTACTCGGCGGAGGCCATGGCGTCGCGGGGCAGGCCGTCCACGGCCGGCTCGTTCATGGCCTCGAAGATGGCGAAGACCTCGTAGGGCTCGCGCGACCACATGCCCTTGACGAAGGCCTCGTACTGGTCGTCGCCAAGCACCAGGCCCGTGCTGTCGTTGATCATCGCGTCGGTGATGGGGTACCCGCAGGCGATGGCCAGGGCGGCGCACTCGGCGATCCAGGCGTCATATTCCCTGCGAGTCACGAAGTCACGCATCTGCCCCTCCTGATGGCTGCGGCTAATCCTGGCTGCTGCCCGTGTAGCGACGGCGCAGGGCATCGAGGCCCAGCGCGATGATGATGATCAGTCCGACGGCCACGTACTGCCAGTACGCGCCGACGTTGTACATGTTCATGGCGTTGCTGATGACGGTGAAGAAGAGGGCGCCGGTGAAGGTGCCCAACAGCGTGTAGCTGCCGCCACGCAGGCTGGTGCCGCCGACCACGGCGGCGGCGATGACGCGCAGCTCATACCCCTGCGCCATGATGGCGTTGGCCGAGGAGAGATAGCCGGTCAGTACCACGGCCGCCATGCCCACGCAGACGCCCAGCACGGTGAAGGCGAAGATGCGCACCCGGTCGACGCGGATGCCGCTCACCTGTGCGGCGATCTCGTTGCTGCCGGAGGCCCGCACGTAGCGGCCGTAGGTCGTGCGCGACAGCACGACGTGCAGGACGATGTAGGTCAGCACCATGACGATGAAGGGGATGGGCACGCCCAGCACGTCGCCCGTGCCCAGGCCCCGGAAGCCCTTGTCCGTGACTGCCACCACCCGGCCGCCGTTGATGATGAAGGCCAGGGCCAGGTAGACGTTCATCATGCCCAGCGTGGCGATGAAGGCGGGGATGCGCAGCTTCGTGACGACCAGGCCGTTGATGGCCCCCAGCGCCCCGCCCAACGCCAGGGAGACGAGGATGACGGGCAAGATCCCCAGCGCCGGCAGCAGCAGTCCCAGGACCACGGCACAGAGCGAGAGGATGGTCGCCACGGAGAGGTCGAAGGCGCCGTTGACGATGACGACGGTCATGCCCGCCGCGCCGATGCCGACGAAGGACGACTGCAGCAGCACGGCCTGCAGGTTGGCGATCGAGCGCGAGTTCTCGTTGGTCATGAAGATGAAGAGGACGGCCACCAGCAGCAGGTACTGGATGGTGTAGCGGGCGAGGCTGTGCCCGAACCAGCCGAGCAGTCGGCGTGGCGTGCTCACGGGGGCCTGGGGCATGGGCGCTGCGGCCGCGCTCACAGTCGGCCCTCGGAGACGGCCCGCTTGATGACGGCACGGCGCAGCGTGTCCAGCGCCAGGGCCAGGATGAGCAGGAGGCCCAGCGCCAGGTACTGGTAGAAGGGCTCGACCTTGAGGATGTTCAGGGCGCTGCTGATGACGGCCATGAGGACGGCGGCCAGGAGGGTGCCCGGCAGGTTGGCATTGCCGCCCATCAGGCTCGTGCCACCCAGCACCACGACGGCGATGGCGCGCAGCTCCAGGCCGACCCCCATGGTGCCGTTCACGAGCAGCAGCTGGGCGGTCAGCATGACCCCGGACATGGCGGCCGTGACGCCGACGATCATGAAGACGACGATGGTCACGCGGTCAACGGCGAGGCCAGTGGCACGGGCGGCCTTCTCGTTGCCGCCGATGGCGCAGACGTGCTGCCCGAAGGGCGTCTGGCGCATCACCAGCCAGAGCACGGCGAAGGTGCCCAGGGCGATGAGGATGGGGATGGGCACGCCCACGATCTCACCGGAGTTGATGTTCGCCAGGTCGTCCTGGCCCATGAGCAGGATGGACTGGCCGTCCGTGGCCAGCAGGGCGGCGCCGCGCAGCACGCTCATCATGCCCAGCGTCGCCACGAAGGCCGGCACGTGCAGGCGGGTCACCAGCAGGCCGTTGATGAGACCCACCGCTGCGCCCAGCAGCAGCGTGGCGAACAGCGAGAGCGGCAGGCCGATGACGGTCAGCAGGCTGGCCATGGTGCACGCGGTGAGCGCCTGCAGTGAGCCGATGGAGAGGTCCAGGGCCCCCATGGCCACCGCCAGCGTCATGCCCAGTGCGGGCACGGCAAGGATGGCTGCCGTGACCAGGACGCTGGAGACATTGCCGGGCTGGATGAAGCCGGGGGCCACCATCGAGACGAGCAGCACGACGATGCCGATCATCACCAGCACGCCCAGGTTCTCGAAGACCTGGAAGAAGCGCACCGCGCGGGACGCGCTGGCGCCACGGGCCGCGGAGTGGGGGGTGCTGGCCGATGCGGACGGCTGGGGTGCGCTCAACTCAGACCGCCACGGGCGTGTGGGCCACGGCACAGGCCAGGATGCTGTCCTCGCTCAGGCTGGGACCCTCCAGGGTGGCCGCCAGTCTCCCGGCGCTCAACACCAGGCAGCGGTCGCTCACGCGATCGAGCTCCGGCACGTCCGACGAGCTGACCATGATGGCGTGACCCTCTGACGCCAGGCTGCGGATGAGCTCGTGGATCTCCAGCTTGGTGCCCACGTCCACGCCGCGCGTCGGCTCGTTGAGGAGGAGGATGCGCGCCTTGCTGACCAGCGCCCGACCCAGCACGACCTTCTGCTGGTTGCCGCCCGACAGGGTGGCGATGAGCTGGGCCGGCGAGTGGGCGCGCACCTCGAAGAGTGCCCTGAGGCGCTCCCAGGCTCCACGCTCGGCGCGACCGTCGATGAAGGCGCGGCGCGCCACCGGCTCATCGTCACGTGAGCGCATGACGACGAGGTTCTCGAGGACGTCCAGGTCCGGGAAGATGCCTTCGACCTTGCGATCCTCCGGCAGCATGAAGATGCCCGCGCGGAGCGCCTCGCTGGCACTGTGGAGATCGATGGGCCGACCGTCGAGGAGGATCTCGCCCCCGTCGCGGTGGGCCATGCCGAAGAGCGTGCGCATCAGCTCGCTGCGGCCGGATCCCACGAGGCCCGCCACGCCGAGCACCTCGCCGTAGCGCAGCTCGAAGCCCAGTGGCCCCAGGCCGGCCTTCGTGGTGAGGTCGCGCACCGCCAGGGCCGGGGTGGTCTCGGGCGGTGTCGAGCGGTGGATCTCCAGCGTCTCGAGCTCCCGTCCCAGCATCATCGTGATGACCTGGTGCTCCGTGAGCTCGCCGATGGGTCGGGTCGCCACGTGTCGGCCGTCGCGCAGGACGGTGACCACGTCGGCGATGCGGAAGATCTCCGAGAGTCGGTGGGAGACGTAGAGCACAGCGGCCCCGCGCGCGCGGAGCTCGCGGACGATCCCGAAGAGCCGCTCGACCTCCGCTCCGTTGAGCGCGGCCGTGGGCTCGTCCATGATCATGACCCTCGACGCCTGCGAGAGCGCCTTGGCGACCTCGACGAGCTGCTTGTCGGCCACGCTCAGATACTCGACGCGCTGCTCCGGCCGGGTCTCGAGTCCCAGCTCCCCGAGCAGCTCCGCAGCGCGCCCGTTGACGCGCCGCCAGTCCATCAGCCGGCCGGCGCGTCGAGGCTCCCGGCCCAGGAAGATGTTGGCGCCGATGGTCAGCTGCGGGATGAGGCTGAACTCCTGGTTGATGACGCTGATCCCGGCGCGCTGCGACTGCAGGGGGTCATCGAAGTGCACCTCATGGCCGTCGACGAGGATGCTTCCCGAGGTCGGCGCGTACTGGCCGCCCAGGATCTTGATGAGGGTGGACTTGCCGGCGCCGTTCTCGCCCACCAGGGCATGCACCGTGCCGGGTTGCAGCTGGAGGTCCACGCCGTCCAGGGCGAGGACTCCCGGGAAGCGCTTGCTGATGCCTCGTGCCTCGAGGATGGCGTCGGTCACGGCTCCGGTCCTGGCCTGCGTGCTTGGAGGGTGGCCCGGCCCGATGCTGTGGCACCGGGCCGGGCCACCAGAGGAGGAGGAGGTGTCCTGTGAAGGACCTGGTTTGGGGCCGCCTAGCCGGCGGTCATGAACTAGCCGACGTTGGCCGCGTCAACGACCTCGACCGGGAAGTAGATCGAACGGGTCGCCTCGTCCGAGAAGGTCAGCGCCTGCCCGTCGAGCAGCGTCATCGCCGCCTCGACCGCAGCCTTGCCCTGGCCGTAGGGATCCTGTCGGATGGTGGCTGCCATGTCGCCGGACTTGACGAGCTCGAGGGCCGGGGCGTCGCCGTTGAAGCCGACGACCATCACGCCGTCCTTGCCCGCCTCAGCCAGCGCCTGCACGGCGCCGATGGCCTCGGGGTCGTTGGTGGCGTAGATGCCCACCAGGTTCGGGTTGGCCGCGAGGGTGTCGCGGGTCACGCCGAAGCCGCCCTCGACGGTGTCATTGCCGTCGAGCTCGGCCACGAGGGTGAAGTCCTCGTGCTTGGCCATCTCGTCACGGAAGCCCGCCGCGCGGACCTCGCCGACCGCGGAGCCGGCATGCAGCAGGATCATGAGGACTTCCTTCTGGCCCTCGACCGCTGCCATCTGGTCGACCATGTACTGGGCCGCCAGCACGCCGCCCTGGTAGTTGTCGGACAGGATGAAGGCGTCGTACTCGCCCTCGGCGCCGACGTCGCCGATGATGACCGGGATCTTGGCCTCGTGGGCCGCATCCACGACGGCCGGCAGGGCGGACGGCTGCACCGGCGAGACCACGAGGGCGCTGATGCCCTGGTTGATCAGGTCGAGACTGCCGCTGACCTGGGCTTCCTGGCTGCTCTTCTGGTCGGAGAGGACGAACTCGGCTCCGGCGGCCTCGGAGGCCTCCTGGACGCCACGGGCGTACTCCTGCCAGTAGGGCTGCTGCATGTCGTAGACGGAGTACCCGACCTTGAGCGGGTCCTTCTTCTCGAACGTGACGTCCTGTGCCTGGACGAGGCCAGAGCTCAGGACCACGCACGCGGCCGCGAGCACGGTGGCTGCGCGTAGAGTGGATCGCATCGTGTTCCTCCTAGGGGTCGGCACCCCGGGGCCCGGGATGCGCAAGACCGACTCTCGACTGGATGCTGGCTTGTCAGCTCCTCGCCTGTGCCACCTCCTTCGATCGCTCTACTGGTCGGCGCGAGGGCCGCTCCGTCGACTGGCGGATGACGAGCTCTGGGTGGAAGACGACCTGTGTCTGGGCGGGCTCGCGGCCGCGCACCAGGTCGAGCAGGATCTTGGTGGCCAGGGTGGCCACATCACTGAGGCTCTGCCGCACCGTCGTCAGCGGCGGCGTGACGTAGGTCGCCAGCTCGATGTCGTCGACGCCGACGATGGAGAGGTCCTCGGGGATGCGCAGGCCGGCCTCCACGGCGGCGCGCATGGCGCCGATGGCGAGGCGGTCATTGGAGGCGAAGACGGCCGTCGGCGTGCGCGCTGCGGCCAGCAGGGCTCGCATGGCGCCATAGCCGGACTCGCTGCTCCAGCTGCCGTCGCCGACGGCGTGCGGGATGGGCTCGAAGCCGCGCGCACGCACAGCGGATTCGAAGGACTCGAGGCGTTCGACCGAGAGTCGCAGGTCCAGGGGGCCGCAGATGTGGGCCAGGTCGCGATGGCCCAGGTCGAGGAGGTGCTCCGCGACGAGTGCGCCGGTGCGCTCGTTGTCGAGGATGACCCAGGCACCTTCGTAGCCGTCTGGGATCCGGTCGATGGCCACCATCGGCATGCCGGCGGCTTGCAGCTCCTCGAGGCCGTGCAGCGTGTCCGTCGTGGTCACGAAGAGGATGCCGTCGACCCAGCGCTCCGAGGCGATGTGGAGGTAGCGGCGCTCGCGCTCCGGGTCGCTGTGGGTGTTGTAGAGGATGAGGTCATAGCCAGCGCGGTGGGCATGGTCCTCGACGGCTTCGGCCATGCGCGCGAAGAACGGGTTGGTGATGTCCGCCACCAGGAGCCCGATCGTGCGCGTGGACCCAGTGCGCAGGCTGCGACCCACGGCCTGTGGTCGGTAGCCCAGGTCGTCGATGGCCGCCAGGATGCGCTCCCGGGTCTCGGGTGAGACCGGCGCCTTGTCGTTGACGACGACGGACACGGTCTGGATGGACACGCCGGCGATGCGGGCGACGTCCTTCATCGTCGGCCGCTGCGTCTTGCGTGGCGCCGTTGCCATGGCCCCTCTCCCCGCCAGGGCGGGCTGGTCCCGTTCGTGTCTGAACGTTCATCGGAACGATAACGGGAACGTTCAGATTGTCTCCGACCTGTCAAGACCCTCCGGCCCGTGGTGTTGTTGCTCAGTGAATCTGTCTGTGCTATCTGCTCAGTGACTTTGTCAGTCTCCGCAGATGAAGGAGACGATCACGATGAGTCGCACCGAGCAGCGGCGGACCTGGGTGCTCACGCGGCTGCTGAGTGGCGAGGTCACGCTCACCGAGGCGGCCGAGTTGCTTGGCCTGACCGAGCGCAGCATCCGTCGGCTGCGCGCCCGGCTGGGATGCCAGGGACCAGCCGCGCTCGTCCACGGCAACCGCGGTCGCGTCTCGCCACGTCGTCTGCCCGACGCGGTGAGGGAACGCATACTCGAACTCGCCGCCGACGAGTACGCCGGGCTCAACGACAGCCACCTCGCTGACCTGCTCGCCGAGCGCGAGGGCATCACCATCGGTCGCTCGTCGCTGCAGCGGCTGCTCCGCGAGGCGGGACGTCCGAGCCCACGCAAGCGCCGTTCCCCCAGGCACCGCCGCCGTCGCGACCGCATGCCCAGGGAGGGGCTGCTGCTCCAGACCGACGGCTCGCGCCACGACTGGCTCGAGGGCCGTGGACCGCTGGCTCACCCTGGTCGGCGACATCGACGATGCCACCGGGCGCGTCACCGGCGCGACGTTCCGCGACCAGGAGGACAGCGCCGGCTACCTCGACGCCCTCACCGACACCATCAGCCGCTATGGGATACCGCGCGCCATCTACCGCGACCGCCACACCATCTTCGAGCCGCCGAGTCGGAGCCACTCACGCTCGAGGAGCAGCTCGTCGACAGCCGCGTCCCGACCCAGCTCGGGCGCACGTTCGCTCGAGCTCGGCATCGCGTCGATCGCGGCCCGCAGTCCCCAGGCCAAGGGTCGCGTCGAGCGGCTCTGGGGTACGCTCCAGGACCGCCTCGTCGCCGAGCTCCGCATCGCCGGGCGTCGCGGACCGTGACAGCGCCAACACCTTCCTGGCTCGCTTCCTGGCCCGTCTCGACCGTCGCTTCATGCGTGCCCGCCGGCCGACCCGGCGCCAGCCTGGCGGCGGCTGCCCGCCGGCACGCGGCCTCGAGCGCATCTGCTGCTTCAAGTACCGCCGCGCCGTCGCGCACGACGGCACCGTGCGCGCGGGGGCCACGACCCTCCAGCTGCCAGCGAGGGCCACGGGCGCCGGTGCGCGCCGGGCAACCGGTCGAGCTCCAGCGTCCGGCTCGATGGGCGGCTCGTCGTCTGGGACGGCGCAGCGCGAGCTGGTCGCCACGCCCGCACCGCTCGATGCGGTGCAGCTCCGCGCCCTCGCTGGCGCCCGGGTCGAGGTCGGGGCCGCTGCCGCGCAGTGCCGCCACCGCGACCAGGGTCCGGCGGACCATCCCTGGCGCCGGATCAGGCCCTGGCGCCGAAGCTCTACGCCAACGCCCGCCGGCGAGACAGGAGCCGGCTGACAGATCACGTGAGCAGTTGACGTGACAGAGATCACTGAGCTGCGACAGACCCTCCGCCCGTGGCCCCGTTACCATCAGGTCGCGACGGCCCGAGAAGCAGCGCCGACGACGAGGAGGAAGCATGGCCACGCCTGATGTCGTGCGGGACCGCGCACTGATCGGCGGCGCCTGGGTCTCGGCGAGCAGCGGTCGCGAGCTGGCGGTGCGGGATCCCGCCACGGACGCGTCGATCGCCAGCGTGCCGTTCTGCAGCGCGGACGACGCTCGGCGCGCCGTGGACGCCGCCTCCGCCGCCTGGCCGGCCTGGCGGGACCTGCCCGGCGCGGAGCGTGCCCGCCTGCTGCGCCGCCTCTTCGAGGGCATGCTCCGCGACCAGGAGCGCCTGGCGCGCCTGATGACGCGTGAGCTTGGCAAACCCCTGGCCGAGTCGCGCGGCGAGGTCGCCTATGCCGCCGGCTTCATCGAGTGGTCGGCAGAGGAGGCCAAGCGGGTCTATGGCGAGGTGGTGCCCGCCAGCGTGCCGGGCAAGCGCCTGCTCGTGCTGCGCCAGCCCATCGGCGTGAGCGCCGCCATCACGCCCTGGAACTTCCCGGCCGCGATGATCACGCGCAAGGTCGGCCCCGCCCTGGCCGCCGGCTGCACGATGGTGGTCAAGCCCGCCAGCAAGACACCGCTCAGTGCCCTGGCCATCGCCGAGCTGGCCGTGGAGGCAGGTATCCCGCCCGGCGTGCTCAACGTGCTCCCGGGTGACGGGGCGGACATCGCCGCCGCCCTGCTGGCGGACGCGCGCGTCCGGGTCCTCTCCTTCACCGGGTCCACGGAGGTCGGCAAGCGCCTCATGGTCCTCGCGGCGCAGCACGTCACGCGGCTCAGCCTGGAGCTGGGCGGGCATGCGCCGGTGCTGGTCTTCGACGACGCCGACCTCGACCTCGCCGTGGCCGGCACGATGGCCTCCAAGTACCGCAACGCCGGCCAGACGTGCATCTGTGCCAATCGCGTCTACGTCCAGG
This sequence comes from uncultured Chloroflexia bacterium, assembly GCA_963790915.1. Taxonomy (GTDB): domain Bacteria; phylum Chloroflexota; class Limnocylindria; order Limnocylindrales; family CSP1-4; genus JAFMJV01. Next base: position 526,415 of record CAWBQS010000003.1, on the reverse strand, counting down.
CCGGCATCCACGATCGCTTCGTGGCGGCCCTGGCCGTCGCCAGCGAGGCGCTGCCGGTGGGCAACGGCATGACACCGGGGGTGCTCATCGGGCCGCTGGTGGACGATGCCGCGCTGGCCAAGGTGGAGGCGCACGTCGCGGATGCCCTGGCGCAGGGCGCCAGCATCGTGACGGGCGGTCGCCGGCTGCCGCCGCCGGAGGGACACGCCGATCGCTTCTTCGCCCCCACGGTGCTCTCCGGGATGCGCCCCGGCATGCGCATCCTGGCCGAGGAGACCTTCGGCCCGGTCGCGCCGGTCATCCGCTTCGAGTCGGAGGCGGAGGCCGTGTCCATGGCCAACGACTCGCGCTACGGGCTGGCGGCGTACCTGTTCACGCGGGATGCCTCACGCCTGATGCGCGTGGCCGAGGCCCTTGAGTACGGCATCATCGGCGCCAACGACGGCCTGCCCTCCACACCGCAGGCGCCCTTCGGCGGCATGAAGGAGTCCGGCCTCGGCCGCGAGGGCGGCAAGTGGGGCCTGGACGAGTATCTCGAGACGAAGCTCATCTCCTGGGGAGTCGCGCCCGTCCCCTGACCGCTCGGGGGCAGGACGGGCCGCTCAGTGGACCGCCGGCAAGCGCTCGGCCAGGACCTCGGCGAGATGCCGAGCGCGCCGGCCGGAGAGCGACTCGATCTGCGTGCGGCAGCTGAAGCCGTCGGCCAGCAGGGGTGCCTGCGGCTCGGCCTCCAGGGCCGGCAGCAGGGTGAGCTCCGCCACGGCCCGCGCGATGGCCTCGTGGCCGCGCTCGGCCCCGAAGTTGCCGGCCAGGCCACAGCAGCCGGTCAGCTCGCGGCCGACGCTGATGCCGTTGCGCTCCATGACCCGCCGGTCGGCCGCAAGACCCAGCACGGCCTGCTGGTGGCAGTGCGGCTGGGAGATGGCGGGAGGCGCGCCGGCCTGGCGAAGGGTCGGTGCCCCGGTCACGGGCACAGGCCCCGCCACGTAGCCGACCGCGTCAAGGATCTCGGCGAAGGTCGCCACCCGAGCGGCCAGGGAAGCGGCGCGCGGGTCGTCCGGCAGCAGCTCCAGCAGGTCATGGCGGAGCATCGTGGCGCAGGAGGGCTCCAGCACCACGACGGGCTCGGCGCCCTGCAGCTCGACCGCGCCCAGCGAGCGGCGCAGCACTCGGCGGGCCATGTCCAGCTGGCCCGTGGTGTGCCAGGTGAGGCCGCAGCAGACCGTCCGACCCGGGATAGTGACCTCGAATCCTGCGGCCTCGAGCACCGCGACTGCAGCGTGGGCGACCTCCGGCGTCAGGTACTCGTTGAAGGTGTCCGGCCAGAGCACCACGCGGCCATGGGGCGCCGGGGCCGCAGGTGTGGCCGGGACGGCCACCTGCTGCCTGCGCGTCCGGGTGAAGGTGCGCCGCGCCAGGGGCGGGATGCCGCGCTCCGTGGCGATGCCGGCCGCCAGCGTGAAGGCGCGGCGCGTCAGGCGCGAGCGCGTGATCCCGTTGACCAGCCAGGGCACGCGGTTGGCCAGGCGGAGCCAGAGGGGCAGCCAGCCCAGCGAGTAGTGCGACAGAGGACGCAGTCGGCGACGGTAGTGGTGGTGCAGGAACTCCGACTTGTAGGCGGCCATGTCCACGCTGGTGGGGCACTGCGAGACACAGCCACGGCAGGCCAGGCAGAGGTCCAGGGCCGCCCGCACCTCCGCGGATCGCCAGCCCTCGCTGGCCAGGCTGCCCGCCACCATCTCCTGGAGCAGCCGTGCGCGGCCACGCGTGGAGTGCTGCTCGTCGCGGGTGGCTCGGAAGCTTGGGCACATGAGCTCCGACCCCTGGGTGGTGACGCAGCGGCCGACGCCGATACAGCGCCCCACGGCGGAGCGCAGGTCACCGCCGTCGGCGTGGAAGGCCTGCGTGGGCCGCAGGCCGGGAGCGGTCGGCAGGGCCAGGCGCAGGTCCGCCGTGAAGGACGGCGGAGCCACGACCATGCCCGGGTTGAGGACGCCGGTCGGGTCCCACAGGTCGCGGAAGCCCGCGAAGGCCGCTCGCAGCTCCGGGCCGTATTGCCGAGCCAGCAGCTCGCCGCGGGCCCGACCATCGCCATGCTCGCCGGAGAGCGTGCCGCCGTGTCGCACGACGAGTTCGGCGCCGGCCTCCATGAAACGGCGGAAGCGCGCCTCGCCTCCCTCGCGCTCCAGGCCGAAGCCGACGCGCAGATGGACGCAGCCCTCGCCGTAGTGGCCGTAGCTGATGGCCGGCAGGCCATGCTCGGCGAGCAGCGCCCGCAGCTCGCGCAGGTAGCCGCCCAGGCGCTCCGGGGGCACGGCCGAATCCTCGAAGCCTGGCCACGCCGCGGTGCCGTCGGCCAGGCGTGACGAATGGCCGGCGCCGTCCTCGCGGATGCGCCACAGCGCTGCCTGCTCCGCCTCCGCAGTGATGAAGCGGACGTCCGCGGCGGCGAGCGTGCGACCGATGGCCGCCGCGAGGCGCGCGGCGTGCGCGTGTGCCGCAGCCGCGTCCTCGCCGCGCGCTTCCACGAGCAGCCAGGCGCCGCCCAGCGGCAGCCCCACGTCATCGCGCTGCGCGTGCGCCAGCTCCAGCAGCTCCGCCGACAGCGACTCGACCGTGAACGGCCCCTCGGCCAGGAGTGCCGGCACCGCCTCCGCGCCGGCGATGTCATCGGTGAAGCCAAGGACCAGCAGGGCCCGAAGCGCCGGCTGGCGCACCAGGCGGATGGTGGCGCGGGCCACGATGGCGCAGCTGCCCTCCGTTCCCACCAGGCTGCGGGCGACGTCAGCGCCGCGCTCCGGCAGCAGCCAGTCGAGGTGGTAGCCGGAGACGCGGCGCGGCCAGGGCGGCATCTCGTGCCGGATGCGTGTCTTCGTGCTGCGCCGTGAAGCGGGCCAGGTCGTCGGCCAGCGCGCCGCCCGGCAGGGGCCAGGCCGGGTCGGGCGGCGGGGGAGCGGGGTGGTCTGGCGAGAGGAGGCGGACGCGGCTGCCGTCGGACCGGATGACGTCCAGGCCGAGCACGTTCTGCGCCGTGGTGCCCCACGCCACCGAGTGTGGCCCGCAGGCGTCGTTGGCGATCATGCCGCCCAGGGTGCAGCGGCTGTGGGTGGAGGGATCGGGGCCGACGCGCAGGCCGTGGCGGCCAGCGGCGGCGTTGAGGTCGTCGAGCACCACGCCCGGCTCCACCACGGCCAGGCTCGACTCGGGGTCGATGGCGATGATGCGGTCGAGGTGCCGCGTCGTGGCGACCACGCCGTGACCGATGGCGTTGCCGGCGATGCTCGTGCCGGCGCCGCGCATCGTCAGCGCCGTGCCCGTCTGGCCGCAGGTGGCCACCAGCGACGCCAGCTCATCGACGTCCGCCGGCTCCGTGACGAAGGCGGGCAGGATGCGGTACAGGGAGGCATCGGAGGTGTAGAGCGCCCGGCGGCCGAGGTCCGTGCTGGCACGCTCGCCGAGGGCATCGCGCAGTCCTGTCCCGAGAGGCTCGATGCCTCGGGAGGGGCCGCGGTCGTTGGGTGCCGCCATGCTTCGGGTTCGCCTTTCGGGCCCTTCCGGGCAGTCGCAGGACGATGGGTGCTCGCCGGCATCCGCAGGGCGGGCTGCCGTGATGCCACCGAGGGTAGCAGCGCGGCAGGCGGTCGGGCTGCGCTGCAGGCCCTCTCAGCGGTCGCGCAGGTAGCGCTGCAGGCCCCGGCTCACGAGCAGCCGCCCATCAGGGGTCGTGCCGCAGGCGGCGTACCCGGGCAGCGATTCGCACCAGCGCAGCCCGGCCGTGCCCATGGCGAAGGCAGCCGTGGCATAGGCGTCCGCACGGGCGAGGCTGGGGCCGGCCACGCTCAGGGTCAGCAGCTCCCGCGGCACCTGGCCTGTCCGTGCGTCCACGATGTGATGGCCCCGCTCGGTGCTGCCGGAGGTGGCCACGGCCAGGTCGTCGGCCTCCAGGGTCAGGGTCATGGCGCCGCGCTCGGAGGGATGCGCGACGCCGATGCGCCAGGGCTCTCCCGGTGCCCGCCCGCCGCGGGCCAGCACGTCACCGCCGGCGCCGATGCAGAAGCGCGCCAGGCCGGCTTCCACGAGGATGTCGCCGGCGCGGTCCACGGCCCAGCCCTTCACCACCCCCGTCGGGTCGGGCGCCCCATCGGCCCGGTGGCGCCGGATGTCGAAGGCCCCGTCGCTGAGCGTCTCCACGATCTCGCAGAGCTCGAGCACCTCGGCGAGCTCGGGGCTCAGGTCGCCCGGTTCGGCCGGGGTCCCGAGCGCGGCCTCCGCGTCGCCCGGCGTCGCGCTGCCCGGTCCCTCGCCGTGCGGCCTGCCTCCGCCGGCTGCCCGCATCAGCCGGCTCACCTCGCTGTCGGGCCGGAAGGGGCTGAAGCGCCGGTCGACCTCGTGGAGCCACGCGAAGCAGCGGTCCGCCGCGGCCGAGTCCGCCCCGCCACCGGGTGCGAAGAGGCTGATGACCGTTCCCATGACCCGCTCGGCGCGTCGCTGGCGGGGGTCGCGCGTGGAGATGCGCACCTCGGGACCCGGAAGCCCCGCGCTCTCCGTGGCGACACCCTGAGCGGCGCTCATCCGGCGGCCAGCTGGTCGAGGGCGGACTGCAGCGAGTCCGCGTAGGCGATGCTCGTGTAGGTCGCACCGGACACGACGTCGATATTCGCGCTGTCGGCTGCGAGGGCGTACTCCCGGAGCATCGGCTCGACCTGCCGGCTGATGGACGCGGAATGGCGATCGCCGTCGGGCAGCTGGAGCGCCTGGACGTCCACGATCTGGTCGCCCTCCACGGTCACCGCGACCTGGACGACCCCGAAGCGGAACCGGTAGGCATCACCGGTCGCGGTCTGCGTGGCCGCGGTGGGCTCCGGCGTCGGGCTGGGCGTCGGGCTGGGGACTCGTGCTGGGGCTCGCGCTGGGCGAGGCTGCCAGGCTGGGGTCGGGGCTGGCGGTCGCGCTCGGGCTCGCCGATGCGGTCGGGTCGACCGCCAGCGCCAGGGACTCCCGCGTGCCGGTCGTCCCGTCGCCGGTGTCCATGGCCAGGAGCAGGTCCGTGGCCGGGTCCTGGGGCGTCCGGAATCCGAGCAGCAGGGCCAGGCCGCCGGCGGTGAGGACCAGGGCCAGGCTGCCCCGGACCGGGATGCGGGAGGGTCGTCGTGGGTTCGATCGTCCGTTCGTCATGTCAGTACCCGAATCGTTCTGCGTGGATGTTGGAGGCGGGCACGCCCAGCGAGCGCAGGCTCGCCAGGACCCGTTCGGTGAATGGTCGCGAGCCGCAGATCAGGACGTCTGCCGCCGCGATGTCAGGCACCAGCTGTCGCAGGGCCCCCGGGGCCAGTGGATCGACCGGCATGAGCGGCGAGCCGCGGTGCCCCACGAGGAGGCGCACGTCGGCGCCCCTGGCCTGTGCCAGCGCAGCCAGCTCCGCCTGGAAGATGACCTCCTGGGGCGACCCCTCGCGGTAGAGGAACGTCACGGCGCCGGGCGCACGAGGGAGCTCCTCCAGGATGGCCCGAAGGGGCGTCACACCGACGCCGCCAGCGATCATGACGACACGCGGGCGCCTGATGAGCGCCGCTGGTGAAGGAGCCGTAGGGCCCTTCGATGAAGACGGGCGTCCCGACCGGCATCGACTGCATGCCATGCGAGTCGTCGCCGAGGTCCTTGATCGTCAGGCGCAACCAGGCACCGTTGGGCGCCGCCGAGAGGGAGAAGGGGTGCGGTCGCCACCAGCCGCCACCGCTCAGGAAGCGGACCTGGAAGAACTGGCCGGCCCGCACCGCCAGCCTGTCCAGGTCCCGGCCGGCGAGATAGATGGAGACGACGTCGGGTGCCTCGCGCACGACGCTCGCCACGCGCAGGCGATGCCGAAGGGAGAGTCGGATGGGCGCCAGGACGCGATAGAGGAGCAGCAGCCCGAAGGTCGCCACGTAGAGGGCCACCCAGTACCACAGCGCCAGCGGGTCGGAGACGAGGTCCGTGCCCATCGTCACCTGGTGCAGGAAGGCCAGGGCGATGCCGAGGTAGGCGTAGAGGTGCAGGCCGTACCAGGTCTCGTAGGCCAGGCGTCGTCGCGCGCGGCGGATCGATGACACGGCCACGAGGGCGATGAGCCCGAGGCCCACGGTGGCGATGAGGATGTCCCAGATGGAGAGCATGTCGAGCAGCTCGGCCACGACCGTCTGCCCGCTGTCCAGCGCCCAGCCGAGGGTCGTGAAGGCGAAGTGCGCCAGCAGCAGCCAGAACGTGGCGAAGCCCAGCCGACGGTGCCAGGCGGCCAGCCGGTCGCTGCCCACGACGTGGTCGATCCACGGCACGCGTGCCATGAGCACGATGCCCACGAGCGCCAGGTAGGTCCCCAGCAGGGCCGTGACCTGGCCCACGCCCGTGGCCATGCCGGACGGTGACCCCAACAGGTCGAGCCCGCCATGCCTGAGCCACATGCCGGCCACCAGGAGGCCGTTGACGACAAGGACAAGGCCGACTTCGCTGGACCTGATGGGCCAGGACCGTGGCGACCGGAGGTGGCGAGTGGCCGGATGTGCGGCTGCCAACTGGAGGCTGGTCATGAGCAGGTGCTCCCGAAACGAGTCATGGCCAGCCACGCTGGCGCCCCGACCTCATCCCGGCGCTCAGCCAACATCAGGCCATCGTAAAGGCGATGGCGCCGATCCGGCCTGTGCCGCCCGCCCGGCTTCCGCCCGTCGGCTGCGAGGTCCGTAACCCGGCCGAAAGGCTCGCTCCGTACGGTCTGGTCCATCGGATCAGCCGTCGCGTGGCGCGGCCACGTGACGATCACGCTCCGCTCGTCCGCGCGACGAGCGACACAGGCAGGAGCAACGCGGATGCACAGAGCGATGACCTGGCTGGCGGCCGGCCTCCTGCTGGTGGTCGGCATCGGCGCCGTGCTCATGTCGACCGTCGGCCTCGACGGCACCCAGGCGGCTACCGCCGCCTACCTCACACAGGCCGCCCAGCGCGGCGACGTCATCGTCAGCTCCGCCGCGACCGGCACCGTATCCCCGGCGGAGACCTACACCCTTGCCTTCGGGCAGGATGCCCAGCTCGCCGCGACAGCCACGAACACCAGCACGCAGTCGTGGCGCGTGGATGAGGTGCTCGTCGTGGTCGGCGATCGGGTCACCGCCGGCACGGTGCTGGCCACCGCCGACACCTCCGACCTCGAGGAGCAGATCGCCGAGACCCAGGCCAGCCTCGATGCGGCGCGCATCACGCTGCGCGAGGCGCAGACGGACCTGGCCCAGGCCCAGGTCAAGGCTCGACAGACCGTCGTGGACGCCGAGAGTGCCCTGACGTCGGCCCGGCTGAACTTCAGGAGCGCCAGGCAGGCGCGAGAGGACGCCAGCGACGACCAGGTGCTCCAGGCCCGCATGGCGCTGCTGTCCGCCACCGACCAGCTGCGCAACGCCCGTCGCCAGGTCGCCGAAGCGAACGCCACGCTCGAGGGGGACTTCCCGGCCGAGACGATCGCCGTCTCGCAAGCCCGGGCGAATGCGCTCTCCCTGGAGTCGACGCTGGCCGACCTGGCCACGGAGCTGGAGCACGCCGACCTGGTGGCGCCGGTGGACGGCATCATCTCCGCCATCGCCATCTCCGCCGGCCTGCCGGCGCCGGCAGGCGGCGGCATCACTCTCGATAGTGCCACGCTCCAGGTCGTCGCCGATGTCGTCGAATCCGACATCACGAGCATCGCCGTGGGCCAGCCGGCCAGCGTCAGCATCGACGCGCTGGGCAGTCAGGTCGCCGGCACGGTCAGCGCCGTGGCGCCGAGCACCACGGGCACCAGCAGCAGCGTCGTCACCTTCCCCGTGACCGTCACCCTGACCGATCCGGGAGACGACGTGCGCTCGGGCATGAGCAGCGACGTCGAGATCACCACCGCCGAGGCGGACGACGTCGTCACCGTGCCGGCCGTGGCCGTCAACGGCAGCGGCGACCAGGCCACGGTGCTCGTGGCTGGCACCGACGGCAGCGTCTCGACACGCGGGGTGGTCGTCGGCGTCGTCAGCGAGTCGCTCGTCGAGATCCAGTCCGGCATCAGCGAGGGCGAGGCCGTCGTCGTGGGCACGGACACCGCGCGCACCAGCACCGGTGAGGACGAGGAAGAGGCGGCCGGCGGCGGCGCCGGGTTCGGCAGCCTCGGGGGTCTCGGCGGCCTGAGCGGTGGCGCGCCGCCGCAGGGTGGCTTCGGTGACAGGCAGGTTCGACCGTGACCGCGCCCCAGGACCCGTCCCTGTCGTCCGTCATCCCGGCCGTCGCCATGACACCCCCGAACCCGCCCCACTCGTGGCTGGCAGCTCCACGCATCGGCCCCGCCCCGACCCGGATCCCAGCACCGGCTCGCGTCCTCGCCGGCAGGACGATCATCGAGCTGCGCGGCGTGACCCGCGTCTACGACACCGGTCGCGTCCAGGTCGCCGCCCTCGCGGGCGTGGACTTCAGCGTCGCTGAGGGCGAGTTCGTGGCCATCGTCGGCCCGTCCGGCTCTGGCAAGTCCACGCTGATGAACATCATCGGCTGCCTGGACCGCCCCACCGGCGGCAGCTACCTCCTGGACGGCGTGGACGTCGGCAGCCTCGACGACGACGGCCTGGCCAGGCTGCGCAGCCACCGCATCGGCTTCGTCTTCCAGTCCTACAACCTGCTGCCGCGGACATCCGCGCTTGACAACGTGGCCACGCCGCTCATGTACCAGGGCGTCCCGGCGCGTCGCCGGCGCGAGATGGCGAGCGCGGCACTCCAGCGCCTGGGCCTGGGCGAACGCATGGACCACCAGCCCGCGGAGCTCTCCGGCGGGCAACAGCAGCGCGTGGCCGTGGCCCGTGCCATCGTCACCGACCCCGCCCTCATCCTCGCCGATGAGCCGACGGGCAACCTCGACACGCGGTCGGGCGCGGAGGTCATGGCCATCCTCCATGAGACTCCATCGCGGCGGTCGCACCATCGTCCTCATCACCCACGAGGCCGAGGTGGCCAGCCAGGCCACCCGCCAGGTCCACATCCGCGACGGGCGGGTGGCGGCATGAAGGCGCGCGACCTGCTCGGCCTGGCGCTTGGCCGGCTGGGCACCAGCAAGATGCGCACGGCCCTGACCATGCTCGGCGTCATCATCGGCGTCGCCTCGGTGGTGGCCCTCGTCTCCGTCGGCCAGGGCACCACCGCCAACATCACCGATCGGCTGGCTGGCCTGGGCACCAACCTGCTCACGGTCAACTCCGGCTCCTCGCAGCAGGGCGGCACGTCCATGGGCGCCGGCAGCGCCGAGTCGTTGACGCTTGACGACGCCGACGCCCTCGACGGCCTCGCCGTGCTCGCCGGCGTGGCGCCGGAGATCTCCACCTCCCAGCTGGTCGTCGCGGCTGACATCAACACGACGACCACCGTGCTGGGCACGACCGCCGACTATCCCCTCGTGCGCAGCTACGCGCTCTGGCAGGGCTCCGGCCTGACCGACCTCTCCGTCGAACGCGCCCTGCGCCTGGCCGTGATCGGCTCGTCCACGGCCGACGACCTGGAGCTGGACGCCTCCGACATCGGCAGCGAGATCAAGATCGGGGGCCTGCCCTTCACCGTCGTGGGCATCCTCCAGGAGAAGGGCGGCTCCGGCTTCCAGGACCCCGACGACGAGGTCCTCATCCCGGTCACGACGCTGCAGAAGTACTTCTCCGGATCCGACGCGGTGCGCACCATCGCGGTCAGCGCGGCCTCGGCCGACGCCATCGAGACGGCCAAGACAGCCATCAGCGATCTCCTGCGCGACCTCCACGGCCTGGCCATCACGGACGATGACGACTTCGAGATCCTCGATCAGGCCCAGCTGCTGGAGACGGCCTCCGAGGTCAGCGACACGCTCACGCTCATGCTGGCCGGCATCGCCTCGATCTCGCTCATCGTCGGCGGCATCGGCATCATGAACATCATGCTCGTGTCCGTCCGCGAGCGGACCCGCGAGATCGGCATCCGCAAGTCCATCGGGGCACGAAGCCGGGACATCCTGGCCCAGTTCCTCGTCGAGTCGGTCACCCTCAGCCTGGCCGGCGGCATCGTCGGCGTGGTCTTCGGGGTGGCCGTGACCTTCGCCATCTCCACCTTCGCCGACTGGAGCACATCGCTCGACATGGGCACGATCGCCATCGCGGTCGGCTTCAGCGTCGCCATCGGCGTCATCTTCGGGGTCTGGCCGGCCCGCCAGGCGGCCAAGCTCGATCCCATCAGCGCACTTCGCCACGAATGAACCGGGCAGCGCAACACGAAGGACGGGTACGACCATGACCGCTCCCCTGGACGGATCGACAGCCGCTGGCCCGGGCCAACCCGCCGCCTCATCCGACCCGACGTCCGCGCCGTGGACTCCCGCCGCTTCGCCGGGGACTCCCGTCGCCGCGCCGGGGAGCCCGGGTGCAGCTGGCAGCCAGCCATCCTTCGGCGGATACCCCGCGGCGACCCCGTCACAGGGGGCATACCCGCCCCAGGCCCTGCCCAGCCGGCGTACCCGGTGGCCTTTGGCCCGCCGGCCCAGGCGCCCGCCTACCAGGCGGCATATCCGCAGGCCTACCCGGCGGTCCCGTCGTCGCCGGCGTCCGCGCCGCCGTTGACTCTCGCCACCCAGAACGGATCGCCCTCGAGCAGGCCGCGGCCCCGTTCCCGGACCGCCGACACGGCACTCATGGTGGCGGCCTTCGTGGCCACCGCCGGCGTCGCCTTCGCCATCGGCCGGCTGTCCACGCCCGCCAGCACCGCGGGTCCGGCGGGCGGCGTCGGGTCGGCCGTTGCCGCGGTGGCCGCCCCAGCCGACCTCCCCGCCGGCCTGTCGGGCAGCACGGCCACGCTCATCGGCACCGCCGCCGGAAGCGACCAGCTCGCAGCGGCGGCCACCGCGGCGGCCACCGCCGCCGAGGATGGCGCGACCCAGCCTGCGACCTCGGACCAGTCGGGCGTCACCAACGTCACCTCGGGTGACGCGGCCCAGGTTCGCCCCGGGCGGTGACCTGGGTGTACCTCCGGGCGGTGGCCCGCAGGGCGGCGGCATGGGCTTCGGCCGTGGCCTGGAGGGCACGGTCACCGCCATCGCGGATGGCTCGCTGACCCTGGCCACTGCGGACGGATCCACGGTCACGGTCTCCACCGACGAGAGCACCGCCTGGGTCGTGGAGACACCCATCGACGCCGCTGAGGTCGCGGTGGGCGCCGAAGTCAGCATCGAGGTGTCCTTCGGAGGCATGCCCGGCCAGGGCCTGGGGGACGTGCAGGCGGCGCAGGTCGCCCGACAGGTGACCCTCACGGCCGCCAGCGCCGAGTAGCGCTCCGCGCCAGCCGGCGACCGGACCGCCGGGCCCCCCGCGGCAACGCCGGCAGTGGCAGGATGCGCGCGAGCAGTGGACAAGGAGCGACACGATGCGCGTCCTCGTGGCAGAGGATGAACCGGGCCTGCGCGATGTCATCGTCCTGGGCCTGGTCGACGCCGGCTATCGCGTGGACGCGGTCGGTCGCGGCGACGAGGCCATCGACCAGCTGGGCTGGTACGAGTACGACGTGGCGGTCATCGACTGGCGCATGCCGGGCGCCGAGGGCATCGAGGTGGTGCGCTGGGTGCGTCGGCACGAGCGACCCACGGCCATCCTGATGCTGACCGCACGCGACACCGTCGTGGACCGCGTGGCAGGGCTCGACGCCGGCGCCGACGACTACCTCGTCAAGCCCTTCGAGTTCCCTGAGCTGCTGGCACGCATCCGCGCGCTGCAGCGGCGCCCGCGCGGTGTCGATACCCCGGTGCTGCGGCTGGGTCGGCTGGATCTCGATCCTGCCCGCCGTGCCGTTTCCGTGGGTGGCCGCGAGATCGCGCTGACCCCCACGGAATACCTCATCCTCGAGGTGCTCCTGCGACGCGCACCCGCCGTCGTCGACCGGCGGGCCATCGCCGAGCACGCCTGGGAGGATGAGACCGATCCACTCGGCACCAACGCCATCGACGTCCAGATGAGCCGCCTGCGCGCCAAGCTGGTGGGCAGCGACCTGCGCATCGTCGCCGTTCGCGGCACGGGCTACCGACTGGTGACCGCATGACCGGCCTGCCCGGCTCACAGGTCGCCCGGCAGACCACCCGCGTGGCGCTGTGGGCGACGGTCCTGGTGGCCGTGCTCTACACCCTCGTCTCGGTGGTCATCGTGGCCTGGCTCACGGTGAACCTGACGGCACAGCTCGACGAGCGACTGGCGCGCGCCCTGGCCATCTCGGCGACGTCCAGTGACACGGGCGTGCTCCCGCCGCCGGACGGCCAGGTCGATGCCAGGCCACCGGGCGGCGGCGTCGGGCAGCCACCGGACGGTGGGGCTGGACAGCCGCCGGGCCTGCCCTTCGGGCGCGAACGTGCCGTCTGGTTCATCGCCACCGACGGCAGCGTGACGAGCGAACGGGGTGACCTGACGCTGCCGCCGGAGCGGTACGACGTCACGGCGCCGACGACCATCCACATCGACGCCGTGGAGATCCGCATCGCCGGCCTGCCGGTCACGGACGGCCGCATCATCGTCGGGGAGTCGATGGACCCCGTGAACGACGCGCGGACCAGCGTCTTCCTGGGCCTCGTGGTCATCGGCCCCGTGCTGCTGCTGGCGGTCTTCCTGGGCTCCCTCGCCGTGGGTCGACGCGTGGCCATGCCCATCGAGCGCGCCCGCCAGCGGCAGCTTGCCTTCACCGCCGATGCGTCGCACGAGCTGCGCACGCCGCTCTCGGTCATCGAGGCCAATGCCGGGCTGGCCCTGGCCGCTGAACGTGACACGGCCTGGTACCGGCACGCCTTCGAGCGGGTGCAGGCGGAGTCGCAGCGCATGCGCCGACTCATCGAGGAGCTCCTCTGGCTGGCCCGCTTCGACGCCACGCAGAAGCCACCCGAGCGGGAGCCCGTCGACCTGGGCGTGCTCGTGGACCAGGCAGCCGACCGCTTCGGGGCTCCGGCCGAGGCGCGCTCACAGGCGCTCGAGGTCCACCACGACGCCTCCGGCGTGACGCTGTCGGCACCGCCCGAATGGCTCGACCAGCTCATCGGCGTCCTGCTCGACAACGCCTGTCGCTACACGCCGGAGGGCGGACACATCCTCGTGGGCGTCTCGGTGGCGGACCGTCGCGCTGTCCTCAGCGTCGATGACAGCGGTCCGGGCATCCCGGTCGAGGACCGCGAGCGCATCTTCGACCGCTTCCACCGCGCCTCCGATGAGCCCGGCGGTGCGGGCCTCGGCCTCGCCATCGCCGACGCCATCGTGAGGGCGACCTCCGGCCGTTGGCAGATCGCCAGCTCGCCGCAGGGTGGCGCTCGCGTCTCGGTCAGCTGGCCGCTGCAGGGCAGCAGCAGCGGCCCATAGGGCGGGTCCTGCCGCCCGCAGGCCTCAGCTGGCGGCCTCCACCGAGCTGGCCCACGCGACCGCCAGGACCGCCAGGCCGACTGCCTGCACCAGCCACCCGGCTTCGCGGGCGCGGCTGTCCGTGCGCCGCGACAGTGTCACGCCGAGGCCGGCCAGGAGCGTGGCGCCGACGGCCGTGACCGCCGCCGGGACGGACAACGGCGCCAGCCACGCCAGCGTGACCCAGGCAAGCAGGTAGACGGTGGTCACGAGGGCCGCAAGGAGGCGTTGGGCGCGCTCGACGCCCAGCGCGACAGTCAAGCTCCGCATGCCAGTGCGCCGGTCCTCGTCGGCGTCGGCCAGGCTGTTGGCGAGGTGGAGCGTGGGCCCGGCCAGCGCGGCCACGGGCAGGAGGATGGGCCAGCCGCCCGGGAGCGATCCTGCGGCTGCCAGCCACGTCCACACGAGCAGCAGCGGCAGGGCCAGCGCGAAGCAGAGCCAGCCCCAGCCCCATCGACGCATGAACAGGTCGTAGGCGAGACCGCAGCCGTAGCCGGCGCTGCCCGCTGCCAGGACCGCGGCCCCGAACGCGGCCGAGACAGTCGTGCCCAGCGCGCCACCCACGATGGCGATGCCCATCGCCAGGCGGCGCGAGACGAGGCCGGCGGGGATGGGGCTGCCCGGCTTGGCCTGCTGGTCGCGGTCCGCATCGACCAGGTCGTTCAGAGCGCCGATGGAAGCCTGGTACCCGAACATGGCGATGCCGAGCACGACAGCCACAGGGGCCTCGCCGCCGGCGACCATGGCCAGACCGAAGACCAGCCCAGCGTTGATGGAGCTGGGCAACGGGTGCATGACGGCGAGCCCGCGGAGCCTCCATCGCCAGCCGGTCTGGGCGCGGGTCGCGGGCACGACGTGGGCCTGACTGGCTGTCGCGTCAGCCGAGCACCACTCCGGCCGCGCGGCAATCAGCAGCGAAGGCGGCCTGGGCCTCCAGCGTGGGCTGGCGCTTGGTGGGGAAGCAGATCAACCGGTCGATGCCTGTCTCGGCGAAGGCGGCGATGCGGTCCACGCGCTCCTGGCCCGGAGTGATGAACTCCTCGTCGCGGGTGTAGACGGAGAAGCGCAGGCTGGCCGGGTCCCGACCGCCGGCCTGGCAGCGCTCGCGCACCTCGACCATCCGGGCGGCCGTGTCTCGTGGGCCCAGGAAGACGAGGTTGAGCTCGTCGGCGAAGCGGATGGCCAAACCGGCCGTGCGCTGGCGGCCGTTGCCGCCGACGATGATGGGGATGTGGGCCTGGATGCCCTTGGGTTCGTTGATGGCGTCACGCACATGGACGTGGCGACCCTCGTACGTGGCGTGGCCGGGGGCCAGCATCCGCGTGATGACCTCGAGGTGCTCGGTGAGCACGTCGATGCGCTCACCGATGGGCGGGAAGCCGTAGCCGTAGGCGCGCCACTCATCCTCCTTCCAGCCGGAGCCGATGCCGACCTCGAAGCGCCCGCCGCTGATGACGTCGAGCGTGGAAGCCAGCTTGGCCGTGAGGGCCGGGTTGCGGAAGGACGTGCAGATGACCATGTGGCCAAGGCGCACGCGGCTGGTGGCCATGGCCAGTGCGGAGAGGACCGAGAACGACTCGAGCGTGATCTCGTCGGTGGGCTCGTGGCACCGTCGTGAAGTGGTCGAAGGCCCACAGCGATTCGAAGCCCAGCTCCTCTGCCTGGCGGGCCAGGTCCACGGTGCGCGCCCACGCTGCCGCGGGGTCCCAGGCGTCGTATTCGCCCTTCCAGCCCTGCGGGGCCAGCACTCCGACCTTCATCCGTTCCCTCCCGATCCCTGGTATGTCTTCCGTCGTCCGCCGTGCGCATCGGAGCTCGGTGACGTGCCCTGGGCGACCCTCACCACAGCCGCAGCTGCCCGGTGTGTCGCAGCCAGAAGAGCGCCACGAACCCCAGGAGCAGGCCGGTCGCCAGGAAGACCCACTGCAGGAACATCGTCTCCGGCAGGAGGATGAGCTGCACGCCGATCCAGATGATGAGACCCACGCCAAGGATGGCGGACAGCCAGGGCGCGGTCCAGTGCCGGAGCACGATGAGTGCCGCCAGCAGCAGCATCCCAACGCCGTTCACGAGCAGCAGGTAGATGCCGGGGATGACGTAGCTCCCGAAGGCCGTGGCCTCGATCCAGCCCGGCTTCAGGCCCACCGACCCACCGCTGGGGTCGGCCAGGAACATGAGGCCAACAGGGATAGCAGCAACGCCGGTGAACAGCGCGGCGGCGAAGGCCAGCCAGGCGTAGGCGGGGCGGTCGACGCGAGGCGTGGAGGGCGTGATCTGGATCTGCATGGCGGGTCTCCGGGTCGAAGCGCGAGGTCGGGTCGCCGTGACGATGACGTACCCCTCTCTGCCGTGAGACGGCCGTTGGTCGCCAGCCGGCAGGCCGGCCGGACCCTGCTGACCCTGCTACCAGCGCTGGTGCACGAGCGGCTTGGCGTACGTCTCGTACAGCGCACGGATGCGCGCCATCGTCTCGTCGGGCAGCGCTGCAAGGTCCGCGGCAGCGGCGTTGGCGGCGGCCTGCTCGGGCGTGCGTGCGCCGGGGATGGCCGCCGTGATGGCCTCCGCCATGAGGATCCAGCGCAGTGCCATCTGGGTCAGGCTGGTGTCCGCCGGAACGAGCGGCCGCAGCTCCTCGACCAGCTCCAGGCCGGTCTCGTAGTCGAGGCCGGAGAACGTCTCGCCGACATCGAAGGCCTCACCGTGCCGGTTGAACCCCCGGTGGTCATCCGGCTCGAAGCGTGAATCCCGTGTCAGCTTGCCGGTGAGCAGGCCGGAGGCCAGGGGCACCCGGGCCAGGACGCCCACGTCGCGGGCAGCCGCCTCGGCCAGGAAATGCTCCGCCGGCCGCTGGCGCACGATGTTGTAGATGATCTGGACGCTGGCGACGCCCGGGAACTCGATGGCCTTGCGCGCCTCCTCCACCTTCTCCACGCTGACGCCGTAGTTGGCGATCACGCCCTCGGCGACGAGGGCATCGAGTGCGGCGAAGAGCTCGGGGCGGTAGTAGACCTCCGTGGGTGGGCAGTGCAGCTGCACGAGGTCGATGCACTCCACGTCGAGGTTGTCACGGCTGCGCGCCAGCCAGCCCGCGAAGGCCTGCGGCGTGTAGTTGGCCAGCCGCTGCTCCATGCGGCGACCCATCTTGGTGGCCACGTAGATCCGCTCGCCGGAACGCTCCCGCAACAGCCGCGCGATGAGCTGTTCGCTGTGGCCGTCGCCGTAGACGTCGGCGGTATCGATGAGGTTGACGCCAGCATCCACGGCCGCGTGCAGAGCGCGCATGGCCGCGTCGTCATCCAGGCTGCCCCAGCTGCCCCCGATGGCCCAGGCGCCGAAGCCGATCGTGCTGACCTCGTAGCCGGTCTTGCCCAAGCGTCGATACTGCATGCGGAGCCCCCTGCCTGCCTTGATGACCGTCATAGCCTAACGGTCGGGCGCGCTGGGGACCCGTGGCGGGCCTTCTGCGCCGCGGCTGAGCTACGCTCTGACCGTGGACCCCAGCCGCACCTTCGGGCGTCTCGACGTCCTGACCGCCAGCCCTGCGTCGGGGACTGCGCCCGCCCCGGGAAGCCCGGGCTCCACGCGCCTCCTGCCCGTGCTGCCCGATCCGCTGCCGCCGGGCGCGCCGCCGGCCTTCCATGTGCTGGTCAAGCCGAGTGGCGCCATCTGCAACCTCGACTGCACCTACTGCTTCTTCCTGTCCAAGGAGGCCCTCTACCCCGGCAGTGCCTTCCGCATGGAAGACGGCGTCCTCGAGCAGTACGTCCGCCAGCTCCTGGAGTCGCATCGGACCCAGCACGTGGCCATCGCCTGGCAGGGTGGGGAGCCCACGCTCATGGGCCTCGACTTCTTCCGCCGCCTGCTCGGGCTCGTGGAGCGCCACCGTCGCCCCGGTCAGGTCATCGAGCACTCCATCCAGACGAACGGCACGCTGCTGGACGAGGAGTGGGCCGCCTTCTTCGCCGAGCACGGCTTCCTGGTGGGCCTCTCCATGGACGGACCCCCCGATCTCCACGATGCCCAGCGCGTGGACAAGGGCGGCGCGCCCACGCACGCCAAGGTGCTGCGCGCCGCTCGACTGCTGGCCGAGGCCGGTGCGGAGTGCAACATCCTGTGCACGGTCCACGCCGTCAACGCGGACCACGGCCGCCGCGTCTATCGCTACTTCCGCGATGAGGTCGGGGCCGACTTCATGCAATTCATCCCCATCATCGAGCGCTCCACGCCGGAGCTCCTCAGCGTCGCCGAGGCTGGCTGGGGCAGCCGCAACCAGCGTCGCCCGTTGTACACGCAGATGGGCTCGCTGGTGACGTCGCGGTCGATCGCGCCGGAGCAGTGGGGCCGCTTCCTCATCGACATCTTCGAGGAGTGGGTGCGACGCGACGTCGGGCGGGTCTTCGTGCAGATGTTCGACGTCACCCTGGGCAATGTCGTGGGCGCCCCGCCCAGCCTCTGCGTGCACAGCGAGACGTGCGGCGGTGCCCTGGCCATGGAGCACAACGGCGACCTCTACAGCTGCGACCACTTCGTGGAGCCCGGCTATCGCCTCGGCAACATCATGCAGACGCACATGCTGGACCTGGTGGCCTCGCCGCAGCAGCGAGCCTTCGGCCAGGACAAGCGCGACTCGCTGCCACGCCTGTGTCGAGAGTGCGACGTGCGCTTTGCCTGCCACGGCGGCTGCCCGAAGGATCGCTTCCGCGAGGACCCCTACGGCGAGCCGGGCCTCAACTACCTCTGCGAGGGCTACATGGCCTTCTTCCGCCATGTCCTTGGGCCGATGCGGGTGATGGAATCGAGCCTGCGGGTCGGCCGTCCGGCCGCGGAGGTCATGCGCCGCTATGCCGTCGAGGATGCCGGCCGCGGCCGCAACGACGCCTGTACCTGCGGCAGCGGCCGCAAGTTCAAGCGCTGCCATGGAGACACGACGCTGCCCACACTCGAGGCCATCGAGGCCGCCATCCGCGCCGTGAGCTGAGCGCGATCGAGCGTCGGGCCCATCGCCATCGGGGCCTGCCGGAGTCCGCGGCTCGTTTCGGTACAATCACGTACCGAAACGAAGGATGGACATGCCAGACGCGACCGACGGCCCGGCCGTCGTCCATGGCTCCCAGCCCGCGCCGCGAGCTTCGGCCAGCCCGCCTGGCCCCGCGCCGTCGCGGCCGCCCGCGCAGCACCACCATCGACACGGCCATCCTCGAGGCCACCCTGGAGCGACTGGCCATCGATGGCTACCAGAGCCTGACGCTCTCGGCCGTGGCCGCGCAGGCCGGCGTGGGGCGCCCCACGCTCTACCGGCGCTACGCCGGCAAGGCCCAGCTCGTCACCGCCGCCCTGCGGCACTCCACGTCATTGGAGGAGGCGGCCCTGCCCAGCGGGACCCCGGAGGCGCTGCGCAGCCTGCTGGCGAGCACGGCAGCGGCGCTCGAAGCACCGGGTGCGCTGACGGTGCTGGGCTCCCTGCTGGCCGAGGAGCGACGTGACCCGGCGCTCGTGGACACGTTCCGTGAGGCCGTGTTCGAGCCCCGGCACCGCATCGTCAAGGGCATCCTGGCCCGTGGCGTCGCCGCTGGCGAGGTGCGCTCCGACGTGGATGCCCGCATCGTCATCGACGTGCTCTTCGGCGCACAGCTCTCGCGGGCGCTCATCGGTGCCCCGATCACGGTCGACTGGCTGGACAGCATCGTGCGCGCCGTGTGGCTGGCCATCAGCACCCCCGGGGCAGGTCTCCGCGTCAGTCCGCGTCGTCCTCCACGTCGTCCTCCGGATCCCGGAGCGCCAGCAGCATGAAGGCGATGACGAGCAGGAAGGCGACCAGCGCCAGGAGTGGCAGGCTGACGAACCCGAACTGCCGGAACCAGACCTGGGTGCAGGGGATGCCGATGGTGCAGGCGCCCGTGTCGATCGCGGGGAACCACTCCAGGAGGTAGTGGTAGCCGGAGATGACGGCGCCGATGCCGGCCACGGCCAGCACGTAGATCCGCACGTCAAGGTCCCGGCGCAGGGCGGCGATGCCCAGGATGACCACCAGCGGGTACATGGCGATGCGCTGGTACCAGCACAGCGTGCAGGGCTGGTAGTGGGCGATCTCCGAGAAGTAGAGGCTGCCGGCGGTGGCCAGCGTGACCACCACCCAGGCGCACGACAGCGCGTACGGCGTGAAGCGCTGCCGCAGGCCCTCGAAGCCGTAGGCAGCACCGCGGGAGAGGGCGGCGGCGATGGCCATGATGACCAGCCAGACGAGCGTGACCATGCCGACGATGGCCAGCACGCCGTAGAGCAGGGTGACCGCGGAGACGTCCATCAGGCCGGCAGCGCGCAGGCCGCGGGGGGCACGGGAGCGGTGGTCAGCATGCGCGCATCATGCCGCATGAACGGGCCCCCGTCCCGGACGCGACATCGACCGTGCGAGGGGCCGCTCCCTCACATCGCCACGGGCATGGCTGGTGCATCCCCCTCCGCTTCGTCGCCCATGCCGGCGCCGCCGGACCAGCCCCGCAGTGGCACGTCGCGCAAGCCCACGACGACGACGAGTAGCGCCAGCAGGGTGGCGGCCAGGCCGATCCAGAAGGCGCTGCCGATGGCCTGTGAGAAGGCCTGGAAGATGCCGGCCACGACCTGGTCGACGATGCCGGCAAGCTGCGGCACCTCGGCCAGCCGGTCGGCCAGGCTGACCTCACTCACCTGCGTCAGGTCGCTGCGGGAGGCGGCCATGCCCGCGACCATGCTGGCCTGCTCGACTGGCAGTCCCTGCGCCACGAGCGCCGGCTGGAGCCGGGAGGCGAACGATTCGGCGAAGACGGTGCCAACGACGGCCAGCCCGACCGAGGAACCGACCTGGCGGAAGAAGGTCAGGTTGCCGGTCGCCACGCCCAGGGCGCTGAACGGCACGGAGGCCTGGACGACGATGGTGAAGACGCTGAGCGTCGGGCCTACGCCGAGCCCGGTGATGAACATCCACAGCCAGAGCATCGGGCGCTCGGTCGTGGCCTCCAGGCCGGTCAACAGATAGAGGCCCACGGCGAGGCCGGCGAGCGCAGCGGCCACCTGCCACTTGAAACGCCCGGTGCGGCTGGTGAAGATGCCGCTGCCGATCGAGCTGATGATGACGCCGGCCATGAGCGGCAGCAGGTAGAGGCCCGATTCGGTGGGGCTGACCTCCTCCACGAACTGGAACCAGCGTGGCAGGAAGACGACGGCAGCGAAGAAGGCGACGGACGACAGGAAGGTGGCCAGGATGGTGACGGCGTAGTTCCCGATGCGGAAGAGCCCCAGGGGCACGATCGGCTCCTTCGCCCGCGACTCGATCCACAGGAAGACCGGCGTGATGAGCGCGGCGATGAGCAGGAAGCCGCCGACGCCGAAGTCCCCCCAGTCGCCCGTCTGCTTGTTGGTCAGGCCCAGCAGCAGGAAGACCACACCCACCGCGAAGACGACGGCACCCAGGTAGTCGAGGTCGCGTGTCGGGGGCTCGCCGTGGACCGAGGGCAGCAGGCGGTAGACGATGGCCAGCGTGACCACGCCCAGGGGCAGGTTGACGAAGAAGATCCAATGCCAGCCGAAGCTGTCGGTGATCCAACCACCGAGCAGGGGGCCGAGCACGGCGGCGATGCCGAAGACGGCGCCGAAGAGGCCCTGGTACCGGCCCCGCTCGCGGGGGTCGAAGAGGTCGCCGATGATGGCCAGGGAGACCGGGAAGATGGCGCCGGCGCCGATGCCCTGGATGCCGCGGAAGATGACCAGCGTCTCCATGTTCCAGGACAGGCCACAGAGCGCCGAGCCGATCAGGAAGACGCTGACGCCGAAGAGCAGCATCAGGCGCCGGCCGTAGATGTCGCTGAGCTTGCCGTAGAAGACGCCGGTGATGGTGGCGGTCAGCAGGTAGCTGGTGATGACCCAGGTGTACAGCTCGTTGGTGCCGTGGAGATCGCCCACGATGCGCGGCAGGGCCACGCCCACGATGGTCTGGTCGAGCGCCGACAGGAAGAGGACCAGAAGGACCGCGAAGAGGATCTCCATCTTGCGCCGATGCGGCAGCGCAAGCGCGGGATCGAGCTCGGCGAGGGATGCTTCAGGCGGGCTTGATGCCACGAGACGGGTCTCCTTGGAGAGGCGGTCCTTGCCGTTCGGTGGGATGGCGGCAGCATGCCTGCTGACCGGGCGGGGAGCCCGGGCACCGGTCGGCCGGCGACAGTATGCACGGCCGGCGCGGGCACGGCCCGGCGGGCGCCCGACGCACGGCGAGTGCAGCGGCGACCGCCCGGGCGATCGGGTCGCCCGGGCGGTCGTGCAGCGCTGGTGAGGTGGGCCGGATCTGCTCCGGCCAGCACGCTCAGATGGTGATCAGGCGGCCTTGCTGGCTTCCTCCCGCCGGGAGGCGCCGCCACTCCAGATGAGGCCACCGCCCACCACCAGGAAGCCCAGGCCCATGAGGGCCGTGAGTGCTGCGACACCCAGGCTCAGCTCCAGGCTCGAGGCCGTCGTGGCTCCCACGCCGAGCTCGGCGAAGAGGCCATGGACGGTGCCGGCCCAGGCCTGCTCGCGGGCAGGACCGTCGAGCGGGTGGAGGCGATTGAACATCGACCAGTACCGGTCGTTCACCGGGACCTGGTAGACGCCGGGCTGGAAGATGGCTGCCTGGTCCGCCGTGGTGGGATCCCACTCACCTCCGGAGTACGTCGTCGCACCAGCGGGCGCCGTATCGACGCTGCCGCTGCCATCCCAGTACACGGGCTCGGTCAGCACGACCGTCTGCGTCCCGGTGAGCGTGTGATGGGCGATGGTGGCCATCTGGTACATGTACTCGGTGCCGGTGTTGACGACCGGGTCATCGGGGTTGAGGTCCCCGCTGACGACCGGCCACTTCCAGTCATCGCTGAGCAGCGCGAGGATGGCCGCTGCCTCTTCGGTGCGAGCCGCGATCAACGAGCTGGCCGGCGTCGTCATAGCTCAGGCGCACATCCTGGGCAGCGCTGAAGCCCTGCAGGGCCTCCTGGCCATGCCTGCACGCGCATGTAGGCGTAGCCGGCCACGCCCAGGGCCACGATCCCGACGATGACGAGGAGGACTCCGGTGATCCGCAGTCGTCGTCCCATGTGCTGTCTTCTCCTTGCCGTCAATACCCCGCGTTCGGGGATCCGCGTAACAAAGTAAGTATGACTTACTGATAGATACGCGGGGAGGGCCGAACGGCACACTCGTCCGAGCCCGCCGGACACGCAGGCCGCCCGCCGGACACGCAGGCCGCCCGCCGGACACGGAGGCCCGCCCGGCGGGACGACGCCACCGGGCGGGATGAGTGGCGCAGCGGCGGCTTGGGCGCCGCGGTGGGATCAGCGGCGGCTCGGATGCCGCGTTCGGATCAGCCTTGCGGTTCGGCGTACGGCGGAGCTTCGCCCTGCAGGATCAGGCCGGTGAAGGCGTACGGCGCCTGGCTCCAATCGATGTGCAGGTACGCGGTCAGGCCCTCGTAGTCTCCCTCGCCGCTGAAGACGAGCGCGTGCTCCTCGCTGGGGACCATCGGATCGGGCAGGCGGGACGCTTCGCAGAGCCAGGTCCCGCCGTCGTTGACGATCTGGTAGATCGCCTGGGCGTTCGCGTCCGGCACGCCGGTCTCTTCGGATGGCTTGCCGTAGATCTCCCAGGAGCCCTCCGAGGCGACCTCGCCACTGAGGCGTGGGTCACTGGCCTGCCACTCGTGGAGCGTGACCGTGGCGCCCGCGGCGGGTGAGGCTGCAGCATCCGTGCCTGCGGTGAGGCATTCGAGGGTGCCCGTGACGACGACCGGCCCCTCCGGCGCCGCAGCCTGTCCTGCGGGCGACGCCGCGGGGACGGGCGATGCCGCGGCCGAGGGATCGGCCTCCTGGGCCATCACGGCGCTGCTGCCGAGGAGGGCGAGGATCAGTGCCCCGCAGAGGGTTCCGAGCGATGTGCGCATGTGCGGCCTCCCATGGCTCATGCGCTGGTCGGCTCTTGGTGCCGGCCAGGGTCCGTGCGGCCGACCAGCGCGGGTGATCGCGGGTGCCCTGGGGCAGATCGAGCATGGTACGCCCGGAATCGTTCCGGCCCAGTGCCATCGGGGGGCTGCCCGCCCGAGCCATCCGGCCCGGGCGAGGGTGTGGCGAACGGCCTGCCCGCGTCGCGGCATCATGGTGGCGGCGGCGGCGAGCGGCCCACAGCATCGTTGGTGAACGACCCGGAGGGATGACGGTGAACCAGCTCCACGGACTCCTTGGCGGACTCGTCGTCGCGGTCGCCATCGGCGCGGCCATCCTGGCCGGTGTCGCCTCGGTGTCCATGGAGCGTGGCTGGGGCCGACTGCTGGGCCGCCTCGCAGACCTGCTGGCCATCCTCCTCGCGGTCATCGTCGGCGTGGCACTCTTCGTCGGCGGGCTCCTGCTCATCATGGGCTCCCGCCCATCGTCTCCGCTGCACGTCCTGCTGGCCATCGCGGCCCTGGTGGCCATGCCGGCGGCGGCGGGTGCGGGCTACTGGCGCGAGCAGGCCGTGCCAGGCGGGAGGCAACGCCATCGCTGGCTGGCGGGCGGCGCGATCGTGACAGCTGTACTCGGGCTGCTGCTGGCAGCCACGGGCTGAAGGGAGGCACCATCCATGGGCGGATCTCGGCGGGTGCTCATCGCGGGGGAATCGTGGGTCACGCACGCCATCCACCAGAAGGGCTTCGACAGCTTCACGACGACCTCCTACCACGAGGGCGTCGGTCCGCTGCGCGACGCTCTCGAGGCTGCCGGCTTCGTGGTCGACTACCTGCCCAGCCATATCGCCGCGCGCGACTTCCCGGGCAGCGTGCCGGAGCTGGAGCCGTATGCCGCCGTCATCCTCAGCGACATCGGTGCCAACACGCTGCTGCTGCATCCGGACACCTTCGACCGCTCGCAGCCGCTGCCGGATCGCCTGGCGGCCCTCCGGGACTTCGTGGCCGGCGGCGGCGGGCTGGTGATGGTCGGCGGCTACCTGACCTTCGCGGGCATCGAGGGCAAGGCACGCTGGGCGGGTACGCCCGTCGAGGCTGCCCTGCCGGTGGCCATCTCCGTGGCCGACGACCGCGTGGAGGCACCCGCTGGCGCGCAGCCCGTCGTGCGCCTTGCCGAACACCCCATCGTGGCCGGTCTGGCCGGCGAGTGGCCGCTCCTGCTGGGCTACAACCGGGTCACGCCTCGGCCCGGCGCCGACGTCGTGGTCAGCGTAGGGCCCGATCCCCTCGTCGTTGCAGGTCGCCATGGGGAAGGTCGGGCGGTCGCCTTCACCTCCGACTGCGGACCCCACTGGTGCCCACCGCCCTTCGTCAGCTGGGAGGGCTACCCGCGCCTGTGGGCGCAGCTCGTGGGCTGGGTCTCGGAGCGCTGAGCTGGGTCGCGTATCGCGGAGTCGGGCGCCGAGGCCAGGCAGCGCTGAGGGCTTCCCGCCGGGCGCAGCGCTGGACCCCGCGATCAGCTGGCCGGCGCCGGGACCCCCAGGATGGCGGCGATCTCCGCCAGGGCGGCGCGCTCACGGTCGTTGACCTCGACGCCGCCCCGGCCCAGGAAGCCCTGGTCCTCCTTGCCCGCGTTCGCCACCGCGCTGGCGATGGCCATGAGCCAGCCCTTGTAGGCGCCCGCCTCCTCGGGCTCGACCTGGCTGTCGAGCAGGGCCGTCACGCCTCGCAGCGTCTCCAGCGCCCCGGTGCGAGCATCCGGCGCCTTGGTGGCAGCGACGAAGTCGGGGAAGGCCGCCTCCTCTGCCGCCTGCTCCTGGAGCCAGGCGATGACCGAGGTGATGAGCGGGTGGCGCACGTAGTCGTCACGGCGATCGAGGATGTAGGTCGGCCGCCGCGAAACCCTCGCTGACGGTCTCCTCGTCACGGCCCGGGCTGGCCGTCGAGATGGTGACCGCGGCCGCCAGCAGGCTGCGCCGCAGCAGCACCTGGTCGTGCTCTTCGAAATCGTCGTAGACCTGCATGCCTGTCCTCCTGCCCTGGTCCGCCTGTCGACCGGGTCCGCTTCCGGGGACCAAGGGTACCCTCGGCAGCCGGCCGTGGCCGGTGCTCCGGTCTGGTCGCCCGTCGCGCCGCTCCACCCCTGTCTACCATGGGCGCATGCCGGACATCCAGGTCACCTGCGCGGGCAGCGCGGTCTTCGACATCCTCGCCAAGACCTCGGCGGAGACGCTGCCCATCGGCGTCCTTGGCCTGGTCGACTCGTTCTCGACGGCCGAGGGTGGTCCAGCCCTGCGCACCGGGCGCGTGCTGGCCGGCATGGGCGTGGAGACACGGCTCATCATCCCCGCCGGCGACGATGTCTTCGGGCACTCCTTCCGCCGTACCGTGCCGGCCCCGCATCTCCACGTCGACTGGGTGGACTCCGAGCTGCCCACCTCCACCTCCATGGTCCTCGTGGACCGTGCCGGCGAGCGCACGATGCTCCACAACATCGGCGCCGACGCCTCCGTCACCGCCGAGGCCATCGAGTCGCGCCTGGCCGGCTCGTTCCTGCATGTCGGAGGCTCGCTCGTGCTGCCCGGACTGGACGATCCCGACGGGCTGCCCATGGCCGGCCTCTTCGAGCGTGCCCGCGCCCGGGGCATCCACACCAGCCTGGACGTGGTGCACGACTCCACGGACCGCTGGCAGCGCGTCCTGCCCTCGCTGCCCTTCCTCGACCTCTTCATCCCCAGCCGCATCGAGGCGACGAGGATCACCGGCCTCGACGAACCGGCCGCGGCTGCCGCGCGCCTGCGCGAGCTGGGCGTGCGCTTCGCCATCGTGACCGAGGGCCGTCACGGCGCGTGGGTCGACCACGACGACTTCGTTGGCCACATCCCGGCCTACCCCGTGGCGACGGTGGACACGACCGGGGCGGGCGACTCGTTCACGGGCGGCGTGCTCGTGGGCCTCATCCACGGCCTTGGCGCACACGACGCGGCACGCCTCGGGGCAGCCGTGGGCGCCCTGGCCACGACGACCATCGGCACATTCTCCGGGCCTGCCGACCGCAGCCTGCCCTGGCGCATGGCCGGCCTGCAGGCGCCGCCCTCCGCGAACGGCATCCCCGCTGACGGCGGCGCCGAGGCCGACGGCGGCGCCGAGGCCGAAGGCGGATGAGCGCCCCGCTGCCGGGGTCCCTGCCTGGGCCGCTCCCGACCACCATGCGCGCAGCCGTGCTCGACGGCACGGGTGTGGAGCACCTGGCCGTCCGCGAGGTGCCGATGCCCCGGCCCGGACCTGGCCAGCTGCTGGCGCGCGTCGACGCGGCCGGCATCTGCACGTCGGTCAACAAGCTGCTCGACCAGGGCGCCGCCCACCCGCTGATGCACGGCTGGGACCCGGCCGTGCATCCCGTCATCGTCGGCGACGAGGGCGTCGTCACCCTCGTGGAGGTCGGCGCCGGCCTGGAGGATCGCTACCGGCCGGGCCAGCGCCTGGCCGTGCAGCCGGCCGTGGACCATGCCCCCATCGGCCACCTCGAGCGCTACCGGGACGGCGGGCGCGGCGTCGCCAAGATCGCCGTCGGCTACACGCTCCCCGGGCTGCTCGCGGAGTTCGTGCTCATCGGCGAGGAGGTCCTGGCCGCCGACTGCCTGCTGCCGCTGCCCAGCACCGACCTGCCGGCTGCCCACGCCGCCATCGCCGAGCCCATCTCCTGCATCATCTCGTCGCACGCCCACCACCTGCACCTCGTCCAGCCCGATCACACGCAGCGCCGCACCGCGCTGAGCGGCCTGCTGCCCGGCGGCACGGTCGTGGTCATCGGTGCCGGGCCCATGGGCCGCATCCACGTCGACCTGGCCCTGGCCGCCCGACCGCGCGCCGTCATCGCCGTGGCCCGGAGAGCGGAGCGCCTGGCCTGGCTGGAGCGCACCTTCGGCGCCCGTGCCGAAGCGCTGGGCGTGCGCCTCGTCACCGTGGCGAGCACGGGCCCGGAGCTGGCCGCGGCCATCGAGACCGTCAGCGACGGCCGAGGTGCCGACGACATCATCATCACCGCCGCCGACCGCGAGGTCGTGGAGGGCGCCCAGCGACTGCTGGCGCGCTACGGCGTGCTGGACCTCTTCGCCGGCCTGGCCCCTGGCCGCGAGCACGTGGCCCTGGACGCCCGCTTCGTGCACTACCAGGAGGTCAATGTCACGGGCTCGTCCGGTGGTGGCCCATGGGACGTCATCGAGGCGCTGCGCCTGATGGCCAGCGGGGACATCGACCCGGCCGCCCACATCGCCCATATCGGCGATCTCGCCCACGCCCCGGAGCTGCTGGCCATGGCCCGCGAGGGGCGCGTGGAGGGCAAGGCCGTGGTCTATCCGCATCGGCGCAGCGCAGCCATCGCGACCGTGTCGCGCTGGGACGCCGCCGACGAGCAGCGCTACCTGGCGAGCGACCCGGGGCTGGCTGAGGCATGAGCTTCGGGGGCCAGCGCCGCCTCGTCAGCCTCGGCTTCGGGCCGATCGCGGCCGGGCTCTTCGTCTACGAGGCGGAGCGCACCGGAGGCTATGCCCCGCCGCTCGTCGTCGACGTGCGCGCGGACCTCGTGGCCGGCCTGCGCGGCAGTGGCGGGACCTTCGTCGTCAACATCGCCCACGCCGATCGCATCGAGGCGGTCACCGATCGGCCCGGTGGAGGTCGCCGATTCCACCGTCGCCGCTGACCGCGAGGCGGTCATCGCCGCCATCGCCGTCGCCGACGAGCTGGTGACCGCGCTGCCCAGCGTGGCCGCCTATCGCTCCGACAGCGCATGGAGCCCGCATCGCCTGCTGGCCGAGGCGCTGCGTCGTCGCGCGTCCGCCGAGCGCATGCCGCTCATCGTCTTCTGCGCGGAGAACCACCGGTCGGCCGCGGCGCTCCTGGCGGCTGCCGTGCGCGACGTCCTGGGACCAGCGGAGGCGGCGCTCGTCGAGACACGGGCCCGCTTCGCGGACACCGTCATCGGCAAGATGAGCGGCGTCATCGACGATCCCGCGGAGGTGGCGGCCCTGGGCCTGTCCACGATCACGCCGGGCCTGCCGCAGGCCATCCTCGTGGAGGAGTTCGATCGCATCCTGGTCTCGACGGTGGACCCTGACGGTGGTCGGCGGGCGTTGCGACCGGGGATCCCGGTGCTCCGCGAGGTGGCCGACCTCGCCCCCTTCGAGGCAGCCAAGCTGCTGGGCCACAATGCCACGCACGCCCTGGCGGGTTTCCTGGGCACGCTGCTCGACCTCGACGCCGTGGCGGACCTGGAGCTGGTGCCCGGAGCGATGGCCTTCCTGCGCATGGCCTTCGTGGCTGAATCGGGTCGCACGCTGCGGGCCCGCTTCGCCGGCGCCGATCCGCTCTTCAGCGAGGCGGGCTACGCCGACTTCGCCGATGACCTGCTGGCCCGCATGGTGAACCCCCACCTGGCCGACACGGTGGCGCGCGCCTCGCGTGACCCGCGCCGCAAGCTGGGCTGGGACGACCGACTCGTGGGCCTCATCCGGCTGGGGCTCGCCGAGGGCGTGCCGACGCCCCGCTACGCCATGGGCGTGGCCGCCGGTCTGGCCATCCTGCGGGCGCAGGTGCCCGCCGCCGACGACGATGGGCAGGGCGGCGCCGCCGTCACCGACGCTGAGGCTGTCACCGATGCCGAGGATGAAAGCGCCCTGCTGCGCAGCTGCTGGCCGGCCGACACGGATGCCGCCGAGGTCGCGGCGGTGCTCGCGGCCGTGGAGATCGGGCACCACTGGCTGGAGCGGTGGCAGGCCGGCGGCTTCGAGGCGCTGCCGCGGTGAGCGGGCAGCAGGGGTCCGAGCCGGTCCCGAGCGACGTCGTGGCCCTCATCCCGGCCTACCAGGCGGCGCGCACGCTCGCGGACGTGATCACGGAGGCGGCGCGTCACCTGCCCGTGATCGTCGTGGACGACGGCTCCACTGACGACACGGCGGCGGTCGCCGAGGCGGCCGGTGCGACCGTGCTCCGCCAGGTGCCCAACCAGGGCAAGGGTGCCGCCCTGCGGGCGGGCATCGCGCGGGCGCTGGCCGACGGCGCTCGCGCCGTGGTGACTCTCGACGCCGATGGCCAGCACGATCCGACGCGCATCCCCGCCTTCCTTGAGGCGTGGCAGGCACGCCATGCGCCGCTCATCATCGGCCAGCGCGACTTCGAGCGGATGCCCTGGAGCCGGCGACTCGCCAACGAGCTTGGGACGCGCACCTTCTCGTGGGCCGTGGGACGGCACGTGGCCGACAACCAGTCGGGCTACCGGCTCATCGCCCGCCCGCTGCTGCCCCGCCTGCTCACCAGCGGGGAGGCCGGCTTCGAGTTCGAGGTCGAGATGATCACGCTGGCCATCCGGGCCGACCTCGCGATCGACTGGGTTCCCATCCCCACCATCTACGACGACCAGGGCAGCCACATCCGGCCGGTCTCGCACGTCCTCAACTTCCTTCGCGTGGCCTGGGCCGCCCATCGGTCCGTGGGCCAGCCGCTGGATCCCGAATGAGCCCATGTCCGGCACGCAGGCCCACCGGTCGGCAGGCGCCATGGGCCGGCCGGCGCGAGCCGCCCGGCAGGGGAGGGTCGGGCTGCGTCTAGGCTCCGCGCACCATGACGACCACAGCCGGGGTTCGCAGCACGCGGCCGCTGGGCGTGGCCGTCATCGCCATCTTCCTGCTGCTCGACGGGCTGCTGGGCGCCATCGAGGTCCTGGTGGGCGGGCCGTGGACGACCCGCCGGGCGTTCCTGGCCGATGTCCACCCGCTGGTGCCGATCATCGTGCTGGCCTTCGCCGTGCTGCAGTTCGTGACGGCGGTCGGGCTGTGGCGGGGATCGCGGCGTGCCTGGGCGCTGACCATGCTCGTGGTGGGGATCAGCCTCGTCTCCGCCCTCATCCTGTGGTGGGTCGGACGTCCGTCCTACCCGAACATGGCCATCGAGGTCGTCATCGCCTTCTACCTCAACCAGGGGGCCGTGCGCGAGCACTTCATGCCGTCCGCGCCAGCTCGCCCGTGGGTCGCTGACCAGCCCACGGCCGGTCCGGTCGCCTCGGACATCGAGGGCACGGGGCGCGGATGACCGATCCGTCTGCCGACCTGGATCTCCTGCGGGCCTTCGAGCCGGTCGTCCGCTACAACCGCGGCGAGCTCTTCTATCCCACGGGCGTGGAGGGCTACCTGGCCGAATGCGATCTGCTGGTCGGCGCGTCCGAGCGCCAGCGGCGCGTGCTGGTGCAGCGTGGCGACCTTACGCCGGCCAGCCTGGCCACCTTCACGGCGCCACCGAGCGAGAGTCTCTACCTGCGCCTCGTCCAGCATCCCCTGAACGGTCTGGAGCTGCGGCGCTGGCAGGCTCGGCCCGATCACGTCTCCTTCAGCGCGCCGGGGCGCCTGGCGCGCGTCGGGCTCTTCGCCCGGCTCGTGGACGCCGGCTTCACGGCCTCACTCCTGTTGCGTGGCTCGGTGCCCGGCGGCACCGCGGCCGCGGCCCAGATCAAGTACGCCGGCGCGCGCACCGTTGACCCGCGCTACGTCTACCACGGCCGTGTCGTGCGCGAGAGCGGCTGGACCTGCCTGCACTACCTCTACTTCTACTTCATGAACGACTACCGCTCCACGTTCTACGGGGTCAACGACCACGAGGCCGACTGGGAGCAGGTGTTCATCTACGTGGAAGAGACGCCGCAAGGACCACGGCCCGCCTGGATCGCCGCTGCGGCCCACGACTACACCGGGGACGAGCTGCGTCGTCGCTGGGACGACCCGACGCTGGAGAAGGTCGGCCAGCACGTGGTCATCAATGCGGGTGCGGGCTCGCACGCCTCCTACTTCGAGCGCGGTGAGTACCTCACGCAGGTGCCCATCCCGGCCCTGCGCGGCGTGGGCAGCTTCCTGGACGTGGTGCGCGAGTTCTGGCGGGACACGCTGCGGCAGCCCGATCCAGGCGACTTGCACGCGGCGCTCGAGAGCGCCCTGTCCGTGCCCTTCGTCGACTACGCGCGCGGCGACGGGCTGGCCATCGGCCCGGGGACCGGGCAGGACTGGTCGCCCGTCCTCATCGGCGACACCACCGACTGGGTGGACGGCTACCGCGGCCTGTTCGGACTGGACACCTACGACCGTTTCGCCGGTGAGCGTGCCCCGGCCGGCCCCAAGTACGCCCGCTCCGGCACGGTCCGGCAGTCGTGGAACGACCCGCTGGGCTTCGCCGGGCTGGGCAAGATGGCCCCGCCGTCAAGGCACCCCGCGGAGGTCTCGCGGCGCATGGAGGCCCTGGCGGCCGAGGCTGCGGAGGTCGCGACGAAGGTCGATGAGCTGACCGACCGACTTCCCGGCATGACGCTGGAGGTGCAGGCGCTGTCGGAGACGGACTCCACGTCGGCGCTCCACGCGTCGCGCTCCGTGAGCCTGGCCCTGGGTGAGGCGGAGCTGGCCGGCCTGCGGGCTCGACAGGCGGCCATCAGCGACACGGTGGGCGCCCTGCGGCGAGAGCTGGCGGAGCTGGAGGCCGGGGACCGCGGCGACCCACAGCGACATCTGCGGCATCCCCACCGGCCGGTGCCGACAGAGGAGACCCGCTACAACGTCGTCGTCGAGCTCTGGTCGGCGGTCAGCGTCGGCGTGCTGCTCCTGCTGGTGGCGGGCCTGGTCTTCCTGCGCCTGGCGCCCTGGTGGGTGGCGCTGGCCATCGCCGTGGGCGGCTACGTCGTCATCGAGGCGGCGCTGCGCCGTCGCCTGACGCTGCTGTTGCTACGCTCCGTCCTGGTGCTGGCCGTCATCGCCGCGGTCGTGCTCCTCTACGAGTTCCGACTGGAGCTGGTGCTGGCTGCGGTGGCCGGCCTGGCCATCGTCGTCGTCGCCGACAACGTCCGCGAGATCTCGCGCCGCTAGCGGGACCGTCGCCAGCCGGGCCCCGGGGACCGCCAGTCGTGCGTGGCCTCAGTCGCGCAACGGCACCAGGACGTCGAGAGCCGCCGGCAGGATCCGCGCCGCCATGTGGCCCTCGCCCACGTAGTCGCCATCCACCTGCAGCGGCTCCGGGCGGTCGGCCTCGATGGCCACTTCGTGACCGCGCACGCGGAGGCTGTCCATGCCTGCACCGCCACCCAGGGAGGTCCGGGTCAGCTGGTCCACCAGGCCCTTCATGCCGTGGATCGGGCCGCGGGCGCCGACGACGAGGATGTCCAGCAGCCCGTCGGCCGGGTCGATGGGCAGACGCAGGTCCAGGCGGCCCGGGACCAGTTGACCCATGTTGCCGACGAGCGCGATGGAGGCCTCCGTCTCGAAGCTCTCGCCATCGACGGTGATGCGATACGGCAGCACGTCGACCGTCGTCGCCAGCCGCAAGGCCTGCAGGAAGTAGGCGGCCTTGCCCAGGCGCTGCTTCCAGCCCGGCGGCGTGGTGGCCATGAGGCGCGCGTCGAAGCCGGCGCCGCAGCCGATGATGAAGACGCTTCGCTCTGTCCGACCATCCGTGAGGTGGACGGTCGCCTCGCCGAGGTCGATCGTGCGCCGGCCCGTCCGAGCCAGGGCGTCGGCCGCGGCGATCGCGGAGAGGGGCAGGCCCAGCACGGCGGCCAGCTGGTTGCCCGTGCCGCCGGACACGATGCCCAGGGGCACGCCGCTGCCCGCCAGGGCGCCGGCCACCGCGCGCTGCGTCCCATCACCGCCGACCCCGATGACAGCCGCCACCCCGTCCGCCACGGCAGCCGCCACGGCCGGCGCGGTGTCCGACGGCTGAGCCGTCTCGACGATGCGCGGTGCCATGCCGTCGCGTGCCGCCAACACCTGCTGGAGCCTGGCCACCACGTCGGCGCGACGTGCGGGGTCGCGGACCTGGGAGGCGTTGGGGTTGACGATGACGAGACTGCGGGCGTCCATGCAGCACTCAGGGTACCCGGCGCGGCTGTCCGATCGAACCGTCAGCCCGGACGGGACAGCCGCGGTTCGCTCATCTCGCTCCTGGGCTGGAGGTTGCCCGTCCTCCGCTTCGGCCTCGGGCGACGGCTGTGCCGCGGCACCGTCGGCAGACTCGTCCGTCGCGGCCGCCCCACCCCTGGAGCCGGCCGCCCCAGTCCTCCCCGTGGGCTGGGCGCCGATGGCGACCCTCGCTTCGAGCCGGCCAACGACGCGCAGCAGCGTCAGCAGGATCAGCGTGCCGCC
This sequence comes from uncultured Chloroflexia bacterium, assembly GCA_963790915.1. Classification (GTDB taxonomy): domain Bacteria; phylum Chloroflexota; class Limnocylindria; order Limnocylindrales; family CSP1-4; genus JAFMJV01. The sequence continues at coordinate 492,900 of CAWBQS010000003.1, read as the reverse complement.
CGCCGAGATGATGAAGAGTCCGAAGCCGAAGCCCATGCCGATGGCCGCAGCGGCCCAGATGCCCGCCGCCGTGGTCAGGCCCACGACATTGCCGCGCTGCTGGATGATGGCGCCAGCGCCCAGGAAGCCCACGCCGGTGACGATCTGCGCCGGGATCCGCGCACCGGCGTCGCCCAGGCCCAGGGCCGTGATGCTGATCACCGAGAAGAGGGCCGCGCCGAGCGCCACGATGGCGAAGGTCCGCACACCAGCCGGCTTGTCGCGTCCTTCGCGCTCCAGCCCCAGCAGCGCCCCGAAGGCGGTGGCCAGGACCAGGCGCAGCAGCGCATCGATCTCGGTCACGGCGTCGGCACCGCTCGTTCCATGCGCGGAAGGCTACCCGATGCTGGTGCAGGCATCCCGAGGAAGGTCGAGCGCCGGGCCGACTCCGCGCTGCGCTCAGCGCGGCTGCGCCTGGCAGCCCTCGTCCACCTGGACCAGGTCGTTCGACGTGCAGCTGATGAGGGCGTCGATGGCGCTGCTGGCGATGTCGTTCAGCTCCGCCAGCTCATCCGGCGGGGTACCGAACTCCATCGTCGAGCGTGTCGGCACGCCGTCCCGCTGTACGACCAGGTAGAAGGCACCACCGTCGGCGCAGTCCGGGCAGCCGTAGACCCCCTGGAGCGGCGTGTCCCCGAGCACCTCCAGCGCGTGGGCGATGGCCTCCTGGCCGGCCGCTGTCAGGCTGCCGGCGTTGCGGAAGAGCGTGACGTTCCGGGTGCGATCGGTGCCCACGAGGAGCAGCGCGCTACCGTCGATGCCCAGGTCCGCGTTGCAGAGGCCCACGCACATGCCGAACGACCAGCCGGCAGCGTCGAGCGAAGCGTCGCCGGCCGGGGGCGGCGAGACGACCCCGATCTGCACGCGGCCGATGTCATCGCCGTTCAGTGTCAGCGCAAGGTCCGCCGTCTCGAAGGCTCCGAGCGGGATGGAGACCTCGAAGGGTGCCAGCACGGAGGCGCAGAAGGCGTCCGCGTCGGACTCGCTCCAGAGGCTCACGGCGATGCCGTCGCTGTCCTGCTGGACATCCCAGGCAAGGCGGTCGCAGGGCGTCGGCAGGGAACCCGTCACGGCGAGCTGGACCTGGACGGGGAAGGATTCGAGGTAGAGGATGTCCGTGCTGTCCACGTAGACCGGGCCGCGCCCGTCAGCCGTGGAGGAGCCGGCGCTGGGCGAGCCTTCGCTGCTGCCAGCCAGCGTGGCGGGTGCCAGGCCGACGAGGAGCAGGAGCGTGGCCAGGGTGGTGGAGCAGGTGGTGATCTTCATGGGCGTGGGACGACGGACGACGCCGACTGGTTCCCTGGCCGATGAGCACGATGCGCCCGCTGGCGCCCGGTTCGTCGTCGTCTTGCGTGGCCGGGCCCTCCTGCCCGGGTGGTCCTCCGGCCGCTTCGTCACCGCTGCGGCGCCGGTCCGTCGACGCCGCGTCGCGCTCCGTCAGGCTGCCGCTGGTGGGCGCCGAGGGCAGCGCTACCCTGTGCGCGTGGCACGCATCGAGCCGGCCGGCCTCCACGACATGGCGGCAGCCTACCGGGTCTGCCTCCTCACCGGCGCCGCCGGCGCGGACGCCCGCTCGCTTGTGCGCGACCCCGACCTCCTGGGCCACGTCTACGTCGGTGCCTACCTGGCGCGAGGCGTGGACACGCAGCTCGTGCTCGTCGACGAGGGCGGCGTCTGCGGCTACCTCGTCTCCGCGGATGACACCCGAGCCTTCGAGGCCTGGGCCGAGCGTGCCTGGTGGCCGGCGCTTCGGGTGCGCTACCCGCGCCTCGACGACGGATCCCACGATGCCGAGCTCATCGGGCTCATCCACGCCCCCGAGGTCTCGCCGCGAGAGCTGGTCGAACCGTTCCCCGCCCACCTGCACATCGACCTTCTGGACCGCGCCCAGGGCCTGGGCCTCGGTCGCGTGCTCGTCGAGCGCCTGCTGGCGGAGCTGCGCCATCGCCACGTCCGGGGCGTGCACCTCGGCGTGGATACCGCTAATGCCCACGCCGTCGGTTTCTATGAGCACCTCGGCTTCCGCGAGGTGGGGAGTGAGCCGGGCGGCCTCCTGATGGGCCTGTCGCTGGCGTAGCATCGGCGCCTGATCGACGCCACCACGGCGGCGAATAGGGGGGACCGGAACCCGCCGGCACCGCTCGTGGCGCCGCCCGATCGACGAGGAGCCCACCGATGGACACCCCCAGCGTGACCCCAGGCAGGGTCCTGGTGCCCTCCGCGACCGACCGCCAGGTCGTCCGTGCGCTGGCCGCGCGCTGGGCAGAGGCGGCCGCCCTGCCCGTCATGGCCGAGCGAAAGCGCCAGTGGCGCGCGCTGCACGACCTGCGCCCCGAACGGCCCATGGTGCTCTTCGAGACCGCCACCGTGCACGAGTACGTGGCGCCCGACGAGCTGCTCTGTGAGCACCCCGTGCTGCGCGCGGTCGAAGCCGTCATGCGCGAGAACCTGCGGCACCACGATGAGATCGGCGACGACCTCGTGCTGGAGCCCTACTACCGCCTGGGCTGGGATCTCGTGACGTCGGGATGGGGCGTCGACGTCGTCCAGCTGCCTGCCGGCAAGGCCGCCGACGACATCGAGATCGGCTACACCTTCTCCTTCCCCATCAGGGAGCCAGAGGACGTGGCTCGCCTGCAGCCGCGCACGTTCGGTGTCGACCGCGAAGGCACGCTGGCCAAGCTGCGCCTCCTGGAGGACGTCTTCGGCGACCTGCTGCCGCTGCGGGTCGGCAACTACGACCACTTCATGGTGGAGTCGGGCGCGGAGAGCTGGGCGGGCAACTACTTCATCGGCCTGACCTGGCAGATCTACCGCTTCGTCGGCAACGACCGGCTGCTGTGGTGGGTCTACGACGCCCCGCAGGCCATCCGCGACCTGATGGCTTACATGGTCGACGATCGCGAGCGGATGTTCTCCTTCGTGGAGTCGGCGGGCCTCATCGCTCCCAACACGGACAACCAGATGGCCGGCCCGCGCGCCTATGGCTACGTCTCCGACCTGCCCTCGCCGGACGTCCCCGGCCCGGGGCGCCTCTCCGACCTGTGGTGCTGGGCGGAGTCGCAGGAGACGACGATGATGTCGCCGGCCATGTTCGAGGACTTCTTCCTGCCCTCCATGGCCCGGCTCACGCAGCGCTTCGGTCTTGTCTACTACGGCTGCTGCGAGCCCGTCCACGACCGACTGGCGGCCGTCATGGCGGCCATGCCCAACCTGCGCTCGGTCTCCGTCTCACCGTGGTCGGACTTCCACCAGGTAGCGGAGATGCTGGGCCGCGACTACGTCTTCTCGCGCAAGCCCGACCCGGTGCCCATCAGCGGACCACAGCCGCACTGGGATCGCGCCGAGGCGGACCTGCGGCGCACCCTGGAAGCGGCTCGCGACGCCAACATCGAGTTCCTCGTCCGCGATGTCTACGACGTCGGCGGCGACCGCAGCCGCATCTCCCGCTGGGTGGCCCTGGCGCGCTCCGTCTTCGATATGTAGGTCGGCCCGGCAGGGTGGCCGCCTCCGCCGGCCAGGCAGGGTCGCCAGCGCGCACGGTCCCTGGTGCCCCCGTCAGGCGGCTCCAGGCATGCCCTCGGCCTCTTCCCGCGACGGGAGCCGAGCGACCAGGACCAGTGGCTCGTCCGCGTCCCCGGTCTCGGGGGGACCGTCGGCCGCCACGCTGTACGGACCTGCGGCCGCCGGCACGACCAGGCTCTCGAGGGGCGCCAGCAGCTCCTGCCAGCCATCGCCGCGCAGCCTGGCGTGGCCGCGGACGGCCGTCAGCACGTGCGCCGACGATCCGCCGGTCGCACGCTCCAACGCACCGGGCCAGCCCGGCCGCAGGTACTCCAGGACGAAGTGCCGACAGGCCATGAGGAGCCCGCTGCGCGCCTGTCCATTGCTCGAGGCGACCGCGCCGGGCCACGGCTCCAGCCGCGCCACGGCCAGGGACTTCTCCGTGTGCAGGGCCCGTCCTGCGGTCGCCGGTCGGCCCCAGTCATCGCAGCGGTACGTGATGTCCGAAGCCTGCTGGATCTCGTAGATGAGCGGGCCAGGGCCGACCGCGTGCAGCGTGCCGGCGAGCACCAGGTAGGCATCTCCGGCGTGGACGGTGTAGGACTCCAGCAGGCCCGCCACCCGGCCGGCGCGGAGGCCGGCCCGCAACTCCGCAGGGGAGGCCGATGGCCGTGCGCCCAGCAGGATGGCGGCCTGCGGCGGCGTCTCGATGACGTACCAGCCCTCCGTCTTGCCGACGAAGCCGGGGCCCTCCAGCCGCACGGCCTGCTCGTCGTCGGGGTGGACCTGGACGGAGAGCCACGCGGCTGGATCGAGGAGCTTCACCAGCAGGGGGAAGTCACGACCGGCCGGGGCGTCCGAACCCACGAGGTCCGGACCGAGCTGCACCGCCAGGTCGCCGAGCGTGCCGGGACCGTCCGCCAGGGCGTTCCATGGGCCGACCATCCAGGCTTCGCCGATGGCCGGGGAACCGGGTGGTGTGAGCCGCGTACCACCCCACACGCGCTCGCGCAGGTCGGGCACCACGCGGATCGGCCGGCGGGCCCGCAGCTCGGGTGGTGTGGTCGTTGCCATGCCTTGGGATCCTCGAAGGTGCGTGCTCGATCGTGCCGGCACCCGGCGTGCGGGCGCGTCTCCAGGACGCCGCAGGTGACGCCGCGCAGGACGGCGGCCCCGGTGTCCCCTGCAACGATACCGAGCCCGTTGCGGGCCTGTCGCGGCGGAGGTCGTCAGCGGCGCTCGAGATGCCGGATCCTATTCGTGTGAGCCGATGGCCGGTCGCGTGGCATCCGAACGGAGCACGACATCGCCGGCCGAGGGTCGCTGCACCAGGGCAGCCGCCAGCAGGATGGCGGCGCCGCCGACCAGCTCCAGCGGCGTGACCGGCTGGCCAAGGACGATCGCGGCGCAGACGACCGCGGCGACCGGCTCGGCGAGCATCACGAGCGCGGTGCGGGTGCCCCCGATGCGGCGCACACCCATGAGCACGAGCACCTTGGGGATGGCCGCGCCGACCGTGCCGGCCAGGATCACGGCCAGCCACGCCACCGGCTCCGCCACCCACGCGCCGATCTCGGGCAGGCCTCCGCTCACGACGACGGCAGCACCCGCCATCAGCGCCCCGCCGAACAGGATGAGGGAGATGGCCTGGACCGCCGGGACCGACGTGTAGCCGTCGCGCGAGACCACGAGGTAGGCCGCCTGGCAGACGGCGGCAACGAGAGCGAGCCCGATGCCCGCCAGCGAGACGTCAGCGTCCGGCCCGACCTGGCTGCCGACCACGAGGACGAGGCCGGCCATGGCCATGCCGACGGCGCCGACCCGGAGGAGCGTGATGCGCTCCTGCCGTCTGGCGGCCATGGCCGCCACCACGATGACCGGGTACGTGTAGAAGATGGTCATCACCAGCGCGACCGTCATGAGCGCGAAGGCGGCGAATAGCACGAGGTTCATGGCACCGTTGGCGAGGACCGCCACCACCAGCATGCGCCGCTCGCCGGCCGGGAGCGATCGCAGGGGCACGCTCGGTTGCCGCTGGCTGCTGACGAGCGTGCCAAGGATCAGGGCCCCCAGGGCCGCACGAAGGGCCGTGAACGTGGGCGCGGACATGCCCTGCTGGTAGGCCAGCGTCGAGATGACACCGAGCGTCCCCAGCGCGGCGGCAGCGGCGAAGACGAGGGCCACGCCACGGCGGTCGGATCGAGCGGGCGTGGCCGGCATGTCTCGCGTTGCTCGGCAGTCAGGGGCCCGGCAGCGCCGCGCTCAGCTGCCGGCCAGGCGGTGCACCGTGGTGGGAGGCAGACCGGTGCGACGTGCGAGCTGCGCCCGCGTGCGATCGACCTTCAGGACGGAACGCCCGGCTTCACTGTTCCTTCCGCTCATCCGCGTGGTCTCCGGCGGGGTCGTCGCGGCATGGTACCGCCGCCGCCTTCCGGTCGTCCGGCCAGTGGACGCCGTATTTGCGGGCAGCCGGCGCGCCCGGTAGCCTGCGACCGTGACCCTCCCCGTGTCGAAGGCTCGATCGGCTCGCCCTGGCATGTCGCCCGGCTTCGCCAGCCGCCTCGTCCGCCTGGCCATCGGCAGCATGGTCCTCGTCCTTCTGATCGCGACGGTGGGCAGCGCTGCGCCATCCCGGTCTGCCGCCGCTGCGACGCCGTACGGTCGGGTTGCGACGACCCTCTCCGTCACGCCCAGCAGCACGCCCTCCGAGGGTCCGTCCGACCCGGCGCCGACGTTCGCGGACGTGCCGTATGCGGACATCTCCCCCGCCCAGGTGCTGGACCTCTGGCTGCCCGACTCGGTGCCGGGGCCCTGGCCGCTCGTCATCCTCATCCACGGTGGAGGCTTCAAGGCGGGCGACAAGGCCAGCCAGATGGCCCGCGTCCGGACGGTCCTGGCAGCCGGCTACGCCGCGGCCAGCATCGACTATCGACTCTCCGGCGAGGCGCGCTTCCCCGCCGCCGTCCAGGACGTCAAGGCGGCCGTGCGATCCCTGCGCGCCAACGCTGCCACCTACCGCCTGGACGCCGAGCGCTTCGCGGTCTGGGGTGTCTCCGCTGGCGCCAACCTGGCGCTGATGATCGGCGTCTCGGGCGACCAGCTGAGCGACCTCGACGATCCTGCGCTGGGCCATGTCGGCGTCTCCGGCGCCGTCAGCGCAGTGGTCGCCTGGTACCCGCCCGTCGATTTCCTGGTCATGGCCGAGCAGGCACGGCGGTCGTATCCGAAGCGCTGCAAGGGATCGCCTCCGGACACCGATGCCGCGGATTCGAACGCCTCGCGCTACCTGGGAGCACCCGTGCAGGCGGTCCCCGAGGTGGCCGCCGCGGCGAACCCCATCAGCTACCTGGCGACGGCCACGGACCTGCCTGCCTTCAGCCTTGCCGTGGGCAGCGCTGACTGCGTCGTGCCCAGCGCGCAATCACGGGTTCTCGACGCCGCGCTCCGGTCGGCCGGCGCACGCTCCAACCTGATCGTGGTGCCGGGCGCCGGCCACGGCGATCGGCGAGTCGCCCGGCAGGCCACGCCCGCCGCCCTGGCCATGCTCGCCGACACCTTCGGGCGGTGATCACGAAGCCCATGGGGCAGCGCGAGTTCATCGTCCTGGTCTCCCTGCTCATGGCGCTCACGGCCCTCGCCATCGATCTCATGCTGCCGGCCTTCGGGGCCATGCGCAGCGCCTTCGGCCTGGCTGCCGATTCGAGCTCCGTGGCGCCCGTCGTCACGGTCTTCCTGGTGGGCCAGGGCATCGGCCAGCCGGTCTGGGGCCCGCTTTCGGATGCCTTCGGGCGCAAGCGCGTGCTGTGGATCGGGCTGGGCATCTACGTCGTCGCAGCCGCAGGCTGCGCGGTGGCGCCATCCCTGGGCGTGCTGCTGGCCTGGCGCCTGTTGGGCGGCATCGGCGCCGGAGCCGTGCGTGTGGTGGCCGTGGGCGTCGTCCGAGACCGCAGCCGGGGCGAGGCCATGGCCCGCATCATGTCCTACGTCATGGCCATCTTCATCATCGTGCCCATGGTGGCGCCGATGCTGGGCTCCGTGGTCCTCGGCGTGGCCTCCTGGCACGCCACGTTCTGGGTGCTGGTGGCCGGGGCGCTCGCGGCTGCCGTCTGGTCGCTGCGCCTGCCCGAGTCGCTGCCGGCCGGGCAGCGACTGCCGCCGGACGCGAGGCGGCTGCTGGCCGGGATCCGGGCCGTGCTGGGCAGTCGCTTCGCCATGGGCTTCACGCTGGCGCAGACGATGACCTTCGCGCTCTTCGCCTCATACCTGGCCACGAGCGAGCTCTTCATCGGCGAGATCTTCGGGATGGCCGCCTGGTTCCCCGTGATCTTCGGGGGCAGCGCCATGCTCATGGGTGTCGGCATGCTCCTCAACCCGCGCATGCTCGACCGGTTCGGCCTGCGCCAGTGGCTCAGGCCGGTCATGGCCGGCTACGCCCTCGCGGTGCTGCTGCTGGCGGCCATCGCCGTGGCCAGCGGAGGCCTGCCGCCGTTCTGGCTCTACCTCGTGGGGCTGCTGCCCATGCTCTTCATGCAGGGCTTCGTGAGCCCCAACCTCAGTGCCGCCGCCATGATGCCGATGGGCCACGTGGCCGGCACGGCGGCCGCGGTCATGGGCTCCATCAGCACGCTGGGCGGAGCCGCCATCGGGGCCGGCATCGACCGCGTCTACGACGGCACGATCGCGCCATTCGCGCTGGCCGGGGCGGGCCTGGGGCTGCTGGGCTACGTGGGCTACCGCTGGGCCGACCGGGTCTGGGTGCGTGCCGCTGACCGTGAGCTTGGCGTGCCGGCCGTCACGAGCTCGGAGGTGTCAGCCCTGAGCCAGCCCGCCGACGCGGCGTAGCGCCGACCCACCCGAACCGCCCTGCCCGCCCAGGCCGCCGGGCTACGTACCGGGCTCCGCGCCGACCGTTCGCGCCACGATGCCCAGGGCTTCTTCGACGATGGCCGCGTCCGTCCTCGGGCTGAGGAATGCGAAGCGCACCATCGCGCGGCCGCCCAGCGTCGTCGTCGAGACCTGGAAGCGGCCGCTGCCCTGCAGTGCCGCGACGATGGCATCCGTCATGGCGTCCCCTGCGGCAGCCCGGAAGGCCACGATCGAGAGCTGCGGCGCCGGCCCCGTGATGACGCCGGGCATGGCCGCCAGTCGAGCGTGTGCCATGGCTGCCAGGTCCAGCATGCGGTCAAGCTCCGCGGCGAAGGCCGCCGTGCCGTGCAGCTGCAGCGGGAACCAGAGGAGTGGACCACGGGACGGTCGGGTCAGCTCCGGTCCGCGCTGGCAGTAGTCAGGCAGCCCTTCGGTGACCGGCAGCCCGCGGAAATAGGCGCCAGCCCCGTGGTGGGCGGCCAGCAGGTCGGCTGCGTCGCGCACGAGGACCGCGCCCACGCCGTACGGCAGGAAGAGCCCCTTGTGAGCGTCCACGGTCACGGAGTCTGCCCGCTCGATGCCCCGCAGGCGCTCCCGCCCGCGTCCGGTCAGGGCGAAGAAGCCGCCGTACGCGGCGTCGACGTGGAGCCAGGCGCCGGCCTCGGCGGCGATGTCGGCGAGACGCTCCAGCGGGTCGATGGCGCCGCTGTCCGTGGTGCCCGCCACGCCGACCACGAGGAAGGGGCGCCGACCGGCGGCGCGATCATCGCGCAGCAGCGTCACCAGGGCTTCGGTGTCCATGCGCCCGGCGGCATCGGTGCCCACGACGCGCGCGGCCGTGCTCGGGATCCCGGCCAGGGCAGCCGCGCGAGTGACCGAGTGATGGACGCGGTCAGAGACGACCATCGTGGCCGCGGCGCCGACTTCGGCAGCCGATCCGGGTCGACCGGCGGCCCGCGCGCGGGCCGAGACGATGGCCGCCCCGTTGGCCAGCGAGCCGCCTGACAGCAGCAGGCCGCCGGCCGAGGCCGGCAGCCCCAGCAGGTCGGCCATCCAGCGCAGCAGCCCTTCCTCCATGGCCACCATGGCGGGCGCCTCGAAGGCGGTTCCCGTGAACGTGTTCGCGCCGGCCGCGAGCAGGGCGGCGATGGGCCCGGACTCCAGGGCGCCATTGGGGATGTACGCGAGGCCTCCGCCCGCGGTCTTGTCCCAGCCGGCCAGCGCGATGTGGGTGAACCGCTCCAGGATGGCCGCGAGGTCGCCCGCCTCCTGGGGTGGGGCACCCCTGGCCGCAGCGACGAGGTCGGCGCCGGCCGGGTGGTGCAGCGGACCGGTGGCACGCAGGTCGGCCAGGCGCTCCAGCGCCTCGACCGCGGCCAGCGCGGCGGCCCGACGCTCATCTGCCGTGAGACGCAGTCCATCCCCCATGGCCGGCACCCTAGCAGGTGCCAGGTCGCTGGCGTGCCATATCGCCCGGAAGGGGGGATGTCAGCCACGCGAAAGCGCGCTGGAGTGCTGTCCTGGAGCAGGCCACGCCTGCGCCCGCCATGAGGTGATGGGATGTTGCTGGACCCGTCGCAGACGGCGCTCTACCGTCGGCTGACCATCGGTGACGAGACGCTCCTGAGCCTGGTCCTCTCCTGGACCTCCGGGGCGGAGGCCTCGTCGCGGTCCGGCCTGGACGAGCGCAGCACGGCCCTGGTCCGCGTGGCGGCGCTGATCGTGGCAGGCGGCAGCGGCCCCGCTTACTCGCGGGCCGTCGACGAGGCCATCGCCATGGGTGCGAGCCCCGCGGACGTCACCGGCGTCCTGGTCGCCATCGCACCCATCACCGGATCGGCGCACCTCATGGAGGCCGCCCCCAAGCTGGCGATGGCGCTGGGGTATGACGTCGATGCGGGTCTGGAAGGGATGGGTGTGCCACAATCCTCCATCCACGCCGCGCCAGTATCGCTTGACCGCCGCGAACCATCTCCCGCGGCGACTCGAAAGGAAGTATCAGATATGACCGACCCAGTGAACGATGCCGCGGCCGATGCCGCAGCCGCGTCTGAGCAGCAGGTCGAGGTCGCCGCAGGAGCGGCCCAGCCGGATGCCGAGATCGGCATGATCACGGACGGCGCCTACTACCTGCTCGCCGGGCAGTTCGCCAGCGCAGAGCTCGCCGACGCTGCCTACGCGGAGCTCGAGGCCATCGAGGCGGGTACCAGCCTGCGCATCGACGGTGTCGTCATCGCCAGCGCGGACCAGGACGGCAAGATCAAGTTCGGCAGGGTCACCGACCACAGCACCAAGACGGGCCTCAAGTGGGGCATCGTCGGTGGCGCCGTGCTGGGCATCATCTTCCCGCCCAGCATCCTCGCGAGCGCCGTGGGCCTCGGCGTCGTTGGCAGCGTGCTGGGCAAGTTCCGCAACATCTCACGCCGCTCCACGCTCGCCGACGAACTCGAGGGCCTGGTGTCGCCCGGTACCACCGCGCTCATCGTGCTCGCAGAGGACGAGGCCGTGGTCGAGGTCGAGAAGGCGCTCGCCAAGGCCGACCGGATCGTGACCAAGGCTGTCGACAAGCAGCTCGCGGCCGAGATCGACCGTGAGGCGGCTGCCGCCAAGGACGCCATCGCCATCGCATAGGCCGCGCCTCTGGCCCGGGACGACCGCCGAGGGCGGCTCCCGGGCCGTTCCGACTCTCGACCCGGCTCACCCCACCAGGTCGCTCGCACGTGCCGGCCGGCGTCCCGCCATCCCGCGCGGCCGCCTGTCCTCTCGTTGCTTATCCTTGTCCGACCATGAGGACGAGCTGGGTCACGCCTCACCGGACCGCGGCGGATCGGCGCTCTTGAGCGCGCCCGTAGCGTCCCACGGACGGGAGCGAGCAGGCCCCGCGCACGCGCCCATGCTTGCCTCCAAGCTCAGCCTCCCCCTGCCACAGGCGGCGGCCGTCCGCCGCGAGCACCTCCTCGAGCGACTGGCCGGATCGGGCGCACCGGTCACCACCATCATGGCGCCGGCGGGCTACGGCAAGACGACGCTCCTGGGCCAGTGGGCGGCGCGGGTCCCCGCGGTCGCCTTCGTCCGGCTCGATCGTGGCGATGACGACCCCACCGTCCTGCTCTCCTACCTCGTGGCGGCGCTCGACCGCGTGGAACCGCTGCCGGACGAGTTCCGGGCGCTGCTGTCGGCACCGGGTCACTCGCTGGAGGCCACGGTGCTGCCCCGCTTCATCGAGATGCTCTGGGCGATGCGAACGCCTGCCGTGCTCATCCTCGACGACGTGCAGGCGATCACCGGGCGGGCTGCCCTGGATGTCATCGCCTGGCTGCTGGCGCATCAGCCGCCGAACCTTCGGCTGGCCATCGGCGGCCGGTCGACGCCTGATCTGCCGCTGGCGCGGCTGCGGCTTGAGGGCCGCCTGCTGGAGCTCGGGCCGGCCGACCTTGCCATGGACGACGCGGACATCGCCGCCATGGCCGCAGCACGGGGCCTGCGACTGGACGCACAGCAGGCGACCGACCTGCAGGTCGCCACGGAGGGCTGGCCCGCCGCCGTCTACCTCGCCCTGCGCCGGATGTCAGAACGCCCCGGCGGTGACCCTGGCTTCGACGTCCGCGGCGACCAGGCCTCCCTGGGCGACTACATGCGCGACGAGCTGCTGGCTCCGCTCGACCCGCCGATGCAGGCATGGCTGTGCCGGGCGTCCGTGCTCGACGTGCTGGACGGCCCACTCTGCGATGCGGCCCTCGAGACGAGCGGCTCCCTGGCTCTGCTGCGGCAGCTGGAACGCAGCAACCTGTTCCTCGTGCCGCTCGACGAGACCCGCACGGCCTACCGTTTCCACCACCTCTTCAGCGAGTTCCTGCGCGACGAGCTGGAGTCGCGGGACCCCGTGGCTGCGCGCGAGATCAGGCGTCGGGCGGCGAACTGGTGTGCCGCGCATGGCCAACCGGAGCAGGGCACAGAGTACGCGCACGAGGCCGGCGATCTCGAGGCCGTGGCCGCCATGGCCGCGCGCTACAGCCTGCCCATGTTCTGGCGTGGCCGCTCTGCGACGTGCGAGCGCTGGATCGCCTGGTTCGACGAGGACGGACTGCGCGACCGCTGGGCAACGGTCGCCGTGATGGCTGGCTGGTTGAACGCCACCCAGGGCCGCCTCGAGCGGGCTGAACACTGGCTTGCTGCTGCGGAACGCGCGCCTGACACGGGGCCGATGCCGGATGGGACGCCCGACAAAGGCCCTTGGGTGGCCCTCCTGCGGGCCGGTCTGGCCAGGGACGGCGTGTCGGCGATGGCCGCGGACGTCCGTGCCGCCGATGCGCGCCTCGCGGCGGACAGTCCCTTCCGGCCGGTGCTCATGCACGTGACATCCGCGGCCGCCGTCATGGCCGGTGACCTCGCCGCCGCCCGCGAAGCCGCCGACGTGGATGTCGCCCTGTGCGACTCGATGGCCGCGGCCTCAGCCGCCACGCAGGCGCTCGGGTCGCGCGCCTCGATCGCCATGCGGCTCGGGGATCATGCGCTGGCCCGCGACGACGTCAGCCGTGGCATGCGCATCATCGAATCGGAGCACCTCGCGGACTACGTCAACAGCGCCATCGTGTTCGCGGTCGGCGCACGCCTGGCCATCGCGTCGGGAGCGCCGTCAGAGGGTCGCTCGCTCCTGCGGGCCTTCGATCGGCTCCGGCCCACACTCACGGCAGCCCTGCCCTGGGTTGCCGCGGACGCCCGCCTGCATGCCCTGCGCGCCTGCGTGACGCTGGGTGACACCGCCGCCGCGAGGACGCTCCTGCTGGAGCTCGGCAGCATCCTGCGCATCCGCCCGCGGCTGGGAACCTACGCCACCGAGGCGGCCGAGCTGCGCGAGACCATCGAGCACATGCGTGCCGGGGGCGCTGCCGCCGGCACGCTCACCTCGGCGGAGATCCGCGTCCTGGGCTACCTGCCCAGCCATCTCTCCTTCCGCGACATCGCCGAGCGCCTCCACGTGTCACCGCACACGATCAAGAGCCAGGCCATCTCCATCTACGGCAAGCTGGGCGCCTCGTCTCGGCACGACGCCATCCAGTCGGCGGTCGAGGCCGGCCTCCTGGACCCTGCGGTGCTGCGCTTCCCCGACCTCCGCGACGTGCAGCGCCAAGTGGCGTCTCCCACGTTGTGACCGCGTGCGCGGGTGCAGCGCCATCGCGATGACGCGGGAGCTCAGTCGTCCGGCGGGAGGACGCCCTTGCGCAGCATGAAGCAGCCGTAGAAGCGACGCTCCCCGGTCTGCACGACGGCATACGCGGTGCGGGCGAGGGCGTAGAAGGCGAAGCGCTCGATGCTGATCATCGGTCGGGGCCGGCCCTCGGCGCGGTCGATCTGGGCCTGGACCTCCGCCTGCACCGGTGGCACCTCGTCGGGCGCATCCGCGATCTCCATGCGCCCGGCGAAATCGTCGACGAAGGTGTCCAGCGGCATGACCGACAGGATGGCCTGCACCGCCTCGGCAGCGGTCAGGTTGTCCATGCGCAGGAGACGGCCGCTGACCGTCGCCCGCGCGGTCGAATCAGCCGGGAAGTTGGTGTCCGAGATGATGAGGACGTCGCCATGGCCCATCGCCCGCAGGCAGCCCAGGACCTCAGCGTTCAGCCGATGGTCGATCCCCTTGAGCATCTCGCCCTCCTCGCGTCTCGCGGCCTGCTGCTCTCGCCTGCCCCCGAACCTCCTGAATCATGACAGCCGACCCCGGCGCGCGCCGGTCGCATGGACGCCCGGTCCGCCGGTCGGGCAGAACCTGTGTCAGGCAGAACCCCCGGTGCCAGGCAGAACCCTGTCGGTTCTGCGGAATGGGGTACACCGGCGACCGCGACCACGCTACCCTTGCGCATTCATGGCGCCTCGCACCCACAAGGGCTGGGGCGCGCGACGTCTCTGCCAGGGAGGGTAGGACATGAAGGTCGAACTCTACGAGGCCATGCTGCGCGGGCGATCCCCGGGACGGGGCATGTTGACGAAGGCGGGGACGCTCGCCGCCGCCGCCGTCCTGCTCGCCGGCGCGGTGCCGGCGCTTGCGCAGGACGACTCGGCTGCGCTGCGAGCCGAGATGCTGCAGATCCCTGGGGTCGGCATGGGCCAGCCCTCGGATCCCGAATGGCAGCAGGTCGGTGCGCTGACCCTGGAGCCCACCAAGGCGAACATCGCCGAGGGTGAGTGCACGGGTGTCGAGCTCAAGTTCCTGGGCCTCAACAACCAGAACCTCCACAACATGCTCTTCCGCGGCTTCCTCAAGCCGTGGGAGGAGTACACCGGCGCCACGATCAGCTGGATCGACCTGGCGCAGGCCGACTACAACGGCCGACTGCAGCAGGCCATCGCCACCGGCACGGTGGACTGGGACGTCATGGAGATGGGCGCCCCGTTCGAGGGTGATACGGCCGGTCGCGGCCTGCTCGACCCGATGCCCGAATGGGTGGCCACGCAGATCGACATGGCCGATTACGTGGACTACCTCAAGCCGCCTGTCGGCACGTGGGATGACCAGACGTATCGCATCTCCATCGATGGCGATACCCACACGATGGCCTATCGCACTGACTACTACACCAACGAGGACTTCAAGGCGGCCTGGACGGCCGAGGGCCACGAGGGTGAGTGGGCACCGCCCACCACCTGGGAGCAGGTCAACGAGCAGTCCAAGTTCCTGGCCGGCAAGACCGACCCCCTGACGGGCCTGGATGCCTACGGCGTCGTCGACCCGCTGAAGTACCTGTGGGGCGGCTTCGGTTTCTACTTCCTGGCCGACCGTGCTGTGGCCTACGCCAAGCACCCGGCAGCCCCGCCTGGCTGTTCGACCCCGAGACGATGAAGCCCCTGGTCAACAGCCCCGCATGGGTGCAGGCCATCCAGGACGTCATCGACCTGATGAACACCTCTGGCGCCTACCCGCCCGACCAGCTCAACGCTGACCCCAACACCACCGCCTTCCAGCAGTTCCTGGCCGGCACCGGTGCCCAGGTCATGTGGTGGGGCGATGTCGGCTCGATGGCGCGCACGTCGGACACCTCCGTCGTGGGCGATGTCGTCGGCTTCGACATCAATCCGGGCGCGGACCGCGTCTACAACTGGCAGACCAGCGAATGGGAAGACACGGCCAACCGGGCTCCCCTGAACGCCTACATCGGCTGGGGTGTCTACGTCACCAATAACGTCTCGAGTGACGAGCTGAAGCGCAAGTGCGCCTGGTCCGCTGCGGCACACCTCGGCGGCAAGGACATCGCACTCTGGATGGCGGCCTATCCGTCCGGCTTCCAGCCCTACCGCAACTCGCAGTTCAACTACGACGAGTGGGTGGCTGCCGGCTACGATCAGGCCTACATCGAGGACTACCTCGCCTCGAACCTCGACAGCTACAACCACCCCAACGCGGCCAACGAGCCGCGCATCCCGGGCATCTTCCAGTACTACTCAAGGGCCGAGGACGAGCTCGTCAACGGCCTGGGTAGCGGCGCCTCCGCGCAGGAGATCGCCGATGCCATCGCGGCAGGCTGGGAGGAGATCACCGACCAGATCGGCCGCGAGAGCCAGCTCGAGCTCTACCGAGCGTCACTGGGTCTGTGACGCGGAGGGGGCGTGGCGGTCACGCTCCGCCCCCTTGACCTTGTCACACGAGACGAACGAGGTGCGCGACCATCGCGCACCTCGTTCACTCCGCACACCGTCCACTTCACCGTCCTTGGCAGC
Organism: uncultured Chloroflexia bacterium; assembly: GCA_963790915.1. GTDB lineage: Bacteria > Chloroflexota > Limnocylindria > Limnocylindrales > CSP1-4 > JAFMJV01. The sequence goes on along the minus strand of CAWBQS010000003.1, from coordinate 476,778 downwards.
ACCGACTGAGCACTGACTGAGCACCGACCGTGAGCAACACCGGCGACCTCATCCACGTCGTCTCGCACGAGTCCATCTCCGACTCCCGGGCCCGTCTGGGCCGCTTCCTCATCCGGGGCTCGTTCCTCGTCCTCATGATCGTCTTCGGGGCACAGCTGCTCCAAGCCTTGGGCGTCGTGGACCTGGGCGTCAAGAACTGGCAGCCGACGCTGTACGCCTACGTCTTCTGGTGCATCGCACTGTGCGTCGGGCAGGTGCTCGTCCGGGGCGAGCACGGCAGGAAGCTCCTGTTCGTCCTGCCCGCGGCCCTCTTCGTCGTGTCGCTCACGGTCATCCCGCTCGTGCTCGGCATCGCCATCGCCTTCGCGGACTGGAACCTCTCGTCTCCGACCGGGCCGCGCTTCGCGGGGCTGGGCAACATCCAGAAGATGCTGTCCGACCCCTTCTACTGGAACGCACTCACCAACATGCTGTGGTACTCGCTCGGAGTCATCGTCGAGTACGGCATCGCCTTCGGGCTCGCCATGCTGCTCAGCCTGCAGATCCGGGCGCGCCGCTTCTTCCGCGTGGCCTTCCTGCTGCCCCTCATGCTGTCGCCGGTCGCCGTCTCCTGGATGATCGGCAAGTCCATGCTGGAGTTCCGCTTCGGCCCGGTGTCCCAGTTGGCTCGCGCCCTGGGCTGGCAGGATCCAGCGTTCTTCGCCAGCCCTGAGATCGCGCGCATCACGATGTCCGTCCTGGATGCGTGGATCTTCATCCCCTTGATGATGCTGATGCTCCTGGCCGGCCTCCAGGCGATGCCGGTCGAGGTCGTGGAGGCCGCCCGTGTCGACGGCGCCACGGCGTGGCAGTCCTTCCGCAAGGTCATCTTCCCGCTGATGCTGCCGGTCTCGATCACGGCCATCCTCGTGCGCATCATCTTCAAGCTGAAGCTCGCGGACCTCGTCATCAACATCACGTCCGGTGGTCCGGGTGGCGCGACCGACACGGTGACGAGCTTCATCTACCGTGAGTACCGGGATCGCTCGAACGTCGGCTACGGCACGTTGCTGGCGATGTTCTATCTGCTCGTCATCGTCGCGGCCCTGACCGGCATGATGCGCGGCCTGAGCCGCTGGATGAAGCCCTACACATGAGCCAGGCGATCTTCCACGACAGCGAATCCGACCTCGCCTACAAGGCCAAGTGGTGGACGAGCCGGGTGGTCATCTATGGCGTCCTGATCCTGTGGACGATCGTGTGCCTGTTCCCCATCTATTGGACGATCACCACGAGCTTCAAGACCGCCCCGGACGTCATGCAGGGCCGCCTCATCCCGTTCGTGGACTTCCAGCCACAGTGGCTGGGCTGGCGGACGCTGGGCCTGTCACCCGAGACCATCGGGGTCGCCAGCACCGTCCGCGACCAGTTCTTCGCGCGCTTCGGGAACTCGGCCATCGTGTCCGTCACCGCCTCCGCGCTGGCGGTCTTCCTCGGTGCGATCACCGGCTACGGGCTGTCCCGTTTCGGCTATCGGTTCGGGCGCATGAGGAACAGCGACATCTCCTTCTTCTTCATCAGCCAGCTCATCCTGCCCCCGGTCGTCCTGGCCCTGCCCTTCCTGGTCCTCTACAAGGAGCTGGGGCTGCTGGACACGCACATCGGCCTGATCATGCTGTACGCGCTCACGGTGCTGCCCATCGTCATCTGGATCATGCGGGACCAGTTCATGACGATCCCTGTGGAGCTCGATGAGGCCGCCATGGTCGACGGCAAGGGTGTCTGGGGCGCCTTCTTCAGCATCATCGTGCCCATCGCCCTGCCGGGCATGGTGGCAGCCTTCGTGCTGTCCCTCGTGTTGACCTGGAACGAATACTTCTTCGCGGCGCTGTTGACCTCGACGAACACCATCACCCTGCCCGTCATGGTGGCCAGCCAGACCGGCAGCCAGGGCATCTCGTGGTGGAGCATGGCGGCCATCTCGTTCGCGGCCATCCTGCCCCTCATCGTCGTGGGCATCCTGCTGGAGCGGTTCATCGTGCGAGGCATGTCCACGGGCGCCGTCAAGTAGCTCCGGGATATCTCGGCGTCCCCCGGCACCCCAGCGTCTCCGACACGGCGGCGTCCCCGGCACCTTCGCGCCCCGCTCACCCGGCAACTCCACACGGTCCTTGAACAACACGGCGGCCCAGAGCGTTGGCGAGGGTCGTCACGTGCGGTGATCGCAGCTGGGACGCGCCGACGATGCGTGATTCGAGCGTGGGGGCAGCGTGCCGGTCCGGTCCTGGCGCCCGTCGGGGTGTCGCTACGGCTTCGGTCGGAGGTGTCGCTGACCGCAGGGGCCGCAGCTGTTCGATGACGGTGTGGTTCCGTCGACGGACCGGGCGCCCCGAGCCCAGGACGGCCCCTGTACACACCCCGCGGCACCCGACCGAGGTCGACGTTCGGGAGGTGCGGTAGTCGCACACGCGGCCCTTCGGGAACAGCGGGTGGGTGGTGTAGCACTCCTGTGCGGCCGTGCCGACGACCTCCAGGAGGATGGAGCCATTTCGATGTCCGTGGCCGGGAGACGCAAGGTCGGAGGCAGCCGTCCAGCCCGTGGCAGATCCTCGAACGGCATGGAACGTACCGCTCCCCGAGCCTCATCCTCCGTGGGGGAGGCGGCTACCGGGGCGCTGAGCTTCACTGGATCCAGCCGCCGGAGCTCGAGCGTGCCGACGGTCGACAGGTGCCCGGCCCATCGCGCTCCGCGTCGGACGCGGCCTCTGGCGGCGCCCGTGCATGGCCCGCGCCGCAGCCGCGAAGCGGTGCCGGCACACGACGACGAGGTGGACGATGGGTCGAGAGAACGCTGAACGCGAACGGGTCCAGACCTTCGGCAGACTGGAGAACGGGCTCCGCCAGGCGGGCGACTGGTACCTCTGGGGCCCCTATCTCAGCGAGCGGCAATGGGGCACGGTCCGCGAGGACTACAGCCCGGACGGCACGGCGTGGGAGTACCTCCCCCACGACCACGCTCGGTCGCGCGCGTATCGCTGGGGAGAGGACGGCCTGGCGGGCTTCTCCGATGTGGAGGGGCGGCTGTGCCTGGGGCTGGCGCTCTGGAACGGGCGGGACCCCATCCTGAAGGAACGCATCTTCGGGCTCACCGGGAACGAGGGCAACCACGGGGAGGACGCCAAGGAGTACTGGTGGTACCTCGACGCGACCCCGAGCCATGCCTGGAACCGCTGGCGCTACCACTACCCCCAGGGTGAGTTCCCGTATCGCGCGCTCGTCGAGGAGAACGCGCGCCGGGGCAAGCACGACCCGGAGTTCGAGCTGCTCGACACGGGCGCGTTCGACGAGGACCGCTACTGGATCGTGGAAGTCGACTACGCCAAGGCGGACCCGCTCGACCTGCTGATGACTATCCGGATCACGAACGCCGGTCCGGATGCTGACACGCTTCACGTCCTCCCCACGGCGTGGTACCGGAACACGTGGAGCTGGGACCTCGGAGAGGAACGGCCGGAACTTGCCGCCGCGGGCGACCGGATCTCCACCAGCCATCCATTCCTGGGCGATCTCGAGCTCGCCGCCGCACCCGGCGCGGACGGGACGACGCCGACTGTCCTGTTCTGCGATAACGAGACGAACGGCCGCCGCCTGTTCGGGTCGGGTGAGACCCCCGCCTTCCCCAAGGACGGCATCAACGACCACGTCGTCTCCGGCGCAGACACCGTGAACCCTGCCCTGCACGGCACGAAGGCGGCGTTCTGGTACCGGCAGACGGTGGCGCCTGGCGCGTCGGTCGAGCTCCGACGTCCGCCTCCGGCCAGCCGACCGGTCGGGGTCTCCGTGGGCTGGCTTCGACGACGTCGACGGGTGCGGCAGGCCGAGGCCGACGGGTTCTACGCTGAGCTCACGCCGTCGTCCACTTCCGCGGACGAGGCGAACGTGATGCGCCAGGCCTTCGCGGGGATGCTGTGGAGCAAGCAGCTCTTCGACTACGACGTCTCCCGCTGGCTCGACGGCGACCCCACCCAGCCGGCACCGCCCGCGTCGCGGCAAGGACGGCCGCAACGCGGGCTGGAGGCATCTTCGAGGCGTTCGACATCATGTCGATGCCCGACAAGTGGGAGTACCCGTGGTTCGCGGCGTGGGACATGGCGTTCCACTGCATCGCCCTGGCACACGTCGACCCGGCGTTCGCCAAGTACCAGCTCACGCTCCTCGGGCGTGAGTGGTTCATGCACCCCAACGGCGCGATGCCCGCCTACGAGTGGGCGTTCGACGACGTGAACCCGCCGGTCCAGGCGTGGGCGGCGCTGGAGGTCTTCGCCATCGACGGCGCGCAGGACATCGCGTTCCTCGGCCGGATCTTCGACAAGCTCCTCGTGAACTTCACGTGGTGGGTCAACCGGAAGGACGCGGATGGCTCGAACGTCTTCGAGGGCGGCTTCCTGGGGCTCGATAACATCGGGCCCATCGACCGGTCCCATCTGCTGCCCGGCCACACCCTCCAGCAGTCGGACGCGACCGCCTGGATGGCCTTCTACTCGCTGAGCATGGGGGCGATCGCCGCGATCCTGAACCGCCACGGGCGCGACACGTCGGACCTGATCGTGAAGTTCCTGGAGCACTTCTCGCTCATCTCGGAGGCCATGGAGGCCCAGGGCCTGTGGGACGAGGAGGACGGCTTCTACTACGACCGGCTGCGCAGTCCCGACGGGTCGACCATCCTCGTCAAGGTCGATTCCATGGTCGGCGTGCTCCCGTTGATGGCCTTCGCGGTCATCAACGAGGAGATGATCAGGCGAGCGGAGACTCTTGGCAAGCAGACGGCGCGCCTTCTCGCCCGTCGGCATCTGACGCTCGACGAGCTGGAAGGTTCGGCGCGGCTGAAGGGGGAGCCGGGGAGCCGGACGGCCTTGCTCGGCGTGGTCGACGAGGCGCACTTGCTGCGGATCCTCAGCAAGCTCGTCGATGACGAGGCATTCCTGTCGCCCTACGGGCTGCGGTCGGTGTCACGCTGGCACCGTGACCATCCCTACCACCTTCAGCTCGACGGCATGGACGCCGCGATCGACTACGAGCCGGCGGAGTCAACGACCGGGATGTTCGGCGGCAACTCCAACTGGCGCGGGCCGATCTGGTTCCCGGTCAACTACCTCATCGTCAACGCGCTGCTGCGCTTCTCGCGCTACTTCGGTGACAGCGTCACGATCGAGTATCCGACGGGATCCGGCGAACAGCACACGCTCCAGGAGGTCGCTGAGGACATCCGCCGCCGGCTGATCTCGCTATTCCTGGTGGGTCAGGACGGGAGGCGGCCCTGCTTCGGCTCGGTGGACAAGCTCCAGCGCGACCCCGCCTGGAAGGACAACTTGCTGTTCCACGAGTACTTCAACGGGGACGACGGCGCGGGCCTTGGCGCCTCGCACCAGACGGGGTGGACCGGCACGGTCGCGGACCTCATCCGGCGCAGCGGGGGCGCCCCGATCATGACCCTCGCCGACCTGCTGTCAGGCGGGGCCGCAACGCCCAAGGCATGACCACCACCTTTGGTCCTGGTGTCTGCGGCAACCTCGGGGAATCGGCGAAACGTGAATGGCTCGTCACCGACGGCCTTGGTGGCTATGCCATGGGGACCGTCGCAGGACTCCGGACCCGCCGCTACCACGGCCTGCTCGTCGTGGCGGTGGATGGACCCGCGTCCCGGATGCTCGGGCTTGCGGCGCTCGACATGGTCCTCGTGATCGACGATGCGCGGATCCGCCTCGCCACAAACGAGTGGGAGCACGGCACGGTCGACCCACGAGGGCACGAACTGCTCTCGACCTTCACGCTCGATCGCGGCGTCCCTCGATGGCGCTGGCAGGTCGGGGGAACGATCGTCGAGCGCGACCTGGCCATGGCCCACGGACGAGCGGCGGTCGGTGTGGTGCACCGGGTGGTGCGCAGCGACCGGCCGGTGCGCCTCGAGTTGACGCCGTTGTGCACCTGGCGGGGCGTCCATGGTGAACGCTCCGCAGGTGGCTTCCCGGCGATCGAGGCCACGGTCGACGGCTTCGTGTTCGACGGCGCCTATCGCGTCGCAGGACCGGGCTGGACGCCAGGCGGCCAGTGGTATCGCGGGGTCCGATGGCGGGAGGAGGCTGCCCGCGGCCTGACCGACAGCGAGGATGTCTGGGCTGCGGGCACGTTCGGCGCATCGCTCGAGCCCGAGCAGACGCTGGAGGTGGTTGCGGCTGCCGCCCCCTTCGATGGTCCGCTCCCGCTCGCGGGCGAGCTGGTGCGTGACGCGCGGACACGTGCGGAGGTTCTCTGGACGCGCGCCGCAGCCGTCGAGGCCGTCGATCGCCAGCTGATCCTCGCGGCGGACCAGTTCGTCGTCGAAGGTGGTGGCGGCCCGACCGCTGTGGCCGGCTACCCCTGGTTCGGCGAGTGGTCGCGCGACCTGATGACGTCCTACGAGGGCCTGTTCCTGGCGACCGATCGCTGGGACGATGGACGCGCGTGCCTCCGCCGCGCCGCCGCCACGGTCTCCGAGGGGATGCTCGCCAACACGGCCGACACCGGCACGCTCGAGTACAACACCGCCGACGGGACGCTCTGGTTCGTCCACGCCCTCGGTCGCCACATGGCCGTGTCCGGCGACGCCGACCTTGGCGCGGAGCTCGCGCCGGTCGTCCAGGCGATCATCGGACAACACATCGCCGGCACCCGCTTCGGCATCGCTGTCGACCCGGATGACGGGCTGCTGCGCCAGGGTGCCGAGGGCTGGGCGCTGACATGGATGGATGCGCGCATCGACGGCCGACCCGTGACCCCGCGAGCCGGCAAGGCCGTCGAGGTCAACGCACTCTGGATCGAGGCGCTCGCCATCGCGCAGCAGCTGCTGGCCGGGACGTCGACCGGGGACGCCTGCCGGTCGCTGCGTGCGCAGGCGACCGCCTCGTTCGTTCGCCGATTCGCGCGTGCTGACGGGGCCGGCCTCCTGGACGTGGTCGACGGACCCGGCGGTCATGACGACGCGGTCCGGCCCAACCAGCTGCTCGCGGTCTCGCTGCCGCACGGGCCGCTCGCGACCCCTGATGCGATGACCGCCGCCCGCGCCGTGGTCGAGACATGCGGCGAGACGCTGCTCACCCCGCTGGGCCTGCGGACGCTGGCGCCGGTCGACCCGGCGTACCGCGGACGGCACCGTGGCGGGTCCGCGGAGCGCGACTCCGCCTACCACCAGGGTACGGTCTGGCCGTGGCTGCTCGGGCCGTACGTTGACGCGGCGCTCCGGGTGGGAGTGCCGGTCGACGGGGTGCTCGACGGGATCGTGGCGCACCTCGCCGAGTGGGGGCTCGGCTCCATCTCCGAGACCGCGGACGGCGACGCGCCGCACGGCGCCACCGGCTGTCCATTCCAGGCCTGGTCCGTGGCGGAGGTCCTGCGGGTCCGACGCTCGCTCCCCGGGTCGCTCCACCAGAAGTCACAGCGTTCCACAGGGAGGAAGCCATGAAGGCGGTCACCGTCCAGCCGCTGGTCGAAGGGTCGGTCCGCTTCGAGGATGTCCCCGAACCGGACGAGAGCACCGGGTCCATCCTGGTGGAGGCGGTGGCGGTCGGCGTGTGCGGGACGGACGTCGAGATCGCGTCCGGCCTGTACGGCTGGGCGCCCCCCGGGCAGGAGCGCCTGATCCTGGGGCACGAGTCGCTGGGTCGCGTCCTGGACCCAGGAACCGACCGCGGCGTCCGGCAGGGCGACTTGGTCGTCGGGATCGTCCGGCGCCCCGACCCGGTGCCCTGCCCCAACTGTGCCGTCGGCGAATGGGACATGTGCCGCAACGGGCAGTACACGGAGCGCGGTATCAAGGAGATCGACGGCTTCATGTCGGAGCGCTGGCGGATCGAGCCGGGCTACTACACCAGGGTGGATCCGTCACTCGGACTGCTCGGTGTGCTGCTGGAGCCCACGACCGTGGTCGCCAAGGCGTGGGAGCTGGTCGCGGCGATGCGCGCGCGGGCGTTCTGGCAGCCACGATCGGTGCTGGTCACCGGGGCGGGCCCGATCGGCATGCTGGCGGCGCTCATCGGCGTCCAGAACGGGCTCGACGTCCACGTGCTCGACAGGGTCACGGGGGGGCTGAAGCCGGAGCTCGTCCGTGACCTGGGCGCCACGTACCACTCAGAAACCATCCCCGAGGTGGGCTTCGAGCCGGATGTGGTCATCGAGTGCACCGGGGCAGGCTCGGTGATCATCGATTCCATTCGCCAGGTCGCCTCCGGCGGGGTGGTCTGCCTCACGGGGGTCGGCAGCGGCGGCAGCGCCAGCGGCCTGGCTCCCGCCGATATCGCCAAGGCCCTGGTCCTGCGGAACAACGTGATCGTGGGCTCCGTCAACGCCAACCGCCGGCACTTCTACAAGGCGGCCCAGGCGCTCGTTGCGGCCGACCGAGCGTGGCTCGAGCGACTCATCACCCGTCGCCTACCCCCCGACCACTTCGCTGCGGCACTCACGCGCGGTCCCGACGACATCAAGGTCGTCGTGGACTTCGGCGCCTGACGAACGAGAAGTCGAGAAGGAGTCATGTCATGAAGGTCGTGATCATCGGTGGAGTCGCGGGCGGGGCGTCCTGCGCGGCGCGGTTGCGCCGGCTCGACGAGAGCTCAGAGATCGTCATGCTCGAACGAGGCCCATACGTCTCGTACGCCAACTGTGGGCTGCCGTACCACGTCGGCGGTGTCATCGAGCATGAGGCGAGTCTGCTCGTGGCGAACGAACGGGTCTTCCGTGAGCAGTTCGCCATCGACTGCCGGACGCGCTCCGAGGTCACCGCGATCTCGCCCCGGGACCACACGGTCGAGATCCTCGAGCACGCCACCGGCACGGTGACGACCGAGTCCTACGACAAGCTCGTGCTCTCGCCGGGCGCGCCATCGATCCGGCCACCCCTGCCCGGCATCGACCTGCCCGGCATCTTCGAGGTGCGGACGGTGCCCGACGCCCGCGCCATCCGCGAATGGATCGAGCGAGGCACCAGCTTCCTATCCGGCATGGAGCGCTACTCGGGCTTCCAGACCGTGCGGCCGGCCAAGCGCGCCGTGGTCGTGGGTGGGGGGTTCATCGGCCTCGAGATGGCCGAGAACCTCGTCCATCGCGGCTTCGACGTGACTGTCCTCGAGCGGGGCAGCCACGTGCTGGCACCCCTGGACATCGAGTTCGGCCGACTGGTCGGAGATCACCTCCGCCGTCATGGCGTCGGGGTGGTCGTGGACGACGGAGCCGCGTCGTTCGCGCAGGGACCCGACGACACCCTGGTGGTGACCGCGGAGTCCGGCGCGACGTTCGTCGCCGACATCGTCATCCTCGCGCTCGGCGTCCGACCCGACACGGTCCTCGCCAAGGCTGCCGGCCTTGAGATCGGCGAACGCGGGGGGATCCGCGTGGACGACCAGATGCGCACCAGCGACCCCGACATCTTCGCCGTCGGCGATGCCATCGAGGTCCGCGACGTCGTGACCGGTCAGTGGGAGCTCGTGGCGCTCGCGGGGCCCGCCAACCGTCAGGGCCGCATCGCGGCCGACGTCATCGCCGGACGCGACTCGCGGTTCCGGGGCACGCAGGGCACCGCCATCGTGGGGCTCTTCGGCGCCACCGTGGCCTGGACGGGAGCGAATGAGCAGGTCCTGGCTCGAGCTGGCATGACCGACTACGAGAAGATCCACATCTTCCCCAACTCGCACGCCGGCTACTACCCGGGCGCCAAGCCGATCGCCATGAAGGTCGTGTTCCGCCGCTCCGACGGGCGCCTCCTGGGCGCCCAGGCCGTGGGCGAGGACGGCGTGGACAAGCGCATCAGCCACCTCGCCATGGCGCTTCAGATGGGCGCCACCGTGTACGACCTGGAAGAGGCCGAGCTGTGCTACGCGCCACCGTTCGGGAGCGCCAAGGACCCGGTCAACTTCGCGGGGATGGTCGCGGCCGACGTCCTGCGCGGCGATCTGCCGTTGCGGCACTGGGACGCGGTCGAGGGTGCCTTCATCCTCGACGTCCGTGACAAGCAGGAGCTGGCCGTGGAGCAGGTGCCGGGTGCCGTCGGCATCCCCCTGGGCCAGCTTCGGGAGCGCCTGGGCGAGCTGCCGCGCGATCGCGAGATCCTGGTGCTCTGCCGGTCAGGCCAGCGCGCGTACTACGCGACGCGCGTGCTTCTCCAGCACGGGTTCGACGCGCGGGTGATCTCGGGCGGCATGCTGTCGCACGCGGTCCGTCCGGTGGTAGATGGCTCGGAGCCGGCTCCGCGGGGGCATGATGGTGGCATCGCCTGACCAGGACCGGTCGGCGCTCGCGACGGCCTGCACGACCGAGCAGCTCGAACTGGGGGAGGGCGCCCGTTGGGACGCCCGGCGCGGCGAGCTGCTGCACGTCGACATCGTGACCGGACGCGTCTTCCGAGACCGGCTCGATGCTGACGGTGGCCTCGTGCGCGTCGCGGTCCACCAGGTGCCGGGCACCGTCGGTGCCATCGCCCCGGTCGACGGCGACGACGGCTGGCTGCTCGCCGCGGGGCGCGGGTTCGTCCACCTGCGCTCCGACGGCTCATCTCGACACCTCGCCGACGTGGCGCCGGCCGGCACGCGGATGAACGACGCCGCGTGCGACCCAGTGGGACGGCTATGGGCCGGCACGCTCGCCGATGACCACCATCCCGGCGGCGGAGCACTCTATCGGCTTGACCGGACGGGACGCACGGAGCTGATGCTCGACGGGCTCACCATCTCCAACGGGCTGGGCTGGAGTCCGGACGGCACCACGATGTACCTGGCGGACAGCGGTCCGAGGGTGATCCACGCGTTCGCCTTCGACGCCGTCGACGGGACGATCTCCGATGGCCGCATCTTCGTCACGGTCGCGGAGGACGTTGGAGCGCCCGACGGGCTGACCGTCGACTCGGCCGGTGACCTGTGGGTGGCGATCTACGGGGGCGGTCGTATCCAACGATACGGCCCCGATGGGACCCTGAGACAGGTGCTGCGCATCCCCGCTGAACAGACCACCAGCTGCACGTTCGCTGGGCCTGCCTTGGATCGGCTCTATGTGACCACAGGCACCGAGGGTTGGAGCGAGCTTCAGCGTCGCGGCCGCCCCGGTGCCGGCGTCGTCTACCGCTTGGACACGGACGCCACAGGTCGGTCGGCCGCGTCGTTCAGCCCAGAGGGGGATTGGTGGCGGGCAGCGACGTGCAGGTGACTCATCCGGCGCGGGCGATGCGCCGAACTGGCCGTAGCGGACAGCATCGGCTGCGACGGAGGGATAGGACCACGGCCGGAGAGCCGAGACTCACGGAACCGGGCCAACTCCGACCCCGCGCGGCTCGCAGCCCCCGCGCGGCACCCGCGCCCCGCCGCGCCGCCGCTCGGTCACGCCCCGCTCGCTCGTCACTCCATGTTCGTGTGACGGGCCCGCATCGACGCCGCTGACTCTCCGAGGGTCTCGCGCAGCTGAAGCACGAGCACCTCGAAGACCACGAACATGGCGCCCTCGAAGAGGGAGCCCATGGGCAGGACCGACGCGCTTCCCTGATCTCGGGCCATCGTCTGCGCCGGGATGACCAGGAGATCGTCAGCGAGGGTGGCGGTCTCGCCCGACGGCTCGGCTGTCACGACGAGCACGCGCGCTCCGGCCTCGCGGGCGACCCGGCAGAGCGCCGAGGCCGTGGACAGCGAACCCGGGCCCGCGGCACAGAGGAAGAGGTCGCCGGCGCCCAGCGGGAAGGCCGCCATGTCGCCCTGCATGCACACCTCCAGCCCCAGGTGGTGGAGGCGCATGGCCAGCGCCCGCATCATGAGCCCCTCGCGCCCGCAGCCGTAGAGCATCGTGCGGCGCGCGCTCGCGATAGCGCGCACGACAGGCTCCAGGGCTGACTCGTCCACGTGAGCCATCACCGCGGCCAGTTCAGCGACCGCCCGACCGAGGCTCACGATGCCTCTCCCAGCTGGTGGGCGATGTCAGCCGTGCGCTCGTAGAGCGCTTTCCACAGCGGGTACTGGCGTTCGTAGGCTGGCACCCGCTCGGGCGTCACGGTGCGCACCACGGGATTCCAGCGCTCGATGTCCGCGGGGCTCGCGGTACCAACCGCGACCGCGGCTAGGAAGGCGTCACCGTAGGCGGCGCCGACCGTGCGCTGGCGCACCAGCTGGGTGACGCCACCAAGGTCGGAGGTGGCCTGCAGCCACACCGGGTTCTGCGTCCCGCCGCCCACGGCGTAGACGCGTTCGGGCGGCGCCCCCACGTCGCGATAGGTGTCCATGACGTGGGCGGTGCCCGCGGCGATGCCCTCGAGGACCGCGCGGAAGAGGTCACCCCTCGTGTGGGTCAGGTCGAGGCCCACGAAGGCGCCCTTGGCCTGGGGATCGTGGATGGGCGTCCGCTCGCCCGAGAAGTGGGGCAGGCACAGGAGGCCCTTGGCGCCCCTGGGACTGGCCTCGGCCTCGGCGACGAGCTCCGCGAAGTCCGCGTCCCTGGCCAGCTCGTCGCGGAACCAGCGCGTCAGGGTCCCGGAGGTGGCGAGGCCGGCCATCGAGGCGTGACTGCCGGCCACGAGCCACGGCGCGTACCACAGACGCGGGTCGCGGACCGGCCGATCGGTGACCTCGATGATGAAGATCGTCGAGCCATACATGAGCATCATGTCGCCGGGTGCCTGCACGCCCACGCTCACCGCCTCGGCCACCGCGTCGACCGTGCCCACGATGACGGGCGTGCCTTCGGCCAGGCCGGTCTCGGCGGCCGCGACAGCACTCACGCGGCCGGCAACCTCGGTGGACCAGCAGGCTCGCGGCAGGCGATCGGGCTCCACGATGCCGACGGCCAGCTCGGCTGACCAGCCCAGCCGGCGAACGTCGTAGAGCGGCGAGAAGTTGGCCGCCGTGTAGTGGTCGATGACGTACTCCCCGGTCAGTCGCCACACGAGATAGGTGGTGGAGGTGAAGAACCGGGCGGTGCGCGCGAAGACCTCCGGATGCTGCTCCCTGAGCCAGAGGATCTTGGGACCCACCGACTGCGACGTGAGGGCGTTGCCACAGGCCTCGAGGATGGAGGCCTCGCCGATCTGCGCGTTGAGGGCCGCGATCTGCGCGCTGGCGCGCGTGTCCACGCCGTACAGGACCGCGTTCATGAGTGGCTCGCCGGCGGCATCGACCGGCAGCATGCAGGGCCCGATGGCGCTCGTGGCCACGGCGTCGATGGCACGGGGTTCGAGGCCGGAGGTCGTCAGCAGCTCGCGTACGATGGCCACGAGATCGCCCCACCAGTCCTCCCGGGGCCGATGCTCCGCCCAGCCGGGCTGGGGCACGAGCATGCGGTGCGGCCGCGTGGCCATGGCGACGACCTCGCCCCCGGCATCGGCGATGACCCCCTTCGATTCGAAGGTCCCGATGTCCACGCCGAGCGTGTGCGTCACGGCGCGCGCACGAGCTCCAGGTCCGGGGTGATGCGGTCGAGCGCCGCGTCGAGGACTTCCACGAGCCCGGCGACGTCCCGCGGGTCCGCCACCTCGAGCGCGGAGTGGGAGTAGCGCACGGGCACCCCGAGGTCGAGGCAGGCCACGCCCTGCGACCCTGCGAACTGCACGTAGCTGAGGTCCGTGAGCAGGCCCGTGTGCGCCGAGCGTTGCAGGTGCACGTCCGCGTCCCCGGCCGCCGACTCCATGAGCCGCACGAGCGCGGGGTGGGGGATGACCCCGTTGAGCGTGCCGCGGCCGTGGAACGAGAAGAGCGACATGACCGGACCGCCGCCCAGCTCGACATCGCCGCGATCGGCGACCTCGGGCGTGTCGCAGGCGAGCATCGTGTCGATCGAGAGCGCGATGTCCGGCCCGAGCGCCGTGGCCGCTGGCAGGATGCCCCGCAGGTTGTGCTCCTCCTGCACCGACCAGACGAGATGGAGTGTCGGGCCAGGCTTGCCCAGGCGCGCCCGCGCGAGCGCGATGAGCGCAGCGCAGCCGGCCCGATCGTCCAGGGCCGTGCCCATCACGCGTCCGCCGGCCAGGTCGATGACGCGGGGAAGGTAGACGACGGGCGTGCCGATGCGCACGCCGGCGTCCTCGGCCTCCGCCTTCGAGGCGAAGCCCGCATCGACGGCCAGCTTCGCGTAGGGCACCACCTGGTACTTCTCCTCGGGAGACGTGGCGTGGTGGCTCTTGTTGGAGATGACGCCGGGCAGGTCGCCCGACTCCGTGCACAGGAGGACGGCCTGCGCCGCCAGCGCGCGTTCCGGCACGCCGCCCTGGCGCTCCAGGCGGATGAGGCCGGAGGCCTCGATCTTTCGCACGATGAAGCCCAGCTGGTCCATGTGTGCGAAGACCATGACCGAAGGTCGCGCAGGGTCGCCCGGCAGGCTGCAGATGAGGTTCCCCAGCCGATCCGAGTGGTGCTCGAGGCCGAGGCCGTCGAGGTGTGCGGCCACCGCGGCGGCGACCCGATCCTCGTAGCCGGCCAGGCCGGGGATGCTCATGAGCTCCAGGATGAGGTCACGGACCATCGGATCAGCCTCGCGTCGCGCGGACGCGGTCCATGAAGTCCACGGCCCGGGCGGGGTCCACGGCCTTCCAGGTGTCGCCATCGATCTTGAGGGCAGAGCCCACGATGACGCCGTCAGCGACCGCCAGGACGTCGGCCACCGTCTGGTGCCTGATGCCCGTGTTCGCCAGTACCGGGGTGTTGGGCAGGACGCGCTTGACGGCCTCAAGGTCGCTCATGGCGGCGGGCTCGCCGGTGATGACGCCCGAGACGAGCACGGCATCGGGGATCGAGGAGACGACCGCTGAGCGAGCCCGGTCGGGCAGGCTGCGGCGATCGAGGGAGTCGGCGAACTCGGCAGAGATGTTGAAGAGCTTGACGACCTCGCCGGCACCGAGCCGGCGGCCGTAGCGCAGGGCAGCGCCAGCGTCCGGGTTCCAGGGGCCCATGTCCGAGGCATACGTGCCTGTGAAGATCTCGCGCACGAAGGCCGCGCCCGTCGCGGCGGCGAGGGCCATGGTGGCGTTCGGATCCCACAGCACGTTGACCCCGAAGGGCACGCGGATCTCGTCGCGCAGACGGCCGATGACGTAGGCCATCGTCGCGGTGGCAGCCACGTCCACCTGCAGCTCGTAGGGTCGGTCATGTTCATTGCCGAACATGACCGCGTCGAAGCCGGCCTCCTGGAGCGCCTGTAGGTCGGCACGGGCATCCGCGATGATGCCCTCCACGCCTCGCGCCTCGTCATGCAGCGGGGCTCCCGGCGTGGCGCCGACATGGACCATGGCGATGACGGGCTTGACATCCCCGAAGACTCGACCGAAACGCGTCACGACTTCCCTCCCTGGCTCTCCCGCATGCCGGCGGGCCGGTACGGCTCGCAGGCCGTCGTGCCGGCGGCCGGCGACCACGGGCCCGCTCATGCTACGGCCCTCAGCGGGCCGCCGCGCGCTCCGCGATGATGACCGCGCAGCGAGCAGCGTCGGGGAACGAGGCCTGCGTCCCCGGCCGCAGCACGGACTCGGCGGCGATGGCGCAGCCCAGCCGGACGGCGTCCTGCTCGGCCCAGCCCGAGGCGAGCCCGAAGGCGAAGGCGCCCACGAACGCATCGCCCGCACCCGTGGTGTCCACGGCCTCCACGGCCGGGGCAGGGATGATCGTCACCCCGCCGTCCGTGCCGACGAGCGCGGCGCCTCGCTCGCCGAGGGTCACGAGCAGCCGGGCCCCGAGGCCCGCGGCCATCCGGGCCAGGGCACCCGCATCGGCAGCATCGTCGGGCAGGCCGGCGGCGCGGGCGATGATGGCGAACTCCGTCTCATTGGGGATGATCCAGTCGGTGACCGCGGCAAGGTCCTCGCTGACGGCCGCCCCGGGCGCCGGGTTGAGGATGGTCGTGGCACCGCGCTCGCGGGCGGCGGCGAAGGCAGCCGTCGTGACCGCCTGGCCGATCTCGAACTGGGCGATGACGGCGTCGACCCGGGCCTGTGCCCGCACGGCCGTGGCACCGTGCTCCGGCAGCAGCCCGTCGTTGGCGCCGGGCACGACGATGATGCGGTTGCTGCCGTCGGGCTCCACCCAGATGGGCGCCACGCCGCTGGAGCCCGGGACGCGCCGCATGTGCGTGGTGTCGATGCCGTAGCCGGCGAAGTTGGCCAGCGTCTGCTCACCGTAGCTGTCGTCGCCGACCGCGTTGACCATGGCCACCTCGGCGCCCATGAGTCGGGCCATGACGGCCTGGTTGGCGCCCTTGCCTCCGAAGCCCTGGGCGAATCGCTCTCCGATGACGGTCTCACCACGCTCCGGCATGCGCGCCGCATACGCGATCTGGTCGATCATCGTGCTGCCCACCACGGTCAGCCACGGCCCGGACCCCTGCTTCAGCACTGCCACCCGACCCTCCTCTTCGCCACCATTGCGTGTCTCTCACCCGAGCGCACGGATCGTGTCATCCCGCCGCGATCCCGGGCGCCTCGCTCGCGAGCAGGCGTGCCACGTCGGCGGGCCCCACGCGGTCGCGCTCGGACGCGGGCGTGCTGACGTGCAGCGCCGCCGCCGCGTTCGCGTAGCGCAGCGCCTGCTCGAGCGATGCGCCGCCCGCAAGGCGGGCACCGAAGGCGCCCACGAAGACATCCCCGGCGGCATGCGTCTCGGCCCGCGCGACCACGTGGGCGGGGATCTCGAGCGGCCCGGCGTCCGACGCGGCCGCCACCCCGGCCGAACCGGCAGTGACGACCACGGAGTGCGCCAACCCGCGCAGGGTGGCCGCAGCAGCGAGTGCGCTGGCCAGGTCCGTGACCGGAGCGGCCCCGAGCATCTCGGCCTCCACGGTGTTGACGACGAGCACGTCGACCAGGCCCGCCAGGCTGCCCAGCGGCTGGGCAGGTGCCGCGTTGAGGACGACGGTCACGCCGCTGGCACGCGCCGCGGCCGCCGCGGCCCGGTTGGCGGCCTCGGGGATCTCGTGCTGCAGGAGCACGACGCGGCTGCTCCCGATGGCTGCGGCGCTCGCCTCCACCTGGGCGGGGTCGATGTCACGGTTGGCCCCGGACACGACGATGGCGGCGTAGTCGCCGCCGGCCTGCTGGATGGCCACGCTCATGCCGGACCCCTGGGCGACGGTGCCGACGTCGGTGACGTCCACGCCGGCCGCCACGAGCCGCTCGCGCAGGCGTGCTCCGAACTCATCCTGGCCCAGGCAGCCGACCATGCGCACGGCGGCCCCGTGATGGGCCGCCGCCACCGCCTGGTTGCCGCCCTTGCCGCCCTGCTTCCACCACCAGGCCTGGCCGATAAGGGTCTCCCCCGTGCGGGGCAGATAGGGCGCCTGCACCATGATGTCGAAGTGCAGGCTGCCCACGACGCAGACGTGGGGGCGGTCGGGCATCGTCGCTGGCGTGGCCGCCCCGTCAGGCGCCGCGGCCGAAGATGGCGGCCTGTACGAGGCGATGCGCGGTGACGACATCGCCCGCCTGGAGTGCCGCCTCGAGCTCCGCCTCGGGCAGGCGGTCGAGGGCATCGAACATGGCCTCCAGCGTGGTCACGTTCGCCTCGCACTCCGCGACAGGGTCGAGCGCCGCCACGTCAGGGAAGGTGTCGAAGTAGATGGCGCCCGCGAAGCCGTCCCGGCGCAGCTGCCGCAGCAGCTCCATGGTCTGGACGGTGTGGACGGACCCGACCATGAGTCCGTCGTCGCGATGCCCGTAGCCGTCGTTGATGTGCAGGCCGAGGAGCCGGCTGCGCCGGCCGACGAGGGCGGCGGCCATGGCCGGGCTGGTGTCGGCCTCCAGGACGTGCCCGAAGTCGAGCGTGACGCCAAGGTTCGGCGCGCCGGCCTCCGCGATCGCCAGCAGCGTGGCCGAGACGTTCGACAGGACCATGAGGCTGCGGGGCTCACTGGGCTTGTACTCGATGGAGACGGGGAAGTCCCGGCCGTGCTCCGCGACCTGCCGGAGGCCCTCGACCTCCCAGTCGAAGAGGCGCGCGTAGTCGGCCTGGAAGGGGTGATCCACGCCGTCCTGGCCGGGCCAGATGGTGAGCATGCGGCCGCCCGCCTCGCGCGCCGCGTCGATGCCGCGCCTGGTCAGGTCGATGGCCCGCCGGCGCACCGCCGGGTCGGTGTTCGTGAAAGCGCCGGAGCGGAAGGCGACGTCTCCTCCGTAGCGCATGGCGTAGCCGTTGAGCAGCAGTCCGCGCTCGGCGATGTGGCCGCGCAGCTGCGCGGGCTCCAGGCCCTCGGTCTGCTGGGGGTAGTTGACATCGACCGCCGAGAGGCCTCGGGCCGTGGCCGCCCGGTCGATGAGCTCCAGCGTCGTGGGCTTCCCGGTGCGACCGGGCCAGGCCAGCTCAGGTCGGGTCAGGAAGGAGTTGAGACGGGCGGCGTACGGGTAACGGGTCATGACGGGTGGGCTCCCCTCCAACGTGCCTGCAGTCTAGCGGGGCCCGGAGGTGCGGAACGACCCCGGGAGGCCTGCTTTGGCCGTGTCCTGCTCCGCCGTGTCCCGCATCGCCGAGCCGGCTGCCATCACCTCGCGGCCTTGTAGCGCATGAGCGTGTACAGGTCAGGCAGAGGTCGCCTGTCCTGGACCTCGACGCTGAGCGGCTTCAGCTTGCCCGTTCGCGTCGCCGCGGCGTAGGTCTCCTTGAGCGTGGCGTCGATACCGAGCTGCTCGATCTCCGCGTCGCACCGCTCCCCGAAGTAGAACGTCGTCCTGAAGGCGCCGTCCCACACGGAGATCCAGCAGACCGTCCGGCCCCTCCGTGCCGCCTTGCAGAGCCAGGCCTTGCCGTCCGGGTAGTAGCGCCAGCTGAGCTGCACCCCGTCGACCGCGGAGGTCACGTCGCTCGCGAGCTCGTCCCAGGCGGCCTTGGCCGCCCCGAGGTGCTGGCTCAGCAACCGGTCGTCGGGCGGCTCGTTGGGGTCGTTGAGGAGCGGTCTCTGCATGGCTCGCGAACGTGCCTCCAGTCGCCGTTCAGTCTAGCGAGCGGGCTTCCGGGAAACCGTCACGGCCACCAGTCGCGACCGTAGAATTGCTCCCGATGGGCGGCGTCGGCCGGAGCGCAGCGCTGAGCCGATCGCCGGGAGCCGCACGGACAGGATCGCGGGGGAGGGGACCGATGGCGCGTGTCGCATGGACTGCCAGGCTGCGGCCGGAGAAGGTCGAGACCTACGTCGAGGAGCACGCCCGCGTGTGGCCCGACGCCCTCGAGGCCATCAAGGCCGCCGGCATCCGGGACTACTCGATCTGGCTCTGGCAGGACCGCGTCTTCGCACAGTACGAGGCTGACGATCCCGAGGAAGCCCTGCGCATCGAGGAGGCCGCCGAGGCCACGCAGCGCTGGCGGGCGCACATGCGCGAGTGCTTCACCGAGGAGCTGGCCACCGACGGTGTCACCTGGCTCCGCGAGATCTTCCGCCTGGAGTAGGACGTGCCGGGAGGCCCGTCCTGATGGGCGGGCCTCCCGAGGCTCATCGGGGATGGCTCCGACCGGCCAGCTGCTAGCCGATCGTGGCCAGGTCCGGGGCGGCAGGCGGGTCGCCCCGGAAGACGGTGGCGCTGACGGCGGGTGGCCGCTGCGACCAGTCGATGTCCAGGAGCGCCGAGAAGCCCTCGTAGGTGCCCTCGCCTCGCAGGAGGACGATGTCCTCGTGACTGGGGCCAGGCGGCAGCAGGCCGTTGCCGATCACCAGGTCGGCGGGTGGCTGCGCGGCGGCCAGGCCGGTCGCCATGCCTGTCCAGCGTCCCCAGTCGTTGGCGACCACGTAGGCCTCGGTCTCCACCATGGAGCCATCCCGGTTCATGTGCCGGTTGCCGACGGCGGTCACCGTACCGGAGAGGCACGGATCGCTCGACTCCCAGACCATGGATAGCTGGCGGCCCTCCTCGTGGTACACGGCCCGGTTCGCGTCCGGCCGCATGACGCCGGGCGAGATGAGGCCCATCTCCACCACGGTGATGGTGGCCGCCCCCGAAGCGGGCAGTTCGGCCGCGGATCGTCCAGTCGCTGCCGCTCCGGTGCCCATCAGCAGGGTCACGGAGGCAGCCAGGGTCAGAAGCACTGTGCGCATGGGAATCCCCCTTTCACTCACGATGGACCAGGGTGTCGGGACTGCGACCGGGCCGCGGTTCCCGGAGGTCAGGCCGTCTGGGTCATGGTGCGAGGCTCAGCCGGGTCGCTCCCGTCGAGCCGGCCAGGACCGCCCCGCTGTTGGCATCCACGAGCTGGTACGCGATGGACATGCGCTGCTCGTCCGGGTCGATCGTTGCCTCCCAGAGGAGCCGACGGTCCTGGAGGCGCATGGTGGCGAAGGAGATGGAGGCGGCGATGCTGTCGTTGCCGGTTGGCTGCCAGGATCCTGTGCCCGTCCCATAGGTCGGATGCCTGGCGATGACGGTCCCGTCGCTGAGGTAGGCGACGACGGCCGTGGCACCCTCCGTCGGCTGGAGCCACACCGACCCGCGCGAGGGCCAGTCGGCGGCGTCGAGCGGCGGCAGCTCCGTGCCATCCATCGGCCTGAGGCGCCGGGGGGCCGCCACGAATCGACCCTCGAAGCCATCCTGATCCCCGGTCATCACGAGCCGCCCCCGCTTCTCGGCGACCCAGCTCCCACCGTTCCCGGCTGCCGTGAGCGTGGACCACAGGGTCATGGCGCTGGTGTCGGGCCCGCTGTGCGCCCACAGGCCGGCTCCGATACCACCGAGGCTCGCCACGAAGGTCGTGCCGTCACCATGCAGGACCACGGATCCAGGTGGATCGTTCTCGTTCGGATCGCAGTCGCTGAGGGCGCTCAGATCGCCGACGGTGTCGACCTCGCCGGAGCCGGATCCCCCGGCCATCGGTCCGAGCTCTGGCGTCCAGGGCTGCTCGTCAGGTACGGGATACCTCGCGGTCGCGGGCAGCGCCGCCAGGTGCAGGCGCGTGATCCTCTCGTCACCGGCAACCTCGGGGAGGTCGCCTCCATCCGCTGATCGGAGCGTCGCGCTCCAGGTCAACGTACCGGTCTCGTTGGCGTCGTCGAGGACCCACTCGGCGCGGTGGGTGCTCTGGCCAGGCGTGACATGGTCGACGGGGTCCGCATCCGTGTACACGATGATGCTCGACAGCGAATGGTCGCCCGTCGGCTCCCAGACGCCGATCCCGACCGTCGTCGACCCATCGACCCGTTCTACGACCGTGCCGTCCGGGTGCAGGGTGAGGAAGTGGTCGGGAGTTCCCTCGGCCTGTTCCAGCCAGATGCTGCCCGTCAGGCCGTCGACGGCGGGGACATCGCGCGACTCAGCTGCTGGCGATGCCTCGGGCGGGAGGGAGGGAGTCGGCAGGCTGACCCCGGGGACGATGGCGTGGTCCTCGACCCGCCGCGGCCCGGCAGGGACCGTGATCATCGGCAGGGCCAGGAGCAGCGCCATCACGCTGGCGATGAGGGCCGCGAGACCCACGAGGCGGCGGCTCGCCGGCTCGTCGCCGCCGGGCGCCCCCCGGCGACGGTCGATCACGGACGGCATCGCCCGCATCAGCCGGCGCCACGTGCTCCGGTTGGGCCGTTCATGGGCATGATCGACCACGCTGTCGTGGATCCACGCCGAAGCACTCGGCTGGTCCTCGCGCAACCACTCGGACAGCGACCGCTCGAACTCGATCTCGCTCACGGCACGACCTCTCCCACGGTCAGCGGCGATCGACGCTCGACCTGCAGCGCCTCTCTGAGGCGGCGGGTGGCGTGGTGAAGACGGGACCCGACGGTCCCGATCGGGATGCCCAGGATCTCGGCGATCTCGTGACAGGGCAGGTCGGCGTAGTAGCGCAAGGTCAGGATGGCGCGATGCTCGGGTGAGAGCCGACCGAAGGCCTGCTCCAGCTCGTCACGGTCGGCCAGTCGGTCGGATGTCGCGTTCGTGACGGCATCGCACGTCCTGACCCAGCGAACGGCGGCTCGGTGGACGCGTTCGCGGCGCGCTTCGCGGTAGGCCGCCCGAACGACGAGCTTGTACGTCCAGGCGTCGAAGCGGTCCGGGTCGCGCAGGCTGGGCAGATGATCCCAGGCCGCCACGAGGGCCTGCTGCGTCGCATCGTCGGCGCGGTCCGAGTCACGCAGGATGCGAACGGCCACGCCGTGGAGGCGATCGATGGCCTCGGCGGCCAGGATGCCGAACGCGTCGGGATCGCCCTGTCGTGCCCTGATCACGAGATCGTGCTGCACCGTCGCTCTCCCCCGGCTGCTGCCAGATGCAGCCCTCGGACATATGAGTCTTGGTGGAGCGGGTTCTCTTCAATCGATGCCGATCGCGTCCATGACGCGTCGCGCGCGCCCTGAGGTCAAGAGCCGCGCGTCACGAAGCCGCGCCTGACCAGCGACCGACCGAGGAGCGGCGGTGGGCGCGCCTGATGGACAGTCTGGTCGAGGCGACCCTCAGGCCCGCATGTAGATGCGACGCGCGACCTGGTCCTCCAGGGACAGCCAGCGGCGGCCCGCCTCGTCGGCGGCGCGATGGGCCATGGCCGCTTCGCGGAGCTCCAGCAGCCGGTCGAGCGGCAGGACCTGGTGGGCGTCCAGCTCCTCGGCGATGCTCACGAACTCGGTCGCGGCACCCGCGCCGCCCAACAGCGGCGCCACGTCCTCTGCCAGGAAGCGCTCCCAGGTGAGGGTCGGCTCCCAGGAGAAGCGCGCGAAGGCCAGGTAGGAGAGCTCCACCGTGGCGTGGTAGGGCGAGGGCTCGCCCCACACGGTCAAGCCGTGCATGCCGCGCGCGGCACAGAGCGTGGCCATGTCCGCGAAGACGCGGGCGTTGAGGGCGTACCGCTCGGTGCGCTCGTCCCCGTTCCACTGGCAGGCGAACTGGCAGCGCAGGACATTGGGCTGGGTGGGCAGCGATGCCACGTAGTCGCGCGTGAGCTCACGCCTGATGCGGCCCCAGTACGTGCGGTTCGTGGTGTGCTGGTAGATGCCACCGCGGGGCAGGCGCCGCTGCGCCTCGTGGGCCACCGGGTCGAGCAGGTTGTCCCACTGGATCTCGCTGTAGAGCCAGAGGTCCGACTTCACGGTCCTGGCCGCGCGGTACAGGCGGGGGAAGTTGTCGGCCATGTCGGTGTGCGACCAGGAGTCCCCGTAGTCATCGACCCGGCGTGCCGCCTCGGCCGCATTGGCTCGCCGCGCCACGCAGCGCTCGCAGCCGCAGACGCCGTAGTCGCCGGCCTCGATGTTGATGCCGCCCAGGTCGAACGTCTCGGCCAGCCAGGCCACGCCCTCCTCCATCCAGGCCATGGTCTCCGGCGCGGAGGGGCAGGCCGAGAGGGTGTAATCCGAGCGCGGGAAGCTCAAGGGGAAGGCCAGGTCAGCGATCTGGAAGCCGACGCCCTTCTCCAGCGTGGCGGCATGCTCCGGATGGGCCTTCAGCCAGGTGGCCAGGTTGTAGCGGTGCTCGCCTTCCCAGTAGCAGCCGCCGTACGAGCCGATGGCGATGCCGGGCAGGATGCGCACGCCGCGTTCGGTCGCGTAGCGGCAGAGCTCCTGGGCGGCCTCGATGCCACCGTGCGGGTCGCGCAGGAAGCCGTAGATGACGATGGCCGCGATGCGATTCCTCGAGCAGAAGTCGACGCAGCGGCGGTAATCCTGGAGGAACCCACCCGGCGGCTTGGCGTAGGGGTTGAAGACGCCGATCTCCTGGTGACCGACCTGGGACAGTTCCCAGTTGGTGGAGTGGTCCCATGTCCAGAACGTGCGATAGGCCAGGCCCGGTGCCTGCGCGATGGTCTCGACTGGCAGCCCGATGCGATCGGGATGGCCGCCGCCCCGGGCGATGAGCTCCTCGACCGCGTAGATGACGCCCGAGAAGGGTCCGCCAGCGATGTCCAGGCGACCGCCCGCGGGGTCGAGCTCGATCCGGAAGGCACCCTCCGGCAGCGTCGCGTCCTCGTGCAGCACGATGGCTGGTCCCGGCCCGCCGGCTCGCCACTCGATGCCCGGGAACGCCTCCCGCAGGCGCCGTGCGGCGTGCCTGTGGCGCTCACCGCCCTCCAGCCTGACCGACCCCTCGAATGACAGCTGGCCGCTCGTCATGACCCCCTCCCGTTCAGCCGCGACATCCTGATCATCTGCGCCTTCTACGCCTCTTTCTCCCAGTACCAGTAGTCCGTCCGGGACTCGTCGTACTCGCGCCGTGCGGTCATGCGCTCGACATCGATGACGATGACGTTGGTCTTCTGCAGGAGTTCATCCCCGTGCTGGTAGTCGCCCTGGCCGTAGTACGCCATGAAGATGCGGAACGTCCGAATGAGCTCATCCTTCTCCGAGACGACGTGTGCCCGGCCGTAGGCGATGACGCTCTCCCAGTGCCCATGGCACTTCAGGCTCTTGGCAAGCTCGGCACTGTCCCCGTAGTACTTGTTGATGACGTAGACCACATTCGGGTTCTGCGCGATCGTCTCGAGCTTCCGGCCCGAGTTGGCGCTGTGGAAGTAGAAGCGGCCATCGGAGTAGGCGTGGTTCAGCGGCAGCGCGTACGGCTCATCACCGACCGTCATGGCCAGCACGCCCTGATAGGTCCCCCGGATGATCCTCTCGCACTCCCCGTTGTCCCTGACTGGATGGAACTGCTCCTTCACCCGGTGCCCCCTCTGTCACTCTTGGCATCACCCGCCCAGCCGCGGCGACGGCGCGCCGATGCCGCCCGCCTCATTCGGGCCTCCTGACTCTACTGGTCGTGACAGGCTTCGAAGAGGGCCACCAGGTTCTCGAGGGGGATCTCCGGCATGAGGCTGTTGGACGGGGCCAGCACGTAGGCGTTGCCGAACGGAGCGCCCAGCAGATCGATGAGGCGCCGGACCTCGTCACGCACCTGCGCTGGCGTGATCGTCCCCAAGCGCTGGTCGCTGATGCCGCCGCAGAAGGCCACCGAGCCGCCGTACTCGCGGGCCACCATGGCGAGGTCCATGGCCTCTGGCTGCAGCGGGTCCACGACGTCCACGCCCGCGTCGATGAGGTCACCGATGATCCCGAACACGTTGCCGCAGCTATGGAAGATGACCAGCAGCCCGGCTTCATGTGCTGTGTCGCAGAGGCGCCGATAGCGCTGCGCGAAGACCGCTCGCCACATCGCCGGAGAGATCATGAGCGCGGCCTGCGTCCCCCAGTCGTCGGTCAGCAGGCAGGCGTCGACGTGCGGCAGTGCTCCCCACGCTCGGATCAGCTCGACCTGGTACTCCGTGATGGCGTCGAGCAGTCGCGCCACTTCTGCCGGCGCCGTGTAGAAGCCTTCCAGCGTGCGCTCCATGCCGCACAGGAAGTGCAGCCGCTCGAAGAGCCCGACGGAGAGGTTGCCGACGCAGAACCGCGACGGTCCCATGCTGACGAGCGAGCTCTGAGCGCCCGCGAGACGGCCGGGTGCCCGGACGTCGGGAACGTGATGGGCGATGTAGTCGTCGATCTCGGACCAGTCGACGATGGGGTGGCCGACCGGGGTCGCGCCGACGCCGCCAGCAGCATGGCCCCATGGCGTCCCCCATTCATCCGTCCAGCGCGCCTCCTCGGTCAGCGCTCGGAGCGGCTCGATCGGCGGGCTGGTTCCTGGCGGCTGGTACCCGATGGCCCACTCGTATGGGTCGACGAAGACGAGATCGTCGGGGTGGTCTGCGAACAGGTCGGCCAGCGTCTCGCCGTGGTGCAGGATGACGTCGTACGACAGTTCGCGCAGATGGATCGGGCAGCGTCGCGCGCCCTGGCGCTCGAGGGCCGCCCTCGTCCACGCCTTGCTCGGCGTCGCACGCAGCGCGGCCTCGTCCACGCGTCCGTCGAAGCGGCCCACGACGGCCGTGATCGCCTCGACCCGCGATGGAACGCCAGGGACGCTCACTCCTTGATCGAGCCGGTGAGCGCGCCGCGGATGACATACCGCTGCGAGACGATGAACACGAGTGTCAGGGGCAGCACCATCAGGAGGCCCATGAGCGCCCCTTCCGGGCTCTTCAGCACGGAGCTGGTGCCCCGCAGCGCGGACATCGAGATCATCGAGGTGCCCGTGACGAGCGACTGGAGGCCGACCGCCAGCGTGTACGTCTCGTCGTCGTTGAGCATCACGAACGGCAGGAAGTAGTTGTTCCAGTTGGCCGTGAAGCTCAGGAAGGTCAGCAGCCCGATGAGCGTCTTGGAGATGGGCAGGCAGACGTGGCGAAAGAGCTGCCACTCCGAGCAGCCATCCACGCGTCCCGCAGCCAGCAGGTCCCTGGGAATGCTCGTCGCGTAGAAGACGTAGGCGAGATAGACGCCGAAGGGGAAGAAGGCCGTGGGCAGGATGACCGCCCAGGGGCTTCCGATCATGCCCACCAGGCTCAGCTCCAGGAAGAGAGGCAGGACCAGGGCCGAGGTCGGCACGATGAGCGCGATGAGGGTCAGCCAGAGGATGAGCCGACGGCCCCGGAACTGGGCGGTGGCCAGCGCATACCCGGCGGGGATGGAGATGACGAGGCCGATGATCATGGCCGCCGCCGTGTACCACACGGAGTTCCAGGCCCAGCCCAGGATCTGCCCGTCGTTGAACTCGATGAGGTGCCCCCAGGCACGTGCGTAGTTGCCGAGCTCGCCGAAGGTCAGTGAGGGCAGCGTCACGAACTGGTTCTGGAGCTTGCTTGGCGCGATGGCCAGCCAGAGCAGGGGGAGGCCGAAGAAGACGGCAAGGCCGAGGAGCAGGAGGACCCGGCTCGACCCACCCGCCGAGGGCAGAGAACGGCGGCTAGTGTTCTGCGACATCGGGGCGGAAGAAGTCGGTGAGGCCGATGATGAGGATGGCGGCGACCAGGCCGATGCTGAGCATCAGCAGCGAGATGGCGGCAGCGGAGCCGAAGTCGGACAGCTCGAAGGCGTAGGCGTAGCTGAGCTGGTTCAGCGACCAGTACTTGCCCACCGTCGACCCCGGCGCCACCGCCAGCAGCTGCGGCTCCACGAAGAGCTGCACGTTGGCAGCGAAGGTCAGGATGAGCATGTAGATGACATAGGGTCGAACGAGCGGAAGCTTCACCGACCAGGCCATGCGCAGCGGACCGCAGCCATCCACGGTGGCTGCCTCCGTGATCTCCCGGGAGATGCCGTTGAAGGCGCCATAGAAGATGGCCACCCAGCCGCCCGCAGCAGCGAAGAAGAACATCACCGAGAAGACCCAGGGCAGCCGTTCACCGCTGGTGACCTGGCCGATGTTCGTGAAGCCCAGGCCCTGCAGCAGCGGGCCGAAGGGGCTCATGCGTGGGTCGAACATGAAGATCGCCAGCAGCGCCAGGATGGGGCCGGCGATCGCGCCAGGGATGAAGTAGATCGTGCGCATGCTCGTGCCCATGCGGTCGTTGCGCGCGTGCACGAGCAGCGAGATGGCGAGGACGCCGATCGCGCCGAGGGGCACCGAGATGGCCAGGAACTGGGCGACGTGCCAGGCGGAGGGCAGGAAGCGGACGTCGCTGAAGGCCGTCGCATAGTTGTCCAGCCCGGCCGAGAAGAACTCGGGCGTGCCCCGTTCGAACGAGGCGAAGCTGATCACCAGCGCATAGACCGCCGGGCCGATGGCGAACAGCAGCATGAAGATCGTGTGGGGGAGCACGAACAGGTGCGCCGGCTTGATGGCGTTGCGCGCGCGGGCGAGCATGGTCACCTCAGGAGGACCGAACGGCCGGCGTCCGTGCCGGCCGTTCGGTCATGGCTCACTTGGGTCAGGGTGTCGTCACGACCTCGTAGCCGGTCACCTGCGCGGCCTGAACGAGGGCTTCCTGGAAGGCCGGCAGCGACGACTCGACCGTCTTGCCCTCGTTGAGAGCGCCGATGACCGAGGTCGCGAAGATGGTGGCCGTGTCGTAGGTCACGATCCCGAACAGCGGATCTTGGAAGGCGGCCGCCTCGATGTAGACCGGGCCCGGGTCATTGGCATACAGGGGGTTGCCAGCGATGCGCGTGACCCACTGCTCGGCCGGTGGCTTGTAGGCGGGGTAGGTGGGCGCCAGGTCGACCTGGTACTCGTCCGCGGTGGCGAGCCAGGTGGCCAGTTCGATGGCCAGCTGTGGGTTCGCGGTGTGCCTGGAGACTGCCCAGGCGGCGCCGCCCTGCCCACCGAAGTAGGGCTGCTCATCCGCTTCCCACTTGGGCGGCAGGGCCACGCCGAGCTGTCCGTTGGCCTCCGTGTAGTAGACGCTCTCCGGCGTGCCGCCGAAGACGAATTCGCCGAACCAGGACGGCGCGGTCAGGATGAGCAGCTTGTCCTGGTTGGCAGCATCGATGAAGAGCGGATCGAAGGTGCCGACCTTGGCCACCACCCCGATCTCCTGCATGCGGTCCACCCACTGGGCAGCACGGACGCACTCCGGGGCGAGGACGTTGATGTAGACCGTGTTCTCGCCCTTGAGCTGCCCCGTCGCGCAGCGTGCCGGCCAGAAGTACATGTCGAGGCTGAGGGCATCACCGAAGGCCCCGATCAGGTACCCCGGGTGCTCCACGGCCACCTTCTCGCCAAGCGCAGCAAGCTCCTCCCAGGTGGTCGGCACGCTGTAGCCGAACTCATCCATGAGCGGCTTGTTGTAGTAGGTGACGCTCTGTGCGATGTCGTTGGACAGGCAGATGAGACGGCCGTCCGGACGGATGCACTCGGCGAGGACGCTCGGCTCGAACTGGTCGAGCAGGTCCTGCGACACGTAGGGCGCCAGGTCCATGGCCCAGTCATTCCGCTCCGTGGCGGTCATGGCGATGAGGTTGGCGCCGTTGAAGACGACGTCAGGCCAGCCCTTGCCGGCGTTGTTGGCGAGCGCGATCTTGGCCGGCATCTGGAAGATGTCGACGACCTCTGCGCTCACCAGGTCAGCCTGGTCGGGATGGGCGGCCTGCCAGGCCTCGACAGCCGGCAGGCGCGTCTCGTCGAGCCAGACGACGATCGGGGCGGTCGGATCCCCCGCGGGAGGCGAAGCGTCGGCCGCCATGGCCGCCGGGCCGGACACGGCCACCAGTGCGACCGCCAGTGAGGCGGTCAAGAGATGCTTCATGAGCTGACTCCCTTCGAACTCGGATCCGCGTGGCTGTCGCCTCCAGGCGACGTGGATGGCCCCTTTGCTCACGGGCACCTCCGCTGCTGTGCTGGTGATGGTCCTATGTTCGCTGCTCCGCTGGCCGCCGCGCGGCGGTCGACGCGCTCGCTGACGACCGCGACCCCCATGCGTGCCAGGAGCCGCTGCGCCGCAGTATCGATGTGGTCCAGCAGGGCAGGCTCATCGAGGCCCGTGAAGACTCCATCCTCCAGGATGGGCCTACCGTCCACGATGACCGTGCGGACCGACTTGGAACGGCTGGCATGGACGAGGTTACGCAGCATGTCCGTGACCGGCCGCAGCTCGGGCCGATCGAGCGTGTGGATGACGAGGTCGGCCCGTTTGCCGACCTCGAGCGAGCCGATCTCCGTCTCGAGCCCGGTCGCCCTGGCACCGCCCCGGGTCGCCATGCGAAGGACGTCCTCGGCAAGCAGGTAGGTGCGCTCCTGGTGAGCGTCGCGCGCCGTCAGAAGGGCGAGGTCGGCCTGCCGGAAGAGGTCGAAGTCGTTGGACCAGTTGGCCGAGTCGGAGCCCAGGCCGATGTTCCCGCCACGCCGCCAGAGCTCCGCGTGCCGGCCGTGGAGCGTGCCGCCATGCCCCCACAGCATCGAGGCCGCCGGCGCCCAGGCGAGGCTGGCCCCGCACTCGAGGAGGACCTCGCATTCGGCGTCCGTGAGGTGATTGGCGTGGGCGAGCGTGGTGTTCCGGTCGAGCACCCCGATGGCGGCCAGGTGCAACAGCGGGTCCGTGCCATAGCGCGCGCGGTCGGCGGCCGTGTCGGCCGGGCTGTAGGCATGGTGCATGTTGAGCACGACGCCCGCATCGTTGGCGCATCGCTTCGCCTCTCGCAGGAGTCCCTCGCTGGCGGTCCCGAGGCCAAGGACCGCGATATGTCCCCGGACGAGGGCGTCAGGGTCACCGTTCCGACGCAGCTCCCCGCCCAACCGCGCGAGCGCCTCATCCCGGCTCCGCGGTGCGCTTCGGATGAAGGGCCGGCCCGTGGCCGTGGTGTCCTTGCCCTGCGCGAAGCCCGCTCCCTGGTCGAGGATGAACGCGTCGCCCAGGACCGCCCGGATGCCCACTCGCTCGGCAGCCTCGGCAGCGGCCGCTGGGGACTGCACGGTGCCCGGCTCCAGGAAGCAGGTCGTGCCGTTGCGCACCATCTCCAGGCAGGACGAGCAGGCAGCCGAGGTGCTCCTCCTCGTCGGTCACGACGTCGTAGAAGTGGCGTTCGATGGTCGGGAAGACGTCGGCCTCCTCGATCTGGCCGGGGACGACGCCGCGGAACGTCTGGTACGACGCGTGGAGGTGCGTCTCGACGAGCCCCGGATGGACCGGCGCGCCGCCGGCGTCGATCGTGCGCGTGGCGCGGACACGGGCCGACACCGTCGTCGTCGCTGCCGACGTCGACGATCCGGCGGCCCTGGATGGCGATGGCGCCGTCGGGGATGAGCGTGCCGTCGTCGTCCATGCGTGATGACGTACCCGTGGCGGACGAGCAGGTCCACCGTCACCCGCGCGCTGGTCAGGCCATGCTCCGTGCCCCTCCACATCGGCTTCCCCGACCCAGATGCTGGCAGCCGCCGGACGCCAGCTCAGAACGACCGTGGCGCCTCGCTCGAGGCCGACGGCTTCGTCGTCACGCAGATCGGCCCACACCACCGTCTCCCGGGCCGATCTCGACTCCGACGCGCAAGTGGCTGCCGAGATAGACGATCTCCGCGACCGAGCCCGTCACGTCGCCGGACTGGCCGTTCGTCGTGGTCGTGGCATCGGATCCCGGCTCGGGGCTGCGGATGAGGCGGACCCGGATCGACTCCGGCCGCACCGACAACGTCGCCGCGGTGCCCGTCCGCCAGCCGGGCGGCGCTGGTGCCGCGGACGAGCGGCGCCCGGTCCGGAGGACCAGCGTCGCCTGCCCGTCGGCCTGGGCGCGGACGGTCCCCTCCAGCAGGTTCGTCTCGCCGATGAAGTCGGAGGCGAAGACCGAGGCCGGGCGCGTGTAGATCTCGCGCGGCGTGCCCTGCTGCACGATGCGCCCGTCGTTCATGATGGCGATGCGGTCCGACATCACGAGCGCTTCGGTCTGGTCGTGTGTCACGTAGACGAACGTGGCACCGAGCGTGCGCTGGATGGCCCGCAGCTCGAGCTGCATGTGCTGGCGGAGCTTCAGGTCGAGGGCGGAGAACGGCTCGTCGAGGAGGAGGACGCTCGGTTCGGCGGCCAGCGCCCGCGCCAGCGCCGCGCGCTGGATCTGGCCGCCGGACAGCTCCGTGGCCCCGCGCTGCCCCAGTCCTTCGAGCCGCACGAGGGCCAGCATCTCCTCGACGCGCGCCGAGATCCGCGTCCGGGGCCAGCCGCGGAGCTTGAGGCTGTAGCCGATGTTCTCGGCCACGTTCATGTGCGGGAAGAGCGCGCCGCGCTGGAAGACGATGTTGGTGGGCCGCTCGGTGCGGCGGCACGTCGGTCACGTCCTGCTCCCATCACGAAGACGCGGCCGCGCGTCGGGCTCCTCGAAGCCGGCGATGATGCGGAGCAGCGTGGTCTTGCCGCAGCCGCTGGGGCCCAGGAGCGAGACGAACTCGTCCTGCGGCGACGGTGAGGTCGATGCTCCTGCAGCGCGACGTTGTCGCCGAAGCGCTTGCTGACCCCCCGTCGATCTCGACGGCAGCGACGCTCATGCCCGTCTCCGGCTCACCACGTTCGAGGTGACGACGAGGGCCACCAGCGACACCAGCACGACCGTCGCGAGGGCGTTGATGGACGGGTCGATGCCGCGCCGGAGCAGCCCCCAGACGAGCACCGGCAAGGTCTGTCTCGTTGCCGATGTTGAACCAGGTGACCACGAACTCATCGAGCGACAGGGCCATCGCCAGCAGCGCCGCGCCGATGACCGACGGGCGGATGAGGGGGAACGTGACGTCCCGGAACGTCCGCAGCGGCGAGGCGCCCAGGTCCCGGGCTGCCTCCAGCGTCGAGAAGTCGAAGGTCTCCAGGCGGGAGTTCAGGGTGAAGATCACGAAGGGCAGGGCGATGATGACGTGGCCGATGGCCGCGTTGACGAGGCTCGGGCGGTCGAGCAAGGGCGGTGAAGAGAACGGCGAGCGCGATGCCCAGGACGAGCGCCGGGACCGCGAGCGGCAGCAGGCTGGCCGTCAGCAGCAGCTCCGCGCGAGCGGCGCCGCAGCCTCGCCAGGGCGAAGCAGAAGGGCACGCCGAGCGCGACCGCCGCGATGGCGGTCACGATGGCCAGGATCACGCTGTTCACGAGGCCACGGGTCAGAAGGGGCTCGGCCAGCGCCGCCCCGTACCAGGAGACGGTGAACCCCTCGATCGGAAGGCTGAGTCGCGGCGACGTGGTGAACGAGAAGAGGACGACCACGAGAGCCGGCAGGAAGAGGTACGCCAGCACGACCGCGACGTACAGGCGTGCCGCGAGCAGGCCTGCCGACCTGCGGCGCGAGCGGCCGGACCGGTCGGGAAGCGTCCCGGCGGCAGCGGTCACCACCGCGTGACCCAGCGGACGATGCGAGTGATGATCACGTACGCCGCGACTACCACGGCCAGGATCAGGAACGAGAGTGCCGCACCCAGCGGCCAGTTGGTGCCCAGGCCCCTGAACTGGTCGGCCACGAGGTTGCCTGCCAGGAGCCCGGATGTCCCGCCGACCAGTTGGGGCACCACGAAGTCACCGGCCGCGAGGATGAAGGCGATGGCGAAGGCGGTGTTCAGACCGGGCAGGACCATCGGCACGAGGATCGTTCGGTGCAGGTGGATACCCCGCGCACCGAGGTCCGCTGCGCCCTCCAGGTGGTCCCGGCTGACGTTGGCCATCGACGAGTAGACCGGCAGCACGGCCAGCGGGATGAGCAGGCCGACGAGCGTGACGATCGTGGCCACATTGCTGTAGATGAGGAACGTCAGCGGCTCCGAGATGAGCCCGAGCTGGTCGAGCAGCGAGTTGAGGATCCCTTCCCGGCCCAGGATCGTGCGCCACGCATAGATGCGCACGAGGTAGCCGCTGAACAGGAGATGAGCACGATGTCGAGGAGGATGGCCCCGCGCCTGTCGAAGACGAAGCGCAGGAGGTAGGCCAGCACGTACGCGACCGGCACGACGATGAGGGCGACAGCCAGGCCGACGACCATGGTGCGCAGGAAGACGGCCTGGTACAGCCCGGAGGTCGCCGCCGTGGCGTAGTTGGCGAGCGTGAAGCCCCGGATGATCTCGAACCCGCTGGCGGTCCAGAAGCTGTGGGCCAGCAGGATGACGAGCGGGGCGAGGAACGCGAAGGCATAGAAGGCAGCTGCTGCTCCGAGCTGCCAGGCGGCGGTCCAGGGTCGGTGTGTCACGGCTCTGGACCGCCTCGCTGCACAGGGAGCACAGGGATCAGCTCAGCTTGAACCGGTCCCAGGCCTCCTTCCACTTGGCGATGCCGACGATGTCACCCTCGTCGCTGGTCGGCGGCGTGATCGGCCTGGGTCCCCAGGATGCCACCGCCGGCCTTCTGGACCTCGCCGTAGTCGTACAGGCTGCGGGCGTCCTCGGGCATGAGCGGTACTGCCGCCTCGATGGTCGCCGCGGATCCCAGCTCAGCCGCGATGGCCGCGTTGTTCTCGGGTGCCATCATGTAGTCGATGAAGGCATAGGCGTTGTCGACGTTGGGGGCGTCGACCGCGATGGCGTAGGCATCCGACCAGTAGTACGTGCCGTCCTCGGCGGGCGAGGCGACTGCCAGGGTCTTGCCCTTCTCCTTGGCGATCTGGACCTGGTAGGCCCAGCCACCGATGCCCATCGAAGCATCACCGCGGATGAGGACATCCGCCAGGTCGCCGAGGGTAGGCGTCAGGGTCACGACGTTGGGCTTGACCGTGAGCATGGCGTCGATCGTCTGGTCGAGCTGCTCCTGCGTCAGCCGCTGGGGCTCCGGGAACCCGAGTGACTTTGCGAAGAGCCAGGTGTTGGCCACGGGATCGTCCACCAGCACCAGCTCGCCGGCGTACTTCGGATCGGCGAAGTCGGTGTACTTGGCGGGCGGGCCGTCCGGCCAGCGCTCCGGGTCGTACACCACCGGCTCGTCGCCCCAGATGACCGGGATGGCGTAGGTCTTCCCGTCGCGGAAGAGCCAGGGCGCATCCTTGAAGGCCGGGAAGAGCCCCGCGGCATTCGGGATGCGCGACAGGTCGAGCGGCTGGAACAGCTCCACGTTGGCGTCGAGGAGCGAGCGCATGAAGTCCTTGTTGTCGGCGATGATGTCCATCTGGCCGCGCCCGCCGGTCTCGAACATCGTGAGCGGCTGGAACGGGTCGGCGATGTACGTCGGGTTCATCGTGATGCCGGTCTGCTCGAAGAACGGCTTGGCCGCGTTCCGCGCGTCCTCGCCGTCGTAGCCGACGAAGTTGAGCTGACCGCCCAGTTGCGGGGAGGCGTCCTGGGCGACGAGCGCGCTCGGAGCGAGGAGTGCCATGAGGGCCATGCCCGAGAGCGCCAGGGCCAGGGATCGTCGTCTCGTCGGTCCGTGCCGCCTGTTCGCTGGCATGCGTCTGACGTGTCTGTCCATCAGCGGCTCCTTCCACGCGTGTGCGGCGTTCCGCACACGATTTCCGAAAACGATTGAGTCCACGATACAGACGCTGGCTACGTCCGTCAATCCCGGTCCCTGCCGGGGTCGTGGCGCTCAGGAGGGAGGCGGTCCGGCGCTCTGTCGGACGCGGAACTCGGTCGCCATCCGGATGTGCACGGCGCGCGGCTGGTTCTGGCGACGCAGGCGCAGAAGGAGCCGCTCGGCGGCCAGGCGACCCATCTCGCGGGCCGATTCGTAGACCGCGGTGATAGGGGGATGGGCGATCGGATACCACTCCATGTCGTCGATGCCCACGATGGAGACATCGGCAGGGACCTCGAGGCCAGCCTCGGCGATGGCCACGAGGGCGCCGATGGTCATCACGTTGTTCGTTACGAAGATCGCGCTGGGCCGGCCCGGCAAGGCCAGGAGCTCCGTGACAGCCAGACGGCCCCCCTCGAACGTCGAGGCACCGTTGCAGACGAGCTCGGGCCGCGCCGGCAGCCCTCGATCCGCGAGTGCCCCGAGGTAGCCCTCGAGCCGCCCCCGATCGACGGAGGTCCGCGTGCCTCCGCCGACAAGCGCGACGCGCTCATGGCCGAAGTCGAGCAGATGCTCGACCGCCAGGCGCGCAGCGCCCTCGTTGTCGATCGTGATGCTGTCGAGGGGGAGATCGGGCAACTCGGCATCGACCAGGACCATCGGGGTCCCGCGCGCCATGGCGCCCTGCAGATGGTCCCCGTCGGGTGCACTCGAGGCCACGATCATCGCCTCCACCTGCTGCCGCAGCAGCGTGGCGACGGCCTGCCGTTCCCGTTCGACGCTGTTGTCCGTGTTGGCCAGGATGACGCTGAAGCCTCGCGGGCGAAGCACGCTCTCGACGCCGCCGACCAGCTGGCCACACCACGGGTTGGCGACATCCGCGACGACGAGACCCACCGTGTGCGTCTGCCTGCTGCGCATGCTCGAGGCCACGCCGTCCACGATGTAGCCGAGAGCGGCGGCGCACTCACGGACCCGGGCGGCCGTCTCGGGGGAGCTCACGCCCTCCACGCCCCTGAGGACCCGCGAGACCGTGGCCGGCGACACGTTGGCCGCCCGCGCGACGTCCGCCATGGTCGGCTTTCCTGAGATCGCCATGCTTCTCCGACGTGAGCGAATACGATTTCCGAAAACGATTGAGGCTACGGTACAATCGCGGCCAGTTCCAGTCAATGTCTCGGCTGGTGAGGACCAGAAGCCCAGGAGGACAGCCATGAGTGCAGGACCCACGATCCCCGTCGAGGAGTATGGACAGCGACGCGAGCGTGCGGCGGGGCTGATCGCGGAGGCCGGCCTGGACGTGCTGCTGGCCAACGGCACCGACTCGGACGCTTCATGCGTGCGCTACTTCTCGGCCTACTGGCCGCTCTTCGAGATGGGCGGGGTGGCTATCGCTCCGAGCGGGCGGTCGGCGCTCATGGTGGGCATGGAGTCCGAGCAGTTCGCCAAGGGTCGCAGCGTCATCGACAACATCCACCTCATGAAGGAGTACCGGGAGACCGCCGACCCGGTCTACCCGGGCATCGCCGGCGTGACCTACACCGACGTCTTCGAGTCGATCGGCGTGCGGGATGTGAAACGGATCGGCGTGGCCGGCTACCTGTGCACCAACATGGCCATGTACGAGGGGCTCCGCGCCGCCTTCCCGCAGGCCGAGATCGTCAACGCCGATCACATCACCACGAAGCTGCGGGCCGTGAAGTCAGCGGCTGAGCTGGCCTGCCTGCGTGAGGGCTTCCGCCTGGGTGAGCTGGCCCTGGATGCCATGCTGGCAGCCGCCAGGCCGGGCATGACCGAGCTCGAGCTGGCCGGCATCGCCATCGACGTGCTCTACCGCAACGGCGCGGAGTGCGAGGCACACACCGTCTACGCCTTCGGCGGCAAGAAGACCTGCAATGCCATCTCCCGCGGTACCCACCGCCCGCTGGAGAAGAACGACATCATCCAGATCAACGTCGGTGGCCGCGTGGACGGCTACTCGCCCTCGATCGGCCGTCCCATCTGCCTGGGCAAGCTGACCGACCGGCAGCGGTCGCTCATCGAGTTCGGGCGTGATATGCACTACCGGACGTTCGACTGGGTGCGCGCCGGCGTGGTGGCCAAGGAGGTCGCCCTCCGCTACGAGGAGTACGTCAAGGCCCAGGGCATGTCGCGCTACTACCTCTACGGGCCGTGCACCGGTCTCGGGCTCATGGAGGTCGAGCAGCCCTGGATGGAGGCAGTCAGCGAGTACGTCATCGAGCCGAACATGACCTTCCAGGCGGACACCTTCTTCTACGACGAGGACTTCGGGCTGCGCTGGGAGAACGGCATGGTCGTCAAGGAGAGCGGGCCGTCCGAGTGGCTCAGCAGCGGCACGCACATGGACATCATCGAGCTCGACCGCTAGTCGCGCTCGCGAAGGCCTGCCGACCCCCGCGGCAGGCCGGCCCTCGGCAAGTCAGAGACGCCACGTGGAACGTGGAGGGGAGAACATCATGCGTTACGAGTTGATGCTGCCGCACCACATCCGCCGCGCCATCGATGAGGACTGGCCCGTGGTCCAGCCCATCGGCCCGCTCGAGTACCACGGCGAGCACATGTCCGTAGGCATGGACACACTGGTGGTCGTCAAGACGGCTGAGCGGCTGGAGCGGGAGATGGACATGGTCCTCATGCCCACCTTCTGGTGGGGCCCCGCCAGCTACGCGGTGGAGCCGCCGGGGGACGGCAGGGGCAGCATCCAGGTCGATGGGGACCACCTCATCCCCGTCGCGAAGGACTTCTTCCGGAGCCTGCTCCGCATCGGGTTCCGCAACATCCACTTCTTCATCCACCACCAGTCCGAGAACTTCATGCAGGGCATGCCCACGGACCTGGCCTTCCGGACCGGCGCCCGCCTGGCCATCTTCGAGTTCCTCGAGAAGGAGCGCGGCGAGGGCTGGTGGGGCAACAACGAGATGGCCAGCTACTACGCCGACCACGAGCGTGGCGCCAACCCCTTCAACTGGATCTCCGGTCACCCGCTCATGGATGCCGAGATCATCAGCAAGTACGACTTCGATCACGCGGCCAGGGGCGAGACCTCGCTGATGATGGCGCTCTGCCCGGAGAGCGTAGACATGAGCCACCTCTCGACCGAGAAGTGGTACCTGGCGACGGCCGGGACCGCCACGCCGGAGTACGGACAGTTCGGCGCGGACCTCGTGCTCGAACGCATGCGCAAGATCCTCACCAAGCAGGTGGCATCGTGAGCGACGGGGCGGCCGGATCGCGCACCTGGTTCTTCCCCGACGGCGACATCCCGCCGGCGGGCGATCCGCCGCAGGGGCATGAGTCGCTCGTCATGCTCAATCCCGGTGACACGGACGCCCGGGTCGTCCTCACGGTCTACTTCGAGGATCGCGAGCCGGTGATCCTGGAGCCGCTCGTCGTGGGTGCGCGGCGGGTGCGCTGCATCCGCACCAACGATCCCATCGGCGGTTTCCAGATCCCCTTCGGGCAGTACGCGCTGAAGCTGGACAGCTCGGCGCCGATCATCTGCCAGATCGGACGGATGGACGTGCGCCAGCCCAACCTCGCCTACTACACGGTGCTTGGCCACCCGGTCGACTGACGGAGTGGCGGCCTCGCAGCCGCCGGCCTCGTCACCGCGGGCTCAGACAGGGGTGAGGCAGATGGCGTAGGCGTAGAGGGCCGTGTCATCCGTCGAGGTCTGCGTCCAGGCGACCTTCCAGGCGTGGATCCCGTCCGGTCGCGAGGCCGTCACACGCAGGCCGCTGCTCACGTGGCTGAAACCGCCGCCGATGACGACGCCCCTCGGGCAGCCGACCGCGACGCTGCCACGACTGCCCGGCACGCCGTCGATGAGCGTGGTCGTGTGGCGCGTCAGGTCGACGCCCTGCAGGCTGCTGGCCGGCACTGCGGGCGCCGCGGGCCCCGATGTGGCCAGCGCCGTGCCGATGCCCAAGCCGAGGAGCGCGGAGCCGAGCATCGCAGCGCCCGCGGCCGCCCTGATGGTGGATGTGGACCGGTTCACGAGGACCCTCCTCCCCCCATCACCGCCGAGCGATCGGCCGACCATCCCGCGGCCGAGCGGCGCGCCAACGCTACGCTGCGCCTGCGGGGCTGTCCAGATGAGGACCTGACCATCCGCCCATGCGGGTCCTTCGTTCGGTCGCCTTGACCTCGAGCGCCGCGGGTCGCAGCCTCCTGCCATGATCCACCGCCGTCTCGCGCTGCTCCCGTTGCTTGCCCTCGCGCTCTCGACGACCGGCTGGTTCATGCCGGCGCGCGCCTCCGACGCCGGGTCGCCACGGGTCGCCGGCTGCCCGGTCTTTCCGCGAGACAACGTCTGGAACCGGCGGGTGGATGGCCTGCCGGTCCGTGCCGACTCGGCGACCCTCATCGCCTCGATCGGACTGGACGCCTCCCTCCACCCAGACTTCGGCTCCTACGCCGGATACGGCATCCCCTGGAACGTGGTCGACCGCACGACGCCCAGGTCGCGCGTGACGTTCCGCTGGCCGGATGAGTCGGACGCCGGACCCTACCCGATCCCCAGCCAGCCGCGCATCGAGGGCGGCAGTGACCGGCACATCCTGCTGGTCGACCGGGACC
Source organism: uncultured Chloroflexia bacterium (assembly GCA_963790915.1). GTDB lineage: Bacteria > Chloroflexota > Limnocylindria > Limnocylindrales > CSP1-4 > JAFMJV01. Next base: position 437,556 of record CAWBQS010000003.1, on the reverse strand, counting down.
GCTGCCGCCTCTACGAGCTGTATGCGGCGGAGCGGCGTGATGGCACGTGGCGGGCGGGTTCGGGCGCCATCTGGGACCTGCGCTCCAATGCGCTCCGACCGCGCGGCTGGACGAGCGCAGACGCGGCGGGCCTGCCCATCCTGCCGGGCCTCGTGCGCTATCGCGATGTCGCCGATGGCGCCATCCGCCACGCCCTGCGCTTCACGGCGCCACGGACGGGCCGTGCCTACGTGTACCCGGCGCGGCACTTCGCGAGCGACGCTGACGACCCGGCGCTGCCTCCCATGGGGCTGCGGATCCGACTCAAGGCCTCGGTCGACATCAGCGGCTATCCCCGGCAGGCACGCATCATCCTCCGCGCGCTCCAGCGCTACGGCATGATCCTGGCCGACAACGGCTCCGCCTGGTATGTCACGGGCGCACCCGACCCCCGCTGGGATGACGACGCGCTGCACACGCTCCACGGCATCACGGGCAGTGACTTCGAGGTCGTGGACACGAGCGGGCTGCGCAACGGGACGTAGCCTCGCGTGCAGCTCCTGGTCGCCCTCCCAGGACTAACTCTCACGTAAACGGTAAGGTTGGATTACCCTACACGGGTGACCCCAGCCGCGCCGCCCGCTCCGGACGCCTCACCTGCCACCTCGGCTGCCGACTCGACTGCCGCCGATGGCAGCGCACCGTCGGGCCTGCTGCGCATCCAGGAGGTCGCCAACCAGTCGGGCCTGACACCGCGGGCCATCCGCTACTACGAGGAGGTCGGCCTGCTGGCCCCGGCCGCCCGTTCGGAGGGCGCCTACCGCCTCTATGACTCAGAGGACCTGGAGCGGCTGCGCGTCATCCGCGGCCTGCGCGAGGATGCCGGGCTGTCGATCGCGGAGATCCGCCGGTTGCTCGAGGACGAGGTGGCGCGCGCCCAGCTGCGGGCCCGGTTCCGTGCCGCCACCGATCAGGCCGAGCGGCGGGAGATCCTGCTGGGCGCGATCGCCCAGGTCGATCGTCGGATCAGCAGCCTGCGCGACAAGATCGACCGACTGTCGGTCATGGTGGAGGACGCCCAGGCTCGCCGCGAGCACCTGGAGGGCCACCTCGCGGAGGTGGAGGCCGGCCGTGAGCTGGCGCCGCACGAGCACGGTCGGCCGGGTCGATGACCAGCGATTCCCTGTCGTCGGAGGCGATCGCCAGCGAGCTGGAGCAGGAGCTGGACCTGGAGCAGGAGCTGGACCTGGAGCAGGAGCTGGACCTGGAGCCGGAGGCCAAGGTCGGCCGCCCGCGCGCCTCCCTCGGCAACGCCGTGCGCGTCTTCCGCCACCACAACTACCGGCTCTTCTTCGGCAGCCAGCTCGTCTCGCTCATCGGCACCTGGATGCAGTCGGTCGCCCAGGCCTGGCTCGTCCTTGACCTGACACATGACCCCTTCGCCCTGGGCGTCGTCTCGGCCGTGCAGTTCCTGCCCGTGCTCGTCTTCGGGCTCTTCGGAGGGCTCATCGCGGACGCCCTGCCCAAGCGGCCCACGCTCATCGCCACACAGGTGGTGCAGATGCTGCTGGCCATGGCGCTCTTCGTCCTGACCGCGACCGGCCGCGTCGAGGTCTGGCAGATCGTCGTGCTCGCCTTCCTGCTGGGCCTCAGCAACGCCGTGGACATGCCGACGCGCCAGTCGTTCGTGGTCGAGATGGTGGGTCGTGAGGATCTGGCCAATGCGGTCGCGCTCAACTCCGCCACCTTCAACGCGGCGCGCATCCTGGGTCCGGCGGTGGCCGGGCTGCTCATCGGAGCCACGGGCGTCAGCGCCGCGTTCCTCGTCAACGGCCTGAGCTTCCTGGCCGTCATCGTCGGCTACGCCCGGATGCGTGACGAGGACCTGCGCAAGCCGGTGGGCCTGCAGCGTCCGGGCAGCGTGCGGGCGGTGGCGACCTCGCTGGCCGATGGGTTGCGCTTCGTGCGCCACAGCCAGGTCGTCCTGCTGGCCATCGTCGTCGTGGGCCTGGTATCCATGTTCGGCATGAACTTCGGCGTCGTGATCCCGGCGCTGGCCACCGACGTGCTGCACGTGGACGCCACGGGCTTCGGCTTCCTCATGGCGGCCACCGGCGTGGGCTCGCTGCTGGCGGCGCTGTGGATCGCGCTGCTGCCGCGGCCGCGCACCGCGCTCATCTGCCTCGGCGCCATCATCCTGGGCGTGGCAGAGCTGGCGGCCGCGCTGGTCCACTCCATGCCGCTCGCGATGGTGGCCATGGTGGCCGTCGGCTTCGGAGCGATCGCCATGGCGGCCACCGCCAACACGACCATCCAGCTCAATGTGCCGGACCACCTGCGGGGCCGCGTCGTGAGCGTCTACACGGTCGTCTTCGTGGGTTCCAGTCCGCCGGGCGGCCTGATCACGGGTGCCGTCGCCTCTGCTCTGGGCGTGGCGGCGGCGCTGGCGGCCGGGGGCGCTGCATGCATCGCCGTTGGCGCCCTCGGCGTCGCCTGGCTCAAGCGCATCCGCGAGCAGCAGGTCGCTGAGGCTGCGGCCGCTCACGTGGCGTAGCCTCAGGGCTGCTCCTCGGGCGGACGTGTGGCACGGAAGCCGCGGTACAGCAGCAGGTCGTAGACGATCTTCAGGCTGCCGGCGATGACGAAGGGCGCCCCGCTGAAGGCCGAGCCCACCAGCAGGGGAGCCGCCAGGAGCGGCGCCATGGAGACCCCGAGGCTGCGCGCGATCCCGGTGATGCCCGCTGCCGCGGATCGCTCGTCGGGAGCGACGATGGCCATCGTGTAGGACTGCCGGGTGGGCACATCCATCTGGCTGATGCTGAAACGCACCAGCAGGACGGCAACGGCGAGCGGCAGCGTCGGCATGAGTGGCACCAGGATGAGCAGGACGTTGGACGGCAGATGCGTGAAGACCATCGTGCGGATGAGCCCGAAGCGCGCCGCCAGTGGCACGGCTGCAAGTGCCGAGATAGCGGCCAACAGGTTGGCGGCGAAGAGGATGGCGCCCAGGCTTGCGGCGTCGACCGCGAAGCGCTGACTCAGCCAGAAGGCGATGAAGCTGCTCATGACGAAGCCCCCGGCGAAGGCGTCGAGCGCGAACAGCGCAGAGAGTCGCAGGACGACCCGCTGTGAGCGGTGCAGGCCCAGGCGGGTGCGGATGGTCTGCTCAGTGGAGTCGGCCGCTGGGACCTCCAGCGCCGGGGACATCCGCCAGAAGACGGCGGCCAGGACGATGCCCACGAGGGCGTAGGCGACGATGACCGCACGGTACGTATCGCTCGGGCCCGAGACGCGACGGGCCACCAGCTCGACGACGACTCCGGCTGCCAGCGCGCCCACCGCTGTCGCCAGCGCACCCGTGACCTGGTACCGAGCGAACAGGCTGGTGCGACGCGCTGGCTCGACCAACTGGCTGAGCGCCGCCTGTTCGACGGCCAGGAAGGGTCCCACTTCATTGCCACTGGGGCTGATGACGCCCACCGTGGCGGCGACCAGCAGGACCGCGAAGATCGGCGTGGCGGCGAATGCGAGGCCGCCGGCCAGCAGCAGGACGGCGCCAAGGACGAGCACGCGCCTGCGTCCCAGGCGGTCGGCGTGCGTCGTGAGCCAGAGCGAGATGAGCGCATCGCCCAGGAGCGTGAGGGCCAGCAGCAAGCCGATCTGCGCGCCCGACAGCCCGACAGCGTCGAGGTACAGCACAAGGACAACGGCCAGCAGCCCGTAGCCGAACATGCGCACGCTGCGCGCAACGAAGAGCAGGACGACATCGTGGCTGGCCATCGTGGGCCAGCATGCCGCGGTGGCTCGCTGCCTGCAGCCCTGCATCGCAGTGCGTGCCGACCCGTGGCAGCATGGCCACATGGCCCGGCGCTTCCTCGTGGCACACAACCCGGATGCGGACAGCATCGCTGGTATGAAGTTGAGCATCAGTCTGCCGCGATGGGACGTCGACTTCCTTGACGCCTGCACGCAGGACCGCACCTGCCCTCCCGCTCGGCGGCGCTTCAGAAGGCCGTCGATCTCCTTCGGATGGCAGATCTTGGTGGCGAGTACGCGAGCGCCTGGGAAGAGTGGGCTGCAGCCGATGACGCGGGGGCATGGGACCAGACCAGCGGCGACGGCATGACGACACATGCGCCGCGGTGACATCTTCGCGGTCGACCTGGGGCCGGTCGTGGGAGGCGAGGCGGATAAGCGACGACCGGCGATCATCGTCAGCGATGACGCCGCGAACGAGACCGCCATGCGCCTCGGCCGAGGCGTCGTCACGGTCGTGCCGGTGACCGCCAACCTGGCACGCGTGTATCCGTTCCAGGTGCGACTACCGGCCAGGGCCACGGGCCTGGATCGCGAATCCAAGGCTCAGGCAGAGCAGGTCAGGATTGTCTCGGTCCAGCGCATCGGCCCCTGGCTGGGGCAGGTGCCTGACGACCTCATGCAGCATGTGGACGCGGCGCTTCGATTGCATCTCGGGCTGTAGATGCACCACATGCCCCCGGCCACGCCCAGCACGCCAGGATCGTCGACGACCTGGCGCTGCGCCTCCTCCGGTTCGTCAGATGGCAGGCGCCTCGATCTCGAGCAGGCGCCCCTGCGACTCCGCGTAGTCCCAGGCGTCGATGGCGGGCGGCGCGATACCCAGGCTCGTGAGCGCCGTGCACACCTGGCTGCGGTGATCGCTGCCGTGGTGGATGACCTGCGCCAGGCGGATGCCAAGCGGCGCCTGGCTCTCGGAGCCGTCCTCGCGACGACGGATGATGACCCGGTCGGGATCCAGGTCCCCGGCGATGACCGCGGCCCAGGCGGGGCCGTCGGCCTCCATCACCTCCCGCAGCGCTGGCAGGTCCATGCCTTCTTCGTCCACGCGGGCGACCTGATCGTCCGACAGCAGGGCGAGGTACGAGCGATCGGCGCCGACGACGTGGCGGAGGGTGTCCAGGATCGATCCGAAGGTGCCCGGGACCGACGCTTCCAGCTGCTCATCCGCAAGCGGCAGGCAGGCGTCGATGAGGCGAAGGGTGGCCCAGGCGTGGTGGCCGAAGGCATCGGCGAGGACGGGTCTGCTCATGGCCCGACCCTACCATGCCGCACAGCGGCAACCGACCGCCGACTGAGTAGTCTGGGTCCCGGGCACCCGCCTCGGCGGAAGCGTCGTCACGGGAGCTCGGGTTGCATGGGCGCCGCCGTCCTTCGATTGGCACCACCGCAGGTACCAGGCTGCGGGCACCACTGGACGGCGACCGTCTGCGTTGTCATGCGCGCGTGATGAGCGCGGGAGCGGCTGCGATGCCGCTGCCGCCTTCGACCCTGCACCATCCTCGTATGACGCCTCGGGATCCCGGTCAGGACACGGGCGCGGGAGAAGACGCACGCGGCCGTACGACCAGTGGCGTGGAGGCCCGACTCTTCGACGCGGACGGACACGATCGGATGCTCACTATCGAGGCGCTCCCGAGCGGGCCGGTGGGCGACCGCTGCCTCCTGTGGGTGGACCTCGACCTGGATGTCCCGGGCTCGCTGGAAGCCGTCGCCGAGACGCTGGGCCTGACCACGGCGGACCGCCGCCGCATCGAGAACGAGACCGGCCGGGCACGCCTGTTCCACCGCACGGAGCGCATCCACCTCACCCTGGAATCCGTGGAGCCCGTCGCCGCGCCGACCACGGAGGGCGATCTCGGCCTGGTGCGCCGTGAGATCGACCTGATCGCCAGCCCCGGCACCGTCGTGACGGCTCACCGCGGTCCGGTGCAGGCCTTGGGACGGTTCACCGATAGCATCTCCGGGGAGTCGTCCGTCGGCGCCCTCCAGGCCGCTGGCCTCCTGTCCAGTCTCATCGACGAGGTCATCACCGGGTACCACGAGGTCGCGGAGCTCATCGAGGCGCAGATCGACCACCTGGACCAGGTCGCCCTCAGCGGCGATGCGGCCGGCACCTTCCTGGTCCAGCTGGTTCATGTCCGCCGGCGCATCAGCCTGCTGCGTCGGACCCTCGGGCCACACCGGGAGGCTCTCGCCGCCCTCGCTCGACCCGAGCTGTCCACCGACGACGGGATCGGGCAGCCCTGGCCGGGCCTCTCGGAGCGGCTGGAGACCGCGATCAGGACGGCCGACAGCCTGCGCGATGCGCTGATCGGCACGTACGACATCCAGATGGGCCGTGCCGCCCAGCGCGCCAACGACGTGATGAAGGCGCTCACCGTGCTCTCCGCGGTCTTCCTGCCCGCCATCGTCCTGGCCGGCGTGATGGGCATGAACTTCGAGATCCCCTTCTTCGACGCGGCGCAGAACTTCTACCTGGTCGTCGGCGTCATGGCCATCGTCGGCGCCCTGTTCCTGGTGCTCGCCCGCGCGCGTCGCTGGATCTGACGGCCCCCGCCGCGCGATGGGCGCAGCAGGGACCGGGGCATGCGTCGGTAGCGACCCGAGCCGTATCGGCCGCAGCCATATCGCCGCGGCTGCTCAACGGCTTGATGAACTGCGCATTGGCTGGCTGGACCCGGCTGGCGCCAGCGAGTCGGAGCTCAACCTGCGCACCCTCACCAAGACCAGATGAGCCGCGACGCGATCGTCCCGCCTCAGCGGGGCAACTGCCGGTAGGTGCTCTCCGATCGACGTGCCACGCGGACGACGACGACGATGCGCTCGGCCTCTCGGACCTGGTAGATGACACGCAGGTCGCCCACGCGCAGGCGCAGATACGGACTCCCCACGATGCGCGCCGAGCCACCTGGACGAGGATCGAGCGCCAGGCTCAGGATCGGCCGCCGCAGGTGCGCTGCATCGTCCGCGCGAAGTCGATGGAGCTCCCTCTCGGCGGCCGGGGAGAAGCGGACTGCGTACCGTGCCGGGCCAGGATCGGCGGTCACGAGCCGCCGGGCTCGTACCTGGCCGCATGCTCCGCGACGAGCCGTTCGAAGACCTCGTGGACGTCACGGCCACCCTCTCGTTCGTACTCGGCCATGGCCGCTTCAGCGGCCGCCAGGTCCTCGGCGTCCTCTTGCGCCTCGATCCAGCGCCGCAGCGCCTCATCGACGACATCCTTGACCGAGCGATCGGCGCGAGCCGCCTCCACCCTGATGGCGCGATACAGGTCGGGGTCGAGGTCGAGTGTGGCCTTCATCGATACAGGATACCAGCATGGCAGCATCCTGGGATGGGCTGACGGTGCTCCCGAACGAGCTCCACCGACTCGTCAGACGTGGATGACCGCGAGCTCCGCGAGGTCAGGGAAGTCCGTCATCCTGGGTCACGATCGGGATGTCATGGGCCATCGCCGTGGCAGCGATCCACGAGTCGTTCAGTGGCATGCGCAGGCCAGCGTCCCGAAGGGTGAGTCGCAGCCTGGCCCACGCGTTGGCGACCGCCACGTCGATCGGGATGGGTTCGAGCGAGAGGGCTGCGGTGAGCGTGTCCAGTCGGCGATCGCGCGTGGCGGCATCGGTCGCTGCCAGGACGCCGGCCCGCAGCTCCCCGATGGTGACCGCGGACACGGCCAGACGATCGGGCAGCCGTGCGACGTCGATGGAGCGACGCGATTCGCGAGCGATGAATACCGATGTGTCAGCCAGCCCTCGCTCGGTCACAGCGGCAGATCGTCCGTCGTGTCGGGCGACAGCGTGGCGAGGTCCGCGGCGAGGCCCGGATCGGCCTGATGCCCAAGGATGCGGGCGGCGAAGATCCCACGGGGCATCCAGCGCGGCCTGGGCTCCGGTGGCACGAGTGTCGGCGACCGGTCTGCCGTCGACCGTGATGGTGATGTGCTCACCGGCCGCGACGCGGTCCAGCAGCGCGCGCGTCCCATTCCGAAGCTGGCGCGAAGGGACCTCAGTCATGCGACGAGCGTAGCACATCTGCGACAGACGCTCGGGGCCGTCAGCCTCTGGGGACTGTAGGTCACCATCCCGCGCTGGCGTTGTGCGAAGTATTGTGCGAGCATCTGCACATGGCCACCAACCTGGACATCGACCCCGGCCTCCTCGAACGAGCGGTGAAGGTCAGCGGTGAGCGCACCAAGACCGCAGCCGTGACGCGCGCGCTGCGTGAGTACGTGGCCCGCCATGAGCAGCGGCGCATCGTGGAGCTGTTCGCGGCACTCGACTGGGACCCGGGCTACGACCACAAGGCTGAGCGCACGCGCTGAGTGGAGCTCTTCGTCGACACCAGCGTATGGTCGCTCGCGTTGCGCCGCGATGTCCCTGCCGCCCAGCCCGTCGTGGAGCGGCTGCGTACAGCGCTGGAGACCGGGGAGGGGGTCTTCACGACGGGGCTCGTTCTGCAGGAATTGCTGCAGGGCTTCCAGGGACCGCGCGCCCGTGACGCGATCCTGGAGCGTTTCGCGTCGCTGCCAACGTTGGTGCCCGATCGCACGGACCATGTCGAGGCTGCCGACCTTCGGAACACCTGTCGGCGCGATGGCCTCCAGGTCGGCGCCATCGACGCGCTCCTTGTTCAGCTCTGCCTGCGGTACGAGCTGCTGATGCTCTCGACAGACCGTGACTTCGAACTCATGGCGCCATCCGTGGGTCTTCGTCTCTGGGGACCCTGACCCCGACACTCGCAGCCGCGACGCTGGCCGCGGGGTCCTCCCGTGCCAGCGGGTGCTAGAGTCGGAAACCATCTGCATCGGGGGTCGAGGACGCGGAATGCGGCCGACGGCGGGCACCAATCGCGACGCGATGCGCCCTCACAATCTTGGCGCGATCCTGCGCCACGTCCATCGCCATGGCGCCGTGTCGCGGACCGCCCTGACGGCCCGCATGGGCCTCACCCGCGGCACCATCGGTGACCTGCTCGCGGAGCTGGAGTCCCTGGGCGCCGTGGCCATCGTGCCGGACCCCAAGCCGCGCTCCACGGTCGGTCGGCCCTCGCCTCGCGTGACACCGGACGCGTCGAGCGTCCAGGTGCTGGCGGCTGAGATCGGCGCTGACCACATCCGCGCGCTGAGGGTGGGCCTGGGGGGCCAGGTCCTGGCGAGGGCGGCGCGCTCGACGCCCAGGTCACACGAGCCGCACGCGGTCGCAGACGCGCTCGTCGAGCTCGCTGACGGTGTCTCCGCGGACATCCCCAGCGGGGCCGCCGTCCTTGGCCTGGGCATCGGAGTCGCGGGCCTGGTCGGGATGGACGGCCATGTCGCGATGGCATCCAGCCTCGGATGGACCGACCTTCCGCTGGCCGACATCGTGCGCGAGCGACTGCCGGCCGACCTGCGGGTCGAGGTCGCCAACGACGCGGACCTTGGCGCCATCGCGGAGCACATGCGTGGGGCGGGTGACGGGGTCCAGCACCTCGTCTATGTCGGCGTCGATGACCCGGGTGTGGGCGGCGGGATCATCGTCGACGGGCGCGTCTTCCGCGGAGCCGGCGGCTATTCGGGCGAGTTCGGGCACATGGTCGTGAACCCGGAGGGCCTCCGCTGCCGGTGTGGCAACGTGGGCTGCTGGGAGACCGAGATCGGGACGGCCCGGATCGCTGAAGCGCTGGGGCTCCAGACGACCGAAACGGACGCCGTCGCCGCCGAGCTGGGCCGCGTGACCCAGCCTCCCGCCAAGCTGCGCACCGCCGGTCGCTACCTTGGACTGGGCCTGGCGGGCATCGTCAACGCGTTGAACACGGAGATGCTCGTGCTCGGGGGGACGCTGCGCGATCTCTACCCGGTCGTCAAGGAAGACGCCGACGCCGCATTCGACCGACTGGTCCTTCCAGCCCCCCGCGCCAACGTCCACCTTGCCCTCTCTCGGCTCGGCTCCGATGCGGCCTCGGTCGGCGCTGCAGAGATGGCCTTCGAGCCCCTCTTCGGCGACCCGGCCGGCGTCCTGGCAGCAGCGCACCGTGGCCCCGTGCGCCATGGGTCGGCGCCGTCCCGGTCACACAGTGCCGGCCTCCCTGCCGGCCTGGCCGCCGCGAGTCCATCCGCCGGGGGCTGACGGTCGGCTGATCCGGGCCGCGGCGGGCCGGAAGAGCACTTGCACGGGGGTGTAGAATTCAGCGAACAATCCTCGTATACTCATCGAACAAATGCGGGATCCAGCCAGGGTTCGCTGAGGGGAGGTGTGGCGACCGTACAGCGTGCTGATCAACGTGACTGCCAGGGACTACACCTTAGGAGAGGTTCGACGTGCAACCGATCACGACTCGACTGACCGCCATCGGACTGGCCCTGCCACTCGTGCTGGGCATGGCGGGCTCTGCGCTGGCGCAGGACGACGGCGGGAGCAACCAGGCTTCCTGCAACTACCCGGGTGACCTGACCGGCGGGAAGCCCCTGGTCATCGTCATCGAGGGCCTCGGGGATCCGAGCTCCGGCTTCTTCCGGACCCTGAACAACGGCGCACAGCAGGCCGGCAAGGACCTCTGCGTCGAGGTCCGCTACATCTACCCGCAGGGTGGCTCCTTCGACCTCGCCAGCTACACCCAGCAGATCGAGCAGTCGATCGCGGCGCAGCCGGACGGCATCGTCATCCTCGGCATCGGCCCCCTCGACGACGTCGCGCAGACCGCGGTCGACGCGGGCATCGCCGTCGGCTTCCAGCCGGCGCCATCCGTCAAGGACCAGGCGCTGAGGGATCCGAACGACATCTACGTGTCACGGGTCGGCGCCGACGAATACGCCGGTGGCGCCATGGCCGGAAACCGCTTCATCGCCGATGGGGCGAAGTCGCTCGCGTGTGTCCAGCAGGACCCCGCGGACGGCACCCAGTCGATGCGCTGCCAGGGCATGGCGGACGCGGCTGCCGAGGCCGGGGTCAAGTACCAGCTCGTGGCTGGCAACCCGGATCCGGGCCAGACCGCAGCCATCCTCGAGCCCTTCCTGCGCGCCAACCCTGACGTTGACGCGCTGCTGGCCACGGGTGGCTCTTCCACGCCTGGGCTCGTGACGGCCAAGGACGCAGTCGGGCGTGAGCTCTTCACAGCCGGCTTCGACGTCCTGCCGAACATCGTCCAGCTCATCCAGGACGGCGATCTCACCTTCACCATCGACCAGCAGGGATATTGGCGCGGCTACATCTCCGTGCTGCAGCTCGTCCACTACGTGCGCTATGGCCTGGTGCAGGCGAACTACTACCTGACCGGCCCGATCCTCGTCGACGCCTCGAACGCTGACGCGGTCGCGACGCTCGCTGAAGCGGGCGTCCGCTAGGCGCAGCGTCCATCTGCCGGCGGTCGCGGCGCCAAGCCCCGCGACCGCCGGCGTCGACAGCAGCCCTGAACGGATCCAGACGCCGCAGATGACACAGCAGGCCCAGGGCCAGAGCGCCACCCACGATCCCGGGGTGCGGCATGCCCATGCCCGGGTGGCCTGTCGGGGTCAGCGGCGGCGAGGGTGCTCGTTCCGTGAGGCATGGCTGGCAGGCGCGTCTCCGCCGCGCGCTGATCCGCCCCGAGCTGGCCTCCATCGCGGGGGTCGTGGCTGCGCTCATCTTCTTCAGCTTCGCGACGCCGCTCTTCCTGAGCACGGCGACGTTCGTGCCCGCCACGAGCCTGGCGGCCCAGTTCGGCATCGTCGCGGTCGGCGTGACCCTGCTCATGATCGGCGGCCAGTTCGACCTCTCGGTGGGTGCCATCGTGGGGCTGACCAGCTGGTCGATGTACCTCTTCGGACAGCAGCTCTCGCTGCCACCGGAGCTCGCCATCCTGGCCGCGCTCGCCTTCGGCACCGGGCTCGGGCTCATCAACGGCATCATCGTCGTGAAGACCCGCCTGGCCTCGTTCATCGTGACCCTCGCCAGCGCGATGGTCTTCCGCGGCTTCCTGACCATGCAGACGGCGGGCATGCCCATCGTCGTCGACTTCCCGGACCAGCTCACGCAACTGCTGTCCGGCACCGGCCTTGGCGGCTATCGGATGTCGGTGCTCTGGTTCGTCCTCATCGCCGTCGTGGCGACCTTCTTCCTGCAGCGCACGACGACCGGGAACTGGGTGTTCTCCATGGGTCAGAACCCCCACGCGGCGCGCAACCTGGGAGTCCCCGTGGGGCGCACCACCATCCTGCTGTTCTCGGTCTCCGGCTTCACCGCCGCACTCGCCGGCGTGATCATGGCCTCCCAGTACGGGTCGGTGGACGCCGGCCGCGGCATCGGCTGGGAGCTCTACGCCATCGCCATCACGGTCATCGGCGGGACCCTCCTGACGGGTGGCTATGGCAGCGTCATCGGCACGGTCCTGGGCGCCTTCTTCTACGCCATCGTCCAGGGCGGGCTCATCCTCATCGGCGTCCAGGGCTACTGGGTCAACATCCTCTTCGGCGTCGTGCTCGTCCTCGCCGTGCTCCTCAACCGCGTGATGGTCAGCGCGATGATGCGACGCCCCGCGGACGGCTCGGAGGAGCTGATGCGCCCGAGGTGTCTCCGGACGCTCCGATGCCCTCGAGCGGGGCGGCGCCATGACCGACACCCTGCAGCCGCTGACCGGTCAGACGCCGACCCCCGAAGCCGGATCGGTGCCCGTGGTGGCCGTGCGCAACGTCACCAAGCAGTTCGAATCGGTGGTGGCCCTCCGGGACATCACGCTCGAGGCCCACGCCGGCCGCGTGCTGGCGCTGCTGGGCGACAACGGGGCCGGCAAGTCGACCCTCATCAAGATCCTCTCCGGCGTCCACCAGCCCACGACGGGCAGCGTCGAGGTGGATGGCCGCCCCACCGTCCTGCGCAGCCCGCATGTGGCCCGCCAGCTGGGCATCTCCACGGTCTTCCAGGATCTCGCGGTCTGCGAGCTGCTCTCGATCGCCCGCAACGTCGTGCTCGGCAACGAGCCGAAGCGGCGCCTGGGGCCGTTCCACTGGCTGGACGTGAAGGCCGCCGACCGGATCGCCCAGGAGGCGCTGGCCATGCTCGGCGTCGAGCTCCATCGCGACACGGCCGATCCCGCCGGCACCCTCTCGGGAGGCCAGCGGCAGGCCATCGCCATCGCCCGCGCCATCTACTACGGCTCGCGCTGCCTGATCCTCGACGAGCCCACGGCGGCGCTGGCCGTGCGCCAGACGAAGCAGGTCCTTGACCAGGTCGCGCGCGCCCGCGATGCCGGGCAGGCGGTGATCCTCATCACCCACAACCTCGAGCAGGCCCTCTCCGTGGCGGACTCCGCCGTGGTGCTCGCGCGCGGACGCGTCGTCGGCTCGTACGCCGATCCGGCGGCACAGGCGAACGAGATCACGCGGCTCGTGATGAAGGGCTGAGGAGCGACGTGACCCGCAGGGGCGAGGCCGCGTGAAGCGGAAGGAGACGGTGCTGCGCATGCGCGAGACAGGGTTCGATATCGACGGCAAGGTCATGATCGTGACCGGCGCCGACTTCGGCATCGGTCGCGGCGTGGCCCTGATGCTCGCAGCCGAGGGCGCCACGGTGGTCCCCACCGTGCTGCAGGAGCGCAGCATCGATGACCTGCGTTCGGAGGCGGCCGCCACGGGCCTGCTGGTCCACCCCGTGCAGCTCGACCTCTCCGACGTGGGTGCCATCCGCCGGACCGTGGAAGGCATCGCGGCCGAGCATGGGCGCATCGACGTCCTGTTCAACAACGCCGGTCTTGGCTACGGGCACCCGGCGCTGGCGGTCACCGAATCGGACTGGGACCAGATGATGGCCGTCAATCTCCGCGGCCTCTTCTTCATGAGCCAGGCCGTCGCCCGCGTCATGATCGAGCAGGGCGCCGGCCGCATCATCAACCAGTCCTCGCAGGGTGGCCTGGTGGGCCTGCCCGAGGCTGCCGTCTACTGCGCCACCAAGGGCGGCGTGAACACGCTCACCAAGCAGCTCGCCCTGGAGTGGGCGCCCCTCGGGATCACCGTCAACGCCATCGCCCCGACGTTCGTGGAGACGCCCGGCACCAGGCCCATCCTCGACGACCCGAAGCGACGTGCGGAGGTCCTCTCGAAGATCCCGCTCGGCCATGTCGCGGCCATCGACGACGTGGCGGCCGCGGTCATCTACCTGGCCTCGGACGCGGGCCGCATGATCACCGGCACGATCCTCTCCGTCGACGGCGGCTGGACCGCCCAGTGACCGTGTCGGAGACGGCCTGGGTGCTCGAGGCCGGGGACCAGCGCGCGGTGATCGACCTGGAGCATGGTGGGCGCCTGGCGTCGCTGGTCATCGCGGGACACGAGCTCATCCCCAGCGATGGCAAGGACATCTACCACTGGGGCAGCTTCGCCCTGGCGCCCTGGACGGGCCGGCTGCGCGACGGTCGCTTCACCCATGCCGGACGGGACCACGTCCTGCCGCTCACCGCCAGCCCGCACGCCATCCACGGGCTCGTCGTGGACGTGCCATGGCAGGTGCTGGGGCCGGGCACGCTCGGCGTGGAGCTGCGCGATCCGTGGCCCTGGCGGGGGCGCCTCGTCCACTCGATGCGGCTGGAGCCCGATCGCCTGGTTTCGCGCCTGGAGCTGTTCGCTGACGAGCCGATGCCCGCCGCGATCGGCTGGCATCCCTGGTTCCGCCGTCATCTCGACGGTCCCGATGGTGCCACGCTCGGCCCGGTCGTCCTGGACGTGGCGCCCGGGCGGATGTACGCGAACGGCCCCGATGGCCTCCCGACCGGCGAGATCGTGGCGCCCAAGCCGCGGCCGTGGGACGACTGCTTCATCGACCTTGCTGGCCCACCCCGCCTGCGCTGGTCGGGCGCCGATGGCTCCGGCATCGAGCTGACGGTCGAGTCTGACTGCCCGTTCTGGGTCCTCTACGACATGGAGCCCCAGGCGATCTGCGTCGAGCCGTGGACGGCACCGCCCGATTCACTCAACCTGCCGGCCCCGCGGATCGTCCGTCCCGGGGAGCCCCTGAGCGCCTCCATGACCTGGCGGTGGCGGATCTTCTGAGGCATCGCCCGCGCCCCGGCGCGATACCGTCGGCGGACCGCCGTCGACACGAGACTCGTAGATGCGATAGGTCTGGTAGACACGTGCGCCCATCTTCTCGAGGGCACCGCGCATGCGCACGTTGTCCTCGACGACGAGCGATGCATTCGCGCCTCGACCGCCTCGCGCCAGGGCCGCCTCCCACGTCTTCACGTAGAGCGGGACGCCCAGGGGCATCGACTGGTAGCGCTGCTTGACGCCGAGGACGAAGATGCGGAGCGCGTCGATGCGTCGGCGTCCGAACAGCCAGTGGTACCAGCCCAGCGGCAGTAGCCTGCCGTCCATCCTCTTGAGCACCTGGTTGTAGTCGGGGAACGTGATCGATGCCGCCGCGGGCTCCCCGGCCACGAATGCCCACCACGAGAGGTTCGGATCGACCATCTGCTTCAGTCCTCGGGCGAGGGCCATGAACTCGTCTCGCGAGATGCGTACGTGTCCCCAGTTGTGTTCCCAGGCATCGTTGTAGATGTCCCAGAACCACGGGATCTCCTCATCCCACCTGGCCAGGTCGAAGTGGCGGATCTCGACCTCGGGGTGTCGCTCAAGGAACCGCCGGGAGGCGCGGGCGAGCCGCTCCGGGACCGGCGCGCGGTCGAGCCAATAGGCGTACCAGTCGCGCACGCCCAGCAGGCCGAGCGCTTCGTAGTGGCCGGCGTAGTAGTCGCGGTTGTGCGGGTTGAGCAGTGCGGAGTCGGTGTCGAAGCCATCCACGCGGAGCCCGAACTCGTGGTTGGGGGACAGGTTGTACGGCCCGCGCACCACCTGGATGCCCTGGTCACGAAGCCATGTCGTCGCAGCCTCGAAGAGGGCCCGACTCACAGCAAGGTCATCGTGGAACTCGAACAAGCCGAAGTAGGCCGACGCCCGGCTCGTTCGTCAGCTCGAGGTCCACGATCGTCGCCGCGATGGTGCCGACCGGGGTGCTGCCGCGTGAGGCCAGGAAGCACTGCACCCGCGCGTGACGAAAGAAGGGGTTCCTGCCCGGGTCCAGGAACTCCTTGCGCTCGGAGAGCAACGGCGGCACCCAGTGGGGATCGTCCGCGTAGATCGGCCACCATGTCCTGCAGAACCGGACGGCCTCACCCGGCAGCTCGACGGCGCGGACGGTGACGGACGGCGGGCTGTGCAAGCAGCCAGCCTACCCGACGAGGTGGCGGTCAGGTCGGATCGCCGGACACCTTGAGCGGTGATGGGGCCGGCTTGCCTACGGACAGACGTTCGCGGGGGCCGGCTCGATCGGCAGGCTGACAGCCGGGATGTCCAGGCCCTCGACGGCGACGACCCCACCAGGCCCCGACGCGGAACCCTTGCCCGAGATGGTCATCGTCGAGCCGTCGATGCGGAAGTCAAGCTGGTAGCGGACCTTCATGGACAGTGGCCCGTACGGCAGCGTACCGGCGGTCGTGTCGCGCCCGTGGCCAGCCTTCGGCTTGAAGCCGATCTTGAGCGACCTGAAGGGCACGATCACCTGGCCGTCGGCCTGGATGCCACCGGCCCGCAATGTCCCGGTCCATCGCCCGTCCGGTCCATCGCACGCGGCGATCTCGAAGACGCGGCCCGCCTGCAGCCCGGGCGACGTCGGCCGGTCGTGATGGACCCACACGGCCGCCCTGGGCGTGGCTGTCGGCGAGGGGGTCGGGCGGGGTGTGTGGTAGGTCACGATCAGGGAACCCCGCCCTCTCGCCTGCAGGAGCCCGCTCACCCGCTCCAGGAGCCCGTCGATGAGTGGCTTGAGCGCCGCGCTCACGAACGGCCGGACGATCCCCGGGATCTGCCCGAAGAGGTCGTCGCGCAGCCTGGCGGCCTGGTCCTCCGCATCCTGGCGACGGATGCGTACCTCGAGCGTGACCTGGCGCGCGTGGCTGTACCCCTGGGCGGCCTCCGGCGGCTCCGTGATGGTGTAGAAGCTCAGAGTGCCCGCGCCCCGCTCGTCGAGGACGGTGTCGGCAGCATCCTGGATCAGGAGTCGCTCTCCGCCCAGGAGCTTACTCCAGACGATGGGGTTGCCAGCGGGCTTGAAGGACGGCAGGACCACGTCGGCAGCTTTGGCGCAGTCGACCAGGACCTCCGGCCAGTCGGGCAGGTCGCCCGCGCTGACGATGGCGTAGAAGGAGCCCTTGACGGCGGGTCCCGGGTCGGGCGGGATCGGCGATCTCTGGCACGGGCATGGCGACGACGACGACCGTGTAGGGCACGAGCGCCGAAACGGCGTGGGCGATCGTCGCCAGCGTGCCGGCCACGAGCCGGATGGTGCCGACGACCGGCGCTGTGAGCTGACCGGCGACGGTCGCGGACGAAGTCGCGGCCCTGGTCCACGAGCCAGTTCCAGACGCTGACGATGCACGCGGCCCACGCCGTCCTTCGGCGGCGTCGCGTGGAGGGCTGCGAAGACCGCCCCGATGACGTCGTCGATGAAGGTCTGGGCGCTCGTGCAGATGCCTCCGGCACCTGGCGCCGCCGCCAGCAGGGCAGGGCCACCCAGCGGAAGCGATCCGCTGGCATACGTCACGGTCGCGGCGCCGCCCGAACGCGCTGCGGGCTGGTCGGCCGCCAGGTCGGCCGCCAGCAGCGCCAGGACCATCGACGGCACCACGAGCTGGGTGGGGTCCGTCACGTCCTGGCCGGCCATGAGCGCGCGGCCCAGGCGGCCCGCGGGCGAATCCGCGGCCGCGATCCAGCCGGCCACGATCGAGGAGGCCAGGGGTGCGTCGTCGGGAACGGGTGCGGCGGCGTCCAGCTCCGTGCCGCTGATCCCGCTGCCCGCCCACGCCTCCAGGGCCAGGGCGTGGAGCTGCCAATCCAGGAAGCGCATCGGCGACGGTGTGCCGTCGAGCGGGACGATGGGCTCGAGGGTCGCCTGGTCGAGGACGCCGATGCCGACCGATGCCAGCGCGCGGGCCGTGGCCAGCCGTGACTCGTGCGCCGAAGGTCGGGGTGCGGATGGCTGTCACCAGGTCCGCCGATAGCTGGTCGGTGGGCAGGACGCCGGGCCCCAGGAGTGGGCGTATCGAGGTCGATCGGCGCGACGCGACAACAGGATGGGCGGACTCGCCGGTGCCGTGGACGGGTCGGCTGGGCTGGTCGCGGGTGACGGCGATGCGCTCGGCGACGCGCTCGGCGTCGCCGAGGACGTGATCGCTGGGGTGGTGGCCCCGGCCAGCATGAGCACTGCCAGCCCGAGGGAGATGAGTGCCGCGCCCCTGGGGACCCTCTGCGACAGACCGGCCACGATGCCTCCTGCCCCCGCTCTCGACGACCCCCACGTGGACCGTATCACGATGACACCCGAGTGGCCACCGTAACGGTCTGGCAGGGTGGCGACGCCACTGGATGCGGCCTCCCGACCCATGACGAGGGCCTCCGACTCTGCCCGCGGAACGTCTTGACGTGGGGGATGCTGCCCCGGACAATCCGTGCCATTCACTCATCTGGTCGGTTCGCGGGCGACCCCCAGGCACAGCAGGTGGTCCGCGGACAGACGATGATCGGCCTCGATCGGGGGACGTCGCGCGCGGCGGTCGAACGAAGTCGGAGGCACACGATGTTCCCCTCGCGCCGGCGCCACGCACTTATCGGCGGGCTGGTCGCCCTTCTCGTCGCCGCGACGACTGGCCCAGCCCTGGCGGATCCCGGGGCGGTCTGGGCCTGGGCGACCGTACGTGATGCCCACGGCGACAGCCTCGTGTCGGGACCCCTGAACGCTGGAAGCTGGAACTCGGGAGGGGCAGGCGTCCATCGGGTGGGTACGGGGCACTACCAGGTGACCTTCTATGGCGCCCAGGATTCCGGCAGCGGACCCGACGTGGCGCTCGTGAGTCCCATGGGTGGCACCGCCCGCACGTGCGCGGTCGCCGGCTGGGAGCGAGTGACGTCCAGCGAGGTCGTGGAGGTCAAGTGCCAGACCCTCGGCGGGCAGGCGATCGACAGCCGCTTCGTCGTCCATTGGCTCGCCGCCAGCGGCGTGGGCGGGCGACTCGCGTATGGCTTCAACTGGAGTCCCACGAGTGGCGGTGCCAGCCCGGACGAGGCCTACAACTCGACTGGTGGCCCGATCGTGGTCCATCCCGACAACCAGACCGCGCAGCTGCGCTTCGGCAGCCAGGGTGTCGACGGTGGCGTCGCGATCGTCTCGGCCACGGACAGGGACCGGGTGGTCGCGGGCTCCTACCCGACCTCGTGCACCGTCGCAGACCTGAAGACGGTGCTCGATCAGCACAACGTCTCGAACCCCGGCGATGACACTCTCGACAAGTACGCGGACGTCAAGTGCTGGGAGACCGATGGTGGCGCCAACATCTATCACGAGCACGTGGTCGTCTTCATGAAGGGCCTGGGTCTCAAGGGCGTGGTGCGGCAGAAGGTCGCCTATGTCAACGCCCGCAGGCCGACCGCCGCGTCGTATACGCCCGCGGCGCTCGACCGCTACAGCTCCTCCGGCGGCCGCATCAGCGTGCGTCGACTGGGCACCGGCCGATACGAGGTGAGCTTCGCCGGCATGCCTGCGGGGGGCGGGGCGCAGGTGACGGCGTTGGGCGGCTCCGAGCGGCGCGTCTGCGTGATCGCAGGAATCACCACGTCGGCTGCTCCCCCTCGCGTCAAGGTCTCCTGCTTCGATGGTTCTGGTGCCCCCAGGGACACGCGCTTCACGCTCGCCTACACACGCTGATCCGCGCTGCGGCGCCGATCGACGGGGATGTCACCGACGTGTCCATCGTAGTTGACATCTGCACTTATGGTGGCATTGTCTACTGAGGTCGACATCATGACTTGATGGCCGAAAGTCGACCAAGGTCGACAGGAGAACGGCGCATGCTGCACGAGGTGTATGACCCGTCGGGCCTCGGCCGCGGGATCAGGCGGCTGCGCGCCGAGCGCGAGCTCACGCAGGAACAGCTCGCGGCATGGCTCGGCGTATCACGCCAGACCGTGGTCTCGCTCGAGCGCGGGGGGCCCGTCTCGGTGGCCGTGGCGATGCGCGCCCTGGCCATCCTCGGCAGCAAGGTCGTGATCGCCCCCAAGGACGCGATCCTCATGGAGACGACCTTCTCATGAGCGACGCTGAGCTCGCGGTCTGGCTCGGGGACGAGCCGGTCGGGACGCTCGCGCGCTCGGGGCGGGGGTTCCAGATCAGGTTCACTCGCCGCCCCGATGTGGCCACGGAGCTCACGGTCGCTCCTGACGGGTCCGACGCCACGTGGTCCGCGGCGTTCACGCGCGCGTGGTTCGACAACCTGCTTCCCGAGGAGAGCCGGCGTACGGCGGCGGAGGCCGAGCACGACGTGGAGCGGGGCGACACACTGGGGCTGCTCGCGGCGATCGGGTGGGAGTGCGCGGGTGCCGTATCTGTGCTGCCCGAGGGCCGGCAGCCGGCGTCCGGCTCCTACGCAGGCCTCGATGATGAGGACGTGTGGAGGCGCCTCGACGCGCTTCCCCGGACGGTCGCAGGCATCGATCGGGAGGTCCGGCTATCGCTTGGCGGCGCGCAGGAGAAGCTGCTCCTCGCGCGCCTCGACGGTCGCTGGTACCTGCCGCTCGCGGGTGCTGTCTCGACCCACATCCTGAAGCCAGAGCCTGTCCGCTACCCGGGCCTTGCCGTCGGCGAGGCGTGGGCCCTTGCGGTCGCCTCCGCGGCCACCCTGACCGCAACGGCGGAGCACGTGGCGCCACGTGACCACCGCCCGCTGATCGTCGTCGAGCGCTACGACCGGGTCATCCGCGGACGTGCCGTCGAGCGGATCCACCAGGAGGACGGATGCCAGGTCCTGGGCCTCACCCCGCACCAGAAGTATCCGCGCGGTACGGGACCGCGCGAGGCAAGCCTGTCCAGGTTCGCCGCGCTCCTCCTCGCGCGTGCCCGGGACCCCATCGTCGAGTTGCGCCGGCTGTTGGAACAGACCACCATCAACGTTGCACTGCTCAACACGGACGCCCATGCCAAGAACATCTCCGTCGTGCGCACCGGTCCGCGAACGGTCACGCTCGCGCCACTCTACGACGTGGCACCCGCGGCCTGGTTCCTCCCCGCCCAGGACCAGGCGGCGCTGCCGGTCGGCAGTAAGTGGCGCATCGCCGAGATCACCCGCGGACACCTGCTCGCCGAGTCACGGGCGTGGGGCATGCCGGAGGCGATCGCCCGGGCAGTCATCTCGGACACCCTCGAGGCATTGGCGTCAGGCATCGCGGATGCCGACCGGCGCCATCCGACCACCCCCGACGGGATGCGCGTCGCCGTCGAGGGTCAGTTGCGCAGGCTCAGCCAGAGCGACTGGTAGGCAGAAGGGAGGGAGCCGACACTCGGATCTGAACCGAGGACCTCCGTCTCGACCATCAGGACCGGTGGCGTCCAGCAAGCATCCCCCTGGAGTCGTCGCAAACGTCCCCCTGTGATGTCCGCAAACGTCCCCCTGCAGCTTGACCTCCTCCGTGACAGGAGGCAGGATCGGGGCATGCCCTACCGATCCCGAGTCGTTGATGCCGAGCTACGCGATGCGCTCGCGAGCGCAGGCGCGGTCCTCATCGAGGGGCCCAAGGCCTGCGGCAAGACCGATGCATTGGCAGAGCACATCGAGGTTGACCTTGTCGGGCCTGGTCGCCAGAAGGTCGATGCCTCGCTTCGTGATGGCTGAGCGCGCCGAGCTGTCTGACTTAGACCGACTTTCGACGTTGAACGACCAGTCCGATGATGAAAGCAAAGGCACCAACGACACCAGCGGCAAGGAAAGGGTCAACGGCTCCGACTAGTCCTCCGAGGATCCGAGCCGAGGACGTCGACGCACTTCTCCGCATTGCCGAGGATGTCTGTCCTTTGAAATGGGCCTCCCATGCACCACGCTGAGTTGGTGGGTTGCATCAACGCGAAGGTGAGCACGCCGAAGAAGCCACCACCGAATAGGGTGTACAAGGGCGATGGGGTCATCTGCCCTCCCGATCGTCACGGGCCATGACACCTTCCGACAGGCCAGCGCGGACCGCCGGTGTCCTTCAGCATGACGGACTCGAGCGGATAGCTCTCTAGCCCTGGGTGATGGTGGTCCAACCGAGTCCGTTCCACCACCGCAGGCCCACGCCATCGAAGGGGTCCGGATACCAGCCGGCCGGCATCTGGACGGGCGGCGCCGGCGGTGGAAGGTCTGGGACCGCAGGTGCTGTTGGCGGATAGTACGGCCAGTACGGCGTGTCCCCGGGGCTGGTGTCCGTGTCGCCGATGCTGGTTCCAAGTTGCTGCGGCGGGAAGGGCGGATAGTCATCGGGAGGCGTGGCTGGGCCCATCCGGCCGATGCGAAGCAACTCGAAGGCCCCGCTGAGATTGCCGCTCCTCGCCATCTCAACAGCGATGTTGACGTTCCGGGCAGCTTCCGTAGGATCGGGCATGAACGTTCCTCCCTGGTCGAGATGCCCCCTCCATGTATTCGGCGTGGAGTCTACGTGCACTTCCGCGTAATAGCTACTGGTCTGGTAAGCGTTTAGGCCGCCACTCGAGGCCAGACAGGTGACTGACCCATACAGCCTCTTGATGGCCCACGCGCCCGCCCGTACCGGAGCCACGATCGCGGGCTGAATGGGTCCGCGATCCATGCGGCAGGTGGCCCGGGCCTACCCCGAGCGACAAGCGAACCAAGACACCAGGCACTGCTCAAGCATCCGACACATCGAACCGGTCGCTATCGCGCAACAGTGAGAAACCCGTGGCGGCCCAGCGCGCAAGCGGGTCAACACCCGCTGAGCGTACGGCGGCTCACGACCCCGGATGATCCAGATGGCCCTTGTCGCAGTGGCCGCATCCGTCGAGCCTAGCCTCGACCCGATGGCCAAGCGGGGCCGTCGCCTGGACGACCCAAACCGGAGCACCGATGGTGACCAGCGGCTGGCGAGCGCGACTCCACGATGATCCCACGCCGTGGCTGCTGGACGCGGAGGATCCTGCCGTCCGGCATGCAGCACTCCGGCGACTGGAGATGCGCTCGGCCGACGACGCGGAGGTCATCGCGGCCCGCGAGGCAGCCATGACGGCTGACCCGATCGCTGCGATCCTCGCGGCGCAGCACCCCGATGGTTACTGGGAGAAGCCCGGGGCGGGCTACGCCACCAAGTACCGCGGCACCGTGTGGCAGGTGATCTTCCTCGACCAACTCGGCGCAGATGGGTCCGATGCGCGGATCCAGCGCGCCTGTGCCTATGTCCTCGAGCACAGCCAGACCTCGACAGGCGGCTTCGGCGCGTCCGGCCGACTCGGCGGGGCGCCTCCGCCGTCGGCAGCCATCCATTGCCTGAACGGCAACCTGCTCCGGGCGCTCATCGGCCTCGGGTGGCTCGATGACGAGCGCGTCACCCGGTCCATCGACTGGCAGGCCCGGACGATCACTGGTGAAGGGGTCGAGCGCTGGTATGCGTCAGGCACGAGTGGCCCGCGCTTCGGCTGTGCGGCGAACGAGCAGCTGCCGTGCGCGTGGGGGGCCATCAAGGCCCTGCTGAGCCTGGCGCGCATCCCCGCCGAGCGCCGCTCGTCGCTCGTGCTGCGCGCGATCGATGCCGGCGTCGGGTTCCTGCTCGGTCACGACCCCGCCGCTGCCGACTACCCTGCTGGCTGGGGCAACATGCGTCCAAGCGGCTCGTGGTTCAAGCTCGGCTTCCCGTCGGGTTACGTGGCGGACATCCTCCAGAACCTCGAGGTCCTCTGCGAGCTCGGCCATGGCGCCGATCCGCGCCTCGGTTCGGCCATCGAGTGGCTGCTCTCCAAGCAGGACGCACGTGGCCGCTGGCGCAACGAGTACGCCTACAACGGCAAGACCTGGGTGGACATCGAGCAGCAGGGCCGACCGAGTCGATGGGTCACGCTGCGCGCCTGCGCGGTGCTGCGCGACGCCACCCACTGAAGGCGTGCCAGGGTCTACGCAGGAGCGACGAGCGGCTCCACCCACTGGCTGCGCCACTCCGGCGCCGGGTAGGCCGGGCCGAAGTAGTCGGTCTCCCTGGCGATCAGGCCATCACGCAGCTCGAGGACGGCGACCATATGCCAGTCGGTACCGTCGGGGTAGCGGCTGGTGCCCTCCACGACCCAGTGGTCGTCCGCACCGCTGATGCGCCCGAGCCTGATCTGGGGCGTGCCGCCGGGGTAGTTGCGGGCGATGTTCAGGCATGCCGTCTTGCCGCGCACGCGCTCACCCGATTGGGGCCAATCCTGCACGAAGTCCTCGTGGACGAGGGCCGTGTATGCCGCCTCGTCACCGGCAAGAAGACCGTTGTAGTGCTCCCGGATGCGCTCTGGGAACGACTCGTGACCGGACATGTCGACACCTCCACTGCGCACCCCCGGAGTGCGGAGGATACGCCCGGGCGTCAATACGCTGGCCGGGTGAGGTCGGGTTCAGCCGTGGGCAGACCCGGCCGACCTTCCCTCCAGGTAGTCCTCGGCCGCCTGGATGGCTTCCGCATGCGAGAGGCTCCGGCCGGCCTCCAGCCAGGCCATCTCCTCGTCCGTCTCCGGCACCACCCGGATGTGGACGCCGAGGAAGTCGGCCGTCGTCAACTCGTCGACGAGGTTCACCCCGCTGTCATCGCGGGCCCGCACGGCGGCACCGATCTGGCGCCATTGCTGCTCCGGGTCTCCACGCGCTTCGGCCAGGGACGCCACGTCGACCAACATCAGCAGCGTGCCGCTCTCGTCACCCGTGCTCCGGAAGATGTCCAGTGCCTCACGCAAGTAGGCAGGAGCCGCATCGAGCTCACCTGCCGCGATCCGAACCAGGCCGACCAGGTGTGCCGCCCAGCCCGTCCGGAAGGGATCGCCGAGCTCCCGGCTCAGCTCGAGGCTCTGCTCGGCCATCCGGGCGGCCGCCCCCTGATCGCCGTCGGCAGCCAGGGCCATGGACAGGGCCCATGTCGCACTGGCGATGCCGGGTCGGTCGTCGAGCTCACGATAGAGGCCCAGGCTCTCTTCGAACCAGGGACGTCCCTGCCGGTAGCGCTTGAGCTGACTCCCAGTGTCGGGGGATGCGGCGAAGCCGAAGTCGTAGAGGGCGTCGGCGAGGAGCTTGCGATCACTGGCCTCCCGTGCCGCCGCGAGCGCGGCCGCATAGTGGCGGTGGGTGGATTCCGGCCGCCCGAGCCAGTAGGAGATGCCACCCGCGGCGGCCTCCGCCCGTGACCGCAGCGAGGCCTCCTGAGCAGGGACGGACGGCAGGTCGAGCACCGCGTGCGCCAGATCGTGGCCCTCCAGGAGGTGCCCCCGGACCTGCCAGAAGCGCCACATCGCCGCGATCATGAGCAGCCCGAGCTCGCCCTCGTCCGAGCGCACGATCCAGTGCAGCGCGGCCCGCAGGTTGTCGTGCTCGCGCTCGATGCGGTCGTTCCAGGCCAGACCATCGGGTCCCAGGAGGTGTGGGGCAGCCGCTTCGATGAGGGCGAGGTACGTCTCAGCGTGTCGCCGCGCCACGGTGTCCGCCTCACCGGAGGCCTCCAGGCGCTCGGCGGCATACTCGCGGATCGTCACGAGCATGGCGCAGCGGGGCGAACCAGCTTCGTCGGCGACCGTGAGCAGGCTCTGCTGGGAGAGCGAGTCGACGCCGTCGAAGACCTCGCGACCTACCTCCGACGCGGGACCGCAGACACGCTCGGTGTGCTCCAGGGTCGCGCCGCCGGCCATGACCGCGAAGCGAGCGAAGAGACGCCGGTCGGGGTCGTCGAGTAGGTCGTGACTCCACTCGATCGCGCCTCGCAGCGTGCGCTGCCGCTCGGGGAGGTCGCGCGCACCGCTCGTGAGCAGCGCGAGTCGATCGCCCAGCCGGTCCCGGAGGGCCTCCACGGGCAGGATCCGCAGTCGTGCGGCAGCGAGCTCGATCGCCAAGGGCAGGCCGTCGAGCTTCGCGACGATGTCCGCCACCGCCGGCGCATTGGCGTCTGTCAGCGTGAAGTCGGCCCGCGACACGATGGCCCGCTCGACGAAGAGGCGGACCGCTTCAGAGGCGGCCACGTCCGAGACCGCGTCCGATCCGACCCGGGGCAGGGACAGCGTGGGGACCTGGAACTCGTGCTCCCCGTAGACGCTCAGGGGGATGCGGCTGGTCGCCAACACGGCCAGCCTGGGGCAGTCCGCGAGCAGGCGTGAGACGGTCGTCCGCGCCTCGATGACCTGCTCGAGGTTGTCGAGCACGAGCAGCACCGCCCGGTCACGCAGGTGCGCCACGAGACGCTCCAGCGGATCCTCCGTCCCGCCGGTCGCCCCGACCACAGTCGCGATCTCCGACGCCACGAGACTCGGGTCGCTGACCGTGTCCAGGGCCACGAAGAAGACCCCGCCACTGAAGCGCGGTGCGACGTCCGCGGCGACCTCGATGGAGAGCCGCGTCTTGCCCGTGCCGCCCGGACCGGTCAGCGTCACGAGGCGGGCCCGCGCGAGGAGGTGCGACACCGCCTCGACCTCCGCGCGCCCCACGAAGGAGGTCACCTGGGTCGGCAGCCGAGCGCCCACCGCCTCCAGGGTGCGAAGGGCGGGGAACATGGACCCGAGACCACCACCGGCGAGCTGGTAGAGGCGCAGCGGGCGTGGCAGGTCCTTCAGGCGGTGCTCGCCGACGTCGTGGAGGCTGATGCCGTCCGGCAGCGCGTCACGCACGAGCTCTGCGCTCGCCGCCGAGAGCAGCACCTGGCCGCCGTGTCCCGCAGCGGCGATGCGGGCCGTCTCATGCAGTGGCAGGCCCACGTAGTCGTCCCCGAGCCGGCGGACCTCGCCAGTGTGGATGCCCATGCGCACGCGGACCGTGACACCATCCGGCCAGGCCTGGGCGGCCAGGGCATGCTGTGCCGCCAGCACCGCGCGGACCGCAGCGCCGACTTCGGGGAAGACGAGGTGCTGGGCGTCGCCCTCCGAGCCGAACGCGCGACCACCCTCCGCCTCGGCGGCCGAGCGGATGATGCGGTCATGCGTCTCGAGCAGGGCGCCATAGGAGCGCCCGAGCGACTGCAGGAGACGCGTCGAGCCCTCGATGTCGCTGAACACGAACGTGAGCGTGCTGATCGGCAGTCCCGCCTCCCTGTCCGGCCGCGCGGGTGGCTCCATCCGCGTGATGGTGGCGATGGTCGATCAGGGAGTCAACAGGCTCCCGGATGTTGCGCCGGGCCAGCATCGATCCCGGCCAGTCGCCTATCCCCTGGCGTAGGTCTCGGCGCTCTCGAACTCGAATCCGACGAACGGATCATCCCCGACGACCCAGGCATCATGCCCTGGCTCGATGACATAGACCGCGCCGGGGACCACCTCGACCTCGCCCCCGTCCTCGTGGACCACGTGGAGTCGACCGCTCGCGGCCATCCCGACATGACGGGCCTGGCAGGAATCGGTGCCGACCACGAGCTTGATGGACTCGGACCAGCGCCAGCCAGGCTGGAAGGTGATGCGCGCGGCGGTCACGGCGCCGAGCCGCACGACCTCGATCGTCGCCTTGTTCGGCGTCCTCGTCTCGTCCGGCTGGTCGAACGACCCTTGTGTGATGCCTGCCATGAGGGTGCCTCCTTGTCGGTGCTGCCCCCCGGTGGACCGTGAGTCTACGCTGCCCGACAGGGCAGGTCGATCCGCGGGCAGATCCCGTGGACTGTAGCGGCTTGAGCGGGTCAACTGAGAAGGCGGATGCACGATCGCGCCGTATCGTGGCCCCGGCGCGCTTGCCCCCGGGATAGCACCGCGGGCACGGCACCACCACAGAGAAGTGTGGCTGTCTAGCTATCCCGACGCTGCCGATCGAGGTACCAAGCGGCGACCGAGGCACCGATGAGGCTGCCCAGCAGTCCCAGGATGAGGTCGCCGAGAGTGTCCTGGTATGCGGTCGCAGCCTCCGGGGAGTCCGGGATGAAGGTGATGAACTCGAGCACTTCCCAGACGATCGCGGCGACGGCGCCGAAACCGACGCCCAGGGCCACGCGTGTGAGGCGGGCGGCGCCGTGAGGCCAACCAAGGGCGACGAACGCAGCCGACAGCAGGATCCAGTTCCCGAGATGGTTGACGTCGTCCCACCACTCGATCCTGTCGTACAAGTCGAGTGCGTTGCCCGCCGTGTCGATGAGGAACGGTAGCGTGAACAGCAGGTCGGCCAGGACGGGGAACGGACGCGGGCGCGCGAACAGCCACCAGGCGATGGGGATGGCAAGGACCGCCAGCGGATAGACGACAGCACGAGCCTGCATGGCCTTGTCCGCGTACTGGGGTAGGTCCGGGTTCGCGACGGCGTGCAGCAGCAGGCCGAAGAGGGCCAGCTTGGCGGAGACATCGAGCGCGAGGAGTGTCGGGCGACGCATCGGTACCAGGTCGGGCTCCCACTGGAGCCTGACACAAACCGATCATCGGCATGTGGTCAAACGCCTGTGATGGACATCATCTCGCCATGGTGCGGGTCACTCCGTTCTCGTCAGAAGCATCCCAACCCGCGCGCGGACGGTATCGCCAGAGCCGACGGTGGGGCATCATCTGCCCGGTGACGGCCGCCGGACCGTCCGGAGGTCACCCCCGGACCGATTTGGAGGTGTCGATGTCGTATGACGGAGGGGGCGAGGACAGCTCGCTCCACGTACCAGCGAACGCGACCTCGACGATCCGGATGGCATCGGGGACCGTCGCGCACCTCGTCGCACCCGGCTCGTTGACCGCCGGACGCTACGGCCTCTTCCGCTGGGACATGCCGGCTCGGTCGGGAGGCGCGAAACCGCACTTCCACCGCACCTTCTCGGAGTCGTTCTACGTGCTCTCGGGGACGGTCGAGCTGTGGACCGGCGCGGCTTGGCGCGTGGCGGGCGCCGATGACTTCCTCTTCGTGCCCGCGGGCGGCATCCACGGCTTCCGCAACGACGGTGACGCCGCGGCGTCGATGCTCATCCTGTTCGCGCCAGGCCACGCGCGTGAGCGCTACTTCGAGGAGCTTGCGGAGATCGGGAGGAGCGGGCGACAGCTCAGCGCGGAGGAGTGGGCGGAGCTGTACGCACGCCATGACCAGTACATGGTCTAGCAACGCGACTCACGAAACCGACGCAGAGCGCGACCACCCATACGCCACACCATCGCCGGATAGCGTCGATCGAAGGACCTCGACCCAGGCCTTTTCGACGGGCGTTGCGCATGAAGGCTACGACAGGCCGCTGCCTCTTGAGACTCTGGGCACGACGGAACGGGCCGGGATCACTCCCGGCCCGTCGTGAGTTCGGATGTCGGCGTTCGCCCGCTCAGCGGGGCCGAACGCTCCGGGTCGTGCTATCTCAGCCGATCTCGTACTGGACCATGACGGTGATGGAGAGCTCCACCTGGCCCGGCAGGACCGGGGTCTCGGCCATGGCGGCCGCGCGTTCGTTACCGCCCGTCGTGTCGCCCTCGAAGTAGAGCGGCTGGGGCGTCTGACCACCGGACTCGCTGATGCTGATGACACCCGTGATGGTGACGCCGGCATCGGCGGCCAGCTGGTCGGCCTTGGCCTTGGCGTCAGCGACGGCCGCCGTGCGGGCCTCCGCCTCGGCCGCGGTGGGATCCTCGACGCGGAAGGTGATGCCGTTGACGTTCGTGGCGCCCGCGGCCGTGGCGGCGTCGACGACGTCGCCGACGGTGGTGATGTCACGGACCGTGATGTCGACCAGGTTGCTGGCCTCCCAGCCCTCGATGGTGGGCGGGTCGTTGTCCCAGTCGTAGAGGGGGTTGAGGCTGATCGAGGAGGTCTGGATGTCCCCCTCCACGATGCCGGCCTCGAGCAGGGCCTTGACCACGGCTTCCATGGCCACGGCCGCTTCCTGCGAGGCGGAGGTGGCGTCCTCGCCCTGCTTGGTCACGCCGAGGTTGATGTCCGCGACGTCGGGCTCGGCCTTGACGCGGCCGACGCCGTTGACGTTGATGGAGCGCACGGTGTCGCTGTCGCTCGAGGATTGCGCCTGGACGGCACCCACGGCCGGGCCAGCGAGGGCGGCGGTCAGGAGTCCGATGGCCAGGCCGCCGGAGAGCCAGCGCCGGCGGGAGCCGGTCGCATTGAGGGTCGTGGTCACGGTGGTGTACCTCCATGTGCGCTTGGTGGCCTGTGTGGCCTGATGCCGATCGCTGTCTGTGGCGTCGCTCATCCGACGCTGATCGGCTCGTGTAGGTTCCATGCCTGTCGTCATGGCTCGACGCACCTGGTGCCGGATCTCGACGGGCACGCCTGGCTGGCCCCAGGACCTCGGGCTGCTGGCGGTCGGTCGCCAGGGGCCTGGAGCGGCATGACGGATGGACGCGCTGTGACTCGGGTGACGGTGGCAGAGGCCGCGCCAGACGCGCCGGCCCGCGGCCCGCCCCAAGGCGCCGCGGAAAGTATCCGCCAAGCATCGAGGAGGGCCCCGCCTCCTCGGAGGTGACCGCCCTGGGTCCCGGTGCGGCTGCCTCGGGGCGCGGTGATGTGGTCGGGGTTGCCATCGTGGCACTCGGGCGACAGCTCGAGCCCGGGCGGGAAGACGCCCCACAGGTCGGTCGGCTTGGCGCGGTCGAGCCCGAGCCGGCGATACCAGAGCGCCCGCCGTGGGATACCTGCCAGCAGGTCGAGGCTGCGCAGCCGGCCGCGGACGACTTCACGCTCAAGAAGTGGAGCCGACACTCGGATTTGAACCGAGGACCTGCTGTTTACGGCCCAGAGGCACCGGCTGAACGTTCAGGTCTTCGGGTAAGACTCGCCACTTCCGCCTCGTATTCCTCGATAAGCTCGAAGAGTTCATCCGCTGCGTAGTGGCGATCGTAGGTCCCGGAGCTGATCTGGCGGAGCACTCCGGCATCAGCGAGGACCTTGAGCCCCTCGAGCGCTCGCTGATGCCTCGCCCCGATGGCCCCTCGGATGGTGGCGGCAGAAGCGATGGGCTGTGCGGGCAAGGCGCCGATGATGCGGGCAGCAGCTGAATCTCGCCGAGGCCGTCCCGCGCGCTCGTGCCACTCCACTTGTAGCGCGGTCACTTGCACGGCCAATTCCGCTGACGACTCGGCCGCATGCCGGCACGCCTCGGCGAAGTCCGCGATCCACGACTCGACCCGACCCTCACGGAAGTCGACCAGACCCGCGACGTACGCCTCTGGTCTGGCCGCGAGCACGATCGACACCGGCGGCACGAACGAACGCGCCACGCCCCTGCGCCTAAGGACGATGTGGATCAGGCACCGCCCGACCCGCCCGTTGCCGTCGACGAACGGGTGGATCGTCTCGAACTGTGAGTGGGCGATCGCGGCCTGTGCAACGGCCGGCATGTCACCACGATTGATGAAGTCGACGAGGTCTGACATCAGCGCCGGGACGTGATCTTCGGGAGGTGGGATGTAGCGCGCGTCCGATGGGTTGTTCTGGCGGCCGCCGATCCAGTTCTGGTCTTCGCGGAACCGACCAGGCATGACCCGCTCGGGCTCATCGGCCATCAGAGTGCGGTGCAGCGCTTCGACGCTCGACACCGTGAGATCGGCACCACCTGAGGCTGCTTCGACTGCTTCCTCCATGGCCAGTACGTTCGCGGCCACCGCTCGGGCGCTCCCCTTGCTGGCGCGAGGGTCGATGAGGGCTCGGGCCAGGTTCCGCTGGCTGAGTTCGATGCCTTCGATACGGCTCGAAGCGATGGCTTCGGACCGGAGAAGGAGTGCGCCGATGGCATCGAGCCCGCGAACCCGGTCCTCCGCATTGAGATCTCGGATGGCGACCTCTGCCCGGGCGATGGACTCGGCGGTCGCGAAGCCCACGGACGGCCGGATCGCGGCGATCGGGTCAGGGAGGAAGGCGCGATACGTGAACGACTGACGAGCCTTTCGCCCGCCCATCGCTCCAGGGTCGCCGTGCCAGCGGCGTTCGACCCACGCCATATCCCGTCAGTCTCCCAACCTAAATGACGCTTTAGGTAGGAGTATCGGTCCTAAACCGTCAAAGTCAAGAACAGATTGACGGGTTAGACAGGGGTGAGCGTGGGGTCAGCGTAGGGGTCAGCCCGGGGAGAGAGGAGGGACCCAGGCAGCCCGGAACATGCCAGCTCACGCTCGGGGAGTGGAGCCGACACTCGGATTTGAACCGAGGACCTGCTGTTTACGAAACAGCTGCTCTACCGCTGAGCTATGTCGGCATCGATGCACGCTCCACGAGAGCGCCCGCCCGCTCATCCTACCCGAAACCCGCCGCGGCTCACCGGCGGCGACGGCGTCCTGACCCACGCCCGGCGGCGGCCTGACCGACCCTCCGACCGATCTACCTCCGCCGGCGATTCCGGTGACCGTAGGCTGCGGCCACGTGCGGCCGGGTGAGATACCAGAACAGCACAAGGCCCATGAGTGCCGGCAGGGCCCCGTAGCTGACGATGCCGTCGACACCGCCGCGGGCCATGGCAAGCAGCACCTGCAGGACGTTGAAGGCGCTCACGACGAGCGCGGCCATCCAAGCCCAGCGCTGGTGGCGCCAGATCCCGTAGGCGACACCGATGGTCACCAGGCCCAGGCCGGCCATGACCAGCGGCACGAGGATGCCGGCGACCCCGACGGGTGCGTCCACGACCTGCGTGTGCCCGGCCAGCAGGACCACGCTCGCCAGGATGAGCTCCACGCTGCCGGTGAGGGCCATCCAGCCAGCCACCAGCGGCAGGCCCCGTGCAGCGACGGCCTCCGGCACCGGCGCCGCCTCAGGTAGCGACGTCGTCACACCCAGCTGGCCCGCCCAGCGCTGCAGTTGCCGGTGCACCGCCGGGGCGCCCACCAGCTGCTCATCCAGGCTCAGGTCGGCGGGGTGCAGGAGGAAGGGTCGGTTCTGCGGTCCGCCCATGCCGCCGTGGCTGCCGACCAGCTCCTCGAAGGCGGCGACCTCTTCCAGCTCCGGGTCGAAGCGGCTGTTGACCAGCACGTCGCCGACGTTCCCGAAGCTGTGGAGGCGGCGCAGGTGGTCGGCTGCCCGTGGCCCGAACGGCGCCAGCGGATCATCCCCTTCCACGCGGTCATCGGCCAGGAAATGGACACCCCGCGCACCCAGGACGACGGCCCCGCCCGCGCGATCGACCATCACGAAGCCGATGCCAGGGTGGCCGGCCAGGCCTGCCAGCAGACCCGGGTGGCCGCGTTCGATCTCGTCCGCGGCCATGCGGTCCGGTGACTCGGTGAAGTAGATGTTGGCGAGGTTGCCGCTGGCGCAGACGACGACGTCGGCGTGGGCCACGCGGCTCGCCTCGCGCTGCTCTTCGTCCTCGGCGGACCCCCTCTCCGTGCGGCGCTTGCGCAGGGCGGCGCCGCCGGCGCGCCCGGCAACCCCGGGTCGCTGGGCCAGCTCGCCCAGGAGCGCGTTGACCGGTCCGTAGGTCTCCGCCCGACTGCTCGCCGCCACGACGTCCGTCGCGCCGCCCATGAGCTCGCGCACCAGCCCCTCCAGGGGTTGGCCGTAGCGCTGCTCGAACGTGGCGCCCTGGCTCTGCCCGTGGTCGGACAGCAGCACGAAGCGGTAGTCGCGCGGGGCGTTGGCGGCGGCCTTCACCAGGGACGCCACCACGTGGTCCACGCCGGCCAGGGCCCGCAACGACTCGATGCGCTCGGGACCGGCGTGATGCGCGATCTCGTCGTAATCGACGAGATCGCTGTAGATGATGGGCGCACCCAGCGACATGGAGCGCACCACGAAGGTCGTGTTGAGATCACGCAGCAGGACGTTCGTGGAGGAGCGCAGGAAGGCGAAGAGCAGGCCGCGATGCACGCGCGGCTGGATATCCGTGACGCGCTGCCGGCGCGACTCGACGAGCTCCTTGAGGAACTCGCCCACGCCCCGCACCAGGGTGCGCACGTAGGCCGCCGGATCGATGAAGTAGAGGGAGAAGGCGTCAACGTCCAGGTCGCGCACGGCGCTGCCCATGCGGCTCATGACGAAGGCGCTGCGCTGCGCGTCGCCGGTGAAGAGGTTCCCGACGCTGCTGCCACCGGCCGCCAGCAGGCCGTGCCCGTCGGAGATGCGCCGTTCGATCTCCGTGGCATCCGCGGGGCGGTTGGAGACGAGGAGCCGTCCGCTCGACTTCTCGTACCAGCGGAAGGCCGGGATGTCGTCGTTGTTGCCGTGCAGGATGCCCGCCTGGCTGGCCGACGTCTGCGAGGGCGGCGGGCACTCCCACTCATCGAGGCGGTAGGCACCTGAGCGCACCCAGCTGGCCATGCGCGGCACGGTGCCGGCGCGGATGGCATTGCGCAGCACCGGCGCGGCGAGGCCGTCCACCTGGATGATGGCCAGCCCCGCCGGCCGTGGTCCATCTGGCGACCCGTCGCCCTGGATGCGTCGCGCCAGCTCCTCGTAGAAGGGCTCGTCGTCATCGATGGCGAGGACGACGTTGACACTCGTCGTCGCCACCGTCAGGACGATGGCCAGCGAGAAGGCCGAGACGAAGCCGGTGACCTCCAGGCCGGGCACCAGCGGCGCGGCCAGCACGATCATGGAGGCGTTGATGATCAGCGACAGGAGCCCGAAGGAGGCCACCGTCAACGGCAGTGTCAGGACCACCAGGAGGGGTCGGACGAGCGTGTTGAGCCCGGCGATGACGGCGGCCGCGAAGAGGGCCGCGAAGAGGTCGGAGACGAGCACGCCGGGGAGCAGGTGGCCCAGCAGGAAGAGCACGACGGCCTGCAGCAGCCAGGTCCCCAGGAAGCGCTGCGGCGAGCGCGCCACGCGGTCGCGAGCCAGCCGCATGCTGGCCGACAGGCTGTGCCGCACGGTGCCGCCGAGGGTCATGTCGCCAAGCGTACGCGTTGGCCGCCGCTCATCGGTGGCGGCGCGGTCGTCCGCAGAGCGCGGTCGTTCGCAGAGCGCGTCCGCCCGCTGAGCGCGGTCGCCCGGTCAGCGCGACGAGGACGAGGCGGATACGCTGGCATTCGAGCGCCGGCAGCTGCGGGGGAGGGACGAGATGGGACTGCATGTCGCGATCATCGGCGGCGGGTTGGTGGGACAGGTGCACCTGGAGGCCATGCGGCAGCATCCGGCCGTGAGCGCGGTCTCACTGGCCGAGTCGGACGCCGCGGCGCTGGCAGCGGCAGCGGGTCGCTTCGCCCTGGAGCGGACCACGACCGACTACCGGACCCTCATCGATGACCCGGCCGTCGACATCGTCGACATCTGCCTGCCCCACGACCTGCACCACCCCGTCGCCCTGGCGGCTCTCGCGGCGGGCAAGCACGTCATCACGGACAAGCCCATCAGCAACACCCTGGCCGAGGCCGACGAGATGATCGCGGCCGCGGAGCGCTCCGGGAAGCGGCTCTTCGTGGCCCTCAATGAGCGCTTCCTGCCGGTGCACCAGCGCGTCCGGGAGCTGCTTGCCGATGGCTCCATCGGGCGGCCCAGCCTGGCCCTTCTCAGCGTGGCCGGCAGCGAGCTGCCGCGCATGCGACTACCGGGTCACTGGAAGGGCACCTGGGACCGCGCGGCTGGCGGTGTGCTGGCCGACAGCGGCACCCACATCGTCGACCTGGCGCACTCCTGGTTCGGGCCGCCGCTGGCGGTACGCTGCCACCTTGCCCGCCACGTCGTCGAGACGCCTGACCGGGCCGACGACACGGCAGCCCTGATCCTGGAGTACCCGGGTCTGACGGTGACCGCGGTGCTGACCTACGCGGCGGCGGGGCAGCCATGGAGCGAGACACGCGCCGTGTGGACCGAGGTCGGGTCCATCCACGTCCGGCTCGAGGATGCGGCGCCCCTGGTCGTCTGGCGGGACGGCCGGCGCCTCGTCGACGCCGTGGAGCACGAGGCCGACTGGTGGGCCTGGTCGGTCAGGCGAGGCCTGGCGCACGGGCTCGATGCCATCGACCGTGAGCTGCCCTTTGCCGTCACGCCCGCCGACGCTCGCGCGGCGCTGCGCACGATCCGGGCCGCCTACCTGGCTGCCGGCGATGGTCGGCGGGTCGCCCTCGACGAGATCGCGGAACCCCGGCCGTGAAGCACCGCTACGGGTTCCTGGCCGGCCTCGGCTTCGTGGACCAGCCTGCGGGCGCGGTCGCTGACGGCCTGGCCGATCTTGGCTACGTGGCTGTCTCGTGGCCATTGGCCCGGTTCGACCCGGCGACCGTGAGCCCACGGGATCGCCTCGCGCTGGTGACCGACACGCGAGCGGCGGGCCTGGCCATCAGCGAGTTCGTGGTGCAGATCGACTTCGTGCATCCCGATGCCGCCATCCGCGAGGCACGCATCTCCCATGCCGCCGAGGCCATCCGCGCCGCGGCTGCCCTGGACCTGGCTGGCCAGGCGGCGCCGGCGCCGGTGAATCTCTTCTCGGGGCCGGCGCCCTGGGATGCCGCCGCGCCGCGCCTGGGCCGAGACCTCACGGAGGGGCAGGCCTGGGACATGGTGCGCGCCGCCTTCGACGTCCTCGTGCCGCTGGCCGAGGCGTCGCGGATCGATCTCGCCGTAGAGGGTGTCTTCGGACACCTGGTCCACGACTACTACACGACGCTGGAGCTGCTGCGTCACTACGACTCCCCACGCCTCGGGGTCAACTTCGACCCCTCGCACGGCATCCTGGTGGGCAACGACATCCCCTGGGCGGTGCGGCAGTGGGGGTCGCGCATCCGGCACTTCCACCTCAAGGACGCCGTGGGGAGGGCGGGCATGTTCGGAGAGACCTTCGTCTTCCCGCTGCTGGGGGAGGGGCAGGTGCCCTGGGCCGAGTTCTTCGGCGCGGTCGAGGCCATCGGGTACGAGGGCTACCTCAGCGTCGAGTTCGAGTCCTGGGAGTACTACCGCCAGGTGCTCGGCAACGATCCACTGGCGGCGGCCCGACTGTCGATGGATCTGCTGCGCGTCCTGGAGGGCATATAGCGTCGGCGGAGTCTCGACCGCCGGGGTCTCGGCCGCCAGGGCGCCCTGAGTCGAGACCTGTCTACCAGGGGCTGCGCAGATCCGTGCGGCGCGTGGCCACAACGGTGGCCACTGGCATGACCATCTCTTCGTAGCCGTTCGGCCGGCGGGCCAGGCGGGTGACCGAGCGCTCCACGCGGAAGCTGCCCAGGTGACGTTCCACCTCATCGCGGGAGATGAGGTGCTTCTCCGCCATGCGGCCCTCGCGCGCCAGGCGCTCGTCGAGGTCGCTGATGAGGATGGCGCCGCCAGGCGCCACGGCCTCCGCGGCGTGTTCCAGCAGGCGGCTGCGGCCCATGCCACGCGCGGGCACGGCGAAGGTGCAGAGCACCAGGTCGAAGCGGGAGGCGGGCCGCCAGGTGGTGGCGTCCGCGTTCTCCAGGGCGATGACCACGCCGGCCTGCGCGGCGGCCGCGCGCGCCTCAGCGATGGCGGTCGGCGAGATGTCCACGGCGGTCACGACCCAGCCGCGCCGCGCCAGCCAGATGGCGTTCTGCCCGCTGCCGCAGCCCAGGTCCAGGGCCTTGCCCGGCGGCAGGTCCGCGGCGATCTCCACGAGCGTCTCATCCACCGGCAGGGACGGCGCCTCCAGGCTGGCTGGGGCCACCCGGTCGGGCGTCCCGACGCCCTCCGCAGCGACGCCCAGCAGCCCTGTCCAGGCCAGCGCGGCGCGCGCAGACCAGGGACTCGCGGGCAGCTGCTCGGTGGTCATCCGGCGATATCGACTCCTTGCACGGCAGACAGGCGCGCACGGCGCGCGCCATGGCCTGACCGCAGGATACGCCAGGCGGACCCCCAAACAGGTGCCCGGAGGCACCACTCCGGCAGGTCCGCAGGCCGCTATCGTGGCGACATGGACGTTCTTCGACTGCATGGCGCGCGCGACGTGCGCATCCACCAGGAACCCGATCCGATCCCCGCCCCTGGCGAGGACCTCATCCGTATCACGGCCGTGGGCCTCTGCGGCTCCGACCTCCACTGGTACGAGGACGGCGGCATCGGCAACGACCGCGTCGTGGAGCCGCTGGTGCTGGGTCACGAGATGGGCGGCGTCATCGCCTCCGGGCCGCGCGCGGGCACGCGCGTCGTCGTGGAGCCGGCCAATCCCTGCGGTCACTGCACCGCCTGCCGCGCCGGCGACGCCAACCTCTGCCCCAAGGTGCGCTTCTGCGGCCACGCGCCGGTGGATGGCGCTCTGCGCACCTTCATGGCCTGGCCGCAGCGCCTCGTGCTGGCGGTGCCGGACAGCATCGGCGATGACGAGGTGGCCCTGCTGGAGCCGCTGGGCATCGCGCTGCACGCACTGGAGCTGGGTCACTTCCGCTCCGGCATGACCGCCGGCGTCTTCGGCGCGGGACCCATCGGCCTGATGATCATCCGCGCGCTGCGGGCGGCGGGTGCCGGCCGCATCGTGGCCACGGATGCCCTGCCGCACCGCGTCGCGGCGGCCCTGGCCTCCGGCGCGGACGAGGCGCACCTGACCGAGGTCGAAGGCCTGCCCGATGGCATCGAGCGGTGGGAGCCCCTGGACGTGACCTTCGAGGCCGCCGGCGAGGACATGGCGCTGGAGGCCGCCAACATCGCCACGCGACTGGGTGGCCGGGTCGTCGTGGTCGGGATCCCGCCCAGCAATCGACACGGCTTCTCCGCCCGCAACGCTCGCAGCAAGGGCCTCACGCTGGTGTTCTCGCGGCGCATGAAGTTCATCCACATGCTTCGCGCGATGGAGCTGGTGGACCACGGCCTGGTCTCGACCGAGGGCCTCATCACGAGCGCGTTCCCGCTCAGCCAGTCGGCAGCGGCGTTCGACGCCCTGGTGGCCCGTTCCGGGCTCAAGATCATCGTCCGACCCAGCTGAGCCCGGGGGGCCGGAGATGGCCGGGCCGCCCGACCCTCCGCGAGTCGATCGGCCGGACATGGCCGGGCCGCCCGACCCTCCCCCGTGCCGGGCGGCCCTGGTGTGTTCTGGCGCGGCCCCTACCGCGTCAGCGTGTGATCAGCGATCGTCGTCGGTCGCGTGCACGCCGCGCGCCATCAACCCCGCGTCGTGGCCTGCCAGCGTGGGTGCGGCCTGCGGGGCGGGCACGGGATCGCCGGTGGCCCGGCGGACCCACGGCGACGTGGAGTTCGGCGCTGGACCGGCCGTCGGCGCCACCATCGGCCCGGAGTTCAGGGCCAGCGTGGTGCGGGGTGCGACCGGCACGTTGCCAGGGGCGACCGGGATGGCGACGGGTGCGACCAGGGTGTCCTGCACAGACACGGCCACGGCCGGACGGAATCCCGCCACCGGGATGGGGACCCGGGGCCTCGGCGCGACGACCATGCGGGCGCACATGCCGCACATGGGGTGCTCTCCGGTGGTGGGCAGGCCCAGGCGCGGATGGCGGCGCTGGCGCGGACCGCTCAGCGGTGGTCGGAAGCCGCAGATGGCGGCGTTGTCATCGCCCTCCACGTAGGCGTGCTGGGTGATGCCGCGGTGGTACCAGGGATCGTCCATCTCGTCGAAGCCGTTGCGGACGACGATGCCCCAGACGATGAGATCGGAGGGGTAGGTCTTCTCTGCACGCGCGGGCCTGGGTGCGCCAGCTGCCGACATCGGCTGCATCGGCTGCGGGGACGAAGGCGGCTGGGCGTCCGGCTGCTCGCGTGGTGCGAAGAAGTTGAGTCGCATGTACTGGCTGATAGTAGCGAGCATCGGCCAGAGGGCCGTTGCGCCGCGACGCTGGGCCTGCTTGACCATCACTCCGGCCGTGACAGACGGCTGGGTGACGAGGATGGCGGTGGCCAGGACAGGGGTACCGGGGAGGGGACTGCTGGCGTTCATCAGGCCCTGACTATCCGGCTACCCGACGCCGCGCGCCAACTGCCACTAACCGCCCCGCACCGCACTCCACCAAACGTGCGTAGGCATGGATGCACCGGTACGAGTGGTACCGCGACGCGCCGGGATCGGGCGCCCAAGCGACCTCAGGGGCGCCCCGCGGTCAGGTCTGCCGCGGCACGGCAGTCGAGCGCTGCGGCCGGTCAGCCGCTGAGGCCAGGGATCAGGAAGCGGTGACGGTGGCCAGGGCGGCGCAGACCGGGGCGAGGTTGGCCTGGGTCAGGCCGGCGACGTTGACGCGCCCCGTGCCGACCACGTAGATGGCGAACTCGTCGCGCAGGCGGGATACGCGGTCCACGCCCAGCGGCAGCAGCGAGAACATGCCGCGCTGGCGCATGAGGGCCTCGTGGTCGCCCGGTGCAGCCGCGGCCTGCAGGCCGGCCACGAAGGCCCGCCGGTTGCCGTTGATGCGATCGCGCATCGCCATCACCTCGTCGATCCAGCGCGCCCGCAGCGCGTCGTCGGCCAGGATGGTTGCCACGATCTCCCCGCCGTGCGCCGGCGGGTTGGAGTAGTTGGCACGCACCACGGCCTTCGCGTGCGAGAGGAGCGCGGCCGTCTCGGTGGCATCCGCGCCGACGATCGAGAGGGCCCCGACGCGCTCATCGTAGAGGGCGAAGTTCTTGGAGAAGCTCGACGCCACCAGCATCGTGCCGCGCCGCTCGAGGAGCGCCATGAGGCCGTGCGCGTCCTCGCGCAGTCCATCGGCGAAGCCCTGGTAGGCGAAGTCGAGAAGGGGCAGCGCGCCTCGCTCGGTGACGGCGTCCGCGATGGCCGACCACTCCTCCGGCGTGGGGTCGATGCCCGTGGGGTTGTGGCAGCAGCCATGGAGCAGCACGACGTCGCCCGGTGCGACCGTGCGCAGGGTCGCCAGCATCGCGTCAAGGTCCAGGCCGCCGCCCGCGCCAAGGTAGGGGTAGCGGCCCATGGCCAGCCCGGCGGCCTCGAAGACCTGTGGGTGGTTGGGCCAGGTCGGATCGGAGAGCCACACGGTGGCCCCCGGCCGCAGGGTGTGGATGAGGTCCCCGGCCACGCGCAGGGCCCCCGTCCCGCCGGGCGTGTGCAGCAGCTCCACGCGACCGGCGGTCACGGCCGCGTGGTCGGCGCCGAAGACGAGGTCGCGCACGGGGCGCAGGTAGGCGGGGTCGCCGTCGATGGGCTTGTAGACCTTGGTCGTCTGTCGCTCGAGGATGCGATCCTCCGCCTCGCGGACCGTGGCCAGCACCGG
Source organism: uncultured Chloroflexia bacterium (assembly GCA_963790915.1). GTDB lineage: Bacteria > Chloroflexota > Limnocylindria > Limnocylindrales > CSP1-4 > JAFMJV01. The sequence continues at coordinate 396,790 of CAWBQS010000003.1, read as the reverse complement.
CGTGGTGCCGCTCTCATCCACGTAGACACCCGACGCCAGGGACACCTTGTGGGGGCGCTCGTCGGCACGGAAGCGCTCCATGAGCCCCAGGATGGCGTCCGGCGCCCGAGGCGTGAGGTCTGCGAACATCGTCATGCCCCTGATGGTAGCCCGGCTATCCTGCGCAGCGTGCATCCCCTGCGACCACGACCCCGCCCGAGCATGGGCGCCACGACGTGAGCGCCGTCTTCCTGGCCTTCCTCGCCTCGCTCGGGGCGGGTGCGTACGGCTCGCTCGTGGGCATCGGCGGTGGCCTCATCATCGTGCCCGTCCTCAGCGTGGCGCTGGGCTTCGACCTCAAGGCGGCCATCGCCGCCAGCCTGGTCGGAGTCATCGCCACCTCACTGTCCGCCTCCCCGAAGTACGTGCGCAGCGGCCTCGCGGACCGGCGCCTGGGCCTGCTGCTGCTCGTGGGCGCGACCCTGGGCGGCATCAGCGGCAGCTTCCTCTCCGACTCGCTCGACGCGGGCGTCCTGGCGCTGCTCTTCGGGCTGCTCCTCCTGGGCATCGCCCTGCAGATGCTGCGCCAGGTCCGACGACCGAGCGTCCCTCCGCCGCTGGACGCTGATGACCTGGCATCCGGCTTCGCGTCGTCCTTCGTGGAGCCGACGAGCGGGCAGCTCGTCGTCTACCGCGCCAGGCGTCTGCTGCCCGGCAGCCTCATCTCCTTCCTGGCCGGCAACGTCAGCGGCCTGCTGGGTGTGGGCGGCGGTGTCATCTCGGTGCCCACGATGAACATCGTCATGCACGTGCCCATCCGCGTGGCGACCACGACGAGCACCTACATGCTGGCGGCGACGGCGGCGGCCAGTGCCACGGTCCACCTGGCGACCGGGCAGCTGGACCCCCTGCTGGCGGCGCCGGTCGCGCTCGGCGTCATCATCGGCGCCCGGGCCGGCGCCGGCCTGTCGATGCGCGTCTCGCAGGATGCGCTGCGACTGGCCTTCATCGTCGTGGCCGTCGTCTTCGCGCTCAGCATGTTCGGGAAGTCCCTGGGCCTGTGAGCAGCGAGCAGCGCCCAGGCAGCGGCGTGCAGGGTCGCGGCAGCGTCCGCCGTGCCGCCGACGGCTCGCCCCTCCGCACGGCGGCTCCGCGCCGCCTTACCAGCCTGGTCATGGGCGCCGGGGCCGTGCTGGGCGCCATCTGCTTCGCTGCCGCTGGACTGGCGAGCATGCTCGGCCACCGCGAGCAGCCACGAGCCCTGACCGACGTGGCAGCCATCATCGCGGGGGTGGTGGCGCTGGACCCATGGGCGATCGCCAGCCTGGGCACGGTCGTCATCATCCTCACGCCCCTCGTCGCCCTGCTGACGACGGCCGGCGAATACGCCTCCATCGGCGACCGGCGCACGGTCGGCCTGGCCATGCTCGTCCTGGGCGTGCTGGCCTGCGCGGTGGTGCTCGCGGTCGCCCGCTGACGGCAGGAAGGACGGGCGCGGACCGACATCGACTCCTCGATCCCGTGTGGTCGGTCGGTGATCGCGGCGCCCAGGCGCTACGGGGCGCGGCGGTCCAGGAAGCGGCAGCGCGGGGCGATGGGGCAGCGGTCGCACTCGGGGCGCAGGGCGTGGCAGGTGCGCCGACCGTGCGTGATGAGCCCGACGTGCATGGGGTAGCACTGCCCTGGCTCCAGGAGCGCCAGGTAGCGGTCGTGGGCCTGCTCGGCAGTGACATCGGCGGGCATCAGGCCGATGCGCTTGGAGACGCGATCGACGTGGCGATCGACGGGCATGAGCGGCGCGCCGAAGGACATCATGAGCACCACTGAGGCCGTCTTGACGCCGACGCCGTCGATGCCGGTCAGCCAGGCCCGCGCCGCGAGCGGCTCCATCTGGGCCAGGAACTCCAGGGAGTGGTCGCCGTTGGCCTCGCGCAGGCGCTGCAGTGAAGCCTGGATGCGCGGCGCCTTCTGCGGCGCCAGGCCGCCCGGACGGATGACCTCGATGAGCTCGTCGAGCGGCGCGACCTCCACGGCCAGCCAGTCGGGCGCCTCGGCCACGGCGAGGCCGGCGCCGCCCCAACCCGGCCGGTTGGCCCTGGGCGCCGGCACGCCCTCGGCGCTCCTGCGGCCACCGGCGCTCCTGCCGCCACCGGCGCTCCTGCCGCCGCTTGCCCGTCGGGCGCGGCGGGTGACTCGTCGGCGTCCTCGCCGGCCGTCGCCGGGCCGCGGCCCGGATAGTCGCGCCGTAGCGCCTCGAAGGCCTTCTCTGCGTTGATGTCGGCCGAGTTCTGCGACAGGATCGTCAGCACCAGCTCCGAGGTGGGGTCGTGGACGCGCTGCCAGACGGGCCAGCCGTAGGCTGCCCCGACCTGCTCCAGCACGAACTCCACGAGGCCGGGCCGCGACTGGCGCAGGCGCCGCGCCCACGGGCGGATGGGGTCGGCGCGGCGCCGTCTTGGAGTGCGCCGGGCAGCGGTCGGTGCCCGCCGCGGCTTCATCGCCACGTCCTTCCCAGGTCGATGAGGCGCGCGGCCCGCTCGGCCGCACGCGAGATCGGCGCAGGGCCCGCCGCCAGGATCGGCGTCGAGGCCCATGGGCCGCTCGATGACCGGCAGCGTGACGACGCCCCGCTCTGCCATCGCCGCGTCGCCCTCCGGCGTGATCCCGCCGCCGAAGCAGATGGTGGGCAGCCCCGCGGCCCGGGCACGTTCGGCCACGCCCAGGGCGGTCTTGCCGAAGGCCGTCTGGGAATCGACGAGCCCCTCGCCCGTCAGCACGAGGTCGGCCGCAGCCAGGCGCTCCTCGAAGCCGGTCAGGGCCATGGCCACCTCCACGCCGGGGCGCACCTCCAGCGATCGGAAGTGGTCGGCGATGGCGAGCAGGCCGAAGGTGGCGCCGCCCGCCGCTCCGGTACCGGGCTGGTAGCGCAGCATCCGGCCGGTGGCTGCCTCCAGGACGTCGGCGAAGCGCTGCAGGGCGCGGTCCAGCTCCGCGACCTGCTCCCGGCTGGCGCCCTTCTGCGGAGCGTAGGTCAGCGCCGCGCCGTGCTCGCCCAGCAGCGGGTTCGTGACGTCCGTGGCCAGCGTGAGGTGCACCTCGCGCAGGATCGGCGACAGGCCGGAGAGGTCCACGCGCGCCAGGTCGCCCAGCGGGCCGCCCCCGGGCGGCAGGTCCACGCCGTGGGCATCCAGGAAGCGCGCGCCCAGGGCCTCGAGGATGCCGGCGCCACCGTCGGTCGTGGCGCTGCCGCCCAGCCCCAGGACGATGTGGCGGCAGCCCAGGCCGACGGCCGCTGCGAGGATCTGGCCGGTGCCGAACGTGCTGGCGGCCATGGCGCTGCGCTCGTCAGCCCGCAGCGTCGAGAGCCCCGACGCCGCCGCCAGCTCCACGACCGCCCGCTCGCCGTCGCGCAGGAAGGTCGCTGACAGGGTGCGCAGGAGGGGGTCCTTGGCCGCCACCGGCAGGCGCTGCCAGACATCGTCGACGGCGACGGCCTCCAGCATGCCCTCGCCGCCATCGGTCATGGGAGCCAGCACGAGGTCATCCATGGGTCGGGCGGTCCGCCAACCGTCGGCCAGGGCTTGGGCCACGGCGACGGACGAGAAGGTGCCCTTGAAGGAGTCGGGGGCGACGAGCACGCGCAGGGTCATCGCCGCGGGGTCGTTCATGCCGGCGCTCCTCAGCGACGCTGGCCGAGGCGCTCGACGACGCGCCAGGCGATGCTGTCCGCGCCCAGCTCGTAGCGGCTGTTGGCGGCCTTGAGGATGCCGCCGCGCAGGCCGACCGACTTCCAGGTGGCGACCCAGCCGTCCACCGGCGGCCGAACGACCGGTGAGAGACGCAGCAGCTCCCCGGGCGCGACGACGCTCTCCAGGAGGCGCTTGCGCTCCAGCAGCGGGACGTCCAGCAGCGATGTGCCGTCCACGCGCAGCAGGTCCACGGCGATGAAGCCCTCGACGAGATCGTCCGCCGATCCGTCGGTCCCTCGTGCGATGACGTCCAGCTGCGAGCGATCGCGCAGGATCAGGGACGGCCGATGGTGCATCTCCGTGACCGGCGAGGCGCCGACCCCGCTCAGGCCGACCTGGCGGCTGATGATGCCGTCGACGATGGCATCCTGTGCCAGCACGCCCGCGCCGATGGCCGCGGCCAGCTCCGGCAGCTCCGGCGCCACGTCCGCGCCGAGGATCTCGATGAGGCGCACGGCCGGTCCCTGGTCCGCCTCCGCCCCGCCGATGTGCGCCAGGACGCGGGCTCCCGTCCAGAAGGGCTCGAGGATGGGGTCGCGGATGTCGAACGTGCGCCGCCCGCGGTACGGCCGCATGGGCCGCCAGTCAGCCAGCGTCGGCGGGACCTCCTCGACGGCGCGCTGGGCCACCGCTCAGCGCGACTGGCTGCGCTCGAGCAGCTGCCAGGCAGAGCCCACCATCTCCGCGAGGCTGCCTCGCTCCGGCTGCCATCCCAGCAGCTCGTTGGCGCGGTCGTAGGAGGCCACCAGCACCGGCGGGTCGCCGGGCCGGCGCGGGCCGAAGACGTGGGGGATGGCTCGCCCCGTGACGGATGCGGCGGCGTCCACGACCTGCCTGACGGAGAAGCCGCTGCCCGAACCCAGGTTGCAGACCTCCTGGCCCGGCGCCATGCGCGCCGTGAGCTCCAGGGCCTCGATGTGCGCGTCGGCCAGGTCCAGGACGTGGATGTAGTCGCGGATGGCCGTGCCGTCGGCGGTGGGGTAGTCGCTGCCGAAGATGGTCAGCGGCGGGCCGCCACGAGCCGCGCCGAGCACGTTGGGGATGAGATGCGTCTCCGGGTCGTGGCGCTCGCCGCGGTGCTCGCTGGCGCCGGCGACGTTGAAGTAGCGCAGGCTCACCGAGCGCAATCCGTAGGCCTGGTACCAGGCCATGGCGCCCTCGAACGCCAGCTTGGAGGCGCCATACGGATTGACGGGCCGCGTGGGGGCGCCCTCCCGGATGGGCACCTTCTCCGGCTCCCCGTAGACGGCTGCCGTGGAGCTGAAGACGATGCGGTCCACGCCGACCTCCCGCAGGGCATCCAGCAGGGCGATGCCGCCGACCACGTTCTCCGCGTAGTAGAGCGCGGGATCCTGCATCGACTGGTTCACCAGGGAGCGCGCCGCGCAGTGGAGGACCGCCTCGATATGGTTGTGCCGCAGGAGCGTCACGAGGGCCTCCGCGTCCCGCACGGAGTGGGTGCTCAACGTGGCGCCCGGCGCGACCGCGTCACGGTGACCCGACACCAGCGTGTCCAGGACGACCACCTCGTGGCCGGTGAGGACGAGCTGCTCGACGGTGACGCTGCCGACGTAGCCGGCGCCGCCGGTCACGAGAACGCGCATCAGCGGCCTCTCAGCCGGTCGAGCAAGCTGTGCCGCTCGCTGGCCGCGGACGCGGCCTTCGTCGCTCCGGCAGTCGCCGTGGCCGCCGGCGCGCCCGGGGCGCGTACCGGCTCACCGCGCGCCGCCAGCACCTCTGCCAGACGGGCCTCCAGGCGGCGCGCCATGTCGTCCTCGGGGTCGATGGCCAGGGCTCGCGCTGCCAGGGCATGGGCCTCACGATCGTTCCCGTCGGCCAGGGCGCAGCGGGCCAGGCCGACCACGGCGATGGCGTTGCCCGGGTCCAGGGAGGCGACCCGCGCGTAGAGGTCTCGCGCCTGGGTCACCTGGTCCACGGTGAGCAGTCGGTCCGCCTGCAGGAGCTGTTCGATCACCTGTCGAGACTACTCCATGCGCGTCCTGTCGGAGCCGTCGCGCCCACCCTGCGCAAGCTCGTCGAGGACCATGCCGGCCCGCGCGAGGAGCGTGACACGGTGATTGAGCGAGGGGTCCTCCACGACGTCGACGAGCAGCTGCGCCAGGATGATGCCGATGGCGGGACCCTCGGCGATGCCCAGCGTCTCCTGCAGGTCCCGGCCACTGATGGCCAGCTGGGAGAGGGCCAGCGGCGCAGCCGCATCGCGCTGCGCCAGGACGCGCGCCTGGAAGGCCGCTTCACAGCCTGGCGCGTCCGCGTGGCCAGCGTCCATGGCGAAGGCCTCCGCGCGGGCGGCGCGCAACAGCAAGAGCTCGTCCAGCAGCTCCGGTGGGATGCCACCCATGAAGCGGCGGACGTCAGCGTCGGTCCAGGTCGGCAGGCAGCGCACGGCGGCGCCAGCCGCCAGGGCGGTCACAGCCTCGCGGTCCCGGGATCCGACGCGCAGGCGCTCGAGCGCACCCCGCGCAGCCTCCTCATCCACGTGGCCCAGGAGTGCCGCCCAGGCCAGGCGCTCCTGGCCCGGCGCGCGCGCCTCGATCGCCGCCAGGGTGGCGAGGGCGGGGGAGGGGTCGGCCAGCTCCGGGAGCAGCACTGCCAGGAGGCCGGTCTCGTGCAGCAAGCCGAAGGCCGCCACCGGTCGCGCTCCGATGAGCATCCGGCGCACCTCCGAACCGATGCGCTCCTCCGACACCCAGGTCACGTCAGCGGCATGGGCGGCCATGGCCGCCCTGGTGACCGGCTCGATGGTGAAGTCCAGGCGGGCCGCGATCCGGACTGCGCGCAGCAGCCGAAGGGCGTCCTCGTCGAAGCGGCGCGCCGGGTCGCCCACGGCCCGCACGAGGCGGGCGCGCAGGTCACCCTGGCCGTCGGCGGGGTCCACCATGCGCCCCGCGAAGGTCACGTCGCGGCGGCCCCAGGCGATGGCGTTGATGGTGAGATCGCGACGGGCCAGGTCCTCGTAGACGTCGTCGCTGAACGTGATGCTGTCGGGGCGGCGATGGTCCGCGTAGCGGTGTTCGCGGCGGAAGGTCGTGATCTCCAGGCCGCGCGCCAGGACGGTGCCGAAGCGGTTCTCGTAGATGGCGCCGGGAAAGATGCGCAGGATCCGCTCCGGCCGCGCGTCCGTGGCCACGTCCCAGTCGGTGACGGGCAGGCCCAGGAGCGAGTCACGTACGCAGCCACCCACGAGGTAGGCGGCATGGCCGTTGCTCCAGAGCGTCTCGAGGACGGCGGCAGCATCGCGAGACACCGTGAAGGGCGGGCCGTCCTGCTGCGCAGGCGGGCCCTCCGACGCCACCGACATCAGCGGTTCAGCGTCAGGTATCCCCGCCAGGCCTCATTGCGCGGATCGGCCAGGTACGACGAGTAGAGGGCGTAGGCATCGCAGCCGGGCTCGGCGGGCATCTTGCGCAGGCGCATGCCGGCTTCCTCCGGCAGGCGGCCGCCCTTGTGATGGTTGCAGGCGCCGCAGGCGGCCACGAGGTTGTCCCAGCTGTGCGCGCCGCCACGGTGGCGCGGCACGACGTGGTCCAGCGTGAGCTTCGGCGCGCGCACGCCGCAGTACTGGCAGGCGTGGCCGTCCCGGGCGAACACCTCCCGCCGCGATAGGCGCACGCGCGGGCGTGGCCGCCGGATGCGGTATTGGAGCCGGATGACCGAGGGCGCCCGCAGGACGATGCTGGGTGTCCGCACCATGGTGTGGTCGTACTCGATGACCTCCGCCTTGTCACCGAAGACGAGACGGAACGCCCGGCGCAGGTCACAGACGTTGAGGGGCTCGTAGTCGGCGTTCAGGAGAAGGACGACGCTATCCAACGCTCACCTCTGGTCGAGCGTGGCAGCCACGCTCCAGGCGCATCGTAGCGCAGCGGTGGCCGCGCATCGGCTGGTTGCCGGCCGGTCCAGGACGGCTGGGTCATGGAGCCCCCGACCATCGGCCCTCAGGGCCACGCGGCGGCCGACCGGAGCAGACAGCACCCCAGACGACCGCACCTCCCGCACCATGGGACCACCGGGTAATGGCGACGTGACCCGAGCATCCCTAGGGTACGGCCCATCGATATCCGAGCGCCCTCAACCAGCCGAGCATCAGGCATCACGTCGGGCCAGGGTCCGACAGGAGTGATGGGGGTCCAGGACGTGAACGACAGCAACGATTTCTGCCCAGAGTGCGAGACCGATCTCGATCGCCGGACCGGCATCTGCCCAGCGTGCCGCTGGGACCCCTTGCTGGTCCCGGGCATGCTCACCCGGCGCAACGTGCGTCCGGATGACATGTCGCTGACCGAGCGGTATCGCGGCACACCATATGACTTCTCGATGCCGGTCGAGATGGCGGAAGGGCACGCTGGCATGTCCCGCGGCCGCGCCTTCGTCATCGTCGGCCTCGTCGCCTCCGTCGGTCTGTACGGGACGGCCTTCGCCGTCCTGTCCGGGTCCCTCTAGCACTCCGGGGACCCTTCAGGCTCGGGCCGCGGTCCTGCGGCCCAGGACCCCAGGGACGCCGGCTGGTCAGCGCACCGGCCGGCGTTCCGTCATGTCAGGCCCGCCGCGGGCGAGGTGCGGGCCAAGCGAGGTGCGGGCAGGGTGAGAGGTCGGGCGAACGCAGGCGGAAACGACAAGCGCCGGGACGCGGGGCGCGAAGGGGGGACGGGGCGCGAAGGGGACGCGGCGCGCGAAGGGGGGACGCGGGGCGCGAAGGTGGGTCAGTGACCGGGTGATGGCGCGGTCACGCGACCGCGCGCCAGCAGGGTCCCGATGCCTTCCGGGCCGAGCGGCTTGGAGTAGAGGTAACCCTGGGCCATGTCACAGCCCATGACCGCGAGGCGACGGGCCTGCTCGCGGGTCTCCACGCCCTTGCCGATGGTGCGCAGGTCGCGGGCGCGACAGAGGCTCAGCAGTCCCTCGGCATAGGCGATGTCGTCGTCGCTGCCGGCGGCCATGCCCGCGAAGCTGGGATGCAGCTTGACGATGGAGAGCGGCAGCTCGCGCACGGTGTTCAGCGACGAGTCCTGCCCGAAGTCCTCGAGCGCCAGGCCCACGCCCATGGCCGCGAGGGCAGCGATGCGCTCCGTCTCCACCGCCGACTCCGCGCCCAGCTCCAGCGTGAGGGAGGAGGAATCCAGGTCCGAACGTTGCAGGACCATCTGGATGTGGCTGGCAAGACCCGGATCACGCAGCTGGCGAGCTGAGATGTTGACGTTCACGCAGAGCGACTGCATGCGCGCGAAGCCCAGGTGCCACGTCCGCAGCTGCCGGGTCGCGGCATCCAGGACGCGTTCGCCGATGGCCACGATGAGGCCGCTCTCCTCGGCCAGCGGCAGGTAGTCGCCCGGAGCGATGGTGCCCATGAGGGGATGGCGCCAGCGCAGGAGGGCCTCCACCGCAGCGATGGAACCCGTGCCGAGATCGATGATCGGCTGGTACTCGAGGCCGAACTCATTGCGCGCGACGGCACGCTCGAGCTCCTCGGCGAGGTCAAGCGGTGGGCGCTGCGTGCGCGGTCGTGCAGGCATGCATGCACCCTAGCACCGCGCATGGCATATGGCCCTCATGACGGTGGTGCCCCCCGACAACAGGACCTTCGGTACTATCACCCCTCCCAGCGGGCAGCGGGCAGCGGGCAGCGGTCGAGGCCGCCGAGTGTCGGAGGGGCGCTCGGTGAGGAGCGTGACCGGCCCATGCCATAATCGGGTCAAGCGTGTCGTGGCTGCCACGTGGCTCCGGGCGGGCGATGACCCCGCGGTCGAGCCGCTGGCCGGGGCCACGGACCATCCGATTCGAGGTCAAGTGTGAGCGGCGAGACGTCCACCTGGGCGACAAAGAAGGGTCTGGCCCAGATGCTCAAGGGCGGCGTCATCATGGACGTCGTCACTCCCGACCAGGCGCGCATCGCCGAGGATGCCGGCGCCGTGGCGGTCATGGCCCTGGAGCGCGTGCCCGCGGACATCCGCGCCACCGGCGGCGTGGCCCGCATGAGCGATCCCTCGCTCATCGTCGCGATCATGGAAGCGGTGACCATCCCGGTCATGGCCAAGGCGCGCATCGGCCACTTCGTGGAGGCACAGGTCCTGGAGGCCCTGGGCGTGGACTACATCGACGAGTCGGAGGTCCTGACCCCGGCCGACGAGGAGAACCACATCGACAAGCACGCCTTCAAGGTGCCCTTCGTCTGCGGCGCCCGCGACCTGGGCGAGGCCCTGCGCCGCATCGGTGAGGGCGCGGCCATGATGCGCACCAAGGGTGAGGCGGGCACCGGGGACATCGTCGAGGCGGTGCGCCATATCCGCAGCGTCAACGCTGGCATCCGCACCCTCGCCGGCATGCGCCAGGACGAGCTCTTCGCTGCCGCCAAGGGCTTGGGCGCGCCCTACCAGCTGGTGGCTGAGGTGGCCGCCGCAGGGCGCCTGCCGGTCGTCAACTTCGTCGCAGGCGGCATCGCCACCCCGGCGGATGCGGCCCTCGCCATGCAGCTCGGCGCGGAGGGCGTCTTCGTCGGCTCCGGCATCTTCAAGTCGGAGGACCCGGCCACCACGGCGGTCGCCATCGTGCAGGCCACCACGCACTTCGACGACCCGCACATCATCGCGGACGTCTCGCGCGGTCTGAGCACGCCCATGCGTGGCCGGAGTGCAGCGTCGGTGCCCCTCGAGGAGCGTCTCGCTGTCCGAGGCTGGTAGGCCCGCCGCAGGCGGCGGCGCACCAGGTGGCCGGAGTGGCGCCATGAGGATCGGGGTCCTGGCCATCCAGGGCGCCTTCATCGAACATGCGGACCTGCTGGCGTCCATCGGCGTCGACGTCGCCGAGGTGCGCCTGCCCTGGCAGCTCGACGGTCTCGGCGGTCTCGTCCTGCCCGGTGGTGAATCGACGACGATGCGCAAGCTCATCGACCGGTGGGGCCTGCGCGACCCCATCCTGCAGCTCGCCCGCAGCGGTGCGCCCATGCTCGGGACGTGCGCCGGCATGATCCTGCTGGCGAAGGACATCAGCGACGGCGAGGAGCCGGTCCTGCCGCTGCTGGACATCAGCGTCAAGCGCAACGCCTTCGGCCGGCAGCTGGACTCCTTCGAGTCGGACATCGCAGTGCCCATGCTGGGTGACGCACCCGTGCACGGCGTCTTCATCCGGGCGCCCATCGTGGAGCGCGTCGGCGACGGTGTGGACGTGCTGGCACGGCTGGATGACGGACGGGTCGTGGCCGTGCGGCAGCGCAACATCCTGGCCACCGCCTTCCATCCGGAGCTGGCCGGAGAGCCGCGCTTCCATCGCCTGCTCACGACGATGGCCGGGGCGTTCCTGGAGCCCGCTGAGGGTACGGGCCGACGCCACCATCCCACCCGGCGTGGGCTTGCGGAGCCGGCGAGATGACGGCCACGCGCGCCGGACGCGTGCGCGCCGCGCGCATCACGGACCTGGCTGCCCTGGGCGACCTCTCGCGCCTGGCCCATCCTGCGCCCGGCGAGCGCGCCGCTCAGTCCGGGCGGACCACCGCCACGTCGGAGCACGAGGCGTCTGACGCCCCCATGCGCTCCCTGGGCCTGCCCGTCACGGCCAGCCATGTCTCCGTCTTCAGCCTCTTCCGCATGCCCCTCGGTGCCTTCCGGCCCCACGACCAGGTCTACGTCCACGAGGCGGATGGCCGACTGGCTGGCCTGGCTCGCGTGGAACGCGATGCCACCCGGGACGAGTGGACCGTCGTGGAGCTGGACGCCGTGGACCATGGCGACGCCGGCGACATCCGCTTCCGCCTGGTCCAGCACCTCCTGCGCGATGGCTCACGCCGCGGCGCGGTGCGCTTCCATGTCGCCTGCGCTGACCGCGGCGGCAACGTCGAGCTCTTCATGCAGGCTGGCTTTGCTCGATACGGTGAGGAGGCCATCCTCTACCGCGGGCCGGAGCAACGCTTCCCGGCCCTGCGCGGCCTGGACGCCGGCGCCATGCGGATCCGGCCGGCGGCCGCGGTGGATGCGCTGGCCCTCTCGCGGCTCTACCGCGCAGTGACACCGTCCCCCGTGGTGCGCCTGGAGGACTACGCGCTGCCGGACTGGGAGCATCTGCGCGACCGCTCCAGCGTGCCGCGCACGGCGCTCACGCCCATCCTGCGCTTCGCCGACGTGGAGGCCTACGTGCAGGAGGCAGTCGGCGACGACAGCCTGGCGGCCATGTTGCAGGTGGGCGTGGCCAAGGAGCAGCAGCCTCACTACCTCCGCATCCTCTGCCTGCCCGACCATGACCCGGCGGACCTCATCCACTACGGCCTGGCCCTCATCGGCCGGCGCAGCGGAGCCTCCCAGGAGCGCGTTCACCAGCACGGGGTGATGTCCTGTGTGCGGACCTACGAATCACCCGTCGACCGTCGACTCGAAGATGAGGGCATGGAGGTCATCGCCCGCGTATCCCTGCTCGTCAAGGAGGCGCTGGTGCGGGTCGCTGAGCCCGCGCTCGTGCCAGCACTCTGATGTCCACGCCAGCCGAGGGAGGGCCCATGCCGGCCAGCACCCCATCCCATCCCGCCGATGACCTGGAGGCCCTGCTCGACGCCCTGCCGCCGCAGCTCGCCGACCGTCTGCGGGAGATGCCGCGCCTGCCCGACGTCATCGAGGTCGTCATGGACCTGGGTCGCCGACCGGAGGCCCGTTTCGGGGGCGCCGGCGGTGAGGAGGTCCTCGTCGATCGCGAGATCACGCCCGAGGACATCCAGTACGTGGTGGACCACGTGGGCTCCTTCGGCGAGGACAACCGCGCCGGCATCGAGCGCACGCTGCACCGGATCAGCGCCATCCGCAACCGCAATCGCAAGGTCGTGGGCCTCACCTGTCGCGTCGGGAGAGCCGTCTTCGGGACCATCGAGATCATCGAGGACCTCGTGGAGTCGGGCCAGTCGATCCTCATCATGGGTCGCCCGGGCATCGGCAAGACGACGATGCTCCGGGAGGCCGCCCGGGTCCTGGCCGACGATCTCGACAAGCGCGTCGTCATCGTCGACACCTCCAACGAGATCGCCGGCGACGGTGACATCCCGCATCCGGGCATCGGCCGCGCGCGGCGCATGCAGGTGCGCACGCCGGACCTGCAGCACGCCGTGATGATCGAGGCCGTGGAGAACCACATGCCGGAGGTCATCGTCATCGACGAGATCGGCACGGAGCTGGAGGCCCACGCGGCGCGCACGATCGCCGAGCGTGGCGTGCAGCTCATCGGCACGGCGCACGGCAACAACCTCGACAACCTCATGCTCAACCCCACCCTTTCCGACCTCATCGGCGGCATCCAGACGGTGACCCTCGGCGACGACGAGGCGCGTCGGCGGCGCACCCAGAAGTCGGTCCTGGAACGCAAGGCGCCGCCCACCTTCGACGTCGTCGTGGAGATCCAGGACCGCGACCGGGTGGCCGTCCACGCGGACGTGGCCGAGACCGTCGATGCGCTGCTGCGCGGCGATGCCCTGGCGCCCGAGCTGCGCTGGCGCGATGAGGGCGGCGTGCACCGATCGCAGTCGCGCCCCCGCCCCGGGCCGCGCTCGCGCCTGCCCGGGGAGCGATTCGGTGGCCTGGTGGGTCCTGGTTCGATGGGCTGGGCCACGGAGCCGGGCTGGCGCCCAGAGGTCCGGCGTGCTTCGCAGGCAGGGGCCGAGGATGCGGCCGGCCGCGCCGCCGGCATGGCGCGCGGACGCGGTCGAGCGAGCGGTCGGACGCCCGCGCGGCCGGGGCGTGGACCTCGGAGCCGCCGCGCCGTTCCCTTTCCGGGACGCCCGTCTTCCGCAGCGGCGTCATCGCCGACCGTGGTCCGCTGGAGCGCGGCTCGGCCCTGCTGGACGAGCGCGCCCGCGACGTGCGCGAGCACGAGCGCCAGGCGGGATGGCGCGCCTCCGCGGCACGCACCTTGGGGCAGCTGGCCGTGGCGGAGATCCCCTCGCCAGTGGCATCGTCGCCGGCTCTGGCCGCCGGCACGGATGACTCTGCCGAGGATGACGATGAGACCTGGGTCGGCACTGCGGCGCCGGCCTGGGACGACGAGGCGGGCCCGGATCCCGACGAGGACGCCAGCCTCATCCGCATCGAGGCGCTGCCGGCCATCAGCCCGCTGGAGAAGCTCTCCGTGCTCGGCTACGGCGTCAGTCGCAAACGCCTGGAGCAGGCCATCCGCGACCTGCAGCTGCCTGTCGTGGTCGTGCGCGAGCCGGACGAAGCGGACCTCGTCATCACGCTGCGCAACATGTACAAGCAGAAGTCGCCGGTCATCCGCGAGGCGGAGGCGCGAGGCATCCCCATCTACGTCCTCAAGTCGAACACGGTGGTCCAGATGCAGGCCGTCCTGACCAGCATCTACGCCCTGGAGCTCGATCCACAGCAGCTGGCCATGCGCGAGCTGGAGGAGGCCATCGGCCTGGTGCGCGCCGAGGCGAAGCCCGTGGAGCTGTCACCGCAGAACGCCTTCGTGCGGCGCCTGCAGCACCGCGCTGCAGAGGAGGCCAACCTGGTCAGCCGTTCGCGCGGCCGCGAGCCGTTCCGCCGCGTGCGCGTCTACCCGGAGAAGGCGCGCGCCTGGCAGTGACCGAGCCGCCCGAGGCGTCCGGCCGCGGCCGCTTCATCGTCCTCGAGGGGCCTGATGGCGCCGGCAAGTCCGTGCAGGCGGCGCGCCTCGCGGAGCACCTGCGCCAGCTCGGCCATCCCGTGACCTTCACGCGCGAGCCGGGCGGCACGCCGCTCGGGGAGCAGGTGCGAGCCATCGTGCTCGACCCCTCCGACCTGCGTCGGGGGCCGCTGGCGGATGCCCTGCTCTTCAACGCGGCCCGCTCGCAGCACGTCAGCGACATCATCGTGCCGGCCCTCGAGCGGGGGGACGTCGTGATCTGCGACCGCTACGCCACCTCGACGATGGCCTACCAGGGCTTTGGCAGCGGCCTGGACCGGACGCAGCTCGAGATCGTGCAGGACTTTGCCACCGGCGGTCTGCGGCCGGACCTCGTCATCCTCGTCGACGTGCCGGTCGAGACCGGCCTGGCGCGCCGCAGCGCCGGCGACGCAGCCGAGTTGACGCGCTTCGAGGACGCGGGCCGCCACGACCTGGCCTTCCATCAGCGGGTGCGCGACGGCTACCTGGCCATGGCCGCCCAGGATTCCTCGCGCTGGGTGGTCGTGGACGGCAGCGGCACGCCGGACGAGGTGGCCGACGCCGTGGCTGCGGCCGCGGAGGCCGCCCTGCGCTGAGCGCCGGGTGCGACCGGCAGGAAGACCGAGGCCGACGTGTGGCGGCCGGGCCGACCTGTCGTGGCGGTCGCCGAACCGTGGCGGCGGTCAGCCCTCGGGGTGGCGAACCCCGGCGATGGTGCCCCGTCCGGCGGCCCGGGCCTCGGCCAGGCCGCGCTCTGCCGCCACGACCAGCTCCGTCCCGCTGGTGCCATCGACCGGGTGATGGACGACAGCGGCACTGACGCTGATCCGCACATCCGGCAGGGGGGGCGCCTCGGCGATCGCGTCTCGCAGGCGCAGGGCCACCACGCCGCCGATGTCACCCGGCGCGATGACGGCGAACTCGTCCTCACCGAAGCGGGCCACGGTGTCCAGGAGCCGCACGCGATCGGCGATGGCGGTGGCCACGTGGCGCAGGACCTGCTCGACCACGCGAGAGCCGTGCTGCTGGCCGATGACCGGCAGGTCATCCACCATGAGCAGCACCACCGCCAGCGGCGTTCCCTGGCGGGCTGCGCGCGCGATCTCCAGCTCCAGCATGCGCTCGAAGGTGATGCGATTGGCGAGGCCGGTGACTCGGTCCGTGTGCAGCATCTGGTCGGCGTGGTCCGACCGCTCCCAGGCCGCGTTGCGGAGGCGAGCGTGGCGGATGGCCACCGCGGCCAGGTCGGAGATGGCCAGGATGGCCTCCGGGATCTCGATGGGCGGGGCCGAGGCGAAGGGGCGTCCCGCGACCAGGAGTCCCTCCAGGAAGGCACCTTCCTCGTCCTCCACCAACAACGGCGAGAGCAGGCAGGGGCCTGCGTCCGGCAGCAGCGGCAGGAGCGCCTCCGGCACGGAGTTCGTCACGATGGCCGTGCGCTCCGTGATGGCCAGCGCCAGGTCGCCCTGGAGATCCGCGGTGGCCAGGACCAATCGGCCATCGTCGGAGAGGAGCAGGCCGGCATCGCCATCGTGCAGGAGGAGCACGACATCGACAGCTTCACCGCTGGCCACTGCGTGCGCGGACAGGGCGGCCAGCTTCTCATCCAGGGTCCCGCCGCGGGCGACGATGCGGGCAGCGTCCAGCAGGCTGAAGGGCAGGGCAGGTGCGGACATCGCTGTCGATGATAGTGCCGTCGCGCCCCCCTGCCTACCACCAGGCGCAAGGGGCGACCGGCAAGCCCTACGAGCGCGCTCCGGACTCGAGGGCGGCGGCCTCGGCGAGGAGCTGGCGATAGCGCTCCGGGTCCACGTTGCCGCCGCTGACCACCATGACGACCGTGCCATCCGCGGGCAGGGTGCCGCGGTGGCGCCGCCAGGCGGCGATGGGCGTCGCGCCCGACGGCTCGGCCACGATGCGAGCCCCGGTCGCGGCCGCGAGCATGGCCGTCCTGATGTCATCCTCCGAGACGGTCAGGACCCCGTCGAGCAGCCGTGACAGGTGCGCGAAGGTGATGGCGCCCAGCGCACTCGTGCGCATCCCGTCGGCGATGGTGCGGCCGGTCAGCTCCGGGCCCCAGCGCACGATGTGGCCCTCGCGCAGCGAATCGGCGGCATCCGCGGCCAGCTCCGGCTCCACGCCGTAGATACGCGCGTCCGGCCACAGGCCCTTGACGGCCACGCACACGCCCGACGCGAGGCCACCCCCGCCGATGGGCACCAGCAGGGTGAGCGGTCGCGCCTCGTCCACGCCAGCCTCGCGCAGCTGCTCCACGATCTCCAGGCCCAGGCTGCCCTGTCCCGCAACGACGCGAACGTCGTCGAAGCTGGGCACCAGGGCCATGCCCTGCTCGCGGGCGATCTCCTCCGCGCGTTCGATGCGCGCCTCGTTGTCGGCGCCCACGAACTCGATCTCCGCAGCGTCGGCGCGCACGCCAGCCACCTTCACGGCGGGGGCATCGCTGGGCATGACGATGAGCGCGCGGATGCCCAGCAGGCGGGCGGCCCGCGCCACACCCTGGGCATGGTTGCCGCTGGAGTGGGAGACGACCCCGGCGGCACGCTCCGCGGGGCTGAGCTGGGCCAGGGCGTTGTAGGCGCCGCGGATCTTGAAGGCACCGATGGGCTGCAGGCACTCCGCCTTCAGCCAGGCCGACGATCCCGGCGGGCCGAAGGCCAGCAGGGGCGTCCGCAGCGCCACGCCGCGCAGCCGTTCCGCGGCTGCCTGCACGTCAGCGAGCGTCACCAGCGGCTGGCCAGGATCCCCAGGGTCAGGGTCAGGGCGCGGGGTCACGCCGGTATACTGCCGCCACCGCGGACGGCGTGCAGCCGGCCGGCGCACGCGGGCAGGCCCCGCCAGTGCCGGCGAGCCGATCCCACCGTGCCGCCTCGAGTGCCGTCACCCAGGAGGAGCCATCGGTCGTGATCATCCGAATCGCCGAGCCTCCGGCATCCGAACGACCGTCCGTCAGCGCGCCAGCGCGCCGCCCCTCCAAGACGGACCACCTGCGTCGGGCCTACGGCTTCGACGATGTCTCCCTGGCCCCCGGAACGCGGACCATCGAACCGTCGGACGTGGACCTGGGCGTGGAACTGGCTGGCCTCCGGCTGGCCATCCCGATCCTGGCCGCGGCGATGGACGCCGTCGTGGACGTGCGCCTCGCCGCAGAGCTGCACCGCCTGGGCGGCCTGGCGGTCATGAACCTGGAGGGCGTGCAGGCGCGCTACGAGGATCCTGCCGCCCTGCTGGCGCGCATCGCCACGGCGCCCGCGGAGGACATCCAGGCCATCCTCACCGCGGCGTACGAGGCGCCCATCCGCGAGGAGCTGGTGGCGCGACGCATCGCGGAGCTCAAGGCGACCGGCTCGCCGGCCGTGCTGTCCGCGACGCCGGCCGCTGCCCGACGCTGGGGGCCCTACTGCGCAGAGCACGGTGCCGACGCCTTCCTCGTCCAGTCGCAGGTCTCCTCCGCGCGCCACCTGGCCTCCGGCTATGAGCCGCTGGAGCTGGCCGAGTTCACGCACCTGCTGGGCATCCCCGTCATGGTCGGCAACACCACGTCCTACGAGGCCGCCAGCCAGCTCATGGAGCAGGGCATCGCCGCCATCTTCGTGGGCGTCGGACCGGGCGCTGCCTGCACGACCCGCGAGGTGCTGGGCATCGGCGTGCCCCAGGTGACGGCCGTCGCCGACGTGGCCGCCGCCCGTGACGAGCACCTGGCGCGCACCGGTCGTTACGTGCCCGTGATCGCCGACGGCGGCATGCGCCGCGGTGGCGAGCTGGCCAAGGCCATCGCAGCCGGCGCCGACGCGCTCATGCTGGGCTCCCCGCTGGCGCGCGCCGAGGAGGCGCCCGGCCACGGCACCAACTGGGGCATGGCGGCGCCCTCGCCCACGCTGCCGCGCGGCACCCGCATCCGGGTGGGCACGGCGGGCACGCTGGAGCGCATCCTCTTCGGCCCATCGCGGGTCACCGACGGCTCTGAGAACCTCGTGGGCGCCCTGCGCCAGTCCATGGCCGCCCTGGGCGCCGCCAGCATCGTGGAGATGCAGCAGGCGGAGATGGTCTTCGCGCCGGCCATCGCCGTGGAGGGCAAGTCCTGGCAGCACGGCGCCCAGGGGGGACGCTGACATGCGACTCGACGACTATCCGCGCGTGCCGCTCCTCTTCGGGCCCTCGCCCCTGCATCCGCTGCCCCGTCTGACGGCCGCCCTGGGCGGCGGCGTGGACATCTGGGCCAAGCGCGAGGACTGCAACTCTGGCATCGCCTATGGCGGCAACAAGGTGCGCAAGCTCGAGTACCTGGCAGCGGACGCCCTGGCGCAGGGCTGCGACACGCTCGTCTCCATCGGCGGCGTGCAGTCCAACCACACCCGGCAGGTGACGGGCGTGGCCGCGCATCTCGGCCTCCGCTCCGTCACCGTGCAGGAGCACTGGGTGGCCTGGGACGACCCCATCTACGGGCGTGTCGGCAACATCCAGCTGTCGCGCATCCTGGGCGGGGACATCCGGCTGGACGAGGCTGGCTTCGACATCGGCATCCGCGACTCCTGGCGGCGTGCGCTGGAGTCCGTGGAGGCGGCCGGTGGCAAGCCGTACGCGATCCCGGCTGGCGCCTCGGATCACCCGCTCGGCGGACTGGGCTTCGCCGGCTGGGCGGGCGAGGTGGCGCAACAGGAGGCCGAGCTGGGCGTCTTCTTCGACACGATCATCGTCTGCTCCGTGACGGGCTCGACGCAGGCTGGCATGGTCGCCGGCTTCGCCCTGGAGGGCCGCCCGGACCGTCGGGTCATCGGCATCGACGCCTCCGCGACGCTGGAGCAGACCCGCGAGCAGGTGGCCCGCATCGCCCGCGATACGGCGCAGCGCATCGGCCTGGAGCGTGAGCTGCGCGATGACGAGGTCGTCCTCCTCGCCGGCTGGGAGGGCCCCGCCTACGGCCTCCCGGACGAGGGCACCATCGAGGCCATCCACCTCGCGGCACGCACGGAGGGCATGCTCACTGACCCGGTCTACGAGGGCAAGTCGATGGCCGGCCTGATCGGCCTGGTCCGCAGCGGCGAGATCCCGGCCGGGTCGAGGGTGCTCTTCGCGCACCTGGGTGGGCAGCCGGCGCTGCCGGCCTACGCGGGCATGCCCGGCCTGGGCTGAGCGGGTCGGCGCGGCCGACGAGGGTCCCAGCGCGGGATCGGTACCGCCGTACCCTACCCGGTGCGCCCGCGCACCGGTCACACTGTCGCCGTGATCGACCTGCGCCGTCCGGGCCGCCGCGCGCCATCGCTGCTCCTGGTCGTGCTGCTGGCTGCCCTGGCCGTGTCCCTGCTCCCGGCGGCGACCTCCGCGGCCGACTGGAGCCGGCCCCGGCGCGTCACGGCGGTGGACGGCACGCGCATGGACTCCCTGCACCAGCTCTCGGCGGCCGATGGTCGGCTGCACCTCGTCTACCCGCGCACCGGGCCCGGCCTGACCGACGACCGCGTGCTCTACCAGACCTCCACGGACGGGGGCGCCGACTGGAAGCGCCCCGTGCCGCTCTTCTCGGCCACGCGTGCGCTGCGCAACGTCATCCCCAACCTGGCTCTCGCCGCCGGGCACAGGACGGTCGCCGTGGCCTTCCGCGTGGGTGGGCCGGACGGCCAGCAGCTCTTCGTGCGGGTCAGCCGGGACAGCGGCCGCACCTTCTCCGCCCGACGATCCCTCTTCTCGACGAGGCACCACGACGGCATCGGCGTGCCAGCCATCGCGGTCGGCGGGAACGGGCGCCTCATCGCCGTTGCCTGGACGGATCGGGCCGACGGCCGCGTGCAGCTCCGGCTCAGCCGCAACGGTGGCACGTCCTTCGGTGAGCCGCGGACGGCCGCCCGGACCGGTCTCTCCATCGACTGCGGGGAGCAGGTCCTCGACGGCCTGCCCAGCCTTGTCGTCTCCCGCTCCCGCCTCCACGTGGCATGGTCGAACGCGCCGCGCGGGCACTGCCATGCCGCCAACATCCGCGTGCGCAGCTCTGGCGACCAGGGCCGCTCCTGGGGTCGCTTCAGGGTCATCACCAGCCGCCGCACCTACGGCTGGCCGGAGATCGACGCGCATGGCACCACGCTGCTGGCCACCGTCCAGTCGCCCACCGGCGGCCTGGTGCTGGCGCGCTCCGACGACGAGGGTCGCGACTGGCGCGATCGCCTGCTGCGGGCGCCGCGAGGGCACAACCTGAGTGCCGCGGACGTCATCGTCGCCGACGGCGGCAGGGCCACCATCGCGTACGTCCGGGAGCGCCTGCGGCGGTCGCGCCTCGTGGCCACTGCGGTCGTCTCCCGCTATCTGGCTGACGGGCTGGACCCGCGCAGGCCCAAGATCATCGCCAGCGAGGGGCGCAAGATGCGCATGGCCGCCAACATCGCCGGCACCACCCGGCGCCTGACCGTGGTCTACCAGTCGGGCACGCTGTCGGGCGGCTCGCGGGACCTCTACTCGTCGCGCCTGCGGTAGCCCCGTGTCCCGCCCACGACTCGCCGATCTCGGCATCAGCATCGGGCTGCTCCCACGTGGGCCGCGCAACGCCATCAGCGACGTGGCCGGGGTCCGCGTCGGCCACGTCACCCTGGTGGCGGGGGAGGGACCGCTGGAAGTCGGGCGGGGGCCGGTCCGCACCGGTGTGACGGTCATCCTGCCGCACGCGGGCGACCCGTTCCGGGAGGCCGTCTTCGCCGGTGCCCACCGGCTCAACGGCAATGGCGAGCTGACCGGTCTCGAATGGGTGCGCGAATCGGGCCGCCTGACCTCACCCATCGGGCTCACCAACACCAGCTCCGTGGGCGTGGTGCGCGATGCCCTCGTGAAGGCCGGCCAGCGCCCGGGGTCAGAGGCCTGGGCCCTGCCCGTCGTGGGTGAGACGTACGACGGCTGGCTCAACGACATCGACGGCCAGCACGTCCGCGCAGAACACGTGCTTGCGGCACTGGCCGCGGCCTCGGATGAGGTGGGCGAGGGGAGCGTGGGGGGCGGCACGGGCATGATGTGCCACCATTTCAAGGGCGGCATCGGGACCGCGTCGCGGGTGTTGCCGGCGGACGACGGAGGCTGGACGGTCGGAGCGCTGGTGCAGGCCAACTACGGTCGGCGTGAGCGGTTGGCCATCGACGGCGTGCCGGTGGGCCGCGAGATCGGCGTGGACGTGGTCCCCTCCTCCTGGGCGGAGGAGCTGGCCGCTGTCATGGTCGACCAGTCGGGCGCCCAGGCCGACGACCACGCCGGCATCCGAAACCCCGAGCCGCGCGATCCAGCCCAGCGCGACGCCGGCTCCATCATCGTCGTCCTGGCCACCGATGCCCCGTTGCTGCCGCACCAGTGCCGCCGCCTCGCGCAGCGTGGCGCCCTGGGGATCGCGCGCGCCGGCGGTGCCGGCGAGAACGCCAGCGGCGACCTCATCCTGGCCTTCGCCACCGGCAACGGGCCCTTCGCCGTGTCCGAGGATGCGCGGCAGGTACCGCGCGAGCGCTCGCTGCGAGCCGTCGACGAGGCCTGGCTGAGCCCGCTGTTCTGGGGCGCCATCGAGTCGGTCGAGGAGGCCATCGCCAACGCCCTGGTGGCCGCCGAGACGATGACCGGCCGCGACGGCCACGTCGCCTACCGCCTGCCGCACGACCGGCTGGTCGAGGCCTGGCGGCGGCACCGCGGGCGGGCTTCCTAGCGGCGAGCGACCTGCTGCCTGGCGGTCGAAGACCCGTCCAGCAGGTGATCGGTCCTGCCCAGCGGCTGGTACTTCTCGGCTACGCACGACTGCCGATCCTGCTGGATGGCGATGGAGCCCGAGACTCCCGGGGTGGATACGCCGTCTGCCTGCCCCATGTGCGGCACGCCTGTCAAGCACGACGCCAGCTTCTGTGCCGTCTGCGATTCGCTCGTCGAGCGGCCCGTCTCGCCCCGACCGACGCTCGCCGTGGCGTCGGTCGGCGGCTCGTTCGCGCCCTCCATCGCGATCCCCCTGCCGCGGTCCTCTTCCGCAGGCACCCGCTCGTCCCGGGCCGCCGCCCCGAAGGTCGGCCCGCCCCCGGACCCGCTCTCGCACACCATCGAGTGCTGGGATTGCGGCACAGCGAACCCGACCAGCCGCGCATTCTGCAAGGCCTGCGGCGTCTGGATCGCCATCGGTGGGGGCAGGGCCTCGGCTGCGAAGCTGGCGGCTGCGACCCACGCCCGGCACTCATCGGGGCGGCCATCAGGCACCGGCGCTGACGCGTCCGCCCGCCCCTCGGACCCGCCTGCGCGCACCGCGCTGCGGCCACGCCCGGTGGACAGCAGGCGCCGTTCCATCAGGCGAAGGCGGCACCTGACGGTGACGCTGGCTGTGTGGCTGATGGCGGCCGTCGTTGGCCTGGCCGCGCTGCGGCTCCTGGCGCCATCGGGCGACTCGGACCCAAGCCTGATGATGGCTGGTGCACCCATCGTGAGTCCATCGCCAGCGAGGGCATCGGACCCACTCCCCAGCGTCGAGCCTCTCCAGTCGCTGGCCGCTGCGACCGAGCCCGACGCGATGACCCCCGATGCCAGCCAGGTCGTCACGTCGACCCGGACGGCTGAACCTGGTGGCACCAGCGCAGGATCGGCGAAGTCGAGCGGCGAGCGGGTCGTGGGGTCCGCGTCCACGGTCGACCGCTGCGACCCGGGTCGACCAGCTCGACGCGGACCGCTCGTCGACTCCGAGCCTGCCATCGGGTAGCGGCGCGGCAGAGCAGTCCGAGCGCGGCTCTCGTACCGGATGGGTCTGCGATGGCAGCGCCCGGATCGAGGACCTTGGTCGGTCAGGCTGGTCGGTCGCGCGGGTGACCTTCCGTAACGCGGTGGGCTTCGAACGGGTCACCCTGGGCCTCGAGCGCCTCGGGGCGGACGGCGGGGCGCCGGCTTCGGTCACCGCAGAGGCATTCGCGACCTCGAGCCTGAGGCAGCACTTCCCACGTGCGGTGCAACCGTCGGCGGGCCGCATGACCATCAGCCTCCGTTTCGAAGACGGTGTCCGGGGACTGCTGGGTCTGCGCGGGTACCATCCGCAGGACATGGACTCCCTCAAGGAGTTCTCCGCGTACCCGGCCGGGGGTGGCTCGTGGAACGTGCTCGTCACGGTGGCCGCTGATGGCTGCTTCCGTCTTCGGGTCCCAGCCTGGCAGGCTGGATCGACCGCCCGGCAAGCCCAGCTCCACCTCGACATCAAGTCGTAGCGCGCCCCCGACCGCCCCGTTCCCGGGCAGCACGCTGCACGGCTCGCGCCCTGCCGACTAGACTCGCCGCAGCGGCGCAGCAGGCGAGGGGGATGCATTGACAGACGCGGTCGAGGGTGTCGACAGGGTGGGCCAGGGCACGTCTGGCGACGGTGCCGTTCCCGCTCCCAGGGACCGCGGCAAGACCGTCCATGGCGAGGCCGCCGACGCAGGGCACCGCGTCCTGGCGCCGGACGACGCAGAGGTGGAGGCCTACCTCGAGGTAGCGCTGGACGCTCCAGCACCGGAGCGCCCTGTCGACGACCGCCCCACCATCAGCCGCCCGCCGGAGCCGCCGGACAGCGTCGTCGTCCTCGATTTCGGCAGCCAGTTCGCCCAGCTCATCGCCCGTCGCGTCCGGGAGCTGGACGTCTACTCGGAGCTGCTGCCGTACGACACGCCCTTCGAAGAGCTCGAGCGGCGCGGTGTCAAGGGCATCATCCTCTCTGGCGGCCCCAACTCCGTCTACGATCCCGGCGCTCCACGCCCCGACCCCGCCATCTGGAGCGGCCGCATCCCCGTCCTGGGCATCTGCTACGGCGCCCAGCTCATGGCCATCGAACTGGGTGGCGACGTCATGGCGGCCCCTCGGCGCGAGTACGGTCCGGCCACCCTGCGCCTCTCCACGGACGACCGGCTCCTGACGGGTCTTGGCGCCGAGCAGCCCGTCTGGATGAGCCACGGCGACACCATCACCCGACTGCCGGCCGGCTTCTCGGCCACCGCGCACACCGATTCCACGCCCTACGCCGGCCTCGCCGACCCTGCTCGCAACCTCTACGGCATCCAGTTCCACCCGGAGGTCGTGCACACGCCGCGCGGCCGGGACGTGCTCGCCAACTTCGTGCTGGGCATCGCCGGCGCCGCGCCCGAGTGGACCTCGGCCAACTTCATCGACTCGACCGTGGAGCGCATCCGCGAGCGCGTCGACGAGCACGCCCGGGCGACCGGCTCGGACGGCAAGGTCATCTGCGCCCTCTCCGGCGGGGTCGACTCGGCCGTGGCCGCCGCCCTCGTCCACCGTGCCGTGGGTGATCGCCTGACCTGCATCTACGTCGACCACGGCCTCATGCGCAAGCGGGAGTCGGAACTCCTGCGCGACACCTTCGAGGCCAACCTGGGGATGAACCTGGTCATGGTCGATGCCCGCGAGCAATTCCTGGAGCGCCTGGCGGGCGTCGTGGACCCCGAACAGAAGCGCCGCATCATCGGTGACGAGTTCATCCGCGTCTTCGAGGAGGAAGCCACGAGGTTGGGCCGCATCGACTTCCTGACGCAGGGGACGCTCTACCCGGACGTCATCGAGTCGACTGCCCCGGAAACGAAGGCGGCGCAGAAGATCAAGACGCACCACAACGTCGGCGGCCTGCCCTCCGACCTTCGCTTCCAGCTCATCGAGCCGCTGCGCTACCTCTTCAAGGACGAGGTGCGCAAGGTCGGGCTGGAGCTGGGCCTGCCCGAGCAGATGGTCCATCGCCAGCCGTTCCCGGGGCCTGGCCTGGCCATCCGCATCATCGGCGAGGTCACGCACGAGCGGCTTGACACCCTGCGCGAGGCCGACTGGATCGTCATCGACGAGATCAAGGGCGCTGGCTTGTACCGCAACGTCTGGCAGTCGTTCGCCATCCTCACGCCCGTGCGCAGCGTGGGCGTCATGGGCGATGGGCGCACCTATGCCAACGTCGTCGCCATCCGCGCCGTCACGAGCGAGGACGGCATGACGGCCGACTGGGCCAAGCTGCCATACGACGTGCTGGGCAAGATCAGCGCCCGCATCGTCAACGAGGTTCCGGGCGTGAACCGTGTCGTCTACGACATCAGCAGCAAGCCGCCGGCCACCATCGAGTGGGAATGAGCGAGGAACCCACCGCATCAGCGGAGCCGATGACCCCGGCGTCCGATGTCGCGCCGGAGCCGGTGACCCCGGCGTCCGAGGCCGCGCCGACCGGGGCCCCGGCGACCGAAGCCGCGCCGGCCGGGCGCATCCCATCGCCCGGTCCCTCCTACGCGCGCGCTGAGCCCATGCGCCTGCGCGGTCCGGCCGGATCGCCCGGCCCCCGCGTCCGCCTCGGCATGACGCGTCCCACCATCATGGAAGACGGCTGGTGGCTGACGACGCTCTGGGCGGAGGACGAGCACGGCGTCGTCGACGCCCGACTGGTGGCCCCCAGCGCGGGCGTGCCGCCGGTCGCGCCGCTGCAGGTCATCGGCCCGGTGCTCTCCAACGCGCTCATGGGCCTGCTGGACCAGGAGGACGGCCGGCAGCTCATCCGACTGCGCATGGCGCCTGCGGACGACGAGGCGCGGCCGTGGCAGCGACCGCTCATGATCCTCGCGGCGATGTGCTGGGATCCCGTGCGCGCAAGCACGATGACCACCAACCAGCTCGCCACGGAGCTCATGCGCGCCTTCCGCAACGCCATCGACGCGGCCGGGGCAGTGGGGCGCACGGGCTGACCGGATCTCCGTCGGGGCCGTGTCGTGCGGGCCGCGTGCCGCCTGCCTGGCCGACCGGCGGCCGACTCGCGGGTGCGCTGGTACACTCGGCGCGCCGTGGGCGGCACGGGGATGCCGCCACCGTTCCCGACGTACCTTGAGGCCGCCTGTTCATGGATTTCACGGATCTGTTCGGAGAGCTTGACGCGACGATCTCAGGCTTCATCGAGAGCGACGCCTTCCAGATCGGCATCCGCGTCCTCGTGGCGTACATCATCCTCATCTGGCTGGCCAGCGCGTTCTGGGCCTATCGCGACATGCGCCTGCGCTCCGCCAGCGCCTTCACGCCCTACGTCGCGGCGGCTGGGATCATCGTCTTCACGCCGGTCTTCTTCCTCTTCGGCCTGCTGCTGTACCGCATCGTGCGGCCGAAGGAGACCATCGCCGAGGTCAGCGATCGCATGCTGGCCGAGGAGGCGATGATGGCCGAGGTGGCCTCGCATGCCCACTGCGCCAACTGCTCGCGCCCGGTCAATGACGAGTGGATCATCTGCCCGACCTGCCGCAACCGGCTGCGCCGGGTCTGCCCCAACTGCGAGCGGCTCATCGAGCTGGACTGGACGCTCTGCGCCTGGTGTGGCAAGGACTTCGAGCGGGCCGAGGCCCCCGGCCTGGCTGCCTACATGCCATCCGCCCGGCAGGCGCCGCGCGCGCAGCCGCAGCCGCAGGCACCGGTGCGCATGCCGCCGCCCAGCATGCCCGCCCCGTCACGCGCCTCGGCCACGAACATGCCGTCCGCTGGCGCTCCTGCATCCGGATACCCCTCAGCCTACCCGGGCACGCCAGGCCCCGCGCCGCGCAGCTCAGGGGCCAGCTCGTCCGCGAGTGGAAGCGCGGCCTCGAGCAGCGCCTCATCCGCGTCTGCCAACAACCCGGCGGGGACGCAGCCCAGCGCCGGCGGTCTCTAGGCGGCCACCGGCCGCACCTTGAGCGGACCCACCCCGGAGGGCGCTTCCGGCCTCCAACGTGCGGTGCCGACCTCGGCGCTGCCCGAGTCCCCGATCGCGGCCGGGCCCGCGGCGCCGGCCGAGTCCCCGATCGCGGCCGGGCCCGCAGCGCCGGCCGAACCCACATCGCCGGGACCGTCCGGCCCGCCGGGGGGCGGCATCTTCACGCTGGAGGGGCGCCGCGCACCCGGCCTCTACCTGGTCGCCTGGGTGCTCTCGGTCGTCGGCCTGGTGCTGCTGCTGATCATCGGGCCGCTGGCGAGCGACGAGACCGCTCGCGTGGCGCTCATCAGCGTCGGTGCCCTCGTGCTCATGGTCGGGCTGGCGGCGGCCTGCGGCTCGCAGACCCTGGAACGGCGGGCGCGCCCGGCAGGACGGTACCGCGGACCCTCGCCGGTGTTGGTCTTCCTGACCTACCTGCTGCTGTTCATGGTCATCGGATCCGGGGTCATCCTGACCGGCCTGCTCGATCCAGAGGCACCGTTCGGCTTCCTGGCCGTGGGCGTGCTCCAGGCCTTCGGCTACCTGGTCCTGGTGCAGGTGTTCGTCGTCAACGCCGGCGCTCTCAGCTGGAGGGACATGGGTTGGCCGACCTTGCAGGGCGGCAGCCTGCACCTGGTGCTGCGAGCTGTCGGCGAGGCCATCCTGGTGATGATCCCGCTGACCCTTCTGCTCGTCCTCGCGGGCGGCCTGCTGGCGCTGCTCCTGGGCGTGGAAGCACCCAGCGTCCTGCCTGGCGTGGCCACCTCCGCGGAGTCCCTGGCCGTGGTACTGGCGGCCGGCATCGTCATCCCGATCGGCGAGGAGCTCTTCTTCCGTGGCTTCTCGCTGACGGCCTGGTGGCGGGACCTGGGACCGCGCAGTGCCCTGATCCGCAGCGCCATCTTCTTCGCTCTCGTCCACACCGCCAACATCGCCACGGATACCTTCGTTGAGGGCTTCCTCCAGTTCGTGCTCCAGACGGCCATCATCCTGCCCGTCGGGCTGATCCTGGGCTGGCTCTTCCTGCGCCGTGGCATGGCTGCCTCGATCGCTGGCCACATCACCTACAACACGCTGTTGCTCTGCCTCTCCCTGCTGGTGGTGGGCCTGCCCCCGTCTCCCTGAGCGAGTTGCGCCCCGTGACGCCGTCCACGACGGCGCCTCATGACCGTCAAGCCGCGGCGAACCGGCGCCCAACCGGTGGTCAAGGGCTGGTGAAGCGGTCCTGGCTAGGCTGGGCCTTGCCCTCGGGTTCGAACGGCGGGGGAATCGGCGGGCTCCGTCGTTCGGACCCGGGGCGCCAGCCCTGTCGTTGCGTCGCGCAGTCGTCGACGTGGCGGGGTGGGGCCTGACCGGACCGTCCGCTGTCGCGAGCGCCAGGAGCGCCATGAACGACCCTATCAGCGAGCCGCCCCGTCGCTCCATCATGGAGCTGCCGCCGGCTGAGCGGCCCCGCGAGCGGCTCGCGGCCCGCGGGCCTGGCGGTCTCTCGTCCGCTGAGCTCATCAGCCTCCTCTGGTCATCGGGCTCGCGGCAGCGCTCGGTGGCATCGCTCGCGGAGGAGGCCCTGGTGCGCGGCGATGGCCTCTCCGGGCTGGCTGCGGCCTCACCCCGGGAGCTGCAGCGCATGCCCGGCGTGGGACCGGCGCGGGCGGCGCAGCTGACGGCCGCCTTCGAGCTGGGTCGTCGGGCCGTGGCCGACTGGCCGGCCGAGCGCTGGCTGATCCGCGGGCCGGCCGACCTGGCACCTCGCCTCATCGCGGACCTGGGTCACCTGCCGCACGAGGAGCTGCGGGTCGTCCTGCTGGACACCCGCAACGGCGTGCTGGGCATGCGCACCGTGTACCGCGGCAATGTCTCCGCGGCCCTCGTGCGTGTCGGGGAGCTCTTCCGGGAGGCGGTGCGCCTCGTGGCTGCCCGCCTGATCCTCGTCCACAACCACCCCTCCGGGGATCCGACGCCCAGCCCGGATGACCTCCACCTCACCGCTGAGGCCGTGGCGGCCGGACGGCTGCTGGACATCACCGTGCTGGACCACCTGGTCATCGGCCACGGCTCATATGCCAGCCTCCGGGACCGAGGTGTCGCCTTCGAGCATCCCTGAGCCCAGGCGGAGGCTCGCTGACCCGCTGGCCTTCACCGGCCTGCAGCATCCGCAGGCCATCCGACCCATCGCGATTGGGACCGCCGACCGGTGCCCGCGGCGTGGCCGTGTCGGACACTACGGGTAGCATTCGCCAAACGGACATGGCTGCACCCCCGGGACCGCCCGGGCGGGGGCGCGTGGCCCGCCCGTCGTTGCGTCAACCCGCCCCGCCCCGGCGCAAGGAGGAACACGAGTGGCCATCGAAACGCCAGCCCACCCCGAGACCCTTCCCGTCCTTTCCCACTGGATCGGTGGGCAGTCCGTGGCCGTCCAGCCGGAGACAGCCGGTGTGGTCCACGATCCTGCCACCGGCGAGGTCATCGCCCGCGTGCCGCGCGGCGGCAGCAGTGAGGTGGATGCCGCCGTGGCCGCCGCCCAGGCTGCCTACCCGGCCTGGCGGGACATGCCCCTCATCGCCCGCAGCAACATCTTCTTCAACTACCGGTCCCTGGTCTACGAGCACCGCGAGGCTCTCGCGGCGCTCATCACGCGCGACCACGGCAAGACCTTCCCGGATGCCCTGGCAGAGGTCATGCGCGGCCTGGAGACGGTGGACTTCGCCTGCGGCCTGCCGGTGCACCTGGCCGGCCTGAACACGCCCAACGTGTCCTCCAAGGTGGACGCCTTCACGCTGCGCCAGCCGCTGGGCGTGGCGGCCGCCATCACGCCCTTCAACTTCCCTGTCATGGTGCCGATGTGGATCTATCCCATCGCCATGGCCTGTGGCAACACCATGGTCTGGAAGCCCTCCTCGCATACGCCGGGCGCCTCGCAGCTGCAGGCTGAGCTGTGGGCGAAAGCCGGCCTGCCGGACGGCGTCTTCAACGTCGTCTACGGCGGTCGCGAGGCGGTCACCGCCATCGTCGAGCACCCGGACGTCAAGGCCATCCAGTTCGTGGGCTCCACGCCCGTGGGGCGCTACGTCCACGAGGAGGGCACGCGCCGCGGCAAGCGCGTCGGCTCCTACGTGAGCGCCAAGAACGCCATGCTCATCCTGCCGGATGCGGACATGGACCTCGTGGCGGATTCCGCGGTGGCCGCCGGCTACGGATCCGCGGGTGAGCGCTGCATGGCCCAGACCCTCGTCATCGTCGTCGGCGATGCCGGGGAGGCTCTGCGGCCCAAGCTCCTCGAGCGCATCGCGCGGCTCAAGGTCGGCCCCGGCATGGAGCCGGACGTGGACATGGGCCCCGTCTACTCCGCCGAGCACCGCGCCTCCATCATCGAGTGGATCGGCACCGGCGAGGCCGAGGGCGCGGAGCTGATCGTGGACGGGCGCACCTTCACGCACCCGGAGCACCCGGAGGGCTTCTTCCTCGGTGTCAGCCTCTTCGACAACGTGACGCCGGAGATGAAGGTCTACCAGGAGGAGATCTTCGGTCCGGTGCTGGGCATCGTCCATGCCCGCACGTTCGATGAGGCGCTGGGCATGATCAACGCCCACAAGTACGCCAACGGCACGGCCATCTTCACCAACAGCGGCGGCGCCGCCCGGCGCTTCAAGCTGGAGGTGAACGTGCCCATGGTCGGTGTCAACGTGCCCATCCCGGTGCCCGCCGGGTACCTCTCCTTCGCCGGCGCCAGGGAGTCGGCCATGGGGGACCTGGCCATGCGCGGCGAGGATGGCATCCGCTTCTTCACGCAGCAGAAGATGGTCACCGAGCGCTGGCCCGAGCCCGGCAAGCAGGGGCCGCTGAGCCTGGTCTTCCCGGGCAACTGACCCGGGTAGCGGGGTGTGGGGTCCGGCCGTGCCGGCCCCCACACCGCCCGCCCGTCCGCGAGGTGGCCATGCCGCGCCACGACCAGCCCGGGCGCCTGCCACGTCCTGCCGGGGCTCCCGCCGAGAGGCGCGGCTATACTCTCGGCTCTGGAGACGGCCGTCGAGGAGAGCGGCCGGGGCGGGTCGCCGTGGCCCGCATGAGCGTGGGCGGCGCCCCGAGTCGTGAGGGCGTCCGGCCGCTGCTGCTGGCATGTCCGTGGCCACTGCCCGGCCACCCATGGAGGACGCCTGTCGGACGACGATGATCGACGCATTCTTCGGCGCGTTCTCGCGTGACATCGGCATGGACCTGGGGACCGCCAACACCCTTGTCCATGTGCGCGGCCGAGGCATCGTCATCAGCGAGCCGAGCATCGTCGCCATCGACACCAAGTCCCGCAAGGTCATCGCCATCGGCGCGGAGGCCAAGCGCATGCTCGGCCGGACGCCCTCCAGCATCACGCCCATCCGCCCGCTGCGCGATGGCGTCATCAGCGACTTCGACGTCACCGAGCAGATGATCAAGTACTTCGTGCAGCGCGTGCACGACCGGGTCGGACTGGTGCCCCGCCCGCGCATGCTGCTGGGGATCCCGTCCGGCGTCACCGAGGTGGAGCGGCGCGCCGTGCGAGATGCCGCGCTCAACGCCGGGGCGCGCTGGGCGCGACTCATCGAGGAGCCCATGGCGGCCGCCATCGGAGCCGGCCTGCCCATCAGCGAGCCCAGCGGCAACCTCATCGTGGACATCGGCGGCGGCACCACGGAGGTGGCCGTCATCAGCCTGGGCGGCATCGTCGTGAGCCGCAGCGTGCGCGTCGGTGGCGATGAGCTGGACCAGGATGTCATCGCCTTCGCTCGGCGTGAGTACAACCTGCTCATCGGCGAGCGCACGGCCGAGGACATCAAGATCGCCATCGGCTCGGCCTACCCGGGAGCTCATGACACGCAGCACGTCAGCATGCGCGGCCGGGACCTGCTGACCGGCCTGCCACGCTTCGTGGAGATCACCGCCGACCAGATCCGCGAGGCCATCGATGCCTCGCTGGCGCAGATCGTGAGCACCATCAAGGACACCATCGAGGAGACCCCGCCGGAGCTCGTGGCCGACATCGTCGACCAGGGCATCGTGCTGGCCGGTGGCGGCGCCCTGCTGCAGGGCCTGGATCGCCGCATCGCCGAGGCCACCCAGATGCCGGTGCACGTCGCTGACGACCCGCTGACCTGCGTGGCGCGTGGCACGGGCATCGTGCTCGAGGCCATCGATGACCCGTACATGGAGCGCGCCCTCGTGGCCGAGACGTACTCACGGCCGGTGCGCTGATGAGGTCATGCTGAGGGAGCGCGGCTCACGGCAGCGCGTCATCGCCTTCGGCGTCCTGGCAAGCCTCTGCCTGGTCCTCATCGTGCTCAGCCGCACGGGCCCGGTCCAGGAGCTTCGACGGGGCGTCCGATTCGCCGCGACACCTGTCCAGGAGGCGCTGAGCAGCGCGACGAGCTCCGTGACCGATGTGCTGGGCGCCTTCAGCGAGATCGATGGCCTGCGCCGCCAGAACCTGGACCTGCAGGCGGAGGTCCAGCGCCTGGGTGAGCAGCTGGCCACGCTGGACGCGCTCACCGAGGAGAACCAACGACTGACGCGCCTGCTGGACGTGCGCGACCGCTCGGAGTTCATGACCGTCACCGCCGCGGTCACGACCCGCGAGGCGACGCAGTTCGAGCGCGTCATCACCATCGACCGCGGCACGGAGTCGGGCATCGTCAAGGAGGCCACCGTGCTCTCCGAGGGAGGCGCGCTCGCCGGTCGTGTCACCGAGGTCGGCAACGGCTGGGCATCCGTCATGCTCATCAGCGACTCACGCTCGCTGGTGACGGGGCTCGACATCCGCACGCGGGCGACCGGCGAGGTGACCGGCCGGCTGTCCGCGCCACTGGCCATGGTCAACGTCCCGGTCACGGACAAGATCGCCGTCAACGACCGTGTCGTCACGGCCGGCATCGACCTGGGCAAGCGGTTCCGCTCCGCGTTCCCCAAGAACCTCGTCATCGGCCGCATCGTGGATGTCCAGCAGGAGCCCGGCTCGATCGTCCAGACCGCCCTCGTGCAGCCTGCGGCCGATCTCGACAAGCTGGAGGATGTGCTGGTCATCGTGAACGAGCGCGATGTCCGCAGGGCCGCGGTCGCCAGCGCGACGGCCGGCGAGGAGGTCGCCAGCCCCGCCCCCGCCGACGAGGACGCCTCGTGAGCGCTGCCGGCACCGCGTGGGCGGCATGAGCGGTATGAGCGCCCTGTTCGGCCCGGCTGCCGGGAGGACGACCCGCGTGGCAGGTCCCGCCCGATGCACGCTGGGACCTTCCGGGGCCTGGGGTGCGGACCTTTTCGGGATGGCCCATCCGCGGGGTCACCACGAACCTTGGCGAGACATGACCGATCACCCGCGCGGGGCAGCCGTGCCGACCCGTCGCGCCTCCTTGCCGCACCTGCCCGAAGCCGTGCGCATCGTCGCCCTGCTCATCGCACTGGTCGCCCTGGTGCTCACGAGCTCGGCCTTCGGCTGGGTGAGCAGCGCCCGCGCTGCGGACGAGGAGCCCGTGGCACCCAAGAAGGCGGTCATCGTCTCCGGGCCGGTCCACAGCCTGACCTACCGCTACCGCGACTACGCGCGCGCCATCGCGGACGCCGCCGAGGCGCACGGCATGGACGTCATCCGGCTGCTCTACCCGAACGCCACGCCGCTACGGGTGAAGAAGTTCGCCCAGGGCGCCGACCTCTTCGTCTACGTCGGCCATGGCAACGGCTGGCCCAGCGATTTCGGGCCCTTCCAGGAGGACACCAAGAACGGCCTCGGGCTCAGCCCGGAAGACCCTGACAAGCGCACGACCTCCAACGTCGTGTACAAGGGCGCCGACTGGCTGCGGGCCAACATCGTCCTGGCCCCCAACGCCGTGACCATCCTCAGTCACCTCTCCTATGCCTCCGGCAATGCCTCCACGGGCCTGGCCTACCCATCGCGGGACGTGGCCGTGCAGCGCGTGGACAACTTCGCCAACGGATTCCTGTCCATCGGCGCTCGTGTCGTCTGGGCGCTGGGCTGGCAGCCCGGCGCCGACGTCGTCGACGCCCTCTTCGAGGAAGACGCCACGATGGACGCCGTCTTCATGACCCGCTACCGCTCCGGCGTCAACCCGCTCAACGGCTGGATCGGCGACAGCCCCAGCTACCACGACTCGGTGCGCGTCCCTGGTGCGCGCATCCACGTCGACCCGGACCCGACCTACCGCTTCCTGCGCGCCATCACGGGCGACCTGGGCTTCACGACGACGGAATGGCGGGATGCCTCGGCTGTCCCGCCGGACACGGAGCCGCCCGTGATCAGCGAGGTCAGCGTCGACCAGCCGCCGGCCACCGTGGCCACGGGTGATGCGGCGCTGCCCGTCTTCACGCCCAACGGTGACGGCCTCAGCGACACCATCACCATCTGGCATCGCCTGTCCGAGAACGCCTTCCTGGAGATGCGCATCTTCAAGGACGGGGACGTGGTCCGCGAGATGTCCATCTGGTCCATGCGCGGCCGCGGCAGGACCAGCTGGGACGGTCGCCGCACCGCTGGCGGCTACGTGGGCGAGGGCCGCTTCCGCATCGAGCTGACGCCCGTGGACCGCGCCGGCAACCGCGGCGAGCCGGCCTCGGTCAGGGTGCTCGTGCTCAACTCCATGAAGGCGCCTTCGGCGACGCCGGTCCTGTTCTATGCGGCTGACGGCGACGCACTGGCTGCCACCACCAGGCTGCGAGCGCGCCTCAGCCGCCCGGCCACGCTGGCCTGGCTCATCCGTGACGCGGCGGGCCAGGTCGTGCGCCACGGCGACGCCATCGAGGCGCAGGAAGCCGGCACGGTGAGCGTCACCTGGGACGGCACGGATGACGCGGGGCAGTTCCTGCCCGACGGCCGCTACACCGGGCGACTGGTGGTGACACGACCGGAAGGCAGCTACGGTCACGATGTGACGGTGCGCCTGATGCCCTACCAGATGGTGCCGTCCGCGTGGTCAGTGCGCCGCGGCGGCACCCTCCGGCTGCAGATCACGACCGCGGAGCCGCTCAAGGCCAAGCCCACCATCACGGCCAGGGTCCCCGGCCGCGGCAGCGTGGCACTCAAGGTGCGCCGCGTGGACGACGACACGTACAAGGCCAGCCTGGTGACCCGCAGCAGGGACAGGCGCGGCACCATCCGCATCACGGCCAGCGCCACCGATTCCGGCGAGGGCAGCCAGGAGGCCACCTGGCGGATCCGCCTGCAGTAGGTCGTGCCGGCCCCGGTCGGCGCTCACGGGCCGCCGGAAGCACCCGGCGCCACGACCGATAGACTTGCGGACGATGAGCGACCCCGCTGCTGCACCCTTCGCTGACGTCTGGGTCGTGCTACCCACCTACGACGAGGCGGCGAACCTCCCCGGCATCAGTGCCGCCATCCTGGCCGCCCTGCCGGGTGCCAGGATGCTGATCGTCGATGACGCCTCGCCGGATGGCACGGGTGAGCTGGCCGAGCAGCTGGCCGCGGATGAGCCACGCATCGCCGTCCTCCACCGGCCAGGCAAGGAAGGGCTGGGCAAGGCGTATGTGGACGGCTTCGCCGCCGTCCTGGGCCGCGGTGCCGCCCGCATCGTGCAGATGGACGCGGACTGGTCGCACGCACCGGACGACCTGCCGGCGCTGATGGCCGCCATCGACGCTGGCGGCGACCTCGTCATCGGCTCCCGGTACGTGGCGGGGGGTGGCGTTCGTGACTGGGGCCTGCTGCGGCGCGTCGTGTCGCGTGGCGGCTCGGTCTTCGCGCGCGTCGTGCTGGGGCTCTCGCCGCATGACCTGACGGGCGGCTTCAAGGCATGGCGCCGCGAGTCGCTGCAGGCGATCGACTGGGGGCGCGTCCACTCCGGCGGCTACGTCTTCCAGATCGAGACGACGTACCTGGCCTCGCGCAACGGCGCCCGCGTGGTGGAGGTCCCCATCGTCTTCAAGGACCGCACCGTGGGCACCAGCAAGATGTCCAAGTCGATCATCCTGGAGGCCCTCGTCGTGGTCCTGCGCCTGCGCTGGGACGAGCTCCGAGGCCGTCGGCCAGGGCCAGCCGCGTGATGCCCGTGCCCACGCCGGCGCCCGTGTCGGCGCCCGTGCCCACGTCGGCGCCCGCGCCCGGCCGTCTCCACGTCACGATCGTGGCGGCCAATCCCTTCGAGTTCGACTCCCGGTTCCTGCGCAGCGCCACGTCCCTGGCTGCGGACGGCCATCAGGTGCGCATCCTGGGCTGGCCGGGCCCGGGTCTGCCGGCCGAGGAGGAGCTGGCGCCTGGTGTCTGGCTCACCCGCCTTGAGATCGAGCGCCGTGTCAGCAGCGCCATGCTGCCGCTCCCGTGGTGGGCGCGGCGGCGCATCAGCCGGGTCCTCGGCCTCGATCCGGAGGCGCGGGTCCTGCCACCGGATGCCCCGCGCGGACTCGACCGTCTGCGCCACCCTCTGCGCCGCCTGCTGGAGATCATCGCCAACGCGCGCCGCACGGGATCCTGGGCCCGGGCCGTCATCGCCGCGGCCCCCGAGACGGACGTCTTCCACGCCCAGTCGCTCATCGTCCTGCCCGTCGTACGGCGCTCCGCCCGGGCGCTGGGCGGGCGCTTCGTCTACGACGTCGCCGACTATCACACCGAGGCCGCCCGCCTGGCGCGCATGCCCTGGATCGTGCGCGAGGTGGTGCGCCGCCGCGAGAAGCGCTGGGCGCGGGATGCCGCTGCCTTCCTGGCCGTCAGCGATCCCGTGGCCGACCTCGTGGAGCGACGCTGGGCCGTTCCCCGACCCACCGTGCTGTGGAACTGCCCGCCGGCGTGGCGCCCGGAGCACCCGGAGCCGATCCCGTCCGACCGCATCCGCGCTGCCACGGGCATCGAGGCGGGGCGGCCCATCGTCCTCTACCAGGGTGGCTTCTCCGTCGACCGCGGTGTCGAGGAGCTCATCGCGGCGGCCATCTCGCCGCGCCTCATGGAGCTGGGGGCTGCTGCCGTCTTCATGGGCTACGGCCGATTGGAGACG
Source organism: uncultured Chloroflexia bacterium (assembly GCA_963790915.1). Lineage (GTDB taxonomy): Bacteria > Chloroflexota > Limnocylindria > Limnocylindrales > CSP1-4 > JAFMJV01. The sequence continues at coordinate 359,777 of CAWBQS010000003.1, read as the reverse complement.
ACCATCGCGCAGGCCGTGGCGGCTCACCCCGGCCGCATCTACCTGCTGCCGGCCGTCCGACCGGACGACCTCCTGCCCTGGACCGCCAGTGCGGACGTGGCATTCGTGGGGCAGCCACCGCGCACGCTGAACCAGCGCATGAACCTGCCCAACAAGCTCTTCGAGTCGATCATGGCCGGCGTGCCGGTGGTCGTGAGCGAGGGCAACGAGCAGTGCCGCCTGACGCGTGCCGAAGGCATCGGCGTCTGCACCGACATCGACGACCCCGACGCCGTCGCCGCGGCCTGCGCGAGCCTGCTGTCCATGCCGACCTCCGAGCAGCGGGCCCTGCGCGCCCATTGCCGCTCGGTGGCCCTCGCCCGCTACACCTGGGACCACACCGCGGTGGGACTCGTGGAGCTCTATCGGCGATTGGCCAGCGCGGAGCCCGCGGCAGGAGCGGACGGGCCGGACATGCCGGCAGCCGACTGATGGCGCGGCGCCATGGCCTCGCCGCGCTGCTGCTGGGCGCCATCCTGGTGTCGGCGGAGCTGGCGGGGCTGCTCCGCGCCGGGGGTGTCGCGCCGGCGGCCGCCGCAGGCGCCAGCGATGACCGCAGCCTGGTGTCCGCGGCCCAGCTCACGGAGCGGCCGTTCCGCGGTCTTGCCCTCGTCATCGTCGACGACCGCGTGGTCTGCACCGGTTTCGTCATCGCGCCGAACAAGGTGGCCACCGCGGCCCACTGCCTGGCCCGCGATGCCTCCGACGGCGACTTCCGGCTGCGCCGCGACCTGCCCGGCAGCGTGCGTGTCTACCGAGCGTACAGTCGGGCCGTCGGGTCGGCGCCCGCAGGCTGTGGCGTGACCCGCGCCTGGGCGCATCCGCGCTTCATCCGGCGCGACGCGGCGGATGACAGCTTCGCCAGCTCCGCCCACGACTACGCCGTCCTGACGGTGGCTCCCGGCTGCGCCATCTCCAGCCGCCACGTGCTGCGCCTGTGGGCCACGGAGGCCGGCGACGGCCAGCTGGCCGCGGGTGCCAGCAGCCGCATGGCGGGCTACCCGTCGGATCGACGCTTCGCCGGCATGAGCGGCCTGAACCTGTGGCGCACCCGCGGCCGACTGTGGCCGGTCTCCAACGACGACCGCCTGCTGGACACCACCGGATTCGTGGCCCAGGGCATGAGCGGCAGTCCTGTGTGGCGGGGCTTCGACGGCAGCTCGCCATGTGGCCGCGCGCACTGTGTCGTGGGCATCGTCACGGAGTGCGCAGTGAACAGCCGTGGCCTCTGCCGGCAGGGCGACAGCCTGCGGCGGGCCGTGCGCATCACCTCGATCGTCCGCCGGACCCTGCTGAGCCACTGAGCCCCTGAGCCACCGGGCGAGTTGCGTCGCTGGCGTCGCTGGCGCCGCGGCCCCGTGCCCGCGCGGGGCAGGCCGGGGGTCGGGCGTCAGATGCGCAGGATCTCCGCCGTGACGGCGTCCGCGAGGGCCTCGAACTCCGGTCTGACGGGCGCACGACGCGCGATGACGAGGTCATCGGCATGCTCAAGCACGCGCATGCGGCCCTGCTCGATGAGCCAGCGATCGACAGCGCCCAGCTCACCCGCGAAGGTGGTCCAGGTGGGCACCCCCAGGACGGCCGCCTCCCGGTTCATGGTCCCGCCCGCGCTGATGACGGCATCCGACGCCCACACCAGTGACGGACCGTCCACGGGCCTGTCGGGGATGACGACGCCAGAGACGCCGGCGAACGATGCGGCCTGCTCCGGGGTGCGCGGCAGGAGCACGACCTGGGCATCGCCCGCGCGAAGGCGCTCCAGCACATCATCGAAGACCGTGTTCTCCAGGCCGCGGTGATAGAGACTCATGGTCGCCGGCGGCCGCAGCACCACGATGGGCCGCTCGCGGTCCAGGCCGAGCTCGTCGATGACACCCTCATCCGGTGAGAAGTCGGCCAGCGCGACCTGCTCCTTGAGGCCTGGATAGGACCGATAGCGACGGCGCTGCAGCCCCAGGCTCTCGAGAGCCGCGAACGGGATGACCTCGGGCAGCATCACCTTGTCCGCCAGCCGGAAGTTGATGCGGTGCATGCCCGTGGCGCCCTCGTAATCGTGCAGCACGGTGCTGTGGAGGCGCAGCAGCCGGGCGGCCACGGCCAGGTCGTTGGAACCGTGGCTGACGGCCTGGCTCAGGCCTCGTCCACGCCCGAATTGCAGCAGCGCCGTCGAGCGGCGCACGAGGCCCAGGCCCTTGCCGCGCAGGCTGGCGCCACCGTGCCGACCGATGACCGTGTGCGGGATGGCGAAGCGCTCCAGGAGCCCGAGCGTCTGCGCGAAGTCACGGGCCGTCACCACGGATTCGACGCCGGCGTCGTCCAGGCGGCGAAGGATGGGGCGGAAGAAGATGACGTGCGGGGAGTTGGTGAGGTCGATCCAGACCCTCCGGGGCCGACTCATGGGCAGCCCTAGAGGACGTCGACGTTGTCCGGCAGGCTGCCCGACGGACGGCCCGAAAGGCGCTGGCGCACGGCATTGCGGAGGTCGACGACGAGCGATGCATGCTCCACGACGAGGGCCAGGTCCATGGCCTGGTGGGCGGTGGCGATGACGACGCAGTCGCTGGCGGTCACCGTGGCCGCGTCCAGCGGCACCGACGCGAGATCCTCGCCCGGCTCGTCTCCACGCAGGCGGTCCACGTGCGGATCGTGGTAGCTGACGTCCGCTCCGGCTCGGCGCAGGAGGGTCAGCAGCTTCAGCGCGGGGCTCTCGCGCAGATCGCCGATGTCCGCCTTGTAGGCCACGCCCAGCAGCAGGACATGGGCGCCGCACACCGCCTTGCCATGGGTGTTGAGGGCGCGCGTGATGCGTGAGACCGCGTAGTAGGGCTGGTTGACGTTGATCCGTCCAGCCAGCTCCACGAACTCGCTGTCGAGGTCGAAGGCGCGTGCCCGCCAGGCCAGGTAGAAGGGGTCGACGGGGATGCAGTGCCCGCCCAGGCCGGGACCCGGCCAGAAGGGCATGAAGCCGAAGGGTTTGGTGGCGGCAGCCTCCACGGCCTCCCAGATATCGATGTCCATGCGGTCGGCGAGGATGGCGAGCTCGTTGACAAGAGCGATGTTCACGGCCCGGAAGGTGTTCTCGATGATCTTGGCCATCTCCGCCGATTCCGGCGAGGAGACCGGGTGGACCGTGTCACAGATGCGGGCGTAGAGCGACCTGGCGCGCTCGGTGCAGGTGGGCGTCATGCCGCCCACCACCTTGGGCGTCTTGCGGATGCCGAAGCGCGCGTTGCCCGGATCGACGCGTTCCGGGCTGAAGGCCAGGAAGGCGTCAGCGCCGATGGTGCGCCCGGCCCCCTGCAGCATGGGCGCCAGGACCTCTCGGGTGGTGCCCGGCCAGGTGGTGGATTCCAGGACGAGCAGCGCACCCGGCGCCAGGTTGGAGATGGCCGCCTGGGAGGCTGCGATGACGAAGGCGAGGTCCGGCTCGCGGTGCTCGCCGAGCGGCGTGGGCACGCAGATGAGGATGGCGGCACAGGTGCGCAGCGCAGTGGCGTCCGTCGTGGCCACCAGTCGGCCGTCCGCGACCAGCGGCGCCAGCGCGTCCGCGGGCACGTCCTCGATGTACGAGCGAGCGGCCTGCAGCGCCGCGACCCTGTCCGCCGAGGTGTCCAGGCCGACGACCGGCAGGCCGGCCTCCGCGAAGGCCACAGCCAGCGGCAGTCCCACGTACCCGAGCCCGATGATGCCGACCGCTCCGGTCACGTCCGCGTGGGGTGTCGAGGCTGCTGTCACGGCTCGCCGACTCTAGCACTCGGCGCCAGCCAGGCGCGGCGTGGCATCCTTGCTGCTATGCCCGGTCTCATCCATGTCGTGGGTGCGCGTCCCAACTTCATCAAGGCAGCGCCCGTCATCTCGGCACTGCGCGCCGCAGGCGTCGAGCAGCGCCTCGTGCACACCGGTCAGCATTACGACCGCGCCATGTCCGACATCTTCTTCGAGGAGCTCGGCCTGCCCGAGCCGGACCTCAACCTCGGCGTCGGATCGGGCACCCACGGCCGCCAGACGGCGGCGCTGCTGGTGGCCCTCGAGGACGCCTTCCTGGCCGAGTCGCCGGCCATGGTCGTCGTCTACGGTGACGTCAACTCGACGCTGGCGGCCGCGCTGGTCTGCGCCAAGCTGCTCATCCCGGTCGCTCACGTGGAGGCCGGCCTGCGCTCCTTCGACGCGACCATGCCCGAGGAGGTCAACCGCCGGGTCACGGACCTGCTCAGCGACCCCCTCTTCGTGACGGCACCGGAGGGGCAGGTCAACCTGGCCGCGGAAGGCATCGGCGGTGAGCGGGTCGTCTTCGTGGGCAACCCCATGATCGACACGCTGCTCGCGCACCTGGATCGCTTCGACCCTGCGCCCGTGACGGCGCGCCTGGGGGTCAGCGCTCCGTACGCCGTGGCGACGCTGCACCGGCCGGCCAACGTGGATTCGCCCACCTCGGCCGAGGTGCTCGTGGGTGCCCTGCGGGACGTCGCACGGCGCCTGCCGGTGGTGCTGCCGCTGCACCCGCGGGGCCGCGACAGGCTGGTCGCGGCCGGCCTCGAGTCGGTGCCCGGCCTGGTCATCACCCACCCGCTGGGCTACCTGGAGTTCCTCTCGCTGCTGCGCGGGGCGGCCGCCGTGATCACCGATTCGGGCGGCATCCAGGAGGAGACCACGATCCTCGACGTGCCCTGCCTGACGCTGCGGCCGAACACGGAGCGGCCGATCACGATCACCGCCGGCACCAATCGGCTGGTCCAGCCCGCCGACCTTGGGCCGGCCATCGACGCTGCCCTGGCCGGAGCCCAGCGACGCCCTGCCGATGGTCCGCCGGGCTGGGATGGCCACGCGGGCGAGCGCATCGCCAGGGTGCTCGTCGAACGGAGCGGACCGTGACGGAGCCGTCGCCCGGCGCTGGGTCAGGACCGCCCGGCGCAGGGTCGGGACCGCCGGCCGCAGGGCCTGCGCGACCGCTGCGGGCCATGCTGCTGCCGGGCTACCAGTGGAACCCGTACCTGCGCCTGCTGGCCGCCGGCCTGCGCGAGCAGGGCGTCGAGGCCACCATCGTCTCCGAGTGGTCCGGGCGTGCGCCGATCCTCGCGGCCTGGCGGGCCAGCGGACGGCCGCCCGTCGTGCACATGCACTGGATCCACGACTTCCTCGGTGGCAGCCGGGGTCGGCCAACGCGGCGCACCGTCCTCGGCTTCCGCTGGCAGCTCCGCGTCCTCAAGGTCCTGGGCGTGCGCCTCGTCTGGACCGTGCACAATCTGCGCGGTCACGAGGCCGGCGACGACCCGCGGGACGCGGCTGCCCATCGCGCCATCATCGACCGCTCCGACGCCATCCTGCTGCACTGCGCGATGGCCCGCGATGCGCTCATCGAGCGCTACGCGGTCGGTCCGAGGGCGCGGGAGAAGATGCATGTCGTGGCCCACGGCAGCTACGTCGACCAGCCGGGCGTGGACCTGGACCCGGCGACCGCACGGCGCGACCTCGGCCTTGAAGGGTGCGCTCCGGTCATCGCCTTCGTCGGCGCCATCCGTGGCTACAAGGGCGTGGGCGATCTGCTCGAGGCCTTCTGCACGTCGCCTGCGCTGGGGCCGAACGCCCGACTGCTCATCTGGGGCAAGGCCCTGCCGACCAGGGCGGGTCGTGCCCTGGAGGAGCGCGCGGCCGACGATCCGCGGGTGCGACTGCGCCTCGAGCGCATCCCGGACGAGGAGCTCTCCGGGGTCCTGCGGGCCGCTGACGTGGTGGCCCTGCCCTTCCGCCACATCCTCACGTCCGGCAGCGCCATCCTGGCCCTGAGCCACGGGCGCCCGGTCATCGCGCCGGCCATGGGTTGTCTGCCGGAGACCCTGCCGGCTGATGCCACGTTCCTCTATGACGCCGACGACCCTGACGGCCTTGCCGGGGCCCTGGCGGAGGCGTCGCGGGCCGACCTCGCGGCCATGGGCCAGCGCGCTCGCGCCCATGCCGACACCTTGGACTGGTCCGCCATCGCGGCCGAGACGGCGCGCCTCTACCGGGGCGACTGAGCAGCCCGTGTGGCGTCGCGCCCGCCCGGCCGAGGGTCTCACGGTCGAGACAGCCAGGGACGGCACGATCATGCCCTTCGCGGCCGATGCCAGCCTGCCCCAGCGCCACGCCATGCGCCTGGGCGTCTTCGACCGACGCGGCGCCGTCCTGCGGAACAGCCTCCTCTTCCGCACCAGCGCCCAGATCGGGCATGCGGCGGTCTTCGACCCGTCTGCGACACGCGATGGCCGGACCGTCATCTACGGCGGCAACCTCTCACCGCACTTCGGGCACTTCCTGCTGGAGTCCCTGGCGCGGCTCTGGTACGCCCGGGAGCATCCCGAGTGGCCCATCGTCTGGGCGGCCCGGGCTCGCAACCCGAAGGCGACCATCCGTACATGGCAGTGGCAGGTGCTGGAGGCCCTCGGCCTGCACAACGAGGTCATCCTGCTCCGTGAGCCGACGCGCTTCGCCACGGTCCACGTGCCGCAGCCGGGCTACCGCATCAAGGACTTCTTCGCTGCGCAGCACGCGGCGTTCCTGGCCAGCTATCCGGCACGCCCGCGCGATCCCAGCCTCCGACTGTGGCTCTCACGAGCAGGCCTGCGCACGCCGTTCGGCAGCATCCATGCCCCACGCCTGGACCGCATCCTGGCCGACCGAGGCTGGACCGTCATCCAGCCGGAGCGCCTGCCCATCGCGCAGCAGCTGGAGCTGCTGGCAACGGCGAGTCGCGTCGCCGGCGAACAGGGTTCCGCGTTCCACCTGCTGATCCTGCTGCAGGACGTCCGCGACCTGGAGGTGGACATCATCTGCCGCCGTCCCGACCTTGCCATCGAGGAGCAGAACCCCAACTACGACACCATCGCGGCCGTGCGCGGCTTTGGGCAGCGGCTCCACGTGGTGCCCGAGGAGCGCCTCATCGGCATCGACGGTCCCCAGGTCAGGAAGCTTGCCACGACGTTGGCCGGGCACCTGGAGGTGCTGGGGCTGCCGCGGTCGATGGCGCCCGGTGGGCCGGTCAGCGGCGGCCCCGGTGGGCCGGGCAGCGGCGGCCCCAGTGGGCCGGTGGATGGATCGGCGGGCATGGTGACGGCCGCGCCCATGGCCCGGATGGCACAGCACGTCGTCGCGGCCACGGGGGCCCGCTCGTGCCTTGAGGTCGGCGTCGTCGCCGAAGCTCCCGTGGCGGACATCGCGGTCGAACAGCGTGATGTCGTTCGTCCCGCCTTCCCAGACGACCCCCGCCTCCTTGCCCGGGACGGCCTGCGGCCGTTCGAGCTGCCGCCCGACGAGTTCTTCACCTACCTTGCGGAACGGGACCGACGCTACGACCTCATCGTCCTCGACGGCTTCGCCTCGGTGGCGGCGGCCCTGGCCACGATCGTCGCAGCACGCCGGCACACGGGCCCGGGGACCACGTGGCTGGTGCGGGGCGTTGATGCGACCGGGCGGCGCCTGGTGGATGACGGCTGGTGGCGCACGACGCGCCAGTGCTGGCTGGCGTCTCCCCCGGGCAGCGATACGGTGGCCGACATGCTGGCCGTGCTTCGGCCCGCGTCGCCTCTCCTCGTCGTGGATGGCCTGACGGGTCCGTGCAGCGTGTTGCCCGGTGAGTCGGCCGACCTGGACCCGGACGGCCTGCGTGCAGCCTGGACAGGCGCCGTGGCTGCCCAGGTGGTGGCGGAGTCTGTGCTGCGCCGATCCTGATCAGGCGCCGGGTGCTGGGCCAGCGCCGGACGCTCGGCCAGCGCTGGACGCCGCCTGGCCATCCGCGCTCGGTCCGCCCGGAGCCGGCGCTTCCACGGCGGCCGCGGCGGGCACGGCCGCTCGCTCCGCGTGGATCGTGTCCCTGAGAGTCACCAGGTCCTGGCGGGAGTCCTCGTCCAGCGTCAACGGATCGTCCACGGCCCCGCTCTCGCCCTCGGTCCCTGGAGCCTCGCCGCCCAGGACGCCGGCGCGCCGCGCGCGGTTGACGTCCGCGAGGTCGGCCTTGCCGCGGGCCATGGCGCGCAGTGCGTCACGCTTGCGCTCGCGCCGTTTGGCGGAATCCTCCTCGTGCATCTCCGCGATCTCATCCGGATCGCCCTCGGCGACGATGCGGCCCTTGTCAAGCAGGATGGCCCGCGTGCAGAAGGCGGTGATCCAGGACATGTCATGGGTCACCATGACGACGGCCTTGGCCGTCTGGAGGACCTCGGCGATGCGCCGCCGGCTCTTCTCCTTGAAGCGGTTGTCGCCGGTCTGCAGGACCTCGTCGAGGAGCAGGATGTCCGGGTCCACGGCCGTGGCGATGGAGAAGCCGACCCGGGCCCGCATGCCCGAGGAGTACGTCTTCATGGGCGCGTCGATGAAGGCGCCGATGGCGGCGAACTCGATGATGCCCGGCGTGATCTCCTCCATGAGCCGATGGTCGATGCCCATGAGCGCGCCGGCCAGGGTGATGTTCTCGCGGCCGGAAAGGTCGGGGTCGAAACCGGCCTGCAGGCTGAGTAGCGTGGAGACATGACCGTGTGCCTCGACCACGCCCTCGGAGGGCTGGATGATGCCGGCCAGGGCCAGCAGCAGCGTGGACTTGCCCGAGCCGTTGGGCCCGATGACGCCGACCGCCTCGCCACGATCGACCACCAGGTCGACGTTCCGCAGCGCCCAGAAGTGACCGTGCTTCCGGCGCTTGGGGTTGAGCAGGGTGGCGAACGTCGTCTGCAGCTTGTTCTTCTTGGTGAGCGCCAGGTTGTAGCGGACCCCCAGGTCGACGGCGCGGAGCGCGAAACCGCCGGTGAGGACGGGCACGTGCAGGCCGAAATCGTCCGGCTCCAGGGCCTCCTCGCCGCCGGCTGTCTCGGCATGCAGTCGGGCGAGCTCCGGGTCCTCGATCCGGCTGTCCAGGTCCTCACCTGACCCACCGGGCTGCGCGTCGCTCACAGCAGCTTGGCGAAGGCGGGCTCGAGCCGCTTGAAGACGATCGTGCCGATGATCAGGAAGACGACGCCGGTCACGAAGAGGCTGGCCAGCAGGGCCAGGTCCGGCGGCGTCGCCGGCGTCCAGGCCAGCTCGGTGCCGCCCGTGGCCTGCGGCACCTCGACCAGGTTGCCGTAGATGACCTTCCGATACGACTCGAGCATGATGGCGATGGGGTTGTAGTGGAGCACGTTGAAGAGCGTGCCCACCGGCAGCCCGATGGAGCGGTCGACCTCCGCCATGCCTGTCTGCAGCTGCTGTCCGCGCCCGGTGACGGCCGCGAACGACCAGAGGATGGGCGAGACCCAGAAGAGCAGGCGCATGAGGTGGCCGACGATGATGCCGACATCGCGGTAGAAGACCGTCACCGACGCGAGCATGAAGATGAAGCCCAGCATGAAGGTGAACTCCACGACCGCGATGACCGGCACCCAGACGACCTGCACGGTGAGGTGGCTGGGGTAGGCCAGCAGCATCAACGTGAAGAGCACGCCCAGGCCGAAGAGGAAGCCGACGACCTGCGACAGGGCGCCGGTCACCGGCAGCACGAGCTTGGGGAACTGGATCTGCTTGATAAGCGCTTCCTTGCCCGTCACGGCGCGTTCGGCGCTGCCGATGGCGGCCGTGAACCACTTGAAGGGCACCATGGCGCTCAGCAGGAAGAGCGGGAAGTCCGGCGTGGCGCGCTGGAAGATGATGGTCATGACGAGCACGTAGATGAGCATCGTGATGAGCGGGTCCAGGACCCACCAGACGTTGCCCAGCACGGTATCCGCGCCGCGCTTCTTGATGTCCGCGCGGACCATGTAGCGGATCAGCCGCCGGCGAGACCAGACGTCGCTGATGCCATTGCGGATGAGGCCCAGCGGACCGGGCCGATAGGCGCTGCTGTAGAAGGCAGCTGGTGCCTCGTTGGTGACTCCCATGAGCGCGTCGAATGGTAGCGGGTTGCCCGGCCCGGGTGCGGCAGGCCCGGCCCGGGCCGCTCGGCGGGGGCGGCCCTGATACAGTCCCCTCGGTGACGCTCCCGACCACTTCGCCCGTCTTCGTCGTCGGCGGCCCGCGTTCGGGGACCACGCTGCTGGCGGCCATGCTGGCGGCGCACTCGGCCTTCGACTGCGGCCCGGAGACCCACTGCCTGTCGCGCTGGTCGCGCCTGGCGGCGAGCGAGCGGCGGCGCATCCTGGATCCGGCCGACTGGCCGCGGCGCGCCACGGCCTTCGTCATCAGCCTGACGCTCGGCAAGCTGCCCGTTCACGACCTGTTCGGCCTCGCTGAGCCGGACGTGCGCGCCTGGCTCCTGGCTCGCCCGCCCTCGCTGGCCGCGATCCTGGATCGCTCACCGAGCAGCGCGCACGACTGGCCGGAGCGCCGCGCTGGGTGGAGAAGACGCCCCGCCACCTGGCCCTGCCGGAGCTCATCATCGCGACGTGGCCCGCGGCGCGCATCGTGCGCATCGTGCGCGACCCCCGCGACGCTGCCGTGTCGCTGACGAGGGTGCCCTTCGGGACGCCCTCGCTGCTGACCAACCTCTCTGAGCTGGCCCGCATGAACGAGGCCGCGGCCGACTTCTACCGATCGTCGCCGGCGGCGCTGACCGTGCGCTACGAGGACCTGGTCGCGCAGCCGGAGCAGGAGCTGCGGCGCATCTGCGACTTCGTCGGCGAGCCCTACGAGGCGGCCATGGTGGAGGACCGCAGCCGTGCGGCCGGCGTTGCCGCAGCGCACGAGTGGTGGAAGGGCGACGCCACGGGACCCATCGACCGCTCGCATTCCGGACGCTGGCGAGAGGAGATGCCGGCCGAGGTGCAGCATTACGCGGCGCTCACCATGGGCGACCTGCTCGAGGAGCACGGCTACGGCACGGCCTCGCCGCCCGCGCGGCGACTGGCCCTGGTGCCCTGCGGCGACGCCGTGAGCGCCCGCTATGACGCCGTCCTGCTGCGCCTGTCGGCGGCCGACGTGGCCATCCGACGGCCCGTCCCGACCGCCATCGACGAGCTGCATCTCCAGGAGCCGCTCATCTTCTTCGGCGTCGTCGGCCAGCTCGACCCTGGCCGTGGCCTGCCCGCCGGCCGGCGCCTGGTCGCCATCCTCCGACTGGGGCTGCTGCTCCTGACGCGGCGGGTGCAGGGCCGGCCCGTGAGCTGGGTGCGACGTCAGAGCCTGTTGCGCCGCCACCCTGGGGACGCGGGCGAGCGTGTCGTGGCCTGGCTCCTGCGCGGGATGGCCCAGCCACGCGAAGCGGAGGACCTGCCCGGGCTGGTGGGCATCAGCACCCCTGGCGACGCGGCTGCCGACCCGGTCCCGAGGCTGCCGTGAGCAGCGTCCCGCCCGCTCCGGCCGACCAGGCGGCGCCTCCCATCTTCATCGTCGGCACTCCGCGCTCGGGGACGACGCTGCTGTCCTCCCTGCTGTCCGCCCATCCGCGCCTCGACTGTGGCCCGGAATCGCGCTTCTTCGCCCGCCATCGCCACCTCGACCAGGCGGCCCGCCGGCGGCTCCTGGAGCCAGCTACGTGGCCGGGCCCGGCCGTCGACTTCGTGGCGTCGCTGAGCAACCAGGGCCATGCCGTGGTCGAGCTCTTCGGCCTGGACGTCGAGGATGTCCGCGCCTACCTCTCCGCCCGCCCACCGTCCGAGGCGGCCATGCTGGAAGCCCTCACCGTGCTGCACGCCCAGCGCGCCGGCAAGGTGCGCTGGATCGAGAAGACGCCGCGCCACCTGCTCATGACCGACACGCTGCGGCGCCTCTGGCCGGCAGCGCCGATCGTGCGCATCGTGCGCGATCCCCGGGACGTGGCCCTCTCGCTGTCGACCATGCCCTTCGCCAAGACCTCGGTCGTCGGCAACCTGGTCCGCATCGACCACGATGACCGGGCTTCGCGCGAGCGCATCGCCCATGACCCGCTGGCCATGACGCTGCGCTACGAGGATCTGGTCAGCCAGCCTGAGCGCGAGCTCCGCCGCATCTGCGCCTTCGTGGGGGAGCCCTGGGAAGCCGGCATGCTGGAGCGTGAGCGCGACGTGGCCAGCGTGGCGGGCGAGCACGAATGGTGGAAGGCCGCCGTGGCCGGACCCCTGACGACCGCCAGCGTGGGACGCTGGCAGCGCGAGATGGCGGCCGATGTGCGCCGCTTCGCCGCCCTGCACCTGGCCGGCTTCCTGCGCGAGCACGATTACGAGGGCGCCCGCGACGCGGGCGCCGTGGCCGCCCTGGTGCCCGGCGCGGACGCCACCGGACCGGCCGGCGAGCGGATCCTCGTGGAGCTGGCGCGACGCGATACCGTCGTGGTCCGCCCGGCTCCAGCGACGCCGGCCGAGCTGCACGCGCAGCCGGCCCTGGCCTTCCTGGGCGTGCGTGGGCAGCTGGACCCCTGCCGCGACCGCGGCACGGCGCGGCGGGTCATCTCCGTGGCGGCGCTGGCTGCCGGCGCGCTGATCCGGCGCGCAACGGGCCGCCCCATCCTGTGGGTCCGCCAGGCCACGCTGCGTGAGCGTCGGCCCGGGGATGTCATCGAGATCGCGGTCGCGCTGGTCCTTCGACTCCTCGCGCGGCAGGCAACGCCGCAGGATGCGTGGGAGCAGCTGGCCGCGGCCGGGCAGGAGGCTTCGGCCATGAGCCACAGGGGAGCGTGATGGATCCTTCGCGCCAGGCCAGGCGGTTGCTGGTCACCGGCGGTGCCGGCTTCATCGGTTCCACGTTCGTCCAGCGCCGGCTGGCCGCCACGGACGATCACGTGACCGTCGTGGACAAGCTGACCTACGCGGGCAACCCCGCCAACCTGGCCGGCCTGGCCGACGATCCACGGACGCGCGACCGCTACCGCTTCGTGCTGGCGGACATCGCCGACGAGCCGAGCATGCGCGAGATTGCGGCCGAGTGCGATGCCATCGTCAACTTCGCGGCCGAGTCGCACGTCGACCGCTCCATCCTGGAGCCGGCGGCCTTCCTGCACACCGGCGTCCTGGGCGTCTATGCCCTGCTCGAGGCGGCGCGCACCGAGCACGAGCGGCGAGGCGGCGCCTTCCGCTTCCTGCAGGTCTCCACGGACGAGGTCTATGGACCCGTGCCCGAAGGGCACAGCACGGAGTCGGACCCGCTGCGTCCCTCGAGCCCGTACAGCGCCGCCAAGGCAGCCGGTGAACACCTCGTGGCCGCCTACCACGAGACACACGGCCTGGACACGGTCATCACCCGCGGCGCCAACACCTACGGCCCGCGGCAGTACCCGGAGAAGCTCATCCCGCTCTTCATCACCAACGCCCTCGATGACGAGCCGCTGCCGCTCTACGGCGACGGCCTGCAGCGGCGCGACTGGCTCCACGTGGACGATCACGCTGACGCCGTGGCTGCCGTCCTGGATGGCGGGGCCAGCGGGGCCGCCTACAACATCCCTGGCGACGGTGTGGAACGGCCCAACCGGGCGGTCACGGCGGCCATCCTGGACGCGCTCGGCAAGCCCTGGTCGCTGGTGCGGCGCGTGCCGGACCGTCCGGGTCACGACCGCCGCTATGCGCTGGACGGCGCGCGGTTGCACGCCCTGGGTTGGCGCCCGGCGGTCGCCTTCGGAGCGGGCCTCGCCGGCACGATCGATTGGTACGCCGGGCGGCGGGACTGGTGGGAGCCCATCAAGCGGGGCGACTGGGCCGCCTACTACCGGGCGCAGTACGCCTGGCGCCTGGAGGCTTCCACCGACGCCTGAGGCCCAGCCCGGAGGCCTGCATCGCGCCCGCGGGCCGGCACCAGCGGGCGCCGTTCGTTGGGCTGGCCGCTGACGCGGTAGACTGCCCTTGGCGTGCGGCCGCGATCCCACCCCCAGCGTGGCGCAGCCCAACCGACCATCGACCGGAGAACCGTCGCCGCATGACCTCGCCGTCCACCCCGTCCAGGAAGCCCGCGCCCGTGCGGACCACCCGCGCCTCCAGCGGCGGACACCGCGCCTCCGACCCTGACGCCCGCTTCACGCGCAACGTCACCCTCGGCTTCATCGTGATCATCGCGGCCATCGCTGCCGTCGTGCTCTTCGGCATCATCTACGCGTTCTGGGACGCCAACCTGAAGCCCATGGCCACGGTCTACGGCAGCCAGGTCGGGCGCGGCCAGTGGGAGGACCGTGAGCGCCTGGAGACGTTCCGCGCAGAGCGCGCCCAGACTGCCACCCGCGCCGCGCTGCTGGCGGGGCAGATCGACGAGGACGCGGCGAATGCCCGCCTGACGGCTGCCAACCAGTCGGTCTCCGCCGGCGCCAGCGGCGCGATGGAGGACCTGGTCACGCTGCTGGTCCAGAAGAAGCTCGCCACCGATCGTGGCATCACGCTCTCGGATGAGGAGCTGGCGGCGGCCATGGCGAAGGACGGCACGCTCCCGGAGCTGCGCCGCATCGCTGCCCTGGTCATCACGCCGGCCGGCGCCGCCACCGGCACAGCCACTGCGGAGGACATCGCCGCGGCACGCGCCAGCGCAGAGGAGGCCCTGGCCGCCCTGCGTTCCGGCACACCCATCGCGGACCTCGTCGACGAGTACTCGCCGGCCACGGCTTCGGCGGGGGGCGACATCGGCTACTACAGCAGGGAGGAGCTCCAGTCCATCGACCCGGCCTGGGCTGAGACGCTGTTCGCGCTCGGCGAGGGCGAGGCCGCGGACGTCACCGACCTCGGCGGCCAGCTCGTCGTCGGCGTCGTCTCCAAGATCGCGCCGGAGCTTGCCGACGATGGCTTCGCTGCGGCGGTCAGCGCGCAGGTGGGCGAGGCGGTCCAGCGCAGCAACGTGGGCCTGGAGGCCCTGGCGGCCAAGCTCGAGGCCGACGTGACGGCACAGGCCGTCGCTGCCGAATACGACCAGGTCCGCCTGGCCGAGATCCTTGTCGCCGGGGACACCACCCTCACCGGCGACGCCGACCAGGCCACCATCCGCGCCAGGCACATCCTCTACAAGCCGGAGGCCAGCGCCTCTCCGTCGCCATCCGCGGGCGCCTCGCCGGTGCCCTCCGCGGACCCAGCGGCATCCCCCACGCCCCTCCCGTCGAACGACCCCGGCTGGGCCGTCGCCGAGGCCGAGGCGGACGCCGCGTTCGCGGCGCTCGGCGCGATCACGGACGTGGACGCCCGTGAGGCGGCCTTCGCGGAGCGTGCCAGGGCCGAGAGTGACGACACGGTCAGCGCCTCCGCTGGTGGCGAGCTGGGCTACTTCACCCGCGCGAGCATGGTCGAACCGTTCGCCGACGCCCTCTTCGACGCCGTGGATCCGCAGCCCGGAGACATCATCGGGCCGGTGCGCTCCGACTTCGGCTGGCACGTGATCATGTACGAGGACACCCGCGCCCCGCTGGCGGAGCGCCTGGCGACCGTCACCACGGCACTGGCCGCTGATGGCGCCGACTTCGCCACGGTCGCGCGCGACCTTTCGGACGGCGAGACCGCCGCCGACGGTGGGGACATCGGCTGGAAGGTCGTTGACCAGCTCGGCGACGCCCTGGCCCTCGCCCTGGCGGCCGTCGATGTCGGGGGCGTCACGGAGCCCGTCGATGAGTCGCGCGGGTGGGTCTTCTACGAGAAGGCGGAGGCAGCCTCCAGGCCGCTCGACCCTGCCGATGCCCAGGCCATGGCTGCCACGGCCTATGACGACTGGTACCAGGTACAGCGCGAGCAGGCCGACGAGGCCGGCGAGGTCAGCATCGACGGCGCGGTCTACGCGACCGACAGCGGCACCTAGGCCGGGCAACGAACGCATGGCCGGCCGGGGCGCCTGCATCTGGTTCACCGGGCTCTCCGGGTCCGGCAAGTCCACCACCGCAGAGGCCCTCGTGCCGCTGCTGGAGGCACGCGGTCGGACGGTGACGATGCTCGACGGCGATGTCGTGCGCACGCATCTCTCCACGGGCCTTGGCTTCTCCCGCGAGGACCGCGACACGAACGTCCGGCGCGTGGGCTACGTCGCCGCTGAGGTCGTGCGCCACGGTGGGCTGGTCGTGGCGGCCCTGGTCAGCCCCTACGGCCAGACACGCGGCGAGGTGCGCGCCATGGTGGAAGCGACCGGCGGTATGTTCGTGGAGGTCTTCGTCGATACGCCCCTGGCCGTCGTGGAGTCACGCGACGTGAAGGGCTGGTACGCCAGAGCCCGCGCCGGCGAGGTCCGCGAGTTCACGGGCCTCGATGACCCCTATGAGCCGCCACTGGCCCCGGAGCTGACGCTGCACACGACGGACACGACGCCGCTGGCCAATGCGCGGCTGGTGCTCGACGACCTGGAGCAGCGCGGCCTGCTGGGGCCCGGCTAGCAGGCTGGCTGCGATGTCCACCCCCCTGGGCGTCCTGGCGGATCCGGCCGTGGTGGCGCTCCTGGAGCGCGCCGGGCTGGCTGCCAC
Source organism: uncultured Chloroflexia bacterium (assembly GCA_963790915.1). Classification (GTDB taxonomy): domain Bacteria; phylum Chloroflexota; class Limnocylindria; order Limnocylindrales; family CSP1-4; genus JAFMJV01. The sequence goes on along the minus strand of CAWBQS010000003.1, from coordinate 343,417 downwards.
GGACGGCCTGCAGATCCTTGCTGTCGACCGCCTGGCCGGCCGTCCCTTCGACCCGGGCATCCACCTGCTGCTGCTCCCCGCCGCCGCTCCCGCAGCCCTTGAGCCGGACCGCCCGCTGCCCGGCCGCCACGGCCATGGCAACGATCCCCTCGGCCTGCTGCAGCGCCTTTACCCGGCGGACCACGCCGTGCTGGGTGTGGGCGGCGACACGAGGATCGACGCGCTCGACGCCGAGTCCCTCTCGGCCGGCGTGCATCTCGTGCCGGCCCTGCCGGCCGACCAGAACGTGGCGGGCGCCTACGGCCTGGCCTGGCTGGTGGATCGCCTGCGGCAGCCGGACGGCTGTCCCTGGGACCGCGAGCAGGACCACCTCACGCTGCGACCCTTCCTCCTCGAGGAGACGTACGAGGTCTACGACGCCCTGGAAGCCGGTTCCACGCCGGACCTGGCCGAGGAGCTGGGCGACCTGTTGCTGCAGATCGTGCTGCACGCGCAGTACGCGGCCGAGGCCGGTGTCTTCGACCTGGCTGACGTGCAGCGCGCGGTGACCACCAAGATCATCCGTCGCCACCCCCACGTCTTCGCGGACGCCGAGGCACACACGGCCACGGATGTCATGCGCAACTGGGAGCAGCTCAAGGCCGACGAGCGTGCCGCGGCGGGCGCCGCGTCCGGCGCCTCGGCGCCGCTGCTGGCGCCGCACCGGCCGGCGCCGCGGCCACCAGCACCGCTGGCGAACCGGCCGGCGGCACGGGCACCAACACGGCGGCCGCCAGGCCGCGCGACCCAGCGATGCCGGCGGCCTTCGCCGGCCTCTCGCGGTCCCTGCCGGCGCTGGCCTATGCCGACGAGATGCAGGCTCGTGCCGCCAGCCTCGGCTACGACTGGCCGGACCTCGAGGGCGTCATCGACAAGGTCGCGGAGGAAGCCTCGGAGCTGCTGGCCGCGGAAGACCACGCCCAGCGTCACGAGGAATTCGGCGACCTGCTCTTCGTGCTGGTCAACATGGGTCGCAAGCTCGGCGTCGACCCCGAAGCTGCGCTACGGTCAGCCAGTCGCAAGTTCGCGTCGCGCTTCGCCCGGGTGGAGCGCCTGGCTGACGATCAAGGCCTGCGCCTGCGGGCCCTTGGCCTGGATGAGCTTGACGTCCTCTGGCAGGAAGCCAAGCGTGAGGAGGCCGCCAGCCGCGAGGCTGGCCCACAGGAGGAGCATCGATGAGCATCGGAGGAGGCCTGCGCTACCGGGCCGACGGCCGCACCCCCGGGCAGATGCGCCCGGTCTCGGTCGAGCTGGGCACGCAGAAATGGGCGGCCGCCTCGCTGGTCTATCGCCAGGGTGACACCCACGTCCTCTGCGCGGCCACCATCGAGGACCGCATCCCGCCGCACCTGCGCGGCAAGGGGACCGGCTGGGTGACCGCCGAGTACGCGATGCTGCCGGCGGCCACGTCGGAGCGCATGCAGCGCGAGTCGGTGAAGGGTCGCCTGGGCGGGCGCACGTACGAGATCCAGCGCCTGGTCGGACGGGCCCTGCGCGGGGTCGTGGACACCACCGTCATGGGTGAGCGCACGGTCATCGTCGACTGCGACGTCCTGCAGGCGGACGGCGGCACCCGCTGCGCCTCGATCACGGGCGGCTACATCGCCCTCGTCCTGGCGCTGCGCAAAGTCGGGCTGGAACGCGCGGTGACGGGCAAGGTGGCGGCCATCAGCGTCGGCCTCGTGGCCGGCAACACGCTCCTGGATCTCGAGTACACCGAGGATTCCGGAGCGGAGGTGGACTTCAACGTGGTGGGCACCGATGCCGGCACGTACGTGGAGGTGCAGGGCACCGCGGAGGGCAAGCCCTTCGACCGAGCCCAGATGGAGCGCCTGCTGGCACTCGCCGATGGCGGCCTGGGCAAGCTCTTCACCTTCCAGGACGAGGTCCTGGGCCGCACGTGAGTCCCGACGGAGCTGCCGAGCAGGCCCCCGCCGACGGGCGACGCCTCCTGCTGGCGACCCGCGCGCGTCACAAGGCCCGCGAGCTCCAGGAGCTGCTCGACCTCCCTGGCGTCGTCCTGCTGACCCCCGCGGACGTGGGCATCATCGGCGAGCCCGTCGAGGATGCCGACTCTTTCGCCGGCAACGCCACCATCAAGGTGCGCTACTACGCCGCGCGCTCGGGCCTTCCCACCCTCGCCGACGACTCCGGGCTGGAGGTGGACGCACTGGACGGCCGACCGGGTATCTACACGCGCCGCTATGCCGGCCCGGATGCCACCGACACCCAGAACAACGCCCGACTCCTCGACGAGCTCGAGGGCGTGCCCGCCGAGCGGCGCACGGCCCGCTACCGCTGCGTCCTGGCCTTCCTCGACCCTGGCGCCACTGCCGCCGACTCGGGCGGGGCCCCCGAAGGCGCGGCGGACGCGGATGCCACCGCGCCCGTCCTGCGTGACGGCACCTTCGAGGGGCGCATCGCCACGCACCCCCGGGGCGATGGCGGCTTCGGCTACGACCCCATCTTCGAGCCTGCCGGGGAGCCACCGGAGGGCCGCACCGTGGGCCAGATGAGCGCCCAGGAGAAGCACGCCCTGTCCCACCGCGGGCAGGCCGCACGAGCCATGGCTGCGTACCTTCGAGGGGAGGGCTGGTAGGTGCAGGCGTTAGCGGGGGAGGGCAGGCCGCGCATCGTCGTCGCCGGCGAGGCGCTCATCGACCTCATCATCGACCAGGCCGGGCGGGTCATCCCGGCGCCGGGTGGTGGCCAGTACAACACGGCGCGGGCCATCGCCCGGCTGGGTGGTGACGCCCACTTCCTGGGCCGCATGGCCGACGACTGGTTCGGGCGGCTGCTGCGCTCCCGACTGGAGGCGGACGGCGTGGGCATGGACCTGGTCATCCCCACGGCCGATCCGACGACCCTGGTGCTGGCCGAGATCGACGCCCGGGGCGTGGCCCACTACACGTGGTACCTCGATCACACCACGGTGCCCGGGCTGGTCCTCGCCGACGCGCGCACTGCGCTCTCGCCGGCACCGGATGCCCTGCACGTGGGCACGCTGGGCCTCACGGTCGAGCCCTCTGCAGATGCCCTGGCCACGCTCGTGGCCGAGGTGCCGGCCTCCACCTTCGTGATGGTCGACCCGAACTGCCGACCCAGTGCCACGCCGGACGTGGACGTCTATCGGGCGCGCATGGCGAGGATCCTCGCTCGCGCAGACCTGGTCAAGGGCAGCGACGAGGATTTCGCCTTCCTCGGCCTGGCGCCGTCAACGGAAGCGGCGGCGGGGCAGCTGCTCGAAGGAGGCGCCGCCGCGGTCATCGTGACGCGGGGCGGCCAGCCGGCGCGGGCCTGGAGCGCCGGCGGAGCTGTGGAGGTGCCCGTACCGGTCGTGGAGGTCGTGGACACGGTGGGCGCCGGCGACGCCTTCGGCGGCGCCTTCCTGGCCCGCTACCTGGAGCTGGGGCTGGGTCGCGAGGGCCTGGCCGAGCCTGATCGGCTGGCCGATCTCGTCGCCTTCGCGGTGCGTGCCGCGGCCATCAACTGCACGCGGGCCGGCGCAGAACCACCCACGCGCGCGGAGATGGGCCTGGCCTGAGGATGGTGCGGCGCCCCGCCCTGCGGGCGCCCGGGTGAGGTTCAGGGTCGCCCCTTTGGCCGTAACGCTCCGCGGGACCGCTTCTCCCGATCGGGAGGTGACCGCGCCTGCGCGTGCCACCGGGCTGTCCGCCTTGACCTGCGAGACGGGCCGGAGGAGGCGTGAGGAGGTGCGGTTGCGCACCGGTGCCACCACCGCCCATGGAGTACCGCCGGATCAGCGCGGTCCGACACCCAGCTCCTCGTACAACGGTGGCCGGCGGTCCTGCAGGTAGGTGGCGTAGCTGCGCCAGCGCTCCAGGTCTGCGGTGGGGTCCTCGACCCGGGCCACGGCGATGCCCTCGCCATCGCTGAGCGTGGCCAGCACCGCGCCGGTGGGTCCGGCGATCGTCGAGTGGCCGAGGCTCGTGAAGCCAGCCTCCTCGCCGACCCGATCGGCCATGGCCACGTGCACGCCGTTCTCCAGGCCACGGATCTGGCAGAGGGCTCGCACGTTCTCCCCCCTCCAGCCTTGCGCGGCCTGCCACGGGTCCGTGATCCAGTCCGTGCCGTTGACGATGAGGCGCGCACCGGAGAGCACCAGGCCGCGCACATATTCGGGGAACATCAGGTCGTAGCAGATGGTCAGCCCGACGCGACCGAAGGCGGTGTCCACGAGGCAGGGCTCGTCGCCCACGCCGAAGACGGCCTTCTCGCCCGAGAACAGGTGGACCTTGCGATAGGACGCCAGCAGGCCGTCCAGCGGTGAGAAGAGCGCCAGGCTGTCGAAGACATCGACTCCGGCCGACTCGATGACCCCGATGGCCAGGTGTGAGTCGAGCCTTCGGGCCAGATCTGCCAGTCGCGCGTTCGTCGGGCCGTCGGCCGGCTCAGCGAGCGCTGCGGCCCGCTCGCCCAGGAAGTACCCGGTCGTGGCGCACTCGGGGAAGACGATGAGGCGCCCGGGTGTCGCCGCCTCGGCCCCGACCGCCTCCGGCGCCTGGGTCCCGACCGCTTCCGGCGTCATGGTCTGCGCACCTTCCTGGCTCGCCAGACGCTCCAGGCGGGCCACAGCCTGGCTCGCCAGGTCCTCGATGCGCGCCAGGTTGGCCGCCGGGTCCCCCAGCACGCAGTCCATCTGCACGACCGCGACGTCGACTCTCACGCTGTCACCTCCGACTGATCCATGGCTGCCGCGCGCATGACCTGCTCCTCCGTGGGCGGCTCATCGGCGAACTCGGCGACGAGCCGACCGTCGCGCATCACCAGCACACGGTCTGCGAGACCCAGGATCTCGGGCAGCTCCGAGCTGGAGAGCAGGACGGCCACACCCGAGTCGGCAAGCTCGCGCAGCAAGCGGTAGATCTCGGCCTTGGTGCCCACGTCGATGCCGCGGGTCGGCTCATCACAGAGCAGCACTCGCGGCTTGACGGCCAGCCACTTGCCCACCACGACCTTCTGCTGATTGCCGCCGGAGAGGGCCCGCGAGCGCTGATCGAGGACGGCCGGGTCGAGTCGGACCTCCTCGGCTGCCTCCGTCGCGATACGCCGTGACGCCGCGCGGTCATAACGCCAGCCGCCTGCCGTCAGGGAGGTGGACTCGAGATTCGCGAGGTTCGTGAGGTCCACGGCCAGTCCCTCTGACTTGCGGTCCTCGGTCAGGAAGGCGATACCCGCCGCGATGGCCGCCAGCGGCGAGTGGCCAACCTCCGCTCCGTCGACTGTCAGGCTCCGGACCGCGCTCTCGTCGGCCCCGAAGATGGCGCGCAGCAGTGAGGTCCGTCCCGAGCCGATGAGCCCAGCCAGCCCCACGATCTCTCCCGGCCAGACCTCCAGCGAGACGCCCTCGATGCGTCCCGGGCTATGTGCGTCAACGACGCTCAGCAGTGGCTGACCATCCCGCGCCGGCGCCGGGCGCCGCGGTGGGTAGAGCTCCTCGACCAGGTCACGACCGACCATCAGGCTGACAAGACTGTTGTGATCGAGATCCTCGGCGGGCATCGTCCGTACCGGGCGACCATCCTTGAGGACGGTGACGACATCGCAGATGGCGAAGATCTCGTCGAGGCGGTGGGAAACGTAGGCGATGGCAGCACCGTGGTCACGCAGCCGCCGGATCAGCCTGAAGAGGTGTTCCTCCTCGACCGATGTCAGCGAGGCGGTCGGCTCGTCGAAGATGATCACGTCTGAATCGCGGGAGAGGGCCTTGGCGATCTCCACGAGCTGCTGCTGCGCGACCGACAGCGTGGAGACCCGTGCTCGTGTGTCCAGGTCGATGCCCAGGTCCTCCAGGTACGACCGACACTCCGCGTGCAGCCGTGCATTGTCGAGGAAGAGGCGCCCTCGACGCGCTTCCCGATGCAGGTAGATGTTCTCGGCCACGTCGAGATCGGGCACCAGGCTGAGCTCCTGGTAGACGACCGAGATGCCGGCCGCTTGTGACTGCGCGGGTGCGGCGAACTCGACGCGCTGGCCGCTGAGCAGGATGTCGCCACTGTCGGGCCGATAGACGCCCGCGGCGATCTGGATGAGCGTGGACTTGCCCGCGCCATTCTCGCCCACGAGCCCGTGGACCTCGCCGCTGCGCAGGACGAGGTCGACATCGTCCACGGCCTGGACGACACCGAACCGCTTGCTGATGCCGCGCAGGTGCAGGGCTGCGGGGGCGGCACCGGTAGCGTTCGGCCCGGGGTCCGGCTGTCGCGGACCCCGGGCCTCGGATGGCACGGTCAACCGATCACTGCTGAGGCAGGAACTCGGGCGGCAGCTCGTTGGCCCACCAGTCGTCCGGCGCATCCGGCTGGGCCAGTGCGGCGGCATCCTCGGGCGCATACCAGACGGAGGGCACGGCGATGCCCTTGGTGACCTCTTCACCGTTGAGGATGCGGGTCATCTGCTGCACGCCGACGGCCCCGGCCGACGGCGGGAACGTCACCACGCCCCCGTTGGACTCGGGATGCGCGGCGATCCACTTGAGCCAGCCGTTGTACTCGTCACCCGGCGAGAACGTCACCTCGGCGAGGCGGCCAGCCTCATCGAAGGCTTCGGCCATGCCCACCGACATCTGGCCAGCTGGCGAGAAGACACCGTCGATCTGCGGGAACTGCATGAGCCAGCTCTCGGTGATGGACTTGGCCTGCGCCCGGTTCCAGTCACCATTCTTCGTGTCGAGGATCTTGATGTCCGGGTAGCCCTCCAGCACCTGCGCAAGTGCCAGGTCCTGGTTGACGGCCGCCGTCGTGCCCGCGATGGGCAGCATGGAGACGATGCTGCCCTGGCCGCCGAGCGACTCGGCCAGCTGCAGGGCCACGGCAACGCCCAGCTCGTACTGGTCGATGTGGGCGTTGGAGACGATGCCCGGCAGGTCGGCGTAGCCGCCCCCGACGTTCACCGTCGGGATGCCCGCCGCGACGGCCTGCTCAAGCCCGGGCTCCACGGCCTTGTCGTCGACGGGCCAGTAGATGATGGCCTCGCAGCCCTGGTTGATGAGGTCGGAGATGTCGCTGACCTGCTTGTTGGCGTCGAAGCCGGCATCGGTGACCACGATGTCCGGTTCGTAGTTCGGCTCAAGGGACGCCTGGTACTTGATGTTCTGGAGCGCGAAGACGACCCACGAGTTGAAGAGGTAGCCGGCGCTCACGCAGAGCTTCCAGGGCGCCTCCCTGGCGAAGGGTGTCGTGTCGACCGGCGTGTCGGCCGTGAGCGCCTCCGGGGACACGAAGGTCGCGGGGATGACGATGGGCTCACCGCTGGCTCCGCCGTCCTGGGCTACCGCGGGCGTACCCGCGAGCCCGGCGACGAGGAGGAGAGCGGTGGCGACTGGTAGCAGCCTTCTCATGGGGACGATCTCCTGTCGACTGTTGGGTGGACACTGTTGCGCCGATGCTGCCTCGCCGGTCTAGCCGCCCTCCTCTCTTCGCTGGGACACGACGTGCAGGGCCGCGACCCCGAAGATGATGCCGCCCTTGACGATGAGCTCCATGTTGAAGTCGAGGCCCAGGATGCTCACGAGGCTGAACGTAGTGGTCAGGATGAGCACGCCTGCCAGCGTCCCTCCGATGCCACCTCGCCCACCCTCGAACGTGGTGCCGCCAAGGATAACGGCGGCCAGCACGTCGAATTCGAAGCCCTGCCCGGCGAAGCTGCTGGAGACCCCGGAGCGCGCCAGCAGCGCCAGCCCGGCCAGCGCGGCCGTGAGCCCCGAGATGGCGTAGGCGGCCACGAGCGTCCGCTGTACGGGGATGCCCGCCAGGCGGGCCGCCGAAGGGTTGGCACCCACGAGGAACAGGCGTCGGCCCAGCCGGGTACGGTTCTGGACGAACAGCCCTGCCAGGACGACCAGCCCGAAGACGATGACCAACACTGGGAGCGGGCCGATGCGCGCGTTGAGGACCTGCCGGTACTCGGGCGCCACGATTCCGGCCGCGGTCCCTCCCGTGTACAGCTGCGTGACCCCCAGGACGACAGTGGCGGTGCCCAGCGTGAGGATGAAGGCGGGCAGCTTCCAGCGCGCTACGAGGAGTCCGTTGGCGAAGCCCACGACGAGGCCCATGAGGAGCACCACCGCGACGGACAGCGGGATGTTCTGCGCCTCTCCCGCCATGAGCGTGGCCGCGAGCACTGAGGCGAACGAGATGACCGCGCCCACGGAGAGGTCCACCCCGCCCGTGATCATCACGAGGGTCACGCCGACCGCGGCGATGCCCACCACGCTCGCCTGGCGCAGCACGTTGAAGAAGTTTGCCGGCTGGATGAATCCCGGGGAGAGCCACGCAGCCACCGCGATGATGACCAGGAGGGCCAGCCACAGGCCGATGGAACTCCTGCCCATCCCGCCGGCGCGCCGCCGCCGGACCGCCGACGTGGCGCCGCTCACGACTCGCGCCGCCGAGCGGTGTAGATGGCGATGGCGGCGATGATGATGAGGCCGTTCACCACCCGCTGGGTGAACGGTGAGATCCCCAGCAGGTTGAGGATGTTGGCGATGAGCGCGAGCAGGACGACGCCGGCGACCGTGCCCAGGACGCCGCCGCGACCGCCCGACAGCGCGGTCCCGCCGAGCACCACCGCGACGATGCTGTCGAGCTCGAAGCCGGCGCCCGCGCCGGTGTAGCCGGAGCCCAGGCGGGCGGCCAGGACCAGGCCGGCGATGGCGGCCAGGGACCCGCACATCACGTAGGCTGCGACCGTCACGCGCCCGATCCCGATGCCAGCCTTGCGGGCGCTGCGGCTGTCGCTGCCCACGGCGTAGATGTAGCGGCCCAGTGGCGTCTGCCGCAGCACGACCCAGGAGACGAAGGTGAGGATCCCAAGCAGGACGACGGACGTGGGCAGCGGCCCGATGCTGCCGTAGGCCAGCGCTCGGAACTCGGGCGGGGCGCTGCCCACCGTGCGGTCCGTGTACAGGAAGATGATGCCCTGGACCACGGACATCATGGCCAGGGTCACGATGAGCGGGTTCACGCGGAAGAGGACGACGCCGGCTCCGTTGGCCAGGCCTACGACCACGCCGATGAGGAGCGCCAGCGCAGCGACGACGGGGATCAGCGCTGGGTCACCGGACATGATGCCGTTGGACGTCACGGTGACGAGCCCCATGAGCATGCCCACGGAGAGGTCGATGCCGGCGGTCAGGATGACGAACGTCTGGCCCAGCGAGACGATCCCCAGCACGGCCACCTGGCGGAGGACCGCGTCGACGTTCGCCAGCGTCGCGAAGTTGGGGACCGCGATGGCCCCGTAGACGATGGTGATGCCGAGCGCCACGAAGACCCCGTAGCGACGGACCGAATCGGCGATGACCTCAGCCCTGGCGACCCCGACGACTGGGACGGCGGTCGACGAAGGGTTCACAGCCACGGCGGGATGTAGCATAGCCAGCCGGACCCGGGCACTGTCCGCAGAGGAGGCACGCTGACCGGCTTGGAGGAGACACCACCCCTCGGAGAGGCACCACCGTCGCTGAGCGATGCGCCCCCGTCGCTGAGCGGTGCACGCCCGCCGCGATCCGAGGCGGAGCTGGAAGAGGCCCTCTCGCGGCCCTCGCCCGGCGTCATCGACGTCCTCGGCGGCATGGAGGGCGACATCATCGTCCTCGGTGCGGGCGGCAAGATGGGCCTCAGCATGTCGGCCATGGCCGTGCGGGCCAGCCGGGTGACTGCGGCAGGGGCGGCCCGGCGCGTCATCGCCGTGTCCCGCTTCCACGGTGGCGTCGAGGCGTTCCACGCCGCAGGCATCGAGACCATCAGCCTCGACCTGCTCGACGACGGGGCGCTGGAGTCCCTGCCCGCTGTGCCCAACGTCCTCTTCCTCGCAGGCATGAAGTTCGGCAGCTCGGGCGCCCAGCCCTTGACCTGGGCCATGAACGCCTTCCTGCCCGGGCTCGTGGCCCGTCGCTTCGCGGGCTCGCGCATCGTGGCCCTCTCGACCGGCAACGTGTACGCCTTCTCACCTGTCTTGGGCAATGGGGCCCGCGAGATCGACGCGCTCGACCCGGTCGGCGAATACGCCGTCACCTGCCTGGGCCGGGAGCGCGTGCTGGCCTACTGCTCGGAGCGCGATGGCACGCCGGTGACGCTCGTCCGCCTGAACTACGCCAACGCGCTGCGCTACGGCGTACTGCTCGATATCGCCCAGCGTGTGCTCGTCGGCGACCCGGTGGACGTGACGATGGGCGCGGTCAACGTCATCTGGCAGGGCGATGCCAACGGCGCCATCCTGCAGTCCTTCAGCCTCTGCGGCAGCCCTCCGGCGATCCTCAACGTGGCCGGCCCGGAGGTGCTCTCGGTGCGCGAGCTCGCGGAACGCTTCGCTGAGCGCCTGGGTGTGCCGGCTCCACGGTTCGTCGGGGTCGAGTCCGAGACGGCACTGCTGAGCGACGCCACGCAGATGGTCGAGCGCTTCGGCTCACCCAGCCTGTCGGTCGAGCAGCTCATCGAGTGGACCGCCGCCTGGCTGCTCGACGGTGGGGCGCTGCTGGGCAAGCCCACCGGCTTCGGCGTCCGGGACGGGAAGTTCTGAGCGTGAGCCTGCCGGCCCTCGACAAGGCCAAGTCGGACGCCCTGCGAAGCGGGGTGGTCATCCCGGCGCACCCCCTGGCACTCACCGCTGAGCGGCGACTGGACGAGCGTCGCCAGAGGGCCATCTCGCGCTACTACATGGCCAGTGGAGCGGGCGGCCTCGCGGTCGCCGTGCACACCACCCAGTTCGCCATCCGCGAGCCTCGTTTCGGCCTGCTCCGGCCTGTCCTCGAGCTGGCCGCCGAGGTCGCCCTCGATCCGTCCCGCCGGGGCGCGGCCGGCGCGACCGGGACCAGCATCCTGATCGCGGGTGTGGTGGGTCGCACCGAGCAGGCGCTGGCCGAGGCTTCCACGGCCAGGGACCTGGGCTATGACGCGGTGCTGCTCCAACTGGCTGCGTTCGGTGACGCCTCGGACGACGAGCTCGTGGCCCATTGCGAGCGAGTGGCAGAGGTCCTGCCGCTGTTCGGGTTCTACCTGCAGCCCGCGGTCGGTGGCCGGCGGCTGGGCCGCGACTTCTGGCGGCGTTTCGCCACGATCCCGAATGTGGTGGCGGTGAAGGTGGCACCGTTCGACCGCTACGCCACGCTGGATGTGCTGCTCGGCGTGGCCGTCTCCGGGCGAGCGCAGGAGATCGCCCTGTACACCGGCAACGACGACGCCATCATCGCGGACCTGCTCTTCCGGCTCGAGACGAGCGATGCCACGGGCCGGCCGCTGTCACTGCGATTCACGGGCGGCCTGCTGGGCCACTGGGCCGTCTGGACGAGCAGGGCGGTCGAAACCCTCGGGCGAGTCCACGATGCACTCCGAGCGGGAGGATCCGTCCCGCGGGACCTCCTCGAGCTCGGCTGGCGCACGACCGATGCCAACGCCGCGATCTTCGACCCGGGACATCGTTTCGCCGGCTGCATCCCGGGGATCCACGAGATCCTTCGCCGCCAGGGCCTGCTGGCAGGACGCTGGACGCTCGACGAGGATGAGGACCTGTCCCCCGGTCAGCTGGCCGAGATCGACCGCGTCTGCGCTGCCTACCCGGAGCTTGCAGACGATGACTTCGTCGCCGCCCACCTGGAGGAGTGGCTGGCCTGACGGTCGGCTGCGCCGCCCTACCCCCGGTAGCGGAAGTGCTCGGCCTCCGGCCTTGCCAGCCAATCGGCCAGCGACTGGGCGGTGGCGTCCTTGGCAGAGAGGATGGGCGCCCTGATGGGCCAGTCGATGCCGATATCGGGGTCGTCCCAGGCGATGCCCGACTCCGCCGCAGGGCCGTAGACGCCGGTGGTGAGGTACTCGATGTCCACGACGTCGGAGAGAGCGCAGAAGCCCCGTGCGAACGAGGCCGGCGCCCACAATTGCCGATGGTCCTCGTCGCTCGCGATGATGGCCTCATGGCGACCCAGCGTCGGCGAGCCGGGCCGGACGTCAACGGCCACCATGAAGGCCTGCCCTCGCGCCACGCGCATGAGCTTGCCCATCGGTGGCTCCCACTGGAAGTGCAGGCCGCGGACGACACCGCGGGTGCTGCGGCTGTGGTTGAGCTGCACGAACGTGCTCGGCAGCCCGAGCGCCCTGTACTCGTCAGGCCTGGTCGGCCCGGAAGACCTCCATGAAGAAGCCGCGCTCATCGCCGAAGGCCTCGCGCTCGATGACCAGGACCTCGGGCAGGGCCGTCCGCCGCACCGTCATCCTCATCGTTCCATGGCCTCCCTCGCTTGCGCGCCCGCCAGCAGGTACTCGCCCAGGGCTTCCCGCCAGGGACGCAGCTGAACGCCGACCGCGTGCGCCCCGGACGCGTCCAGGACGCCCCAAGGCGGTGGCTCCGAAGCTCGCGTGAAGGCCGTCCGCGAGATGGGCCTCGTGGCGCGGCCGGGTCGGCGGACGGCCAGCACCGCTTCGGCGTAGTCTCGACGGCTGGCGACGCCCCCGTTGACCAGGTGGAACGTGCCGCCATCGGTTCGTGCCACGATATCCAGGATGCCGCGCGCCAGGTCGGAGGTGCTCGTCGGCGAGCCGAACTCGTCGGCCACGACCGGCAGCGCCTCATCCTCGGGCAGACGATCTGCGGCAGCCGTGATGCGGTCCGGGAAGTCACCGCCAGGCGGCCCGAAGAGCCAGGCGGTGCGCACGATCCAGAGGCCGGGCCCATCGCCGAAGGCAGCCCGGGCCGCCTCCTCGCCGGCCAGCTTGCTGGCGCCGTAGGGGTTGCGCGGGCCGGTCGCGTCCGTCTCGCGGTAGCCCTGACCGTCGCTGCGGTCGCCCGAGAAGACCTCGTTGGTGGAGATGATGAGGAGGCCTGCCCGGTGCGCGCGGCATGCGCCGGCGATGGCACCGCAGGCGGTCCCGTTGCGGCGCATCGCCAGTTCCGGCTGGCGCGCACAGGCGTCCACGTCGGTCATGGCCGCAGCGTGGATGACGAGGCCCGGACGGTCGCGCTCCAGCATGGGGACGACGCTGCGCGGGTGGTCCAGGTCCAGCTCGGGCAGGTCCCAGCCCACGATGGATGACTGCCCGATGCGCCGCAGGGCCGTGCCGAGCCGACCGCCCACCCCGGTGATGGCGATGGTGCGTGGCTCAGCCATCGGTGGCCGGCGCTTCGACGCTGCTCGGCCCGCCGACGGTCGCCGGTCCGTCGCCCGCGCCCTGGGCGGCCATGACGCTCGCGTCCAGCAATGCCTCGATGGTGCCGGCGTCTGCCCACTGCCCGCTGAAGTGTCGGGCGAAGAAGCTGCCCGCCGCGACGTAGTGATTGAGGACGTCGGTGATCTCGAACTCCCCGCGGCCAGAGGGAGTGAGGTGCTCGATGATGTCGAAGGCGTCTGGTCGCAGGAAGTAGACACCGATGGGGATGGAGTCGCTCTTGGGCTGGCTGGGCTTCTCCTCGAAACCGATGACGCGACCGTCGGCGGCAAGCTCGGCCACGCCGAAGCGCTGCGGGTCTGCGACCCGGTAGAGGAGCGTGCCGGCGCCCCAGGGTCCTCGCTCGAACTCGGCCGCCACGTCCGCCAGGTCCGGGCCGCGCAGGACGTTGTCCCCGAGGACCACGCAGAAGGCGTCCTGGCCGATGAAGTCGCGCGTCAACCCGATGGCATGAGCGATGCCCAGCGAGCCGCGCTGATAGCGGTAGGTAAGGTCCAGCCCGAAGTCGTGGCCGTCGGCCAGCAGCTCCACGATGTCCCCGATGCTGCGTCCGCCCAGGATGACCATGACCTCGCGGATGCCCATGCCGGCCAGCGTCTGGAGCGGGAACCAGATCATGGGCCGGTCGTGGACCGGCAGGAGATGCTTGTTGGTGACCAGCGTGAGGGGCTGCAGGCGCGAGCCCGTCCCGCCCGCCAGCACGACTCCCTTCATGGTCACGCCCCTCCATGGCTGCCTCGCGGCGGATGACCTGCCGCCGGCTCACGACGGTGAGGGTCGCCGCGATGGTATCCGACCCGCCCGCCACCGATCTGTCCATCGGGCCGCGCCGCGGCCGGTGGAGCGCCGAGTCGGGGGCCGCGCCGCGGCGGGCGCAGCGCCACTCACGTCGTTGCGGGCCTCGTTCGGCAGGCCCTCGGTATCATGGCTGAGCGGCGGGTGGCCGCCTGCGACCACGCGCGGGGACTCGCCCGCGACCATTCGACGGACACACGCGGAGGCCAGGGTGGATCTTGGGTTGAGCGGACGGCGAGCCCTGGTGGGGGGTGGCTCGGCCGGGCTTGGTCGGGGTATCGCCACGGCGCTGGCCACCGAAGGGGCTCGCGTCGTCATCGCCGGCCGGACACCGGAGCGCCTGGCGGCGGCAGCGGCAGCTATCGGCGCTGCGTCGGTCAGCGTGGACCTCGCCTCCGCCGATGGCCCAGCCGTGGCCGTGACCTCCGCCGTCGAGCAGCTCGGTGGTCTGGACCTGCTCGTCGTCAATTCCGGTGGCCCGCCCGCCGGCACCTTCGAATCGCTGGACGAGGCCGCCTGGACGAAGGCGATCGACGGCACGCTGCTCTCCGCGCTGCGCCTCATCCGCCTGGCGCTGCCGCACCTGCGCAACGGCGAGACGCCGGCCATCCTCGTCGTGCTCTCCTCGTCCGTGCGTGAGCCGGTCGCCGGCCTGACCACCAGCAACACGCTGCGCCCGGGCCTGGTCGGCCTCATCAAGAACCTCTCCGAGGAGATCGCGCCCATTCGCATCAACGGCGTCGCCCCCGGCCGCTTCGCCACCGACCGCGTCCGCTTCCTCGACGAGACGCGCGCCACGGCCGAGGGGCTGTCGGTGGAGGAAGTGCGCCGCCGGATGGAGACGCGCATCCCGCTGGGCCACTACGGCAACCCCGACGAGATGGGCCGCGTGGGCGCCTTCCTCCTCTCGCCCGCGGCGTCCTATGTGACGGGCGCCATCGTGCCGGTCGACGGGGGCATGGTCCGGGCCCTGCCGTGAGCGAGCTGCGGGCTCCCGCCGCGAGCGAGCTGCGGGCTCCCGCCGCAGACGAGCTGCGGGCTCCCGCCGCAGGCGAGCTGCGGGCTCCCGCCGCAGGCGAGCTGCGGGCTCCCGCCGCAGGCGAGCTGCGGGCTCCCGCCGCAGGCGAGCTGCGGGCTCCCGCCGCAGGCGAGCTGCGGGCTCCCGCCGAAGCGGACGCCTGGCTGCGGGGCATCTGGAACATCGTGCCCACGCCCTTCGATTCCGCTGGCATGCTCGACGAGGGCAGCCTCCGCCGACTCATCGACTTCGTCATCGGCACCGGCGTCCAGGGCGTGACGATCCTCGGCGTGCTCGGGGAGGCCGGCACGCTCTCCGACGCTGAGCGATCCCGCGTCATCGCCGTGACCCTGGACGCGGCCGACGGGCGCATCCCGGTCTGTGTCGGCGTCAGCCACGCCGCCACGGACCGCTGCGTGGCCTTCGCGCGGGAAGCGGCCGACGCTGGTGCCAGTGCCCTCATGGCCGCGCCGCCCGCGCTGGCCCGTCCCAACGAAGCCGCCGTGCGGCGCCACCTCGCGGCCGTGGCGGCGGCCGTGGACCTGCCCATCGTCGTGCAGGACTTCCCACCGGCGTCGGGCGTGCACCTGGCTCCGACCTTCATCGGCACGCTCGTCGCCGCGCTGCCCGGCTGCCGCTGGCTGAAGCTGGAGGATCCGCCCACACCGCAGAAGGTCAGCGCGGTGCTGGCCGCCAACGCAGACGTGCGCATCTTCGGCGGCCTCGGCGGCTCCTTCATGCTGGAGGAGCTGGGTCGCGGGGCGGTCGGCTGCATGACAGGTTTCGGCTTCCCGGAGGTCCTCGTGGCCATCTGGCAGCGCTGGTCGGCGGGCGACGCTGCGGGAGCCCGGGACATCTTCTATCGCTACCTGCCGCTCATCGGCTTCGAGAACCAGGTCGGCATCAACCTGCCGCTGCGCAAGCACATCTACCAGCGGCGCGGCGCCATCGCCAGCGCCCGGGCTCGCGCCCCGCACGCCGCCCTGGACGACACGACACTCGCCGAGCTCGACGCGATCCTGGGACACCTGGGCCTGCCCGTGCCGGGAGTCGTGACCATCCGGTAGGACACGGGTGCGTGCAGCGGCACCGGCCGCCACCGGGTGCGCCAGCCCGCGGCGGCTGCACCGGCCGCCTCCGGCTGGCCCGGCTGCCACCGACCGCCACTGGCTGCACCGGCCGCCACCGAACGCCACTGGCTGCACGGGTCGCTGCGACATGGGACCGTGCCGCGGCCTATTCCGCTGTGAATGACTCAGCCAGGCACGTGGCCGATCCAGTCACCCCAGCTTCGAACGGCCAAGCTCATAGCCACTCCAGTCACCCCTGGCTCAGATGGCCATTCTGGAGGCCTCCGGGGCACCGTTTGACGGCCTGCCTGGCTCACTCAGTCACCTGTGAATAGCCGCCCGCGGCGAGCGCCGCCGAGGCGGCCCGCAACGAGCCCGCGGCGAGCTCCGCCGCCCGACCGAGGCCACCCGCGGCGAGCTCCGCCGCCCGACCGAGGCCGCCCGCGGCGAGCTCCGCCGCCCGACCGAGGCCACCCGCGGCGAGCTCCGCCGCCCGACCGAGGCCACCCGCGGCGAGCTCCGCCGAGGCGGCCCGCGGCGAGCCCGCGAAGTGGCGCCCGCCGCCGCCCGCCGCCCGCCCGCGGCGAGCTCCGCCGAGGCCGCCCGACACGATCGCGACGAAGTGGCGACGCCCGCCGGCCGAGGCCGCTCGCCCTTGCGACGCCCGCCACGGACGCGGGCGGCAACGGTGCCGTTCGCAGGCGCGAACGCCCATCTTGACCGCCGCAGGCGCACGGCCTACGGTGCAGCGGTGATGAGGTCCCGGAGCCCCCTCCTGGTTGCCGCCCTCGTTCTCTGTCTGCAGTCGGTGGGCAGCTCAGTCAGCGCCGCCGAACCTGGCGCCGTCGGGCCCGCCATCACGGCTGACCGCGCCGCCGACCGCAGCGTCGCCGTCATCGAGACGCTGAGCGATTCCGCCGGCCCCTACGCCACGCGCGAGCGCGCCCCCGACGGCCGCTGGCAGTCGCCCAGCGGCGATGCCGTCCTCATCGACGAGGCCTGGTGGACGCCGCTGCGCCCGCTCGTGGCGGTGCCGCGCCCGCGCCCCGACCGCGAGTTGCGGCGAGCCATCCGCGCCAGGATCGCGCCGGCGGCCACGAAGGCGGGGCCGGATCGGCTCATCGATGTGTCCATGGGTGATGTGGATGGCGACGGCCGGGTGGATCTCGTGACCTCCCACCGGCGGCCCTTCCGCCCGACCTTCATCAACGCCACCCGCCCGCGCCGTTTCTGGCGGGACGAGCACGGCCTGTCCGCCCACGTGGGCGTCTACCGTCCCGATGATCTCTCCGAAGTCTGGGTGGCGGGCACGCTGCTGCGTCCCGTCGCCCGCCTGGCCGCCTGCGACGGCGCCCTGGCCGTGGCCTACGGCCGACTCGACGCCCCGGGCACGGTCTCCACGAGTGCCTGGCGCTGGGTGGTCTTCGGCTTCCTGCCCGCGGAGCCCCTGCCGGGGCCGGGCACGCCGATCTGCGTGGACATCGATGGCGACGGCCGGACGGAGCCGGCCATCACAGGAAGGAGCGCACCTTGAACCGACTCAGCGCCATCCCCCGGGCCGTGGCCGGCCTGGGCCTGGCGGCCCTGCTCATGGCCCAGGCCGCCCCCGCGTTGGGCCAGGACCCTGCGACCAGTGGTGCCACGGAGCTGCCCGGCATCGCCACGACCTTCGCTGACTACGAGCTGGTGCCGCTGCTCGACGATGGCACCGCCTACGCTGGCCCGGCCACGCCCACCTCGCTGGACGGCGTGCAGATCTCGGACCAGGTCGCCGGTCTCCTCACGCCGGAGGCCCGGACGAAGCTCGCCGAGCAGGGCTTCGTGGTCATGCCCGAGGACTTCCGACTCTTCCACAACGCCTACGAAGAGCAGCTCTACGAGGGCACGCCGGTCTTCGTCACGACCGACGCCGCGTACCACGCCTGGCACCAGGTGTTCGACAAGCTGCTGCGCGACCTCGAGACCGCCAAGCTGACCCCCATCCTGAGCGACCTCCTCGACGGCATGCGTCGCAACGCCACGGAGCAGGTCACGGAGCTTGCCGGTACGGACCTGGAGCAGGACGCCCGACGCGTGGCCGACCTCGTCGCTGTCGCGCGAGCGGCCCTGACGGGCAAGGAGAAGGGCCTCAGCGAGCAGGCCCTGGCGGAGCTGGCCCTCATCCGGGAGCACACGCAGTCGACCGAGTCGCCCATCCTGGGCACCGTCACCGACTACTCGCTGTACACGCCGCGCGGCCACTACACGCGCTCCAAGGCGTTGACCCGCTACTTCGTGGCCATGTCCGTGCTCGGCCAGGCCGCCTACCGGCTACCCGGCTCCGTGCAGACGGATGAGACCGTGGTCGCGGGCCCGGAAGGCCTGCGCCAGGCCCTTCTGGCGTCGCGCACGTTCGTCGGCGACGCCAGGCTGGAGGCGCTCTGGCGGCAGATCTACGAACCCACCGCCTTCCTCGTCGGCAGCGCGGATGACTACACCCCCTTCGAGCTCGCCGGGGCCGTGGAGACGGTCATGCCGGGTGGCATGGCCGCACCGCTGACGGCGACCTCGGACGAGACCCTCACGGCGGTGGCCCAGGAGCTCACGGCCGCGCGCACCGTCCTCATCGACTCGGAGCGCCCCTCCGTTCGTCTCATGGGCACGCGCTTCGTCGTCGACTCCTGGATCCTGGACCAGCTGGTGCGCCCCTGGGTGGGCACCCGGGAGGAGCCACGCCTGCTGGCCTCACCGCTGGACCTCGCGGCGGCCTTCGGTTCCGACTTCGCGCTGGCCATCCAGGACGCGGCCGGCCAGACCGACTACGTGAACTACAGCGAGCAGATGGAGGCTCTGCGCACGGCCGTGGCTGGCCGCCCGGACGAGGCCTGGGGCCAGACGGTCTACGACGCCTGGCTGGCCGCGGTGGAGCCCATGTGGCTGCCCCACGGCGAGGCCTTCCCCGACTTCATGCGCACCGACGCCTGGCGCGCCAAGGACCAGCAGACCGGCTTCGGCTCATACGCGGAGCTCAAGCACGACACCATCCTGTATACCAAGCAGGCCGTCGGTGAGATGGGCGCCCTGGAGCCGCCGCCCGCGGCGCGCAACTGGGTGGAGCCAGACCCCGTGGCCTTCGGGCGGCTCTCAGCGATGGCGAGCCTGACCGCCGACGGGCTGGCCAGTCGGGATCTCCTGACCAGGACCGGACGCAGGCTCCTGACCGACTACATCGCCTTCGCCGACCAGCTGGCGGGCATCGCCCAGGGCGAACTGGCGGGCCAGCCCATCAGCGACCAGGACAACGCCTGGCTGCGGGACGTCGGCGGCCTGCTCGAGAGCTTCTGGTGGCGCACCGGTGACCGGGTCGACTCCGCCCAGCCCATCCGGGACCAGGACGCCGCGATCATCGCCGACATCATGCGCGGCGTGGACACGCAGACCGGCGTCGACCAGGTCGTGGAGGTCGGCACCGGCACCATCGACCGCATCTTCGCCATCGTGCCAAACGATGCCGGGAGCTTCTCGGTGGCCACCGGCGGCGTGTACTCGTACTACGAGTTCCCGTGGCCGACGTCGGACCGCCTCACGGACGAGGCTTGGCGCGCGATGCTGCGCCAGGACAAGCAGCCTGACCGCCCGGCCTGGGAGGCGCCGATCTTCCCGTAGACCCGGGCGCCGCGAGGCGCCACCCCAGCGCTGAAGCTGCAACGGCTGCCCGGCCATCCCGGCCGGGCAGCCGCCACGGACGCGACCGCGCCCGCCAGCGTCAGATGCCGCCGCTGATGATGAGGTTCTGGCCCGTCAGGTACGAGGACTCGTCGGAGAGCAGCCAGACGACCGTGGCGGCCACCTCGTCGAGGGAGCCGACGCGGCGCAGGGGCACCGCGCCGATCATCTCGCGCTCGACCTCGGCGGGGTCAGTGGAGTAGTACTGGCTGGCTGCCTGCGCCTGCCTCACGGTCTGGCGGTCCCACATCCGCCCAGGCCCGATGAAGGCCGGCGAGACGGCGTTGACGCGGATGCCCAGGGGAGCGAGGTCCTTGGAGGCGGCCCGGTTGAGGCTCATGACGGCGCCCTTGGAGGCGCTGTAGGCGGGCATGTTGGCAGCGCCCTCGACGCCCGCCATGGAGGCGGAGTTCACGATCGCGCCACCGCGGCCAGCCGCGCGCAAGCGCCGGGCGGCTTCGCGCAGGACGTGGAAGATGCCCACCACGTTGATGGCGATGACCGTGGCGAAGTCGTCCACCGGATAGTCCGCCAGCGGCAGGATCTCGCCCTGGATGCCGGCATTGTTGAAGACGCGGTCAGGGGCGCCGAAGCGTGCTTCGGCGGCGTCGAAGAGCGCGGCCACGCTCGCCGCGTCGGTGACGTCGGCGGTGCAGGTGAGCACGGACGCGTCACCGGTATGCGCCGCGCACAGCTGGCGGGTCGCCTCGAGGGCCTCGGCCGCGGCGGGCAGGTCCGTGAGGACCACCTTGGCGCCCGAAACGGCGAGCCGGACGGCCACGGTGCGCCCGAAGTCACCGGCGGCGCCGGTCACGAGGGCGATCGACCCTCCGAAGTCGTATGCAGCTGGCATCGCTGTCAATCCCCTGTCTCGTCCGAGGTCATGAGCCTGAGGCCATCGGGACCGAAGACGTGGACCGGCCCGAGGACCTTGAGGAAGAGCTGGTCGCCGCGAGAGACGCGGAAGTCGGCGTCCACGCGAACACGGACGCGGACCGTCTGGCCGAGATGCTCAAGCTCGACGAACACGAACGTCTCTGACCCGAGCTCCTCGACGACGACAACCTGGGCAGGCACGCCTTCGGCGGCCGGCGTCAGGGCCTGTGGGCGAAGGCCCACGGTGAGTTGGCCCGGGCCGACCTTCGACAGCTGCTCGGCGACCCTGGCATCCACGGGCACCTTCGCCGATCCGAAGACGACGCTGTCGCCCTCCTGGCTCGTGGGGAGCAGGTTCATGGCCGGTGAGCCGATGAAGCCGGCCACGAAGAGGTTGGCCGGATGGCGGTACAGCGTGTTGGGCTCCGCGACCTGCTGCATGACCCCGTAGTCGAGGATGGCCACGCGCTGGCCCATCGTCATGGCTTCCACCTGGTCGTGCGTCACGTAGACCGTGGTGACACCCAGCCGCGCCTGCAGGTCCGCGAGCTCCGAACGCGTCTGGACCCGAAGCTTGGCGTCCAGGTTGGAGAGCGGCTCATCCATGAGGAAGACCTGGGGATGACGAACGATGGCGCGCCCCATGGCCACGCGCTGGCGCTGGCCGCCGGAGAGCTGCTTGGGCTTGCGGTCGAGGTATTCGACCAGGTCCAGGATGCGTGCCGCCTCCAGGACCTGCTGCTCGCGGTCCGCCTTGGGTACCTTCTGCTGCCTGAGCGGGAAGCCCATGTTCTGCGCCACGGTCATGTGCGGGTAGAGCGCGTAGCTCTGGAAGACCATGGCCACGTCCCGGTCCTTGGGCTGGACGAGGGTCACGTCACGGTCGCCGATCCAGATGGAGCCCTCGTCGCAGGCCTCCAGTCCTGCCAGCATGCGCAGGGCCGTCGACTTGCCGGACCCGGATGGGCCGACCAGGACGAGGAATTCTCCGTCAGCGATGGTGAGGTTGAGACGATCGACTGCCGGAGCCTTGGTGCCCGGGTAGGTGCGAGTCGCTTCCTGGTACTTGACGACAGCCATGGTTCCCCTACTTGATGGCGCCCATCGAGAGGCCTCGGATCATCCGCTTCTGGGCGACCCAGCCGGCGATGACGACCGGCAGCACGGCCAGCGTCGACGCAGCTGAGATCTTTGCCATGAAGTTGCCTCGCGTGGTCACGTTCGTGCTGACCCAGACGGGAACGGTCGAGGATTCGACCGGATTGAGCTGCACGGCCAGGAAGAACTCGTTCCAGGCGAAGATGAAGCACAGGAGCGCTGTGGCCGCGATGCCGGGCGCCACGATGGGCAGCATGACGTCCTTGATCTGGCCGAGCAGCCCCGTGCCGTCCATCTGCGCCGCCTCGATCAGCTCACGTGGAACCTCGCCGAAGAATGAGCGCAGCATCCATACCGCCAACGGCAGGTTCATGGCCGTGTAGAGGATGATCAGGACCTCGTGACTGTTCAGCAGTCCCAGGTCGCGGGCGATGATCCAGAGCGGCAGGATCGCGGCCACGATGGGCAGGAACTTCGTGGAGATGAAGAAGAACAGGACGTCGCGCCAGCTCTTGACGGGGTAGATGCTCAGCGCATAGGCCGCCGGGATAGCCAGCAGCAGCACGATGAGCGTCGAGACGATGACGATGATGAACGAGTTCGTGAATGCCTCGCTGAAGCTGAGCAGCCCCGTCGACTCCTGGGTCACGGCCTGCCAACGCTCCAGTGTCGGCTCGAAGAAGAGCACCGGCTTGGTGTTGGCCACCAGCTCCGTCTTGAAGCTGTTGAGGACCATCCAGAAGATCGGGAAGAAGAAGAGGGCCGCGATCAGCCACGTGATGATGCCGAGCGCAGCCGTGCCCCAGCGCGACTCGCCGCGCAGGACTCGGTCGTGAGCGGTGAGGGTCATACGGGCTCCTGGCGCTGGAAGAGGCTGGAGAGGACGCGCAGCGCGAACGTGGCGATCGATCATCGAGGCGATGACCACGATGATGGCGTAGGCAGAGGCCTGGCCGAAGTCCCAACCACCTCCGATGGAGCGCTGGTACACGAAGTAGGGCACGTTCGTGGAGCCAGGCCCGCCCCCGGTCATGACCTCGATCTGGTCGAAGACCTGCAGCAAGTAGATGGATCCCAGCACGACCCCAAGCTCGAGGTAGGGCCGCAGCATGGGCAGGGTGAGCTGCGTGAAGATGGCGCGGCCATTCGCCCGGTCCACCCGCGCCGCCTCGAGGATGTCAGTCGGCTGGCCCTGCAGGCCGGCCAGGATGATGAGCATCATGAAGGGGGACCACTGCCACACCAGGACCACGACGATCGACCACATCGGGAAGCGCTCGACGAAGGGCACGGCGTCCAGCCCGAAGGCCTCGATGACGGCATTGAGCACGCCGAACGTGGAGCTGAACATCTGGTTCTTCCAGAGCAGGCCGGCCACCACGGGCATGATCAGGAAGGGCGTGATGAGCAAGGTCCTGGCGATGCCCCGACCGAAGAACTGGCGATCCAGCAGGAGGGCCAGCGCGGTCCCCACCAGCAGCGAGAGCAGCACCGCGGCCGCGGTCATGAAGATGGAGATCGTCACCGCGTTGAGGAAGAACGTGTTCGAGTAGCCCTCGAGGAAGTTCTCCAGGCCCACGAACTCCGGGCCCCTCGGAGGCACGATCGTCCAGTCGAGCAGGCTGAAGGCGATGTTGAAGATGAAGGGGACCTGCGTCACCAGGATGGTGAACAGCAGTGCGGGGAGGAGGGGCAGCCGCCGACGCCACGCGTCGCGACGCTGGAATGCCTTGATCGCGGCGGCGCGCTCTGCGCCCGGATCGGTCATCCCGCTGCCTTCGGTGTACGCGGTCACCGCGGCTGCTCCCTCCTCAGACTCGGCCTGTCGTCGAGACTAGTCGACTACCAGGCCTCGCCCACGACCGCCGAAGCGATCTCCTGGCAGGCTGCCAGGGCGTCATCCACCGACTTCTGGCCGGCGATGGCTGCTGAGAACTCCTCCGTGCAGCGTGTCCCGACATCCTGGAACTGCGGCACGCCGACGAACTGCACGCCCGGCAGGCCGGGGCGAGGCTGCACGCCGGGGTTGTTGATGGGGGCGGCCAGCATGGCGTCAAGCGTCTTCTGAGCGAAGGCGGCTGCCGCTTCCTGGTACTTGGGGTTGTCGTACAGGGACTGGCGCGTGCCCGGCGGGACGGTCGCCCAGCCACCCGGCAGCTTGTCGCCGGCCACGGCGAGGTACTCGGGACCGGTGGCCCAGCGGACGTACTGCCAGGCGGCATCCTTGTCCGGGGCGTTCTCGGGGATAGCCAGGGCCCAGGCCCACAGCCAACCGGAGGCATCGGTCACCTTGACCGGAGAGAGCGCGTAGCCGAGCTTGCCCTTGATGGGGCTGTCATCGGCC
Organism: uncultured Chloroflexia bacterium; assembly: GCA_963790915.1. Taxonomy (GTDB): domain Bacteria; phylum Chloroflexota; class Limnocylindria; order Limnocylindrales; family CSP1-4; genus JAFMJV01. Next base: position 319,294 of record CAWBQS010000003.1, on the reverse strand, counting down.
TCGAGGTTGCTCGCGGCGACCGTGGCGTCCACCCACATGGCCACCTTGCTGTCGAGCATCTGATTGGTGCACTCGTTGTAGCTGGCGTTGGAGGCGTCATCCTCGCCCGCATCGGCGAGGAGGTCGACATAGAACTGCAGGGCTTCCTTGAACTCCGGCTGATCGATCTGGGCCGCGCCGATGGTGTCGCCCTCGCCGGCCAGCCACCAGGTGGCGCCGAAGGTGTTGATCACCGTGGTGAAGATGGCACCCAGGTCACCCCAGCCCGGCTTGCCGCGCAGGCAGATGCCGGCCATCTCGTCCGAGTCGATCGTCCGGGCGATCTCCGCGACCTCGTCCCATGTGGGCGCGTCGGGCATGGTGACGCCGGCCGCCTCGAGGACGTCCTTGCGATACATGACGAATGACGACTCCGCGTAGAACGGCGCGGCATACAGGCCGCCGTCGTACGACAGGCCATCACGCACGGCGGGGATGATGTCGTCGACCATGTAGTCGGCGTCATCCGCGGCGTACGTATTGAGGTCCACGAGCCAGCCGTTGCGGCCGAACTGCGGCGCCTCGAACATGCCGATCATGACCACGTCGAACTGCTCGCCGCCGGCGCCCACGTCACGCGTGACGATCTCGCGCAGGGTCTGCTCTTCGAGGATGGTGTACTCGACGTTGATGCCGGTCTCAGCCGTGAACAGCTCAGGCGTGAGGCTGGCGATGTCTTCCATCTGGGGATTGCCCACGATGGCGACGTTGATGGTCTTCTCGTCCTGCGCCGATGCTGTGCCGACCATGGCCAGCGACGCCACGGTCGCGAGCGTGAGAGTCATGACCCCGAGGCGGGGCCACCACCCTCGTGACATGCCGATAGACCGCATGGGTGTACCTCCTGCACAGGCTCCTTCGGGAGCCCTCCTCCGCCGGGCATTCGCCCGCTCGACGCCGAATGATAGTTGGTAGTATGTGGGAACGCAACCCGGATATCATGTAGACCAACATCGCCGGTGCCTCGTTCACCTGCGAAACAAGTCCGAGAGGGGTGTCGAGATGACTGACCAGGCGGCGGGCGGCGCGGCCGTGGAGCTTTCCAGCGGCAGCCTCTCCAGGCTGGACCCTCGGATCTCGGTGCCGGCCTACGACCGCGGTGCGCTGGGCGGTGGGATCGTCCACATCGGCGTGGGCGGCTTCCATCGCGCCCATCAGGCGGCCTACCTTGATGAGCTCTGTCGCGCCGGCGCCACGGAGTGGTCCATCACCGGCGCCGGCGTCCTGCCCGCCGACCGGGCCATGGCCGACGCCCTGGGCGCCCAGGACCACCTGTACACGCTGGTGGCGCGTGACATCCACGGCACCGACGTGCGGGTCATCGGCTCCATCACGGGCTTCGTGCTGGCCACGCCGGACCTGGCGCCGCTCGTGGCGCGACTCGCGGACCCGGGAACGCGCATCGTCTCGATGACCATCACGGAGGGCGGCTACCCCGTCGACGAGACCAGCGGTGCGTTCAAGCCGCCGACCGCCGACCTTCCGCCCGCCTTCGTGGCGCTGGCCCGGGGCCTGCAGGCGCGGCGCGCGGCCGGCCTGGGCGGCTTCACCGTGCAGAGCTGTGACAACGTCATGGGCAACGGCGAGACGGCGCGGACGGCCACGCTGGGCATCTGCGCCATGGTGGAGCCGGGCCTCGAGGCCTGGGTGGCCGAGCACTGCTCGTTCCCCAACAGCATGGTCGATCGCATCACCCCGCAGACCTCGGACGCCGACCGGGCCTTCCTCGCCGCCGAGTACGGCCTCGTCGACCGCTGGCCGGTGGTGGCGGAGACCTTCATCCAGTGGGTCATCGAGGACGACTTCGCCCACGGGCGCCCACGCTACGAGGACGTCGGCGTCCTGGTCACCCACGACGTCCGCCCGTACGAGACGCTCAAGCTGCGCATCCTCAACGCCGGCCACTCGACCACGACGTACATGGCGGCCCTCGTGGGCCACGTCTACATCCACGAGATCATGGCTGACCCGCTGCTGGCCCGCTTCATGCAGCACTTCCACGATGGTGAGGCGACGCCGTCGCTGCCGCCCGTGCCGGGCATCGACGTGGCGGAGTACAAGCGCGTCGTGGCCGAGCGCTTCGCCAACCCGGCGGTGCGCGACCAGGTGGCCCGCGTCTGCCTCGACGGCAGCTCCAAGTTCCCCAAGTTCCTCATCCCGACCATCGAGTCGCAGCTCGAGAAGGGTGGGCCTGTGAAGCTGTCCGCCCTGGCCCTGGCCGGCTGGTGCCAGTACCTGCTGGGCAAGGACGAGCAGCGCAGGGACATCACCCTTGCGGCCGACCCGCGCCTCCAGCAGGCACAGGCGCATGCCCAGGCCTCACTGGCCGACCCGGCTGCCTTCCTGGCCTTCCGCGAGGTCTTCGGCGAGCACGTGGCCAACGACCCGATCTTCCGGTCCGCCTTCGTCGCTGCCCTCGGATCCATCCGCCAGGTGGGGGTGCACGCCACGCTCGAGCGCTGGCTGGGTGGCCCCGACTGATGGCTGGGCCGGCGGGTGCCGCCGACAGCGCCACGGGTCGCGCCGCCTCCCCGCGGGCGGGTCCCCGCTTCCAGCTGGAGCGGCGCGAGCTGATCATGCAGCGCCTGGTGCGCGAAGGTCGGGTCGATGTCGCCCAGCTGGCCGAGGCCTTCGATGTCACTGGCGAGACCATCCGCCGGGATCTCACCGACCTCGAACGGGAGCGCCTCGTCAGACGCGTCCACGGGGGTGCCATCCCATGGCGCGCCGCCTCACTCGTGCCGCGCCTCGAGGTCCGGGAATCCAGCAACGTCGATGAGAAGCGCCGCATCGCCGCCGCCGCCGCCCTCCAGGTCCCCGAAAGCGGCTCGCTCATCATCGATTCGGGCAGCACGGCCCTGCACCTGGCGGACGTCCTGGACCGCGAGCGTGACCTCACGGTCATCACCAACTCCATCCCGATCATCCGCTCGCTGTCCCTGACAGACCGCCCGGAGGTCATCGTCCTTGGGGGAGCGCTGGAGCGCAAGACGATGGCCATGGTCGACGAGACCGGCGTCGAGCTGCTCCGCGACATCCGTGTCGATGTGCTCTTCTTCGGCTGCGACGGGATGTCCCCGGAGCGAGGCTTCACCACTCCCTACCGCGCCGAGGTGGCCATCAAGCGCGCCATGATGGCCTGCGCGCGGCGCCGGGTGATGCTGTTCGACCACACCAAGATCGACAATGAGCAGCTCTATCGCTTCGCCGGCATCGACGAGGTCGACGTCATCATCACCGGCAGCGAGGTGGACGATGCCACTGCAGCGCGACTCGGCGACCTGGGTGCGGTCGTCCTGCGTGCCTGAGCCAGGGGGCCGCGAGCATGCCTGAGGGGAGGACCGCTGGCTCGGCCTCGCCGCTCCTGCCCACGGAGCTGGAGGACATCGCGGCAGAGGCTGCCAGGCACGGTGCAGCGACCGTCCGAACCGCCGCCGGCGCGCTTGGCACGGTTCGCACCAAGTCCAGTCCGACCGACCCGGTGACGGCCCTCGACCTGGCCGTCGAGCAGGCCATCCGACAGCACCTCGCGGCACGCACGCCGGGCGCCTCGTTCCTGGGCGAGGAGGGGGGCGCCACGGCCGGCGACTCATCGCTCGGCTGGATCCTCGACCCCATCGACGGCACCGTGAACCTGACGTACGACCTGCCCTTCATCAGCGTCTCCCTGGCGGCCACGGTGGACGGCGAGGTCGTGGCAGGGGCGGTCGTCGACATCTGGCGCGACGAGACCTTCAGCGCCGCCCTTGGCGCCGGGGCGCGGTTGGCCGGTGCCCCCCTGGCCCCCTCGACGGCGTCCGAGGTGGCCCAGGCGCTCGTGGCCACCGGTTTCGAGTACTCCGCCGAGGGTCGCGCGGCCCAGGTGGAGAGCCTTGCGCGCGTGCTTCCGGCCGCGCGCGACATCCGCTGCTTCGGCTCCTCGGCGCTGCATCTCTGCTGGGTAGCCTGTGGCCGGCTCGACGCCTACTACCAGCGCCACGCGAAACGCTGGGACTACGCCGCCGGCGCCCTCATCGCCGCGGAGGCCGGCGCCCGCGTCGAGCTGCCCTCAGCGGCGAACGGAGATCTCCTGCTGGCCTCCAGCCCGCTCGTCCACGACTCGCTGCTGAACCTGCTCAGGTAGGCGGCATCGCGGCTGTCACTCGCTGGCCGGGGTGGCCGGCGCCCTCCCGGCGGCGGGCCCGGCATCGTCGCCCTGGGCCTCGCGCCAGCGTCGCCAGATGCTTACCAGGTCCGCCTTCTGGACCGGCTCGGACATGCGGGCCACGGCCAGGACGGCCTCCCAGCGGTCGAAGTCTGGGTCATCCACGAGGTCGCGCCGGCGCAGCGCCTCCAGGTACGCGGCATGGAGCCGGTCCAGGACCTCGATCGTCGCGCCGTCGAGGTGGCGGTTCGATGACTGGGGCGTGTCCGGCGGCCGCATGAGCAGGGAGCTCCGCGCCAGGTCGGCGCGACCGTTGCCGATGGCGGCGTCGAACCAGTCGATGACCAGCCAGCCGCGGGCGGAACGCAGGATGTTGGCAGGGTGCATGTCGCCATGGCAGAGGGCCGCACCGGGGGGCATGCCGTCCAGCAGCCCGTGGGCCTCCTGCCGCTCCTCGTCCGGGAGCTGCTCGGCCTCGTCGATCTTGTCGTGGAGCCGGGTGACGAGGTCGGGCAGGCCGGCGATCGCACCCGCTGCCTGGAGGGCCATCTGGATGTCGGTGAGCTCGCCGATGAGGGCCGGGATGGCCTGTGGCTCCGCCTTCATCTGGCTCCACATGGAGATGCCGTCGATGCGCTCGAGCACGACGCCGGGGCGCCCGTCGACCTCCACCACGCCATCCGTGGCCGGCGACGGCAGGCCGGCGGCATGCACGCGCGCGGTGATGCTCAGCCTCAAGGGCGGCCCAGTGATGGGGAATCTCCGGCCGCAGCACCTTGACGACGGTCGTCGGGCTCCAGCGCCACACGTCTGACGTGTTGCCACGGGCGACGAGATCCCTCGCGAGCAGCTTGCCGACCATCGCCGCGCAAGTATCGCCCATCGACCGACCCTTGGATCAGCCGCCCGCACAGCCTCCGGGCGGAACGCTGTGGTGCCATGCCCGCACCATGCTCCCGTAGGGGGTGGCCGCGACGCCAGCGTCCTTCGTCCGGTCTGCTGGTCCCGCCCCATCGACCGGTCGCGAAGTCACCAGAGGGTGTAGCCACCGTCGACGACCATGATGGAGCCCGTCGTGAAGGTGGACGCGTCGCTCGCCAGGTACAGGGCAGCGGGGGCGATCTCCTCGGGGCTGGCGTAGCGCTGCATGGGCGCTTCGTCGACCCAGTAGTGGCGGTACTGGGGCAGGTCGATATCCGCGATCTCGGTCTTCACGTAGCCGGGCGCGATGGCGTTGACCCTGATGTTGTAGGGCGCCCATTCGGCGGCCAGGGAGCGCGTGAGGTGGTGGACAGCGGCCTTCGAGATCCCGTAGGGCGAGTGCCATTGCGGGCGGTTGATGATGAGCCCCGACATCGATCCGATGTTGACGATCGATCCCGACTTGCGCGCCGCCATCCCCGCGCCGACCACCTGGCATGCCTTCCACATGCCGATCAGGTTCACGTCGAAGACCGATGTCCATTCCGCATCCTCGACCGTGAGGGCCTCGGCATGGAACCCGATGCCCGCGTTGTTGACGAGGATGTCGATCGGGCCAAGGTCGCGCTCCACGGACCGGACCATCGCGGCCAGGGAATCGCGCGACCTGACGTCCGTCTCCACGCCCAGCACCGGCACGCCGAGGCGCCGCAGCTCGGTCACAGCGCGGGCGGTCCGCTCGGGATCCCTCGCGGCGATCGCCACCGCCCCCCCGGCTTCGGCGAAGGCCGTCGCGATGCCGAACCCGATGCCCCGATTCCCGCCCGTCACCACGGCGACCTTGCCCTGCAGTGAGAACCGCTCCATCACCGTCATGGCTCTTCCTCCCTTGCATCCCGAGGTGGCCGACCTCGTGGGCCGCCGAAGCGTGATACTCGCGATCCGCACCAGCATCTCGCTGGTATAGTGGACTGGTCCAGCTATCATACTGGACGCGACTGGTGGCTCACGGGCCAGGTGTCGGCGCCGCCGTGCGATGACGCCGGGTCCCGTCCTCGCACCAGCCTTGCCCGGTTCGGCAGCTGCAGGCGTAGCACAGGAGGTTGCCAGGGACTTCTGAGATGACGTGCTTACCGGTGCGATAGACGGCAGGGCGATCCTGCCGCGACCGCGGAGGAATGGGAGGTACTGGTGCGCAACAGGACGAGGCAGTACACCGTAGGGGCCATGGCTCTGATGCTCGTGACCGCGAGCGTGGGGCCGGTGGCCGCACAGTCAGAGGCGCCCGAGGGCTACGCGATCGGCATCGTCGAGCAGCAGCTCGCGAATCCGTTCTTCGGAGCATTGGGCAATGCCGCCAAGGCGGAGGCCGAGGCGAATGGGCTGGAGGTCATCATGGCGGAGTCGGCCACTGCCGGCGACGCTGCCTCCCAGGTCACGGCCATCCAGGACATGATCAACCGTGGCGTCAAGGGCATCAGCCTCGACCCCGCGAACGCGGCTGCTGTCGTGCCCGCGGTCCAGGAGGCGATCGACGCGGGCATCCTCGTCGTCGCGGTCAACACCGAGACGGATCCCGCGGATGCCGTCGCCGCCACGTTCGAGACCGACAACTTCGCCGGCGGCGTGCTCATGGGACAGTGGGCCAAGGCGAAGCTTGGTGAGACACCGGCGCGAGTCGCTCTTCTCGACTACGACCTGACCGACAAGACGTCGAAGGCCCGCCACGACGGGTTCCTCTCCGGCTTCGGCCTGACCGAGGAGAGCCCGGAGATCGCGGGCTCCATCCAGACCCAGGCCAACGCGGACTCGGGGCGGACGGCGATGGAGAACCTGCTCTCGGCCAACCCTGACATCAACGTCGTCTACACCATCAATGAGCCGATGGCCGTCGGCGCCGCCGCGGCGATCGAAGCGGCAGCCCTCGACCACGAGGTCGTCGTCGTCTCGATCGACGGCAGCTGCTCGGGTGTCCAGGCTGTCAAGGACGGCCAGATCGGCGCCACCGTCATGCAGTTCCCATCGAGGATGGGGCAGCAGGCCGTGCAGGCGATCATGAACTTCGTCGAGACCGGCGAGGCGCCCTCCGGCATCATCGATACCGGCACCGTGCTGATCACCGACGAGGTCATCGAAGGCATCGAGGCACAGACCACGGACTGGGGTCTCGAGAACTGCTGGGGCGCCGCGGAGTAGCCACGCGCTGCGCCTGAAGCCATGGATGGCCCAGCTCACCAGGCTGTGGACCTTGCGAGGACGTCGATGTGACGACCGAGGACTCGGAGCTCCGCATCAACGCTAACGTCCCGACCGCACCTCCAGCCGACCCGGTATGGATGCGATTGGCACGCAGCCAGGTGGCTGGGCCGTTCCTGGCCCTTGTGGTCGCCTGCGTCATCTTCTCGGTGACGACGGACACCTTCCTGCGACCGCAGAACTTCTCACTGATCCTCCAGCAATCGGTCGTCATCGGCATCCTCGCGCTGGGCCAGACCCTGATCATCCTGACTGCGGGCATCGACCTCGCAGCAGGTGCCATCGCCGTGCTGGGGACGGTCGTCATGGCGCGCTTCCTCGTCGGCGGCGGCGAACCTGTCGTCGCCCTCCTGCTCGGCGCTCTCGTCTGCGGGGCATGCGGGGCGCTCAGCGGCCTCTTCGTCAGCCGGGTCAAGCTGCCGCCGTTCATCGTGACGCTCGGCCTGCTCACGGTCCTGGCCGCCGGGGCTCGCCTGTACACGCAGCAGACGAGCTACACGGTCAGCCCGGGCCTGTTGACCGTCCTGGGGGACGGCGTCGTCATCGCCGGTGCCAAGATCACCTTCGGCGTGGGCGTGTGGTTCGGGCTCGCCTTGCTCATCCACTTCGCGCTGACCCAGACATCCTCCGGCCGTCACCTCTTCGCGGTCGGGGACAGGCCGGAGTCGGCGCGGCTCGCTGGCATCGACGTCCGACGGATGCTGCTCAGCATCTACGTGATCGCCGCGGTCATCTACTCCATCGCCGCCTGGGCGGCCCTCGGGAGGATCCCGGTGGCCGATCCGAGCGGCTACCAGACCGCCAACCTCGACAGCATCACGGCCGTCGTCATCGGCGGGACCAGCCTGTTCGGGGGACGCGGGGGCGTGCTGGGAACCCTGATCGGGACGCTCATCGTGGCCGTCCTGGCGAATGGCCTGACCCAGGCTGGCATCGATTCGCTCTACCAGCAGGTGGCCATCGGCGTCCTCGTCGTCATCGCCGTGGCGGTCGACCAGCTGGTCCGCCGGAGGAACGTCGCATGACGGATGCCAGCGCGATGACCGCCGCCGCCCAGGTGGGCGGGTCGCCGATCCTGACGGCGAGCGGACTCACCAAGCGCTTCGGACACGTCACCGCCGTGGACCGGGCCGACCTGGAGCTCCTTCCGGGTGAGGTCCTGGGACTGATCGGAGACAACGGCGCCGGGAAGTCGACCCTCATCAAGATGCTCGCAGGCGCGCTGCAGCCCGACGAGGGAACGATCTCCATCGATGGCCGTGAGGTCCACCTGACATCACCCGCCGAGGCCAGGAAGGCCGGCATCGAGACCGTCTACCAGGATCTTGCCGTCTCCCCGGCGCTGGACGTCGTGACCAACATGTTCCTGGGCAGGGAGATCCGCAGGCCCGGGTTTGCGGGGTCCCTGCTGCGCATGATCGACCACGGGGCCATGCGGGAGTCGGCGCGGACGTACCTCCGCGACCTGGGCATCTCGCTGTACTCGGTCACGCAGGCCGTCGAGACATTGTCGGGCGGCCAGCGCCAGGCGCTGGCAGTGGCGCGCGCCGCTGCGTGGGGCCGCCGCGTCATCATCATGGATGAGCCGACGGCTGCCCTCGGAGTCACACAATCGCGACAGGTCCTGGACCTGGTGCGACGGGTCAGGGATGGCGGACAGTCGGTGATCCTCATCAGCCACAGCCTCCCGGACGTGTTCGCCGTGGCCGATCGCCTCGCCATCATGCGGCTGGGGCGACGTGTCGCCGTGCGCTCGACCCGCGAGTCCACCATGGCCGAGGTCGTGGCCATCATGGTCGGCGCGGTCTCCGTGGAGGATGGGTCCGACACAGGCCCCGGGCCGGGGGGTTGACTTCGAGCATGGACTTCGTGCTGGGGGTCGACGTTGGGACCAGTTCATGCAAGGCCACGCTCATCGACCAGACCGGCGCGTCGTTCACGGCCTCATCCGGGAGCTACGGCCTCATCGCGCCGCAGAAGGACTGGGCCGAACAGGACCCAGCCACCTGGCGGAGTGCAGCCACCCAGAGCATATGGCGCGTACGGGATGCTGCAGGCGTGAGCCCCGCGCAGATCCGGGCCGTCGGCGTCACCGGGCAGATGCACACGGCGGTGATGCTTGACGCCGCCCAGGAGGTCATCCGCCCGCCGCTGCTGTGGTGCGATCAGCGCCCCACGCTCGAGGCCGCTGAGGCCAACGGCTCCTTCCGACGATTCCAGGATGTCACGCTCAACCCGCTCCTCCCTGCGTTCACGTTGTCCAAGCTCCTCTGGAGCCGGGAACATGAGCCGGAGGCCTACGCACGAGTCCGTCACGTCGTCCTCCCCAAGGACCTCCTCCGGCTCTGGCTCACCGGGTCGCTCGCCACCGATCCATCCGACGCGGCGGGCACCGGGATGTTCGACTCGCACTCGTGGCACTGGTCGGCAGAGATCCTCGACCACTTCGGCATCCCATCGACATGGCTTCCGGCGGTCCTGCCGTCGGCCGCGGTCGCCGGCGTCGTGGGAGGGGTCGCGGCAACCACCTTCGGCCTCCAGGAAGGCACGCCCGTGGTGGCTGGCGCGGGTGACCAGGCCTCCCAGGCGTTGGGCTTGCGCGCCATCGACCCGCGCGTGCTGGCACTGCAGATCGGGACCTCAGGGGTCGTGGTCCTGGCGACTTCGCTGCCGGTTCCCGGGTCGTTCTGCCACGCGCTCGAAGGCCGCTGGATGCGCCTGGACTCACTGCACTCAGCAGGTTCGAGCCTCCTCTGGGTCCGGGATGCGCTGGCGGAGGGGGAAGCCATCGAGCACCTGCTCCAGGAAGCGGCCGACATCCCACCCGGAGCCGAGGGGATGCTGTACCTCCCGTTCCTGATGGGGGAGCGGGCTGGCTTCGCGGCGTCGGTGCCAGCGGCGTTCGTCGGGCTCCAGCCACATCATCGTCGAGCGACCTTCGTGCGGGCCGTGCTGGAAGGCGTGTCGTTCGAGCTCCGCCGCATGTTCGATCGATGGGAACTCGACGGCGATGGGCCCTCGGAGATCCGGGTCGTCGGCGGTGGAGCCCGGGACGTCGTGCAGCTCCAGATGCTGGCCGACGCATTCACCCTCCCCGTGGTCCGCCTCGAACGCGACTCCAGCTATGGAGCCGCCGTTCTTGCTGGCATGGGGATCGGCTGGTGGTCCGGCGCGCCCGAAGAAGCCGCGGTCGCGAGGATCGAACCAGATCCTGCGCGCGCCGGCGATTGGGCCGCCGCATATGCACGGTACCGGCGACTGTATGCGGCTCTCACCGCATATAGCCAGGCGGCGGAGAGCGAGGGATGATGGGCGATCAGACCATCGCAGTCGAGCCGACGTCACCGATCCCGCTGTACTACCAGATCGAGAAGGCGCTCGAGCGACAGATCGAGGGCGGCGTCCTGCGCGAGGGAGATCAACTTCCCTCGGAACGCGAACTCGCCGAGCAGCTCGGCGTGAGCCGGATGACGGTCCGCCAGGCCGTTCGCTCGCTGGTGCTTGCCGGCCACTGCTATCGCGTCCGCGGCAAGGGCGTCTTCGTTCGCCGCCGCCGAGTCTTCATCAACACAGAGCGATTCGAGGGCTTCACCGCCTCGATGCGTCGTGCTGGGCGAGAGTCCCGCACCGTCGGCCTGTCGTCCGTGATCACGACGCCTCCCGAGTGGGTCCGCGAAGGGCTCGAGCTCGCCGAAGTCGACTTGACCGTGGAGCTCATGCGTCTCCGGCTGATCGATGAGGCTCCGGCGATCCTGGAGACCGAGTGGTTCGGTGCCCGGCGCTATGCAGGCATGCTGGCCGAGGACATGTCGCGCTCGCTGTACGCCGTGCTCGAGAGTCGATATGCGACTCGGATCACTCACACGGCCGACCTCCTCATGGGGTACCTGCCCTCTCGTGAGGAATGCGAGCTGCTTCAGCTGCCCGAGAACACCCCTGTCATCGCTCGCGACCGGATCGGCAGTGTGGCCAATGGGGCACCGGTCGAGGCCGTGCGGTCGATCTACAACGGCGCGCAGTTCGAGTTCCGCATGAACCTCGTTCGGGAAGGGTGAGGCATTCTGAGCACCTGGGCCCAGGCTCACCCTCGGGGCGGTGAACACAGGCCGACGGCGGGGCCGCGCCTGGTCCGAGTGGAGAAGCGATCCAGAGTCGGATCTCGTATCCCTACAGATGGCGTCATCGCCGACGCTGCAGGAGCGCACATGCTTTGGGAGCCTCCCGCGCGTTAGCGCTGCAGGGTTCTGTTTCCTCAGCACAAGTCGGCCCTACGACAGGGTGCCAGTTATCGTGCGGTTCGCGTGCGTGTTCGGACCTCCAGCCCAGTGGCGATCGAGAAGCCACCGTCATCGGTCCGGCAGCCTGATACCCTCGCCTGCCACGAGCTCGATGCCCAACTCCGCGAGCGCAGCGCGGAGGGCCACGAACAAGCGCCGGCCGTCAGCGAGCCAGGCATCGTCGCGCGTAGGCTCCCAGGGCAGCTTGGAGTCGTCGTAGCGCTCGGTCCAGCGAGCCGCCTCGTCCACGAGGGCCTCCGTCAGGGATAGGGGCGCGAGCGCGAGCGGCACGATCGCCCGTACGGCCCGTGTCGGATGCGCGGAAACGAGCCAGGTGGCCCAGCGAAGGGGCGCCAGACCCTAGCGCACCAGGTCCGTAATCCACGCTCTTGGTCGGGGACGCGCGCGCGACGGCTAGTGGCCGATGCCGTCGAGCAGCGCCTCCGCTTGGAACAGGTTGATTCCGCTGTCGATGACGTCGATCAACGCTGTCATGGTCCGCTCCTCCTCGACCTGCTCCTCGATGAACCACTGGACGAACTGGAGCGTCCTGTTGTCCTTCGCGTCCCGGGCGGCGTTGGCGAGCGCCTCGAACTGCGCTGTGACGCGCTCCTCGCTGTCGAGAGCCGTCAGGACGGCATCGCGGGCGGAGCCGTAGGTCGTCGGTGCGCCGCCGACCTGGGGCAGGTGAACTCGACATCGTTGTCGATGAGGAAGCTGATGATCTTCCTGCCGTGGTCGGCTTCCTCGGTCGCCTGATCGTGGAAGAACTTCGCCCAGCCCTTCAAGCTCTCCCGCTCGAAGTGGAGGGCGATGCCCATGTATGTCTGGTGCGCCGACAACTCGTGGGCCACCTGGGCGATCGAGAAGCTGCTTGGGCTGCTCGCTGATCATGTCATCTCCCTCCACGCGTTCACGATTCGTGTACAGCAGTGTAGGCCTGACCCTGAGCAGCCAGATCGAGTGTACGCAGGGACCCCCGCCCTGGACCTGGGCGGCACGAGGTGCGGTTCATCGTGGCGGTGGCGGAGCCGGTCAAGCGTGGTCACCCGTCAAGCCGGGGATCGCCGCTGTCGAGTCAGCCTGCACCAGCGGGAAGGCCCCCGACCCGCGAGTGGTGCTACCCCGGGCCGGGGCGGAGGGTCGGGAACTCAGCTCGCGGCCCAACGGGGCCTCAACGATTGATCAGTCAGGGTTCGTCCACTCAGGCGCGCGATAGTCGCTCGACCAGAACGGTGTGCAGCCGAAGTGGCGGAGGACCTGGTCGACTTGAAATCGCATCCCTGAGCGAGCCCCGAGGAGCGAGGTCCACGAGATCTAATGTGAGGTCCTCAAGAAGACGGTGTCACCGGCGACATCCTGCACCACATCCACGGGCACCAAGTGGTGATCACGCCCGAAACCCAGGCCGAGGATGCCGTCGTCCGCGATGTCCAGGAAGCGGACGCGCCCAGCCTCGCTGTCGATGACGAGGTCCTCGACGCGCCCTACCGATTCGTTGTTGATGTCCCGGACCGCGAAGCCCTGGACGTTCTCCGCGGCCAGGACAGGCATGCCTTGGCCGAGCGTGGCCAACTGCGGGTGTTGTGTCTCCATGCCGTGCATATCAACCTCCGGCGCCGCGGCCGTCTGCGGGTCTGGCCACGGCGCGCTGAGACGAGTCTGCCCCCAAGGTCGTTGCAGGCGCGACCGACTGCATGCGGGCCCGTGTGGCAGCTGCATCGCAGGTGCGAAGTCAGCCGCGTCGTTCGGCCTCCGCGAGGATGGCGGCACTCGGTCTCGGGCTGCCAGCTGGCTTGCGCCCCGGCGCAGAATCTCGTAGAGGGACCAGCTCAGATCGTCGCTCTCGTCGGATCGCCCCTGCCACGCCGTCTGGCCTACGTTTCGGTCCGTGCCCTTGTGGATCGTCTCTCGCTTCGCCATCACCATCGCTCACATTCCGACTGTCACGTGCCCTAGGCGCCTGGTCTGGGCTTGCGGCTCGGTACTTCGTTCCGACCTTCGTAGCGCTTCACCCTCCCCGCCCACTCCGTGGGGCCGCCGCCACCCAGCCCCGCCGTCGAGTCGTGTCGCCCCGTACACACCACGAGGTTCGCCTGCGATATCGCCGACCGTCGAACAGCGGCCGCCAGGATCTATTCGCCTCCGCGGTGCTCGGTGCCCGTACGCGCCCAGCCCCGCCGGCGGCGCCTTCGCGGATTGACCCTGATCAGGGTCGTCACAGCCGACGCTACTGATCGCGCGAAGCCAACCTAGCGGTACGCTCGGTCGGGCTCGAGCAGGACGCCCCGCTCGGTCCCTTCGCGGTAGCGGGCCCTGATGATGCCGTCGCAGCGGGCATCTCCCGAGGCGACTGCGAGCACGATGAGGGTTACCGTGCCGATCAAGACCCCCATGACGATGCGCGGGTCCCGCGACAAGCGCTCGATCGCATCCCGGGCTCCCAGGACGCCCGCACCGGCGATCGCCTTGCCCATCGGGCCAGATGTCGACGAGCTTGGCGGTCCCGTCGGTGTCACGAGCGGTGGTCGATGCGGTCGTGGTCGATCTGTTCGCGCATTCGACGGCACCTGGCGAGCGTGTCGGATCAGAGGGCGAGACTTGCCGACTCGCCGATCAGCGACCACCAGTCCGCGACGGTGTCGGCACATCCGCATGACAGTCACCGGTCGATACGATCGCAACACGCGTTGCGCCACGACAGAAACGGGTCCGACGACGGTGAGAGATCTCGCTCGAGCGGCGCGGAGCGGTAGGCAAGCACGTCCGCGCGCGACGAGGACGTTGATCCCGCGGGCCGGCGTCAACAGACCCCGCGTTGTGCCCCACGAACACCCCGGGCAGGAACGTGGCACCGCCGATGGTTGGGACTGGGTCGGCGGGGTCGTAGATGAACGCGCGGTCACCGGCCTGGGGCTTCGGCGGGTCTTCGCCGAGTCGACCGTCGGTGTGGAGGTAGAACCGTGATTCGTGGGTGCCGGGGACCGGCCAGTCCGCCGCGTCCATCCAGCGGTTGCTGCCCATGACGAAGAGTCGCACGGAAGCCCCGTCCCAGTGCCCTGCGGCTTCGGAACCCAGGTAGGACCGGAACCAGTCGAGCTGCTCCTACCGGTGAGGCTGCCAGAGGGACAGACGTGTTCATCGCGGGCCGACCGTGAGTGCGAACCTCTGGTCGCGTGCCACCACACCGCGCGCCCGCGACCTGACCATCCAAGGAGGGGAGTCCGATGATTCGACGCGCGTTCACCATGCACCTGAAGCCTCCGTGGCAGGCACCGCGCTGGCGAGTACAAGCCCGGTCGACGCACGTAGGTACTTCCGTCACACTGGCGGCCGCAACAGAGGTCACGAGATGGCCGGCAACAGGGCATCGGCCAGTTTGCGGGGTCCAAGGACGGCTCCGGCTGGTCAGGCCGATCTGGCTGCCCGGGCGCGTCGGGCAGTTTCGGTGGCGCGAGCGCGAGCCCAAGCTCCGGTGGCTCGCGCTCGACCAGCAGCGGGGGGAGACAACACGATCCGTCTGGCTCATCGGCGCGGCCGAGGGTCCACGCCGATGCGGGTCGTCGAGCGAAATGCCCTTCGGTCGCTGATGGCGGCCGCAGAGCGACCCCAGACCGTTCCAGGCGTCGGTCCCCACCGGCGACCCTGGGCACGATGTGGTCCACCTCGTTCGCGGCATCACTGCATCTGTCCCGAGGACGAGGAGCGCGAGGACCACGAGGGGACCGTCCACGCCCATGACTACGCTGCGCGCACCGGGAGGGTCATCGACATGGCCGAACTAGAAACGAAGGACCGCGAGAAGCTGCGGGCCAGCCAGTTCGCGTACGTCGATCGGGAGGGTGGTGAGCACCTGCCCATCAACGACGCGTCGCACGTCCGCAATGCCATGGCCCGCTTCGGCCAGACCGATTTCGAGAGCAAGGCCGTGAAGCAGCGTGCTCGAAAGAAGATCCTGTCGGCGGCGAAGCGATATGGCATCGAGGTGAGCGAGGACTCGGACGTTGCACGGCCGACGACGTCGCACCGGGCGGGTTTCACGAAACGCGACCCGCGGGGCGGCCGCAAGGAGCTCGACTAGGAGAGGATGGTGGGTCCTGGGCGGGCCCACGGAGTTGGGGATCCGAGCCGTGCATCGAGCGAAGCGGTGAGTGTGGCTCAGCATCTCGGAGTCGGGCCGGGGAGCGGGCG
Organism: uncultured Chloroflexia bacterium; assembly: GCA_963790915.1. GTDB lineage: Bacteria > Chloroflexota > Limnocylindria > Limnocylindrales > CSP1-4 > JAFMJV01. The sequence goes on along the minus strand of CAWBQS010000003.1, from coordinate 303,466 downwards.
CGACTAGCAACGACCCACGCCTGCGGCGGATACCGCCGTTGGTGCGCGGGGTCGCGTTTGGGACGGCGCTCTGGGCGACGGCCTACGTGGGCCTACTGGGGCGCTCGGCCTGATGCCGCCGCCCGTACGTGATGAGCGCCGGCGCCGTGGACTGGTCTCGCCACTGACCTCGGCGCGGTCCTGGCGGTACTCCACCGCGTTGCTGACGGCGATCGGGGCAGGTCCCAGCGATGGTGCCGGCGATCCACGTTCGCCTACCCGACGGTGCCCAGGTCCTCCAGCAGCTTCGCGATCTCACGCGCGTTCACCGCCCCGTAGTTCGCGTAGCAGTTGTTCATGAGCACGTGAGTGTCCTTGGCGCGAGCTGCCGCCTGGCGGATACGCATCGGCGACTCCGTGTGATCGTCGCGGTCGCCGCGCCAGAGGTCGTGGATGGCCGACCGTACATCGTGCTCGTTGGCATCGGCCTCGGACTCTGTCGGTCCCAGCGTTTCCAGCAGCGCATGAGCGGTGCGAGCCGATACCTCAGGTTCCGAAACGCTTGCTGCCACGCTGCCCGGTAGGCAGCGACCGGATTGGACTCCCGATCGTCCTGCGGGGCTGGTTCCTCGCTCACAGCCGGTCCACCGGGCTCAGCGCCCGGGCCGCCTTCAGCGCTCGCTCGGCACGCGTGGAGGCGGCGTAGCGGGCGACCATCTCGCGGCTCTTCCAGCCCACGACGGCCATGAGGTCGGTCTCCTGCATCCCGGCGGCCAGCATCGAGTGGGCGTAGGCGTGGCGGAAGTCGTGCGGATGGAGGTGGTCGGCCACGCCGGCCTCGCGCCCGCGCGCTCGCACGGCCTCCGCGAGGCCGGACTCCCGCAGGGGTCCCTTGCGGCCCAGCCAGAGCTCCGTGGACTCCGCCGCGCCTGACGCCTTCGCCCGCGCCCGCAAGTAGCGGTCGAGGCTGCGCACCGTGCTGGCGCCGAGCGCGACGAAGCGCGTCCGGTCGCCCTTGCCGGTCACCCGCAGGAGGCCCTCATCGAGGTCGACGGCATCGAGGGTCAGGCCGAGCAGCTCGCCGCGCCGGACGCCCGTATCGATGAAGATCCGCATGATGGCCTCGTCGCGCCGCCCCTGGAAGGTGCGGTCGCGCTCGCAGACCTCGACGAGGCGGCGCAGCTCGGCCTCGCGCAGGACGCGGGGCGGTTCCTCCGGCAGCCGGGGCGGCTTCATCCGCGCCATCGGGCTGGCGCTGATCTCGCCCTCCTCGACGAGCCAGCCGAAGAAGCTGCGCAGAGCCCTGTAGCGGTTGTGGGCGGTCGCCGGGGCCCGCTCCGCCAGGAGGTGCGTGATGAAGGCCTCGACGTGCTCCCGCGTGATCGACGATGCAGCCTGGGGCATGCCCTGTGCCGCCGGGAAGGTATCGAGGGCGCGGACGGCGGCGGCGTAGGTCGAGAGCGTCGCCGGGCTCATCCGCTGGGCCAGCAGGTGGCGCCGCCAGGACGCCAGCAGCGTCAGCAGTTCCGAGCTGGTCGTATCATCGGGGCTGTCGATCGGTGTGGTCACCATCGCTTCTCGTCATCCGCTGGGGCTTCGTGCAGGAGACCAGCTATGCGATTGGAGCGGTGTAGGCAAGGTCGAGATGGCAGTGCGCACGGGTTATGTGTGGTTCGTGAGCACGAAACCACGTCGGGGTGTAGCGCAGAGGTAGCGCACATGCTTTGGGAGCATGAGGTCGCGGGTTCGATCCCCGCCGCCCCGACCATCCTCCTGCCGTCGCAGGCGACCACCGTCGCAGCCGTGGCGGCCGCCAGCGGTGGGACCACGGCATGAACGATCGCTCCATGCGCGACCTGAACCTGCTGCTCCGCTTCGTGCTGGAGCTGCTCGTGCTGCTGGCGCTCTTCCTGTGGGGCGTCTCCGTGACCGACGTGCTGCCGCTCCAGGTCCTGCTGGGCATCGGGGCGCCGGTGGTGGCCATGCTGGTCTGGGGCTTGTTCGTCTCACCCCGCGCCTCTCGCCGCCTGCCCGACCCGCAGCGCCTGGTGGTGGAGGTCGTCATCTTCGGCGCCGGCGCGCTGGCGCTGGCTGGCCACCGGTCGGCTGCTGCCGGGGCTGCTGCTGGCCGCCGCTGCGGCCCTCAGCCTGTTCCTGATGTGGTCCTGGGGCCAACGCGGCCTCTGAGCCCCGCCGACCTTACGAGTCGACTTCGGCCTCGTCCGGGTCCAGGCCCACCTCGAGGTCCAGCGCGTCGTCCGGTCTCGGCCGCGGTATCGCGCTCGTCGCGTCCAAAGGCGCCCAGGTCCCGCCATCTGACGCCGCAGCTCAGGCACACGATGCCTGGCGCGCCAGCGTCCTGGACATCGCCCATGCCCACCATGTCCGACCAGGGCTGGATGCCCAGGACGTCGATGCGTGGCGGTTCGTCGAGGGCCAGGCTGTGCTGTCCGCAGGCCGGGCAGGCCTGTTCCGATCGGGTCTGCTCGCTCATGTCTCCTCCGGGTCGTGGTGCCTGGCGGCCACACTAGCAGCCCGGGACCACCACGGCGGGCACGGGCACGGCAGTACCATTCGGCCACCGAGCCCCAGTACCCGTGGTGTGTCGCCTGCGGCATCACGGCAATCGAGCAGTCGCGTCCAAGGGGGAGTGCGTGTCCGCAGACCAGATGCTCCTGCTCGTCGCCGGGCTGATCGGCATCGCTGCGGTGGCCGTGACGGTCGCCTGGGCCACGGCGTACCCCACCCGGCGCGACGACGTGGACCTGGCCGCGGACCCCATCGCCGAGCCGGCACGTGCGGGCCCGCGCGCCGCGGCCGCATCCGCTGGGGAGACCGACCGACCCATCCCTGCCGCGCCACGGCGCGCCACGGCCTTCATCTCGCCGACGAGCACCCGCCAGGCGGCGCGCGCCGTGGCCTTCCTCTTCCTGGCCACCGCCGCACTCGTGACGGCGCTGACGCGCGCCTGGCCGGAGGTGGAGCAGGCCATCTTCACGCTGCTGGCGCTGGGCACCCTGCTCGTGGTCCTCTTCATGGATCTCGTGCCGCCCGCGACCTTCGGTCGCTGGCGCCGACCGGCGGAGGGTATCGGCGCCGTCCTCTTCCTGGCCCTCCTGACGTCTCTCAGCGGCGGCGCCACGAGCCCATTCCTGGTGGGCTTCTTCCTGGTCGTGGCCGGCACGGCGCTCTCGACGGAAGGTCGGGCGCCCCTGGCCATCGCCTTGCTGGCGGCTGGCTCCGCGGTGCTGGTGGCCATCGTCGATGCGGTCGGCGGGGCACTGGAAGCGGAGGCCATGGCCTGGGTCGGCCTCACCGCGGTCGCCCTCATCCTGCTTGCTGACATCGCCACCGCGGCGGCACGGGCGCAGCGCCACGCCCGCGATGAGGCCCTGCGCGCCTCCCGGTTCGACGCTCTCACGGGCCTCTACAACCGTGCCTTCTTCTTCACCACGATGGACCAGGAGATCCGCCGCTCGGACCGCATGGGCCGGGGCTTCACGCTGCTCATGCTGGACCTGGACGATCTCAAGCCGGTCAACGACACCTTCGGCCACCAATGGGGCGACCGACTTCTCAAGGCCGTCGCCGACACCATCCGTTCGACCGTGCGCTTCACGGACGCCGCGGCCCGCTACGGCGGCGACGAGTTCGTCGTGCTCCTGCCAGAGACGGACGCCGCCGGCGGCTTCGTCGTGGCGGAGAAGCTGCGCCGTGACATCGCGGCCCTCACCCTGCGTGCCGCCCAGCGCAACGTGCGCTCGTCGGTCTCCGTGGGCCTCGTCACCTATCCGGAGGACGGCGGCACCCTGGAACAGCTGATCGCCGCCGCGGACGTGGCCATGTACGAATCCAAGCGCACCGGGAAGAACCGCATCGTGGGCTACCAGTCGCGCAGCGACCGTGCGCCCACCATCATCGGGATCGAGACGCCCGGCCCCGTCACCGCGGAACCGGCGGTCGATGCACGCACCGGTGGCGATCCGGCGCCCTGGGGGTCCCCGGAGGCGACGGCGGGGCCCACGCGACCAGGCGGCTCGTCGCCGGCGCGGCCCGCCTCCGCGCCACGAGTGGCGCGCGTGCCCTCCATCCTCGACGCCATCGCACCACCGCCCTCCCCGGAGGGGGGTGCGGACGCTCCCTGGCTGACCCGTACGGTCGGCACCCCCGACGGGCCCTCCGACCGCACGCCGGGATCCACGCCCGGATCCTCCGCGCCGGGGTCCGGCGGCTCGGACTCGGGGCCGCCGCGCCCCACCTCGACCCCGCCCGGCGACCCACCCAGCGAGCGGCCTGCGGCCGGCCCCAGCGCCCCCGGGACGAGCGGCGGGATCGCCTCCGCCGGACAGGCCGATGCGTTGGGAGGGCGACCGGAGCGACCCTGGGTGGCCCTGCCCATCGAGCCCTGGGACCAGCCCGACCGACCCCGCTCCTGACAGGAAGCGTCGCCACCCGGCAGGAAGCGTCGCCACCCGGCGGGAGCCGACGCCACCCGGCGCTCAGGGACAGCCGCTCGCCCAGCCGCTCGGCGGTGCCGCTCCGCGTCACGGCACAGCCGATGTACATTCCCACCCATGCCCCACGACGCTGACGATCAGCCCGCGCTGCCCGGCCACCGCTCGAACGGACCGGACGACCCGACCGCGAGCCTGGGCTTCGGGACGCGTGCCATCAAGGCCGCCACGCGGGCGCCGCGCGTGGAGCAGGGTCCGGCCGCCGTGCCCATCTACCAGTCGGCCACCTTCCACGCCCGCGACGTGGACGACTACGCGGCGCTCATCAGCTTCGGACGACCCGGCTACACATATGCCCGCATCGAGAACCCCACGGCGGACGCCCTGGCTGCGGCCTTCGCAGCCATGCATGAAGCTGCGGCGGGCTTCGCCTTCGGGTCCGGCATGGGCGCCGTGCATGCCACGCTGCTCTCGCTCCTCGCCGCCGGTGACCGCATCGTCTGCACGCGGGCCGTGTATGGCAGCACGCGGGCCCTCATGGAGGGTGTCCTCGCCCGCTTCGGCGTGCTCGTGGAGTTCGTGGACCCCACCGACCACGACGCCGTGCGCGCCGCACTGCAGGCTGCGCCCACGCGCGTCCTCTACGCGGAGACGATCTCCAACCCCACCATCGTGGTGGCCGACCTTGCCCGCCTCGCGGAGCTCGGCCATGCCCACGGGGCGGTCGTCGTCGTGGATAACACCTTCGCCTCCCCGTACCTCTGCACGCCTCTCGACCTCGGCGTGGACCTCGTGGTCGAGTCGGCCACCAAGTGGCTGTCGGGCCACTCCGACGTCATCGCCGGGGTCGTGGCCGGCTCGCGGGAGCGCATGGAGGCCATCCGCCGCGTGAGCATCGACACCGGTGGCATCGTCGCGCCCTTCAGCGCCTTCCTCGTGCTGCGCGGCATGCAGACATTGCACGTGCGCATGGACCGGCACAGCCAGTCGGCCGGCCGACTGGCAGAGCACCTCGCGGCGCACCCCGCCGTGCAGCGCGTGGCCTGGCCCGGCCTGCCCGACCATCCCCAGGCCGACGTCGCGGCGCGCCAGCTGCGTTCCGGCGGCGGCATGCTGGCCCTCGACCTCGGTTCGCGCGAGCGGGCGGCTGCCTTCATCGACCGCCTGCGGATCCCGCCCGTGACGGCCACCCTGGGCAGCGTCGTCACCTATGCCGTCCACCCGCCCACGGCGACGCATCGCCAGCTCGACGAGACGCAGCTGCTGGCGGCGGGCATCCCGCAGGGGCTGGTGCGCATCTCGGTGGGGCTGGAGGACATCGAGGACCTGTTGGCGGACGTGGACCAGGCGCTGGCAGGCTGATCCATGCTGGCGCGCCTGGGAGCCGCCGTGTGGCGGCTGCTCACCGACGTGCGCTTCGCCGTGGTGCTCATCCTGCTCCTGGCGCTTGCCGGCCTGGTGGGCATCCTCGTGCGCCAGTTCCCGGTCACGGCCAGGGACGACCCTGCCCGCTACGCCGCCGAGCTGGCCGCCATGCACGCCGCCTGGGATCCCATCGCGCTGCTGGGGTTCCCGGTGGGCTCATCGCTGGTCGGCGCCTTCGACGTCCTGGGCCTCTTCAGCGTCTTCTCGACACCCTGGTTGCTGCTGCTCATGGCCGTCCTGACCGTGAGCATCATCTGCTGCACGCTGGATCGCACGCCCCGCCTGTGGCGCAGCGTGCAGCGCGTGAAGGTGGAGCACTCGGCGCCCTTCTTCGATCCCGCGCGCGGCGGTCGGGCCGCGCTGGTGCTGCCGGACGGTTCGCCTGATGCGACGGTCGCGGCCGTGCGGCGTGCCTTCCGGGCCCGCCGCTTCCGCCGACAGCGCCTGGCCAGCGTCGGGAGCGCCACCATCGTCCATGGCGACCGCAACCAGTACCAGAAGCTGGCCACGCTGCTCACGCACGCCGGCCTGGTCCTCTTCTTCGTGGCCGGTGGTGTGACTGTCGCGGCCGGCTTCGAGACGGTCGTCTTCGTGGGTGAGGGGCAGACGGCGCCCGTTCGGCCCATCGGCACCCCGGGCAACCTGCTCATCAAGGTGCACGACTTCGCCGCCCCGCAGCGCGCCGACGGCTCCTTTGCCGACTTCAGCACGGACCTCTCCGTCTTTCGGGACGGCCAGGAGCTGCTGCGCCGAACCATCCGCGTCAACGACCCGTTGACGGTCGACGGCTACGCCGTCCATCAGAACACCTTCGGGCCGGCCGTTGACCTCACCATCCGGGGCGCCAGTGGCGACCTCGCCTGGCAGGGCCCGTTGATCCTCGACGATGAGGTCGCGGGTCGGCCGCAGGGCTTCATGGCCGTGCCCGGGGCGGATCTCGGCCTGGTCGCGGTGCTCAACGCCAGCGCCGATGGCAGCCCGCAGCTGGTCATGCAGGGTCTCGGCCCGGCTGATGCGAGCGGTCAGAACCCCACGCTGTTCCTGGTCACCATCCCGCCCGGCGTGACGACGGACCCAGAGGTCACGGCCGGCCAGGAGATCACGTGGGACGGCACGGGCGCCTGGACCGGCCTCGTCGTCCGTCGCGATCCCGGCCAGCCCATCATCTGGGTGGCGTTCGGGCTGCTCATCGCCGGCCTCGTCCTGACCTTCTACTTCCCGCGCAGGCAGGCCTGGGCGCGCATCGTCCCCGGTGGCAGCGGTGCTCCCCACATCGAGCTGGTCCTCCTGGCCGACCGCTACGTCGATCGTGACCGCGAGCTGAGGGAACTCGCCGAAGCGGTGGCCGAGCAGACCGCGCGTGTCACGGAGCGGACCGTAGCCTGATACCGGCTGCTGGGCAATCTTCGCAGGCACCTGCCCGGGTCGACGGCCAGAACCGCGGCCCGGGCACTCGCGACCGCCTTGACACGACCATGCTGGCTGACCATCATGGTCGGCTATGAGGACCATCACGGCCGGACAGCTCCGTGCGCGCCTGGGTGAGACGCTGGACCTGGCTGCCGCCGGCGAGCGCGTCCTCATCGAGCGGGACATGGCCATCGCGGCCATCGTGCCCATCGAGGATGCCCATCGCCTGGAGGACGATGGCGAGGAGTCGAGGCAGCGGAGGATCGCGGCCCTCGATCGGCTGGCCGAGCTCGGGCGTCGGATGAAGGAGGAGCTGCCACCGCCGGACGATGGCTTCGAGGATGCTGCCGCCTACCTGCGCTGGGACCGCGACCACCGATGACTGGAGCGGCGCGCCGACCTCTCGTCGTGGATGCCTCGGCCGCGTTGGCGCTGATCCTGGTGGAGGCCGGGGCCGATCGCGTCCGGACGCTGCTGCAGGCTCGCGCGGACATCGTCGTCCCATGGCTGTTCTGGTACGAGATGACGAACACCTTGGGCAGGCGATGCCGCTGGTCAGCCGCGCGTGTGACGGAGACGCTCCACGATCTCGACCGGCTTGGGCTCCAGACGCGCATGCCGGACCGTCCCAGCCTGCTGCACGTGGTCGACGCCGTCGAGGTCCACGGCCTGACGGCCTATGACGCCGCCTACCTGGTGCTGGCCGAGCTGGAAGACGCGGACCTCCTGACGGGAGACGCCGATCTGGCGGCGGCGGCCGGCTCACGCGCCATCCCGGTCGTCACATCGAGACGGCTGGTCGAGGCCGCGGCCCGCTACGCGGCCCACCTCAGCCGGCGACCGGCTCGCCGCGAGACCTGGCCCGGTGCAGCGGCCTATCTGCAGGAGCTGCGGCGACAGGCGAGCACATGAAGGCCATCGCCATCAGGCCGGGTGTGCCCGGCTCGCTCCACCTGCGCGACGTGCCGCGGCCGTCGCTCGACGATGTCCCTGGCGGCCGCGGCGTGCGGGTCGGGATCGTTCGGGCCGGCCTCTGCGGCACGGATGCGGAGCTGGCCGCCGGCGCCTATGGCCGCGCCCCGGAAGGTTCCGACTTCCTCGTGCTGGGCCACGAATCGCTGGGCCGTGTCCGTGAGGTCGGCCCGGCGGTCACGGGTGACGTGTCGGTCGGGCAGCTGGTCGTCGTCACCATCCGTCGGCCCGGCGGAAGCCCCCATGACCGCATCGGCCGTGCTGACCTCTCCACGGACGACGTCTTCATCGAGACCGGCATCAGTCGGGCGCACGGCTTCCTGACCGAGGAGGTCGTCGCAGACGCCCGCCACCTGGTGCCCGTGCCCGATGAGCTGGAGCCGGTGGCCATCCTCACCGAGCCGCTCTCGTGCATCACGAAGTCGCTCCGACAGGCCGACCAGGTGCAGGGACGACTCGAGCTGTGGGAGCCGCGGCGCGCCCTCGTCACGGGCGCCGGCACGATCGGCCTGCTGGCTTCGCTGGTCCTGCGCCTCCGTGGCCTGGAGGTCACGACCTTCGGCCGGCGCGCGGGTCCCTACCGCAACAGCGAGCTGCTGGGACGCCTCGGGGCGCGGTACATCAGTGCGGCTGACACGGACCTGGGCGGCGTGGTTCGGCAGCAGGGTGCCTTCGACATCGTCTTCGAGGGCTCCGGCTCAGCCGCGCTCGTCGAGCCGGCCGTCGCGGCGCTCGCGCCGAACGGCGTGCTGGCGCTCTTCAGCGTCACGCCCGGCAGCAGCCCCATGAGCGTGGACATGGCACGCCTGAACCAGGCCGTGGTCCTCTACAACCGCGTCATCGTGGGCAGCGCCGCAGCTTCCCGGGGTGACTACGCGGCAGCCGTGGCCACGATCGGTGCTGCCGAGGCGGATCCGGCCACGCGCGGCTGGCTGGCCCAGCTCATCACCGATCGCATCCGGGGCCTGGACGCCGACGCCATCGCGGGCCACCTGGCCGGTCGCCGCGAGGGCATCAAGACGACCATCGAGCTGGGCGACGCGTGGTCGTGACCGCCCTGCCTGCCCTTGGCGACTACCGCGGACGGGCCACCGAGGCGCGCAGCAGGCTCCATGCGAACGAGGCTCCCGGCTCCCACGGGGGATTGATATGGTACGCGGCACGGTGTCGCTCGCTTGCTGGCCCACGTTGGCCGGAGGCGCCGTCGGAGGAGTAGGACAGTCCGCATGACCGCGCTGCTCGAGCTGGAGGGCATCAGCAAGCAGTTCCCGGGTGTCCGCGCGCTCGAGGATGTCCACTTCTCGGTGGCGGCCGGCGAGATCCATGCCCTCGTGGGTGAGAACGGTGCCGGCAAGTCCACGCTCATCAAGGTCATCTCCGGCGTGCACATGCCGGACAGTGGTGTCATCCGCATCGAGGGCCAGGAGGTCACGTTCGGCAGTCCCCACCAGGCGCAGGCGGCGGGCATGGCCACGATGTACCAGGAGTTGAGCCTCTACCCGGAGCTCTCCGTGGCCGAGAACATCTTCATGGGCCACGCGCCGCGTCGCGGCGGTGATCGCTTCGGGGTCGTGGATTGGGGCTCGATGGCGGATCGGGCCCGTGAGATCCTTGCCTCGCTGGACATCCACGACATGGACGTGAACCGCAAGGTCGGGACTCTCAACGTCGGCAACCGCCAGCGCGTGGAGATCGCCAAGGCCCTCTCCATCAACGCCCGGGTCCTCATCATGGACGAGCCCACGGCGGCCCTCACGGAGTCGGACGTCGAGCGCCTCTTCAGTATCGTGCGGCTGCTCAAGGAACGGGGCGTGGCGGTCATCTACATCAGCCACCGCCTTCAGGAGGTCTTCGAGCTGGCCGACCGCGTGACCGTCCTGCGCGACGGCCGCTACGTGGACTCCAAACCGGTGGCGGAGGTCACCGAGGGCGAGCTCATCCGCATGATGGTCGGCCGCACCATCACCGAGCTCTTCCCCAAGCTCCCCAGCGAGATCCGTGGCGACGTGCTGGAGGTCCGCGACCTGACCCGCCGGCCGCACACCCTGGGCGTCAGCTTCCGGGTCCGCGGCGGGGAGATCGTGGGCATGGCCGGCCTCGTCGGCTCCGGGCGCAGCGAGACCGCCCAGCTTGTCTTCGGCATCCTGGCGCCAGACTCGGGCGAGATCCTCATCGAGGGCCAGAAGGTGGCCATCCGCTCGCCCGGCCAGGCCATGAAGCTCGGCGTCGCCTACGTGCCGGAGGACCGCGGCACGCAGGGGCTGGTCCGTGCGATGCGCATCCGCGAGAACCTCTCGATGGCCATCCTGGGTTCGCTCACGCGCCTGGGCATGGTGGACAAGTCAGCCGAGCGCCGCGTCGGCGCAGACATGATCGCCCAGCTCAACATCATCGCCACGAGCGGAGAGCAGGTCGTCAACAAGCTCTCCGGCGGCAACCAGCAGAAGGTCGTCGTCGGCAAGTGGCTGGCCAGCAAGCCCAAGCTGCTCATCGTCGATGAACCCACCCGGGGCGTGGACGTGGGCGCCAAGGCCGAGATCCACCGGCTCATGAGCGAGCTGGCCCAGCAGGGCCTGGGCATCCTCATGATCTCGAGCGAGCTGCCCGAGGTGCTCGGCATGAGCGACCGCATCCTGGTCATGCGCCAGGGTCGCCTGGTGGCGGAGTTCAGTCGCGCCGAGGCTGATCAGCACAGCGTGGGCGCGGCCATGATGAGCGACCAGATCGTCCCGGACGAGCCGCCGGGCGGCGCGCCCGCCGGAGCGGCTGCGTGAGCGCCGCCGCACCGGCCCAGTCGAGCTCCCGGGGCAACCGCTTCGTCGGGACCGTCCGCCGGCTGCTGGGTACACAGGAGGTGCTGCTCCTGGCCCTCCTCGTCGCCCTCTTCATCGGGGTCGGGCTCAACAACGGCGCGTTCTGGGCCTGGAACAACGTCAGTGACCTCTTCAACGTCAACGCCTACATCGCGGTGGCCGCCATCGGCGCGTCGATGATCATCATCACGGGCAACATCGACATCTCCGTGGGCGCAGCCATCGGGGTGCTGGTCACGCTCTCCGGCTACGTGGCGCTGGGGCTCCGTGACGCCGGGCTGCCACTCATCGTGGTGAACGTCGTCGCCTGGCTGGTGCCCGTCTTCGGCGGCATGCTCATCGGCGCCATCAACGGCTTCTTCGTGGCCTACCTGAGGATCCCCGCCATCGTCGTCACGCTGGGTATGTTCAGCATCCTCAAGGGCGGCCTTATCCTGGTGGCCGGCGGCAACACCCTCTACAACCTGCCAGCGGGCTACAGCTTCGCCATGGAAGACCTGCTAGGGGTGCCCATCCCGGTCTGGATCATGATCGTGCTGACCGCCGTGGCCTTCCTGTGGATGCGCTACAGCCGCACCGGCCGCTCCCAGTACGCCGTCGGCGGCAACGTGGAGGCAGCACGCCTGTCCGGTCTGGACACGCGGCGCATCCTCATGACGACCTTCATCCTGAGCGGCCTGTTCACCGGCATCGCCAGCATCATGTATGCGACGCAGTTCCAAGACCATCCAGGCGGTCGTGACCCCCGGCCTGGAGCTGCAGGTCATCACGGCCGCCGTGGTGGGCGGTGTCTCCATCCTGGGCGGCGTGGGCACCGTCATCGGCTCCACGCTGGCGGCCATCCTCATCCGCTTCATCGGCGCAGCGCTGGTCTTCGTGAACATCTCGCCCTTCTGGGTGAAGGCCATCCTGGGTGTCCTCATCCTCGTGACCGTGCTCTCGGACGTGGTGCGCCGCCGGCGCCAGGAACGGCAGTAGGGGCAGCCGAGATGACGACCCAGCCCGTCCAGTCCAGGTCCGATCAGCCGAGCCTCCTGCAGCGCATCCTGCTCCGCCAGGAGACCATCCTCTTCATCATCCTGGTCGTCGGCGTCCTGGTGCTGTCGATGCAGTCAGACAAGTTCCTGACAGTCGACAACCTCCTCAATCAGGGCCGACTGGCCACCGAGATCGCGCTCATCGCGCTGCCCATGACGCTCATCATCATCACCGGCGGCATCGACCTCTCGGTAGGTTCGATCATGGGACTGGTGGCCATCATGCTCGGCGTGGCCTGGTACAACTGGGGCCTGCCGCTGGAGCTGGCCCTCGTCGTGGCGCTGCTCATCGGCGCAGCCTGCGGCCTCTTCAATGGCCTCTTCATCACGAGGGTCGGGCTGCCGCCGCTCATCACCACGCTGGCCACACTGGCCCTCTTCCGCGGCCTGGCGGAGGGCATCGCCCAGGGCCGTTCGGTGCGCGGCTACCCTGACTGGTTCTTCATCCTGGGCCAGAAGAACTTCCTGGGGGACCTGACGAGCATCCCCAACCAACTGCTCGTCGTGGTGCTGGCCATCATCGCCATCGGCGCCGCCCTGGCCTGGACGCCGTTCGGCCGGTCCCTGTACGCCATCGGCAACAACGAGACCGGAGCGCGGTTCAGCGGCCTGCCCGTGGCCCGCAACAAGCTCCTCATCTACACGCTCTCGGGCTTCATGTCCGGCCTGGCGGCGTGGGTCTACGTCTCGCGCGTGAGTACCACCCGCCAGGACTACGGCAACGGCATCGAGCTGACGGCCATCACCGCGGTGGTCGTGGGCGGCACCAGCATCTTCGGCGGCAGCGGCACGATCCTGGGCACCGTGCTCGGGCTGGCGCTCATCCAGCTCATGAAGAACGGCCTGGGGCTGTCGGGCGCCAAGGGCGACTCCACGACCATCGTCGTGGGCGTCATCCTCATCGGCGCCGTGCTCCTCAACACCCTGATCCAGAACCCGCCCGAGCGGCTGAAGCGGCTTCTCCCCGGACGACGCTAGAGCTACCATGCTCGTCGAGAGGAGGTGACGCGGAGCTCCATCCCTCAGACGGTCCAATGCGGACCGCACGATGTCCAGTTCGACCAAGCGAGGAGAACGACACAACAGATGCGCAAGATCATCACCCTCACCGCCGTTATCGGCCTGACGTTCGGCTCATTCGCCAGCGTCACCGCCCAGGACCGCTGGGCCGGCGGCGACGACCTGGCCACCAACCCATTGCCGTGCACGGCTGACGAGCCGGTGCCTGCCCCGGCAGCGCTCCCGTACGACGGTGGCCAGCCGACCAACCCGCCTGACAAGGCCGGCCAACCGATCCAGATCGTCGACATCCCCAAGCTCATCGGCATCGGCTACTTCAACGCCACTGCCAAGGGCATGCAGGACGCTGCCGCCGAGCTGGGCAATGTCGAGGTCATCAACGACGGCCCGACAGCCGGCAATATCGATGAGCAGATCGCGTTCATCGACCAGTACATCACCTCGGGCGTCGATGGCGTGCTCTTCGCCGCCAATGACCCCGTGGCCATCGGCCCGGTCCTGCACAAGGCCCTGGACGCCGGCATCCATGTCATCGGCTATGACGCCAACTCCGTGCCCGACGCCCGCGAGTGGTTCGTCAACCAGGCCGAGTTCAACGGCATCGCCAAGGCCATGATCGACAGCCTCGTGGCGGAGCAGGGCGACGCTGCTTCCTTCGGCATCGTGACCAGCACGTTCACCACTCCGAACCAGGCGCGCTGGATCGCCGAGATGGAAGCCTATGCCACGAAGTGCTACCCGAACCTGATGTGGCTGGAGACGCTCGAGGCCCAGGAGGACGCTCCGCTGTCCTTCAGCCAGGCCCAGACGCTCCTCAACAAGTACGGCGATGGCATCCAGGGCATCTTCGGGATGACCAGCGTGGCCACCCCGAACTCTGCTGATGCGGTGACCCAGGCCGATCTGTGCGGCAAGGTCTCCGTCATCGGCCTGGCCACCCCGAACGCGATGAAGCCGTACGTCGACGCCGGCTGCGTCAAGTCCGTCGTGCTCTGGAACCCGGTGGACCTCGGCTATGCCGCCACCTACCTCATGCGCGCCGTCGTGGACGGCACGTTCAAGCCCGGTGACACCACGGTCGCGGCTGGCAAGCTCGGCGACCTGCAGGTCGTCAATGGCAGCGAAGTGCTGCTTGGCGCACCATTCATCTTCACGGCAGAGAACATCAACGACTTCGACTTCTAGGTCGAAGGCGCCGCGCCCGGCTCCTGCGAGCCGGGCCTGACGCGAGACTCGCAGACGGCGGGGTGCCCTCGGGCGCCCCGCCGTTCACTGTGTGCGGGCAGGCGGCCGGACACGACGAGACGGCCGCACGGGTGACCCGCGCGGCCGTCTGTTGCGCCTGGGCTGGCGTCGCTCAGGACCCCATCGGGTGATCAGCGCCGGGCGGCGGCGTCCACCTGCTCGCGGATGTACTCACGGGCCTGCTTGGCGAGGTCCATGCCGTCCGTCCAGACGTTGCGCCAGATGCGCAGGGTGCGCGAGAGGTCATCATCGACGACTGCCGACGAGAAGGACTCGAAGGTGATGACACCGTCGTAGCCGACCTCGGCGAGGGCCCCGAAGAGCTCCGGGAAGTCCACGTGTCCGGAGCCCAGGTAGCCGCGGTGGTTCTCGCCGATGTGGACATAGCCGAGCTTGTCGCCGGCGGCCAGGATCGGCGTGCGGAAGTCGCTCTCCTCGATGTTCATGTGATACGAGTCGGCATGCACCACCACGTTGGGCATGCCCACATCCTTGATGTACTCGAGGGTCTGCGCCGTCGTGTTGAGGAGGTTGGACTCGTAGCGGTTGACGAACTCCAGCCCGAGCGTGATGCCCATGGTCTGGGCCTTCTCGGCGAGGCGGCGGATGGCGTCGACGGAGTTCTGCCGACTGCGCTCGGTGGGCATCACCGCGTAGGGGCCAAGGGCGCTGAAGATGACGCCGCCGAAGTATGGCGAGCCCAGGTCGCGGGCGGTCACGAGGGCTTCATGGAGGAGCGCCTCGCCGCGGGCCACGCAGTCGGGGTCCTCGCTGTTGATGTCCCTGTCGAAGGACAGCCCCACCGAGCAGGTGGCCGTCATGCCGTTGGCGGAGAGGGCCCGCTGGATGGCCTCGATGTCCATGCTGGCGGGCTGGAAGACGGGGAACTCGACGATGTCGAAGCCGGCCTCCTTGCTGGCGGCGACGGTGTACTCGCACTCCTTGGCGCCCCAGCTGCCGGACCAGACCAGCGCGTGGATCCCGATCGTGTTCATCGACTGCTCCTTCCCCTCCTCGGCCTTCGGCCGGGGACTCTGACGCCGTCAGTCTAGGCCCCGTGGCGCACGGCGGACGCCACGGCGGCGGTCGGGTCCCGTGGCCGGGCCCTCGTGGTCAGCCTGCGGCTCGAGCCGCCTGCATCACCGCGTAGCGGCCTCGGGCCGCCGACCAGTCGCCCGTCGGCTCGTAGGTGAGCGTCGGGAAGGAGCGCGCGACGAGTTCGCGCGCCTGCGCGATGTCGCGGAGCTCCCCCGCGGCGATGGCCTGGATGGCGATATTGCCGATGGCGGTGGCCTCCACCGGCCCGGCCACCACCTGGCGGCCACTGGCGTCCGCGGTCAGCTGGCAGAGCAGCGCGTTGTTGACGCCCCCGCCGACGACGTGGATCTGCTCGATGGCCCGCCCGGTCACCGTCTCCAGCTCATCGAAGACGACCGCATAGCGCAGCGCCAGCGACTCGAGGATGACGCGCAGCAGCGTCGGCGTGTCCTGCGGCACCGGCTGCCCGGTCTCCGCGCAGAAATCGCGCACCTTGGCGGGCATGTCCCCCGGCCACAGGAAGCGACCGTCGGCCGGGTCCACGAAGGCGGTACCGGACGATCCGCTGGCCGCCATGGTGGAGAGTTCCTCGTAGGAAGGCCGTTCGTCCGGCGTCCACAGGGCGCTGCGGCACTGCTGCACGAACCAGAGCCCCATGACGTTCTTGAGCAGCGTGATCGTGCCGTCGTAGCCGCCCTCGTTGGTGACGTTGGCGGCCAGGGCGCGCTCGTCGACGACGGGCTGGCGCACCTCCATCCCGACCAGCGACCAGGTGCCCGACGAGATGTAGGCCGTCGACGGGCCGGCCAGCGGCGTGCCCGCCACGGCGCAGGCCGTGTCATGGGCGGCGACCGCCACCACCCGAGTGCCGCGCAGGCCGGTCTGCTCGGCCACGCCGGACAGCAGCTCGCCCAGGATGGTGCCGGGCGGCACGACCTCGGGCAGGAAGTGCGTGGGGATGCCCAGCCGATCGAAGAGCGGCCGCGCCCAGTCGCGCGTCCAGGGATCCAGGCACTGGCTGGTGGTGGCCTCGGTGTACTCGGCCACATCGCTGCCGCAGAGGAAGTGGTTGAAGAGGTCCGGCATCATCAGCAGCCGGTCGGCCTGCTCCAGCAGCGGGTCCTCCGCGCGCACCTCGCTGAGCAGCTGGAAGAGCGTGTTGATGGACATGAACTGGATGCCCGTGGCCGCGTAGACCTCCTCGCGCGGCACCATGCCGAAGGCGACCTCCGGCATCTTCTCGTGGCGCGTGTCGCGGTAGTGGACGGGGTTGGCCATGAGCCGCCCGCGGGCGTCGATGAAGCCGTAGTCCACGCCCCAGGTGTCCACGGCCACCGAGGCCACGGGACCGTCCACGGCAGCCCGCTCGAGTCCGCCCAGGATGTCCCCGAACTGACGCGGGAAGTCCCAGTACAGGGTCCCGCCCATGCGCACGGGCACGTTCGGGTAGCGGTGCACGGGCTCGATGCTGAGCTGGTCCCCGTCGAAACGGCCCACGATGGTGCGGCCGCTCTCCGCGCCGAAGTCGAGGGCCACGTAGCGCAGCCCGCGCTGATCGCTCATGTCACTCCTCCTCCTCGACTGGTCAAGCGCCCGCGGCCGGTCCGGTGGTCGTGTCGCCCGGCGCTGCTCCGGGACCGGCGGCGGCCAGCAGGACCTCCTCCGCCGCGCGTGTCCAGCGACCGTGGTCGAGGGCGGCCGCGACGCCTGGGAAGCTGTCGGCCAGCTCGTCCAGCTTGATCAGGCCCACGCCGCTGAGCATGGGGTAGATGACGATCTTGCCCCCGGTCGTGCGCGCCTGGACCGCGGCCAGCGCGTCGGCGACGCCCTCCAGCCCGGAGATGGCGTCCACGCTGATGTTGGTGTCAAGCGCGCCGGCCTCCAGCTTGGCCAGGACGGCGTACATGTCGCTGATCATCGAGCCGCTGGTGCCCACCAGGTAGACACCCTTGCGCACCAGCTCGTCGACGTCCAGCGGGGCGCGCGTGCCGATGGCGAAGCCGGCGAAGAGGTCCACGATGGCGCCGTCGCCGGCGAGGCGGACAGCCTCGGCCGCGAGGGCCGGGGAGGGCACCATGACGCCGATACGGGTGAAGCCGGGAGCCAGCGGCGCCGTGCTGCTGTTGAAGGAGCTGAACGCCACGCCGTGGGCCTCGGCCAGCGGTGCCGCCACCGACGCGAGGTGGGCCAGGCGGGCGTCGTCGATGTCCACCGCCGTCACGGACAGCCCCGGCCGCCCCGAGGCGAGTGCCCGGATGACGTGCATGAAGCCCATCGGGCCGGCGGCGCCGATGACGCCGACACGTTCGCCGTCGCGCAGCTCGCCGCTGCCGGGGGCCATGGCGTAGCCGTCGGCCGCGGAGCTGCCCGGCGTGCCGAGCCAGCGCGTCAGGTCGTAGTGGATGCGCCCGACATCGATGGCCACCGGCCGGCCCAGGAGCCTGCCGCCGAGCACGATGTCCAGGACACCCTTGGCGGCCAGCAGGTCCTGCAGCGCCTCAACGCGGGCGGCGTCCGCCCCGAAGTAGACGATGTCGTCGAAGCTGCCGGCCGGCAGGCTGGCCAGGTGGCCGACCTCGATGATGCCGGCGATGCCGGAGTCCGCGGCCGCCCCGAAGGCCAGCTCGGCCACCAGCGCCTCGCGCTGCGCATCGTCCGCCAGCTGCGCCGCCACCGTGCCAGGGGCGCCGGCCGCCACGAGCTCGGCGAGGCCCTCGATGACGTGGCCGGCCTCGGCCACGACGAGCAGTCGGCCGCCCGGGGACAGCGTGCCGCGCTCCTCGGTGGTGTAGGCGCGCTCCACGCAGGCCCACGGTTCCAGGAGGGCGACCGCGGCGGAGCCGGGTGCCTCCTCCACCGGGATGAGGAAGCGCTCGCCCGTGACGGGGTCGATGATGACGCGCTCGTCGAGGACCACGTATTCCTGCAGGCCACCCTCGAAGTCGTAGCCGAAGGACGCGTTCGAGGTCGCCGTGGGCAGGTGCCGGTAGTCGGTCTGCACGAGGATGCGTTCGCCGACCCCGTGGTGCCGCACGTCCCGCCCGACGGCGACGATGCGGCCGCAGCACTCGTGGCCGGGCACGGTCGGCAGGTCGCCGGGCCGGTAGCTCGGGATCTCCGCGAGGACCTCCGGAGGCAGGCCGGCCAGCACCTCGGACTTGCGCGGATGGGCCGCGAAGGCATGCAGGAGCTTGGTGTCCGAGAAGCAGATACCGACGGCCTCCACCTTCACCAGCACCTGCGTGGGGCCCAGCTCGGGCACGGGCTTGGCCGGGTTGAGGACGACCGTGTCAGACGCCACGAACTGGATGGCGCGCTGCTCGGCGGGGATCGTGGGCTGCATGGCAGGGATCGTCGGCTCGCTCATGACAGCATCACCTGGCCTCCTGTGACGGGCAGCGCCTGCCCGGTCTCGTACTGCTGGGCGACGAGGTAGAGGATGGCCTCCAGGACATCGGCCGGAGTGCAGCCGCGGCCCATGGGTACCTTGGCCTCATACGCGTGGCGCACGTCGTCGATGGTCGTGGCCCCGGGCACCTTGCCCTCGCGCAGGTACTGCACGAAGAGGCCGCGGTCCGGGTCCGACCACAGCGGGCCATCGAGGTAGTTGCCCGGACAGACCGCGTTGACCTTGATGCCGTCCTCGACGAGCTCCAGGGCAAAGGACTGGGTCAGGCCGATGCCCCCGAACTTGGAGCCCGCGTAGGCGAAGTTGCGCTTGGAGCCCTGCAGCCCCGACTTGGAGTTGACCTCCACGATATCGGCCAGCAGGTCCGGCCGGGCGGCGTGCTGGCGCGCCATGACGGGCGCCACGGCCCGCACGGCCAGGAAGTAGCCGCGGTAGTTGACCTGCGTGACGAGGTCGAAGTCGGCCAGCGACTGGCCCGCCACCGATCCGGCGCGCAGGACGCCGGCATTGGAGACGAGCAGGTCCAGGCCGCCGTAGTGCTCCACGACGGCGCGCACGCCGGCCAGCACCGAGGCCTCGTCCGTGACATCCATGGCCACCCACCAGGCGCGGCCGGGGCCGTGGGCAGCCGCCAGCGCCGCGGCCTCCGCCTCGGCCTGGGCCGCATTGACGTCGGCCAGGATGACGTGGCCACCGGCGGCCACGAGGCCGCGGGCGATCTCCAGGCCGAAGCCCTGGGCGGCGCCGGTGACGAGGGCGATACGCCCGCCGAAGCGGCCGCGATCGCGACTGAAGGCAGCCGCGTTGCGCCGGTAGGCCTCCACCTCCCAGGTCTCGATGAAGCCACGCTCCGCGTCGCTGAGAGCGCGCACCCGGCCGATGGCATCGGCACCCTCGGAGACGCGCATGGCGTCGAGGTAGACGTGCCGCGCCAGGTCCGTCTCCTTGTAGGTGTCACCCGCGGCGAAGATGCCCAGGCCCGGCACGACCGTGATGATGGGCGCCGCGCCGTGCGCGGCGACGTTCTGCGCGAGGTCCTCGCGCAGCAGCGCGGGGATGGCCTCCACGGGTGCGTCGATCGGTGGGTCGAAGAGCAGCGGGAAGGAGCCGGCGTAGACGATATGGTCGGGGCTCAGCGGCCCTCCGCCCACGGCGGCATGGCCGGCCTCCGACTCCAGGTAGTCGGCGGCACGGTCCGCGGCGTCATAGGTGACGGTCTTGAGCGGGCCGCTGCCGGACAGCAGGCCGCGCAGCGTGGGCGCGATGATGGCGACCAGCTCGTCGGCGGCCGCCGGATCCTGCGCGATGCGGCTCGGCCGGCGGCCGCCGCTCGTGGCGATGCCCGCGCGGGTGAGCTCGGCGCGGACGGTGTCCATGACGAATGCACAGCGCTCGGCCACTTCGTCCGTGGTGTCGCCGGTGACGATGATGCCGTGGTTGCCCATGAGGGTGACGCGCGGCGCCGACTGCCCCGTGCGCTGCTCGAAGGCGACCCGCAGATCGCGGATGGCACGCGCCAGCGGCAGGCCGGGGTCCGTGTACGGCACCCAGAGCGCCTCGTCGCCGAAGAGCCGCGCGGCCAGCGACTCGCCGTCCTTGTTGCATGTCACGGCGTTGGGGACGATGGGATGCGTATGCAGGACGAAGCGCTCCGGCAGGAGCGAGTGGAAGAGCAGCTCCACCGATGGTCGGCGGCCCTTCGCCTCCGCGAGCCTGGCCTGCGCGGCCATGCGCATGACGGGGTCAGGCTGGCCCTCCAGTCGTGCCTCCGCCTCCGCGCCGGCACGACCGTGCAGCAGGTCCAGGAGCGGTGCCGTCTCGAGGGGCACCAGGTCGTCCGCTTCCAGGGTGGCCAGGGGCACGCCGCTGGGCTTGATGTACACGACGCCGTCGGCCTTCACCGACGAGTTGCCGCCGCCGCCCCGCGAGTACTCGGTGTCACGGCCGAAGCGCTGTGAGAGCTCCACCGCGGCGCGGATGATGGGATCGCCCAGGTCCAGCAGGGGCCGGGTGTCGCGGCCGGCGTCGGTCATCGGGATGCCTCCGAGATGGCTTCGACGAGGACGTGCTCGCCGAGCTGTGCGAAATACGCCATGCGGGTCTCGCCGTCGGGGAAGGTCGGGTTGAGGCGGCCCTCTCCGTCGACGTAGCCGGGCTGGTCCTGCTGGCGCAGGTGCTGGTGGGCGGCCACGATGCAGGTGCCCTCCCAGCAGATGTCCAGGACCTCCGGTGAGAGCGGCACCCCCTGCAGGCAGGTCGGGCCGACCGGGATGCGCTCCTGCGTGTTGTGCTCGGTGCCGACCATGGCGAAGATGCCGGCGGCTCGCCAGGCCTTGACGTAGCGCTCCACCACCTCCGGCGTGTTGCGGATGGGGATGAGCTCCGCGCCGTGGATGCCGTAGCCGAGGATCCGCTCGATGAGATCCTCGACGGGATCCTCGAAGCCGCAGATGGGGATCACGCCGTCGGCCAGCGTGGGATAGACCGGGATGGCCTCCAGGCCCAGCACGAAGGCCAGGCCGTCGGTGAAGGGGATGGGCGTCTCCTCCACGAAGGCAGCGCAGCCGGCCTTCATCAGGCGCGATCGCAGCTCGCCCTGGGTGGCCACGGCATCATCCGCGGCTGCCCTGGGGGCGATGCCGTAGACCTGCTCCAGGATGGCACCGCGGCGCTCGACCGGCGCCTGCGCGAAGAGGCCCGACTGGAAGCCGAGAGCCACGTGCCGTTCCTGCAGGACCACCCAGGCTTCCGGAACCTGGGCGCGGCTGGCCACGTCCGCCAGGATCGAGGCGTAGCTGACCTCCAGGGGCAGGCCAGCCTCCGCGAACATGCCGCCGATGATGTCCACCATCTCGCGTGTGCGCGCCTCGTTGGAGGCCCTGGCCGTGTCCATGAACGCCCGGCTGGCAGGGGTGGGGTCCGTGGGTGCGGGGATGCCCTTCCCGCAGATGTAGGCGCGGCCGGGGTTGCCGGGATCGTTGATCTTGATGCCGCGACGCTGCTCATCCTCCAGCACCGAGATGAACTCCAGGCCGAAGAGGGCAGCCACGCCGTTGGCCCTGGCCGCCCGCGCGAAGCGGTCGTAGACGCCGAAGTCGTGGAAGTTGGACGAGCCGATGACGCGGGCACCCTCGCGGGCGGCCGTCTCCACGGCATCTTCCACCGTCTCGAAGGCGGAGAAGTTGGGGGGCAGGTGGACGTGGGTGTTGAAGGCGGGGCGCTCCTCCACCGGGAGGCGTCCGCGCAGGGTCGGGCTGGTCACAGGCCCGAGTCTAGCCACCCCTGCGCGCCGGGGGCGGTCGCGGAAGTCAGGTCCGCGCGTGCCGTTCGGCAGGTCCGGGTGGTGTTGGGCGCGGCCGGCGGCCGGCGGCTGGCGGCCGGCGGCCGCCGGCGGCCGGCGTCAGCCCAGGAACCCTGCTCAGCCCGTGTTCTGCAGGCCGGCGGCGACGCCGCTCACGGTCAGCTGGACGAGGTGCCGCAGGTGGCCACGGCCGGGCTCGTCGGGTGCCATGGCACGCAGTCGGCCGAGCAGCATGACCTGGATCTCCGAGAGCGAGTCGATGTAGGGATCGCGCAGCCGGATCGAGCGCTGCAGGGACGGCGAAGCGTCCAGGAGGTGCTCGCGACCGGTGATGCGCAGGACCGCAGCCACCGTGCGCTCGTACTCCTCGCGGATGCGTGTCCCGAAGCGCTCCCCCTCGGTGCCGCCGGCGAGGCTGGCGTAGCGCATGGCCACCGCCATGTCCACCTTGGCCAGGGCCACCTCCATGACGTCGATGACGCCGCTGAAGAAGGGCATCTCACGGTAGAGCGCCCGGAGCCGCTCCGTGGCCGCGACGCCATGGTCGGCCTCGTAGTCCTCCACGGCTGTGCCCAGGCCGAACCAGGCCGGCAGGAAGGCGCGCGACTGTGCCCACGAGAAGACCCAGGGGATGGCGCGCAGCTTCGGCAGCGAGATGACCCCGGCGCCACGCGCCGACGGCCGCGAGCCCAGCGTCAGCTCCGACAGCTCGGCGATGGGCGTGGCGGCGGCGTAGAAGGCCTCGAAGGCGGGGTCGTCCCAGACCAGGGCGCGGTAGGCGCGCGCCGAGCGCTCGGCCAGCTCCGCGATGATGGCGTTGGCGGTGTGCCGCGCTGACTGCACCTGGCGCTCGTGCGTCCGCGACGAGGCCATGAGCACGGCGTTGGTGAGCTGCTCCAGGTGCCGCTCTGCGATGTCGCGGTTGGCGTAGCGGTTGGCCACCACCTCGCCCTGCTCGGTGATCTTGATGTGGCCGCCCAGGGAGTGGGGCGCACTGGCGAGGATGGCGCGGTTCATGGGCCCACCGCCCCGCCCGATGGCCCCGCCACGTCCGTGGAAGAGCGTCAGGCGCACACCGTGGCGCCTGGCCACGTCGGCGAGCTGTGATTCCGCCCCATGCAACAGCCAGGCGGCTGCGAGCGCGCCCGACTCCTTGGTCGAGTCCGAGTAGCCCAGCATGACCTCCTGGTGGTCGCCGCGCCGCCGAACGTGCTCGCGGTAGGGCTCGTCCTCGAGCAGCCGGTCGAGCAGCTGGTCGGCTCCCTGCAGGGCATCCGCCGACTCCAGCAGGGGCACCACGTCAAGGGCCGCATCGTCGAGGCCCGCGATCTCGGCCAGGCGCAGCACATCGAGGACATCCTGGGCTCTGCGGGTGAAGCTGATGACATAGCGCTGGCAGGCTTGTGGTCCGAAGCGCCGCTGGATGTCCGCGATGGCGCGGAAGGTCTCCAGGACCTCCGCCGCGCTGACGCCATCGGTCACCTCGGTGCCCCCCATGTCACCGCCGGTCTCCAGCGCGGCCAGGGTGGCGCCGTGGACCTCGCTGTGCTGGCGCACTTCCAGGGAGAGGGCGTGGAAGCCGAAGGTCTCCACCTGCCAGAGCAGCGACTGCACCTCGCCGTAGGCCACGCGCTCCATGTGGTCGGCCACGAGCGACGCCTGCAGCTCGATCACCTCTTCGCGCAGCCGCGCCGGCGAGGCGTAGCCGGCGCCCAGGCCATGGCCGTCGACGAGGTGATGACGCGTCTGGCGCAGCCGCTCCGCCATGGATCCCAGGCGGCGCCGGTAGGGTTCGCCGGGGAAGTGCCGCATCAGCTCTGCGTAGGCCTCACCGAGTTCGCGCCGGTCCTTCTGCAGGCGGTCTGCCAGGCGCGGGTCAACGACATCGTCCGGACGGTACGGCGCGATGGTGTGCATGAGCCTGGTGGTGACCGCGACCAGGCCGCGCAGCACGTGGTCGGCGCCGATGACCGCCGCCTGACGGGTGGTGGCGGACGTCACGCGCGGATGGCCGTCACGATCGGACCCGACCCACGATCCCCATTGCAGGTAGGCGTGCACGGCGGGTGGCCGGGTACCCGTGCGGCCGCTGTCCGTGGCCGGGCCGTGCTGGACGCCGCCGCCGTCGGGGGCGCCCGCCGCCGCGGACTCCGTCCCCGCTGCCACCCAGGGGGCGCGGTCGAGGGCGCGATCGAGCGAACGGTAGAGGCGCGGCGTGACCACGAAGAGTGACTCGTCGAAGAAGAGGAGGACGTTGCGCACCTCGTCGAGGGGCGAGGGCCGCTCCATGCGCAGCGCAGCCGTCCGCCACAGCAGCGAGATCTCCTCGCGCAGGCGGCGGCGGATCTCGGCGTCCTCGTCCGGCGTGATGCGCTGGTCGTCGAGCTGGTCGATGAGGGCGAAGACGCGCCGCAGGGATACCAGCGTGGTGCGCCGCCGGGCCTCCGTCGGGTGTGCCGTCAGGACGAGGCCGATGGACAGATCCCGGATGAGCGCCGCATTGCGCTCGGGATCGTCTTCGCGCAGCAGGCGGCGCACGGCCTCCTCGACGCTGCCGTCCGGGCCGCCGGCGCTGGTGGTGCGGGCGCGTTTGCGCACGCGTCGCACGCGCTCCTTCTCCTCGGCCAGGTTGCTCAGGTGGAAGTACAGGCTGAAAGCCCTGATGAGATCCTCCACCTGGTCGTCCGCGAGGCCTTCGAGGAGCGTACGCAGCTCAGCGAGCTGCTCCGGGTTGCCCGACCGGCGGATGCTCGCCGTCATGCGCCGGACGTGCTCCACGAGCTGCAGGAGATCCTCGCCGGCCTGTTCGGCGATGACCTGGCCAAGGAGGGAACCCAGGAGCTTGACCTCCCGTGAGATCGGATCGCGGGCGCGCGAGGAGCCGATGCCACCGGGCTCTGCGCGTACGGCCGGGTTGGACGGCTCGCTGCGCTGCGAGCGCGTCGGCCGGGTCATGGGATCTCCGCGGATTCCCGGGCGCCCATGATCTCGCCGCCGTCCACGCTGATGACGCCGCCGGTCATCCAGTGTGTGAGCGGGCTGGCCAGGGCCACGAGCGCATCGGCGACATCTTCCGGCCGCCCCATGCGTCCGTGTGGGTTGCGCGTCAGGGAGGCCCGCACGAGCTGGTCCCAGCCCGGGATGCGGCGCAGCGCTGGGGTGTCCGTGACACCGGCGCGGATGGCGTTGACGGTGATACCGGCGTGGGCCAGCTCCACGGCCAGCTGTCGGACGTGCGCCTCCAGGGCGGCCTTGGCGGCGCTGACAGCGCCGTATGTCGGCACCGCCAGGATGGCGCCCTCACTGGACATGGCGTACACCCGGCTGCCCCGTCCCAGGAGGCCGGCGCGGTAGAGGTCCCGTGTCCAGTAGGGGAGGGAGTGAGCCATGACGTCGAGCGTCATCTCCATCTGCTTGCGGGAGAGTTCCTTGCGACCGGGGTCGTCGGTGACGTAATGGAGGGTGGCGCCGAAGGCCAGGGAGTGGAGCATGGCGGCGATGAACGGGCGCGCACCCGCCGCGCGGCGCTCCGCGAAGAGCTGCTCGACGGCGGCTACCACGATGGCGCGCTTCTCATCGTCAGCGGCGTTGACGTTGTGGAAGACGACCGGCACGCCCAGGCTCGCGATCTCCTCGCGCACCGCGTCAGCGGCCGCCTTGGAGCCGCGCAGGTCGAGATGGACGCCGATGATCCCGAATCCGGCTCGCGCCCAGGCCTTGGCGGTGGCCGCACCGAACCCGCTGCTGGCACCCAGGACGAGCGCCCAGCATTCACGGCCATCCCACTGCAACGACATGGTCACCTCCCAGTGCGCCAGTGTACCGGCGGCTGCCTCCGAGCCGCGTGTGTGCCGCGCCCGCGCGCCGGGCGCCTGGCGCGCGAGCGCCGCCCGCAAGGTCCCACGCGCTCTCTGGGCGGCCCGCCCGGCGCGCCGCCCCGCCGCCGTGTAGTCTCGGGGCATGCCCGAGCCCGAGAAGGACATCGTCACCTGGGAAGATCTGGAGCAGCTCGTGGCGCGCCTCGCGGACATCCTGGCCAGCGAAGCCAAGCCGGACGTGGTGCTGGCCATCTCCCGCGGTGGGCTGGTTCCCGCGGGCATGCTCGGCTACCGGCTGGGCTGGCGGGACATGCTGCTGGCGGCGGTGGTCGTCTACGACGACGAGCAGGGCTTCCGCGGACACGCGGAGTTCCTGCAGTTCCCAGCGGATGAACACCTGGACGGACGGCGCGTCCTCATCGTCGATGAGGTCTGGGATTCCGGGACCACGATCGCTGCCGTGAGCGAGCGGGTCCGCGCCGCGGGCGGGACGCCCATCACGGCCGTCCTCCATTACAAGCCCGGGCGATCGCGCGTGAACCTGGTGCCGGACCACTATGTCGTGGAGACCGACGCCTGGGTGGTCTACCCCTTCAAGGCCGGCAAGTAACGCCGTCGGGGAAGGCATGACTCCGCGAGCGGCCACCCTGGCCGTGTTCTTCGTGCATGGCGCGGTGCTGGGCACGTGGGTGGCCAGCATCCCGGGCACCCAGGCAGCGCTGGGCATGTCCGCCAGCCAGCTCGGGCTCGTGCTGCTGCTGGCAGCCCTGGGCTCGCTGATCGGCCAGCAGGTCACGGGCCAGCTCCTGGTGCGCCACGACAGCCGGCGTATCGCCACCGTCGCCGCGCTGGCCTTCCCGTTGTTCGTGCCGCTCTTTCGCCTGGCCCCGGAACCCGCCGCGCTGGCTGTCGTCATGTTCGTCTTCGGCTACGTCAACGCCACGATGGACCTGTCCATGAACGCACACGGCGTGGCCATCGAGACGCGGGACGGCCGCTCGCTGATCTCCACTCTGCACGCCAGCTGGTCGCTGGGCGCGTTCAGCGGTGCCGTCGCCGTGGCGCTGTCCACGGCCCTGGGGGTGGCGACGTGGCTGGAGGCGGTCATCGTGAGCGCGGGACTCTGGGTCACGATCGCCCTGGTCATCGGGCGCATCGGGACCGGCTCCCGCCGGACCGAGGGTGCCAGCGGCATCCACCTGCCATCGCGGCGAGCGCTGCCGCTGGCCCTGCTCATCATCCCCGTCGCCTTCGCTGCCGGCAGCATGAGCGACTGGGGCGGCGTCTACCTGCGCCAGGGCCTGGGCGCTCCGGCGCAGCTGGCGGCCTTCGCCTTCGCCTTCTACTCGCTGGGCCTGGTCGTGGGCCGGGGTGCGGGGGACCACCTGAAGGATCGCCTGGGGTCCCGGCGACTCATGCAGGTCGGCACGATCACGGCGGCGCTGGCGATGATCACCAGCCTCGTGGTGGGCAGCCCTCCCGTGGCCCTCGTGTGTCTCACGATCATCGGCATCGGGCTGGGCAACAACTACCCGCAGATGTACGGCGCCGCGGGCCGCATCCCGCCGGTCGGGCCGTCGCTGTCGGCGGTCTTCGCCTTCTCCACGCTGGCCTTCATGGTGGAGCCCGCGATCATGGGCATCGTGACGGACGCGTTGGGCATCCGCGTGGCGATGTGGATGCCGGTCGTGGCTGCGCTGGCCATCGCCATCGGGGTCAGTCGTGTGCCCGCCGTGGAGACCAGCGGGCACTTCAGCGCCCGTGTCGCCACGGAGCCGCTCACCTGATGGGCATGGCCGGACCCACCGACCGACTCGCCCGCCCGCCCGCCGTCCGATCGTGAGGCTCTCCCCGCGTCTCGCCACGTTCCTCATCTTCGTCGTCAACGGCGCCGTGGTGGGTACCTGGGTGGCCGCCATCCCGGGCGTCAAGGCGGACCTGGGCGCCAGTGGTGCGGACATGGGCCTGGTGCTGCTGTGCGCATCGATCGGCGCCCTCGTCTCCCAGCTCGTCACCGGCCAGCTGCTGGTGCGGGTCTCCAGCCGGCGCATGGTGACGGCGGCCGGGCTCATCCTGCCGCTGCTCATCGTCCTGCCGCTGCTGGCCCCCAGCATCCCCGCGTTGGCCGCAGCCATGGTCCTCTATGGCGCCTTCAACACGGCCATGGACGTCGCCATGAACGCACACGGTGTGGCCATGGAGACCCAGGGCGGCAAGTCGATCTTCTCCGGCCTCCATGCCGGCTGGTCACTGGGCGGCATCCTGGGATCCGTTGGCATGGGAGTGGCGATGGCGTTCGGCGTGGATCCGGCCGCGGAGGCCCTGCTCGCTGGGCTCCTCCTCTGGTTCGTGGTCCTGGTTTCCAGTCGCTCGCTGGGGCATGGGTCGGTGCGGACCGAGGGGGCCACGTGGCATCCACCTGCCCTCGCGCGCCATCCTGCCCATCGCCGTCCTGGTCGTGCTGACGACCATCGTCGAGGGCGGCCTGATGGACTGGAGCGGCATCTACCTGCGCCAGGGCATCGGGACCTCCCCGGAGGTGGCCGCCTTCGCCTATGCGGCGCTGTCGGTCGGACTCTTCGTGGGACGCCTGGGCGGCGACTGGGCCAAGGACCGCATGGGCTCCATCCGACTGATCCAGGGCGGCGCGCTGGTCACCGCCGCCGCGATCGCCGCGTTCGTCATCTCCGGCGAAGCGATGGTGGCGCTGGTCGGCATGGCCGTGGCCGGCCTGGGCATCGCCAACACCATGCCGCAGCTCTTCGCGGCGGTCGGGCGCATCCCGCCGGAGGGCCCCTCGCTCTCCGCGGCCTTCACGTTCCTGACGCTGACCGCCATGGTGGCGCCGCCGGTCGTGGGCGTGACGAGCGACGCGCTGAGCATCGCTGCGGCCATGAGCCTCTTCGCCGTGGCCGCCCTGCTGGTGGCCGTCGTCGTCCCACGCGTCCCGCGCGCGGAGACCAATCCCCGCTACGCGCGGGGTCCTGCCGAACGCTAGCCCAGGGCGGGGCGACCAACGCGGCGTCCCTGGCGCGCCACCGACGCCCGTGCCACCTCCAGGAAGGCGCGGATGGGCGGCTCCGACTCGCGCGAGTGCAGCGCCGCGATCTCGATGGTGCAGGGCCCCAGGCCATCCATGGCCAGGAACGTGACGCCCGGCTGCGGGTAGTAGCGGGAGACGTATTCCGGCACCACGGCCACGCCGCGCCGCGCGCCGACGGCCGCGAGCACGGCTTCCATGCTGTCCTCGCCGACGACGAAGACCTGGCCCGGCGGCATGTCCGGCGGAAGCCACGAGCTGCGCCACTGGCGTGAGGCCATCTGGTTGGGCAGCACGACCGCCTGCCCTTCCACCCGCCGTGCCAGCGGCGCCGCACCGTCCTCATCCAGCAGGGACCGGCTCGCAGCCAGCAAGCGCCGCGAGCTGCCGATGGGCACCGACACGAACTGGCTCGGCACGGGGCCCATGGCGAAGCCGATGTCCACGTGGCCGTCGACGAGGACGGCATGGTGCTCGGCGAAGTCGACCTGGTGGAACTCGATGCTGATGCGCGGATGGCGCCGGCGCATGGCGGCCATCATGCGGTCGCCCACCGGGCCGCTGTACTCATCGGCGAGGAACCCGATGCGCAGCTTGCCACCCAGGCGCCGAGCGCTCAGCTGGGCGCGCTCGCGCAGGCGCTCGGCATCGCCAAGCAGCTGGCGGGCCAGGGGCAGGATGTCCAGCCCGGCTGGTGTCAGGGCCACGGCCTTGCTCGAACGCTCGAAGAGCAGCACGCCCAGCTCCATCTCCAGCGACTTGATCTGGGCGCTGATGGAGGGCTGGGCGATGTGCAGGCGTGCCGCGGCGCGCGAGAAGTTGAGGTCGTCGGCGACGGCCACGAAGTACTCCAGCTGCCGGAGCTCCATGGGCCAATCATAGGCGCACTGCCCGGTCGGCCGACCCTCGTCCGATGGAGCATAGGCGCAGCCTATCGGTTGCATCGAAAGGAAGTATTGGCCGCGGCGAGGCGTGCGGTCGTAGCGTCCACCGAGTCCACATCGCAGAGGAGGGGCCACGTGATCACCACGGAGACGCTCGACCAGGCGGCCCTCGAGCGGGGTCGCGCCGCCCTGTTGCGTGGCTGGTCCACGACGCAGAAGAAGGAGGATCCCCTCCTCATCACGCGCGCCAAGGACGTCTATGTCTGGGACAGCGAGGGTCGCCAGTACCTCGACTGCACCTCTCAGGCCTGGACCAACAACGTCGGAGCCGGGCATCCCCGGGTCCTCGCCGCCGCGGCCGCCCAGGCGGAGCAGATCTGCCACGCACGCGGCAACTACGACACGATCCCCCTCCTCCTCTTCTCGGACAGGCTCGTCCGGCTCGCGCCGGACGGCCTGTCCCGGGTCTCCTACAGCCTGCACGGCAGCACGGCCGTGGAGATGGCCGTCAAGCTGGCGGCCAAGAACCGCCCCGGTGCCGGCCCGCTGCTCTCCCTCATGGACGGCTACCACGGCCGCACGATGACGGCCATGGCGGCCAGCTGGCCGCACACGCACAGCCAGTTCAGGTCCCTCTATCCGCCGGTCGTGCGCGTGCCGGAGCCCAACCCCTACCGGCCCACCCCCGGCGTTGCGCCGGCCGACCTGGCCGTCCATCACGCGGAACTGCTGCGAACCATCATCCGCCGTGGCGTGGACGGCACGCCGCTGGCCCTCCTCATGGAGCCCATCCAGGGCAACGGCGGCCATGTCGAGTTCCCTCGCGAGTACTACCGTCTCGTGCGCGAGATCTGCGACGACGAGGGCGTGCTCCTCATCTGGGACGAGATCCAGACCGCCTTCGGGCGCATGGGCGCCATGTGGGCGTCGGAGTACTACGGCGTCACGCCGGACATCGTCGTCTTCGGCAAGGCCGTCGCCGGCGGCTTCCCGCTGGCCGGCATCCTGGTGCGCGACGGGCTGGTCGGCTTCGACACGGCCGACGAGTCGCTCACCTTCGGCCAGTGGCCCGTGTCGCTGGCGGCCGGTCTGGCCACGCTCGATGTCCTCGAGGACGAGGGCCTCCTGGAGCGGGCGCGAACGACCGGGGAGTACGTCACGCAGCGCCTGCGCGAGATGCAGACGCGTCACCGCCTCATCGGCGACGTGCGCTGTCCTGGCCTCTTCGTGGCCCTGGAGCTCGTGCGCGACCGCGAGACGAAGGAGCCGGCGCGCGAGGAGACCGCCCGACTCTACACACTGGCCCTCGAGCACGGCGTCATCTTCGGCACGAGCCGGTACGCCAGCCTCGGCAACGTCGTCAAGTTCAAGCCGCCCCTGACCATCAGCCGAGAGGAGGTCGATCGCGCCCTCGATGTCCTGGATACCGTCCTGACGCAGATCGAAGCGTCCTGACGCAGATCGAAGCGACCCAGCGAGGAGGAGGAAGAAGACGTGTTTGACTCCATGAGCCGACTGCAGCCCGCCAGAAGGCACGCCCGCGCGGGCGCGTGCGTGGCCACCCTGGCCCTCACCGTGGCCATCCTGGCGCCGAGCGTCGTGAGCGCCCAGGACGACGCCACCTGGTCGCGTGACTACGAGGGCACCACCATCTCGCTCATCGGCGAGGCGACCCTCAACAGCACCATCCTGCGCGAGCTGCTGCCGGACTTCACCGAGAAGACCGGCATCAACGTGGAGCTCGAGGAAGCCCCCTACGACAGCCTCGTCCAGAAGGTGACGCTCGACTCGAGCACCGGACAGGGTCAGTTCGACGTCATCTCGCTGCCCTACGAGTACCTTGGCGCCTTCGCCGAGAACGGTTGGCTGGCGCCGCTCGACGAGCGCTTCGCCGATACCGCCAGCTTTGCCCCGGGCTTCGACCCGGCGGCCATCATCCCCGCCCTGCAGTCTGCCTCAGCCGTGTGGGCCGGCTCCACCTACGGCATGCCCTCCAACAGCGCCGTGATGATGATGTTCTATCGCAAGGACCTCTTCGAGGACCCCACCGAGCAGGCGGCCTTCAAGGAGCAGTACGGCTACGACCTGGCTGTTCCGCAGACCTGGGAGCAGTATCGCGACACGGCCGAATTCTTCGACCGTGAAGCGGGTGAGATGCTGGCCGGCGTGGAGCTCGCCGACGACTTCGCCGGCGTGGCCATGACCGGCAAGCGCCACGTGGCCACCGTCCTCGAGTGGATGGACTACGGCTGGACCTTCGGCGGCGGCATCCTCGACGATGCTGGCGACCTGGTCATCGGCAGCCCCGAGAGCGTCGCGGCACTCGAGTACATGGTCGGTCTCACCGACTTCGCGCAGCCGGGCTTCACCAATGCCACCTGGGACGAGACGACGGCCACCCTGCAGCAGGGCCTGGCCGCGCAGTCGATCACCTGGGGTGACACGGCGGGCGCCATGGAGGATCTCGAGCAGTCGGCCGTGGCCGGCAAGATGGGCTACGCCAGCATCCCCGTGCTCAACGAGGGCGACCCCCGGGTGGCCCACCTTGGCAGCTGGACCTACACCATCCCCAGCAACAGCGACCAGCAGGACGCCGCCTGGCTCTTCCTGCAGTGGGCGCTCTCTGAAGAGGTCCAGCACGCGATGGCCGCCGGTGGCGGACTGCCCGCCCTGACCTCCTCGTTCGAGGATCCGGAGCTCGTCAAGGCGCTGCCATACTGGGCCCAGGAGCTCACCAGCCTCAGCGAGGCCAAGAGCCGGCCGCGCATCCCCGAGTGGGGCGCCATCTCCGACATCCTCCAGGAGGACATCTCCAACGCCATCTCCGGCCAGGCCACGCCGGCCGATGCCCTTGCCTCGGCGGATGCCGACCTGCGGGGCGTGCTCAGCCTGCCGGTCACGGAGCAGTAGGCCCGTCGACTCGCGGGTGACCGAGCGGCCACCCAGATGACCAGCGCACGAGTGCCGGAAGTCCAGGCTTCCGGCACTCACCGTTGGCGCCTTGGGCGCAGGGGTTCGCTGCGCCCGTCAACCATGCCCTTCATGGCGCCGGCCATCGCCGTGCTGGCGGCCATCGGACTCTTCCCGCTGGCCTACACGGTCAACCTGAGCTTCCGCTCGTTCAGCTACATCCTGCCCAACAAGACGGGGCAGTGGATCGGCCTCGACAACTACGCGTCCCTGCTGGCCGACCCCAGCTTCCTGGGTGCGGTCGGTCGCACGGTCATCTTCACGCTTGCCGCGGTCCTGCTGGAGCTCCTCTTCGGGCTGCTGCTGGCGTCGGGCATGAGCCTGATCATGGGTGGCCGGCGGCTGCTCCTGTCGATCCTCATGGTGCCCATGATCCTGACCCCGGTGGTCATCGGGCTCATGTTCAACTTCGCTCTCAATCCGCTCTTCGGCCCGATCACAAGCGTGCTGTCCGCCCTGGGGCTGGCCGACGTCGATGTCCTGGGCACCCCTGCCACGGCCTTCCTGGCCCTGGTACTCGTGGACGTCTGGCAGTGGACGCCGTTCATGGCGCTCATCCTGTGGTCGGGCATGCAGGCCCTGCCGGTCCCGCCGCTGGAGGCGGCGGCCGTGGATGGCGCCTCCTTCTTCGGGCGACTGCGCCTGGTCATGCTGCCGATGCTGTTGCCGGTCGTCGTGGTGGCCGTCATCTTCCGGGCCAGCGAGGCCGTGCGCGAGTTCGACAAGGTCTTCGTCCTGACCGGAGGCGGGCCCGGCTCGGCCACGGAGGTGCTGGACCTCTACACGTACCGCACGGCCTTCGTGAACTGGGACATGAGCATGGCCGCCGCCATGGGCGTGGTCGTCTTCCTGGCCGCGCTGCTGGCGGCCTTCCTCTTCTTCCGCATCGTGAGCAGCGGAGGGCGCACGGCATGACGGAGCTGATGTCGCGCCGCCGCCGGCTCGTCATCACCGCGCTGCTCTTCCTCGTGCTCCTCGTGCTCCTGCTGCCCTACGTGTGGCTCATCCTGACGTCCTTCAAGGACCGCGTGGACATCTTCTCCGGCGACCCGTTCGCGGGCTTCGTGCCGACGCTGGACAACTACCGCGAGGCCTTCCTGGAGCGCGGCTTCCTGCGCAACCTGGCGAACTCGATGATCGTGGCTGCCGGGGCCACCTTCGCGGCACTGGTCATCGGCGTGCCGGCGGGCTACGCCCTGTCGCGGACCCAGGGGCGCGGCGGCGTCATCGTCCTCTTCGCCATGCTGGCGGCCCGCCTGATGCCGGCCATCGTGCTGGCCGTGCCGCTCTTCATCCTCTTCGCCGACATCGGTCTGCTGGGCTCGTACTGGGGCCTGATGATCGCGCACCTGACCTTCCTGCTGCCCTTCACGACATGGATGATGCGAGGCTTCTTCCTGGGTGTACCCGTGGAGCTGGATGAGGCGGCCACCATCGACGGCGCCTCGCGGCTGCGCTACTTCCTGGCTGTCCTGCTGCCGGTGACCCGCGGCGGCCTGGCGGCGACGGCCATCTTCTGCGTCATCAACTCCTGGAACGAGCTGCTCTACGGCCTCATCCTGACCAACCGCACGACGGCAACGCTGCCGGTGGCGGTGCCCAGCCTGATGACGCCCATCGGCACGTTCTGGGGCCAGATCGCCGCTGTCGGCGTGGTGACCACGGTGCCCATGCTGATCTTCGCGCTGCTGGTGCAGCGGCACATCGTGCGCGGCATGACGGGCGGTGCGCTGGCCGGGACGTAGCTCGCCGGCGATCAGGGCGTTCGGTATACTTGCGCACTCCCGCTGGCGCATGGCGCCGCGGTTCCTCGGTCGGGGCGTGGCGCAGTTTGGCTAGCGCGCAGCGTTCGGGACGCTGAGGTCGGAGGTTCAAATCCTCTCGCCCCGACCAGTTCCATCACTCGTTGCGTGCGCAACCGTTCCTGACGGACTGCCACGAGGCCCAGCAGCCACGCGTTCTCGTTCGGCTGTGGATGGGCGGTGACGATCTCCGGGCCGTCCACGTCGAAGCGCTCGAAGATCTCGCGGATGGCTTCCTCTCGGAGTCGGTCGGGCACGGCAGGGTTCCGCCACAGGGTCCCGAACTCAGAGAGAGCGTGCCGTGCCCGGGCCAGGCGCAGCTCGTCGGGTCGGGTAGCGAGTCGGATGGCCGGTCGCTCGAGCCGCCGCCACTCACGGCTGAACATCTCGAGCGTGATCGTCCCGTCGTTGAGGGCGAGCTGCAGGTGCTCCCGGGCCGCCGACAGTACGGACGGATCGGGCTCGACGGGCCGCGCCTCGGTCGACCGCATGAGACCCAGCACCAGACGGACATCCGCCTCCTCCAGCGTCG
This sequence comes from uncultured Chloroflexia bacterium, assembly GCA_963790915.1. Classification (GTDB taxonomy): domain Bacteria; phylum Chloroflexota; class Limnocylindria; order Limnocylindrales; family CSP1-4; genus JAFMJV01. The sequence goes on along the minus strand of CAWBQS010000003.1, from coordinate 268,317 downwards.
CGCCATCGAACAGCGCCGCGACCTGGTCCTCGTAGCGCTCGGCGCGATAGGTCGCCGAGGGCGCGCAGACGGGACGGCGGGCGTGGCGGATGCGCCGGTAGCCGTTGCCACTGTCGCCTTGGAACGTGCTGTCGCAGTGGATGCAGCGCATGAGCCGGACGAGGGGATACGGACGTCGGAGGACCGTCCGGCCGGGATGCCGGGTGCGTCGCTCCTCCCGGATCGCCTGCACCCGCTCGAAGAGCACCGGGTCCACGGGAGCCGGGAACCGCGCCTGGCGCTCCTCCTGGTCGGGCCTGCCCTTGTGGCGGATGACCCGACCGGCGTAGAGCGGGTTGACGAGGATCTCGGCGATGCCCGCCTCGGTCAGGTCCAGCTCGTCCGCGAGCGTGACGTCGCTCCAGGTGCCCAGGGCATAGAGCGAGAACGCCCGACGGACGCGCTCGAGGTCCGGGCCTTCGACGGGCTGCAGCAGCTGGCGGTCGCCGGTCCGGGCGAACCCGAGCGGCGCGTTCCCACCCGGGTCGTCGAAGAGGCGCCACTTCTGCTCGTAGCCGCGGCCCACGTTGCGCGAGAGCCTGCGGATGTAGGCGGCGTCGGCGACCGTCTTGAGGCCCTCGAGCTCGTAGGTGTCGACGTTGCCCGCGATGAGGTTGTCGGCGCAGAACACGACCGTGACACCCGCCGCCGCGATGCGGCGACGGTAGGCGTACGCATCCTCGATGTTGCGCGCGAAGCGGCTCGTGTCGTAGACGAGCAGGACGTCGAACGCTCCCGCCTCGGCGTCGCCGACCATGCGCGTGAAGTCCGACCGGCGCAGGGTGTCCTTGCCCGACACGAGGTCGAGGTACTCGAGGCCAGTGGTCACCAGGCCGTGGCGCTCGGCGAAACGGGTCTGCTCGGTACGCTGGATGTCGGGCCCGTAGCGGTCGGCCTGCCCCTTCGTCGATTCGCGGACATAGCCCGCCCACGTGCGCCCCGCGAGATCCTCGGGACGCAGGTCGGTGGCTCGGGCCAGGCTCATGGCGTCTCCTTCCGCGTGCGACCTCGAAGGTCCCCGATCGGGACGGGCCGGGATGGCGCTCCCGTGGGGGAGGTGACCGTGACCTTACCTCGGTGGGCGGACGCCGCATCCTCGGCCTCGAGCGCCGCCTCGACCATCATGGCGAGGATCTCCGCCAGCCGCGGCGTGATCCCGGCGGCCGTGGCCCGGCGCTCCAACGCCACCGCCGATCGCCCGGTACCGCGGTTCACCCCGCCCGCCCCAGGACCCTGACCACCGCCTCCACGCAGGGCGCGCAGCGGTAGCGCTGCCCGGGTCCCAGCGGGTCGCCGCAGGAGCAGCAGCCCGCGAGCGGGAAGCGGACGCCGGGTCGAGCGATCAACAGCGGGATCGGGCCTCGCGCCGGCATCTGCTCCGCCATCACCGCGACCCGCCAGCCGACCGGATCCTCCAGGAGCCCGAGCAGTGCCTCGCGGTGACGCCCGAGCTCGGCGCGCTCCGCTGGCGACAGCGCATCGCTCGGGCGGTAGCGGAGGCGGCCGTCACCGGACGGCGCCAGGACGATGCCGCGCCGGTGGAGCGACGCGAGCACCTCGAGCGGGGTCACTCGATGATCCCCCAGTCCGTGGCGTCGGGATCGCGTGCGGACCGGTCCAGCACCCCGGTCCAGTCCACCGGCTGCTGGACGGCGCGGGTGCCGAGCGATGCCATCCAGGCGTCATCGACATCGACGACGCTCGGGGTTGGACTCTCCTGCTGAGGGAGCGGCCCAACCGGCCCAAACGTCCCATCCCTGGCCTCGCCACGCTCGGAACCGGTCATCCGGGAGGTCTCTTCGTGGGCCGTTCCGGTCGTCGCGTCATCGTGAACGTCCCACGCGAACGGCCCATCGCGGCCCGCACCGTCGTCACCCACGCCGCGGCCCGTGCCATCGATTACCGAAGCGCCGAGGTGGAGGACGTTCCGCCTTGCGTCGCCGAGCGTCCGCCGGATCGTCAGGCGGCCGCGGGACTCGTCCACCGAGCGCAGGTGTCCCGCCTGCTGGAGACGGCGATGGAGCGTCCTGGGCGCGATCGCGAGCGGATCCCCGTGTCGCGGCCCACCCGCTGCGCCGCGGCGAACGAGGCGTCGGGATCGAGGAACAGGTCGTCGCCGCCCTCGTCGGTCACCCATCCGACGCGCTCCCCCATCGGTCGCCAGCTCTCGTTGGCGAAGGCACCCTCGGGGATCCTGCGCCAGCCCCACGCGCCGGGGTTCGCCGGTCGGTCACCCTCCTCGTTCGCGAGGTGCGCCCGACCCGCAGTGACCGCGGCGGACAGCAGCTCGATGAATCGTGCGGAGGGCTCGCTCGCGGCCTGGTGCGACCGCTGATCGGAGGCGGCGTCAAGGAGGGCCCGCCAGCAGCGCTCACGCAGCCCGGCCGCCTCCTCCCGTTCGACCGCACCGACCGCGGTGGCGAAGGTGAGCAGGTGGTCGATGCCGAGCGCCAGGTTGGCGACGATCTCGGGCGTCCGCCGATGTGCGCGCCCTTCGAGCGCCTCGCCCCGCAGGCGCACGACCTCGGCCCGCAGGCCCGCCCGGATCGTCGGGTAGGCATCGGCGATCGAGCGCACGAAGCCCGCCATCGCGGCGGCGTAAAGCCCGCTCGCCGCATCGGCCTGGCAGGCGGTCAGCCGGTCCGCGTCCACGTCGCCGGGCCCCACCTCGAGCACCAGGACCCGCGCGCGCAGGCTCTGGCCGTGGGGCACGTCCTCGCCGGTCGAGAGCACGAGGCCTCGCGGCGGCTTCGCCGGGCGCAGGCTCGTGTCGGCGCGCATCCGCCCGCGGCCGGAGCTGTTGCCCTGGGCGCGCAGCAGCCGGTCGGCATCGCGGTGGAGACGCTGCACATCCCCGATCGACCCCGTCGGCGCGAAGTCATCGACCACGAGCACGGCGTCCTTGGCGGCGAACGCGATGGCCTCGAGCAGGTTGCCGGTCGAGCTCCACGAGCCCGGCAGGCCGCGGCTGTCCATCGCTGCCCCGAAGTGCTGCTGGACGAGTGCCGCGAGCTCCGTCTTGAGCACCCCGGTCGGGCCCGCCAGGTGGAGGCTGTGGTCGGTGGCGCCGAGGACCGCGCGGTAGGTCGCCGCCAGCAGCGGCACGCTCACCCGGTCGGGGGCGACGTCCAGGAGCCGCAGGCTCGCCCGGATGGCATCGCGCAGTGCGTCGCCATCGGGTGGCTCAGGAAGGACGTAGCGGGCGAGCGCGCTCTCCAGGCGCGTCTCGACGCCCTCGACCGGACCGTCGGCCCCGATCGCCCCGCCGCCGTGGAGGTAGACCCAGGTGCCGCCCACCTCGCGCCATCCGGTGTGGGCGTAGACCGTCCGCTCGGGCACCTCGCCCGAGAGCATCTGGATGGCCACCCGGGCGTGGTCGCGGATGCCCATCCCCGGGTAGGTCACGGCGGTCGCGCCGAGGTGCTCGGTCGGCCAGTTCATCGCCCCGAAGGCACCGGAGGGGAGCGCGAAGCGGGGCGTCCGCGGGCCGAGGCTGCCCTCGATCTCGAACAGCCGGCGCTGCTCGGCGCCGTCGTCCTCGACGAGCTGGGCGACGATGCGGGCGCGGTAGTTGGTGAGCGGCACCGCCACGGGACCGTTCGCCGTCGGCCGCTCCCAGACCAGTCCGCCCGGTGTCTCGCGGTACGGCGGACCGTCCGACTTGTCAGCACCCGGGGTGGCGCGCAGCTCCGGCGTAGCCAGCGCGAGCAGTTCGTCGCGGGTGAGGCCGGCCGCGAGGAAGTCGTCGAGCCCGACCTTGGCGCCGCCCTCCGCCGACGGCAGGTACACCAGCAGGACCCGTGCGCCGCGGCCCTCGAGGAACGCCTTCAGGCGGGCGAGCGCCCCGTGGACGGCGGGCTTGGTCATCACGTCCGAATCGAAGACGATGTCGACGACCCGGTCCCGTAGCGCGATCGACTCCCAGTCGGCGAGCGCCGTCGACCCACCGGCCTCGTTGGTGCCCCGGAAGTTCCAGACCCCGAGGAGCGCGACGCAGCACAGGCCGACCGACGCCGCGGCATCGGCCTTGCGAACCCCCTCGGTCACGAACAGCGGCACGAGCGGGTCGGCCAGGCCCGCGCGGCAGGCGGGCGGCACGTCGAGCGCCATCCGCGCACCGGCCGGGGTCTCGTACTTGACCGCCTTGCCATCGCGGATGCGTGGCGCGTCGGGGCGCAGCTGGTACAGGACGACCTCGCCGTGGACGCCGATGATGGGGATGAGCAGCGCCGGCACGCGTGCCTGGGCGGCCGAGAAGCCGAGCTCGGTGAGGCGGGCCTTATGTTCGACGCTCCGGTATCCCCTGGCGGCGGCCACCTCATCGCTGATGGCGGAGCCTCGCAAGAGCGCCAGGTGCTGGGGCAGCAGCTCGCTCATCGCCGCGACGCCAGCCGGTCGAGGACCTCGAGGTAGCGCTCGGCGACGCGCGGTCGTGGTGAGCGCTCGCCCGACTCGTACCGGCTGACCGAGGCCCGGTCCACCCCGAGCAGGTCTGCGATGTCGCCCTGCGAGAGACGGTGGTGCTCCCGGAGCGCGCGGCGGATGGGCGGGGCCGGCAGCTCCCGCAGCCGGGCCTGTCGGGCGAGGATCGCGTCGAGCGGGTCGTCCATGTCGCCATTGTCGATAGTGTGCCGCGGTATTGACAAGCACGTGCCGTCATCTCGGCTTCGATAGTCGCCACGCTATCGCAAAACCGGCACGCGGACGGTACACTCCACGCCCATGGACACCGACGCACCCGCCGAGCGCCTCGTCGACACCGACCGCAGCGACGACGAGGGCTACTGGGCGGCGCAGCTGATCGGCGACGACTGGCTCGCCCTGTACCGCTTCGTCTGGCGAGCGGCCGGGCCCGTGCTCGCGGAGGTCCACGTCGTGCCGCGCGTCGAGCCGATCGACTGGCGGCCGCGGTCCGCGCGCTGGCGCGAGACCCGGCCCGGCACCTGGCTCGATCTCCTGAACGGCGCGTCGGGGCACCTCGACAAGGTGCCCCGCGGAGGGCTCACCAGCCGCGAGCTGCGCGGGCTTCAGCCCACGGCGGCGCTCACCGACGCGCTCATGGACCCCAGCGAGGTGTTCCAGCTCGGAGTCCTCCACCCGCACCCTGGCTGGCAGCTCTTCTCGGACGCCGCCCTGCGGGCACACCAGGAGGTGCGCGGGCTGGTCCCCCCGTCGAAGGGGCGCACGCTGACCCGGCAGCAGCGCCTCGCGCTCGTGGCGGCAAAGTACGCCGAGGGCGGCGCTGCGGGGAGCCGCCGACGGAACGCCGAGATCGCCCAGGCTCTGGGACGCAGCGCCACGCAGATCCGGGACGATGTGTACGCCGCGCGGCGCGAGGGCCTGCTCAGCGAGGGTCCGGGACGCGGCCGCGCCGGTGGCAGCCTCACGGCGAAGGGGCGGGCGATCCTGGATGAGCTCGGGAGGACGCAGTCAGCGCCGGCCTCGGATCCCTGACACAGATCCTGCCGCGGGTCGGGCGGCCACGGAGCGCCCGTCACACGTCGGCGAGCCGGATGGTGGGGAGTCAGCGGGTCAACAGCCGGCAAGAAGGTCAGAGGTCGCAGACCTTCAGCACCTCGTCGCCGTAGTGGTTGATGACCTTGATGGCGATGCGGCCGCTGCGGGGCTTGGGGAAGGGCCGCGACACCGCGGAGTAGAGCGACTGCCAGGCGTCCGGGTCCACCTCGGCCTTGAGCGCACGGGCGAGCCTGTCGTAGGGCTGGTCGCCGCCCAGGAAGTAGGCATGGCGGACGAAGAACGCCTCGCCGTTGTAGTCGGTGTCGATGAACCAGGTGGCGATGTCGTCCGGGCCCGACGAGCGGACCTGGCCGGTGTTGGGGTCGAAGATGTCCACGCCCCGGATCTCCACCTGGAGCTGGCCGTCGGCGGAGGGGCGGACGTCGATGTCGGGCTGGCCGAAGACCGTGAACAGGTTGCCGGCCCCGGTCTTCTTGAGCGCGTCGCCCATCAGCAGGTCGGGGTTCATGCGCGCCTGGAGGATGGTCAGGTTGCCCACGGTCGTCATCTTCGAGCCCTCCTCGTCCGCCATCGCGTCGAAGGCGAAGCCGCACACGAGCAGCAGGTCGAAGAACCGGACCGCTTCCTTGGCGGCCTCACGCACCAGCTCGGAGCCCACGGTGCCGTACTCGGGCCCGATTGCGACCGCCACCCGCTTCGGTTGGTCGTTCTCCAGGTACTCGCCGCGGGCCTGGATCCAGCGGCCCGGGAAGGGGTCGAGCGTGGTGAACTCAAGGCGCTCGCCCTTGACGGTGTTCTGGACGCCCGCCCGGCGCAGGTTCTCCAGGATCATCGTGACGAAGCGACCCGAGTCCTCCACCGGCACGTCGTTGGGGGCCACGAGGTCCTCGGGGCCGTCGGCGACGACGCGGTGGGGCGACAGGCTCTCGACCGTGAACGGGCCTGCGACACGGACGACCTTGGGGTCCTGGCGCGGCCGGTCGTAGAGCAGCTCGGTCTCCGCGTGGCGGGCGATGGCGGCGTCGATCTCCGCGCGGCTCATGCCCTCCCGGATGTCCGGGTTCTGGGCGATCGACTTGAGGGTCACGTGGGGCACGCGCTCGTAGACGAAGCCCTTGCGGATATCCCCCTGGGTTTGCATCAGCGGCGGCTGGCCCGACAGCCTCGCTTCCTCGCGCTGGCCCTCGGGCGTGTCTGCGATCAGGTAGTAGGGGAAGCGCGCGCTCATCAAGCGCGTGCGCGCCAGCGCCAGCGCGACCCGGCTGGTGTCGACCGTGATCCAGCGGCGGCCCCACTGCTCGGCCACATAGGCGGTCGTACCAGAGCCACAAGTGGGATCGAGCACGAGGTCGCCGGGGTCGGTGGTCATCAACATGCATCGATGAACCACATTGAGGCCCGTCTGGACGACGTATCGCTTGTCACCGCCGAACTGGTTCTGCCCGACGGTGTCGGTCCAGACGTTGGTGAGCGGGAACGCCGGGAAGTCCTGGAGATAGCGCACATAGCCAAGTAGCTCGCCGCCCACGTCCACCCGTCCAGCCGCGAGCAGCCTCGTCATGCCAGGCTCGTTGGTCTTCCACCTGGCCTTCATGCCGGGGGTGAACGCCCGTCCTTGGAGGGTGACGGGGAACCACGATGCCGCACCTTCCCCCTTGTCTCGGCCCACGCTCTGGCTCGTCAAGTTGTCGAGCCCGTATATGCGTGCGCCGTGGGGAACGCGCGCTGGTTCGGCACGCTCCTCAGCCGTCAGCGTTCGGCGGCTTCCATCAGACAGCTCCACGCGCGTATAGAGCGAGCCTCCTTCTGCGCCCGCCTCCTTGGCTCGGAAGAGCGATCGGTACTTGGCGACCGCACTCGACTTCGCATACCAGAGCAGGTAGTCCAGCGTGGCCGGGATGAAGACGTTCGTGGAAGATGTGGTCTTCGCAAACGCGATCTGGCCGCAGAAGTTCTCGGCGCCGAACACCTCATCTAGCACGCTCCGCACCAGATGCACGTTCTCGTCGCCGATCTGGACGAAGATGCTGCCGGACTCAGTGAGGAGATCGCGGGCGACGGTGAAGCGGTCGCGCAGGTACGCGAGGTAGGAGTGGATGCCCAGCTCCCACGTGTCGCGGAACGCCCGCACCTGCTCGGGCTGGCGGGTGGCGTCCTCGATCTTGCCGTCCTTGACGTCGCGCTTGCGGGTGCTGACCTGCCAGTTGCTGCCGAACTTGATCCCGTAGGGCGGGTCCACGTAGATCATCTGGACCTGTCCCTTGAGTCCCTCCTTCTCCGCCAGGCTGGTCATGACCGCCAGGCTGTCGCCCAGGATCATCCGGTTCGACCAGTGCATCGGGTGCTGGTAGAACTCGACCCGCTCCTCGAAGGGCAGCCCGTTGAAGTCGGAGAACAGGTCCATCTGCGTCTCGCGCCTGGACGCGGACGTGGCGCGCAGGTCCTCGATGAGCGCCTTGGGGCTGATCTGCTCCTGGATGTAGACGGGCACGACCGGGACGGACAGGTCCGTGGCGCCCCACACGAGCTGGGGGTCCAGGCTGGGGTCGCGCGGGTAGAGCCTGACCTTCGGGGCGGCCTCGTCCGCGGCCGCGAACGACTCCAGCTCCGCGGTGGGGATGTTCACGCGATGGTCTCCCGTGTGGCGGGTGGCCTCGACGGGGATGGACGTGGCGGGTCGGGGCTCTACGTTACGGGGCATCGCTTCACTCCGACTTGCAGGGACCGGCGGCGGCCTTCACCCGTGACACGCTTCTTGGTCGGATCCCTAAGAATCAGGCCCATGTCGAGGATCCCGATCGAGCCAGACCCGAGGGCGCGCGGCTTCCAGGGAGGCTGGGCATCGCGGGCCATGGTGTGGAGCGCCACGACGAGGCGCTTGCTCGGTGGGCCGACGCACGGCGAGAGGATGCTGTCCCTCGTTGCGATGTACATGTGCCTGTGGGACGTGGATCGCCTGCTCCATGGAATGGACGGTTCTCTCCCGGGTGACGCGGAGGCACGGGCCGACTTCCCGCTCGATCGGAGCCGGTTCCGGAAGGTGGTCGAGCGATACCAGCGCATCCGGGACTCCGTGCTCCACCTTTCGGACCGGACGACCGACGGACATGGCTGGACATGGTCGGTCACGACCGCCGAGCCCACCGGCCGGTTCACTGTGGCGGTGGCGACCAGCGACGGCATCCAGTCCGAGACCGTGACCCGCCTGGAGATGGAGGGTCTGCTGGACCAGCTCGATCCGTGGCTGCGTCGACACTGGCAGCGATACGTCGACGAATGGGCGCCGGACGACGAGCCGGACCCAGTGGGGCGCACGGGCGAGCCCGCTCCAAACGCGCAGGACGCCACTGGTTCGTAGGGGACCTGTCCCGACGTGATCATGCTGGCTGAGCCTCGGGGGACCGAAGCGCCGCCCGGATGAGGTTGGCCGCGTCCCACGGGTCGGTGACCTCCAGGAAGGCCCAGCGCCCGAAGCGGCCGTCGTTGTTCACGGCGGGCACCCACAGTCGTGCGCGCGGCCGCGACCTTGGCCGCCTTGTCCTTCTTGCGCTCGCCGGTGACCTCGATGAGCAGGTTGAGGGGCTCGGCGCCGCCGTCGTCGCACCCGGACGAGGAGGTCCGGCAGGTAGTTGGCGGCATCGCCCTCGAACGTGTAGGGGATGCGCAGGCCCAGGCCCTGGTTCTTCGACCTAGGCCAGGACCTCGGGCAGCTCGTCGAGCACCTGGCCGACCTTGCGCCTCCCAGTCGGAGTCCATCACCAGCCAGTTGAGGTGGCTCTTGCCGGTCGGGTCCACGGGCTTGGTCGTCGTGAAGTCGACGTACCGGGTGGAGCCGACCTGGTCGTAGGGGCGCAGGATCGGCAGGAGCCGCTTCTCGCCGGCGGTGCCGGTCACGATGGCGCGGTAGATCCGCTCGGCGGCGTCGTGCTCCCACTCGGAGAGCAGGAGCATCTGCCGGAACGTGCCGTCCTTGAGCGTCGACGCACTCGTCGAGCCAGCGGGTCGTGATGCGCGAGGAGCTGCGGGAACAGCCACGGGCGCTCGTCGCCGCCCGTCGGTCCGGAAGTACCTGTCGAGCGTCCGGCTCGCGATCCGGAAGGCGACCTCCTGGAGGCGGCGCTGTCTCGAGGTCGAGGCGGTGGATCTCGATCGCTCGCCGACGATCGGGTCGAGCTCCGTCCAGGTCGGGACCTCCTCGGTCGACGAGGACCTTCATCGAGTCCGCGGTGAACGCTGGCGCTCAGGCGCTCGGTCGGCAGGTCGTAGCGGTAGCCCTGGACGTGCGGGAAGGTCAGCTCGAGGTCGCTCGCTCGGGCAGCGCGCGGACCCGGTGGATCTCCTTCTGGACCACGGGCCCGGCCGGCCGTGGTCGGGATGAAGCTGAACGGGACGCCGTAGACCTCGGCGTACTCCGGCGCGAACATGCCGTCCTCGTCCGCGTCGTAGCTCACGCGCCGCAGGCCGCGGCCGACGACCTGCTCGCACAGGAGCTGCGTCCCGAAGCGCGCGGACGCCGAGGATGTGGGTGACGGTGTTCGCGTCCCAGCCCTCGGTGAGCATCGAGACCGACACGACGCAGCGGACCTGCTCGCCCAGGCGGTCCTTCTTGCCGACCGTGTTCATCACCTCGCGCAGGAGGTCCTCGTCGGTGATCTCGTCCTCGGACCGGTGCGGCTCGCGGGCGAGGTAGCTGGCGCTTGAACTCCTCGATCTCGACCGCGGCGATCTTCTTGAACGCCGGGTCCATCGCCTCGCCCGACTCGAGCTGCGCCGAGTCGATGAGCAGCGTGTTCGGGCGGTCGAGCCAGCGGTTCTGCGACGCGTCGGCGCCCTGCGCCACGTTGCTGAAGAGCGGCAGGTTGCCCGGCACGATGACCGGTCGTCGCCGCTGTCGAGCAGGGCCGCTCGTAGCCGGCGATCCAGTCGAAGCACGAGCTTGCTGATGCTCGTGTTCTGGCAGACGACGATGAACACCGGCGGCGTGCCCTGCGCCGGCGTCCTTCCAGGCCGATGTGCGCCTTCTCGTAGTTGGCGTAGAGCTGGTGGAGCGCGCCCTCGAGCTCCGCGGGCAGCTTGCGGGTCGCCGCCGAGGTCCTCGTTGGCGCGACCCTTCCGCGGCAGGTCGTCGCGGATGCGCGGCCAGAGGTCGCGGTACACCGGGCCGTCGGTGGCCATCGTGTCGTCCGCCACCGGGACCCGCGGGATCTTGACGACGCCCGACTCGATCGCGTCGATGAGCGCGAAGTCGCTCACCACCCACGGGAAGAGCGTGCCCTCCGGGTAGCCGGAGCCCTTGAGGAAGAACGGCGTGGCGGAGAGGTCGTAGATGGCCCGGATGCCGAGCTTGGCCTTGACGGCGCGCAGGCCGTTGAGCCAGACGCGGGCCTCCTCCTTGGCCCGGTTCGCCTCCGCCCGCTCGTCGGCGGTGAGCTTCTCCTTCTCGGTCGGCGGGCGCCGACTGGTAGCAGTGGTGGGCCTCGTCGTTGAGGACGACGATGTTCTTCTTGGTGCCGAGGCTGCGGCAGACGCGCCGGACGATCTGCGTCGGGCGTCTCCTTGAAGCGGTCGGGGTCGCCGTCGCGGCCGGCGAGCAGCTTCTTGGTGGTCGTGGAGGCCTCGATCGTCTCCCGCGCGATGAAGGCGTGGAAGTTCGTGATCAGGATCGTCGCCTGCTGGAGCCGGAGCAGCTGGTCGGGCGTGACGAGGTCGCGCTCGACGTAGTAGTTGCCGGGGTCGTTGGGCAGCAGCACCCGCAGCCGGTCGCGGATCGTGATGCCCGGCGTGACCACGAGGAACGTGTCGCTGAAGCGCTTGTCCTGGGGGTTGGCGAGCTTGTTGAGCGCCTGCCAGGCGATGAGCATCGCCATGACCACGGTCTTGCCCGAGCCGGTCGCCATCTTGAACGCGATGCGGTACAGGCCCGCGTTCTTGTCCTCGTTCTCCTCGCGCAGGCGCGCCTCGATCCAGGGCTGGCTGTGGCCGGCGACCTCGGCGAGGTAGATGGCGGTCTCGAGCGCCTCGACCTGGCAGAAGAACACGCGGCGCGCGCGCTCGTCGTTCCGCCAGTAGCGCGAGCAGCTCGCGGGTGACCGCGGTGATGCCCGGGTAGTTGGACTGGCGCCAGGCGGCGACGTAGCGGCGGATGTCGTTGATGAAGTCGTTGGCCTTCATCCGCTCCGCGGTCCAGTCGCCCTGCATGCCCAGGCTGAGCTGGGCGCCGCCCTTCTTCTTGGGCGCGGGGATGGGCACGAAGTACGTCGAGAGCCGGCGCCCTTCCGCGACCTCGGTGGTGATGCCGTCGTCGTCGAAGCGGAAGTGCCGACCTGGCTCCCGGAACGGCGAGTTGAGGATCGGGTTGTCGATCGTGGGCGGCATCACGGCAAGGGTAGCGGGCGGGCCAAGGCCGAACTGTTCTGACACGTGGCGACTCCGGGCTGTTCACCCATCAAGCCAGCGAGTGGTTCGGCGCCTCTCGGGAACCTCCCGCGCCTCCTCGCCGGAGCCGACGATCCGGGATCGCCAGGGGATCGCGGTCGCGCTCACGGCCGGGCCTTCCGAACGGAAGCGAACACAGGGTGTCCGATCGGTGTCATCGCGCCCACACGCCTTGCATCACGGCGCGACCGGAGTGAGTGATGGACGCATGCACACCCGCATCGCCACCACGAACGGAGCCACCCCGATGACCACGAAGCGGACCGCGCTCGACGCCTACATGGAGCACCACGCCGCCGCGCTGGCGCTCCTGGCGCGCATCACCGAGGCGATCGCCAACCACGACGACGCCCCGGTCGAGGACCCCGACACCGACATCAACTGGGGCCACGTGGGCGACATCGCCGAGACGCGGAAGGCGCTCCAGGAGCTGAGCGACCGCCTCTTCTCCGAGGGCGAGTACGCCGAGGTCGCCTGCCTCCGGTGCCCCGCGACGTTCGGGACGAGCGCCGAGCTCGCCGCCCACTACCGCACCGCCCACTGACCCGCGCCACCCGACCAGCCACGGAAGGAGACCCGCCATGACCACCCCGACGACCCCCACCACCCTGACCTGCGAGGCCGACACCAGCGGGCGCTACGCACCCGCGCCCACGCCTGCGGGCTGCCCGCCACCATGGCCTTCCGGACCACCACCCACGACGGGAAGGAGCGCATCGAGGCCCGCTGCGCCAAGCACGCCGGGATCATCAAGCGCACCCGCTGGCCCGGCGGCGAGCTGGTCGACCTGACCCCCGAGGTGGTCGACGCGATCACCACCCGGGTCGCCGAGGCGAAGGCCCGGCGCGACGCGGAGCGGGCCGCCAAGCGCGAGCAGGACGCGATCCGCATGGAGGCCGCGCGGGTCGAGGCCCACGAGCTCGATGCCGTCGCCTGGTCCGCCGGTCCGCGCCGACGAGCAGACCCTCGACGGCTGGGACGGCGCCGCGCCCATCTACCGCGACGTCCCGCGCTGGGAGGTCCGCCGCGAGGACGGAGCGGGCTGGGACACCGCCACCGTCAAGGTCGACCGACGCGCGGAGGGCTGGCCCGCGGAGATCGACGCTCTCGGCCCCGAGCCGCCTCACCCGCCGCCAGGCGATCGCGCTCGCCGAGGCGCTCCTCGCCGCCGCCGGCGCGGACGCCACCGACTGCGACGGGTTCGCGGGCGGGAACGCCTGGGGCGCCTGCGCGAAGTGCGGACGACGCCTCGAGGACCACACCGCCTGACGCCGAAACCGGGCGATCGCCCGGTCCGCCGGAGACCCCGCCCGGCGCTGACGAGGCAGGGGACCACCAGGAGCACCACGATGGCCACCAAGAAGGACGCCACCACCAGACCGCCAGCGGCATGCGTCGCTGCATCGGCAGCGACCACGTTCGGCATCGAGGCGCACGAGGCGCCGGTCGACGACTTCCCCGTCCAGGCCAGCCCGAAGGACGGGCTCGGCCGGATGTGCAAGCCGCACTGGACCGAGTACACCCGGGCGCTCCGCAAGGCCTCGGTCGCGCGGAAGGCCGCGAGGTCGTCGAGCCCGCGCCCGCCCCGGAGCCGGTCGCCGAGCCCGAGGCGCCGACGCCGCGCAAGGGCCGCCGCGCCAAGGCCGCGCCCGAGCCGGAGGCCGTCGCCGGGTAGCTCGCCGCTCGCGCCACACGACGGGCCCCGGGCGCGAGTCCGGGGCCTTCGTCCGTCCGGTGGCATCCATGCGCCACCGCCGGGACGCCGCGCCACACGGGCGCCCTGTGGCGCCCACGGGGGAAGCCTCGTCCTGCGCCCCGTTACGATCGGCCCGATGTCCGAGCTCGAGTCCGCCTGGGACGAGACCCACGCCGCGCTGCACCAAGCTTCTGGTTCTGGTGTTCGTCCACCCTGAGCCTGGCATCGGACCGGGTGCCACGGCCGTGGCTGGCAGTCGGGGTGTCACGGCCAGATACGGTCAGGAAGGCCCCGCGGACGCGTGTGGATCGTCCGTGCCGTGGACGTCGGACATCACGTCGCGGACCGCGGCGTCCACCGTCCGGAAGACACGATCCTCGAAGGCGGACCCGAACAGGCCCGCCGCGCGCGCACTCACCACGACGGGCTCGTGGACGTCGGCGAACACCATCGTCACGCCTTGTTCGTCGAGCTGTCTCACCAGCCCGCGGAGGGCCTCCGTCGTGGTCAGGTCGAGCTGGTCCTGGGCGCTGCAATCGAGGATCACCGACCGTGGTCGCGGGTCCATGGCCCGGAGCATCGCGTTGACGCGATCGCGGAACGTGAGCGCGTTGGCGTAGTAGAGCGGGGCGTCGGGGCGGACGATCAGCACCCCGGGCACCGGCGCACCCTCCGGATGGCGGGCAAGGTCCCCGTACGCGCCCGGTGCGCCGGGGAGCCGGCCGAGCGACGAGATGTGGGGCTTGCTGGACCGGTAGATGACGAACGCCAGCGAGGCCACCAGCCCGATGATCATGCCCTCCAGCACATCGACCAGCAGCACGCCGGCCATCGCCAGGACCCCGAACCAGACCTCGACCGGGGCCTCGTGTCGCAGACGGAGCAGCTTGCGCGAGGTGATGATGTGCCAGACCGCGTGGATGATCAGCGCCGCCAGCACCGCCTCGGGCAGCGGGGCCGAACAGAGGGGTCAGGAACACGAGGGTGATGAGCGTCGCCACCCACGTCACCAGGTTGCTGACCTGCGTCCGTGCGCCGGCACCCTCCTTGACCGCCGACGCCGACATGCTGCCGCCGGCGATCAGGCCGCCGAACAGCCCGCTCGCGATGTTGGCCACCGCGTGCGCGTTGAGCTCCTGGTCGGAATCGACCTCGTAGCCGTGCTTCTCGGCGAACTCGTGGGCGACCCCGAGCGCCTCGCTGAACACCACCAGCAGGACCCCGATGGCCGGCAGGACCATCGCGAGGTAGTCCATGAGCGGCACGGCGGGCAGGGAGAGCGACGGCAACCCCTGCGGCAGCGTGCCGACCACCTCGACACCGCGACCCTCCAGCCCCAGGACCGAGCTGAGCGCGATCGCCCCGAACAGCACCACCAGCCCCGCCGGGATCCGCTTGTCCAGCCGCGGCAGCAGGAACAGCGCCGCGAGCGCACCCGCCCCGACCAGGAACGTGGTCCAGTCGGCGCTCGGGAAGCTCCCGGATGATGCCCAGGAGCTGCTCGACGGTGTTGCCGTCCGGCTTGTCCACGCCGAACAGCTTGTTGAGCTGGCCGACGGCCACGAACACCGCGAGGCCCATCACGAACCCGTCCATCACGGGCTTCGACAGGAACTGCGTGATGAAGCCCAGCCGGACGACGCCCGCCAGCAGGAACACGAGGCCCGTGACCAGCACGAAGGCGGCCGCGTACGTGGCGTAGGTCTGGGGGTCGGAGGCGTTCGTCGCGGCCGTCGCGACCAGGGCCGCGGCCACCGACGAGGCGAGCAGCGCCGCCGACGCCGAGGTGCCCCCGACCATCAGGTGGCGCGACGTGCCCAGCACGGCGTAGATGAGCAGCGACGCCACCAGCGTGTAGAGGCCCGCCTGCGGCGGCAGGCCCGCGATGCCCGCATAGGCCATCGCCTCGGGGACGACGAGCCCCCACAGCGTCAGGCCGGCGACGACGTCCAGGGACAGCCAGGAGCGGTCGTAGCGGGGCAGCCATGCCAGGATCGGGATGAAGCGCCTGATCGTCATCGATGGCCCCCGTTCACGAGCGCTCTCATGGTGGATCGCTGCACCAGGTCGGGCGCGGTGTGACGAACGCACCGGTCTGCGGCGGCGCCCGATCCGTGCAGGCGGACGAGGATGGCGATCAGCTGTTCGCGCCATGGTCCAGACCGGCGTCGATCCCCTCCGGTGCCCGCGACGACTCGGCGCCCGCGTCGCGCGTGTCCGGCGCTTGGTCGACCTCGTCCGCAGGGCCATCACCCATCGTTGGGAGCGGGGCGTCGAGCGCCTGCTGCGTGGACATGAACACGTGGTCCTCGCCAAGCTCGGCCAGGAAGCCGGTGCGGCGCATCCGATCGCGCACCCCGGCACGCGCGTGCGCCAGGCGCAGCTCGATCCCCTTCGCGCGCAGGTCGGTGAGCAGCTCGAAGAGCGCATCGGTGGCGGCGACGTCCAGGTCCGTGCTGGCGGAGAGGTCGAGGATCACCACCCTGGGCGCTGGGTCCGCGCTCCCGATCGCCTTGCTCACCTCGTCCTTGGCGACGCTCGCGTTGACGAAGTGGAGCGCCACGTCCGGCCGGAGCACGAGCACCCCAGGGAGCGCCACGGCATGCGGATGCCGCGCCAGGTCCCCGAACGTCGGTGGCTCCCCCGGTAGGCGACCAAGGACGGCGAGGTAGGGTCGGCTCGCCTGGTAGAGGATCGCCAGCAGCGACAGGACGGCGGCGATCGCGATGCCCGTGAGCGGCGAGGTCGTGATCACCCCGACCAGCGCGGTCAGCGCCAGGAAGAAGTCACGCGGCCGCCAGGCGTAGTAGCGGCGCAGCTCCTGGACGTCGATGAGGCTCAGGGCCGACGTCATCACGATCGCGGCAAGGACGGCATCGGGCAGGTTCTGGAACAGCGGCGCGAGGAACAGCGCGGTCAGCAGGATCAGGCCGCTGGTCACCAGGGAGGACAGCTGCGTCCGTGCACCGGCCTCATGGGCCGTCGCTGACTGCGACAGGCTCGCATCGACCGGGAAGCCACCGAAGAGCCCCGCCGCCAGGTTCGAGCCGCCCAGCGCCACGAGCTCCTGGTCCGGGTCGATGGTGTAGCCACCGCGCGTCGCCAGGCTCCGCGCGGCGCCGATCGATTCGGCGAGCGCCAGGAAGACGATGCCGGCCGCGCCGAAGGCGATCCGGGACAGGTCGGAGACATTGACCGACGGGAGCTCCGGCAGCGGGACCGTGGTGGGCACCTCGCCCACCGTGGAGACGCCATGGCTCTCCAGGCCGAGCAGCAGTGTGGCGACGATGCCCAGGACCAGCACCACGAGCGCACCGGGGACCCGCGGTGCCACGCGACGCAGGACACCCATGATCAGCAGCGCCGTCACCCCGACCGCGAGGGTCCAGGCGTTCGCGTCAGGGAGCTGCGCCACGAGGTTCGCGAATCTCCTCGAAGGGGTTGTCGCCGCCACCCGGGACCCCGAACAGCTTGGGCAGCTGGCCGATGACGATCGTGATGGCCAGCCCGACGACGAACCCGGTCACCACGGGCTTGGCCAGGAACTGCGACAGGAACCCGAGCCGCAGAAGCCCCGCGACGAGGAGGGCCGCACCGACCATCAGCGCCAGCGCGGCCATCAACCCGACGTAGGCCTCGATGCCGCGCCCGGCGACGACCGGGGCCACGACCGCCGCGGCCATGACCGCGACCGACGAGCTCGTGGTGACCTTCAGGTCCCGCGACGTGCCGAGCACCGCATACGCCGCGAGCGCCGCGAACGCGGTCACGAGGCCCGCTTCGGGGGGCATCCCCGCCAGGGCCGCGTAGGCGATCGAGATGGGCACCATCACGGCCCACGAGACGAGCCCTCCGATCAGGTCGGGGCGGAGGCCGGCACGGTCGTACGCGGGCAGCCATGAGAGCAGGGGCACGTAGCGTCGCGCGACCGAGCGGACCCGTTCGGCCCCCGAGCGCGGGTCAGCGCCGGGGGCTCCAGGGGTGTCCGTGTTCGCCAGGGCGGCCACCTGCTCGCATCTCCTTGCGTGGGTTCACGTCGCGCTGCGGATGCCATGGTCAGCGGACGTGCGGGTCGACGGCATCGCCCCCGGAGGGCGATGCGCGGGGTCGACCGCCGCGCGGACGATGTGGACGGTCAGAACCGGCCAACCATGTGGAGCGGCGATCCTGCGCGTGTGGCCAACGGGGATCGCGTCAACCCGCGCCTCATGTGAGTGGACGCGAAGAGGCCCGCCCTCTTGCAGGACGGGCCTCGCTCCCGTTGCCAGTGACCGGTCAGGTCGCGACCGGCGCGCCTAGGGTGCGGGTGATGCGACAGCCTGCTCGCCGAGGACCAGCGCACAGTTGGGCAGGGTCCCGACCGCGTCGCGTGCGCTCGCAACAGCCTCCATCTGCGCGGACGCGCCCTGCATGGCCTGCTCGACGGTCTCGTCACCCGAGAGGGAGTCGGTGTCAGCCCATGAGGTCGTCGACCGCGGTCTGGAGGTCGGCCAGCTGCGCCTCGACGAGACACCTGGATGCTCTCCTTCGTGGCGGCCGAGGCCTCCTTCACCTGCTCCACGCCCGCCTTGAACTCGTCGACGGTGGAGCTGGCGCTCATCGAGGCCAGCGACTCGATCGAAGCCGCCAGTTCCGTGAGCGAGTTGCAGTAGGTGACCTCGGGGTCCTCCTGATCCCGCCGGGCCACCGCACCGGACATCATCTCAGGCCGGGTCGCGGTCAGCCCGTTGCCAGGCCACACGCAGTGTCCATCGACGCTCCTACTCGCCGTCTCATGCCGCCGTCGCCTCTCGAGCGAGTCCGATACATCGGGGCGTCGGTCCAACGGCACCGAGACGGACGATGACCCTACCCGGGGCTCGACCACATCGCCCTGCGAAGGCGATGCGGCGGGCCGACCGCCGCGCCGACAATTCGGCCGTCGACCGCCGGGATCGGTCCAGCACCAGGACGGACGACCGGCCCTGGAAGTCCGGCACCGCCGGACGATCGTCGATCGACGCACCGTCGATCGAAGGAGGAGACATGAGGCTCGGGGCGCTCGAGTACATCGTGGTCGGCTTCGACCACCCCGACTTCAAGGGTGCCATCGCGGACGAGATCGGACGCGTCATCGATGCCGGGATCGTGCGGCTCGTCGACGCGGTCGTCGTGCGCAAGGACGCGGCAGGGAACGTCGCGATCGTCGAGGTCGACAACAAGGACGACCCGCACTTCGCGGCGTTCGAGCCGCTCATCAGGGACGCCATCGCGCTGTTCACCCCGGAAGACCGTGGCGCTGTTCGCGGAGGGCATGCCGACCGACACGGCGGCCCTGGTCCTGCTCTTCGAGCATCGCTGGATGGAGCGGATCAAGGGCGCCATGGCGGATGCCGGTGGCGTGCTCCTCAGCCGGGCCATGATCGACCCCGAGACGGTCGAGGCGCTGAGCAAGGAGCTCGAGGCGGAGCTTGCGGGCGTCGCATCGGTCGCCTGAACCGCACGCCTGGTCGCCGACCGGCAGAAGCACAGCACAGAGGGAGCCATCGATGTTCGCGCGTAGAGCCATGCGTCGCCGTGCCATCGTCGGTGCCGCCGTCGTGGGTGGCACCGCCTATTACGCGGGCAAGCGACGTGCCCAGGGCCAGGCCCACGAGGCCGCCCAGGATGCCCAGATCGCCGAGATGCAGCAGCAGGCGTATGTCCCGCCCCCGACCTATGCGCCGGCCCCAGCCACGAGGCGCCAGGTCTCGGCGACCAGCTCGCACAGCTCGCCCAGCTGCACCAGTCCGGGGGGCTCTCCGACGAGGAGTACGCCGCGGCGAAGGCGAAGCTGCTGGCCTGATGGTGTCCGCCGGCAGGGCTGGGTGGACGAGCTACCGAACGCCGGCGGGTCGCCGGCGTTCGGCTGGATCGCAGCGGTCGACGTGAACCACGAAGGAGTCGATTCCCATGGGTCTCACCGCCTGGCTCGCGGCGCACCGCAGCGGTCGCGCTCCTGTCCCTCGCCGTCGTCCTCGTCCTCGCGGTCGTCGCCTGCTCCGGCGGGGGCTCGACGCCGACGCCGACGCCCACGGCGTCGGCGACGCCCGCTCCGACGCCGGCCGCCTCCCCCGGGCCGACGCCGAGCGTCGACCGCGCTCTCCGCCCGCGAGCCTCCTGGCGAGCAGCAGCCCCGTGACCACCGGCGCGCAGGTGTGCACCGACCTCGCCGCCTTCCAGGCATCGCTCGACGTGCTGACCGGGCTGGATCTCGAGTCCGCCGGTGTGCGCGACGTGATCGGCGCCATCCAGGCGGCCGTCACGACCGGCCTGGCGTTCGTCGAATCGGCGAAGGCCGCGTTCGGCCCGGAGGCGCAGGCGCTCGGGTCGGCGCTGGCCGGCCTCCAGACCGCGCTCCAGGGCATCACCGGGGAAGGGTCCCTGGGTGACAAGGCCGCCACGATCGAGAACGCCGTCGACGAAGTCGCGGCGGCGTTCGATGCCCTCAAGGCGGAGGTGGCTCCGGGCTGTCCGGCGCCCGAGGCCTCCGGGAGCTGACGTGGATGCGGACGTGACCGTCCAGACCGTGGGCGGTGCCGGTCGGCGTCACCCCCGGTGGGGCATCGTCGCCCAGGTGACCGCCATCGTCGGCAGCATCGGCCTGGTGCTGGCGATCGGGCTCACGTGGGTGGTGTACAGCTCCACCTCGGGGGCCGTGAACGGCCTGATGGCGGACCTTGACGCCATGACGGCAGAGGCGCAGGGGAAGTACGACGCCGCGGCTGCGGCGCTCGATGAGCAGGCCGGCAGGGCGGTCAACGCGGACGCCCAGGCCCTGCTCCAGGACGGCGCGGACCTGGTTCGCGAGGTCGGCGCCCAGGTCGCATCCGTCGAGGGCCAGATCGGGGACCTGGTGGACTCCCTCCTCACGGCGCTGCTGGTCATCGTGGGCATGCTGACGGCCCTGCTGGCCTACCTCGTCCTCGTCCACGGCGGCATCTGGACCCTGGGACGCCACTGGCGTCGGGACTGAGCGACGTCCGCCCGTGCCTGAGGCTCCGCTGCCGCCGCTCGAGCCGACCACCGCTGCGCCGGGCCGGCGCACCCGTACCTCGAGCCGTCGTTCCTGGATGTGGCGCAGCAGATTCCCGGCTGGGACGAGTCTTCACGGCCGGGTTCACCGACGCGATGCTGGTCCTGGCGGTCGATCGCCCTCTGTGCCGCGCTGATCGCGTTCGTCGGTCTCCGAGGACGGCGCTCGGGAGCCGTGTCGACGACCGGGTCGCGACGGTGCTGCAGCGGCGGCACGTCAGCGGCGGGCGCGCTCCCGGCGGAGGATGAACAGGCTCACGAGTGCGACCCAGCCCGGCAGGACCAGGATGAGCCAGTCGTAGAACGAGACCGCCACGAGCAGGACGAGGCCGAGGAGGGCGCCGATGAGGGCGAACCAGCGCGGGAACACGCCGCTCTTGATGCCGATCGTCGCCGTGGCCAGCATGAACACCGCGGCCGCGCGGGTGGCGAGGGCGAACAGGAGCGTGTAGCCGAGGCCGCGCAGGAGCGACATGCTCTCCGCCGAGAGGGGCTCCGCGCCCAGGAACTGGACCAGGGTGGTCGGCGTGCTCACGACGGCCGCCGTGGTGAACAGCAGGCCGACGAAGAGCAGCCCGCTGCCGAAGAAGACGGTCGCGAAGAAGCGGTCCTCGCGCTCCCCGATCTGGTCCCGGATGACCGCCACGAACCAGAGGAACATGATGCCGGCGAAGGGCGCGAGATAGAGGCCGCCGATGACCATGGCGGTGTTCTGTCCCGCCGCGGTTCCCTGCTCCACCTGGCTGCGCACGAGCACGAGCGCCGCCGTGAACAGGACGGAGAACAGGAGGCCGGCGATGCTCGCCGCCCAGGGTGCGCGCAGCTGGCGTCCCGCCTCCGCGAGGACCGGCATGACGGGCGGTGCGTCGCGACCGTCGGTGGGTGTGCGCGCCGGTGGTCCTTCAGGTCCGCCCATGGGAGCCCCCTCTCGTGTGCGTCACGGCCGGCCCGCCGATCCCCTGGTGGTCGGGGGACCTCGCGGCGGCCTGGTCGATGGTGTTCGGGTAGGACGCGACGACCGTGGCGTCGAGGTGCCGCAGCTCGTCATCGACGGCCGATCGGTGTTCCGGGAGCACCAGCTCGCCCAGCTCCTCGAGCAGGGCGCGCAGCCGGCGCATCACCTGGATGCTCGTGGCGCCGTACTCCCGGATCTCGGTGATGCCGAGCGACAGGAAGTCCGGCCAGGTCCGCACCGGCATGACCACCCCGCTCGTCAAGACGCCCGGTGAGACACCCCCTGACGGCGGCGTGGTCGCCCCGACGAGTCGCAGCGTCTCCCCGAGGTGGTCGAGCACCTGCACGGCGGTCGTCGGGTCGTTCACGGCCGGGGAGAGTGCGCGGATCGCGATGTCGACCATCACGCGGATGGCGAAGGCGGGGTCCTGCTCGATCGTCCGCTCGGCTCCCAGGGCCAGCATCGTCGAGAGGTGCTCGCCCGCCGCCGTCGGCAGGGCCGCCCCGTGGACCTCCAGGATCGCCGCACCCACCGGCACGAAGTCGCCGACCGAGCGTCGGAACACGACCAGGCACGCGTGCTGTCGGGTCACCGCGCTGAGTCCGGCGATGTCGACGGCCTGGATGGTGCCGGACCGGGTGGCCCGCAGGACGAACGTCGGCACGGTAGACGGCACCCATGTCCCGCCGGGGACGAGGGTGAGATCGGGACGATCGGCCTCGGCCATCCAATCCTCGAAGGCTCGGCGTCCCTCGCGGGCCAACAGCTCCGCGACCGCCACGGGCCGCATGCGATGCAGGAAGCGGTCGAAGTAGAGCAGGAACAGCAGCAGGCCGACCGCGAGGCCGCCGCCCGTCAGGCTCACGCTGATGTCCGGCACGGAGTCCGGCTGGATCCGGCGGATGACGGCGATGGAGAACATGAGCGTGCCGACCAGCTCGGCCAGCACGAGCTTGAGCCGCCCATCGCGGTACCACACGCGCATGTAGCGAGGGGAGAAGATGCCCGTCGCCTGCTGCACGCCGAGGACGGTCACGGTGACCACGAAGCCGGTCAGGGAGACGGCGGCGGCGATCGTGGCCGACACGACGGCCGTGGCGGTCTCGGGTGAGTACTGCAGCACCGCCAGGTCACCGCGCGCGTCCAACCAGTAGGTGACCTCGGCGAGGATGAGCCCGCCGATGCCGGCCAGCAGCGGCATCAGCCACAGGCTGCTCTTGACGTACTGTCGGATCCGGAAGCGGAGACCCCAGCTCATGAACGCCCTCTGACCAGCGACATGCCACGGACCCCGTGCGACGGCGCGGGTGTCACCGCGTTGTGGCCGGCACGGGATCGTCCAGCGACGCCTGCACGATGGAACCGCATCCGGGCCGGCTCGCGCATCGCACCGCACGGGCGATGCGCAGGCGGCGGGGCTCAGTGCCCCGATACCCTCGCGGTGAGCCGGAGCCCGGGGAACGGTTCGAGCAGGCCGATCTCGATCGCCCGGTCGACCGCCTCCCCCCGACTCGACACGTCGAGCTTGCCGTAGATCGACACGACCTGGGTCTTCACCGTGTGCCGCGACACGTGACAGGCGCTCCGCGATCTCCTCGAACATCAGATGGGTCGAGAGCAGCGGAAGCACTCGCAGCTCCGCCGGGGTGAGCGTCGATGGGCCGGCCAACGCATGGGCGGACTCCGCGGATCGCCTGCGCAGCTCGGTCGAGCTGCTCCACGAGGACGCCGAGACCGGGCCTTCGGAGGACGATCCGCTCCGCTTCGGCGACCGCACTGCCGGCACCCGCCGGATCCGCGATCGACAGATACGCGCGCGCCACCTCCAGGAGCCCGACGACAGCCGTCGCGGGCAACGCGTAGGAGGCCAGCGGCCGGACGAGCTGGGCATGCACGAGCTCCTCGCGGCCACGAGCCAGGTCGCCGTGATGGAGGGCGACGCGTGCCGCGACCGCATGCACGAGCACGGACGAGGCGGCTCCGTCGAAATGCATCCGTCCGAACCGCTCATGGCTCTCGCGTGCATACCGTGCCGCCGCCTCCCAATCTCGCGATGCCATCGCGAGGCTCGCCCGGAGCGCGAGCGCATAGAACGCATAGCTGCCACCGCCGGGCGCCGCATCCACCGCGGCGGCGAGCACCTCATCCGCCGTCGACGCTTCGCCGCGCATGATGTGGCCCAGTGCGAGCAACTCGCAGGCGAGGGTCCGCCACGGGCTCCCCGGCCCCTCGGCGGCGACCGCGGATGCCGCGTTCTCGACGGCGTCATCGGGTCCGCGACGGACCATGGCGGCCCGCAGCATCGCCCGAGCCGACTCGAAGGACGCTGCCCCGTTGGCGGGGACGCCGCTGAACGTCGAGCGCTCCACGATGTCCGCCATGTGGTCGGCCGCCTCGGGGCGACCGCTCAGGGCGTGGACCATCGCCGCCCCCACGGCCAGGCCCGGCCGCCGTTCGAAGACCGTCGTCCATCGAAGCTCGCCAGCCATCGCTCGAGCCGGTCGCCATGACCTTGCTCATAGGTGCGGAGCGTTGCCTCCTCGACGAGGCGCGCAGCGGCGTCGACATCTCCGCTCGCGATGACATGTTCGATGGCGAGCTCCGCGCGCCCGGCCGTGGCGTACCAGGCCGAAGCGCGGTTGTGGAGCTCCGGCTCGGCACCTGGCTCACGACGTTCGAGCTCGGCGCGCAGGTGATCCTGGAGCAGGTGGTGGTAGCGCCACGTGGTCTCGGGCCCGGCGACCTCGCCGATGAGCAGATTCGCGTGGGCGAGCCGCACGAGGCGTTCCTGTGCGTCCGGCAACCCGGAGACGGCCTCAGCCAGCTTCGGCTCCACCACGTCGAGGATCGATGTCCGTGTCAGGAACGTGATGTCGTCCTCGAGGATCGGTCGCAGCTCGGATCGCAGGTACTCCGCGATGTAGCCCTCACGGCCGGAGACGTCGCCCGCCTCGGTGACGCTGGCCGCATGCCGCTCACGAGCGAGGGCCGCGAGATAGATCGCGGCCGCCCAGCCTTCGGTGCGTTCGGCGAGCGCCTCCGCCTGTTCCCGGTTCAGTCGGTATCCGGTCCGGGCGGCGAGGGTCCGCGTCTCGTCGGCGTCGAACGCCAGCTGGTCGCGTCCGATCTCGAGCAGCTGTCGGTTGGCCCGGAGACGTCCGAAGGGAAGGTCGGGCACCGTCCGCGCAGCGATGGCCACCTGGAATCCGGGAGGCAGGAGCTCGAGGAGCACGGCGAGTGCGTCGAGGCACGTCCGGTCCACGAGACGGTGGACGTCATCGAGGACGAGCAGGCCCGGTCGCCGTCGCCGGTGCAGCTCGGAGGCGAGGCGGGGTACGGCCATGGCGAGGATGCGCGACCCGCGCGCCGCGAGCGCGGCGCCGCTGGCGGGATCGATCGGCCCGATCCGGTCGATGGCCGCGGCGAGGTAGGTGAGGAAGACGCTCGGCTCGTTGTCGTAGTCGCTGAGCGTCAGCCAGGCGACGTCCCGCGTCTCCCGCGCCGCCCAGTCGGCGAGCAGCACGGTCTTGCCGTATCCGGCCGGCCCGACGATGGCGACCGTGGACGGCCTCGGCTCGGCCAGGAGCTGTCTGGTCAGGCGCTCCCGGGAGACCGTCGACGGGTGGGGCGCAGGCAGGTGGAACTTGGCCTCCACCAGCGGGAACGATGGGCGGAAGCCAGGTCCAGGGTCTTCAGCTTGATCGGTGTCCCGCCCGCGGCGTGATGCCTCGCTCCGTACGATCGCTCCGCTCCCGCTCGTGGCATGGTCGCGCAGGAACCGTACACCATCGATGACGCCATCGATGGGCCGGGGGCCCCGCGCGGAGACGCCGAGGGAGCCCCGCGATCAGCGGCCGAACGCGTCGCTCGCTTCGAACGCGGCATCCACGTCGTAGCCTGCCGCGAGGGCGATCCGTGGCGCCGCCGACACGACCCGTGGCGAGCCGACCGTCCCCGCGACCGCGATGAGCACCGCGAGCAGGTCGTCGAGCGTGGCCCCAGCTCGCATCGCCGCCTCGACGGCGGGCTGGTATGACGACTGCGGAGCGTCGATGGGAACGAGGACCGCGACACGGATCAGCGACTCGGTCCGGTCGTCGAGACGGGGCACACCGGGCTCCCCGTCCGGATCGGTCACCCCCGCGAGCAGCACGCGGTCGCCGATCGCCAGTCGCCGGAACCCTTCTTCTGCGGACGCCATGGTCGTGCACCTCGCGGTCGCCGATGCGGAGGCTGGGCTGAGCATCCGTGTCATTCAGGACCCTCCCCGGTCGATTCGCATCGCCCTCGCGGTGCGATGCGCCCGCCGCTCCCACCGGGCTTGAATCGCCATGCCGGTGGACGACGCCTTCCCGATCGGTTGCGGCAGCGCGTCAGGCAAGGAGGTCCGCGATGACAACGAAGGTCGACGAGCCGCTGTCGACGACCCCGGTGGTCGGCACGCCGCACCGCACCTACGCCCCGGTCCTGGACCATGGTGCGGAACCCCTGGATCCCGGCGAGCTCCGGGTCACGGTCCTGGGCAGCGGCGACCCCTGGATCCGGCGGAGCCAGGCGTCGGGTCGCTCCTCGTCGAGGTCGGCAACGCCGAGAAGGACTTCTTCTTCTTCGACCTGGGCTCCGGCGCGCTCGCGAACTTCAATGCGCTGGGTCTCCCGGCGGAATCCACGACCAAGGTCTTCCTGTCGCATCTGCACGCCGATCACATCGGCGACATCCCGGGGTTGCTGGGGAGCCTCGCGAAGGTGGGGCGGGTCGATCCGGTGGAGGTCTGGGGCGGGGGCAACGAGGACCCGGCGCTGGGGCTCGCGGCGTTCGTCCATCACATGGGCAAGGTGATGGCCTGGGACACCGCGTCGGTGCGCGGCGTGCGCCCGACGACCGGCTTCGAGGCGATCGCCCACGAGATCCCGTACGACCGCCCGGACACGATCTATGACCGCAACGGGGTCATCATCGGCAGCTTCCCGGCCATCCATGGGCTGAACGGTGCCGTGGGCTACACCATCAGCTACGCCGGCCGGAAGGTCGTCTTCTCCGGCGACACGCGCCCCTGTCGCCACGTCGTGGAGGCGGCCAAGGGTGCCGACCTGCTGATCCACGAGTGCTTCCAGTCCCCGGCCGTGTTCGCCCGTGCCACGGGCCTGCCGCTGGAGACCGCGCTCAACATCACCCGGTCGGCCCATACGGTCCCCGAGCAGATGGGCCGCATCCTGGCGATGACCCAGCCCCGGATGGGCGCGCTCTGGCACCTCGATCTGACCCCGGGTGTGGACACCGTCCTCGAGGAGCTGGGCGCCCACTACCAGGGCCCGGTGACCATCACGCAGGACTTCACGGTCTTCAACGTGACCGAGGCGGCGGTCATCGCTCGCCAGACCAAGGTCAACGATGCCGCGTCGCCGGTGCACGGGCCTTCGAAGTCGACTCCGACGCTGGACCCGCGGCCGGCACCCCCGGCGTGGTGGGCCGACGCCCTGCTCGACGTCTGACCGAGCCCATCGGCCGCCGCTAGCCTGAGCTCGATGAACATCCCCGCAGCCATCCCCGGTCTCCGCGCCATCCGCACCTACGACCGGAGCTGGCTGCCGGTGGACGCGCTCGCCGGTCTGACGGTCTGGGCGCTGCTGGTGCCCCAGGCGCTCGCCTACGCACAGCTGGGCGGCTTCGACGCGGTGGTCGGCCTGTACGCGTCGCTGGGCGCGCTGCTGGGCTACGCCCTGATGGGCGGCGTGCGCGAGATGAGCGTGGGGCCGGAGGCGACCATCGCGCTCCTCACCGCGTCGATCATCGCGCCGCTCGCGGAGGGCGACCCGAGCCGGTACCTGGCGCTCGGCGCCGGGGTCGCGCTCATGGCGGGCATCCTGCTGATGCTCGCGGGGGTCGCGCGCCTCGGCTTCGTGACCCGCTACCTGTCGCGGCCGCTGCTCGTGGGCTACGTCGCGGGCTCCGCGATCGTGATGATCGTGAGCCAGCTCGACAGCCTCATCGGCGTCACGCTCGTGGCCCAGGACGACACGCTCGCCGAGCTCGGCGAGACGCTCCGCCGCCTCGGCGAGACCGACCCGACCACGCTGGCCGTCGGCCTGGGCGTCATCGCGGTCGTGCTCGTGGTCAAGCGCATCGACCGGCGGCTGCCGGCGTACCTCGTGGGTGTCCTCGCCGCGATCGCCGCGAGCGTGCTCCTCGGCCTCGAGGCACAGGGCGTCAAGGTCGTGGGCGACCATCCCGCCGGGCCTGCCGCCGCTGGGTCTGCCGGCCATCGGGCTCGCCGACCTCCAGCTGCTGCTCGTGCCCGCGGCCGCCATCGGCCTCCTCATCTATGCCGACAGCGGCGTCACGGGGCAGGTCCTCGGCCGCCGCGGCGGCTATCGCGTCGACGGCGACGGCGAGTTCCTGGGCCTCGGGGCGGCCAACATCGGGGCGTCGCTCACCGGCGGCTTCCCCGTGAACGGCAGCCAGTCGCGCAGCTTCACGGCGGCGGACATGGGCGCGAGGTCGCAGCTCGCGGGCATCGTCGCGGCGGCGCTCGTGGTGGTGACGCTGCTGTTCCTCACGTGGCTGTTCGCACCCCTGCCCAAGTCCGCCCTCGCGGGCGTCATCATCGTGGTCGCGGCGGGGCTGCTCGATCCGTCCGAGTTCCGCGGCCTCGCCCGGGTCGCCCGCTCGGAGGCGGCGCTGGCGGTCCTGGCCACGGTCATCGTGGTCGCGGTCGGGATGCTCGCGGGCGTGCTCGTCATCGCGCTGCTGTCGCTGCTGCTGGTCGCCCAGCGGGCCGCGCGGCCGCCACGCAACCTCCTGGTGCGCGTGCCGGGCACCGACAGCTACCGCAGCGCCGACGCCACGCCCGACGGGCTCCCCGAGCCGGGCATGGTCCTGTACCGGTTCGACGGCCCCCTCTTCTTCGCCAATGCCGACGTGTTCCGGGACGACGTGACCGAGGCCGTGGCGGCCGCCGAGCCGCCCGCGCGACCTGGGTCGTGCTGGACATGGAGAGCATCGCGGACACGGACTCCACGGCCACCCAGATGCTCGTCGAGCTGCTGGGCGACCTTGCAGCCCGCGGCGTCACCGTCGCCTTCGCGCGGCTCAAGGCGCCGGTCGCCGCCTACCTCGACCGGGCGGGCATCGGCGCGGCGGCGGACCCGGGACGGGTGTTCCTGGAGGTGGACGACGCGGTCGCGGCGTTCCGGGCGCTCCCGACTTCCGCGGCGCCGGATGGGCTCGAAAGGAGCGACCCCACGTGACCGAGGAACAATCCGCCGCCGCGGCTGTGGCGTCCAACGCGCCCGTCGCTTCCCCGTCGCTCGTCCATCCCTACATCCACGTGATCGCTGTGGCGTTCATCGGTGCCGTCTCCGTGCTCGCCTGGCTGGTCGTCTTCTCGCTGGGCAACCGGCTGCTGTGGGAGAACGAGGTCATCACGGCCAACCCGTGGCTCTTCCCGGCGATCTGCCTGCCGTTCTCGCTGCTGGTCGGCCTGCTCGTGAAGCGCCGCCACGCGCCCACGAATCTCGACGAGTCGCTGATGGACAGCCTGTCCGGGGACGTGACGAAGATCGACTGGCGGGCGCTGCCCGTGAACATCGTGATGGCGTGGGCGGCGCTGTTCTCGGGCGCCGTGCTCGGCCCGGAGGGCGGTATCGGCGGCATCGGGTCGAAGATCGCGATCCTGTACGCGGACAAGGTCGGCATCCCGGTCCAGGAACGGTCGCGGCTGGTGTTCGCCACGCTCGCGTCGGCCTACAACGGCCTCATCGCCAACCCGCTGTTCACGGGTGTGCTGGGCACGGAGCTCGTCAGCGACCCCGTGGCCCGCAAGCAGAACCTGCCCGCCAACCTCATCGGCGGCACCATCGGCTTCATCGTGTTCTACCTGGCCGGGAACAGCGGCCTGGTCGACTACCTGCAGCTCACCTCCACGGACACCATCGGGGCGGGTGAGCTGCTGGTCACGGTGCCGCTAGCACTGGTCGGCCTCCTGCTCGCCTTGGTCGGGGGGGCGTTCATGCAGGCAGCGGCCAAGCTGTTCGGGCGGTTTTCGGGGCGCGAGGTGGAGCGCGCGCTGGTCGCAGGCCTGATCTTCAGCGCCGTGGGCATGGTGGCGCCGATCCTGCTGTTCTCCGGGGAGACCCAGATCCAGGAGGTGGTGGCGGACCCCGCGAAGTACGGCGCCTGGACCCTCATCGCGATGGCCCTGGTGAAGCTGGCCCTGCTCGCCGTCGCGTTCAAGGGTGGGTTCCTGGGTGGGCCGACCTTCCCGGCGATCTTCGCCTCGACGTGCGTCGCGCTGGCCATCGGCCTGCTGTTCCCCGGTCTGCGGATCGACGTCCTCATCGGCGCCGTGATGGCGGGGTTCCTGATGGTCCTCTTCCAGGCCCCCTTGATGGTCATCCTGCTGACGACGGTCATGCTCCAGGCAGGACCCGAGCTGATGGCGCTCATCGTGCTCGCCGTCGCGTCCGTGATGGTCGTGCAGCCGGTGGTCCTCATGCTCGTGGCGCGTCGGCAGGCGGCCCGGGGGCAGTCGAGCGAGGGCGATGCCTGAACTGCCCGATCCGGCGACCCGTCAAGCGCCGGAGGAGGAGCGCCCGGATGCGCGGCCCGACCTCGTGCCCGACGCCATCGAGGACGTCGCGCAGGAGGTGGCAGACTCCGCGCGCTCGGCCGGTGGCCACGCGTCGCACACGGCGCATGCCGTCGGGGCCGCCACCGGTCAGGTCAAGGCGCAGGCCACCGGTCAGCTCGTCGAGCTCGGCCATGCCGCCCGCGAGGACGATCCCCGCCATTGGCGCGCCCTGACGGCCTGCATCCTCGCGGCCGCCGCGACCGCGATCGACCCGCCCATCCTCCAGGCCACCTCATCGGGGGTCCAGGGTGCGCTGCGGGTCGCACCGGAGGCCGCTGCCGCCCTGGTCGGGGTCTACTACCTCATCCAGGCCGGGATGATGGTCGCGGGCGGGGTGCTCGGCGACCGGTTCGGGATCCGGCGGGTGCTGCTGATCGGGCTCGTCGGGATGCTCGTCTCCTCCCTGGTCGCCGCCTCTGCTTCCACGTTCGGGGTCCTCGTCGTCGGCAGCGTCGGGCTCAGCCTCTCCACCGCGGTGGTCGTCCCCCTGTCGCTCGCAGCCGTGATGGGAACCTTCGGTCAGCGGGTGCTGCCGGTCGCGATCGCGCTCTACCTCACCCTGCAACTGCTCGCGAGCCTCGCCGCGCCCGCGCTGTCGCGAGTCCTGTTCGAAGAGTTGGGACCGGGGGCGACGTTCGCGCCCGCCATCGTGGCGACGATCCTGGCCATCGTGACCACCCGGCGGTGGCTGACGACGGCTCGCCCCGGCGACCGCATGAGCGGGCTGGATGCCCTCTCGCTGGCGCTGTGGTCCGTGGGCATGCTGGCCCTGGTCTACGGGCTGATGGCGTTCGCGGGTGGCTGGGGCGCCGACTACGAGCTGGCCATCGTCTTGGGCGTGGTGAGCCTGCTGTGGGCGGCCGGACGGCTCGCCCGCCGCAGCACGCGGCTCCACGTGCCCGACCTGCCCTACCGCGTCCTGGGGCTGACCCTCTTCACGGGCGCGGTCCTCGCCCTCGCGCAGTCGGGCTCCTTGCTCCAGCTCTCGAACTTCCTCAAGGGGGTGCAGGGGTACGGGGACCTCGCGTCCGGCGTGGCCATCGCGCCCTACGCTCTCACGACCCTGATGGCATCGCTGGCGATCGGTGCCATCATGGCCCGCCGGTATCGGGGGACCGCTGTCGAGCTGCGCGTGTTCCGGCGCCCGATCGCCGGCGGACTGGCGCTCGTCACCGTCTCGCTGCTGTTGCTGTGGACGCTGGAACCGGACACCGGCTACCTGCTCATCGGCCTCGCCCTGGCGATCCTGGGTGCCGGCGCCTCGATCGCGAACGTGCCCCGGACGGACCTCCTCTTCCGTTCGGTCCGACGGGAGCGCGCCGGGATCGCGGCCGGTCTGAACGGCTCGAGCTTCCTGCTCGGCGGCGCACTGGGGAACGTCGCGGTCACCGCGATGATCGCGACGTCGAGCACGGCAACGTGGCAGGCCCAGCTCGTGGACGGCGGGATGCAGCCCGATCAGGCGGCCTCGGTCATCCAGGGCGCGCAGCGCGCGGTCTTCCTGGCCACCGCCCATCCCTACAACGACCCGTCGTACCTCGATGTGGCGAGCCAGGTGCCCGGCTGGGCCGCGATCTTCACGACCGCGTTCACCGACTCCATGCTGGTGCTTGCCGCGGTCGCTGCGGTCGCCGCGGTCGTCGCCGCGTTCGGGCTCCGGGTGGCCCGAGCGCGGGTCTGAGCCTCAGCGGGCGGGTCCCTCGTCGCCGTCGGCCTCTGCCAGGTCTTGCGGCACCACCCCGGCAACCGCGTCTGGCTTCGGTGTCGCCTCTGACACCGGTGCAGCGTCTGGCACCGGTGTCGCCCCCACTCGGCCGGTCCCGTCGTCGCCCGCCGGGTCGTCGAGGGCGGCCGCATCGGCAGGGGCCGTCTGGTGCGGGGCAGCCGTCGCCGCCGACACAGCCATGACGAGCGTGGAATGCACGTGGTCCTCCCCCTGGACCGCCATGAGGCCGGTCCACGCACGCCCACGATGGCCCGCAGTGTACGAGGGTGCCGACCGGGTGGTCCGACTCCCGAAGACGACGTTGCTGGCCGTCGATCACACGCCGTGCACGACCATCGCGTGCAGGCGCCATAGCCCTGCATGGGCGATGCAGCAAGAGGTCGAGAATGGTTCGATGGTCGTGGTCGACGGGAGTGGGACGCGAGATGCCTGTCACGCCGCACACCGTCCGTGCCAGAGATCGATCTCCGGTGAGGCGCTCAGCACGAAGGGAGACGCACCGAGCCATGAGAGCGCTGCTGCTCAACGATGCGAAGCGCGTCGCCACGATCGCCCCCCTCATCCTCTCGGTCGGATGGGCAGGCGTGGCCCTGTCCGTCCTCTACGGGATCATCGCCTGGATCGACTTCGTCGGGCGTGAGTCCGTGGGCTTCCTCGAGGGCATGGTGTACGCGATCAACCTGTTCGCGACACCGTTCTTCCTCGCCATGGTGGTGGCGGGCATCGGCCGCGCGCTCCGGCTGTTCGCGCTCTACACCGTCAAGGACGAGGTCTGACCACGACAGCCCCCATCCTGAGCGCCGCCGTACGAAGGAGCATCCCAGTGACCGCCGACCGCCCGCGTGACGTCCTGCCGATCGCCGATCGGCCCGTCGCGCACTCCACCGCCCTGGACGCCAAGGACCCCGGCGTCTCCTTCCCGCCGATCGCGCCGCTCCGCCCGCCGGTCGGCGCCCCGAATGTCCTGATCGTCCTGCTCGACGACGTCGGCTTCGGTGCGGCGGCCACGTTCGGCGGTCCGATCGCGACGCCCACGGCGGACCGGCTCGCCACGAGTGGACTCCGCTACACTCGGTTCCACACGACCTCGCTCTGCGCGCCGACCCGCTCGGCGCTACTCACCGGCCGCAACCACCACGCGGTGGGCATGGGCGCCGTGCCCGAGGTCGCCACGTCCGCTCCCGGGTACACGTCGATCCGGCCGAAGGCGGCGGCGCCCATCGCCGAGGTCCTGCGCCTCAACGGGTACAGCACGGCGCAGTTCGGCAAGTGCCACGAGGTGCCGGTCTGGGAGACGAGCCCGATCGGGCCGTTCGACGCCTGGCCGACCGGTGGCGGCGGCTTCGAGCACTTCTACGGCTTCATCGGCGGCGAGTCGAACCAGTACTACCCCGCGCTGTACAGCGGCACGACGCCGGTCGAGCCCGAGAAGACCCCGGAGGAGGGCTACCACCTCACCGAGGACCTCACCGACCACGCCATCGCCTGGATCCGGCAAGCACATTCGCTCGCGCCCGACAAGCCGTTCTTCGCCTACTTCGCGCCCGGCGCCACCCATGCGCCCCACCACGTGCCCGCCGAGTGGAGCGACCGGTACAAGGGCCGCTTCGATGACGGCTGGGACGCCCTGCGCGACCGGATGTTCGCCCGCCAGAAGGAGCTGGGGGTCGTGCCGCCCGAGGCGGAGCTCACCGCGCGGCCCGCCGAGATCCCGGCCTGGGACGCGATGCCTGACGCGCTCAAGCCGGTCCTCGCGCGCCAGATGGAGGTCTACGCGGGCTTCCTGGAGCACGTCGACCACCACGTCGGACGGCTCGTCGACGCCATCGTGGACCTGGGCATCCTCGACGACACGCTCGTGTTCTACATCGTCGGGGACAACGGCGCGTCCGGCGAGGGGACGCTGAACGGGTCGTTCAACGAGATGTTCCTGTTCAACGGCGCGGCGGCCCTCGAGACCGCCGAGTTCATGGCCTCGCACATCGACGACTTCGGCACGCCAGCGGCGTATAACCACTTCGCGGTCGGCTGGGCGCATGCGATGGACACGCCCTACCAGTGGACCAAGCAGGTCGCCTCGCACTGGGGCGGCACGCGCAACGGCATGATCGTCCACTGGCCGCGCCGGATCGCCGCCCGTGGCGAGATCCGCACCCAGTTCCACCACGTCATCGACCTCGTGCCCACGATCCTCGACGCGGCCGGTCTGCCCGCGCCGAGCGCGGTGAACGGCGTCCCCCAGATGCCCATCCACGGCACGTCCATCGCCTACTCCTACGACGACGCGGCCGCGCCCGACCAGCGCACGACCCAGTACTTCGAGTGCTTCGTCAACCGGGGCATCTACCACGACGGCTGGACAGCCGTGACGCGGCACTCCACACCCTGGGTGGTCGGGCCGCTGCCGCCCATCGCCGACGACCGCTGGGAGCTGTACGGCCCGGACGACTGGACGCAGGCGCACGACCTGGCGGCGCAGATGCCCGACAAGCTCGCCGATCTCAAGGCCCTGTTCCTCGAGGAGGCGGTGAAGTACGACGTGCTGCCGCTCGACGACCGGCGCATCGAACGATTCAACGCGGACCTCGCCGGCCGGCCGCAGCTCATCCACGGCACGACCCAGATCCTGTACGGCGGCATGCAGCGGCTGTCCGAGGCCTCGGTCATCAGCATCAAGAACCGGTCCCACTCGATCACGGCGGACATCACCGTGCCGGAGGGCGGCGCGTCGGGCGTCGTGGTGGCGCAGGGCTCGGCGTTCGGGGGCTGGTCGCTGTACCTCGCCGATGGCCGGCCGGCCTACTGCTACAACCTGTTGGGGCTGCGGCGGTTCAAGATCCGCGGCGCCGATCCCGTCCCGGCCGGCGACCACCAGGTGCGCGCCGAGTTCGCCTACGACGGCGGCGGCCTGGCGAAGGGTGGCACCGTCACGCTCTACGTCGACGGGTCGCCCGTCGGCGAGGGCCGTGTGGACGGCACCGAGCCGCTCATCTTCTCGGGCGACGAGACGACCGATGTCGGGGCCGACACGGGCACGCCCGTCAGCGACGACTATCCCGCGGGCGAGAACGGCTTCACCGGCACCGTCCACCGGGTGGCGATCAGCATCGGCGCCGACGCGGAGGACCCGGACCACCTGGTCTCGCCCGACGAGTGGTTCCGGATGGTGATGGCCCGCCAGTAGGGACGCCGACGACCCAGGGCCGGTCGAGCCCGATGCACAGATGTTCGAGTTATCGAACATCTGTGCGGTACCTCGCTTGACGCCTCGCCTGACCGGCCCGTAGACCGGGGGCGTGCACGGACGTCCCCTCTCCGTCACCACGCGCGGCGCCGGCCCGGTGCCCTCCGCCCGGCCGGCGCGCTCCGTTTGATGACACCCGACGGCCTGCTCCTGCTCGCGGCCTACGGGTCCGCTTGCTACCTCCTCGGCATCGTCACCGGCGCCCGGCTCATCCCCTGGCTCATCGACCGCAGCTGGTTCCCGGTCCGTAGTCACGACGATCTACTGCTTCAGCAGCGTATCGGCGCAGCGTTCACGGGTGCAAGATGAGCGAGCCGCGCCTCGCCCTGACCGCCAATGAGGCCGCCGCCTTGGCACATGTCAGCCCGGCGACGATCCGTCGCTGGTGCCGCATCGGCTACCTCGACGCGTTCCAGGTCGGCCGGAGCGCGACCATTCGGATACCGCGTCATGAGCTGCAGAAGCTCACAGGCGACCGGGACCCGCGATCAAGCGGTTAACAGCCCTGCGGGTTGCGCCGGATCCGTGCGTGGAATGGCACTGTCGGCGGTCCGGGCGTGTCGCCGGGCGTGTCACCGCGCCAGAAAGCCGCGCCATGACCAAGCGGCAATCCTGTGCTGTGGCCGGCGGGCTATCGCGTCGACCCGCGCCTCGTGTCAGTGCGCACGAGAGGCCCGCCCTTTGCAGGACGGGCCTCTCGCTCCCGTTGCCCGCGACCAGTCAGGTCGCGACCGGCGCGCCTAGGGTGCGGGTGATGCAGCAGCCTGCTCGCCGAGGACCAGCGCACAGTTGGGCAGGGTCCCGACCGCGTCGCGTGCGCTCGCAACGGCCGCCATCTGGTCGGCCGCGCCCTGCATGGCCTGCTCGATGGTCTCGTCACCCGAGAGAGAGTCGGTGTAGCCCTTGAGGTCGTCGACCGCGGCCTGGAGGTCGGCCGCCTGCGCTTCGACGAGACCCTGGATGCTCTCCTTCGTGGCGGCCGAGGCCTCCTTCACCTGCTCCACGCCCGCCTTGAACTCGTCGACGGTGGAGCTGGTGCTCATCGAAGACAGCGACTCGATCGAAGTCGCGAGTTCCGTGAGCGAGTTGCAGTAGGTGACCTCCGGGTCCTCCTGGTCGCGGCGGGCCACCGCACCGGACATGATGCCCAGGACCAGGGTCAGAGTCAGGCCCGTCACCAGGGCCACACGCCGTGTCTTCATCGAATCCCTCCTGCTCGCCGTGGCTCTCATCGATCCGCCCGTCGCCTCTCGAGCGAGCCGGCGCATCGAGGCGGTCGCCCAACGGCACCGAGACGGATGATGACCCGTCCGGGCTCGACCGCATCGCCTTGCGAGGGCGATGCGGCGGGGTGATCCGTGCGCAGACGATATCGACCGTCGGCGGCCGGGATCCGTCCACCACCGCGACGAACGACCGGCTCTGGCCGGTGCGACCGGACGATGGGTGATCGACGCACCGTCGATCGAAGGAGGGAGACATGAGGCTCGGGGCACTCGAGTACATCGTGGTCGGCTTCGACCACCCCGACTTCAGGGGTGCGATCGCGGACGAGATCGGACGGGTCATCGACGCGGGGATCGTGCGACTCATCGACGCGGTCGTCGTGCGCAAGGACGCGGCTGGAGACGTCGCGATCGTGGA
The DNA here is from genome assembly GCA_963790915.1 of uncultured Chloroflexia bacterium. Taxonomy (GTDB): domain Bacteria; phylum Chloroflexota; class Limnocylindria; order Limnocylindrales; family CSP1-4; genus JAFMJV01. The sequence goes on along the minus strand of CAWBQS010000003.1, from coordinate 231,418 downwards.
GGTCGACAACAAGGACGACCCGCACTTCGCGGCGTTCGAGCCGCTCATCAAGGACGCCATCGCGCTGTTCACCCCGGAGGACCTGGCGCTGTTCGCCCAGGGCATCCCGGAGGACACGGCGGCCCTGGTGCTGCTCTTCGAGCATCGCTGGATGGAGCGCATCAAGGACGCCATGGCCGATGCGGGCGGCGTCCTGCTCAGCCGCGCCATGATCGACCCCGAGACGGTCGAGGCCCTGAGCAAGGAGCTCGAGGAGGAGCTCGCGGGCGCGGCGTCGGGCGCCTGAACCGGTCGCCAGGTCGCCCCACCGTCCGGAACACATCAGAGAAGGAGCAGCCAATGTTCGCGCGTAGAGCCATGCGTCGCCGCGCCATCGTCGGTGCCGCCGTCGTGGGTGGCACCGCCTATTACGCAGGCAAGCGACGTGCCCAGGGCCAGGCCCATGAGGCCGCCCAGGATGCCCAGCTCGCCGAGATGCAGCAGCAGGATGCGTATGCGCCGCCGCCGACCTATGCCCCGCCTCCCGCCGCGCCGGCCCCAGGCCTGGGTGACCAGCTCGCGCAGCTCGCACAGCTGCACGAGTCCGGCGGGCTCTCCGATGAGGAGTACGCGGCGGCGAAGGCGAAGCTCCTGGCGTAGCGGGAGCGCAAGGCCGTCGCGTCGACGGCCGGCCGATGAAGGCCACCACTCAGGTGGCCCTCATCGGCACAGCCCGTCCAGCAGCGATCGATGACTGTTGTATCGAGAGGGGAAGACTGATGCGACGACCCATCGGGGTCACCATCCTCGCGACGGTTGCCGCCCTGGCCGGCCTCGCCCAGGTCTACGCCATGCTGGTGTACCTGGGCATCCTGAAGTTCGACTTCATCGGGAAGTCGGTGTCGTTCAATGAGGCTCAGTGGGGCCCGGCCTTCTGGGCGTTCATCATGGCGGCGATCTGGTTCTGGGTGGCCGCCGGCTTCTGGAACCTGCGCGCCTATGCCGTCCAGTTCGGCATCTTCATCAGCCTGTTCACGCTCCTCTGGGGGTTCTTCGCGCTCCTGTTCGGATCCACGTACGAGGCCCAGACGACCCCGTGGCTGCTGGCCGGCTTCGTCCTGCTCTACCTGAGCTATCCGGGCGTGCAGACCGCGTTCGTCGAGAACGAGCGGTCGAGGCTGACGCCCGAACAGCGAGAGGCCATGGAGAACCTGGCGAAGGCCAACGCGGCTGCGGCGGCGTCACCGTCGGCGCGGAGCGTGCCGCCGGCCCAGGCACAGCGTCCGGCGTCCGTGGCATCCCCGACCGCTCCCCCGGCGCCCGTGGCCACGGCTCCTGGTCTCGGTGACCAGCTGGCGGAGCTTGCGAGGCTCCACGATGCGGGCACGCTCTCGGACGCTGACTACACCGCGGCGAAGGCCAAGCTGCTGGCCTGAGGTCGCCCCCGGCGATCCGGCCGGGGAACGTGCGGGATGACCGCCCACCGCACCACCGGTCATCGGTGCGTCGCGGAATCGCTGGACGCGCGAAGCATCCTGCTGGTTCAGTGCCTGGATGTGCTCGCGGAGCCCCGAGAACGGCTCGAGCAGGCCGATCTCGATCGCACGGTCGATCGCCTCCGACCGGATCGACACGCCGAGCTTCCCGTAAATCGAGACGATCTGTGCCTTGACCGTGTGCCGCAAGACACCCAGGCGCTCGGCGATCTCGTGGTGATTCTCGTGCTGGACGTCCTGGTCGACGACTACGACGTCTCCACCGCGGTGCTCGTCCCGCTGCTGCTCACCGTCGCCGGCCTGCTGTCGGTCGACCTGCCGAGACTGAGGCCGTGAGCAGGTTCGTCGACCAGGCCATCCCCGCTCGCCGCTACGCCGATTGCGTGGACGCCACCACTTCCGGCGTCTGGGCCGCGGGTCCTGACCACGGCTTCAGCCCCACGGCACGAGCATCGGAGGCCATGGCGGCATCGATCTTCGCGCCGGTCACCATCATGAACGAGGCGACGATCGCCGTGTCACCCAGGCCGTTCACCCCGTCGGCGGGCACGGCGTCGCGCACTCGCTCGATCTGTACCGGGTCGTGTTCGAGAACGACCGCGTGCGCGTCCTCGAGTACCACGTCCATCCGGGTGCCCGGACCGTCCCGCACTGGCACCCCGACAGCGTCATGGTCACCCTGACTTCGTTCCGTCGTCGATTGGAGGGGGCAGGCGACACGGTCGAGGTCGAGTTGGCCGCGGGTGTGGCGCGCTGGCTCGATGCGCAGGAGCACGCCGGCGAGGACATCGGCACGACCGAGACGATGGTGATGCTCATCGAACTCAAGGAGGCCCCGATCGTCGAGTTCCCCCCGGGCGAGCCGAGCATGGGTCCGTCCCAGTCCTGACCGTGAGGGCGCCGCGCCAGGCGGAGCGGATCACGGGCCCGCGACCGGTGGGGTACCCACGTTCCCGAGGGGGGCTTCCCCGCTGACGCCGCTGGTAGCGTGTGCGAGTGGACGAGTTATCCCGTTTTCGGGGACGTGTCCGACCGTCCGGGACGCCGGGAGGGACAGCGGCCGACGCGGCGCCCGCGTGACCGGGCGGGATGGCGATCAGGAGCGGTCGTCGCGCGGGACGCGCCGGCGAGTGGTCCGGGCCCTCGCCTCGTCCCCGTCCCGGACACCGGCGATCCGGGTGATGGCGGCGAGGTCGAGCGCGATGCGGAGACGATCGTGCTCGGCGAGCGGCACGACGTCGGGGACCAGGTCCCGAGCCTGACGGAGGGACCCGAGGAGGAGCAGCCGTCGGAGCTCGCGGCCGGGATCGGCGAGGCTCGCGGCGTCCGGGCCCGTTCCCTCCATGTGCAAAGGGCCGGCTGCGGGCTCGTCGAGCCGCGGGTCACGGACGGCGAGGTACCGGCGCCCGTCGCGGCCGACGATCCGGACGGGCACCGCATCCCTATCCCGCGCCACGCCATCGGCGACCGTGCTCCGCGGGATACCCGTGCGCTCGCTGATGGCGCGGATCGACAGGCCCTGTTCCCGCAGCTCGGCGACGCCCTCGGCCGTCCCGTCCTCAGCCATCGGTCGCGGTGACCTCACCGACCGGGGCGTGATGGTCACGCGTACCCGCCCGCCCGCGCGCGATCACGATGGGCTCGCGGGCGGCAGGCCCGCACCGTGGACGGCGTGGCGGCAGCACCTGGAGCGGCGGATCGCGCGCCCGGAACGGCCCAACACGGCGTCGGAACGGCCCACCTGGACATGCGAACGGCCCAATTCGTGGCTGCCGTCACGCTCAGATGGGCCGTTTGGGCCGATTGGGCCGGTCCTGGGAGTGGAGAGAGCCGCAAGCTCAGGCGACATCGCGCAGGGCCACCGAGATGTAGTCGGGGACGATGATCCGAGTGATGGAACCGGGCGGTTCAACTCCTCTCGCCCCGACCAAACCCACCGATCTGTCCGAGCTCGAAGCTGCGCCGGTAGGGCCGCGTCGAGGCCCGAGCTCGCACGGCATCGGGTGTGAGTTCGTAGGTCATCTTCTGGTACCCCTCCACTTCGAGCTTGGTGAACAGCGCCGAGGCGAGTGCCTGGCGTCCTTCGGGTCCTGCGTCGGTCCACAGGCTGGGCAGCGAGCGCAGGTAGGCGACGACCTCGGCCGGCGTCCAGTCGCCGTTCGCTGCCGTGGCTGTCGGGCGACCTGCTGCCTCGGCATCGAGCCGGGCCATCGTCGCCTGCCAGGCCGCGATGTCGCGCGTCTTGGCCAGCCGCTGCGATGCCTCGTCGCGCTCCCGGTCGATGCGCGCCAGGGTGAGCTCGTCGGCGTCGGCCGGGGTCCTCGCCGTAGAGGCGCACGACCTCGGTGATGGCGTGGTCGTCGAGGCCGCCGACCTCGGCCGAGCAGCGCGCCGATCGCGTCCTCGTACCAGTCCTTCGGGTAGCTGTGGCCCTTGATGCGCTGTGTCGTGCGGCCTCGCGATACGCGCCGGCGGCGCGTCGGGCGTCGCCGCCAGGAACGCCTCGCAGGTCGGCGGCGGATGGCGATAGCGGCCGACGTCGCCGTAGAGGTACTTCCCGCAGCCCGAGCAGCGCAGGCGGAGGGCGTACTGGCCCTTCACGATGCGGCCCGGGGTCCGGGTCCGCCGTCGCTCGCGCATCGTCTGGACCGTCGACCAGAGGGCCGGGTCGACGATGGGCGCGATGGCCGCCACCTCGCCGGTCCGCAGGCGCCCGGCGTAGATGGGGTTGGTGAGGAGCTCGCCGACGTGGGTCTTGGCGAGACCGGTCTGCGCGGCGACCTCCCAGTCGGTCGAGCCCGTCGCGGCCAGCTGGTAGGCGCGGATGACGATCGGCGCCTTCTCCTCGTCGATGCGCAGGACCGAGGGCTTGCCCTCGCGGATGATGCCGAAGGGCGCCTGGTTGCCACCGGGGACCCCGAGCCGTCGCCGCTTCGCGGCGTAGCCCTCGCCGACCCGCTTGGAGAGCTTGCGGCTGTAGGCCTCGGCCTCGTGGGCCTCGCGGATGAACTGGTCCCAGCTGCCCGGGTCCGACGAGAGCAGGCGCTCGTCGGCGAAGAGGACGACGACGCCCGCGGCATGGAGGTGGTCCTCGACCGCGATGAGCGTCTGCTTGAGGTTGCGCAGGAAGCGGCTCACGTAGCCCACGACGAGGACGTCGAAGGCGCCAGCCTTGCGCCGTGCCGATCATCGTCTCCCAGGTGGCGGTCCGCCAGGCCGACGTCCAGCCCGAGGAGGCCACCGACCACTCGAGGCCGGCGTCGACGAGGCCCCAGCGTTCGATGGCGCGGTCCTGCTGCTCGCGCTGGGCGTCGGGTCCGAAGTTGTCCCACTGCCCCGCCGTCGACTCGCGGAACCAGCGCGCCGCCCGCATGCCGCCGAGCTCGTCGAGCGAGCGGGGCAGCATCCTCTTCATGCGGCGGGCCTCCGGGTCTCGGCAGGGCTGCGGACTGTACCTCGGGTGCGGCCTCGCTCGATGTCCCGCAGGGCCGCCACGAGCGCCAGGACGACCGGGTTCACGGCCATCGGCGGCGGACCCACCGGGGGGACCCGCTCGGGCACGACGAGCCTCACCGCAGCACCGCCGCGATGGCATCGAGGTCCGACGGCCGCCAGAGGTACGTCTCGACACCGGGACAGGAGCCGCAGCAGCGCCAGCCAGCGGGCCTGGTGCTCGGTGACCGTGCCTGCCTCCGCCTTCAGCTCGGCGAAGACGATCCGTGGTGGACGGACCATGGCGAGGTCCGGCCAGCCGCGCTCCGACCACTTCGAGAGCGCCGGGTGGTAGGCGTGCCAGCGGTACAGCTTGGCGAGGTCCAGCACCTGGCGCTGGAAGTCCTTCTCGGCCAGGCGCACCGCCTTGGGCGGGTCGAGATGGCGGCCGAGGGTGCAGTCGTGCGGGTCACGTCGGGTGCAGCGGCGCGTCATGCGGCCGGCCCCTCCCGGCCCGCCCGCAAGGCGAGCGTCACGGAGGCCATGTCCTGGTGCGTCGCCATCCACACCGCGAAGGCGAGCAGACCGCGGAAGGCCGACCAGGTCGCAGGGTCCGGGCGAAGCGCGATGTACTCCCAGCCGGTGTCGGTCAGGTGCAGGACGGCCATGCCCTTGACGGCGTGGAGCAGCTCGGTCACCCGCTCGTCGACGACGTCGTCCTCGCCCACGAACTCGGCCATGGCGTAGGCGAAGAGCTGGAGCGCGTACTCGGGGTACGTGCCCTTGCCGGTCTTGAGGTCGACGAGATGGATCGAGCCGTCTCGCAGGCGGACGAGGAGGTCGAAGCTGCCGGCGTAGCCGAGGGCCAGGTTCCAGACCTGGCGCTCGGTGGCGAGGATCTCGGCCCCCGACACCGACAGCCAGTCGAGGTACTGGCGCAGGCGGGGCGCGACCTCCGGTGGGACCTCGAGCGGCGAGAGGCGTCGGGCCGCCGCGTCGTGGACCGCCGTGCCGAGGTCGGCGGCCTTGTCGCGCTGCGCCGTGGCCGCGCTCCGCAGCTCCTGGCGGACGGCCTTCAGCTGGCCGGGGTCGCCACCCGCGAGGCGCTCGGTCGAGCTCGGGCCAGTGTTGTCGAGGGCGTGGCTGATGACCTGGTTGATGGCCCACTGGTGGAGCCCATGGGGCAGCCCGGCGATGCGGCGGATGCTGGTCACCGACGGCAGGTCCCGACCCTGCCAGGTGTAGGAGCGCAGGCCGGTGGCGGGATCGGTCCGCGCATTGCGCGGTCCCGGCGAGATGGTGATGACGGGGGAGGGTGCCGGTGCCGCGGCGACGGGGACCACCGCTGCACCTTCGACGTCGTCGGCCAGGCGCCAGAGCCACCGCCCGCCGTAGCCCGACTTGCGCGAGACGACGCGGGCGCGCTCCTTGGCCGACTTGCGGGCGGCGCTGCCGTAGCCCCTGGCGCGCAGGTGTTCGGAGCAGGCGGCCGCGGGCGCCTCGCCACCACGGGTTCGGAGGAAGGCCACGAGCTCGTCGGCCGCGGTCATGCCGGCACCTCCGCGTCCCAGGCGCTGGCGGGATAGTGGTGGGTCTCGCGCCAATGGCGCTCGTAGTAGTCGGCCGAGATGAAGGGCCCCAGGCCACAGTCGGGGCAGCAGCCGCCGGCCGGCGCCGGCACGTCGGCGGCCCCCTCCTCGCGCGCGTCTCCCCGATGACTCTGATGACTCTCTCTATAGGAGTCACTAGAGTCACCGGGGAGAGTGGTAGGCACGCTTGGGGGGAGGGGTGTCCCCTTCGACCCCTTGGCCGTTCGCGGTGACTCCGATGACGCTCGGGCGGTAGGGTCACCGGGCACCGATGACTCCGGCCACTCCGGTGACTCGGATGACTCTCGGTGACTCGGATGACTCTCGAAGACGACCCCGACGGTCACGTAGCCACGCCCCGTCCGGGCGATGGCCCCGTCGGCCACGAGCGACGAGGTCATGTTCTGCACCGAGGTCCGTGACAGCCCGAGCTGGTCGGCGATGGCCTTGGGGAAGATGGGCCCGGCCTCTTCGATGACGCGGTAGACCTCGGCCCGCTCGAACGACGCCTCGGCCAAGGAGTCGGGCGCCTCCTGCCAGGTCATGCCGTCGAAGCGGGCCGCCAGCTCGGTCTCGGCCACCTCGCGCCCGGTCACGGCGATGGCTCCGAAGGCCTCGAGACGCTTGCGGCGGATGACGATGATGGTGTCCACCGACCCGGTCAGCCCGTACGTGCCGCTGACAAGCGCCAGGAAGTCGTCGCGGCTGTCCTTGTTGGTGTGGTGGACGATGAGAAGTGCCACGGGCCGGTCCCGGAAGAGCCCCTGCAGACGCCCCAGGTCCTCGACATCGACCTCGTAGGCGTTGCGCCGACCGTCGGAGCCCGGACGCACCCGCCCGAGCGTGTCGATGGCCACGAGCGCGGCGTCAGGGTGCCCATCGAGCCAGGCCGCGATGTCCTCTTCGAGCCCGGCCCCGATGCGCCGTGCCCCCCAGCGCACCTCCAGGCGCCCGCGGGGCATCGTGCGGCCCCCGAGGGCCGCCCGCAGGCGCTCCTGCCCGCGGCGATGGCCATCCTCGAGCGCGAGGTAGAGCGCCGAGCCGGGCTCCACGCGGCGACCGAAGAGCGATCCACCGAGGGCGACCTCGACCGCGATCTGGTAGACGAGGCAGCTCTTGCCCACCTTCGGCGGGGCCGCCAGGATGGTCGTGCCTTCGGGCAAGAGGTCGGGCACGACCATGCGCAGGGGCGGCAGGTCGAGCGCCAGGAGGTCCGCGGCGTCGATGCCCGGACCGGGCTCGGGGCCCATGGGAGGATGGCCCTTCGCGCCGACCCCGATGCGCTCTGGGTGGGCCGCGTCGTAGGCGAGGATCTTGTCGATCGCGGCCTCGCCCTCGCCCGGTGGGTAGGGCGGGTCCATGGCGGGGAGACAGGTGAGCAGGACGGCGCGTGCGGCGGGGCCCGTGAGCCGGTGCGCCACGCGCAGGTGGCCGGCGCGCTTCAGGAGCCAGTCGTAGCCGCCGGGGTCGCGTCCGATGCGCGCAGGGACCACGCAGCAGTCCTCGATCGAGATGGTCGGACCCGAGGCGCGCTCGCTCGTGCGCGGCAGGATGGCCCACAGCGCGTCGGGCACCACCGGGACGGGCCCGCTGCGGACCCAGCGGTACGGCTCCGACGTGACCGAAGGTGCCACGACGAGGTAGCCGTCACCATCGCCCTTCGTCTCCACGCCGTAGCCCGCGAGGGGCTTGTTGAAGGCGACCTCCCCGGGCGCGTGGCCGTCGAGGTGGTAGAGGTGCTGGCGTCGTCCGCCGCCCGAGCCGGTCAGCTGCACGGGACCGACCCGGGGTAGTGATGGGCCGCGTGCCAACCATGTCGCGGGGTCGTCGACGTCGAGCCCGAAGTAGCCCGCGGGCGGCAGCAGGCCGATGTTGGCCTGCGGGTAGCGACGCCACCAGCCGGCGACCTGGCCGACATGGGCGCTGAAGTCGCGCAGGCCATGGGGCACCATGCCGGGACGGGCGATGGGGTGCTTGCCTCGGTCCCGCGGGCGGCAGCGGGGCGAGCCGCAGGCGCACGTGCCGTCCTCGCGTACCCACCACAGCGGCCCGACCCGCCAGCCGGCCTCGGCGTAGGCGACGGCAGCCGCCGGCAGGTCGAGCCCGCTGACGTCGGGGATGACTAGCGCGGTCACGTCGCCCACCGCCTCGATCGTCGTCGGTGCCGGGTCAGAAGCCGAGGTCGTCGTCGGGTGACGCCTGACGTTCCTCGGCTTGCGCGATGCGAGCGCGAAGCGAGTCAGGGGAGGCCACCGGCGCCGGAGCGGCAGCCGGTGGCGCAGGTGCCGGCGTCACCACCGGAGCCGCCACCGGCAGCGCCATGACCTTGTCGACGTAGGGGTAGTCGTTGTCGTTGGTCAGGATCGAGGCCAGCGCCTGCCGGCCCACGAGGTGTCGCTGGATGTCGATGCTGGCGCCCACCGGCGGGGTCCGCCCGACGAAGGCGGCCACGAGGCCGAACTGCTTCGACTTGGGACCGGTCGAGCGGGCGTTGACGCGCTTGTCGATGACCTGGCCGTCGTACTCCCCACCGTCGATGGCGAAGGTCCAGACGCGATAGGTCCAGGTGCCGTCGCCCTTGGCGTCGGCGAGCGTCGACTTCTCGGTGATCTCGTCGCTGACCGCGACGAGCGTGACCGTGTAGGTGCCGTCGGGTCCCGAGAAGTCCTTCTCCTCGCCCTCGCGGTTGGGTCGGCCGGCGGTGATGGTGATGGTGCCTGCGGACATGGGCTGCTCCTGTTGGCTGGTGGTGGGGTGGGTCCTATGCGGCCGTCGGCCGGTCATCGACCGGCAGCGCCGTCCGCGCTTCGATGGGGGTGGTGGCGGCACGGAGTCGTGTCGCCGCCTGCAGCCAGGCCTCGCCCCGCGCCTGGAGGACGAGGCTCTTCACGAGGCCGGTCGTGACCGACTCGGCCCGCCGGAAGCACTTGCGGCCCTCGGCCTCGAAGGCGTCGACCAGCGCCGCCAGGGAGGCGTCACCGTCGATCCCCGCGCGTCGGATGGCGTCCTCGAGCAGGATCTCGGCCTGGCTGCGGGGACGGCGCCGTGCGGCATGGGCGAGCTCGAGCAGTCGCTCGGCGAGGTCGCCCTCGAGGTAGACGGTGTAGTAGCTCATGGACCCGAGCGTGCACCGGCCGGCGCGGGCCGGGAAGACCCGCAACCCGGACACCTATCCGGACGATTACCCGGACCCGGACCGCCCTACGGGTCCGGTCTCCGGAGGGTCGCTACCTCGGTGGCCGCCCGAAGCGGCGGACGAGCTTGCGCAGGTACTCGGGACTCGTCCCCTGCGTCCCGTCGAGGGCCACGAAGTGCTGGGCGATCGACCGGTAGGTGAGGGGCAGGTCCGCGTGCTCGCACGCATCGTGGTAGCGGGCCCAGAACAGCTCGGCTGTCCAGCCCGGGCGACCTGGCTGGTGGGACAGCGGAGCCGCCGTCGGGACCGCCATGCGCGGCGCCACCCGACGCAGCCTCGCCTCCTTCTCCTCGTCGGTCAACGGCGAACTCGACGAGAACAGTTCCCACAGCTCCAGCCACTCGTGGGTCGAGCTGATGAGGTGCACGTACTCAGGGAACTCGTCGCCCTCCGGCTGGCGTTTCTGGACGGCCACGAAGTGCGCGTAGAGCCCTTCGACGATGAAGTCGTCGCGATCGGGATTCATCTCCAGGCCGCGACGGATGTCAGCTCTCCGTCGCAGGTTGTCGAGATCGGTCACGGCCCACTCCCCCAGACGATGACGACGCCCCCGTCATCCTCTGGCCCCGGGGACCTGGGCCGGCCGTCGCGGGGTGTCCCCGTCGAGCGGTCCAGCATCGCAGATTAGAACGGGCGTTCGCTAGGGGACCATCCACGAAGTTGTCCACGAGATTCCCGCGGCCGGCGCGGCGTGACGGACCCGCCACGCACACCGCCGAACACCGGGTCATCGCGACCACGGCTCAGCACGCGACTCCGCAGGATCCTCGGCCGGGAGATCCGCTCCCAGCGCCTCGATAGCCTGATTTCGGCCGCAGCGGCGGTTCATGTACTGCGACGATCAGCGGAATCCGCTCGTACCACTGCCGCCCGAAACGAGACCCGATTGGGTAGTCAATCCCGTTCAAGTAGGTCTCCGCGCAGAGGTTCATGGACGGAGGCGCTAGCGATTCCTCGCGCGACTAGGCGACAATCGACTACGCCGCTGAGTCGGAGTCATGACCGTGGTACGCATTCGTTGCAGGAGGGGAGCGGACGTGCGATACGTACTAATCGCCGCGATGGCGTTGACCTTGGTTGCGACCGCGACCAATGCCGCGGCAGCGGCGACACCGTCCGAATACGAGGTGGACGATGCGATTCGCCTACGACAGGACTTCGGCCTTCAGAGCGACCGCGCGTTCGTACGCGACACGTTCTCCGATGCTGCGAAGTACAGCAATTCGTCATGGGGCGTGCCGCTGTCCAAGTCGGAGGCGGCGGAGCTCAATGACCGTGTTAGACGCGTTCGAGCAGCCTGGCCAGCTGTCGAAGTGGTTGCCGAGCGTGACGGGTTCGCAGGCGTCTACTACGACCAACTTCGGGGAGGCGTCCCGGTCTTCCAGTTCTCGAAAGATCGTGATGCCGCGGCGAGGCAGGTGAGACAAATCATCGGTGGCGTCACATCGGTGGAGGTCAACGAGGTCCCGCGGTCAATGAAGCGACTCGACGAGATTCGACAGGCCGTCTTCGATGCCAGAGACCAGCTGACCAGAGATAGCGTCCGACTCGTCTCGGTGGGCTTCGACATCGAGCGCAATGTCGTCGAGGTCGGCGTGCTTGACAACGTCGATCGCGCCGAGTCGCTGCTCAAGGAGTATGGACCGGCGGTTCGGGTGGTTCGGCAAGACACCCCAGTGTTCGACGACGCATGCAATGGCGCCGACGACTGTCGCCCGGCGAAGGGCGGTATCAAGCTAAGCGGCAGCAAGAGCTTCTGCACGTCCGGATTCGTCGGGAAACGAACCGATGGCAATCCCCACTTGGTGCTCCTGACGACAGGCCATTGCTGGGCGTTCGCGCAGAACTCTGGCGATACCGATTGGTGGCACGCCGGTGAGCTCGCAGGTTGGAGCGAGGAACGGATCTGGGACTCAGAGCTGCAGGAGCCATACCCGGTCCTGCCGACGGACGCGGGCATCATCGACCTCAAGGCGTCCTTCGAGCCTGACGTGAAGAACAAGATCCTAATCACGCACTCTAACCCGACCGTCCAGACCGTCGGATCATGGGCCTACACGATGGGCTTCCATGCAGTGGGAACGCCGGTCTGCCGGATGGGAGCCGGGAGCGCGGAAAAGCCCGGGTACCCCGCCCGAAGGTGCGGCACGATCACGACGTACCGCCAGACGAACCTCAGTTGCAAGAGCGCAGGCGAGGGGCCGCCATGCGCTTGGATCGAGGACACGATGAGGGTCAGCTTCAATTCCACGGGGGGTGACAGTGGCGGACCCTATTGGTTCGGAGACGCGCAGACCAACCCGCCTCTGATGGCTATGGGCCTCCACGTGCACTCACAGGTGGATAGCGGTTCTGCGAAGGGCTGGTATACGCCAATCAATCTGGTGCTCGGCCAGCTGGCCTTGAGAAAGGATGTCTATGTGGACCTCTGCCTCGACAGCAACTGCTGACCGGCACCAAGCCGGAGTCCTGGTTTGGGTCGCGCGACGATGGCTCAGGGCGTTCGCCATCATCGTGACCGTTCCTAGAAGGAGCGGACAGATGTCCCATGCGTACCGGCCCGCGATTCGCGTCGCATGCACATGGTCGGTCGTCGCAATACTCCTCGGTCTGGCTGGGCTGACACGACCCGCGGAGGCGCAGCCGCCTGTGCCGTCCTTCACGCCCGAAGCGACGAGTCTGGCAGTGCCTATTGCACACGAGTTGGTGGTCGCACAGGATGGATCGGGAGACTTCACCACCATCTCAGGAGCGGTGGATGCTGCGATTTCGGGCGATACCGTAGTCGTTCGACCAGGCACCTACGAGGAGACCGTGATCGTGGACGACGACATAACAGTCGTCGGCGATGATCCGTCGCTTGTCGTTGTCCGACCAGATCCTCAGGGTGCGGCATGCGACTCGCTTGGGACGATTACCTGCGCGATGGCAATCGTCGGTGCCGACGCTACCGTCCGCAGCATCACGTTCATTGGATTGGATGCGGCTGAGGGAGGCGCTATCGCTCTGCACGTGTCCGGCGGAGACCCGCAACTTGAGGATTTGATTGTCGACGGGGACGTCGTCATCGCCGATGCCTCGACGGTGTCGGTCAGATACAGTGACGTGTCCGGCGGCATCATGGTGTCAGCTGCCAGACCGGCTATTCGTGGCAATCGGATTGGGTGGGTTCGGGTCGAGAAAGGGGCATCTCCGGACATCCGTCGCAACAGAATTGGCCGTCTCCGCCTTGCGGGGAGCGGCGGGCTCGTGCGCGGTAACGCCATCATCGGTGCGGGAACGGACACCGCCGGGCCTGAAGGCATCGGCATCACGGTCCGACGGCCACGTGGGAATCTGGACATCCGAGAGAACCTGATTTCACGCCATCGGCTCGGGCTCAGTGTGGCCGGGGGAAGCGCGTTGGCGATCCGCTACAACAATTTCGAGCGCAACCAGACCGGGGTGTGGATGAACTCAGTCGGAGACGCCAAGGTCCGTGGGAACATCTTCTGTCGCACGCAGGAGAAGTTCCGCGTCCGCGTTGGTCGGATCCCGATGAACCTGATTGAGAGATGCGGTAGCGGAGGGTGACCCGCTGCGGGCGGCAGCGCCACCATCGGCAAGCCCGTGCAGTTGGAGTCCGGCGGCCCCGACGTCGTCGTCGTCGATGACCAGGCTCGCCCGTGGCGCTGGCGCTCCTCCAACTCGGCCGGTGCCGGCACGCTCAACCGCCTGACCCTGCAGGGCAGCCCGACCTTCGACGAGGACCACGGCGATGTGGCCGCCTACTCGCCCTCCACCGGTGGCTACCGGCTCTACGTGGCCGAGCCCTCGCGCAACCAGATTATGCGCTACCAGCAGACGCTCGACGGCAGCGCCTTCTGTCACGTCTGGCCAGGAATGCTGACGTGCAATACCCGTTGGTCGGTGGTCTCGTGATCTTCAAACCGGCCATCAGCGGCTGGCAGTCGGTCCGGTCGTTGCAGACATCGAGCTCAGTCTCGCCGATGACCTGCACTGCGACTTTCCGACCGTAGCGCTCCTGGAGCAAGGCCGCTGCACCCGGCGTCTCCCTCGTGATGCCGACCAAGACGCGATTCGCACGATCACCTACCGCGATCGAGATCGACCGGCGGACCGGACGAAGCGAGTTCATCCATGTCCTTCGATACAGCCTCCTTCGTAGCCTGGAGTTCTTCCGTGGTGAACTCGACTCGCCTCAGCTAGTACTCCGTGCCATCTGGGAGCCTGCTCTCGATGGATGCGTGATGACCATCCAGGCTGTCCACGAACTGGAAGACGGGCATGCCGCCCGCCGCCTGATCGAGATAAACACCAGCTGAGCTCGTCTGCTTCTCGGCGAAGTCGATGGCGTCCTGGAGCTTCGGCCTCAGACGCGCACGCCGATCGAGGTCTTCATTCTCGGCCGCAGAGAGCGGCTTGCCCCAGCTGGTGTCGGCATAGGCCTCATCCGAGAACGTCTGCCGGACGAACTCCGTGCCATGGCGGAAGCCCATGCGTTCCCGGAAGTCGGCGGCGCGCGCCACCTCGCTGTCCGACGGGCTCGCGGCCGAAGCTGGCACCACCACGACCCAGCCCAGGATCAGCACGACCCAGATGCCCACGATGCCAGATACGCGACCCATGGCTTGCCCCCTTGTCGAAGATGCTTCCAGGGTTGATCCCAAGGGTTATCCCCTATTGATGTGTCGGGGCGCTGGCCTTAGCGTGCCTGGTAGAACCGCGACGAACTTCCGCGGTATGACAGGGGGGATGGTGCATGGATGCGTCAACGTTATCCAGGGCAGGCAGGCTCTCCAGGATCACCACAACCGCGGTGTCGTTCGCGTTGCTGATGGCGTCCACACCGGGCGTCACGGAGGCCGCGACAGAGCGAGAGGTGAACGCGGCCATCGCCGACCGGGCGGCGTGGGGCTTCGAGGGCGGAACGGCGAAAGTGGAAGCACTGCTTGACGGCGCCACGGATGCACACTCAGAGGAGTGGGGATTCCCCATGACGACCGCCGAGTACGAGGACATCCTCGAGCGCTCGGCCTTCAACCAGCGTGTGAAGGAGAAAGTCTTCGCGTATCTCCAGGAGCTTGACACCTACGCCGGGGCCTGGTTCGATCAGGAGCATGATGGCCGACTGGTGGTCATGCTCACCGCACGCAGTGACACGGTAGAGGCGGCCGTCCGCGACCGCATGCCGGCCAAGTCCCGCGGCGTCGTATTCGAGTCCGTAACCTATGGTCGCAAGGAGCTCGAGCGCGCATTCGATCGCGCCTGGGAGACGTGGACTGATGCGCACCCTTCCATCCAGCCGACCAGCGTGAGCATCGATACCGAGAACAACCGCATCGTCGTCGAAGTGGAACCGGCCGCAGTCGATGCGGCCCGCGAGAGCCTCGCCTCCTTCGAGCAGGATCTCGGTGTGGACGTAGCGATCAAACCGGGGCTGCCGACTCACGACCTGGCATGCCCGAGTCGGAGCGAGTGCTACGACCCGCTTCGCGCTGGCACGCGCATCTATAACGACTACGCCAACAACAGCAACTGGCATTGCACCATGGCGTTCCATGTCGCTGACTCGTCCGATAACAGCGCTTGGGACCACACGTTCCTGACCGCGGGGCACTGCGGCTACGGCCATCCGGACGACTGGTACCAGGACTCGGCTTTCGGGAAGATCGGCGACAAGAAGGTCAGCGGCTACACGTCTGATAACCGCGACATGATGCTTGTCAAGATCACCGACTGGGACGACCAGCGGTCGAGTCGCGTGTTCGGCGCACTCGAGAAGGCCGAGGACGAGGACAGCACGACCTACGTCGACCAAGACATGCTCGGTGCCGCCTGGCCCGCCGATGGCGACCCGATCTGCGTGTCGCTCGGGAGGTCCGGCGAGAACCGCTGCGGCACCACTGACACGGACACCACGCAGTGGTACAGCGACACCGCTGGGATCATGGTCCAAGGCGCGGCGATCGACTGGTCGAATTCGATTGCTGACTTGATCGGAGGCGACAGCGGCTCGCCCGTGTACGCGACCACGCCTATTGCTGGGGACAAGGTCGGGCTATATGCCATGGGGGTCGTCAACGCAGCTCGGTTCGACAATGGAGCGTACGGAAACCACGACGTCTACTTCGCGAAGGTGATGTGGGCAGTCAACCACTGGGGTCTCACCATCTACACGGGCAACGTCAACGACTGATCTCGCTCGTCGACGACGTGCGAGCGCAGCCCATGCCCGGCCGCTGTAGAGGCTCGGCCGACTTCTCACGGAGGTTTGGAATGAACGCTCTTCGCTCATCACCCCGTTCCCGCCCGGCGATCACGGCGGTCGCCTGTCTGGCGCTCCTGGTCGGAGCACCCGCGAACGTGGCGGCCCAGGAGACTCCAGCGTCGCCCGCGAGTGAGCCTGGGGCATCCGTGACGCCAGTGTCGAGACCGCTGGCCCTGGGCGGCACGTGGCGCAAGCTGGCACCGTCCCCATTGGCAGCCACGTCGGCCTCAGGAGCGTGGACCGGCAGCGAGCTCGTCGTCGTGGACGGCGAGCGGCAAGAAGCCGCGGCCTACGAACCGGCCACGGACTCGTGGCGCAGACTGCCCCCGCCACCCGTGGCTCTTTCACCTCTCAGCCCCGCGGTGTGGACCGGCACGCAGGCCATCTTCATCGATGAGGGAGCTGATGGCGGTCATGCCACGCTCGCCTTCGACCCGGCCACCGACACCTGGACGGAGCTTGCGGACGTGACCGTCGAGCGACCCTGGTACGCGGTCTGGGCGGACGGGGCACTCGTGGTCGCCAATGAACGCCTGTCCGCTGCTCGATATGACCCCAGTACGGACGCATGGGTGGGCCTGCCGGCCATCCCCAGCGATCCTCGGGTCGACTCGGGCGGCGTGTCGCTGTACTGGACGGGGAACGAAGTCCTCGCGGTCGTGGCGGATCTCGTCAAGGACGGTGACGTCCAGACGGTGGCCTCGCTCGACCCGGCAACGTGGACCTGGGGCGAACCGTCGACCTCGCCCTTGTCCTGGCTATCGGGCGTGCCTGTCTGGACCGGCCAGCGGCTCGTCTCGTTGACCGCGGATCCCGACGAGGACTGGGGGGAGGTCAACGCGACCTTCGACCCGGCCACCGGCACGTGGACCAGCGTCGAGAACCCCTGCGACCTCAGCACGGACAACGCCATCTGGACCGGTTCGCTCATCCTGGACGTGCACGCCCAGCGGGCCATGGACCCGGAGACAGGCCAGTGCTACAAGGTGCCCCGCCCGCCGGACCTGCTACCGAAGTCGCCACAGCGACTCCTCAGCCGCTCGGTCGAGGCCTGGACCGGCGAGGAGCTCATCCTCTGGTCGGGCAACCCCGGCGAGGAACTGCCCGCCCTGCCCACCGGCGTGGCCTTTCGGCCTTCGACCACCTCGGAGTAGCGACTCGACGGCGCGGCGGCCGTCTCATGCGGGGGGCAGATGCAGCCAGCCCTCGCGCTCGGCGCGGATGGCGAGCTCCGCCCGCGAGCGACACTCGTAGCGCTCGAAGAGGTGCGCCAGGTGCCCCTCGACGGTCTTGCGGGCGATCCCGAGCTGGCGACCGATCTCGTCGTTCGATGAGCCGGCGACCAGGAGGAGGACGATGTCGCGCTCCCGACCGGAGAGGGGCCGCATCCTGGCGGCCTGGGTCTCCCGGGCCACGACGTCGTCACCGAAGGCCAGGCCTCCGGCCGCCACCCGCCTGATGGCGACAAGGATGTCTTGGATCGGGCTCGACTTCAGGAGGAAACCGGCGGCACCGCGGCGGCGAGCAGCCGCGATGTAGGACGGCATGTCCCACGATGACAGGACGATCCAGGCCGTCGATGAGGCGGCGTCGATGAGGTCCAGTCCGGACTCGCCGCCCAAGCGGATGTCCACGATGGCGACATGGGGGATGTGCTGTGCGATCGCCGCGCGGGCCGTTGCGAGCGTCGCGGCCACGGCCACCACCCGCACCTCGGGGTCCGCCGCGAGTGCGGCCGCGAACCCTTCCGTGACGACCGGATGGTCATCGACGAGGACGATGTCGATCACCCCGGCCACCTCAGCGTCACCCGGGTGCCTGGCTTGGCGGCCTCGATGCGCAGCTGCGCCCCGATGAGCTCGGCTCGCTCAGCCATGGAGTGCAGGCCGACGTGCCCCCGCTGTGTGGCCTCTCGAGCAGCCACCGCATCGAGGCCGACGCCGTCATCGTGGACCACGAGCGACACCTCGTCGGAGCGTGCCCGCACAGTGACCTCGATCATCTGCGCGCCACTGTGACGGACGGCGTTGCCGACAGCCTCCTGGGCGATGCGATAGACGGCCAGCTCGACCTCGCCGGGTGGGCGCGACGAGGACAAGGTCGAAGGCGGCTCATCGACGTCCAGGATGATGCGGGTCCCACTCTCCCGCTCCACGCGCCCGGCGAGATCGGTCAGAGCCGCTTCGAGCCCCAGGTCCACCAACACCTGCGGGTGTAGCTCGACGGACAGGTCGCGCAACTGCGCCGAGACCAAGCGCAGGGCACCCGTCTCGTCGGCCAGTTCCGGCCGCGTGTCGAGGCGCAGCATGATGGCCGCCAGGCGCTGCAGCGGCTCATCGTGGATCTCGCGGGACGTGCGTGCCCGCTCGCGCTCGACGGCCTCGACCGCGGCGCGGCTTCGAAGATCACCCAGGACGAGGCGGTCCAGCGAGCGCCGCACGCCGCCGCGCACGAGGGGATAGAGGAGAAGTGGGATGAGGACGGTGAAGGCGAGGTGCACGGGCGGGACGGCCGCGAGCACCGCGATGGTCGTGAGACCGACCAGCAGGACGATGAACAGCACGTCCCCGAGTCGCCGGGGGTCGTAGCCGCCCTGTGAGGCCCGGATCGCGCCCCCGATCACGATGACGACGATGGCGATGACGAGCCCAGCGGTCAGCAGGAGGCGCAACGCGTCGCTCGTCTCGAAGAGCGCCACGTCCCAGTAGCGCGCCCAGAGCCAGAAGCCCGTCACCACGGCCACCGTGGTGACCAGGAGTAGCCGCGCCCTGCGCGGCCCGGGTCCGAAGATCGCGAGGAACATGGCTGCCACGAGCAGTGCCGCCACGGCACCGGCGGTGGACCAGGCCACGTCACCGGTGGCCATCAACGAGCGCTCCGTCAACGCGACGCCGACCGCTGCGGCGGCTGCCGCGGCCCGCGGGTCCCGCGCCAGCAGGAGGAGAGACAGGGCCGCGAGGCCGACCGCCACGAGCGCGAGCGGAAGGGTCTCGCGCATCATGAGCGCCGAACGGGAGGCCGCGATCGTCCCCCGCTCCGTCTCCATGACCCAGGCCTCTTCGGCCTCCCCAGGATCGATGCCCAGGATCCGGTCGCCCACGCGGGCGCCCATGCGCCATGCGGGCCCTTCGGGCAGCACCTCGGTGAGGATCGCCCCATCCAAGTCAGTGGAGATCCCGGGCGCAGGTACATCACGGATCGCCTGCACGACGGCTGGGAGGGTCACTGCGACCGCGCACACGACGAAGGCCAGGGCGAGCCATCCCTGGAGCGTGACCCACCGATGCCCGCCTGGCGATAGGGGAAAACCCTTGGTCGCCATCAGGGTTCTCCCTGATTCCCAGGCACCGTGGGCGGCGCTAGCGTTGCCAGCAACGGAGTCCGCAACGACGGGGGGAAACGATCATGAGACGTATCACGGCGATCGGCACGCTGCTCTCGCTCTTCCTGACGGGAGTCTCGGCCGCCCACGCCGAGGACCCGGCTGAAGAGCTGCGCGCCACGCTGGACGGGAAGCCTCTGGCGATCGAGCTCGTCGGCCGTCATCAGTGCCATGACCTCGACAGTCCTGTCATCACCTGCTACGGGACGTCCGGGGAGCTGGAAGCCGCAGTTTCAGCAAGGATAGCCGCGCTCGAGGCCGGTGATGGGCTCGAGGCCGTGACCTACGTCCGGGCCTGGGAGGGTGCCGCCTACAGTGGCTCGTCCATCTACATCTCGCAGGACTACGCCAACCTGGGCACGATCGGCTGGAACGACCGAATCACCGCGTTCATGTCGGTGAACGACGGCGCAGGCACGTTCCACCACGATGCCGGCCACACCGGGACGGTGTACAGCTTCTCGGCAGGCCAGTCCGTATCTAACGTGGGCAGCGCCCACAACGACAAGTTCAGCTCCATCCGGCGCGACTAGGGAGGAACCGGGCGGCATTCGGCTGGTTCGGGCGGAGTGAGAAGGAGACGAGTGATGGGTTCTTTTCGATTGGCGGCGGCGTGCGCCACACTCATGACAGCATAGCTGGCTGTGGTTCTGGCGGCGTCACTTGCGGCGGATTCCTCCGATACGGAGGTTGCACACGCCGTGGCATTCCGGGAGCGGATGGGGTTCGAGCACGGTGAAGCTTTGTGCGCACGACCTTCTCGGATCCGGCGTACTCGAACACCGACTGCGGAACCCACCTGTCAAAGTCGGAAGCCGACGACCTTGACAAGCGCGCCAAGTTGCGGCCGCGACTTCAGGAAGCCATTGACTTCGCTGAGAGGCAGCCGGATTCCGCAGGTGTCTACATCGACCAACGGGCGGGCGGGGTCCCGGTCTTCCAGTTCACCAGTGGACTGAGTGGCCACCGCGAAGGCGTCGAGGCCCGGCTACCGGTCGGTGCTGAGTACCGACTCCGCCAGGTCGACTTCACCACGGCGGAACTGCAGGACACCAGAGGGGCTGTCGCCAAGGACATGGATGACCTGATGGCGGCCGGCCCTGCCTGTGGTGTCCTTGGCCGTCGGCGATCGAGCTAATCGGGTCCTCGTCGGCCTGACAAAGGCCACGCCGGGTGCACAGGACCTCCTCCAGAAGCGATACGGCTCGCGTGTAGTTGTCGAAGTCGTGGGTGACACAGAGTTCGATGTCTGCAGCGATCGCACCGACTGCAAACCGTTGAAGGGCGGCTTGCGCATCACAAGACCGACGGGTATGTGCACGTCGGGCTTCCTGGCTCGACGCGACAATGGCGTCCTTGTCCTGCTCACCGCAGGCCACTGCATCGTCATGACGGGCGGATCGAGCGACTGTACGCCAGTGTGGCGGCACAACAGTGAGTGGGACGCCAACACGGACCGAATCGGATGTTCCAAGGGGGAATCCCTGGGAGCGCCGGGTGGCACCGTCACCGGCGATCTGGGGTGGATCAACGTCGATCCCCATGAGGACCTTGACCCACGCAACAGCTTCTTCAAGGGACAGAATCCCAAGGTGGCCGAGATCGACGAGTCGGATCTTCGCGGCTGCGCTGACCGAAGGCGACACGATCTGCCGCAGCGGCAGTGGTCCAGTTCGTGATGGCCGCCCTGCTTGGGACTGCGGCGAGCTCATCAACTGTGCGCCGCGAAGTGGACCGACGACGCCGGTCAGGACCCCAAGTGGTTGATCTCGTGTGCCGGAGTGGTAGCGTTCGACTCCGTGGCTGGTGACAGTGGCGCGCCCTACGTCCGGGGCGTGTCAGAGGAATGGGGAGCCGTTGGCGTCCACTCTCACTCATCCGCCGCGGCGGCCTGCGCCAACGACGCTTCGGAATGCAAGAGTTGGTTCACGAGGATGAACGCTGTCGAGAACCCGCTGCCTGACTTGGAGTTCAGGGTATGCACGACGTCGGAGTGCTAGACATGCGATCGCGACCAAGGGGAGGCTCTGCGCGGGCGGCGTTCTCACACGCGCTACGCGACGAGCCAGCCGTTCACGCTGCAGGTCGAGGAAGTCCTGCAGGGCAGCGCCCCGGCGGAGATGCGCATCAAGGACATCGTCTCCCGCGTGCCGCTGCGGTGGGGGCCAGTGTGAACCGCCATTGGCCGCCCGGTTCGCCGACCGCATCGCCATCCCGGCACCCGAGGAGAAGCCGAGAAGGCTCTGCTGTGTGCGGGCGATGCCCTGCTCCACGCCCGTGGCATCCAAGCCGAGCTTGATGAGGAGCGAGGCGAGCGTGCCGGGCATCAGGGCTCCCCACCGCCGTCCATGAACTCGCGCAGGGCGCTCTCCGGGATGAGTCGTCGACGGCCGATGCTGATCGAGCGGATCTCGCCCCTCCCCATGAGGCCGTAGAACGTGGAGCGCGAGAGGCCGCAGGCCTCGGCGGCTTCGGCGATGCTGAGGAGCCTCGGCGTTGACGCGGTCCGGACGCGGACCTCGGCCTGCACCTCCTCCCGTAGCGCCTCGACGAGCTCCCGGACGGCCGCCTCCAGGCGGTCGGTGGTTGGCGTGACGTAGCGGCCCCTCATGGCTTGCCTCCATCGGTCGCGCGGGCGCTCTTCGCCCGCTGGGCCGATCGTCCACCGAAGGCCGCCATCGCGGCGTCGATGCCCGGACGGAGTGACGCCTGGTCGGGCTCCGCTCGTGGTCCGCGCTGGGGCAGGAAGTCCTCGGGCGTCCACGGCGTCGCGCCGCGTGGGGTCGCGGTTGACGTTGGCGATGAGCGCCAGCAGCTGCGCCATCCGGTGGTCGTCCGCCTCCGACCCGAACGGCTCCAGGCGCGCAGTAGGCCAGCCACTCGGTGAACTCCCGCGAGCTCACCGCGGCCTGGCAGGCGGCGACCGACCGTGTCCGAGCGCCAGCGTCAGTCGGAACCAGAACCGACGCTCGGGTCTTCCCCCAGCTCACGGGTCAGCTCCTCGACCTCGTCCTCGGCCAGACCAGACAGGCGCTGGGCGACGCGGAAGACCCGCTGCAGGGCGGCCGCGTTCTTCCGGCCCAGCGCCTCGACCTGGCCGTCGCTGAACACGCGGCTGTCGTCCGTCTTGCGCACCGAGGCCGCCACGAGCTTGGCGCGCATGTTGCGCAGGTTGACCTCGCGGCTCTTGCCGCGGTTCTCGAGCAGCGACGCCTCGAAGGCATCCCGCTCGGTGCCCGTGAGCGAGCGCACCCGCAGGCGGACGCCCCACTCGGGGACGTCCACCGGTCTCGTCGACTGAGGTCCGACAGGTCGAGGACCGACGCGGCGTCCTCGAGGAGCGGCAGCTCCCGTGCCTTGCTGGCCATCACGGGGCCGGCGGGGCGAAGACGGGAGCACCCGAGGGTCGCAGCGTCACGTCCGCGCGAGAGGTGGCCGTCGACCGGGGCGTGTTGCTGAAGCCCGGTGACGTAGGCGCGAGAACGTCCAGGTGCTGCCGTCGGGGTAGGTCAGGACGTAGCTGTCGAGGGAGCGGTCCGCCCAGGCCGCCAGCAGCCCCGTGTCGTTGTCGTGGCTGGGGTCGCGACGGCAGGAACACGAGCGGGAACGTGATCTCGCCGGTGCGCTTGATGGTCGGGATGAACTCCTCGACCCCGTCGGGGCTGTCGTGGTTGGTGATCTCGTCGGTGTCGGTGGAGAGGTCCGGGCCCGAGACGTCCTGGACCTGCGCGATGTGCTGGACGCCCCTCGCTTGAGGGTCGTGCCCAGCGTGCCGATGGCTTCGCTCATCGTGGGTACCTCCTGTGGTTGGTGGGTCTGGTCATGGCGTGCGGGTCCACTGGACGAGGACGTCGACGATCCGCCGGTACCGCCCGACGTCGGGTCGGCAGTCGTCGAGCGAGAGGTCCACGAGCGCCGACGCGATGGGCACCGTCGCCCCAGGTCCCGGTGAAGCCGTCGACCGCCGCCTCGACCTCGGCGGCCAGGACCTCGGCCGCCCGGGCGCTGTCCGCCCAGCAGCCGAGCTGGACCCGGGAGCGCTGGTACGACGGCCGGCGCCGGTGCCGTCACCGTCCTGGGCGTCGCCGTGGCTGTGGAGCGGGCCCTCGCCGCCGACGAGCTGGTACACGACGGCGGGCAGGACGGCGCCCTGGGGCAGGGTCAGCGGGTAGACGCGGTCGCCGACCGAGAGCATCGACGAGAGGTAGGCGAAGAGGCCGTCGCCGAGCGTCATCGCGCCACCCCCTCCGCGGCCTTCGCGAGGACGTCGCCGGCGGCCTGGACGGCCCGCTCCCGGGCGGCGTCGAAGGCGGGACGGGCGGAGGGCTCGGCGGGACGGTCGGCATCGCCGAACTCGAGACGGGCGGCGTACCGGGTCGGGCTGGTCGTCGTCGGGGAGCCCCGCGCACCTTCCGCGGTGCGACCGAGCCCGAGGCGCCGACCTTCGTCTTGGCCGCCCGGGTGGCGGCGTCGAGCGAGGCCTGGTAGTTGGCGTCGAGGACCGGGACGCGGGACCGCCACTCGGTGGCCAGCACGCCGCCCGCGGCGAGGAGCGCGTCCTTCGACGCCTTGACCCGGACCGCGTCGTCGAGCCGGGCGAGCGCCGCGGCCAGCTCCGGGTCCGCCCTCGAGCGTGGCCTGGAACCTGGTCGAGAGGACGCGGCCGCGGCGGCCGACGACGTTGGTGATCCGCACGGCGCGGGTCATCCGAGCGCCACCTGCGGGCGACGAGCACGGTCTCCGCTCTGGTGTCCCCGCCCATCAGATCGCCACCCGCTGCGCGACGAGCACCGTCTCCCGGCGTCCGAGCGTCGGTGCCACCCGGACGATGTCGTACACGGCGAGCCCGTCGAGGACGACCATCTCGGGCCGCACCTGCGGGTGGTGCCCGGCGAGGACGATGTCGTAGCGGTCCTCGACCGCGACGAGGTCCGGGTCGCGGGACTCCTCGACGGCGGGCACGATCGTGGCCGCGACGTCGGCGAGCTCGGGGATGGTCTCGTAGCTATGGGTCACGCCACCGGCGGGGTCACGGACCTCGACGGGGGCCTGGATGGCGACGCGGGTGCGGTAGCGCATCAGCGGCGCCCGCGGTGGAGTAGGGGACCGCCCGGGGCACGGGCGGGTCGGCGGGGCGGATGGCGCGCAGCAGCTCGTTGCGCTGGCGCAGGTACGCGCCGTACGTCTCGGACCAGGGACCGGCACCCTGCGCCGCCATGCCCGGCTGGACGTTCAGCTCGAGCTGGCAGAGCTGGACGAGGACCGTCCGGCGGACCGCGGAGTCGTCGGTCGGGCGTGTAGACGACGGTCGTCCACTCGCCCCAGGTCGCCCCGCCGAGGCGGCGCAGGTAGCGGTCCTCGAGCCGGTACGCCGACGGGTCGAGGAGCGTCTCGATGCCGTCGTGGACGTCGGTCACCGACGTGATCGCCGTCGGGCACCTGGTGGAGGCGCAGGAGCGCCCGGCCCGGTGCCCAGACCCGCTCGGTGACGTCCGCGACGACGCCGTCCTCGTCGAGCTCGAGCGGCCCCGCCCAGGTGGCGATGGCCTGCTCGCAGCGCGGCGAGGATGCGTTCGAGGGCGGTGTCCGGGAGCGACGTCTCGACGTGCTCCCGGAGCTGCGCCACGGTCAGGAGGGCCATCGGCGTCCGGTCAGGCGCCGGCCGGGGCCAGGACCGCGAAGGGGAAGCGGGTGGCCTCGGTCGGGGCCTGGAGGCTGATGGGGTTGGCGACCGGAAGGCCACCCGCATCACGGCGCGCATGGCCACCGCGTCCTGCTGGGCGAGGTTCAGGATGACCTTGCCGTGGCGTCGCTGATGACGGCCTCGGTCAGGATCTTGTAGCTGATGTCCTGGCGGACCGCGAGGATGGCCGCGCGAGAGTCGCCCGGCGATGAGGTCCGCCTGCGTGGCGTCCCAGGCGCCGTTGGTGGGGTAGAGGATGGACTCCCCGTACAGGGTGCCGGGCGTGCCCGCGGTGAGCGAGGGCTGGAAGATGGGCTGGCCGTTGTCGTCGCGGAGGCCCCGGAAGGCGGCCTTCATGGCGCGCCGCGCCCAGAAGCCGTTGACGTCGAAGCCGTCCTCCTCGACCTTGCCCATGACGAGGTTGACGTCGGCCGCGATGTCCCCGGTCGAGTCCCCGACCTCGACGACGTTGCCGGCCGCGATCGCGGCCTCGACGATGGAGTCCGGCCAGCCCGCGGGCTTGTCGGTGCCGAAGATGGCGGCGGCGTCGATCTTCACCCCGAAGGCTTCCACGAGGCGGGGACGGACCTCGCCCCAGATGTCGAAGTCGACGTCGTCGAGGACGGCCTGGGGGATGGGCACGATGACCGCGAGCTCCCGGGCATCGAGGTACTTGTTGGCCCAGTGCTGCTCGGTCGTCTGCTTGAGACCCGTGTCGCCGTCCACCCAGTAGGCGACGGGCAGGACGGAGAGCACCGGCAGGCGCTGCTGGGCGCGGCTCATCGTGGCGCGGCGGAAGCTGGTCAGGGCGACCGACGCGGCGGGCAGGCCCTGGATGATGGTGCGGCTGACGTCCTCGGGGATGAGGGCCCCGACGTCGGTGCGGTCGATGAGGCTGTCGTAGGGCATGGCGATGTCTCCTTGTCAGGTGCGCCCTGCGGCGCGGCGGATGAGGCGGTTCATGTCGGTGCCCGACGGGCCCGGCGCCGCGGACGCCGCCGCCGAAGTCGGCGCTGGCACCCGGGCCGGGCGAGGTAGGGCGAGCGGGCGAGCACCTCGGCGAGGAGGCGCTCGACGTTCTTGGGCGTGCCGTCGTCGCTGATCTCGACGGCGGTGGGGTCGACGAGGCGGACGGCGAGGTCGGGGTCGCGGAAGCCGAGCTTGGCCGCGGCCTCCAGGGCCGCCAGCCGGATGGCCCGCTCCCGGTCACGGGTCGCGACTCGGCCCGCTCCGCCTCCAGCTCGGTCACCCGGCGCTGCAGCCGCTCGGACTCCGAGAGCTGGGCGTCGGTGACCTTGCGCAGGTCGGTGCGGTACTTGGCCGCCTCGCGGCGGGCCTCCGCCAGCTCGCGCTGGAGGCGCGCTGCGGGTCGAGGGTCGGGTTCGGCCGCCTGGGCCGGGGTCGGTGCCCTCCTGGGGCTGCGCGCCCGGCCGCCTGGGCCGCGGGTCGCGCTCGTGGTCTCGGGCATGGTCAGGCTCCTGTGCTGGTGGCGGCGGCCGTGAAGCCGGCGCCGATGGGGGTGGTACGTGTCAGGGGTCGGCAGGCGGCGGAGCTCGTCGGGCTGCGAGGCCTGCCGGCGCTCGCGCATCTGGCGCACCTGCTCGGGCGAGTAGCCCAGCTGCTCCTGCGCGGACTCGAGGTCGATGACGCCCGCCTGGAACTGCTTGAGCACGGCGTCCGTGCGCACGGCCTCGTTCTGGGTCTCGGGGTCGCGCCAGATGGTCTCGGCCGAGCGGATGGCTCCCCGCGGCGTCGCCCATGGCCAGCAGGCAGAGGCGCATGACCTCCTCCCAGCCCTCGCCCAGGTGGAGCGCGATGCGCCCGACCTTGCGCACGAGGCCGGCCTCCGACGACTTCAGCGACTCGCCCGACGGCGGGATGGCCTGCGGCTGGCCGAGGAAGAAGTGGTAGGGGATGCGGCTGATGCGAGCTGATGTGGCCGACCTCGGTCTCGATCATCAGCTTGTAGGGCAGCAGGTCGGTGGCCGCGAACTCGCCCACCTGCGGGAAGGCCTGGTTGGGGTCCTCGGGGTCGGGGCGCGGGAACGTCCAGAGCCGGTCGACCGCGGGCGGAAGGGCTCGATGGGCCGGCCCGTCTCGGGGTCGAGCGGGGATGTCGATGCCGATGGCCCAGCGCTGCCGGAAGGCCGCGAACTCGGAGGCCACCAGGGCGTCGGCGCGGTACTTGTTGATGGCGTCCTGGTTGCTCATCACCGCCGCGATCTCGCGCCGTCCGTCGAGGCGCACCGGGACCCCGGTCACCGACCAGGAGCGACCCGAGAGCCGCGGCCGGTTCGGCAGCGGCACGACCGGCACGACGCCCAGCGGGTTGGGCAGCGGCCAGGGCTCGTCGGGCACCTCGAGCCGGGTCCAGCGCACCGACGAGGTCTCCAGCGCCAGCTCGCCGGTCGGGCAGGTCGCTCGTCACGACCGGCGCCGCCTTGCCCAGCGAGCGGTACTTGTAGACGGCGTCGGGCAGGTGGAGGTAGGCGACGAGGTGGCCCTCGTCGTCGACCCAGCGCTTCAGCGCCGCGACCCGCTCGCGGCGGTCCTTGGGCGCCACCTCGACGACGCAGTCGAGCGGCGTCCTCGATCGTGACCACCGGGCACGCCGTCGGCCTGCGGCTCGACGAGCGCGTAGGCGACGCCCTTCATGAGCGCCTCGGTGTGGGCGAGCTGGGAGCCCGCGTCGAGGTCGTTCTCCTGCCAGATGCGCCGCCAGATGTCCTCGTCGCCCTCGGCATCGCCGAAGCGGAAGCCCTGGACCTCCAGCCGCTCGCCCGGGGCGTCGACGACGAGCGACATGAAGTTGGAGCTGAACTCCCGGAAGCGGGAGCCGAAGGCGTCGCGGAACTTCTGGCTGGCGAACGCCAGCGGCTGGTGGCCGTCGTAGTAGGCCTCGAACGTCTCGAGGTCCAGGCCGTCGTGCCTCGAGGCGGACGAGGAGGCGGGCGAGCCACCACTCGGGGCTGCCGGCGGGGGCGGTGCGGAGGTCGAGCGACGTCGGGCATCAGAAGCCCACCGGGAGGCGCGGGGTGCGGACGTAGGGCTTGGGTGCCTCCTGCATGGCCATGGCGACGGCCATGACGAGCGCCACCGCGGCGTCGTTCTTGCGCGGCGTGACCTTCTTGGGCTTGGTCACCTTCATGCCCCGCTCGGTGAGGATCGCGGTCGTGTTGGCGACGTGCTCCGCGAGCACCGGGTCCCCGTCGTGGGCGAGCCGTCCGGTCGTGATCAGCTCGAACGCCTGCGTGGAGGCGGGTCCCATCGTCGTGGCGTTCTGGGGGAAGTCGACCATGGCCAGGCCCTCCTGCTCGAGGGTCTCGGCGGACTCGCTGAAGGCCCAGCGGTCGTAGGCGAAGGCGGGACCCTGGAGGGCACGGCCCGTCTTCTCGTCCCGGGCCTGGGGCACGCGGGAAGCGACCGCGCAGGTCGCGCAGGTAGGCGCGCATCGACTCGGTGTTCACGCGGCCGGTGGCGGGGTGCGGCGGGAAGACGCGCGATCCTCACCACGACGCGCTCCCCCTGGCGCTGGGCGACGACGATCGCCGACAGGTCGCTCGTCTGGCCCTTGTCGATGCCGACGCCGACCGGGAGGGCCGGGTCGAGCCCGTGGAGCGGGTCGGCCGGGTCGGGGTCGCCGACGCGGCAGCGCGGTCCAGGCACCCTCGGGCAGCCAGGCTTCCTCGGTGCCCACGAACTGGTTGAGGTGGTAGCGGCGCCACTCCAGGAGCGCGCCGCGGGCCTTGAGGCGCGCGTACTCCTGTGCGAGGTACGTGCCGTCCCGGAGCCAGGAGGCGGGGTTGGCGCCCAGCCAGACCGCGGGGTCCTCGATGTCGGCGTCCCGGGGTGCGCCGTACCACCAGATGAGGACGCCGTTGGCGCGGTCGCGGTAGACGAGGAGCGAGCCGCGGTCCTCGAGCTCGCCGGGTCCGTCGAACATCGAGGCGTGCAGCTCGGACGAGGATGCCCGGGGCGTCGACGCCCGCGGTGCTGATCCAGAGCGTGAAGGGCTGCTCCCGCGCGCCGGTGCCGGTCGTGAGCGCGGTGTAGAGGTCCGCGGTCCGGTGGGCGTGGAGCTCGTCGATGATGTTGGCGTAGGGGTTGAGCCCGTGCTGGAGGGCGGCGTCGGCGGAGAGGCTGCGCATGACCCCGCCGTTGCGGGGGCACTCGATGAGCGTCGTGCGGACGGTGACGTGGCGGGAGAGGCGAGGGGACTGCTGGGCCATGCGCCGGGACTGGCCGAGCACGATGCCGGCCTGGTTGCGGGCGGCCGCGGCGACGTAGACCTCGGGCTCGGCCTCGCCGTCGGCGACGAGGAAGTAGAGGCCGGCGGCCGATGGCCTGGACGGACTTGCCGTTCTTGCGGGGCAGGCCGAGGCCGACCTCGGAGTAGACGCGGAGGCCGGTGACGGGGTCGACCTCGAGGGCCTCCCACCAGAAGTCGCGCTGCCAGTCCTCGAGCCGCAGGGGCTCGCGGGCCCAGCGTCCCTTCGTGTGGCGGACGTAGTGCTCGCAGAAGGCGGCGAAGCGGGGACCGCCGGTGAGCGCATCGGGGACCACGGCTCACTCATCGCCGCCGCCCACCACGCGCAGACGAGGCGGGGGCCGAGGACGTCGTCGATGTCGCCGCGACCGCCGACGGCTCGACGCGGAGCCCGGCCCGGGCGGACGGGCGACAGGCCCAGCTCGCGGGCGAACAGGCGGACCGCGTCGGCGTTGTCGCGGACGACCTGGTGGAGCGGGTTCTTCACGAGCTCGCCGTCGCGGCGCATGAGCGGGCTCGACTTCGGCGTACAGCTCGGCCGCCTGCGCGTAGCGGCTGACCGCCTCGCAGTAGCAGCGCAGCACGTCGGCGTCGGCGGCGAGGATGACGTCGGTGCCGCGCATCTCGCGCACGACCCGGCGCCAGACCTTCTGGGCGTCGCGGTCCATGCCCCGCGGCATCTGCGGTGCGGCACGGCGGGGCAGCGGCTCCAGGCGGTTGATCCGGGACGGGCGGGTCTCGCCCTGGCGGAGCTTCACCCCGGTCGGCGTCGGGCGCCGGTCCGCGGCGGCCCATCAGGCGGCCTCCGCGGTGGGCGCCGGGACGCGCTCGGCCTTGATGCCCGTGAACGCCTCGAACCGCGCGACGATGACGTCGCAGTAGAGCGGGTCGAGCTCCATCGCGAAGCCGCGCCGCCCGGTCTGCTCGGCGGCGATGAGCGTGCGAGCCCGAGCCGGCGAACAGGTCGAGCACCGCCTCGCCCGGGAGCGAGCTGTACTCGATGGCGAGGCGCGCCAGCTCGACCGGCTTCTCGGTCAGGTGGACCATCGACGGCCGGGTTGACCTTCTTGACCGACCAGACGTCGGGCACGTTGGGCGGGCCCGAAGAAGCGGTGGGCGGCGCCTTCCCGCCAGCCGTAGAAGCACCACTCGTGGGTGCCCATGAAGTCCTTGCGCGTGAGGACCGGGTGCTCCTTGACCCAGATGATCGCCTGGCTGAAGTAGAGGCCCGGCGGCCTCGCAGGGCGGGCGGGTAGTTGGCGACGTTGGCGTAGCCGCCCCAGACGTAGAAGCCGCCGCCGGGACGCAGGACCCGGGACGGCGTTGCCGAACCAGGCCGCCAGCAGCGCCGCGAACTCGTCGTCGGTCACGAAGTCGTTCGTGAGCGGGCGGTCCTTGGCGCGCAGCTTCCGGTGCGGTCGGCCTGCGCCTTCTCGGGATGCCGGGCGAGGTCGAGCGCCTGGTGGTGGGTCGCCCTGGACGCGGCGGAACGACGAGAGGCCCGCGGCGATCGCGTTGTTGCAGCGCGGCTCGACCTTCACGTTGTAGGGCGGGTCGGTGGCGAGGAGCGACACCTGGGCGCCGTCGAGCAGCCGGTCGAGGTCCGCGGCGCTGCCGGCGTCGCCGCAGAGGAGGCGGTGGTCGCCGAGGAGCCACAGGTCGCCGGGCTGCGTCGTCGCCTCGTCGGGCGGCTGCGGGGATGTCGTCGGGGTCGGTCAGGCCGGCCTTCGTCTCGGCGTGGTGCGAGCTCGGCGAGCATCGCGGCCAGCGCCTCGGAGTCGACCGACACGTCCGCGAGCAGCGCCCGCAGCTTCTCGTCGTCGGTGCCGGCCATCGCGGCCAGCGGGTCGAGGCTGGCGAGGACGAGCGCCTCCTCCTCGGGCTCGAGGTCGACGTACAGGACCGGGACCGTCGGCGCTGCCTGCTTGAGGGCCAGCGCGACCCGGAGATGGCCGTCGACGACGTGCCCGGTCCGGCGGTTGACGAGGACCTGCTGGACCCAGCCGACCTGGTCGAGGACGCCCGCGAGCGCCTGCTGCTGGGCCTTCGGATGGATGCGCCAGTTCGCCGGGTTGGCGAGCAGCTGGTCGGGCGCCTCCTCGCCGGAGCCGACGATCCGGGAGCGCCAGCAGGGGCGGCGGACACGGCAGGGCTCGACACGTCCAGGTTGTCGCACCGCGCCGGTCACCCGGTCAACCGCGACACCGCACGCCCGTATCGGAAGCCGAACAGAAAGAGGATGGCGCCCACGTCCTCGGTGTCATCACGGTGTCATCGCGCCCCGAGGCCTTGCATCACGGCGCATCCCGAGCGACTCATGGCTCGCATCACGCCAGATGCGCGTGAGCGACCGACAGGAGACACGCCGATGCCGCGAACCGACGATGGGCGAGATGGCCGCTGGACCTTCTACCAGCGCTTCATCGCCGAGCACATCCGCGACACCGACCCCCGCCACGTCGAGGCCTGGATGCGCCTCGGCGCACCCGACGCTCGACGGGCTCTCACGCAGCGAGTTCGTCGCGGCGATGTACGAGGCGCTCGGCCAGGTCCAGGACGCCGGACCCGACGAGTCGGAGGCCCTGGCCGCCTCGTTCGGCCTGTAGACCAGGAAGGAGACCATCCGATGACCGCCGCCACCGAAAGCACTCGCGATGCCCTCGACGAGGCGCGCCTCGCCTGGGACGAATTCATCGAGCGGTTCGGCGAGCTCGGGCGCGCGATGCGCACTGACCCGCGAGAGAACGTCCAGCTCGTGGCTGAGCGCGTCGAGGCCTACATGCCCGGCTTCACCACCTTCGACTGGGGCATGGGCATGAACGGCGACGAGTGGCTCGACGCCATCGAGCGGGCCCTCGACGGGGTCGACGAGGACTAGCTGAAACCGGGCCCCATCCGCCCGGTCCGCCGGAAGACCCCGCCCGGCGCTGATGAGGCAGGGGACCAAGGAGCACCAACGATGGCCAAGACCACGGACGCCACACCCACCACCGCTCTGCGCCGCTGCATCGGCTCGACCCGCTTCGGGACCGAGGCCCACGACGCGCCACCGGAGGACTTCCCCACCCAGCCCAGCCAGAAGGATGGCCTGGGGCGGATGTGCAAGCCCCACTGGCGCGCCTACACGAACGCGCTCCGCAAGGCGGCGGTAGCTCGGAAGGCCACCGAGTCGGAAGCCACGCCTGCGGAGGATCTCGCCGCCGAACTCCCGGAGGCGGCGGCCGCGGCCGTGACCGAGACGCCGGTCGCCGAGACCGAGGCCAAGGCGGCACGCCGGGCACACCGCGCCGAGATCGAGCCCGAGGCGGAGGTGACGGAGGACGCCGCCGCGTAGGCTGCACGCCTCGCCACACTGACGGGCCCCGGGCGCAACTCCGGGGCCTTCGTGCGTCCGGCGCCTCTTTGGACGACCCGAGGGTAGACGCCGCCCTGTGGCGCCCTGTCGCGCCGACGAGCGTTGCCATGCACTGCGAGTGCGCACTCGTCAGAATGGTCGATGGGCGAGAGCCCGGATCCCGACGCTGGGTTCGGCCTCGCAGAAACGGCCTTGGGGGTCGAGCGAATGATGTTCCGTCAGGGCGCCACGTACACGCGCCGCCAGATCCACGACGCTGTCGGCGGTGACCTTCAGAGCTACCTCCCGCATGTCGGCGGGCATGTGGTCGCGGCCTGCCTCCGGCTAGACAAGAACCCCGATGCGCCCAAGGTCATCCTTCCAGGACGCGGCTCCCGAATCGAGCGCAGCGCCGAGCAGCTCGTCGCAGACAGGCAGCCCGTGCCCGCGTTCATCAAGCGCGACACCGACCGCTGGGAGTACGTTGGCGACTACGTCGCTGCCGGTCTGACCCGAGGAGCCGACGAGATCGCCGCAGAGGCGCGCCGATCCGGCCGCGATGACATCAGCTGCGTAGTCCACCTGTCCAAAGCGCGCCCGTAAACGACGCGATGCGACCGGCGCTGGCGGAAACGACGGAGTTGGGCGCGGCTCGTGCCCGCTACGAGGAAATCTTGGCCGCGATCGGCGATCGAGCCGCCGAGATCCAGCCCCGACCGCTCGTGAACCACTGGCCCCACGTCGGCTCGGCCTACCGCGGCCTTCTCATCGTCGGCCAGGCGCTCCGCGGATGGAGCGGTGAGTGGCAAGCGCCGGAGGCCCAGACTCCCGCCGGGCGCGAGCGGATCCTGGAGTCGTCCATCCATGCGAGCACCGAGTCCACCGAGCCCCTCTGGTGGGTGCCGTCGCATCGCCGCGTCAGGAACTCCCCCTTCTGGACCTTCTCGCGTCACCTCGTCGAGGCCATCGAACCGGGTCCGGAGCCCTGGTACGCGCGCTATGCCTGGGCGAACCTGTATCCGGTGGCGCCCGAGCAGCCACCCGGCAACCCGACGGGCGTGCTCAAGGTGGCCCAGGATCCGCACGTCGGTCCGCTGCTCCTTGCCATGGCCACGATGCTCGACGCCCGCCACGTCGTCGTGATCGCCGGCCCCACCTACTGGTATCACGCCAGGCGGACAGGCGATCTGTGGACGCTCAGCGGCCGCGAGAAGCCGCTGACTTGGCAGGGCACGGCCTACGGCCGGAGATGGGTGGTCGGCTACCACCCGAAGTGGGCGAGCTATCAGGGATGGGGAGCGCCCCGATACGCTCAGCTCGTTGCCGAGGCATGCAGGTCGATGAAGTAGTCAGCGAACGTCCGCATCGAGCGTCGTTGTCAACCGGGAAAGATGGCGAAACCCGGCCGCGCGTACACGAGATACGCGGCGTCATTGCGCGACTCCGTGCGGCAGATGGGGTATCCCACCCAGCCGAATGGCTTACTAGCGTGCCAGCCCCTCGGCGGCGCCACGGCCACCCGGTCGTCGCTCACCCTGGCGCGGTAGCGGTCGCCTACCGTCAGCGGCGCGCACGAGCACCATGGGACCTTCGTGCCTGGGCGAGTCCGCGGAGCCGCGGCGTATGCTCGCGCTGCTGGTGATCGCGGTCGTGATCACCAAAGTGGGGGACGCGTGTCATGGGTCGTCGATTCTGGGTCGCAGCAGTCGCCGCGGCCCTCCTCTTCTCGAGCGTCGGTGCACCGGCCGTCGCGCAGACCTGCGGCAGCCCGCCCCTCGTGGCGCAGCAGCCTTCCCTCGACTTCGGAAACGTCGAGGTCGGGAGAGTGGTGGAGGCCTACGCAGAGATCCGCGTCCAAGGTCAATGCCGGGCGCAGATCCGCTCGTTCACCTTCGATCCGCCGGGTGCCTTCAGCTACACGGACTACTCGCTGCGCCCCGGGATAACCATGTTCTCGGGAACGGGGTCGATCCTGCTCCGGTTCATCCCGACCGAGACCGGGACGGCGTCCTCGACGTTCACCATCAAGTACCTGGCCCGCGGCTCGGACGGGACGTGGCGGGAAGAGAAGGTCGAGGTGTCGCTGACCGGCCGAGGCCTGTCGGCGCCGCCACCGCCACCGGGATGCACCTACACGCTCCCGGAGGCCGGAGGCAAGCTCGTGACGCTGGACAAGGGCGAGGTCGCCTGCGGCGGAGCCGGGGATGACCGCATCACCGTCATGGAGGGCACATTCCGTGGCGAGGGCGGGGACGACCGCGTCAGCGGCGTATACGGGGGCACCTTCCATGGCGGACCCGGGTATGACAGCGTCGGCACGTTGCACGACGGTGCCTTCTACGGCGAGGGCGGCAGCGACCACGTCAATGACCTGCGGGCGGGCCTCTTCGTCGGCGATGAGGACGACGACGGCGTGGGCACCCTGAAGGGGGGCCGCTTCACCGGTGGCCCGGGAGCCGACGATGTCGACGACCTGTACGGCGCGTTCGAGGCGGGCGACGGCGACGACTATGTCGACCGCGTGTACGACGGGGGCCGCTACTACGGTGGCCCGGGGAACGACCGGGTCACGTGGCGGATGGAGCCCGGCGGCTTCTTCTCGGGTGGCACGGGCGACGATCGCGTGCCCGACGTGAAGCGTGGAAGTCGTTTCAACGGGGACGCCGGTCGCGACACCGTTACCTGGTTGGCGGGTGCCTTCGCCGGGGGCGCGGGTGCCGACTTCGCGGAAGTCATCTCGCTCGGCGGCGTCTTTCGGGGAGGCCTGGGCAACGACACGGCCGAAAAGGTGGGAACAGGCAGCTTCATGTACGGCGGACCCGGGGGGGACCGGATCACCGGTCGCATCGACGGCAAGAGCACGTTCGTCGGCGGACGCGGTCGCGATGTCGCGAACGTCTGCGACGACACCAACACCCTGATCGCCGTGGAGCGGAAGACCCACGACTGCTACTAATGCGACGAAGGAGGACGCGCTGCCGGGCGGGTTCGCGATACGCGCGCTGCGCGAGTTCGGGTTCCAGGGCTACTGGACGCGCATCTCGAGCGATTCGGTCGGTTACCCTTCGCCAACGGCTGATCGATAGGGAATCGTCAGCGCATCCGGCGCGCCTGTTCCGCCCAGAGCCGGTCGAGCCCCGCCGATTTTGCACGATGGTGCCCGGTGCAAAGTGACTGGAGGTTGTCGGGCTCGTCGCCTCCGCCGTAGAACTTGGGGACGATGTGGTCAACGTCGCTGGCAGGATGTCCGCACGGTCGTGCGTCAGCTACGCGGCGCCACTCGCAGGCCGGATAGCGCAGCAGCTGCTGCGCCCGACGTCTCTGCCACTCCGCCCCGTAACCCGCGCTGCGTGGTCGTCCCGCCACCGCAGGCGACGCAGCGCCCGGGGCGGGAGGTGACCCGCAGGCAGCCCGGGCAGGGATGGGTCACGGCTTGTCCGGATCTTCGGGATCGAGGAGGTCCCGGACCGTGTCGGGCGCGAAGACGCCGGCGCGGATGACGACGCCGGCGACGATGAGCATGACCGGGCCGAGGATGGCGAGGTCCTCGTCGGTCAGGCCGAGGTAGCGAGCAGCGATGGCGAGCAGCACGGCCGCCAGGAAGCTCGCGGTGAGGGCCGGCTCCTTCTGCGTGGTGTAGCGGAGGAAGCGGTCCATCAGGCGCCTCCCGTTCATCGGGGCACCGCGGCGATGGCCCTGGCGGCGTCCCGGAGGGCCTGTGCCCGGGCGGTCGTGACCGCGGCCCTGGCCGTGGCGAGCTCGGCGCGGAGGCTCCGGGTCTGCTCCCGCATCTGCCCGTCGCACCCGCTCGACGCGCGACTGCTCGCCACGCTTCACGACCGCGCAGTACGGCGAGCCCGAGGCGGTCGTGAACCGCGAGGCGAACTGGCGCAGGTCCGCCTTCGGGACCCACTGGCCCTGGTAGCGCCCACGACCGAGGGGGTCCATGACGAAGGCCCGCTCACCCCGTGCGGTGTGGACGAAGACGGCGTGGTCGTAGTCGTCCTTGGCCTGCATCGAGCGGAGCGGGCTCGACGGGTCCGTCGACCTTGACTCGGGTTGCCGTCCAGCACGGCGCAGTGGCCGGCCTGGAGCCTCGCCCACAGCTCGTCGAAGGTGAGCCGGAGCGGGTCGACGGGAGCCGTCGTCCGGGGCAGGGGTGGCAGGTCGGGGAAGCGCCGGGCGATGCCCCGTGCGAGGTCCTCGAGGCTGGCGCCGCCCTCGGTGTCACCGGAGAGGACGCGGATGCGCTCGCGGAGACGCTTCAGGCCCGTCGGCATCGAGCGTGTTGCCGTGGCGGTCGTGGATGGCCTCGCCGGCCGTCCACTCGGCGACGAGCATGAGCCCCGAGGCGAACTGGCAGTCGGTGAAGGCGGGCTCGTCGGTCTCGGTGATGAAGGGGGTGCGGTACGGCATCAGTGGCGCACCCGGGGCAGGTCGACCGAGAGCAGGCCAGCGGCGGTGAGGAGCAGCGGCACGAGGACCGGTGGGCTCACCTCGTACTCGTCGACGATGACGTCGAGCACGACGATGACGACGACGACCGCGATGAGCAGGACCGCCGAGACCTGGCGGGCCCAGCGGTACTCGGATGACGCTCGGCTGTTCATCGCCCATGCCGGCGGACCGGGAAGAGGCCCCGGTCCACGAGCCAGGGGATGAGGACGGCGCCGGAGACGAGGCCGAAGAGGTAGCAGAGGGCCCCGAAGAGGAGCGAGCTCGACCGGGCTCATCGGGCCGGAGCGCGTCGGCCGGGCGGGGGGCACCGACCCGGCCCGACGCGCGAGGAGGAGGGGAGGACGTCCGTGCACCTCCCCGGTCTACGGGGCGGTCAGGTCGGGCGTCAAGCGCGGGATCGTACGGATGTTCGGGATTGCGTACGGAAGTCGGATGGCGACGATGCGTCCCGCAGCCAGTCAGGGCCAGTAGGGCGGATCCCCGCCACGGCTAGTCGTGGTGTAGTCGCCGTCCGGGCCGATCCACACGGTCTCGGACACGGAGCCCGCGGAGCGCCCTGGTCCGTCCGTCCACGAGGACGTCAGCGTCATCTTCCAGACCTCGAGCGGCGTGCCCTCGATCTCCGTCGAGCAGGTGACCGGGAGACGTCGATGGAGGCGCGAGTAGCCCGGCAGTCGCCGGACGACGGCGTGCCGGGAGCGACCCGGCGTGCGCGGGAAGCAGGCGTAGGCGCGATCGTGGCTCGCCTTGTGCTCGACCACCGCTCGCGCCGCGGCCGCGGCCGCCTGCACGTCCAGCTGGTCGGTCGGCTGGAGCGGCGGCTCGTAGTGGACGGAGGCCAGGAGGTCCTCCACCTGCTGCCAGAGGGCCTCCTCACCGGGACCGAGCACCCCGGCCCGGAGCCGCGTGCCCCCGAAGATGTCGTCGGGAGCCGGGACGAAGAGCTCGATCGTGTCGGCCTCGCGCCTGAGGAACGCGGGCACGCCATCGATGTCGACGACCGTCGTCCCGGGTGGCGGGTCCTCGGCGCGCTCGAACGGAGTGTCGATCCTGATCGGCCCACCGGGCTCCTCGACTGCCACGCTCACCGTCCCGGGCTCGAGCGCGAGATCGACGCCACAGCCGGTCAGGTCCCCCTCCGTCGTGCATCCCGCCGTGCTCGGCGCGGTGCCGATGAACTCGATCACGTGCGTGTATCGCATGAGGACGTCCGCTGGCCGCACGGTCCACTCGGGGGGAACGTCGAGCCCGAGGCGGCCCACGCGGTGGTGCACAAGCGCCTCTGCCGAGGGCTCGGGCGATGGTTCGCTGGTCACGCTCGGGGCCCCGGTCGGTGCGGTCGACGGACCCGATGTCTCGGTCTCCTGTCCCGATGCGGGCACGACGATGACGAGTGCAAGGATGGACGCGACGATGGTCGAGCGCAGATGGTGGCCGGAGTGCATGGGCTCGCTCAGTCCGACCATGCGAGGGGTCCCGGCTGCGGGCATGGCCGGAACTGTGACGGCCCCACGCACTCGACCTGCAGCACCTCGCCCGTCCACGGATCCAGCGTGACGATGCCGCGGTGGCTCTGGCCATCGATCGCACGCTCGAGCCCCACGAACACGACGCCCGTTGACGGCGGGTCGGGCAGGTTCCAGAGGTAGAGGCTCGGCTCGTACGTGGGACCCGACTCGGCGAAGGCCGACGCGCTGCGCCAGGACCGACGGGTCGGGTCCTCGTCCACCCAGGCGCGGAAGCGCGGGTCCGCGAGGGCGATGTCGACGAGCTCGGGCAGCCCCCGCGCGCTCGGGCCCTCACCCGTGACCTCGATGGCGGCGGTCACCGCGATGGGCTCGACCATGCGCCCCATCCGCCGCCCGCTCACCGACGGTGGTGCAGCACGGTCCAGGTACG
Organism: uncultured Chloroflexia bacterium; assembly: GCA_963790915.1. Taxonomy (GTDB): domain Bacteria; phylum Chloroflexota; class Limnocylindria; order Limnocylindrales; family CSP1-4; genus JAFMJV01. Next base: position 192,432 of record CAWBQS010000003.1, on the reverse strand, counting down.
GCCACGAGACCGTGACCGTGCCGACGCCAGGCCACATCGGATGGAGCCACGGATCGTCCTCGAAGCTGCCGACGGGATACCAGGCGAAGCGTTCGATCACGCTCGCTCCCGGGCCGAGGCGACGCGGTCCCGAGAACGGGCCGGTGCATTCGACGAAGCCGAAGGCCTGCCCACCGACGGTGCTGGCGCTGCTCCAGCGCAGGAGGTCCTTGCGACGACCGAAGCCATCCCGCGTGAGCAGGCTGTCCCGCAGCACCTGCGACTTGAACGCGCCGGCATTCCTGGTGAAGGTCTGGCCCGCAGGGACCTGCGGGTCGAGGCGCATCGACACCGAGGTGCCCGAACGGCCGCACTCGCCCGACATCGAAAAGGCCGGCGTGTCGCGCAGGTTCGTCGTGCGCACGAGCGCCTGGACCCACTCGCCGGGGGTCACCCTGCTCGACGAGAGCCAGAGCTCGACGCGGACGCCGTGCCTGGTGACGGAGGCGTCGGGTCGGCCCTTCGGCTGGAGGGCCGCCGGCAGTGGGACCTCGGATGAGGGCGGCAGGACCGGTCCCGAGGTCGGCTGGACTGCCGGGCTGGGCGAGGGGGAGGGCAACGGTGACTGCGCGAGGGCGGCTGCCTCCGGTGCCGGCGACGGACGATCGGTCGGCTCCTGCGCCGCTGCCATGATCGGGACCGCAAGCACCACGAGGATGGACACGACCGTCGCGCGGCGGATCATTCGGGACATGGAAAGACTCCTCCAAGGCTGTGGCACTCGTCTGGGTGGGAGTGTGCCTAGCATGCTGACTTCATCTCGCTGATGCCGAGGTCGGAGGCTGCCACGGCCGCCGAAGTGCACGCCGTCACGACCGTGCTCTCCACGGCCCTTCGTAGCAGTAGCGGCCGGTCGACCGCTGCAGGATGCGCTCGACCTGCCCGCTCGACGGATCGAGCACCGCGGCCGTCCAGGAGCCGGGTCGCCGGCGGAGGTCCGCACAGGCGCCCACGACCCAGACGTCACGGCGCGCGTCGTACAGGATGACCTCCTCGGACCGGTTGCCGATCTCGACCTGCTCGATGAGCTCGCGGAAGGTGTCGTCGGCAAGCGCCGCATCGACCGCCTCCATGGGGTGGAGCATCTCGGGGTCACGACCATTCGTGACCGGCACGTCGAGCTCCACCTCCACGGTCTGCTCGCCCCGGGTGCCGGGCCGCCGGAAGTCGAAGGAGCCGGCGATGCGCGCCAGACCCTCCGGCGGGGGTCCCAGGCGACCGAGGGCCTGGCCGTCCCAGCGGCGACGCTGCTCCACCACGCCGCCGGGCGGCACGCGGTGGCCGATCGCGATGTCCGCGCAGGTCCACTCGTCGGCGCTGGGCACACCCTTCGCGGCGAAGCCCAGCCCGATGGTGGGGCTGCCCGCGGTGGTCCACTCCTGCGCCCGCCAGCGCAGGTCGTTGTAGCGGGAGCGACCGGAGGCCTCGATGGCCGCGACGTCGGCCGGCTGGCCGGCGCGCCACGACTCGCCGAGCATCACGCCCCTGACGCCGACCGCGTTCTCGCAGCTGTCGGTCACGTAGGTGATGGGCGTGTCGCCGACGTTCTTCACCTTCGTGGTGATCCACGTCGGCCTGCCCGCCACCAGCGGGTAGTCGTCGAGGGTCAGGCGCACCTTGACGCCGTCCTTGGTCCCGACCGCCGACCCGCGGACCGGCTCCGGCCCGGTGAAGCCACCCTCGCTCCAGCGGACGTGGACCCTGTCGCCGTACTCGGCGAGGGCATCGCGGGTGGGCCCGAGGCTGTGGTATGCGCCGACGTCCACGCGGTTCGTGGTCAGGTCGATGCCGACCTCGCGGATGTCGAGACCGGACGCGTCGAGCTCATCGAGCCGGTCCTCGATGGCTGCCTGGACCTCCTGCAGGTCGTCCAGCGTGTAGGTGGCCGTGCCGATCTCGAAGCGGCTCGCGTCGGCGTAGTGGTCCAGCAGCTGCTCCTCGACGCCGGGCGCCTCGCCGACGAACAGGTACACCTGGACGCCCCGTTCCGGGTCGCGATATCGGCCGGCGAAGTCCGGGCGCGTCTCGATGGCCTCGAGCCATGTGCCCGCGGTCGGGGTGTCCGGGGCGACCGACGCGGAGCCAGCGACCGCGCTGGGGACCGGCGAGGCCGAGGGACCGGCGCCCGCCTCGTCCTGTCCCAGCACCGGGGCGGTCATGACGAGTGCGAGGAGCGACGCCAGCGTCGCTCGGCGGAATACGCGGGACATGGACGGACCCCTCCACGCTGCCACCATCGTTCCGATCCAAGCGTGCCGCCAGCATCGGGCCGGCCTCACCGGACGTCAATCGCGGCGCGTCGCGGATCGATGAAGGATCCGACACGTCGGTCGTGACCCGCGTAGACGAGCCGGTCACCGATGGACGGCGACCGGTCGTCCGTCGAGCTCGCCCGCCCCCAGCCAGTACGCCGCTTGCGCCGCGTTCAGGCAGCCCGTCCGCCGGTACAGCCCCGACAGGTGCTGGCGCGCCGTCGTCTCGCTGATGCCCAGCTCGTACGCGGCGGCCGCGATCGAGCCGGCCGCGACGTAGGCGCGCAAGACCTCGAGCTGGCGGCGGGTCGGCCGCCGGCGGGCGGTGGGCGCCATCAGGCACTCCGAGGCATGGCCAGCCGAGGCCTGGACGCCGTCAGGGTCCGGTTCTTGAGCACGAACGGCGGTCGATGGCGTACCTGAGTCAAGAGGGGGCTATCCCTCTCGCCCCGACCAAGACTACGCACTTCCCGTCTCGAACTCGCCGTGCATGGCGCTGGCCGATCCTTGGGCCTCTGCCTCGCTCGGGTACACCACACCAGTAACGGGCCAAGGACCTCCACCCTCCCGAACAGCGCCTGTGCGATGCGTTGCTGGGTGCTTGGCTCCGCCTTGGCGAACACACGACGCATGCTCGAGAGCGCATGAGCGACCTCACCGGGCGTGACTGGCATCTCCACAGTCGCCCGCGCCTCCGCCTCCGCGTCCAACTGGTCCATGGTCGCCAATCAACGCGACGTAGTCCCGGTCCCGTAGGAGCCTGTCCGCGGCCTCCTGACGGTGCCGCTTGATGCGTTGCAGGGCCATCTCCGCACGGTGCTGGAACAGGCCGAGGTGCTGTCGGAGTTCGTATCCGACGGTGTCCAGCGCCTAATGGCTACGCGGTCCGCGGGCGCCGATGTCGTACGGCTGTGGGTACCGGTGGTCGGCCTTGGCCTCAGTGTCGGGCAAGTCGCGATGAAATCGGAAGGCATGGCTCGCGCTGTGCACCATAGTGGTTGAAGGCGCCCACCAAGGTCGCGCCACCACTGGAGTCAGCGTGGACACCGACCTCGTCCGCAGTGCGATGCGGGGGGACGAGCGGGCCTTCACCGAGATCGTGAACACCGTGGCCGACCGCTTTCTCGGCGTGGCTCACAGGATCCTGCGAGACCCCGCACTCGCCGAGGACGCGGTGCAGCAGGCCCTCCTCAGTGCCTGGCAAGACCTGCCCGACCTGCGGGATCCAGCCAGGTTCGATGGGTGGGCATACCGCCTCCTCATCCGAGCCTGCTACATGGAGGCACGCAGGCGCAAGCGTTGGCATCCGACGACGATCGTCCGATCGATCGTCGAGCCGACCGCCCCCGACCTCATCGGCGGGATCATCGAGCGAGAGCGTCTGGAGCGAGGCTTCGAGCGCTTGTCCGTTGACCACCGTGCGGTGCTGGTCCTCACCTACCACCTGGACCTGCCCTCCGAGCAGGTCGCCGCAGCCCTCGACATCCCGGTCGGCACCGTCTACTCCCGGCTCCACCGCGCCCAGCAGGCACTCCGGGGCGCCCTCGAGGCGGACGGGCGCGCGCGACAGACCGCAGCAGCGACGCAGGCGATCGAATGAGTGACGAGCACATGAACGACAAGGAGTTGGAAGCCGTCCTGCGCGAGTGGACACCGCAGATGCCCGCGGGTCAGCCCGATCGCAGTCGTGTCGTGGGCACCGTCGTCGGCCGACTCGGCTCGACGCGACGGCACCGATATCGTCGGTGGCCGTTCCCGTGGTTCCGCCGGGACAGCACGAACAGAGCGAGCGAACAGTCGCTCGCACAGCAGGCCAGTCCCATCCCGGCCTTCCACGGCCATACCCCCACTGTCATGGGGAGGACGACCCAGTCCATGCTCAGCCCAGCCAAGGCCATCACCGTCGCCGCCCTCGTCTTCGCCCTCGGCGGCGCGATGCTCATCGCCCAGCCGTTCGACCGACAGGCCAGCATGCCCGGTGGAGCGACCGAAGCGATCCGACCGGGCCTGGCCACGAGCAACGGCCTCATCGCGTTCGCGGCCGATGCCAGCGCGGGCGAGGCACTGACGGATCAGGTGGACTACGGGATGGTCGAGACCCATCCGGAGCCGATGGACATCTACGTCACCGGTCCGGGGGAGCCGACTCGGCGGCTCATCGCGACGGATGCACACGAGCGCTGTCCGGCGTTCTCGCCAGACGGTCAATACCTGGCGTACGTCGAGTTGGGGCAGCGAGTGAGGTCTGTCGCTCCGTCCATCGTCGTCGAGCGCGTGAACGTGTCCGGAGTGCTCAGCGCTCCCGAGCTGCGTGTCTCCCTGCCGGCGGACGCGGTCTATGAACGCAAGCTCAGCATCGGACCGCCGTGCCCCCAATGGTCGCCTGATGGCAGCCAGATCGCCTACCTAACCCTGCCACAACGTGAGTTGCGTGTCTCGACGCTCGACGGGCAGGAGCGTGTGCTCGATTCCATAACGCCGAACTTCGTGGACGGGCCCTTCGCCTGGTCACCGGACGGCGACGCCATCGCGTACACGACGTCCGACGGAGTCTGGAAAGGCTCGCTTGATGGCAGCGCTCCGACCCTCGTTCGGCGCACGGACGGACGGCCGGTCTCCGTTTCGTGGTCGCCAGGCGACGAACTTGCCGTCACGGTTCTCACCGAGCTAGCCCTCGAGGGCGGCGGGATCCGCGACGTCCGTACGGTGCACGTCATCGACGTCGACACCGGAAGCGAGCGCAGCGTCGGTACGATTTACGAGTACGACTACGGGGCTGTGTGGTCGCCGGACGGCTCGCGGCTGGCCTTCGTGGACGAGAACGGCAACGTCCGGTCGATCGACAGCAGCGACGGCTCGATGACGACCTTGTCGCCACGGTACGCAGACGGCCGAGAGATGCACTTCTGGGACGCGGCGTGGTCCCCGGACGGCGAGCGCCTGCTGGCCTTGGCCCGATCGGACTCGTCGCCGTCATCCGCTGCCAGTGACTCGGATATCGGGTTCGCGCTCGTCTCCCTCTCGACGGACGGCGCGTCGGCTGATGTCCTCACGCCGTGGACCTGGGCCCTGGACTGGATCAACCTGCAGGAGGTGTCCTGGCAACCAATCACGAACTAGGCCTTCAAGCGAGCGAACAAGCGCCCGCGCAACAGTTCAGTCCCACCCCGGCCACGAACGGCCATACCCCCACCGTCACAGGGAGGACTCAGATCATGTTCAGCCCCGCGAACGCCATCACCGCCGGTGCCCTCGTCTTCGCCATCGGAGGCGTGATGCTCATCGCCCAGCCCTTCGACCAGCAAGTCAGCGTGCTCGGAGCAACGACCGACGAGGCAGGCCTCGTGACCGAGGAGGTGGAGCCGGGTGTCGAGCGCATCATCCGCGATGATGCCGGCCACGACCTCGACGCGAAGCACCCGACGTACCGCTATGACATGGACAGTGTCCTCGTCGCGCCTGATGGCACGGTCTGGCTCAGCAGCTCGTACCGCGATACGGACAACGACGTCAACGCGTATGGCCCACTCGTGTGGGCGCTCGGGCAGGCCGGGACGCCTCAGTTCTCCTTCGATGTCTTCTGCGGGACCGACGGCTACGGCGTGACGTGTTTCGATCCGGCCACCGAGACCGAGACCACGTACCTCGCGGGCACGCCCATCAACCAGGTGGCCCTGGCCCCGGACGGCACCTACTGGGCCGTGGGTAATCACGGCGGCGAAAACGGCGGCCTGTACCACATCACATTCGAGCAGTGATCGTGAGGAAGTATCTGCTGGCGTTGCCTGCTCTGGTCGCACTGCGGCTGCGTCCCGAGGCGTGCTGCTCGCCGCCATCCTGACGGCGACGCTGGCCTCGTTGTCATCGGTCGCCCTGGCATCCGATGGTTCGCCCGAGCCGCTCGCCTCTCCCGTCGATGCATCGCCCATCGCGGAGGCCATCCATGGCTGGCCAGGCGCCAGGGCCGAGCCGGCTGGCCTCTACTCGTGGACCCTGCCACCCACTGGCAGTCGCTGGATGCACAAGTGTCAACGCCGGTCCAAACCTGAGCAGGTATCGCCGGTCGAAACCTGAGCAGGTCAGCGCTGCTTCGGTCCCGTCAGCACCTCCTCGCGCTTCCCACGCAGGCGATAGCTGTCGCCCTTGAGCACGATGACCTCGGCGTGGTGGACGAGCCGGTCGACCATGGCCGCGACCGCCACCGGGTCACCGAAGATCTCGGCCCACGCGCTGAACGTCTTGTTGCTCGACACGACCAGGGAGCGGCGCTCGTAGCGGGAGCTGATGAGCGCGAAGAACAGGCTGGCGGCCTCGGGATCGAAGGGGATGTAGCCCACCTCGTCCACGACCAGCAGCGGGAAGCGCCCGAGACGATCGAGCTCCTCGTCGAGCCTCCCCGCCCGCTTGGCGGCACCGAGGCGGTTGACCCACTGGTGGGCGGTCGCGAACGCGACCCGGTGTCCCCGCCGGGCGGCCTGGACCGCCAATGCGATGGACAGATGGGTCTTGCCCGTGCCCGGCGGTCCCAGGAACACGATGTTGGTGGCCTCGGCGAGGAAGTCGAGCTGCGCGAGGTGGGCGATGAGCTGGCGGTTGACCGAGGTTTGGACCGTGAAGTCGAAATCGTCGAGGGTCTTGACCGCGGGGAAGCGGGCCGCCTTCACCCGTGCCGAGCGGCCGTGGCTGTCGCGTGCGCTCACCTCCTCGGCGAGCACGGCCGCGAGGTAGGTCTCGTGGTCCCAGCCCTCGTCCCGGGCCCGCTCCGCCAGCCGGCCGGACACGGCCCTGATGCGCGGCGCCTTGAGTGCCCGGGAGAGATAGGCAAGCTCCGCTGCCGCAGCCGCGGTCATGCCGGCACCTCCCAGAGCGCGTCATATCGGGCGAGGTCGACGGGCGAGACCTCGACGTCCCCGTCGGCGAGCCGGTCCCGCGCCTCCCGGGCGAGCCGGACCGCCCGGCCGTGTGCGGGGTCCAGCACCACGTCGGCGGGCACGAAGCTGCGCGGGTGGACCGCGATGGGGACGCCCTCGGAGGCGAGGTGGATGGTCGTGGGCGTGACCCGCGCGCTGACGTGGCGGTCGGTGTAGGCGGGCGGCACCGAGTAGTCTGCGGTGAGCACCCGCAGCCAGCCCTTGACCGCGCGGCCCTCGAGACGCAGGTCCGTGTCGGGCATCGGCGACGGCAGCGGCCCGAGGTGACCCTGCTCGACCGCCCAGCCAGCGGCCACGGTCGTGCCGGTACGCCGCAGGTGGCGGGCGAAGGCGACCTCCGCCGCCCAGGCGTCGTGCTGGAGCTGGAGGTCCGCGAGGGAGCTGAACGTGCGCAGCGGCAGGAAGCTCGTCTCGAGATAGCCGATCGTCCGCTCCACGGCGCCCTTGGATGTCGGCCGCCGTGGCCGGAGCACGATCGCGCGGCTCCGCAGGCCGCCCAGGAGCCCGCTGACCTCGGGGTGGAGCCGCGCCCGGCCGCCCTCGCGCGATGCGACGACCGAGGCGTCGTTGTCGAACACATAGGCGTCGGGCACGCCGCCCAGGCGCTCGGTGCAAGCGGCCAGCGAGGGGCACACGTCACCGACCGTCCGGGACAGGCTGAACACGGTCGCGTGGGCACCCGACCAGGGCAGCGTGGTCACGAGACCGAAGGCCTCCCGGGCGAGGCCCCGGCCGACCGGAACCAGCGCCCCCGTGTGCCACCAGTCGACCTGGCCGATCTCGCCGGGCGCATAGCTCGTGCGCTGGAAGGCCCGCGCCGCGAGGAACCCCGGGCGGACCCGCGCGAGGTGGTCCTTGAGGATGGTGATGCCGCCCCGGTAGCCGAGCGGACGGAGGCGCTCCCGGATGACCGTCGCCCGGACCGCGGGGTCCCCCGCGAGCATCGCGGCGATGCGGTCGGCGAACGGATCGAGCTGTGAGCCCTGCGGCGCCCGCTCATATCTCGGGGGCTCCCTGAGCCCGAGCAGCCGGTCGACGGTGTTGCGGCTCATCCCGAGCCGCCGGGCGATGGCCGCCTTGGTCAGCCCCTCGCGATGGAACAGCCGATGGACCTCGGCCCAGTCCTCCACCTGATGCACTCCTTCCTCCCTCGTGGCGAGCTCCGTGCTCGCGCGAGGGTGCCAGTCACCCTCAGGGGTGCTCAGGTTTCGACCGGCGAGAAGTGCTCAGTATTCGGGCGGCGTCGACAGCGGCAGTCCCAGCGCAGCCAGAGTGCAGCGTGAGCGCACTTCCACTCACTGCACTGCCTCCAAGCCCTCCGGCGTCAGCCGATAGGGGTGACCGCGTTCGAGAAGGCCATGGGTACGGAGCTTCCTGATGGCCTGCGATACCCGACTGGCCGAGAGGCCGAGGCTCTGAGCGATAGCCGTGGCGTTCGGGCCATCCGTGTGGATCGCCCGCAGGACGCGGTCTTCCGTCGTGGGCCGAGCCGTGGCCTCAACCTGGACGACGGTCCAGAGGCCGTCGGCTTGGCGGATGGTCAGCTCCGACTTCGGGACCTTCTTCCACATCGACCACCTGGCCCGACCCTCACCGAGATCGGCGAGCAACGCCACGGCATCGACCGTCCGCGTCCACTGGCCCATCACGTCTGAGAGCGAGGAGCCGTGCCGCCGGCTCCCGCCAGGAGAGCGCATGGGCTTGGTCAGGTGGACGAAGACGACGATGGCGCAGCCGTGACGGACGGTGAGCGTCCGCAGGAAGCGCATCACCGACTTGAACTCCGGCCTCGAGCCGGAGACGCCGGCTCCGCCCAGCAAGCCCCGCCGTACCAGGGCCGAGCCCACGGAGGTCGTCGCCGGGTAGCTACCAGCTGGCCACACGAGAGGCCCCGAGCGTAAGCCCGGCGCCTTCCTCTATCTGGTGACATCCCCGGATGCCACCAGCGGATCATCGACGCCTTCGGTGGCCCGGTGGCGCCCACGGGCAAATGCGACTTCCGCCTCTTGAACCATCTGCTACCCCTGTGGCGTCATACACGGTGTGAGCGGGGGGCGATGAGGCACGGCCTGCGCAATGGCCGCCCAACGACCGTGCCGAGCCACTGGCGAACCCGACCCGCGCATGGAGGGGGGAACTCAATGCGTACGTTGCGGCTGTCCCTGGCGGGAACGGTGATCCTGGTGCTGGCTGGTGGGCTGAGCAGCGCGGTCCTGGCGCAGTCGGAGGACGATGGCGACGCCTATGTGACCGGGACCCAGACGTACATCGAGGACGTGTCCGAGGCTACCGAGGTCCTGGCGGGCGACGTCACCCAGATCCGGGGCGGCAACGCCACCTATGCCATCGAGATGGACGACCCGCGGGTCACGGGGACGATGGCGACGCTCGGCATGGCGCTCGATATCCACCCCGGTGACCGCTTCGCCTTCGCGGGGCCCGCTCGTATCTCGAACGCCGACGGGGCCTGGACCGGCATAGAGAGCGGAGCCTACGACCCGACGATGGGCTGGCAGTTCGTGGGCTGGCTCGACGGCATGGCCGCGTACGAGGGCTACACGCTCTTCGTCCATGGCGCCAGTCCGGATCAGGGCGATGGCGTCTGGGAGCTCGAGGGGGTCATCTTCGAGAGCGACGCGCCTCCGGTGCCGTAGCACAGCCGGCGCCCCATGCCAGACGCGACGTGCGTCCACATCGCGCTCTGGGCGGTCTCACTCCCGTGTCGGGGGAAACGTGCGCGTCTCTCGCAGATCGCGGCCAGGCCGCGTTCACGACCTCTGCCTCTTGCGCCCGGTGCTACCGCCGTGGCGTCATACGCGGCACAGCGGGAGGCGATGAGACGCGGGCCCACACCCTGGCCGCCTGGACCGCGCCTGAGCCACTGGCGAACCCGGCCCGCGAACGGGAGGGGACTCTCATGCGCAGGCTGGGGATCGCTGGCGTGGCCATCGTGGTGTCTCTCATGCTCGGCGTGATACCGGCGCTGGCACAGGATGAGGGTGGCGCCGCCGGGCTGACCGGCAGCCTCTGGTTGCAGCAGTCGGAGGGCAGTGAGGATGTCTACTACACCATCCATCCCGACGGGACGCTGGTCGCTCTGACCGGGAGCGCCCACGACACGAGCGGCACCGTCGGCCTTGGCGTCTGGTGGCCGACCGGCGATCACTCGCTAGCCGCCTCGTGGGTGTACGGGGACGCAGACCCGTCCTCCCACAAGACCACCGGGACGAGCACCTACCGCGCCGAGTGGGCGATCGATGTTCTGGCCGAGACGGCGACGATGACCTATGAGACGGCTCTCGAGCCGGCCGACGGCACCCCGCTGCCCGACCAGACAGGCACCGCGACCTTGCATCGACTGCACCTGCAGCCGATGTTCTCGCAGGCGGAGTTCCCGACCCCACCCGAACCGGAATGGAAGCTCGCTCAGGGCCCGGCGACCTACACATCGGGCATGGGGAGCCTCGCGACCATCGAACCGAAAGGCGCGCTGGGAGATCCGCCCGAGTACCTCCTGTCCCACGCTGACGGCACGGCCTTCTACGCGAGTCCCTTCGTCGGGAACGGCGTCGGCCTCTGGGCACCCACCGGAGAGGAGACCTCGGTGCTCAGCGGCTGGTTCGGGACCGGGCCCGACCAGGACATCGAACTGATGGTCGTCCAGTCGTCGCCCCTGATGTCTTTCATCCAGGGGATGTACGGCACGTCTGACGCGGTCATGGGCTCCTTCACTGCCTCCCCGGAGCGCATCCGGCCGCTGGACACGGACGCGCCTCTCGCCCGGCCGGACCCGGCCTTGTGGCCCACCAGCGGCACGGTCTGGGTGCAGCCGACGAGTGACGGTCGGGCCATCAGGACCGCCTTCCTCGCGGACGGCACGGTCATCAGCGTCCACCCTGATCACGGGATCGGGGCCGGTCTCTGGCAGCCCATCGACGCGGACACGTTCGCCAGCTCCATCGGCTACGGCACGTTCCGCTACCAGGACTGGCAGATGGAGGCTGAGTCCACCGTCAGCCCGGACGGTGAGACGCTCACGTCCGACTACAGGCTGCGCAACGCCTCGTCTGAGACACCCGAGGAGACAGGGACCTCCACGGCCACACGCATGCCGTAGCACGCCGATAGACGTCTCGAGGGCGCCTTAGCGCGGAGACAGCGCGACCGGGATAAAGGGCGAAACCCGGCCGCGCGTACACGAGATACGCGGCGTCAGCGGAATGGCAGCGGCCGGAAGGTGGGTACCCCAGGGATGGGCGGTCGGCTCTACGACTGGTCCCTACCACGCTCACCCTACGCGCCCCTCTTCATGTCGAGCGCCGGCGCCTCGCCCGGCAACCACAGCCACGCGCTCGCCGCCCCCTCCCGATGGGTGGACCAAGGGTCGGTCGCGGTCGGCTCCCAGCCATAGGGATCGACCAGCGCAGGCTTTCCACCGTTCGTACTGGTGTGCCGCCTGAACCGCCCTGGGTTTCTTGGAGACTTTGAGGTGCCCTGGGTTCCGTGGAGTCGGGCTGTTGGACTTCATGCCACGACCACTGTCTGGTGCCGAGTCTCGAACTCGACCGGGGTAAGCATGCCGAGCGCTGAGTGGCGGCGCTGGCGGTCATGGAAGATCTCGAGGTACTCGAGGATCGCGTTGGCGAGTTCGACCCGTGTCCGCCAGTGGTGACGGTCAAGGAGCTCGACCTGCATCCGGCTCCAGAACGACTCGATCATCGCGTTATCGAAGCAGCTGCCCACCGAACCCATCGACGGCAGCAGGCCCGAGTCGATGGCCCGTCGGGTGAACGCCCAGGACGTGAACTGCGTGCCCTGGTCCGAGTGGATCACGGTGCCGTCGGGGGAGCGCTGGTCGATGGCCATGCCCAGGGCGTTCGTGACCAGGGCGGCGGTCGGTGACGCATCGATCGACCAGCCGACGACCCTGCGGCTGAAGACGTCGAGCACCACGGCGCAGTAGACCTTGCCCTCGCGCGTCGGGTGCTCGGTGATGTCGGTCACCCACAGCCGGTCGGGCTCCTCGCGGCCGAACCGCCGCTCGACGAGGTCGCCCGCGGTCACGAGCCGTGGCGTCCGCCGAACGCGGGGGCGACCGGACGCCCCGGCGAGCCCTGCCCGCGTCATGAGCAGCTCCACCGCACAGCGTCCGACGATGATGCCGTGGCCGAGGGTCAGCTCCGCATGGACGCGCCGTGCGCCATAGGTGCCCCGGCTATCGAGGTGGACCCCGCGGATGATGTCGGTCAGATGCCGGTGGCGGAGGGAGCGTGCGGACGGCGGTCGGCTGCGCTGGGCGTAGAAGCCGGACTCCGATACCCGGAGCAGCCGGCAGCCGAGCTTGATGGAGTGACCCTCCGCGGCCATCACCGTGATCGCCGCGAACCTGCTCTTGGGTCCCTGTGCTCCGCGAGCAGCTCCGACGCCCGGCGATGGACAGCGAGCTCCGCCTCCAGCTCCCCGATCCGCCGCTTCGCGGCTGCCAGCTCCTCCCGCTCGACCGAGGTCAGACCGGGCACGAGTCCGCGATCGATCCGTTCCTGCTGCCGCCAGTCGTAGACCGTCTGCTCGCTGATACCCAAATCCCGCGCGAGGTCGGCGACCCTGCGGCCCGCGGCGTGCAGGTCGAGCACGCGACGGCGGAACTCGGCCGGGTACGACCGTCTTCCCATGGCTGCCTCCTATCGGGCCGACAGCATGACAGTCCAGCGTCACGACTCGACGAAAGGCAGGGCAGACCACCCAGGAACGCCCTGGGCATGGCCATCGACCAGCGCTCCCCCGACGGCACCGTGATCCACTCGGACCAGGGCACGCAGTTCACGTCCTGGGCGTTCACCCGACGGGCCATCGACTCGGGCCTGCTGCCGTCGATGGGTTCGGTGGGCAGCTGCTTCGATAACGCGATGATCGAGTCGTTCTGCAGCCGGATGCAGGTCGAGCTCCTTGACCGTCACCACTGGCGGACACGGGTCGAGCTCGCCAACGCGATCTTCGAGTACCTCGAGATCTTCCATGACCGCCAGCGCCGCCACTCAGCGCTCGGCATGCTTACCCCGGTCGAGTTCGAGACTCGGCACCAGACAGTGGTCGTGGCATGAAGTCCAACAGCCCGACTCCACGGAACCCAGGGCACCTCAGAGTCTCCATCGAAGTCAGGGCGGTTCACTACTTGTCGTCCTACATCGATCGGCTGCACGAGTGGACGGGCGGTGTGACCCGCGTCACCGACGTGACCGGGCGTCGAGCAGCGTTTGCTTGAAAGCCGCGACTGTAGAAATGTCGGGCTTCGGCGCGCCCGCGCGCACGGCGACGCCGACACGGGAGCGGGCAATCAGGCGGCGGCTGCCGGCGGCGACGATGCCCAGCGCCGCCAATTCGTCCATCTCGGCCGGGCCGAGGACGACGACGTCAGCAGTCTCGCCACGCTTGATGCGGGCGAGCATGGCCTTGGCTCCGTCGGCTTCCACGGAATACTGCTGACCGGCGGCGCGCTCAAAATCCGGTGCCAGGGCGTCGAGCACCGTAAACGAGCTATGAGAGGTGAGTATCTTCAGGGCCGAAGGCCCGGCGGTGCGGATTTGAGGCCTCATAGCCAGTGCGGCGGCTAACCGGACTTGTCGAACACACCCTGAATGAACACGATGCGGCCGGCGTCGGTGTTGCCCGCGGAATTGCTCATCTTGGCCGCAGCCTGATCTCCCAGCACGAGGTGCATACCCAATGGCGGGAACGCCCCGGGACCGCCCCCGCCCGATGCCTGGGCCTGGGCCTGGGCCTTGCGCGCGGCCACGACTTCCTGCGTGATGTCGCGCCATACCCGCTCGCGCAGTCCCGCGCCGCGCACCAGGCCACGCAGGGATTCTGAATCGGACAGATGACTCTGCTCGGGGAGGCTCGCCCACGGGACGGGAAGGTCGAGCGGCGCGCCGTTGCCGGCGCATATGTCCTGGCAGACGAACAGCCCCCCGGGCTTCAGCACGCGTGCGAATCCGGCGTAGAGGCGGCGCTTGTCCTGGATGTTCATCTGCATCTGGATGGTCCACACCACGTCGAATTGCGCGTCCTCGAACGGCAGCTCCAGCGCGTCGCCGACCTGGAAGCGGGTACGGTCGGCCAGCCGGGTCAGGCGCGACAGCTCGTTGGCTACCGCGCAGAACTCCGGCGTGAGATCGATGCCCGTCACGCTGCAATTGCGAGTGGCAGCAAGATACCGTGCCGGGCCGCCCAAGCCGCTGCCCACATCCAGAACGCGCGATCCAGGCGGAATCTGCGCGAGTTCCGCCAGCGCACGCGTCGCGGTGCGGCCCTGGGAGTGAAACTCGTCCGCCGGCGCGAGGTCCTCGTGCGTGAGGGCATCCAGGTCCTTGCCCAGCGCCTTCAGCCCCGCAAGGATGCGCTCCAGCAGGCCGGCCTGATCGTAATGGCCCCGCATCACCACGCTCGACTGGCTCACAGACGAGCATCCTGCGCTGAATTCACGGGTACCGGCAAGTTGCGCGCCGCTGATTTCGGGGCGACGCGTAGGTAGAATAGGTTCGTCGTCCCGGTACCGGCGCGTGCTCGAGCCCGGTGGAAGGCTCCTCCCGAGCAGCGGGCATGCTGGCACGGGATACATCCTCAGAGCATTCTTGCTCTCCCTGTTCGTGCGCCAGCAGGGACGCCCGTTCGTCGCGATACCGAGCCAGGACGACTTGATCGCGCTCAAGGAGCTCGTCGAGGCCGGACGGGTCACGCCGGTCATCGACCGGACATATCCGCTGAGCGAGACCGCTGCGGCCTTCCGATACCTGGACCAGGGTCACGCCCGAGGCAAGGTCGTCATCCTCGCGGCGGACGGTGCGTGAAGGCTAGCGCCGCCGCTGACTCAACCCCTTGCGAGCGTTGCAGCTCGCGCATAGGACGCCGGGCCGGGCCGGCAGCGGCGCGCCACCGAGAACCAGCGGCACGGGATGGTCGGCCGTCAGGCCTCCGGGCCGCACGGAGTGCGGTTCCCGGTGCCAGCCAGGACAGACCCAGTCGTGCGCTGCCACCCAATCCTCGACCGTGCGCTCCGCCAGCCGTCGCCAGGCCGACGTCCGCCGCACCGGATGGTCGGGCGTGCGCCGGAAGCGATTGGCGAAGCCCGGGCGGCCGCAGCGGTCGCAGCGCCGCTCGTTCGTCGTCGGCCAGCCACAGGCCCCGGTGTGGCCCTCGCAGCCTCGACAGGCGCAGACGCGCGGGCGTCGCAATCAAGCGCCATCAAGCCCTGACGACCGTCGCGGCGGTGCCGTCCGGCCGAGGGGGCCGTGTTCTTCCTGGTCGTGGGCGTGGAGATCAAGCGCGAGCTGCTGGTGGGCGAGCTCAACACCGTGCGCGAGGCGACGCTGCCCATGGTCGCGGCGGCAGGCGGCGCCATCTTGCCCGCCGCCATCTTCGAGGTCATCGTCCGTGTTCGCGGCGCTGGGTGTCGTGCTGTGTTTGTCCGTGCTCAGGTCCGGCGTGCACGTCCCCGATCGCGGGCGTGCTCCTGGCGGCGACCATCCCGGCGCGCGTCCGGCTGGACGCACTGACGTTCGTGAGATCGACGCAGCCGATAGCGGGGAGATGGTGCCGGCCTCAGCGGCGTTCACCGGACTCGAGCGGCCACGGCCGGCTGCCACGGGCGCGCAGGCCCTCCGCGATCGCCTCTGCCTCCAGCATGCTCACACCGAAGCGGCGCAGCGTGTAGCGGGTCATCTGGGCTGCCAGCTCGACCTCGCCGTTGATCGCCTGCGCCCGTCCGGGCAGCGCGGCGACCTCCGCCATGTGGCGCTCGCTGTGCGTTCGCACCACGAGCGCGATCGCCGGGTTGCGGGACCGTGCCCAGTCCACGATCAATCGCGCGGCGTGCGCGTCGGGGATCGCCACGACCAGCACGCGTGCGCCGGCGATGCCCGCCCGGTCGAGCAGCACCGGGTTGCTGGCGTCTCCGAAGAGGGCCGGCACGCCCTGGCGCCGGAGCTGTTCCACGTCCCGGCGATCCTCCGTGATGACCACGAATGAGAAGCCGCGCCGGCTCAGCGCGCCGAGCACCAGGCGGCCGACACGGCCGTAGCCCACCACCACCGCGTGGCCCCGGAGGATCGCCTCACCGGTGGCCGGCAACGACTCGAGCGGTGATGGGCGGCGCAGTGTGGGGATGCGGCTCGCGCCGCGGCCCAGCGCCCGGGCAAGCGGGTCGATGGCCCGGAACAGGAACGGGTTGAGCGTGATCGAGACCAGGGCGGCGCTCACGATCAGCTGCATCCCGTCCGCGGGCAGCAGTCCGAGCGACAGGCTCACCGAGCCCAGGATGAACGAGAACTCCCCGATCTGCGCGAGCCCTGCGCCGACCGTCAACCCCACCCGCGGTGGGTGACCCAACAGGGCCACGATCAGGTACGCACTGGCCGCCTTGGCGGCGATGACGATGACCACGACGGCAGCGATGGCCGGCAGGTGGGCGAGCAGGTAGCCCGGATCGACGAGCATGCCGACGGAGACGAAGAACAGGACCGAGAAGACCTCGCGCAGCGGCAGCGCGTCGGCCTCGACCTGGTGGCTCGTGTCGGACTCGCTGACGATGGCGCCGGCCAGGAACGCACCGAGCGCGAGCGAGACCCCGAACACGGCGTATGACAGGAACGCGATGCCCAGCGCGATCGCGACCGCGCCCAGGATGAACATCTCACGGTCGCGGAGCCGGGCCACGGACGCCAGCAACCGGGTCACCACGCGCGCGCCGACCACGATCATGAGCACCGCGAACAGCGCCGCCTTGGCGAGCGCGAGTGCCAGGTCCCCGAGGATCGCACCCACGTCCACCGCGCCTCCCGAGCCGTTCACGAGGACCGCGACACTGGGCAGCAGGACCAGCACCACGATCGTGAACAGGTCCTCGACGATCAGCCAGCCGACCGCCGCCCGCCCCTGCGGTGAGTCGAGCTCACCCCGTTCCATGAGCGCCCGGATGAGCACCACGGTGCTCGCGACCGAGATCGCGAGCCCGAGCGTCGCCGCTCCTGCGAGCGACCAACCCAGGGCGAGCCCGAGCAGCGTGCCGAGTGCCGTCGCGACCGCGATCTGGCCGATCGCGCCGGGGATCGCGACCGACCTGACCGAGACGAGGTCGCGGATCGAGAAGTGGAGACCGACCCCGAACATCAGCAGGATCACGCCGATCTCGGCCAGCTCCGCGGCCAGGCCGGAGTCCGCCACGAAGCCCGGCGTGAACGGACCGATGACCACGCCCGCGGCAAGGTAGCCGACGATCGCGGGCAAGCGCAATCGGCGGGCGAGGAGACCGAACGTGAAGGCGAGCGACAGTGCGACGGCGATCGTCGCGATGAGCTCGGGTTCGTGGGGCACAGGCACCGGTGCTGCCGAGAGGATGATGGGGCGCGAGGGTGGTGTTATCATACCAAACGGTATGGATACGGATCAGCCGCCGCCCCACGGGCGGCCGCGCAATGCCACCGTGGACGAGACGATCCTGCGCGCCACCGTCGGCCTGATCGCGACCTTCGGGCTGCACGACGCCACGACCGCCGAGATCGCGGCGCGGGCCGGCGTGGGCAAGGACACGATCTACCGTCGCTGGCCCACCAAGCTGGACCTCGTCCTGGCCGCGCTCGACCACGCCGCGGGCGAGCTGCCCCCGATCCCGACAAGCGACGCCCTGGGTCCGGACCTGCGCGATCACCTGGTCGCGCTGTCGCGCGTGCTCCACGCGTCGCCGCTCGGGGCCGCGGTCGCGGCGCTCGTCGGCGAGGGACCGCGGGAGCCGCGCATCGCTGCCTGGCTGGCCGCGTTCTGGCGTCGGTGGATCGACGCGCTGGACCGGCGGCTCGCGGAGGCTGACGACCACGGCGAGCTCGTGATGGGCTTCGGCGGCAG
The DNA here is from genome assembly GCA_963790915.1 of uncultured Chloroflexia bacterium. Lineage (GTDB taxonomy): Bacteria > Chloroflexota > Limnocylindria > Limnocylindrales > CSP1-4 > JAFMJV01. The sequence goes on along the minus strand of CAWBQS010000003.1, from coordinate 174,314 downwards.
CCACCTGGCGGAGCTGGTGGTGGGTAGCGTGGCGGGTCGCTGGCTGTTCCGGGCCCCGCCGTTCTCAGCCCGCGAGATCACGGGGCTCGTGGAGACGTTGCTCGAAGGTCGCCTGGACGTGCCGGCGGATTGGTGACCGGCACGCGGAGCGCGCTCGTCACCAACGGTCCGAGCCGATCGAGGGCGACCAGAGTGCTCGCAGAACGCGGCGAACCTGGGACCACCGGTGTGCGCATCGGGGACCATACGGTGCTCATCGAGACGGCCCACGCCACGACCGATGGCCCTTCCTGAGCCCGCAGGGGACGATCATCGTGGGCGCACGGCGGTCCAGGGGCCCGTGAGGCGGGCCGCACGCGGTCCGCGGAGAGGGAGGGGGCCGTCATGGCCATCGACACCACCAGCCCGCGCACGCGCCGGGCCATCCTGGTCGGTGCCCTGGGTGGCGCGGCAGCACTGGCGGCCGAGGCGCTCGGTCGACCGCTTGTCGCTCGCGCCGGCGACGGCGATGTCGTCCACGTGGGCGAAGTCCTGAGCGGGACTCGGATCACGACCATCGGGAACACCCAGGGTATGGCTCTCCAGGGCGTGAGCACGGCCGACGACGGCGAGGGAGTCGGTGTGGTCGGCCGCGCCAGCGCGACCAGCGGCAGGACCGTGGGTGTAGCGGGCCTCAACTACAGCAGCGAGGGGACCGGTGTCGTCGGCAATGCGCACGCGAGCAGTGGGCTTGCCACCGGGGTCATGGGCATCAGCCACAGCCCGGATGGTGTCGGCGTCAGCGGCATGGCCGTCGCGTCCAGCGGCTCGGGACAGGGCGTGATCGGCCTGAGTGATGGCACCGAGGGTATAGGTGTCTTCGGCAACGCGACCGCTCTCACGGGCAAGACGACCGGTGTGATAGGTCGGTGCGACAGCCCCGACGGCTCGGGCGTCGAGGGGCGGGCGGTGGACGGCGCCACCGGCGTGGTGGGATACAGCGGTCCCGACGTTGGACTCGACGCCCAGCCGGCCACCGGCGTCTATGGCGTCGCGCCCGGCGATGGCGGCCGGGGTGGTGACTTCTTCGGCGGGGCCGCCTCGGTTCGGCTCGCGCCGGCTGCGATATCCACGCATCCAGCCAGTGGCCAGCTCGGTGACCTCTTGGTCGACCAAGGGGGACGCCTCTGGTTCTGCAAGGGCGGCGAGGACTGGAAGCAGCTCGCCTGACAACGGCTTCGGCCAAGACCACTGGTCACTCATCGCCGCCGCCCACCGCTCGCAGACGAGGGGAGGCCCGAGGACGTCCTCGATATCGCCCGACACTGCCGAGGGCTCGACGCGGAGGCCAGCCCTCGCGGATGGAGACAGGCCGAGCTCCCGGGCGAACAGACGGACCGCGTCGGCGTTGTCCCGCACGACCTGGTGGAGTGGGTTCTTGACGAGCTCGCCATCCCGGCGCATCAACGGGCTGCTCTTGGCGCACAGCTCCGCGGCCTGGCGTGGCGGCTGACGGCCTCGACGTAGCAGCGCAGCATGTCGGCGTCCGCAGCCAGGATGACGTCGCTGCCGCGCATCTCCCGCACGATCCGGCGCCACACTTTCTGGTCGTCGCGGTCCATGCCCCGCGGCATCTGGGGTGCGGCACGGCGGGGCAGGGGCTCGCGGCAATTCATCCGGGACGGACGGGTCTCGCCCTGACGGAGTCTCACGCCGGTCGGCGTCGGGGCCGGTCCACGGCGTCCCATCAGGCGGCCGCCGCAGCGTGCGCGGCTCCCGTGGCACGGGTGGCTCCCGACACGGCGATGGTCGGGTCCTTCGGTCCTGGGCGACAGGTGGGCGTTTCGCGTGCGGGGTTTCCCCAGCTCCGCGCGTAGGCCGGCCACCAGGTGAGGACGTCGGGATGATCCGCTCCGTCGGTGCGGCCATGCGCATAGCCGAGGGCATACTCCGCGTTCCGCGCCCGCCGCTTGGCGCGTCGCGGCCAGGCGCTCAGGTGGACGTCATGCCACCCGTCGCGGTAGCCCTGGTCGTAGTAGGTGCCGTCCTCATCCCCTGGCTCGTGGACCGGGGACTGTTCCCGGTCCGCGCGCCGAAGAGGACGAGCTCGGCTGCGCTCATCCGCCAGAGCGCGTCGGCCGGGCTGGGGGCACCGACCCGGCCCGACGCGAGAGGAGGAGGGGAGGACGTCCGTGCACCTCCACGGTCTACGGGGCGGTCAGCGGGGCGTCAAGGGGGCCGTACAGGTTAGGGATGCCGAACGGAAAGCGGATGTCGTACTCGTCGCTGATGCACGGTCCTACTTGACCAGCGGATCGATGACAAGGACGCCGTCCTCGACCCGGCCGAGCAGCTGGACGTCAGCGCCCCAGCGCACGCCACCGGCCTCCGTCCAGTCGATCGCGCTCTCATCGAGGCCCGTCACGAGCAGGGAGTCGCCAGCGCCCTGCGGTGGGTCCGACTCGGTGAGTGCTTCCCAGAGGCGCAGCTCACCGTCGGGGCCGACGACGAGCGACCCGTTGACGAGGAGGACCTCACCGGCGGGCGCTGCATCCACGTCAGCGATGCTGATGCCTGGGCCCATGGCGATAGGGACGTCCGTCGGACCGGCAAGGCTCCCGCCATCGAGCACGAAGGGGGCGTCGAGCGCGACGTCGGTGTAGTAGGGGTAGGCCATGGCGTCACAGAGGCGCGTGGCGGCGTCGGGTCGCAGACCGGTCCAGACCGTCACGACCGGAGTGTCACCCGAGCGATCGACCTCCACGCGAGCGAGTCCGTAGCATCCGTCCGCCCCGGTCGAGAAGAAGACTCGCAGGCTCTGGCCGTCGGGGCCCATCTCGAGGCGCTCCCAGCTCGTGGGGGTCGGGCTGACGATGGACGGATCGGCCTCCAGGTACTCGGACACGGTCTGATCGCCGGGCACCCCATGCACGAGGGAGCCGGGCTCCGGATCGAGCACGACCGGTGCCGGCGAGGCATCCTGGGCGGCGACGCCGCCGGCCGGGACGAGGAGGGATGCGGTCAAGACGACCGCTGCCACGCGGGGGAAGCGGGACATGGCTGTCGTGTCTCCTTTCGGTATCAGCGAGGAGCCCTCGCACCATCACCAGACGCCGATGGACAGCCCCGGGTTCCCGACATGGGTGATGTCGGCTGTGCCTCAGGGATGACGACGCCGGCGTCAAGCAAGGGGTGATACGGGTGTTCGGGAAGGCGAACGAAGATGCTGCCCGGCTCCATCCGTGAACGGCCCGAATAGGCCCGACGATGTGAGCCGGAGGACTGGCCTCTCGGGAACCAGCTTGGACGACACTGCGTGGGTCCCCCGCCACGAGCACGGTCATGGATGCAGACCCGTCGCTCCGCCTCCCACGCCCAGTAGATGAAAGTGAGGCTGCATGCCGCCCGTGTTGTTCTCGGCCTTCCTGGTCGCCCATGCCCTCATCCACCTGAGCTTCCTGCGTCCCCGCCCGAAGGCGGCAGCCGGGGGACCGGCCTGGCCATTCGATCTGCACCGCTCGTGGATCCTCACGCCCCTCCGGGTAGCGCCGGGTCGGCTGCATAGCCTCGGCATGGTCCTCGTGGTGCTCATCCTGGCCGGTGCTTCGCTCGCAGCCGTGACGGCGCTCGGAATCGGCTCGGCCTCCCTGTTCGTCCCCGGCATCGTGCTGCTCGCCCTCGCGTCGGCCGGGATGCTGCTGCTGCTGCTGCTGCTGCTGCTGTTCTTCCATCCGTGGCTCACCCTGGGCATCGTCATCGACGCCGCGCTGCTCTGGGCGGCACTCGTCGCGGGCGGGCGTCCCGAGGGCCTCGCTCTCTGACCACCGACCGCCACTCGCTAGCCGCCGTCGTGCCCTCGCCTCGCTGTCGCCGAGTCGTAAGCCGCGGCCGCGGCTGACCCCGGCCCCCGATGGCACACGTCGCTCACGGCTGAAGGGCGGGCATCGCTCCGCTGGCTCGTCTCGGTGATCTCGCCGGTCGCCGGATCTATCCATGACACCTTGACGACACGGCCGGCTTGCACGCTGTCGTCCCCTGGGGCTCCTGGATCAGCCTCCGGCTTGAGTCGCGTCCAGGCCAGGGCGCTGGCGATGAGGAGGACTCCCAGCACGATCAGGGTGATGACCCGGTAGGCGATGTCGAGCGAGGAGAGGTCGAAGACGAAGACCTTCACGCTGGCCAGGGCCAGGACGGCAAGTCCGGCCGTCCGCAGCTCGGCCTGCTTGAGCAGGAGTCCCGCCGCCGTGACCAGCACCCCCACGGCTGCCCAGGTGATGCTGAGGGCCACGTGCGCTTCCTTCGCCAGTTCATCCAGACGCAGCGAAGACGAACGTGGCGGACCGAAGGCCTCAGCGGCGAAGACGTCCACGATCCCGATCGAGATCGAGATAGAGCCCCGCGATGCCGCCCGCCGCCAGGACGCCAGCAGCCCATGGGGCGCGGGGGTGCAGTCGCGCGGCCAGCACGAGGGCCACCGCGAGGCTGCCGATGGCGACCGTGGCCTCGCTCAGGAAGAGTGGATGGGGCGGCAGCCCGCCCAAGGCCACGACCAGGCGGGATGGCGGAGCGATCAGGAGAGCGGCACCTGCGACGGCCACGAGACCCCCGGCCGCCGCCCACACGTAGCTCACGCGCCCGCCGTCGACGGCTCGCCCGAGCCAGAGGGCCACGGCGCTGAGGAGCGCCCAGAGCACCGCCGCCCACACGAGTGGCAGCTGGAAGAGGCCTTCGACGGCGATGATGACGCCGGCGGCGATGATGCCGCGCCGCCGTCCGTCGGCGCTTCCGCCGAGGCCGGCAACGAGGAGACAGCCGCCCGCCACGACAACGGCGGAGAGTCCGGCCTCGTCGCTGAAGGGGATGGCTGGGCGGCCATCCTGGATGACGATGGCGAACGCGGTGGCCAGCAGCGCCAGGAGGCCCGCCAGTGCAGCGGCGACGCTCGGCACCAGGGCAGCATCGGCGGACATCGACCGCGGGGGCAGCAGCCACTCGAGGGCCGGCCCGAGCTGCCAGGCCACGGCACGCTCGGGGAGCAGGGTCAGCCAGCGGGTCGCCGTCATGGTCACCACAGCGAGGGCCGTCCAGGTAGCCACCGCGACGGTGCCGTCCAGCTCCCGGCCGACGACCGGCAGGCAGGCCAGGCACGCCATGCCCACGACGAGGAGGCGCACGGCACGAGATGGGACCGCCGCGCAGGTGACCAGCGTGGCCAGGAGATAGAAGGCCAGGCTGATGGCAAGACCGTCGGCCGCCTCCGCGGTCGACAGCCAGGACGGCTCAGACGCAGTCGCCGCGATGCGAAGGCCGGCGAGCGCGAGGAAGACGAGGGAGGCGAGGAGGCTTGGCCCATGCGCCCGCCGACCAGCGACGACCGCCAGCGTGGCAGCTTCCGCCGACCACACGACAGCCGTCAGGGAGGCGCCGAAGGCGAGCGGCACGGCCATGCTGGCAAGGGCCAGGCCGTAGCTCGCGGCGAGCAGGCCGAAGGGGTCGACGGGCCCGCGCCGGACGAGGAAGAAGGCGGCCATGAGCGTGTGCATGAGTGCGAGCGTCAGCAGGAACGCCACCTGCTGGCTGACCTGCGGCATCAGGCTGAAGGCCATGACGCAGACGAAGGCGCCGCTGACCATGAAGAGGGGCGCGGCGCTGAGCGACAGCTCGGGCCGCGCACGTCGGAACGACTCGCCGCCGGCCGAGACCGCCATCAGCGCCCAGTAGGCCAGCAGGGCCAGGAAGGCCATCTCGACGGCGGGCTCCGACGTGATCCAGACGTAGACCTGCGGGGCCGAGAGAAGGAAAGCCGTCGCGGGGAGCCACGACCAGGTCTGCCAGACCGACACGACAGCCACCCCGGAGAGGACGATGGCCAGGTATGCGAGCGTCAGGAGGTCGGCGTCGGCCCCCAGGATCGGCGGCGCCGCCAGGACGGCGACGAGGCCGAAGCCGGCGACCACCTGCGCGCGGCTGGCGACCGCGATGGCCGTCACCAGCCCGGCTGCGACCAGCGTCCCGGCGAGTCCGACGACGGGCGACAGCAGCGCGTAGATGCTGATGGCCGCGAAGAAGGACAGGGAGATGATGGCGAGGCCGACCGCGGTCAGCACGTGGCCGACGATGCGGTCCCCATGCAGCAGCAGCGCGCCTCCGACCAGCACTGCGGCCGCGCCGCCGGCGAGACCCAGCAGCACCTGCATGTCAGGGCCGATCCAGCCCCTGCTGAAGGCCAGGCTCAGGAAGAAGACCGCGCCCAGGATGAGCGCGACGCCACCCATGAGGGCCAGCGCGCGGCCGGCAAGGCGTTCCTCGAGAGCGGCGAGGTCGAGGACGGGTCCACCCCCGGCTCGTTCCCCGGGAGCGTTGGCCCGCCTGACGGCGGTGTACGCCGCCCAGCCGACGGTCGTCGGGTCATCGTCCAGGGCTGGTGCGAGGTCGGGCGCGGCAAGCGTCGGCGCCTCGCAGCTGTCCGGGCCCAGGTCATCGATCGCCCGACCTGTCTCCCATCGGTCACTCGAGTCCTCCACCCGCGCGGTTCCGATCTCGTCCGTGGCGGCGTCCGTGTTCGGTCTCCGCGCCAGGGGCTCGTCAGCAGAGTCCTCCAGGGCCACGGAGTCCTCCAGGACCACGGATTCCAGGAAGGTGATGCGGCCCTCGAGATCGTCGAGACGGCCCAGCAGGTCGCTGTCGTGGCCCTGGCCTGTTGCGTACATCTCGCCCCCCGTCGTGCCGTCCCGCCGGCGTCTCCCGGCGGCCTGGCAAGGAGCATCGACCTAAGTCGGGGCGGAGGACATCGGGCCGCGACTCAGACAGCGCCTCAGTCGCGCATCTTCGTGCTCGCGCGTCGGACACCATCCGCGCGGCGCTCGACCCGAGGGGGATCGTCAGGCCCAACGGCCAGGCCCAGGCCCTGCGCCAGGGTGGCCGCTGCCACGCGCGACTCGACCCCCAGCTTGGAGTAGATGTTGGAGACGTGGACGCTGGCGGTCTTGGGGCTGATGAAGAGGCGGTCCGCGATCTCCTGGTTGGAACGGCCCTCGGCCAGCAGCGCGAGCACCTCGGCTTCGCGGGCGGTCAGCCCGTAGGGTCGCTGGTCGGCCTCCGGCGAGACCGTCGACCTTCCGCTGGTCGCCTCGGAGCTCACCGTCAGCCGCGCCCGCTGGGCGAGGCTGCGCAGCTCGGAAGCGAGGCGCGCTGCCCCGAGCCGATCCGCCAGGGCGAGGCCCTGCTCGATGACCGGGGCTGCCGAAGCACGGCCCTCGCGCCGCGCCAGGCGTGCCTCGGCCAGGCGCCAGCAGGCATATGCCGCGACGTTGGGGCGCTCGCCGACGAGCTCCAGCGCCGACTTCCAGCGCCGCTCACGCAGGGTCAGGTCCTGGCCGGCACGTTCGAGCTCCGCGCGAGCCACGGCCATGTCACCGGCCCAGGCCTTGGCCAGGGCAGGCTGGCGGCGGACGCGCCGCAGCGAAGTCTCGAGCTGTTCTGCCGCTGTCCGTGAGAAGGCGGCCTCCGCGCCGGCCGCACGCTCCTGGAGAGCGATGTCGGCGCAGGCGCGGGCGCCGAGCGCGAGCAGGACAGGGACGCTGGCGTCCAGCAGCGCCGGCCGTCCGCCGGGAGCGAGCGTGGCCCGCGCCTCGGGGTCGTTCGCCAGCAGGGCCAGGCGGCCCAGCGCCGTCAGTGGGTCGCCGCGCCAGATGGCGTCCTCCGCCCGGGCGGCCGTGAGCCAGCGCTGGACGTCCAGCGGTGTCGACGCATCGACGAGGCGCTCGGCGTCCTCCAGCGTCTGGCCGGCGAGCTCGTCGTCCCCGTGGCCGATCGCCACGAGCGCCCGGACGGACAGGAGCGCGATCCGACCGGTGCCCACGGCGCCGCCCTGGAGGGCCTCATCGACGGCCTGGGTCGCCTCCTCCCAGCGTCCCAGCTGGTACAGGGCCCGGGCCGCGCTGGCCTGGAGGATCGACCCGTAGGTCCGGGCGACACCCTGTCGAGAGGCCACGGCGACCCCCGCGGCGGCCGTGGCATGCATCTCGCTGAAGCGGCCGACCAGCTCGAGCCCTGTGGCCAGCTGCGCGTGCGCCAGGGCCGCGCCGACCGGGTAGCGGCCCGCGAGGCGTCCACCCTCGGTGGCGATGGCAGCGTCCAGCGCCCGGCGGACGGCGGCCAGGCCGGCGTCCACGTCGCCCTCCAGCAGCAGGCACCAGCCCAGGACGCCTTCCGCCAGGATGCGCTCCTCGGTCGCTCCGACGGCATCGGCTGCCGCGAGCGCCTCTCGTGCTGAGCGGGCCGCCTCGGGCGTCCGCCTCAGGTACAGGAGCACGCCCGCTCGGTGTGCCAGGGCATTGGCCTGCCAGCGGGCACGGCTGGCCGCCCGGGTCGTGGCCTCGAGGCCCTCGTCCTCACGGCCGGCACCGCTCGAGCCCTCCGCACCGGCCGGCGTGATGGTCGGTCGGCCGCCCGCGACCGCGTCGCTGATCGCAGCCTCCGCCTCCGCCAGCGCACCTTCGAGGTCGCCCGATTCCCAGAGGTACCAGCGCAGGCTCGAGCGGGCCAGCTCGAACGTCTCCCTGTCGATGGCGTCCGGCTCGGCGAGGAGCTCACGAGTGAGGTCGATGGCCGTGTGCAGGTCGCCGGTCTTGGCCGTGGCGGCGGCAGCTGCGGCCAGGACGCTCGTGCGTGGCAGCGGGGCGCGAGCGTCGCCATCCGGGACCTGGCGCCACAGGTCGAGGGCACGCTGGAAGTGGCGACGGGCCTCGTCATAGGCATACGTCGCGAGGGCAGACTGGGCGGCTTCGAGGTGCGCGCTCCACGCCCGGTCGAGGTCACCCGCGGCATCCCAGTGGCTGGCGATCTCCGAAGCGTTGCGGCGTTCCCTCGGCTCCTTCAGCAGCGCCTGCGCGTAGGCCGCGTGGACGCGGCGGGTCTCGCCCGGCAGGAGCTGGGAGGCCACCAGGGCGCGCAGGATCTCGTGGCGGAAGCGGTAGCCGGCCTGCCCCGGGACCCTGGCGAGGATGTGATCGTCGACCGCGGCTCGCACGGCGCGCTGCACCTGGTCCGGGGAGAGTCCGCTGGCGGTCATGAGGAGCCGATCGTCGACCGTTCGTCCCGCCGCAGCCGCGATGCGCAACACGGTCAGGACGTCGTCAGGGACCTGGGACAGACGCGCTGCCAGGAAGTCGCGCAGCTTGGGCGGCAGCCCACCTTCGCCCGCCGTGCTGCCCGAGGCGGCCACGAGCTCCTCGACGTAGAGCGGGTTCCCGTCGCTGAGGGCATGGATGCGCTCCGCGAGCGACTCGCTGGCCGGGGCCCGGAGGATGGCGGACACGAGCTGACGCGTCGAATCCGCGGGCAGCGGGGCCAGCTCGATCCGTTCCGCCGAGCTGTCGCGCCCGAGATCGGCCAGCAACGTCAGGACGGCGTCCTTGTCTTCGACCTCCTCGGGGCGGACCGAGACGATGACGACGGCGCGGTTGCGCTGCCGCAGGCCGTGCGCCAGGAAGGAGAGCAGCTCGAGGCTGGCCCTGTCGATCCACTGGACGTCCTCGAGCACGAAGACCGTGGCCTGCTCGGCTGCGATCCGCTCCGCGACCCGCAGGAAGGCCTCGTAGAGTCGAAGCCGGTCGAGGTCGTCACCGCCGGGCTGCCGTCCAGCACCCGTGTCGCCGGTCCCGCCGGCGTCGGCTGCCAGCTCGGGCAGCAGCCGTGCCAGCTCCCCCCGTGCCGATCCGAGGATGCCCCCCAGGGCCGGCCGGGGCACCTGCCGCACGAGGTCGCGCAGGATCTCCGCGAAGGGCAGATAGGGGATCCCGGAGCCGAGGGCGAGGCAGTCGCCGCGAAGCACCCGGAGCTCCGCACCGGCGCGACGCAGGCACTCGTCGATGAGACGCGTCTTGCCGATGCCTGCTTCGCCGCTGATGACGATGACGCGGGGTCGGCCGTCGAGCAGCCCGCGCAACGCCTGGCCGAGACGGTCCGCTTCTGCTGCCCGGCCGATGAGTACCGGACTGGAGACGCTGCCGATGGGGGCCGCCGCCATGGCGGGATAGTGCGCCGACCGTGCGCGACGCGCACGACGTCCGTGCAGGGAAGTCGTGTCGGCGCCGCAGGGCAGACGACCTCAGACGCTGCGCCCGATCAGGCCGGCGTGGGCTCGCTGGTGCGTGGGTTTCGCCGCGGGTGCACGCCGATGAGGAGGAACGAGGCGAGCGCCAGGGCGATGACACCGACGCCGACCACCGCCGCCATCCAGAGCATCGAGCGCTCGTCCCTGTCCTGGATGCCGAAGACACGCTCCAGGTACAGCAGGCTGATGTTGATGAAGGTGCCCGTGCCCATCAGGAAGAAGAAGCGGACCAGCGTCATCGACGAGGCCTCCGCTCCGAAGGTCGCGGACACTCTCGCCGATCGGGTCTAGCGCTGCACGGGCCGGCCGGATCGTGCCGGGACCACTCGCGGGTCCGGTCCTGGCGTGACGCCCGAAAGGAACTGAGCGAACTGGCGCAGGACCCAGCGGTCGTGATCGGTGAGGTAGGGGTCGGCAAGCCGCTCCACGATGCCGCGCTGGGTCTCGGCGAGGACATTCTGACCCCTGCCTCCGGGGACGTCGTCGACGTCGGTCTGTGGGCTCATCGCTGGCTCCAGTGGCGGATCGGTGACCGGACGCACGCTCGGGCTAAGCCGGCCCGAGGTCATGGGGCCCGGCCTTAGGTGGTCACTCATTCCTGGCTGAGGCACTCGCGTGCATCGGACCGACCCGACGCCGGCGCCGATGCACGTGGCCATGGCATCATGGCATCGGCGTGGCTGTGGAGCGCGGCCCTCGCCGCCGACGAGCTGGTACACGACCGCAGGCGGGAGCGCGCCTGAGGCAGGGTCAGGGAAGACCAGGTCGCCGACCGACAGCTTCGCCGACAGGTAGGCGTAGAAGCCCTCGTCGAGCGTCATCGCGCTACTCCCTCCGCGGCCGTCGCGAGGACGTCACCGGCGGCCTGCACAGCCTGCTCGCGAGCGGTATCGAAGGCGGGGCGAGCAGACGGTGCGGCGGGCAGTCCGCATCCCCGGCATCCGAGTCGGGCGGCATACCGCGTGTGCGGTCTGTCATCGGCGAGTCCGGCGACCTTGCGCGGAGACACCGAGCCCGAGCGCGCCGACCTTGGTCGTGGCAGCCCGGGTGGCCGCATCGACGCGCGTGCCGGTAGCCGGCGGCACGGACCGACACGGGGGCCCAGCGCCACGCGTGGCCCGGATCCGCGTCTGAGCACACCCGCACGCTCGATGACGTTGTCGACGGGCGCGGCCTGTCGCGCCGCTGCCATGCTACGAGGCGCGGCGCCGGCGTCGCATGGACGACGGACCCGATGGACGATGTCGGGACGCCTGACTCCGGCTCGCGGACTGGTTCCACCTGCTGACGGCACCGGAGGAATACGCCGACGAGGCTCGCTACATCCACGAGGCACTCCAGCGCCATGCCGAGCCCGATCGAGACGCTCCTCGAGCTCGGCTCGGGGCGGCAACACCGCGTCGCACCTGAAGGCCGAGCTGCGGCTCACGCTCACCGACATCGCCGAGCCGATGCTGGAGCTGAGCCGCGGGCTGAACCCCGAGTGCGAGCATCCCGGGAGATCTGCGCTCGCTGCGCCTCGGCCGGACGTTCGACGCCGTCCTCGTGCACGACGCCGTCATGTACATGACGAGCGCCACCGACCTGCGGGCCGCCATGGACACCGCCGCGGCGCACCTCCGCCCGGGCGGCGTGGCCATCTTCCTGCCCGACGTCGTTCGCGAGACGTTCGAGCCCAAGACCGACCACGGCGGTCACGACGGGCCTGACCGAGCGCTCCGATACCTCGAGTGGTCGTACGACCCCGACCCGTCCGACTCGACGGTCGTCACCGAGTTCGCGATGCTCCTGCGCGAGGGCAGCGACACGGTGCGGGTCCGCTACGACCGCCATGTCGAGGGCCTCTTCGCGGAGCACGAGTGGCTGGCACTCCTCGGACGCCGGCCTGCGCGCGGCCATCGAGCGGATCCCTTCGAGCGGCACATCTTCTTGGGGACGAAGCCCAGCTACGGTCGAGGCATCAGATGGCCACCGTGCGCGACGAGCACCGCCTCGGCGGCGGAGGGTCGGGGCCACGCGGACGATGACGTAGAGAGCGAGGCCGTCGAGGCTGCTGGCGCTCGGCCGGCCGTGACGCGAGGAAGCAGGATGGCAAGGACCGCAGGCTTCGGCGTGTCGCTCGATGGCTACTCGGCGGGACCGGAGCAGAGCCTGGATCAGCCTCTCGGCAAGCGGGGCCCTGAGCTGTTCCAGTGGTTCTTCCCCACGCGCACCTTCCGCGAGATGCAGGGTGAGAGCGGCGGCGAGACCGGCGTCGACGACGAGTTCGCGCGGCGCGCGATGGACGGCTTCGGTGCCTTCATCCTGGGACGGAACATGTTCGGCCCCATCCGCGGCGCATGGCCGGATGAGCGGTGGAGAGGCTGGTGGGGTGACGACCCGCCCTCCCACGCGCCGACCTTCGTGCTCACGCACCATCCCAAGCACGCCCGCACGACGTTCCCCGCATCGGTCGCCGAACGCGCCCTTGCATGCGCGGATTCGTTGGTGCATACTGAACCGTATGGTTCAGTATGCGAGCGGCCTGCTCGATGCCTCCTTCGCCGCGCTCTCGGACGCCACCCGACGCGGCGTTCTGGAGCAGCTCGGACACGCCGACGCTTCGATCACGGATCTGGCCCAAACGTTCCACATGACCCTCACGGGCATGAGAAAGCACGTCGGCGTCTTGGAGCGTGCCGAGCTCGTCACCACGGAGAAGATCGGGCGCGTGCGGACTTGCCGGCTCGGCCCGCGCCGACTCGCAGAAGAGACGGCATGGATCGAGTGGTACCGCCAGCTCTGGGACTCACGCTTCGACGAGCTGGACAAGGTTGTCGAGGAACTGAAACGGAAGGAGAAGGTCGATGGACGCAAGAAGAGAGAGTGAGGTTGCCCCCATGAAGAACCGTACGACCGTGGAGCGGAAGTCCGAGCGTGAGCTCGTCGTCACGCGAACTCTCAACGGCCCGGCGCGCCTCGTGTTCGAGGCGTGGACCAAGGCCGAGCTGTTCAGGCAGTGGTGGGTGCCGAAGTCGATGGGAATGTCCCTGCTTTCCTGCGAAATGGATGTTCGTGTCGGCGGCAGGTACCGTTTGGAGTTCGCACACGGGGACTCACAGTCGGCGTTCTTCGGCACGTACAAGGAAGTCACACCGCACTCGCGCCTCGTCTGGACCAATGAGGAAAGTGACGAGGGTTCCGTCACGACGGTGACCTTCGCGGAAGAAGGCGGCAAGACGTTGCTGGTCATGCACGAGCTCTATCCCTCGAAGGAAGCTCTCGACGCCGCCGGCACCGGGGCGGCGGATGCGATGGGAGAGACGTTCGAGCAACTGGACGAGCTTCTCGTCACCCTGGGCGCGAGCGAGGGACGTTCATGAAGTCGTCGATCGCGGAGTCGGTCGCGACATTCCTGCAGCTGGCTGAACGTGCCGAGGTGGATCGGGCAGGAATGGGCGCACCCGTGCCGCCAAGCGCGGACGCGCGACGCCGTGCGCGTGCGTCCGGCTCCGAGAGCCGCGCGGCGAGGATCAACACGAGCTGCGCTGTCGTCACCGCCCCGACCTTGGACCGTGCGTTGGCCAGGTGGTGCTTACGGTCGAGTCCGACAGGTTGAGGTGGTGGGCGGCCGCCTTCTCCGAACCGGCGGGGAACCCGCCGACACGTTCGCCCGAACGCCGTCAGGTGCGCAGCACCTTCTCGAGCGCCCGACCCTTCGCGAGCTCGTCCACGAGCTTGTCGAGGTACCGGATCCGCTGCATGAGCGGGTCCTCGATCGCCTCGACGCGCACCCCGCAGATCACGCCCGTGATGAGCGCTGCGTTGGGGTCGAGTCGCGCCCCGGCGAAGAAGTCCGCGAAGGTCGAGGCGGCGGCGAGGTGCTGGTCCAGCTCGGCCTGGTCGTACCCCGTCAGCCAGCGGATCACCGTGTCGAGCTCGTCCCGGGTACGGCCCTTCTTCGCGACCTTCGCGAGGTAGAGCGGGTAGACCGAGGCCAGGGTCATGGTGAAGATCCGGTGCCAGCCGATCCGCTCATCCCGGCCACGTCCCGGTCGCCACGAAGGGGCTGCGACCGGAGGGCCGGGTCAGCATCCATCACGGCGTGACCGCGTACCAGCGTCCCTCGGGGTCCGAGAACGCGAAGTTCCGCATCCCCTGGTGCTCGCCCACCTCGGTCGCCTGCACCCCCGTCCAACGAGGGTGGCGCGCGCAGCCTCCAGGTCGTCGACGTGGAAGCAGATCGACGGCGTCGCGAGGTCGAGGCCGTCCGGGTTGTCCCTCATCATCTCCAGCGGCACGAGCTCGAACGCGAACGGCTGGTCGGCAAACCCGACTTGCGCGATCGTGAAGGCGCCCACCTCGTCGCGCCGCTTCTCGACCATGCCGACCTGCTCGACCCAGAACCTGCGGCATGCCTCCGAGTCGTTCACGTAGAGCACGACGTATCCGACCTTCATCGAGCACCTCCGGCAAGCTGCGCGAACGACGGCGCTGGCATCCGGCTGCCAGCGATCGTGCGAGAGCCTAACAGCGCGTCGTGGTGGGAGGGGGTCGTCCTTGCCTGGCGCCCAGCCACACACGGCCGCTGCTGTCCCCCGGCTATGCCCTATCGGGTCCCGCCTGGGCATCGACGAGGTCGCGGCCCAAGTGCTCCCGGAGGACGAGGCTGCCGCGGTGCGCCGCTTCCAGGCTGGTGGTCGCCGAGCCCGAGGCGCCGACGCCGCGCCAGACCCGCCGCGTGAAGGCTCCGGCCGAGCCGGAGGTCGACGCCGCGTAGCTACCACCTGGCCACCCGACGGGCCCCGGGCGCGAGTCCGGGGCCTGCCTCTGTCCCGGTCGGGTCAGGACGCCACGGGTCGGGTCATCGGCGCCCTCCGTGGCTCTTTGGCGCCCACGGGCGAACGTGACCTCCGCCTCTTGAACGGAGTGCTACCCCCGTGGCCTCATACGGGGTGAACGGGAGGCTCTGACACGCGGCCCACACCCTGGCCGCCGGGACCGCGCCGAGCCACTGGCGAACCCGACCCGCGAGGAGTGGGGGGAGATCCCATGAAGAGGATGGCAACCCTGGCTGGGGCGCTGTTCCTGACGCTGGCGCTGGCCGCGCCGGCGGCCGCGGACCAGAAGGTCTGGATGCCCATGTTCTCCGGGCCCTACGCGTTCGAGGAGCCGGTCAGCATCGCCGATGGGTGGTGGTTCGAGTGCGACCAGCCCATCTACCTCGGCAGCTACGGCGAGAGTGACCTCTGGCTCTGGTACCCGAACGGCGTGGACCTCACCGACCCCGAGGAGTACATGCCCGACGGGGTCGCCTGGCCGTGGATCAAGGGGCTCTCCGAGTGGCAGGGTGTGAACTACTTCAGCTCGGAGCCCGAGATGAAGGGCAAGGTGGCGTCCGGCAAGGGCCGGACCACGACCCACAGCTACGACCACCACGCGGGAACGCCCGGCGACCCGAACGACCTGGAGTCGTGGCACGAGGATTGGGTAGGCAAGAGCTGGGGCATCCAGCTCCCGGGCTACGGGACGGTGTTCCACCAGTCCGGGAACCAGAAGGGCATGACGACCGTGGTCGAGCAGGTCTCCGGCCCGTTCGACATCACCGAGACCGTGCCGCTGCGTGACTTCCGCGGCAACTTCACCCTCGATGCCGAGGAGCTCTGCGCGTTCTTCGGGTATGACGCGATCTTCCCGTAGGGTGCGCCGCAAGACTCGCACCCACTGAACGAGGAGGCCCGTCCCAGGAGGGGCGGGCCGCTCCTCGGTCGTCGCCTACGTCCGACCGGGGAGAATGGCGAAACCCGGCCGCGCGTACACGAGATACGCGGCGTCAGCGGGGTGACGCACTCCGCGATGTGGGTACCCCACCGGTCCGAGGTCGTCAGCGCGCCGCATAGGGGGTCGTCAGTCGGAACGAGTCACGGCGTCGGCACAGCCACCGGGTCCAGCCGACCGACGACCTGCCAGCCGGTCGGTGGTCCCATGTCCACGCCGACGTGGCGGAGCAGATAGAGCCCGCGCCGCGGCGGCACCATGTAGCCCTCGACCTCTCCCGGATCGGGTGCGTAGTGCTGGTAGGCAGATGCCTGGACCGGGATCGCGAAGCCGGGTGGTGTCATGGCTGCCCGACCGCGGATCCCTGCTCCGGCAGCGTGCCGTCGGCGCGTGATCCAGCCAGCCGGACAACGCACGAATGGTGAGTCGTTGGGGTTTCCGTCACCGAAGAGCTCGGGTGGTGGTGCCGGGCATTCCAGGCCCCAGCCCAGGACGCTCAGCCAGCCGTCGACGGCGATGACCTCCCCGGCGTTGATGTCGTCGGCCCAGGACATCATGTCCGGGCTGACCGGCTGAACGAGCGAGCCATCCGGGGGAAGCGCCACGCGACCCAAGAACCGCAGCGAGTAGCGGCGGAGTTCGAAGGCCAGGATGCCGTCGATCGAGCCTCGCGACCGTTGGTAGAGCTCCCTGACGGTCCGGTCCGCGAGGACCACGGGCATCGACCCGTTCGTCGTCACGAGCTGCCCCGAGGGCACAGACGCGATCGGGTCGACAGACCGGCCAGACCCAGTCCGGCTCGAGGTCGATGCTGGCCTCGGCGACGAGGGCGACCGGCCGACGGGCCGGTACGAGATCGGCCCGCACGGCGAGGAGCTCGTCCGCGGTCAGCGGTCGCCCCACGTTGGGGACCTCGGCTGGTGGGGTCGACGGAGCCGGTGACACGAGTGGCTGGCCGCTCGGCGAGGGCTCGGTGCCCGTCACCACGGGCGCTGCGCTACCGGCGAGGAGCAGTGCCAGGCCGAGACTCACCACGATGGCTCGCATCGTCATCCCCCTTCTGTCGTCCAGGCAGGGCTTGACCACGTCATCCCTCCACATCGAGACGTTGCGCTCACCCGGCGGGTTCCGTCCAAACGGGCACGACGGGGCGTTCCTCCTCGACCGTCGTGCCCGTCGTTCGCATCGACGAACACCTGGAGAGCACCACCTCTGGTCCTGCGTCGTCTTCCCGCCACCGCAGGCCGCGCGGCGGCCAGGGCGGGACGTGACGCGCAGGCAACCCGGGCACGGGTGGCACCGGCCCAGGGTCAGCGGGGACACCTTGACAGGGCCCTGGGGAGCCCTAGGCTTGCCCGACCGCGGCCCGAGCGCGTCCCCCTTCGGATGCCCCGCGGCGGGAGGCGTGCATGCCCAAGTACCTGATCACCGGGAGCTACACCGACCAGGGCGCCAAGGGGGTCATGGCTGAGGGCGGCAGCGGGCGCGTGGCCGCGGTCACCAAGCTCATCGCCTCCCTCGGCGGGACGGTGGAGTCGTTCTACTTCGGCTTCGGGAGCGACGACTTCTACGTGACGGTCGACCTGCCCGACAACACCGCAGCCGCCGCCGGGACCGCGGTGGTGGCAGCTGCCGGGGGCGCCCGCCCGCGGACCATCGTCCTGCTGACCCCCGAGGAGGTCGACGCGGCGATGCGGCTGTCCGCGGACTACCGGGCTCCGGGCGCCTGAGGGTCTCCCGCTCGCCCCGTCGGGAAGTGGATGGAGATTCACGTCCCGACGGGCTCCTCGCTGTCGAGCGGTCGCTCGCCGGTCGCAGGCGCGAACACCCCGGCCCGGATGACGACCCCCGCGACGATGCGCATGACCGGCCCAAGGATGGCGAGGTCCTCGTCGGTGAGGCCCGAGGTACCGGGCAGCGATGTTGAGCAGGACGGCTGCCAGGAAGCTCACGGTGAGCGCCGGCTCCTTCTGCGTGGTGTGGTGCAGGAAGCATCCCTGAGCTGCCTCCCTTCGTCGGGGCAGGGCGGCGACGGCCTTGGCGGCATCGCGCAGCGCCTGTGCTCGGGCGGTCGACGCCGCGGCCCTGGCCATGACGAGCTCTCGGAGCAGAGGCTCCGGACTTGCTCGCGCACCTGACGCCGGACCCACTCGAGGCCCGACTCTTGCCCCCGCTTCACGACCGCGCGGTACGG
The DNA here is from genome assembly GCA_963790915.1 of uncultured Chloroflexia bacterium. Classification (GTDB taxonomy): domain Bacteria; phylum Chloroflexota; class Limnocylindria; order Limnocylindrales; family CSP1-4; genus JAFMJV01. The sequence goes on along the minus strand of CAWBQS010000003.1, from coordinate 156,267 downwards.
CGAGCCCGATGACGTCGTGAACCGCGCGGCGGACTGGCGCAGGTCCACCTTCGAGACCCACTTGCCCTGGTAGCTGCCACGACCGAGCGGGTTCATGACGAATGCCCGGTCACCCCTGACGGTGTGGACGAAGACCGCGTGGTCGTAGGAGTCATTGGCTTGCGCCGAGCGCAGCTGGCTCGACCTATCGATCGACCCCGGTCGCGACTCTGAGCTCCTGTCGGCCGACATCCTCGAGGCAGGAACGGACCCGTGCTCGACGCTGGCGTGACCGGTCTCTCGTACGACATCTGCGCCGAGAGGACGCCATCGCTTGCTTCGCTGTGGTATACGTATACTTCTACATATAGTCCAGCCAGCCGTATGAGGGCTACGATGCGTCGGTGCCGAACAAGACGATCTACGTCTCGGATGGGGACCTGCCCATCTACCAGCGCGCCCAGGAACTCGCGGGAGGCAACCTCTCTGCGGCCATCTCCAGCGCGCTGCGCCGCTACATCGATATCGAGGAAGGACGTCGCGAGGGTTTCGACGAGATCACCGTCCGCGTCGGGCCCAAGCCTGGACGCAAGGTCCGCTTCTCCGGGGTCCTGCTCGCCGAGTGGACGAACGTGTCAGGGAACGGGGCCGAGTCCTACCGGGTCTACCGTGGTCGGACCGGCAAGTATCGTCCTCCATACCGAGCGGACGGAGCAGTGGCGTGCCCTCGACGCAGAGGGCAGACCGGCCGGCTGGCGCAGCCACCTCGGACTGGGCGACATCAGCTTCGCAAGCAAGCCCGCCGAATCGACCCTCGAGGTGGTCGCGACCCTCGATGAGCTCCGCGCCAAGGTCCCCTCGGAGCTCTTCGACATGGTCGCCCACTCGGACCAACAGCCGATCGTCGAGGATCTCGACATCTGAGGGACGGCTCGGCCATCCGCTCCTCCACGGAGGTGCGGCATGACGACGCGGTCCGTCCCTGCCATCAGCGTCCGCGGCCTGCGCAAGGCCTACGGCGAGCACGTCGTGCTCGACAGCGTCGACCTCGACGTCGCCGAGGGCACCGTCTTCGCGCTCCTCGGGCCGAACGGCGCGGGCAAGACGACGACGGTCCACATCCTCTCGACGCTGCTGGCCGCCGACGGCGGCGAGGTCTTGGTCGGGGGACACGACGTCGCGCGCGAACCCGATGCGGTCCGTGCCGTCATCGGCCTCACCGGCCAGTTCTCGGCCGTCGACCGACTCTTCACCGGCGAGGAGAACCTCCGCCTGATGGCCGACCTCCGCCACCTCGGGGCCCGCGAAGGGCGTCGCGTCGTCGCTGACCTGCTCGAACGCTTCGATCTCGTCGACGCGGCGCGCAAGCCCGTCGCGACCTACTCGGGCGGCATGCTTCGCCGGCTCGACCTCGCGATGACGCTCGTGGGGCGCCCCCGCATCCTCTTCCTCGACGAACCGACAGCGGGGCTCGATCCCCGCAGCCGCCGGGTGATGTGGGGGGTCGTCCGGGAGATCGTCGATGACGGAGTCACGGTCCTGCTGACCACGCAGTACCTCGAGGAAGCCGATCGGCTCGCCACGCGGATCGCCGTGCTCGACTTCGGCACGTTTGTCGCCCAGGGCACGCCGGCCGAGCTGAAGCGTCTCGTGCCCGGCGGCAGCATCCGGATCGAGTTCGGCGATCCGGCCGAGCTCGAGCGGGCGGCCCGTCTGCTCGGCGACGGATCGCTGACGACGACGGCCTGGCCCTGCGGATCAGGAGTGACGGCGGCATCCATGCGCTCCGGACCGTGCTCGGCCGTCTGGACAGCGAGGCGATCGAGGTCGAAGGACTCTCCGTCCAGACCGCCGACCTCGATGACGTCTTCCTGTCGCTCACCAGCCACCGCGACGCCGAAAGGACTGCCACGCCATGACCGCCTCCGCGCTCACCGACTCGGCGACGATGCTGCGCCGCGATCTGCGTCGCATGCGTCGCTACCCATCGCTGACGCTGTTCACCGTCGGCATCCCGGTCATCCTCTTGCTCCTGTTCGTCTACGTCTTCGGCGCGACGATGGGCGCCGGCCTGGGCGACCCTTCCGGCGGGGGCGCCGAATACCTCGCCTACGTCACACCGGTCATCCTGCTGTTCGCCGTCGTGGGCGCGGGTACTGGCACGGCGATCTCCGTGTCCATGGACATGACCGAGGGCATCATCGCGCGCTTCCGCACGATGGCGATCGCCCGCGCCTCGGTCCTGACCGGCCACGTCGTCGGGAGCGTCATCCAGGCCATGCTGGCGGTCGCCATCGTCGTGGTCGTCGCGGTGGTGATCGGCTTCCGGCCGACGACCGGACCGGCCGAGTGGCTCGGCGCGCTCGGGTTGCTGGCGCTGACCTCTGTCGCTGTGACTTGGCTGTCGCGTCGCCTTGGGCATGGCGTCGGATAGCGTCGAGACGGCCAGCAACCTGCCGATGATCCTGACCCTCCTGCTGTTCCTCAGCAGCGGCTTCGTCCCGACCGAGTCCATGCCTGACCCGCTGGCCTGGTTCGCCGAGTACCAGCCCTTCACGGCGATCATCGAGACCCTCCGAGGGCTGCTGTTCGGCACGCCGATCGGCTCGAGCGGCCTCATCGCTGTGGCATGGTGCGTCGCCATCTCGATCATCGCGTATCTCTGGGCGCGGAGGCTTTACGAGCGCGATCGCATCCGCTGAACGGAGCCGTTCAGGGCAGAGGGCTGGAGGTTCCGCGCCTTTCGAGCGTCCGATGTCGGCCAGGTGCACGGCGCGTGGCCCCCAGCCGTCAGACCTCGTGTCGGTCCTCCCGAGCCAGTACGCCGCCTGCGCCGCGTTCAGACAGCCGGTCCGCCGGTACATCTCCGATAGATGCTGGCGGACCGTCGTCCCGCTGATGCCGAGCTCGATGGCGGCGGCCGCGACAGAGCCTGCTCTGATGTACGCCCGCGGCACCTCGAGCTGGCGCCGCGTCGGGGCCCTACTTCGCCATCAGCCGGCCTTCCGCTGCACTTCAGGCCACAGCCGATCCCCTTGAGTCCGGTTCTCGAGCACGAATTCGAGGTCGGGCAGCCAAGTGGGTCAAGCTGCAGAGCGTCCGGTGGTAGCCCTCGCTGTCCCGGCGACCGTGCCAGTCGAGGGGCCAATCGGGTGTCGCGGCGCGGAACGCTTCACAGGCGTCGGGGACCGGCGATGATGACAGCTGGGGGACCAGCAAGTGGTGGAGCGCCTCGCCCCAGTCGGGCTAGGCCATGATCGTGGAGATGACATAGGCCGCGGACACGAAGATGCCCACGGCCACGAAGATGTACTGCACGTGCCGGAAGCTGCCCGCGGGTGGCAGGGGTCGAGGGCGACTCCCATCCGGCCGTCCGAGCGATGTGAGGAGCCAGGGCTATCGACGAGATCGTGCGCATGATCATCCTGGGCGTGGTGGAGGGCCTCACCGAGTTCCTGCCTATCTCGTCCACCGGCCACCTGATCGTGACCACCAAGCTCCTGGGTCAGGACTCCATCAACGGTGTGGCCGAGATCGTCATCCAGCTCGGGGCGGTGCTCGCCGTCCTGTGGTTCTACCGAGGGGACCTCGCGGCGCGCGTCCGCGCCCTGAGGTCGGAGGACCGGCAGCTGGGCTTCTGGCGCAACCTCATCGCGGCGGCGGTCCCAGCCGCCATCGTCGGCTTCGCGCTCGGTGACCTCATCACCACGTACCTGTTCTCGCCGGCGGTGGTCGCGGCCGCGATGATCGGCGGCGGCATCGTGCTGTGGCTGGTGGAGCGCTTCAAGCCGTACGGTGACGAAGCATCCCGGGTGACCTCGCTCGACCGAGTGTCCGTGCGGCAGGCGGTCGTCATCGGCGTCATCCAGCTCGCGGCGCTCGTGCCTGGCACCTCCCGGTCGGCATCGAGCATCGTGGGCGGCCTGCTGGTCGGGCTCGACCGGCCCACGGCAACCGCCTTCTCCTTCTACCTGGCCATTCCGACCCTTGGCGGTGCGACGCTCTACTCGCTGGTCAAGAACCTCGACACGCTGCAGGCGCGCGGCGATCTCGTCGCTCTCGCCCTGGGCACCCTGGCCGCCTTCATCACTTCTGCATTCGCGATCCGCTGGATGCTGGGCTACGTGGGACACCACGACTTCCGCATCTTCGCTGCCTACCGCATCGTGGTCGGACTGCTGATCTTGCTCGTCTTCCGGCCATGAGAGGGATCTCTGGGACTCCGCGGCGAACGCCCTAGATCCAGTCGATCCTGCGCAGGAACGCGACGGCACACGCAGCCACCACCAGGGTGCCGATGGTGATCCCCCAGAAGCCGAGGCCTTCACCACCCGACAGGGCCGGCGTGGCCTGACTCATCCCGAACAATCCGCCGACGGCTCCGATCCCGGCCAGGATCACGGTCACGCCGGTGAGCCGTTTCATGATCGCCGAGAGGTTGTTGTTGATCGTCGAGAGGTAGACCTCCAGGGCGCCGGCCGCCAGCTCGCGCAGGGTGTCGAACTCGTCGGTCAGCCGGATGAGATGGTCGTAGACGTCCCGGAAGTAGAAGATCTGGGCGTCTCCGATGAGCTCGAACTCCCGACTCGTGAGCCGGCTGAAGATCTCGCGGCTGGGATGGACGACGTGGCGCAGCCTGACGAGGTCACGCTTGAGCCGGAAGACCTCCTGCAGCGCCTCCTTGCTGGGGTCCGCGATGATGGCGTCCTGGACGTCGTCGATCTCATCGGCGTACTGGTCGAAGACCGGGAAGTAGCCGTCCACGATGCCGTCGAGGAGCGCCCAGAGGAGGAAGTCGACCCCCTGCCCCAAGATGGTCTCGATGCCCAGCTTGAGCTGATGGACGGTCAGCGGATCCCAGCTGGCCGGATGCACGGACAGGAGGTACCGCTCGCCGAGGACGAAGTCGACCTCCCCGGTGTGCATCTCCTCGTCGCGTGTCAACACGAACATGACGATGTGGATGATGTCGTCGACGAGTTCGATCTTGGCCCGCTCGTTGCTCTCGATGATGTCCTCGGCGACGAGCGGATGCAGCCCGATGTGCCCACCGATCGCCTCGACGACGTCCGGCGAGGGGTCGGTGAGGTCGATCCAGACGCGGGTCTCGCTGTCCGCGAGCAGGGGCTGGAGCGCGTCGGCATCGTGGGTCTCGGTGACCTTCCCGCGACGCAGCGCGACGATCGTGACCGCTTCGCCGCTCGGCCGGGCGTGCTGCCCGGTCGCGGGTGGAGTACCCATCAGTGGGCGGGTCTCTACAGCCATCGGTGACGCGCGACCGCGGCGAGCACGACTGCCGACACGACCGCGAGCAGCCCGACCGCGTACAGGAGCGGATCGACGACGCTCGGCCCGCCCATGCTGGCGAGGCGGAGGATGACGACCAGGCCCACCAACGTGATCCAGGCCGCGAGCAACACGATCCCGAGGTCCCGGACCCGGCCCCGCGACTTCTCGTTGAGCAACCATGACCCTGCCAGGGCGTAGTCCGCCGCCTCGCGTGCACCGGAGATCGCCGCTTCGAGACGATCGTCGATCCACCACGAGCCATCGGGCGGCGTCCTGCTTCCGGTTCGGGCCAACTCGGCGAACGGCACTCGCTGTCCGGTCAGCTGACCGCGCACGGCCATCATCCGGCGTCGGTGACGGAGCAGTTGCGCCGAGATGACCCGACGGTCAGGCGTCGCTGCGTCGTCCTGGAGTCGAGCGATCTCAGTCTCCGTATCATCGATGAGGTCATCGTACCCGTCGAGCGTCGCATAGAGGAGGAGTTCGAGCGCGGTCCACGAGAGGGGAGGTGCGAGCCGACGACGCCAGGTGGCGGGGTCACGGAGACGTAGGAGACTGGGGCGGTCGCCGCTGTGGACCGTCACCAGCAACCCCGGTGCGAACAGGACGTCGAGGTCGGCCAGCCCCCGCCCACTCGGAGCCTCGCTCACGCTGAACAGCGACAGCCACCGGAGACCTCCCCGCTCTCGGAGCTGCGGCGTGAACGTGGCATCGATGAGGTCGCGGGCGACGGGCGCGGGGATCTCGGGGACCAGCCGCGCCAGCCCGGGCGCCTCGCTCCGGTCGAGGTCGACCCAGGCGAGGGTGACCGAGTCCGATGGATCGAGATGGATCGGCTCGAGCGGCAAGGCGCGAGGAGGCGCCGCAGGGTCCAGGACGACGAGCTGCATCGATGACCACGTTACTGCGGGCACATCATGGACGCGACCCGACTCGGCGCAGCGGCGACGTCCGGACCCGCCGGAGGACCTCCTCGCGACGCCGGCCGGACCGGCCTGGAACGTGATCGCCGCGGCCAAGCCAGTACGCCGCCTGGGCGACGTTCACAAGACCCGTCCGCCGGTACAGCCCTGACAGATGCCTGGTCGTCGTCTCGGTGATGCCCAGTTCGTAGGCCGCCGCCGCGATCGAGCCCGCGGAGATCAGGCGCGCAGGACCACGAGCTGCCGGCGGGTGGACGCTGGCGGACGGCGACCGCCATCACGCACTCTTGGGGTCCTGGATCGGTCCACGGCGAGGGCAGCGACCTCAGCGTAGGCGACGACCTCGTCAGGCGTCATGCGGTGGCGCTGCCTCGGCTGACGGGCCACCTCGGCCTCCGCGTCGAGCCGCGCCATCGTGGCCTGCCACGCCGCGACATCGCGAGCCTTGGCCAGTCGCTGCGAGGCCTCGTCGGTCCCTTGACAAGTGGCCAGAGCAGGCCACACCACATGCAGTGGGGTGGCGGCCGCGAGCGGATACGCTGGGAGGCGAGCGGGGCACGATGGCGCGATGCCGCCACTCACCCATCAAGGGGTCCCCCGACGGCGCCGTCCGTGCGAGCGCCGCGTGCCGGGTCACCGATGCTTGGACTCCCTTGCCTTGGCTGCTCCAGAAAGCCGTGGAGAAGCCCGGTCCAGCGCTACCGGTACGCCCGATCCCGCCGGCCCCGGCCGGTCCCACCGAGATGGCGAAGGACACGCGATGCGGACCGAGCGGGGTCATCCGCAGTGTCGAGGCGCAGACACGGCTCCGGCCACTCGGTCCACTCGGCACGCCGATCCTCGACATCGGCCCACTCGGGCTCACCCGATGCCAGACTGCGTTGTCGGGACGCCAACCGGATCCGTTGCTCACTCTCGTCGAGCGTGCACACCACGACCCGGAGGGAGGCTCCGGTCCGCGCCGCGATGCCGCGCCACAGGGCGCGGGCGGGCTCCACGGAGTTGACGGCGTCGATGACCACGTCCAGACCGGCTCGCAGACTATCCTCGGCGACCTGTCCGGCCGCCAGGTAGGCGGCGAGTCCACGCTCGAAGCTCGGCGCGATCCCCGCGCGAGCCATGGCCGATTCGATGGGGTCGACCGAGAGCAGGACCGCTGGCCGTCGGGCGACGACCTCGGAGGCGACCGTGCTCTTTCCGGTGCCGGGAAGCCCGGAGAAGACCAGGAGGACGACCGAGCGATCATGCTGCATGCCGCGACCTTCGGGGTAGGACGCGACGCCGTCAACCCACTTGAGGTGCCTCGCACCGCGCAGGTCTTTCGTGCCGCGGTCGTGCCACCGGCTCGATAGCGCCTGGTGCAACGCCTCGGGGCGCGGTTCAGGTTGGCGATCAGGGCCAGCGGCTGCGCCATCCTGTGGTCGTCGGTCTCCGACCCGAAGGGCTCCAGGCGGGGGTAGGCCAGCCACTCGGTGAACTCCCGCGATCTCACCGCGGCCTGGCAGGCGGCCACCGACCGATGTCCGAGCGCCAGCGTCAGTCGGAACCAGGACCGACGCTCGGGTCTTCCCCAGGCTCACGGGTCAGCTCATCGACCTCGTCCTCGGCCAGACCCGACCGGCGCTGGGCGACGCGGACGACCCGCTGCCTCGGCGAGGCGTGGCCATTTGACGGCGGAGCGCGCATGGGCGAGGCTCCATCGGTGAGTGATGACCTGATTGCCGCGGGGAGCCCGAGCGTGCTTACGAGCCGCACCCAGCGCGGCCTGTTGGTTCTCGTTGTCGGCCTTGTGACCGGCGGGCTGACGCTCCTGGGTCAGGCGGTCCTCGACGGCGACTGGAACCGCCTCGCGAACTCGGGCGCGATCTGGGTCACGGTCGCCTTCGCGGTCGGCGCGGTCATGCTCTCCGACCGGGAGGCGGCGGTCGCCGGGACCGCGACGCTCCTGCTCGCCCTCGTCGGCTATCAACTCGCCGCCTGGGTCGCCAACGCATCGCTGGGCGGCTCGGCCTTCGTCATCTGGTCCGGCACGGCGCTCGTCGGTGGGCCCGTGTTCGGGCTCGCGGGCCGACGCTGGCGCGCCGATGTCGGGTGGACACGGGTCGTCGCCATCGCACTCCTCGGCGCCGTGTTCGTGGCCGAGGGAGCGAACACCCTGTGGGCGATCCCGGACCTCGCTCGCGCGGGCTGGGTCGAGGTCGTCCTCGGGCTCGGTGTGCCCATCCTGCTCGGTCGCGACCGCCGCGAGCGCGTGACGGCCCTCGTCCTGCTCGTGCCGCTCTCGCTGCTGGGCATGCTCGCGTTCGCCGGCATCGACCGCCTGTTCCTCCTCCGCTGACCACAAGCCCCGACGGGATGCCGGCGCTCATCGTCGGTGATCCCACTGCACGAGCACGTCGATAACGCGGCGATACCTGCCCACATCCGGCCGCCAGTCGTCGAGCGAGATGTCGCCGAGTGCCGACGCAGGCGAGGATGCGCACCAGGGCGGCGTCCTGGAGCGACGTCTCGACGTGCTCCCGGAGCTGCGCCACGGTCAACAGCGGCATCAGGGGCGGTACGCTCTGGCGGAGCCCGGCGCCAAGACCGCGGCCCGACGGAGAGCCATGGACCTCGCCGACGTCGCCGCGCTCGCGTATCTCGCCGCCACGCTCCTCGTGGTCGGCTTCCAGGTCGCCCTCGCGCTCGGGGCGCCGTGGGGCGCGTACGCGATGGGTGGTCGCTCCCCGGGTCGCCTCCCGCCATCGATGCGGCTGCTCGCGCTCGTCCAGGCGGTCGTGCTCGGCCTGCTCGCCCTGGTCGTGCTCGAGTCGGCCGGGCTCATCTCCCGCGGCCGGGCCGAGTGGCCATGGCTCATCTGGGTGGCCGTCGCGGTCAGCGCGGTCAGCGTCGCCATGAACGCCGCGAGCCGAAGCCCGGGTGAGCGACGCCTCTGGGTGCCGGTGGGGCTCGTCATGCTGGCCAGCAGCCTGGTGGTCGCCCTGGCCGCATGACGCGGGTCGATGGCCCGTTCCTGTTCCAGCCCTCGGCCAGGTGGAGCGCCGCACGGGGTGTCAAGGACCGGACAGCCTGAGACGTGAATGGTGTGGCGGCGACGACCAGACATCACCCTCTATCCATGGCGATGTCACGTACAGATGCGGCGTCGCGCGGCGTGGACGCCCATGGGTCGCGGCGAGGCCGCGGGCCGCGAGGCCGGGCTGACGCCTCAGCCGCAGATGGCAAAGACCATGTCCCGATCGATGACCGCATCGAAGAGCGTCTGCGGCGTGTCGTTGACAGGCGCCACGTCCAGGATGAGCTGCCCACCCTCCGCGACCGCATCGACCAGGGCGAAGACCCTGTCGTGGTATGGCGCGCCATACCGGATCGAGTGGCCCTCCTCGATGAGCCTGCGACGGCCAGGCAGATCCGCGGTGGCGTCCCTGGCGCGGTCATAGGCGAAGACATAGCGGCCCACCGCAGGCTCACCCGGACCGGCGCGCTCGTAGCCCATGCCGAAGGTCTGGTACGGATGCAGCACGCCGATGGCCTGCACGAGTCGAGCGTCCTCGTCGTTGAGGTAGCCCCGCTCCACACCCGTTCCCGAGCAGACGTACCGCTCACCCCTGATGCTCGAGGCCAGCGGGCGACCAAGGGCCGTCGCGACTCGACCGAACGGGCTGTCCGCGATGGCACTGGCGTCGGCGCGTGCCGCCAGCGCCAGGACCTTGTGCGCATCCGGACCCCGCATCAGGACGACGGTGTGGCCGTCCGGCGAGATGGCTGCCGACGCTCGCGTGGTCGGTGCGCCGCCCATCGGCCCCTCGGACTGCAGCACGCGCTCGAGGAAGTCGCGGTCGGGTGCTTCTGTCCCTGGCTCGAGGGTGAAGGAGGTGGCGTGCGGCTTGTCACTGCGCTCGTATCCGTCGGCCTCGAGTCGCGCCATGAACGGCCCGGCATCCCAGTCCTCACGGAAGCGGAGGATGGAGTAGTCGGAGGCGCCACAGCATGAGGCCTGCCACTCGAGGTCCGTGGTATCCCAACCCCAACGCTCGGACCAGGTCGCAAGACGATCAAGCCCTAGCGGGGACGTCGTGGCCTCATGCTGATCCATCGCCAGCATCAGCCGTTGGCGCTCGGCGAGCGGGCTGGCGCTCGTCACCTCGGAACCGCCATGGATCGCCTTCAGCGCGGCCCAATGAGTGAACTCGAAGGCATCGATGTCCGCCGGGAGGAGTGACAGGGCCTCGAGCATCGGAGTCGAGTCCGCCGCTGGAGCGTGATCGTCCTGCGCGAGCACAGGAGGCGTGCCGCCGATGCCGAACGCGGAGGAGACCGAGATCAGGAGAGCAAGGACGACCACGAACACGGAGTGCCTCATGATCCTTCTCCGGTGCGTATCGCCATCGTTCGGGCGCGTTTGCGGCGGGTCAAGGGCCGGACGGCCCGGCGGCATGCGTGGCCATCGAGGCGACGACCACGTCGAGAGCAGCCGGCTGCGGATGCCGTTGCGGTGGGTGGTGCGCTCATCGGTGCGTTCGTAGCGGCCCGCGCCGATGACCTGGCTGGCCTCCAGCTCGATGAGCTCCTGGAGGACGAGGCGCCCGCACGGATGTGCGAGATGCGATACAGAAGCACTGTCTGCGTCGTCCACGCCAGCGGGAGCGTAGGATGGCGCCTCCTACCACCCCTTGAGCCGAGGGTCCGCCCGTGACGCAGCCGATGACGACGAGGATCCGCCGGACGGGTGCGGTCGCGCTGCTGATAGCTATGTCGTTCGGCGGCGGGGTCGCGAACGGTGCGAGCGAGCCATCTGCATCCCCCGAGAGTGGTCGATGGCCGACCGGGACCGAGCTTCGAGCCTCACTCGGATCTCTTGGCTACTCCTTCAGCCTCGGGGCCCCAGGGTCGCCGTGGACTGGCGAAGGCTTCTGGACCGGTGGGCAGCCGGATATCCCCGGTTCCTTCGCCTGGTCCCCCGAGCGCTCCGTGAGGCTCGATGGGGCCGACGACGCGCCAGTGACGGCCCGCCTGCTGGTGGGCAGTGACGCTCGTCTGATCCAGCTCCTCGATGTTGGCGCTGCCATGGGCGCATCGACGAGCCTGCTCGTCGAGGTGAGTGACCTCGTCCGGGAGTCGGCAGTTCCGGCCCCGGCCGGCGGCTGTGCGTTCGCGGAGTGGCCCGTCCCAGGCGGCAGGATCGTGCTCTGGCGGGGCGACACTCTCGAAGTCGCCGAGCTCGAGGTCGCCTTCGAGCCGCTGCAGGCCGACCAGGCGGTCGAACCGGACCCGGGTCTCCAGCCTCGAAGATGGGATCCCAGCATCCGCCGAGGAGGCCTGTCACGCCGTCGGGGATGGAGCGACGGGCGGGGTGTCCCCGACACGGGTCCCTGCGCCCAGTGACGCTGCGCCGCCCACGAGTGTCACCGTCGAGGCCAGGGAGTTCGGCTTCAGCCCTGCGGCATTGACGATCCCCGCCTCCGGCACGTCACGGATCGTGGTCAAGGACGCAGGCCGTATCGTGCACAACTTCACCATCGATGCTCTCGACATCCAGGTCGTCGTGCCCCCCGGTGCCAGCGGCGAGGTCACGCTCGTGGATCCCGAGCCTGGCACCTACCAGTTCTACTGCTCGATCTCCGGCCACAAGGAAGCGGGCATGGAGGGCGTCCTCACGGTGGAGTGAGGGCAAGCGAAGAGGCGCGCCGGCCGCTGGGCCGACGCGCCTCGTGTTGGTCAGTACCAGCCGTCAGGGCTGAAGGCTGACGAGGCTCCCGCCGTTGGCACAGACCGCGCAGGTCGAGACGAAGAGCGTCCCGTCCTCCGCCACGGCCATGCCACCCGGCATGACGAGTCCCTCGGCGGTGATGAGCTCAGGTGTGCCACCGCCGGCAGGCACCTTCCAGAGACCGCCCTGTGGGGGACCGGCCGCGGGGTCGGCGCTCAGCAAGCCATCGTGCGCGATCTCGAGCACGTAGAGCGTGCCGTCAGGCCCGAAGGCGACGTCCATGATGTTGGTGAAGCCGGAGGCATAGACCGTGGGCTCCTCGCCGGGCACCACGCGGAAGACCGACGCGCCACCTGGCGGGAAGGGGAAGCCGGTCAGTTGTCCGACATAGAATGCGCCATCCGGCCCGACCGCCACCGACGTCGGGGTCGGGTCCATGGGGACCATGGCCGGCGAGGCTGCTGGGTCGGGTGAGGCGCTCGGATCGGCCGGCATGGGCATCATGACCACCGGGAACACGGCCGCGACCGAGATGCCCCCGTCGCCGTCCACCAGCAGCAGCGAGTTGGCACCCGCATCTGCGACCGCCGCACCGTCAGCGGTGGCTATCACGCCGTTCGCATTGGAGTCCGGCTCGGCGTTGCCCGGCTGGGCTGCGTCCGGGTTGTTGGCTGTCTCATACGCGGCCAGGTCAGCCACGCTCTGGGCGTCGCCGTTGGCGTCGACCTGATAGAGCTGACCCATGCCTGCCGCGGCACCGTCGGGGACGCCTGCGCGTCCATCCGCCGCCCCGGCCCCCGGCCCACCGACGAGGAACCACACGACCCCGTCAGCATCCACGGTGACGTCCGATGGCCCGATGACCTCACCGGTCGCGGTCACCGTAGAGGCCAGCCCATCGACCAGGCGACTCGCCACGCCGTCAGTCACGGCGCTGATGCCCCCCGTGGGTCCGAAGCAGATCTTGCCGAGCTCCGGGTGTTCGACACACGGTTCGGTGCCGCCTTCGCCCGCCTCAGCGACATAGATGGTGCCGTCGGCACCGATGGCGACCCCGCGTGGCGCATCCAGGCCACCCACGACTTCGGTGATGGTTGGTGCCTGGCCCGCCGCGGGTGCGGCGATGGCAGTGAGTGCGGCGATCGAGCCGACCACCAGTAGGACCCTTCGGACGGAGTGCATGGTCACACCTCTCGGTTCCGGCGGGTCGGTTTCGCCATTGGCTCGGCACGGTCTGGGCGACCAGGTTGGACGACCGTGCGTCTGCGCCTCCTGCTCGGGGACTCGGAGTGTACGCGCATCGAGACAATAAAGGTACTGTCGGCCCGTTATTTCAGGACCAATGGCCCTTATTCGCAATCCGCGATTGATGCGCAGCCAGGTGGGAACTCGGCAGCCTCAGGACCTGGGCTGCGGGTCCTGTCAGAGCTGCTGCCGCTCGGCGATCGCCTACCGCCCGACGTCCGACGACTTCGCCCACAGCTCCGGACCCCGCGTGCTGCAGAGGGCGTTGGGCCGGCTCGGTTGGGCTGGCGAGCGTGCCAGGAGCAGCGGCTTCCCGCGCGGCTGGTGAGGACACCACAGGACTGACCTCGCTCTTGCTGATGCCGGCATCGATGCCCAGTTCCACCACCAGGTCATCGACCTTGAGGGCACCTCGGCGCCACTTCGCAACCGATGGCACTTCCCTCCACGGCGTGGGCCGCACACCCTCGCGGAGTGCCGACGTGTCCGACCTGCGGTGGCTGGTTCAATCGCGCAGACCTCGCTCCCGCGAATGACGATCCCGAGGGACCACGGGACCGCTGCCCCGACGACGGGGCCGTAGTCGGCTGGGGCTCACTGTCGCCCGAGGCCCGGGCCGCCGTCCGGACCACTATCGCCGCAAGGCAGGCAGCCAGGGAGGCGAGGACCCCGGATGAGCTGGAGGCTGAGAAGGCGCGGGACCTCAGATATGTGAGCCAGGACTGGGATGACGGCGTCGCCATGATCTTCCTCTGGGTGATCACGCTCGCGATCGCTCTCATGACCGGGGTCGTGCTGCTGGTGGTCTTCGTGGTCGTGGGGCTTTCGCCGTGGGCGGCCGTCGCGGGTACCGTCATCGGTGTGCTCCTTGGAGCCGTTTGGCCGATCTTCTCGGGCGGAACCGACTACATCCTCTCCCGACTGGTGCGGCTCGGTGCAGAGAGCCGCAGGGTCCGCGAGGCTGGCCGCACCGCCTTCGACGTGATCTTCCGTGCCAGTCTCGTGCTGCCAGCCGCCATCACGGTGGTCACGTCACTATGGCTGTCGTAGGCAGCGCTGCCGATCGGTGCCTGGCCGACGGATCTCACGCTCCATGTATTCCAACCGGAGGCCCCTGACCGAAAGGATCGCGAAACCCCGCCTCGCGTGCACGAGATTCGCGGCGTCAACGGGGACCCCGGGTCGGTAGGCGTGGGTACCCCACCGTTGGGCGGTCAGGACCGCGCCCACGTCGCCAGGCCTGCGAGGCCGACCCGATGTGCGGCACCACGTGACGAAGTCAACGGGACGCGATAATCGACCGGCTCCTGATCGCGATCCGCAACCAGGGCGCGAATGGAGGACAGGATGGCAAGGATCCGGGTCGCAGGCTTCGGGGTGTCGCTCGATGGCTACTCGGCGGGAACGGAGCAGAGCCTGGATCAGCCTCTCGGCAAGCGGGGCCCTGAGCTGTTCCAGTGGTTCTTCCCCACGCGCACCTTCCGCGAGATGCAGGGTGAGAGCGGCGGCGAGACCGGCGTCGACGACGAGTTCGCGCGGCGCGCGATGGACGGCTTCGGTGCCTTCATCCTGGGACGGAACATGTTCGGCCCCATCCGCGGCGCATGGCCGGATGAGCGGTGGAGAGGATGGTGGGGTGACGACCCGCCCTACCACGCGCCGACCTTCGTGCTCACGCACCATCCGCGCACGTCGATCGAGATGGACGGTGGCACGACCTTCCACTTCATCACCGATGGCATCGAGGCCGCGTTGCTGCGCGCGCGGGACGCGGCGGGGCAGATGGACATCAAGATCGGCGGCGGTGTCGAGACCGTGCGGCAGTACATCCGCGCCGGTCACGTCGACGAGATCCATCTGGCGGTGGCACCCGTGGTGCTCGGTCAGGGCGAAGCGCTGTTCGAGGGCATCGATCTCCACGCCCTCGGGTATCGCACCATGGAACACGTGCCCACCGAGCGCGCCACGCACGTCGTGCTGGCACGCTGACCGACTGCCTTCAGGATCGGGGAAACGAGCACAGAAGGGCCCGACCGGTCCCTTTCAGAGTGCCGCAACCCCGTGCTGGCCTCACTCCGTGTCGGGCTCCGAGACGAACCGGTAGCCGAAGCTGCGCTCGTTGACGATGTACCGCGGGTGACCCGGGTCGCGCTCCAGCTTCTGCCGCAGGTGCCAGACGTAGCGACGGATGTAGCCCGTGTCGTCGGCGTACTCGGCCCGGATGGTGGCCCTCGCACACGACGAATCGTGGGCGGGCCGTCCGGCTCTTGACGGGTCGCATGCCTGTTGGCCACAGTCCGGTGCCTGGTCCGCTCGTTCGTGGGGATCGTCATGGACAGCGATGGTCTCGACCGACTCGGTCGGGCGTTGATGGCAGCCGGCGGCTTCCTCACCGTGGTCGTGTTTCCCGCGGTCATCCTTGGGTTCGTGCTGTTCGGGGTGGCCTTCGCGATCGGGTTCGGGGCCAGCCCGACATCTGACGAGGTGAGCGGCCTCATCCTCGGTGCGGCGGGCGTGCTCGGCGCGATCGCGTTGGCCGTGGGCGTGGTGTGGGTGCTGGCCCTGCGAGGCCGGCACTGGGCGCAGGTGCTGATGCTGATCGTCGGGCTGATCCTCGCCCTGCTCGCCTCCCCGTTCCCACAGCGCCTGGGCTCCGACTACCAGCGCCCGGAAGACATCGAGTTCACGCTCATCCAGTTCGCGATCGCGCTGATGCCGGCCGCCCTCGCGGTCGGCGCGCTGTTCCGACTCCTGGCGAACCGACGGAAGCTGCGGGATGACACGGCCGTACCGACGCGCTAAGGGCGCCCTCCCGGGCGATCGGCCGGCCCCGACTCATCCCCC
The DNA here is from genome assembly GCA_963790915.1 of uncultured Chloroflexia bacterium. GTDB lineage: Bacteria > Chloroflexota > Limnocylindria > Limnocylindrales > CSP1-4 > JAFMJV01. Next base: position 140,277 of record CAWBQS010000003.1, on the reverse strand, counting down.
GAGCAGACTCACTGGCGCGCCACCGCCGGATGGAGGTTTCGGGGCGGAGGAGCGGCCGGCTCAACCCTCGCGGCGCGACACGGGACCGTTCGGGCCCCCGGGGCGGGGCGCGACGCGCCTCGAGGTGCACGATGGCCACGCGTGACGCTCTCCGTCTGACGGTCCTCGCGCCCGCGCTCGTGTGGATCGCCGCGGGGTCGACCGTGTGCGCCTCGACGCCCGACGTCGTCATGGCGTCGCCCTCGCCGACCGGGAGCCCGTCCCCTTTCGCGAGCCCCAGCATCGCCGCGACGCCCTCGGCTGCGATGGAGATCGGCCTCGCCTGGGAACGCGTCGCTGATCGCGACCTCGTGTCGCGCCCGCGGAACGGGCAGATGTACGGCGTCATCGCCGGTGGCCCGGGGGCCATCGCCTGGGGTGGTGTCTCTGGCACCGGTCCACGCATCTGGACCTCGCCCGACGGGCGCGACTGGTCAGATGCCGACGTCGAGACGGCCACCGACGCCGTCCCGGAGAACCTCCCCGAGGTTCTCGACATCACGGCAGGCGGTCCCGGGTTCGTGGCGGTGGGCAGCTACCTGCGGGAAGGGGATGCCCTGACCGCGATCGCGTGGATCTCGATCGACGGGCTGAGCTGGGAGCGCGTCCCCGACGGCCCGGGGTTCGAGTGGTCTGCGATGGACCAGGTGGTCGCCTGGCATGACGGGCTCCTGGCCTTCGGCTGCGAGATCATCCCCGCTGAGCCGCTCACCTGTGGGCCCGATCTCGTCTGGACCTCGGACGACGGGGTCACCTGGGCGCGAGCCATGCCAGCGTTGCCCGAGGGCAGCATGCGCGTCGGGATCGTCGAGCCGTCGAGCGATGACCTGTGGGGGGTCGGCTACGGCGGTGGCGGCGGGTTCGTCGACCCGGCCACCCCGCGACCACCCCGGCTCACCTCGCTCGATGGTCTCGCCTGGGCGGTCAGCCCCCTCCCCGTCCTGGGCATCGAGCGGCTGCATCCGCTGCCCGCCGGGCTGTACCTCACGGTCGCCGCGATCCCGGCGAAGGGTCAGGGGTTCATCCAGCCGCCGAAGTGGGTCTCGCGGACCCCGGGCGTGTACGGCTCGACCGACCTGCTCACGTGGACCCAGCTCGCCGTAGGCCGTCCGCTGGGCGACGAGATCATCGCCGTCGGTGACACGCTCGTGATGGTCGGCACCCATGGCCGCCGGTGCTGGAGCCCGAAAGGGGACTGCCTCGCGGCCGCCTGGCGCTCGACCGACGCGGGTCGCACGTGGGCATCGGTGCCCGTCACGGGCACACGGCCCAAGAAGGTCGCCGTGGCCTCGATGAGAGCCGCCGCGGCCCTCCCCGACGGGACCCTCGTGGCCGTCGGCAGCGAGATCGATCGCGGCACCGGGTGGCCAAGCACCGCAGCCTGGGTCTCCGTCCCTGGGGGTGGCTGATCGGTCGGGATCCAGCAGCGGGACGATTCGCGGCATCAGCTCCGTGCTCCTGGTCATCACCTCGACAGCGCGCGCCCAGCCGAAGCCCGACCGCTGACTCGAGCGCCGCCCGGGCAGTGTCAGCCCTGCCCAACCGATGGGCCGCCTGAGCCGCGTTCAGACAGCCTGTCCGCCGGTAAGCCTAGGCAGGTGTTGTCGCGCGGTCGTCTCGCTGATGTCGAGCTCGCACCCTGCTGCCAGCCCATGGTGGCGCCCTGGAGGACGGGTGCCAGCTATGGCCAGCAGGCCCTGCGACTCCGAGAAGCTGCCAGCCTCCGGCCATGCGACGCATCGCGGCCACGCTGCTCCTGCTGCCGTGCCTGATCGCTGGCTACTCGCTGGTTTCGGCGCCTGACGGATTCCGCGAGACCTTTGAGCCCAAGACCGACCATGGTGGCCATGACGGCGCCGGTCGCGCACTGCGGTACCTCGAGTGGACGTACGACCCCGACCCCTTGGACGCCACGTTCATCACCGACTTCACGATGGTCCTGCGCGAGGACCCCGACACCGTCCGGGTCCACTACGATCGCCACGTCGCGGGACTCTTCGCGGAGCACGAGTGGCTGGCGATGCTGGCCCACGCGGGCCTGCCCGCGTCCGCGGAGCAAGATCCGCACGGGCGCCACGTGTTCATCGGGACGAAGCCCGACTGACGGCAACGCCATCACAGGGCCACCCGCTGCGCGACCAGGACGCGTCTCGCGTCGTCCGAGCGTCGGCGCGACCCGGACGATCTCGTCAGCCCTCAGACGGTGCGCCTGCTTCGGTCACCGTCAGTCGGGTTCGGGCCGCGCTCCCTTCGCGAGTTCGCTCAGCGGCGCTTCAGAGGGGAGCCGGGCTCGGCCGAGTACGTCACGATCGCGAGTCCGGGGTCCGCCGGGAGCTCCATGCGCTCGTAGGCAACGGCGACCGTGACCTCCGCCTCTTGTACCCCGTGGTACCGCCGTGGTGTCATACACGACAGAGCGGGAGGCCCTGAGACACGGCCCATGCCCTGGCCGCCGGGACCGTGCCGAGCCACTGGCGAACCCGGCCCGCCCTGCTGTGATGCCGCGTGTGGACGCGCGACACAGGGGGTAGCGATGAAGACCCAGCTCATGACCTCAGCGTATGCACGGCGGATCGCGACGAGTCTTGTCCTCGTGGCGGCTCTCGTGGTCTCGGGAGCGGCCCTCGGGAGCGCGACCGACGGCGGGCCGATCGACGCGGCGACGCAGGCTGCCTGGCTCGCGGACCACTTCCGCTGCGAGTACGGCACCGAGATGGAGGAGGTGATGGCGATCGACGCGGCGACGCAGGCTGCCTGGCTCGCGGACCACTTCCGCTGCGAGTACGGCACCGAGATGGAGGAGGTGATGGCGATCGACGCGGCGACGCAGGCTGCCTGGCTCGCGGACCACTTCCGCTGCGAGTACGGCACCGAGATGGAGGAGGTGATGGCGATCGACGCGGCGACGCAGGCTGCCTGGCTCGCGGACCACTTCCGCTGCGAGTACGGCACCGAGATGGAGGAGGTGATGGCGATCGACGCGGCGACGCAGGCTGCCTGGCTCGCGGACCACTTCCGCTGCGAGTACGGCACCGAGATGGAGGAGGTGATGGCGATCGACGCGGCGACGCAGGCTGCCTGGCTCGCGGACCACTTCCGCTGCGAGTACGGCACCGAGATGGAGGAGGTGATGGCGATCGACGCGGCGACGCAGGCTGCCTGGCTCGCGGACCACTTCCGCTGCGAGTACGGCACCGAGATGGAGGAAGCCTGACGACGGATCCAACACGGCAGCGCCGACCGAGTAGGTCGTAGACCGCCACGCTGATCCAAGGCCCGTCCCGCGAGGGGCGGGCCCCCTTCTCTTGCCCAAGAGCATCGCATGTGGACCGGGAAGAGCGGCGAAACCCGGCCGCGCGTACACGACATGCGCGGCGTCTTGGGCGGCGGTGCCATACAGATGTGGGTACCGTGGGTCCGGTGCCGCCGGCTGGGATGGCTCAGCGAATGGTCTCGTAGCCGAGATTGACGACGCTGGACCCGAACGTCCGTGTCTCGAGGAGCCGCAGGCCGAATGGAGGCGCGAGCGATCCCGGATACGGGTGGCCGAAGTGACGATGTCGTCCATCGAGAGGAGCGACGATCCGGCCGCCGCTGACCGCATCGGAGACGGGGCGCCCTCCTCCGCGCTGGCACCGGTCTCGGCCCGGAAGCGCGCTGCCCGCTCCTCCATCTCGAGGGCGCCGCTCGCCGGGAGGGACAGGCAGTTGTGAGGAGCGTTCCCGCGGACCGCATCGCCATGCCGGCACCCGCCGACAGGCCACCGATACTGCGATTGGCCACCGCGACTCCCGCCTCCACGCCCGGGGCGTCAAGCCCGAGCTGGTTGAGGAGCCGAGGCGCGGGTGCCTGGCATCAGGTGCTCATCACGACGTCGGCGAGGCGTGGGGCAGTCCGGCTCTTGACAGAGGGGGTCAAGAGCGCAGGACCGCCCGCATCCGCCGTGAGGAACACGGCATGCGACGGCTGACGGTCGTGTCGCTCGCCACCTGCCTACTGGTCGTGGGTACGGGTCCAGTGGCGAAAGCTCAGGCATCGTCTCCCAGCCCGGCGGCGTCCGCAGGTGGGAGCTCGGCGCCCTCCCAGAACTGGCTCATGTCGTCCCGGATCCCCGTCGCCTCGACCTCGAACCCATCGCCTCGCCCACCTCCGCTGCGCTCGGGAACAGGCCGCTGATGTCGGTCGGCGCGACGGACGCGGATGCCGCCGGCGACACCTGCGCGACCGGGCCGGGCCGCTCGATCGTGATCGACACGGGCAAGGTCACGTCGCTCGGCATCTCCGCTTCGGTCCTGGTCACTGCGACCGTGATGGTGCCGTCGGGGCCCTCGGCCCGGGCCTCGGTCCCTGCGCCGATGGTCCCGCGCAGCAGTGCGTTGACGACGAACGGGAGACCGTCGGGGGCGAAGCGCTGCAGGACCAGGACGATGACCGAGCCACCGGCGGACCCGGCGCTCAGGACGGTATGGATGGTCAGTCGCTCGAGCGCGTCCGGGGGCCCGACCAGCTCCACCGACACATCGGCGCCGAGCCCGGTCATCGGCAGGGTCGCCACCCAGCGTGACCCGCCGTCCGCGGTCGATGTGGACTCCGTGTGCGAGAAGCCCGCGGAGCCGAGCCAGGCCAGTGCGTCCGCGGCCGTGCCCAGGGCCGCTGCCTGGGCCCCTGGTGACGGGCTCGATGGGGGTGACGGTGACTGCCCCTCGACGGCGACGGACATGAACAGGAGCACCACGGCCAGTCCGGTGCCCGCGACATGGATGCGAAGCATGACGTCCCCCTTGGCGTGTTCAGGCGCCCCGATCCCAGTGAGCCTCGCCGTGATCGAAGGTCATGAGCAGGGCTGGCGTCGCAAGCAGGGCCCCAGCGGCGCCAGCAGCGGGCGGCGGATCGCCAGCCGAATGGTCGCGTCCAGCTCGGGCGCCTACGTCACCCAGAGCCCCTCCATGGCGCGGTGCGGGACGGCGAGGATGGACAGCAGCACCCGGTAGGACCCCAACGCGATCTGGGCCGCGACCGCACCGCACGGCCACGGCGGGGACCACGATGTCGGATGGCGGACCCTCGGACAGCGCGACCCGGGCGCGCTCGATGCCTGGGGCTTGGCTGGGGTCGACTCCGGTCATCGCGGCCGGGGTCCCCAGGAGGAGCATCGCCACCACCGTGGCGACGGCCGTCCGGGACATCGCCTGCCCTCCCTACGGGTCCGGCGAGGAGTGTCGGTCGAGCGACCCTCGTCGCACAAGTGCCATCGGACACCGGCACGCGCGTCGGGGCGAGACCCTGCGCTCCCGGGCGTGATCAAGTGCAGGACGCGCGCGAGGGCGAGGCGTGACAACGCGTTCCCGGCCACGGACGCCCGGCTGCCGTGCCGCCCGAATCTGGCCATCGTTGCTTGTCGCCATAACCGCCACCGTGGACGGTGCAGTCGTTACCGGGGGAGGCGAAGCGATGTGGCGATGGCGGGTGGCACTCGCGGCCGTCCTGGCCGCTGGTCTGCCACCCGGGGAGCCGTCGTAACGCCTCAACATGACCACGACGCTGAGTCGCCAGGCGCGAGTGAGACGAGGAGGAACGACCAGAGCCCCGCGCTTGGAGCCGAGGAGGGGCTGGGGCCGCGGGGTCCGTGTATTCGTCGGGCTGCCCGCGGCCGGGACGCGCAGACCTATTCCGTCGCAAGTACCGCCGAGGGGGCGCTCCGCTCCGCGGGCCGCCAGGTCCACGACCACCAGGCGATCGCCAGGCAGCCGATGGTCTCGAGGGCCGCGAGGAACATGTAGTGCGGCGTGGCAGAGCCCATGCCGAGCACGTAGACGACCGTCACCGCGGCGGCGCCGATGTTCGCCCACCGCGCGGTCCGCTGCGGCAGCAGGAGCGAGAGCAGGACCATGGCGATCGCTACCTCCGCGATGACCGCTGCGACGAGCAGGAAGGCGGGCGTGATCTGGATCCCCTCGGCGGTGCCCCCGAGAACCTGTTGGAGCATGCCCGGGCTCATGAACGAGAGGATGTCCGCGAAGACCATGTTGAGCATGACGAAGACCCACGCCGCAGACAGGCGTGCCCTGGTGCCGACGATCTCGGTGTGCACGGTTAGCTCCTTCGGCCGAAGCCGGTTGGCCGGCGGCGGCTCTCGATATGGTCCGTACTAACGACGTTAGTACCGCGCCTATCATCGACTAACGATGTTAGTATGTCAACAGGGTCATTCCGCGGGGAATCGACGATGGAGGGCCGATGGCAGGCAGAGCACAGAACGGTGCGCGGCGCGAGACGGTGAACCGGGAGCGCGTGCTGCGGTCGGCGATGGCGCTGGCCGACGAGCGCGGGATCGACGCGCTCACGATGCGCGCGCTCGCGGGCCGGCTCGGGGTCGAGGCGGCGTCGCTCTACAACCACGTCTCGGGCAAGGACGACCTCCTCGTCGGGATGGCGGACCTCGTCATCGCGGAGATCGAGCTGCCGTCCGAAGCCACGGATTGGCGCGACGCGATGCGCCGGCGGGCGATGTCGGCCCGCGCGCTGTTCGCGCGTCACCCTTGGGCAGCCGCGTTCATCGATACGCGGATGCAGGTTCAGCCCAGCGGGCTCGCCTACGCGGATCGGGTCCTGGGTACGTTGATCCGAGCGGGGCTCTCCCCGGCGGTCGCGGGCAATGCGTTCCTCGCCCTCGACAGTTACATCTACGGCTACGAGCGCCAGCGGTCGATCCTGGCACGGGATGGCGGCGGCGCCTCCGCGGACGCGGCGCGCGAGGTCGTGGACGCGATCGCGCCCGGCGCCTTCCCTGCGCTGGCGCAGGTGGCAGCGGGGTACGCGGAGCAGCCGTTCGACGAAGACGCCGGTTTCGCGTTCGGGCTCGACCTACTTCTCGAAGGGATCGAGCGCCTGGTACCGGCAGGCTAGCCTCCCGGCCGCTGTGGTCGTCGGTGGCCCTTCACGCTCGCCTCGAGGGCACGACGGACTCCGCCCAGCTCACGTCGACCTACGACACACGGGTGACCGTCGGCGGCGAACTGGCCCGCACCTGTCACAGTACGGGTATCCCGCGCCGTTTCTGGGTATGGGGGCGATGACACGGACGGCGGTTCGTCCGGAGACCGACATGCTCGCGTCGGCGGTCGCCGGTGACGAGACCGCCTTCCGCCGCATCATCGCTGCGCACCACGAGGACATGCGCCGGGTCTGCCGGGCGATCTCAGGCGATGACGCCATCTCGGACGAGGCCGTGGAAGCAGCCTGGGTCGTGGCGTGGAAGAAGCTCGGCACCGTCCGCAGCCCTGGGCAACTCCGACCCTGGCTCGTATCGGTGGCGGCCAACGAGGTCAGGCATCTCCTGCGGAAGCGCCGACGCCGTGCCGAGATCGAGCTGGCTGTGAGTGCCGCGAGAGAACCCAGTGACGACACCACCACGAGTGCGTTTGCACTGGACCTACGCACCTCGCAGGCGTCCAGGCCCATCGGATGTGGCATCCGGCTCTGGTCGGCTCCGATCGCCGCTGGCAGGCTCAGGCCAAGAAGGAGGTCACCATGTCGTTCAATGAGGACATCGTCGAACGCTCCCGCGCCAACACCTACTTCCGCGAGGTGCTGTCGACCGGGCCGTACTGCCAGGTGGTCGTGATGAGCATCCCCGTGGGTGGCGAGATCGGGGAGGAGGTCCATGACACCGTCGACCAGGTGCTGGTCTGCGTCGAGGGCGAAGGGCTCGCGGTGCTGGCGGGCGAGCGGAGTCCGGTGACTCCCGGGCACCTGGTCCACGTGCCCGCGGGTACCCGGCACAACCTCGTCAACAGTGGTACGACCGACCTCAAGCTGTACACGGTATACGCGCCGCCCCAGCACGCCGTCGGCACGATCCACCGCACCAAGGCCGAGGCTGACGCCAGCGAGGAGCATTACTGAGCATCGACCTGCCGTCACCGCCGCACGCCCCGGCCCCGGTCCTGGGTCGCCGTCTTCAGCCGGTGATGGCGAGCGCATAGACTCTGGAGGTTGGCGGGCTCGTCGGTCCCTCGGTGGACCTTGGGCATGAGTGGTCGTCCCGCCGCCGCAGGCCACGCAGCGTCCCGGGCGAGACGTCACTCGCAGGCAGCCCGGGCAGGGATGGCCGCGGTCGAGCTCGCCGTCTTGACACCCGATGCACCAGCCCTACGCTTGCGCGACCGCGACCCCCCGAGGCATCCATCCGGATGCCACGCGGCAGGAGGAACCCATGGCCAAGTACCTGTTCACGGGCAGCTATACCCCGGAGGGAGCCAGGGGCGTCCTCGCCGAGGGCGGCACGGGCCGTCGCGCAGCCACCGAGCGACTGGTCGCTTCGCTCGGCGGGACGGTGGAGTCCTACTACTTCGCCTTCGGGAGCGACGACTTCTACCTCATCGCGGACCTGCCCGATCATGCCGCCGCGGCCGCGGGAGCACTGACGGCGTCCGCGTCGGGAGCGATCCGCACGCGCACGACCGTCCTCGTGACGCCCGAGGAGGTCGACGCGGCGTCGAAGCTGTCGCCAGCCTACCGGGCGCCCGGCGCTGGGCCTCGTCCTCGGCCCGGCCCGGACGCCAGACGCCCCCGGTCGGGCCAAGCGAAGCCCGGCCTTTGGCGACGACCTGGAGACGCGGCTGCGACGTCATCCGGGTCGTCCTGCGCCTCGACGTGAGTACCCCACCGGCCGTTGAGCCGGGGACCTTGACAGCGCCGTGGATCAGTTGACGGCGATCCTCATTCGGGTGCCTTCTGTTGGTCGGCTCGCCACCATCGGATGCGAGGGCGGCTGCCGCGGTGGGTGGTCGCGAGGGTCGCCTCGAACCTGGAGACGGCGCTCCGGCGGCGCCCTCGCGGTCAGAGGAAGCTAGCCCCGCGGCGGCCTCATCGTCCTGGTGGCCCGTAGTGCGTCGCCTGTCCGCGCCCTGACCGGATATCCCCCTGATACTCGATCGCAAGCTGCCGCTGGCGCCCGTCGAGCATCGTGTTCGGGAACGCCTCGGATGCGGCGTCGGCCGGATACTCGATCGCCAGTCGCTGTTGGAACCCAGCCAGGATCGTGTTCGAGATCGGCTGTGACCCGGCGTCCGCTGGATACTCGATCGCGAGGTGCTGCTGGAGATGGTCCAGGTACGTCTCCGGGTGGGGGCGCCCGTGGCTGGCGCTCGCGACGCCGGGCACGATCGACGCCGCGAGCGGCGACCCCGAGCATCGCGAGGGCGACTCCGGATCGTCGGTGGGTGGTGATGCGTCCCGCGGTGCGTGGGATGAGGATGGTCTGGCCGACACGCATGCCTGCACCTCCCATGGTCGGCGGGTCGGGTTCGTCATTGGCTCGGCACGGTCTAGGCGACCAGATTGGGCGACCGTGCGTCGTCGCCTCCCGCCAGGACCGGGAGTATGCGCGCACCTCGTCGAAAAAGATACTAGTGAACTGTGTCTTTGTGACAAGTGGCCCTTGTGAGTCGGATGCAGGATGGATGTGCGGAGCCGCACGTTCCCTTCGGCTTGGCCACAGAGCGTCGTCAGCCGATGGTCGCGCCGTAGAACGCGGCCCGACCGCCGGGCCGCATCGACCTCCAGCCCTGGGGCCGAGAGGGCCTGCTGTCCACTCGTCGGAGGCCGCCGCAGGACACCTTCACGCGTGTCACGAGCTCGCGCGGCGAGCATCACGTCGAGGACCACGACGTCGGGCGCGGTCGTGCGGGCAGCGGCGAGGGCGCCGCGCCCTCCTCGGTGGCAAGAGCCTCGTGGCCCTCATGCCAGACCCGGCTCGGAGCGGAGATGCAGTCGGCGCAGGAGCTGGGCGTTGGCGGCGACGATGATCGTGGAGGCGCTCATGGCTGCCGCGCCCATGGCCATCGAGAGGTCGATACCCCAGGGCACAAGCAGTCCCGCCGCGACCGGGATGGCGACGACGTTGTAGCCGGTGGCCCAGACGAGGTTCTCGATCATCTTGCGGTACGTCGCACGCGAGAGCGTGATGGCGCCCACGACGTCCCGCGGGTCGCTGCGCACGAGCACGATGCCGGCCGATTCGACGGCCACGTCGGTCCCGGCACCGATGGCGATGCCGACATCGGCCGTGGCCAGGGCTGGGGCGTCGTTGACGCCGTCGCCGACCATCGCCACGCGCCGACCACCAGCCTGGAAGCGGCGCACCGCGGCAGCCTTGTCCTCCGGGAGCACCTGGGCCGCGACCTCGTCGATGCCCAGGCGGCGGGCGACCGAGTCGGCCACGGCCTGGGCGTCGCCGGTGATCATCGCGACCCGCAGCCCGAGGGCGTGGAGGTCCCTGACGGCATCGGTCGATTCGGGCCGGACCTCGTCCTCGAGGCCGAGCAGGCCGAGGACCTGGCCGTCGGCGACGACGTGGAGCACCGTCCGGCCGTCGATCGCCCAGGCATCGGCGGCCGCGACCATGGTGGCCGGGGTCTCGAGCCCGAGGTCGGCGAGCATGCGGGGCCCGCCGACCGCGACGTCGCGCCCCCCGACCGAGGCGCGAGCGCCACGTCCGGCCAGCGCCTCGAAGGACTCCGCGCCGGCGCGGGGAAGGCCTCGCTCGTCGGCGGCGCGGACGACCGCCCGTGCCAGCGGGTGCTCGGAATCGGCCTCCACCGTCGCGGCGAGCGCCAGGAGCTCATCCTCCTCCACGCCAGGAGCCGCCGCGATGGCCGCCACCACCGGCTCGCCTCGCGTGAGGGTGCCGGTCTTGTCGAAGATGACGACGTCCAGCTCGCGGGCCCGTTCCAGCGCCAGGCGGTCCTTGACGAGCAGACCGTGACGGGCGCCAAGGCTCGTGGAGATGGCGATGACGAGCGGGATGGCGAGCCCCAGGGCATGGGGGCAGGCGATGACGAGGACGGTCGCCGTGCGCACGAGCGCCTCCTCGGGGTCGCCGTCGAGCCACCACCACGCGAGGGTGATGATCCCGGCCGCGATGGCCACGTAGAAGAGGAGCGCTGCGGCACGGTCCGCCAGCGCCTGGGCCCGTGAGGCCGAGGCCTGGGCCGTGGCCACGAGACGCATGATCCCCGACAGGGCGGTCGCCTCTCCGATGGCGCTGACCCGGACACGCAGGCTGCCACCCGCGGCCACGGTACCGGCCACCACGGTGTCACCGGCCTCCTTGGGGACGGACCGCGATTCGCCCGTGATCATCGATTCGTCGACATCGGCGGCGCCGTCGACGACCGTGCCATCGGCGGGCACACGTCCGCCCGGTCGCACGAGCACGAGGTCGCCCAACGCCAGCGCCGCGAGGGGCACCACTTCGACGCCGTCGCCGGCGACCCGCTCGGCCGTGTCGGGCAGCAGGTCCGCGAGCGCCGCGAGTGCGCCGCGCGCCTGGGCGATCGAGCGCATCTCCAGCCAGTGGCCGAGGAGCATGATCGTGATGAGCGTCGCGAGCTCCCACCAGATCTCGATCTCGAAGAGACCGAGGGTCGCTGCCCAGCTGGTCACGAAGGCGACGGTGATGGCCATCGCGATGAGGGTCATCATGCCCGGCTGGCGTTCGCGGATCTCGGGCACTGCCCCGCGCAGGAAGACGCTGCCGCCGTACAGGAAGACGATCGTGCCCAGGATGGCCGGGATGAGGTCTGACCCGGGGAAGGCCGGTGCCTCGTATCCCAGCCACATCTGGACCTCGTGGCTCCAGAGGACGACCGGGATGGTGAGGAGCAGGCTCAGCCAGAAGCGGTCGCGGAACATCGCGACCGAGTGACCCTCGTGGCGGTCATGGCCCGCGTGGGCCTGCGCCGCGTCCTGGTCGTGAGCGGCATCGGCAGGTCCTGCGTCGTGATGCGGGTGGTGTGCGTCCATGCGGGCCCATCCTTGGTTCGTGTGATCACTGCGCGCCCTCGCGCCGAAGGTGACGACACCTGATCGGCGGACCCCTTCGTGAGCATCTCATCCGCCGTCAAGGTGGATATGCATGCGGTTGCGCACGGACCGGACGGCACGGGCGCCAGCCTCGCAGGGTGGTTCAGCGCCGAGTTCGGGGACCTGAACCAGGCCGGGCAGGACGCGTCTACCACGACTACCACCGTCTCCACAGTGAGCTCGGCTGGCAGACCCCCGCGGAGCGCTACGACGGCACGCCCTTCACCGACCGGGGCCTCGAGCATGTCCCAGTGCTCGAGCATCTCCAAGGCTGGCTCACCGAGCTGATGGCAGCCTGATGCCCCGTTCCACTAACCCCGGGAACTACACCTAGTCCCCGCGCTCACCACGCCAGGCGCGGAGCGCGACGTGGGCGTGGTCGGCGCAGCGGCCATCCGCACGGCTGGTGACGACACGGTCGGCCGTCGACTTCTCAGGCCGCAACAGGAGTGTGGTCAGCCAGCACCGGGATCGCAGGCTTCGTCGTGGCCAGGTCGTCGGATCGAACGGCGGATGGCCTGAATCCCTTGGCGATCAGCCAGACGGCAAGGACCATCTCCTGCAGGAAGATGGGAAGCGCCAGCGGCACATACTCGGTCACGGCTTCGTCGTTGAACAGGGCCAGCACGCCTGCCGTCGTCATCAGCATGATCGCCGCGATACCCCAGCCCGAGAGCCAGCGCGGGATCAGACGCGACTGGAACAGCGCGCAGTAGTACAGGAACGCACCCAGGCAGAAGGCGAACACCCCCGCCAGGGCCGCGTGTTCGCGCAGGCTCAGGAGCAGGCCGCCGACAGCCCCGAGCGAGGCACGCTCGGCGGGACCGGCGGAGACGGCCTGCTGGCCGAGCGTCAGCAAGGACAGCAGGCTCACGACGGCGATGACGTACATGACCGCCTCCATGGTCCGGAAGACGACCGATCCAAGGGCCAGACCCGTGTTCGCCTTCCTCAGGACCGGATACATCGAGACCGCGATCCCGGCACACGCGAACGCCGCGATCAGCAGGAGCAGCGCTCCCGCGGCCACGCGATTCCCCGCTGCGGAGACCTGGATGAGGTAGTCCGCACCGGCCAGATCGGGTCTGACGGCTGCACCAAGCAGATCTGCGACAGTCGCGATGATGAACAGCACACCCGTAAGCCTCGCGGCGCGGTGGTCGGTCACGTCTTCCTCCATCAGGTCCGTGCGCGCGGGTTGGAGTCTCGGGAGCTGCCGCGTGATGCTGCCCAGACTGGGGGAGGCACCCGGGAGGGGACATCGATGGGATTCGTGATCCGCTAGCGAGTCGACCGACATGGGCGGCCCGAGCCCGTGTACCGTCCTGCTCACCATGGCCAGGCCCATCCGCCGCCCGGGCAACCTGCCGGCCGAAACGACGAGCTTCATCGGCCGCCGTCACGAACTCGCGGAGCTCAGGAAGAAGCTGGCCGCGGCACGCCTCGCGACCCTCGTCGGCCCGGGCGGCGTCGGCAAGACCCGGATCGCGATCCGCATCGGCGCCGACCTCGCCCGCGGCTTCTCCGACGGCGCGTGGCTCGTGGAGCTGGCCGACGTCCGGGACCCGGGACTGGTCGACAACGCCACCCTGGCGGCCCTGGATCTGCGCGATCAGGCCGCGACCGAGCCGCGGGCCCTCCTGCTCTCGTACCTGCGCCATAAGCAGCTGCTGCTCGTGGTGGACAACTGCGAGCACCTGCTCGGTGCAGCGGCCGCTCTCGTAGCGGATGTGCTCAGGGCCGCGCCCGGCGTGCGGGTGATCGCCACCAGCCGCGAGCCGCTGTCGATCCCGGGTGAGCACGTGGTTCCCGTCCCACCGCTCGAGCTGCCTCGAGCACAGGCCGACGAGGCGATCGACCAGCTGCGCCAGAACGAGTCGGTGACGCTCTTCACGGAGAGGGCGTCGGCGGCATCGGGCTTCGAGCTGACCGCCTCCAACCAGGCGGCGGTCGTTGACCTGTGCCGCCGGCTCGACGGTCTGCCGCTGGCGATCGAGCTCGCTGCGGTCAGGACGCGGGTCCTCTCCGTGGAGCAGATCCGCGATCGCCTGACCGACCGCTTCAGCCTGCTCACGGGAGGCAGCCGCGCGGCTCTGCCGCGTCATCAGACGCTGCGGACCGCCATCGAATGGAGCCACGACCTGCTGGCATCGGACGAGCAGGCGCTCCTGCGGCGGTCGTGTGTGTTCGCAGGCAGGTTCACGCTCGAGGACGTGGAGTCGGTGTGCACCTCGGACGACGTGCCGGCGGCGCGGGCTCTGGACGTGTTGTCGTCCCTGGTCGACAAGTCACTGGTGGTGAAGGAGGATGCGCCGGGCCGTGCCTGCTATCTACTGCACGAGACCATGCGCGAGTTCGCCGGGCAGAAGCTGCGGGAAGCGCACGAGGTGGACGCGGTGGAGCAGCTGTGCGCCGAGTACTACGTCTCGAGGTGCCGGCGCGCGGCGGAGGGGGCGCGGCATGCGCTGGTCGAATGGCTGGCCTGGCTGGACATCGAGATCGACAACATCCGGTCGGTCCTGCGGCGATGCCTCACGCTCGGGGATGTCTCCCGAGGCATGGACCTCGTCGTCTCGATGCCGTTGTACTGGGCCACGCGCGCGACCAGCGAAGGCGCACGCTGGCTGGATCAGCTCCTCGCGACCGGACGTGGCGACCCGGAGCCGACGGCCCGTGCCCTGTACCTGCGGGGGTTGCTGGCCGTGCTGCTGGTGGATCCGACTGCGGCCGTCCCGGCCCTCGAGCGAGCGGCCGCTGCGGATCGGGAGGCCGGTCGCCTCCCTTCCCTGGCGGTGACGCTCGCCATGGCCTCGATCGCGGCGAGGATGGCCGGCGATCGCGGTTCTGCCGATCGCCTGCTCGACGAAGCGCAGGCAGTGACAGCAGGCCTCGATGACGCGCTGGCCACCCTCACGTTGCTGCAGGCTCGATCGCTCCGCGGCTTCTTCGAGGGCGACCTCGAGTCGGCGACGTCCGCGTCTGCGGAGGGCATGCGTCTCAGCAGAGAGCTGGGGGATCTCTACACGCTCAAGGTCTGGCTGCTGAACCTGGGCACGGCCGCCTTGATCGCCGGTGACCTGCATGCGGCCAGGCCCCTACTCACGGAGGCCCTGCAGATCGCCCACCAGATCGACGACCGGGTGCAGCAGTCCTACCTGCTCGACGCACTGGGCTGCCTCGCCGCCAGGACCGGGCAGGCACGGGTCGCGGCGCAGCTGCTCGGGGCCGCGGACACCGTCCGTGCCGGGACCGGCGCACGCGTCATGCCGTTCCTCGACCCGCTGGTGGGTCAGGCCCGGGAGCTGGCGACCGCGGGCCTTGGTCGTGCCCGGTTCGACGCCGAGTCCAAGGTCGGCAGCCGACTGAGCCGGGACGCCGCGATACGGCTGGCGGTCGGCGATCCCGGCCGTGTCGCCGTGGCGGCTCCGGAAGGGGGCGCCAGCGACGCGTCGCTCTCGACGCGCGAGGTGGAGGTCGCGCGGCTGGTCGCCGACGGCCTGAGCAACAAGGAGATCGGAGCGCGCCTGTTCATCTCCGTCCACACCGTCGACAGCCACGTCCGCAGCATCCTGAACAAGCTCGGGGTCAACTCGCGCGCCCAGATCGCGGCCTGGATGGCGTCGTCGAAACAGTAGCGGACACGGAAGACGAGCCAGGACAGGCCCTGAGCGGCTGGACTCCGCCCTGCCGAACCGGGCCTCGGGCACGACTACGAAGACGTCGTCGATCGACTGCCAGCGACCCGATCACGAATCCCATCGATGTCCGCGTCGGTATGCCCTCCCTAGGCTGGCGACATGATCAGAGAACCAACGACACGACGAGTGGAAGTGAGCTTCGTCGGCGTCCCTCCGGCCCAACAGGTCGAGCGGGCGTCCGGGGTCAGCGAGGTGGAAGTCGAGGGGCTGGTCCTGCGCTGCCTGGTGTGCGGCAGCTTCCAGCCATTCCTCGAGGCATTGCGTGGTCACGAGGTCGTGAGCTTGAGCGCGTGTCCCGTCGCGCCGCTCCCGCTTGCCAGGGTGCGTCACGTCGGCGAGGTGCAGCTCGAGTGAAGGGAGACATGGGCTGACGATGGATAGAGAGCTACTGGCGCCAGGCGACGGAGTTCGCGGCGGATGGCGCGCCCATGGCTGAGAGTCTTGCCGTGTCAAGCGTGCGACGCCCAGGCGCATGCTGGGCCGGGTGAAGGCGGCACAGGTCGACGCCCTGGAGTCTCCCGCCGCGGGGGAAGGCACCGACGTGCGCTTCGCCACCGATCGCATCGCGCCGCCGTGCTCATGCGCGCGGGCCGCGTCGTCCACATGGAGGTCCATCGCAGCCATGGATGAGGAACTGGAGATCGACGCCGGGTCGGTGGACTGTCATCGCTGTGGCCAGCCGCTCGGCAGCGATCCCGATGACGAGCCTGACGGCGGCTCGGACGGACTGCCGTTGTGCGGCGAGTGCGCCCGCAACCGCGACGAGGCCGCCGACTTCGAGGGGTCGGGCCTCGGCGAAGGCGAGATCGACCGCGTGGCCGACTGGTAGGGACCGACGGTCGCCGAACACGGACCGTGCGCACGATGCCCCCGACAAGGGAAGGCCGGCCTCGAGGGTGCCGATCGGGGCCAGCGAGCGAGGATGGCCGGAGGCGCGGACCCGACGTTGACGGAGGAAGGAGTGCGTCAGGGGAGGACTGGGCCGAGGTCCATCTGACAGGACGCCAGCCAGCTACCCCGGAGGGGGCGACGCGATCACCGAGCCGCGCCGGTCGCTGAGGGTCACGCCGACAGCGGCGGCGGTGACGCAGCCGATGGCCACCAGGGCAGTCGGCGGCAGGGCCTGGCCCAGGACGAGGGCGCCGACCATGGCGGCGACGACCGGCTCCAGCGTCACGATGATGCCGTAGGCGCGGGCGGTCATCCGGTTCAGCGCCTCGAACTCCAGGGCGTAGGGCAGGGCGGTGGAGAGGACCGCCACCGCCAGCGCGCCGGCGAGCAGCCCGAGATCCAGTCGGTCCAGGCCGCCGGCCACCAGCCCGAAGGGCAGGGTGAACAGTGCGGCCGCCACCATGGCCAGGGCGAGCCCGGCGCTGCCGACATCGCGGGCCACGCGCGGGCTGATCAGGACGAAGCTCGCCCAGCCGGCTCCGGCCGCCAGCGCCAGGCCCACGCCGAGCGGGTCGAGGTCGCCGCCGATGTCCGGCGTCAGCAGCACCAGCCCCGCGACGGCGAGGCCGATCCAGACGAAGTCCCTGAGCCGTCGCGATGTGAGGGCGGCGACGCCGAGCGGCCCGATGAACTCGATGGCCACCGCGACGCCCAGCGGGATGCGCGCGATGGCGCCGTAGAAGCACAGGTTCATCGCGCCGATGGCGCAGCCGAAGAGCAACAGCAGCCCGATATGGTGTCGGGCGTCCGCGCTGATCTGGCGGCGCGTCACCGCCAGCAGCAGCCCCGCCGCGATGACGATGCGCAGGAACGTCGTGCCGGCCGGTCCCAGCGAATCGAAGAGGTGCACCGCCACCGCCGCGCCGAGCTGGATCGAGACGATCGACACCAGCAGCAGCCCCGGCGGCGGCACCGCGGCCGCAGCGCGGGCGAAGGTGCCAGCGTCTCGATGCGGCCCTGGAGACTCCGGCGTCCCGTTCCGGCAGGGGGTGGCGGGCGTCATCGCGCCATCATGCCCGGCTGGCCTCCCGTCGTATCGGCCCACAGCCGCCGCTCCGGGATCTGTGGTGGCCTGCACTGGCAAGCGGACAAGCATCGTCCCCGCGTGCGGCCCGTGACCGCGATCAGGCGCTCCTGGTGCTCAGCTCACGTGCAGGGTGGCCATGCGCCGCGGGAACTCGGTGCTGGGTACCTCCAGCCCGCGCTCGACCGACACCGAAGTCACCGAGGGGCGACCGAGGATGTCCGCCCAGGGTGGCTGGGGGGCGCGCAGGAGCGCCTCGACGTCCGCCGCCGGTAACGGTCGCGAGAAGAGATAGCCCTGTCCCAGGTGACAGCCCAGCGAGCGCATGAGGAGCAACTCCTGGCGGGTCTCGATGCCCTCCGCGACCACCACCGCTCCCAGCGCGACGCCGACCTCGATGATGGCGCGCAACAGCGCGGTCACCCTTCGATCGCCGACCGCGTCACGAACGAAGGGTCGGGCGATCTTCAAGCCGTCGATGGGCAATGAGCTCAGGTAGCTGAGCGAGCTGTAGCCAGTGCCGAAGTCATCGATGACGAGGTGGACACCACAGCCCTGGAGTTGGTCCAGCACCGCCCGCACCTGCGGGCGATCGGGGACGACGGCAGACTCGGTGATCTCGAAGACGAGCGAGTGCGGCGTGATGCCGGAGGCATCGACCACCTCCTGGATATCCTTGCCGAACCCACGTTGCCCGAGCTCGAGCGCGGACAGGTTGACCATCATGGTGGTGGCGCTACGTCCTGGGATACGCTGCCACGCCCGGAGCTGGCGGCAGGCTGTCTCCACCACCCAGCGCCCGACGGCCATGATGTCGCCGGTCTCCTCGGCCAATCCGATGAACTCGGCTGGCATGAGCAGGCCGCGGGCAGGGTCCTGCCAGCGCACGAGCGCCTCGAAGGCCGCGATGGTGCCCGACGGGGGAGCGGGTCGTCGGAGGTCCTCGAAGCCGCTGTTGAGTCGCACCAACGGCTGGTAGTGAAGCCGCAACTCGTCTCGCTCGACGACTCCGCGCAGCGCCCGCTTCAGGCGGCGACGGTCCTCCGAGCGTGCTCGCAGGGCCGGGTCGTAGATGAGGAACTCTCCGGATGAGCGACGCTTGGCCTGGTACATGGCGTGATCGGCGTTCTGGAGGAGAGCTTCCGCTGTTCCGCCCCCGTCGTCGCTGAAGGCGAGGCCCGCGCTCAGCCGCACGGTGACGGCGCCCTCGGGCAGTGCGATGGGGTCGGCCATCGATTCCATGAGCCGCTCCACAAGGGCGACCACGTCGGCACGCTCAGCGGGGTCCTCCACGAGGATCGCGAACTCGTCGCCGCCGATCCGCGCGACGGTGTCGGCGGCTCGAGTCGTCTGCCGCAGTCGGTCTGCCACGGCACACAGCACCGCGTCACCGTGGCCGTGGCCGTGACGGTCATTGATGTCCTTGAAGCCATCGATGTCGAGATACACGACCGCGGTCGTCGGAGACTGGCGGACGTCCGCCGCCGACTTGCGCTGCGTGCGTGCCATGGCGTGCTCGAGACGGTCGATGAATAGCGTCCGATTGTGCACGCCGGTCAGGCCGTCGCGCAGGGCCGCGTCGCGCAAGCCGCTGGCCGTCCGGCTGGACCGCTCAAGAAGGTACAGGACGAACAGGGTGACGCCCGCAGTGCCCAGTGCGTCCAGCGCGAAGCGGGCGTCCAGAGCGGCATCCGCTCTCGCTGTCAAGACGACCGCCGCCGCCACGACGAAGGCGATGACCATGGCGCCGACGGCGACATAGGCGCGTGACAGCGGCCATCGGTCCAGGTATGGCGCAAAGAACACGAGGGGGACCAAGGTGGCCAGCGCGAGGATCGGGATGGACTCCGGTACGACGAAGAGCCCCACGACCTCGATGACATAGATGCCTGCGGTCACCACGATCACGCTGCGCATCTCCTGCCCTTCGACAGCCCCACGCCCGACCACGACGAGCCAGAAGGTGAGGGCGGTGGCAGCCAGGCCCGTTGCGAACAGGTCCGTCTCGCGCCAGCCGACCGCCGATGCCACCAGGATCAGCGCTGCGCTGCCGGTGATGAGGGCGGCCATCAGGCAGGCGCGGCGAAGCCACGCGATGCGAGGCGGGAGGCGGGTGACGGACGCGGCCGCTTGGCTCTGTCCGTCGCTCACCATCGTTGCCCCCCACGTGGCCGGTGGTGCACCCGACGATGAAGGACGTTACGAAGCGCGCACGCAATAGCCCATTCCTCTGGTCGCGGTCGCCCGAACGTCCGCGTCCTGCGTGCGTGTCACCCTCAGTCGAGCGGCAGATCGCCGACCCTCCCGCGCCGGACGCGCTGGCGACCATCCGTATCGCGCAAGGCCCGGTCCCACCGACTTCGCAGACTCACGGCCGCGCGCGCCGGGCGCGAACGCTGGCGTCGAGGTCGTCGAAGGCCCGGGAGCGGCAGGTCCGCGTCGGCCCCGGCGGACCTCGACCTTCAGACAGTCATGGCCGAGGGGTTCTCGATGGGGACGCCGATCACCGAGCCCCACTCCGTCCAGGAGCCGTCGTAGTTGCGGACGCTCGGATAGCCCAGCAGCTCATGGAGGACGAACCAGCTGTGGCTGGAGCGCTCCCCGATCCGGCAGTACGTCACGATGTCCCTGTCCGCGACCACACCCTTGGCGGCGTAGTGCTCGCGGAGCTCCGACGCCGTCCGGAACGTCCCGTCCTCATTGACCGTCTGTGCCCACGGTGCGGACACGGCGCCGGGGATGTGGCCTGCGCGCTGCGCCGACTCGCCCATGCCCGGCGGCGCCAGGATCTCGCCCAGGTACTCGGCCGGGGAGCGCACGTCGACGAGCACCAGGTCGACCTCGCCGAGCCGATCGAGCACGTCGCGGTGGAAGGCGCGCAGCGCAAAGTCAGCCTCCGGCAGCACGATGCCCGTGAACGAGTACGACGGAACCTCCGTGCTCGTGGGAAGGCTGCGTGCGAGCCAGTACCGGCGGCCTCCGTTGAGCAGGCTGACACGCTCGAAGGCGTGGAGCTTGAGCTGCCAGTAGGCCCAGGCCGCGAACCAGTTGTCGTTGTCGCCGTAGAGGACGACGTGTGTGTCGGCCCCGATCCCAGATCGTGACAGCAGGTCCGCGAGGGCGTCCCTGCTCACGATGTCACGGCGGATGCCATCGGAGAGCTGCCTGGTCCAGTCCCAGGCGACGGCCCCAGGGAGATGCCCCTGCTCGTATGACGCGGTATCCACGTCCACTTCGACGAACCGCACGCCCGGATCGTCGAGGTGTCGCTGCGCCCATTCGGGACTGACGAGAGCGTCGGGCGTGGCGTAGTCGCTCATGGCATGGATCTCCGCTCGTGATGGCGACGGTGTCGTTCGTGCCCCCAGCTCGACCCTGGCGGGGAGGCTAGCGCGAAGGCGTAGCCCTGTCCAATCGAGTGTCAGGAGTCAGTCATCGGCGATACGGATCACTCGTCCTCGAACCGATCTCGATTCCGCGCGAAACTATGAGTTGCCAACTAATAGATAGTCACGGGTGTCGGGGGAGAGGAAGTGGCCATTGCCTGGCACGGGTGCCCTGGGCCAAGATCGGCGTGCCGTCGACCTTGAGGTCGGCAGCGGCCCCGAGGCGTCGACCACCGGGCCCATGCCAGCTGCGATCCTTCGGTCAAGAGGTGGCGCTGCACACGATCCGCACTCGCGGAGCTGCAGCGCACCCTGAGGAGCGACGCCGGCGGGTCACGAGTCGAGTAACAGGACGACCGGCCAGTGCCGGGTCTCGGTCGCCGAGAGGAACGACGGCGAAGTCATCCATCACGTCGTGCATCAAGAGGCCTGTCCCGCGAGGGGCGGGCCTCGTCTCGTGCCCGGGATCAGCGGCCCTCCGTGGCCCGGTGGCGCCCATCGCGGCCGGTGCATCGGCCACCTCCATCGCCATCGCCCGCCCGGGCACCACGGCGACGCGGTCATCTCGACAAGCATCGATGCCCGCGGCTAGGCTGTGCTCCTCGCTCGGACGGGGGGCGTATCGGTGACGCGGTCCCCAGCGGTCGTCGCCGACCTCGATCTTGGAGACAGACCGGAACGGAGGCGACAGATGGCGAACGGGGCCGGCACGAAGGACGATCCCTGGATGCTCAAGACCCCCCCGGGCACCTCGGAGTACGCGATGTACCGCGACGATACGGTCGACCCTGCCGTGATCGTCTGCCAAGTCGGCGGCACGCGGCTTCTGTACGACGCGCGTGCCATCACCGATCTGCACGCGATGCTGAAGGCGCACGGCGACTGGATGCCCCTGGGTGGCGCCGACGAACAGAAGTCTGCGGCGGAGGGCACCGTGGAGGCGTGGGGCCGCGCATCGGACAACCCCCTCGGCGGCTGGTACGGCCTCAAGAAGGGCCTACGGGGACGCTTCGGCGTCTACCTGCCGCCTCTGCTCGAGGCGCTCGGCCTCGCCGAGCTGACCCACGACGCCAAGAACAACAGGATGCGCGCGATCGGCTGAGGACCGTCGACACGGGGACCCAGCCCTCTTCGAGCCGATGCCCCGACCAGCGGTTCACCGACCGGCGGTCTATCTCACCCTCTGCCTCGATGTCGCCGCGGCGTACGTGTTGACGGCCCCGTCGGGCACGTCGCCGCCGTAGATCCTCCAGGGCGGCGGAGCGGACGTCAGGGCGACCTTGCGCCCGCAGGCCGGGGGCTTCCCGTAGAGGGTCTTCGACTGGAGGGTCTTGCCGGTGCTGGCGACGACCACGTGGACGACCTGGGCGTAGCGGAACCGGTTGACCTGGCCCACCTTGCCATCAGTGACCCGCTTGTAGGTGCCGCACGAGCCGACCCTGACGGGGTGTTGCGCGGGCTCGACACAGAGGACGAGCTGGATGGGCCCGGGCCATGCGTCAGCCGCCCACCTGGTGTTGATGCCATACGAGTCGGCATCGATGGTTCGCCACGAGATCGACCACGACGAGCGGGTGGACCCTGCCCGCGTACCTGGCGGCCCCGGGAACGGCGCTCCCGTCGCAGGCAGCCGCGAGCTCGGCCGCGGTCGCTACTGGCACCGGGCTCGCGGTGGGGGACGGCGTCGAGCCCGCCGTGGGGTCCGGCGTCGGGCTCGCGGTCGCTACTGGCGTCGGGCTCGCGGTGGGGCGACGGCGTCGGGCTCGCGGTCGCTACTGGCGTCGGGCTCGCGGTGGGCGACTGCATCGGGATCACAGTGGGTGACGGCACCGGGCTCGCTGTGGGGGCCGGAGATTCTGTGGCCGAGCTCAGGATGTCGGAGCAGAGCAGCCAGCCGCCGCTCTCGTTCACGACCGTGACCTCGGGGGCCAGCGTCAGCGCCTGGAATGAGGCCTGTGCCTGGGCTACGAACTGGTCGATCTCCGACGGCGCGGGGCTCGGGTCGGCGTTCGCGTTCACCTGGGTGAAGAACGTACGCAATGCCGCATCGGGGACCTGCACCGAGAGCTGTCCGTTGATGCGCACCGTGGCCGTGCCACCGGAGGTATCCGTCAGTGTGACCCTGCGGTCGGCGATGCTGATCTGCATCATGGCCATGAGCAGGTCGGTGCTGGCGTCCGTGAGGCCGAAGAAGCTGGCCACACTGTCCCGCTGGGCGGCGCAGGCACGCAACGGCAGCGTGTCCCACTGCTTGGCCACCAGCGCGTCGAGGAACGCGGTCACCGCGACGTCCGGATCGGCCGACGGGAGCGGGGTCAGGGGCGACCAGGCCTCTGTCGCGATGAAGTAGTCGTCGCCATTCCAGCCGCCGACGACGAGGACGCGGCCGTCGGGCAGGAGCGTGGCGGTGTGGCTGTGGCGGCCCCGAACGAGCGAGCCCGCCGGGCCGAACGTGCCGGTCGCCGGGTCCCAGACCTCTGCCGAGGCGAGGACGCCCTCGGGGTTCCAGCGGCTGAGGGCGCCGGCGGCGTACGTGCCACCGACGACGAGGACGCGGCCGTCGGACAGGGGCGTAGCGGTGTGCGCCTCGCGTGCCTCGGCGGGTGAGCCCGCCGGGCCGAACGTGCCGGTCGCCGGGTCCCACACCTCTGCCGAGGCGAGGGTGCCGTCGTCGCCGTCCGTGCCTCCGATGACGAGGACGCGACCGTCGGGCAGTAGCGTGGCGGTGTGCCACGCGCGTGCCTCGGCAAGCGTGCCTGCCTGGCTGAAGGACGTCGTCGCCGGGTCCCAGACCTCCGCCGAGGCTAAGACGCTGCTGCCGCCGCCGAAGCCACCGACGACGAGGACGCGGCCATCGAGCAGGAGTGTGGCGGTGTGCCTCGAGCGGGCCTCCGCGAGCGAGCCTGTCTGACTGAACGTGTTGAAGCCCGGATCCCAGACCGCCGTCGAGGCGAGTTTGTTCCCGTCGATATCCCGGCCGCCGACGACGAGGACGCTGCCGTCATCCAGGAGAGTGGCGGTGTGACTCAGGCGTGCCACCGTCAGCGAGCCCGCCGGGCCGAACGTGCCGGTCCCCGGATCCCAGACCTCCGCCGAGGCGAAGACGCCGTAGCCGTCCGAGTCACATGAAAGCGTGCCCGGATTTCCGCAGGGGCCTCCTCCACCCACGACGAGGACGCGGCCGTCAGAGAGGAGCGTGGCGGTGTGATACGAGCGTGCCTCGGCGAGCGTGCCTGCCGGGCTGAAGGTGTCGGTCACGGAATCCCAAGCCTCCGCCGAGTCGATGGTGCGATCGCCGCCGTAGCCACCGACGACGAGGACGCGACCGTCGGGCAGGAGCGTGGCGGTGTGGTCCCAGCGTGTCCCGGCGAGCGAGCCTGCATGGCCGAACATGCCGCTCCCCGGTGGCTGCCCACCGGCTGCGAGCGTGCCTCCTGTGACCGAGAAGGCCCCCTGCTCGAGGGCGTAGTGACCGGGCACCGTGCAGCCGAACTTGAGGCCGGTGATGTCGGCTGGCACCACCCAGGTCAGCTCCTGGACACCGCTCTGCCAGGTGGGGATACCCACGTCGGTCATAGCGTCGGGCACGATGAGCTCCTCGTCGGTGCCGATGTAGAAGCTGTGGTCGAAACCGGCCGTGTTGTCGACCCGGAACGTGATCGTCTCGCCGGGCGTCACGGGGATGTCGCGGATCTGCTCGCCGGACGGGTCGGTGATCTGGAGGGCGCCGGTGAGCGCCAGCTCGATGACGCGGGCCTCGCGGGCAGGTGCCACGCCGACCGAACCGGGCGAGGGTGTGTCTGGTTCCCAGGCCTCCGCCGAGGCGAGGGCGCTGTCGCCGTTCCAGCCGCCGACGTCCAGGACGCGGCCGTCGGGCAGGAGCGTCGCGGTGTGGTACCCGCGTGCCTCGGCGAGCGAGCCTGCCGGGCCGAACGAAGCTGTCGCCGGGTCCCAGACCTCCGCCGAGGCGAGGACGCCACCGTCTCCGCTCGCGCCGCCGACGACGAGGACGCGACCGTCGGACAGGAGGGTAGCCGTGTGGCCCAGCCGTGCTTCGGCGAGTGAGCCTGCCGGGCCGAACGAAGCTGTCGCCGGGTCCCAGGCCTCCGCCGAGGCGAGGGCGCCACCGTCTCCGCTCGCGCCGCCGACGAAGAGGACGCGACCGTCCGGCAGGAGCGTGGCGGTGTGGTCTTCGCGTGCCTCGGCGAGCGAGCCTGCCGGGCCGAACGAAGCTGTCGCCGGGTCCCAGGCCTCCGCCGAGGCGAGGACGCCACCGTCTCCGCTCGCGCCGCCGACGAAGAGGACGCGACCGTCCGGCAGGAGCGTGGCGGTGTGGTCTTCGCGTGCCTCGGCGAGCGAGCCTGCCGGGCCGAACGAAGCTGTCGCCGGGTCCCAGGCCTCCGCCGAGGCGAGGACGCCGAAGTTCCCACCGCTCGCGCCGCCGACGACGAGGACGCGACCGTCCGGCACGAGTGTGGCCGTGTGGCCCGAACGGGCCTCGGCGAGCGAGCCTGCCGGGCCGAACGAAGCTGTCGCCGGGTCCCAGGCCTCCGCCGAGGCGATGGTGCGATCGCCGTCCCAGCCGCCGATGACGAGGACGCGGCCGTCGGGCAGGAGCGTGGCGGTGTGGAGATCGCGTATCCCCGCGAGCGAGCCCGTCGGGCCGAACGTGCCGGTCGCGGGGTCCCAGACCTCCGCCGAGGCGACGAACCAGCGAGCCTGGTCGTAGCCCCCGACGACGAGGACGCGTCCGTCGGGCAGGAGTGTGGCGGTGTGAAAGCTGCGGGCCTCGCTGAGCGAGCCTGCCGGGCCGAAGGAGCCGCCCCCCGGTGGTTGTCCCACGGCCGCAAGCGTGCCTCCTGAGACCAGCGAGAGCGCTAGGACCATGAAAGCCACCGTCAGCCGTCGCATCCTGATCATCCCCCTGCGTGTGCCCCATCCTCCACGCTCAGCTCAGGGGGTCAAGAGCCGCACGGCCCGCGGGCCTGGTTCGACTGGAGGACGCGTACCGCGGCGTCATAGCCGGGGTCCGACCCGACTACGTGGGTCCTCCACCGCCGATCGATGCTGGCTGCCTTCGCTCGGTGATGCATGCCGCACCGCGATTGCAGGGCGCCCTCCTTATCGCTGCCGCCATGCACCTTGGGCACGACATGGTCGACGGCGGTCGGCCCCAGATCGCGATCGGCGTCCGGAGCAGCGGCGTGACGAGAAGGCTCGCTGCTGCGACTGCCGCGCCGATGGGACGACTGAACTGCGACTGGTGCCCCTATCCTTGGAGCAGCGCAAAGGGCCGTACACTCGTAACTGGAGGTGCGACGTGGGTGACAAGACGCCGAAGAGACCGCCGAAACCCAAGCAGCCGAAGCCGCCGAAACCCATCGGGTAGTTGGCAAGGGCCGCACCATCACAGGCGGCGGGCCCAGGCCGTCTACGGCGCATCGATCCGCGGCAGGGTCGCGAGGGTCGCCCAGAACCCGGAGACGGCACTCCGGCGAGGCGCCCTCGCGGGCCGAGCAGGCAAGCCATGCGGCGACCTCATCGTGGCAGATCCCGGCGGGCCCTCCGGCCGACCGTCATGCGCTCATAGCTTGGGGCCCCGCTCGGTGCGCGCTGGATACGCCGTCCATGACCCAGCACCGATGTCCTGGTGGCCTCGCGAGTAGGGAGACCGCCATCCTGCAGATCGAGGACGGCGTCATCGAGGGCTGGAGCTTCCCCACGCCCACACTGGGGTCCGTGCCCGTCTCACGTTTCGACCCGGCGAGCAGTCGCAGAGCGAGGCACGTGAGGGCCTCCCGTCCGCGCGGATGTGCGGTTCGCACCGGAGGTGCGGTCCGGCTCCATGCTCGATCGGCCCGAACGGCCCGTTCGATGTGAACAGGAGGTCTGGCCTCACGGGGACGGCGTTCGCCCGACACTGGGTCGGTCGCCCCGGACCGCGGCGTGCCGACATCCATGCGGACCTTCGTTCCGCCTTCCCAGCCGATCGACGAAAGCGAGCCTTCTTGCTGCAACTGCTGTTCCCGATCTTCCTCTTGGCCCACGCCCTTATCCACCTGAGCTTCCTGAGTCCGCGCCCGAAGGCGGAAGCCGGGGGACTGACTTGGCCGTTCGACCTGGAACGGTCGCGACTGCTCGGACCTCTCCGTGTGCCGTCGAGCCGGTTGCGCGCCCTCGGCATCGTCCTCCTGGTGTTCATCCTGGCCGGTTACGGACTCGCTGCCGTGACGTCGCTCGGCATCGGCCCTGCGTCACTGTTCGTTCCCGGCATCGTGCTGGGCTCCGTCGCGTCGGCCGCGCTGCTGCTGGTGTTCTTCCATCCATGGCTGACCCTCGGCATCGTCATCGACGTCGCCCTGCTCTGGGCGGTGCTGGTCGCCGGGTGGCGTCCAGAGGCCCTGGTCCCGTGACACCCGACATCGGGTCCGGCTCAGTCCAGGTGGTGCTGCGCTCGTCTTGAGCAGCCGGCCCGTCGTATGGACCGGCCATGTATCCACGCCGACCTGCCGGGCGTACACTCCGCCCCCCCCACCCCCCAAGGAGGTCCCCGATGGACCACGCCGCCACGATCCGACGCTTCTTCGACCTCATCAATGCTGGAGACATCGACGAGTTCGGTGCGCTCCTGGCCGATGACTTCGTCGAGCACGAGGTGACGCCGGGCCTCGCGCCCACGAAGGAGGGCGTGATGGCCTTCTTCCGTGCGAACCGCGCCGCCTTCCCGGACATGCGCATGGAAGCGCAGGACGTCTTCGCCAGCGGCGACAAGGTCACGGCTCGCGTCCGACTGACCGGCACCCACCAGGGGCCATTCATGGGCATGCCGGCCACCGGCAGGCAGGTCGACATCCAGCTCATCGACATCATGCGCATGGGCGACGAGGGGCTCTGCCACGAGCACTGGGGCGTCCTGGATGCCCTCGCGATGATGCAGCAGCTCGGCGCCGTGCCGGAGGGCCCGCCCGCCTAGGCCGACACGAGGCCGGACATCAGGTTCACTCGCCGGACGGGGCCAGGACCGCAGGGGGAGCGGTCGCCTCGGTCGGCGCCAGTCTGGCTGTGGTCCCACCCCAACGGATGGGGCTGGTGTGAGCCCATTGTCGGACGCAGGTCACGAGATCCCGACAGCGCTGCTGCCGGGCTTCCTCGGCACGGTCCAGAGGCGGGCGCCGGCGTGCGTCCGGCGCGCCGGCGCGCCCGCGTGCGTCGGACGCGCCCCGTGCGCGGATGTGGTCAGACGTCCGCTGACCGTGTGCCGGCGATATCAGGACTCTGCGGAGCCGAGACCGGCAGCCATGGACCCATCGATCGGTGGGATCACCTCATCGCCGTGGATCTCGCCGCTCCACACGCCGGTCGGGCCATCCCGGTCCTCGATGAAGGCCTTGAAGCGGTCAAGGTCGCCGCTCACCCGGCGGTCGAGGAACGCCCAGCCGGTCGCCGGCCGCCTCGACGATACCCTCGGGATCGGCGTCGACGACGAGCCGGATCTCCGTCGTGCCCGCATCCACTCGGGAGAAGAGGACCGCGCCGTCGTTCTGCGTACCGTCGAGGCTGCGCCACGCGATGCGGGTATCGGGGGTCTGGTCCACGATCCGCGCGGTCCACTGCTTCTCGCGGCCCGCGACCGTCGCTGTCCAGCGCAGGGTCCGGTCATCGATCTGCACCACGCGATCGACCCCTTCCATGAAGCGTGGGAACTCCTCGAACTGCGTCCACTGGGCGTAGGCGTCCTCGAGAGGGGCCTCGACCGTGATGATCTTCTCGATCCGTGACATGCGTCACCTCCTGGAGTGATCGGGATCGGACAGCGGCCTGGCGGACGCCATCAGCGGTCCTGCCCGGCTTCGCGGGCGGTGTCGTCATCGGTGCGCCGACCCTGGCGGTGCCCGCGCGGACGGTTCGCCTGGTCGGCCGCAGCCTGCGTGTCCGCCCAGGCGCCCGTCGGCTGCGTGGCGACAGCCGAGACTCGGACGTCGCCTCGCTGGATCCCACCGGGGATCGTCTGCCGGGCCAGCTCGGGCTCGTGCCCGATGTAGGCGCCGGCATCGGTCGGGACCTCGTGGCTACGGGGCGGCATCAGCGGATCCTGATCCGGGTCGCCCTGAAGTCGACCGGTTGCGTTCTTCTCCATGCGTGGATCCTCCCGCTCTGGTATCACCTGTCAGCCCGCAGCGCCCGCGGCCTGGCCAGGCGCATGGCGATCTCGATGCATCAGCCCTGTCCCGCGCCCAGGAGTCCGATCAACAGGAGCATCAGACCCAGACCGACGCCCAGCACCCCGAACAGGTAGAGCCATTGCGCGGGCTGGTGCACCGCGGCCCGGTGCTCCTCGCGCACATCGTCCTCGGAGAGGTCAAGCTCGCTCATCGCTCATCCATCCGCTGCTCCATGGCCCGCAGCCGGGCCTCGATGCGTCGCAGGGCGGCCTCGGTGTCGTAGTCCGTGTCCGGCGACTCATGGCTCTTGCGATGGACGAGGAACGTGGTGAGCACGACGAACACGAAGACCTGCAGGAACTCCGACTGCCAGTTCTCGAAGGTGGCCTGTGCCCACGACCAGACGTAACCGTCCGGCCCGAACGCAGCAGGCGCGCCGCCATGGCTCGCCTGCTGCGCGACGTACTCCATCCAGCCCGTCCAGGTCTGCAGCGCCCAGCTCGCAACGAAGAGCGCGACGAGCGTGATGCTCAGACCGTAGTCACGCCAGATCGGTCGCATGGGACCGCCTCAGGCCGGCCGCGTCTCGGTCTGCGCGATCGCGACCGCGAACGCCGCCAGTGAGTCCGCGAGCGACTTGGCGCCCTCTCGCTGGGCTCGCTCGAACTCGGTGGCGGCGTCGCGCAGCGCGGTGTCATCGCGCGCCCGAGCGATCCGCAGCATGGCTGCACCCGAGTCCTGCTGCTTGCGCTTCAGGCTGAGGAGGACCGCGTGGGCCTCGTAGGCCTCGCTGTCCGCCTCGTCCGCCGAGTCCAGCGTCGTGGTCATGAGCTCGAGCATCGACTCGGCGACATCCTCCACTTCACCGGTCGCGCCATATGGCTCGCCCAGGGATCGAAGCTGCTCGAGGGCGCTCTGGTCCTCCTTCAGCAGCGCCTTGATGCTGTCGCGCCCCTCGGGGAACGGATGGCTCTTCGCCAGCTGCGCCTCGGCCTCGACGATCCCGCCGTGGATCGCGATAGCCTCGTCGAACTCGTGCTTGATGAACTCGTCACCGACCTTGGATTCTGCCATCTCGGACCTCTCAGTCACAGGCGCGGGACCTCGGCGGACGCCGACCGCGCTGGACCACAAGGTTCTCTGCCGCGGGCTGACGGATGCGGGTCCGTATCGGGCCGCCCGTATTGCTGGCGCGTTACAGCCGCGCCGCCCTTCCCTGCGTCACGTCAGCAGACCGGGCAGGGAGACGCGATCGGGTCAGTCGCCGCCGCCGAACAGGCGCGAGAGGAAGCTGCCGCTCGTCCGGGTGGTCGTCGGCTGTGATGGCGCACTTCGCGCATGACCCTGGCAGCGCTCTGACCTCGGGACGCCCCGGAGGGCCTGCTCGACGTGGTTGCCGCAGCCGCTCCACGTCGGCTTGCCGCAGGATCGGCAAGTGGTTCTTGAGCACATGACGCGTTCCTTTCGTGGTTCGTGGGTCGTGGTCCGTGGTGTGGTTCCTGGGTCGCGGGCTCAGGCCCCGGGGTGGACTGGATGGACGGGCCTGGGTGGTCCCGTGATGGGACCGCTCGTCAGGATGCGACCATGCGCAGCACATCCGGGACGCCACCACCGTCGACCGCGATCACGTCATGGCCGGCCGCGGCGAGCAGGCTGGCAGCCATCGCAGCTCGGTAGCCGCCCTGGCAGATGACCCAGACGGGTCGCTCGGCCGGAAGCCAGGTCGCAGGGTCGGCCAGGTCCGCGACGAAGCGCTGCCTGGAGCCAGGGATGACGCCCTCACGCCATTCGGCGGGCTGGCGCACGTCGAGGACCAGCGGCGGCGTGCTGCTCGCCAGTGCCTCGCGCAGATCCGCGATGCCCGCTCGCGGGAAGCTTCCGACCACGCGGTCCTCGGCGATCCATCCCCCGAGCCCGCGGAGCACACCTCGGACGTGATCGAAGCCGATCCGTGCGAGCTGGCGAACCGCCTCGACGGCATCCTGCTCCGGGTCGAGCACGAGCGCCAGGGACGCGTCGAACGGCAGCAGCCATCCGACGTAGGTCCCGAACGATGCATCGAGCTCGACGTTGATCGAGCCGGGGATATGACCGGCGGCGAATGCCGCCCGTGGTCGGCCATCGACGATGCTCGTGCCGACCGCACGCAGCGCGGCAAGCTGTGAAGGGCTGAGCGTGGGCGGTGCGACGAGAGCGCCCAGGGGTGGCGGGCCAGCCCGGTTGATGGGCGCCATGTGGGGGTAGTAGGCCGGGTAGCGCAGCAGCCCGGCGAGCTGGCGGTCTGCGAACGCGAGCGGCTCGCGGTCCCGGAGCGCCGGGTTGGTCGCGCACTCATGGCCGATCGTGGAGAACCCGCCGCCCGCGGCCCCGGACGCGGTGCAGAAGGACCCTGCGCCGTGGGTCGGGAACAGGACCGTGCCCGGGTCCAGCTGCCCCAGCCGTCGGACGGAGGTGAACTGGTGGGCCGTCAGCCGGTCGGTCAGGGCCGCCCCGGCAAGGTCGGTCCGCCCAGCCGAGCCTGCCAGCAGCGAGCCGCCGCTGAACAGCAGCGACCGGCCGTCCGGATCGCGCAGGAGGTAGCTGGTGTGGTCCAGCGTGTGGCCGGGCGTGTGCAGCGCCTCGATCCGAAGGTCGCCCGCCTCGATGGCCTGGCCGTCGTGCGCCGGGTGATGGCGATACCCGGCACCGCTGCTGGCCGGCAGCACGAGCGTTGCCCCCGCGCGTCGTGCCAGCTCAAGCCCGCCGGAGACGTAGTCGTTGTGCATGTGCGTCTCGAGGACGTGGGACAGCTTCGCGCCATGCTCCTCCGCCGTCACGAGGTAGGGCTCGACATCGCGCTGCGGGTCCACCATGACAGCGTGATCGCCCGCGATCACCAGGTACGATCGATCGCCCAGGCCGGCCGCCAGGAAGTCGATGACGCGCGCGGGCCCCGGACGAACGCCCGGGGTCGTGGGCACGAGGAGGTCAGCGGACACGGGATGACCTCGGCTCCACCGGTCGCCGGGTGTGTGGCCGGGCGATCCATCGGGCGCTGCGGCGGCGGGATGAGCGCATCAGTCAGGAACCTCCCAGCTGGATGACCTGGACGGCGAGATAGACGGCCAGTCCCAGGACCACGACCGCGAAGCCGCGGGTCAGGGTGGCCGCAGGGAGACGGGTCGAGAAGGCGCCCCCGACGAGCGCGCCGGCGATGGCCCCCGCGGTGAACAGCACGGTGATGGGGAGGTCGATGGGCGCACCCGCGCCCAGGTGGCTCAACAACCCGGTGCCGCTGTTGATGGCGATGATCGGCAGTGACGTGCCCACGGCGAAGGGCATCGGGAGGCGCAGCACGAGCACGAGGGCGGGAACGATCAGGAACCCGCCGCCGACCCCGAAGAAGCCGGTCAGGAAGCCCACGCCGATCGCTGTCAGCACGAAGGGGCCATGGTCGACCAGCGGACAGGAACCTCCTGCCAGGGCGCGCATCCGGTCCGCGAGGCGATGGCCAGGGAGGTCACCGATCACGCTCGCCCCCGTTCCGGCGCCCACGTATGCCAGCGCGGTGCCGCTCATGGTGACCGCCCGGGTCGGCGACGGGGCTCCGGCTCTCCGCAACATGGCGATGCCGGCAGCCACCATCAGGACCACGAACCCGCCGAGCAGCATCCTGGGCGCCACGGCGCCGTTGAGGTATCCGCCGAAGGCCGTACCAATGAGCCCGACCGCACCGAACATCGCGGCCCGTCCCCACAGGACGCGTCCCTGCCGTGCATGCGGGATGGTCCCCCAGAGTGCGGCGATGCCCACGATCACGAGCGACATCGTGGTCGCCTCGCGCGGTGCGACGGCAAGGACCCCTACCAGCAAGGGCACGGTCAGGATCGATCCGCCACCCCCGACGAGCCCGAGGGCCAGGCCGGAGACAGAGCCGAGGATCAAGGAGAGCACACCCTGATAGATGCGGTCCCGGCCGAAAGGTGACATCCGCCTCGGCCAGGCGCGGGCTCTGTCCGCCAGAATGACGGCGTGACCGCGATGACCATGCCCGATCCGCGTCCCCCGGACCCGCTCGCCGAGCGCCTGCGTGCCGGCGACCCCGATGCCTGCCGCGAGATGATCGATCGCCACGCGGCGCGCATGCTGCGCACGCTGATGCACCTGCGGGGCGATCGCTACGAGGCAGAGGACCTGCTCCAAGAGACGTGGATCGCCGCCTGCCGCGCCGCGCGCGACTACCGCGGAGATGCATCGCTCCAGACCTGGCTCGAGCGCATCGCCGTCAACGCGGCCGCCATGGCCGGCCGACGCCAGCTGGCGATCTCACGCGGTTCCGGCGTGGCGCCCCAGCGGCTGGCCGGGGGCCCGGGCGACGATGGCGCCCCCGCCTGGCAGCTCCGTGCGCCCGACGATCCCGGATCGGCCGTCATCTGGCGGGAGACGCTGGCCGAACTCAGCTCGGCCATCACCACCCTGCCACGCAGCCTTCGCGACGTCCTGGTGCTGCGCGACCTCCAGGGGACCTCGACGCGCGAGGCCGCGACGGAGCTGGGCATCTCCGAGGATGCCGTGAAGCAACGACTGCATCGTGCGCGAGCGCGCCTGCGCGAGGCGCTCGAGCATCTCGCGGACTGAGCGGAGGCCTGTTCCCATGCGTCTCTTGTTCGCCTGTCAGCCCATCCGCAGCCATCTTCATTCGCTGGTGCCGGTCGCGCTACAGGCACAGGCGATGGGTCACACCGTCGGGGTAGCGAGCGGCCCGTGGCTGGAGCCGCTGGTGCGCCAGCTCGGCTTCGACTTCCTGCCCTGCGGGATGGACATCGACCCGGCGGACACCGCACTCGTGGGCTTGCCAGGCCAGGAACGGCTGGCCGATGCACCCATGGTCGTGCGCCAGCTGGTCGGCTTCGCCGCTGGCCTGGGGCCGCCATTCGCGCGCGACCTGCTCGCCCGCGGCCCGGCATGGCGGCCCGACCTCATCGTGCGCGAGCCGGTGGAGCTCGGGAGCGTGATCGCCGCGGAACGCTGGCAGATGCCCTACGCGAGCGTGATGTGGGCTATCTACATCAACCCCCGCTTCCTCATGCGCGAGGCGTTCGCGGGTGTCTGCCGCGACTTCGGTCTCGACGCGGACACGGTCATCGAGGGCTTCGATCGCAGCCTCGTCATCCGCTACCTGCCCTCATCCTGGCAGATCGCGTTGTCGCCCGATCCGCCCTCGACGATGGCCTTCCGGGCCACCCCCTTCGACCGATCCGCCGAGGCCACCGCCCCGGCCTGGCTTTCGACTGCGCGATCACGCCGAACGATCTGCGTCACGCTCGGCGTCAGCTTCAACCGGGCCCCGCACGTCTTTCGCGCCATCGTCGAGGCGCTCGACGGAGTCGATGCCCGCGCCATCGTGACCGTCGGGACGGGCCTCGACCCGGCACTCCTTGGCTCGCTCCCGGCGAACGTCCACGTGGAGGGTTATGTCCCGCACAGCGTGGTCCTGCCGCACTGCGATGCGCTCGTCTTCCACGGGGGCTTCAATTCCCTGCACGGTGCGCTCTGGCACGGGCTGCCGTCAGTCGTCGTGCCACAGGAGGGGGGCGATCAGGAGCCCACCGCGCAGCAGGTGGCCGAGCTCGGGCTGGGACTGCATGTGCCGGGACCGGTCCCGCGCGTGGATGCGCTGCGTGGCGCGATCGTGCGCGTCCTGGGCGAGCCTTCGTTCACGACGACGGCGCGCGGACTCCAGGCGGAGATGCTGGCCTTGCCGCCGCTCGCTGCTGCCGTCGATCGGCTGGAGACCCTCGCGTCGGGCGCCGACCGTGAGGTGGGGCCAGGACGCTGACCGCGGCGAAGCTCGCGGAGACCGGCCAGATCAAGCGTGCCATTCGGCTCTGGCTCACCGTGTGCTCGTCGAACGAATGTGGCAGGGGAGATGGACAGCACCACCCTCGCCGCCCTCGCGGCGTTCGCCCTGGTCACGGCGGTGGTCGCGTTCGTCCTCCTGCTGCTGCCACGCCTGAGGGGCGAGCGGCCGACGCGAGAGCAACGACGGGACGCCTTCGTCGTCTTCGTGACCCAGATGGTGTTCTTCGGTGCCCTGATCACGCTCAAGAGCTCCGGCTGGGTACTTGGCGGCTGGACGGTGTACCTGTTGGTCGGCGTCTTCACCGCAGCCACCTTGGGCGTCCTGTGGTTCTTGCGCCGGTTCGACGCGTAGCGCCCCCCTGGACGTCGTCGTCGTCACCGATGCCCTCACCCGGTAGCGCGCGCGGGCGTCATCCGCCGCCTGACGGCGCGACCTCCTCGCGGGGCCCATCGTCCGGCCCCGCCCCATCGATGACCCGTCGTCGGTCTCGGCGATCTGCGATCAACGACGCGCCGATGGCCGTCACGAGGATGGCGATGATGATCGCGAGCGAGAGCGGGATGGGGATCGGGATGATGTCCGCGAGGAGGATCTTGAGCCCGGCGAAGATGAGGAGCGCGGAGAGGCCCGGCTTCAGGTAGCGGAACTTGTCCACTGCCCCCGCGAGCAGGAAGTACAGCGACCGCAGGCCCAGGATGGCGAAGGCGTTGGAGCTGAAGACGAGGAACGTGTCGGTCGTCACGGAGAAGATGGCCGGCACGGAGTCGATCGCGAACAGGATGTCGCTGGACTCCACGACCAGCAGCACCGCGAGGAGCGGCGTCGCCAGGCGACGGCCGTTCTCCCGGACGAGGAAGCGCTGCTCCCGGTAGCCGTCGGTCGTGGGCACGAAGCGGCGGAAGAGGCGCAGCAGCGGATTGTTCGTGGGGTCGATCATGTGGTCGTTGCGCTGTTTCCACATCCGATATCCGGTGTAGAGGAGCAGCAGGCCGAACACGTAGATCGCCCAGTGGAACGTCTCGATGATCGCGGCTCCCAGGCCGATGAAGATCGCCCGGAACACGATCGCGCCCAGGATCCCGTAGAAGAGCACCCGGTGCTGGTACTTGAGCGGGACGACGAACGCGGTGAAGATCAGCGCGAAGACGAAGACGTTGTCGACCGACAGGCTGAGCTCGAGCAGGTAGCCGGCCAGGTACGCCGCGCCGTCCTCGGCGCCGCGAGTCATGAAGATGAGTGCCCCGAAGGTCAAACCCAGCGCGATGTAGAAGATGCTGAAGATCGCAGCTTCGCGGAACGATGGGGCATGAGCCCGTCGATTGAAGACGAGCAGGTCGAGGGTCAGGACCGTGCCGATGGTGACGGCGAGGACGATCCACAGGAGCGTGTCGGTGTCCAAACGATGGGCCTCCGGGACGTGGCTGGATGGCACGCCGAAGGTCTCCGCCGACCGCGCCATCGAGGTGCGGCCGATGCCGGCGGGGCCACGCGATCGTGGTCCGTGATGACGCCGCACATCCGGGGCCCGGGGTACTCCCCCTCGGGTCGGGTGATGCTACCAGACGGGCGCGTGGGGACCTCCGGATCGGGTGCGCCTCAGCCGTCGGACAGGAGCTGCGGGGCCGCGATACCCTGACCTTGGGGCGGCGCGACGCACGCTCGCCCGACATGAAGGGACCAGGGGGACCAAGTGGAGGACGCATCCGCGGCGGCATCGTCCGCTCCGCTGACGACCGGCGCGGCGGCGGCACCTGCTGCTCCAGCGCCGTTGGTGGCCCCGCCCGGAGGTCCCACGCCGACCGGCGTCATGACCGAGGGCGAGGGGCTCGGTCGGGCTGCCTTCGGTGCCTTCATGCGTCGCCAGGAGCGCGACTGGCGGGTGACGGTCATCCGCACCTCGCTGGACCGGCTTGCCTACCAGATGATCTTCCCGTACCTCTCCATCTACATCGTGGCGCTCGGAGCGACGGCAACCCAGCTGGGGCTTGTGAACAGCCTTGCCATGCTCGTCGCCGGGCTGACCGGTCCCCTGGTCGGCTGGCTCATCGACCGGCATGGACCGCGGCCCTTCTACCTGGCGGGCATCGGCCTGCTCGCGGTCTCATACCTGACCTACGCCCTGGCCCAGAGCTGGGTGATCACCATCGTGGCGATGACGGTCTACTGGGTCGGCTACTCGATCAGCGGCCACAGCTGCGCGACGATCTGCGGCAACTGCCTGGTGAACCAGGATCGGGCCACGGGGATGACCATCTGCGAAACGGCCGCGGCGGGCGTGCTCGGCATCGTCGGTCCGCTGCTCGGCGCGCTCATCCTGTCCTCGTCGGCGACACTGGACCCCGCCGCCATCCGTCCGCTCTTCATGATCGCCTTCGGCATCACGCTGGTCTCGTTCGTGCTCGTGTACACGCAGCTCTCGCGGCGTCGCTGGGGCGTTGGTGGTCCAGCTCGCGACTTCTTCCGTGATCTGCGCGAGGTCATGTCGCAGGGTCGCTACCTCAAGCGCTGGCTGGTCATCGGGGCGATCGGCCAGCTCCCTGTCGGGATGGTCTTCGCGTTCTCGCAGGTCTATGCCCACGAGGTCAAGGGTGCGGATGCCCTGCTGCTCGGTCTCATGACCGCGAGCACGGCGCTGGCGTCCATCGCCCTGGCTGTGCCACTCGGTCGGCTCGCCGACCGGATCGGTCGCAAGCGGGTCCTGTATGTGACCATCCCGCTCTTCGCCCTCTCCTGCGTCGTGTTGATCTGGGCCCCCGGTCCGGTTGCCCTCCTTGCCGCGGGCGCGCTGCAGTCGTTCTACTACATCGGCGGCCCGATCGGAGCGGCCATGGAGCGAGAGCTCATCCCCGCCTCGCACATGGGGCGCTGGATCGGCATCAATCGCGTTGCCAGGATGTTGCTCAGCTCGATCCTCGTCCTTGCCGCGGGGCTCGTCTGGGACAACGTCGGGCCCGAGTACGTCTTCCTGGCCTTCGTGGCCATCGACCTCGGGTTCCGCCTGCCACTCCTGGCGAGCATGCCCGAGACCCTGGGCATCCGGTTCGCAGCCTCGGCCGCCTGACCCGGCGCTTCCGGCCTTTGGTGTCGAGGCATGAGGTGAGACACTCGCGCCCCAACTCGAGCTCACGAGGGGGCGAGCACAGGAGTCGGCCATGAAGGCACTGGTCCAGGAACGGTATGGGGAACCTCGGGACGTCCTCGAGGTCCGGGAGGTCGACCATCCGGTGCCTGGGGACCACGAGGTGCTCGTCCGCGTCCGCGCGGCAGCGGTCCACATCGGTGACGTCCACGGCATCCGTGGTGTGCCGTACCTGTTCCGGCCGATGTACGGGCTGCGCCGGCCGAAGGTCCGCATCCCGGGAACGGACATCTCGGGCACGATCGAGGCGGTCGGCGCGGGCGCGACGGGGTTCAAGACCGGTGACGAGGTATTCGGCTGGTGCCGGGGTGCCTTCGCTGAGTACGCCTGTGCCGGAGCGGAGGGGCTCGTGCCCAGGCCTGCCGACCTCTCCATCGAGCACGCCTCGGCGCTTGGCGTGTCGGCTATGGTCGCCCTCCAGGCCCTTCGCGACCACGGGAACGTCCAGCCGGGGCAACGGGTCCTCATCACTGGTGCCTCCGGTGGCGTAGGCACCTTCGCGGTCCAGATCGCCAAGGCCTACGGGGCTGAAGTGACGGGCGTCTGCAGCACGCGGAACCTCGACATGGTGGCTTCGATCGGCGCTGACCACGTCATCGACTACACGAGCGAGGACTTCACCAGACAGGATGAGCGCTACGACATCATCCTCGACAACGTGGGCACCCGTCCGCTGTCAGACGTCCGGCGTGCGCTCACCGACGGAGGCATCCTGCTGTCCAACGGTGCGCCTGTGGGTGGCTGGACCCGGCCTCTCGGCCGCATCCTCACGGTGCTCGTCTCATCCTGGTTCGTGCGCCCGCAGGGACGGCCCATCGTCCAGGTCAACCGCAGGGACGACCTTATCGCGCTGAGCGATCTGGTCGCGGCCGGCAGACTCAGGCCGGTCATCGACCGGAGCCAGCCGCTGGGCGAGGCGCCCGACGCCGTCGGACACGTCGCAGAGGGTCACGCCCAGGGAACGACCGTCATCACGATGTGACCCGCGGGATCGGAGCGTCTCGCATCCGGCCCATCGACGCAGACTCCGCGAGAGCAGGAAAGGGCATCGGGCCCGGGGGTGGGCCCGACCGACGGCGGGGATACCCACCCCGGACCGGTTGACGGGCGCGAGTGGCCTATCGTGCCGCGGCAGCGCTCGGCGCGGGAGCCCTCCACCCCGACTTCTCACCGGCAGGCTCGGCGGCGAGTGCGGCGGGGCTGAAGCCCTTGGCGATCAGCCACACCGCCAGGACCATCTCCTGGACTGCGAGCGGGGCCATGAGGACTCCGAGCGAAAGCCCGAACATGCTCCCGAACGGCGGCACGATGTAGAGCGCGGCCCCAACGAGCCCCCATGTGGACAGCCACCGGGGCACGAGCCGCGATCGGTAGAGCAGGACGTAGAACATCAGCGCGCCGAGCGCGAACGGGATGGCGGTCAGCTGATCCCAGATCACCGTCTCGGTCGTACGCACGAAGCCGGCGAGCGGCCCCGCATCCGGCACCGTGCTGAGCGCGATCAGCGTCAGCCACCCGAGCGCGAGGACAAGGTACATGACCGTCTCGAGCGCGCCGCGGAAGACGACGTAGCCCATGGCCAGCGTCTCGTTGTACCTCCTGCCGATCGGCCAGAACACGACCGGGACCATCGCGAGTGCGAGGCCAGGCAGGAGGACGAGCAGGGCTCCGAGCGCCACCCGGTTCGGCTGCGCGGCGACCTGGGTCAGGTAGTCGGGGCCATCCAGGACCCCACCCGTCACGAGGAGGCTGAGGACGAGGCCGACCGTCCCGATGACGTACAGCACGCCGATCCAGATGGCGGCCTTCCGATCCGCGCTCATTCCTGGCTTGCCCGTGACTGCGGCGTCTGCTCCATCCGTGGACATCTTCTTCTCCCCCTTGGTCGTGGCCGGCCCAACGGGCCTCCCCGATGCGTTCTTCATGGATCTCGAGGTCTGGTGAGGCCCTACTCGGGTCGGGGCGACAGGATGACGACCGCGGTCTCCCGAGATCTGCGGGCCGCATAGCCGTCGAGATCCTTGTCGTAGGTGGCCTGGATGGCCCAGAGGCGCGGCCGCTCGTCCGCGTTCGCGGCACGGGCGTGGACGGCGCGCGGGCCGTCGGGCAGATCGACGACCGTGTCCGGGTGCGCCTGGAGGTTGAGCCACCAGGCGGGCTCGGGGTCGGCCCAGCCGTTCATGGCCATCGTGACCAGGTCGGGTCCGTCCTCGAAGTAGCCGAGGATGGCCACGCGCTCGACGCCGCTGTGGCGCCCGATCGTCCGCAGGCGCAACATGCCCCACTGCGTGGCGGTCGCCCTGCGGAGTCCGAGCCGGCCGCGCGTGACCGAGTAGACGGCACGCTGGCCCGCCCAGAACGCGCGGATGAACCAGCGCGGCGGCAGGGATGGGGTCTTCGTCGAAGGTGTTGCTGCAGACATGGTGTCCTCCTGATCGGTGTGAGGGTGGCTGTAGCGTCCGGCGCGCGCCGGCGCTGATGGTCGGCTGGTCATGCCTGTCCGTGCGGGTACTGGAAGACCTCGTCGAGCGACACGCGGAAGACCCCGGCGATCCGGAAGGCCATCTCGAGGGTCGGCGAGTACTTGCCCT
This sequence comes from uncultured Chloroflexia bacterium, assembly GCA_963790915.1. Lineage (GTDB taxonomy): Bacteria > Chloroflexota > Limnocylindria > Limnocylindrales > CSP1-4 > JAFMJV01. The sequence goes on along the minus strand of CAWBQS010000003.1, from coordinate 99,577 downwards.
GCTCGATGGCGATGATCGTCTGGCGGGTCACGCCGACTCGATCGGCCAGGTCCGCCTGGGTCATCTCGCCGTTGGCGAACCTGAGCGCCCGGATCGAGTTGGTGACCTGGGTCGGCTTCACCATCGCTGGAACGACCCGTGGTAGGCCGCGATCTTGGTGACCGAGCTGAGCAGGGCTCCCGCCATGCCCCCCAGGAAGATCGCGTTGGCGATCCAGAAGTGGTCCGCCATGGCCATCGCCAGGACGAGTGCGGCGATCGCACCGGCGGCGATCAGCCAGTTGCCGACCCGCTCACCGACGCGGTCGATCTCCCGGTCGCGCTCGTCGTTCATGTCGGCCTCCCGGGGGTTCGAGGCGGCGGCCACGACGTTGCCCAGGATGTTGGCCACGACGAAGCCGACGATGGCGAGGATCATCGGCTGGACCCAGGAGACCTCGGCGATCGGCTCGCTGAGCGCCTGCGGTACGACCAGGGCCAGGTAGACGAGGAGCGTCGGCACCGCGACGACAAGCACGACCCAGTTGCTCTTCTCCAGGAATGTCATCGGCGTCCCTCATGTCAAGGATCATTGACATCGCCAATGTACGAGATGCCAGACATGTTGTCAACTATCTTTTACAGTCTGAGTCTCGCGCTGACCATGCGAGCGCTGGTCCCTGGCAGGTAGGGACGATCGGCCCTGCCGCGATGACCCGCCTCGCGTCACGGTGCCCACGACGCCCACACGACCAGTCGAGACAGCCGAGACTCCATGACCGAACCTTCTCACCACGACCACGACCACGACCACGACCACGCGCCGACGACCACGACCACGACCATGCGCACCCGCACGGCCGGATCGCGCGCCTGGTCGGAGCGGTGGTCGGCCACAGCCACGACCCCGGTGATTCGCTCGATGAGGCGCTGACGAGCGACGCTCGCGGCATCCGCGCGCTCAAGATCTCACTCGCCGCGCTCGTGGTCACGGCCGTGCTGCAGCTGGCCGTGGTGTTCCTCTCGAGCTCGGTCGCCCTGCTCGCGGACACGGTCCACAACTTCAGCGATGCCCTGACGGCCGTTCCGCTCTGGATCGCGTTCGTCCTGGGCTCCCGGGCGGCGACCCGCCGCTACACCTTCGGCTACCGCCGCGCCGAAGACCTGGCCGGCTTGTTCGTGCTGCTCATGATCCTCGCCTCGGCGCTCGTCGCGGGCTGGGAGTCGATCAACCGCCTCATCACGCCCCAGCCCATGACCAACATCCCGGCCGTCATGGTCGCGGGGTTCATCGGCTTCCTGGGCAACGAGGCGGTGGCGCTGTACCGCATCCGCGTGGGCAGGGACATCGGCTCCGCGGCACTCGTCGCCGATGGCTACCACGCGCGGACCGACGGGCTGACCTCCCTGGCGGTCGTGGCAGGCGCGCTCGGAGTGGCCGCCGGCTACCCGCTCGCCGATCCGCTCGTGGGCCTGGTCATCACCGCTGTGATCCTCGTCGTCCTCAAGCAGGCAACCGCGCAGATGCTGGGGCGTTTGATGGACGCGGTCGAGCCCGAGCTCGTCGACCAGGTCGAGCTCACCGCCGCTGCGGTCCCTGGCGTGCAGGCGGTCGGCCCCGTGCGGCTGCGCTGGCTGGGCCACGCGCTGGAGACCTCGCTCACCATCACCGTCGACTGTGACGCGACCGTGTCCGAGGGCCACCTGATCGCCGAGGAGGTCCGCCACCGGCTCCTGCACGATGTTCGACGACTCGACACGGCGCTCATCCACGTGGACCCCTGCAGCCACGACGGTTCCGATCCGCATGCGATGACCCGCCACCACGACGTCGTCAGGACCGCCGCCAGGACCCACTGACGTCGGAGCAGGACCGATGGGCCGACGGCCGGGAGTGTCGGACCAGCGATCTCAGTCGGCCTCTGCCTCACCCCGCCACGCCTCAAGCCCTTCGCGCACCAGAAGCACGACGACCACGAGGGCAGCGACCGGGTCAGCCCACCACCAGCCGAGGAGCGCGTTGAGCCCGATGCCCGCGAGCACCACGACCGAGAGGTACCAGCACGCCTGCGTCTGCTCGGCATCGGCCGCCAGGGCGCGACTCCCGAGCTCGCCGGCCAGCCGCCGCTTGGCGCGGGCCAGCCAGAGCATCACGGCGATCGAGAGGGCCGTGATGGCGATCCCCACCGGGCTCGCCTCAGGCTTCTCCTGAGCGAGGAGCGTGGTGATCGCATCGAACGTCACGTACGCGGCGAGGATGAAGAACGCGCCGCCGACCAGGCGTTCCGCGCGCCGCTCGATCGCCTCGATGGCCTCCTCGTCGAGCGTGCCAGAGGTCTCGCGCCGAAGGCGCCAGATGAGGACCGCGCCCGAGAGGGTCTCGACGAAGCTGTCGATGCCGAAGCCGAGCAGCGCCACGCTGCCGGCAGCCACGGCCGCCGTGATGGCGACGACGCCCTCGACGACGTTCCAGCCCACGGTCAGGTATTCCAGGCGCAGGGCACGCGCCAGGAGCACCGGGCGGGCCGCCGTGAGGGAGGTCACGATCGGGCCGGTCCGGAGTGTCAGCGGCCGGCCAGCCACTCCGCGATGTCGCCGGGGGAGGGCACACGTCCGACGCTCACGACCTTGCCGTCGATGACGAGTCCCGGTGTCTTGAGCACCCCGCGCGCGGCGATGTCGCGGTCATCGGCGACCTTGACGAACTCCGCTTCGATGCCGGCCATGGCGACCGCCTCGCGGGCGTTGGCCTCCAGGCGCTTGCAGTTGTCACAGCCGTGACCCAGGATCTCGATGCTGACCATGTGTTGCCTCCGTTCAGCTGGCGATGAGGTTGAACAGGTAGCCGACGAGCAGGATCCCGCTGGCCACCACGATGACGAAGGCAGCGATGAGCTGGCGCTTCATGACCCGGCGCAGGATGAGCAGCTCGGGCAGGGACAGGGCCGTGACGGCCATCATGAATGCGAGCACCGTGCCGACCGGAACGCCCTTGCCGAGGAGCGCCTCGACGATGGGGATCGTCCCAGCGGCGTTCGCGTAGAGGGGCACGCCGAGCATGACCACGAGGGGCACCGCGAGCGGGTTCTCGCGGCCGCCGATGGACGCCACCAGGTCGGTCGGCGCGTAGCCGTGGATGAGCGATCCGAGCGCGATGCCGATGACGACCCAGGGTGCGATCCGCCGCACCAACTGGCGCGTCGAATCCCAGGCGTCGCGAACGCGCTGCTCCATCGTCAGCCGCAGGTCGATGGCGGCCCCCGAGCGCACCTCGTACACGTAGGGCTCGACGAAGCGCTCGAGGTGCAGGCGCCCGACCACGAGCCCAGCCCCGATCGCCACCAGCAGGCCGGCGACGAGGTAGGCGACGGCGATGCCCGGGCCGAAGAGACCCCACAGGAGGACCACGGCGACCTCGTTGACCATCGGCGCGGAGATGAGGAAGGCGAAGGTCACCCCCAGCGGCACCCCCGCCTCGACGAAGCCGATGAAGAGCGGCACGGCGGAGCAGGAACAGAAGGGGGTGATGACACCGAAGCCGGCCGCCGCCGTGGCGCCCACGACGACGTTTCGGCCGGCCAGTGTGCGCCGGACCCGCTCCGGAGAGACGAACGAGCGCAGGAAGCTCACCAGCGTCACGACGCCGACGAGGAGCAGCAGCACCTTGGGCAGATCGAAGAGGAAGAAAGCGAACGAGGCGCCGAAGCCCGTGCTCGTGTCCAGCCCGAGCACGTCGCTCGTGAGCCAGTCGACGGCAGGGGCGAGGAGGATCCACGCCACGAGCCAGGCGGCGATCCCTGCCGTCACGCCCAGCCAGAAGGGCACGTGCGCGCGATGCGCGACGGCGGTCGTCATCGGAGGATCGCGCTCATGGTCGACGCCGCGGCATCGATGGCCGCCTCGTCCCGCTCGTAGTAGACCCAGCGCGCGTCGGCGCCGTGACGGCTGGCACGGACGAGGCCCGCATCGCGCAGCCTGGCCAGGTGGTTGCTGACGTTGTTCTGGCGTTCACCCAGCGCCGCGGCCATCTCGCAGACGCAGTGCGGCCCATCGCGCAGGATGGCCAGGATGCCGGCGCGGACTGGATCGCCCACCAGCGCTCCCAACCGCGCCGGCCTCACTCACGTCCGGCCGGGGAAGGTCGAAGCGCAGCTCAGGGACGACCGGCAGGGCGGTCCGCTCGTCGATCATGGTGTGGCTCGCTCCGGGCTCCCGGCCCGGGCGCGGCGCTCGTCCTGGGCCGCACCGCCAGCGGCGCCCGGGAAGAGCCGGGGCCGCAGCCGCATGGCGGCCCACACCAGGAAGAGCATGACGGGCACCTCGATGAGTGGGCCCACCACGGTGGCCAGTGCGACGGTCGGGCTGAAGGCCGTGATGGCGATGGCGATGGCGATCTCGAAGTCGCGCCCCGTCGTGTTGAAGGCGACCGCCACGCCGTCCTCGTAGCTGAAGTGCAGGCGCGAGCCGATGAAGAGGACCACGAAGAACATGACGGCGAAGAAGATGGTCATGGGGATGGCCATCTCGAGCACGATGGCGGGACGCTCGAGGATGAGGTCGCCCTTGAGGGAGAACATCACGATGAGCGTGAAGAGGAGGCCCAGGATGGACATCGCGTTGAGGCCTGGCTTGAGCCGCTCCATGGCCTCTTCGCCGCCGCGTCGCACGACGAACATCCGGGTCAGCACGCCCGCAAGGAGCGGCAGGCCGAGGTAGAGCAGGACGCTCTCGCCGACGACCAGCACGTCGAAGTCGACGTTGCCGATGAGCAGGCGCGCGTACACCGGGATGAGCAGCATCTGGGCGACCGAGTTGATGGCCACGAAGACGAGGGCCATGGGCACGTTGCCCTTGGCGAGGTACGTGAAGACGATGACCATGGCGATGCAGGGCGCCAGGCCGTAGAGGACGAGGCCCGTGTGGAGCTCGGGATCGCTCACGAAGATGTTCGCCAGGAGGAGCATGAGGAACGGCGCCACGAGGTAGTTGAAGAGCAGCACGACGCCCAGCTGCCGCGGAGAGCGGAAGGCGGAGCCCACCTCGCCGAGACGCACGTTGGTCATGGCCGGATACATCATCAGGAAGAGCCCGATGGGCACCCCCAGGCTGAGCGCGCTCGGGACGGAGAGCTCGAACGTCCCGCCGGCGATCGACTTGAGCGCATCGATGGGCGGGGTGAGCTCGAAGTCGGAGATCGAGAGCGCCTTGCCGATAGCGATGCCGATGGCCATGCTGACGATGACGAAGATCGGCAGCAGGCGGAAGTCCTCGAGCTTCTCGAGCAGACGGCTGGCGGTCACGGTCTCTCCTCCGGCGTGGGTGCCAGGAAGTCCATGTCGGCTCCCTCGTTGATCAGGTACATCAGCGAGCAGTGTGTCATCGGTGACTGACGTGCTATAGAGCCGATCGGCCTGCGCCAAGCGTGACGACCGGGCTGCGAGCTCCACGCCGCGTCGCCCCAGGGGCTTGACCTTCGAGTGGCTTGAAGGTGTACGGTGCGCCCATGAGGATCTCGGAGCTCGCTCGGCGCGTCGGCGTGGCACCCTCGGCGGTGCGCTGGTACGAGCAGGAAGGCGTGCTGCCAGTGCCCGGTCGCGAGGACAACGGATACCGCGACTACGGCGAGGTCGACCTGGCGCGCCTGCGCCTGGTCGTCAGCCTGCGTCGCCTGGGCCTCGGCCCAGAGGATGCTGGGCGCCTGGCACGGCTCTGCCTCGAGCGGGGCTCTGTCGACCTCGACCTGGCGCCGCTCATCGTGCAGCAGCGCCTGGCGATCACCCGCCAGCGCGATGACCTCGACCGCCTGGACGCTGAGCTCACCGACCTGGAGCTGACCATCGAGGCCGCGGGACGTACCCGGAGCGGCCCGCAAGGAGACGACCATGACCGACCATCCCATCCGCGTGCTCTTCGTATGCACCGGCAACTCCGCCCGCAGCCAGATCGGCGAGGCGTTGCTGGAGCACTTCGGGGGCGCTGACTTTGCCGTGGACTCTGCGGGCACCGACCCCAAGGGCCTGAACCCCTTCGCGGTCAGGGTGCTTGCCGAGGTCGGCATCGACTGGTCGGGAGCCACCTCCAAGTCGCTCGAGCCCTTCCTCGGGCAGCCATTCGACTACGTCATCACCGTCTGTGACCGCGCGCGACAGGCCTGCCCGGTGTTCCCTGGCTCCGGCAACTCGCTCCACTGGGGCCTTCTGGACCCCGCGGAGGTCACGGGCAGTGACGAGGACAAGCTGGCGGCCTTCCGCCTCACGCGGCAGGAGCTGACGCAGCGCCTGCGACCGTTCATCGAGATCGCTCGTCGGACAGCCGGGCTGCCGGTGGGGAGCGTCGTCGCCGGCTGAGGCGTCACGCCGACGTGCGGGCGCCCCCACGGCGCTGCCGTCTTCGGGATCGGATCAGATGTTGCCCGGCTCCACGGCCACGGTCTCGAGCGTGAGGTACATGAACCCGAGGGCAGCCAAGATCGCCCGGATGGCCCTGGAAAGGTCGGGCAGAGTCCTCGGTGAGACGAAGCGCGGCTCGGCGAGCTCGTAGACCTGCTCGTGCAGCTGGACACGACACCGCCCCGCCGCGAGCACGTTCTGCGCCCACTCGGACCGCGCGCCTAGCGGCACCACGAAACGGAACCCCGTGGGCGTGGGCTCCGGGTGGACGGGCGTCAGCCTTCGTATCCCCGACTTCCGCCCGATGTGCTCCAGCGGGCCGATCTCGGAGTGCTGGCCACCGGCCAGGCCCCGCTCCAGCAGCGAGGGGTTCACGACCCTGTTCACGAAGGCCGAGCCGATGCGCGGGTCACGTCTCCAGGCGATGGCCATCACCCCGATGGCGGCCGCGGAGATCGCAGTGACGGCGATGATGAGCGTGCGCAAGTCCCCTCCCTGGGCGAACGAGGGCTGATGCGTATCACACCTGCCCTTGTCGCCCGAACCGCACCGGGCCTCCGATCGTGACCAGAGGCGCCGGGATACTCAGTCCTGGAGATGCGCCTCGAGGAAGTACAGGTACTTGTCAGCGCAGCGACTGACCTCGGTGAACAGGTCCGCCGTGTTGGCATCGCCCAGCTTGTCGACCTGGTCGATCGCCTCGCGCGCAGAGTTCGTGAAGGCCGCCAGGCGCTCCGCCACGGCACGGACATAGTCCATGCTCTTTGTGATCCCGGTCGGGAACTCCGGCAGGGTGCTGGCGGCCGCGGCCATCCGAACGGTCCCCGTGGCATATCCGCCGAGGGCGGTGATGCGCTCCGCGAACTCGTCGACCCATTCCGCCGCCCGCTCAGCGACCTCATCGAACAGCTTGTGCAGCTGCCAGAAGTCGGAGCCCTTGACGTTCCAGTGGGCCTGCTTGACCTGGCTCATGAGGTCGAAGGAGTCGGCCAGGTGCTGATTGAGGATCCGATCGATCTTGGTCCGAGCGTCAGCCGGGATGTCGACGCTCGTCTTGAACGAACGGACCGATGCGGTCTTGGTAGCCACTGCCTGCCTCCTGGGTGTGCGTGTGTCGGTGTGGGATGGTCTCGATCCGTCAGGCGAGATCCTCGTCGGCGTCGACGACGAAGGTGACGAGCATGGTCACCTGGTACGACGTGACCTTGCCGCCGCTGACGGCGACCTTCTGCTCCTTGATCCAGGCGCCCTCTACCCCGCGAATCGTCTTCGTGGCTCGCTCCAGGCCGGTCCGGATGGCATCCTCGAAGCTCACCGACGAGCGGGCCATGATCTCGGTGACACGTGCGACATCGCCCACGACTGGTCCTCCCTGATGCGATCGGCCAGGCCTGCTGAGTCTGGCCTCCATGGACGATGACACGATAGACGACCATGCCAAGTCGAGCCAGGCTGAGGCTGCCCTCGAGCACGGCGGTCGCGCGCGTACCATGATCTGCGGCCCGGCCGCGGCGATCCCCGGGGCCCCGGTCGGTCGACTGGTGGGATCGGCACAGGGAGACGGCCATGCAGATCACAGACGTGAGGTGCATCCTCACCGCTCCCGCCGGTGTCGGGCTCGCCGTGGTCAAGGTGGAGACCTCAGAGGCGGGACTCCATGGCGTCGGCTGTGCCACGTTCACGCAGCGACTCCTCGCCGTTCGCAGCGTGGTCGATGACTATCTCAGGCCCCTGCTCGTGGGCCGTGATCCCCAGTGCATCGAGGACATCTGGCAGCTCACCTACCAGAACGCCTACTGGCGCAACGGGCCGGTCACCAACAACGCGCTCTCGGGCGTGGACCAGGCGCTGTGGGACATCAAGGGCAAGGTCGCAGGCCTGCCGCTGTACCAGCTCCTGGGCGGCAAGGTGCGCGACGGGGCCATCGCCTATCGACATGCCCAGGGCCGCGATCCCCAGGAGGTCCTCGACGACGTGCTCAGGCTCAGCGACGAGGGCTACACGCACGTGCGCTGCCAGATGGGTGAGTCAGGTCCGTATGGCCGCACGGCATCCCCGAGGGCCGGCATGGGCTCCCAGCCAGGCCGCTATGTCGATCCGGTCGCCTACGCGGACAGCGTGCCCGTCATGTTCGACTACCTGCGCGGCCAGCTCGGACCCGAGACGATGCTGCTCCACGACGTCCATGAACGGCTCGCGCCGATCGACGCCGTGCGCCTCGCCAGGGCGCTGGAGCCCTATCGGCTCTTCTACCTGGAAGATCCGCTGGCACCGGAAGACCAGGGGTGGTTCAGGACGCTCCGCCAGCACAGCGTCACGCCGATCGCCATGGGCGAGCTGTTCACGCATCCGCTCGAATGGCGGCCGCTCATCGTCGAGGGCCTGATCGACTTCATCCGTGTCCACATCAGCGACATCGGCGGCATCACCCCGGCGCGGAAGGTGGCGGTGCTGGCAGAGACCTTCGGCGTGCGCACCGCCTTCCACGGGCCCGGTGACGTCTCCCCGGTCGGGCACGCCGCCAACGTGCACCTGGACGTCTGCCTGCCGAACTTCGGCATCCAGGAGTTCTGGGGCTTCGACGAGGCCCTGGCGGAGGTGTTCCCGGGCTGTCCGGAGGTCCGCGATGGCTGCCTCTACCCCAATGACGACCCCGGGCTCGGGATCGACGTCGATGAGCAGGCCGCTGCCAGATACCCGCTGCACGCGGAGATGTACCAGTTCCGGGATGGCGTCGTGGATTGGACGCAATCCCGACTGCCCGACGGAACGCTCACCAGGCCCTGAGCGAGCCTGCGGGCGGTCGCAGGTTCAGGTCTTCGCCATGGTGTAGCCGCCGTCCACCGGAAGCACCACGCCCGTGATGAACGACGCTTCATCGGATGCCAGGAACAGCACCACGCTGGCCACCTCCTCCGGTCGTCCGATGCGGCCGAGGGGGTGCTGGCGGATGGTCTCGCGCATCTCGGCGTCCGGGTCCTCGACCGACGCGAGGTGACCGCGGAACAGGGGAGTGTCGATTGAGCCGGGGGCGATGGCGTTGACACGGATCCCGCGCGGGGCGAGGTCGGCCGCCATCGAGCGAGTCATGGCCAGCAGCGCCCCCTTGGACGCCTGGTAGCCGAGCTTGCCGCGATGACCCTGGAGCGCCTGGACGGAGCTGTTGACGATGATGCTCGCGCCGTGCTCCATGTGCCTGGCGGCAGCCTGCGCGAGGACGAACGTCGAGACCGCGTTCACCTCCAGGGCATGCCGGAAGTCGTCAAGGCGATGGTCCTCGATCGACCCGGCGGGCATCACGGCGGCGTTGGCGAAGAGGACGTCGAGCCGCCCCCATCGCTCGAGGGCTGCATCGACCAGCCTGGCCGACCGCTCCGGCTCGCCCAGGTCCACGCATTCGCTGGCCACCCGCTCCGGCCCGAGCTCGGCTGCCAGGGCCGCGACACCGTCCGAGCGATCGGTCGCGAGGACGCGGCAGCCCTCGGCCGCGAACCGGCGCACCGTCGCTCCGCCGATCCCACCAGCGGCGCCGGTGACGATCGCGACACGACCCGCGAGCAGTCCGCCCATCGATCCCTCCGGCCACGTACCAGTCAACCCCGGGTCGCAACGGTGGCCAACGCAAGGCCCCGGGAGACGGCTACTCGGCGCTCGGGCAGGGGACCTGGAGGGCCACCGAGAGCTCGTCCAAGGAGACGCCGACGGCGGTGATCGCCTCGCCGACCGCGGCAACCTGGGAGCCGAGGGTCTCCAGTCCGCGGAGGTCCTCGGCGATGGAGAAGAGGTCCTGCAGCGAGGTGACCACGTCCTCGACCATCGGTCGATAGGACTCATCGACCAATCCGAGCAGGTCGCGCGCCTCGCTGAGCCCAGCGATGGCTCCGACCAGGATGGGCACCCACCCATCCGTCTCGACATCGGTGTCACGCATGAAGTCGACGATGAGGCGCAGGTCCGCGGCACTCGCGCACATGGCTGCTGAGGCCGGGATGGTGGGCTGGGGCGATGCGCTCGCAAGCTGGGGCGATGCGCCCGTGGGCGACGCCGATGGCTCCGCCGCGAGCGCCCCAGCGGGCACGGCGCCGGACGCCGAGACCAGCAGCAGCGAAAGCAGGATGGTGAGCCCGCGTCCGAACCGCGGTGTGGCAATAGTGCGCGCGTTCATCGCCCCAGTATGCGGCCCCCGGCGCGCGGACCGCGGGTCCTGCCGGGTGCTGCCGGATGAGGCGCCGAGCCGGTGCGACTCGGGGCCGGCCCTCCGGGGCCGACACCGAGCCTGCGGGCCTCGCCTCAGGCGACGTCCGCGAAGAGTGGCGCCGTTTGACAGGCCCGCGCGCGTTCGCTTCGCACGAACGCCTTCGTGACCTGCTCAGCGTCGTCGCCTGCACAGAGGGCGAGGGCAGCGACACTCACGGCTTCCTCGAACAGCGGGTCGAAGATGACCGACCCGCGGTCCGGCTTGGCGTGGCGGCGTGCCACGATGATGGCCTCCTCCAGGATCGGGTGGCGCGTGACGCTCCATCCGTTGTCGCCCGTCCGTTGAAGCAGACGCGCCCTGGCACGCATCCGTTGGGCTCGGCGGTCCCCGTGGTGCTTTTGTGCCTGGCGTCCGGTCGATGGGCGTCCTGTGCGGTGAGGCTGTCTGCCAGACTCGAGGGCTACGGCTGCGCGCTTGCGGCGCTGCCACTCGGTCTTGGCATGCCGACTCATTGGCATGATGAAGAACCTCTAGCCACTCTCGGCACCGCGGGCTGGGGCCCACGTCCGGGAGTGATCCGATGACTGGTCTCACGTTCAGGCCATAGGCATTCGACCTCCATGGGGCAAGGGTGCGACGGTGGCCACGCTGGGGCGGGCGACGGCTCGACGCTGGGGCGTCGACGACGGTCGAGGCGGTCCCTCGGGTGTCGTGACCACAGGGTACCCGTGGGTATCAAGCGAGCGACTAGGGACGATGGACCCTGCATCTTGGGGCCGGATGTCGTCGATGCTCGCGTGGGCCGTCCGGCTCTTGACCGTGCGGTCGCGTCGCCGATGATGACCCGACACCAAGTGAAGAGGAGAGCACGAGGCACATGAAGACCGCCAAGGACAAGCACGTCGTCGTCAGCGCCGACTTCGCGGGCTTCCCGCTGAAGGAGCTGGTCAAGAAGCACCTCGTCGAGCGAGGCTGGACCGTCGAGGACCTGACCCCGGTCCTCGAGGAGACCCCCATGTTCCAGCGGGCCGGCTTCATGCTCGGCGCCAAGATCGCCGAGCGCGAGTTCGAGAAGGGCCTGGCCTTCTGCGGGACCGGCATGGGCATCCACGTGGCCGCCAGCAAGGTCCCGCACGTGCACGCGGCGGTCTGTGAGAGTGTGCCGGCGGCCCTGCGTTGCGCCACCGGCAACAACTGCAACGTGCTGGCCATGGGCGCCTTCTTCATCGGGCCACGGCTCGGGATGGCCATGGCGGACGCCTTCCTCGACCACTCCTTCGGCGAGGGCTACGAGGATTGGCCCGGCTTCTACGAGTACCACGAGGTGGGCTACGAGGAGACCGAGCACTTCGACTACGAGGCCTACAAGGCCAACGGCTTCCAGGTCCTCGATCCACGTGATCCGCCGCTCGGACCGCAGCCCCGGGGCATGGCGTTCTAGACGAGTCGGTCGCGAAGAGGGGTCGTTCGCGGCCAGGCGATCTGCCCTGGGTGATCGACTCCGGGGAGGTCGACGCATGAGCAGCATTGGCCCTCGCCGGTTGGTCTCGGTAGCCGCGGCCGCCCTCGTGATCCTCGCCGCACCTGGCGGTCGCGGGGCGGACATCGAGGCCTCGTCGGGCGCGCACCTGGCGTATTCGTTCACCGATCTCGGCGTGCTGGGTGGCCTCGACAGCTCGGCCCGTGCGGTCTCGGAGGACGGCGCCGTGGTCGGGCACGCGGACACGCAGCCCTCCAGCGGGTCCCGCGGTTACCACGCCTTCCGCTGGCTGCCGGCAGATGGCGCGCTCCTTGACCTGGGTGCCTACCCTGGCGACACCAACAGTGCGGCGCAGGGGATCGACGAGCGGGGACACGTCGTCGGGGTTTCGATGGCCGAGGACGGCAGGACGCACGCGTTCCTGTGGGATGGCAGCTTGCACGACATCGGCGACCTCGGGGCGCAGACAGCAGAGGCCAACGCCATCAACGCGTCCGGCCAGGTGGTCGGCGCGTCGGGACTTGGCACCGAGGGACGGCACGCGTTCCTATGGACCCCGCGCGAGCCGAACGGCATCGATGGGACGATGGTCGACCTCGGGATGCTGCCGGGCGGCATCAGCAGCTACGCGACGGACATCAACGATCGGGGCCAGGTCACCGGCTTCACGAACGATGCGGACTGGATGTCCCAGGTCTTCCTGTGGACGCCGGGCGAGCCCAACGGGTCGACCGGGACGATGATCGAGCTGCCCTACCTGCCGGGAGGGCAGGCCGGCGTCGCCGAGGCAGTCAACCGCGGTGGGGCGGTCGTCGGGAGCATGGAGGTGGGGACGACGGAGCTTGCGGAACGGGCCTTCCTGTGGACGCCCGATGAGCCGAACGGTGCGACTGGCACGGTCATCGACCTCGGGACGCTCGGCGGCGATCATGCCGTCGCTTTCGGGATCGCTGCGAACGGCAACGTCGTCGGCTACGCGGGGCTCCCGCCGAAGCACGGCTGGCCGGGCGTCGACCATGCCTTCCTGTATCGCGACGGTGAGATGATCGACCTGAACACGGTGTTGCCGGCGGGGACGAGCGGCGTCGAGCTCATGATGGCCGAGGCCATCAGCGACAGCGGCCACATCGTTGGCACCGCCATCATCGATGGGCACCGTCACGCGTACCTGCTCACGCCACTTCCGAGCGCAGCGACGGAGGAGTCGACGGCAGGGAGCGAGCCGATGCCGTGAGCGGCGCCGATGGTGCTTGACGCGGTCAGGAAGGTGGGCGGCCGCGGGCGAGCAACTCCTCGAAGGGGATCGACCTCTTCCTCTGGGCTTCGTGCCGGCCGCGGGCGTGGCGCCCCGCTCGATCGAGTGGCCATGGCCTCAGCCAGCTCCGCCGCGGCGCGCCCGATGCGGGTCTGCAGGCGGCCAGCACCCTCGCCCCCGAAGTCGGACGTGGCGGCGTAGACCCCGGTGCGCACCGGGTCGGCGCCCAGGTAGACGAGCAGTGGCCGCAGGGCGTGCTCCAGGACGAGCGAGTGGCGCTCTGTTCCGCCCGTGGCCGCCAGCAGAGTGGGCGTAGCGGGCAGCGAGCCACCCTCGAAGAGGTCGAAGAACGACTTGAAGAGCCCACTGAACGAGGCCGAGAACGTGGGGCTGACGACGATGAGGCCGTCGGCGCTCTGCACCGCCTCCACGGCGGCGCGCAACGAGCCCGTCGGGAAGCCGACCAGGAGAGCGTCGACGATGGCGTGAGCCTCGTCGCGCAGCTCGATGACGGTCGGCCGGGCATCGTGACCGCCGTCCCCCAGGGAAGCGGCCACCGCCGCTGACAGGCGATCGCCCAGCAGGCGCGTCGATGAGGGCACGCGCAGCCCACCACTGACCACCACCAGGTGCTGCTCGGTCACCTCGCCATGGTCTCCACCGGTTCGCGCGCGCGGCCTCAGCGACCGCCGGCACCGCGGCCGCCTCGGCGGCGGCCACCAGAGAGGTGTGCGTCGGCGCATCCGGGACGTCGGCCGGCCTGCGGGCCGCGAACTCGCGGCGCAGGACGGGCACCACCTCCGTGCCCAGGATCTCGACCTGCTCCAGGACGGTCTGCAGTGGCAGGCCGGCGTGGTCGACGAGGAACAGCTGGCGCTGGTAGTCGCCCGCGTAGTCGCGGAAGCCCAGGGTGCGCTCGATGACCTGTGCCGGGCTACCCACCGTCAGCGGTGTCTCCGCCATGAACGTCTCCAGCGAGGGGCCGTGGCCGTAGACGGGGGCGTTGTCGAAGTAGGGCCGGAACTCGCGCACGGCATCCTGGCTGTTCGGCCGCATGAAGACCTGTCCGCCCAGGCCGACGATGGCCTGCTCCGCACGGCCGTGGCCGTAGTGCTCGAAGCGCTCCCGGTAGAGCGCCACCATGCGCCTGGTGTGCTCAGGGGGCCAGAAGATGTGGTTGGAGAAGAAGCCGTCGCCGTAGTAGGCGGCCTGCTCGGCGATCTGCGGGCTGCGGATGGAGCCGTGCCAGACGAAGGGCGGCACGCCGTCGAGTGGTCGCGGCGTGGAGGTGAAGCCCGCCAGCGGGGTACGGAAGCGACCTTCCCAGTCGACCACGTCCTCGCGCCAGAGCCGGTGCAGCAGGGCGTAGTTCTCCACGGCCAGGGCGATGCCGTCGCGGATGTCCTTGCCGAACCAGGGGTACACCGGTCCGGTATTGCCGCGCCCCAGCATGAGGTCCATGCGGCCCTCGGTGAGGTGCTGGAGGGTGGCGTAGTCCTCGGCGATGCGCACCGGGTCCGTGGTGGTGATGAGGGTCGTGGCGGTCGAGAGGATGATGTGCTTCGTCTGCGCGGCGACCCAGGCCATCGTGGTGGTCGGGGCAGAGGCCACGAAGGGTGGGTTGTGGTGCTGGCCGAAGGCCACGACGTCCAGGCCCACCTCGTCGGCCTTGAGCGCGATGGCGACCTGCGCCGTGATGCGCTCGTGCTCGGTCGGGGTGCGACCGGTGGTGGGGTCGGCGGTGACGTCGCCGACGCTGAAGATGCCGAATTGCATGGTGGTGGTCTCCTTGGGGGGTGGGGTCGGCGGATGGGGTAGGCGAGTGGCGGGCGTCGGTCGCGCTCGGTCAGGCAGCGCGCTCGACCGCGTCGGGCCGGAGCTTCACGAGCAGGCGCACCAGCGTGCGCAGCTCCGCTGCGCTGAGGGTCTCGAAGGGTCGCTCCATGTCCCGCTCATGGGTCGCGAAGGTGGTCCGGATGAGGGTCGAGCCGTCGTCCGTGAGATGGACGATGCGCGCACGGCGGTCCGTGCTGGTGGTCGCACGCCGCACCAGGCCGCCCGCTCCAGGCGGTCGATCGAGGTGGTGATGGAGCCGCTCGTGAGCAGCACCCTCCGACCAAGTTCACCGACCGACAGCGGGCCCTTGTGGAGCAGCGCCTCCAGGACGGCGAAGTCGCTCAGGCATAGGCCGGCGCCCTCGACGCTGTGCCGGGCCTGGTCCTCCACGGCGCGCGCTGCGCGCCACAGGGCCAGCCAGGCCTGCACCCCCTTGACCCGACGTTCGACTTCTTGCTGCCGTCGCTGCACCGCCATGTCGTGATACCTCTGTGCCGTGATACTTGACATCAAGGTACTGTGACGCGTCGAAGTTGTCAACCCGAGTCCGGCCGCTACCTCTGGGCGGACCCCGTCGACGGGGAATCCCACCCTCCGGTCCGGGGAATCTCACCCTCGGTCCCGGGGATCCTCCCCCTTCCGCTGGACGACCAGCGGTCGTACCGTTGCGTCATCGGAACCAGTTACACGAGGGGGCGGTCGAAAGGACAACACCGACCAGCAAGGCTGCCGACTGGGCTGATTCGCCCAGACGGGGTCACGCAGTCTGAACGGGGAATCCCATGTCACCACGATGGTTCAGCATCTTGATTGGGCTGCTGCTTGCCGGTTTGGCAGCCCTCACGCCCGCGACCACGCTGCCGCATCGTGGACCAGTGGGATGCGCTGGAGAAGGACGGCATCCCGGTGGAGATGGTGGCCATCGACGTCATCTCCAATACGGTGCTCGTCAGCTTGCGGCACGAGACAGCTGGCGCGAAGGCCTCCCTTCGTTCGGCCTTCGACTTCCCCATCGAGACCGAGGTGATCGGCGCGCTCCAAGCCGACTGCTCGAGTCGGAAGCAATGCCGTGACCCACTCAAGGGTGGGCTGAGGGTCCACCCCAAGGACTTCAGCGACGACATGGACTGCACATCCGCGGGGCTGGGGAAGAAGGACGGCTCGTTCGTCATCATCGTGGCGGGCCATTGCATCACCTCCAACTCGGGTGGCGTGGGCAACGTCTGGCAACACGGCTATCCGCAGCTGGACCGGTTCGGCGTCGCACAGGGCAAATCCCTGCCCAACGGCGGTGGCGTAGCGGATGTGGATGTGGGATGGATCGATGTCGACTCCGGCGAGGACGTCAGCCCTGCCAATCAGTTGGCGCAGACAGGAGAGTCACCATCCCCGACCTCTGGCCCTGCCAGCGCCTCGCCCGGACCGTCCGCGTCGCCCACGGCCGGCTCACCCCTCACGCATCTGAAGCGCGTCGCCGTCGTCGAACAGGACGGCATCCGGCTGCGCATGTGGCTCGAGGAGGACATGATGGATGCGAGTGCACCCGTCTGGATCCACACCGCGGTCACGAACATCGGCAAGGATGACCTCGTCTGGTATCACGATGGCTGTGCCATCAGCGTCGGGGTCCGCGGCGAGTACCTCGAGCGCACCTGGCAGCCCCTCGAGGCGAGCAGCACGCAGGACTTCAGCACCCTGCGGCCACGCCTGGTGGAGTGGTGGCCCGGTGCCCACGAGAAGATCACCATCGATCCCAAGCCCGCGAAGTACGCTGATCAGGATGTGATCTGGTGCGCGGATGTCGGCATCAGCGAACGCATCGCGCCGGGCCGCACCCTCCGCCTCCGCTCTCGCTGGGACGGCGATGCCGTCGGCCACGTCGGGCCGGCACCGGACGGACTCGTGCGCCTGACGGGGAGCTTCATGTACTACGGACGCCGCTCGCTCGGCGGCGGCGCGCATCGCACCCTGTCCGTCACCCTCGACACGATGGTCGTCAACGGCCGGGACGCCGCCATGCTCGATCCGGCGGCAGCGTACGAGGCAGCCCTCGCCGACCCAGTCGCCGGTCCCTGGCTGACATCCCTCAGCCTGACCGGCAGGGACCTTCACGTCGCGCGCTATGTCCCCGAGACCGACATCTGGGAGTTCGGCCGTCTCCACCAGAAGGACGGCTACAAGCGCCTGGAACTCGTGCTGGTGGATCCCGACAGCGGCGACGTCGTGGGCATGATCTCGCGCCGGCCAACGCTCGAGGAGATCACGGCCGTCGAGAACGCGCTGTGACAGGAGTCCGGGAGACGACCTACAGGGTGGATGCCTGGGTCTAGAACGTCACGCCCTCGCGGCTGATCGGGCAGGTCATGCAGTGGCCGCCGCCACGGCCGCGGCCCAGCTCCGCGCCGACGATGGTGATGACCTCGACACCGGCCTTGCGCAGCAGCGCGTTGGTGACGGTGTTGCGGTCGTAGGTGAAGACCACGCCCGGCTCCACGGCCACCGCGTTGTTGCCGCTGTCCCACTGCTGGCGTTCGGAGGCGTAGACGTCGCCACCGGTCTCGATGACGCGCAGCTCCGAGAGGCCCAGGGACTCGCGCCACGACGTCGAGGAACGGCTGTCGCTCTCGCCGGTGACCTCGACACCGTGCCGCCGTCGTCCGGGCGCAGCGAGAAGGCCTGTGATGGCGTCCACGATGGCCGGGTAGACGGTGACGATGTCGCGGTCGGCGAAGGTGAAGACCGTGTCGAGGTGCATGGCGGCGCGCAGCTTGGGCATGCCCGCCACCACGACGCGCTGCGGCCGCCCCCGCCTCGAAGAGCGCCGCGGCGACCTGGGTGATGGCCTGCCGCGAGGTGCGCTCGCTCATGCCCATGAGCACGACGCCGTTGCCCACCGGCATGATGTCGCCGCCCTCGATGGTCGCCTGGCCCCAGTCCTGCTCCGGGTCGCCCCACCAGACGCGTCGAGCCCGACGAAGTCCGGGTGGAACTGGTAGATCGCCTTCATGAGCAGCGTCTCGTCGTGGCGCGCCGGCCAGTAGAGCGGGTTGAGGGTCAGGCCGCCGTACAGCCAGCAGGTCGTGTCGCGGGTGTAGAGCGTGTTCGGCAGCGGCGGCATGCAGGTACTCGCGGACGCCGGTCGCTCGCGGCGCCAGGGCGACGTAGTCCGGATGCGGAACTCCTCGGCAGGTCGTCCGTGGCGAGGCCGCCGATGAGGAACTCGGCGAGCTCGGCCGGCGCCAGCGACTCCAGGAAGGCGCGGGTGCCGTCCACCAGCCCGAGGCCGACCTCGTTGGGCACGATCTTGCGGTCCAGCAGCCAGGCGCGGGCCGCCGGGATCGCCATCGTCTGCGCCAGCAGGTCGTGCAGCTCGACGACCTCGACGCCGCGGTTGCGCAGCTTGTTGACGAAGTCGGCGTGGTCCCGCTGCGCGTTCTCCACCCACAGCACGTCGTCGAAGAGCAGGTCGTCGCTGTTCGTCGGCGTCAGCCGGCGATGGGCCAGCCCGGGTCGGCAGACCAGCACCTTGCGCAGCCGGCCGACCTCCGAGTGGACGCCGTACGTGCGGCTGAAGGCTGGGGCTGGTCGGTCATGCTTCGGTCTCCGATCGTGCGTGGTCGCGGAGTGCGCGGTGCTCAGATCGTGATCGCGCCGGCCGACGAGGACGACGATGCCGGCGGCGGCGCCCGATGACCGATGACGGCCAGGATGCACGAGCTCCACCGCGCGAGAAGAGCTCGCCGACCCTGCTCGCGGCGGGCCATCACGAACAGGATGCGTTGCCGGGCGCGTAGACGATGAAGGACAACAGCAGGAACGTCGAGGCCCGCGGCGTAGACAGCAGGAAGAGCGTGTAGACCGTCGCCAGGCTGCGCGACGATCATGTCGCGTCCGACGGCCGCGGTCGTGCCCCCGTCGTACGTCTCCCGCGTCCAGCCGCAGCTTCAGGGCGTAGGCCGCCGCGAGGACGTACGGGATCAGCGCTGAGCGACCGCCGGTCAGGTCGAGCGCGAAGTTCAACGCGTCGTCGGAGAACAGCGTCACCACGAGCATGACCTGGATGAGGATCGTGGTCATCACCAGCGCGCGGCCGGGCACGTCCGCGTTGTTCGTGCGCGCCAGGAACCTGCGGCATGTCGTCTGTCCTTGGCGGCGATGTAGCAGCACCTCGGCGGACATCAGCGTCCAGGCCAGGTAGGCGCCCAGCACCGAGACGATCAGCCCGACGCTCACGAAGACGCTGCCCCAGTCGCCGACGGCCGCCTCCAGCACGCCCGGCCATCGACGGCTGCCGCAGGCTCGGCGATCTGGTCGTAGCGGCAGGACGCCGTAGACTGACGATCGTCACCGAGGCGAAGACGGCCAGGACGCTCAGGAAGCCCAGCACGGTGGCCCGCCCGACGTCCTCGCGGCGCTCGGCGTGCCGGGAGTAGACGCTGGCCCCCTCGACGCCGAGGAACACGAAGACGGTGACCAGCATCGTGGCCGTGACCTGGTCGAAGAGCGAGCCGAAGTCGCTGTCCCCGCGACAGGTTGTCGGCGAAGACCTGCGGCGTCGAGGACCACGCACGCAGAGCACGATGAAGACCAGGATCGGGACGATCTTGGCGACCGTCACGATGCGGTTGATGACTGGCTGCCTCCTTGACGCCGCGGCGCGATCAAGCAGGAAGAACATCCAGACGCCCAGCGTGGAGAGCGCGATGGCGAGCACCGTGTCGCCCTCGCCCAGGGCTGGGGACGAGGCGCCCAGCGTGGACATGATCAGCACCCAGTAGAAGGCGTTGCCCGCGCAGGCGCTGGCCCAGTAGCCGAACGCCGAGAAGAAGCCGATGTACTCCCCGAAGCCGGCCTTCGCGTAGGCGAACACGCCGGCGTCCAGGTCCGGCTTGCGGATCGCCAGGCGCTGGAACACGAGCGCCAGCATGAGCATGCCGGCGCCGGCGACCGTCCAGGCGACCACGGCGCCGATCACGCCGGTCTCGCCGCCGAAGCGCGCCGGGAGGTTGAAGACGCCGGCACCCACCATGGAGCCGACGACCATGGCGGTCAGCGTCGCGAAGCTCAGTCGCACAGCGGCCGTCGCGCCTCCACCGGTCCCGCCGTCGTTGGCGCCCGCGCCCCTGGCTTCCGTCATCCAGCCTGCCTCCGTGCCTGTGAGCCTGCCCGGGTTCGCGGTGAGCGGTTGGGAGGTGGCCCGGATGATAGAGCCCGCACGGGGCGCGTCGCAGGCGACGCCGGATCAGCCGCAGCCTTCGCCGCCGCAGCAACCTCTCGTGACGATCGGCAGCTCACCTGCCGGCCGGCCGACCAGGTCGCCGGCCTGGGCAGGCTTCCGGGCCCGGATGATGGCGCTGACCATGCCATCGGCGACGTGATGGCTGGGAGTCAGCGACACGTCGACCAGGCCGACCGCCTCCAGCCCGCTGCGGAACTCGCTCATGGACAGTGCACCGGCGATGCAGCCCGTGTACGAGCCGCGTGTCGCCCGCTCCTCCGGCGTGAGGTGGTCCTCGGCCACGATGTCCGTGATGCCCAGGCGGCCGCCGGGACGCAGGACGCGGGCGACCTCCCGGAACACCGCCGGCTTGTCCGCCGCCAGGTTGATGACGCAGTTGCTGATGACGACGTCGACCGAGGCCGCCGGCAGTGGGATGGCCTCGACCTGCCCACGCAGGAACTCGACGTTCGTGGCGCCCGCCTCCGCCGCGTTGCGCTGCGCGAGAGCCAGCATCTCGTCGGTCATATCGAGGCCGAAGGCACGCCCGGTCGGGCCGACGCGTCTCGCGGACAGCAGGACGTCGATGCCGCCTCCCGAGCCGAGGTCGAGCACGCGCTCGCCCTCGTGCAGCTCCGCAACGGCGACGGGGTTCCCGCAGCCCAGTGAGGCGAGAGCCGCGGCGTCCGGCAGCTCCGCCCGCTCGAGCGCCGAGTAGAGTCCCGCGCCGAAGGTCTGCGCATCGTCCTGGCAGCAGGCACCGGACGAAGCCTGGAGGGCTGCCTCCGCGTAGCGAGCACGCACCTCGTCGTGGATCGTCTGGCTGGTCATCGGTGGTCTCCTTGCAGGCGGGTTCGAAGGTGGCGGGACAGGGCGGCCAGTCGAGCGAACCGGCTGGGGCGGCAGCATTCACGGAGGCGCGTGGCGAGGCTGGCGACGTGTGCGGCGACCATCTCTCGCTCGCGCTGCTGCTGGACGACGGTGCTGACGTAGTACGGGCTGAGCATGAGGCTTCCTCTGCGTGTGTGGTGGGCGTTCGGGGCGCCCCTGATGTCATATTGATACTTGACGATATCGGTACTTGTCAATACCCTATGCGACATGAAGAAGGTCACGGATCCCGACGCCCTGCTCCTCTGGGGCGCTGCTGACCCGACCCGGCTGGCCATCCTGCGCCAGCTGGCCGGCGGGGAGGCGGTCTGCGCCTGCGACTTCACGGCCTGCTGCACGGTCGCCCAGCCCACGGTGAGTCACCACCTCAAGGTCCTGCGCGATGCCGGGTGGGTGGAGAGCGAACGTCGCGGCCCGAACGTGTGGTACCGCCTCCGGCCGGACGGGGTGGAGCGCTTCCGGGCCATCGCGGGCGACCTTGTGCCTGCCGCGGGCGCCGCCCTCGGGCGAGCCCTGCCCGTCCTCCAGCCGGCGTGACCCAGCGGCGGCGTGTCCCGCCCAGTGCGGTCGCAGGGAGTCGACCAGGTCCGACCGACCCGTCCGCGCCCATCGTCTGAGGACGACAACACCCGGCCCGCGCCGCGACTTCCGCTGCACTGCGATGCCGCGTCCGCTGCGCTGTGCGGCTACCTCCGCTGCCCTGCGACTTCAGCTTCGCGAGGGCGCTCGGATGCGCGACACTGCGAGCCACATCGCCGCGTGCGCAGGGAGGAATGTCAGCATGTTCGTGCCACTGTCGGTCCTGGAGTTCAGGGACAGGGCCGAGCGCTACTTCGGAGAGAAGGTCGGCGTCATCGACGGGGAGCGGTCGTTCACGTACCGCGCCTATGGTGAGCGCACCCACCGCTTGGCCAACGCGCTCGTGGAACTCGGTGTCGAACCGGGTGATCGCGTCTCGCTCATCACCTACAACACGCACCACCTGCTGGAGGCCTACTACGGCGTCCTCGAGGCTGGCGCGGTCCTCAACCCCATCAACATCCGGCTGTCGGCCCGGGACATCGCCTACATCCTGGACCACTCGGGGGCCCGGGTCGTCTTCTTCCACCGCGACTTCACGCCGCTCGTGGAGTCCCTCGTCCCGCTGCTCACGACCAGGCCGCGCTTCATCATCCTGGAAGGCGAGACCGGTGGCGTGGCCCACGAGGAATATGAGGCCTTCATCGGGGGCAGCTCGGCCGAGCCGCGCCGACCGCAGATCGATGAGAACGCCGTCGCCGAGCTCTTCTACACGAGCGGCACGACGGGCGTCCCGAAGGGTGTGCCGCTGACCCATCGCGAGCTGTACCTGCACTCGATGTCCGCCCAGCTGTCCGTGCTGTTCGAAGAGGACGACGTCGTCCTCCACGTGGTGCCCCTCTTCCACGTCAACGGCTGGGGCGTGCCGCACTTCCTGACCATGGTCGGCGGCCAGCACGTCATGCTGCGCAAGTTCGACCCCGTGGCGCTCATGGACCTGGTCGCCAGGCATCACGTCACGCGCCTGTTGGCTGTGCCGGCCATCTTCAATGCCCTGCTGCATCACCACGAGCGGCCGCGCTTCGATCTCTCCAGCCTGCGCGAGGTCATCATCGGCGGCGCACCGGCGTCGCCCGCGCTGGTCCGCGCGCTCGCGGAGGAGCTGCACTGCGACGCGCTGGTCGGCTACGGGCTCACGGAGACGTCGCCCATCCTGACCCTGGCCCGCCCACGGCAGGTGCTGACGCGCTCCGAGCCGCCCGACAAGGCCGTGGACCGGCGCGCCATGACAGGCTGGCCATTGGTGGGCGTCAACCTGCGCGTCGTGAACTCGCTCGGCATCGATGTCAGGCCGGACGGCGAGCAGATCGGCGAGATCATCGTGCGCGGCAACACCGTCATGCACGGCTACTACCACGACCAGGACGGCACCAACGAGGCCGTCCGCGACGGCTGGTTCCACACCGGCGACATGGCCGTCATCGACGAGGCCGGCTACGTCCTCATCAAGGACCGCGCCAAGGACATCGTCATCCGGGGCGGGGAGAACGTCTCGTCCGTGGAGATCGAGAACGCCCTGCTCGGACATCCGGCCGTCATGGAGTGCGCCGTCGTGTCCGCGCCGGATGAGAAGTTCGGCGAGGCGCCCGTGGCGCTCGTGGTCCTGAAGCCTGACGCGACGGCCACGGCCAAGGAGCTGCGGGCCCACTGCCGCAAGACGCTGGCCCGCTACAAGATCCCCCGGGATTTCGAGTTCCGCGACACGCTTCCCAAGGGCGGCACCGGCAAGATCCTCAAGGGTGAGCTGCGGGAGGCCTTCTGGGGCGGCCGGGGGACGCGCGTCAACTGAGGTTCCGGTGCCCAGGGGGACACGACGCCGACGGGTCGCGACAGGGGGCACGGAGGACACTCCGCCAGGGGTCGGCTGCCGGATCAGGGGTTGCCCGACGGCGTCCACTCGGCCTACGATGCCGAGCCGGGCGCACCCCCACCCGACTCCCAGGCAGCGAGGCTCACATGACACCAGGCTTCAGGACGATCATCTACCCGGTCAGCGATCTTTCTCGAGCCAAGGCGCTCTACGGCGGCCTTCTGGGAGTTGAGCCGTACGCCGACGCCCCGTACTACGTGGGCTTCCGCGTGGCCGACCAGGAGATCGGTCTCGACCCCAACGGCCACGCCAAGGGCATGACCGGGCCGCTCGGCTACTGGCAGGTCGAGGACATCGCCACGGCCCTCGACGCCCTCGTCGGGGCGGGTGCAACGGTCCAGCAGGCGATCACTGATGTCGGTGGCGGCAAGCGCATCGCATCGGTCCGGGACGCCGACGGCAACGTCACGGGACTCGTCCAGGAACCCTGACCTCGGCGAGGCAGGCTATCGTCTGATGATGAGCGCAGCGCAACGGGATCGGCCGGCCGGGCACGTCAGCGACCTTGGCGCGGGCCTCGACGGCCCGGGGCTGGCCTCCACGGCCCTGGCACTGGGCTCGACGGGCTCGGGCCCGAGGCGCGGGTCGCGCGCGCCTACGAGGTCGAGGGCGTGGTGCAGGGCGTGGGCTTCCGGCCCTTCGTCTACCGGTTGGGCCGTGAGCTGGGGCTGGACGGCGTGGTGCGCAACGCCGCCGGGCGCGTGGAGGTGGAGGCTGCCGGCCGCACGGCGGACCTGGACGAGTTCGCGCGGCGCCTGCACGACGACGCCCCGCCGCGGGCACGCGTGGAGCGAGTCAGCGTGCGCGACCTCCCGGACGCCGACGCCCCAGCCGAGGGCTCCGGCTTCACGGTGCAGGAGAGCGTGTCCTCCGCGTCGGCGGTACGACTCTTCCCGCCCGACATCGCCACCTGCGACGCCTGCCTGCGCGAGCTGGCAGACCCCGCCGATCGGCGCTACCGCTACCCCTTCATCAACTGCACCGACTGCGGGCCGCGCGCGACGATCATCGAGGAGCTGCCCTACGACCGCGCCCAGACCTCCATGCGGGAGTTCCCGCTCTGCGCGCCGTGCCTGGTCGAGTACCGCGACCCTGGGGACCGCCGCTTCCACGCGGAGCCGGTGGCCTGTCCGACCTGTGGCCCGCGATTGGCCTGGCGCCGTACCGGCGAGGCCGCCGCGAGCCTCTTCGCCGATGACGCCCTGCAGGCGGCGGCTGCGGCCATCCGCTGCGGCGATGTCGTGGCCGTCAAGGGCCTGGGCGGCTACCACCTGGCCTGCGACGCCACGGACGAGTCCGCCGTGGGCCGGTTGCGCGACCGCAAGCACCGCTGGGCCAAGCCGTTCGCGGTCATGGTCGCCGACCTTGCAGCAGCGCGGGCGCTGGCCCGCGTGACGCACCTCGAGGCGGACCTGCTGGCCTCGCCCGCGCGACCCATCACGCTGCTCGAGCGACGCCCGGACGGACAGCCACCGCTGGCCCCGAGCGTGGCCGGTACTGACCGGCGGGTCGGCCTCTTCCTGCCCTACACGCCGCTCCACCACCTGCTCCTGGCGAGCGTGGGGCGGCCCATCGTGCTGACCAGCGGCAACCTCTCCGACGAGCCCCTCGTCATCGACGACGACGAGGCCATCGAGCGCCTGGCCGGCCTGGCCGATGCGTTCCTCGTCCACGACCGGCGCATCCGCGCGCGCTACGACGATTCCGTGACCCGCGTGGTGGGCGCCGGCCGCGCCGCCCGCGAGTCGATCATCCGGCGCGGCCGTGGCTATGCCCCGGATCCCGTGCCGCTGCCCGTGCCGCTCCCGGATGGCCAGGTGGCACTCGCCCTGGGCGCCGAGCTCAAGCACACCTTCACGCTGGCCTCCGGGTCGCGGGCGCACGTCGCGCCACACACCGGCGACCTGGAGGACCTGGCCACCCACCGCGCCTTCGAGTGGAACCTCGCTCACCTCTCACGGTTGCTGGCGCTGGAGCCCGGCTGGGCCGTCCACGACCTGCACCCGGCCTACCTGTCCACGCAGTACGCCGTGGCGCACTTCGCCCCGGAGCGCCGCCTCCCCGTGCAGCACCACCACGCGCACGTGGCTTCCTGCGCCGCGGAGCACGGCGTCACGGGACCGTTCCTGGGCGTCGCCTACGACGGTCTGGGCATGGGCGATGACGACACCTACTGGGGCGGGGAGGTGCTGGCGGCGGACCTGGCCGGCTACCGCCGCCTGGCGCGCTTCGGCAGGGCGCCCATGCCCGGCGGCGCCAGCGCCGTGAAGCGGCCCTACCGCATGGCCCTGGGCTACCTCTTCGCCGCGGAAGGCGAGCCCGGCGCTCTCGAGGCTGCCGTGGCCGACGGCCTGG
This sequence comes from uncultured Chloroflexia bacterium, assembly GCA_963790915.1. Lineage (GTDB taxonomy): Bacteria > Chloroflexota > Limnocylindria > Limnocylindrales > CSP1-4 > JAFMJV01. Next base: position 73,528 of record CAWBQS010000003.1, on the reverse strand, counting down.
CAGGCACGTTCCTTGGCCGCCTCGACGAACGTGAGGTGGCCGTCGTGCGCCAGCAGCTCGCGCGCCGTCTCAACGCACCGGTGGCCTCCAGCGCCGGCCGTCTCTTCGACGCCATCAGCAGCCTGCTGGGCATCCGCGACGTCGCCGAGTTCGAGGCGCAGGCCGCCATCGAGCTGGAGAACCGCGCCGACCGCTCGGCGCGCGGGCAGCTGCCCTGGAGCCTCCACCGCCAGGATGGCCTGCTCGTGTACGACCCCCGGCCGACGATCGTGGCGCTGCTCGAGGCCTCCTCGGCCGGCACGCCGGCGGAGGACCTGGCGGCGCGCTTCCAGCGCACCATCGTGGAGGTCACGCGCGAGCTCTGCGCTGCGGCGCGCGCCGAGACGGGCATCGAGATCGTGTGCCTGTCCGGCGGCGTCTTCCAGAATCGCTGGCTCGTGGACGGGCTGCTGGCGGCCCTCGCGGCCGACGGTTTCACCGTCCATGTCAATCAGCGCGTTCCGGTCAATGATGGTGGTATCAGCTACGGCCAGGCTGCCGTCGCGGCGGCCTGGCTCAGCGGGCACGCCCCGCGCAACCGATAGGAGGTCACGGGGATGTGCCTAGGGATCCCGGGAAAGGTCATCGAGATTCGCGATGAGGGCGGCCTGCGCATGGGCCGCGTCGACTTCGGCGGTGTCCGCAAGGAAGCCTGCCTGGCCTATCAGCCAGACGTGGAGCTGGGCGACTACGTGATCGTCCACGTGGGCTTCGCCATCAGTCGCGTGGACGAGGACGAGGCCCTCAAGACGCTGGAGATCCTCGCCCAGATGGGCGACATGGTGGAGGCGGAGCTGGCGACCATGGGGCCGGGCATGGACGCACCGGCCGTCCTGGACGACCCGGGACCGGGCTTGGCGCGTTCAGCGTCGTCCGCGCCGGCGGTCGGGCGTCCTCTGGGTGGCGTGGGCACCGGGGGCAGCGCGCCGGGGTCTGTCTCATGAAGTATCTCGACGAGTACCGCGATCCGGTCCTGGCGCGCAAGCTCATGGCCGAGATCGGGCGAGTGACCACGCGCCCGTGGACGCTCATGGAGGTCTGCGGCGGCCAGACCCACACCATCGTCAAGCAGGGCATCGACGAGATGCTGCCGCAGGGCGTGCGCATGATCCACGGTCCCGGCTGCCCCGTCTGCGTGACGCCGCTCGAGCAGGTGGACAAGGCCCTCGCCATCGCCGCCCGGCCCGACGTCATCTTCACCAGCTACGGCGACATGCTGCGCGTGCCGGGCTCCAGCACGGACCTCCTGGCGCTCAAGGCGCGCGGCGCCGACGTGCGCATCGTCTACTCGCCGCTGGACGCCCTGCGCATCGCCATCGAGCAGCCCGACCGTCAGGTCGTGTTCTTCGCGGTGGGCTTCGAGACGACCGCCCCAGCCAACGCCATGGCCGTCTCGGAAGCCGCCCGCCGTGGCATCGACAACTTCAGCGTGCTGGTCAGCCACGTGCTGGTGCCGCCGGCCATGACCGCGCTGCTGGACTCCCCCGCCAACCAGGTGCAGGCCTTCCTCGCTGCCGGCCACGTCTGCGCGGTCATGGGCTGGACGGAATACGAGCCCATCGCGGCGCGCTACCACGTGCCCATCGTCGTCACGGGCTTCGAGCCGCTCGACCTCCTGGAAGGCATCCTCATGGCCATCGTGCAGCTCGAAGAGGGCCGCGCGGAGGTGGAGAACCAGTACGCACGCGCCGTGCGCCGCGAGGGCAACCCGCTCGCCCAGGAGACCATCATGCGGGTCTTCGAGATCGGGGAGCGCACCTGGCGGGGCATCGGCCCCATCCCGGAGTCCGGGTATCGCCTGCGGCCGGAGTACGCGCGCTTCGACGCGGAACGCAAGTTCGATGTCGGCGCCATCGCCACCAAGGAGCATCCGGCCTGCATCGCCGGCGCCATCCTGACCGGAGAGAAGACGCCGCTCGACTGCACGGCCTACGGGGTGCTCTGCACGCCACGCCAGCCGCTGGGCGCGCCGATGGTTTCCTCGGAGGGCACCTGCGCGGCCTTCCACGCCGCCGGCCGAGGCCTGGGTGCCCCCGTCCGGCCGCTGGTCCGGGTGGCCCCCGTCAGCAGCAGTGAAGGAGCGGCCCGGTGACCGACCAGACGACCGACCGGATGCCGCTCGTGGCGCCCGACCGAGGTCCCGCCGGAGACGGCGCAGCTGGCCTGCCCGATCCGCTGGAGGCGACCTGTCCGGCACCCATCCCCGAGGTCGAGCGCGTGCTCCTGGGCCACGGCTCGGGCGGTCAGCTCTCCGCCCTCCTCATGCGCGAGCTCATCGCTCCGGCGCTGGGGGCGGCGGGCGCGACGGGCCCCCTCAACGACGCCGCCGTGGTCCAGGTCGGGGAGCAGCGCCTGGCATTCACCACGGATTCCTTCGTGGTCAGTCCGCTGTTCTTTCCCGGCGGCGACATCGGCGACCTGGCCGTCAACGGCACGGTCAACGACCTGGCCATGATGGGCGCCCGCCCGCTGGCCCTCTCGCTGGCCTATGTCATCGAGGAGGGTCTGACCTTCGACCAGCTGCGCGACATCACGGCCTCCGTGGCGCGTGCCGCGACGCTGGCCGGCGTGCCCATCGTGACCGGAGACACCAAGGTCGTGGGGCGCGGCTCCGCGGACGGCATCTTCGTCAACACCGCGGGCATCGGCCTGCTGCCCGATGGCGTGGCCCCATCCGCCGACCGTGCGGAGCCGGGGGACGTGGTCATCCTGTCCGGTGCCATCGGGCTGCACGGCGTGGCCATCATGAGCGCCCGGGAGGGTCTCGGCTTCGAAGTGGAGATCGTCTCCGGACACGCAGTCACTGGCCGCCCTGGTGGCGGACGTCGTGGCCGTGGCGCCCGACGTCCACGTGCTGCGCGATCCCACGCGTGGCGGTCTGGCCTCCGCGCTCAACGAGATCGCCGCCACGTCCGGCGTGGGCATCACCCTTGACGAGCCGGCCATCCCCATCCCGGGGCCGGTCCAGGCCGCCTGCGAGATGCTTGGCCTGGATCCGCTGCACGTGGCCAACGAGGGCAAGTGCGTGGCCTTCGTGCCCGCCGCACGGGCCGCGGACGTGCTGGCCGCCATGCGCGCCCGACCCGAGGGCGCGGAGGCCGCCATCATCGGGACGGTCGTGGCCGATCACCCGGGTATGGTCACCATCCGCACGCTGGTCGGCTCGGAGCGCATCGTGGACATGCTCGTGGGGGAGCAGCTGCCGCGCATCTGCTGACGACGGGGCGCGCGTCAGGTCGGCCCGTGGTCGGCTCTCCGTCCGCCGCCACGCCCGCACGCGGCCGCATGGCGCAGCGTCAGCCGCGAGCAGCGTCCGGCGGCCAGTCCGGCGTCGGCCGCGTGCCGCGCACGTACAGGCCCAGGAGGAGCAGCAACCAGGCGCCCACCAGCACGAAGGCGGGTGTCAGCGCGGTCGAGACCACCGTGGAGGAGGGGTCGGCCGCGGCGCCGAACCACTGGTCGACGCCGATCGAGATCGACTCCAGGGCCAGCATCACCAGCATCGCCCCACCCAGCAGGTAGCCCCACGCTCGCCGCTGCCAGGTCCAGGCGCCGGCCAGGACCGTGAGCGGCAACAGGAAGGCCAGGTCGATGATTTGCCCTGGACCCGTCGGCATGCCCGTGCCCTCCAGGAAGGCGGGCGAGTCGCTGTCGAAGAGCGCCGGGATGACGGCCCTGCCCCAGAGCAGGTAGAAGGCGGCCGCGGCGACGACCAACGAGGCGCCGATCGATCCGGACCGGGGTGCGCGGGCCGAAGCGCAGCGCCAGCTCGGCGACCGGCGCCCGAGCCAGGAGCGCCACGACGGCCCATCCGGACAGCGACAGCATGCCGACGTAGAGCAGGAAGAGGCCGTCGAAGGGGGTCCCGAAGAGGAACAGGACGCCCTGGTAGCCGACGAACAGCAGGCCGCCGATCCAGGCGACGATCCCCAACTCCTCGCCGCGCCGCACGAGCCACGCCCCGACGGCGATGGTGGGCAGGCCACCCAATAACACGACGAGGGCGATGCCCTGCAGGGAGCCGACCATGACGGCCGCTCCGTGCAGCAGGTCGGGACGCAGCAGCACGGCCAGCATGGCGATGGCCGCGTCGAGGATGAGCAGGCCAGTGAGCACGTAGGGCGTCCTGCTCGACTGCAGGCGCGTGAGCGTCATCGTCATGTCCTTTCTGGAACGGTGGCGTGGGCTCTACCTAGACGGCGCTGGGCCGTCTCGTCCGCGGCATCGCCCATGAGCATCTCGAGCCAGCGCCGCACGAGCGCATGCAGCGAACCGACGTCCTCGGCCGAGAGACGCCCAAAGACGCTGGCCAGCAGCGCTCGGGTGCGCCTCTGACCCTCCGGCTCATCGAAGTGGCCGACCTTCTCCGTGAGCACCAGCCTGGTGGTGCGCGCGTCGCCCGGGTCGGGCACGAGCCGCAGGTAGCCGCGCTCTTCGAGTCCCAGGGCGATCTGCTTGACGTTCTGCCGGGAGCTCCCGTACACCGAGGCGGCCTCCGACAGCGAGGCCGCCCGGCCCGTGAAGCCACGGGTGAGCACGGCCAGCAACAGCCACTGCCGGCTCGTCAGGCCCCAGTCTTCCAGCGCCGCGTCCGTGCGCCGCGTGAGGTGTTGCACGAGTACGAAGACATCGCCGAACAGCTCCGCCTGCGCTGGCTCCGCGTCCCGCTCGTCTTCCATATGGGTAATATATTACGTATCGTTGCCGGGGTCAAGTCCCGACCCTTGCGCAAGTCCGGGGCGCGGGGATAGGCTTCACTCGCCCGGCCGGGCGCCGCCCACAAGTCGGGCGCGGCCACGTGGTCGCGGACCCCGTGGCCCGAGCGGACAAGGGGGGGCAGATGTCCACGCATTCGGCGACTCGCCTGCGGGCGACCACCACGCTCATCGGTTCGCTGGCGCTGGTCGCGTCGCTCTTCGCGACGGCCCCGGCCTCGGCTGCCTCGCCCACGGCCTGTCGGGTCAAGGACCTCGACACCGGCGTCACCAAGGCGAGCCTCCAGAAGGCGGTCGGCGCTGCGTCGGCGGGCGACCGCCTCAGGGTCCAGGGCATCTGCACGGGCCGCACGAAGATCACCAAGCGCCTCACCATCATCGGAATCCGCACGGCCGCCTCGGGGGCGCCGACGCTCAAGGGCCCCGGGAGCGGCACCGTGCTGAAGATCACGAAGCGGGGCGTCCCGGTCACGGTCCGAAACCTGACCATCCGGGGCGGAGCCGACGGGCTGGGGGCTGGCGGTGGAATCTCGAACTTGGGCATCCTGACCCTCGACGACGTCACCGTACGCGGCAACAACCAGTCCACCGGCGGCGGGGTCTGGAATGACGGCCGACTGATCCTGAAGGGCAACACCGCCATCCGGGACAACACCGGCAATTGGGGTGCCGGTGTCGATAACCAGGGCCTCCTGGTCATGAAGGGCACGAGCTCGATCAGCGCCAACACGGCCAGCACGGAGGGCGGTGGCGTCTACAACGGCGACGACGGCACCCTGCGGATGCAGGACTCGAGCTCGATCTTCAGCAACACGGCCAACGTTGGTGGCGGGGTCTATCTCTGGGATACGGCCACCCTCGTCGGTGCCGTCTGCGGACTGGGCGGCAACGTCCACGACAACACGCCGGACGACTGCTACTTCCACGACTCGCCGTAGGGCGAGGTCACACCGCCGGCGGAGCGGAGATGCGTGTCCCTCCTTCGGCTGCGCCGGCCAGGGGCATCTGCGGCAGGGAGCCGCCGATGCCCTTGAGCAACGCGGCCATCCGGGCTGCCGGCAGCAGCGAGATGGTGCCGCTCGGCGCCGCCGCGTCGGCCGTGGCCTCCAGCACGGAGAAGTCGGCCCGGTCGATCGTCACCCGCAGGCCCGGTGCCTCGTAGCGCAGATGGCCACCGGCGCCACCGACCTCCTCGCCCACGACAGCCAACCGATGCGTGGCGCCACCGAAGCGCCCCTCGATGCGGCCGGCGTCGAGCAGCCGGAAGGCGTTGTCGGCCTCCGCCTCGAACTCCGTCTCGCGCAGGTACAGGCGCGGCTTGTCCACGTAGGGTCGCCCGGAGGTGGGACAGGCCGTCACGCAGGTCCCGCACTCGTTGCAGAGGTCGTTGAGGACGGCGACCTGGAACCGTTGCCCCACGTCGAACGCCGTACGGCCATCCGATGCCGCGCTGCCGCCCTGTGCCGCGACCGTGGCCGCCCCATCGTGCACGTCGATCATCGGAACCTGCCAGTGAAGGGGCGCCGACTCGTAGGTCACGATGGCCAGGTTCGGACAGACGCCCACGCAGAGGCTGCACAGCACGTCGCAGTCCAGGCAGCGGGCCGCCTCCGCCGCGGCCTCGGCGGGCGTGTAGCCCAGCACCGTCTCCGCGAAGCCGTCCCGTTCCGTCGAGCCGGCCATGCGCACCGGCACGCGGTACTCGCGCTGCGCCCGGCGCACGGTCAGGGCATGGACGTCGAGGTCCGCGGCCAAGCGGTATGGCGCCGTACCCGCCGGCACTCCCGCGCCAAGGCCCAGCTCATGCGCGATGGCGGCGGCGGCGCGCTTGCCATCGGCGGCGGCCCGCACGATCGATGCGGGCCCATGCGCAGCCACGTCTCCGGCCGCGTAGACGCCCGGCAGGGACGTCGCCAGCGTCCCGGGATCGGTGACCAGGCAACCGTCGCGCGTCAGCTCCGGCTGATCCTGTCCGAAGAGGTCGAGCACGGGCGCCTGGCTGATGGCCAGCACGAGCGTGTCGAGCTCGATGTCGAACTCCGAGCCTGGCACGTCCTCGGCGACCTTTCGGCCGGTCGCGTCCCGCGCGCCGCTGTACGCCGTGCGCCGGCAGACCAGGGCCTGGAGGCGACCTTCGGCCACCCGCAGCGCCACCGGGCGCGCCAGCTCGACGATCTCCACGCCCTCCTCGTGCAGCTCATGGATCTCCTCGCGGTCGGCCGGCATCTCGTCGATCGTGCGCCGGTAGATGACCCGCACGGTATCCGCGCCGACCCGCTTCGCCGAGCGTGCACAGTCCATGGCCGTGTCACCCGCGCCGATGACGCCGACCCGCGAGCCGATGGCCGCCGGGCGGCCCTCGCGCACGCCGCGCAGGAAGTCGACACCGTCAAGGACGCCCGCGGCATCCTCGCCCGGCAGGCCGAGGCGCTTGCCACGCTGCGCGCCCACGGCCACCAGCACGGCGGCGAAGCCCTCGGCGCGCAGCCCATCGATGGTGACGTCGACGCCCGCCCGCTGGCCATAGCGGAAGTCCACGCCGAGCTGCTTCAGCACGGCGAGGTCCTGGTCGATGCTCGCCTGTGGCAGTCGGTAGGCCGGGATGGCTCCGCCGACCATGCCACCGGGGTAGGGCTGCTCCTCCAGGATGGTGACGGCAGCCCCGGCGCGCGCCAGCCACTCGGCCGCGGCGAGGCCCGCCGGGCCGGCGCCGATGATGGCCACGCGTCGGCCCCCGCTCTGAGCCACGCCCGACCCGGCGCCGGCGCTCGCCGCAGCCACGGCGTCGCGCAGCTGCTCCGCGACGACCGGCTCCTGCTCGGTGATGAAGCGCTTGATGTGGCGGATGGCCAGCGGCTCATCGATATGGGTGCGGATGCACGTGGACTCGCAGAGGTGGTCACAGACGCGGCCCAGGATCGTCGGCAGCGGGTTGTCCACGCGCGTGATGCGCACGGCCTCGGCGAGGTCGCCGCTGCGCACGGCGGCCATGTAGCGCGGCACGGCCTGGTCCACGGGGCACTCGTCCAGGCAGGGTGGTTGGATGCAGTCGAAGGCGCCCAGGACGCGCAGGGTCTTGGAGCGGTCGGTGCGGTAGGTGTCGTTGCGGTAACGCCGGTCGTGGCGCACGGCGTCCGCGTAGCGGCGCAGATTGGCGCGGGCAAGGTCAGCGACGTCAGCGTCGCCGACCTGGGCGCCGGCGCTGTCCGCGAGCCCGGCGGCCGCGGCGGTCCCGCGGACGAGGCCCTCGAGGTCCGTCGCGCCCACGCCGTCCATGGCCGCCTCGACCTGCGGGGCGTACTGCAGCATGCGCAGGTAGCCGCCCGTCTTGAGCAGGTCGGAGCAGACCGTGACGGTGCGCAGCCCGCCCGCCAGCAGGGGCGCCATGTTGAAGGCGTCGGCGCCGCCGGCGAAGGAGAGCGGCAGACGCCCCTCGAACTCGTCGCTGATGGTGGAGGCGAGGTTGACGGTGACCGCGTGCAGGGCCCGGCCGGAGAGGTACATCGTGGCGTCTCGCTCGAACACCGAGCGCCAGTTGCGCACCTCCAGGGTGTTGCTCAGCTTCAGGCCGAAGACGAGGCCGCGCGCCTCGGCCACCGAGCGCAGCCGGTGGAACATCGGCACCGCGTCCGCGTAGCGCAGGTCGTGCCCGAAGGCCTCGTCGGGGATGGGCACGTCACGCCAGCCCAGGTCCTCGTTGATGATGCCGCGCACGCGCTCCGGGCCCAGCAGCGTGGGGTTGCACTTCACCAGCGTGTGCAGGCCACGCTCCTCGATGAGGTACGCGGAGATGCGCTCGATCTCGTCCGGTGGGCAGCCGTGCATCGTGGAGAGCGTGGCGCTCGTCGAGAGGCGCGCCGGGATGTCGATGTCGCGCACGGCCGGGAAGCGTCGAGCGACCACGTCGACGTAGTCGGGCAGCCAGGCCGAGGCGTCGGCCATGGCGTCCAGGTACCAGCTGACGTTGGGCTGCTGCACGCCGGCCAGGTCGTAGCCGACGCTCATGTTGAAGACGACACCGGGCCGCTCCCCGGGGAAGCCGAGGGCGCGGTGCAGGGCGTGCACGAGGACCCAGGCGCGCAGGTACTCGTCGAAGGACTGGTGGACGCGCAGCTCCTGCGACCACTCGACGTTGTAGCCCTCATCGGTGATGTCGATGCAGGGCTTGTTGACGTCCAGCTGGTCGAGCGTCTGGATCGTCTTGAGCTCGATGAGTCGCGCGCCGCAGAGCCACGCGGTGACGATGTTCTGGGCCATCTGCGTGTGCGGGCCGGCGGCCACGCCCCAGGGCGTCTCCAGCTCCACGCCGTATTCGCTGCGGCGGAAGCGGTGCTCGGCCCGCGGGGTGAAGACGGCGTCTCGGGGGACACCGAAGATGGAGGCGCGCTGTTCGAGCTCGCTGAAGGCCCAGTCGGTGAGCTGCTCCATCGAGATGGGCGCGAAGCGGTCGGACACGTCACCCTCCGTCATCTGCTGGCGCCGCGGGCGGCGCCGGGTCGGCTGTCGCTGCCGGGCGCTGGCCCGTTCGATCGTGGACCCCGGACGCTCGTGCGCCCAGCTGGCTGGCTGTGGTCTAGAGGCGAGCGTGCAAGCGGGCGGCTTGCTCCCGGGCCCTGGCGCGGATCTCGTCGGCATCGACCCGGGTCGGCCGACCGTCATCGAGGACGACCTCGCCGTCGACGACGATGCGAAGCGGGCGGATGCCCGGTGTGAACGCGATGTGCCAGGGGTCCATGGGGTCGTACGACCAGGTGACCTCGTCCTCGCGGGCCTCGGGCACGAGGTCCCAGCCGGCGGCCAGCCACGACCAGGCTGTCTCCGGGCTGGCCGTGACGTTCACCGACCGCTGCAGGACGTAGGCCAGGCGGAAGGCCTCCAGGACGTTGCCACCGATGCCGTCCGTGCCCAGCGCCACGGGGTTGGCGAAGCGGGCGGGATCCGCGTAGCCCACGGCGTTGTTGAGGTTGGACATGGGGTTGTGGAGGATCGTGCCGCGCAGGTCATGGTCGGTGGGCAGGTGGACGCAATGGGCAAGGAGCCAGTCGCGCTGCGTCAGGCCTGCCAGGCGGGCCGGCGCGTCGCGGTCGCCGACGCCCTCGCAGACGTGGACGTGCACGCCCACGCCCAGGTCGCGGGCCAGGCCGGCGGCCGACTCCAGTGACGCATCCGAGCAGGTGAACGCGGCGTGGATGCCCACGAGGCCCTTGCCGCCGGCACGGATGAAGCGCTCGTTCTCGGCAAGGCCGCGCCGCGCGCCGTCTGGGCCGTGACGGTCCGTGATGCCGTAGGCGACGAGCGAGCGAACGCCGACCTCGGCGCAGGCCTTCGCGATGACGTCCAGGCTGCCCTCGATGGCGTTGGGCGACTCGTGGTGGTCGATGATCGCCGTGGTGCCGTTCTCCAGCGCCTCAAGGGCGCCGAGCATGGCCGACCAGCGGATCATCTCCAGGTCCAGGGCAGCGTCCAGGCGCCACCAGATCTGTTCGAGGATCGACGCGAAGTCCGTCGGTGTCGCCGGCGGCGCCGGCATGCCGCGGGCGAGCGTCGAGTAGAGGTGATGGTGGGCGCATACGAGCCCCGGGGTCAGCGCCGACATCGGTCCCTCCTTCGTCACGGCCCCGCCGGACCGCCAGGCTTGCCGTCCCAGCATCGACTTCGCGGCGGTCACCCGGCTGGGCGCTGCCTTCCGCCCATCATGGCGCACTGGCCGGCCTCAGCGCCAGTCACTTGCTACCGTGTCTGCATGGCCGACCAGCCGCCGTATCCGCGGACCCTGCGAATCGACCCGGACGCCATCGACGACGAGCAGCTGCGTCCCGCGGCCGACTGGTTGCGCGCCGGCGGGCTCGTGGCCTTCCCCACCGAGACGGTCTACGGCCTGGGCGCCAACGCCCTGGACGCGGCAGCCGTGCGGCGCGTCTTCTCGGCCAAGGGCCGCCCGGCTGACAACCCCATCATCGTGCACGCTCCGGACGCCGCCACCGCGTGGCGCGTCACGACCGGCCCCACCGACCTGGCCGCGCGACTCGCCAGGCGCTTCTGGCCGGGTCCGCTGACGCTGGTCCTGCCGGCCAGCGATGTCCTGCCGCGTGACGTCACGGCCGGGCTGTCGAGTGTGGCCGTGCGCGTGCCGGACCACCCCGTGGCCCTGGCGCTGCTGCGCCTCGCGGCCGTGCCCGTTGCGGCGCCGTCCGCCAATCGATCCGGCCGTCCCTCGCCGACCACGGCTGCGCATGTCCTGGATGACCTGGGCGACGCCGTGGACCTCGTGGTGGACGGCGGGGCCTGCGCGGTGGGGCTCGAATCCACTGTGGTGGATGCGCGGGGCGAGGTACCGGTCGTCCTGCGCGAGGGCGCCATCACCCGCGAGGACCTCATGGCAGCCCTGGGACCGGGGAACACACCGGATGTGGCGGACACGGCGGACGTGGCGGGTGTTGGGGCAGTGGGCCGCCTGCCGGATGCGGCGGACGGCGCGGATGCGGCGGACGTGGTTGGCCGCCCAGCGCGCCCCGGCGCTCCCGCCGACCGTCTCCCCGACCTGGCTGCTTCACCGGGCACGCGTCACCGTCACTATGCACCCGCCTGTCGCGTCCACCTGGCCCCGCCAGGGGAGGCGGGCGCCCTGGCCGCCACGCTGGTCGGCACCCGCACCCTGGCTGGCACGGGCACCGCGCTGGGCACCGCGCCGGGCGGCACAGGCACCGCGCCGGCCGCAGGTGGGGTGCCTCGGGTCGGCATCATCGCCCGCTCGCCGGCGCCGGACGGCGTCCTGGGGATCGCCCGATTCCGTGACGCCGCGGACCTCGCGGCGCGCCTCTACGCCGCCCTGCGGGCCGCGGAGGCGGCGGGTGTCAGCGACCTCGTCGTCGAATCGGTGCCCGAGACCGGCATCGGTCGCGCCGTCATGGACCGCCTGCGCCGCGCCGCGGCGGCCCCCACGCACGGCATCACCGTTGACAGCAGCGACGATGCCGGCGCTGCCGGTTAGCACTACCGTAGGGCGGCAGCGACGATCGACGGTTACCTCGCCGAGTCGGCCGTCTGCATGCGGCGCACCGGGGGAGCCATGGATCCAGCCCAGCGCGAATACGACCGCTTCGGCCCGTGGGCCGTCGAGATCTCGGACGACGACCCGATGCCTCCGCTCTTCGTGCCGCACCTGACACGCCCGGACGCACTGACGCTGGCGGTCAAGATCCCACGCCACATCGAGCGACGCGCCGCTCACCCGGGCATGGACCTCTACGACTACCTGGTGTGCCTGTACGAGGATGAGCTGCTCATCCTGCAGCGGGTCGGTCGCGAGGTGGAGGGCCGCTCCTGCCGGTACCAGGATGTCCAGCATCTCTGCCTCTCGCGTTCCCTCCTGCGCGGCAACATCCGCCTGGCACTGCCGGGCATGGCCTATGACCTGCCGTATAACACCGTCAGCGACGATCTCATGTCTCGACTCGTGGCCATCGTCCGGCAACGCTCCGACCCGCCCGTCGTCGGCGGTCTCCCGCAGCGCGAGGCAGTCGTCGGGCCGGACGTCCTGAGCTTCTACTTCGAGCGCCTCCTCGGCGAGGAGCGGCAGAAGCCGGAGGGCATGCGCCTGCTGGCCGCGCAGGGCAGCCGCTCGGGCTGGGGGCCGGGCATGGCCCTCCTGCGGCGCGCCCTGATGCGGGCCGCAGGAAGGCAGCTGCTCGAGTCGATGCACTTCAGCGATGGCCGCGAGCTGATGATCCTCGACCGCGGCCAGCCCTGGGCGTTCCGCTGGGAGACCGTCTATGGCGTGGACACCTGGTACGTCCCGCTGGCGAACATCCGCGAAGTCACCTGGCGGGATGATCCTGCCAACCGCTCCTGTGAACTCCTCATCCGTACCGCCGGTGGCGCCATCCGCCAGGTCTTCGACGGGGACGGACCTCGACCGCAGGAATACGCCGCTTTCCTGGCCCGGACCGTGGAAGCCTCCCCGGCGCCACCTGCCTGAGGCGCGCCTCTCGCCACCTGCCTGAGCCGCCCCTCTCGCCGGCTGCCTGAGGTGCGCTTCCCGCCGGCCGCGCCTCCCGTCGGCTGCGGCTCCAGCGGTATTCCACCTCGAATGACTCAGCCACGCTCGTGGCCGTCCCAGTCACATGTGACTCGCCCGACCAAGGTCGTGGCCACTCCAGTCACCAGTGACTCAGGGGGCCATATTCGGCCCCTTTCGGAGCCCTGCTTGGCTGAGTCATTCCGTGGTGAATAGCCCACGCCGGCGGCGACCTGCGGCCGCTGGCGGGCTAGCTGGGGCCGTCTGGCTTCCGCGGCCGAGGCCACCCCTGGCGCCACCTGCGCCATCTACGGGAGCGCTGCGGCGACCTGCGCCAGCTGGGCCATCGCGCCACCTCCGGCTAGCTGGGCCGTCGCGGCCGGCGGCTGGTGTGGCGCCGTTCTTGACAATCATCAGTAAGTTAGTCATCTTAGTGCACGTTGCGCGATCGCGCGACGCCAGGAGGAGGCTCCGCGATGCGGCTGGCGCTCACGAAACGGGCGGACTATGCCGTGCGGGCCTGCCTGTACCTGGCCGGGACGGACACCAGCGACCCGATCCCCAGCCGGGTCATCGCCCGGGCGATGGACATCCCCGCTCGGTTCCTGCCGCAGGTGTTGGGTGACCTGGCCCGGGCCAGCGTCGTGGAGTCGGTCAACGGCCAGCGTGGTGGCTACCGCCTCGCCCGGCCCGCGGGCGAGCTCTCCCTGCTGGACTGCATCGAAGCCGTAGAGGGTCCGTCCATCAGCACCCATTGCGTGCTGGAGTCACGGGCCTGTCGCCGAGAGGACTCCTGTGCCCTGCACCCGGCCTGGATGGAGGCCCAGCAGTCGTTCGTGGACGTCCTGGGCCGGCAGCGGATCTCTGAAGTGGCCGCCCTGTACATGGGCAGCCTGGTCGTGGACGGGCCCGATGGCCCAGGAAGGAGCAGTCCCAGATGACGTCGCTGACCGTGAGGCGCAGGCTCGTGGCCATGGCTGCCGCAGGAGTGCTCGTCGCACTCGCGGCCGGGCCGCTGGCCCTCGTCACCTCAGCCGCCGATCCGTCCATGGCGCCCATGGCGCCCGCTGCGCCCGTAGGTGCGCTGCCACCGGCTGACCCCAACGCCGCGCCGTACGAGCTCTTCGACATCACCGCGCCGCCGGTCCTCGACGGCACGGTGCACGACATCGACCTGCCCATCGTCGATCGCCAGATGACGGTCGCACCAGGCTACGTCGTGAGCGTCTGGACCTTCGGCGGGACCGTGCCCGGACCGACCATCCGCGTCCATCTTGGCGACACGGTCCGTGTCCATCTGACCAACCAGGGCCTCATGAACCACTCGATCGACTTCCATGCGAGCCAGACGGCCATGGACCGCCAGATGGTGGAGATCGCGCCAGGAGAGACGTTCACCTACGAGTTCACCGCCGACTACGCCGGCGTCTGGATGTACCACTGCGGCACGCAGCCGACACTGCTCCACATCGCCAACGGCATGTACGGCATGCTCATCGTGGAGCCCAGGTCCGGCCTGCCGCCGGTGGACCAGGAGCTCGCCATCGTGCAGAGCGAGTGGTACCTGGGTGCGCAGGGGCAGACGGTCGACTATTCCAAGGCCAGCGTCGGCGCGCCGGCACCCGACTTCGTGGTCTTCAACGGCGTGGCCAACCAGTACAAGGACAACCCCATCAGCGTCCCCACCAAGGGACGCGTGCGGGTCTTCCTGCTCGACGTCGGTCCGAACATCGACTCGTCGTTCCACATCGTCGGCACGATCTTCGACACCGTCATCAAGGAGGGCATCGTCCTCTCGCGTGACAACGCCGAGGGCTGGGGCAGCCAGGCCGTGGACCTGTCGCCGGCACAGGGTGCCATCATCGAGTTCAGCCCCCAGGAGGACGGCATGTACGCCATGGTCACGCACGCCTTCAACTTCGTGGGCCGCGGCGCGATCGGCATCCTCCAGGCTTCCGCGCCCCAGTAGCGGCCAGCGCCCGCGACGCGGGCAGCCGGTAGCAGGGATCCAGAGCCATCGCGGTCCGGCGCCAACTTGCGCCGGACCGTGGTGCGCCGGCGCGGACCGTGGTGCGCCGGCGCCGGACCGTGGTGCGCCGGACGCCGGACCGTGGTGCGCTTGGCGCCGGGACCGTCGTGGCGCCCGGCGCGCGCAGAGCCCTGCCGGCCGTGCGTGGTCGGTCTCCGCAGCACAGTGCCGCTGTCCGATAATCGGTCGTGCTCAAGGCGTCGGCTCGTGCCCGGCGCATGTCGCACACCATCGGCGAAAGGGAGAGGGACCCCTGCATGGAACTTGATATGCGGAAGCTCGTCGTCGAGTTCATCGGCACGTTCTTCCTGGTCTTCACCGTCGGCATGGCAGTCATCGATCCGGGTGCCGGCGCCATGGCCCCGCTGGCCATCGGTGCCGTCCTCATGGTCATGATCTTCGCCGGCGGTCACATCTCCGGTGGCCACTTCAACCCGGCTGTGACCCTCGGTGTGCTGCTGCGAGGCAAGACCACCCCGAACGAGGCGGTCGGCTACTGGGTCGTGCAGGTTGCGGCCGGCATCGTGGCGGCCGCCGCGGTCATGGTCATGAAGCCGGCCATGCCCGCGGAGACGCTCAACGGCTCGCTCGACCTTGTGCCAGCCCTGTTGGCTGAGGGGCTCTTCACCTTCGCGCTCGTCTACGTCGTCCTCAACGTCGCCACCGCCAAGGGCACCGAAGGCAACTCGTTCTACGGCCTGGCCATCGGCTTCACCGTGCTGGCCGGTGCCTACGCCGTGGGCTCCATCTCCGGGGGCGCCTTCAACCCGGCCGTCTACGTGGGCGGCGCCCTCATGAACATCTTCGCCTGGGGCAACATCCTCATCTACCTCGGCGCCCAGCTGGTGGCTGCGGTCGTCGCGGCCTACGCCTTCCGCTACCTGCATCCCGGCGAATAGCCCCGGGCGCGGACGGCCTGCGTCGCCAGGCCCCGTCTCGATCCCGGTCCACACGGAGGGGTCCGACCCGGTCACGGGCGGGCCCCTTCCTCGTGTCGGCCTCCGGCGTCCGCGCTGACGGGTCAGCCCGCGCACCCCGGCCTCGCTACCATCGGGTGGCATGATCGAGGCTGCCCTGCTCGGGCTCCTGGCCGCCTCCGCGCTGCTCCTGGGCTCCGCGCTGGCCTTCGCGCTGCCCGTGCCGACGCGCGCCCTCGGTCTCGTCATGGCCTTCGGCGCGGGCGTGCTCATGAGTGCCGTGGCCTACGAGCTCGTCGCTGACGCTCTCGGCGACGAGCCCTGGCTGCCAACCTACGTGCTCGCCTTCGCCAGTGGCGCGCTGGTCTTCTATGGCGGCAGCCTGCTGCTTGACCACCTCACGGCGCCGGGCTCGGACCGACGCTCGCGGCGCCGCGGGACCGAAGCGCCAGGCTCGACGCAGGCGCAAGGCGCAGCCATCGTCCTTGGGTCCGTCCTCGACGGCATCCCCGAGTCGGTCGTCCTGGGCGTCTCGCTCATCGGAGGCGGGGCCGTCAGCCTGCCCATGCTGCTGGCCATCCTCATCTCCAACGTACCGGAGGGCCTGGCGGCCTCCGCGGAGCTGGAACAGGGCGGCGTGGCACGGCACCGCATCCTCGCCATGTGGGTCATCGTCGCCCTGGCCTCAGCAGGGGCGGCCGCGCTCGGCTTCGCCGTCTTCAGCCAGCTCGAGCCACGCTGGGTCTCCGCGGTCCAGATGTTCGCGGGCGGCGCCATCATCGCCATGCTCGCGGAATCGATGGTCCCGGACGCCTACGAGAAGGCCGGCCGCGCCGTGGGCCTGGCCACGGCCTTCGGCTTCGCCGCATCGGCGGTCCTCTCCGCGGCGTCCTGAACGCCGACCGGCCGCATGCCGACTGGCCTGCCCGGCCGGGCCTGACGGCCCGTTCGCGGTCCTGCCCAATGCCCAAGACTGCCCGCAACCCAGCACCGAGGGAAAGGGAGACCCGATGTTGCATGAGCCCGCGACGCCGTCCGGCAGGGATCCGGCTGGGGCGTACAAAGCCCGGCTTGGCATCTGGATGTTTGCCTTCTACACGGTGTTCTACGCGGGCTTCGTGGCCATCAACCTGATCAGCCCCTCGACGATGGCGACCATCGTCGTGGCGGGCCTGAACCTGGCAACGGTGTTCGGCATGGGCCTCATCGTCCTGGCGCTCATCCAGGCCCTCGTCTACAACGTCATGTGCCGCCGCAAGGAAGCGGAGTTCGCTCGATCGGAGGCTCCGCCCACACAGAGCGTCGGCACCGGCGACGGCTCCGACACTCCGACCAGCGAGTCGTAGCACGATGGCCATCTTCATCTTCATCGCCTTCGTCGGCTTCGTCGTCGGGCTCTCCTTCTACCTGGGCCGCAAGGCAAAGACGTCCAGCGGCTACTACGCTGCCGGCGGCCAGATCCACTGGGGCGTCAACGGCATCGCCTTCGCCGGCGACTATCTATCTGCCGCGTCCTTCCTGGGCATCGCGGGCCTCATCGCCACGGCCGGCTTCGATGGCTTCCTGTACTCCATCGGCTACCTGGCCGGCTGGATGGTGGCCCTCTTCGTGGTCGCGGAGCCGCTCAAGCGTCTCGGCAAGTACACCTTCGCGGATGCCGTGGACGCCAAGTACGACTCACGCGGCATCAAGCTGGCGGCGGCCATCAGCACGCTCGTGGTGTCCGTCTGCTACCTCATCCCGCAGATGGTGGGCGCCGGCGTGCTCGTCGAGCCGCTCCTGGGCATCCCGCACGCCTGGGGCGTCATCGCCGTGGGCGCGATCGTCATCACCATCGTCGCCACCGCGGGCATGGCCTCCACCACGTGGGTCCAGTTCCTCAAGGGCGGCCTGCTCATCATCTTCTCGATCATCCTGGTCGGTGCCGTCCTCTTGCGCGGCATGTCCACGCAGCCGGACCAGGGCGGGCAGGTGCCCTTCTACGAGTACGAGCAGCTGACCGCCACCCGGACTGCCGACGGCCTGACGGTCACGGAGCCTGGCTGGACGGTCGTCCAGGAGCAGGAGATCAAGGCCGGCCTCGTCTTCGTCCAGCTGGCCGGCCAAGGTGGCGCGTCGTGGTGGAAGGCCCACGAGGGTGAGGGGTCGGTCGTCCTCGACGAGACCCAATGGGTCGAGACCGTGGACGGGGAGAAGTGGATCAACGGGGCTCCGGCCTCCGATGACAACCACCTTCGCCAGGTCGGCAATCTCCAGCGAGTGAACGGCGAAGCGCCCGCCACCACCGGCAGCATCCTCAACCCGCTCGAGTTCCTGGCCACCATGACCGCAGACGATTCCATCGTGCGGCTCTGGAAGTCGGCCCTCGTGACGGCCGACTCCGGTGAGAAGGTGACCGTCTACTACTGGGGCGATGTGTCGGGCGAGAAGATCGATGCGTCCGGGGCTCAAGTTCAAGGTGGAGGGCACGCCCCTGGAGCGGCTGGACTTCCTGTCGCTCATGCTGGCGCTCTTCCTGGGCACGGCGGCCCTGCCGCACATCCTCATCCGCTACTACACGGTCCCCAATGCGGCGGCCGCGCGCAAGTCCACGATCGTGGCCATCGCCGCCATCGGGCTGTTCTACGTCCTGACGCTCTTCATGGGCCTGGGCGCCATGATCAATGCCGTGGTCAACCCGGCCGACAGCAACATGTCCGCGCCACTGCTGGCCAAGTCCTTCGGGGAGGTCCTCTTCGCGGTCATCTCGGCCATCGCGTTCGCGACCATCCTGGGCACGGTGAGCGGGCTCATCGTGGCCGCCTCCGGCGCCATCGCGCACGACCTCATGGACCGCTTCTTCCGCTTCAAGATGGACGACCACCAGAAGGTGCGGGCTGGCAAAGTCTCCGCGTTCGTGGTCGGCGGCATCGCCATCGTGCTGGGCATCCTCTTCCAGGGCGTCAATGTGACGTTCCTGGTGGGCCTCGCCTTCGCCGTGGCGGCCTCGGCCAACCTGCCGGCCATCGTCATGCTGCTGTTCTGGAAACGGACGACCGCGAAGGGCATCGTGGCCTCCATCTTCGTGGGCATCGTCTCGTCCCTGACCCTCATCGCCCTCTCGCCAGACATGTTCACCCTCTACGGGCTCGATCCGCTCGATGCGCCGTTCCCGCTCACCAACCCGGGCATCGTCTCCATCCCGTTGAGCTTCATCACGCTGATCGTCGTCTCGCTCCTCACGCAGAAGAGGGTGCCGGCGACGGCATAGCGCTCGATGCCTGGTCCTGACGTCGGCGCGCCGGTCCCGCTCGGGGAGGGGACCGTGGCCGTGGTCCGTGTCAACTTCCACTGCCACACGGTCTTCAGCGACGGGGTCCAGACGCCGGAGGCGCTGGCCGCGAGCCTGGCCGCCGATGGGGTCCGCCTCGCCGCGCTGACCGACCACGACACGGTCGAAGGGACCGCCCGATTCACGGCGGCGCTGGAGAGGCACGGCATCGCGTCCGTGCCGGGCCTCGAGCTGACCACCCAGCTCGACGGCCGCGAGCTGCACCTCGTGGCCTACGGATTCGATCCGGACCACCCGACCCTGCTCGCCACTCTCGTGTCGATCCGCCAGGCACGCAGCCTGGATGTCAGCAGCATCGCTGGGACGCTGCGCAAGGCCGGCAGCCGCCGGCCCGCGGACACACCTTCCGGCGCCGCACTCAGCGCAGCTCCCAACGGGAGCCTGGCCACTGCGGATGCCATCGCCCTCCTTCACGAGGCCGGCGGGCGCGCCTTCCTCGCGCACCCTCTCGTCTACGAGTCCGACCAGGCGCAGCTGGAGGACCTCGTGGCCCGCCTTGCGGGCATGGGCCTCGACGGTCTCGAAGCGGAGTACGAGCAGTTCAGCGCCGAGGACCGTGAGCGCCTGCACCAGGTGGCGCGACGCCACGGACTGCTGGTCAGTGCCGGGAGCGACTTCCATGGCGGCAACGGCGTCGGTGGCCTGCAGCCGGGCATCGACATGCCCCGCGAAGACTGGCTGGCCTTCCGCGCCGCCCTGTTCGATGGGCACGCGCTGGCCAGCGCCACGGCTTCAGCCGCAGGGACGACGGCGCCGCCGTCAGGCACGACCGCCGGCATCCCCGCGACCGCGCACCACTTCCGACCGCGCCCGTTCGTACTGCGCATCGTGTTGCCGACCCTGGCGGCCCTGGTCCTCTTCATGGCGGCCTTCTGGGGGCTCATCCTGCCCTCCTTCGAGCACACCCTCATGGAGCGCAAGCGCGAGACGATCCGTGAGTTGACCAACTCCGCCTGGAGCATCCTGGCCGCCTACGAGCGGGAAGAGCGATCCGGACGGCTGAGCGGCGAGGAGGCACAGCGCACGGCGGCCGCGCTCATCGAGCAGCTGCGCTATGGCCCGCAGGGCAAGGACTACTTCTGGATCCAGGACGGCGAGCCGCGGATGGTCATGCATCCCTACCGGACCGATCTGGACGGCCAGCTGCTCGATGGCTTCCTGGACCCTCGCGGCGTGCCCATCTTCGTGGAGTTCGCCTCGCTCGTGGAGCGCGAAGGGCAGGGCTACGTCGACTACGTCTGGCAATGGCAGGACGACGCGCAACGACTGGAGCCCAAGGAGTCGTACGTCCGCGGCTTCGCCCCCTGGGGCTGGATCATCGGCACGGGTCTCTACACGGACGATGTGCGGGCCGAGATCGGCCGCATCGAGCAGAGCCTCATCCTGACCGCGTTGCTCATCTCGGCAGCCATCGCCGGGCTGCTCCTCTACGTGCTCCAGCAGAGCCTGCGCATCGAGCGCGGTCGTCAGCAGGTCGTCGACGACCTGCGGCGATCCACGGCCCGCTATCACGCGCTGGTCGAAGCGACCACGGAGGGCACCCTGCTCGTCCTGGATGGACGCTGCCGCTACGCCAATCCCACGTTCCTCTCGATGGTCGGCTACACGTCCCAGCAGCTGGCGTTCCTGGAGCTGATGGATCTCCTGCCACGCCAGGCGGCCAACGACGCGATCTGGGATCTCCTCGACCACAGCCCGGTGGATGCGCCCGCACCTGGTGAGGCCCGCGAGGGGTGCCTCATGCGCCGCGATGGCGACTTCATCGACTGCCTCCTGGCGCTCGACCCGATCATCTTCGACGGGCAGCCCGGTACGATCCTGCTGGCGCGCGATCTGGCCCGCACGCGGGCAGCGACCGCGGAGCAGGGCCTTGCTCCGGGCGCACCCGCTGGGGTCTTCCGAGCCCTGGCCTCGCGGCGCGCGGTCTTCCTCGAGCTCAACCCGGCGGCCCGGGCCATGCTCGGAGGTCGCGGTGCGCCAGGGGCCGAGCAGCCAGCCCTGGCCGACCTCTTCAGCGACCCCGCCGACTTCGAGCGCCTCCTCGAGCGACTCACCAGCGCTGGCGAGGTGCGCGACGTGATCGTGCCCCTGGAAGGGCCCGACGGCCCGCGCCAGGTGGCACTCTCGGCAGCCGTCGTCCGAGACGAGCAGGGCAGGCCGCAGTACGTGGACGGGCTTCTCGTCGATGTCACCGAGGCACGCCAGGAGGCGGCGAGCCGGGATGCGATCATCGAGCGGCTGCAGGCCTCCCTGCTGTTCCTCCATGAGCCCGTCGCGACCCTGGGCCAGGAGATGGTCGTGGCCAGCCTGGATGCCAGCATCCGGCGGGTCGCCCGGCAGATGACCGAACGGCAGGCCACGGCCGCGCTTGTCGCCAGCGAGCAGGGGACCATCGTGGGCATCGTGACCGATCACGATCTTCGCGCCCGTGCCATGGCGCAAGACAGGTCCCCGGACGACCCCATCCACCTGGTCATGAGCGCGCCGCTCCTGCGCATCCCCGGGACGGCACTGGTCTACGAGGCCCTGATGCGCATGGAGGAACACGGGGTCCGCCACCTGGCCGTCGAGGACGCCAGCGGCGCTGTCGCCAGCGTCATCGACCACAAGGACCTCATCCAGTTCCCACGCTACGGTCCGATCGTCCTGCGGCGCGAGATCGCTCGGGCGACCTCGCCCGACGACGTGGCGAGCTGCCGCGCACGCACGGTCCCGCTGGCCATGAGCCTCATGGACAGCAGCACGCGGCCGAGGCACATCACGGACATGCTGTCTTCGGTCGCGGACGCCACGACCGAACGCCTCGTGCAGCTCGCCCTCGAGGAGCTGGGCCCACCTCCCGCCGACGCGCCCTTCGCCTTCATCGCCATGGGCAGCCAGGGGCGTGATGAGGTGACGCTCGCCGCGGACCAGGACAACGGCATCGTCTTCGCTCTGCCTGACTCGGCCGACGCCGACGCCGTGGCGGACTACTTCCTTCGTCTCGGGACGCGCGTCAGCGACGGCCTGGCCCAGGCCGGCTACCCATACTGCCGCGGCAAGGTCATGGCCAGCGACCCGCGCTGGTGCCGATCCCTCCCGGCGTGGCGTTCGCTGGTCGACACGTGGCTCGTCCGCGCCGAGCCGCAGGACATCGCTGACCTGAGCGTCCTTCTCGATCAGCGCCCGGTCTGCGGCGATGCCGACCTCGCGCACGCCCTGCGCAAGCACATCCAGGGCAGCGTGCCGCAGGAGCCGGCCGTCCTATACCAGCTCACCCGCAACGCCCTGACATTCCGCCCTCCGACGCGCCTGCCGGGCAACATCTTCCTGGGTGGGCCCGAGCATGCCGGCGAGATCGACCTCAAGGACGCGCTCATGCCCATCGTGACGTTCGCTCGCGTCTACGCCGTGCGCCATGGCATCTCGCAGACGCATACCCTCGAGCGCATCGACGCCCTGGCTGCCGCCAACCTCCTGCCGTCCGCCAACCGCGATGAGCTCGCGACGGTCTATGACCTCCTGGTGCGACTGCGCCTGCAAACCCAGGCCTCCGCGGTGCGGGCTGGGCTGCCGCCGAGCTCGAGCGTGTCCCTGGCCCGGCTCGGCGCGACCCAGCGTGAGCTGCTCCGCGGCGCATTCGCCCAGATCGCGGCGGTCCAGAAGCAGATCTCCTACGAGTTCCCCGAGATCGGCTAGCGACGGCTGGTGCGGGGGCAGTGCGTGCCCCGCTGTCCACCCCAGTCCCGCCTCGCCGACGACACGAGGTCGGGCCGTGGGTGCCGTAGGACCTTCTTGAGACTCGGTATCAGCCTGTGGTATCCTGCCTGAGACATGGTCTCAGTCGAACCGTTCACGGGGCTGCCGGGCGAGGACATCACGCCGTTCGTGGTGGCCCTCGACCGCGCCGGGCACCGACTCACCGCGCCACGCCGCACGGTGGCGGGACTCATCGCCGCGCGCAGTGGCCACTTCGCTGCGGCCGACCTCATCGCCGACGCCCGAGCACGCCGGCTGCGAGTCGGTCGCGCCACGATCTTCCGTGCCCTGGAGCTGTTCACGGAGCTGGGGGCCCTGGAGCGCCTGGACCTGCCCTCCGGCGAGCATGCCTACGTGCCCTGCGAGCCGAGGGGTCACCACCACCACGTCGTCTGCTCCGTGTGCGGGCGTGTCACGGGGGTGGATGACGTGGGCCTGGCCCCCACGCTGCGGACGATCGCGCGCCGCACCGGCTGGCAGATCCAATCCCATCGGCTCGAGCTCTACGGCCGCTGCCCCGAATGCCGCCGCGACTCCCCTGACGTCAGCGCCCGCACCTGATGGAGGTTCGTCCCGTGTCAGTTCCCAGGCTTCGGCCACACCGGACCGCGAGCGCGGCGGTCGCCGCCCTGCTCATCGCGGGTTTGGCCCTGGGCTTCGGCTCGCCAGGCCCCGTCGCCGCCCAGTCGGCCCCGCCGCCCGGTGAGACCCTGGGCATCGTCGTGAGCACGCCGGTCCTGGGCGCGGTCGTCGCGGACCTCGTGGGCGACCGTGCCGCGGTCAGCGTGCTGATGCCCAACGGTGTCGATCCTCACGAATGGGCGCCTTCGGCCCGCGACCTGGAGGCGGTCCACGGGGCGGACCTGGTGGTCGTCAACGGCCTGGGTCTTGAGGCCGGACTCGAGGACGCACTGGCTGAGATCGAGGCCGCTGGCGTCCCGGTGTTCCGGGCCACGGACCACATCGATGTCCTGGGCCTGGGGGACGAGCCCCAGGTCGATGATGCCGCGGCTGCCGCCGGCGGCGATGACCACGAGCATGGCTTGCTGGACCCCCACTTCTGGGTGGACCCCGTCGCCATGAGCAGCGTGGTGCAGGCGCTGGGGTCGGCCATCGGCGCGCTCGGCGTCGACGTCGGCGATCGCCAGGCCGACCTGGTCGCCCGCCTGACCGCCCTCGATGAGGAGGTTCGCTCCATCCTTGCGGTGGTGCCTGCGGAGTCGCGCGTCTTCGTCACCGGCCACGAGTCGATGGGCTACTTCGCCCAACGCTACGGCTTCACGCTGGCCGGTGCCATCATCCCCGGACTCTCATCGCAGGGCGAGACGACGGCGCGGGCCATGGCCGAGCTGACCCAGCAGGTCCGCGCCCTGGGCGTCCCGGTCATCTTCGCCGAGCTGGGCACGCCGGCCAGCGTTGCCGAGGCCATCGCCGCCGAGACGGGTGCCCGCGTCGTCAAGCTGGCCACGGAGCAGCTGCCGGAGGACGGATCCTACGTCACGTTCGTCCGCAGCCTGGCGCAGGCCATCGCGGAAGCCCTGGCGTGATGCGAGCCGTGGCGGGCGACGGCTTCGACCTCGCGGGCGTGCCCGCCGGCAGCCGCTGAGCAGCGGGAGGACGCGTGGGCCCGCTCATCGACCCCTTCATCGACAACGAGTTCATGCTCCGTGCGCTCCTCGCCGGGGTGCTCGTCTCCGCCTCCTGCGCCATCGTGGGCACCTTCGTGGTGCTGCGCGGCCTGGCCTTCATCGGTGACGCCCTGGCGCACGGTGTCCTGCCTGGCATCGCCGGGGCCATCCTCATCGGCGCCCCGGCCATCCTCGGCGCGGTCGTGGGAGCGCTGGCCATGATCGGCGGGGTGGCCGTCATCACGCATCGCTCCCGCCTCTCCTCGGACACGGCCATCGGCCTGCTCTTCGTGGGCATGCTGGCCCTGGGTGTCGTCATCGTCTCCCGCTCGAGCGCCTTCGCCGGCGACCTGGTGGCCATCCTCTTCGGCCAGATCCTGGGCACCAGCTGGGAGTCCGTGGCGGTGCAGGCGCTGGCCGCCGTGGCCGTGGCCATCGTGGCCGTGGTCTGCGCCCGACCCTTCCAGCTGCTTGCCTTCGACCCGGAGCAGGCCGACGTGGCCGGCTTCCCGTCGCGCCGGTACCACGCCATCATGCTCGTGCTCATCGCGCTCACCGTGGTCGTCAGCTTCCAGGTGGTGGGGACGCTGCTCGTCTTCGGGATGCTCCTGGCTCCGGCCGCAGCGGGTGCCCTCCTGGCGCACCGCATCGGCACGATGATGGTCATCGGAGCCGTGGTGGGCGCGGTCAGCTCCTATGCCGGCCTGCTCATCAGCTACTGGTTCGACCTGGCCGCGGGTGCCTCCATGGTGCTCGTGGCCGTGGTCATCTTCTTCGCGGTGTTCCTGTTCGCCACCTGGCGCGAATCACGCAGCGGACCGGCGACGCGACCCGGGGCACCCGTATCGATGCGCGAGGTGCACGAGTGAGCCGCGCCCGAACCGATCGTGCCGCATCGCTCAGCGCGCCCGGCGACGTGGTCAGCGCGCACGGGCTCAGCGTGGGCTATCGCGGCGACCCCGTCGTGGAGGGCATCGACCTGCAGGTCCGGCCCGGCGCATCCGTGGCCCTGGTGGGTACCAACGGCTCGGGCAAGTCCACGCTGCTCAAGACGCTCGTGGGACTGCAGCCGCGCCTTGCGGGCGACCTGCGGGTGCTGGAGGCGGAGCCCGGACGCAGCCCCACGCGCGTGGGATACCTGGCGCAGTTCCACGCCTCCGGCTTCGTCCTGCCCCTGCGAGCCATCGACGTCGTGCGCATGGCCCGCTTCCCCAGCCAGGGGCTGCTGGGGCGCGCCACGAGCGAGGACCACGACCTGGTGGCCTGGGCGATGACGACGATGGATGTGACCGCGCTGGCTGGGGCGCCGTTGCGCTCCCTCTCTGGCGGCCAGCGTCAGCGTGTCTACCTGGCCCAGGTGCTGGCGCGGCGTGCCGACCTCATCCTCCTCGACGAGCCCAACTCCGGCCTGGACGCCGGGGGTCGGGAGCGCTACCTGGACGCCTTCGCGGCCGAGCTGCGACGCGGCGCGGCACTGGTCACCGCCACCCACGACATCGGCGAGGCCATCGAGTACGACCAGGTCCTGCTGCTGGCCCGGCGGGTGGTGGCCCTGGGGCCCGGCCGCGAGGTCCTCACGCCGGACCGTCTCATGGAGACCTTCGGCATCGTCGTGCGCGACCCACACCGCGAGCATGCCGGCCGGTTCACGGTCGCGGAGCGGACCCACGGGGCACCGCAGACCATCGACATCGGTTGATGCCGACCGGTGCCGAGCGCGGCTTCCGGCCGGTCCGCTGGCCGACGTAATGCCACGCGTTGCATCAAGCGACCAGCCTCACTACTGTTGTACCTGGAGCCGCGCCCACGGGCGGACGTCGCCCTGGCGTCGGGTTCCCGGAAGGAGCGAGACCGCATGTCAGACCTGAGTACCCAGCCACGGGCCGGACGACGCCGTGCCAGCGCCGCCCTGGCGATGGCCCTCGTGGCAGCGCTGCCGGGCGTGGGTGCCGCCCAGGACGAGCCCGCCGGCGAGACGATCAGCCTGACCGACTTCCGTGGCAGGACCATGGAGGTGCCGGTCGGCACGTCGCGCGTGGTCTTCCTCGTCGAGAACGCCATGAACACGTTCTACGCCGTGGGCGGCGCGGACCACATCGTCGGCATCGGCGATATCTGGCAGGCGGAGGCCAAGGAGGCCTTCTTCACCGCGGTCGATGCGGACTACGCGACGACGCCGCACGTCGCCACGACCGACGGGGCGGTCGACCTCGAGTCGCTCGCCGCCGCCGATCCCGACCTCGTGGTGCTCTGGTCGGCGGACATCGACGACAAAGACACGGCGGCCATCGAGGACAGCCTGGGCGTGCCGGTCTACGGCGTCTTCCTGGACTCGTTCGACGACCTCACCAAGCTGACCGCGGACATGGCGGCCATCCTGGGCGACCCCGCCCGCGGCGATGCGGTCAACGCCCAGATCGCGGCCGCGATGGCGGACATCACGGCCATCTCCTCGACCATCCCGGAGGAGGAGCGCCCGAGCGTCTACTGGATGTGGGGTGATGTCTTCGGCACGGCCGGGACGATGTCGACCGCCAACCAGCTCATCGAAGCCGCAGGCGGCGTCAACGTCCTGGATGCCTGGGATGACGAGGCCAGCCGCCAGGAGCACCCCGTACTCTCCATGGAGACCATCGCGGCGCTCGACCCCGAGGTCATCTACATGTGGTTCAACCCGGAGATCGACCCACAGGACGTCCTCGACGGGGCGCAGGTCGCCGGCGTCGACTTCGCGCCGTGGAGCGGCCTGACTGCCGTCAAGGAGGGCAACGTCTTCGAGCTCGATGACCCCTTCCTCTACGACTTCATGACCGGCCGCCAGCCGATCGCCACGCTGAAGATCGCCAAGGACATCAACCCCGAGGCCTTCGCCGAGGTGGACCTGAGCGCCGAGTACGACGCCTTCTTCCGGCAGATGTACGGCGTCACCTACCCCGACTACCAGCCGGCCGGTTGAGCCGGGGCTCCAGATGACGGTCCGCCACCTGTCCACGACGCTGCTGGCCGAGCGAGGCCTGCCCGGCTCGTGGCGGACCATCGCCATCGGCGCCGTCCTGCTCTCGCCGATCGCGGCCTTCCTCTTCTCGATGCTGCTGGGCACCTTCGGGCTGGCCGTGGGGGACATCCCGGGGGTCATCTGGTCGCGACTCGTGGGCAGTCGGGCCTACGACGATGCCGTCTACACCGTGCTCTTCGACATCCGGCTGCCCCGCGTCCTCTCGGCCATGCTCGTCGGGATGGCCGTCTCGGTCTCCGGGGCGGCGCTGCAGGGCGTCCTGCGCAACCCGCTCGTGGATCCCTACATCCTGGGGCTCTCCTCCGGCGCCGCCTTCGGCGCGGCGCTGGCCATCGCCGCGGCGACCTGGCTGCCCGTGCAGCTGTCGGCCTTCGTCTTCGGCCTGCTGGCCATGGGCATCGCCTACACGATGGCGCGGAGCGGCGGCAAGGTGCCCGTCGTCTCGCTGATCCTTTCGGGCGTCATCACCTCGGCCATCTTCACGGCGCTCCTGTCCATCGTCCAGATGAGCGCCCACGAACGCTCCCTGCAGTCGATCGTGCGCTGGATCATGGGCAGCTTCAACGCCGTGACGTGGTCCGCCCTGGGCAGTGCCTGGTTCCTCATCGTGGCCGGAACGGCGGTCATGATCGCGCTGCGCTGGCGCCTCAACGTGCTGGCCCTGGGCGATGACGAGGCACGCTCGGCGGGCATGGACGTGGAGCGCTACAAGGCCATCTTCATCGTCTGTGCCGCGCTCGTCTCGGCCGTGGCGGTGGCCATCGCGGGCATCGTGGCGCTCGTAGGCCTGATCATCCCGCACATGGTGCGCATGATCGCCGGGCCCGACCACCGCACGCTCCTGCCGCTCTCGGCGGCGCTCGGCGCCACCTACCTCGTGCTCGTGGATGACATCGCGCGGGCGGCCTTCGGCTACGAGATCCCGCTCTCGATCATCACGACGCTCATCGGGGCGCCCTTCTTCTGGTTGCTGCTTCGCGCGACGAAGGCGAGCGGCTGGGAATGAGCGCGCTGTCGTCGGCGATGCCCGCTGGCCCGGTGGCGCCGTCCTCCGGGCCAGCCACCCCGAGCGATGCCGCGGTCGTCCTGGACGTGGAGCACGTCTCAGCGGGCTACGGTGAGGCACCGGTCCTGCTGGATGTCTCCTTCCCCGTGCACCGTGGCGAGGTGGTGGCCCTGCTTGGCCCGAATGGCTGCGGCAAGACGACCCTGCTGCGCATCATCGGCAGGCTGCTGGCTCCGACGGCCGGCACCGTCCGGCTGGGAGGGCGCGACGTCCGCGCCATGAGTCAGCTCGACGTCTCGCGCCATGATGGCCAGCGTCGCCCAGGCGCAGCGCACGACCTTCCCGTTCTCCGTGCTGGACATCCTGCTCACGGGTCGCCTGCCCTATGTCTCCACCTTCGCCTCGCCTGGCGCGGCCGATGTGCGCATCTGTCGAGAGGCGCTGGACCGCTTCGGCATCCGGCACCTGGAGCACAAGCCCATCACCCGCCTCTCGGGCGGTGAGCGCCAGCTGGTCATGATCGCGCGAGCCCTCGCCCAGGAGCCGCAGGTGCTGCTCCTGGACGAACCGACCACCTACCTGGACCTGCACAACCAGGTCCTCGTGCTCGAGGCGATCCGTGGCCTCGCGGGCATCCGGGGCCTGACCGTGCTGATGACCATCCACGATCCCAACCAGGCGCTCGCCCACGCCGACGGCGCTGTCCTGCTGCGCCGGCTGTCCGTGCCGGAAGGCATCGACCCGGCGACGGCCGCCCAGCGGGACCACGCCAGCAGCGTCATCGCCTCGGGTGACCCGCTGGCGGTCCTGACGCCGGCCAACGTCCACGAGGCCTATGGCGTGGGGGTGGAGGTCATCGAGCACGCCCAGCGCCGCCTGCTCGTGCCCACCGACTGAAGGGTCGGTCCCGCGCTCCCGTCTCGGCAGCCCAGCTCGACCGGGCGGGCTCAGTCGGGTGTCACGGCTTCGTCGGTCTCGGCCTCGAGGCGCTTGACCAGATCCGCCAGCAGGGCCAGGCGGTCATCAGCGCCGGCTTCTGCCAGCGCCCGTCCGATCGCGTAGCAGACCACCGGCGCTGCCTTGCGCTCGACCCCGTGCGCGGCTGCGCGTGCGAGGTCGAGCACAGCCGTAACCTCCGCCTCGGACAGCGGCTCGACCGGCCGCGAGGTGCCGGCCGAGGCAGCTTCCGAGACGATCTCGAAGCAACGTTCCAGGTCCATCGCGTTCCCTCCCTCGACAGCATCCGTGACCAGCCGTCCGGAACGGGGCGGCACATCGCCTGAGCAGCCGCCCGGCATGAGGCCCACCATCGGGCAGGTCCAAGTGCCGTCGGAAGCGGACCGTTCGGCCCTGTCGCCGAACGATAGGCCAACGCGACCATGGCGATTCGACCACGCGATCCTGCCCTGGCCCCGAGGAGGCTCGTCGCTGCCGATGCTCTCGCGCCGCCGCCTATTGTCCCTGGCCACCGCCGCGCCCATCCTGTCCGTCCTGGCCCAGGTCTCGGCGACCCAGGCGCGGGTCGTCCGTGGGGTCGCTGTCCAGGCCCGTCCGGCTCCTGCAGGCCGCAGCGATACGCGGTGCGCTGCCTGCGGGTCAGCCGGTCACACGATGCTGGACGCCGCCTGCCCGTCGACCCGGCACCTGTCCCGAACGAAGAGGCGGTAGATGCCGGTCTCCCGCCGGACCTTCCTGAAGGGATCGGCCGCTGCCGCGGGGGCCGTCATCGCCGGTGGCCTGCCCATCGTCGGCGGTGGGAGCGCACGGGCAGCGCGAGACTTCGAGGTCGACCCCAGCCTGCCGGTCGATCGCGTCGTGCGCACGACCTGCTCGCCCAACTGCACCGGCAGCTGCGGCCAGCTGGCCTTCGTGCGTGATGGCGTGGTCGTCAAGGTCCAGCAGGCGGCCGACTACCCCGACAGCGTCTACTCGCCGCGTGGCTGCATGAAGGGCCTCAGCTACGTCAACCAGATCTACGGCGCCGACCGCATCCTGCACCCGCTCATCCGCGATGGGGAACGCGGCTCGGGCACGTTCCGCGAGGCCACCTGGGAGGAAGCCCTCGGCCGTGTCGCCGATGGCCTGCGCTCCATCGGCGAGCAGTGGGGCATGGATTCCATCCATGTCTTCGGGCAGGTCCCCGGATCTGGCTACATCCAGAAGGGTGCCAACTACCGGGCCTGCGCCCTCCTGGGCATGACCCACGGCACGAGCTTCGACTTCAACGGCGACCTGCCCATGGGCATGCCCATCACCTTCGGCGTGCAGAACGCCGAGCACGAGGCCAAGGACTGGGCCAACAGCCGCTACCTGCTGCTCATCGGCAGCAACCCGCTCGAGACGCGCATCCCGGACGTGCACTTCATCTTCGACGCCATCGAGCAGGGTGCTCGCCTCGTGGTGGTGGACCCCACGTTCTCGCCCACGGCCTCGAAGGCGGATGCCCACCTGCGCATCCGACCGGGCACGGATGCCGCGCTGGGCCTGGCGCTCTGCCGCCAGGTGATCGTGGAGGGGTTGATGGATGCCGCCTTCATGCGCACCTTCACCGATGCGCCGCTGCTGGTTCGGACGGACACGGGCAAGCGGCTCCGCGGGCGGGACGTGGACCCCGCTGCGCCGGAGGCCTCCTTCGTGGCCTGGGATGTCCGGGGCGGCTCGCCGGTCGTGGCAGGCACGGAGCGTCTCGGCTTCGACGACGATGTGGAGCCAGCCCTTGAGGGCACGTTCTCGCTGACCCTCGTCGATGGCAGCGTGGTGCAGGCGACACCCGGGTTCGCGCTCGTGCGCCAGGAGCTGGAGTCCTGGACGCCAGAGCGGGCCGAGGAGGTCACCGGCGTGGCGGCTGACGATATCGTCACGGTCGCGCGCGCCTTTGCCACGACGCGGCCGGCCGCCATCCTCATGGGCGGCGGTGCCAACCACTGGTACCACGGTGACCTGACCGGCCGCGCCTTCGCCCTCCTGGCAGCTCTGACGGGCAACATCGGCCGCTCCGGGGGCGGCTTCTCCGTCTACGTCGGCCAGTACAAGGTTCGCGTGGACACCTCACCCTGGTGGAGCCCGGGCGGCCAGAAGGCCAAGGTCTGCCCGACCATCTACTTCGTGCGCGGACGCACGGAGACGATGCACCCCGACGTGCCCTATCCGGCGCAGGGCTGGCACGGGCTCGTGTGCACCTTCGCCAACATGTTCGTCCAGTCCATGGACGTCAATCGCCTGCACCAGACACTGGCGGGCCTCGACCTCATCGTGGTCGTGGACCACCAGATGACGGAGACCGTGCGCTGGGCGGACGTGGTCCTGCCGGCCACCACCTGGTACGAGAAGACGGACCTGACGGCCACCCCGCTGCACCCCTACCTGCAGCTCCAGCAGGCGGCCATCGATCCGGTCGGCGAGTCGCGCTCGGAGCTCTGGATGTGGCGCGAGATCATGCGCCGGGTGGCACCCGACCTGGCGGCCCAGTGGTTCGAGGTGGATGAGGACGCTGTCATCGAGATGATCCTCACCGCCGGGAGCGGGCCCGGTGGACCGACCGAGGGCATCACGCTGGCGGACCTGCGTGCCGGCCCCGTGCGTCTGCCGGTGCCCGATCCCGATGTCGCGTTCGTCGAGCAGATCAGCCAGCGCCTGCCGTTCCCGCCGCTCTCCATGCCGGCCGCACTGGAGAAGACGGCCGAGTTCATCCCCACCCGACGCATCGAGTTCTACAAGGACGAGGACCGCTTCATCGAGCTGGGCGAGACGGTGCCGACCTGGCGCCCCCCTTCGACGATAGCGTGCACGACCCGGCCGAGTACCCGCTGGCGCTGCTCTCACCGCACTCCAAGTGGCGCATCCACTCCTCGTACGCGAACAACGCCTGGCTGGGCGAGATCCACGGCGAGAAGCCCGAGGTCTTCATCCATCGCCGCCGACGCGGATGCGCGCGGCATCGCGACGGGCGACCTCATCGACCTCAGCCAACACGCGC
This sequence comes from uncultured Chloroflexia bacterium, assembly GCA_963790915.1. Classification (GTDB taxonomy): domain Bacteria; phylum Chloroflexota; class Limnocylindria; order Limnocylindrales; family CSP1-4; genus JAFMJV01. The sequence continues at coordinate 41,116 of CAWBQS010000003.1, read as the reverse complement.
GGCTCCCTGCGGGCCTGGGCCCGCGTGAGCGAGGCGCAGCGCCCGGGCAGCGTGACCCTCTACGAGGGCTGGTGGCCACGCCAGTTCGCGGCCGGCAAGGGCGTCAACGAGCTGACCTCATCCGCGGTGAACCCCATCCACGAGGTGCACTACGTGGGCAACATGTGGGCTCCGAGCACCGGCTGGAAGGACTGCCGCTGCCAGGTGAGCAAGGCCGATGAGGCGGACGATGACTGACAAGGTCTCCCCGGTCGAGGCGCTCTCGCCTGCCTCACGCGAGTACGGCGAGATCGCACCCCGCACGACGGAGCCCCACTGGGGCATGGCCGTGGACCAGGAGCGCTGCATCGGCTGCTGGTCCTGCGCGGTCATCTGCAAGTCGGAGAACGACGTGCCCCTGGGCGCCTGGTGGAACCGCATCCTCACCGAGGGCGACTCGCTGGATCAGCCGAGCGAGGAGCTGGGCACCCTGGAGATGCACTGGATGCCGCTGGCCTGTCAGCACTGCGAGAACGCCCCCTGCGTGAAGGTCTGCCCCGTGCAGGCGACCTACCACCGCGAGGACGGTCTCGTCATGCAGGACTACGACCGCTGCATCGGCTGCCGCTACTGCATGATCGCCTGTCCCTACGGCGTTCGCACCTTCAACTGGGGTGAGCCGGCGCGGCCCACCCCGCACGAGACGGGCATGGTGACGGCGCGGCCGCTCGGCACCGTCGAGAAGTGCACGATGTGCGTCCACCGGCTGGCAGAGGACCAGGTGCCCTCCTGCGTCTGGTCCTGCCCCACCGGTGCCCGAGTCTTCGGTGATCTCAACGATGCGGAGGGTCGCCTGGTGACGCTCATCAGCCACCGGGAGGGCTACCAGCTCCTGGAGGAGCTGGCGACCGAGCCGGCGGTGCGCTACCTGCCACCGCGCCGGAGGGCCGGGTTGTGAGCGCGCTGGCGGAGCGGCCCATGCCGGGCGACCTGGCCGCCACCAGCCGCTCCGGTCGCCTCATCTCGTGGATGCGCCGCAATCCCTGGCTGGTGGCCTGGCTGCTGACGCTCGCGATCGTCATGGGCGCTGGCGTGGCCGCCTTCCTCTGGCAGTTCGCCAACGGCCTCGTCGTCACCGGCATGCGCAACACGGTGATGTGGGGCCAGTACATCCTCTTCTTCATGTTCTTCATCGGCCTCTCGGCCGGCGGGCTCATCGTGGCCTCCGCTGGGCGACTCTTCGGGGCCAGCATGTTCAAGCCCATCACCCGCCTGGCCGTGCTGGAGGCCACCGTGGCAGTGCTCCTGGCGGGCGTCTTCATCCTGCCGGACCTGGGACGCCCCGAGCGTGTCATCAACATCCTGCTCTACGCGAACCTGACCTCACCGATGGTCTGGGACATCACCATCGTCATCGTCTACACGCTGCTCTCGGCGCGTCTACGTGTGGCTCTACACGCGGGCGGACCTGGCCCGTCGGGGGAGTCCGGCCGCACTCGGGACGGGACTCTCCGAACGCCAGCTGGCTCGCGACGAGCGAGCCAAGTCCGCGCTGGCCTGGGTGGCTCTGCCGGCCGCCATCTTGCTGCACTCCATCACGGCCTGGATCTTCGGGCTCCAGATCAGCCGGGGGTTCTGGTACTCGTCGATCATGGCGCCGATGTTCATCGCCTCCGCGCTGGTCTCCGGCCTCGCTCTGGTCATCCTGCTGGCACTCGTCGTGCGGCGCGTCGGGAAGGTCGACTTCCGCGACGACCTGGTGGCCTTCCTGGGTGGCCTGCTGGGCGTCTTCATCGCGGTAGAGGCATTCCTCGTCCTGGCCGAGTACCTGACCGCCAGCTATCCCGGTGGGACAGGGGAGTCGAGTGCCATCGAACGCATGCTGTGGGACCCTACGCGCCCCTCTTCTGGGTGGAGATCGGGCTGGGTCTGCTGGTGCCGTTCGTCATCCTCGCCGTTCGCCGGACGCGCATCCAGCCGCGCTGGGTCGCCCTGGCGTCCGGGCTGGCCATCGTGGGCATCTTCGTGCACCGCATGAACCTCATCCTGAACGGGCTTTCGTACCCGCCCGTCGGCCTCCCGCCCGGTGTCTCCATCGGCGTCGACCAGGGCCCTGCAGCCAGCAGCTTCGCGATGTCCTACTGGTACGTGCCGACGATCGTGGAGTACACGGTGGTGGCCGGCGTCCTTGCTTTCGGGGCGCTCCTCTTCACCCTTGCCGTGCTGTGGCTACCGCTCCGGGAGTCAGAGGCGCACTGAGCGTCGGGTTCGACTCGTCAGGAGCCTGGCGCGGGCAGGTCCTCCGGACGGTCGACGTCCCTGGTCGTCAGGCCCTCGGGGTCCCGGAGCCTCCACTCCGCCTCGGGGATGACGACTGCGTCCAGCCCTTCGAGCAGTGCGCGCAGGGAGCGCCGCGAGGGCTGTTCCTCGTATGCAGGCTGTTCGGCGGCGCGCAGGAGGGCAGCGCGCCGCAGGGCGAGGGGGAGGGGCTGGAGCGCGTCCTGGTCCGCCCGGCCCAACACGGCCGCCTCGTGCCCACCTGCCAACGCCTGGAGCTGCATGCGGAGCACGTCGGGCACCATGAAGGGCATATCGCCGGCCACCACCAGCAGAAGCTCGCGGCTCGTCGCCCGTGCTGCTGTGAGCAGGCCCATGAGCGGGCCGCCGTGGGCCTCGGCATCACGCACGACGCGGACGTGCGGTGGCAGGGGCACCCCTGAGTCATCCAGCGGGGCCACCGCGACGAGGACCTCGTCGCAGACGTCGGTGAGCGCCTCGATGGCGTGCCTGACCAGCGCTCGACCGCCCAGTGGCTCGCTGAGCTTGTCGCGCCCGAAACGGTGCGAGCGACCGCCGGCCAGAACGATGCCACAGGCTTGCGCGATCAGGTCCTCCCTGCCGAGCGGCACGTCAGGAGCTCAGGCAGCCGGTACGGCGTCGGTCGTCGTGATCCGGGTGGCGGTCACGTACCAGCTGTGCGGGAAGTCGGGCAGGGTGGTCGGGACCACCGGCAGGCTCCAGCGCCCATGGTTCGCATCCGGCTGGCCGGCCTGGCTCAGCGCAGCGCGCCAGCCGAGCCCGGCCAGGAAGGTGACGGGGTCCTCCATCGTCCCCAGCCAGGGCGCCCCGGACGCAGCCTGCATCTCCACCCAGGGGCGCGTGTACGGCGAGGTCAGGACAGCCGCGTTGACGATGTCGAAGCCCAAGTGGCTGCCAGGGGCAGCGAGCTCCGTGACCTGCCCCAGCACGCGCTCCACCTGCTCGCCGGTCAGGTAGAAGAGCAGCCCTTCGAGGAGCCAGGCGGTGGGGCGCTGCCTGTCGAAGCCTGCCTCGCCGAGCATCGCAGGCCAATCCGTGGCCAGATCCGCGACGACGGTCCGTCGCAGACCGTGCGGGACGGCGGCGGCTCGCACGAGCACGTCCTCCTTGTGCGCCAGGACGGGCTCGCGGTCGAGCTCGAAGACGGTCGCATCGGCGAGCCAGGGCAGGCGGAGCGAACGGGTGTCGAGGCCGGCGCCCAGGATCACGATCTGCCGGATGGCGGCACCCGCCACGACGCCCTGCAGCCAGTCATCGAAGTAGCGGGTGCGCAGGACGATGGGCAGGACACTCTCCGGAGTCCTGGCTTCGATCCAGGCGCGACCCTCCGGCCCGGCAAGCTCGGCGGCCCAGGGATCCTCGAAGAGGCGGTCCGGCCTGGCGGTCTCCAGCGCCCGGACCGCAGCCGTCCAGCGCGCCGTCGCCTCGAGCGTGGTGCTGTCAGGCATGCTCAACCCCCTGTCTCCGTGCACGTCGGCATGGCGCCTCCGATGCTACGTCCGCGCCGGCCCTTGTGCCTCGGCGAGCCGTGTTCGCTCCAGGGTTGGGGATGGTCAAGCGCACTCTGGGCTGTCACGATGCGCGTGCCTTCATCCCCTCCGAGGTGGACATGCTGCGCACGCCGCTCCTCGCACTGCTGGGCATCGAGCACCCCATCATCCAGGCCGGGATGGGGACCTTCGGCAGTGGCGCCGCCCTGGCCGCGGCGGTCTCGAATGCCGGGGCCATCGGCTCGATCGGCGCTGCCAAGCGAGCACCCGATGACCTGCGAGCCGAGCTGCAGGCTGTTCGTGCCATGACCTCGCGACCCTTCATCGTGAACTTCACGCGACCGTGGCTGCAGCTCCATCCCGAGTGCCTGGACTGCGCGCTGGCGGCCGGGCCACGGGCCATCTCGATCTCGCAGGGCCTGCCGGGCGACCTTGCCTCGCGTGTCCACGACGCCGGTGCGCTCGTCATCGCGCAGGTCCAGACGGTCGAGCAGGCGCGCGTGGCCGCCGATGAGGGCGTGGACATCGTCATCGCCCAGGGTGCCGAGGCCGGCGGGGTGGGGGGTTTCGGCGGCCGCATCGGCGGCTCGGTGCTCGTGCCGCAGGTCGTCGATGCACTGGCGCCGCTGCCGGTGGTGGCTGCAGGTGGCATCACCGACGGGCGGGGCCTGGCGGCGGTGCTGCTCCTGGGTGCCTCGGGCGCCAACATCGGATCGCGCTTCCTGGCCAGCGTGGAGGCTTCGATCGGCGACGACTGGAAGCAGCGCCTGGTGGATGCGTCGCCCGACGGGTGGGTCAGCCTCGACACGTCGGCGGTCGCGGCGCCTGGCGCGGGTCGTGCCGGGCAGGCGCCCGGGTCCGCGCTCGATGGGTGGTCAGCGGAGGCGTTACCGGCAGCGGGCCAGGGCGCGGGCGCCATCGGCTCGATCGAGGCCGCCGCCGACATCGTCCGCGGGCTTGTCCGTGGCGCGGAGGAAGCTCTGCTCAGGGCATCTTCCCTGTTGGGCGAGCCCGCCGCGGTCTGAGCCGCGCCTCACCAGCCTCTGGGATCAGGACAGTGGGCCGGCGTCCTGCCACCACGTGAAGAGTCTCCCGAAATCGCCCGAGGTTTCGGCCCCGATGCCCATCATGAGCAGCTCCGTGTTGGTCCAGAGGGCGACGGCGGTGCCGTCGGCCAGGTAGCAGGCCAGCCGGCCAGCCGACCGGTCACCGACCGTGTACTCCACCATGGCCGGCCCGACCGAGCAGTCGGTCCCCTGGGTGACAGCCCCGGCGTCGGCCATCACCGCGGCGAACGCTGCCTCGAGCGCCGCCATGCCGTCGTAGCGGAAGTAGGCAGCGCGGTCGATCTCGCCAGCCGGGGCGCACTGCACGGCGGCGACGAGGCCATTGGCCGGGTCGCTGGCGGTGGGCGTGCAGCTGCCGCTGATTGCGGCAGGCACATGGTCCAGGACGTCGCCGGCGGGCGTCAGGCTGGCTCCCGTGGATGCACTGGGGAGTGGCAGGATCGGCGGCGCCGAGGCCGGCGGCACCGGCAGCGAACCGTCGGGACTGCGCATGAGGGGCGCATATGCCGTACCGCTGGCGGCGACGACGTCATCGAGCGCGACGGTGAAGCCATCCACCCAGCCTTCCCCATACAACCCTGCCCGGGAGAACGGCCCGATGGCCTCGGTGAGGGTGACATCCGCGACGTTCACGCCATCCACCCAGACCGCGACGCGGCCTCCCGATGGACCGGTCACTGCGCACTCGAGGCTGACGATCGCGCGACCTCCCTGTGTCAGATCGATCGACGGCGGCAGCGCGCCGCGAGCGATGACCGAGACGTCGGGGCCCATGGCGCGCCCCACGACCCACTCGTCCTCCGTGTTCACGATGCCGAACAGGAACGAGGGAGGCGTGCCTGCGTCACCGCACATGGCCCCGCCCGCGCCTCCCCTGACAGCCAGGTCGACGCTCGCCCGCATCCACAGCACCGGGGTCACGACTTCCAGCTCACGCCAGCTCCAGCGTGGGCTCGGCGCCGTCGTCGTGCTGAAGCGCAGCGTGCCGTCGGCGTACTCGATGACCGCGGCGTCATCGCCCGACGTCCCCCAGTACCCGACGGCTCCGAGGTCGTCGCGCAGGATCTCCGTGTCCGCGCCGAGCGTGATGACCTCGGCCCGTGGAGTCGTCGAGTCGGAGCGTGTGCTCACGCCCTGGGCGGTCGCGGGGCTCGTCGCGGCCCCCAGCAGCAACAGCATCGCGACGCCCGCGGCGCCACTTGACCGGAATACGCGGCGACCCATCACGCACCTCCCCGTTATGCGAGAACCACGCCACAGAGCGTACGCCTGGGAGGGTGTGCCTCGGGGGTCACGATGGCGAAGCCCGGGCCGAGCTGCTCGACAGTGTCCGCCCGACGCGGATCGCCGGCTTCACACCGGGCGCTGGAGGGGGTCACGGTCACGGTCCCGGCGCCGGCCCCGCCCCGGAGATGAGCCCCACCTCATCCGCAGCGATCGCGATGGGCTGGGCACCGGGCCCCTCGACCATGCGGCGCCCCAGGTCCAGTCGGCGCAGTTGCGGCGCCCGCCAGGCCACGACGCCCACGATGCCCAGCGTCACGAGGCCGCCGAAGATGATGCTCGGCACCACGCCGATGAGCGTGGCAGCCAGGCCGCTCTCGAAGGCGCCCAGCTCGTTGGAGGCGCCGATGAAGACGTGGTTGACCGAGGCGATGCGGCCGCGCATGGCCTCCGGCGACTCCACGCGCACGATGACGATGCGGATGACGACGCTGACGCCGTCGGCCAGGCCGGCCACGAAGAGCGCGGCCAGCGACAGCAGGAAGGAGGTCGACAGGCCGAAGACCAGCGTAGCCACGCCGAAGATGGCCACGCAGACCAGGAGGATGGGGCCGGCGCGGCGCTGCGGCGGGATCCGCGCGGTGGCCAGCATGGCCAGCAGGGCACCCACCGACGGCGCCGTCCGCAGCAGCCCCAGGCCGATCGGTCCCACGAAGAGGATGTCGCTGGCAAAGACGGGCAGCAGGGCGATGGCGCCGCCGAAGAAGACCGCGAAGAGGTCCAGGGCCATCGACGCCAGCAGCACCTGGTGGTGCATGACGTAGCGCACGCCACCAGTGAGGCTCTCGAGCACGCCCTCCGAGCGATCGGGCTCGGGCATGGGCTTGCGCGAGATGCGGCTCACCGCGAGCAGGGCACCGGCCAGCAGCATCGCCAGCACGAGATAGGTGCCCGGGATACCCAGGAAGGCGATGGCCAGGCCGCCGAAGGCCGGCCCCAGGATGGCGCCGCCGGTCCACATCGTGCCCGTCGCCGAGGCACCCTGGGTGGCATGCTCGATGGGGATGACCTGCGTCTCGAATGCCGTCAGTGCGGGTCGCTCGAAGCCGTTGGCCACGCCCACGAGGAAGACCACGGCCAGGATGCCGGCCAGGCCCAGCGTCTCGGGCTGCAAGGACATCGCGGCCAGGGCCAGGGCGCCGATGACCAGCAGGGCGCTCGTGACGAGGATGATGGTGCGACGGTCCTGCCGGTCGGCGATGTGACCGCCGAAGAGCATCAGGCCGAGTGCCGGGATGGCCTCCACGAGGCCCAGCAGCCCCAGCGCCAGCGGCTGGCCCGTGAGCTCGTAGACCTGGAAGGCGACGACGGTGGTCACGGCCGTCATGCCCAGCGAGGCCAGGCCGCGCGCCGCCAGCAGGGCGCGGATCTCCGGCACCGCGAGGAGCGCGGTGACCGAGGACGGGGAAGGGGCGCGCGTCACGGCCGCCGCGTGACGCCTTGTCTGGCGGGTGGCTCAGTCACGCTGCGCGGTGAGGAGCACGAGCGGATAGGGCCGGCCGTCACGCTCGATCTCGGACACGATGCGCGTCTCCGCACCATGGAAGCCCGCCGTCGTCGCAGCCTGGCACAGGGCGGCGCGGTCGAAGCCGTGGTGATGGATGCCCTCCGGGTCGTCGTGGAAGGAGCCGTCCTCGGCCTCCAGGTCCACGAGGGCGAGGTGGCCCCCGCTCGACAGCAGGTCATGGATCGAGCGCAGCGCCGCCGGCGTGTCCTCGATGTGGTGCAGGACGAGGAGCGAGACGGCGAGGTCGAAGGGGGCCCCATCCGGCGGCTCGGCCGGCAGGTCGAAGGGGACCGCGGTGACATTGGCGGGGCCGCCCGCGGCCAGCTTCTCGCGCGCCACCGTGAGCATGCCGGCCGATGGCTCCGCGAGCACCATGCTGCCCACGTCGGCGGCCAGCGCCAGGCCCAACAGACCCGTGCCGGCCCCGATATCGATGGCACGCATTCGCCGAGACAGCGGCACGTGCGCGCGGATGCTCTCCGCGATGGCCCGGGCATGCTCCTGCCGCTCCGGGGTGTCCCAGTCCTGCGCCTTCTGGTCGAACCTGCTCATGCGCCCATGATGACCGCAGTGCCGCATCACCGTGACCGACCCGGTCCGAAGCGCGCTATCGTCCTGACATGCGCACCCTGCAACCCTCGAGCCTCGATCTCGACTACCTGGCGCGCTCGGCCGAGGGCCTCGGCGTCAGCGCACTCCTGCGGCAGGTCAGCTGATGCGTGCCGACCCGGGGCGCGCGCTCCAGGAGACCATCATCGCTGCCATGCCGCCCCGTGCTCGGATCGCCGAACGAGGAAGGAGCTGGACGAGTGCGCCTGATCACCTCGGATAACGTGGCCGACTTCGTGCGCGACGGAGCGCTGGACGTCGAGGAGGGCTGGACGCTGGCGCCCTCCGCGCTCGAGTACCTGCGCCGCAACCGCGTCCGCTTCGCCGGCGAGGAATCGCGGCGCGCAGCGGCAGAGGCAGCCAGCAGCCTGGTCGTCATCACCGTCGAGGGCCTGGACAAGCCCGGCATCATCGCCAGCGTGGCGGGTGAGGTCGCGCGGCAGCACGGCAACATCACGGACCTCTCGCAGACCATCCTGGCCGGCGTCTTCGTGATGGTCCTGGTCGTGGACATGCGCGGCACGGCCGGCTACGACGCCCTGTCGGCCGGGCTGGCCCGACTGGGCGCGGAGATCGGCATGGAGATCAGCGTGCGGCTGTACTCCGTGTACGAGGCCATGCACCGCATCTAGCCGGAGCGCCCGACTGGCGGCTCGCGAGGGCGCAGGGTCGGACGTCCGACATCTCGCAGAAGGAGAGGCGATGGCCCGCGGCTCACTGGGCATGGACGAGATCCTCGAGAGCGTCGGCATGGTCGGCCGTGACCACCTGGACATCCGGACCGTCACGCTGGGCGTCGACCTGCGTGGTTGCCGCAGCCCGGAGGACCTCGTGCGGCGGGTCACCGGCACCGCGGGGGCGCTCCTGGCGGTGACCGATGCCGTGGCCGCCGAGACTGGCGTGCCCATCGTCAACCGGCGCGTGTCGGTGACACCCATCGCCTGGGTCGCGCAGCGGCCTGACCGCGCGCTCATCCTGGAGCTGGCGGCGGCCATGGACGCGGCTGCCCACGAGGTCGGCGTGGACTTCATCGGCGGTCTCTCCGCCCTGGTCGAGAAGCGCGCCTCGCGCATCGACGAGGAGCTCATGGCGGCGCTCCCCGAGGCGCTCGCGGGCACCCAGCGGGTCTGCGCCTCGGTCAACGTGGCCAGCACGGGCGCGGGCATCAACATGGACGCCGTGCGTCTCATGGGCGAGGTCATCGCGGAGACCGCGCAGCGCACGGCGGCGGCGTCCGGGATCGGCTGCGCCAAGCTCGTCGTCTTCGCCAACGCCGTGCCCGACAACCCCTTCATGGCCGGCGCCTTCCACGGCTTCGGCGAGGGTGACGCGGCCATCTCCGTGGGCATCTCCGGGCCGGGCGTGGTGGCCAACGCGCTGCGCCGCCTGCCGGCCGGGGCGCCCATGCACGATGTGGCCGAGGAGATCAAGCGCACCGTGTTCAAGATCACAAGGGTCGGCGAGCACGTCGGGCGGGAGGTCGCCCGTCGCCTGGCGGTGGCCTTCGGGGTCGTGGACATCTCGCTGGCGCCGACAAGCCTGCCGGGGGACAGCGTGGCCGAGATCCTGGAACTCATCGGCGTGGAGCGCGTGGGCCTGCCCGGGACGACCGTGGCGCTGGCGATGCTCAACGACGCCGTCAAGAAGGGCGGCGCCATGGCCACCAGTCGGGCGGGCGGACTGTCCGGCGCCTTCATCCCGGTCAGCGAGGACGCCGGCTTCGCCTCCGCGGCCGCCGACGGCCACCTGGTCATCGAGAAGCTCGAGGCCCTCACCGCGGTCTGCTCGGTGGGCCTGGACATGATCGCCCTGCCTGGGGACACGAGCGCCCAGACGCTGGCCGCGATCATCGCGGACGAAGCCGCCATCGGCATCATCAACGACAAGACGACGGCCTGCCGGCTGGTGCCGGTGCCGGGCGCCCAGCCCGGGGAGTGGGTCGAATGGGGTGGGCTGCTGGGCCGCGCGCCGGTCATGGCGGTCCGCGACCGGGCCGTGGTCGGCGTGGTGGAGCGCGCTGGACATGTGCCCGCGCCACTGCGCGCGCTGGGCAACTGATGTCCAGGCCGCAGGGTGCGCCGACGCCCGCCGGGACGATGAGCGATCCGCCTGCCCTATCCGGTATCGCACGGCGCGTCTCGGAGCTGAGTCGAACGTGCTTCCGCCTGGCCAATCGCACGACGGTCGTGCCTCTCCACCAGGCGGGCTTCGCCGCGTGGCTGGGCTTCCCGCTCGTCGGCTGGCAGTGCCTGGTAACGACCATCGGTCGCCGTTCCGGGCTGCGGCGGGACGCGCCACTGGGTTACATCGTCATGGACGGCGCAGCCTGGGTCATGGCTGGATACGGGCCTCGGACGCTGTGGTATCAGAACATCCTGGCCGACTCGCGCGTCGTCCTTCGCCTGCCGGCAAGGCGCCCGTTCGACGCGCTGGCGGAAGAGGTGCGCGAACCCGAGATCCGGGCGCGCGTCATCCCGCCCCTGTGCCGTTCGATGGCCCTGCCCGGGATGATGGCCGGCTGCATCCCGGCGACCTCCAGCGACGAACGCATCCTGCGGTGCGTCTCCTGGGTGCCGCTCGTGCGCATCCGTCCCGCGGACGGCCGCGCTCTCGTCGCCGGCGCCGACGATCCCGGTGGCCGGGGCTGGGTCTGGCGCCAGCTCGTCATCGCGGGCGCCACGGCCGGGCTGGTCGTGCTCCTGAGGCGCCTCATCCGAGGTTGAGGCCGCGTGCTCCGGAACCAGGCGCCCGCCGCGTTGGCGCGGGTCGATCAGGTAACGGAGGCGAGCCGCAGGGACGCGGTCCCGTAGCCCTGCTCGAGCACCAGCTCCGTGAGCACGCCGCTGGCGACCTCGTAGGTGGCCCGCACCGTCACACCCGGCGCCTCTGTCAGCAGCGTGACACCCACGCCGTCCGCCGCCTCGACCGAGAGCCGTGCGCTGGTGATGGGATCATCGTCGAGCACGGTGCCCGGGGTCATCGTCGCCAGCGACGCCGGGTCGTACCAGTAGAGGCCCGTCGAGCCTGTCGCACCGGATGCCTCCGACCGCTCGACGTAGCCGTCGAAGTCCGTGGCCGTCGTGCTCCGGAACGTGGCCCAGCTGCTGCCGACCTCGTCCAGCGTGACCACCATCTCGACCGGCCAGCCCGTGCTGAAGCCGGACGGATCGAACGGGTTGGTGACGGTCGCCTCGCCCTCGTACATGAGCTGGGTCCCGGGCATGACCCAGACAGGGATCGGTTCGCCAAGCCCGGGGAGCGTCCGTTCGCGGACGTTGACGAGGCGCGCGAACATGATCTGCACGTTGCCCTCGGGATCGTCCAGGGGACCGTGCACGGGTGAGCCGGCCGCCTTGTAGCGCCCGGTGCTCGCGACCAGGACGCCGCTTCCGGCATCGAAGACCGCGGAAGCGTAGTCACCTTGCATGCGGCTGAGGAAGGCGACCGCATCGACCGGGGTCTCGCCCAGCTGATAGGTCCCGCGCAGGACCTGCAGCTCGCTCGTGCCGCCGCTGGCGACCTGGTCGAGCAGGTTCGGCCGTGCCCAGGCGCCGTCCACGGCCGCTCCGGGGTAGCGTCCGCCCCAGAGGGGCACCAGCGACAGCTGTCCGGACTCGATGTCGATGGACCACAGCGAGGTGCTCAGGATGACGTCGTCGCCCTCGACGGCCAGGACGTCCGTCTGGCTCACCCCGTGGCCGGCGGCGGAAGGCATCTCGTCCTCTTCCGTGCGCCGGTAGCGTTTCCCGGTGGCAGGGTCCTCCCAGTCACCTTCGGGGTCCTCGACGTACGTGTAGTAGCTGCTCTGGACCGATGCCGCCGCGCCGTACCAGGTCAGGCGTGTCCCGGCGGTGACCCAGTCCGGCGGACCGCCCCCGGCGATCGGAGGAAAGGCGACGTTGTCGGGCTCCTGGCCGACCGCCGCAAGAGGCCAGCCCAAGACGAGGATGACCGAGCAGAGGAGTCCGGCGATCCGGCGTGCATGACGCATGTCTGGCTCCGACGCGCTGCGTGTCTCCGGACGCGGCCGGACGGCAGAGACTCGATCGGGCCCGCGTGCCCATGGTGGGTACCGTGAGCGTAGGCCCCGCGCGATCGGGCGGCAAGACCCAGAGCGACCACACGGCCGACCCGCTCTTCGATGCCTACGACGTGCCCGTCATCCACGCCGGCTGAACCGTGACCGCAGCCGCCTGTCGCGATCCGCGCAAGACCCCGGCACTCGCGGAGATCCGTCAAGGTCGGATGTACCGACCAGATCGGAAGGCCGTGGGCATCTCGGCGGCGACGTCGCGGGCATGATCTCGCGCAACCTGGCTCCTGGGGAGATCGGGTCCATCGAGGCGCTGTAACGGCGGGGCCGGCCACCAGGTTCCCTGCCCCACGTCGCTCTATCCCACGGTGAATGACTCGGCCACGACCGTGGCTATCTCATCCACCGGCGACTGGGACGGCCACGCGGTGGCCATTCGAGTCACCGGTGCAGCAGGATGGCCAAGCAGTCGGGCCTCGGAGTCCCGTGGGACCCGTTGCTTGGCTGAGTCATCCACCTGTGAATAGACGGCCTGCTGCATTCGGCCATGACGGGCCATTCCGCCCTTGGGTACCGCGGGCGACTGGCGCCCTGGCGCGGCACGTGTCGCCCGCATGTGCCTGCCGGCGGCACGTGTCGCCCGCATGTGCCTTGCCGTCTAGAAGTCGGCGCTTCCGGGCGTGCGCGGGAAGGGGATGACGTCGCGGATGTTGGCCATGCCCGTGGCGTAGGCGACCAGTCGGTCGAAGCCCAGGCCGAAGCCCGCGTGGGGCACCGTGCCGTAGCGGCGCAGGTCGCGGTACCACCAGTACGGCGCAGGGTCCAGGCCCATGGCCGCGATGCGCCGGTCGAGCACGTCGAGGCGCTCCTCGCGCTGGCTGCCGCCGACGATCTCGCCGATGCCCGGCGCCAGCACGTCCATCGCCGCGACCGTCCGCTCGTCGTCGTTGAGGCGCATGTAGAAGGCCTTGATCGCGGTCGGGTAGTCGGTCACGACGACGGGACGGCCGACGTGCTCCTCGCAGAGGTAGCGCTCGTGCTCCGCCTGCAGGGCCAGGCCCCATTCGGCCGGGTACTCCCAGGCCCGGCCGGCGCGCCCCAGGATGTCGATGGCCTCGGTGTAGGTCATGCGCACGAAGTCGGACGTCACGAGCGACTCCAGGCGAGAGACCGCCTGGGGATCGATGCGCTGCGCGAAGAAGGCCATGTCGTCGGGTCGCTCGTCGAGGAGCGTGCGAAAGACCGACTTCAGGAGCGACTCCGCGAGGTCGGCGTTGGCGGACAGGTCGGCGAAGGCGATCTCCGGCTCGACCATCCAGAACTCGCTGAGATGCCGGCTGGTGTTGGAATCCTCGGCCCGGAACGTCGGCCCAAAGGTGTAGACACGCGTCATGGCCAGGCAGTACGTCTCCACGTTGAGCTGCCCGGAGACCGTCAGGAAGGCCGGCTTGGCGAAGAAGTCCTGCGTGTAGTCGACACCGCCGTCGGCCGTGCGCGGCAGGTTGGCCAGGTCCAGGGTGGAGACGCGGAACAGCTCGCCGGCGCCTTCGGCGTCGCTCGCCGTGATGATCGGCGTGTGGATCCAGGCGAAGCCGTGTTCATCGAAGTAGCGGTGGATGGCCATGGCCAGGCAGTGACGCACGCGGGCGACGGCGCCGATCGTGTTGGTGCGGGAGCGCAGGTGGCCCACCTCGCGCAGGTACTCGAAGCTGTGGCGCTTGGGTGAGATGGGGTAGGTGTCCGGGTCGTCCACCCAGCCCACGACCTCAAGGCCGTCAGCCTGGAGCTCGACCGACTGCCCGCCGCCCTGCGACGGCGTCACGGTCCCGGTCACCGAGACCGCACAGCCCGCGGTCAGGCGCAGGACGTCCGACTCGTAGCCGGCCAGCGTCGAACCCGCCACCACCTGCAAGCGCGTCGAAACAGGAGCCGTCGTGGACGTGCACGAAGGACAGCCCCGCTTTCGAGTCACGGCGCGTGCGCACCCAGCCCTGGACCATGACGTGCTGGCCCGCCGGCACGCGGCCGGCCAGGACATCGGCGATGCGGACCACCTCGGACATGCGGACCTCCTCTGGCGCGAGGGTAGCGCGTCCACGGGGCGAAAGGTCGGCCCGCGCGGGGCAGCTCGCTCGGGCGACTGCGCGCGCCGGTTCAGGCCATGCTGACCCGGGTGATGCCGGGGACGCGGTCGAAGCCCCCATCGAAGGTGGCGATCCGGGTGACGCCGTTGTCGAGCATGACCGCAGCATGGAGCGCGTCCCGCACGCTGATGCCTGACGAGCCGGGCAGCAACGCCCTGGGACGAGTCAGCCGTCCTCGTCGGTCCGGCCCGGAGCCGGTCCCGCATCGGTGACCGCACGCGCGGTCGCGGCTTCCTCCTCCGGAGCGTCGATCAGCCCGGGCGGCGCGTCCACCCGGTTCCGCATCAGCGCCGCGATCCCGCGCGTGGATGGCGACGCATCCAGGATAGCCACCAGTCCCACGGTCAAGGGCACGGCCAGCAGCGCACCGGAGGCGCCCAGGATCCAGGCCCAGACGACGACCGACAGGAAGACCACGAGGGCGGTCAGGTTGAGCTCCGTGCCCATCATCCTCGGCTGCAGCAGGTAGTCCTGGGCGACATTGATGAGCGTGTAGCCAGCCACCACCAGGAGGGCGGTCACGGGGCCGGTCTCAAGCAACGCCAGGATCGTCGGTGGCACCAGGGCGATGAGGGTCCCGATGGTAGGGATGAAGGCGGCCGCGAAGGTGAGGAACGCCCAGAGCGCCGGGAGCGGCACCTTCAGGACGAGCAGCATGATGAAGACGAGGACCGCCGCGAACAGTCCCAGCTGGGCGCGGACCACGAGGTAGCGCCGCAGGTCCGTGCCGAAGCGCGTCACGCCATCGAAGATGGCGTGCTCCTCGCCGAAGGCGGCAGCAGCCCGCGTCCGGAGCGATGCCGCGCCGGTGAGCGCGAACACCATCGTGGCCGCCAGGACGAAGATGGCGATGGTGGCGTCGGAAACGGCCGCGGCGACCGGGCGCACCAGCGCCAGCAGCGTGCCCGGCGACGCCAGCTCCGGGATGGCGTTCGGGTCCGCGACGATCCCGAACTGGGCCAGCAGCTCACGTGCTTCGTCCGCGAGGGTGGTGAGCCGATCCTCGTAGCCGGGCATTCGGGCCACCAGTTCGCCCACGGAGAAGGCGATGACGCCCGCGACCGCCAGCACGACGACCACCAGGAGCGACACAGCGATGGTCAGTGCCAGCGAGTGCCGGACCCCGCGACGTTCGATGGTGCCCACCAGGGGCGCGGTCACGAGCGCCAGGAAGAGGCCGAACATGACCGGGACCACGAGGTCGGCCGTCGCCTTCAGGGCCAGGACGCCGATGAGGATGAGGACGATGGCGGCGAGTGTCGTCAGCGGACCTGCCCCCAGTGCCCATGGTCGCGGACCGGGCGGGCTCACGGGGTCGTGTCCTTCTGAGCCTGCTCCGCCGAGCGCTGCCTCTCGGGTCGACATCCGCACTACCCCTTCCTGGCGAGACTGCTCCGACAGGGTCAATCATGCACGGACCGGAGGTTGCCCGGGGTCGCCGCCATCAAGGAGCGGCAGCCGACGACGCCGCGAGCTCAGCTCATGACACGGGAGAGGCGCCCTCCTCGGCGGACGCGACCGATCGCTGATCGCCTGGTCGCGTGTCCGGCAGCAGGACGCTGAACCCGACGCCCAGCAAGACGAAGCCGAAGGCCACCAATCCGGTCAGGCGTGCGGCCTCCACGAAGGCGTCATCGATCAGCGGCACGATCGTCGCCGAGCCCGACTGCTCCCGAAGCCCGGTGAGTGCCTGCCCGGCCGAGGACTCCATCGCGATGGCGATCCCATCGGCAGCCTCCGCCGGCAGGCCGGGGACATCCGCCAGCCTGCTCCGCACACCGCTGCCCAGGCTCACGATGAGGATCGTGCCCAGGATGGCGATGCCCAGCGCCGAGCCCACCTGACGCATCGTCGAGTTGGCGCCCGACGCGAGGCCCGACTTCTGCATGGGGATGTCGGACAGCGTAACGCTCGTCAGCTGCGCCGTCGCAAGTCCGACCCCGACGCCGTACACGAACAGCGGGATGATCAGCTGGAGGCCGGTGACGGATGTGCTCAAGAGCAGCGTCGTGGCCAGGATCCCGACTGCCTCGAAGGCCATGCCCAGGCTGACCGTCCGGCGCGGGCCGAAGCGGTGCGCCAAGGTCGCCGCGATGGGCGCCGCGAAGAAGGCCCCGACCGCCAGCGACAGGAAGATCAGGCCGGTCTCGAAGGCGGACAGCCCCAGTGCTGCCTGGAGGAACAGCGGCAGCACGAACAGCAGCCCGAACTCGCCCAGCGAGACGATGGTGCCGGCCAGGTTGCCGTAACGGAAGGCAGGAAAGCGCCACAGGTCGAAGTCGAACAGGAAGAACTTGCCGGCACGCTCGCGGCGCAGCTCCACCCAGGCGAACAGTCCGAGTGCCAGGATGCCGAAGCCGATGGCGAAGGGGATGATCGAGATGCCTTCGAGAGGCCACGTCCAGCCCATCACCTCGAAGTCCTGCTTGGGAGTCCACCAGCCGTACGTGTTGCCCTCGATGAGCCCGAAGATGAACGAACCCAAGCCGAAGGTGATGAGCAGGAAGCCCGGCAGGTCGAAGCCGGCCCGCGCGTCCTCGTCGCGTGACTCCCTGATGTAGAGCAGCGTCCCCAGGATGGCGACGATGCCCACCGGGATGTTGATGAAGAACGACCAGCGCCAGGACAGGTTGGTGGTCAGCCATCCGCCGAGCAGCGGACCCAACGCCGCCATCCCGCCGATGACCGCACCCCAGATGCCGAACGCGATGGCCCGGTCCCGACCGCGGAAGTTGGTGTTGAGGATGGACTGGGTGGCGGGCAGGATCATGGCGCCGCCGACGCCCTGGAGGAGCCGTGCGCCGATGAGCATCGTGCCACTCGTGGAGGCTCCCGCGATGACGGACGCGACGAGGAAGACCACGAGCCCGAGCAGGTACATCTTGCGCCGACCGCGTTGATCGCCGAGGCGGCCAAGCGTGATCAGCAGCGCTGCGAAGACGAGCGCGTAGGTGGTGTTGATCCACTCGGCCTGCGTGGCCTGGAGCCCCAGATCGCTGATGATCGCAGGGACCGAGACGTTCACGATCGTCGCGTCCACGATGATCATCGAGACACCCAGGCTGAGCATGGCCAGCCCGAGCCAGCGCCCCCTGCCCGATCCATCCATCGAGGTCGGCGCGGCCGACCGTTCGCCCATCATCCTCGATCCTCGTTTCCCCATCGAAGCTGGCGCGCGGCGTCACTCGGCCGGGCGTGGTCGCCCCCAACTGTATCGTCCGCGCGACCGTGCGTGGGCGACGGTCCTGGTGGCGGCACGCACCCAGGGAGCGGGTGGCCGACTTCCCGGTTGACGAGCCTCCAGCGGGTGCGCATCGTGAAGCTGACGCAAACTTCGCCTCATCGCGATCGACTTCCCATCCCTGGCTGCTACAACCGACGCAGGCTCGGCGGATCCCTGGTGGCCGAGTGACGTGCATCCATCCCAGCCGACCCCGGCATCGAACGAAGAGGCATATCCCGATGGCTCATATCGACCGTCCTGACGGTGACGCAGGCGAACTCGGCCTTCCGCTGGCGGATCGTGACCGCCGGCTCGCTCCGGGCTTGCATCCACGACGCGCACCTCGTCACGTCAGGCTGACCACCGCACTGCTGCTCTGCGTGGTGTCAGCAGTCGTCGCGGGCGCCGGCGCCGCGGCCGCGAGCTCGAGTGCACGTACCGCGGCCGCGAGCGCCCCCCCGGGGGCGGTCGACCCCGCGATTCGCTCCCTGGTCGCTGCGGTGAGCACCAGTGTCGGCGGGACGGAGTCGGCCGTCTCGAACGCTGAGGGTGAAGTCGCGCCCGATCAGCGAGATCGCCAAGGAGGTCGGGCCGGCGGTCGTGGCCATCCTGACCGGCGGCAGCGGCAGCCCGGGTTCCGCGGACTTCTCACCCCAGGGCGCCGGTTCCGGGGTCATCGTCGATCGGGGCGGCCTCGTCCTCACCAACCGCCACGTCGTCGGCGATGGCGGATCGACTGACCGTGTTCCTGGACGACGGTCGTTCGTTCAAGGGCACGCTCAAGGGCGTCGACACCCTGACCGACCTGGCCCTGGTGAGCATCGACGCGACCGGCTTGCCCGCCGCGACCCTCGGCGACTCGTCGAGCGTGGAGGTCGGCGACCCGGCAGTGGCCATCGGGAACCCCGAGGGTGACCTGCCCGGCAGCGTGACCGCGGGCATCGTGAGTGCGCTGGAGCGCGAGATCGTGGTGGGCGACCTGACCGGGACCCAGGCCACGGAGTCGCTGCGTCACCTCATCCAGCATGACGCTGCCATCAACCCGGGCAACTCGGGCGGTCCGCTGGTGGCTGGTGATGGCACCGTCAT
Source organism: uncultured Chloroflexia bacterium (assembly GCA_963790915.1). Taxonomy (GTDB): domain Bacteria; phylum Chloroflexota; class Limnocylindria; order Limnocylindrales; family CSP1-4; genus JAFMJV01. The sequence goes on along the minus strand of CAWBQS010000003.1, from coordinate 22,372 downwards.
CGGCATCAACACGGCCATGGCCGGAGGATCCCAGGGCATCGGCTTCGCCATTCCCATCGACCTTGCCAAGCCCATCGTCAGGCAGGTCCTGGCGGGCGACCCCATCCGGCGCCCGTACATCGGCATCTTCTTCACCGAGATCGACGCCCAGCTGGCGAAGGACGAGAGCCTCCCAGTGACGAGCGGCGTCCTTGTCCGGGGTGACACCGCGTCGAACGAGCCGGGCGTCATCGCGGGTGGCCCGGCCGACAAGGCGGGCCTCAAGGAGGACGACATCCTCACGGCCATCGACGGTCAACCCATCGACGCGACCCATCAGCTGGACGTCGCCCTCCTCGGGCACAAGCCTGGCGACGTCATCAGCCTGTCCGTGCTGCGCGGCGACCGGACGCTCAAGCGCGACGTCACGCTCGGGATCAGACCGGCAGACATCCAGCCATGAGCACAGACATCCAGCACTGAGCCTGGGCCTTGTCCGGACCGCTATGCGCTCGGACGGGCACGCAGCGAGTGCGATCGGCGTCGCGCGTCAGGCCGAGATGGCGCGATCGCAGGAGCCGGGCAGCGAGATCTCGGCCTCGCCGTTGACGCCGGTGAGGTCGATCTGGACCGTGAGGTCGCCTTCGAACTTGAGAGGCTCGAAGGTGCCGCTGAAGCCGCCGCGGTAGGCCACCGGGTAACCACCGTCGGTGGCCACGTACAGGTCCGCGTCGGTGGCGCTGCGCAGCGACTGGGCGAAGAGGCTCACGTTTGGGTCGCTGCTGCCCTGTGCTGCCGCGAGGAACTCCTCGCCGTTGATGCTGTAGTGCCTGACGGGCATGCCGTTCAGGGTCTCTTCCCCCACGAGCGTGCCACGCGCCACGTCGCTGCCGGTCAGGATCGCCATGAGGGCCTGCGGGCTGAGCTGCTCGAGGGACGCGGTGGCCTGCGGGTCCGTGGGCCTGACGCAGACGTCGATGAGGGCATCGAGCACCACGTACGTGCCCTCCGGCACGGAGTAGACGCTGACCTTCTTGGGGCGGAAGAGCTTCACGGCCGAGCCGCCCACCTGGGCCACGACATCGCCGAGCAGGCTGCCGGTCACGTCGATCTGGCTGGTTCCCTGGTCGGTGGTCGTCAGCTGGGCGGTCAGGTCGCCCTGGGTCGGCTTGCCGTTCACGGTGCCGTCGACTTCGATGGTGACCGCGGCGTCCAGGGCCGTGAGCCCAGTGAGCGGCGTGAGCGGGATGGGTTCGCTCGGACCCGCGGCGCCTGCGGCCGAGCTGGCGGTGGCGGCCAGGATGGCAGCGGCAGCGAGCAGGGACACGAGCACCTGTCTGCGCTGAGGATGGTGGATGCGACCGGATATCGCTGGGCCCTGGTCTGGCATGGTGGTCCTCCCGACCTGTCCCTCGACTCCTGGATGTGTTCGTGACCGTCTGAGGCCAGTGGCCAGGTCACGCGACCGCCGCATCATGGCAGCACGCGGCCGGCCGGGCATCCCATGTTCCGGACGATTCGCATCTCGGGATCTCTGCCGACGCTGGGCGCGATCCATGGATCCGGATCGAGCCCTGGGGCGCAGCCTCGGTCAGCTCGAAACGTCGCCCGGCGCGTGGTCACGCGCGTAGGCCACCAGCGCTCGCACGTTCTCCGGCGGCGTCTCGGGTGAGACCTCGCAGCCCGTGCCCACGATGTGACGCGGGCCGCAGCGCCGATGGCACGCGGCCGCCGCTTCGTAGACCTCCTCTGGCGTGCCGGTGAGCATCTCGCCGACCGTGGAGACGTTGCCCAGGATGATGCGATCGGGTCCCAGGACGGCTCGGGCGTGGTCGAGGTCCACGGGGAAGTCGAGCTCGAAGATGTCCGCCGGCAGCTCGCGCATGAGGGGCAGCAGGTGGTCGGTCGTGCCACACATGTGGATGCGTACGATGACGTCCGGCCGGCTCGACTTGATGTCCTCCACGACGCGCCGCTGGGCGGGGTGCACGAAGGCGGCGTAGTGCTCCAGGCTCATCATCGAGGCCGCCGCATCGCTCATGCCGATGGTGTCCGCGCCGGCTTCGACCTGCGGCTTCCAGTAGGCCATGCCCACCGACGAGGTGAAGTCGAAGAGGTCGGCCAGGAAGGCGGGATCGCTCATAGGTGTCCAGCATCAAGGCGGACAGCCCGCGCATCTCCGCGGCCAGCGCGAGGGGACCCTCCACCCAGCCCACGATCGAGGCGCCGGGTCCCGCCTCGGCGCGCATCAGGGCGATCGACTCGACGCGCTCGCGCATGCGTCCTGGGGCCATGGGGTCCGGCACGCGCAACGTGGCCAGGCGGGACCTGTCCAGCAGCGCGGCTCTTGACTCCACGATGGCCGGGCCGGAGTCCGCCCACTCGACCGACTCATCGCCGGCGATGTCGATGAGCTCGCGCGCGGGGTCCGAGCAGGTCATCAGGCAATCGATGCCGAAGTCGTCTGCGACCCGCAGCTGCGCCTCCGCCAGGCGGCGGGGGTCGGTGACGTAGTCGTTGTAGTGGAGGCCGACCTGGAGCGCGGCGAACTGCATGACGAGTGGCTGGGCCGGGAGACGGTCGACTGGTCGGCCCGCCACGTGGGCCCTGATGCGCTCCAGGCTGTCCATGGGCGAACTATGGCGTCAGCTTCGGCCGCGTGCAGGGCGATCGCGACCGTCCGACCCGAGGCGGCCGCGTCGATCCGAACGCGGTGCCATGGCGCTACGGTCGCCGCACGACGACAGCAAACTCCGGCAGGCTCGGCTCGAAGGGCGCGCCGGCCACGTCGCCGTGGATGACGTCGACGCGCAGCCCGGCGGCCTCCACTTCCGCGGTCAGGCTGGCCACGTCGTAGTGCTGGAACCAGTTGAAGTACTCGCGCATCTCGTCCGGCTCCACGATGGTGTACTTCTCCAGCACGACCTTCTCCGCCTCGTAGCGGAACGTGTCGAGGAAGCCGTAGTACGGCCGCGACGACCAGAAGCCGTCCATGAGCTCGCGGCCGTAGGCCACCTGCTCCTCCCAGGTCTCGAAGGCGGCCAGCGAGTAGACATCGAAGAGGAAGGTGCCTCCCGGTGCCAGCAGTCGGCCGACCCGCTCCAGCAGCCGGCGACGCTGTGCCGGGCTGAGCGCACAGTAGTCGCACATGATCATGATGGCCAGGTCGAAGCCGGGCTCGAGGTCGGTCTCCAGGTAGTCGCCCAGGACGTACTCGACGGCCAATCCCTCGCGTGCTGCCTCCGTGCGGGCATGCTCGATGGAGCGCGCTGAGAAGTCGATGCCCGTCAGGCTGGCACCCGTCCGTGCCAGGCGGTTGACGTAGAGGCCCGGGCCCGCAGCCCAGGTCGACGACCCGCTGACCCGGCCGCAGGTCGAAGGCCTCCGCGTGATCCAGTCCACGGAGGCGTCCATGAACTCCGTGCGCCGTGACGCCACATCCACCTCACCGTCGAGGTGGAAGCGCAGCATCATCTCCGAGATGTCCGGCGAGGTCCACAGGGCGTCGGCCGTGTAGCGCGAGTAGAGGGCAGGCCGCTCGTTGATGCGCTCGAGGGCCGCGAAAAGGTCAGCGGGGGCGCCAGTGCTAGGCCCGCGCGTTTCGTCGTTGCTCATGCTCGCTCCAGGGTCTCGAAGGGTCGCTTCTGCTTGAAGCGGTGCTCAGGGACGGGCGCCCCGACCCGCAGCAGCGCCTGGCGCCAGCGCGGCGAGGAACCCAGGGCCCAGCGCATGCCGACCATGGCGGCGCGGCCCACGTGCACGGCACCCGGTCGTGGGTCGAAGACCCACCGAGCCGCGGATGCGCGGCGGGATGGTGGCGACCGCAGCGCTCGCGAGCACCTGGTAGGCCAGCTTGACGGCGGGGTCGAGCGGCGGGTCACGCAGGAAGTCGACTGCCTCACGCATGCCCGGCGAGGGCGCGACCGCAGGGTGCGTGGCGATCCAGTCGGCCAGTTCAGTGGCGGTCTCAGGGATGGGAGCGGCATCCAGGAGGCGGCCGATGCGCGCCTGTTCCGAGACGAAGGCGTCAGCCTCCGCGGTGGTCAGCCGACGCGCGCCATAGACCTGGTTGCAGACGAGGAAGGAATCCGTCAACGAGTCGTGGACCCACGCCGCAAGTGACTGGATCGTCCGCCTGGTAGGGGACGCCACGGTGCGAGACGCCCTTCACGCGCCGGTGCGCGGCGCGCACGATGCGGACGGCCTGCTCGACCTCCGGCATGGCCCCGTACGAGGTGGCGGTGACATACGCCGAGGTCCGCGAAAGCCGGCCCAGGGGATCCTCGCGGTAGCGCGAGTGGTCGGCCACGCCAGCGACGACCTCGGGGTGCGCGGCCTGGATGAGGAGGGCGCGGATACCGGCGATGAAGCCCGACGTGTCCCCCATCACCTCCCAGGAGATCGAGTCGGGCCCGAAGAGGCCAGGGTCGCCGGCGTAGTCCATGGTGTGGGCCATGGGATCGTCGGCATGCGCGAAGAGACTCACGGTCCGCGTGACCATGGTGCGCCGCAGTCGTTCCAGGGGGTTGTTGGGTTGCTGAATGGCCGATCTCACGCTGTCCACTGTATCGGGGACTGCCATCCGGCGGCGTGCCAGGAAACGGGGGTCCTGTGAGGACACCATGGCTCGGCGCAGATGGCGCGGGTCATCCCTGGCGATCACTCCAGCGGCGCCACCCAGGCGCCGTCACCGACCGCGACGACGACCTGACCGTCGGAGGCGATCTCCGCGGATGGCCAGCCACTCGTCGGCGACCAGGTCCGGCCGCCGTCGATCGAGAGGAACTGCGCGGGAACCAGGTCGCCCAGATCGACGAAGTCGGCCGGGTCCGGCACCCAGCGCTCACCGTCGAGCAGGACGGTGTCGCCGAGGACGCCGACGTCGACATTCTTCAAGTCGGGGATGAGCTGGACCGCTGACCAGGTGTGCCCATCGAGCGAGACCGACGTGCCGATGGCGCCGCCGGAGCCCGACGGCGCTTCGGTCTCGCCGACCTGGAGGTAGCCCGACGCGGTCGGCCAGACGCAGTCGTCGTCCTCCTCCATGGGTAACTCGCCGAGCGGCGCCCAGCGGACTCCGTCAGCCGAGGCCACGAGGGGTGAGCCGTAGTCGAGCCCGACCAGGCGCTCGCCATCCTCAGCCACGCAGTCGAGCGCGAGGAGGCTCCCCGTGATCGGCCGTCGCGTCCAGTGCAGCCCGTCGCGTGTCCGCCAGGCGACGATGGCGTTCTTCCTCGCCGGCGCGCTTACGAAGGCGAAATCAAACGGGACGGCCCCGCGGGAACCGTCCCAGTCTCCGTAGACGACGAGCTGACCGTCGACCTCCAGGGGTCGGGAGATGGACAGGAAGAAGGGCGAGTGCATCCCGGGCATGGCCATGACTGGCCGGTCCTTGGCGCGGCGCCAGTGCCGGCCGTCGTGGGAGACCCAGCTCGCCAGGCGGTCGCTGTCCCCGCTCGGCACGGCCGCCACGATGACCAGTCGACCGTCGAGGGCACCGAGGTGAGACTGCAGCCCCTCCAAGAACGGCAGCATCTGGGAGGTCCAGGAGGAGCCATCCCGGGAGACCCAGATGGTCGCAAGGCCGGAGTCGCCCCTGCCGAGGGCCGCGAAGCCACCGGACCAGGTGGTGACCTCGGGGACGTATGCCCGCGCTTGCTCGAATTGGATGGTCTGCTGCCAGTCGAGCGTCGGGACGGGCAGCGGACCAGCCGTGGGTCCGGGCGACGGCGAGGCCGTAGCGCTCTCGGCCGGCGGCGGCGCTGACCCCTGGGCCGGATCGGCGGCCTGGCCAGTGGGCGAAACGACGATCCCGATGAGCGCCGTGAGCAGCACGGAAAGCATCGCTGTCCGCATCACTCTGACTCGGGTCACTCGTGGATGGTGCGACAGACGGGACTCCGTGTCAGCAGCTCGCATCGTGGCATCTGGATGGGCCAGGGGAGGAGAGCGCTGACCGTCGCACCGCCTTCACGGGCCAATGGCAGCTAGTCGAGGTTGGGGACGGCACGACGGCGGACGACCACCGCATCCCCGAGCGGTGCCAGCAGGCGCCGGGCTTCCTTGAGCTTGCCGGCGACGCCCACCTCGACCCGGTTCTGTTTGACGTCCGTGGCGATCGAGACGATGAGCATGTCCCGGGCGTAGAACTCCGGGTACAGCTCGCGCACGCCATCGACGATGGTCTGCAACTCGGTGAACGTGCGCGCTGCCGGATGGATCTCGAAGGCAGCATCTTCGCCCAGGAGGTCAGTCAGCGTTGCGGCCAGCCCCCCCATGTCGCCCACCCACAGGTAGACCGGCATGTACTGGCGCTCGGGGACCAGGTAGTGCCCGGCATACCCGTCGAGTTCGGCCACGACGATGCTCGCGTCCATCGTGTCCTCGAGCGACGGGACCTTGGTCCCGCCGCTGACGAACGGTGCCACCGGGCTTGCCGATGGGCTGGCCACCGGGCTGGCTGGCGCGGTAGCCAAGGGGAGGGCAGCCGAAGGATCCTGGGCCGACTCGTCGGGCGTGAACGCGATGCCCCGGCTGTCGAGCGGGCCCATGAGGTCGCTGTCGGAACCCGACCAGAGGATGAGCTCACGGCCGGTCCACGCTGATAAGGCCGGGTCGGCGCGCGGGTCCTCGAAGAGGAACCCCTGGCGGATGGCCGAGTCGGCCAGCACGAAGCACGTCCCGGTGACGGGGTCCAGGGCGTGGGCCGGTTGCGGGTCACGGGATGAACCGCTCAGGGGGTCGAGGATGAGCGTGCTGCTCCAGAGGCCGCTCCCGGACTGCACGGGACAGTGCCAGGGCTGCTCGGTCCACGTCCCCGTGGCCGGGTCGAAGGTCGCGTTGCCCATGCGTGCTTCGCTGTTGGGCTCGTCGTCGCTGAAGACAAGGGCGCTGCCCGTCCAGACCGGGATGCCTACGAGGCTGCTCACGGGACCCTTGCTCGGCTGGCCCCAGGTGCCGCTCTCCAGGTCGAGGGCGGCCACCGACACCACACCCGGGTCCTCGGGCCAGGTCACCGCCAGGATGGCGCTGTCGGTCCACGTGAGCGCGGCGAGCTCCTTCGCCCCGGGGGCGTCCGCCAGCTCGCGCCAGGCATCGGCGACCGGATCGTAGGCAGCCAGCGTCCCGTCGGGATCGCCGACCACGGCCTGCCCGTCCGCCCAGGCCGCCAGGCGCGGCACCTCGAGGGGCCCGGGCGCGAGCTCGCGCCAGGTGCCGGCCGCTGGATCGAGGGCATAGCCGACGCCGGAGCCCTGGGAGCCATCGAAGACGAGTAGCTCGCTGCCCGTCCAGGCCGACGGGCTGTTGGGCTCCAGTCCCCGTGGTGCGGCGGGCAGCTCGGCCCAGGCATCGGCGGCGGGGTCGTAGGTCGCGGCCCGGCTGGCCTGGTGCTCGAAGTCGACGGGCAGATCGACGACGACGAGCCGGTCGCCGGTCCAGGCGGCCGCGGCACGGGTCGAGCCGAAGGGCCCCCCGGCGATCTCCTTCCAGGTCCCGCCGAGCGCCGTCATCGTGCTCTCGTCGGCGGCGCTCGCGGTCAGCGCCGTGCCGAGTGCGAGGCTCATCGCCAAGCCGAGCGTGATACTGGTCATCCGCATGTCATCGCCTCTGATTTCGAGCCGCCCGCCCGACCGGCGGATCCTTCGGAGCACCGAAGGTGTTGATAGGAAGCGGGCTGAAGTCCAGCGCTGGTCTACGCTTGGGACCTGCTCATGTCGAGGGGATTCCTCCCCCACCCGGATGGGGAGGAATCCACGAATCCCAGCCAGAAGGACCGAGGCACTCATACCGGTGTCACATGCCGCCCCGGCTCTGCCAAGCAGCCACCAGACCGACCCAGGCCTGTATCCGGCGGAGGTCGTGCTCTTCCGGAGGCGACTCCGCCGAGACGTGGGCCGACTGGACCTGGGACGCCACGGTCCTGGTGGGGCTGGTGCGTCCCAGTGTTCGTCCACCTGCGAGCCAGCCGTCCCTCAGTCGCAGACCATGGAGCGGGCGAGCTCGATGGCGTTGCGCTCGTCGTCGAAGGCTGCGGTGATGCTCCAGTCCCACTTGCCGTCGCTCCACCACAACCCATAGGAGCGGACACCGGGGATCGATCTCGTCCCCATGGACGATAAGCCCATCGTACGGCCCGATGCGGACGGCCACGGCACGTGCCCCGACGTTCGCCTTGACGCGCTCGACGATCGTCGGCCCCTCCTCGGTCGGCGACTCGACGATGATCGCACCGCCAGCGGTCATGAGGTCCTCGAAGGTCGTGCTCGACGTGATCGGCTCACGATCGAGGTAGGTGACCAGGCTTGGTGGGTGGATGCGGCGCACGATCTCCGCGCGACCCTTCGTGTCGGTGGGCGTCAGGGCCTCGAAGCCCTTCTCGCGGGCCTCACTGACCGTGGTCGCCTCGCCGAGGGTCGGCAGGCCGGGGCCGCCGGCGCGACCGGTGAGCATGGTCTGCAGGGTGACGACCTCATCCTGGAAGAGGCGATCCTCGACGGGACCACAGCCTCGGGCGGTCGCGGTCGCTCCCGCATCTGTCACCCCGACCAGAGCCTCGGGGTCCTGCTCGTCGGTCCCGGCCGAGCCGGGGTTCCCAATCAGGAAGACGGTCCCAACGATGGACAGCACCACCATCGATCCCAACAGCGTGATCTTCATGGCTCCTTCTCCGCCCAGATGTCGTCGCTGGCCAGCACGCGGACCCGGTAGCCCAGATCAGCACAGGAAGCCGCGTAGGTGCTTCCCCACGCGACCCACGTGTCATCGTAGTTCCGATGCCGCATGAGGTCGTAGTAGCGGATGTCGATGTGCTTGACGTTGGTCCCGGGCACGGGCTCCAGGAACTCGCCTCCGGCGGACAGGAAGTCCGCGTTGTTGCCATCGGGGTCATAGCAGCCCAGGCTCGTGCTGTTGACGAAGACCTGGAACTGCATCGCGCCGCCGCACGACTGTCGGATGATCTTGAAGAGTTGGCCGTCGTCGGCGGCGTCGAACTCCGGCCACGATGACAGCGAGCGACAGAAGTAGACGTCGTTGATGATGCCGTCGACGTACACGTTCCAGCCCGTCGTATCCTCGGGGCAGTCCTCCGCGTGACCCGAGGTGCCAGACCCCCTGTGCGTGCCCACGGCGATGAAGTCGTTCGCGAAGAGCAGCTGCATCGGGTGGAAGAGCGACTTGCCGGTGCCGACGTCAGCGCTCACGAACTCCACATGGGCCTTCGCACCATCCGAGTAGGACGCAAAGTTCTGCCGATCAGCGCCTCGATTGGGCCCGTAGCAGGCGGCCCCAGCTCCTGTGGTGACGGCAAGAGCTCCCACCAGCGCTGCCACCGGCGCCCTGGCGAGACTGCTCCTGAGATACCCCATCGTGCATCACCCCCTGTGTGGCGCCGCAGACCTCGGTCGTCGGCGCTCCTTTGTCTGAGCGTCCGAGTGGCCCGTCTGTGACTGCGGTCGACTCCTCGCTGTCCCGGGTGGGGTCCGGGGCCGATCCCCAGTGCTGGTCTACGCCTGAGCCGTGCTGATGTCGAGGGGAGGATCCCCCGCTCCGGTGGGTGGAATCACCCGCCCCGATGGGGAAGGCTCCCCGACCGCTCCGGTCGGTGCCGGGAGCGCCCGAAATCAGACGATCGCGTTCAGGCGGTCCAGCGGAAGCGCACGAGCGTCCCCGAGTCTCCGCCCGGTCCGATCGTGAGGGTGCCGCCGACCTCCCTGGCCCGAGCCTGCATGGCCCGCAACCCCAGATGCGATGCGGGATCGTCGAGGGGCGTGTCGTCCATCCCGACCCCGTCGTCCTCGATGTCCATGAGCACGCGGCGAGGACCGACGTCCAGTCGCACCACGAATGCGTCCGCCGAGGCATGGGCCTCGATGTTGCGGATGGCCTCCTGGGCGATCCGCAGGGCGGCCACCTCCACCTCTGCCGGAGGTCGTCCGCGCGACGCGGTAGTCTCGAGGTTGCCGGGCGGGCCGACCGTGGCCCGATCGATGGCGTCACGGAGGGCCGCCACGAGGCCGGCATCCTTGAGGATCACCAGCTGGTCGTCAAGGGCCGCCGCGCGGAGTTCCGTCGCGAGCGTCCGCAGCTCCTGCTCCGACCGCAGCGTGTCGCCCGTCTCCAGGCCAAGGAGTCCGGCGCGCAGGCGCGGCAGCACGCGATCGTGAACGTGCTGGGCGGACCGGTCCCGCTGCTCCTCCTCCGCGGCGCGCAGCGCCCGCTGGCCGAGTGCGGTGGAGCGCAGCATCGACAGGCTCATCGGCTCTCCCGCCCGGACCCGCGCGTTCATCTCGAGCAGCATGTGGACGATCATCTCGCCCATGAGCACGAGCGCCAGGACGATCGGCCCAAAGCGACTGACCTCCCGCAGCTGGTCGAATGGGGCCTCCGGCGTGAATGAGAGGGCGCCGATGATCACAGCCAGGGCCGACATGACCACGAGCGCGATCACGGCGAGGCGCGACCCGGAGCGCCGCCGGTCCCACGCGAGCAGGCAGACCGCAGCCGCCGGCGCCAGGAGCACCAGGGCGAGCAAGGGCATGGCCACGAGGCCCTGCAGCTCGGCGCTGGCCACGAGGACGGCCATCAGGATGCCGATCGCACCGAAGGCGGGAGACCATCGCCTTGCCGCGAGGGCAACGATGAACAGGCCCAACGCCAGCAGTGCCCCGGCCGCGCTGAGCGGCAGCCATCTGTCAGGGATGTCAAGAGTGAAGCCGGCTCCCGTGACCGCCCCGCCCCCATCCCAGGGCTCGTAGGTGTCACCTGGCCGGATGCCGAGCATCCAGGCTGGGCTGCCCGGGGCGACCGCGGCGACCGTGGTGTCTCCGCCGCTGCCGCCTGCGTATGACAGCCCGGACGCAGGTCCTTCGACCGACAGCCACAGGCGCAGGCCGACCACGACAACGGCCAGCAGGAGTGCAGCGCTGGTCAGGAGCGCCGCGGTGGTGACGAGCGCTTCAGGTCGAGCGGAGCGGAGGGGTGTGGAGGTCACGGTGGTCGGCTCAGCCGTGGACCGGCTCAGCGGGTGGAATCACCCGCGCCGCCGGGGAGCCATACCCCTTGACCACGTCGGACACCGACCGACGATACGCCCAAGCGAGCCACAGGGAGGGAGAGAGGATGCGAGGTCTAGTGAACATGCTCGGTCGCGTGTGTGTCCTGACGTGTGCGGCCATGGCAGCGGCTGGTCTCCTCGCACAGGGCCTGGCCGGCGACGACAGTCCGGCCAGTGACGGACGACCGAGAGCAGCGCTGGAGGGCGACCTCATCCCTCTGTCATCGGTCATGTCGTACCACTGCCACGACGCCGACTGGCCCGTCATCTCGTGCTTCCGATCAGGCTCGGAGCGCGACACGGACTTGACGTCCGCACGGTCGCTGGCGGCGACCCCGTACGTGACCGTCTTCGCGGATGCCGACTACGGCGGCGGTTCCCTCACCGCCACTGTCTCCTATGCAGACCTGGGCATCCTCGGCTGGAGCAACGCGATCACGTCCTTCAAGTCGCTCAACGGCCAGCATCCCAAGTTCTGGGAATACGTGGACTACGGCCTGCCAGCATGGCAGTGGACCGCCGGAGCGTGGGTCGCTAACGTTGGGTCAGGAGCGAACGACCGGTTCTCGGCGCTGCGGAACGTACCTTAGTGTCGGGATCGGTCGGGGGAGCTGTCCTCCGGCCGAGGCGGCGAGGCCGAGGCATCATCCACCTCGCTGCGGCTGACCCACCCACGGTCGAGGGCGATCACGGAGAGGTGAGCGCGACCTCGTGCGCCATAGCGCCCGTAGAGACGCGCCAGGCGACGGTCGATGGCCTTCTCGGTGCAGCTCATCCGGACGGCGATCTCCCCGCTGGAGAAGCCGGCCGCCAGCAGCGTCATGAGCCGAAGCTCCTCGTCCGATGGTCGCCGTTCCCCGGAGGGGCGGGCCGGGAAGACCGTCTGGCCAGCCGCAGCCGCCTCGATGGCACCGACCAGAGTCGCGAGGGGGACGGTCTTGACGAGGTAGCCGGCGGCGCCAGCCTCGCGGGCCCGATCGACGAAGAATGGCGAGTCGTAGGAGCTGAGATACACGATGGGCACTGACGCGATGCCCGCGGCAGCGAGCATCTCCGGCAGGTCGAGCCCGCTCGGCCGACCCTGGAGCATGACGTCGCTGACGATGACATCAGGCGAGTCCGATCGCGCCAGCTCGACGGCCGCCGCCGTGGTCTCGACGCTGGCCAGGACCGTGAAGCCGGCCGTCCGAAGGACCTCCGCGATGCCGAGGCCGGTGACAGTCTCGTCGTCCAGCACAAGCAATCGCAGCATGAACGCAGAGTAGTCGCTGCTGGAACGAAGGACTCTCACTGCTCGCCGAGGTTCCATCTGCCTATGTCGGGCCGAACCCTGCACGTCGGTCAACATCAACTAAGGGTGATTCTCCCCCAGACGTGGGGGATACCCCCACTCGACAGCCCGTGCGCGAGGTGTAGACCAGTGCTGCAGCGACTGCGCCAGAGGCCAGAGCGGCCCCGGCACACAGCCGCGGCTCGATGAGACCAGCACCACTAGGGTCATGCCCGGAATGGAGGGGGCGAACTACTGCGGGTCGTCCGGTGACGGCTCCGATGAACGGGCGGTCAGGCCCGTGCCAGGCCCGCGAGCGACGGTCAGGCGCTGGGCGTGAACGTGATGCCCCGAGCGTCGATCGGCACAGGCGACTCACCACCCCAGCCGGACCACTCGAAAAGGCGATCGCCGGCCCAGACCAGCGCGGCCGGGGAACGCAGTTGCTCGCAGGCGGACGGCTTCAGGCCTCCCGGATTCCCATCGGTGCAGAGGATCGCCTCATACGAGACGCGGACGTTCTCCGGGTCCGCAATCTCGTAGCACGAGCCCGACACCGGGTCCAGCGCGTATCGTGAGTCGATAAGCAGCGTGCCGGTCCAGGTGCTCCAGCCGCTCGAGACGGGACAGTCGAAGTCGCGCTCGCTCCAGGCGCCGGTCACCGGATCGTAGGCAGCATCGCCCATCCACTCGTCGGAGCCGGACCCGCCGAGGGCGTAGAGGAGTTCGCCATCGATGGCCGCTCCGTAGCCGCTCGAGAGCGTCCGAAGTGGGCCCACCGAGGGCTCGCCCCATGTCCAGCTCGTCCGATCGAGCGCGGCGATCGACGCCGGGCCGGGGTCGTCAGGATGCGTGTCCCCGAGGATCGAGTCGCCGACGACGGAGAGACCCTCGAGCACGGGGGCCCCGGGCACCTTGGGCAGCTCGGTCCATGTGTCCGAGGCGAGTTCGTACCGAGCGACGGAGCGATCGCTCGCCCCGACGATGGCCATCCCGTCGATCCAGGCAGCGTAGCGGGGCCATTCGATCGGGAGAGGCGCCAGCGTGCGCCATGTGCCCGCCAGCGGGTCCAGCGCGTACGTGCCCATGCCGGCATGATCGAAGACGAGTAGTTCCTCGCCGGTCCACACGGATGGGCTGTTGACATCGAGCGCCTGGGAGAGCGGGTCCAGCTCGGTCCAGGCATCGGCTGCGGGGTCATACGCCGCGGCCCGACTGGGACCGCCGATCGGGAGGTCGACAACGACGACCTGCGAGCCGGTCCAGGCCGCCGCGGCACTGGTCGAGCCGAAGGGGGCCTCGGCGATATCGCGCCAGGTGCCTTCGAGGACCGGATCGTCTCCGGTCGCGGCGCTCGTCGTGAAGGTACAGGTGAGCAAGAAGGCACCAACGGCGAACGCCGCACCTCGCGCTGCTCGTGGGATCCCGGGTCTCATGCCAGTCGCCATCCCCGCCGCGCCGTTGGAAGGGAGGCCCAGCTGCCTGAGAGACGCCATCGTGTGATCACCCCCTATGTAGCGCCGCAGCCCGTGTGGTCGACGCTCCTTCCTGTCGGTCTACACCTGAGCGGTGCTCATGTCGAGGGGAGGATCCCCCGCTGCGGTGGGTGGAATCCCCCGCCCCGATGGGGAGGGCGCCACGCCAAGGGCAGGGTGCCGTGACCAACCAGTCATCCAGTGATGACCTCAAGATCTCAGCTCGCGGCCGTTGGTCCGGATGCCCCAGCCTCACCCTGACGTGGTGCGCCGGGGCACCACGCGCGATACACTCGCCGACGGCCGTCCACCACATACCCCCGCCTGTGCCCTCGGGAGGAAGTGTCATGTCCAGCAGCCCGGATGTCCGCGTGCCCGCCGCCGAGCAGCACTACGTTCCGCGACCCATCGGCGGTGACTTCAGCGGCCGCCACATCGTGTCGGTGGAACAGTTCGCCCGGCCCGACCTCGACCGCCTGTTCGCCTTGGCAGCCGACCTTCGGACGAAGGTGCGCGCGGGCGACAAGTCGGTCCTGGCGCTCTGCCAGCGCAAGATCATGGCCACGCTGTTCTACGAGGCCAGCACGCGCACGGACATGTCCTTCCAGGCGGCCATGCAGCGCCTGGGCGGCGAGGTCATCGCCACCAGCGGCGGCGTCCACTTCTCGTCGGTGTACAAGGGCGAGAACCTGGCCGACACCGTGCGCGCCGTGGGCAGCTACGCGGACGTCGTCGTGCTGCGCCACCCCGAGGTGCGCTCCTCCTACGTCGCCGCTCAGGCCCTCGACCAGCTGGCCACCCGCCTCGGCACGCACCCCGTCGTCATCAGCGGCGGTGACGGCATCGGCGAGCACCCCACGCAGGCACTGCTCGACCTCTTCACGGTCATCGACTTCAAGCACGGTGCCGACGGCCTGACCGTCACCCTCGTGGGCGACCTCGTCAACGGCCGCACGGTCCACTCGCTGGCCAAGCTGCTGGCCATCTACGGGGCGTCCGACCTGCGGCTGGAGCTCGTCTCGCCCACCATCCTGCGCGCGCCGGCCTCGGTCATCGAGTTCGCCCGCTCGCGTGGCGTGCAGGTCAGTGAGCACGAGTCGCTCGACGAGGTCATCGGCCGCAGCGACGTCATCTACTGGACGCGCGTCCAGCAGGAGCGTTTCACCGACCCCGACGAGTACGAGGCCATCGCCTCGCGCTTCATCATGACCCCGCAGGTGCTGGCCGCGGCGCCCGCCGATGCGATCCTCATGCACCCGCTGCCGCGCAGGCACGAGATGGGCACGGAAGCGGACCACGCCGTGCTCGACGACGACCCGCGCAGCGTCTACTTCCACCAGATGCAGAACGGCATGTACGTGCGCATGGCGCTGCTGGCCTCCGTCCTGGGCGCGGCGGTGTGACCCTCCTGCGGATCCCGGGGCCGCTCGATCCGCACGTCCACCTGCGCGACCTCGACTGGTCGCACAAGGCCACCGTCGAGCAGGAGACGGCGGCCGCCCTGGCGGGTGGCTACTGGGCGGTCCTGGACATGCCCAACACGCCGCCAGCGACGACCACGCGGGCCCGGCTGGCGGACAAGTCGCGCTTCGTTGCGGAGCGGGCTCGCTGCGACGTCGGCCTCTACGTGGGCGCCGACCAGGGCACCGACGGTTCCGAGTACGCCGACGCGGCCGCCGGCGCGGTGGGACTCAAGATGTACTGCGACCAGACGACCGGGGACCTGCTGCTCGCTGACGACGACCTGCGGCGCCGGCACCTGGCGGCCTGGGGCGCTGCCAGCACGCGACCGGTGGCGGTCCACGCGGAAGGCGCCACCGTGGAGGCCCTGCTGGCGCTAGTGCGCGAGCTTCGCGTGCGCGTCCACTTCTGCCACGTCAGCACCGCCGCTGAGGTGGGCCTGTTGCGCGAGGCCAAGCGGGACGGGCTGCCCATCAGCGTGGGCGTGACGCCGCATCACCTCTACCTGACCGCGGAGGACGCCGCCCGACTGGGCCCCTTCGGCCTCGTCAAGCCGTTCCTGAAGTCCGCTTCTGACAACGAGGCGCTCTGGGCGGGCATCCGCGACGGCACCGTGGACGTCGTGGAGAGCGACCATGCGCCGCACACGCGCGCGGAGAAGCTGTCTGCCACGCCGCCCTACGGACTGCCCGGCCTGGAGACGACGCTGCCGCTGCTGGTGCTCGCGGTGCACGAGGGACGCCTGGGCGAGGAGCGGCTGGTGGACCTCGTGTCGGGCGCGCCGCAACGGCTCTGGGGGTTGCCGGCGCCGGCGGACACAGAGACGCTCATCGACACGGACGCCAGCTGGGTGGTGGAGGACGCTGCGCTCCTGACCAGCCCCGGCTGGTCGCCGTTCGCCGGCATGCGCGTCCGCGGCCGGGTGCGCGAGGTGCGCATCCGCGGCGCGATGGCCTTCGACGGCGAGCAGGTCCGCAGTGCTCCGGGCAGCGGTCGGCTGCTGACGTGAACGGCTGGCCCGGGTCGGCGCGACAGCCGGGAGCCCGCGTGAATGATCAGCGGCGCGCCGGCGTGCTGCGCCTCGCCGCCCTGATGTGGAAACCGGTGGGCCACCTGGTCCGCGGTCCCGACGCCCAGGTGGGCCACGCTCGCACCGTGGCGGCCCTGCGCCGAGCCGACGGCGACCCCAAGCTGCTGGCGGCGGCGTGGCGCCTCAACCAGGCAGCCTTCCCCGAGCGGCGCAGCCGCGTCGGCGGCGTGACGCTGCCGCATCCGCTTGTCGTGGCCGCCGGGCTCGTCAAGGGCGACGGCTTCGCCAGCGAAGCAGAGGCCCTCGCGGCGGTGGCCCGCGGACGGGACATCGTGCCCGGCTGGCGATCGTTGCCGACGCTCGTGGGCGCCGTGGAGTTCGGCTCCTACACGCGCTGGCCGCGCCTGGGCAACCCGGGGCGTGTCGTCTGGCGGGACATGGCGACGCGCTCCATGCAGAACCGCATCGGCCTGCGTAATCCCGGCGCCACGGCGGCTGCCGCCTTCCTGGGCGCGCGCGCGGCCGACCTGCCGCCGGCTTGGGGCCTGAGCCTGGCCGCCAGCCCGGGCGTGGACGACCTCGACCAGGCGGCGCGGGAGATCCGCGAGGCGGCCGCAGCCTTCGAGGCGGCCTTCGAGGGTCGACCCCACCGGCCGGCGTGGTACACGCTGAACCTCTCCTGCCCCAACACCGAGGACGATCCCCAGGGTCGCCAGACCGAGGCCCTGGCGCGCCGACTCTGCGGCGCCCTGCGCGAGACGGTCGCGGTGCCCGTCTGGGCAAAGGTCGGGCCCGACCTTTCCACCGATCAGCTGCGGGGGCTGGTGACCGCCTTCCTCGATACCGGGGTGCGGGCCATCGTGGCCACCAACACCGTGGCACGCCCGGCACCGGCCGGCGCGGGGGGCGGCAGCGACCTGACCGCCGGCCTGAGCGGCGCCCTGCTGCGGCCACTGGCCCTCGACACCGTCCGCCGACTGGCTGCCATCCTGGCGCAGCACCCCGGGGCCGCCGAGCGACTGGACATCGTGGCCTGCGGCGGCATCCTCGACGGCGCGGATTGGCAGGCCTTCCGTGCGGCAGGCGCCCGCGCCGCCATGCTCTACTCCGCGCTCGTCTTCCGGGGCCCCCTGGCGGCGGCGCACATCCTCGCGGAGGCCGATCGACGATGACCGGGAACGGGACCGAGCTCGCGGTGGCGCGGGCGCTCCTCGCCGCCGGCGCCGTGCGCGTGCAGCCCGATGCGCCGGTGACCTTCAAGTCCGGCCTGCGCTCGCCCGTCTACGTGGACAACCGCCGGCTCATCTTCGTGCCGGCTTCCTGGCGCGTCGTCATCGGCGCGCTGGCGGCCCGAGTGGAGGCCGCCGAGCCGCCGGTCGAGGTCGTGGCCGGCGTGGAGAGCGCGGGCATCCCGCACAGCTCCGCGCTTGCCTATGCCGCCCGACTGCCCTCGGTCTTCGTGCGCAAGGAGGCCAAGGGCCATGGCCTGGGGCGGCGGGTGGAGGGCGGCGACGTGAGCGGTCGGCGAACGCTGCTCGTGGAGGACATGGTCACCACGGGCGGCTCCAGCCTCTCGGCGGTGGCGGCGCTGCGCGAGGCCGGCGCCACGGTCGATGCCTGCCTGGCCATCATCACCTACGGCTTCGCCGAGGCGCGGCAGGCCTTCGCGGAGGCGTCCGTGCACCTGGAGGTCCTGACGACCTTCGAGACGGTGGTGGCTGAGGCCCGTGCCGCAGGCCTCGTGGACGAGACTGGTGCTGCCGCCGTGCGCGACTGGCTGGCCGATCCGCACGGCTGGCGGGGATGAGCGGTCCTGCGCTCGCGCGCCTCGAGGCGCGCATGGACGCGGTCGACTCGTTGCTCTGCATCGGCCTGGACCTCGCGCTTGACCGATTGCCGGAGCGCTTTCGCCGCGAGCCACGGCCGCAACTGGCCTTCGGGCAGTGGCTCATCGACCAGACGCACCCGTACGCCGCCGCCTATAAGCCCAACCTGGCCTTCTACGAGGCGCGCGGCGCGTCTGGCTGGGAGGAGCTGGCGGAAACGCTGGTGTACCTGCGCTCCGTGGAGTCGGGCATCTTCACGATCGCGGATGCGAAGCGCGGGGACATCGGCCCCACGAACGCGGGCTACGTGAGCGCCCTCTACGACGGCCTCGGCTGCGACGCCGTGACCCTGCACCCGTACCTCGGCGCGGAGGCGCTGCGACCCTTCCTGGAACGGGCAGACAAGGCCGCGGTCGTCCTCTGCCGCACGAGCAACCCCGGCGCCGGGGAGCTGCAGGACCTGCTCGTGGACGGCGTGCCGCTCTGGGAGGTCGTGGCCACCCGCGTGCGCGACGCCTGGGACACGGCCGGCAACTGCATGCTGGTCATGGGCGCCACCTATCCCGCGGAGCTGCGGCGCGCCCGCGAGCTGTGCCCGGAGATGCCCTTCCTCGTGCCCGGCGTCGGGGCCCAGGGCGGCGATGTCGAGTTGGCCGTGCGGGCGGGCCTGGACAGCCATGGCCGCGGCCTCCTCATCAACGCCTCCCGTGCCATCAGCGGTGCGGATGACCCGGCGACTGCGGCCCGCGACCTGCGCGACGAGATCCGGCGCGCTGTCGTCTCCGCGGTCTGACCGCGGGTCAGGATCGAGCGAGCACGGACCGCGCCCTGCGCTGGATCGAGGAATACGTACCGACCACGACGGACATCGCGTGCCACGCCGGCGAGTTGCTGGGCAGGGCCGGCCTCGCCGACGCCATCGATGCCATCGTCGCCGCGGAGGCCCTGTCCGGGACCCTCGCGGCGATCCTGACGAGCGATGCCCGCGATCTGACCGCGCTGGTCGAGGCCGGAGGCGGTGCGGGACTCGTGACCGTCCTGTCCGTCTGACCCCGCCGCGTTCGTCAGTCGATCTTGTAGCTGTAGCTGATGACCATCTCGTCGCCCGGCTCCACCGAGATCTGCCAGCGCAGGATGTTGCCGGCTTCCTCCTGCGGCGTGATCGACGCCTGCAACTCCTCGGCTTCGGGGAGGCGGTAGTCGACGACCTCCATGTGGACCGTGGTTGGGGTGAAGTTGCTGATCGTCAGCTTCACGTCGCCGCGTTGGTCGAAGCGGCCCTCGCTGATGGCGCTGCGGCTCTCCTCGCGCTTGACACGCACATCCTGGAGGTGCCCCACGGTCACGCTGCCCTCGCTGCCGACCGGCGTGAGCTCGATGCCGTCGCTGCCGATGAAGAGCCCGTCCTGGTAGTTGCGGACGACACCCTCGGCGAAGGGCTGGTCGCTATCGTCGGTGACCTTGTAGATGACCGTGACCTGCTCGTCCGTCTGCGCGTTCCAGAGCTGCAGTCGGCGGGCCGGGAACGTGCCGCCCACCAGCTGCGCGTAGACCGTGTCGCCGGCCTCGGCGCTGACCTTGCCGATGTCGTAGATGTGCTGGATGTCGACCTGGCCGGTGGCCGTGGGTGGGCCGCCGAAAGCGGCGCCGGCGTCGCCCGTCAGGCGCTGGTTGGCGGAGAGCTCGTCCATCGGCGTCACAGGGCCGGAGAGGTCGACGGATCCGGCCACCAACTGCATCTCCACGTCCTCCAGGGGGAGCACGGTGTCCGTCGATCTCGGCGAAGAAGTCGAGGTCGACCGTTTCGTCCTCATCCGCGCCCAGCCACATGTCGTAGCTGGGCCGCCAGGAGACACCGCTGAGCAGGTACTCCAGCGTGACCTCGCGCAGCTCGCTGTCAGCGGCGCTCTGCCACTCGACGGCTGGCTGGCCCGTCTGGTAGTCGAGGCGGTAGGCCCCGACGCGCTCACCGTTCTCGCGCAGGACGAGCGTGTCGGCGTAGACGCCGGCCGGCAGCACCATGCGCACGTCGACACCGCCGGGCAGCGTCACGGTGTCGCGGGCGTAGGCGACGTCGTTGAGGAAGACCGCCAGCCGATCAGGCTGGCTCGTGTAGCTGATCTCGGCGACGCCCCCTTCGGCCGAGGCCGCGGCGGTCGTTCCGCTGAGCAGGCCGAGGGTCAGGGCGACCGACGCCGTCGCACGATGAACGTACATCCCGGGACTCCTTTCCTGGGCGGGCCCGATGGACCGCTGGCACGCCACGCCCAGTCTGACGCCGCACGTGCCCCGTGCGTTCCGCCCATCCCCGTCCGCCGGCACCCGGCGGCTTTGCCGCCCGCGACTCACCTGACCAAGTTCGGCGTGCCGGAACAGTCTCCTTGGCCGTCCCAGTCGGCGAGGGCTCCAGTCTTCGCCGACTGGGACCGTTTCGTTCGTGCCATCGGACACGAACGACAACGCTGCCATGCGAATCGGCTGCGGTTCAGAGATGAGGCCACGACCTGCCTGCCAACATTGGCGACAGCGGCGTAGTCATGTTCGCCGGGGGCAACATCATGGGTCTGCACAACGACTCCATCGAGGGGTGGCATGGCTACGATGGTTACTCGTGGCACACAACGGCTGACAGGGCGGAGAACCGCGGTCAGTTCGATATCTGTATCTCGAGTGGCTGTCCTGCGTGATCGGGAGATCGCTGTGGTCATGAGCGAGTCCATCCAGGCTGGCCTCCTCTTCGCGCTCTCCGCCATCCTCGTGTCCGGCGGTCTCGCCGTGGCCCAGGAGTCGGAGCCGTCGCGCGATCCCCCGACAGGCGGGCGTGCCACAGCCGCGCCGGCCATCCTCGTGCTCGGTGCGTCGCCCTCGCCATCCGAGGCGCCGCGGAGCGTCACGCTCGAGCAGGACGGGCTTCGCGTCACCATGACGCTCGAGCGTGCTCCGCTCCAGGCCGGTGTCCCCACCTGGTTGACGTCGACGGTCGAGAACACCGGTGCTGACACGGTGTCGTTCGCGCACGACAGCTGTCGCACGATCGTCCAGGTCGAGGGTGAGCTTCAGGGTGTGGAGTGGGAGGCGGCAGGGTCGGACGTCCCGGCTGACCCGCCGGGCCTCATGTACTACGCGCAGGAGTTCTGGAGCGGGCAGCCGGGACCCATCCGCATCGACTTCGTGCCCAGGCGCCAGCTCGAGCGCAGCGGCCCCGACGCGCTGCCCCAGGAGTCGGCCTGCGCCGACATGGGGCTGGCGACCAGGCTGGCGCCCGGGAAGTCGCTGCGCCAGCGGGCTCGCTGGTCCGGCAGCGCCGAGGACCGGCTCGGACCGCCTCCCAGCGCGCCGGTGCGCATCGTGGGGCTCATCCACTCGTATCGGCGGGCGTCGGACCCTGGCGATGACTGGAAGTCGCTCGAGGTCGCCCTCGAGACGCAGGTGGTCGATGGTCGGGACGCGGACATGCTCGACCCTATGGAAGTCTTCGAGGCCGCCTTCACCGACGAGGGATTCCGAGCCTTCATCGAGTCCACCGATCCGGAAGGCAGCTCCTGGGTCATCTGGTACGACGATGAGACGGCGATCTGGGAAGTCGGTGCCTTCGTCTCTGACAGCGCCACCTTCGAGGTGGCCCAGGTGGACCCGAGGACGGGTGCCGTCCTGGGCTACGTGGAGCGACCGAAGCGGTCCTAGGACGCGGTCGGCCGCCGAGGGCGAGGCCAGGGCGATCTCTGGCCCGCCCGCAGAGGGGGGATGTCATGAGGCGACACGCTCATCTCCTTCGAGCCCTGCTGGTGGGGCTCACAGGGCTGCTCGCCCTGCCGGGTGCGGTCGCGGCACAGGCACCGACGGAGGCTCCGTTTTCCGCTCCGGCGCCGTCGAGCGAGGCGCCGCTGGTCTTGGAGGGACGCGCGGTCGTCGAGCAGGACGACGTGCGGCTGACGCTCACGATCGACCGCAACCCGATCGTCGGCGAGATCGACTTCCACGACGGCTACACGCCCATCCTCTGGTACGACCCCGCCATGGACCTCTGGGAGGTCGGCGCCATGTGGAACAGGACCGAGCGGTTGACCGCCGGCTTCGTCGACCCGCGGAGCGGGGAGGTGCAGGCCATCATCGAGCGTCCCTGGGTCGAGGGCCAGGACCCGTATCCGTTGTGGGACTGACGCGGCCGAACCTGAGAGGCCATCCTCACGCACCAGTTGCGGCTCGCCGGTTCGGGTGCCGTCGCTGGGACCCTGTCTGACCAGACGAACCCCTACCCGGTCCAGAGGCCGATGC
>CAWBQS010000002.1:0-421246 GCA_963790915.1 uncultured Chloroflexia bacterium | reverse complement strand
CCTCCTCCCGCCTCAAGGCGATGGCGGCCAGCACGACCGCGGCCGCGGCGACGAAATCGCCAGCTGCATGTAGAACAGTCGACGCCCTCCCTGGTGGCCCATGCGGCCCGCCAGGGTGTCCGTGGCCGGCAGCCCGCCGCTCTCCCGGGGCGATGATGCGGACCGTGGCTCCGGCGGCAGCCCCGACGACGGTGGGGACCGGGTCATCATCGCTGGCGGTGGCCGTGACGGTGTCCCGGTGCGTCGCCCCTGAGCCGCTGACCCGCTCGGTGAAGCGGCAGCTGTAGGTCGAACCCGGCGGGATGATCACGCTGCCATCCGCCCGGCACTGCCCCACGCCGTCAAGGTCGCCGTAGACATCATCGACGAGTGCATCCAGGCTGACCGGCTCGAAGGTGGACTCGTTGGTGACGGTGATCGTGAACGTGACGTCGCCGCCCGGGGCCGTGACGACCTCCGGTTCGGGGGTCTTGGTGACCGTGATGACGGGCGGGATCGGCGTCAGCTCCACCTGGGCGCTGCCGTCGCGGTGGCGGGGTTGCCCTCGTCGTCGGACGCCGTGGCGGTGACGGTGTCGGTCTGGCTGTCGAGCGCGTTGCCCGTGAAGGTGCCCGTGAAGGAGCAGGTGTAGCTGTCCCCGACGGCGATCGTGGCGGGCAGGGCGCAGGTCGTGGCGGTGATGTCTCCCGCGACCGCGGTGACATCGCCGTAGGGGACGTCGACGAGGCTCGCTGAGGGTCACCGGCTCGACCGACGCGTTCGCTGATGACGAGGTCGAAGGTGAAGTCCCCGCCCGGCTCGGGCAGGCTCGTGGGCGTGGCCGTCTTGGTGATGCCGATGGCGGGCAGGACGTCGGTGACCTCCACGTCGGCGGAGTCGTCGTCCCCGACCGGAGTCCCGTCGTCATCGGTGCCGCCCGCGGTCACCGTGTCGGTCACGATGTCCCCCGCGTTGCCGGCCGTGAAGGCGTCGAAGGTGCAGGCGTAGGTGTCGCCGGGGAGGAGGACCGGCAGGGCGCAGGTCGTGGCGCTGATGTCGCCGGCACCGCGTGACGTCGCCGTAGAGGTCATCGTCGAGCGACTCGAGGGTGACCGTGTCGACCGGGCTCGTGTTCTCGACGAGCAGGCTGAAGGTGACCACGGCCCCCGGTTCGGGGACCGAGATCGGGCTGGCCTCCTTGGTGAGCACGATCGAGGAGGGCACGTCGGTCAGCCTCCGCCTCTGGCGGTCGCCGTGGCGGGGTTGCCCTCGTCGTCGGACGCCGTGGCGGTGACGGTGTCGGTCTGGCTGTCGAGCGCGTTGCCCGTGAAGGTGCCCGTGAAGGAGCAGGTGTAGCTGTCCCCGACGGCGATCGTGGCGGGCAGCGCGCAGTCGTGGCGGTGATGGCTCCTGGACCGCGGTGACGTCGCCGTAGGGGTCGTCGACGAGGCTCCTCAGGGTGACCGGCTCGACCGACGAGTTCGCTGACTGACGAGGTAGGTGAAGTCACCGCCCGGCTCGGGCAGGCTCGTCGGCGTGGGCGTCTTGGTGGCGCCGATGGCGGGCAGGACATCGGTGACCTCCACGTCGGCGGAGTCGTCGTCGCCGACCGCGTTGCCGTCGTCGTCGGTGCCGCCGGCGGTCACCGTGTCGGTGACGATGTCCCCGGCATCGCCGGCGGTGAAGGCGTCGAAGGTGCAGTCGTAGGTGGCGCCGGGGACGAGGGTCACCGGCAGCGCGCAGGTCGTGGCGCTGATGTTGCCGGCCACCGCGGTGATGTCGCCGTGGAGGTCGTCGTCGAGCGAGTCGATGGTGACGGTGTCGACCGGGCTGGTGTTCTCGACCGACAGGCTGAAGGTGACCACGGCCCCGGGCTCGGGTACCGTGAGCGGGTCGGCGCTCTTGGTGAGCACGATCGAGGAGGCCACGTCGGTCAGGGAGACCTCCGCCTCTGCCGTCGGCCGTGGCGCTGTTGCCCTCGTTGTCCTACGCCGTGGCGGTGAGCGTGTCGGCCTGGCTGTCGAGGGCGTTGCCGCTGAAGGTGGCCGTGAAGGTGCAGGTGTAGGTGGCGCCCACGGCGATGCTGGCCAGCGCGCAGTCGTGGCGCTGATGGCGTCATGGACGCGGTGAGGTCGCCGTAGGGGACATCGACGAGGCTCGTCAGGGTGACGGGCTCCACCGACGAGTTCCTGACGGTGACGCTGTAGGTGAAGGCACCGCCCGGCTCGGGCAGGCTCGCCGGCGAGGGGGTCTTGGTGATGCTGATGGCCGGCAGGACATCGGTGAAGGTGACGGTGGCGTCGGCGGTGGCCGACGTCGGGTTGCCCTCGTTGTCCGCGCCGCCCGCCGTGACGGTGTCCTCGTGGGCGGGGCCGGAGGCATCGCCGGTCAGCGTGAAGGTCTGCGTGAACGCGCATGAGGCGCGCGCCGGAAGGATGGTGCCGACCGTGCAGTCAGCGTCGCCGGTCAGCGTGAAGTCGGTGTCGGCGAGCGAGGTGATCGTGAGCGGCTCCGCCGCCGACGTGTTGGTGACCGTGAAGGTGAAGGTCACTGGGCCCCCCGGCTCCGGCAGGCTCGCCGGAAGCGGTGTCTTGGTCACGCTCATGGTGGGCAGGACATCGGTGAGCGTGACGCTGGCGTCATCCGTGGCCGTGGCGGGGTTGCTCTCGTCGTCACTAGCCGTGGCCGTGACGACGTCCGTCTGGCTGGCGCCGCGTCGCCCGCTGAAGGTGCCCGTGAAGGCGCAGCTGTAGCTACCGCCGACGGCGATGACCCGTGGCAGCGGCAGCAGGTGGTGGCCGTGACGTGGCCGGCACCAGAGTGATGTCGCCGTAGGGCACGTCGAGAGGCTCGTGCAGCGTGACCGGCTCCACCGACGTGTTGGTCGACCGTCAGGGAGAAGCGTGAACGGCGCCGCCCGGCTCAGGCAGCGTCAGCGGCGAGGCGGTCTTGGCGACGGTGATGGTGGGCAGGACGTCGGTGAAGGTGACGAGTGGCGGTGGGCCGTGGCGGTCACGGTACTGTTCTCGTCGTCTCGCCCGGTGCCGTGAAGGTGTCCCGGTGCGGCCCGGTGGCCGCCGAGCCCGTGACGGTGAAGGTCTGCGTGAAGGTCGCAGCTGCGCACCGATGGGCAGGACGATCCCGACCTGGCAGTCGGCGTCCCCGGCCAGGGTCCCGAAGACCGTAGTCGGTCAGCGGCGTGACGGTCAGGGGGTCCAGCGTCGAGCGGTTGGTGACGGTGAAGGTGAAGGCCACCGGTCCGCCGGGCTCGGGCAGGCTCGTCGGGTTGGGCGTCTTGGTCACGTCGATGGTCGGCTGCACGTTCGTGATCGGATGGAGGCGTCGTCGCTGGGCCGTGGCCGGGTTGCCCTCGTCGTCGCTGGCCGTGGCCGTCACGAGTCGATCTGCGTCCTGGGGTTGCCCGTGAAGGACACCGTGAACGTGCAGGTGTAGCGTGCCACGCACCGCGAGCATCTGCGGCAGGGCGCAGGTGGTGCCGGTCAGGCTGGGGTTCGAAGCGTCCGGCGATGTCGCCGTAGACGTCGTCGCGCAGGCTGGTCAGCGGCACCGGCTCCACCGAGGTGTTGGTGACGAGGACGGTGAACGTGAAGGCTGCCGCCCGGCTCCGGCCGGCTCGTGGGGCGTGGCCGTCTTGGTGACGGTGATGGCTGGGCTTGACGTCGGTGAGGACGACCTGGGCCCGGCGCGACCTTCGTCACCTGGTTGCTGCTCGTTGTCCGAGACGGCCGCGGTCACGGTGTCCACGTAGGGGCCGTGTTGGGCGGTGCCCGTCACGGTTCACCGGAAGGAGCAGGTGTAGAAGCCACCATTGGGCGTGAGCGTCTGCGGCAGCCGACAGGTGCCCTGGCCGTTGAGGTTGCCGTAGGGCACGTCGACGAACGAGTCGATGGTCACGTTCTCGTGGGAGTCGTTCACCAGCGTGACCGTGAACGTCACGGGGCCGCCGGGCTCCGGCAGGCAGGTGGGCTCGGCGGTCTTGAAGACGCGGAACCGGGGGTCGACGTTGACGATGCGCACGTCGGCCTGCGTCGACTGGCGGAGACGATGTTGCCCTCGTCATCGCGGACGCGTGCTGTCAGGATGTTGGAGCGGATGTCGCCGGCATCGCCGGAGACGGCGCCGGACCACGAGCAGGCGTAGGTGCCGCCGCCAGCGATGGTCTGCGGCACGTCGCAGGTGCCCTGGCCGTCGAGGTTGCCCTCGACATCGTCGACGAGCGTCGTCGAGCGTGACCGCCTCCGGCGAGGTGTTGCGCGACCGTGGCCGTGTATGTGACGGCGCCGCCCGGCTCGTCGATGGGGTTGGGTGAAGCGGTCTTGCTGCAGCACGATGGTGGGCAGCACGTCCGTGACGGGCACGCGAGCGTCGCCGGCGCCGCTGGCAGCGGTGCCCTCGTCGTCGACGCCCGAGGCCGTGAAGCGTGTCGCTCACGGCGCTGCCGGCGTTGCCCTCGACGCGGCCCGGGAAGGTGCAGATGGCCGACTCGCCCGGAGGCAGGATGAAGGGCAGCGAGACCGTGCTGCCGGCCACGCTGCAGGCGAGTCCGGCCGGCACGCTCGTGACGCCGCTCGATGGTGTCGGTCAGCGACTGGATGGTCACCGGGTCGGTGAGGACCGACGTGTTCGTGATGGTGACGCTGTACGTGACGTCGTCGCCCGGCTCGGGGACTGACGGCGGCGTGGCCGACTTGCTGACCGTGAGGCGGGGAGCCGTGGGGGTCACCGTGACGGTCGCCGATGCGCCCGTCGCGATGACGTTGCCGTCATCGTCCCGAGCCGTGGCCGTGACGGTGTCGGGTGGCTGCTGCCGGCGTTCCCGGTGACCTGGTCCCGGGGAACGAGCAGGCGTACGTGTCGCCCCGGCGCGATCGTCTGCGGCGTGACGCAGCTGCCCTGGCCGCTGAGGTTGCCGTAGACGATCGTCGACGAGCGAGGTCACGCGGATCGGCTCCGACGCGAGGTGTTGCGCACGGTGACGCCGAACGAGACGGTGCCGCCGGGCTCCGGGCACGCTGGTCGGCCTGGGCGTCTTGGTGCAGGGTGATGCTGGGCAGCACGTCCGCGACGACGACGTCCTCGCGCGCCACGGTGAAGGCACTGTTGCCGTCGTTGTCGGAGAGCACGACCAGCACGATGTCGGTCTGCACCTCGCCGGCGTCGCCGGTCACGGCCGCGGTGAAGCGGCACGTGTAGATGGCGCCGGCCGCCACGGCGACGCTGCCGTCGGCTACGCAGTCGCCCTCGCCGTCCAGGTCGCCGTAGACGTCGTCGATGAGCGTCGTCAGGTAGGCCGCGCTCGGCAGACGTGTTGGTGACCGCGATCGTCGTAGGTGACCGGGCCGCCCGGCTCGTCGATGGGGTTGGGCGTGGCCGTCTTGGTGACCGTGGCCGCGGGCAGGATGTCCGTGATGCGCACTGTCGCCGTGGCATACCTGGAGAACGCAGGCGGGTTGGGCTCGGCGCCGATGGTGCCGCCGACGCGCACCCAGTCGGTCTGGACGTCGCCGGCGTCGCCGCTGGAGGTCGCCGTGAACGAGCACGTGGACGTGCTGTCGGCACTGATGTTCCGAGGCACGCTGCAGGTCGTGCTGGTGATGCTCCCGTGGACCGTCGTGAGGTCGCCGTAGATGTCGTCGGTCAGGGACGTCAGCCGGAATGCCTCGCGTGCCGCGGATGCTCACGCTGAAGGTGAAGGCACCACCCGGCTCCGGGCGGCTGGCCGGAGTGGCGGTCTTGGTCAGGGTGATCGTGCGCGCTGCCACCGCCGCCGCCGACGCCGACCGTGGCGCTGTCGCTGTCGCTGGCCGTGTTGCCGTCATCGTCGATGGCCGTGCCGGTCACCGTGTCCGTGGCGAAGCTGCCCGAGCTGCCGGCGACATAGGTCGTGAAGGCGCAGGAGTAGCGAGCGCCAGGCGCGAGCACGCGAGGCAGGCTGCAGGTGCCTTGCCGTTGAGGTCGCCGTACGGCGAATCGACGAGGCTCGTCGAGGGTCACCGACTCGACAGAGTCGTTGCGGACCACGATCGTGAAGGTGACGTTGCCGCCGGGTGCGGTGACCGATGCCGGGCTGGCGGACTTGTCCACGTTGATGCGCGGCGGCGTGTCGACGATCTCGACGCCGGCCGTGTCCGATGCCTTGACGCTGTTGCCCTCGTTGTCCGTGGCGGTCGCCGTCACGGTGTCCTCGGCCGTGTCGCCGCCGTTGCCGGTCACCGGTGCGCTGAACGAGCAGACGTAGCGGCCACCGGCGGGGATGGTCTGCGGCAGGCCGCAGCTGCCCTGGCCGTCGAGGTCGACGGTCGCGCTGCCCGAGTCGTCGACGAGCGACTCAAGGGTGATCGTCGCTCACGGCCCGTGTTGGTGATGACGACGCGGTAGAAGGCGGTGCCGCCCGGCTCGGGGAGGCTCCGCGGTAGAGCACCGACTTCTCGACGCTGAAGGTCGGGTCGCCGTCGATCGTGGTCACCGTGGCCGAGTCGGTCTGTGTGACCTCGTTGCCCTCGTTATCGGTCATCGTCGCGCTGACGATGTCGATCTTCGACTCACCGGCGTCGTTGGCCACGAACTGCGCGAACGAGCAGGAGAAGGTCGCGCCCGGCGCCACGGTCCGTGGCACCTCGCAGCTGCCCTGCCCATCCAGGTCGCCGTAGTTGTCATCGACCAGGGGGCTCAGGGTCAGGGACTCGGGCCATCGTTGGTGATGCTGACCGTGAAGGTGACGTTCGCTGCCCGGCTCCGAGATCGTGGAGGGGTCGGCGCTCTTGGCCAGCGTGAAGGTGGGCGGTACGTCGGTGATCGTGAAGGTCGCGCCGTCCGACCCGCTGACGACGTTGCCCTCGTCGTCCCGGGCGGTCGCCGTGGCGGTGTCGGTCTCGCTGTCGCCGGCATCGCCGAGCAGGGTCTGGGGGATGGAGCACGTGTAGCTGCCCTGCGCCGCGATGGTCTGCGGGACCGCGCAGTCGCCCTGGCCATCGAGGTCGCCCAGGACGTCATCGACCAGGCTCGTGAGCGTCCAGCGGCTCCACGCGCGGACCCGTTGGTCACGCTGATGACCACGTCGTAGTCGCCGCCCGGCTCGGGCAGGCTGGCCGGGACGGCCGACTTCTGTGAGTCGCCAGGCGGGGCCTGACGTCGATGATCGTCACCGAGGCCGAGGCCTCCGCGGTGGCCGGGTTGCCCTCGTTGTCGGCGGCGCTCGCGGTGATGGTGTCGCTGAGGACGTCGCCGGCGTCGCCGCTCACCTGGGCGTAGAACGAGCACGTGTACGAGCCGCCGCCCTTGGTCAGCGTCTGCGGCAGGACGCAGGTGCCCTGGCCGTTGAGGTCGCCGTAGACGTCGTCGATGAGCGAGCCCAGGACGACGTCCTCGACGTCGAGGGGTTCTGCACGCGGATCGTGAAGGCGGCCTGGCCGCCCGGGCTCTGGTAGTTCCGTCGGCTCGGCGCGCTTGACGGCGCTGACGGCGGGCATCACGTCGGTGATCGTGACCGTGGCCTCGGCCTCCTCGGTGACCGTGTTGCCCTCGTCATCCCTCGCGTGACCGGTGATGGTGTCCGTACGCTCGTCGCCGGCATCACCGGTGACCGGGCCGCTGGCCGAGCAGGTGTAGGTCGCGCCGGGTGTGATGGTCTGTGGCAGGACGCAGGTGCCCGCGCCGTTGAGGTCGCCGTAGACGTCGTCCCTGGCGGAGGTCAGCGTGATGGGCTCTGCCGACGTATTGGCGACGGCCATGCTGAAGGTCACGGGGCCGCCTGGCTCCGGCAGGCTGGTCGGCGTCGCCGTCTTGACGACCGTCATGGTCGGCGGCGCGTCCGTGAAGGTCACGGTCGCCTGGCCGGTCGCGCTGACGGCCGTGCCGTCGTCGTCGGTGCCGGCCGCCGTGACGATGTCCGTCTGGCCCTGCCCCGCGTTGCCGCTGGCCGTGGCCGTGAAGGCACAGGTGTAGGCTGGCGCCGGCGGTGATGGTCTGGGGCACGGCGCAGGTCGTGGCCGTCACGGTGCCGGCGACCGCGGTGACGCTGCCGTGGACGTCATCCGTGAGGGAGGCCACGGTGATGGCATCGACCGTACTCGTGTTGCGGACGACGAGCGTGAAGGTCACCGAGCCACCCGGTTCCGACAGGGTGGTGGGGCTGGCGGTCTTCGTGAGCGTCATCGAGGACGGCGTGTTGGTCAGGCTCACGGTGGCGCTGCCCGCGGCGTTGACCGCCGTGCCGTCATCGTCCACGCCGGCCGCCGTGACGGTGTCGGACTCGCTGGCACCGGCGTTGCCGGTGAAGGTCGCGGTGAACGTGCACGTGGAGCTGACGCCCGCGGCGATGGTGCGGGGCAGGCTGCAGGTGGTCGCCGTGATGCGGCCGCCGATCGCCGAGACGCTGCCGTGGACACTGTCGGTCAGGGACGAGATGGTCACTGCGTCCGCTGCGCTCGTGTTGCTGGTGACGATCGTGTACGTGAAGCTGCCGCCCGGTTCGGGGCGGGTCGCTGGACTGGGCGTCTTGGTGACCGTGATGGACGAAGGCACGTCGCTCATCGTCACCGAGGTCGTGGCGTCGAGGGTCGCCGTCGTGGCGTCCAGCTGGTCGGTCAGGAGTGCCGCTGCCGTGACGGCCTGGACGGTGCCGGCATCGCCGCTGACCGTCGACGCGAACGTGCAGGTGTAGGTGGCGCCAGCGGCGATCGTGCCGCCCGCGATGCAGGTGCCCAGGCCGTTCAGGTCGCCCACGCTGCCACTCGACAGGCTCGTCAGGGTCGCGGGGTTGGCACTGTCGTTGGTCACCGAGACCTGCACGGAGGTGGTACCACTCGGTTCGGGCACGCTGTTCGGCGTGGCCGTGATCGTCATGCTGCCCGCGGCGAGGGCCGGCTCGATGAGGTCGCCGAAGGCCTGAGGCCGCAACGACTCTGGCGAGGCGGAGGGCCCGGGATCCGGGGACGGGCTCGGCTCGATCGCGGGGCTGGCAGGCGGCGCGACCGAGGGCTCGGCCGTGGCGTCCGTGGTTGGCTCGGGCGTCGGGTCACCGCTGGGTTCCGCGCTCGGGGCGCTGCTGGGCTGCGGCGGGGTCTCCGAGGTCGCCTCCGGCTGGGGATCGTGGGTCGGCTCGAGGGCGCCCGTCGGCTCAGGCTTCGAGATCTCGTCGGTGTCCGCTTCTGGCGTCGCGCTGGGTGTCTTTGCGGGTGAGGTGGATGCCTCCGCCACGGGCGGCGGCTCGTCCTGGGCGCGCCGCGCGACACCACCTTGCGTGCGCTGGGCGGACGACCTGGCCGTGCCGTTCGCTGGATCCGTACCCGCGGCGTCCTGCGCAGCGTCGGCCGGCGTCCTGAGCGCGACTCCCGGCGTGGCTGACGGTTCGGACGACGGATCCGGGGTCGCCTCGGGGGTCGCGACGCTCTCGCCGGCCGCGAGGACGGACCCTGCGACTGGCTGACCGCCTTCGTCTGCGGCGAGGACCAGCGCCGGCAGGAGGAGTGTGGCGAGAAGGACGAGGATCTGGGCGGTGACGGCGAGCCGCTCCGCCAGGGTACGACGAGGCATGGACATGGGTTGGAACGGCCCCCCGAGCTGACGGCGACGCGGACGTTCGCGAGAAGGTCGTCGCGAGCACGGGGCAGGCGCTGGCGTGACTCGCGGCACGGGCGCAGGCGGGCGCGTGACAAGCGAGGACGACCCCCGTCACGGGCGGAAACGATATACCACTCGGCGCTCCACGTTCCGCGGCTCCGGCGGTCCGGGCGGGCGCCATGACCTGTCTCGCGAGCGGTACGCTCCCGGCATGGACGCACCACGCTTCGCCATCGACATCTGCCCTCTGGGCGACCTCTCGGACCCCCGTGCCGTCCTCCGCCTGGCGCTGGCCGCCGAGGAGTCGGGCTGGGATGGCCTCTCCATATGGGACAGCCTGGGGCTCTCGATGGGCACCACGGCGGCCGACCTCTTCGTGACCCTGGCTGGCATCGCCGCCCAGACGCACCGGCTGCGCCTCATCACCGCCATCGTGGCCATGGCCCGACGCCGGCCGCAGCTCGTCGTCCAGGCTGTCGGCACGCTCGACCGACTCAGCGATGGACGCCTCATCCTGGGCCTCGGCGCCGGTGAGGACCAGCCGGACTTCGAGGCCTTCGGCGAGAGCCATGACCGGGCGACCCGCATCGGCCTCATGGATGAGGGCATGGCGATCGTGGACGCCGGATTGCGGGGCGTGCTCCTCGAGCACGAGGGGCCACGCCTGACGGCGCGCGGCGTCGTCCTTGGGCCATCTCCCGTGCAGGAGCCGCGCCCGCCCATCTGGCTGGGTGCGCTCCGACCGGGCGGCGTGCGACGGGCTGCTCGCTGGGAGGGCTGGATGGGCGTGGCCATGAGCGAGGACGGCAGCGGCATGGCCATGTCGCCGGAGGCCTTCGCCGACCTCGTCGCGATCTTCGTGGCCGAGCGCCAGACCCTGGGTCGGGCAGGGGAGCCCTTCGACATCACGGTGCTGGGTGTCTCGGAGGGCGCAGGCGACCGCCCCGCCCGAGCCTTCGCCGAGGCCGGGGCCACCTGGTGGCTGGAGTCACTCTCGCCGATGCGAGGCTCGCTCGATGAGCTCGAGGCCATCGTGCGTGCCGGTCCGCCGCGCTAGACCTGGCCATGGCGCTGGAGGCCTTCACCCGGGTCCTGCCGATCCTGCTCATCGTCGGGCTGGGAGCCCTGATCCGGCGTCGCGGCCTGCTCGCGCCGAGCACGGTCGACGACCTGCGCCGCTTCATCGTCACGATCACCCTGCCGGCCACGCTCTTCGGGGCGTTCCTGCGCGTGGATCTCGAGGCGCGCTACGCGATCATCGTCGTCAGCGTCTTCGGGGCCTGCCTCGCCGTGTTGGCCGTGGCGCCCTTCCTGCGCCGGGCGGCGCGCATCAGGGCGACCTCCATGCCCGACCTGATGGCCGGCTTCGAGGCCGGCATGCTGGGCATCCCGCTGTTCGTCGGCGTCTTCGGCGCGGACCAGCTCTACCACTTCGCGATCGTCGAGATCGGCCAGGAGCTCTTCGTCTTCTTCATCCTCGTCACGGTGGTGGTGCAGCGCGCCAGCGGGCGGCGACCGCCGCTGGCCGAGACGGTGGGCGCCTTCTTCCGCCACCCGGTGATCCTGGCCATCCTGGCCGGTATCGGCGGCAGCCTCATCGGTCTTGGCGATCGGCTCGACGCCAACCCCTTCGGGGAGGCGTTGCTGACGACGATCGGCCTGCTGGCGGCGCTGACGACCCCGCTCATCGCCATCGTCCTGGGCTACTCGACATCCCTGCGGCTGACCGGGCTGCGCGACCCGGCTCGCACGCTGGCGGTGCGCCTGCCGATCTGGATCGGACTGGCGCTCGTGTTCAACGCGGTGGTCATCGAGCGACTGCTGGGCCTGGACCGACTCTTCGGGGCGGCCGTCATGACCATGGCCATCCTGCCGCCGCCGTTCGTCGTGCCGCTCTACATGGCTCGCGCCCTGGGGCATGACCCCGAGCACGACCCCGAGCACGTCTACGCCGTCAACACGCTATCCCTGGCCACCCTGGTGGCGCTGGCGGCCATCGTCGTGGTCGGCGTCGTCTACGCGGGCTGATCGTGGTGTCAGTGGCCGATGATCTCGGCGAAGCGCTGGTGGTAGTCGGGTGGCTCCAGGGCTGTGGCGAAGTAGTAGTCCACGGCCATGACGCTGCCGGCGTCGAGCTTGATGATGGCGACGATGTGGTCCGGGCCGTGCTCGCCGGCGGCATCCTCGATGACGCCCTGGCCGATCCAGGTCTGACCCTCGCCCTGCACGCGGCGCCACTCGATGCGCGGCGGATCGCCCTTGCGGCTCCGATACATGCCCATGATCCGGGCGCGACCGTTGAAGCGCTCACCCATCTGGGGGCGGCCCTCCACGGCGCCCGGGGCCAGCAGGGCCTCATACGTGTCAAGGTCCCACTCCGCGAAGGCGCGCAGGAACTTGCGAGCGACGACGCCCTCTTTCATCTGGCTCGTACCTCCTAGGGGTCACCATCTTACTCGTCACCGCGGACACCTCCCCGTGTCCCCCTGGGTGTGCCTGACAGCCTGTCGGCCGCCGCGGAACGGCTGTCGGCCGCCGCGGAGGAGCCGCCCGAGACCCGACCCCACGCGTGGAATGCTCCACGCCGCGTGACCCCCGGACCCGCGCGACGGGTCCATCAGCCCATCCCGCCGCCGGGCGAGGCCGATACCATCGTCGCCACGATGACCGACAACACCGCCACCCAGACCGTCCAGGCCACGCCCTTCACGAGCGCTCGCTCCAGCCGGGGTTCCCTCAAGCCATTCTTCAAGCCCAGCTCTGTGGCCCTCATCGGGGCGACGGAGAAGCCCGGCAGCGTGGGACGCACGATCCTTTCGAACCTCATCGCCAGCCCATTCGGTGGGACGGTCTACCCCGTCAACCCCAACCGCCCCAGCATCCTGGGCATCCAGAGCCACCCCAGCGTCGCCGACCTGCCCGAAGTCCCCGAGCTCGTCGTCATCGTCACGCCGCCGGCCTCGATCCCCGGGATCATCGCGGACTGTGGTGCCATCGGCGTGCCCTGCGCGGTCGTCATCTCCGCCGGCTTCAAGGAGGTCGGTGCCGAAGGCGCCGCCCTGGAGCTGCAGGTCGTTGCCGAGGCCCGCAAGACGGGCATGCGCGTGGTCGGTCCCAACTGCCTCGGGGTGATGAGCCCTGTGAGCGGTCTCAACGCCACGTTCGCGGCCGCCATGGCCAAGAAGGGCCGCGTCTCGTTCATCGGGCAGAGCGGCGCCCTCATCACGGCCATCCTCGACTGGAGCCTGCGCGAGCAGGTCGGCTTCAGCTCCATCGTGTCGCTCGGATCGATGGCCGACGTCGGCTGGGGCGACACCATCGACTACCTGGGGGATGACCCGGACACGGACGCCATCGTCATCTACATGGAGACCGTGGGTGACGCGCGGGCCTTCCTGTCGGCCGTTCGCGAGGTGGCGCTGGCCAAGCCCATCATCGTCATGAAGCCGGGCCGCTCGGAGGAGGCCTCCCGTGCCGCGGCCTCGCACACCGGGTCGATGACCGGCTCGGATGAGGTCCTCGACGCTGCCTTCCGGCGCACAGGGGTGCTGCGGGCCGATCGCATCTCCGACCTCTTCTACTTCAGCGAGGTGCTCGGCAAGCAGCCGTTGCCCAGGGGCCCCCGTCTCACCGTCCTCACGAATGCCGGCGGGCCCGGCGTGCTGGCCACGGACGCCCTCATCCGCGGTGGCGGCAAGCTGGCGCCCATCTCGGAGGCCACGATCGCTGCGCTCAACCCGGTCCTGCCGGCCAGCTGGAGCCACGCCAACCCCATCGACATCATCGGTGACGCTCCGCCGGACCGCTACGCGGCGGCCCTTGACATCATGGCCAAGGACCCGGACAGCGATGGCCTGCTGGTCATCCTCACGCCGCAGGCCATGACCGACCCGACCAAGACCGCGCAGCAGCTCATCCCGTACCTCGCCGGCACTGACAAGCCCATCCTGGCCAGCTGGATGGGAGGCACCGAGGTGGCCGCCGGCGAGCGCATCCTCAGCGGGGCCGGCGTGGCCACCTTCCCGTACCCCGACAGCGCCGCCCACATGTTCACTGAGCTGGTGCACTACAGCGAGAACCTCAAGTCGCTCTATGAGACGCCTGGCGTGACGCCCGATTGGGTCCGTGGCGCGAAGCGCGAGAAGGCAAGCCAGCTCGTCCAGCAGGCCCGCGCCCAGGGCCGCACGACGCTGTCCGAGCCGGAGTCCAAGGAACTCCTGGACGCCTACGGCATCCCGGTGGTCAAGACGCTCACGGCGGGCAATGCCGATGAGGCGGTCGCTGCCGCCGATGCCATCGGCTACCCAGTCGTGGTCAAGCTGGTCTCGCACACCATCACGCACAAGTCGGACGTGGGCGGCGTGCGCCTCGACCTGCCCGACTCGGCAGCCGTCCGCGAGGCCTACGCGGACATCGAAGAGGCCGTCGCCACCAAGCACGGGCCGGAGCACTTCGAGGGTGTCTCG
Organism: uncultured Chloroflexia bacterium; assembly: GCA_963790915.1. Lineage (GTDB taxonomy): Bacteria > Chloroflexota > Limnocylindria > Limnocylindrales > CSP1-4 > JAFMJV01. The sequence continues at coordinate 407,219 of CAWBQS010000002.1, read as the reverse complement.
GTGCAGCCCATGATCGACCGGGACGGCTACGAGCTCATCATCGGCAGCAGCGTGGACTCCCAGTTCGGGCCCGTCCTGCTGTTCGGTCTGGGTGGCGAGCTGGTCGAGGTCTTCAAGGATCGCGCGCTGGGCCTGCCGCCGCTGACGGCGACCCTGGCGCGCCGCATGATGGAACGCACCAAGGTCTACACCGCGCTCAAGGGCGTTCGCGGGCGGGCCAGCGTCGACATGGCTGCCCTCGAGCAGCTCATGGTCCGCTTCAGCGAGCTCGTCGTGGAGGAGCCGGCCATCGCCGAGCTGGACATCAACCCTCTGCTGGTGTCCTCCACCCGGCTGCTGGCCCTCGATGCCCGCGTCATCCTGCATCCGGCCGGCACGACCAACGCGCAGCTGCCGCGCCCGGCGATCCGGCCCTACCCGCGCAAGTACGTCAAGCCCTGGAAGTCGACCAGCGGGAAGGATTTCGTCATCCGGCCCATCCGGCCGGAGGACGAGTCGCTCATCATCGATTTCCACGGCCGACTCTCGGACGAGACGGTCTACCAGCGCTACTTCACCAAGCTGGGCTACGAGCAGCGCGTCGCTCACGAGCGCATGGTGCGCGTCTGCTTCACGGACTACGACCGCGAGATCGCGCTGGTGGCCGAGCAGGTCGACGAGCTGACCGGCAAGGCTCGGATCGCGGGGGTCTCTCGCATGGTCCGGGTCTACAACTCCGGGGACGCCGAGATCTCGCTCGTCGTCTGTGACGAGTGCCAGGGCCAGGGTCTCGGCACGGAGCTCGTGAGGAACCTGGTCGAGGTCGGCCGGGCGGAAGGTGTCGAGCGGCTGGTGGCAGAGACGCTGACCACCAACGGCGGCATGATCCGCATCGTCAATGAGCTGGGCTTCAGCATCGGGGCGGAAGACGGTGGTGACACCCTGCGCGCCGAGCTGGTGCTGAAGAGCTAGGCGCCTCGGCCGGGGCTACGCGCCCCAAAGCGGAGCAGGCGAGAGTAGAAGGCCGGCGGCGACGCCGGCCTTCTCACATGTGCGGCTACGCGGCTGCGCGGCTACTCGACCGGCTTGGAGCGGTAGCGGCCCACCAGCTCGCGCGCGGCCAGCTGGTTGCGCACCGGGGGCAGCCCGCGGGCCATGAGGTCGAGGTCATCGAGGACCATCTCCCCGATCTCGTGGAATGCCGAGGGGATGCCACCGGCGCGGTGGGCTGAGAGCAGCATGCCTTCCTGCCTGCGGGCGGGGTGGTCGGCGGCGGCCGGCTCCTCCGGCCAGACGTCCGTGGCGCACAGGAAGCGACCCTCGGCGACCAGGCTGACCATGGCCTCGAAGTCCACGACGGCGGCGCGACTGGAGAGGATGACGCGAGCGCCCGGCGGGATGAGCCGCATGTTCGTGGCGTTGAGGAGGTGGGTCGACTCCTCTGTCACCGTGGCCAGGATGAAGAGGAAGGTGCTCGTCGAGAGGACCTCGTCGAGGGCGGCGGGCTGCATGCCGGCGTCGCGGATGACGGCACCGGGCAGCCATGGGTCGTAGCAGCGGATGGTGGCGGGGCGGAAGGGCTCCAGGAGCGGCAGCAGCCGGCGCCCGATGTTGCCGTAGCCGAGGATGCCCATCTGGGAGCCGCGCAGCAGGATGGCGTCCGCGTTGCTGGCCGAGACGTACCGTTCGCGGCCCTCACGGAAGGCGCGGTCCTCGCGGCTGATGCCTCGCGCCAGGTCGATGGCCATGCCCAGGGCATGCTCGGCCACGGCCTGCGCGTAGACGGGCATGCAGGCCACGACGTTGACGCCGCGTGAGAAGGCCACGTCGTAGTCGACGTTCTGGAAGAAGTTGCCCTCGACGTTGAGGATCCCGCGCAGCTTCGGGGCACGCTCCAGGCGATCCGCCGGCAGGTCCGGCTGGCCGATGATGGCGAAGACGTCCGGCAGGCAGGCCTCGATGGCCGCCTCCGAAGGATCCGCCTGTCCGTCGATGACGGTGTAGCGATCCCTGAGGGCGCGCAGCGTGTCAGCGCTGAAGATGCGCTCGATGAGCTGCGGCGCTGGCCGCAGGAGAACGACGGGCTTGTCGCTGGTGACGGACATCGTGACCCCCAGGAGGCGAGCGGTGACGCAGCGCTTCGGCCGCGTCCATGGTCCCTGCGAGCGTATCGCACGCCGGGACCCGGTCGTCGGCCACCATCGCTAGAATCGGCCACCATGCAAGATGTCGGCCGACCCTCCGGCCAGCCCCGGGATCCCATCCGTGCCACCTGACTCCCGGGAGCCGGGGCGCGAGGGCGAGGGCCGCGGCCGCCAGGCGCCGGCCATCCCCGAGGGCGCCACGCTGGGCCCGCCGGACTTCATCGGCGTCGGCGTCCACAAGGCGGGCACCACGTGGTGGTGGGCACTCCTGGCCGGTCACCCCGAGATCGACGCCGTGGTCCGGCGCAAGGAGCTGCACCTGCTCGACCGGATGCGCGAGGGCCCCATCAGCGGCGACCAGAGGGATTGGTACTACCGCCAATTCCCGCGCCTGCCGGGCCACATCGCTGGGGAATGGACGCCGCGCTACATGGCCCTGCCCGCCATGGCCCGCATCATCGGGGAGGTGGCACCGCAGGCCCGTCTTCTTGCCATCGTGCGCGATCCGGTCGAGCGCTATCGCTCCGGGTTCCACCAGTGGCGCGAGGAGAACCGCCGCCGCGGCCTGAAACGCGAGGAGCGGGCCGGCAAGCGCGAGGCGCTCATGCGCGGGTTCTATGGCCGCCAGGTGCAGCGTCTCGTGGACGTGGTCGGGCCCGAGCGCATGCTCGTCCTGCAGTACGAGCGCTGCGTGCTCACCCCGGCCCAGGAGCTGGCCCGCACCCTGGACTACCTGGGCATGGCGGCCTGGCAGCCGGACCCCCGACTGCTCACCATGCGCCACAACGCCACCGTGGGCACCAAGCATGCCGTGCCGGCCAAGGATGAGGCGGCGCTCGTCGCGGAGTACGAGCCGGAGGTGGCGCTCCTCAAGCGACTCGTGCCGGACCTGGATCTCTCGCTGTGGCCCAGGTTCGCCCATCTCGAGCGAGCCTGACCGCCGGCGGCACGGGGGTGCCCGTGGGTCCGCTCGGCCGTCCTGCGATACGCTGGCGCCTTCGACCATCACGGAGGCCCGTCCCGGCCATGCTGCCCCCCGGCGACCCTGGCACCGCGGCTGACCCTGGGGCGGACGCTGCCGCCGGAGGCCCCTCGGACGGCCCGCCGCAACGGCGTCGGCTGGGCCTGGCGGCGCTGGGCACGGCGCTCTTCTTCATCATCATCATCGGCGCCGGCATGCTCTCCGCGGTCATGGTCAGGCCGGCCCAGGACGACGACGTGCTGCCACGGCCGGTCGAGGGTGCCGTCGTCCTGGCGGCCCCGGCGCCCCGCTCGTGGGATCCCGCGGCCATCGCGGACACGGGCTCGGCGCTGCTCCTCGCGCAGCTCTTCGAAGGGCTCACCGTGCTCGACGCGGAGTCCGTGCTGCACCCCGCCCTGGCCGAGTCGTGGCAGCTCCAGGAGGATGGCAGGCGCCTTGTCTTCACGCTCCGTGACGGCCTGACCTTCAGTGACGGCACGAGCCTTGACGCCGATGACGTGCGCCGATCGTGGCTGCGCGTCCTGGACCCCGACCAACCGAGCCCGCTGGCCAGCCTGCTCGACGACATCAGCGGCGCGGCAGCCTACGCTCGAGGAGAGGGCTCCGCGGAGGAGGTCGGCATCCATGCGGACGGCCGCAGGCTGACCGTGGACTTCACGCGACCGGCCGCCTACTTCCCGGCCGTGGCAGCCGTTCCGTCGCTGGCAGTGGTGCCGGAGGGCATCGAAGAGCAGGCTGGCGGCCCGCAGGAGGACGTGGTCTTCACGGCATCCGGGGCCTACGTGCCCACCCGCGCTGCTGACGGCCAGATCCAGCTCCACGCCAACGCGGCGTACTGGGCGGGCGAAGCGCCGACGGAAGACATCACCATCCTCACTGACCTCGATGGCCGCAGCCCGGTGGACGTCTTCGAGGATGGCAGCCTGGACTGGACGCAGATCTCCGCGGATGACGCCGCCTGGATCCGGTACGACCGTGAGCTGGGCCCGCAGCTGCGCCATTCGGAGGACCTGGCCGTCTCCTACCTGGGCTTCGACACTCGCCAGGCGCCGTTCGATGACCCCGCCGTGCGGCGGGCGGTCGCCATGGCCGTGGACTGGCGCTCCATCGCCGCGCGCGAGGACCCTGACGGGGAGGTGCCGACCTCGCTCGTGCCGCCCGGCACGGTGGGCCGCGGCGAAGGCGATCACCTGCTGGCCTACGACCCTGAGGCAGCCCGCCAGGCGCTGGCTGGGGCGGGCTATCCCGGCGGAGCGGGCTTCCCGACGGTGACGCTGTCCACCTACGGGGCGGGCAACACGGCCGCCATCGCCTACGAGCTGGGACGCGAGCTGGGCATCGACGTCACCGTCGAGGCGCGCGCCTTCGACGACCACAACGCGCTGCTGGCCAGCGAGTCGCCAGCCATGTGGACGATGGCCTGGAGCGCGGACTACCCACACGCTCACGACTTCCTGGGCCTGCTGCTGCGCAGCGACAGCACGGCAAACGCCGGGCACTGGGCCAACGCCGAGTACGATCGGCTCGTGGACGCCGCCGCTGCCACCGCCGATCTGGAGGAGCAGGTGCGCCTCTACGACGAGGCCCAGGACATCATCCGGGACGAGGTGCCCATCATCCCCCTCGGCTACGGCGGCAGCTGGACCCTGAGCCGGGAGGGTCTCCGCGGAGCCGCCGTCACGGGCACGGGCCTGATGCGCTACGCCGACCTGGACCGCGAGGGCTGAGATGCGCCGCCTGCTGACAGCGCTGCTACTCTGCCTGGGCATGCTCGGCGTCGCCGCCGCAGGCCTCGCGCAGGACGTGACGGATGTCGTCTTCGACGCGCCGCAGGCCAGCGGCGAATTCGGGGAGGCCCTCACCTTCGAGGTGACCTTCAGCGCCCCGGAGGCGCCGCGGCGCGTGGAGCTGCTCATGGATCTCGATCGACGGGTCTGGTCAGTCCGTCGATGAGGCGATGGTGGAGCCGCTGGGCGACGAACGCTGGCGGGCTTCCGTCATCGTGAACGGGCACGTCGTCCCCAACACGCCGCTCGAGTTCCGCTTCCGCGCGGTCACCAGCGCGGGTAGCTCGGAGAGCGCCCGGGCCAGCCACCGCGTCGTCGATACCCGCTTCGACTGGCAACGATTGCAGGGCGAGCACGTCACGGTGTGGTGGTACCGCGGCGACGAGGGCTTCGCAAGGCGCGCCCTGGAGATCGCCGAGCGTGGCCTGACCTCGGCCGCGGATCTCCTCGGCGTCACCGAGATCGAGCCCGTGGACTTCTTCGTCTACGCGGACAACGACGCCTTCCGCGAGGCGCTGGGGCCGGGCACGCGCGAGAACGTGGGCGGTGAGGCGCATCCCGCCATCCGCACGCTGTTCGGGCTCGTGGAGCCGACCCAGGTGGGTTCTGACTGGGTGGATGAGGTCGTCGTCCACGAGCTGACGCACCTCGTCTTCGACGCGGCCGCATCCAGCGTCTACGGCTACCCGCCCTCGTGGCTCAACGAGGGCCTGGCCGTCTTCCTCTCGCGGGGCATCGACGATACGGACCGCCTGCAGGTGGCGTCCGCGGTCCAGACGGGCACGCTCATCCCGCTGGAGGGGCTGGCAGGGCGCTTCCCGACGCGCGTCGTGCCCTTCTCGCTGGCCTATGCGGAGAGTGTCTCGGCGGTCGACTTCTTCGTGGAGCGCTACGGGCAGGATCGGCTCGTGGAGATCGTCACCGCCTTCGCCGACGGGGTCACCCTCGACGAGGCCTTCCATGCCGCCACCGGCGACGGCTTCACGGCATTCGAGGATGCCTGGCTCGCCGAGTTGGGCGCGGAACGGCCACAGCCCCTCGGCCCCCAGCCCGTGGAGCCGGGTCCCGTGCCGGAGGCGTGGGCCTCGCCAGCCGCCGCTTTGCTACCCTGAGTCCACGCATGGATGACCTGGCGCGTCGCGCCCTCGACACGGCCACGCAGCGTGGCGCCAGCTACGCCGACGTCCGCGTCGTCCGTCGCAGCGAGCGGTCGGTTGGCGTCAAGTCGGGCCTCGTGGACGGTGTCTCTCTCGCCGAGAGCGAGGGCCTTGGCGTCCGCGTCCTCGTCGATGGGGCCTGGGGCTTCGCCAGCACGGGCCACACGGACGGGCCCGGTGTCGACGAGGCGGCGGCCCTGGCGGTGCGCATCGCCCGAGCCTCGGCCAGGCACAGCCGCCGGCCCGTGGTCCTCGCTGAGCGCCCGGCGGCGCAGGGGCGGTACGAGTCACCCGTCGAAGAGGATCCCTTCGCCGTGCCCATCGACGGCACCGTGGCCATGCTGCTGGAGGCCGAGCGTGCCATGGCCGGCGTGGCGGGGATCTCCACGAGCAAGGCGGACTATCACGCCTTCCGCGAGGGCAAGCACTTCTGGGACACGGAGGGCTCCCGCGTCGAGCAGGTGATCACCCACGTGGGCTGCGGCCTGGAGGCGCAGGCCGCCGGACCGGACGACCTGCAGCGGCGCACCTACCCCGAATCAGGTGGCTACCGCGCCGCCGGCTACGAGCACGTCCGATCCCTGGACCTCGTCGCCCGGGCGCCGGGCCTGGCCGAAGAAGCCGTGGCGCTGCTGGCGGCACCGGTGCTGCCGCCGGGACGCCGCACCGTCGTCCTGCACCCGTCGCAGCTGTACCTGCAGATCCACGAATCCTGTGGCCACCCCACGGAGCTCGACCGCGTCTTCGGCTCGGAGGCCGCGTATGCGGGCACCAGCTTCCTGACGACGGACCGCCTGGACGAGGGCTACCGTTACGGCTCCGACCTCGTGACCATCGTGGCCGACGCCACGACGCCGGGCGGCCTGGGCACCTTCGGCTGGGATGACGAGGGTGTGGCGGCCCAGCGCGTCGCGCTCGTGGACGGGGGCCGCTTCAGCGGCTACCTCACCAGCCGGGAGACGGCGCCGCGCATCGGCCGGCGCAGCGGTGGGGCCGTTCGCGCCGATGGCTGGAACCGGCTGCCCATCATCCGCATGACCAACATCAACCTGGAGCCACGCCCCGGCATGAGCCTCGATGAGATCATCGCGGATACGGACGACGGCGTGTACCTGGAGTCCAACCGCAGCTGGTCCATCGACGATCGGCGTCTCAACTTCCAGTTCGGGGTGGAGCTGGCGCGCGAGATCAGGGGCGGCCGCCTGGGGCAGCTCTATCGCAACGCCACCTACGCGGGCATCACGCCGCGCTTCTGGGGCTCCTGCGATGCCGTGGCCGACGAGCGCAGCTGGGAGCTCGTGGGCGTCACCAACTGCGGCAAGGGCCAGCCCGGGCAGGGCATGCACGTCGGCCATGGCTGCAGCGGCGCGCGCTTCCGCGATGTCGAGGTCGGGGTGGGGAACCCGTGACGGCGCCAGGACCGGATGGCCTGGCCATCGCCGAGCGCGCCGTGGCCATGGCCCTCGATGCCGGTGCGAGCCAGGCGGAGGCCCTCGTCACGCGCGGTCGCAGCGCCCTCACGCGCTTCGCCAACAACGAGCTGCACCAGAACGTGGCGGACGAGGACACCGTCGTCAACCTTCGCTTCGTCGATGGGCAGCGCATCGGCGTGGCCTCCGCCAACCGCGATGACGACGCCGCCCTGGGCCGCCTGGCGGCCTCCGCGGCGGCCACGGCGCGCCTGCAGCCAGAGCAGAGCGACTTCCGCTCCCTGCCCGGACCGCGGCCAACGCCGCTCGTGGCCGGGGCCTGGTCGGCCGTCACCGAGGCGGCGGACCCGGAGGTGCGCGCGGACGCCGCGGCCGCCGTCATCGCCGCCGCCGAGGCCGTTGGCGCGCAGGCCTTCGGCTACGTCTCTACCGCCAGCGAGGAGGTCAGCGTCGTCAACTCGCTGGGCATCCACGTCAGCGAGCCCCGCTCGCGCGCGCAGGTCATGACGGTGATGATGGGACCCGGCGGCGGCACCGGCTATGCCGAGCAGGTGGCCGTGGACCTGGCCCGGATCGATGCCTCCGCGATCGGCCGCGAGGCCGCCGAGCGCACGGCCGCCATGCGTGACCCGCTGGAGCTGCCACCCGGCGAGTACCCCGTGGTGCTGGACAGCTTCGCGGTGATGGACTTCACGGATTGGCTGGGCTACCTGGGCTTCTCGGCGCTGGCGGTGCAGGAGGAGCGCTCCTTCTACGCGCCCGGCCGGGTCGTGGCCTCGCCGCTGGTGGACCTGAGCGACGATGCCGCCGATCCTGAGGGCACGCCGGCCTCCTTCGACTACGAGGGCGTGCCCACCAGTCGCGTCGTCCTCCTCGAGGCGGGTGTCTGCCGCGGCATCGTGCACGATCAGCACACCGCCACGCGCGCCGGCGTCGAATCGACCGGTCACGCCCTGCCGGCGCCCAACCCGTGGGGGCCCTTCCCGGTGCACATGAGCCTGGCCGCCGGCAGCACGCCGCGCGCGGAGCTCATCGCTGGCCTGGAGCGCGGCCTGCTCGTGACACGCTTCCACTACACGAACGTCGTCCACCCCAAGCAGGTCGTGGTGACGGGCATGACGCGCGATGGCCTCTTCCTCGTCGAGGGCGGGCGCATCACGGCGCCCGTGCGCAACCTGCGCTTCACCCAGGACTACCTGGCGGCCCTGGCCGGTGTCGAAGCCGTCAGCCGCGAGCGGCGCGCCCTCGAGGGCTTCCTGGGCACCACGCTCGTGCCGTCCCTGCGACTCTCAGCGTTCACGTTCACCAGCGCGACCGAGCACTAGGCACGTCGTGAGCACGATCATCGAGCAGGTCGACGACGCCATCACCGTCGAGGGCGGCGCGGACCTGGGCCAGGCCCGCCAGGCCCTTGCCAACCCCAAGTTCCTGGCCCTCTTCGGCTCGCAGATCCTGACCCAGATCGGCGGCAACATGGTGCTCTTCGGGCTGACGGTCTCCGTCTTCAGCCTGACGAACTCCAGCACCTCGGTCAGCATCCTGCTGCTGACCTTCCTGGTGCCCGCCGTCGTCTTCGGTGCCATCGCCGGCGTCTTCGTCGACATGTTCGACCGGCGCCGCATCCTCGTCAGCACCAACCTCGCCAGGGGCGCCCTCTTCCTGCTGCTCGTCGTCATCCCCGATCAGGTGGTCCTGATCTACGTCGTCACGGCCATCGTCGCCACGCTGACGACGTTCTTCGCTCCGGCTGAGGCGTCGATGATCCCGCTCGTCGTCAAGCGCGAGCAGCTGATGACGGCGAACAGCCTCTTCGTGCTGACTCTGCAGGCCTCCTTCGTCCTTGGCTTCGCCGTGCTGGGCCCGCTGGCCTACAGCGTCGTCGGCGAGCAGATGCTGGTGCTCGCGGTGGCTGTCGCCTATGTCGTGGCCGGCGCGTTCTGCTGGGTCCTGCCGTCGGCGCCGCCGAGCGGCGACGGTCACGCCTCGCTGGCCTCCGCTCGCAGCGCCGTGGGCGCCACGATGTCCCAGCTGCGCGAGGGCCTGGGCTACATCGGCGAGCACCACAACGTGCTCTGGTCGCTCATCTACCTGACCATGGTGGCCTCGCTCATCGGCATCCTCGGCGTCCTCGGGCCGGACTTCGCCAGGTCCGTCCTGGGCCTCGAGGAGGGTGACCTGGCGGTGGTCCTGCTGCCGCTGGGCGCGGGGCTCATCGTGGGCATCGTCGTGCTCAACCTGGTGGGCAGGCTGCTGCCGCGACGCCGTCTCATCGAGGGCGGCATGGTGGCCCTGGCCGCTTCGCTCGTGATCCTGGGCCTGGCGCAGCAACTGCCGGTCCTGCAGGACGGCGGAGACGTCACGCCGCTGCTCGCCGTGGTCGTGGTGGTCGGCTTCGTGGCCGGTGTCTGCTACGCCTTCGTGGCCGTGCCGGCGCAGACGTCGCTGCAGGAGGAGATCGAGCCGGAGGTCCGTGGTCGCGTCTTCGGCGTCCTCAACATGCTCGTCAGCCTGGCTTCCTTCGTGCCCATCATCGTGGTCGGACCCCTGGCCGACCTGCTGAACCCCGCCACGGTCATCGTCGTTGCCGCGCTCATCGTGGGTGCCGTCGGGGTCCTCTCCATGTTCTTCGCCAGGCCCCGCATCACGGGCTCGGCCCAGCCGGTCAACATCGAGCCGGTGGACCCCATGACCATCACGACGTCGTCCTCGACGCTGAACCGACCCATCCGGCTGCGCTACCTCTCTGTCGACGGTCCGGAGGCTCCCATCCGGATGATCGCCAGCCCGGTCGTGCCCGGTCGCGCCGGTCCGGCCCCGGCTGCGCCGCCCGGCGACCCTCCGGTAGTGTCGCCCGGCGACCCTCCGGCTGCGCCGCCCGCCTCGCCGCCCGCCTAGGCCGCCCCGACGGATGGGTGCGGAACGCGACTCCGCGCGGCTCGCGAGCGCCGCCCGTCCACGGGTCGTGGTCGATCTTCACCGGCGGCACGATCGCCATGCTTCCCGACCCTGCCACCGGCGCGGCGGTGCCCAGCCTGCGCGGCGAGACCCTCCTGGCGCGCGTCCCCGCTGCGGCCGCGGCCGCCGACCTGGAGCCGCTCGACTGGGGGCTCGTGCCGGCCTCGCACCTGCACTTCGGGCAGATCCTGGAGCTCGCGACCCTCATCCGTGCCGCGGCCGGGCGCCCCGACGTGGCCGGTGTCGTCGTCGTGCAGGGCACGGACACGCTGGAGGAGACGTCGTTCGCCTGGGACCTCCTGCACGACCTGGCCGCCCCCGTCGTGGTCGTGGGCGCCATGCGCAATGCCGGCGAGGCCGACGACGATGGCCCGCGCAACCTGGCCGACGCGGTGCGCGTCGCGGCCGACCCACGCCTGCGCGGTCAGGGCGTCCTCGTCGTCATGGACGGGCTCGTGCTGCCCGCGGATGACGCGGCCAAGACCCACAGCCAGGCCCTCTCGGCGTTCCAGGCCCCCAACGTCGGTCCCTTGGGCCGCGTGGCGGACGGGGGGCTGGTGATCGAGCAGGAGCGCCGGCCGCGCCGCCGCCTCGCGACCTGGCCTGCGCACGCGGCCGAGCCCGTGGTCATCGTCACGGCCGTGGTCTCGACGGACGGCGATCTGCTGCGCCTCGCCGTCCGAAGCGGGGCCGCCGGTATCGTCGTGGAGGCGACGGGCGCCGGCAACACGGACCCGGACCTGCTTGCGGCCGCCAGCGAGGCCATGGCGGCCGGTGTCGCTGTCGTGCTCGCCACGCGATGCCCGGCGGGGGCCGTGGGGCCCTGGTACGGCTTCCCCGGCGGTGGGCGCTCGTGGCAGGAAGCCGGCGCCCTGCTGGCCGGCACGCTCAGCGGCCCCAAGGCTCGTGTCGCGCTGGCCCTTGGCCTCGGCGCCGGCCTTCGCGGCGCCGACCTGGCAGCGCTCATCCGCGGGCCTGCAGCTCCGCCGGCCACGGCTCGGGCAGACGCATGAGCGCAGCGCGTCGGCCGGCAGCGCTCGATCATCGAGGGTCGCATCGCTACGCTCCGCGGTGCGGCGGGCTTCGGCTGGGTCGATGCCATCGCCCTCGAGCACGGCCGCGTGGTGGCGGCGGGCAGCCGCGCGGAGATCGGCGCCCTGAGCGGCCCGCACACGCGCACGTGGCGCCTGCGGCCGGACATGATCGTGACGCCGTCGCTGACCGATGCGCACCTGCACTGCATCAGCGCCGCCCTGGCTGCGAGCCAGCCGGACCTGACGGGCCTGGACCTGGCCGCGGCCATGGCCTCCATCGGCGAGGCGCACCAGCGCCTGTCGGAGCGGGGCGATCGCGACGGCTGGTTGCTGGGCCATGGCTGGAGCTTCGAGGCCCTCGGAGCGTCGCCGAGCGCGACCTGGCTCGACGCGGCGGCGCCGGGTCGACCGGTGGCGCTGTGGGCGCATGACCACCACTCTCGCTGGGTGAGCACGCGTGCCATCGAGCTGGCCGGACTGGACGGCCGGGCGGATCCGCAGTCGGGACGCATCGACCGCGACGAGCACGGACGGCCAACGGGGATCCTCATCGAGCACGCAGCCGGGCTCGTGGACGCCGCGGTGCCGACCCGCCGACGCGGCCGTCGTGGAAGCGGCGCTGGTCACCTACGCCCGCAGTCTTGCGAGCCTCGGCGTGACGTCCGTGCACGACCCGGGAGGTCTGGCGCCCGACCCGGAGCTGCACCACGGCCCCCGGCTCTACCGGGCGCTCGCAGCGGCCGGCCGGCTGCCGCTGCGGGTCATGGCCGGTGTCCGCGAGGAGCAGCTGGATGGCGCCATCGGGATGGGCTTCCGCACGGGCCGGGGGGTGGACGGGGATGCGCAGGAGCGCTACCGCGACGGCTGGCTCAAGCTCTTCTCCGACGGCGCCCTGGGCAGCCGGACCGCCCACCTCCTGGCGCCGTACGAGGCGGATGAGCTGGCCGGCCCGCCGCCCGGTGGCCCGCGAGGCATGCCCCTGCGTGACGCCGCCCAGCTGGAGGCCCTCACCGGTCGTGCGGCCGCGGCCGGCATCGCCAGCCAGGTGCACGCCATCGGGGATGCCGCGGCGCGCACCGTCCTCGACGTGCTGCTGCGGACGCCGCGGGTGGCCGCTGCATGCCACCGCGTGGAGCACGCCCAGCTCGTGGACCCGGCCGACCTGCCGCGCTTCGCGGCCGCCGGCGTGGCGGCCTCGGTGCAGCCGTGCCACCTCATCAGCGACGCTGCGGCGGTGCGCCGCGCCTGGGGCACCCGCGCCGATCACGCCTTCCCGTTCGGCATGCTGGCGGCCACGGGCGCCCTGCTGGCCTTCGGCACGGACGCGCCCGTGGAGCCCGCCGACCCGTGGCGCGGCCTGGCCGCGGCCGTGACCAGGCGCGGGCCGGGCTGGCCCACGGAGGAGGCCCTGGCACCGGAGCAGGCGGTCGACCTGGCACGCGCGCTGCGCGCGGCCTGCCTGGGCGGCCCGCGCTCGGCCCGCATCGCTGACCAGGGCCACCTCGACGCTGGTGCTCGCGCCGATCTCGTGATCCTGCCCGCCGACGCCTTCCCGCCACCCGGCGAGGACGGCGGCTCGCCCCCGGTCGGGAGGCGGCGGGGCTCCTTCACGCCGTCGGCCGAGGACCTGGCGGCCACGCGGCCCCTGGCCACGCTGCTCGACGGCGAGCTCGTCTGGGTGGCGCCGGGCTTCGATTCCTAGCCGCGCGCCCAGCCCTTGCTGCGCTCCACGGCGCGCCGCCAGCGGTCCAACAGGCGGCTCCGTTCGGTGGCGCTCATGGCCGGTTCGAAGCGGCGTTCCAGCTGCCAGGTGGCGGCCAGCTCGTCGGTGGATGACCAGGCGCCCACGGCGAGACCGGCCAGGAAGGCGGCCCCCAGGGCCGTCGTCTCGGTCACGCGCGGCCGCTCCACGGGCACGCCCAGGATGTCCGCCTGGAACTGCAGGAGCAGATCGTTGACGGCCGCACCGCCATCGACCCGCAGGACCGCCAGGCTGCCGCCCGCGTCGGCATCCATGGCCGCCAGCACGTCCGCCACCTGGTAGGCCATCGAATCGAGGGTGGCCAGGACGATGTCCTCCAGGCGCGACCCCAGGGTGAGGCCGACGATCGTCCCCCGCGCGTCGGGATCCCAATGCGGCGCGCCCAGGCCGGCGAAGGCGGGCACCATGACCACGCCGGACTCGCGGTCGCCGGCCGCGGCCAGGTCCTCGACCTCTGCGGCGCGGGAGATGGCTCGCAGCCCATCGCGCAGCCAGCGCACGGCCGCGCCGGCGACGAAGACAGCACCCTCGAGGGCGTAGGCGAGGGGAGCGCCCTCCCCGAGCTGCCAGAGGACCGTGCTGAGCAGGCCGTGCTCGGAGGTCACGGGTCGCGCGCCGGTATTGCGAAGGGTGAAGGCACCGGTGCCGTACGTCGTCTTGGCGCTTCCGGGCGCCAGGCAGAGCTGGCCGAACATGGCGGCCTGCTGGTCGCCGGCGATGCCAGCGATGGGCAGCGCCGCGCCCAGGAGGTCGGGCTCCGTCTCCGCCAGGAGCGCGGAGGATGGACGGACCTCCGGCAGCATGGCCATGGGCACCCCGATGACCTCGCAGAGCCACGGGTCCCAGCGTGCCGCGGTGATGTCGAAGAGCAGGGTGCGGCTGGCATTGGAGACGTCGGTGAGGTGTGCGCGGCCGCCCGTCAGGCGCCACGCCAGGAAGCTGTCCACCGTCCCGAAGCAGAGCTCTCCGGCCTCGGCCCTGGCGCGCAGACCGGGCTGCGCGTCCAGGATGTGGGCGATCTTCGGGCCGCTGAAATAGGCATCCAGGGGCAGGCCCGTCAGGGCCCGGACGCGCGGCTCATGGCCAGCGTCGCCGAGCGCCGCGCAGCGATCGGCCGTGATGCGACTCTGCCAGACGATGGCCGGCGCCACGGGTCGCCCGCTGGCGCGCTCCCAGACGATGGTCGTCTCGCGCTGGTTGGTGAGGCCGACCGCGACGATGGCGGCGGCGCCGCCGGGCACCTGCGCGACGGCGTCGCGGGCCACGGCCAGCTGGCTCGCCCAGATGTCCTCGGCGTCGTGGGTGACGTGGCCGGGGAAGGGATAGCCCTGCGGGAACTCCTGCTGGGCCAGGGCCACGATGTGGCCGTCCGTGTCGAAGACGATGGCCCGCGACGAGGTGGTGCCCTGGTCGAGCGCCAGGACGAAGCGACCGCTCATGCCGGTTCGGGCTCCGGAACGTCGTATTCGCGATGGGCGCTGGCCAGGTACGCTGTCACCTCGGCAGCCTGGCGAGCGGCGTCCCAGCCCAGGTCGGCGGCCATGATGGCCGCCGTTCGCGCCGCCACGGCGGCCCCGCGATCACGGCGTGCCATGGCCAGGCGCAACCGACGTGCCAGGACGTCATCCAGGTCCAGTGCCAGCTCCTGGCGCACGGCCCAGGCGACCTCGGCCTCCAGGTGTGGTCCCTCCGCTGCCAGCGGCCGGAGCAGGTCGCGCTCGCGGCCCAAGGCCACGACGTCGCGGGCGGCGCGGCCATGGCGCTCCACGAGCGAGGTGGCCTGCCCGGGTTCCAGCCCCGCGGACGCCGCCAGCTCCACGGCGAGGCGGTCCAGCTCGTCCCGCTGGGCGGCGCCCAGAAGCGGCAGGTCGGCGGTCCTGGAGGTCGGTCGAGGCTCGACGTCGCCCAGGGCGACGTCCACCGCGTCGCGCGCCATCAGGCGATACGTCGTGTACTTGCCGCCGGAGACGCGCACCAGGCCCGACGCTTCGCGGTGGATGGTGTGCTCGCGGCTGATGCGGGCGGTGTCGCCGCCGGGCACGCCCACCAGGGGCCGCAGGCCCGCGAAGGCGCCGAGCGCGTCAGCGCGCGTCAGGTCGAGCTCGAGGACACCGTTGACCGTCTCGAGGATATGGTCGACCTCGTGTCCGGTGGGTGCCGGGCGGTCCGGCGCACCGGCATCGGGCTCGTCGGTGGTGCCCACGATCCAGGTCCCGGGGAAGGGGACGAGGAAGAGCACGCGGCCCGGGATCTTGAGCGTCATGCCCGTCTGGATGGGGATGCGCTGCCGCTCGAAGAGGAGGTGCGTGCCCCGGCTGGGCACGAGCTTCATGGTCGAGCCGCCCAGGCGGGCCGCCGGGTGGCCCAGCCAGACGCCCGTGGCGTCCACGACCCGGTCGGCCGCGACGGTCATCTCGCCGCCGCCCAGCAGGTCGCGGACGGTGATGCCGCTGACCTGGCCAGCGCTGTCGGTGCGGAGGCCCGTGGCCCGTGCCCGGGTGACCACCACGGCGCCGCCGGCCGCCGCGGTGCGGGCGACGGCGATGCTGTAGCGGGCGTCATCCTCCACGCCATCGGTGTACGTGACGCCGCCGCGCAGGCCGCGGCGCACGATGGATGGGATGAGCTCGGCCACGGCATCCGCGCCAAGATGGTGCGCTCGGCCCCCGTCACGGGCGGCGCCCAGGATGTCGTAGAGGGTCAGCCCGGCGCTGTACATGGCGCGATGCACGATGGGCCAGCCGTAGACGGGGAAGAGGAAGCGCTCCAGGTGCACCAGGTGGGGTGCCAGCGTCAGCAGGCGGGAGCGCTCCTGCAGTGCTTCCCGGACGAGGTGCAGGCGCATGTCCTCGAGGTAGCGGACACCGCCGTGGATGAGGCGCGAGGAACGGGACGAGGTGCCCACGGCCAGGTCGTCCTGCTCCACGAGGGCCGCCCGCAGGCCGCGCGAAACGGCATCGAGGAGGACGCCGGAGCCGACGATCCCGCCGCCGATGACGACGAGATCCCAGTGCTCGTCAGCCAGGCGTGCCAGTGCCGCGGCCCGGGCCTCCAGCGGTCCGGGGATCAGCGACGCTGCGTCAGCCACGGGCCCATGGTAGGGGGCGATGGACGGCCATGCCGGCCCTCCATGCAGCGGGCCGGAGTCTCAGATGGCGACCGCCCGCAGGCGCGCCGCAGCATCCTCCGCGGTGATGTCACGCTGCGGCTCGGCCAGGAGCTCATAGCCGACCATGAACTTGCGCTTGGTCGCCTCCAACAACGGCGGCATGAAGTGCGCGTGGACCTGCCAGTGGTCGGTGGGACCCGGCTGGTAGGGCGCCTGGTGCCAGCCCATCGAGAAGGGCATGGGCTGCTCGAAGAGCCCGTCGTAGCGGCGCATCAGGCGCTGCAGCGCTCGCACGAGGGCGTCACGTCCGCTGCCATCGAGGTCGGCGAGGCGCGCCGCCGGACGGCGCGGCACGAGGAGCGTCTCGAAGGGCCAGACGGCCCAGAAGGGCACCAGCGCCAGCCACTCGTCGTCCTCCTCCACGACCCGGACACCGCCCGACTCCTGGGCCGCCACGTCCGCCAGCAGCCGACGACCGGTCGTCGCCTGGTGGCGCTGCTGGGCCGCATCCTCGCGCGCCGCCCGCTCGGGCAGCGCAGAGCCGGCCCAGATCTGGCCGTGGGGGTGCGGGTTGGAGGCGCCCATGGCCTCGCCGCGGTTCTCGAAGACCTGCACCCAGCGGTTGCTGGCGCCGAGCTCCGTCGACTGCAGGGCCCAGAGGTCCACGACCTCCCGTACCCCGTCCGCGGGCATGCCCGTGAGGGTCAGGTCATGGCGTGGCGAGAAGCACAGCACGCGACAGGTGCCGGTCTCTGCCTGCGCCACGAGCAGGCCGTCCGCCATGCGCTCGTCGCCGGCATCCGGTCGCAGCGCTGCGAAGTCGTTGGTGAAGACGAAGGTGGAGCTGTAGTCAGGGTTGCGATCGCCGCCGGCGCGCTGATTGCGGGGGCACAGGTAGCAGTCGGGATCATACGAGGGTCGGCCCTCGACGGCTGGCGGGCGCTCCCGATGCCCAAGCCAGGGTCGACTGGTGCGCCCGGCGGAGACCAGCACCCACTGGTCGCTCAGGGGGTCGTAGCGGCGGTGTGGACCGCCAGGCAGGCCCACGTCAGGCGACCTCCACGAAGCCGGCTCCGTCCACGGCGCGCAGCGTCCAGGCGCGCGGGCTCCTGCCGGTCCGCGCCGGGTACTCTCGCTCGACGCGCGCCTTGAGCGCTCCCACGGCGTCCGGTCGGACCAGGGATACCGTGCAGCCACCGAAGCCGCCGCCGGTCATGCGTGAACCGACGACGCCCGGGACGGCGACGCTGATGGCGACGAGCTCGTCGATCTCCGGGCACGTGATGTCGTAGCGCTCGCGCATGGAAGCCTGGCTGGCGGCCATGAGCTGGCCCAGTGCGGCGTGGTCGCCGCTGCGCATGGCCGCCACGGCGGCAAGCACGCGGTCGTTCTCCGTGATGACGTGGTAGGCGCGGTCGTAGTCGACCGCGTCGATGCGCTCGCGGTAGGCGTCGAGGCGGGCCATGTCAACGTCCCGCAGGAGCGTGACGGCCGCGTCGTCCCGGGCGATGACCGCCACGACCCGCTCACAGGCAGCGCGGCGCGCGTTGTACTCGTTGTCGCCGTGGGCGTGGGACACGCCGCTGTGGATGACCACCAGGGCCAGGTCGTCCGGCAGGGGCACCGCCTGCCACTCCAGCGAGCGGCAGTCGAAGAGCAGGGCATGACCGGCAACACCGCAGGCGGAGGCGAACTGGTCCATCAGCCCGCACTGCACACCGACGTAGCGGTTCTCCGCGCGCTGCGCGATGCGCGCCAGGTCCAAGGGCGTCACGCCCGGCCCGGCGGCGCCCGAGAGTGCCCACGCGGAGACCACCTCCAGCGCCGCCGATGAGGAGAGGCCGGAGCCGATGGGCAGGGTCGTGACGATGACGCCGTCAAGGCCGACGGTGGGCTGACCGGCATCCTGGAGCGCCCAGGCCGTGCCGGCCACGTAGTCATGCCACTCTCCGCTGGCCGAGGCGATGGCCGCCAGGTCGAACTCGGTCTGTCCGCCGGTGTCGACCCGGGTCAGGCGCACCAGGCCGTCATCGCGATGCCGCAGGACGATGCGGACGTCCATGTCGATGGCGACCGGCAGGACGAAGCCACCGTTGTAGTCCGTGTGCTCACCGATGAGGTTGACGCGTCCGGGAGCGCGCACGATCGAGAGGTCGTCGCTGCCGAGCCCGGTGGGGTAGGTCTGCTCGAGACGCTGGGCGAGCCCGGCCCGGTCGAGGATGTCAGATGTGGTCACGGGCTGATGGTAGGGCGCCAGGAAGGCACCGTGCACGGTCCAGCGCGCCGGTGCAGCCGTCGCCTACGACGGGCCGACGGAGTGCTGCGGGCGCATGGAGCGGGCCGGTGGGCGCTACGATGCACCTGCGCCGCGCGCGCGACTGACGGGCAGTCGCACCGGACCGGCACCTCACGAAAGGACGAACATGGTCCAGCGAGCAATCGGCATCGCCGTCGGCGCCCTCGTCAGCCTGATCCTCCTGATCATCATGGTGCCGGCCGAAGCCGGCTGGGAGGACTACCTCGCGCCGCTCATCATCGGCGGCATCGCGGCCTTCTTCTGGCCGGTCGTCATCGCCTTCTGGCTGGGCCGCCGCGCCAAGGCGCGCCGCTCGGACGAGATCGATACGGCCGTGCAGCGCCAGCTTGACGAGGAGCGGCGCAAGACCGGCTGAGCGGAAGCGGCCCCCCGGGCCGCCGTCGGATCCGCACGCATATGGACGACCGGGTGGCGCGGGCCGCCCGGTCGTTGGCGTCGGGGGAAGGTCGATTGCCTGGGCCCGCCGGCTGCGCCAGTCGGGGCGGCGGCTGCGCCAGTCGGGAATGTCAGCGACGATCCGTGCGCTCGCGGTCGCGTCGGGCGAGCGGCATCAGGAGCGGTTGCCAGTCGACGCCGTTCCGGTCGCGATGCCAGAAGACGATGGCGTTGTAGCGTCGCGCCAGTGACATGACGAAGCGGTAGTCGCGCGGGTTGATGGCCCCACTTGGCACCTGCCCGACGTCCACCTCATCCACGTCATCGCCTCCCTGTGCGTGCCCGCCGAAGGCCGGGCCAACGCTCCCCGATGGTAGCCCCAGCCGCCGGGCCGTGACGGGCCGCTCGGTCAGGCCGGGCGTGTCGCCCGTCCGCGGCTGGGCAGGACCGCGTGCTCCCGACGGTCCGCTGCTAGCCGGATACCGCGTGAGTCAGGCCTCTGACGATAGCCTCCTGCTCTTCCTCGGAGAGGTTGCCCTGCAGGACGCGGAGGTACTCCGCCTCCTCGGCGATGTGCGTCTTGACGAGTGCGTAGAACTGGATGATGAGGCGGCGCAGCGCCAGGGCATCCGCCGGGCCAAGGGGTCCTGCCTCGACGCGCTCCATGAAGGCGCCCATGTGCTCGATGAGCGTGCCCATCTCGGCATGCTCACGCCGCATCGGCGCCATGGAGTGGCGGTTCTGCATGAGCCGCTCGAGCTGGGGGTAGACGTTGGCCTCGACGACCTGGACGTGCGGCCAGAGCGTGCCGGTGATGAAGTCGTACTCACCGGAGAACCGCGGGCCGAACTCGGCCGGGACCGGGCGCTGCTCGAGCATGTCGATGAGGGCGGGCAGTCGGTCGATGTGCTCCCGGATGCGCTCGTGGTGCTCGTGTCCGGCGTGTGGCAATGTCATCTCGACCTCCGGATGGCTGGAGCCCGGCCGGCCCCGACCGCGGCATACCTGACGTGGCGCCCGGGCCGGGCACCATTGCGAAGCATCGTACGCCGGCGCTCGCCTCACGGGGCCGAAGGCACCGGAATCGGCCCATCGTGCATCCCTTCGGCGGCACCCGGTCCGCTCGGTCGCGCGCCGGCTCGGCCGGTGGCCGGCGCGTTCGACGCGCTATTCCTCGCGGGAGTAGATGACGACGCTGTAGGGGCCCATCGCGACGAGGCCGCTCTGGTCGCAGCCGTCGAGGGGCTCGCCGTCGGCGTCCAGGTCGAAGGCATCATGGCTGCCGAAGTCGTGCGCGTAGGTGCTCGCATCCGAGTTGAAGCGCACCGCCCAGCGGCCGGGTGCCGGGAAGCCGATGCGCAGATCCTCGACGTCGCGGTCCGCGAAGTTCGCCACGATGACCGTGTCGTCGTGCGGGCCACCATCCATCCAGCGGTGCATGGCCAGCACCTTGGTCGCCTGGTCCGCGCGAAGGATGGCGATGTTGGAGCCGCGCAGGCCGCGGGTCGCGCCATCCCGGTCGCGGCGCAGGGCGATCAGATCGCGGTGCAGGCGCAGGATGCCCCGGTTGGCGGCAGCCTTCTCCCAGTCGAGCGCTTCCGTATCGTCGAACCAGCGGTCCTCGAGGTGTTCCTGACCCTGGAAGATCATGGGCACCCCGGGAGAGGTGAGGACGAGGCCCACGCCCAGCATGGCCCGCTTCTTCGCCCACCAGCTGCCGGCATCACCGGGGGCGATGGCCTCGGGAACGCGTGTCCGGCCGTTGGCGACCTCGTCATGCGACTCGGTGTAGATGACGCGACTGAGCGCCATGCCGCGGCCCTTGCCCACGATGCCCGCCACGATGCTGTCCATGTCCCGGTCCTTGTCGTCGGGGACGACGAGGACCGGCCGTACGCGGTGGACGAAGCCCCCGTCCCACTGGGCCGCGAACCCGGCGCCACCTTCCGCCGTCGGTCGCACGAGCGCCGGATCGTCCTGCATGTCCTCGGCGATGGTGATCTTCCAGGGCTGACGGGCGTGGATCTCGTCGTTGACCCAGGCCATGTACGACCAGCCGTCGGGCAGGGCATTGGCGGCGTCGTTGGGGTCGCCGGTCACCGTCCGGATGTGGACCGTGGAGTCGAAGCGCAGGCCATCGCAGCGGAACTCCTCCAGCCATGTCAGGGCGCTGTCACGCAGGAAGGTGCGGACCTCGCCACGGCCGTAGTCGGGACGGGTGTCGCCCCACGGCGTGCTGGCGCGGCTGTCGTTGTAGACGTAGATGCCGCCGCCCTCGCCCTCCGACCAGCCATCGAAGCGCCACAGGTCCAGGTCCGACGGGCCGAAGTGGTTGTGGACGACGTCCACGATGACGGCGATGCCGTGGTCGTGGGCTGCGCGGATGAAGCGCTTGAAGGCGTCCGGCCCGCCGTAGCCGGACTCCACGGCGAAGATGTGCGCCGGGTTGTAGCCCCAGGAGATGTCACCCGCGAACTCGAAGGGTGGCATGACCTGGATCGCGGAGACGCCCAGCTTCTCGAGATAGCCCAGTCGCTGGAGGGCCGAATCGAAGCTGCCCCGTCGGTCGGCAGAGGCTGCGAACGTCCCGATGTGCATCTCGTAGATGACCAGGTCGTCCCAGGAGGGCATGCGGAAGGCGTCGTCACCCCAGTCGAAGGCGGACGGGTCGTAGACGACGGCGTTGCCGACCGAGCTGGTCACCTGCCGGGCGTAGGGGTCGATGCGGGAGAGGTCGCCCTCCGCGGTGCGGATGGTGAAGCGGTACTCATCGCCGACCTTGACCCCGGGAACGTCGGCTGACCACGTGCCGCTGCTGCCATCTCCGTCCGGCCGGAGCGCAGTGGCGTCAGCGGCCCAGTCGTCGAAGGTGCCGGTCACGAACACGGCGCTGGCGTGGGGTGCCCAGACGCGGAACGTGGTCCCGTCGGTGTAGGGGACGGCACCCATGCCGGGGCGCTTCGATGGTGCGCTGCGGTCCATTCGAGCATGGTAGCGACCGGCGCCCCGGCTTCCTTGACGGGCACGCATGCCCGGGGTGTGCTGAACGGCCCCGCCGCCCGAGGGCGACGAGGCCGTTGCGTTGGTCGGAGAGCGGTCAGACGACCGCGGTTCCGTGTGCTGGCTAGAGGGCCGTCACGCAGAGCGCGTAGGCCTGCAGGGTCCACGTTGGGTCGCGCCGAAGCCGTTGTCAGTCGCGCGTGACGGTCCAGGTGTCGTCGTCCAGACGGGTAGCTGGACGCGAACCAGGACGTTGTCGGTGTTGGCAGGTGAGCCGCCGCCGATCACGACCTTGCCGGTCGGGCAGTCGGCCGAGGCGGTCTTGGTGTCGTCGGTGTTCGATAGCGATGGCCGCCTGTCGATGCGCTGCCAGCCGCTCACGCCATCGGCGCCATCAGCACCGGCCGGACCTGCGGGCCACCATCGCCCTGCGGACCCACGGGGCCGACATCACCCTGCGGACCCTGGGCGCCGTCGGCGCCGGCAGCGCCATCAGCACCGGCCGGACCCATGGGGCCGACATCACCCTGCGGACCCTGGGCGCCGTCGGCGCCAGCAGCGCCATCAGCACCGGCCGGGCCTGCCGGACCTTCAGGGCCGGTGGCGCCATCAGCGCCAGCGGGGCCGGCCTCACCGGGATCGCCCTTCGGGCCTGCATCACCGGTGTCGCCCTTGGGGCCGCGCTCGCCCGGCTCGCCCTGGTCGCCCTTGGGGCCTTCCGGTCCGACGATGCCGCTCGGCGGTCCCTCAGGACCCTGCTCGCCCTTCGCCCCGGCCGGGCCGCGCTGACCGATGCGGCTCCAGTGGACGGCGCGCTCGTTCTTCGCGCAGGTCGAGGACTTGGTCGCGCCGACCATGCGCAGCACGCGCGTGGTCTTGTTGACGCAGGCGTGGATGACCGTCGGGTTGGTGATCCTGTAGTGGGATGGCGCGACCTCATCTTGCGCGATCGTCGCGCCAGGTGCGGCAGCAGCCGACAGCGCGATGGTCGCGACCAGCACGCCGACCTTTGAGAACTTGGCCATCGGTACAGACCCCTCCGCTTCTTCCCGCCTTGCCCCAGCGGGCGAACGGCGGCTTGCAGGCTGCGGGCCGACGATCGTCGGCTCCGAGACCACATCTCACAGCGCTGGCGCGACCGCTGGTAGGACCACGTAGTCCCGACCACTTCGACCCGAGGTAACCGGCCCCCCGACCATCGTCCGTCTCGGTGCCTCCCCCGAATGCCCGATGCGGAACGCGTCCGGTCCGCGGGGATGGTCCGTCCACCGGCAGCGCTCGGTGCCGCCCCGGGGTCGGCGGGGTGACTGCCGTGGCGCCTTCTGCTATCGTGGCGACCGCGGGACCGGGGTCCTCATGGCTGCGGTCGAGGCCGAAAGCCCCGCGTGAACTCGGGCGGCTAGCTCAGCTGGTTAGAGCACTTGCTTGACATGCAAGAGGTCACTGGTTCGAGTCCAGTGTCGCCCACCACCCTCATCTTGCCGCCCGGCGCCGGCCTGTGGTCCACCCGCTGAAGAAGGAACCCGCCATCGACTCCGACCCAGACCTCGAGTCGTCGATGCGGGCTGGCGAGCCCTATCCGCTGGGTGCCACCTTCGACGGGCAGGGCACCAACTTCAGCGTCTTCTCGCGGGTCGCCGAGCGCGTCCAGCTCTGCCTCTTCGACGCACAGGGCCGTGAGCGACGCGTGGACCTGCCGGAGATGACCGGGCACAGCTGGCATGGCTACCTGCCAGGCGTGGGTCCCGGTCGGCGCTACGGCTACCGCGTCCACGGACCCTGGGAGCCCGCGGCCGGGCTGCGCTGCAATCCGCACAAGCTCCTGCTGGACCCCTACGCGCGGGCCATCGACGGCGAGCTGACCTGGGGCGACGCCATCTTCGCGCACGTGCCCTCTGCGCCCAGGCAGCGCAGCGACATCGACAGCGCCCCGGCGGTGCCCCGCTCGATCATCGTGGCGGATGGCTTCGACTGGGTCGGCGATGTTCGGCCACGCATCCCTGACAGCGAGACGGTCATCTACGAGACCCACGTCAAGGGTTTCACGCAGCTCCATCCAGACGTCCCCGAGCCCATCCGCGGCACCTTCACCGGGCTCGCCCACCCGGCGGCCATCGAGCATCTCCTGCGTCTTGGCGTGACCTCGGTCGAGCTCATGCCCACGCACCAGTCCCTCGACGACGGCTTCCTGCTCGAGCGGGGCCTGCGCAATTACTGGGGCTACAGCTCCATCGGCTACTTCGCGCCTCACGCCGGCTACGCCGCCCGTGGCTCGCGCGGCCAACAGGTCAGCGAGTTCAAGGGCATGGTCATGGCGCTCCACGCCGCCGGCCTGGAGGTCATCCTCGACGTCGTCTACAACCACACCGGCGAAGGTGGCGACGATGGCCCCACGCTCTCGCTGCGTGGCCTGGACAACCAGGCGTACTACCGCCTTCGGCCGGACGATCCGAGCCGATATCTCGACTACACCGGCACCGGCAACACCCTGAACATGCTGGAGCCGCATGTGCTGCAGCTCATCATGGACAGCCTGCGCTACTGGATCACGGAGATGCACGTCGACGGCTTCCGCTTCGATCTGGCGCCCGCGCTGGCCCGAGAGCTGCATGCGGTCGACCGCCTGTCGGCCTTCTTCGACATCGTCCAACAGGACCCGGTCATCCGCGGCGCGAAGCTCATCGCCGAACCCTGGGACGTCGGCGAAGGTGGCTACCAGGTCGGTGAGTTCCCGGTGCACTGGGCGGAGTGGAACGGGCGCTACCGGGACACCATGCGCGACCTGTGGCGTGGACGGCCGGATATGCTCTCCGACTTCGGGCGCCGCTTCACCGGCAGCGCCGACCTCTACCAGGACGGGCGCCGTCCCGCGGCCAGCATCAACCTGGTGACCGCGCACGATGGCTTCACCCTGGCCGACCTCGTCAGCTACGACCGCAAGCACAACCTCGCCAACGGCGAGGACGAACGGGACGGCGAGGGCGACAATCGCTCCTGGAACTGCGGCGTCGAGGGCCCCACCCAGGACCCCGCGATCCTGGCCCTGCGGCGGCGCCAGCAGCGCAACCTGCTGGCCACGCTGTTCCTGTCGCAGGGGGTGCCGCTGCTGCTCGGCGGCGACGAGCTGGGCCGCACGCAGGGCGGCAACAACAACGCCTACTGCCAGGACAACGAGCTCTCCTGGTACGACTGGGCGGCCGTGGATGCCGAGCTGCTGGCGGACACGCAGGCCCTCGTCGCCCTGCGTCGCGCCCATCCGGTCTTCCGGCGACGCCACTGGTATCGCGCGGGCCTCACCGACGACCCGGATGCCCTGCGGGACATCGACTGGTACCGGCGCGACGGCCAGCGCATGCGCGACGACGAGTGGTGGATGCCGGGTCCGACCAGCATCGCCGTCCTCCTGTCCGACATCGGCCTCGTCGACGTGGACGGCCGCCCCCAGCATGACGACCATTTCTACCTCTGCCTGAACGCCGGGTCGGAGGACCTGGAGTTCCGCATGCCAGCCGCGGCGATGGGGCTGCGCTGGCAGCAGGTCCTGGACACCGCCGCCCGGCCGCTCGTCGGGGACACGCGATGGCCAGCTGCTGGAGGCTGGCGGCAGCCTGCGCGCGGTGGGCCATTCCCTGGTGCTCCTGCGCAAGGTCGCCTGAGCCACCCGGACAGGGGCCGCCACGCTGGCCACGCCGCGCGGCGCGGCCGCGCACGGTCGCCGAGCCCGGACGGTGGCATCATCGCGGCCGGGGACAGCGCAGGAGGTCGATGACGGTGGAAGGCGAGGCCTGATGGAGACCCGTGGGAAGCGTGACGCCGCCGGCGCCGCACAGGGCGGCCCCACTCGGGGCCGACGTCCCGCGCCCGGGATCCGCCAGGGCACGGGCTTCCCGCCCGATGCGGAGTGGTACCGCGACGCCATCCTCTACGAGGTCCACGTGCGGGCCTTCATGGACGGCAACGGGGACGGCATCGGCGATTTCGCGGGCCTCACCAGCCGCCTCGACTACCTGGCCGACCTGGGCGTCACGGCCATCTGGCTGCTGCCGTTCTATCCCTCGCCGCTGCGCGACGACGGCTACGACATCGCCGACTACCGCTCCGTCCACCCTGACTACGGGAGCCTGCGGGACGCCCGCGCCTTCATCCGCGAGGCCCACAAGCGTGACTTGCGCGTCATCACGGAGCTGGTCTTCAACCACACCTCTGACCAGCACCCCTGGTTCCAGCGTGCCCGTCGTGCCGCCCCCGGCTCGGCGAACCGTGATTGGTACGTGTGGAGCGACACGCAGGAGCGCTACCGCGACGCGCGCATCATCTTCCGGGACTTCGAGACGTCCAACTGGACCTGGGACGCTCTGGCGGGCGCCTACTACTGGCATCGCTTCTACGGTCACCAGCCGGACCTCAACTTCGACGAGCCGCGCGTCGCCCGTGCCCTGCTGGAGATCGTCGATGAGTGGCTGGAGGCCGGCGTGGACGGCCTGCGCCTGGATGCCATCCCGTACCTCTTCGAACGCGAGGGCACCAGCAGCGAGAACCTGCCCGAGACGCACGCCTTCCTGAAGCGACTGCGGCGCCACGTCGATGAGCGCTTCGCCGACCGCATGCTGCTGGGCGAGGCCAACCAGTGGCCGGAGCTCTCGGTCGCCTACTTCGGCGAGGGCGATGAGTGCCACATGGCCTTCCACTTCCCGCTCATGCCGCGCATGTTCATGGCGCTGCGCATGGAGGATCGCTACCCCATCATCGACATCCTGGCGCAGACCCCGGATCTCCCCGAGACGGCCCAGTGGGCGCTCTTCCTGCGCAACCACGATGAGCTGACGCTCGAGATGGTGACCGACGAGGAACGCGACTTCATGTACCGGGTCTACGCCGCAGACCCGCAGGCGCGCATCAACCTGGGCATCCGGCGTCGCCTGGCGCCACTGCTCGGCAACGATCGCCGTCGCCTGGAGCTGATGAACGGCCTGCTCTTCTCGCTGCCGGGCACGCCCGTCATCTACTACGGCGACGAGATCGGCATGGGCGACAACGTCTACCTGGGCGATCGCAACGGCGTGCGCACGCCCATGCAGTGGTCTCCCGACCGCAACGCCGGCTTCTCGTCGGCCGACCGGCAGCGTCTCTACCTGCCCGTCATCACGGACGCCGAGTACCACTACGAGGCCGTCAACGTGGCGGCCCAGCAGTCCAACCCGCAGTCGCTGCTGTGGTGGATGAAGCGCCTCATCGCCCTGCGCAAGCGGCACCCGGCCTTCGGCCGCGGCCGCCTGCGATTCCTCTCGCCGGCCAACCGGCGCATCCTGGCCTACCTGCGCGAAGACGGCGAGGAGACGCTGCTCGTCGTCGCCAACCTGTCGCGCTACGCCCAGTGGACGGAGCTGGACCTCGCGGAGTTCGCGGGTCTCGTGCCGCTGGAGCTCTTCGGCGCCGTGGAGTTCCCGCGTGTCGAGAGCGGACCGTATCGCCTCTCGCTGGCACCCCACTCCTTCCTGTGGTTCCGCCTGGCCCGCGATCCCGCGGCGGCGGAGGGGCCCGCCTGGCCCGTCGAGGGGATCCCGGAGCTTCGCTGGCGGGGCGACCTGCTGGAGCTCGTGCGGCGTCCCGGTGACCAGCTGGCCGGCGTCCTGTTGCGCTGGATGGCCACGCGCAGCTGGTACCGGGGCACCGGCCAGGCCGTGCAGAGCACGCGCATCGTCGAGGCCATCGTCCTGCCCGGCGTGGCCTCGGCCGTCGTGGCCGCCGTCGAGGTGCGCTACCGCCACGCCGAGACGGTGACGTACCTGGTGCCCCTGGCCGCGGTCAGCGAGGCGGGTTCCTCGACGACTAGCGACGAGGACTGCCGTGCGCTGGTGGCCCGGCTGGTCGGCGCCGGGGAGCCGGTGAGGCTCCTCGACGGCAGCCAGGTGCCGGGGGTCTTCGAGGCGCTGCTTGCCCTGGTGGTCGGCCGCCGCGAGGTACGCACGGCGTCGGGTGCGCTCGTGGGGCATCGTGAGAAGGCGCTCTCGGCACGGGTCGGACGCGAGGCCCGGGCCCAGCGCACGCGACCCCTCGGGGAGCAGGCCTTCACCTCCAACAGCCTGGTGGCCTTCGGCGACCGACTGGTCATGAAGCTCTACCGCGTCCTGGAGGACGGTCCCAACCCCGACCTGGAGCTCGGCCGCCTCGTGGGCCGGCAGGGACTCGCCTGCGTGCCCGCCGTGCTCGGCGCGGTGGAGCTGCGTCGCGGAAGCCACGCCACTGCGACCCTGGCGATGGTGCAGGCCTACGTGCCCAACGAGGGCGACCTCTGGTCCGCCACGCGAGAGACGGTGGACGCCTTCCTGCACGACACGGAGGCCGAGGCTGAAGCGCCCCAGCTCGACGCCAGCGGTCACGGCTTCCTGCTGAGGCTCGCAGCCCAGGAACCCTCCACGGAGGCCGTGCGACTGATGGGCGCCTCGTTGGCCGTCGCCGAGAACCTCGGCCGCCGCCTTGCCGAGCTGCACCGCGCGCTGGCTGCTGCGGACCCTGGCGAGCGTGGCATCGCCCCAGAGGCCATGACGCCCTTCCTCGTCCGTGCGCTGTACCAGTCGGTGCGCGGCCGCGTCATGCGCTCCCGTGAGGCGCTGCAGTCGCGCCTGTCCTTGCTGGAGCCGCGCGAGGCTGCGGCGGCGAGCGCATCGCTGGCGGCGCTGGCACGCGTGGAACCGCTGCTCGCGGCCCTGCGTGAGCTGCCGCCCGAAGGGCAGCGCATCCGTGTGCACGGGGACCTCCACCTGGGCCACGTCCTGGACACCGGCGCCGATGTCGTCTTCCTCGATTTCGAGGGCGACTCCGGCCAGCCCCTCAGTGAGCGGCGTCTCAAGCGCCCCGCGCTGGTGGACCTGGCCAGCCTGGTGCGTTCCATCCACTTCGCCGCCCACTGGCCCAACGTGGCCCGTGAGCTGAGGGATGCGGATCCGGCCAGGCAGCTGCGCCGTCGCGCCTGGGCGACCTTCTGGTTCCAGTGGATGTCAGCGGCCTGCGTGCGTGGCTACCGCGCCGCCACCGCCGGGGCAGTCTTCGTGCCCTCCACCGAGGAGACCTGGACGGTGCTCTTCGAGAGCCTCCTGGTGGCCCGGGCCGCCGACGAGCTGGGCTCGCGGCTGGGTCCGCGGGCCGACTGGCTGGGGCTGCCCCTCGCCGGTCTGGAAGAGCTGCTGGGCGGCGGAGGCGGGGCGGCCTGATGTACGATCGGAGCGACCCCACCTTCCCCCGTTGACAGCGCATGGCGCCGCTCGAGCCACGTGGTGCGAGGGGCGCTCAACCTTGATCGGAGCCCATATGAGCGCAGCCGAGCGCAGCGACGCCCCGCCGGCGATCGCCGCCGATGTCGATGACGCCCTCGAGTTCGAGACGGCCCGCAAGGGCTCGGCTGAGGAGCTCCTGGACGCCGATGCCCACGACGACCCCCTCGATCCCATGCGCCACTCCGCGGCACATGTCATGGCCGAGGCGGTCGTGGCGCTCTTCCCGGATGCGCGGCTGGGCATCGGGCCGGCGATCGAGGGCGGCTTCTACTACGACTTCGACCTGCCCCGGCCGCTGACGCCGGAGGACCTGGGCGCCATCGAGGAGCACATGGCGGCCTCGGTGGCCGCCGACCATCCCTTCGTGCGCCGTGAGTGGGACCCTGACGAGGGCCGCGCCATGCTGGAGGCCGCGGGCCAGCCCTACAAGGTGGAGATCCTCGACGACCTGCGCGCGGCGGCGGCGGCGCGCGGCGAAGCGCCGCCACCGGTATCCACCTATGCGCACGGTCCCTTCGTCGACCTCTGCCGCGGCCCGCACGTCGCCTCCACGGGCCGCATCGGGCCCTTCAGGCTGCTCTCCGTTGCGGGCGCGTACTGGCGCGGTCGCGAGGACCGGCCCATGCTGCAGCGCATCTACGGCACGGTCTGGTCGAACCAGGCGGAGCTGGACCTCTACCTCTGGCGGCGCGAGGAAGCCCGCCGCCGCGACCATCGACGCCTCGGTGTCGCCCTCGACCTCTTCAGCTTCCACGACGTCAGCCCCGGCTCCGCCTTCTGGCATCCCAAGGGCCAACGCCTCTGGCGAACCCTGGAAGGCGCCATGCGCGAGCTGCAGGAGCGGCGCGGGTACCAGGAGGTCAGCACGCCCGTCCTGGTCTCCCAGCGGCTCTGGGAGCAGTCGGGCCACTGGGACCACTACGCAGAGAACATGTTCCGCGTGGAGTCCGAGGGGCAGGTCTTCTCCCTGAAGCCGATGAACTGCCCGGAATCGACGTACATCTATCGCAGCCGCGTGCGCTCCTACCGGGACCTGCCGCTGCGCCTCTCGGAGTACGGACGGCTGCACCGCAACGAGCGCTCCGGCACCCTCTCCGGCCTCACGCGTGTGCGCCAGTTCGTCCAGGACGATGCGCACGTCTTCGTGCGCCCCGACCAGCTGGCCGACGAGATCGGGGCCATCCTCGGCGAGGTGCGTGAGGCCTTCGGCTGGTTCGGACTCTCGCCACGCTTCGCCTTCGCCACGCGCCCGGACAAGGCCCTGGGCGACCCGGCGGCCTGGCAGCGGGCCGAGGCCTACATCCGCGCCGCGCTCGATGCCAGCGGCGTGGAGTACGTCATGAAGCCCGGTGACGGCACGTTCTACGCACCCAAGATCGACATCTATGTCGATGACGCCCTGGGACGCGCATGGCAGACGGCCACCATCCAGGCGGACATGATGATGCTGCCCGAGCGCTTCGACCTCGAGTACATCGACGAGCACGGTCAGGGGCAGCGACCCATCGCCATCCACCGTGCCATCTACGGCTCGCTGGAGCGCTTCATCGGCATCCTCGTCGAGCATTTCGCCGGCGCCTTCCCCTTCTGGTGCGCGCCCGTGCAGGCGGTCGTCATCCCCATCGCCGACCGGCATGTGCCTGCGGCCGAGGAGCTCGCCACGGTCCTGCGTGGCCGTGGCATCCGCGTGGAGGTCGACGACTCATCGAACCGCATGCAGAACAAGATCCGTCTGGCCCAGGAGCAGAAGGTGCCCTACATGCTGGTGCTGGGCGATCGCGAGGCGGAGGCCCGGACGGCGGCGCCACGCACCCGGGCGGGCGAGCAGCTGGCACCGGAGGCCTGGGACGCCCTGGCCGAGCGACTGGCCGGCGAAGCCGCCGCGCGGCAGCCGTCCTGAGCGATCCGCGACACCTGGGCGAGGCTGGCGGACGGGCCCGCCCGCTGTGCTATAGTCCGCCGGCGACCCGCGCCGGTCGTGACGATGTGTCGCGTCCGCGCGGGCCATCGATGGGATGCTGAAGCGGTGAGGGACTAGCCTGAGCAAGGACCTGCGTGTCAACGAGATGATCCGGATCCCACAGGTGCGGGTCATCGACGAAGAGGGGAACCAGCTGGGCGTGATGCCCACGCCACGGGCCCTACAGCTGGCGCAGGAGCGTGGATACGACCTCGTCGAGGTCGCCCCCATGTCGAGCCCGCCCGTCACCCGACTCCTCGACTACGGCCAGTTCAAGTACGAGCAGGCCCGCAAGGAGAAGGAAGCCAGGCGCCACCAGCGCTCCGTCGAGTTCAAGGAGGTCCGTCTCAGGGTCAAGATCGGCAAGGGCGACTTCGACACGAAGGCGCGCCGCGCGATCGAGTTCCTGTCGGGCGGGGACCGCGTCAAGGTCACCGTCCAGTTCCGCGGCCGGGAGGTCAGCCACGCCTACATCGGGCGGGACCTGCTCGACCGGTTCGCGGCCGCTGTCGCCGAATACGGCAACGTGGATCGGCCGCCGGTCCTGGAGGGACGCTCCATGACGATGGTGCTGACCTCGACGAACAAGGTCGGGAGCGTCGCCCGCAAGGGCGAGGAGAGCCGGCCATTGCTGAACATGACCGAGGATGCCGCTGCGGCGGTTCCGCCGGTCGCCGCGGCGGAGCCGCCGGCGGCGACCACCACAGGAGGCTGACGCCAGTGCCGAAGATGAAGAGCCACAAGGGAGCCCAGAAGCGCTTCGGCGCCACGGGCAGTGGCAAGATCTACAGGGTCAAGTCCTGGCGCGGTCACCACCTCGAGATCAAGTCCTCGCGGCGCACCCGCCGCTACGCAGGCAAGACAGCCCTGGACGGCGCCAACCTGAGCGCCGTCCGGCGCATGCTGCCCTACCTCTAGGAGCACGGACCTTCCATGGCACGAGTCAAGCGCGGTGTCACCTCCCACAAGCGCCACAAGCGTCTCCTCAAGGCCGCTGAGGGCAATCGCGGTACGCACCGGTCGCTCATCAAGTCGGCGCGCGAAGCGCAGCTGCACGCGATGGCCTACGCCTATCGGGGGCGCAAGGAGCGCAAGCGCCAGATGCGCGCCCTCTGGATCACCCGCATCAACGCGGCAGCCCGCTTGAACGGCCTCACCTACGGCAGTCTCGTCAACGGTCTCAAGTCGGCTGGCGTGGAGATCGACCGCAAGATCCTCGCGGACATCTGCGTCCGCGACGCGGCCACCTTCACGCGCATCGCCGAGGTCGCCAAGTCCCAGTAGCGGCCTGCTGAGCCCGTGGCCGTCGTGGACGTCGCCTCCTTCCAGGCTCGCCTCGACGACCTGCAGGCACGATCGTCGGCCGCCATCTCGGCAGCCGCTTCGCCGGTGGCGCTCGACGCCGTCGAGTCGGGCATCCTCGGACGCAAGGGCGAGCTGCGTGAGATCCTGGCCGGCATCGGCGCCCTGGCGGCGGAGGACCGGCCCCGGGTCGGCGCGCTCGCCAATCCCGTGCGTGAGGCGATCGAGACCGCCCTTGCCGCGCGGCGAGTGGAGCTGGCTGCCGAGACCCTCGAGCAGCGCCTGCGCCAGGAGGCCGAGGACGTCACACTGCCCGGCCGTCCGATCTGGCGCGGCTCGCTGCATCCCCTGCCGGAGACCGAGCGTGAGATCGCGCGCATCTTCGGGCAGTTCGGTTTCGTCGTCGTGGAGAGCCCGGAGGTGGAGAGCGACGAGCTCAACTTCCAGGCACTGAACATCCCCGCCGACCACCCCGCTCGCGACCTCTGGGACACCATCTACGTGCAGCCGCCGAGCCGCCGCCGGCCCGGCCGCTGGGCCCGCTCCCGGCGAGGCGTCCAGCGAGGCTGGGCCCCGCCTGCTGCTGCGCACCCACACCTCGCCTGGCCAGATCCGGGCGATGCGCCAGGCCAGCCCGCCCATCCGCATCCTGACGCCGGGACGGTGCTACCGCTACGAGGCGGTGGACGCCAGCCACGGCTTCGAGTTCTTTCAGGTGGAAGGCCTCATGGTCGATGAAGGCACGAGCATGGCGCACCTGCGCGGCCTCCTCGATGCCTTCGCCCACGCCATGTTCGGGGCACACCGCGCCACGCGCTTCCGTCCGGGCTACTACCCGTTCACGGAGCCCTCGGTGGCCTTCGACATCGGCTGCGTCGTCTGCGAAGGCAGCGGCTGCCCGGCCTGCCGACGGAGCGGCTGGATGACCATCCTGGGCGCTGGCATGGTGCACCCGGTCGTGCTGCGCAACGGGGGCATCGACCCTGAGCGCCACCAGGGCTTCGCCTTCGGCATGGGCACGGACCGCATCGCCATGCTGCGCTACGCGATCACGGATATCCGCGCCTTCCTGGCCGATGACCTGCGCTTCCTGGAGCGGCTCTAGATGCGCGTCCCGCTATCCTGGCTCCGCGAGTTCGTCGATGTCGAGCTATCCCCGGAGGCGCTCGCGGAGCGCCTCACGCTGCTCGGCATGGAGGTCAGCGCTATCGAGCGCATCGGCGCCGACTGGCAGAACGTCGTCGTGGGTGAGCTGCTGGAGGTCGGGCCGCATCCCGATTCAAGCCGGCTGCACATGACCAGCGTCCGCGTTGCCGCAGACGGCCCGGCGCTGTCGATCGTCTGCGGCGCCCAGAACGTCGCGGTGGGCCAGCGCGTGCCCGTGGCGCTGCCTGGAGCCGTGCTGCCAGGGGAGCGCCGTATCGAGGTCAGCCGCATCGCCGGCGTGGAGAGCCAGGGCATGCTCTGCAGTGGGGATGAGCTGGGCCTCACCGGTGATGCCGACGGCATCCTCATCCTGCCGCCGGGCAGCCCGCTGGGCCTGCCCATGGCGGACCTCGCCGGTGACGTCGTGCTGGACATCGACGTCAAGCCCAACCGTGGCGACGCCCTGAGCATCCTGGGCCTCGCCCGCGAGGTGGCCGCGGCCACGGGCGCGCCGTTGCGCTGGCCGGACCTCACGGTGACCGAAGCGGGCGACCGCACCGACGAGCACATCTCGGTCCACGTGGAGGATCGCGACCTCTGCCCGCGGTTCGTGGGTCGCTACGTGGAGGGGGTCAGCGTCGGTCCCTCGCCCTGGGACGTGCAGCGCCGCCTCATCGCCGCGGGCATGCGGCCCGTCTCCAACATCGTGGACGCCTCCAACTACGTCCTGCTGGAGCTGGGCAAGCCGGTCCACACCTTCGACGCCGCGGGCGTCCGCGACGGGGCCATCATCGTGCGCCGGGCCCGCGACGAGGAACGCCTGGAGACGCTGGACCACGTGACGCGCGCGCTGGACAGCGAGACCCTCGTCATCGCCGATGCCGACGGTCCGCTGGCCATCGCCGGGGTCATGGGAGGCGCCGCCAGCGAGGTCTCCGATGGCACCCGGGATGTCATCATCGAGTCGGCCATCTTCGATCCCGTGAGCGTGCGGCGCACGGCCTTCCGATACGCGCTGCGCAGCGAAGCCAGCCTGCGCTTCGAGAAGGGCCAGGAGCACGCCATGGCGCTCGCCGGCGCCGACCGCACCGCGGCCCTCGTGCTGCGCTGGGCGGGTGGGCGTGCCGCTCGTGGCGTCATCGACAGCCAGCCACTCGTGCCAGACCCACACGCGGTGGCCTTCCGGCCCGCGCGCATCAGCCGTCTGCTGGGCGAGGCCATCGCTGCCGCCGAGCAGCGCAGTCTCCTGGAGCGGGTGGAGGTCCGGACCCATGCCGCCGACCCTGACACCCTGGTGACCGTCATCGGCGGGGAATCACCACTCCTCGTGGCACCTGCGCCCGGCGAGGCCATCCTCGTGGCGGTGGTGCCATCGCACCGGCGTGACCTGGCCATCGAGGCCGACATCGCCGAGGAGATCGCCCGCGTGCGCGGCTACGAGAGCCTGGCCGGCCGGCTGCCGGACACCGCGATGCCGGCCTATCGTGAAGACGCCCGGGCCACGCTGGACGCGGCGCGGATCATCCTGGCTGGCGCCGGTCTCGTCGAGATCGTCACCCACGGGCTCATCGGTCCGGCCGATCACGCCCGCCTGGGGATCGCGGCCGAGGATGGGGCCACCATCCGCGCCGCCAACCCGGTGACCCTGGACCACTCGGAGCTGCGCCGCTCGCTCCTCCCCGGGCACCTCGCGGTCATCGTGGACAACGAGCGGCAGCGCCTTCCGGACGTGCACGCCTTCGAGACCGGCTCGCTGCACAGCTGGCGGGACGGTGACCC
This sequence comes from uncultured Chloroflexia bacterium, assembly GCA_963790915.1. Lineage (GTDB taxonomy): Bacteria > Chloroflexota > Limnocylindria > Limnocylindrales > CSP1-4 > JAFMJV01. The sequence goes on along the minus strand of CAWBQS010000002.1, from coordinate 371,727 downwards.
GTCCGAACGCGCCGTGATCGGTCTCGTCCTGGCCGGCCGCGAGCGACCCGTGACGTATGACCGGCCGGCGGCACCCGTGGACGTGGCCATGGCCAAGGGGCTGCTGGAGCTGCTGGCCACGCGCCTGGGCGTCGGGCGCCTCGCCTACGAGCCCGCGGAGACGCGTGGCGGGGTCGAGCATCCGGGTCGCACGGCGGCGGTCGTCGCCCTGGATGAGGCTGGCCTGCGGTCGCCCCTGGGCCGCGTCGGCGAGCTGCATCCGCACCTCCTCGAGGCCGCTGGGGTGCGAGCCGAGCACGTCGTCTTCGCCGAGATCGACCTTGGGGCGCTGGTCGCGCTGCGGCCGGAGCGCGTGCGCATCGGCCGGCCGGACGCGCTGCCGGGCATGGATCGCGACATCGCCGTGGTGGTCCCGCTGGCGGTGCCCGCGGGCGCAGTGGAGGCGATCATCCTCGAGCACGGCGGCGTGCACCTGCGCAGCGTGCGGCTCTTCGACCAGTATCGTGGTGCTCCGCTCGGCGCTGATGAGCGGAGCCTCGCGTATCGCCTCCGCTTCGAGGCCGTGGATGGCACGCTCCCGGACTCCGCCGTCGAGGCGGCGGTGGAGCGGGTGGTTGCGGTGTTGAGCGCGCGGCTTGGCGCGCGGCTCCGGGCCTGATAGCGTAGTGGCGTGAGGCTGCAGCCATGATCAGCACGATGGACATCTACCTCATCGTCATCATCGTGTGCGCGATCGTCGTCGGCTTCTTCTGGGGCGCGGCACGCAGTCTCCTGCTCGTGGCGGCCTGGCTGGTCGCCTTCCTCGGCGCCGCCTACCTGCGCCTCTACGTGGGCGGGTACCTGGCGCAGCAGTGGGTGCACTTCCCGGCCACCTTCAGCTCGATGGCCGCATTCGCGGTGCTCTTCCTGTTGATCCTGGTCATCGCCACCATCGTCATCGTCGTCACCACTCGTGGCTCGCATCGCCTCACCAACAACCAGACCCTGGATGACCTCGCGGGTGCCGTCCTTGCCGGTTTCGTGGCGATCCTGGGCATCGCGGCCATCCAGGTGGCGATGGCGCTCTTCTACGGTCGGCCGGAGCCCTTCGTCTCGGCACAGGGTGGACCGCAGTGGACGGCGACGCTGTATGGCCAGATCATCGACTCGTCCATCGGCGGCGCCATCGCGGAGCGCCTGGTGCCGCTGCTCGGCATCCTCCTGAGACCGCTGCTGCCGTTCGAGGTCTGGGAGGTCATGGTTTGACCTTGCCCTGGGATCCCCCGGGCGACGCGCGAAGCAGGTCAGCGGCCAGCACCACGATGCATCCCAGGCCACTATCCGCCGCCCTGCTGGGCGGTCCGGCGGACGCCGTGGCGCGGGCCCTGCTGGGTGCCCTGCTGGTTCGTGAAGACGGCAGCGCGCCGCGTGTCGCGCGCATCGTCGAAACGGAGGCCTACGCCGGGCCGGAGGATCGCGCCAGCCACGCGCGGGCCGGACGCACCGCGAGGACCAGCGTCATGTTCGGGCCGCCCGGCCGTGCCTACGTCTACCTCGTCTACGGCATGCACCACTGCCTGAACGTCGTCTGCGGGCCGGAGGGTCAGGCCGCCGCCGTGCTGATCCGGGCCGCCGAGCCTGTCGTCGGGGTGGAACGCATGCGCGCGGCTCGCTCGGAGCGGGGGCGTGACACGGGACCGGACGCCCGACTTTGCGCGGGACCGGCGCGCCTCTGCCAGGCCCTGGACATCGATCGGAGCCTGGATGGACTCGACCTGCTGGGCGAGGGCCCACTCCGCCTCGTGGCGGACGAGGACGGCACGGCGGACCAGATGCCCGCAGGTCGAACGCCAGCCGCCATCGTCGGCGGTCCGCGGATCGGTGTCGCCTACGCTGGCACCTGGGCGGAGCGGCCGTGGCGGTTCGGGCTGGCCGGGCACCCCTCGTTGAGCCGCCCCTTCCCGGCTCGCGGCTGATGGACACCCGGTCCGCCGAGCTGCTGGAGTTCCCGCTCATCAGGCGGCGCCTGGCCGCCTACGCGGCCTTCGATCCGTCGCGCCGCCTGGCCCTGGCCGTGGAGCCGACGGGCGATCCCGTGGTGGTCAGGCGACGACTCGACGAGACGGATGAGGCTCGCTGGCTGCTGTCCGTGCGCCCCGACATGGGCATCGGCGGTGCTCGCGACATCGGCCCCGCGGTGGCCCGAGCCGCTCGCGCTGGACGCCTCGAGCCAGGCGACCTGTGGGCCATCGTGGAGACGCTCGTCGCTGCCGGCCGCCTGGCCGATGCCCTGCGCGAGGTCGACCGGCCACTGCTGCATGCCCTGTACCGCAGCATCGAGCCCCTGCCGTCGCTGCGCTCGCGACTCGAGATGAGCGTGGACCCGGCAGGCGAGGTCCTGGATACGGCGTCGCCGACCTTGGGCGGCCTGCGTCGTGCCGTCCGGCTGGCCCACGAGCGGCTGCGCAACCGCCTGGACTCCCTGGTCCACGGCGAGGCCGGCGCAGCGCTCCAGGAGCCCCTCATCACCATGCGCAATGGCCGCTACGTCGTGCCCGTGCGCGCCGATTCGCGCAGTCGCGTGAAGGGCATCGTGCACGACCAGTCCGGCAGCGGCCAGACGCTCTTCGTCGAGCCACTCATCGCCATCGAGCTCTCCAACGCCTGGCGAGAGGCCCAGCTGGCCGCGCAGGCGGAGGAGGAGCGCGTCCTGGACGAGCTTTCGGCGCATGTGGGCGCCAATGCCGCCGGTCTGGAGGCGGACCTCGACGCCCTGGCCCGCTTCGACCTGTGGCTCTGCCGGGCGCGCTTCGCCGACGAGCTGGGTGCCGTCCGTCCGGAACGGACGGACAGGCCGGTCATCACCCTGCTCTCGGCGCGGCACCCTGGGCTGTCGGGCCGGGTCGTGCCCATCGACGTGCGCCTTGGTGGCGAGTACACGGCCCTCGTCATCACCGGTCCGAACACCGGCGGCAAGACCGTGGCCCTGCGCACCGTCGGGCTCCTCGTGCTCATGAACCAGGCCGGCCTGCACGTGCCGGTCGCCGAGGGCAGCGCCCTGCCGGTCTTCAGCGACGTCCTCGCCGACATCGGGGACGAGCAGTCGGTGGCCCAGTCGCTCTCCACCTTCAGCGGCCACCTGCGCACCATCACCCGCATCGTCGACGCCGCCGGCGCGGACACGCTCGTCCTGCTCGATGAGCTGGGGGCGGGCACCGACCCCACCGAGGGCTCCGCACTGGCCCAGGCGCTGCTCGACCATTTCATCCGCGTTGGGGCGCTCGTGGTGGCCACGACGCACTACGCGGAGCTCAAGACCTACGCGCACAACGAAACGAGGGCGCGCAACGCCTCAGTGGACTTCGACCTGGCGACGCTGGCGCCGACCTTCCACCTGTCCATCGGCCTGCCGGGCACCAGCCAGGCCTTCGCCATCGCCGAACGGCTCGGGCTGCCGCAGGCGCTCGTCGAGGATGCGCGCTCTCGCCTGACGGTGGCCCAGCAGGAGTTCGAGACGACGCTGGCGTCGATCCGCCAGAGCCAGCGCACCATCGTCGCCAGCGAGGCCCGGGCCGCGGAGGCCGAGGCTCGGGCGTTGGCCGCCCAGGCCGAGGCCGAGGAGGAGCGCCGCCGCGCCCGCGCCGAACGCCGGGTGGCGGCCGTGGAGGCCCGCCGCCAGGCGGAGGTCGCACTGGCCGCCGTCGACGCGGAGATCGCGGAGATGCGCGGCGCCCTGGCCCGGGAGACCCTCACCGAGGCTCGCCTCGAGCAGGCCATGGCCCGCATCGACGCACGCACGGCGCTGCTGCCCCGCATCGAGGAGCCCCGCGCCGGCGACGACGCGTCGGCTGCGCCGCTGTCGCGGAGCTGGCGCGTCGGGCAGCGGGCGGCGACCTCCGGCGGCTGGCTGGGCACCGTGGTGGCCCTCGATGCCGAGCGTGGCCGTGCCTCCCTGGAGGTGGGCGGCATGCGGGTGGAGGTGGCCATGGCGGAGCTGCTGCCGGCATCTGCGACCGGTCCCGCGCTGTCCGGCTCCGCCATCGGCACGGCCGGGACCGCGCCCCGGAGCGGCCGGCGCGGAGACTACGGTGAGGCGCCGCGGAGCACGTCTGCGTCGTCTGCCGTCCCACGCGACCCCACCCCCGTCGGCGCCCGCCAGCCGGTGCGCGCCATCGCCGCCAGCCTGGACCTGCGCGGGGCGCGGGTGGAAGAAGCCCTGGAGTTGCTGGATCGATACCTCGACGGGGCGTCGAGGGCAAACGCGGGACGCGTCACGATCATCCACGGCCACGGCTCGGGCGCCATGCGGGACGCCGTGCGCCGCGCCCTCGGGGAGCACCCCCTGGTGCGGGACTGGCGGCCCGGTGAGCGCGGTGAGGGAGGGGACGGCGCGACCATCGTGAAGGTGTAGCTGGCCGGCCGGCCCGGCGACGACACGCGGGGGTCCGCGGCGGCCTCGCTGGCCGGGTGAGCGCCTTGGGCTACGGGGTCGGGTCGGCCGCTGTGACGCCGTTGTCGCCGCCGCCGGCTGGTCCACTGGTCGGCTCCGCAGTGGGTGACGCGGTCGGTGCGGGTGTCGGCCCGGTGGTCGGCGCCGGCGTGGGAGTCGGCGTGGGCCGGGGCCTCCGGGTGGGCCGGGGTGTGGGTGTTTCCGTGGGCTGTGGCTGCGGCGTGACCTCTGGCGCGGGCGAAGCCTCCGCCGATGGGGATGCTGACGGGGCGGCCGAGGCCGAGGCGGATGGCGACGGTGAGAGGCTGGGGCTGGCCGAAGGGGCCAGGTCGCAGGAGCGCGTGGGAGCGAATGAGCCGCCCCACGACGCGCCGTAGGGCTGGAAGTAGGGCTGGTAGAAGTAGGCCGTGACGGTGCGCTTGGAGGCGCCCTTGATCGTGGCGCCGACCCCCGCACCGCGTCGCGCTCGGCTGAGCCAGCCCTGCACGGCCTGGCTCCAGCTGGGGTAGGCGGACTCCGCCTTGTCGAGGACGAGGTAGCCGCGCGTCTGTGGCTCCCCCTCACAGCCATCCTCCCAGCGGTACATCCTGCCGTCGGGGCCCTTGACGACCTCGACACCCTTCAGATAGGGGTCCTTGCCGGGCTCCGTGCCGTTGATGAACAGCTCGCTCACCTGCTCGCGTGACCAGCGCGACGGCTGGTAGCCCGTGAAGACATCGACCGCCGTGTTCGTGAGACCGCCGGGGCGCACGAAGTCGCGCACTTCCCATCTGCTCGTCACATCGGTGAGGAAGGCATCCCAGATGGGGGCGGCGACGTCGAGCGAGAAGACGGGGTTGGCCACGGTGGTCACCGGGCTGGAGTCGCTGTTGCCCGCCCAGACACCCACCGAGAGGGCGTACTCGCCGCGCGCACGGCCCCTCTCCGACGGCGGCGCGATGAAGCCGTAGGCGTTGAGGTCCTTGGCGTCGTTGTTGGTGCCGGTCTTGTAGGCCGCCGGGCGGCGCTGGCCGTTGCTGGCGGTGATGCGGTGCGCGGCCCAGATGGGGTTGACCGTGGGATCGGTGTTGCCGGCCAGGATGTCCGTCGTCACGTACGCCGCCTGCTCGCTGATGACGCGCTCACCCTTGGGCATGGTGTGCGCCGGCAGCACTTCACCACCCGCCGTATCCGTCACCTTGAGCAGGGAGGTCAGGCCGGCGTTGCGGCCGCCGTTGGCGATCGTGGCATAGGCCTGGTTGAGGTCCAGCGGATGGACCTCCAGGGAACCCAGGGCCATGGCCAGGCCGGCGACGTTGCGCTTTCGCTGGAAGCGCATGCCGAAGTCCTTGGCCCGCTCGAAGACGTCCGCGTCACCGACCATGGCGAGGGCCTTGACGGCCGGGATGTTGAGCGAGAACTGCAGCGCGTTGCGAACACGCAGCGGGCCGCGCTCGAGGCCGGTGAAGTCCGTGGGCACGTAGCCCCCGAAGTCGGTGGTGACGTCCATGAGCATGGTCGACGCCGTCAGGGTGCCCTCGTCGATGCCCGTGGCATAGGTGAAGGGCTTGAAGGCGGAGCCTGGTTGCCGCCAGCCCGACGAGAGCACGTCGAACTGCGGCTGCATCTTCTTGCTGACCTTCCGGCGCTCGTAGTAGTTCGCCGAGCCGACGTAGGCGATGATCTCGCCGCGCTGGTAGTCGATGGCCGAGAGCGCGCCGTTCCAGACGTTCTGGCCACGCAGGCGCTGCATCCAGGCCTCATAGGGCACGCCCAGGGAGCGGGCAGCAGCGGCAGGGCTGGAGCGGTGCGGCACGAGCGTGGCGGCCTGGATCCACTTCTCGGCCGACTTCTGGATGCCCAGGTCCATCGTGGTGACGACGCGCAGGCCGCCCTGGTCGAGGGCATCGCAGGTCTCCGCGTCGCCGCACAGGCGGCTGCGCAGCTCCTCCAGGACGTACCACACGAAGTGCGGTGCCTGCCACTGGCTGGTGCTCTGCGCCACGATCTCGAGCTCCGCCTCCTTGGCATCGAGGAAGTCCTGCGGTGCTGTAGGTGTCACCGGTCAGGACGCGGCGGCTGGGGTCGTTGGCCAGCAGGTCCAGGACGAGGTTGCGGCGTCGCACGATGGCCGAGTCGGCGGGCACCACGAGGCGCCCGTCGTCGGTCTCGACGCTATTGCGCACGAGGTCGTAGCTCGACGGCGCCTGGGGGATGGCGGCCAGGGTGGCCGCCTGGGCGAGCGTCAGCTTGTCCAGGTCGTTGATGCCGAAGTACGACTTGGCGGCGGCCTGCACGCCGTAGCTGTTGTTGCCGTAGAAGTTCTGATTGAGGTAGGCGGTCAGGATGGCCTGCTTGCCCGTTTCGCCAGGATAGGCCGCCGTGACGCGGATCGACTGGATGAGCTCCTTGACCTTGCGTTCGGCGAGCAGGCCGGAATCCTGCATGACCGCGTCCGGCAGGAGCTTCTGGCGAACCAGCTGCTGGGTGACCGTGGAAGCCCCTCGAGCATCGCCCCGCAGCGTGTTCAGGGCGGCCGAGATGATGCCCAGCGGGTCGATGCCCGTGTTGGCCCAGAAGGTCTTGTCCTCGACGGCCGTGACCGTGTCGGCGAGGACGGGTGGCACCTGGTCCCAGGTGATGACGCGGCGGCGTTCACCGCCGGTGGAGATGCGCGCCAGCACCTTCTTGCCGTCGCGGGCGTAGATGATCGACTCCTCGGGGAAGACGATGGTCTCCAGCGAGGAGGCTGCCGGCAGGTCGCGGCTGTAGACGATGGCACCGCCGACGGTGACGAGGAAGCCCAGCATGCCCGCCAGCGCGAGGACACCGAAGATGCCCACGACGGCCACTCGCAGCCCCGTGGAGCCGCGACGACGCTTGGGAGTCGCCGCAGGAGCCGTCTTGCCACGCGAGACCGGCACGCCCGGCGGCGTGTACGCCGCGGGCGGACGGCCGGCAGGGCGGGGCGGGGCGGGAGGCAGGGGCTGGGACTGACGCGGCGGTGGATAGGCCGGTCGCGTGCCCCCGGGGGTCGTCGGTCGCATTCGCCCGCGACTCTAGCACCGCTCCGGCGGCCTTCGGGGCGCCGGTCCAGGCCCGCCGGTCACGGGCACGCTCGCCGATGGCTAGCATGAAGGGATGGACACACAGACTTATCCCGGCTCCGGCGCGGCCGCATGAGCGTCGACTCACTGCTCGAAGAGCTGCGCTGGCGCGGTCTCGTCCACCTCTCGTCGGAGGGCATGGAGGCCCGTCTGCAGCGGGGACCCATCAGCGCCTACATCGGCTTCGACGCGAGCGCCACGTCACTGCACGTCGGGCACCTCCTGCAGGTCTTCCTGCTCACGCACCTGCAGCGAGCCGGAGGTCGGCCGGTCATCGTCATCGGCGGGGGCACCGGCATGATCGGCGACCCATCGGGCAAGTCCAGCGAGCGCAAGCTCCTCGACGAGGCCACCATCGAAGCCAACTCGGCGGCCCTGCGCCGGCAGCTGGAGCGCTTCCTCGACTTCTCGCCGGGGCCGCGCCAGCCACGCATGGTGGACAACCGCGACTGGCTGGCGCGCATGTCGGTCATCGACTTCCTGCGCGACATCGGCAAGCACTTCACGGTGCCGTACATGCTCGCCAAGGACTCCGTGCAGGCGCGCCTGTCGGCCGGCATGAGCTTCACGGAGTTCAGCTATCAGACCCTCCAGGCCGCCGACTTCCTGCACCTCCACCGCCACGAGGGCGTGGACATGCAGATGGGCGGCGCCGACCAATGGGGCAACATCACGGCTGGCCTCGAGCTCATCCGCCGCGTGGAGGGCCGCGAGGAGGGTCGTGGCGACGGTGGCGGAGGGGACGGCCAGACCGGCGTGGAGCCCACGGCTTTCGGCCTCTGCAGCCCGCTGCTGCTGACTCGATCCGGGCAGAAGATGGGCAAGTCGGAGAAGGGCGCCGTCTTCCTCGATGCCGGCCTCACGAGCCCCTTCGACTTCTATCAGTACTGGATCAACGACGACGATGCCCTCGTCGTCGACCACCTGCGCTGGCTGACCACGATGGTGCAGGCCGAGATCGAGGCTGTCGCAGCCGCCCACGCGGAGCGCCCGGAAGCCCGCCTGGCGCAGCAGGCGCTGGCGGCCGACCTCACGGGGCGCATCCACGGCGAGGCTGTGGCGCGGCGACAGGTGACCCTCGCGGAGGCTGCCTTCGCCAGCGTCGTGGACGACCCCGAGGTGCTGGCGGCGCTGTACGACGCCGTGGGCGGCTTCGAGTTCGGAGCGGAGGCCGAGGCCTGGACGGTGCTGGACGTGGCCGTCGCGGGCGGCGCGGGCTCGCGCACGGAGGCGCGCCGGCTCATCAGCCAGGGCGGCCTCTCTATCGGCGGCCAGCGCATGACCGACCCCGCCGCCGCAGCTCCGTCGCTCGTCGGCGGTCGCTACTGGTGGCTGGCGCTGGGTCGCAAGCGCCGCGTCGTCGGTCGCCGTCGCGAGGGCTGAGGTCACGGCCGCTGCGGCAACCGCCGATCAGGGAGCGTGCCGCTCCCGCAGGGCGTCGATGACCTCGCCGGGCTGGCAGGCCGCGCTCGGCGCAGAGCACCAGGGCGTGGTAGATGCAGGTCGGCCACCTCGCCGGCCAGCTCAGCCCGTGGCCGTGGCGCGCCGGAGCGCTCGGCCACGGCATCGTCCTTGGCGGCCATGAGGACCTCCGTGGCCTCCTCGCTGACCTTGCGGCCGACAGCGTCGACGCCACCGTCGAGCAGCCGGCCCGTGTACGAGCCCGGCGGCCGACTGAGCGCGCGCTCGGCGATGGTGGCCCAGAGCAGTCTCCAGCCAGTCGAAGCCTTGCGGCGCCGCGTCGAGAGCAAGCGCCGCGTCGGAAGCCGGCTCCGCACCGGGAGCCGGCAGGGCCACGGCGGGCGACCCGTCGGTGGGGCGCGGCTCGAGGTCGAAGCAGGAGCGAGCCCCGCTGTGGCAGGTGGGACCGGCGGGCTGGGCCCGGATGAGCACGGCGTCGCCGTCGCAGTCCAGCTCCAGGGCGACGACGGTCAGCGTGTTGCCGCTCGTCTCGCCCTTGCGCCAGAGCGTGCCGCGCGAGCGCGAGTGGAAGTGGGCCTCGCCCGTCCGCAGGGTGGCCTCCAGCGCCTCGGCGTCCTGCCAGGCGACCATCAGCACCCGGCCGTCGGCGGCGTCCTGGACGACGGCGGCCACCAGGCCGTCAGGGCCGTAGCGGACGAGCGGCCCGGTCGAGTTCCCGGACCGGCGAGCCCGGAGCGGTCGTCAGGATCGACCATGTCAGGCGCCCTCCTCGGTGAGGCGGACGGGCACGCCCGCCGCGGCCATGTCCGCCTTGACCGCGGCGATGGAGTGGATGTCTCGGTGGAAGATGGAGGCCGCCAGCACGGCATCCGCGTGGCCCTCGACGACGGCCGCCGTCATGTCGGCAGGCGTCCCCGCACCGCCGGAGGCGATGACCGGCACGTGGACCCGGGAGGTCACCGTGCGCAGGAGCTCCAGGTCGAAGCCCTGCCGCGTGCCGTCGCGGTCGATGGAGGTGAGGAGCACCTCACCGGCCCCCAGCTCCACGGCGCGCTCGATCCAGGCCACGCCATCGATGCCGGTGGGCGTCCGTCCACCCTGCACGACGACCTCCCAGCTGCCCGGCTGGTCGGCCCGTGCCCGCACGTCCACGCTGATGACGACGCACTGGCTGCCGAAGCGGCGCGCGCAGGTGGCGATGAGCTCCGGATCGCGGACGGCCGCCGTGTTGATCGCGACCTTGTCCGCACCGGCCCGCAGCACGTCGCGCATCTCCTGGTCGCTGCGCACGCCTCCTCCGACCGTGAGCGGCACGAAGACGCGGCTGGCCGTGCGCTCCACCACGTCGAGCAATGTGCCGCGGCCCTCCGGGGCAGCGGTGATGTCGAGGAAGCAGATCTCGTCGGCGCCCGCGGCCGCGTAGCGCGCCGCCAGCTCCGGCGGATCGCCCTCGTCGCTGAGATCGACGAAGCGCACGCCCTTGACGACGCGACCCTCGCGCACGTCCAGGCAGGGGATGACACGCTTCAGCAACATCAGGCGCGACCCGCCGCGCGACCAGCCTCGATGAGCGCCACGGTGTTGGCGAGCATGCGCAGGCCGTCGGTACCGGAGCGTTCGGGGTGGAACTGGAAGCCCAGGATGCGCTCAGCGGCGACCAGGCTGGCGAAGCGGCTGCCGTGCTCGGTCTCCGCGACGACGACGGCGGGGTCGGCCGGCACGGCCGCGTAGCTGTGCACGAAGTACGCCGGTGTGCCGTCGGGAAGACCGTCCAGCACGGGATGCGGCCGGCGCACGGCCAGGCGGTTCCAGCCGATGTGCGGGAGGCTGGGCGCCTCCGCGAGTCGTTCCACGTCGCCCACCAGCAGGCCCAGCATCGTGGCGCCGTCCTCGTGGGAGCGCTCGAAGAGCAGCTGCAGGCCCAGGCAGATGCCGACGTACCAGGTGCCGGCACGGACGCGTTCCACGATGGGCACCACCAGGTCCTGGCTGGTGGAGGCGCTCCATGGCTGGTTGGCTGGCGCCGACGCCCGGCACCAGGATGGCATCGGCGCCATCGAGGTCCGCGGGGGTCACGGCAACGCTGGCCGCGGCACCCAGCAGGCGCAGCGCGTTGCTGATGCTCACCAGGTTGCCGGCGCCGTAGTCGACGATGGCGACGCGCACCGGCCCCGGCACGTTCACGGCAGCTCGACGGAGCCGGCCAGGCTGCCCTTCGTGGAGGCGACACCGGAGCGCCGTGGGTCGGGTGTCACGGCCATGCGCAGGGCACGGGCGAGCGCCTTGAAGGCGGCCTCGGCGAGATGGTGATCGTTGCGGCCGCGCGCCTCGATATGCAGCGTGGCGCCGGCGGCCTGCGCGAAGGAGCCCAGGGCGTGCTCCACGAGCTGCGTGGAGAGCATGCCCACGCGTTCGCCGCGGAAGGGCAGCTCGATCACGGCGAAGGGTCGCCCGGAGAGGTCCAGGGCGCAGCTGGCCAGGGCTTCGTCCATGGGCACACGGGCATCGCCGAAGCGGGTGATGCCGGCGCGGTCACCCAGGGCCTCGGCGATGGTGGCGCCCAGCACGAGAGCCACGTCCTCGACGGTGTGGTGCTCGTCCACCTCCAGGTCGCCGGCCGCGGTCACCTCGAGGTCGATGAGCGCGTGGTGGGCGAGCGACGAGAGCAGATGGTCGTAGAAGCCGATGCCCGTGGCGACGCTCGCCGTGCCGCTGCCGTCCAGGTCCACGGAGACCGCGACTCGCGTCTCCCGGGTCTCGCGCACGCGCTGCGCGCGGCGTGGCTCCGTCATGGCGTCCTCCTCGTCTTCATCCACTCGGCCAGCGCCGCCAGCAGGCGGTCGTCCTGCGCTCGGTCGCGCACGGTGAAGCGCAGCTGCCCGCGCAACAGGTGGCGCGGTCCGAAGGTGCGCGGCACGATGCCGTGCCGCAGCAGGTGTTCCTCCAGCGCCCCGGCCTCGGCGGGGTCTCCCACCGGCACGAGGAGGAAGTTCGTGACGCTCGGTCGGGCCGGCAGCCCGACCTCTGCGAGGCCAGCGGCCAGGCGTTCGCGCTCAGCGTGCAGGGCCGCGACGTTGGCCGCCGCCGCTTCCGGCCGGCGCAGCATCGCGGCCGCGACCGTCGCCGAGACCGTCGAGACGGAGCCCGGCGGCCGATAGCGCTCCAGGCGCGCGATGGTGGGCCGTGCGGCCACGGCGTAGCCCACGCGCAGCCCCGGCAGGGCGAAGGCCTTTGACAGCGTGCGCACCACGACCAGGTTCGGGTAGCGCTCGCGCAGCGGCACCAGCGAGGCGGGCCGGAACTCGTGGTAGGCCTCGTCGACCACGATGATCGGCCCACCGTTCGGCAGGCCCGCGGCGGCTTCGAGCAGGGCCGTCACGTCCTCGACCCGGTCGGCCAGGCCGGTCGGGTTGTTGGGCACGCAGAGCCAGGCCACGGCGGCCTCGGCGAGGCGCCCGCCGACGGCCGCCACATCCAGGGCGTAGTCAGTCTCGGGCCCGCGTCGCGGCACATCGATGGCACGCGCCCCGCGCTGGGAGGCCAGCACCGCGTACATCGCGTACGTCGGCGTCGGCACCAGGGATCCGGCGCCGGGCCCCAGGTATGTCTTTGCGATGACGTCCAGGACCTCGTCCGCGCCGCAGCCCACGAGGATCTCCGTCGCTTCGGCGCCCACGTAGGCGGCCGCGGCCTCGGCCAGCTCCGCGTACGTGGAGTCTGGGTACTCGTTGAGCGTGGGATCCCAGGGCCCCTCCAGGAGCTCGGCAACGACGTCCGGCGCTGCGGGCGACGTGTTCGTGTCGAAGCGCAGGATGTCCCCGGCGGCCAATCCGTAGCGGGCCGCGATGACGCGGTTCGGCGGCTCCCAGGTGTAGACGTTGGAGGCGGCGGCGATGGCCTCGCTGGCGGGCAGGGACATCACGCTGTCCCCTCGAAGCGGATCTCCACGGCGCGGCGATGGGCGGTGAGGCCCTCGGCCTCGGCCACCGCGGCCACGGCCGGCATGATGGCCGCCAGTCCCTCGCGCGTGATGCGGTTGACCTGCATCCAGCGCCCGAACGACTCGACGCCCAGCGGGCTGTAGGCGCGCCCGGCGCCCGCGGTGGGCAGCACGTGGTTGGAGCCCGCCGCATAGTCACCCGCCGATTCGGGCGCCCAGGGGCCCAGGAAGAGCGAGCCGGCGTGGCGACAGCGAGGCCAGGGCGGCGTCGAGGTCGGCGACGACGCAGGAGAGGTGCTCGGGGGCGTACTCGTCGGCGAAGGCCAGGGCCTCCGCGACGTCCGTGGTGAGGACGACGGTGCCGGCCGCGGCCAGCGAGGCCGCCAGCGTCTCGCGCCGCAGCAGCGTCGGCAGCTGGCGCGCCAGCTCCACCTCCACGGCGTCAGCGAGCGCTGCCGAGGGTGTCACCAGCAGGGCAGGGGAGTCGGCGCCGTGCTCGGCCTGGCTCAGCAGGTCGGCAGCCACGTGGACCGCGTCCGCCGTGTCGTCGGCCACGACCATGACCTCCGTGGGCCCCGCCGGCATGTCGATGGCGCAGCGGTCCAGGACCTCCAGCTTGGCGGCCGTCACCCAGGCGTTGCCGGGACCCACGATCTTGTCGACGCGGGCGATCGACTCCGTGCCATACGCCAGCGCACCGACCGCCTGGGCGCCGCCCATGACCCAGAACTCGTCCACCTCCATGAGCCCTGCGGCTCCCAGCAGGGCGGGGGAGAGCGAGCCGTCCGGCGCGGCCGGGCTGGCCACGACGAACGTGCCGACGCCGGCCAGGCGGGCCGGGATGGCGCTCATGAGCAGCGACGAGGGGTAGGCGGCCGTGCCGCCGGGTACGTACGCGGCGACGCGGTCCAGGCCGCGCCAGACACGCCCGACCTGCACCCCCGGCATCACGTCCACCCACTGCTCGGCGGCCGGCACCTCCACGCGGTGGAAGCGCTCGATGTTCGTGGCCATGAGCTCCAGGCCAGCACGCAACGTCGCCGGGCAGGCGGTCACGGGCCTCGCGCAGCCGCGAGGCAGGCACGCGCAGGGCCGGTGCCGCTGCCGGCTCCCGCAGGCCGCCGCCGAAGCGGGCGTTGGCCTCGCGCAGCGCCGAGTCCCCGCGGTCGCGGACCGCCATCCACGATGGCGCGGGCGCGCGCCCGGATGTCCGGCGTCGCGGTGGAAGCGCGGTCCGTGATCGCACGACGCTCGGCCGGGGAGAGGTCGGCCAGGCGCAGGCGGCGCAGCCGCACGGCGGCAGGGTCGCTCATGGCAGCAGCTTCTCCACGGGGATGACGAGGATGCCGGTGGCTCCGGCCCCGCGCAGCGGCACCAGGATGCGATGCACATCCGCGGCCGAGACGACAGCGTGGACGGCGACCATGCCCTCGTGCGCGAGCGGCAGCACGCTTGGCGACTCCAGCCCGGGCAGGATGGCCTCGATGGCGGGCACAGCGGCGGCCGGCGCGTTCATCATCAGGTACTTGACGCCGCGGCCGGCGATGACCGCCTCGATCATCGTGCGCAGCTCCGCGAGGATGACTGCCGTGGCTGCCGGGGGCTCCTGCCGCCCCACGAGGATGGCCTGGCTGCTGATGAGGGGGCCCAGCGAGCGCAGCCCGTTCATGATCAGCGTCGAGCCACTGGAGACGAGGTCCACGATGCCGTCGGCGAGGCCCATGCCCGGCGCCACCTCGACGGCGCCACTGATCGTCACGACCTCGACCGCGATGCCGTGCTGCGCGAACCAGGTCGAAGTGGCATGGGGGTGGCTGGTCGCGAGGCGCCGCCCGGCCAGGTCCGCCAGCGCCTGCGCCGGCGAGGCCAGCGGCACGGCGGCCTCCAGGCGGCAGTGGCCGTAGCCCAGCTCGACGAGGACCGGCAGGTCCGCGCCGGATTCGTGCAGCAGGTTGGTGCCCGTGATGCCCACGTCAGCCACGCCATCGGCGATGAACTCGACGATGTCATCGGTGCGCACGAACAGGATGTCCAGGGGGAAGCCCTCGACGCGGCTGGTGAGCGCGCGGGTGCCATCCTCGAAGCGCAGGCCGGCGTCGTGCAGCAGCTGCAGCGTGGGCGGCTGGAGGCGTCCCTTGTTGGGGATGGCGAGGCGCAGGCGCTCCGGGTCGCGGAGGCTGGTGTAGGTCGCGCGGCTCGTGTCGACGGCGCTCATCGGCCCTGCCCGCCCGCCAGGGAGCTGCCCTCCCGGCGACGCCCGGGCTCTGCCTGGCGCGCCAGCGCCTCGCGGTAGCCGCCCGTGCCGTGGTGCAGCCACTGCGAGATGCGCGTCACGGTGGCGGTGCTGGCGCCGGTCAGGCGCGAGATCTCCGTGTAGGGAAGGCCCTGGTCCAGGAGGCGGACGACATGCCAGCGCTGGGCCAGGTCATGCAGCTCGCGCAGCGTGCAGAGGTCCCGGAAGAAGCGCTCGGCCGCGGCGCCGTCGGGCAGGGCCAGGATGGTCTCGATGAGGTCGGCGGTGGCGTCAGAGCGCCACTCCGTGGGGTCGCTGCTCATGGTCTGCGTGGTCTCCGCTCCGGCGCGTGCTCTCGGGTTACTATGCTAGCATACTACCATGGTAGCAAGAAGGCAGGACCGGGTGCCAGCCGGGAGCCTGGCGGCGCCGCGTCACCTGGAGGACCGTGCGCCGTGGAGCTGATCCCGGCCATCGACCTGCTCGGCGGTCGCGTCGTGCGCCTCTCGCGCGGAGCCTTCGACGCGGTCACCGACTACGGCGACGACCCCGTCAAGGTGGCGCAGCGTTGGGCAGGGCAGGGGGCCACGCGCATCCACGTCGTGGACCTTGACGCGGCTCGCGAGGGAAAGCCCCTCCAGTCGCCTGCCGTCTCGGCCATCGTGCGCGGAGCTGGCGTGCCCTGCCAGGTCGCGGGTGGCATCCGTGACGCACAGCATGCTGCCGCGGCCCTGGCCTCGGGCGCCGACCGCGTCGTCCTGGGCAGCGCCCTCATCAGCCGGCCGGGCCTCGGCCATCAGCTCGTCGAGCGTCACGGGCTGGAGCGCATCGTGGCGGCACTGGACGTCCGCGCCGGGCAGGCGGTCGGGGACGGCTGGGTCACCGGGGCCCGCGAGGCGGATGTCTTTACGCTTGCAGGCGCGCTGTACGAGGCAGGGATCCGGCTGTTCGCCGTGACCGCGATCGCCCGCGATGGCGGCATGGATGGACCGGACCTGGAACTCCTGGAGAGGATGCGGGAAGTCGTGCCAGGGGCAGCCGTCATCGCCTCGGGCGGCATCGGCAGCCTGGACGACATCCGTGCGCTGGCGGCGCGCGGCTTCGCGTCGGCGATCGTCGGGCGCGCCCTCTACGAGGGTGTCTTCACGCTGACCGAAGGGATTGCCGCCGCGCGTCCCTGAGGTCGTCGGCGGCCGGCTGCCCGATCACAGCCCGGCCTCGAGGCGCAGGATCGCGCCTCCGTGGTCGACGACGTACAGCTCCCCCTCGTCGTCCTGCCCGAACGACACCACGGATCCGTCGTGGTGCCCGACCACGACGGGCTCCACTTCGGCCCCGGCCAGGGCATCATCGGCGGGCAGCAGCCACAGGTCGCCGCTGCAGTAATCGCTGAAGATGTAGTCGCCCTGAAGGTCCGGATAGCGGTCCCCGCGGTACACGTAGCCGCCGATGACCGAGCAGGCTCCGAGATCGCGCCCCAGCGTCACGACCGGCAGGCTCAGGCCTTCCATGTCGCAGTCCTCCGACTCGAAGCAGGCCAGGCCCTCCATGATGTTCCAGCCCAGGTCGAGCCCGCCCGTCCCGGCCGGGATGGCGTCGACCTCCTCCCAGGCATTCTGGCCGACGTCGCCGAGCCACACGTCGCCCGTCTCACGATCGACGCTGAAGCGCCACGGGTTGCGCAGGCCCAGGGCCCAGATCTCCGGCGCGGCCGCCTCCCCGTCGGCGAACGGGTTGTCGGCCGGGATGGCGTAGGGCTCCTGGGCATCGACGTCGATACGGAGCAGCTTCCCGAGCAGGGCACGGGGATCCTGGCCGTTGCCCTCCGGGTCGCCGCCGCCTCCGCCGTCGCCCATGCCGACCAGCAGCATGCCCTCTGCGTCGAAGGCCAGCATGCCGCCGTTGTGGTTGGCGAAGGGCTGCCCGATGACGAGGAGGACACGCTCCGTGGCGGGATCGGCCGTCTCGTCGCCGCCGAGGAACTCGGCGATGACGGTGGCGCCATCCTCCGCGCGCGTGTAGTCCACGAACAACCGCCCATTGGCCGCGTAGTCGGGGTGGAACGCCAGGCCCAGCAGGCCCTGCTCGCCGCCGGCCGTGATCCGATCGGTGATGTCGAGGAAGGGCTCGTCGCGCACCTCACCGTCGGCCGAGAGGACGCGGATGCGGCCCGGCTGCTCGACGGCGTAGAGCCGGCCGCTCCCGCTACCATCCCCCGTGACGAAGACCGGCGAGTCGAGGCCGTCCGCAAAGGGGCGCAGCGAGAGCGCCTGGGGCTCGGCGCCGAACGCGGTCGACGCGGCCGACGCAACGAGGCCCAGCGCCAGCAGCAGGGCTGTCGGCCATCGATGGGTCATCTGTCCGCCTCGAGACTCAATCGTCGTCGCTGGCTTCGGCCTTGTGGGCCTCGATGACCTTCTGGGCCACGTGCGCGGGCACTTCCTCGTACGTGGACAGCTTGGCGCTGAAGGTGCCCCGACCGCCGGTGATGGAGCGCAGCTCGGTGGCATAGGTGGAGAGCTCCGCCTGGGGCACGAGCGCCCGCAGGATCTGCTCGTTGCCCTCGGAGTCCATGCCCAGCATGCGGCCGCGCCTGGTGTTGAGATCGCGGTTGACCTCGCCCATGTAGGCCTCCGGGACGCGCACCGCGACCTCCATGATGGGCTCCAGCAGCACCGGATCGCACTCGGCGATGCCCTTGCGCGTGGCCATCGAGCCGGCCAGGCGGAAGGAGAGCTCGTCGGAATCCACGGTGTGGAACGAGCCGTCGTAGAGCACGGCCTTGAAGTCCACGACGGGGTAGCCCGCCGTGGGGCCCTTGTCCGCCACGGCCCGCACGCCCTTCTCGACGCCCGGGTAGAACTGCCGGGGCACCACGCCACCCACGACCTTGGTGTCGAACTCCACGCCGCCGCCGGGGTTGGGTGAGATCTCCAGCCAGACATGACCGAACTGGCCACGGCCGCCGGTCTGCTTCTTGTGCCGGCCCTCCACCCTGGCGGTCTTGCGGATGGTCTCGCGGTAGGGCACGCGGGGAGCCCTGGTGATGATCGATGTGCCGAACTTGCGGGTAAGCCGCTCACCGGCGACCTGGATCTGGTTCTCCCCCTGGCCCCACATGATCTGCTCGCCCGTCTCGGTGTTGCGGTCGACACGCAGCGTGCGATCCTCCTCCTGGAGGCGGGTCAGCGCGGTGCTCAGCTTGTCGAGGTCCGCCTTGGAGGCCGGCTCCACGGCCACCGGCAGCGTCGGCTCCGGGAAGGCGATGGGAGCCAT
The DNA here is from genome assembly GCA_963790915.1 of uncultured Chloroflexia bacterium. Lineage (GTDB taxonomy): Bacteria > Chloroflexota > Limnocylindria > Limnocylindrales > CSP1-4 > JAFMJV01. Next base: position 353,341 of record CAWBQS010000002.1, on the reverse strand, counting down.
GGTCAGTGGCCGCTCCTTGCCGGAGAGGGTGTCACCGGTCACCGTATGGAGCAGCTTGGCGACGGCCCCGATCTCGCCGGCACGGATCTCGTCGACCGACTCCTGCTCCTTGCCCTTGATGTAGAAGACCTGCGCGATGCGCTCGTCCTCGCCGCGCGTCGCATTCCAGACCTGGTCGTGGGCCTTGAGCGTGCCCGACCAGACACGGAAGTAGGTGAGCCGACCGACGAAGGGGTCCGCCGTGGTCTTGAAGACCTGGGCCACGAGCGGGCCGCCGGCATCCGCGGTCACCTCCACCGTCTCGCCGCGGTTGTCCGTGACGGGCACGGCGGGACCCTCGAGCGGGGTGGGCAGGTAGCGGATGATGGCCTCGAGCATGGCGCTGACGCCGATGTCGCGATGGGCGGAGGTCAGCATCACGGGGGCCAGGACGGAGTCCTTGACGCCCATATGAAGGCAGCGCTCGAGCTCGTCGTCGCTGACCTCCTCACCGTCGAGGAACTTCATGAGGACCTCGTCGTCGGCTTCGGCGGCAGCCTCCAGGAGCTGCTCACGGCGCCGCGCGACCTCGTCCGCGAGCTCCTCGGGGACCGGCGCCTCCTGGCGTTTGCCGTCCTTGTAGACCCAGGCCGAGCGATGGACGAGGTCGACATAGCCCTGGAATGCGTCGGCCTTGCCGATGGCCAGCTGGAGCGGCGCGATCTTGCTGCCGAACGCGGCCCGCAGCGCGTCCACGGCGGCCATCGGGTCAGCGTTCTCGCGCTCGCACTTGGTGATGACGAAGATGGCGGGTGTGTGCGTCTGGCGGCTCAGCCGGATGGCCGTCTCCGTGCCCGCCTCCACGCCGCCCGAGGCGTCCATGGTGATGAGGGCGCCGTCCGCGGCCGCGAAGCCGGAGATGACCTCACCCACGAAGTCCGCGTAGCCCGGCGTGTCGATGAGCGTCACGTGGCTGCCGTCGCGGTCGAAGGTGTTGGCGGCCAGCGAGAGCGACAGCTTGCGCTTCTGCTCCTCCGGCTCGTAGTCCAGGCTGGCCGTGCCGTCGTCCACGCGGCCCATGCGGTTGATGACGCCGGCCTTGTGGAGCAGGTGCTCGGCGATGGTCGTCTTGCCGGAGCCGGTATGACCGGCCAGGACGACGTTACGCAGTCGCGAGATATCGACGTGGGACACGCGCGGACCTCCAGAACAGGCTAGGGGTCGGCGGAGGCATTGGGCGGGCCTCGTCCCTCAGGCCGACCGAGTCGGTTTCGTGGCCGCAATCATATAGAATCGCGAGCCATGTCCGGTCATTCCAAGTGGTCCAGCATCAAGCGCCAGAAAGGCGTCAACGACGCCAGGCGCGGCGCCGTCTTCACCAAGATGGGCAAGGAGATCAGTGTCGCCGCTCGGGTGGGCGGCGCGGACCCGGAGGGCAACTACCGGCTGCGCCTGGCCATCGACAAGGCGCGCTCCGTCAACATGCCCGCGGAGAACATCAAGCGCGCCATCGAGCGCGCCACGGGCGGAGACAAGGGCGCCGTCTTCGAGGAGATCCTCTACGAGGGCTACGGTCCCGGCGGCGTGGCCATCCTCGTGGAGACGGCCACGGACAACAAGAACCGCACGGCTGCGGACGTGCGCTCCATCTTCACCAAGGCCGGCGGGCAGCTGGCGGGCAGCGGCTCGGTGGCCTGGCAGTTCGAGCCGCGTGGCGTCATCAGCGTGGACCTGGGCGGCAGCGATGCCGACGACATCGCCCTGCTGGCCATCGACGCGGGCGCCACGGACGTGGACACCGACAGCGATCCCCTCGAGGTGACCACCGAACCGGGCGGTCTCGAGAGTGTGCGCGTGGCACTGCAGGGCGCCGGCCTGCGGGTCGAGTCGGCCGAGATCACGATGCAGGCCAAGGCGCTCGTGGCCGTGGATGTCGATCGGGCGCGCCAGAACCTGCGCCTCATCGAGATCCTCGAGGACAGCGACGACGTGCAGCGCGTGACCGCCAACTTCGACCTGCCCGACGAGATCTTCGAAGAGGCCGCCACCTCGTGATCGTGCTGGGGATCGACCCCGGCACCGCGCGTACCGGATACGGCATCGTGGCCCGCGAAGGCGGCGCCCTGCGCATGCTCGACTACGGCTGCCTGGAGACCATCGCCGACCGTTCCCTGGGGGCTCGATTGCTGCTCATCCACGAGGCCCTCGTGGACCTCATCGAGACGCACCGGCCGGAGGCCATGGGCGTGGAGCGACTCTTCTTCAACCGGAACGTGCAGACCGCCTTCGCCGTGGGCCAGGCGCGCGGGGTGGTCCTGCTCGCCGCCGCACAGCACGGCCTGCCCGTCTACGAGTACGGCCCACACGAGGTGAAGCTGGCCGTGACCGGCTACGGTCGCGCCTCCAAGGAGCAGGTGCAGCGCATGGTGCAGCTGGTGCTCTCGATGGCGGAGCTGCCGCGCCCGGACGATGCCGCGGATGCCCTGGCCGTTGCCGTCTGCACGGCCCATGCGGCGACCTCGGTGCCGATGCCGCGACCATGATCGTCTCGCTCGACGGTACGGTGGCCGCCATCTCGGCGAGCGCCGTCGTGCTCGATGTCGGCGGCGTGGGCTACCGCGTCCATGCTGGGCCCAGGACGCTGGCCGGCCTGGTCGTGGGCACGCGGGCCAGGCTGCACACCCACCACCTGGTGCGCGAGGACCAGCAGGCCCTCTACGGCTTCGGCTCGACCGAGGAGCTGGCGTTCTTCGAGCTCATCACCACGGTCACCGGCGTGGGGCCCAAGGTCGGCCTTGCCATCGTCTCCTCGCGCCCCGTGGCGGACCTGCAGCTGGCCATCCTGCAGGGGGATGAGGGAGTGCTGACCGCCGTGCCCGGGGTGGGCAAGCGCCTGGCCGCGCGGATCATCCTGGAGCTGCGCGAGAAGGTCGCCGCGGCCGGCGGTGAGGCCGGGGTGACGGCCGGCGGCGAGGCGGAGGTCGTGGCCGCTTTGGAAGCCCTTGGCTACACGACACGGGAGGGCAGGGAAGCGGCCCGTGCGGCCGCCGGCGGCCTGCCGCCGGGCGCCGGCCTGGAGGAGCGTGTCAAGGAGGCCCTGCGCGCCCTGCGCCGCGAATAGCGGGCATGGACGGTGGCGCCAGGACGACGCCGACCGGTGGCGTGACTGGGCTGCGCCGCGTCGAACACCTGTTCCATTCCGTGCTGACCTCTGCTAGACTGGCCGCCCATGGACGATGACGCGCGCACCATCGCGCCAGAGCTGGCCCGACCGGAGGAGAGCAGCCTCGAGACGTCGCTGCGCCCGCGTCACCTGGGCGAGTACATCGGCCAGACCCAGGTCAAGGACAACCTGGCCATCCTGCTCGCCGCCGCGGACGCGCGGCAGGAAGCCGCGGATCACGTGTTGCTCTACGGGCCGCCCGGCCTGGGCAAGACGACCCTGGCGAACATCGTGGCCCGGGAGCTGGGGGTCGCCATCCACACCACCAGCGGGCCGGCCATCGAGCGGCCCGGGGACCTGGCCGCGATCCTCACCAACATCGAGGAGCGGGACATCCTCTTCATCGATGAGGTCCATCGCCTCAACCACAGCGTCGAGGAGATCCTCTACCCGGCCATGGAGGATTTCGCCATCGACGTCATGATCGGTCGTGGCCCCAGCGCGCGCAGCCTGCGCCTCTCGCTGAAGCCCTTCACGATCATCGGCGCCACCACGCGGGCGGGGCGCATCAGCTCGCCGCTGCGCGACCGTTTCGGCGCCATCTATCGCCTGGACTACTACGCGGAGGCGGAGCTGGCGGAGATCGTGCGCCGTTCGGCCGGCATCCTCGGCGTGGACATCGACGAGGCGGCCGTGGCCATCCTCGCCTCGCGGGGCCGGGGCACGCCGCGCATCGTCAATCGCCTCCTGCGGCGCACGCGGGACCACGCCCAGGTGCGCGGTGACGGCCGCATCACGGAGATGCAGGCGCGCGCCGCCATGGACGCCCTGGACATCGACCCGGTCGGCCTGGACACCACGGACCGCCGCCTCCTGGCCGCCATCGTGCAGAAGTTCGGGTCGGGGCCCGTGGGCGGTGCCGCCATCGCCGCGGTCATCGGTGAGGAAGTGGAGACCGTGGAGGACGTCTACGAGCCATTCCTCCTGCAGCTGGGCTTCCTGGATCGCACGCCCCAGGGCCGCGTGGCCACGGAGTTGGCCCGGGAGCACCTCCGCTCCCTGGGCTATGAGGTCCCGCCACCGCGTCGCGCGGAGCGGGATGATCCGGGCCTCTGGGACGGCGTGACCTCAGAGGGACGTGGCCCTGTCGAGGACCAGGTGTGAGGCGCGCCGGGCCGGGATGTCGCGACCGGGTGGGCCGGTGAGCGTGGAGGGCCGCCGCCCTTCGCCCATCCGCTTCGAGGTCAGCCAGTCGGACGCCAGCGGGCAGACGCGCGCCCGCAGCGGACGCCTGGAGACGCCGCACGGCGTGGTGGAGACGCCCGTCTTCATGCCGGTCGGCACCAACGCCACCGTCAAGGCCCTGGACCCGGACGACCTGCGCGAGGTCGGCGCCAGCATCATCCTCTCCAACACCTATCACCTCTCGCTGCGTCCTGGACATGAGCGCGTGGAGCGGCTCGGCGGATTGCACCGCTTCATGGGCTGGGATGGCGCCATCCTCACGGACTCCGGCGGCTTCCAGGTCGTCAGCCTCGGCCGCTTGCGCCGCATCGACGACGACGGCGTGACCTTCCGCTCCCACCTGGATGGCACGCTCATCGACTTCACGCCGGAGTACGCCATCGCCGTGCAGGAGGCCCTGGGCGCGGACATCGCGGTGTGCCTGGACCAGCCGGTGCCGCCTCATGCCTCCTCACGGCAGGAGGTGACGGAGGCCACGGCCCGCACGCATCGGTGGGCGGAGCGCTGCCTGGAGGCCCACCATCGACCGGATCAGGCGCTTTTCGGCATCATCCAGGGCGGCCTCGCGGAGGACCTTCGCCGGGGCTCCGTGGCAGCCATCGCGGCACTGCCCTTCGACGGGCTCTGCATCGGCGGGTTGGCTGGCGATGAGACGCCGGAGCAGCGGCGTGCCGTCCTGGACGTGGTGGTGCCCCTCCTGGCGGATGATCCGCGGCCACGCTACCTCATGGGACTCGGGTCGCCCATGGATCTCCTCGATGCGGTGGACGCTGGTGTGGACATGTTCGACTCGGTGCTGCCCGCGCGCGTCGCTCGCAACGGCTCCCTGTGGACGCCGGAGGGCCGCCTCAACCTGCGCAATAGCCGTTACCTGGATGACCCGCGGCCGGTCCAGGAGGGCTGCCGCTGTCGACTCTGCCGGACCTTCTCGCGGGCCTATCTCGCGCACCTGCTGCGCGCGGATGAGCTGCTCGCCTACCGGCTCGCGACTTGTCACAACCTGACCTTCACCGTAGACTTCATGGCCAGTATCCGGTCCGCCATCCGGGCCGGCGCCTTCCCTGCATTGAAGCGGTCGCTTCGTGCCAGTCAAGCTGACACGAAGGGCGCTGAGACTGCCGATGAAGGGAGGGTGCAGTCGGAGTGAATGCCCGCCGTCCAGACTGGGCGGCACCAGTTGGAGGCGTGAGGAACGATGGCAGGCAAAGTCCCCTCCCGCCGTGAAGCCAAGAAGCCCCCGAAGTCGAAGAAGTCCAGGCCAGCGCTGGAGCCGTTCTTGGAGCCGCCGCAGCCTTCCGTGGAGGAGATCAAGCCCAAACGGAAGCCGCGAACGGTGGAGGACAGCTCGGAGTAGCAGCCCTGGCCGGATCGGCACGGTGGCAGCCTCGGAGGTACGCCAGGCATGACCGTCACCAGCGCCGGTCGCTCGACCGGGACAGACAAGAGCGCCGGCAACGGCGCCAGCGCCAGCGCCAATGGCGCCGGTGCGAAAGACGCACAGCGCAAGGATCGCCAGCAGGCGGTCGAGGCTGCCATCCTCTCCATCGAGAAGCAGTTCGGGCAGGGTTCGATCATGCGCCTGGGGTCGGCTGCGCGGCAGCACATCGAGGTCATCCCCACGGGCTCCATCGCCCTGGACCTCGCGCTCGGGGTCGGGGGTGTCCCCCGCGGCCGCATCACGGAGATCTTCGGACCGGAATCGTCGGGCAAGACGACCGTCTGCCAGCACGTCCTCGCGGAGGCGCAGCACCTTGGCGGCGTGGTGGCCTTCATCGACGTGGAGCACGCCCTGGATCCCCAGTACGCCCGCGCTTGCGGCGTGGACGTGGACAACCTGCTGGTCAGCCAGCCGGACACCGGTGAGCAGGCCCTGGAGATCACGGAGACGCTCATCCGCTCCGGCGGCGTCGACTGCGTCGTCGTGGACTCCGTGGCCGCCCTCGTGCCGCGCGCCGAGATCGAAGGCGAGATGGGTGACTCGTTCGTGGGCATCCAGGCGCGGCTCATGAGCCAGGCGCTGCGCAAGCTGACGGGTATCGTGAGCCGCTCCAACACCGCCCTCGTCTTCACCAACCAGCTGCGCGAGAAGATCGGCGTCATGTTCGGCAACCCGGAGGTCACACCCGGCGGCCGCGCCCTCAAGTTCTACTCCAGCGTGCGCCTGGACATCCGTCGCATCGAGACCATCACCACGGGCTCGGAGGCGGTGGGCATCCGCTGCCGCGTCAAGGTCGTCAAGAACAAGGTCGCCGCGCCCTTCCGCGTGGCGGAGTTCGACGTCATGTACGGCAGCGGCATCTCCCGCGAAGGCGGCCTGCTGGACGTCGGTGTCGCCTCGGATGTCGTGCGCAAGTCCGGAGCCTGGTTCAACTACGGGGAGACCCGCCTGGGCCAGGGCCGCGAGCAGTCGAAGGAGTTCCTGCGCGCCAACGCGGACATCGCCCGGCAGTTGGAGACGGAGATCCGCGCCCGCGTCGCCACCATCGACGTCCCGGTGGAGGGCATCAAGGAGGCCGAGTAGGCAGCCAGGTCCTGTCGCACGGCCGGGTGCCGAGGACCTCGTCCGCGCCATGGCCCACGCTCGCTCGGCCCAGGATCGGCGCGCCGCGGCCCTCGACCGACGCGCCCGGCGCGCGGAGATCACGGACCCGGACATCGTCATGGACGCCGCCGCGGCGTTCCTGGCCGTGCGGCCGCGCTCGATGGCGGAGACACGGCGCCGGCTGTGCCACCTGGGCTATCCGCCGGCGCTCGTCGACGGCGTCGTGGCTCGGCTCGTGGAGCTCGGCTACCTGGACGACGCCGCCTTCGCCCGGGCCTGGGTGGAGAGCCGGGACCGGGCACGGCCGCGTGGCAGCGCGGCGCTGCGCCAGGAGCTGCAGCGGGCCGGAGTCGCGCGGGACGTGATCGACCAGGTCCTGGACGAACGCCGCAGCGGCGGGTTCGACCGCGCTGACCACGGGGCGCTCGACAGCGCGGAGTCGGCCTCCTACGGGGTCGCCGTCGAGCGCAAAGACGGCACCCCGGGCACCGGAGACAGCCAGCCGGATGTGGACGTCGCAGCGGCTCGTCGGCTGCTGGAGCGTCGCGCGGCCGCCATGGCCAGGGAGCAGGATCCGCGCCGCCGGCGCCAGAAGGCGTACGCCCTGCTGGCGAGGCATGGATTCGCCCCTGACGTCTGCCGAGTCGTCTCGGCGGTCGTCACGGACGCGGACGGTTCGGACGACGGCCGGGATGACGAGGCTGTTTGACGCTCTTTCCGCTGCCCGGGTAGGCTTGGCCATCTGACCCACGGACGGCGTGCGACGCTGGGAAGGCCCGGCGAGGGCCTGCGGCGAGCGGTCGCCCGGAGTGGACGGCTCAAGGGAGGGCCGTCTGGCCACCACCTGGTGGCGCCCACTGATTCATGTCACGTCCGGCACTTCGCCGGATGGGAGGGACGAATGGACGATCCCGTCGTCATGACGGTCATCCTGCTCGTGGTGGCCGTCGGCGGGCTTGCCCTCGGGTTCCTGCTGCGCGGCTTCATCGCGTCACAGGCCATCAGGGCCGCCACGGAGAAGTCGGAACGCATCGTGGCCGAGGCGCGCGCCCAGCAGAAGGATCTCATCCTCCAGGCGAAGGAAGAGCAGGTCCGCCTGCATCGTGAGCTGGATGAGGAAGGCCGTGCCCGGCGCAACGATCTGGCCAACCTGGAGCGACGCCTGCTGTCACGTGATGAACAGCTCGACCAGCGCACGGACATGCTCGAGGAGCGTGACCGCAAGCTGCTCGTCCGGGAGCAGGAGCTCGGAGCGCAGCGCGCTGAGCTCGCCTCCGCCAAGGCGGACCAGGTGCGCGCCCTCGAGCGCGTCAGCGGCCTGACCGCGGACGATGCCAAGGCGATCCTCGTCGAGGAGGTCCGCGAGGAGGCCGAGCACGACGCCGTGCGCCTCATGCGCGCCATCGAGCGGTCGGCCCGCGAGAACGCTGAGGACAAGGCCCGCGACGTCGTCATCACGGCGATCCAGCGCGTCATGGTGGATCACACCGCCGAAGCCACGGTGACCATCGTGCCCATCCCCTCGGATGAGATGAAGGGCCGCATCATCGGCCGAGAGGGCCGCAACATCCGCGCCCTCGAGCAGGCGACCGGCGTGGACCTCATCATCGATGACACCCCGGACGCGGTCATGCTCAGCGGCTTCGACCCGGTGCGCCGCGAGGTCGCGCGTCTGGCTCTCACCAAGCTCATCTCCGACGGGCGCATCCACCCGGGTCGCATCGAGGACGTCGTCGAGAAGGCCCGCAGCGAGGTCGACGTGGTCATCCGCGAGGCGGGCGAGGCTGCCGCCTACGACTGCGGTGTGCCCGGCCTGCCCGTGGAGATCCTCACCCTGCTGGGGCGGCTCCGCTACCGCACCTCCTTCGGGCAGAGCGTCCTCAACCACGTCAAGGAGACATCGCACCTGGCGGCCGTCATCGCGGCCGAGCTCGGCGCCGATGTCCAGGCCGCCAAGTTGGGCGGCCTCCTCCACGATATGGGCAAGGCCATCGACCACGAGGTGGAAGGGCCGCACGCCGCCATCGGGGCGGAGATCGCACGTCGCCACGGGCTCTCGCCCAAGGCCATCAACGCCATCGCGGCGCATCACCAGGAGGTCGAGTACGACTGCCCGGAGGCGCCCATCGTCCAGATCGCCGACGCCATCAGCGCTTCTCGCCCCGGTGCCCGCGGCGAGACCATGGACACCTACGTCAAGCGCCTCACGGACCTGCAGGCCATCGCCGACGCCTTCCCCGGCGTGGAGAAGTCCTTCGCTGTGCAGGCCGGTCGCGAGGTGCGCATCCTCGTCAGGCCCAATGAGATCGACGACCTGGCCTCGGGTCGCCTGGCCCGGGACATCGTGCGCCAGATCGAGGAGACGCTGACCTACCCCGGCCAGATCAAGGTGACGGTCATCCGCGAGACGCGCTCGGTCGAGTACGCCAAGTGAGCTGGTTGCCAGCACGCGGGACCGGATCGGCCCCGGCCGCCTGCCCGTGACGCGGCGCGACAAGGGTCGCACCCTGGCCGCGGACCAGCTCCCGCCGCTCGCCGCCACGCCCGGGGCCGGCTGCCTGCGCGTGCTCATGATCGGCGACGTCATCGGCCGGCCTGGTCGCGTCGCCCTGGAGCGGCTCGTGCCGGGGCTGCGCGACGAGCGCGGCATCGACCTCGTGACGGCCAACGGGGAGAACCTCGCGGGCGGCATGGGCCTCACCGTCTCCACGGCCCGCGCGCTCTTCGACGCGGGCGTGGACGTCATCACGAGCGGCAACCACATCTGGGACAAGCGCGAGATCATCCCCGAGCTCGACCGTGAGGAGCGCATCCTGCGGCCCCTCAACTACGGCAGCAATGGCGTTCCCGGCCGCGGGTGGGGCGTCTTCCACGCCGCCGACGGCACGGAGGTCGCCGTCGTCAACGCCCAGGGACGCTCGACGATGATCCCCATCGAGAACCCCTTCACGGAGATGGACCGCCTGCTCGACGAGGCTGCCGACGAGCTGCCGGCGGTGCGCCTGGTCGACTTCCACTGCGAGCTGACCAGCGAGAAGGTCGCCTTCGGCCTGCACCTCGACGGCCGGGTCAGCGCGGTGGTGGGCACGCATACCCACGTGCCCACGGCAGACCAGCGCATCCTGGCACGAGGCACGGCCTTCACCGCGGACCTGGGCATGACCGGCCCGCTCGACAGCGTCATCGGCTTCGAGCCGGAGACCGTGCTGCCACGCTTCCTGACCGGCCTCCCGACGCGTTTCGAGGTGGCGGGTGGGCCCGTCGTCGTCAACGCCCTGCTGATCGACATCCGGACCGCGAGCGGGCGGGCCACCGGCGTGGAGCGCTTCGCCCGCATCATCGAGGTATGACCACCCTCCGCCGCAACCAGGTGGACCTCCACACGCACACGGCGCGATCGGATGGCGTCCTGCCACCGCTCGTGCTGTACGAGCAGATGCGCTCCTGGGGCTCGGCCGTGGTGGCCATCACGGACCACGACACGCTTGCGGGCGCTCGCGAGCTGCTCGCGGCCGGGTTCGGCGCGTCCTCCGATGCCCCGCAGGTGATCGTGGGCGTGGAGATCAACACCCGACTCGACGCGGACCTGCGTCAGCTGGCGGACGGACTGCCCGACGCCGTGGAGCTGCATATCCTTGGCTATGGCATCGATCCCACGGATGTCGTCTTCGAGTCCCGGCTGGCCGAGCAGCGGGAGGGTCGACGGACGCGCGTGGAGGCCACCCTGGCACGCCTGGACGAGCTGGGGATGCCCGTGCGCGACCGGATGCCGGACGTGCCCGGCGGGATCGACGCCCAGGGTCGACCGCACGTGGCCCGCGCCCTCGTGAGCGCCGGTCACGCCACCTCCGTGTCCGATGCCTTCGGTCGCTACCTGGCCCCGGGGATGCCGGCCTACGTGCGCCGTGGGGGCATGGGCCCGCAGGATGCCATCGGGATCATCGGCGCGGCCGGCGGCATCGCTGCGCTGGCGCATGCGCCGTGGGTCGTCAACCAGCCCGTCCTCCTCGATCGCCTGTGCGACTGGGGCCTGGGTGGCCTGGAGGCCTACTATCGCGGCTGGGACGAGGCCACCTGTGAGGGCGTGGCCGGCTGCGCCGCTGCCCGCGGGCTGCTGGCGACGGGCGGCTCCGACTACCACGGCGACGATGGCTCGTATGCCGAGGCGCAGGCCATGCTGCACGTCCCGCGCGGCGTGGGGGAGCGGCTCCTGACCGCCCTGGGCGTGTCATGACCACGCGCGCGCCACTGCCGGTCCTGGACATGCCACCGCCACGCACGGCCAGCCCGCGGATCGCCGTCCGCCCCGACGACGCTACCGCCGAGTTCGCCACGGACGCAGGGCTGCTGCCGCGCTTCCACATCTGGACGCTGGGCTGCCAGATGAACGCATCGGACGCGGAGGAGATGGCCGGCTCCCTGCTCGCGGCGGGCTGCCCGGAGGCTGCCTCGCTGGAGCAGGCCGACCTCATCGTCATCAACACCTGTTCGATCCGGGAGACAGCGGAGCAGAAGGTCATCGGCCGGATGGGGCAGCTGGCCGCGCTCAAGGCCGCCGATCCGGCCCTCCGCATCGTCCTGACGGGCTGCTCCGTGCGGGCCGACAACGCCCACCTGCTGGCGCGCCGCTACCCGGCCGTGGACCTCTTCCTGCGGCCGGACGAGGAGCCCGAGCTGGTCGATCGCCTGGGACTCTCGGGCCCGACCACCCCCGGCGAGCTCGCCGCGCCCAGCCTGGCACGCGTGGGCCGCTCGGTGGCGGCCACGGCCGACCGGCTGCCCGCCAGTCGCGCTGCCGCGGTGGAGGACGGGCGGATCGCGCGGGGTCGCGGGGCGCGGGCCTGGCTGCCCATCATCTACGGGTGCGACAAGACCTGTACCTACTGCATCGTGCCGTTGGCGCGGGGTCCCGAGCGCAGCCGGCCCTTCGACGACATCATGCTCGAGGCGAGCGCGCTCGCGGCGGCCGGTTGTCGTGAGGTCACGCTCCTGGGTCAGAACGTCAACTCGTGGGGCCACGACCTGCGGGCGGACCCGCGCTTCACGGACGTGGCCGGCGAGCGTGTCCTGGGGCGAGCGCTCGTCCGTGATGGCCGCCCGGACATCGCCGCCCTGCTGCGCGCCATCGACGGCCTGCGCCGTCCCGACGGTCGGCCGGCCATCGACCGCCTTCGCTTCGTGACCTCCCATCCCTGGGACCTGACGGACCGGCTCATCGCCGCCATGGCTGACTGCCCGTCCGTCTGTGAGCACCTGCACCTGCCCGTCCAGTCGGGCTCGGACGAGGTCCTCCGGCGCATGGGTCGCCAGTACAGCGTGGCAGCCTACCGGGACCTCGTGGACAGGCTGCGCGCGGCCGTGCCCGGCATCAGCCTGACCACGGATGTCATCGTGGGCTTCTGCGGAGAGACGGAGGCGCAGCACGAGGAGACGCTGGCGCTCCTTCGCGCCGTCCGCTTCGAGCAGGTCTTCGCCGCGGCCTACTCGCCGCGACCGGGCACCCCGGCCACGCGCCTTGCCGATGACGTGCCGGGCATGGAGAAGCGCCGCCGCCTCAACGAGCTGCTGGCGCTCCAGGAGGGCATCGGGCGCGAGCTCAACGAGGCCTGGCTGGGCCGACGCACGGAGGTCCTCGTCGAGGAGGCCCGACCGCCCCGCCACGGGCACCATCACGCTGGCGGCGGCGCCACATCACCCGCGGACGGTCGCGTCCCAGCCACGGCGACCGAGTCAGCAGCTGACGGTCCGCCCGCTGAAGTGCCGACCGAGTCGGCCGCCGACGGTCAGCCCGCTGACGCGCCGACCGGCGCCTGGCGGCTCGTGGGCCGCGACCGCCGCCACAAGCTCGTGCACCTCGATGGCCCGGCCGAGCTGGTCGGTGAGCTCGTCGATGTCGTCATCGAGCGGGCGGGCCCCTACGCGCTCGTCGGGCGCCGCGTCGATGGCAGCCGCCACGCCTGAGCTGCCGCCGCTCATCGTCATCGCCGGCGCCACGGCCACCGGCAAGACCGCGCTGGCGATGGCACTGGCGGCCCGCCTGCCAGGCGCGGAGGTCGTCTCGGCCGACAGTCGGCAGGTCTACCGCGGCATGGACATCGGCACGGCCAAGGCCAGCGCGGCCGAGCGCGCCGCCGTCCCGCACCACGGCCTGGACCTCGTCGATCCTGACGAGGTCTTCACGGCGGCCGACTACCGATGGGCGGCGCTGGCCGCCCTCGGCGGCATCGCAGCACGCGGCCGCCTGGCCCTGCTCGTGGGTGGCACCGGCCTGTACGTGCGGACCGTCGCCCGTGGCCTGCCTCTCGATGCTGGCAGCGCTGACGCGGCCCTGCGTGCCGAGCTGGAGGCCCGCAACGCGCTGGATGGCCTGGCGCCGCTGCTCGCGGAGCTGTCCGGGCGTGACCCGGAGGCAGCCGCCCGCATCGACCGTCACAACCCGCGACGTGTCATCCGCGCCCTCGAGCGGGCCATCCTGACCGGAAGCGGCCTGCCGCCAGAGCCCACTGGCTACCCGGCGCCTGTCACCTGGCTGGGCGTCCGTCAGGAGCCCGATGAGCATCGCCGCGCGATCGCCGCGCGTGCGAACCAGCAGTTCGCCGACGGTCTGCTGGACGAGGCAGCGACGCTCCGGGCGCGCTTCGACGAGGCGCTGCCGGCCTTCAGCGCCATGGGCTACCGTGAGGCCTTCGACGTGCTCGCGGGACGCGCGGACATCGCCACCGCGAAGCGCACGGTGGCGCAGCGCACCTGGGCCTACGCGCGCCGCCAGGGTACGTGGTTCCGCGCCGAGTCCGACATCGCCTGGCTGCCCGCCGGCGAGGGTGCGCTCGAGGCCGCCTGGACGGCACTGGCAGCATTCCTCCGCGAGGCCGCCGGTGCGGGCTATGCTGGCGCTCGATGACGAGACACGAGCTGATCGACCTTGCGCCGCCAGTGGAGCGTGCGTTCCTCATCGCTGTCGACACCGGTGCAGGGGAGGGCTGGAGCGCCCAGGACTCGCTCGTGGAGCTGGCCAGCCTGGCCGACACCGCCGGAGCGGAGGTCGTGGGCGCCGAGTGGCAGAACCGCCGACACGTCGACCCCAACTGGTACCTGGGCAAAGGCAAGGCGGAGGAGCTGCGTGTCGCCCAGCAGGAGACGGGCTTCACGCTGCTCGTGGCCGACGATGAGCTCTCGCCTGGCCAGCAGCGCTCGCTGGAAGAGTTGCTGGGCGTCAAGGTCCTCGACCGCAGCGGTCTGATCCTCGACATCTTCGCGCAGCACGCCCGGACTCACGAGGGTCGCCTCCAGGTGGAGCTGGCCCAACTGGAGTACCAGCTGCCGCGTCTGACGCGCCTCTGGACGCACCTCTCGCGGACCGGCGGCGGCATCGGCACCCGCGGCCCCGGTGAGACGCAGCTGGAGACGGACCGCCGCGTCATCCGCGTTCGCATCAGCAAGCTCAAGGAGCGTGTCGAGCAGGTGCGCCAGCAGCGCCAGACGACCGGCCGCTCCCGTGACAGGCGACTCGTGCCCAGCGTCGCCATCGTCGGCTACACGAACGCCGGCAAGTCGTCCCTGCTCAACGCGCTCGCCGGTCATGAGGCAGCTCGCGCCGAAGACCAGCTCTTCGCCACGCTCGACCCCACCAGCCGCCAGGTCCGCCTCGGTGACGGCCAGTCCGTGGTCCTGACCGACACGGTGGGCTTCATCCACAAGCTGCCGCACCAGCTCGTGGAGGCCTTCCGGGCGACGCTGGAGGAGGTCACCCGCGCCGACCTGCTGCTGGAGGTCGTCGATGGCGCCGACCCACACGCGCGCGAGCATCGCCAGACCGTGCAGGGAGTCCTCGACGAATTGGCGGCCGGTGACAAGCCCCGTGTCGTCGCTCTCAACAAGGCGGACCGCTTCGACCCGGCGGTCGCCACCGGTGACGGACCGGCGCCGGTGGTGGGGGAGGCGGTGCCGATCTCGGCCGTGACCGGCTACGGGCTGGATACGCTCCGCCTGCGCATCTCGCGGACGCTCGCCGAGCTCTGGCAAGAGGTGGACGTCGTCGTGCCCTACGCGCAGGGGGAGCTGCTGGCGCGCGTCCGTGAACGCGGCACCGTCGAGGTGGCCTACGGGCAGGACGGTGCCCGGGTCATGGGCCGCGTGGCGCCGTCGCTGGCCGCCGAGCTGCAGGCGACCGCTCGACGCCGGGCGGCTGAGCCGACCGGGGACGCATGAGCCAGTCCGTCTCGGTGGCCTGTCACCCGGTGCCGGATGGGTTCCTCTGCGACGTCGTCGTGGGCGGCGGAACGGGTGCCACGCGGCATGCCGTGACCGTGCGCCGCACGGACCTCGCGCGCCTTGCCCCGGGCCACTACGACCCGCAGCTGCTCGTGGCGGCGTCGTTCGAGTTCCTGCTGGCGCGTGAGCCGAGGGAGGCCATCCTGCGCACCTTCGAGCTGCCCGTCATCGAGCGCTACTTCCCGGGTTGGGAGGAGGAGATGCGTCGCGCCCTGGGTGGCTGAGACACGCCCATCCTCGTGCCCGGGGCGACGGTGCTATCGTGGACTGCCTGCCGTGACCCGGGGAGGGCGCGGTCGCCGTGCGGGACGAATGCACCCAGGGGAGTCCGATCATGGATCTCATCTTCGCCTACCTCGACCCAGGCTCAGGGAGCCTGCTCATCCAGGCGCTCATCGCGGGCCTGGTGGCCCTGCCCATCTTCTTTCGCCACCAGATCGCCCGCTTCGTGCGTGCCATCCGCGGCGAGAAGACGGACCCCACGACGTTGACGCCCACGGATGACCCCGGCCGCGACGCCTGAGGCCGGGGACCAGGTCGACAGCCCCGACGCCGTCCGGATCGGCGTCACGTCCGCCGCCCCGGCAGCCGGAGCGCAGCTGGCGTCGGCCGTCCGTGACCCAGGCTCCTATCGCGACCCCTCCGGCTTCGTCTTCCGCCGCGACGGCGTCGTCCTGCGGCAGGTCCAGGCGTCCTTCGCGGACGACTGGGACGCCTTCATCGGGTCGGGACTCTACGAGCGCCTGCGCTCCGACGGCCTGGTCATCGCCCACGAGGTCGTGTCCAGCGACCTGGCGGCTGCCCCGGGCGCCTACCGTGTCATCCGTCCGGAGCCCATCGACTTCATCTCGTACCCCTATGAGTGGTCCTTCAGCCAGCTGCAGGACGCTGCGCTCCTGACCCTGCGCCTCCAGGAGCTCGCCGTGCCTGCGGGCATGAGCCTTCGCGACGCCTCGGCGTACAACATCCAGTTCCAGGCGGGCCGCCCGGTGCTCATCGACTCCCTGTCCTTCGAGCGCCTGGAGCCAGGCCAGCCATGGGTCGCCTATCGGCAGTTCTGCGAGCACTTCCTGGCCCCACTGGCACTCATGGCGCGCATCGACATCCGCCTGGGTCAGCTGTTGCGCGCCAACCTCGAGGGCGTGCCGCTGGACCTTGCGGCGCGGTTGCTGCCCGGGCGCACACGCTTCTCGATGGGCCTTGGCCCGCACATCCACCTGCATGCGCGGGCGCAACGCCGGCACGCCGACGACGGCCGGGACGTCGGGACCGGCCAGGGCAGCAAAGCGGGCGGAACCGGCATGACCGCCTCGCGGCTGGCCACGCTCGTCGAATCACTGCGCGACACGGTGCGCGGCCTGGCGTGGCGGCCGGAGGGCACCGAGTGGGCCGACTACGCCGACAACACCAGCTATGACCGTGACGCCACGGCGGCCAAGGAGGCTGCGGTCAGCACCGCTCTCGAGGCGGTGAGGGGAACCCGCGCCTGGGACCTGGGCGCGAACACCGGACGCTACAGCCGCCTTGCCGCTGACCGCGGCTACCGCGTCGTCTCCCTTGACGTGGACCCGGCGGCCGTCGAGCGTCACTACCAGGCCGTGCGCAAAGACGGCCGCAAAGACATCCTGCCGCTGGTCAGCGACCTGCGCGATCCCAGCCCGGCACGGGGCTGGGCGAGCACCGAGCGGGCCTCGCTGCTGGACCGCGCCGATGCCGACATCAGCCTCGCGCTGGCACTCGTCCACCATCTCGCCATCGGCTCCAACGTGCCGCTGCCCAAGGTCGCCGACCTGCTCGGCCGCGTGGCGCCGCACACCGTCGTGGAGTGGGTGCCCAAGGAGGACGCCATGGTGCGGCGACTGCTGGCCTCGCGCCCGGACATCTTCCCGGACTACACCATCGAGGGACTGCGGGCTGCCTTCGCGAGCGGCTGGGACCTCCTCAGCGAGACGCCCATCGAGGGCAGCCAGCGCACGCTGTTCCACTTCCGTCGCCACTGAGACGGTGCAGGGACCTCCACCCTGTCCCCGCCGGCTCGCGGCGGCTACGGCGGCGTCCGATCAGGGATCGGGAGTGGGCGTTGGCGCTGCGGCCGCCTCTGCGGCCCTCAGGCGCTCCGTGATGTCGGTCAGCGCATAGGGCCGGTCCTTGTCCGACGCGTAGATGCGGTCGGGCAGGTCCGGGATGTCGGCACCAAAGGCTCGGCGGAAGAGCTCCGGATACGTATTGATGGCCGTCAGGTCGGCGGCGAGGGGTGCCTCGCCCTCCGCGCCGGGCAGGTACCAGGCGTTGAGGATGCCGTACTTCGTGATCAGTTCGTCGCCGGTCGCCTCGTCCCAATCCCAGTCGAGCTGTTCGCTGACCAGGCGCCCGGGGTAGGAACCCTCGTCGCCCTGCAGGATGATGATGGGTCGCTCGTCCTCGGGGAGCGCCAGGAGCGGTTCCAGGAACCGCCGGAGCATCGTGTTCGTGTAGGCCAGCTGGCTGGCCATCGTGGCCCCGTTCGTGTCGAAGGTGCCGTCCTCCAGGAACACGTACGGCGGGTGGGGGAGGAGGATATGCGCAAAGACATACTTCGGCCCGGGCTCCTCGCGGATGTCATCGAGAACGGCGAAGTCGTACTGCGCGGCCGCGGCGTGGCGCGTCTCATGATCGATCTTGCCTGACTGCGATTCGCGCAGCAGCGTTGGTGCGATGGAGAGGTCGTAGAGCATGGAGCCGAAGGTGGCCACGTGCTTGGGCCGGTAGGCATGGTCGGCGATGTTCGAGACCTGCGTCTGATCGAACCACGACGCCACGTGGTAGTACGTGTAGCCGAGCTCCTGGAGGAAGGATCCGGCGCGACTGTCCCTGGCAAGATCGTCGAGAGGCGCCGTGTTCCGGCTGTCCCTGCCTGCGGCCTGGACGATGTCGTCGAGCGATGTCATGCCCAGGGTCGCTGCCAGCGACAGAGACGTCCAGGAGTAGTTGGCATGCGCTGCGTCGAGGACCTGGAAGCCCTGTCCCTGCAGCCAGGCCATGAAGTCGCCGTCGTCGATACCGAAGCCGGTCTCGAATGACCGCTGGGAACCGTAGCGATCAAGGACGATGTGGTAGATGTCTCGGCCGGGCTGCGCGCCGGCGGCGGTCGCGCCGACATCGATGCGGGTCGTCGGTCGTTCGTGCGTCGCGAGCGTGTCGCGGATGCCACTGGCGGCCGGGATGACCACGAAGGCGAGAAGGACGGCCGTCAGGCCGTTCAGGGCCGCCGTGATCGAGCCGAGCTGACCGCGGGCACGGAGGGCGATGACGATGGCCAGGACCACGCCAACCGCGCAAAGCGCGAGGAGTGCCACGGGCCCGATGCCGAGCGTGGCAGGCAGGGCATCGTGGAGCAGGCCGAACGAGAGGACCGGCAGCAGGACGGCAGAGACGACGATGGCCGCCCGACGGGCATCCCGCAGCAGCAGGCCCAGCAGGAGCATCGCACCGGTCGTTGCCAGCAGCGCGAAGGCCAGCGGCGCCACGACCTCTCCGATCTCCACATCCACCACGTTCTCCGCATACAGACGGATGACCGGAAATGCCGCGAACAGCCACGGGTAGAAGGGAACGCGGGCCAGCCAACCATCCGCCTGTCGGGCCCGCTCCGTCGCCACGGTCCGATACTACCCTTGGATGGGTCGCCGGGCAGATCCGGCGGTCGACGCGCGTGGCGACCCCGAAGCCCGCGGCGTTCATCGCGGCTGCAAAGACACCCACCGCTCGTCCAAGAGAGGGGGTTCGTCGTGCCGGACACCGTGATCTCGGTCGAGGACCCTGGCGTAACTGGCCCCAGGTGCGTGGCTGCCGCTGCCGACTGCCGGACCTCGCCATCCACGGAGTGCAGCGAGGCGCGGGGCAGCAGGGTGATGCGCCCGACCCGCGCTTCCTGCCCGTCCCCTTCCCGTCCCTATCACTGCCGATAATGGAAGTTATGTAACATCCTGCGCCAGAGGCAGCGGCAAATGGGGCGAACGGGCGGCAAAGGTGTACTTGCGCGCTGCGATGTCCGCACTATGCTTCCCTGCGTCCCGTGTGGATCGTCGATGTGTGCCGGGACAGGAAGGACTACAGGGATGCGACAGGTCAAGAGACTCCTCATGGCGGGGGGCATGGTGGCCCTCACGGCAGCGCTGTTGGGGGCGCCCGCAGCGGCCGCTGGTTCGGGCAAGGTCGTCTTCGTGCAGGGCACGCCGGGCACGAAGGTCGATATCTGCGTGGGCAGCAACGAGGTCGTCAGCAACCTGGCGTACGGGAAGTACTCGACTCGCACGCTGGCCGCTGGTTCGCGAACGCGTGACGTTCCGCTTCTTCAAGGCGCACAGCGGCGCGTGCGTGGGGACGCGTCTGGCGACCTGGAACCCGACCATCGCCGCCGGCTCGCTGCGGACGGTGGCCATCACGAAGTTCGCGCCCAAGGTCGTCGTCTTTCCCGACACGACACGCTCGGCGCTCCCATCGCCGGGCTATGGCCGCATCGTGTGGCGCTGGGCCACCGATGTCGATGGCTTGAGCATGCGCTACGCCTACGACGACGGCATCGTCTGGAACCCGACGGCGGACGCGGTCTTCGCCAAGGGCGAGCAGGGTGTCGGCGTCGCCCAGGTCGGCGTCAACATGTTCCTGTGGGGCTATGTCCAGCCCGACCTGACGGCCGTCTTCGGGCCGCTGCAGGTCGTCGCGCGAGGACGGCTGGCTCTACGAAGAGGTCGTCGTCGGAACGAACCTGGGCAACCTCACGGTCGTCCGGATCGAACGGCTCTGGCCCTTCGCGTGATGGCTGATGTCGGTCGACTGACCGGCGGAGCCCGATCGACTCGCGCGGCCGAGACTCGACCGGCGATCGACCAGGACCGGCCGAGGCGATGCCCTCGGCCGGTCCGTTCGTCTGGCGACCCGGATGGCACCGAGTGGGTGCTGGGTGGACCGTTGCGACGCGGTCCGATGACCCGCGCAGTTCGAGCCCCCGGGGGTCATGCTTCCGGGCATGAGGCTCGGTGCGATCGCCCAGCAGGACGGCGCCCCGCCCACCCGGAGGTCCGTGCACCACATGTCTTCTGTCGTCGAGTCCGAGGTCGTCGACCAGGTCGCCTGGCTGACCATGGTCGCTCCCCCCGTCAACGCCCTGTCGCGTGCCCTCATCGGCGAGCTCTGTGCTGCCCTGGCCGCCTGCGCGCCACCAGTCGCTCGCCTCGCCATCCTGCGGGCGAGTCCGGGTTCCCGCACCTGGTCGGCCGGACACGACGTGCGCGAGCTGCCCACCAACGGGCGCGACCCACTCACCTACGGCGACCCGCTGCGCACGCTCATCCGCGATATCGAGCACTGGCCGGCGCCGGTCATCGCGCTGGTCGAGGGTGGCGTCTGGGGCGGTGCGTGCGAGCTGTCTCTCTCCTGCGACCTCGTCATCGCTGCCGAGGGCGCCACGTTCGCCTTCACGCCAGCGCGCCTCGGCGTGCCCTATGACCTGACGGGCATGATGAACCTCCTCAAGGTCGTGGGCATGCATGCTGCCAAGGAGCTGCTCTTCACGGCGCGGCCCGTCGCGGCCGAGCGCCTGGCCGCCTTCGGTGTCGTGAACCGCGTCGTGCCCGCCGCCGAGCTCCAGGCCACGGCGGATGCCATCGCCAGGGATATCAAGGGTCTCGCGCCCCTGGCCCTCGAGAGCATGAAGGAGCAGCTCCGTGCCCTGGCGGGCGCCCACCCGCTGCCGCCGGAGTCCCACGACCGTATCCAGGCCATGCGCCGCGCCGTCTACGACAGCGAGGACTACCAGGAGGGCGTGGCCGCCTTCCTGGAGAAGCGCCCACCCGAGTTCACGGGTCGCTGACCCAGGTTCCCCGGCCGAACGATGCCGCGCCCGGCGCCTGGGGAACCTAGCGCACGAGCTGCGCCCTGGCCCGCGGGCCAGCCACGATGCGGTCCAGCTGGAGGCGCTTGGTGCTCGAGCCGATGGTCACGAAGAGCTCGTCGGCGCGGACGCGGGAACTCAGGGTCGTGAGCAGCGCGTCGAACGACCCCGTGGCCACCGGTTCGAACCAGAAGAGCTCCAGGCCTGTGCCGTGGCCCGCGGTGATGGTGCTTCCCGAGCGCGGCACCTGCATGACGACTTCCTTCGTGATGCGCTCGGCATTGGGGCCGGGCGTGGACCAGCTGCCGCGGACGGACGACTTCGCGAGCCGGAACTGCACGGTCAGCGTGCCGCCGGACTTCACCGACAGTTTGCCGGTCATGGGGCGGAAGCTGCCTTGGCCGCTGCGCACGAGGACCTGCTCGATGACCCAGCGCGCCGGCGCCCCGACATCGATGTCCATGTCCACCGTCTCGATGGTCACATCCTCGTTGCCGTTCATGTCCAGCCAGGCGACGTACGAGCCGGCCACCGCCTCGGCGGCCTCGGGAACGGTGTAGAACTCGCCGACCGGCCCCTCGGAGGCGATGACGCGGTCGCCGAAGGTCACGTCGAACGGGGAGCCGTCATCACGGCTGCCGGTCGCGTGCATGGTCACGCTCACCGAACCCTCGGCATCGGCCTCGGAGGTCGCCGTGACGTTGGCGCGCGCATGCAGCCCCACGAGGGACGAGCGCAGACTGGCGG
Source organism: uncultured Chloroflexia bacterium (assembly GCA_963790915.1). Lineage (GTDB taxonomy): Bacteria > Chloroflexota > Limnocylindria > Limnocylindrales > CSP1-4 > JAFMJV01. The sequence continues at coordinate 331,522 of CAWBQS010000002.1, read as the reverse complement.
ATTCGGCGGAGACGTCGCTCGTGCCGTTTCGGCTGGCGGTCCCGTCGGTCGTCGTCGACGTCACGTGGAGCTCGTGACGGGGCTCCTGGTCGAGTCGCACGCCGATGGCGGGCAGGCGGTCCTCCACCACCCTGCCCACGAGCGCGCCGGGCACCGCCAGGTGGAACGGTCCGAGAACGCTGTCGTCCACGACGTCGATGGCCCTCGCCTGGTGGGCGCCGAGGTTGCTGGCGCCGGTCTGGAGCATGGGGTGACCGAAGGCGAGCAGCTTCTGGTCGCAGGTCCAGGTGACGGTGCCGGTGGCTGCGGTCAGGGCGTCACCGGTCGCGAGGGAGACGGCGATGTCATCCCCGGAGCCGATGGGTCCACCGCTCGCGGCAGCCTTGATGGACCGGCCCCCGGTGGTACCCACAAGGTCGAAGCCGGCACGGCGAAGGGCGACCGACAGGTCGGCACGTGCGCGCATGCGGGCGACGCGGGTGGCCGACTTCACGCCCTTGGTCCGGATGTTGGTTCGCATCGGCATCGTGATGGGCAGCGGCAGCCGGACGAAGGGCCCCGCAGCGGCGGGAGCGACGCGGTCGATGGCCCGCAGAGCGGCGCCCGACAGCGCCAGCGGCGCAGCGGCCTCGACCATGCGTGGTCGTGAGGCGACCTGGAGCATCTCGTTGATCGGCGTGACGCCGCCGAAGGTCGACGGGCCCTGGCTGAAGCCGTAGGCGATGGCACCCACGAGCTTGCCATCGATGACGACGGGCGAGCCGCTCATGCCGGCCCAGATCCCTCCGGCATCCTTGATGATCGTGGAGCCGTCCTGGTCATGGACGCGCACGAGGATGAGGTCGTGGTCCGGCGCGATCCCGTTGGGGTAGGTACCCAGGACCTCGACATCGAAGGCCTGCGGCGTCTCACCGCGCACGACCGTGTAGCCGATGCCGGTCATGCCCTCCGCCACCTCCGAGATGGGCATGGTCGCCGGGCAGTCGGATGGTGGCGCAGCAGCGACCGGGGACGCGGCCGGGATGGCACCGCCCACGGCAAGCAGGGCCGCGATGACAGCAAGGCTGGCGGAACGGATCATGGTGTTCCTCCACGTGGCGGCGGGCCCGATGCCGGGTCCAAGGGTGACTGCACGGGTGGGGCGACGGCCGGGGCTGACATGACGCCCCTTGACCGGCGGAGTATATCGACCGGGCGGACCGTGGAACCCCGGAACGCGGTGCCACGACGCGCCACACCCCGCTGCGCATGTCGTGTGGCCCGGCGGATGGGATGATAGGCCGGCCCACACGGCCCACGAACAGCAGGAGCGCCGCCTTGCCACGTACCCCGCGAGCCCTTCTCGCCCTCGGCCTGGTGGCCGCCGCCATCCTCAGCGCCTGCGCCGGAACGAGCGGCGGTGTGCCCACGTTGACTCCCGCGAGGGAGGTCGCCGCCGCCGAGGCGGTCCAGCTGCTCGATTCGTATACCGTCATCGATGTTCGCACCCCGGAGGAGTATGCCGCCGGGCACCTCGAAGGTGCCGAGAACATCGATGTCCAGGCCGCGGATTTCCAGGCCCGCATCGATGACCTCGACAAGTCGGTGCCGTACCTCGTCTACTGCCGGTCGGGCAATCGCAGCAAGGTGGCCGCCGATCTCATGTCCGCAGACGGCTTCACCGATGTCGTCGACGCGGGCGGCATGCAGGCGCTCATCGCCGCCGGCGCACCGACGGAGTAGCCGCCCGCCCGCTCGAGACGGCGCGGGCTGCGACACGAGCCGGGCTGCTACCGTGACCAGGTGACCGCTCACGCCACGGGCCTTCACGTCCGGCGCATCCGGTCGTCCGAGGGTCCCCTCCTCCGTCAGCTGCGGCTCCGCAGCCTGGAAGACGCACCTGAAGCCTTCGGCCAGACCCTGCAGGAGGCTCTGGCACTGCCGGATACCCACTGGCAGGGCGCGGCCCGTGAGGCATCGGAGGGCGACCGCCATGCGTGGCTGGTCGCGCAGCAGGCTGGCGCTCCCGTGGGCATCGTCAGCGGTCGGCATCGCGACCCGGAGACCCTGCTCATCTTCAGCTTGTGGGTCGACCCGGAGGTCCGCCACGCGGGTGTCGGCCGCGCCCTCGTGGAGGATGTGGAAGCCTGGGCCCGGACATGGGGCGCCACCGAGTCGATCCTCTGGGTGCTCGTCCGCAACCGGCGGGCCATCGACTTCTACGCTCGCCTGGGGTTCACGCTCCTGCGATCGGGGCCTGACGCCGCGAACGGCCATCGTTTCGAGGCCGTGACGATGCAGCGGGACCTCGACGCGGCCGAGGAGCCCTCACTCATCCTGGCGCGAAGAGAGGGACACGCCTCGCGCTAGTCACCCAGGTGATCGGGCAGCTCGTCCACGGACACCCAGGAGCGGTCCATCGTGAGGTGGATGACCGCGGGCCGACGCATCGCCAGCGCCTCCCGCAGGGCCGGTTCGAAGCCGGCGTCATCATCGACGTGGAAGCCTGCGGCACCCTGGGCGCGGGCCACAGCAGCAACGTCCACCTGTCCCAGCTCGGAGCTGTGGGCGGCGCGGCCCTCGCCGCGCTGAGCCTGCGCGATGGTGCCGTAGCGCGCGTCGTCGAGGACGAGGGCCACGGGGTGCGATCCCTCGCGAACGGCCGTCTCCAGCTCCGCCATGGACATGGCGAAGCCACCGTCGCCGCAGATGGCGACGGCGATGCGGTCGGGGTCCTGCAGCGAGGCGGCGATGGCGGCGGGCAGACCGAAGCCCATGGCCCCCGCGGTGGTACCGAGGAACGTGCCGGCACGACGGAAGCGGTAGCCGCGCGCCAGCCAGCCGCCCATGTTGCCGGCATCCGTGGCGATGACGGCGTTGTCGGGGAGGACACGGCGGAGGGTGGCCACGAGTCGGCCGGGGTGCACGCCGGGTCCCTGCCAGTCGCCCTGGGCCACGTCGCTGGCGCTGCGCCAGGCCTCGCGGTCGGCGGCGATCCGGACTTCGCGTCGTGCACGCATCTCGTTGTCGAGCGCGGCGCTGCGCAGGTCGGACCAGGCGGCATCGAGGAAGCGGGAGGCGTCTGCCTCGATGCTGATCGTCGGGGCGTGCAGGCCTGCGCCGGCGACGCGTGGCTGGAGGTCCACCTGGGCCCAGCGCGTGCCCCTGGCCGGGACGGCGTAGCGGAACGTCGTCATCTCCGAGGCTCGAGCGCCGATGAAGAGGAGGGCATCCGCATCCACGAGACGCTGTCGCACCGTGTCGGGCGCCCATGGCCCAGCCATGCCCAGGTAGTTGGCGTGGTCGTTGGGGAAGACGTCCGGGCGGCGCCAGGACGCCACGACCGGGATGGCGAGGGCCTCTGAGAGGGCCACGAGACGCTTGGTGGATCGGGAGCGGAGCACGCCGCCTCCGGCCACGATGACGCCCCGCTCGGAGCTGGCCAGCAGCTTCAGGACCGCACGGACCTCCGCGTGGTCGACGGCCGGACCGCGTGCGCCGGACGGCAGCGACGCCGGATCCACGTCGATGCTGGCCTCCTGGACGTCACGAGGCAGGGACAGCAGCAGGGGCCCGGGTCGCCCGCTGCCCAGGCGACGCATGGCCCTGCCGAGCAGCGCCGCGGTCTGGCCAGGGTCGTCCAGCTGCGCCGCGTGCGCTGCCAGGCCACCGATGGTGTGGACGAGGTCCACCTCCTGGAAGGCCTCGCGGCCGAGGTACCGGCGCTCGACCTGTCCGACCAGGAACACGACGGGCGCCGAGTCCGCGGCAGCCGCATGGATGCCGATGGCGGCGTTGGCCGCACCGACGGCGCGCGAGACGGCCACGACCTGCGGTCGCCCGGTGGACTGGGCGAGGGCCTCGGCCATGAAGGCGGCGCCGGACTCATGGCGCGTGGTGATCACGCGCAGCCCGGCAGCGGCGAGGTCATCGAGCAGGGGCAGGATGGATTCGCCGGGCACCGTGAAGCAGTAGCGGGCACCGGCGGCGTGGAGCTGGCGCGCGACCTCCGCCGAGACGGTGCGCCGCACGACGACGGGCGCCGCAGGTGCTGCAGGAGTCGCAGGTTCCACGGGTGCCGCCGGTGCGGCAGGAGTCGCCGGATCCGCGGGCGCCGGGGGTTCCAGCCCGGCGGACGCTGCGGCCTCGTCGACGTCCGGCGGCGCGAGCTCCAGCACCTGCTCGGTATCGATGTCGGTGTCGAGGCTGTCGATGGCCGCAGGCACCTCAGGTGTCTCGGTCGTCTCGCCTATCTCGCCTATCTCGCCTATCTCGGGTGCCTCGATCGTCTCGCCCGTCTCAGGCGTGGGGGTCGTGTGGTCAGGCGCGACGCTCCAAGCGGAGACCGCGACATCCTGGCTGCGGTCGTCGGTCATCGTGGCACCAGGGTGATGAGGAGCGCGACGATGACGAGCGTGGCCAGGACGGCCATCAGCAGTCGGGCGCTGCGGGAGTCGGCGGTCATGTCCACAGCCTAGCGGTAGTTCTGGAACTGCAGGGCGACCGGATAGTCGTCCGCGGTATCGCGCAGCCGGGCGATGAGCAGCTGCAGGTCGTCCTTGGACTTGCCGCTGACACGGACGGCATCCCCCTGGATCTGGCCGTGCAGCTTGGGGAAGTCGTCGCGGATGAGCTTGGTGATGCGCTTGGCCACGTCTTCGGGCAGGCCGCGCCGCAGCATGGCACGTTGGCGGAAGGTCATCCCGCCGGCCGGCTCGACCTTGCCCCAGTCGAAGACCTTCACCGACAGCCCGCGCCGGATGGCCTTGCTGACGGCGAGCTCCGCGATCGCCGCGGAGCGCATCTCGGAGTCGGTGACGACGATGAGCTCCTTGTCGGTGAGGTCGATGGAGACCTTGGCGCCCTTGAAGTCGAAGCGGGTGGCGACCTCGCGGCGCACCTGGTCGATGGCGTTCACCATCTCCTGGCGGTCGAAGTCGCTGACGACGTCGAACGAGACGTTACCGGCCATCCTGAACCTCCTCGCTCGCTTGACCGCGCTCGCCTGGTGCGGCGACGGCCCCGCCATGGACGACCTGGCGCACCGGCCAGCTGCGCATGCGGACGATGAGGCCAGGATCGTCCAGCTCCATCGTGCTGAAGCCGCGCTCGCGGATGCGCGCTCCGTCTGCCGCCGTCGTCCAGGCCACGTGCCAGCTGGAGAGCACGGTGCGACCAGCGACCCAGGTGCCTTCGGCGTCGAACTCGACGTCCTGCTCCTCGGCGGCGATGCGGTTCCAGTGGGCGCGGATGTCCAGGGCGCCGATCCGCGGGGGCAGGAACGGGTCGACGCGGAGGTCCGCCTGCTCGGCGAAGAGCTGCATCATGGCCTCCGGGTCGCGCTGCTCGCGAGCGGCCTTGAAGCGGGCGAGCAGGTCCTGCCCGTCACCGGGCGTCAGGTCGTGGGCCACCGCAGCATTCTACCCGCGCCCACCGTCGGACAGCAGCCGCACCAGGCGGTCGGCGATGACATATGAGCGCCCGCCGCCCATGACCAGGACGACGTCGCCGGGCTGCACGCGTGTCGCAAGGTGGTCGGCCGTGGCCTCCACGCTACCCGGTGCCGTGGCGGCTGGTCCGCCAAGGCGCGAGACGGCTTCGCGCCAGCGCCGCCGCGCTGGCGATGCTGGTGTCCGGGTCGCGGCCGGCCCAGATGTCAGCGATGACGACGTGGTCCGCCTCCGCGAGGGCGGCGGCCAGCTCATCCCCCAGGGCTGCTGCCCGGTGGAAGGTGAGCGGCTCGTGGGCGATCCAGACGGGCCGGCCGGGGTAGCGCTCGCGTGTCGCCTGCAAGGTGGCGCGGATGGCCGTGGGGTGGTGGCCGTAGTCGTCGATGACGAGCACGCCACCGGGCTCCCCCCTGATGTCCATGCGGCGGCCCACGCCGGCGAAGCTGGCAAGGCCGGCGGTGATGGCGGAGGCATCGACCCCCAGCAGGGCGGCTGCTGCCGCCACGCAGGCGGCATTGGCCGCGTTGTGTCGGCCAGCCAGCTGCAACGACGTCTCCACGATGCCGCCCAGGCCGGGAAGCCCGGTCAGGCGCAACCTCCCATCCGCCCAGGCATAGCCGACCGCGGCGGCGCCGCGTCCATCCGGTCCCTCGGGCCTCTCCGGCCGCCCCGGCCGATCGGCGCCGTTCTCCGTCGGCAGCGGCTCGACACGCACGACCCGCGGCCCCCAGTCGGCCAGGCGTGTCAACAGTCGCGCACTGCCCGCGTCCCCGGCATGGACCACCGCCAGTCGTTGGTCCGCTCCGGGCGCCCGGAGCCACGCTTCGAAGGCATCGACCACCGCGGCGCGGTCAACGAAGACGTCCGGGTGGTCCCATTCGGCGTTGAGGATCACCGCCACGGCAGGCCGGTATGGATCGAAGTTGCCGGCATACTCATCGGCCTCGACGACGAAGACGTCACCCCTCCCCCAGCGGGCCGTTCCCGGCGGCCCGCCGGTGAGCGTCTGGGGGCAACAGGGCGCCCACGAACGCGCCGGGGTCGCGGCCGGCCTGGGCGAGCAGGTGCACCAACCAGCCAGAGGACGTGGACTTGCCGTGGGTGCCGGCGACGGCCACGAGGTGGCCGCCCTGGGTGAGCGCAGCGTCGGCGACGACCTGTTGCCAGGGCTCCACGGGCACGTCGGCCGCACGCGCGGCGAGGAGCTCCGGGTGGTCGGGCTGGACGCTCGTGAGCGCCTTGGTGACCGCGAGCCGCGCCGGTCGTGGTCTCGCGTCGGTGACGTGGCGGGCGTCGTGCGCTGCGGCGACCGGGACACCAAGATGCTCGAGGCTGGCCGTGTAGAGGTTCGGGGCCCCGGGGTCGCAGCCGCTGGCCGCCGCCCCGGCAGCCGCGGCCAGCCAGGCAGCCGCCGATGCCCCGGCGCCGCCCGCCCCGACGACGTGGATGGCCTCTCCGGCTGGATCCTCCGAGCCTCGCGCGCGGGCGCCAGACCCTGGCCGATGGCGGCGGCGCCGCGGATGACTCGGTGGGAGCCCGTCACGGGCGAACCCCGGGCTCCACGGCGGTGATGAGTGCCTCGAGGGCTGCGGCGGCACTGCGTCGTTGGTTCTCGCCGCGGTCGCCCACCCAGGCATGGCGTCGCACGTCCTGCCCGGTCGCCGTGGCCACGGCGACATAGGTCAGGCCGACGGGCTTCGCCGGCGTGCCGCCATCCGGACCGGCGATGCCGGTGACGGCCACGGCGACATCGCAGCCCAGGCGTGCGCGGGCACCGACGGCCATGGCCACGGCCACCTGGGCCGAGACCGCGCCGTGTCGATCCAGCGTCATCTGGGGCACGTCGAGGAGGGCCGACTTGACGTGATCGGCGTAGCTGACGATGGCGCCGACGAAGCAGGCGCTGGCGCCAGCGACGCTGGTGATGGCGCTGCTGACGAGGCCGCCCGTGCAGGACTCGGCAGCACCGAGGGTGACGCCCAGGTCCGTCGCCGTCTGCACGAGCCGCGCCGCCAGGGCGGCCAGCATGGCCCCGGTCGCCGCGGTCTCTTCGGTCGCCCCCGTCGACGCCGCACCGATGGCGCCGCTGACCTCCGCGGTCTCGGTCAGTCGACCGTCCGCGGCCGCTCGCCCTGCTGGATCAGCCACGCCTTCGTCTCCGACTTCTTGCCCATGGCTCCGTACTGCACGCCATCCACGGTGACGTTGGCAGCCTTGGCGTTGCCGACCTTGAGGATGACCTCCGGGTCCACGTGATAGGTCTTCGACTGGCCGGGCTGCAGGCGGATCTCCGCGTCGATCGTCTCTTCGTCGAGGTTCAGCAACCTGACCCGGGTGGTGCCGTCCACGGCGGTCACGGTCACGACCATGTCCTCCACATCCGAGCGAACGGGCACGGTGGTGATGGCGGGAGTGCCGCCATCGATGGCCGCCGCCGTGGAGACCTGCCATTTGCCGCGGGGCAGCTGCAGGCTGCCGCGGAAGACGCCCTCGTCGACGGCCAGCTCCACGGGCTGGGGAGCGGTCGGCTCGCGGTCCAGCTTGCCCAGCCACTGCACGCTCACGATGACGCTCTCCGCATCGCTGGTGCCCTCGACCTTGACCTTGCCGCTGCTCGAGCGCAGACCCTGTTCCGGCGAGATGACGATGAGCGAGGCGGAGGGCGCGCCGGAGAGGTTGGAGGCGTCGACGCCCTCCGGCAGCGCGGGTGCCAGGTCCCCGGTCGTGCCGGCGGTGTCCAGCACGGGCACGGTGGCGATGACGTTCAGGGGTTCCGAGGCGCGCGCCGTGTCCGCATCGGTGGTGATGATGGTGAAGTCGTTGCGGCCCTTGCTGACCGGCAGGTCCAGCGTCCACTCGCCGTTGGGGCTGGCCGTCGTGCTGCGCACGAGCTCATCCGCTCCTGTGGCCGTGACCAGGGTATCTGGCGTGCCCCGTCCGCTCAGCACGAGGCGCTCCGCGCCGGGCGCCAGCTGGCGGATGGAGGGGCCGTTGAGGGAGATGTCCGGGTTCTGGGTGAAACGCACCAGCTGCAGGCCGACATAACCGACGAACGTGAAGACGATGGCCGCCAGGGCGAGGGCGACGATGAGGCCGGTGGTGAGCTTCAGCCCGCGGCTTGGCGTGGTGATGGGCTGCGGCGGCGGCTTGAGCCGGGGGGTCTCGGCCACGCCGGGCTGGTCGATCTCCTTGCGCCAGCGAGCCAGCACCTCGTCGGCGTCGAGGCCCAGGTAGGTCGCGTAGTTGCGCAGGAAGCCCTTCGCGTAGACGAGCGCCGGGAGGTCCGCCACGTCCCCGCTCTCGAGAGCGGCCAGGTGTCGGGCCCGGATCTTGGTCTCGCGTTCGGCGCGCGTGAGGTCCACGCCCTTCCGCTCGCGGGCGGTCAGGAAGATCTCGCCGACCTTGGGCGCGCGCTGCGTCTCGAACGACCAGCGGGCAGCCTCGGTCGTGCGCGATCTGACGCGTGCTTCCTGGCGCGCGGTCATCCGGCGATGGACCCCTCACTCAGATACGGCTCGCCTCGACCACGGCAGTCAAGACGTCCCGGCCAGTCTAGCGGGTCGCTGCCATCCGTGGCCAGCCCGTCGACTGCCCGGACCTGGGAAGCACGCGAGGAGATGCCCGCCTGGTGCTCCGGGTCACCGGACAGCGTCGGCCCCTCGGCCAGGCGCGGACTCCGGGGCCTTGCGGTCCGCGCGCGACGACGCGGATCATCCTGTGCGTGCTCGCGTCAGGCCCGTGCTCGTCCGACCGAGTAGACGTCCTTGAGCTGCTCGAGGTGCGCCATGACGCGGGCCAGCTGGGCGACCGAGGAGACCTCCAGCGTGGCCTGCACGATGGCGCGGTGCTCCTTGCTGGTGGAGACGTTGGCGGCCACGATGTTGATCCGGTCGTCGGCCACGACCTGGCTGATATCGGACAGCAGGCCCGTGCGGTCGTAGGCCTCGACGACGATGGCGATGGGGTACGTGCGCTGCGTGGCCGTCTCCCACTCCACGTCGATGAGGCGCTCCACGGCACGCTCGTTGATGATCGTGTGACAGGTGGCCAGGTGCACCGTCACGCCCCGGCCGCGGGTGATGAAGCCGACGATGGGGTCGCCAGGGATGGGGTGGCAGCACTTGCTGAATCGCACCAGCAGGTCCCCGACACCGCGCACGCGGATGCCCCCGGGGGCCGGCGGCGGCGGTGCCACCTGGGGCAGCTGCACTTCCTCGGCGTCGTCCACGACGCCCAGACGGGAGACCACCTGGGAGGCGCTGACCTGGCCGTAGCCGATGGCCGCCAGGAAGTCGTCAAGGGTCTTGGTGCCGTAGTGGTCGAGCTGCTCCTCGAGCTGGGCGTGATCGATCTTCTCGAGGGAGGTACGCGCCAGGCGGCGCAGCTCACGCTCCAGGAGCTGGCGGCCGTGGGTGATGTTCTCGTCGCGCTGCTGGCGCTTGAACCACTGCCGGATCTTCTCGCGAGCGTGGCTGGTGGTGACGATGTTGAGCCAGTCGCGTGAGGGGCCATGAGCGCTCTTCGTGGTGACGATGTCCACGATGTCGCCGTTCCTGAGGCGGTAGTCCAGCGGCACCAGGCGGTTGTTGACCTTGGAGCCGATGCAGGCGTGTCCGACCTCGGTGTGGATGCGGTAGGCGAAGTCGAGGGGTGTGGCTCCGGCCGGCATGTCCTTCACGTCCCCCTTGGGCGTGAAGACGAAGACCTGATCCTGGAAGATGTCGAGCTTGACGCCTTCGATGAACTCCGTGGCATCGGAGACGTCCGTCTGCCATTCCATGAGCTGGCGCACCCAGGCCAGCTTGGCGTCGTAGGCGCGGTCGACCTTGCCGCCGTCCTTGTAGCGCCAGTGAGCGGCGATGCCGATCTCACTGACGCGATGCATGTCATGCGACCGGATCTGCACTTCGAGGGGCTTGCCGTCGAGGGCGACCACTGCCGTGTGGAGGCTCTGGTACATGTTGTTCTTGGGCATGGCGATGTAGTCGTCGAACTGCCCGGGGATGGGACGCCAGAGGGAGTGCACGACGCCCAGCGCCGCGTAGCACTCGCGCACATCCTCCACGAGGACGCGCAGCGCGTGAATGTCGTAGATCTCCCCGAACTCTGCCTGCTTGCGCTGCATCTTCTTGTGGATGCTGGAGATGTGCTTGGGCCGTCCCGAGAGCTCCGCCTGGATGCCGGACGCCGCGAGGGCCGCCCGGAGTTCGTCCATGGCGCGCTCCACGTAGGCTTCACGAGCCCGGCGGTGGCTCTCCAGCTGGCCGGCAACCTCCCGGTAGGCGTCGGGGTCCATGGCCTTGAAAGCCAGGTCCTCGAGCTCCCACTTGATCTTCCAGATGCCGAGGCGCTCAGCGAGGGGCGCGTAGATCTCTGCGGTCTGCCGCGCGATGCGCTGCTGCTTGGCCGGCGGCAGCGCCGCCAAGCGTACGCATGTTGTGGAGGCGGTCGGCCAGCTTGATGAGGACGACGCGGATGTCCTCGGCCATGGCCAGGAACATCTTGCGGATGTTCTCGGCCTGTTGCTGCTCCAGGGTCAGGGTGCTGAACTTGCTGAGCTTCGTGACGCCGTTCACGAGGCGGCCGACATCCGGCCCGAAACGCTCCTCGATGTCCTCGAGCGAGCTTTCGGTGTCCTCGGGGATGTCGTGCAGGAGGGCCGCAGTCACCGCGACCGGGTCCAGGCCGAGGTCGGCGAGGATGCCTGCCACGGCCAGCGGGTGGGTGACGTAGGGCTCGCCGCTGGCGCGGCGCTGGGTGGCGTGCGCCTCCTGCGCGAACTCGAAGGCAGCGCGCACCGGAGCCAGGTCGGCCTGCGGGAAGCGAGCCGCGAGCTCCGACTCGATGTGGAGCATGGTGCGCTGCATGCCGGCCGGCGAGTGGTCGACGGCCGCCGTGGACCGCGACGGCTTGCGGCGGGGAGGAACCGTTGCGGAAGGCGGTGCGGCCGCCGAGCCGCCGGGCTCGAGGGCTGGATCGGTGCCCGGCACGGCGGTGGTCATCGTCACCTGAGTGTACCCAAGGCGACGTCACGGCACGACGACGGGCATGCTCACCTGGACGGTGGCAAGGTTCAGAGGACATCACCTCGACGCAATCCAGCCGCAGCCGCGCGGGCGGCGGCAGGGTGTACCGTGTCGTGCCGTGACGTCCTGGTCGCGCGCCCCTAGGCGGTGCGCCCGCTCCCTGCCCGCGCTCCTCCTGATCGTCGGTGTCGTGACCTCGTGCGTCTCGGTATCGTCGGCCTCGGTCTCGCGGACGCCGCTGGGTGATACTGCATCGGGCGCCCCGGTAGCAGGCGTGCTGCCCTCCGCCAGCCCATCCGCGCGGGTCCCCCTCGACGCAGGCCCCGCTGGCGTGGACGCGCCATCACCGGCGGTCGACCCGACAGCGTCCGCGAGGCCGCCGGCCTCAGCCATCGTCCCGGCCGGAGTGACGGACGCGTCGCCCTCCCCGGGCAGCCCGGCACCCGGGGTCCAGGCGGCCACGCCGTCGGGGCAGCCCTCGCCCTTCGCCAGTCCCAGCCCCGGTGCCGCGACCGTAGCGACTCCCTCCCGGACACCCGGCGTGACCGCCACCATCCCGGCGGAGACAGCCAGCCCTGCTGCCGAGCGGACCGCGCCCGCCGCATCGACCGAGGCGACCCTCCCCAGCCCGTCTCCCGCCGGGTCGGGGCGAGCGCTCCCCTCGCCCACCTCCACGCTGCTGCCGGCACCGGGCGGGGGCACGTCATCCGTCATCGATGGCGCCACAGAGCGCAAGCTGCGCTCGATCATGCGCCTGCTGACCGTCAAGCGGCGCATCGCCGGTGTACAGATCGCCGTGCGAGCAGCGGACGGCCAGACATGGCTCGGCGAGGCCGGGTACGCGGACTTCGATCCCGATCGACTCGTCCGCTCGGATACGGTCTTCTCGATCGCCAGCGTCAGCAAGACCTTCATCGCGGCCCTCATCCTCCAGCTTGCCGAGGAAGACAAGCTCGACCTCGATGTGCCCTACGGGCGCTACCTCACGGCCGGTCCCCGCAGCGAGAACGTCACCATCCGCCAGCTCCTCAGCCACACGAGCGGCATCTACGACTACTTCGAGAACCCGCGCTACACCCGCATCACCGAAGCCTGGCTCAAGACGACGTCCGGTGATGGCCTCTCCGGTCGCGAGCACCTCTGGACCTACGACGAGATCATGGAGCTGGTGAAGCCGCGGTCCGGATACTGCAAGCCCGGCACGTGCTACCGCTACTCGAACACGAACTACGTGATCCTCGGACGCATCGCCGAGCTCGTCGCCGATGCGCCGCTCCACAAGCAGCTGCGCAAGCGCTTCTTCAGGCCTCTGGGCATGGCTGACACCTACTACCAGCCCGCAGAGGTGCCGCCCGCCGATGCCGCCCACGGGCACTGGGGCTTTGGCGGCAGCTGGTCGGACCACACGCGGAGCTCGCAGCTGCGACCGTTCACGGCCGCTGTGAGCGTCGCCAACGCGGCCGGCTCCGTGGCCTCCACGGCCCACGACCTGGCCATCTGGGCGGACGCCCTCTACGGCGGCCACGTGCTGTCCGCTGAGTCGCTCGTGCAGATGACCACATCGATGTCCGAGGGGGCCTACGGCCTGGGCACGGACATCGCGGTCTGGGGCGGCCACCGCGCGTGGGGCCATAACGGCGGACTGCGCGGCTTCGACTCCGCCATGTGGTACTACCCCGAGACGGGCGTCACCATCGTCATGCTCTCCAGTCAGGGCAACTGGCTGACCGCCGATCCGCTCGACCGCCTGGCCAGGGCCGTCCTGGGTCGTCGCTAAGGTCGCCGCTCCCGGGCTCGCAGCGCGCCGCGCGCAGCCGCTGCCTCATCCCAGGCGATGTCTCCGTCAGCCATCTCGATGGTGCGCTCGTGACCCTTGCCAGCCAGCAGGACGGTCTCTCCTGGACGTGCCAGGCGCATCGCGGTGGCGATGGCAGCCGCCCTGTCCGGGATGAGCAGGAGATCCTCGCCGCGCCGCCGTCCGGCCGCCTCGGCGCCAGCGGCGATGGCCTCCAGGATGACCAGGCGATCCTCGCCTCGAGGATCCTCATCCGTGGCGATCACGAGACGGCAGCGCTCTCCGGCCACGCGCCCCATCGCCGCGCGTTTGGCGGTGTCCCGCTCACCCGCGGAGCCGAAGACCGCCACCAACCCGGCCGGGGACGCCGGCGCCAGCTCGTCGAGCACCTTGGCCAGTGCCTCGGCGGTGTGCGCGTAGTCGACGACGACGCCGAAGGGCTGGCCCTCGTCGATGCGCTGCATGCGGCCCGGCACGCCCTGCACCCCGCTGAGGGCTGCTGCGGCGGCGGGCAGCTCCAGGCCGATCGCGGCGGCGACGCCCAGGGCGGCCAGGGCGTTGGCGACGTTGAAGCGACCCGGCAGATGCAGCTCCAGCGTGCCCGACCATGCGCCGGTCTCGATCTCCACGTGGCTCGCCGCTGGGGTCTCACGGATCGCGACGGCGCGCACATCTGCCGTCGGCGGCCGTGTGCCGGCGGCCCGCGCTGCCGCCATGGCCGACCTCGTCGTGAAGTCCATAGCGCAGCACCGTGGCGCCCGCGGCCGTCGCGATGGCGCCGCAGACACTCGACTGGGGGTCGTCGGCATTGAGCACAGCGTGCTTGCCGACGCCCTTCTCCGGGCTCCCGGGACCTGCCGACAGCAGCCGGAAAAGACCCTGCTTGGCCTCCCGATAGGCCTCCAGGCTGCCGTGGAACTCAAGGTGCTCCGAGGTGATGTTGGTCAGCACGGCGACGTCGTAGGCGACGGCCCCGACGCGCTGCTGGGCCAGGCCGTGGGATGTCGACTCGAGGACGACCCAGGTGTCCCCCGCCGCGACCATGGCGGCCAGGTGGGCCTGCAGCTCCGGCGCCTCCGGGGTGCTGGTGCGGGCCGGGTTGCCGAGGCTGCGGCCGCCCACGATGACGTCCGTGGTGCCCACCAGGCCGCTGCGCAGGCCGGCGGCCTCCAGGATGGCGCGCACCAGGTAGGCCGTTGTCGTCTTGCCATCGGTGCCCGTGATGCCCACCACACCCAGCCGCTGCGATGGATCGCCGGCACGCCACGCGGCCGCCGTGGCGAGCGCTGCCCGAGCGTCGCTCACCACGACCTGGGGCACAGGCAGCCCCGGCCGGGGCTGCTCGACGATCACCGCGCTGGCGCCCGCCGCCGCGGCCGCCTCGAGGTGGTCGTGCCCGTCGGCATGCTGTCCGCGTCGGGCCACGAAGACGTCCCCGTGGAGCACGCGGCGGGAGTCATAGCGGATGGCGCCGACCCCTGGGTCGGTGGTGCCCTGGGACGTCTCCGTGCGATGAGGGCCGCCGCGCGGGCCGGGCATGGGCTGGGCAGGCAGCGGTTCGCCGATCAGCAGGGCGGAACTCCGCAGCCTGGCCACGAGCGCTGAGAGGCGCGCGCCGGGCATGGGATCGGCCGGACCTGCGGTCATCGTCCGCGCGCCCTGGCGGCATCGATGAGCCGGCGACGCGCGCGGGCAAGGGACTCGGCGATCGGGCGCAGCACGATGCGTCGCGGCGCTGCGCGGTCCTGCCAGACGGCCCCGAAGCCGCGCTTGTGCTCGTAGAGGCCGTAGCCGGGCTCGCCAGGCTCCGGTGGCCGACGGTGACCGGGCAGGTCCACCGCGCCGAGCTCGACGGCGCCTGCCCCATCCGCGAGGGCGTCCCGGATGGCCGTCCAGCGCAGCAGGTGCATCGTGCCCGGCAGGTCGGAACGCGTCGCGGCACGGTCGGCCGAGTAGACGGTGGCGTGGATGCCGCCGTGACGGTGCAGCACGAGACCCCCGACGAGCTGGCCGTCGTGCTCGGCAGCCAGGAAGCGGGCATGCCCGGCGGCCATGAGCGCGCGCCAGCCACGCAGGTAATCGGTGTCCGCCCTGAGCGGGATGCCCAGCACCGCGGCCCGCTCGCGCATGAGGACCACGAAGTCGTCCAGTCGGGCGCCGTTGCGGTCATCGATGACCAGGGTGCCGCTGCCTTCTGCCGCCCGCACGCGCTGCCGGGTGGACTTCGAGAGTCCGGCCAGGAGGCGCTCCTCGGTCGTGTCCGCGGGGAAGTCCAGGCGCAGGACGTGGATGCCCGGCTCGAGCCCGTCGGTGACCTCGAAGCCGGCCGCGTCCAGGGCTGTCTCCCAGGCGGGGTCGTCAGCTCGCTCCGGATCGAGATACAGGTCGCGGGCGCCCTGCTCGCGTGCCCAGGCGGCCAGCCCCAGCACGCGCGCCACGGCCAGCTCCACGGGCTCACCGAGGTGAGCCGGCCCGCGCCGCACGGTCGCCTCCACGCCGGGCAGGCCGCGACTGCGCCGCAACGTGGCCAGCGCGACATGGCCGTCCGCGAAGGTGAGGAAGCGCGGTTCCGCCCCGAGCGTGGCGCGATAGCCGGCCCACGCCGCCGACTGCATGGCGTGGCCGCCCGGGACATCCACGGCGAGATGGTCCCAGCCTTCCGGGGCACGGTCCTCGTCGCGCACGACGGGCATGAGCGTCGCTGCTTCGCTGCCTGGAACGGCGAGATCGTCCGTCATCGCCGCCGGCTCACGGGGTGTTCCCTGGCCTGATCGCCGTGCGCAGCAGCCCTACCGTTCGAGGCAGCTCCGGTAGGTGGGCCAGGCGGCTGAAGAGGACGTAGACGCCGAGCGCCGCCGCCGAGGCCAGGGTCAGGTCGATGGCCAGCCCGCCCATCCGCCCGAGGGCAGCCACGCTGGGCACCAGCGTGAGCACGATGGCCGCCGTCGCACCCGCCAGCGACGCGCCGAGCAGTCCGATCAAGCCGCTGCGCACGAGCGGTGCCGCGGTGATCGAGGCATGGCGTCGTGTCAGCAGGACGGTGAGCGCGACCGACTCGAACCAGGCGCCGATGGCGATGGCCAGTGCCAGGCCCTGTAACCCGAGCTGGTCCACGGTGGCCAGCGCGACGACCGTGTTGACGCCCACCGAGGCGATGGCCACGCTGACCGGGGTGATGGTGTCCTTGCCGCTGTAGAAGGCGCGTGCCAGGATGACGTTGAGGGCGTGGGCCGGCAGGCCCAGCAGGAAGACGCCCAGTGTCGCCGCCGTCGCCGCCAGTGCCGTGGCGTCGAACCCCCAGCCGAAGAGCAGCTCCACCACCTGGTCGCGCGCCACGATGCCGACGGCCGAGACGAGCAGCATCATCCAGAGCAGCAGCCGCAGGGCGCCCACGACGGTGCTGCCGAAGGCACGTTCCTCCCCCGTCGCCAGGGCCCGTGACATGGCCGGCAGCAGCACGATGCCGATGGGCAGGCCGATGATGCCGAGCGGGATCTGCACGACATTGAAGGCCACGTTGTAGGCCACCACCGAGCCCACCGCCAGCGTGCTGGCCAGGGCGGTGTTGACGAGGAACGTCACCTGGTTGGCGCCAAGTCCGAGTGCCCGCGGCGCCATCAGCCAGAAGGCCTGTCGCGCCGCACCGTCGCTGACATCCGCCCGGGGCGAGTAGTGGAAGACGCCGCGCAGGGCGGGGACCTGGACCAACAGATGGGACATGGAGCCGACGATCACGCCGATGGCGGCGGCGTAGATGCCCAGCCACGGTGCCAGCAGCACCGCGCAGGCGATGATGGCCACGTTGTAAGCGACGGGGGCCATGGCCGCTGCCCCGAAGCGGTCCTCGGTGTTGAGGATGGACGAGGCGATGGCGCCGGCCGCCAGGAAGGCCGGCGAGATGAGCATCAGGCGGGTCAGCGACACGGTCAGACTCGTGGTCTCTGCGTCGAACCCCGGCACGAGCAGGGGCACGACCCACGGCGCCAGGATGAAGAGCAGGACGGCCAGCAGGAGCAGCACGGCCAGCATGAGGTTGAGGACCGTGGAGGCCACACGCCAGGCTCGCTCCCGCTCGCCATTCGCTGTGAGGCCAGCCAGCACGGGGACGAGGGCCGAGGCGATGGCGCCGGCGGCCACGAGCTGGAAGACGAGGTCGGGGATCCGGAAGGCTGCGTAGTAGGCGTCCAGCTCCGAGGTCGCTCCGAAGAGGTTGCCGAGGACGACGAGGCGCAGCCAGCCCAGCAAGCGAGAGGCGAGGAAGGCGCCGGTGACGACGAGGCCGGCGCGGGCCAGGCTCGTCCCGCTCACGGCCGTTCGGTATCTCCGTCTTCGGTCGGGGCCACCGGCTGTGGCGCGGCCACGGCCCTCGGGTGAGCCGCCCGATAGGTGGCCCGCAGTCGCCCCGGACTGACATGCGTGTAGATCTGCGTCGTGGCCAGGCTGGTGTGGCCCAACAGTTCCTGCACGACGCGCAGGTCCGCGCCGCCCTCCAGCATGTGGGACGCGAAGGAGTGGCGCAGGGTGTGCGGGGTCGTGCGCTCGGGCAAGCCGGCCCGCTGCACGAGGAGGTCCAGGCGCGTGCGGATGCCCCGAGTACCCAGGGCATGCCCACGACTGCCCAGGAACAGCGCGTCGTCGGGGCTGCCGTCCTGCGCTGCGGCGGCGAGGATCGGGCGGCCATCGCAGAGATACGCCTGCAGGGCGTCGCGCGCCGGGCCGCCGAGCATGCCCTGGCGCTCCTTGCGCCCCTTGCCCAGGACGCGCAGCTCGCCACGGCGCAGGTCCACGTCCGTGAGGCGCGTGCCGGCCACCTCGCTGATGCGCAGGCCCGCCGCGTAGGCGCATTCGATGATGGCGCGGTCGCGCAGCTCGATGGCCAGGCTGACCGACTCCCCCCAGGGACGCGCCACCGGGTGCCCTGCTGAGCCAGCGACGCCGTCGAGCAGTCGCTCGATGTCCTCCACCGCCAGCACCCTGGGCAATCGGGAGGAGCGCCGGGGGGTCACGATGGATGCCCACGGATCGCCGGCCACCCAGCCCTGGCGACGGGCGAAGCGGTAGAAGGAGCGCAACGCCGCCACGCGGCTGGCGATCGTGGCGCGGGCCAGGCCGCGGCCGTCGAGCTCCGCGAGGTACGCCCGCAACGTGCGCCGCGATGGCGCCGGCCAGTCGACGCCGGAGACACCCGCCAGCCAGGTCAGGTACTGCTCCAGCGCCGTGCCATAGGCTCGCCGCGTATGGGGCGATGTGTCCCGCGCTTCCAGGCTGTTCAGGAACGCCTCGGCCGCGGCCGAGGCTGATGGTGTGCCCGACTCACCCCCCGCGAGGCTCATCGTCGAGGGGCCGGCTGTCCGGCCATCAGGACGCGCGGCGCCGCGCGGTGCTCGCCCGGCGCGTGCCGCCTGACTTGGTCGTGCTGCGGGACTTCCCGGTGCTGTTGCCACCGGGCCGGGAGGCGGTGCTCGGTTTGCGCTTCCGGGAGGGCTGCAGGGCGGCAGGATCCGGCGGGCCGCCGGCCAGTGTGGCCCCCACGAGGGTCGTGCGATCACCGGGCAGGTCGATGCTGGCACCGCAGCGCAGGCAGATGCCGGCCTCGGCCCTGGCGGCCACCGCGCCGGAGTCGGCATCGTGGATGGCGCCAAGCGGCTCGAAGTTGGTGGTGAAGTCGCAGGCCGGGTAGCGTCCGCAGCCGTAGAACACGGTGCCGGTGCGCCGCGCGCGGCGCGCCACGAGCACGCCCTGGCTGCAGCGTGGGCATGCCGCCTCGAACGGCAGCGGTGGCGGGGGCGGTGGACCCGTACGGTGGATGTACGTGCAGTCCGGGTAGCGCGAGCACCCCGCAAAGACGCCGAACCGGCCGCGTTTGGCCACCAACGTGCCCTCCTGGCACTCAGGGCAGGTCTCGCCGACGCCTTCCACGGCCGGCAGATCTGGCTCTTCGCCGGGCAGCGGTCGGCTCTCCTTGTGCTCCGGGTAGAGCGAGCAGGCCAGGAAGCGGCCGTTGCGTCCCAGGCGGATGACCATCGGGTGGCCCTGGCTGCAGACCTCGTCCGTCTCTTCCGTGGTGATGTCTTTGCGGCGCAGCTCACGACGCTTCTCGTCCACGAGCGCCCTCAGGGGGTCGTAGAACTCACGCAGCAGGGGCACCCAGGCACGTTCGCCGCGCGCGACCTCGTCCAGCTCCTCCTCCATGCGGGCCGTGAAGGCCAGGTCCACGTAGTCACCGAAGTGCTCCACCAGCAGGTCGGTGACGATGCCCGCCACGACCTCCGGGCGCAGGCGGCGCTCCTCGACGCGCACGTAGCCCCGGTCGATGATCGTGGAGATGGTGGCCGCATACGTCGAGGGGCGGCCGATGCCATGTTCCTCGAGGGCCTTGATGAGGCTGGCCTCCGTGTAGCGCGGCGGCGGCTCCGTGAAGTGCTGGTCGGCGCTGGCGTCCTCGATGCGCGCCGTCTCGCCGGGCTGCAGGTCCGGCAGGAGCCCCTCGGCCTCGTCGGTGTCGCCGTCGTCGCGGCCTTCCGTGTAGACACGGGCAAAGCCGTCGAAGACCGTGCGCGTGGCGCTGGCACGCAGACCGAAACGTCCGGCATCCAGCTCCACGGCCGTCGTCTCCAGCACCTTGGGGGCCATCTGCGAGGCCAGTGCCCGCTGCCAGATGAGCCGATACAGCCGCAGGTCCTCCTCTTTGACGTGGCCGCGCAGCGAATCGGGATCACGCCGGAAGCTCGTCGGCCGGATAGCCTCGTGAGCCTCCTGGGCGCCCTTGGTGCGGTTCTTGTAGCCGCGACCGCCCACCACCGCGTAGGCGTCCCCGAAGCGCTCGCTGATGACCTCGTGGGCTTCCTGCTGGGCCGTGCGGGCGATGTTCACGGAATCGGTGCGCATGTAGGTGATGAGGCCGGTGGGCTCGCCGTCGATGGCGATGCCCTCGTAAAGACGCTGGGCCACGGACATCGTCCGGCGGGGGTTGAAGCCGAGCTTGCGGCTGGCCTCCTGTTGCAGGGTGCTGGTGGTGAACGGTGGAGCCGGGGTGCGCTTGCTCTCGCGCTGGCTGCGGCTCGCGACCGTGGAGCTCTGCCCGCGCAACTCCTGCACGTAGGCCAGCGCGCTGGCCTCATCGCTGATGGGGACCTCCCGGGCGCCGACCTCACCCCCACGGGCTACGGCCTTGCCGTCGACGCGCACGAGACTCGCTCGGAAGGTCGCCCCGGGATCGGTGCGCAGGTCCGCCTCCAGGGTCCAGTACTCGCGTGCCGTGAAAGCCTCGACCTCACGCTCGCGCTCCACGACCAGTCGGACCGCCACCGACTGCACGCGGCCGGCTGACAGACCGGAGCGCACCTTGCGCGAGATGAGCGGGCTGAGGGTGTAGCCCACGAGTCGGTCCATGATGCGGCGAGTCTGCTGGGCGTCCACGAGGTCCATGTCGATGTCCCGCGGGTGGGCGAAGGCCTCTGTGATGGCGGGCTTGGTGATCTCACTGAAGGTGACCCGGCGACGCTTGTCATCCGGGATCTCCACGGCCTCCACGACATGCCAGGCGATGGCCTCCCCTTCCCGGTCGAGGTCGGTGGCGAGATAGACGACGTCCGACGACGCGGCGGCCTTCCTGATGGCGCCGAGCTGCTTGCGGCGGTCCTCGCTCACGACGTACTGCGGCGCGAAGTCGTGTTCGACGTCCACGCCCAGCTGCCCCTTTCCAGGATTCTCGGGTAGATCGCGCACGTGTCCGTAGGACGCCAGCACGCGGTAGCCGTCACCCAGGTATCGCTCGATCGTCCGCGCCTTGGCGGGGGACTCGACGATCACCAGGTTCTTGGTCATGGCCGGCGAGTGTAGCACCGGTGCCTGGACGCACCACCCGGTGCGACAGGCCCGCGGCTCAGGCTTCCCGGATGCGGCGCAACAGCTCCGCGTCCGGCTCCAGGTGCTCGAGCCGTTCCTCGTCGGGCTCCTGCGCCGCCGGCGCTGCGCCCGTGCCGAGGATGATGACCGGCTGGCCCTCCGGGGCCCCGGCAGCCTCCGCGGGCAGCTGGACCGCACCGGGTCGATGCGGGCTGATGCCGGCTGCGCCGATGGACTCCCGCGGGATCTCGATGAAGCGGATGACGTTGTAGGGGATCGAGGAAGACGGAATCCAGGTACTCGGTGGACATCGGCTTGCGGCCCTCGATGGTGCGCAGGTTGGTGCACAGGAGCCCGGCATCTGCGGCCGTGGGCAGCGACTCGATGTCCGCCTTGAGGGGCTGCTCGCTGTGGAGGTGCAGGATGACGTTGCGGATCATGCCGCCATCCTACGACGCCGCCGCCAGTGGCCGGTCGGCGATGCGACACCACCCGGGCCACGTCAGGCCGCCTCCCCGACGTCGAGCAGCGGGCCTGCCGGGAGGTACATGGCGCCGAGGGCGCGAACCCAGCCGCGCATCTGCAGGAGGGTGAGTGCGGCGGCGACCACGCCGGCCGGATGGCCGCTGGCGCGTATGAGGGCGTCCGAGCCCTGCGGGCCACGGCGGAGCGCTTCCGCGACGGCACGTTCGGCGGGACCCAGGATGGCCAGGGCGGTCGTGGCCGAGAGCTGCCGCGACGGCAGGGCGGCTCGGGGCGCCGCCTCCTCGCCGAATGGGAGGTCCGCCAGCATCTCGTCCAGCCCCACGAGCGGCAGCGCCGGCGTCTCCCGCAGGAGGGCGAGGTTGCCGGCCACCGATGGGTCCAGGGGCCGCCCAGGCGCCACGAGCAGGGTGCGGCCCTGCTCCAGCGCCAGCCGTGCGGTGATGAGGGCACCGCTGCGCGCCGGTGCCTCCACGACGATGGTCGCCGCGGCCAGGCCACTGACGATGCGATTGCGCCGCGGGAACGTGCCGCTGGTGGCTCGCACACCAGGTGCCAGCTCGCTGGTGACGGCGCCCTGGCGCACGATGCGCTGGGCCAGGCGGCGATGGGGAACCGGCCCCGGCTCGTCCAGTCCGCTGCCCACGACCGCCACCGTGCGCTGCCCACTCTCCAGGGCTGCGAGGTGGGCGGCGCCATCGATGCCCACCGCGAGCCCGGAGACGACGATCACCCCGGACAGCGCGAGGCGGGTGCCGATACGGGCCGCCAGCAGGCGACCCTGTCCTGTCGGGTGGCGGGTGCCCACCACGGCCACCAGCCGCTCCTCCAGCAGGCAGGCCGCGTCCCCGATGCCGAAGAGGACGGCCGGCGCGTCTGCCAGCGCGTGGAGCCGCGGCGGGTAGCCTGGATCAAGTGGCGTCAGGCTCCAGCCACCCAGGGCCTCCATGCGGCGTCGCGCTCGCGACGGATCGGCGGCCGTGTCCCGGATGGCCGTGGCCAGGCCGGGTCTCAGCCTCATGCGCAGCAAGCCGGCCAGCGCGCGGTCCGCCTCCCGCTCGGGCAGGTGGGCCACGGCCTCCAGCGCCTGAGCCGCGCCCCCGCAGGTCGCCAGGAGCCGGCCGAACGTGACGTCACCCACGCCGGGCGTGGCGGCCAGCCCGATCCAGGCATCCCGCTCGTGCACGCGGCTCACGCGGCCACCCCCGTTTCCAGGGCACGGTCGCGCAACGAGACCGCAGCCAGCAGATCGTCGCTGCCCACCGTCGACCGTTGCTGGAGGTCCGCGATGGTGCGGGCCACACGCAGGACGCGGTGCACGCTCCTCGCGGTGAGCTGCATGGTGGCGGCGACCTCGGTCATGGTGCGGCGGGCAGGGCGGTCAAGCGAGCAGGCGGCGAGCAGCTGGCGCCCGCGCAGGCGGGCATTGGGTACCCCGCCACGTGCTGCGGAGGTGCGCTGCCAGACCGCGCGGATCCGCTCGGCGACAGCGGCACTGGATTCCGGCAGCGCAGCGTCCACGAGCCTGGCGGCCTCCAGGCGGGGCATCAGGACGCGCAAGTCGATGCGGTCCAGGAGCGGTCCACTGATCCGTCGCTGGTAGCGGCGGGGTTCGCTGGCTGGGCAGCTGCAGGCGCGGTCCGCGTCGCCATACCAGCCGCAGCGGCAAGGATTCATGGCCGCGATGAGCTGCAGTCGCGCCGGATAGCGAGCCGAGCCATGGACCCGCTCGATCTCAACCGAGCCGTCCTCCAGTGGCTGCCGCAGCGCGTCCAGGACATCCCGGTCGAACTCAGCCAGCTCGTCGAGGAAGAGGATGCCATGGTGCGCCTGGGTCACCAGGCCCGGTCGAAGACGCGGGCCGCCACCCACCATCGCCGCGTACGACGTCGAATGGTGGGGTGACAGGAACGGCCGAGTGCGCGGGTCCCCGGTGGCCGCGGCCGTGCCGGCCACGCTGCGGATGACCGCCACCTCCCGCGCCTCCGCGTCATCGAGCGGGGGCAGGAGCAGCGGGGCGGCCCGCGCGAGGAGGGTCTTGCCGGCTCCTGGCGAGCCCACCAGCAGCAGGTTGTGGCGTCCCGCGATGGCCACCTCCAGCGCCCAGCGCGCGTGCTCCTGGCCACGCACATCCGCGAGGTCGGTCCAGTCATCAGGCCTGTCCGTCGGCGGGCTGTCCGCTGCTGCGCCGGAGGAGGGCTGGAGCAGCCCGGAAGGGACGGACGCCTCGACCAGGCCAGCGACGCGGATGGCGGCGCGCCGACGTGCGCCGGCTGCGGTGCGGCCGCGCGGCCCGGCCACCAGTCGGGCGACATCGTCGAGGCCGTCGACACCGACGACCTCCACGCCGTCGACCATGGCGGCTTCCTCGCGGTTGCCGAAGGGCACGCAGACGCGGCGATGACCGGCCCCGCGCAGCGTGAAGACCATCGGCAGGACGCCTGCGACGGGCATGACGCTGCCGCCCAGCGATAGCTCTCCCAGCAATGCCCAGGCGCCGCCGGAGGCGCGCAGCTGTTCCGAGGCGAGCAGGATGCCGATGGCGATGGCCACGTCATAGGCTGCCCCGTGCTTGCGCCGGTCCGCCGGCGCCAGGTTCACCGTGATCCGGGAGAGCGGGTACTGGAAGCCGCTGTTGCGGATGGCGCTGCGCACCCGCTCGCGGGCCTCCGAGAGCGCGGCATCCGGCAGCCCCACGATCTGGCAGCCGGGCAGGCCCGGAGCGACGTCCACCTCGACCCGGACGAGCTCACCGGCCAGCCCGCTGACGACGGCCGTGTCCAGGATGGCAAGCATGGCGCGAGTCTGGCCCGCGCCACTTCACCCGCCCTTCGCGGGCCCTGATCCCAGGCTCATGGCGTGGTGGCCCGGATCCACGAGCTGCCGCTCGGCCGTCGAGCGGCTGTCCGCGTCAGGACGCCGGGGCCTGACCGACCGGCTCTTCCTCGGCTTCCGCCTCGCCAGCGACCCGCAGCTCCCGTCCGCTCTCCATGCCGTGGTCGAGGAAGTTGCCCAGGCGTCGCGCCAGGTCCGTCAGCTCCAGTGGGATGACGTACTTCGTGGCCGCCGAGTTGCCCAGGTGCTTGAGCGTCTCCATGTACTGCAGCGCCATGGTTCGGTCGTCGATCTCGCGTGCCGACGTGAAGATGCGCCGCAGGGCCTCGCTGTAGCCCTCTGCTCCCAGGATAGCCGCCTGCTTGTCACCCTCGGCGCGCAGGATGGCCGACTGCTTCTCGCCCTCGGCGACGTTGATCTTGGACTGGCGCTCGCCCTCCGACTCGGTGATGACGGCGCGGCGCGTGCGCTCGGCGGTGAGCATGCGGTTCATGGAGTCCTGGACGCCGGGCGGCGGGAGCAGCTCGCGGATCTCGACCGTGGTGACCTTGCCACCCCAGCGCTCGGTCTGCTCATCGAGACGGGCGCGCAGGACGTCGTTGATCTGGTCGCGCTTGGAGAGGACGTCATCGAGGTTCATGTCACCGATGACGGCGCGGAGGGTGGTCGTGGCGATGCCCCGCAGGGCAGCCCGGAAGTCGTAGATGGCGACCACGCTGGAGAGGGGGTCGACGATGCGGAAGTAGATGAGGAAGTCGATGTCGATGGGCGCATTGTCCTTGGTGATGGCCGTCTGGGCGGGGATCTCGTCGAAATCCTCGCGCACGTCCACCTTGACGGGCCGATCGACGATGGGCCAGAGGAACCGCAGGCCGGGCTCCTTGACGAGCTCCGGTCGCGTCTTGCCGAGGCGGAAGACGACCAGGCGCTCGTACTGGTTGACGACGCGGACCGACAGGTAGAGGACCACCAGGATGATGACGATGACGACGAGCGCCGAGAGGATGAAGCCGAGGATCGTGCCATCCATGGGTCAGTCCTGCCTTTCTGCATCGCGGCCGTCGTGGTGGGCGGATGGGGCCGGCTCCGTGGAGGGCAGCTCAGCCAGATGGTCGAATACGAGCTGGCTCCACGTCTCAAGGCCAGCATAGACCGCCCGGACCTCCTCGAACGTGGCGAAGCGCCCGCTGAGCTTGTCCGTTTCCCGGATCGACGCTGCCCGACCGCGGGCATCGGCCTCGTAGACGAGGCCCAGGTGGACGCGGCCGACCGGGGTGCTGTCGTCGTTGAGCAGGCCCAGCGGCCGTGGCTCTGGCAGCCAGTCGGCCTCGATCTCCTCGCCCCACTCGCGCAGCAGGCCTGCGACCGGGTCGCGGTCGCCAGGATGCAGATGGCCACCGACGCCGATGGACCAGCGTTCATGGAGGCGCGCGTCGGCCCCGGACTTTCGTGCGGCGCATGAGGAAGATGCGGTCGCCATCCCGCAGCAGCAGGTACGGGATCACCTGCTTCCAGGTCTCGTCGACCTCCGCCTCGGGGCGTGGCCGCGCCGAGCCATGCGTCGCGACGAGGTCGATGACCGACGCCAGGCTGTCCGGACGCAGGCCCCGCCAACCGGGATCGACCACCACCAGTGCCCGTGGCAGCCCGACGATGACCTCGGGCAGTGCGGCACCAGGTGGCGCCATCCCTGCCCGTCGATGAGGCGCCCGTGTCACAGGCGCAGCCAGTCCATGCTCAGACGGCCGGCACCGTCTCGAGGGCGTGCTGGATGCGCTCCTCGGGCAGCTCCAGATCCTCCAGATCGCCGGCCAGGAAGCGGTCGTACGAGGAGGCATCGAAATGGCCATGGCCTGAGAGACCGAAGAGGATGACCGGGCTGCGACCCTCGGCAGTGGCCCCGCGCGCCTCGTCGATGACGACGCTGATGGCATGCGCGGACTCCGGCGCGGGCAGGATCCCCTCGGTGCGGGTGAAGAGGCGGGCGGCCTCGAAGGAGCGGCTCTGTGGCACGGCCTGCGCCTCGATGATGCCCTGGTCCTTGAGCAGGCTCACCTGCGGTGCCATGCCGTGATAACGCAGGCCACCAGCGTGGATCGGGTCGGGCACGAAGTCGTGGCCCAGAGTGTGCATCTTGACCACCGGCGCCATCTTGCCCGTGTCGCCGTAGTCGTACGCGTAGATGCCGCGCGTCAGGCTGGGTGCGGCCGTGGGCTCGGCGGCGATGAAACGGTAGTCCGCCTCACCACGCAGCTTCTGGCCGATGAACGGGAAGGTCAGGCCGGCGAAGTTGGAGCCGCCGCCGGTGCAGGCGATGAGGATATCCGGCTGCTCACCGGCCATGGCCATCTGCTCCATGGCCTCCTGGCCGATGACCGTCTGGTGCATGAGCACATGGTTGAGCACCGAGCCGAGGGAGTAGCGCGAGTCACTGCGGCCGAAGGCGTCCTCCACGGCCTCGCTGATGGCGATGCCCAGGGAGCCGGGCGTGTCCGGCGTCTCCTCGCGCACCGTCCGGCCATAGGCCGTCAGCTCGCTCGGGCTGGCCACGACGTCTGCGCCGTACATGCGCATGAGGTTGCGGCGGCCCGGCTTGGCGTCGTACGAGGCCCGCACCATGTAGACCATGACCTCGAGGTCGAACAGGGCGCCGGCAAACGCCAGCGCGGAGCCCCACTGGCCGGCTCCGGTCTCCGTGGTCAGGCGGGCGATGCCCTCTGCCTTGTTGTAGTAGGCCTGCGGGATGGCCGTGTTGGGCTTGTGGCTGCCGGCCGGGCTGACGCCCTCGTACTTGAAGTAGATGTGCGCCGAGGTGCCCAGGGCGGCTTCCAGCCGGTGGGCGCGGATGAGCGGCGAGGGGCGATAGAGGGTGTAGGCCGCGCGGACGGGCTCCGGGATCTCGATCTCGCGAGTGGTGCTCATCTCCTGCGCGATGAGGGCCATGGGGAAAAGGGGCAACAGGTCGTCCGGTCCGAGGGGCTGCAACGTGGCCGGATGGAGCGGCGGGGGCAGCGGCACGGGCAGGTCGGCGTTGATGTTGTACCAGGCACGCGGGATGCGGTCCTCGGGGAGGATGTACTTGGTACGAGTCAGCGCCATCGGATATCTCCCTCCTGGCCCGTGGGGCCACCACCGGCGACGATCGCCGGGATCACTGCTCCTGAGCGTACATCGGCGCCTCGTGGAGCGTCTGGTGGCGGGCGCCGCCGCGCTCGAGATGGCTGCGCACCAGGACCAGGCGGTCTGCACGCCAGGTCGTCTCGGACCGGTCGGGGCGAGCGGCGGAGAGGTCCGCGATGAGCGCCTGATCGACTCGTCGGGCGACCGTCAGGTGCGCCGACGGCGTGCGACTGGGTGGCGCTCCGCGCGTGATGTCGGCCGGGCAGCACACCGCCAGCGCGTCGGCCAGGGCGACGACCTCTCCGGCACCTTCAGCGACCGCCAGCCAGGCTACGCCCTCTCCGTGGCGTGCGCGCCCGCCGCCAGCGCCGATGCCCACGTCGAACCCCCGCGTCGCCGTCGCCACGGCGTCGACGACGGCGATGACGTCCGGAGCACGGTCGGCAGGAACGGCGCCCAGGAAGAGCAGCGTCAGATGCCAGGCGTCCGTGGCCACCCAGCGCGCTTCGGGGTGACGGGCCCGCCAGGGAGCCAGGTGCTCCCAGAGCGAGCGGCGCACGTCCGCGGGCACGGGAAGCGCCACGAAGAGCCGCCAGGCTTCCGGTTGCCCGGCGCGTGGTGCCGCGTTCCCGGGCGCGCCGAGGGCCGACGCCCCGACGGCCAGATCGGGCACCTCCGGCCCCCGTATCAGCTGCGCGGCGCCAGCTCGGCCGGCCGCACGATGTCCAGCAGGTCGAGCAGCTCGGCGAGGTCGCCGATGACGATGGCGCCATCAGCCGGCGTGTCCCAGCCGATGGGTGGGTGGACGCGGCCGGCGCGGTCGATGAGGACGGGCTCGATGCCCACGCCGCGCGCGCCGGCGACATCCGCGGCCGGGTCGTCACCGACGTGGATGGCGGCTTCAGGGGGCACGCCCAGCTGCTCGAGGGCATGTCGGAAGATGCCCGGGTGGGGCTTCTGGTACCCAACGCGGGCGCTGACGCTGAGGACCTCGAAGTAGCGTGCCAGGTCAAGTGCCACGAGCAGCTCCGGGGCTGCCCAGCCCCAATTGCTGATGACGCCCAGGCGCAGGCCGGCCTCGCGCATGGAGCGCAGGGCCGGGATGGTGTCGGGGAAGACGTGGTAGGCCGAGCGCTGCCGGAACGCCCGCTCCACATCCCGGAAGAAGGCCTCCGGGAGGTCGGCGTGGCCAAGGAGCTCGAAGACCCGGCGGTCCAGCGCCATGAGGCGCTCGAAGGAGGCTGCCTCCGTCGCCTCGAAGGGGCCGTCATGGGCCCAGTCCTGCCAGGCGGCGCGGAAGGCGGCCTCGAATGCGTCGGCCGTGACGGTGATGCCATAGTCACCGAAGACGGTGGCGTAGACGTCCCGCCAGGAAGGATCCGCGCGGGCCATGGTGTCACCGAGGTCCAGCAGCACGACGCTGGGACGGCGCGACAGGCGAACGACAGGGGCGCCGGGGTGCTTCACCTGCCCAGTCTATCGGGCGGCCTTGATGCCTGAGCCCGGGTGTCCCTGGGCCCGGGCGCCTGGGCGTCAGTCGTTGTAGAGGCGCTCCTCGATGAGCTTCTCCATGACCGCCCGGCCGCCGGGATCGAAGCACGAGTACTCGAAGTACTTCTGGTACTCGAGGTCGATGGCGTTGGTGCCACCGCGGTTCTTCTCGATGGTGGCCACCACCCAGTCGCGGAAGCGCTGCGCCTGGAAGGGGTTGAACTCGATGTTCACCTTGGCCACGATCTGGTACTTCTCGTTGAGGATGAGGATGATGTCCGCCTCGTAGTTGATGGCCGACGATCCGCGCAGGTGGTGGTTGCGCAGGCGGGAGGCCTTGAGGCCCTCCTTGTCAGCCGCCACGATGGCGATGAGCGGCACCGACTGGTTGAGCGCCAGGTCCTTGAGGCCCTGGACGACCGTGGTGACCTTCTCGTTCTCATTGGGCGGATCCGGATGGACCGGCACCTTCTGCATGTAGTCGATGAAGACGACCAGGCGCCGCTCACCGGCGAGCTGCTTGTAGCGGTCCACCAGGGCGCTCATGTTCTCGACGGTGGTCGTCGTCTGCGAGCCGCGCAGCAGGTAGAGGTTCGGACCGTAGCGGTTGATGCGCTCGAGGGCCGGGCGCAGGCGCGGGTTGGCGCCCAGGTCGGCGTTCTGCCCGCCGGTCGCCATCCATGTGCCCAGGATCTCCTGGCGGACGTCCACGAGCTTCACGCCGCCGGCCCGGTTGGGCAGGCTGGGGACGATCGATTCCATGGAGATGAGACGGTTGAGCAGGTACTCCTCATCGTGCTCGAAGCAGATGTACAGCACGCTGGCCAGGCCGCTCATGACGATGTTGCGCGCCATCTGCAGAGCCATGGTGGTCTTGCCCGTGCCCTGGGCACCGCCGATGAGCAGCATCTCGCCGGCACGCAGGCCGCCGCCGATGGACTTGTCGAGCGGTGTGAATCCGAGCGGCAGAGGCTGGTACTGCGTGACATCGCCCTCTGCGACCTTGCCCGCCAGCGTCCCGAGGACCTGGGTGGCGCTGCGCGGCTGGACCACGCCGATGCCGGAGTCATACGCCCACGACTGGCCGCCGATCGTCTCGTCGGTGCTGGTCAGGGCACTCCGGGGATGGGGCTGCGGGGCCGTGCGCACGAGCTGGGGTGCCAGTCCCACCTGGCGTGATGTCGGCATGGCCTGGTTGGCTGGCAGGGGTGCCAGCGGGGCCAGCGTCGGGGGCGCACCGGCCAGCTGCTGTGGGCGCGAGCCTGGGGGCCCGCCCACGTAGGCCGGGTGCATGGACTGTCCTGCGGGCGATGGCGATGGCGGTGGCGGGGCGATGGGTCGTCCGTCCGGCGCGGAGGCCGTGCTGCCGCCGAAGGTCGCCCTGGGCTCGGTGTCGGGGGCGTCAGTGTTCATGCGACCGTCGAGGCGCTGGCCTCAGGCCCTCCGTGTGACAGGCTGCTGTGGGCACGATGCTAGCAACCGCGTGCCACCCGCCGCGGCAGCCCATCCTTCCTATGCAGCTGGTACCCGGGTACTACGGGTCGCCGAGGCCCTCGGTCGTGGCCAGCTCCGCCCAGAGGCGCACCACGGTGCGGATGCCGCCCTCGTAATTGGCGAGCACGAGCGACTCATTGGGGGCGTGGGCGTTGTCATCCGGGTTCGTGAAGCCCAGCAGCACGGACCGGGCGGCCGAGCACCTCGTCGAAGCTGGCAACGGCCCCGACGGAGCCCCCTTCGCGGATGTACAGGGGCTCCTGTCCGAAGACGTCCGCCAGGCAGCGCGCCGCGGCCCGTGCCGCGGGGTGCTCCACGCTGACCACGAACGGTCGCATCGTGTCGTGCAGGGTCACGCTGACATCCACGCCGGGCACGTCGACGGCCAGGATGGCATCGCGCAGCCGCTCGAAGGTGGCCTGGGGGTCCATGTCCGGCACGAGGCGTGCCGAGATCTTGGCGTGGGCGTGAGCGGGGATGATCGTCTTGGTGCCCTCGCCCTGGAAGCCGGCCCAGATGCCGCAGATGTCCAGGGTCGGCCGGGCGCAGCGGCGGACGACCGGCCTGACGCCCGGCTCGCCGAAGAGCTCCGACACCCCGATACGGGTGGCCAGCTCTGCCTCGTCGAAGGGCAGCGCCGCGAGCGTCGCGTGCTCGGCCGCCGAGAGGTCACGGACGTCGTCATGGAAGCCCGGCACGGTGATGCGACCCTCGCCGTCGCGCAGCGAGGCGAGGATCTGCACGAGCGCATTGGCTGGGTTCTGCACCAACCCGCCGAAGCTGCCCGAGTGCAGGTCCTGGCTGGGACCGCTGACGTCAACCTGGAGGTACGTGTTGCCGCGCAGGCCGACCGTCACGGCCGGGCGGTTGCCCTCGAAGAAGCCGGTGTCCGTGACCACGACGAGGTCAGCCATCAGGCGATCGCGGTTGGCTTTCAGCCAGGCCTCGAAGTTGGGCGAACCGGCCTCCTCTTCGCCCTCGATGACGTAGCGCACGTTGAGGGGCAGGCGACCCGCGGTGGCCATCCAGGCGCGCGCCGCCCAGAGGTGCAGATGGACCTGGCCCTTGTCATCCGCGGCGCCACGGGCGAAGACCCGACCGTCCTCGAAGCGAGGCTCGAAGGGGGGCCGCACCCACTCGTGGAGCGGGTCCACCGGCTGGACGTCGTAGTGGGCGTAGACGATGACGGTGGGAGCACCGTCTGCGTGGAGCCAGTCGGCGTAGACGACCGGGTGCCCACCCGTCTCGGAGACCTCGACGTGCTCAAGGCCGATGCTGCGCATGTGCTCGGCCAGCCACTCCGCGCCGGCACGGACATCAGCGTCGTGGGCGGCCAGCACGCCGATCGTGGGGATGCGCAGGAAGGCGTCGAGCTCCTCCAGGCGCTCCTGGGCCGTCTCCGACAGATAGGCCTCGGCGGCGCCGATCGAGGTCATGGTGCGCTGCTCCCCCGTGACGGGTGCTGGGGCTGGGTCACCGCACGGCGTCCTGCCGACGCGGCGCGGGATGGTCAGGCCGGCTGCGGGGCGGGGTCGGGAGCCTGTCGCTGCGGCGCCGGCGGTTCATCCTGGGAGCCCGTGCCGGGCTCGCTCGCGGCGGGCCGCTGCGTGGCGGGAGACAGGGTCCGTCCGGTCAGTTTGGGGGTCGGCGAGCCGCCGGGCTCGTTCCGTGGGTCCGGCAGGTCCGCGAACATGGCCGCGAACTCGTCGGCTTCGATGGTCTCCTTGGCCACCAGCGCCTCGGCGAGCTGGGTCAGGCGGTCCTGGTAGGTGGTGAGCACCTCCATGGCCCGGGCATAGGCCCGGTCGACGATGACCCGCACCTCCTCGTCGA
The DNA here is from genome assembly GCA_963790915.1 of uncultured Chloroflexia bacterium. GTDB lineage: Bacteria > Chloroflexota > Limnocylindria > Limnocylindrales > CSP1-4 > JAFMJV01. Next base: position 299,168 of record CAWBQS010000002.1, on the reverse strand, counting down.
TCATGCGCGCCACGTCATCCGAGTAATTGCGCTGCTCACCGAGGTCGCGGCCCAGGAAGATCGATCTCCTCGCGCTTGCCGAAGGCCAGGGGGCCGAGCTTCTCGCTCATGCCGAATTCGGTGACCATGCGGCGCGCCAGCGTGGTCGCCTTCTCGATGTCGTTGGAGGCACCCGTGGTGGTGTCGCCGAACATGATGCGTTCGGCGACGTTGCCGCCCAGCATGCCGGCGATCTTGTCCTCGAACTCCGACTTGGACTGCAGGTAGCGATCCTCGGTCGGCAATCCCATGGTGTAGCCGAGGGCCATGCCGCGGCTGATGACGCTGACCTTGGAGACCGGATCGCACTTGGGCAGGATGCGCTGCACGAGCGCGTGGCCGCCCTCGTGGTAGGCGATGATGGTCTTCTCCTCGTCGCTGATGATGCGGCTCTTGCGCTCCGGGCCGGCCACGACGCGCTCCAGCGCCTCACCGAACTCCGAGGTGCCGATCGTCTTCTTGTTGCGCCGCGCGGCCAGGATGGCCGCCTCGTTGACGAGGTTGGCGAGGTCCGCGCCGGAGAAGCCTGGCGACTGCTTGGCCACCTTGGGAAGGTCGATCTCCTTGTCCAGCGGCTTGCCCTTGACGTGGACATTGAGGATCTCCAGGCGACCCTTCATGTCCGGCCGGTCGAGGATGACCTGGCGATCGAAACGGCCGGGCCGCAGGAGGGCCGGGTCGAGCACGTCCGGTCGGTTGGTGGCAGCGACGACGATGACGTTGGTGTTCGTGTCGAAGCCGTCCATCTCGACGAGGATCTGGTTGAGGGTCTGCTCGCGCTCATCGTGCGATCCGCCCAGGCCGGCGCCGCGCTGGCGGCCGACGGCGTCGATCTCATCGACGAAGACGATGCACGGGCTGTTGCGCTTGGCCTGGTCGAACAGGTCACGCACGCGGCTGGCGCCGACGCCCACGAACATCTCCACGAACTCTGACCCGGAGATGCTGAAGAAGGGCACGCCGGCTTCACCGGCCACGGCGCGGGCGAGGAGGGTCTTGCCCGTGCCCGGAGGGCCCACGAGCAGCACGCCGCGCGGGATGCGGGCACCCAGGGAGTTGAACTTCTCAGGGAACTTGAGGAACTCCACGACCTCCTGCAGCTCCGTCTTGGCCTCGTCCACGCCGGCCACGTCAGAGAAGGTCACGACGGTCTTGTTGCCCAGGAACATGCGCGCCCGGCTCTTGCCGAAGCTCATGGCCTGGTTGTTGCTGCCCTGCGCCTGGCGGAACATGAACCACAGGAAGACGCCGATGAGCAGGATGGGGAAGAGCATCGAGACGAGCAGCCCCAGGAAGGCGTTGCCGTCCTCGGCCTGCTCGGCCATCAGGGTGGGCACGTTCGTGCCGCAGGTACCCGAGGCACAGGCCTCGATCATGTCGTCGCGCAGCGAGGTCGTGAACTGGCTGGGCACGAACGACTCGACGACGATGGGGTTGCCGTTGCCGTCCTTTTCATCCAGGGTGATCTGCAGCTTCTCGCCAGCCAGGAGGACGGAGGCCACGCGCCCCTCGGAGACAGCCGTCAGGAACGAATCATCCGCGCCGCTATAGGGGACGGTGGTGGCCTTCTGGTCGTTGAAGAGGAAGAGATAGAGCAGCGCAGCCGTGCCCACGACGAGGACGAGCGTCACGAGCCCATTGCGCATGAACCGACTGTTCAAGGAGACCTGCCTTCAGCCTTCAGCCGTTCCGCGAGGAGCGGACGGGGATGCCGATTATAGGCCGGAGCGTCCGGCCGACCCGCGAACGCGTCGGCAGGGAGGCTGTCATCCCCAGAGCGAGGGAGCCGACGACGACCTGCGACGGCCGGCGTGCCGACCGGGAGGACTGGTAGCAGGGACAGGATTCGAACCTGTGACCTAGCGATTATGAGCCGCTTGCTCTGCCGCTGAGCTACCCTGCCGCGGCTGCGAGAGCCAATGCTACCAAACTGCGGCTGGCCGCCTGCGCTCCAGGGTGTGGCCACCGAGGCCACGCGCACCGGCTCGCGTGGCACACTGGGGCCATGGCGGGCAAGGCGCGGCAGATGACCAGGATACGACGGACGCTCGTCGCCACCGGAGAGGCAGCAGCGCCGCGCGGGCGTGTCTGGCGCCTGCAGGCACGGATGACGCTGGACCTGCTGCTCACCCTGGCGGTCATGGCCCTGGCGGCCGTGTCCACCATCGGCTACCAGGCCATCCGCTGGTGGGCCGGTCGCTCTGGCCGAGCCTGACCCGCCCGGCATGTCGCTCGACGGGGGCGAGGCTCGCCCTCCCGACGTTCGACCAGCGCCCGGCGGGTCGCGTCCCCGGCGGGGAGTGCCGATGCCGCTCGGCATGATCCTCGACGTGACCATCGCGGCCATGCGCTGGCACTGGCGCAGCATCCTCGTGCTGGCCCTGCTCTTCGCCGGCCCGGCGGCGCTCCTGGTCGCGGCGGTGAACACGCGGGTGGATGCGGCGGTCCTCGATATCCTCCCCGGGATCGAGGACGGTGGCGTCCTCGAGCTGCCGGTCATCACGACGGCCCAGGCCGAGCGCCTGATGAGTGCCGTGCTGGGCTCGCTGATGGCCGGCCTCGTGGCCGGCGCGATCGGCAGCATCGGCGCCGTGGCCGTGGCCGCGGCGCTGTTGTCCGGCGTTCGCCGCTGGCCGGTCACCCTGCGTGCTGCGTTGGCCACGGCCCTGCGGCGGACGCCCAGCGTGGTGGCCTACATGCTCGTGACCTCGGCCGCCATCGTGGCCATCGGCGTGGCGGGCATGGCCACCGCCGGGCTGGCCATCACGGCACTGTCGTCGGGCCCCCTCACCGAGGGCGGCCCGGGCGTCTTCGCGGCCCTCATCGTCCTCGTCGGGATGGCCGTGGCCATCATCGCCCTGACCCTGCGCTGGGCCGTGGCCTACCCGGTGATGGTCGCCGAGGGTGCTGGCTGGCGCACGGCCATGCGGCGCTCCTGGGAGCTGAGCGCGGAGAGCAGCTGGCGCATCCTGGCCATCCTGCTCTTCGGCCTGCTCGTCACCATGCTGGGTGGCGCGGCTCTGACGCAGCTGCTCGCGGTCCCCTTGGCGGACGGCCTGGCGGCCACCCTGGGCATCGACGTGGTGCTGGCCCAGGCGGTCGTGAGCGCGGTCGTCAGCCTCCTGCTCTGGCCCCTCATGCCGGCCCTGGCGACCATCCTCTATCTCGACCTGGCGGCGCGCCGGCCGGCCGCCGCGAAGCCATCGGGCGGGCGGGCCTAGGCACCGAAGAGCAGTGCCAGCCAAGCCTCCAGTGGCGTGGCGGCGAGGGCATCCCGGTCAGCGCTGCCGAGCGGCCGCAACGGCGGCGGGGTCGGCGCATCGGCCGGCAGGCTGAAGGGCGTCTCGTCGCCGCGACCGTAGTGCGTTGGCCCGCGCCTGCTGGCGCACGAAGGCGTCCGTCTCGATGAACTCGAGCTCTGCCGTACCCGCGGCCAGGCGCGCCTCCAGAGCGGCGACCTCGGCCCGTTTCACCTCCGCCTCCCGCTCCAGCTCCCCCGCGCGCGTCAGCGTGCCGGCGAAGACGAAGATGAGGGCCCCTACGACGAAGAGCCCGAAGACGATGGCGGCTGCGCCCCAGCGCTGCCAGGGGCGCCCCTCGGAGATGGTCATCGGAGCCGAGCCTAGACAGGCAGCCGAAGCGCTGTCAAGCCGACCCGAGGCTGCTATGCTGCGTCCAAATCGAACGTCTGTCCTATTTGTGAGGTGCGTGATGCGGATCCATCAGCCCCGCTCGACGCTGGCGGCCCTCGAGCACGTGCTGGCCGATCCTGTCCTGGCCCGCAGCGTGGTAGCGCACGAGGTGCTGGCCGCTGAGCCGGCCGTGCTCGTGCCGCTGCCGCCATGGCTCGATGAGCGCCTGGTGCAGGGCCTGGCACGGCGCGGCATCACGGCTCTCTACCGGCACCAGGCGGAGGCGCTGGCGGCCCTGCGCGACGGGCAGGACATCGCCGTCGTGACCCCCACGGCTTCCGGCAAGTCGCTCTGCTACCACCTCCCGGTGCTGCAGGCCATCGCCGATGATCCGGCGGCGCGGGCGCTGTACCTGTTCCCGACCAAGGCCCTCAGCCAGGACCAGCTCGCGGAGTTCCGCGACCTGGCCGGGCTCGCGGAGATGGACCTCTCAGCAGCCGTCTATGACGGGGATACGCCGGCGCCCATCCGTGCCGTGGTCCGGGAGGCCGGCCAGGTCGTGGTCAGCAACCCGGACATGCTCAGCACGGCGATCCTGCCGCACCATACGAAGTGGTTCCAGCTCTTCGAGCAGCTGCGCTACATCGTCATCGACGAGGCGCACACCTACCGGGGCATCTTCGGCAGCCACGTCGCCAACGTGCTGCGTCGCCTGCTGCGGGTCTGCGCGCATTACGGATCCACGCCGCGCATCATCGTCTGCTCCGCCACCATCGCCAACCCGGGCCAGCTGGCGGAAGCCCTCACGGGGCGGACCTTCCACGTCATCGACCGCAGCGGGGCACCGCAGGGTGAACGGCACGTGCTGGTGCTGGACCCGCCGCCGCTGGACCCGCGGACAGGCGTTCGGCCCGGTCCCCACGGCCTTGCCAGCCGGACCGCGCTGGCCTTCCTGCAGGCTGGCCGGCAGACCATCGTCTTCGGGCGTGCCAGGGTCGCGGTGGAGCTCCTGCTCAGCACCATCCGCGAGGGACTGCGGGATGGGCGCGGGCCCATCGGCCGGGTGCGCGGCTATCGCAGCGGCTACCTGCCCAACGAACGGCGCGCCATCGAGTCGGGCCTGCGCAGCGGCGACGTCCTCGGTGTCGTGAGCACCAATGCGCTTGAGCTGGGCATCGACATCGGCCGCCTGGACGTCTCCATCCTGGCCGGCTATCCCGGCACCATCGCGGCCGCCCGCCAGCAGATGGGCAGAGCCGGTCGCCGCGGCGATCCCAGCGTGGCCATCCTGGTGGCCGGTGCAGGCGCCCTGGACCGCTTCGTGGCCGGCCACCCGCGCTACCTCGTGGAGGCCTCGCCGGAGGAGGCGCGCCTGGACCCGGAGAACATCCACGTCCTGCTGGCCCATCTGCGGGCGGCGGCGTTCGAGCTGCCCTTCGAACCGGGCGAGCGATTCGGCAGCGCTGCAGCGGATGACCTGCTGGCCTTTCTTGCGGAGGAGGGCCACGTGCGCCAGGCGGACGACCGGCGCTGGTACTGGGCCAGCGAGAACTTCCCGGCCTCGGAGATCCACCTGCGCGTGGCGGCGCCGGAGAACGTCCTCATCATCGACACCGGGCCGCAGCGCCCGCGCGTCCTGGGCGAGGTGGATCTCTTCGCGGCGCGAGTGCTCGTCCATGAGAAGGCCATCTACCTGCACGACTCTCGCCAGTACCACGTGGACCGCCTCGACTGGGCCGAACGCAAGGCCCTGGTGCGCCCCGTCGACGCCGACTACTACACGCAGGCGGAGCTGGCCGTGACCCTCAAGCCGCTCGAGGAGTTCGACGCGGCGCCGCGCGCGGCGGGCAGCCGCCACCACGGCGAGGTCATGATCAGCAGCATCGCCACGATCTTCAAGAAGCTCAAGCTGGACAGCCACGAGAACGTCGGTTGGGGCCAGATCGACCTCCCGGAGATGGAGCTGCACACGACGGCCTGGTGGCTGGCCATGGACCCCGCGGCGGCGGCCACCTGGCGGCGGGACGAGCTGGATGCCGCGCTCGTGGGTGCCGGACGGGCCCTGCAGACGGTGGCCAGCGTGCTGCTCATGGCGGACCCTCGTGACCTGGGGCTGGTCACCCAGGTGCAGTCGCCGCACGCCGGCCGTCCTCTCATCTACCTCTGGGAGGCGGCACCGGGTGGCGTTGGGCTGTCCCCTCGCCTCTTCGAGCGGACCGATGAGCTGGTGGCGGGCGCCCTGGAGCTGGTCACGGGCTGTGACTGCGAGGTGGGCTGCCCTGCCTGCGTGGGACCACGTGGTGAGAGTCGCCTCGACGGACGTGCCCTGTCGACGCGCCTGCTGGCCCTCCTGGCCGAGCACCCGGAGCCCGCGGCGAGGACGGCGGACCAGCGCCGCCGTGGCGAGCGAGCGGCGTGACAGCTGAGCTGGCACGCACCGTGGCCAGCCTCCGCGGCATGGATGAGAGTGCTCCGCTGCTGGCCCGCCGTTCGCGGCTCGATCGGCTGCGCGCCGCCCGCAGCCAGGACGCCGTCGAGTCGATCCATCCACCCCTCGATCGCGCGTCCCATGCGCCACGGTCGGACCGTGCCGCCCGACTCGCCGCTGACGTCGGCGGCACGGTGCTGGTGACCCGGCAGCGTCCCATCGTCGTGGTGGAGCATCGGCAGGTCCTGGAGGTGGACCGCGCCTCGCTGTGCCTCCTGCCGGACCCGGTGGCAGCGGCCGCGCCCCTGGTCCTGCTGGACACGGAGACGACCGGGCTCGGCACGGGCGCCGGGACGCTGCCCTTCATCGTCGGTCTCGGCACCTGGGAGGACGGCCTGCTGGTGACCCGCCAGCTGTTGCTGCCGGAGCAGTCGGACGAGGCGGGCTACCTGGCCGCGCTGGCGGACCTCGTGCCGCCCGGCGCCTGTCTGGTGACCTACAACGGCCGCAGCTTCGACTGGCCGCTGCTCGTGACCAGGTACCGGCTGCACGGTCGTGCGGCGCCGTCGCTGGCCGGGCACCTGGACCTGCTGCCGCTGGCTCGACAGCTCTGGCGGCACCGCCTGGCCGATGCGCGCCTGGCCAGCGTGGAGGCCGGCGTCTGTGGGGTCCGTCGCAGCCACGACCTGCCCGGTGGACTCGTGCCCGCCCGCTACCTGGACTACCTGCGCTCCGGACACGGCGGCCTGCTCCTCGACGTCCTGGAGCACAACCTGCAGGACGTCGTCTCCATGGCCCTCCTGCTGCGCGTCCTGGCCGCGGACCTGGCGCCCGCCAGCACCGGCCGTCGAGCGCCCCTTGGGGTCGATCCCGGCGACCTGGGCGGCCTCGGCATCGCCTACGCGCGGCGGCGTCGCCACGAGGAGGCGCTGGCCTGCTTCGAGGACGCTCTCGAGCGTCTGACCGACGTGCGCGATGCCTACCGGCATGAGGATGTGGCCGTCGCCCGAGCCCGCATCCTGACCCGCCTGGGTCGCCGGGATGAAGCGGAGGGTGCCTGGCACGCCATCGCCCTGGAGGGTGGCCCTGCGGCGGCCCTGGCCTGGCTGCACGTGGCCAAGCACCGTGAGCACGATGGGCGGGACCTGCGCGGCGCCCTGGCGGCCACGGACCGGGCACGCGCCCTGTCCGAGCGAGCCCGACTCTTCAGTCGCCGGGACCGCGTGGTCGAGCGCGACCTGGCCAGGCGCGTGCCACGCCTGCGCCGCCGCCTGGCGGCCACCAGGCGCGCCGCCGACGCGGGCGTCGAGGTCGCCCCGCACTGGCGCTCGAGTGCCCCGTTCCTGCCCATGCGCTAACGTCGCGGACCATGGGTGAGGCGCGCACGATCCCGGCGGCCTCGGGCGGCGTGAGCATCGAGTTCGATCACGTCTCCAAGCGCTATGCGGTCGCGCGCGGCGCGACGGACGCCGGTGCCGTGGAGGACCTGACGCTGACCGTTCCCGCCGGTCGCATCTGCGTGCTGGTGGGACCCTCGGGGTGCGGCAAGACCACGACCCTGCGCATGGTCGATCGCCTGGTGGAGCCCACCGCCGGCCGCGTCCTCGTGGACGGTCGGGACGTCGCCGCCCAGGACGTCACGGCGCTGCGTCGCGGCATCGGCTACGTCATCCAGCAGGGCGGGCTCTTCCCCCACCAGACGGTCGCCCAGAACGTCGCCACGGTGCCCCGCCTGCTCGGCTGGACGGCGCGCCGGCAGGCGGAGCGCACGAACGAGCTGCTGACCATGGTCGGCCTGGAGCCGGAGCGGTATCTGGAGCGCTACCCCAGCCAGCTCTCCGGCGGCGAGCGCCAGCGCGTCGGCGTGGCTCGTGCGCTGGCCGCTGACCCGCCGGTGTTGCTCATGGATGAGCCCTTCGGCGCCGTGGATCCGATCGTGCGCGAGCGCCTCCAGAACGAGCTGCTGCGCCTCCAGGAGCGCCTCGCCAAGACGATCCTGTTCGTGACCCATGACATCGACGAGGCCGTCAAGATGGGCGATCTCGTCGTCGTCCTCGGGCAGGGCGGACGGATCGTGCAGGCGGGCACACCATCCGATCTGCTGGCCTCCCCGGCCTCTGACGAGGTGGCGCGTTTCGTGGGTGCGGACCGCAGCCTCAAGCGCCTCTCGCTGCACCGCGTCGCGGACGTGGACCTGCGGGAGCCGCTCAGCGCCACTGTCGGCGAGCCGGGTGCGGCTGTGCGCGCCCGGGCGTCAGCCGCGGGCGAGCGTGACGTCCTGCTCGTGGACGAGCGGGGACGCCCCATCGGCTGGCTGGATGCGTACGCCATGTCGCCGCTGCGGTCGGTCGGCCTCGTCGATACCCAACCCGCGGTGCCGCTCCTGGACCTGCGCACCACGCTCAAGGACGCCATCTCCATGCTGCTGGATGAGGGTGTCCGCAGCGCCGTCGTCACCGATGGCGAGGGGCGGCCCACGGGCCTGCTGACATTGGATGCCGTGATGGGCTTCCTGCGCGATGACCGCTCGCGCATGGTGCCGGCGGACATCGCGGACGCCGTCGCCGAGACGCTGGCCCACCCTGCCGGGCCGCATGAGCACCCGGAAGCAGAGGCGGAGGTCGAAGCGTGATCGACATCCGCTGGGACTGGATCGCCGACCACCTGGACGACGTGGCCGAGAGATCGCTGCAGCACGTCCAACTGCTCGTCATCCCCATGCTGGTGGGCTTCCTGGTCGCCATGGCCCTGGCCGTGATGGCGCTGCGACGGCCGGGGACGATCGGGCCCGTCACCGCCATCACCGGCCTGCTCTACACGATCCCCAGCCTGGCGGCCTTCGCCGTCCTGCGGCCCATCCTCGGCCTGTCCCTTGCGACGGCGGTCATCCCGCTGGCCATGTACACGCTCCTCGTCCTCTACGTCAACGCGGTGGCCGGCCTGCGCTCGGTGCCAGCGGAGGTGCTCGAGGCGGCCGCGGCCATGGGCTACAGCGGTCGGAGCCGCTTCTGGCACATCCAGCTGCCCCTGGCCGTGCCCCTCATCATGGCCGGCGTGCGGGTGGCTGCCGTGACGACCATCGGCCTCGTCACGGTGGCGTCGATCATCGGCGGCGACCGCTTCGGTGGCCTGGGCCAGTTCATCACGGAGGGGCTGGAGACCTCCTTCGACACGAAGGTGTACCTGGGCGCAGTGGGCTCGGTCATGCTGGCGTTCGTCGTGGACGTGCTGCTGATAGGGCTGCAGCGCCTGATGACACCCTGGGCGCGTGCCCGGGCGGCGAGCCCGTGAACGGGCCGCAGGCCCTGTTGGCCTACCTGGCGGAGGCGAGCCACTGGCAGGGCGTCGCCGGCATCCCGACGCGCATCGCCGAGCATGTCGTCCTGGCTGGGCTGGCGGTGCTGGTCGCGGCCCTGCTGGCCCTGCCCCTGGGCTGCTACATCGGTCACACCGGCCGCTTCGGGCTGCTGGGCGCCAATGTCGCCAACATCGGTCGCGCCATCCCCTCCTACGCCGTCATGGTCATGGTCTTCCCGGTGGCCCTGGCGGCAGCCGAACCGCTCGGCTACGACCCGCGCCTGGGTCTCACGTTCCTGCCCATCTTCGTGGCCATGACGCTGCTGGCGATCCCGCCGATGCTGGTGTCGACCTTCACCGGCATCGGCGAGGTGGACCGCGACGTGGTCGGAGCGTCCGCCGCCATGGGGCTCACCGGCCCGCAGGTCCTGCGCCAGGTGGAGCTGCCGCTGGCCCTGCCCGTGATCGTCGGCGGGCTGCGCGTGGCCACCCTCCAGGTCATCGCGACCGCGACGCTGGGTGCCATCCTCTCGGGTGGTGGCCTTGGGCGCTTCATCATCGATGGCCTGGCGCGCCGTGACGAGGGCATGCTCTTCACGGGTGTCGTCCTCGTGGCCGGGCTCGCCATCGGCACGGACCTCGTGCTGGCCGGCCTGCAGCGCGTGGTCACGCCGCGCGGCGTCAGCGTGGCCGCAGGCGGGCAGGCGCCCGAGGTCATCGGCGATCTGGGCGCCGTCGGCCCGCCGGCCCTGCGGCGGCCCTGAGCCAGCGTGCCCCGCGGACCCGCACCGGCCGCGGACGGGGTATGGTTCGCGCTCGGCCGTGGTCGCCAAACGGGCGGCCGGTCGCAGCCCAGGGAGGCAACCATGCGGCAGTCTCGCAGGCTCACCCTCGGTGCCGTGGTGCTGGCCATGCTCGCCACGCTCGGGACCGGCTCACTCCTCGCCGTGTCCGCGCAGGACCAGCCGACCGTTCGCGTCGGCTCCGACGACTTCTATGAATCGCGACTCCTCGCGGAGATCTACGCCCAGGCGCTGGAGGGCGCCGGTTTCAGCGTGGACCGACAGCTCGGGCTGGGCACCCGGGACTCGCGCGCCCCTGCCTTCGAGGAGGGCCTCGTGGACCTCGTGCCCGAGTACGTGGGCTCTGGCCTTGGCCACTACGTGCTGGGCTCCGAGGACCCGGGTCTCGCGGCCCTCGCGGTGACCGGCGATGGCGCGACCAACCTCGCCAACCTCCAGGCGGCCTTCGTCCTGCTGGGCATCCCCGCCACGGTGCTGGGCATGACCCCGGGCGAGGACGGCAACGCCGCCGTGGTGCGTGCTGATACGGCTGCCGAGCTGGGCCTGGCCAAGCTGAGCGATGTGGCTGCCGTGGCCGACCAGCTCATCTTCGGCCTGCCACCGGAATGCGAGACGCGGCCGCTCTGCGCCGGCGCCCTGGCCCGGTACGGCATCGACATCGCGACCGTCCAGAGGGAGGCCCTTGCGGCCTGCAGCTCGCAGATCGCGGATGCCCTGGCAGGCGGAGCGGTCGACTTCGGCTGGCTCTGCTCGACCCAGCCCACGATCGCCCAGAACGGCTTCGTGGCGTTGGAGGACGACCTGGACACCCAGCCGGCGGAGAACATCGTCCCGCTGGTGCGGGACGACTTCCTGGCCCAGGTGGAGGGCGGCAGGGAGGCCATCGCAGCCATCCTCGACCCCGTCTCCGCGGCCATCACCACGGAGGTCCTCACTGACCTCGGCGTCCGCGTCGCCGTCGACCAGGAGGACATCGAGGACGTGGCCGCCGAGTTCCTGGCCGGCCTGGGGGCCTGACGCCGGGCCCGCGGCCCACGCCACGCACCACGTCACGCCCCGGTCAGCCCGGGGCGTGACCATGCGAGGTCGCGCTGAGGCTCCTGGCTAGAAACCCCGCTCCGCAAGCCAGGCCCGGTTGGCCGTGTGCAGGGCCAGCAACGCCTCAGGGGTGTCGGCGGGCTTCAGGAAGCGGTCCTGCTCGACGACGAGCCAGCCCTCCCAGGCACGCTCCCGGAGGGCGTCGAGGAAGCCCTCCAGGCCGGCCGTGCCGAGGCCGAGCTGGCAGAAGACGCCGCGGTCCCAGGCCTCCATGAGACCGCCGCCGGAGCGCCCGACCTCGCGCAGCAGCTCGAGGTCGCAGTCCTTGACGTGCACGTGACGGACGCAGTCCCCGTAGGCGTCCAGCAGCTCCACGGGATCGGCACCGCCGAAGAGCGCGTGGCCGGTGTCCAGGCACATCCCGACGAGCGACGTATCCAGGGCGTCGAAGACGGCGTGGATCTCGGCCGCCGACTCCACGTAGCTCCCGGCGTGGAAATGCAGCACGGGGTCGAAGCCGCGTTCCCGGGCTGCCTCACCGGCGCGGTGCAGGTTGTCGATGAGGACGCCGAAGCGCTCCCGGGGCAAGGCGGCCTCGGGGTGCTCCGGGATCTGGCCTGCCCAGCGCATGCGCTCGGGCTCCACGGAGGCGTCAGCCAGGACGGCCTTGGGCATGACCGCGTCAGGGTGCCCGGCGGCGAGCAGGTCCAGCACGCCGATCATCCACTCGCGGTCCTCGGCCGCGTGCTCGGCGCGGCTGAAGCGCTGCGGCAGGAACGCGCCCACGAGCGACAGGCCACGCGCGCCGAGGCGCTCACGCAGTCGCTCAGCGTCACCGAAGTAGCCGGGAGGCCCGAGCTCCGTGCCCGCATAGCCGGCGGCCTGCATCTGGTCGAGCATCTGCTCCGGCTGGAGCTGCAGGGGGTCACCCTCGGTCTTCTCGAAGACCCCCCAGGAGACCGGTGCGGCTGCCACGCTGACGCCGCCTGAACCGTTCACGCCTGCCTGCACCTGCATCCTCCTCCTTCTCTTGCGGTCCCTTGCGCAGCCGTGTCACGCGCCGCTGGCTAGACGAAGGATCGCTCCCGGGCGAGGTCCGCCTCGTAGCGCTCGCGCGCCGCTCGCACACGCTCTGAGCCGGATACCTCGGCCACCGGCACATCCCACCAGGATTCGTAGTCCGGCACGGAGGGCTCCGGCTCCACCTCGACGACGATGGCCACCGGGCCGTCAGTGACCTCGGCCGCCTGCGCCAGCGCCGCCTGCAGCTCCGCCGGGCTGTCCGCACGCAGGACGCGGGCGCCCAGGCTGGCGGCATTGGCGGCGAAGTCGATGGGCAGCACCTCTCCGGTGAATGTGCCGCTGGCCGGGTCGCGGTAGCGGAAGTCATTGAAGGCGTTGTCGCCCCCGCAGGCCGCCGAGAGGTTGCGGATACAGCGGTAGCCGTGGTTGTCGAGGATCACGATGGTCATCGCCACGCGCTCCTGCACGGCGGTCAGGATCTCGTTGGCAAGCATCAGGTAGGAGCCGTCACCGACCATGACGACGGTGCGCCGTCCGGGCTCGGCGAGGGCCACGCCGAGGCCGCCGGCGATCTCGTAGCCCATGGTCGAGTAGCCGTATTCCATGTGGTAGGTGTCCGGCCCGCTGGCACGCCAGATCTTGTTGAGGTCACCGGGCAGTCCGCCGGCAGCGCAGACGAGCACCCCGTCATCACCGACCGCCTCGTTGACGAGGCGGATGACCTCGGGTTGGGAGACGTGGAGTGGCGCCGCGAGGTGACGCACCCGGTCGACCTCGGCATCCCACGCCTGGCGCATCGCGTCGATGGCGGTGCGTCGCTCCGGCGAGGCGCCGCTCCAGCCGCGCGCTTCGAGCTGCGCCTGCAGCTCCTCGAGCGTCACCCGGGCATCGCCCAGGAGCGGCAGCGCGGCAGCCTTGGCGGCGTCGAGCTCGGCCACATTGATGGCGATGAATCCGACGTTGGGGTCCTGCCACGAGGACCAGCTCATGGTCGGGAAGTCGGAGAGGCGGGTGCCGATGGCGATGACGAGGTCCGCCTCTCGCGCCAGGCGGTTGGCGGCGAAGCCGCCGGCCGAGCCGATGGCGCCGAGCTGCAGCGGATGGTCCCAGGGCAGGGCCCCCTTGCCCGCCTGCGTCTCCGCCACGGGGATGCCGAAGCGCAGCGCGAGATCGCCCAGGGCCCCACTGGCGTCGCTGTAGATGACGCCACCGCCGGCCACGATCATGGGCCGCTGTGCGGCCATGATGCGTTCGACGGCACGCTCGAGCAGGGTGCTGTCCGGGCGCGGCCGAGCGATGACCCAGGTGCGCGGTGCGAGCAGCTCCTCCGGCCAGTCCCAGGCCTCCGCCTGCACGTCCTGGGGGAGCGCCAGGGTGACGGCCCCGGTCTCCGCTGGCGAGGTCAGCACGCGCATCGCCGCGGGCAGGGCGTCGATGAGCATCTCCGGCCGCTCGATGCGGTCGAAGTAGCGCGAGACCGGGCGCAGGGCGTCATTGACCGAGAGGTCGCCGGCCTCCGGGCGCTCCAGCTGCTGGAGCACTGGGCGGACGCGTCGCGTGGCGAAGCGGTCGCCCGGCAGGAGCAGCACGGGCAGGCGGTTGACGGTGGCGTTGGCGGCACCGGTCACGAGGTTGGTGGCGCCGGGCCCGATCGACGTCGTGCAGGCGAAGGTGCGCAACCGTCGGCTCTGCTTGGCGAAGGCCGCGGCCGTGTGGACCATGGCCTGCTCGTTGCGCGTCTGGTAATAGCGCACGCTGCCCTGGGCGGCCTCGAGGGCCTCGCCCATGCCCGCCACGATCCCGTGGCCGAAGATGCCGAAGACACCCTCGAAGAACCGCTGCTGGTGGCCGTCCCGTTCGACCGACTGGTTGGCCAGCCAGGCCACCACGGCCTGGGCGACGGTGGTGCGTGGCATGGGGCCTCCCCTCCTCTGGCGACTGGTGCCAGCCGCTCTCAGGCCTTGACGTCCGGGTTCGGGACGAGCAGGTCGTCGATGACGCTCACCAGCTCCCAGTAGGACTGCACGAAGGATCGCAGCGTCCGCATGGTGGCCCCGTACGAGTCGAACTCGGGCACGCTCAGCGCATCGGGCTCGTACGCGCGCACGAACTCCGGCACGCGCGCCTGGAGCTCCTCCACGTAGGCCGCGGGAACGGGCTCCTGCCAGCGGTCGCGGACCTCGACCGCGGAGGCGTTGAAGAGCCGCTGCCAGTTGGGCGGGATGGTCATGGAGACCTCACCGCCGATGAGCTGCGACCAGTGCAGGTGGTGGCGGTAGGCGGCGGCCAGCAGGCGCGAGCGATAGCCGCGCTCCTTGAAGATGGAGGCTGCACGCTTGAAGACCGCGATGCCGGCCCAGTCGCCGGCGGCCGGGTCGATGATGATGCCGTCACGCTCGCATGACTTCTTGACCCAGTCGTCGGTCCGTCCGATCATGATCGTGCAGGTCGGCGCCATCCACGAGGTGTCGTGGCCCTCGGCCTCGCGACGCGCCAGGGCGCGCTCCACGGCCGCACCCACCGCCAGCGCCTGGGAGACCGTGAAGGACACGGTGGCGTTGATGGTCATGCCCTCATACGTGGCCTGCTCGATGGCCGCCAGTCCCGCCGCCGTAGCCGGGAACTTGATCTGGACGTTGGGTGCCAGCGTGTGGAAGTGACGCGCCTGCTCGAGCATGCGCTCGGCGGACCGGTTCAGCGTGGGGTCGATCTGGATGGAGAGCCGGCCCTTCTGGCCGTGATGCTCCTGGTAGATGGGCTCCAGCATCCCCCAGCCGCGGATGGCCATCTCCTCGATGATCTGCCACGTGATCTGCTGGTCGGTCCAGTCGGGATGCTCGGCGGCGATGGCACGCACGCGCGGTGCCCACGTCCCGAACTCCTGCTTCATGACCGTGCCGACGATGGTGGGGTTCGTGGTAGCGCCCACGGCCCCGTTCTCGATGGCGTAGGCCAGCTCGGCCGCGTTGCAGGAGTCGTTCCAGTAGTCCGTGGGGAACAGGGTCGCGGTCTGGAGAAGCGGTGTGGCCGTCTGGATGGCTACGTCGGTCGCCATGGAGCACTCCTTGTCATGGGCTAACGGGGTCGTGTCGGGTCCCAGTCCATCAGCCAGCTATGGTCGCTGTCGAGGGTGAAATGCCATGCCCGATGGGGGCCGGCCATCACGTTGAGGTAGTAGGCATCGTAGCCCGCGGGGGCCGCCACGGGGTGGTAGCCACGCGGCACGAGCACGACGTCGCCGTCGCCCGGCGTGAAGGCGGCGTCCAGTGAGCGGTCGGGCGTGTAGACCCGCGCGAAGGCCCAGCCTTCGGGGCGCGCGAAGCGGTAGTAGTAGAGCTCCTCGAGGTACGCCTCGCGGGGCGGATCCTCCGTGTCGTGCTTGTGCGGCGGGTAGCTCGACCAGTTGCCGCCGGGGGTGAAGACCTCGAAGAGGATGAGCCGGCCGGCCGGGGCGGTCGGGGGCAGCAGGTGGTGGATGCGGCGCTCGGTGCTGCCGTGGCCGCGCGTCTCGACGAGGATGTCGGAGGGCTCGATGAGCCGGGCATGCCCGTCGCCGGCAGCGGGGGCATCGGCCACGATGATGGTCGCCGCCGTCACCGCCTGGATGCCCACCGGCGTGCCCGGGGCGACCAGCACCACGGGCGGTGGCGGGCCCTCGAAGACGTGGCTGCGACTGCCCAGCGCCGGGTAGTGCTGGCCGCCAGCGTCGACATCGGCGTGACCCTCCAGCACGATGACCGCGCGCTCCTGCCCATCGGCCGGCTGCACGAGGCGGGCGCCGGGCGAGAGTCGGTGCTCGGAGAAGCCCACGAAGCGCCAGCCAGCGTCCTCGGGCCGGATATCGTGCACCAGGCCCGTCCGCGGGTCCGGCGGCCGCGCCCGCCGATACAGGTCAGCGCTGTCGGTGGTGGGCATGGTCTGGCCTCTCCCGTGCGTCGGGCCGGCAGCGGCGCCTGGGCCCTCCGGCGGCCCCGACTTGACGCTCCTTGCGCGGCCTCCGCATGATACGGCGTCACGAACGCGTCCCCGCCCTCCGCTCCAGCTGCACCGCCCCGGCCGCGATGACGACCACGCGCCCCGCCACGGTGCGAGAGGTGGCGGCCCGGGCCGGCGTTTCCATCGCCACCGTCAGCCGAGCCCTGCGCGGCCACGCGCACGTGGAGCCAGCCACGCGCCAGAAGGTCGAGGAGGCTGCCCGGGCGCTCCACTATCGACCCTCGGGGGTGGCACGCTCGCTGCGCTTGCGCGCGACCAGCACCATCGGCCTCATCGTCACCGACATCGAGAACCCCTACTTCCCGCAGCTGGTGAGCGCGGTCGAGGACGCCGCGCGGGAGCGCGGCTACTCCGTCCTCCTGGCCGACGGTCGACGCGACCCAGAGCGTGAGATCGAATCGCTCGACGTGCTGGCCGAGCGCGAGGTCGACGGCCTCATCATCGCGAGCACCACGCTGACGCGGCGTCACCAGGTGCGCATCCGCGAGGTGCCCTGCCCGGTCGTCATCGTCAACAGCGAATCGAGCATCGCCGCCGTACCGGCCGTGACCTCGGACAACGCTGCGGGCGGGCGCCTGGCGGCCGGGCACCTGCTTGCCCTGGGCCACCGTCGACTGGCCTACCTCGCGGCACCCTCGAGCGATGACTGGGCTGTTCGGGAGCGCCTGGCGGGCGTGCGTGCGGCGCTCCGGGAGCACGGCCTGCCCCGCGGCGCCCTCGTGGTCGTGCCCGCGGCCGCCAGCGTCGAAGGTGGGGCGCTGGCGGTCGTCATGGCGCTGGGCGGAACGCCGGCCATCACAGGCGTCCTCTGCTCGAACGACCTGACGGCCATCGGCGCCATCCGGGGGGTGCGCAGCCTGGGACTCGCCGTGCCCGGGGAGGTCAGCATCGTCGGCTTCGACGACGTCGACCTGGCGGCCTACGTGGACCCGCCCTTGACCACGGTTCGCCAGGCCACCGACGAGATGGGCCATTGGGCCGTGGCCAGTCTGCTGCAGCGCATCGAGGGTGGCCGGGAGGCCACCGCCGGACAGGTGGGCGGCACGCCCGGCCGCACCGTTCGCCTGCCCGTCGATCTCGTCATCCGCACGTCCACCGCGCGCGCCCCCGGAGCCCCGGACACCAAGCTGATACCGGCGCCCCTCGGGCGCGTCGTGCCGGAACGGGCTGCATCGGGGCGGAATGCCGCCGTATCCTGTGGGTCTCGGGAACGACACGTGTCCGGCGCAGCCCGCGGGTCGCCGGCCCGCCCTGTGGCCGGCCAGGAGGAGGTGGAGCAGGTGAAGGTCGCGCTGTTCGGCGCCGGTCGCATCGGACCGCTGCACGCTCGCACGTTGCTAGCCACGGGCGCGATCGAGGAGCTCCGCATCATGGACGTCGTGCCCGAGCGCGCTGCGGCGGCCGCCGCGGAGCTGGGCGGCACGTCCGTGGCGACCGTCGAAGAGGCATTGGCCGGTGCCGACGCCGTCATCATCTGCGCCTCGACGGATGATCATCCGCGCCTCATCCGCGCCGCCATCTCCCGCGGCCTGCCGACCTTCTGCGAGAAACCGCTGGCCGCCAGCCTGGTGGAATCCATCGCCGTGCGCCGCGAGGTCGAAGCTGCCGGTGCGACCTTCCAGCTGGGCTTCCAGCGCCGCTTCGACCCGGCCTATGTGGAGGCTCGACGACTCGTCGAGTCCGGCGCCCTGGGCGATATCCATCTGCTGTCCCTGCGCAGCCATGATCCTGAGCCGGCCTCGGAGGAGTTCATCGCATCCTCCGGCGGCATGTTCCGGGACCTGTCGATCCACGACCTGGACATCCTGCGCTTCGTTTCCGGCCGTGAGGTCGACGAGGTCTTCGTCATGGGTTCGGCCAGGGGCTTCCCGCTGTATGCCAAGTACGACGACATCGCCAACGCGGTGGCGGTCATGCGCCTCGACGACGGCACGCCCGTGGCGCTCAGCTGGGCGCGCCACGACCCGCTCGGCCACGACGTGCGCACGGAGGTCTTCGGCTCGCGAGACAGCGTGGCCGTCGGGCTCGGCCCGCGCATGCCGATGCGCTCGGTGGAGCCCGGCGTGCCGGCCCCGGCGGGCCCCCCCTGGCACATCTTCCTGGACCGCTGGGATGACGCCTACCACGACGAGCTGGTGGCCTTCCTCGAGGTGGCCCGCGGAGAGCGTCCCAGCCCGTGCACGGCCAGGGACGGCGTGGAGGCCCTGCGCATCGCGGAAGCCCTCTCGGCATCCGTGCGGGAGCACCGTCCGGTCCACCTGGCGGAGATCGCCGCGTGACGTCGGCACCCGCGCCGGACCGCGATGGTGCCGCTCGCAGCCGACACGCCAGTCATCGAGGCGCGCGGCATCTCGAAGCGGTTCGGGCAGGTCGTGGCGCTCAGCGACGTCAGCCTGGAGCTCTACCCGGGTGAGGTCCTGGGTGTCGTGGGCGACAACGGGGCCGGCAAGTCCACGCTCATGAAGTGTCTCTCAGGCCTCCATCCGCCCAGTTCGGGCGAGATCCTCGTGGAGGGACGGGCGGTCCGCCTCTCGAGCCCCGCCGACGCCCGCGCGCTGGGCATCGAGATGGTCTACCAGGACCTGGCCCTGGCCGGGAACCTGCGCATCGACGAGAACATCTTCCTGGGCCGTGAGCTGACGCGGGCCTATGGTCCGTCGCTGCGGGTCCGCCGCCGTCAGCTGGGACCCTTCAGGATCGTCGACCACAAGGCCAACCAGGCACGCGCCATGGAGCATCTCGACAACCTCCACATCGAGGTCAAGAGCGTGGCTCAGCGCGTCGAACAGCTCTCGGGTGGACAGCGCCAGGCCGTCGCCATCGCCCGCGCCACGGCGTTCGAAGCCAAGGTCGTCATCATGGACGAGCCCACCGCGGCCCTTGCCGTGCGCGAAGTGCGCAAGGTCCTCGACCTCGTCAGGGATCTGCGCATGCACGGCATCAGTGTCATCTTCATCAGCCACCGCCTCGATGACATCTTCTATGTCTGCGACCGCGTCATGGCCCTCTTCCATGGCCGCAACTTCGCGGACGCGCCGCTGTCGCAGATCGACCGCAACGAGGTCATCGGCTGGATCATGGGCAACAAGAGCGGCTCGGACGTGCCGGCTGACCTGGATCTCAACTGAGGGATGAGGGCATGACCGACACGCTGAGCGCGGGGGCTGGATCGGACCTCGGAGACGCCGGCGCCCGATCGCCACGGGTCATCCGCGTCATGGGCTGGTTCGACCGCTGGGGCGTGCTGCTGATGGTGGCCATCATGGCGGTCCTCTCCTGGCTTGCTCAACCAGATGTCTTCCTGAGCGAGAGGAACATCTTCAACATCTTCCGCCAGACGGCCTTCTACCAGTTGCTGGCGTTGGGCCAGTTCATCGTCATCGTCACGGCTGGGATCGACCTCTCGATCGGCTCCGTCCTGGCCTTGTCGATGATGTGCGCCGCCATCATGGCCGATGGAGGGGCAGCCTGGCCGATCGTCATGCTCGTTCCGCTGATCGCCGGTCTGCTGGTCGGGACGGTGAACGGGCTGGGACTCACGAGGCTGCACATGCCCCACCCCTTCATCATGACCCTGGGCATGATGTTCGTGGCCCGCGGGGCGACGTACCTCATCTCCGGCGGGCGGCCCATCACCGGCATGCCGCCGGAGGTGAGCTGGCTGGGCTCGGGGAACCTCGACGTCCTGGGCCTCCACGTCCCGGTCAGCCTCGTCATCGTCGTCATCACGTTCGCCATCGCCTGGTTCTTCCTGCAGCACATGCGCACGGGACGGCACATCTTCGCCCTCGGGGGAAATCCGCAGGCGGCGCGTGTCTCCGGCATCAACGTGGATCGCACGCTCGTCACCGCCTACGCCCTGTGCGGCTTCATGGCGGGCTTCGCAGGGCTGCTGCTGGCTGGACGTACCAACTCGGGCTTTCCCAATGCCGGCGAGGGCGATGAGCTGGTGGCCATCTCCGCGGTCATCATCGGCGGCGCCAGCTTCTTCGGCGGTCGCGGCACCGTGCTGGGTGTCTTCGCAGGTGTCCTCGTCATCGGCATGCTGCGCAACCTGCTCAACCTCTCCAACGTGCAGGTCTTCTGGCAGCAGGTGCTCATCGGCGTCGTCATCATCGCCGTGGTGGCCTTCGACGTGTTCCGCCGTCGCCTGGCCGCCACATCGTGATCGGGCCCAGCCGCCACGTCGGGCCACACGAGACCCGTCACGGATCGCGGGGGTGATCATCGAAGGCGAAGAAGGGGGTGGCAGAGCCGACCAAGTGGGGCCATCATTCAGGTAGCGAGCAGACCGGGCTTCGGCGCTCGCTGGAGGTCTCAATAGAGGAGGACTCATGAAGGCATCACGCTTCATCGCGGTCGGCGGGGCCGCGCTCTTGGCCCTGGCCGTGGTCGGGCCCGTCGCCGCCCAGGATGCGGCCAAGGATCCGGGTGCCGCTGCAGGCGCCAAGCTCTTCGTCAACATGAAGGGACCCTCGGCGGGGAACCCCTTCTGGGCCATTGTCGAAGAGGGGGCTGTGCAGGCCGGCGTCGACTATGGCGTGGACGTCCAGGTCGTTGCTCCGCCGTCGGAATCCGACATCCCCGGCCAGATCGCCCTCATCGAGGACAACGCGGCCCAGGGCGCCGCAGGCATGGCCATCGCCGTGACCGACGCTGTGGCGCTCCACCCGGCCATCCAGGCCGCCATGGACGCCGGCGTCAAGGTCGTCTGGATCGACTCGGGCGGTGACAACGAAGGCGTCACCTACATCGGCACGGACAACGCCGTCGGCGCTGCCCTCGCCGGCCAGTACCTCTGCGACAACCTGCCGGCAGGCAGCAAGGTCGCCATCCTCCAGGGCCTCATCACGACCACGACGGGCATGGCCCGCGCCGACGGTTCGAAGCAGGCTGTCGAGGCCTGTGGCCTGGACCTCGTCATGGAGGTCCCGGCCAACTGGCAGCGCGCCGAAGGCCTGTCGGCCACCGAGGACATCATCACGCAGCATCCTGACCTGGCCGGCCTATTCGGTAGCAACGACGAGATGGCCCTCGGTGCCGTCGAGGCGCTGCGCACCGCGGGCCTGCTGGAGCAGGTCACGGTCGTCGGCTATGACGCCAACCCGGATGCCCGCGAGGCCATCGTGGCCGGTGACATGGAGGCCACCATCGCCCAGAACCCGTTCAACATGGGTTACTTCGGCGTCGAGAGCCTCATCAAGCTCATCAACGGCGAGACGCTCGAGCCGACCATCGACACCGGCGTCGAGCTCATCACCGCGGAGAACGCTGCCGGGTAGGCAGCTCGCCCGGCCAGACCGGGCGTGATATCGGAAGGGACGCCCGGACCGTCACGGTCCGGGCGTCCCGCTGTCGCGGAGGCCAGCGGGCCGGCCCGGGACTGCGTCGGTGGCGGGCGATCGAAGCCGGACGTCATTGCCGGGCAGCCCGGCGGCCGTGGAGCGGCTCAGCCCGGCGGCTGGGCCAGGCGATCGCGGACCTGGCGCAGCGTGGGCACGGAGTCCATGCCCGGGCCCTCCACGAGCACGCTGCCGGCGACGGCACCCAGGCGGAGGTCACGACCGCGGTGGCATGCTGAACGACCGGCGGCCACTCGCGCCGCCACCACACCAGCCAGCATCGTGTCGCCCGCGCCGGTGGCGTCGATCTCCCTGGTCGAGGGCACGCTCGGATAGATGCGCATCGAGACGACGCGGTGGCCAGCGAAGCGGACCAGGACGCCGCCAAGGAGCCCGGCCGTGAGGAGCAGTTCCGCGTTCGGCGGCAGCCACTGGCCGATGCTGCGCAGCGGCAGGTCGTCCGGGATGTCGTGGCGACTCACGGCCAGGATGTCGGCCCGCCGCACCAGCGGCGAAGGCCCGGGGTCTCTGGGTCGAACCCGGGCACCGGGGTCGAGATGCCGCAGGATGCCCTGCCAGGCGAAGGCCACGCCGGCCTCTCGCGGGGGCACGCGGGCCCACTCCTCGGGGATCTCGTCGGCCACTGGCGCCAGCACCCACATGGCAGCGTCGCGCCAGCCATCGGGCAGGGCCGCGACGGGCACCGGGTCGCTGGGACCTTCGCAGGTCTGCAACCGGCCCGCCAGCGTCTCCGTGTTGCGGAAGACGGGGCCCACCGCCAGCGGCACCTCGACGATCTCGGCTCCTGCGTCGCGGATGAGATCGAGCTCCGGAGCGCTGCGGGCGTGCGCGTCCAGGCCGAGCAGGACTCCCGTTCGGATCCCCAACCTGGCCAGGGCCAGGGCGCCGTAGGTCACGCCGCCGCCCAGCAGCCAGCCCCGCGAGGACTCGTCGGTGAGGTCTCGCGTGGCGGCGCCGACGATGACGACGTCCGGGCAGCCCATGGCGCCTCCCTCGTGCCGGTGCCTGCTCCCGGACGTCCCCACCGGTCGGACGTCCACGGTGGGCCTGCCGTCCCCGAGGCGGGCGCACCTCGGAAGCCTATACTCGCGCCCGTGGCCCTGCGCGACGGTGACGTCCCCCTCTACTTCTACGAGCTGCATGAGAGCGACTCGGACGTCTTCGCGAACATCCTCCTCGCACACGAGGTGGAGTACGACGAGGCGGAGTTCCTGGAGCAGGTGCTGGCATCACGGCGCCGCGTCATGGACCGTTTCGTCGAGGCCTCCCTGATCGAGGCCATCGCCGCCGACCTGGCAGAGCAGGTGGGCTTCCTCGTCATCGACGACTCGCAGCTGCGGGTGGCCGTCAACGTCTCTGCCATCGAGGACGACACGTTCGTGGCGGAGATCGACGCTGCCGCACGGCCCAGCGCGGCCGGCGACTACCGCACCATGCTCGTGGACGTGGAGCCCGACGACGCTGCCTGGGGTGACGACCGGGAAGACTGATGCTGCCTGCCTGCCCGTGCCGCTGCGCCGCGGTCGGGGCCGACGGACGTCAGACGTTGAAGAGGATCTCGATGACGTCGCCGTCCTGGACCTGGTACGTGCGCCCCTCCGAACGGACCTTGCCGTGGCGCTTGGCCTCGGCGATGGAACCCAACTCCAGGAGCTCCTGCCAGCCGATGACCTCCGCGCGGATGAAGCCGCGTGCCAGGTCCGAGTGGATGGCGCCGGCGGCATCCACGGCCGAGGCGCCGCGCTGCACGGTCCAGGCGCGGGTCTCATCCGGCCCCGCCGTGAAGAAGTCGATGAGCCCGAGCAGTGCGTGGCTGGCACGGATGACCCGCTCCAGGCTGGAACCCTCCAGGCCGAGGTCGTCGCGGAAGACCTGGGCTTCCTCGTCGTCGAGCTGACCGATCTCCATCTCGATACGGGCGGAGAGGGGCACGACGTCCGTGTGCGCGTGAGCGAGGCCCGCGCGCAGGTCCTCTGCCAGGCTGTCGGCCCGCGCCAGGTCGGCCTCGTCGATGTTGAGCAGGACGAGCACGGGCTTCTCCGTCAGGAATCGGAAGCCGCGGATGCGATGCTCGTCGTCGCTCGACAGCTCCAGGTCGCGGATGGGGCGGCCCGCCGTGAGCGCCGGCAGGATGCGCTCCAGGACCTCCAGCTCGCGGTCGTTGGCCTCGCGCTCACTGGGCGTGCCGTGGCGGCCGGACGTGCGCAGCTTCTCCACGCGCTTCTCGACCACGCCCAGGTCGGCCAGCGTGAACTCCAGCTCCAGCTGCTCGACGTCCCGGGCCGGGTCCAGGCTGAGCAGGGGGTGCGGCACGCTGTCATCGGTGAAGCCACGCACGACGTGCAACAGGGCATCGGCGTTGCGCAGGCGAGCCAGCTGGTCCGCGGGGATGTCCGAGTGCGGCGCGCCCGCCACGGCCAGTGCCGGGGCCGGCAGATCCACGTAGGTGACGTCCGCGGGGACCTCCTTGCGGGGCCGGAAGACCGCGGTGAGCCGGGTGAGCCGCTCGTCTGGCACCTTGACGACGCCCGTGTTGACCGTCAGGCCGCCGAAGCCGCCGGTCTCCGCGGTGCCGCGCGTCAGCGAGTTGAAGACGGTCGTCTTGCCTGAGCGGGCCAGCCCGACGATGGCGATCTGCATCTAGTAACCGACCTCCGGGTCCACGACGTTGAGGAGCTCGCGGCCTTCACGGAAGCGAGCCAGGTTCTCGCAGAAGAGCTCGATGCTGCGGTCCAGCACGCGTCCGCTCGACCACGACGTGTGTGGGGTGACGATCAGCCCGGGGGTCTCCCAGAGCGGCGAATCGGGGGCCAGCGGCTCCTCCCAGAGGGTGTCGAAGATGGCGCCGCCGAGACGTCCACTGCGGAGCGCCCGAACGAGGGCGCCCTGCTCGACGAGGCTGCCGCGAGCGACGTTCACCAGCCAGGCGCCGCGCTTCATCTGCGCCAGCCTGGTGGTGTCGAAGAGTCGCTCCGTGCCCGTGGTCAGGGGCAGCGCCAGGACCACGAAGTCGGACTCCGCCAGGAGCTCTGGCAGCTGCTCGTGGGAGAGGATACGAGCGATGCCAGGCGGGATGGGCTCGCCCACATCCTGGCGGTCGGGATCGCGACGGCTGGCCACGACCCGTGCGCCGAAGGCCAGGGCCAGGCGGGCGACGGCCCGGCCGATGGAGCCGAGGCCGACGATGCCGATGGTGACCTGCCGCAGCTCGCGGGCCGGCAGGGGCTGCCAGGTGTGCTCGCGCTGAAGCTCCAGCAGCTCCGGCAGCCGACGCACGACGGCCAGGATCATCATCAGGGTGTACTCGGCGATGGGTTCGCTGAAGACGCCCCGGGCGTTGCTGATGGTGAGGTGCCGACCGGCCGCGTCCGGGGTCAGCAGTCGCTCCACGCCGGCCGTGGCCGAGTGCACCCAGGTGAGTCGCGGGCAGCGAGCCAGGAGGCGATCGAAGGTGGCCGCCGGCATGGGACCGCGCAGCAGGACCTCCACGTCGTCGAGCGGCCCGTCCGCAAGGCCATCCAGGGACACGCCGACCAGCCGGGAGCCCGGGGCGGCCGCGCGGATCCGGGACAGGTGTTCCTCGCGGTAGCGCGCCGACAGGATGGGGGTGAGTGCGATCGCCATCGGCGTGTGCCCCTTCTCCGTCGCCCCGGTCATGTCCTCCCCCGTCCTTCGCCGCCTTCCGGCAGCACTCGTCGCAGCCAGGCCGCCGGATCGTCCAGCTCCCGATCCGTGGGCAGTGTCTCAGGTCCGTCCCAGAGATGCCCGATGGCTGTCTCACCGCCGAGGGCGTGGACCCCGGAGACGAAATGCTCGCCGCGGCGGTACTGCTCGAGCTTGAGGTCCATGCCCGTGAGCCGCGCCACCAGGCGGTCCACTGCGCCCCGGCGCTGCCCACGTCGCTCCTCGAAGCGACGCCGGATGGAGGCCACGTCCGGGATGAGCTGCGCCCCGACGTCATCCATGACCCAGTCGCTGAAGCCCTCCATGAGGCTCATGACGGCCTGGGCCTCACGCAGGCCGGCGCGTGCCCCAGGATCGAGGAAGCCCTGCCACGAGCGCTCCTGGACCGCGCGACGCAGCTGCCCGAGCAGGTGTCCGAGGCCCCGCCGTTGCAGGCGTTGCGTCTCTTCGGCCAGGAGAGCCACCTGCCGCTCCAGCCGTTCCCGCAGGTACGGGCGCAGCCACGGGTGGGCCTCCATCTCGAAGGCATGGGTCGCCTCGTGGAGGCAGACCCAGAGTCGGAAGCTGTCAAGCGGCACGTCGATGGCGCGCGCAGTCGCTCGGATGTTCTCCTCGACGAAGAGCAGGCGGCCCGGCTCCGCCGCCGCGGACAGCAGCGCGGCATCGTACTGGCCGAGGATACGGGTGCCCAGGTAGCCCAGCAGGAACCCCACCTGGCGTGTCATCAGGGCCCGGTCGGCCGTCGCGATCAGGCTGGCCGGGAGACTGTCACGCGCGATGCGCGGCATGAGCAGCGGCCCCAGGTGGTCGATGAGCGAGCGGAGGGTCTCCAGGTTGGTGGCCGCCCATTCGCTTCGGCTGGCGACCGCATGGCGATCCACGACACCCGGCAGCGGGGCCCCGAGACGCGCCTCGAGGAGTGGCACGACGCGGGCCATGTGGCGAACGTAGGCCGGCCGGATGGCGCGCAGCTGCGAGGCGGTCAGACGGCCTGGTGCGGCGGACAGGCGTCGTTCGGCGATTCGCCCGGCCTGCTCCCAATCGACCAGGCCGGGCAGATCGCGGGCGGCGAATCGGTGGGCGGCGGCGCGTGCAGCCACGCCCACGCCGAGCAGGAGCCCGAGGCGCAGCGTGCCGCTGGCCAGTCGTCGCTCGAGGGAGCCGCTGGAGGTCACGGCGTTCGCATCAGCCGGCCACGGCCGCGCCCGGCGCCGTGGAGGAGGCACTGCTCGGGGCGGCCAGGTCCAGGCGCTCCACCGGCCCGAGGTCATCGGCGAAGAGGAGCCCAGCCGTGCGACGGAAGGCGGTCACGTCGCCGGTGGTGAGGAGCAGGTGACGGCCGACCGCGCCTTCGGGCGCGGCCAGGGAATGGATCTCGAGCAGGCTGGCCAGGGCACCGGCCGTGGCCGTGGCCGAATCCACGACGGCCACGGCGTCCCCGACGACCGCATGGATCACGCCACCCAGGAGGGGGTAGTGGGTACAGCCCAGCAGCAGCGTGTCGATGCGGGCGCCGCGGGGAAGCGGGAAGAGGAAAGAGGAGTCCGGGTCACCGCGCGTGCTGCCGGCCGCAGCAGCGCCCAGCAGCGGATCCAGGGCGCGGCGTACGGCGGCCGCCACACTCGCTCCCGTGAGCTGGCCGGCCTCCACCAGTGGCACGAGCTCCGGGGTGGCATGCTCGTAGACCTCGACGAAGGGGTCCTCCTCCTTGATGGCCGTGAAGTAGGCGCGCGAACGGACCGTAGCCTGCGTGGCGATGACGCCCACCGCCCGCGTCCGCGTGGCCAGCACCGCCGCCATGGCACCCGGCCGCACGACGCCCAGGATGGGCAGGGCATAGCGACGGCGCAGGTGCGGCAGGGCGATGGCGGTGGATGTGTTGCAGGCCACGACGATGGCCTTGACGTCGCGGTCGGCCAGGGCATCCAGGCATTCCGTGCTGAAGCGGATGACCTCCTCGTCCGGGCGTGGCCCGTACGGCGTGCGAGCGTTGTCGCCGACGTAGACGGTGTCCTCGCCGGGGAGCCTGCGCATGACCTCCACGAGGACGGTCAGCCCGCCCACCCCGGAGTCGAAGAAGCCGATGGGTCGCGGGTCGGCCATCCCGGTCAGGCCGGGACCTGGGCCAGCGTCCTGGGAGCCTGTGAGGTGCCTGCCTGGGTGGGTCCCATGAGCCGCTGGGCGAGGCTCACGATGGCCTGGCTGGCCGGCGAGCGCGGCTGGGCGAGGACGCAGGGCAGCCCTTCCGCCGTGCTGGACTTGACGGCCGGCTGGTCGTCCGGGATGGCGATGTCGGGCAGTCGGCCGAGCTCCGCAGCCGCCTGCTCGGGACTCAGCCCGGGGGTACCGGCCCGGTTCATCACCAGCAGCATCTTGTGCGGGGAGATGCCCCGGGCCACGAAGGCCTGGCCGGCCAGGCGGGCCGCGCGCACGGCCTGGCGGTCCGGCGTCACCACGGTCAGGATGCCGTCAGCATCCTCGAGGTAGGCCATCGTGGTGTCGTCGATGCTGGCCGGAGCGTCGACGACGATGACGTTGTAGATGCGGCGCAGCAGCGAGATGGTCTTCTCGACGTCGCGCGCCAGGACCATGTCGCCGGCTTCCACCCGCGGCGGCGCCAGGAGCAGGTCCACCCCGGAGGGGTCCCGCCAGAGCACGGAGGCCAGGTCGCTCTCCGCGATGCGATCGGTGGGCAGCTGCAGCAGCGATGGTGCCGAGTCCGGCACGCGCAGCAGGCCACGCAGGTCACTGAACTGCAGGTCACCGTCGATGAGGACCACGCGCACGCCGGGCATCTGCCCCAGCGAGACGGCCATGTTGTAGGCGATGGTGGTGCGACCCACGCCCCCCTTGCCGGAGTAGACCACGAACGAGCGAGACATGGCCGAGGGGGCTGAGGCGCGGTAGCGGGCGTTGGATCCGGTCAGCGCGTTGATGAGCTCGAACCCCGTGAAAGGCATCGAGAGCACCTCCACGATGCCCATGCCCTCCCCGATCTTGAGGGGCTTCTGCGGCACCGTGACGATGATGATCGGGATGCGCAGCCCGGCATGACGGACGTGCTCGGCCACCTCCAGGCCGTTCAGCTTGCCCTGCAGGAGGGCGTCCACCATGAGCGCATCAGGGCGCAGCTCACGGATGCGGTCCAGCACGACCTGCCCGTCCGTGACGGTGTCGAGCAACTGGACCTGCTTCTGTCGTTGCAGCAGATTCCGCACGTATTGGGAGACTTGGGCGACGTCCTCGACCAGCAGCAGGCGGATCTGTTCTGAGGTTGCCACCGCCGGACTATACCTAACGCGCCACCAGGATGGCGCGCTGACTTCCGGAGGCGTAGGGAGTGGCTAGATGGTCCCCCCGGAGGTCCACGCTGGCGAAGCCCGCGTCGCGGGCCAGGGATGTCAGCCGTTCCGCACTCACGAGATGCAGCGTGTCCGCACGGCTCACCCGCTGCAGGGTGCCGCCATGGCGCGGCGTCCACTCGTAGACCTGGCAGAGCAGCAGGCTGTCAGCCTCGGGGTCGTGGCGCACGCTGACGAGCTTGGCGACATGGTCGCCGCTCTCGGGGTCATGGCGCAGCCACTCGAGCTGGAGCCGACCGTCGAAGGTTTCCAGCTCATCCTCGTCAGGGGTGCTGACCTCCACGACCGCGAGGCCGCCCGGTCGGAGGTGCGAGCGCATGGACCCCAGCAGGGCCAGGCGTGCATCGTCATCCTGGGCCAGCAGGAACGTGTTGACGGCGACGAAGGCCAGGTCGAAGCGCTCAGGACCGTGGACGTCGAACATGTCGCCCCGCCGCAGCCGTAGCCGGTCACGCCCGAGGCTGCCACGAACCCTGTCCCATCGGCGACGGGCGCGCTGCAGCATGGCCACGTCGTGGTCGATGCCGAGCACCCGATGGCCGGCCAGGGCGAGGGGGACGGCCAACCGGCCGCTGCCCGTGGCCAGCTCCAGGATGTCCCCGCCGGCGTCCTGTGCCAGTGACAGGTACAGCTCCGCGTCGTAGGCGACGTCGAGCACGTCGAGGTCGTAGAAGCGGGCCAGGAGGGTGGCCGACTCCGCGGCGCTGAAGGCGACCACTGGGCCACGGGGCTCACGGTGCGTGTGGGGCGTGGCTGGCTCTGGCATGGCGGTGCGGGCCATGGTAGCGGCCGAGTCCCTCAGCGACGCAGGGACACGGCCAGCTCGACGAGGACGGCGCCCACGACGAGGAAGACCACCACGGGCAGAACGAGGAGATCCAGGACGCGGAGGATGACGAGCACGCTGACCACCAGGCCCACCAATGATGCTCGGCGAGCGGCGATCGCGAGCGAGCCCGGCTCACGGCGGCTGGCCGTCCACAGCAGCGACCACATGGTGAGGGCCGCGGCGACCCCGAGCGAGACGGCCCCGAGCATCTGGGCGCCCGCATCACCCACCGGGGAGACGGTCAGCAGGACGACCGCCACGATGCCCCACGCCACCGCCGCCCCAGCCAGCAGCGCGAGCGTGATGCTGCGATCGTGGGCCGACACGCTGCCGAGTGTACCGGCCACCCTCAGGCCGCCGACGGGCAGATGCGGCGGTAGGGGCACCATCCGCAGGCCGGGTAGCCTGGCGTGGCCGCGAAGTCCTTCGCCCTCACGCCCGCTGACACGGCGGCGACCTTGGCCTGGGCGCGCTCCAGCTGGCGCTCCGAGGGAGTCACGCGACCGACCACGTCGCCCTCGAGGAAGTGCAGCTCCACCGCGTCCGGGCGGCGGCCGTGCTCGGCCTCCCAGGCAAGGGAGTACAGCTGCAGTTGCAGGGCATCACGGGCGCGCTCGCGTGCCCGCACCGGATCATGCACGTCACCGGACTTGTAGTCCGTGATGACGACGGCACCGGACTCCTCGCGAACGGCGTCGTACCGCCCGCGGACGCGATCGGAGCCGATGCGGACCATGAAGGGCTGCTCGACGGCGACGATACGATCCCGGGTGCCCTTGGGATCACGCTCCACGAAGCGTTCCACAGCAGCGCGTGCCGTCGCGAACCGCGCCGACTCGTGCTCCGCGGAGAGGAAGCCCTCGCTGGCCCAGTGCGTCTCCAGCGTCTCCAGTGCCTGTCCCGCGTCCGGAGCGCGCCCGCGCAGGCGGGCCAGGTTGACAGCGCCCACAGCCTGGTGCAGCGCGTTGCCGAAGACGAGCGCATGGTGCGCCGCAGTCGGGACGCGCGCCACGTGGCGCAGGTAGTACTTGCGCGGACAGGCCAGGTAGTCGTCGACCTGCGTGTAACTCAGGATGATCGAGGCTGCGAGCTGGCCGTCAGCCGGGGTCGGAACGACGGACGCCAGCGCAGGCATGGGCGGCTCCAGCGTGGCCGGACCATCCGCCTCCACGAACTCCTCCGGGGGTCGACCAAGGGCTTCGGCGAGGAACAGCGATGGCCGACGCCGACGACCACCGCCGACTCCATAGGCCGCGTAGCTCAGGATGAGCTCGTCGCGGGCGCGGGTCATGGCCACGTAGCAGAGCCGGCGCTCTTCCGCGCGGTGTGCGAGTGACGCTTCCAAGCCAGCGACACCGGTCAGGGCCGCCGGCAGCGATAGCGTGTCCCGGCGCGAGGCGACCGGGAAGCGGCCCTCCGCCAGGCCGACCACGAAGACGGTCGTGAACTCCAGGCCCTTGGCCTGGTGGACGGTGAGCACGGCGACGGCGTCGCGGGTGTCCTCCGCGTCCGGGACGACCGGGTCCTGCCCTGCATCGACGAGGCCCTGCAGGGCCGGTACGAGGAGGGCGAGGCGCGGGTCGCCGACGAGGTCCGCCTGTGCTTTGACGATCTCGAAGAGCCGGGCCACCCGGCGCAGTGGAGCGTCGTCCCCGCACTCCGCCTGTCCGACCAGCACGCTCAGCCAGCCACTCTCCCGCAGATGGTCGTAGAGGACGGCCGGAGCCGGACGCTCGTGCGCCTGCGCGATGGACGCGCGTACCTGCTCCAGGCAGCGTTCCAGCCGGGTGCGAGTCCGTGTCCCAAGGCGCAGCAGTCCGGGCTGTTCGATGACCTCACGTGCCATCGACCAGAGGCTGCGGCGGTGGCGAGCCGCGAGCTCGCAGAGGGCCGTGAGGTCCTCGCCGCTGAGTCCGTACGGGGGCGCGGTGAGCAGGGCGTAGAGATCCTCCGATGACTCCGGGGAGACGATGACACGCATGAGCGCCATGACATCGCGCACCTCACGGTGGGCGAACATCCCGGAGGCGCCCGAGAAGCGACGGGGGATGGCGCGAACGTCCAGGCTGGCCAGGACGGGTGCCGCCTCTGCATTGGAGCGCACGAGGATGGCCAGGCTGCCGGGGGCCTGGCCACGCCGCAGGCGCTGCAGCACGTCCTCAGCGACGGCGTCCGCCTCCTCCGTGGTGGTGCGGTAGGCATGCTGACGGACCGGCGCGGGCCGGCGCGAGCGCCGCACCGCGGTCAGGGTCTTGTCCACCCTGCGCTGCACCTCCAGGCGGTCCGGATCGTTGTGGCGCACCAGTCGGTGGGCGGCCTCCAGGATGGGACGCCGGGAGCGATAGTTGCGCCGCAGCACGACATCCCGCAGGCCCGGGAACGTCGCGGGAAGGTCCGCCAGGCCCTGTCCCACCGCCCCGCGGAAGGCGTAGATGGCCTGGTCGTCATCCCCCACGAGGGTCACGTTGCCGTCCGCTCCGACGAGCTGCCGAACGAGCGCCAGCTGCTGCGGGTTGGCGTCCTGCGCCTCGTCGACGACGACGTAACGGAAGCGGCGACGCAGTGCCAGGCGGATGTCAGGGCGCTCCCGGAGGAGGTGCACGGCCAGGGCCACCTGGTCGCCGTGGTCGATGAGCGAGCGTTCGACAAGGAGCCGCTGGTAGGCGGCGAATGCGGTCGCGACCTCCGCCTGCCCCGCGGCCTCCTCCAGCAGCGCCGTTACGGCCTCCTGCGCCGCCGCGTCGGGCGCCCCGTCGACGGCGGCGCGGGCGCCCGCCTCCAGCTCCATCGCGTAGGCGGCCAGGTCCTCAGGTGCCAGGCCCTCCTCCTTGGCGCGCCCGAAGACGTCCACGAGCGCCCCCAGGAAGCGCGTGGGCTCACCCAGCGGCAGGTAGCGCCGCAGGCCCAGGTCGAAGAGCCGCTCGCGCAGCAGGACGATGGCTTCCGCGCGGCCGATGACCCGCGCGTCCACGGCGCACCCGATGGCGTGACCATGTTCGCGCAGGAGCCAGTCGCCGAAGGCGTGGAAGGTGTGGATGGCGGTGTCCGCCTGTCCGTACGGCACAAGGAGGTCCACCCGGGCCTGCATCTCGTCAGCGGCCCGCTCCGTGAAGGTGAGGGCGAGGATCTCCGCGGAGCGCGCCCGGCGGCTGGCGATGAGCCAGGCCACGCGTCGCGTGATGACCTCTGTCTTGCCCGTGCCAGGTCCAGCGATGACCAGGAGCGGCCCCTCCCCGTGCATGACCGCCTGGCGCTGGCGCCGGTCCAGGCCGGCCAGCAGCACCCGCACGCCATCCATGGAGATCGGCGCGCCCGCGTGCTGCTCCTGCGGAGGGAGTCCGGGCGGTCGGCTGGGGAAGGTGCGCGGGGATGTCATGGGCGTCATGCTGGCGCCCCGTCGTGACAGCTAGCCTGTCACGGCCCGGGCGTGAGCCCGGCGTGTTGCATGGCCCGGATCTCCTCGCGGGAGAGCGCCGAGTCCGCCACGCCACGGCGCACGCCCTTGATGTACAGCCGGGTCGACTGGCGACCATGCAGGCTGGAGAGGACGACGCCGTCGCCATCGTCGTCGATGAGGGCCAGGGCGAACGACTGGGCGCCGCCCGCATCCTCGAAGGCATCGAAGCGGACCAGCCCGATGTGCGAGACGGCGACACCCGCGGTGCGCAGCGTCGGCGTTGCCGGTCCTGCTGGGCGGCCTCCCCCGGGCGAAGCGTCGACTTCGGCCTCGACCACCTCGACACGGTGCCCGAGCTGGGCGAGGCGGCGCTCCAGCTCCGCGGTCCGAGCGGTGGGAGGCCCGAGGGACGAGAGTCGCGAGGCCGGGCGCAGGAGCAGCACCAGGGCGGCGATGGCGAGTGCCAGGGCCGCAAAGGCCACGAGCGCCACGAGGACGCTGACCACTCCCTCCATGGCGCCGACTCTAGCAGCGGACAGGGGTCGTCGCGGCCCGCTGCGGTGCTATCCTTCGGGCCGACCCACCCTCGCAGCGAAGGAGACCAGCGTGGCCAAGCGCGTCAGAGGCAGCCAGTCCACCCACCGACCCGGTGGCACGGCGCCCGCGCGTCCCGCCAAGCCGACGACCGCTGCCGCGGCGTCGTCCGCGACGGCCTCCGCCACCTGGGATTCGGGCATCGATGATGCCATCGACGCGGTGGTCATGGAATCCACGGAGGTCACCCTCGGAGAGCCCGTGGCCGCCCCCACATCGACGGCCAAGGTGCGTCGGCGCGTCGCGCCGCGGACAGACAGCCTGCAGGCCCGCGTCGACGCTGAGAACGTCTACGTGCTCGCGGACCTCAAGCGCATCGCCGTCGTCACCGGCGTGCTCCTGGTCGCCCTCGCCCTTGCCTGGGTGCTCTTCGTGGCGCTGGACCTGCTCGGCCTGTATTAGGCACTGCGACCCACCGTCCCCTCCGATCCGGTCCCACCCATCCCGGTTCCCTGCTAAGGACGCGCTCTCGGGATCGATGGGCATGCGAGACCGCGAGCCCGCCCGTGAGGGGTCACCCCGGAGCACCCGGGGCGAGCGTGGCCTGCCGGGCCGCCCGTTGAGAGCGGCGGGCGAACTGCCGAGAGGGCGGGCGACCTGCCTAGAGCTTGCCCTTGAGCGGGCCGCTGCGCAGCCAGCCCCAGATGCCCAGCACGATGATGGCGCCGATGATCGAACCGATGAAGCCGCTGGGCCGCAGGTCCAGCGTGCCGTCGAAGACCAGGTTGGAGAGCGTGCCGCCGACGAACGAGCCGACCAGGCCGGCGACGAACATCTCCCATGGCAGGAAGCCCTTGCCCTTGCCCACGAAGTAGTTGGCGATGTAGCCAGCCACGAGGGCGATGACCACGAAGGCCAGGATGAACATGCGAAGTGCCTCCTGCGGGTGCGTTGCCGAGGAGTGAGTCTACGAGGTCCGACGGCATCGCGAGGTCACCCTTCGCGAAGTGGATCCCGGCGCCCGCCCTGGCGCCGTGGCCACGCGGCGTCCGGGCGCCACGCCGATGGACTCAGGGCTTCTCGCCTGGTGGCGTCCGCCGGCCCAGGAAGCCGACGTCCCGCCCGCGCGGGCGGTAGGCCTGCCCGGCAGCGTCGCCGTCAGCGGGATGGCGGTACGTCCGGGCGGCCGGTCGCAGGTGCGGCGGCACGGGGTCGGGTCCGGCACCTGCCATCTCCACCGCGCGGTGCAGCGCCGCACCCGGCCACCAGTCGCGCCCGGTGCGCGCGAGGTAGCTGACGGTGGCTGCCAGCGGGTAGAAGGCCTCCGGCATGCCCACTCGTTCCACCGCGTCGAGGCAGGCCACGGCCATGGGCAATGCCTTCGGATCGGCAGCACCCACCTCCTCCCCGGCCGCCACGATGAGGCGTCGGGCGGCGTGGCGGCCGTCGTCGCCAGCGGCCAGCTGCACCGCCAGCCAGTAGAGGGCGGCCTCCTCGTCGCCTCCACGGATGGACTTGATCATCGCGGAGACGACGCCGGAACGGTCATAGGGAGTCGTGCGCGACTGGGCGGCCTGCAGGACGGTGTGCGCGTCGAGCGCCTCCGTGCCGGGCGGCAGGAGGGCCACGGCGCCCTCCAGCAGGCTCAGCACGCGGCGCCCGTCGCCCGCTGCCAGTCCGACGAGGTTTCGCCGCGTCTCGTCGTCCAGCACGATCGGGCGGCCTTCGGCAGCCAGGGCGGTCAGGCCACGCTCCAGCAGCACGACGAGGTCGGCATCCTCCAGCGGCTGCAGGCGCAGGACGGTCATGCGGGACAAGAGCGGGGCGATGACGGCGCCGGCCATGGGCGGCTCGGTCGTGGCCGCGACCAGCGTGACGCGTCCCGTTTCGACCGCGGCCAGCAGGCCGTCCTGCTGGTTCTTGCTGAGACGGTGCAGCTCGTCGGCGAACAGGATGGGCGCGCGACCGCTGGCCAGGCGGATGGCGTCCGCCTCGGACAGGCGCGAGCGCATGGCCGGCAGGCCCTCGGACGTCGCGTCGAGGGTCAGGTAGCCCAGGTCGAGAGCGTCGGCCAGGAGTCGCCCAAGCGTCGTCTTGCCTGAGCCGGGTGGGCCCCAGAGCACCAGCGCGGGCAGCCGACCGGCCGCCAGCCAGCGCGTGATGGCGCCATCGGGGCCGAGCAGGTGTCGCTGACCCACGACCTCGGCGAGGGTCGCCGGTCGCAGGCGGGCAGCCAGTGGCATGTGCCGGTCCACGGCGGACCGAGTGTCGAGCTCCTTGAACACGCGACCTCGCTGGCGTGGCGGGCGGCTGGGCGGGTGGGGTCGCCTCCCCGGCAGACTACACAGGGTGCGACGCCGGCGCAGGCCACCGCCGGACAGGCATGCCCACCCAGGCGCCGCCGTGGCTGGCGAGCGGCCACGGGGTGATCGCCGCGGGATCAGCCCGCCTCCCGGTGCGGGCCGATCGCACGCCGACTACCATGCAGGCACCGAAACGAACCTCCCCCGAGCCGCCATGCCCGACACCCCGAGGAGATCTTCCGTGCCGCCCCAGAACCTGCGCATCCCAGGCCCGACACCCCTGCCGAACGCCGTCCTCGCAGCCGGCGGCCGAGCCATGATCAACCACCGCGGCCCCGAGTTCGCCGAACTCATCCGCTCGACCAGTGCGGCCATGCGGCCCTGGTTCGGGACACAGCAGGACGTCCTCATCCTCACCGCTTCGGGCACCGGCGGCCTGGAGGCGGCCGTGGTGAGCTTCCTGTCCCCTGGCGATCCCGTGCTGGCGGTCAGCATCGGCAACTTCGGTGAACGCTTCGCCCGCATCGCCGATCTCTACGGCGCGGATGTCACCCTGCTCGACGTCGAGTGGGGCCAGGCCGCCGATCCCGGCTCCGTGCGCGCCTCGGTGGAGGCCATGGTCGCCGAGGGTCGCAGCCCACGCGCGGTGCTGATCACCTTCAATGAGACCTCCACGGGAGTCACCAATCCGCTGCCCGCGCTGGCTGCGGCCATCCGTGAGGCGGCACCGCAGGCCCTCCTCCTGGTGGACGCCGTGAGTGCCGTCGGCGCCATGCCCTTCCACATGGACGCCTGGGACGTGGACGTCGTGGTGACCGGCTCGCAGAAGGCCTGGATGATCCCGCCCGGCCTGGCCATGGTGGCAGCCTCGGAGCGCGCCTGGGCGGCCGCGGAGAACGCGACGATGCCCCGCTTCTACCTTGACCTGGCACGCCACCGCGACGTGCTGTCCAAGGGCCAGACGCCCTGGACGCCGGCCGTCGGGCTGGTCTTCCAGCTGGACGCCGCGCTGGCGCTCATGGCGGCCGAGGGCATGGCCGCTGTCTTCGCCCGCCATGCCGCCTGTGCCGCGGCCGCCCGTGCCGGCCTGGCGGCCCTGGGTTTCGAGCTGTTCGCGGAGCCCGCCTTCGCTTCGGACAGCGTCACCTCGGCGGTCGTCCCGGACGGAGTGGAATGGTCGGCCGTCAATCGTGAGCTTCAGGCACGCGGCCTCGTCCTGGCCGGCGGCCAGGGCAAGCTGAAGGGCAAGATCTTCCGCGTCGGCCACCTCGGCCTCGTGAGCGTGGACGACATCGCCAGCGCTATGGCTGTTCTCGAGGAGGGCGCCACGGCGACCGGCGTCTCCGTGATCGCCGGCGGCGCGGATGCCGCACGCACGGCCGGCGCGGCCAGCCTGCTCGCCTCCGCAGCAGCCGCGGAGGCCTGAGCCATGCGCATCCTGGTCGCGGAGAAGCTCGCCCGTGAGGGCATCGACCTGCTCCGCGCGGAGCACGATGTGGACGTGCGCACCGGTCTCTCCCGCGAGGAGTTCCTGGCGGCCCTGCCCGAGTACGAAGGGCTCCTCGTGCGCAGCGGCGTGAAGGCCGATGCCGAAGCCATCGCTGCCGGCTCCCGGCTGCTCGTCATCGGGCGGGCCGGCGTGGGCGTGGACAACATCGACATCGCGGCGGCGACGACGGCGGGCGTCATCGTCGTCAACGCGCCCACGGGCAACACCGTGGCCGCCGCCGAGCACACCCTCGCACTGCTCTTCGCCCTCGCTCGGCACGTGCCCGAGGCTGACGCCTCCATGCACGCCGGGGCCTGGGAACGCTCGGCCTTCATGGGCCGCGAGCTGGTGGGCAAGACGCTGGGCGTCATCGGCCTGGGCAAGATCGGCATGGCCGTGGCCGACCGCGCGCGGGCCCTGGGCATGGACGTCCTCGGCTTCGATCCCTACGTCACTGACGAGGCGGCCGCGCTGCACGGCATCAGCCCGCGGCCGCTGGCCGAGATCCTGGCGACCGCCGACGCCGTGACCGTGCACGTGCCCAAGACCAAGGACACCACCAACCTCATCGGTGTCGCCGAGCTGGCGACGATGAAGCCCGATGCGCTCGTCATCAACGTGGCCCGCGGCGGCGTCATCGACGAGGCCGCCCTGGCGGATGCGCTGTCCGCCGGGACCATCGCGGGGGCGGCCGTGGACGTCTACTCCTCGGAGCCGCCGGCCATGGACCATCCGCTGCGTTCGGCCCCGCACGCCATCCTCACGCCGCACCTGGGCGCTTCCACGGAGGAGGCCCAGACACGCGTCGCCGTGGAGGCCTGTGAGCAGGTGCGCGACGTACTGGCCGGACGGCCGGCTCGCTACGCCGTCAACGCCCCGCTCATGACCCCGGAGACGGCCGATGCCCTGACGCCCTACCTGTCCCTGGCCCGCACCCTCGGCCAGTTCTACGGCCAGTTCGCAGAGAACCTCTCGGGGCTCACGTTGGAGGTCGGCGGCGAGCTCGCGGAGTTCGACAGCGCACCCCTCGTCGCGGCGGCCCTGGGCGGCATCCTGGAGCGTCACA
Source organism: uncultured Chloroflexia bacterium (assembly GCA_963790915.1). Lineage (GTDB taxonomy): Bacteria > Chloroflexota > Limnocylindria > Limnocylindrales > CSP1-4 > JAFMJV01. The sequence goes on along the minus strand of CAWBQS010000002.1, from coordinate 260,885 downwards.
CGGAGGAACGCGTCAACGTCGTCAATGCCCCCGCCCTGGCCCGCGCCCGCGGCCTCAGCCTGGCCGTCCACAAGGCGCCCGGGGCCGGCCGCTTCTCATCGCTCCTGACGCTGCGCGGCGAACGCTCCGTCTCGGGCACGGTGGCCTCCGGGGAGTCGCGCCTCGTGGCCCTCGACGGCTACGAGATCGACCTCGCGCCGACGGCACACATGCTGGTCTCCCGCCACCAGGACCGACCCGGTGCCATCGGCCTCGTGGGGCAGACGCTGGGCGAGGCGGACGTCAACATCAGCGCCATGCACCTCGGACGCTCCGACAAGCGCTCCATCGCCTTCATGATCCTGGCCCTGGACGAGCCGGTGCCGCCGGTCGTCGCGGAGCGCATCCGCGCTCACGATGCCATGCTCGATGTCTGGCTCATCAGTCTCGACGCCCTCGCCTGAGCGGGGCCTCGCGTGACCACGCCCAGCCTCCTGGTCCTGGCTCGCCACGGCGAATTGGGCTGGGGTGCGGAGGGCAGACTCCACGGTCGCGGTGACCCGCCCCTGACGGACCAGGGACGACGGCAGGCCCAGGCCCTGGGCGCCCGACTGGCAGCCACGCGTGCCGTGCCCATGTTGCCTCTGCCGGACACGGCGCCGCTGGCCATCTGGCACTCGCCACTGCGCCGTGCCACGCAGACCGCGCAGGCCATCCACGAAGCCCGCGAGGCCGATGCTCCGCTGCGCCCGTTGGCCGGGCTCGTGGAGGTCAGCCAGGGGGAATGGGAGGGCCTCACGCGGGCGGAGATCGCGGCCCGCTACCCTGAGCAACTGGCGGGCTGGCTGGCCGACCCCATGCACCACCGCCCACCCGGCGGTGAGGCGCTCTCGGCCGCCGGGCAGCGTGCCGTCGAGACCCTCGACGTGATCCTCGGTCCGCGACCGTCCCAGGCGCCGGCCACGGACGGTGATCGCCCGGCTGACGACGTCGCGCTGCGCGCCCGGCTCCTCCTCGACGACGACCTGGTGGCCAGGGGCTCGAGACCACCGTGGTCCATCGTCGTCGCCCACGACGGCATCCTGCGCCTGCTCGCCCTCACACTGCTGCGAGTCGGACTCGAGCACTACTGGTCACTGCCCTTCGCCGTGGCCGCCCTCAGCATCATCGACCTCACCGACGGCGTCGTGCGCCTGCGCTGCCACAATCACGACGAGCACCTTGCGGCATTCATGCGGCCCTGAGGATCCGGGGCACGGCCGACGCGCGCTGGCCACCAGCGGTGCGACGCCAGCCTTCGTCAACGGCGTCCGCGCCAGGCAAGACGGAGCAGGGCGGTCCTGGCTCGGGCATACGCGTGGCGCAGCGACGGCCACTGGCCTTGGCTGAGCGTGTGCCGTCCGTAGCGGCTCTCCACGCGAGCCTGGGCCACCCGGACGAGATCGTCGCGGACCTCAGGTAGCGTCTCGGACAGGCTGGCGGCGTACTCGTACTCGGTCTGCGTCCGCTCCGGCCCGTGGCCGACGCGGCTGGCCAGGGAGGCGATGCGCAGGTAGGCCAGGCCGGCATCGCCGTCGGGCAGGCGGCGAAGGCGCACGAGCAGCAGGGTGGCCAGCAGGGTGAGCAGCCCGAGGAGCGCGAGCACGGGCAGCAGGGGCAGCCCGACGAGGTCGGCGCTCCACCACGGTCCACCGCCCGACGGGGCAGCGAGAGCCAGGGCGGCGCCGGCCGATGGGCTGGGTTCGGCGGCCGGGTCGAAGGTCTCCGATCCCGGTGGCGGTGTCGCCGTGACGCCGGGGGACGGCACGGGCTCACCCTCGGGCAGGCGGGTGGCACGCTGCTCCCAGCGGCGCAGCTGGTCGCCCGGCGTGGGGTCGAAGCGCACCCAGCCCGTGCCAGGGAAGTAGGCCTCCACCCAGGCGTGCAGGGCCTGCATGGGCACCTCGTAGCGATCGCCCTCGCTGCGGTCCCCGGGCAGGTACCCGGTCACGAGGCGGGCCGGGACCTCCAGCTCCCTGAGGGTCATCACCATCGTGCTGGCGTAGTGCTGGCAGAAGCCGATCTCCGTCCGCAGGAGGCACTCCGGGACGTTCTCGCCGGGTTCACAGAGACCCTCGATGGAGGTGCGGTACTCCATGCCGCGCAAACGGTCCTGCAGCAACCGGGCCTCGTCATAGGCGTTGGCCAGGCCTTGCTGCGCTGCCCGTGCCCTGATCTCAGCCGCCAGCCGGGCCGTGCGCGGCCCTGAGGCGCCGGCGTTGACGCGAAGATAGCGTGCCACCCAGGCCGGGTAGTCGTCGCCGGCCGCGCGGAGCGCCGCCGCCGAGAGGTCGCCCTCCTCCCCTGCCCCGTAGTCGTGCACGGCGGCCGCGACCTCGTAGCTGCCACCGCGCAGGAGGTCCCGGCTGAAGAGGACCTCCGCGAGGCCCTCGCGGTCCCCCAGGCTGCGCACGTTGACGTCACGGCTCACGGTGGATGCCTCGCTGGGCGACAGGACGGTGCCCAGGGCAAGGCCGGAGCGCCGCGGCCAGACGGTCGCCAGCAGTGGCTCGGGACCGGCGCCGCTGGCGTCGGGCGGGATGGGCAGGGTCTCCCCGGCGATCGCCGGATCGCTCGTCACATCGCCGCGCGACCACGCGTGGCCGTCGAAGTCGGCGAATGCCGAGAGCCACCAGTAGTTGCCCCGCAGGCCGCCGGGAACGTCGGCCACGAAGGCGACGCCATCGCCCTGCTGCCAGGCATCGGCCACCGCGAGGTCGTCGTCCAGGGACGAGGACGTCGGGCCGATGTCCACCTCCACCAGCGCGAGCCACTGCGAGAGGCTGGCACGCAGGTCGTCCAGGGGGCCCTGCAGGGCGCCGCTGTCGAACCTGGGAGCCGGCGGCGTGGCGACCGCAGCCAGCGTCCCCGAGAGGGCCACGACCACGGCCGCCAACAGGCCGCCCGCGGTCAGGAAACCGCGTCGCACCTGCGCGCCGGCCACCATCTGACGCGCGGCCCAGCGCTCCTCCTGGCTCGCCAGGCGGAGGCGGCTGACGAGCAAGAGCGACAGCAGGGCGAAGACGGTCAGCACGACAAGGGACGGCAGCCGGTCCGACGCTCCCGCCCCCGGGGGCAGCGCCTCGTTCATGACGATGAGACCTCCGCAGGCGGCGATGGCCGGCAGGGCACGTCCATGCCGGAAGACCCCGAAGGCGCTGAACTGGCCCGTCGTCCAGCAGAGTGCCCCGAGGACCAGCGAGGTCAGCGCCGGCGCCGGTCGGACGACGGCGAGCAGCGCCGCCGCCTCATCCTGGAGTCGCGCGCCGAGCACGCTCAGCGAGCCGCCTCCGGCGGCCGCGATCGCCGCCCCTTCGCGCCCGCCGTCCTGCTGGACCGCCGCCGCGACCACCAGCAGCAGGGTCGCCGCACCGGCCGTCGCACCGAACAGGTGCGCTGCGCCCGGCCCCAGGCTGCTGCGGGCGAGGAGGAAGCCGAGCAGGCCTCCGGCCAGCGCCAGGATGATGGGCAGATCCGGGCGCAGCCCATCGAGAGGCAGCGGTCGCGCATCCGCCAGGGACAGGCCGGCCAGGCCCAGCATGCCACCCAGGATGAGCAGACTGGACCAGCCGCTCGGCGGGCGTCGCAGGGCGCGGGGCAGGAAGCGCCGGGTCACGCAGCCACCCGGGATGTCGCGCTGCCGCCAGACGCCCGTGCACTCGCGAGCTGCGCGCCGAGCGGTTCTCCGGGGCGCACCAGGTGCCAGCGTGCACCGGCATCGACCAGTGCCTGCACCAGCTCGCTGGCGCGCTGGGGCATGAGCATGCGTGCGGACGACGGGATCCCTGACCCGTCGTCACCACCATCGGCTGCGACGTTCGTGTGCGCCAATGGGTCGATGAGGCAGACGATGGGCGTGACCCCGACGCGGCGGAGCGCAGGCAGCGTCGCCACCCATGCCGTGTCGAGGGACGGGGTCACGAGCAGGGCTACGCTGCCGCGTCGGATGCGGCGGACACCTTCGACCAAGACCTCCGCGAAGGGGGTCGTGCCGTCGGCCTGTGCCACGGCGAGCAGACCCAGGAGCTTGTGGCGCTGCCGCGGCCCACGGTCGACCGGCAGCACGAGCCGCTGCTGGCCGCGGGCCTCGAAGGCCACGCCGCGACCGTCGGTCAGGGCGTGGCCGCTGAGCGCTGCCGCGACGGAGATGGCCGACTCCAGGGACGACAGCGGCCCCGTGCCCACGTGGACGGCAGCCTGCAGGTCGAGGAAGAGACACACATCCGCGCTCGGCTCGATGTCGGTCTCCTTGACCTGCAGCTCCCCGTGACGGGCGCTCGACGGCCAGTGGATGCGGTTGAACCCATCGCCCGGCGTGTATGGACGCACGCTGCTCGCCACGGCACCCTGGTGCAGACCCGCCACGGTCCGCGAGGCGGGGCCCTCGCGGTCGACCGATGGCAGCGACCAGGCTGGCAGTGCCTCGACGGCCGGGTAGACGAGCAGGTCAGCCACGGGTCCGACCCTCGCCACCGACTCGAAGATGCCCAGCGGGTCACCGGTCCGGATGACGAGTGCTTCGATGCGGAACTGCCCACGCTCGGGCAGTGGCACGCGGGCCGCCCAGGTGCGTGCCGTGCGCGGGCCGAGCGCCACGACCCGGCCCGGGATGGCGACCGGGAGTGTGCTCGGGCTGTGGACCTCCAGCCACGGCCGCGGCAGGCGGGAGGTCGAGCGCAGCGTGTAGGTCAGCGTCAGGCCATCCCCCACGGAAGCCTGGCGACGGTCGGGCCAGGCGCCGGCCTCCAGGCCGGCCAGGCCGTGCCGCACCAGGATGTAGGCCCCGCCCACCGTCAGGCCTGCCAGCCAGATCAGGAACCACAGCAGTGCGGAGCCGCTCAACAGTGCCACGCCGGTGGCCAGGGCGATGACGATGAGGGCGCCGATCCTGCCGAGCACGTCGCTCGCCGGAGACTCTTGGGGCGCCTAGGCCCGCCCGACCGCGCCCGACGCAGGGCTGGCGGCGGGCGCACCGATGGGCACGCTGGTCAGCAGATCGCTCACGATGCCCCGCCCGTCGCGGCCGTGGACCGCCGCTGCGGTGTGCAGGATGATGCGGTGCGCCAGGGCCGGCTCGGCCAGGGCCTTGACGTCGTCGGGGATGACGAAGTCACGACCGGAGATGGCCGCCAGCGCCTGGCTGGCCCGGTAGAGCGCCAGTGAGCCGCGCGGCGAGGCTCCAAGGTAGACCTCTGCGTGGCCGCGGCTGGCCCCCACCAGGCGCACGATGTAGTCCGAGATCGAGGGGTCGACGTAGACCTCACGCACGGCGGCCTGCATGGCCTGCACCTCCGCCCCGCTGGCCACCGGGCCGAGGCTCTCAAGGGGGTGAGCGCGCTTCTGCTCGTCGAGGATGAGCATCTCATCCATGGGCGTGGGATACCCCAGCCGCAGCCGCAGCATGAAGCGGTCCAGCTGCGCCTCCGGCAGCGGGAAGGTGCCTTCGTACTCGATGGGGTTCTGGGTGGCGATCACCATGAAGGGCCGCGGCATGGGCCGGGTCGTGCCGTCCACGGTCATGTGGCGCTCCTCCATGGCCTCGAGGAGCGCTGACTGCGTCTTTGGCGTCGCCCGGTTGATCTCGTCCGCGAGGACGATCTGGCTGACGATGGGGCCGGGCCGAAACTCGAAGGCCTGGCTCTTCTGGTTGAAGATCGACAGGCCCGTGACATCGCTGGGCAACAGGTCGGGTGTGAACTGGATGCGGCGGAAGGTCAGGTCAAGGCTGCGGGCAAGAGCGCGGGCAAGCATGGTCTTGCCCGTGCCGGGCACGTCCTCGATGAGCAGGTGCCCCTGGCAGAGCATGGCGACGAGGGCGAGGCGGACCTCGCGGTGCTTGCCGACGATGACGCGCTCGACGTTGGCGGCCACGCGCTCGCCGGACTCCTGGATCTTGGCCAACGGCTGGGTGCCTCTGCGAAGCGGGGTCTCAATGGTAGCCGGAGCGCGCCATCGGCCCGTCCTGAGTGTCCCAGCCCGATGGATCTGGCAGGGCCGACCGTCGAGCCATGGGACCATCGCGCCGCGGGTGGCGTACGCAGGTGCCGGTGGCCTGGTCGCGAGGCTCGCCGGTACTCTGTGTCGACTGGTACCCTCAACCCTGACCAGCCTGCCCCGAGGGAGCCCGCGACCCGCGTCATGACCGGCCACGTCGTACAGTCGTTCTGCGAGCGCTGCGGCACCCAATTCACCAGCGAGGCGCCGGCCGCCGAGGCGCCGACCGGTGGCGGCGTGCTCGGTCGCTTCCGACGTCGCGGCACGGAGAGCGCCGCCGTCGCGGGCGCAGCCGCGGAACTGCCCATCTCGGCCGCCTTCGCCGACACCTTCCGGTTCTGCCTGGAGTGCCGACGCTACAACTGCACGGCGTGCTGGAATGAGGCCGCGGGTCGCTGCCTGAGCTGCCGGCCCGTCGGCGCGGTCGAGTCGAGCGCGCCCATCGAGCCGCTCCCGGTGCCGCGGCCTGAGTCCCGCCCGCCCGCCGCCCGCGCGCCGCTCCCCTCGCCCATCCCGCCAGCCCCCGCGCCGCAGGCCATCGCCCCGGTCGCGGCGCCACTCGCGCTCCAGCCCGACGCGGGATGGCCGTCCGGCGACCGGGGGGTGAGACCGGACACACCGCCAGTGACCGACACCGGCTGGCCACCCTCGCTCGCAGGGCCCGTGCCGGCAGCAGCGCTGCCAGAGCCGGCAGCTGCGCCACCCGAACCGGCCGAGGGCAGCCCGCCAGCGGCCGTCCTGGACCCGTGGCGGGGCGTGGTGTTCTCGGCGCCGGACTCGTCGCCGGAGACCCCCGAGTCCGGTCCGGCCAGGGTCTCCGCCCTGCCGCCGCCCATGCCGATGCCCGGCGGGTCGCCGACCAACCCGCTGATGAGCATCCTCGACGACCAGCCGGCCGTGGACGCGGCAGACTGGGCGCGGGCCAGCGGCACCATCTCCGGGATCGGCGGCATGGCCCGAACGTCGCAGACGCCCTCGAAGCCCGATGAGCCGTCAGTGGATGGCCCCGCCGAGCAGGAGGCGCGACTCCCGGCCCTTGAAGCGGCGGATTCTCCCGGCCCAAGAAGCGGAAGATCGCCCGGCCCAAGATGCGGAAGATCGCCCGGCCCAAGATGCGGCGGGACTTCCGGTCCTCGAAGCGGAGGCCTGGGACGTTGCTCTGACGGACGCCCCGATGCCCATCGTCGCGGAGGCGTTGGATCCCGCCACTTCCGCCGGCGTGGTCGCCGACGTGGCGCCGGGGCCTGGATCTGCGGAGAGCACGCTCGCGGATCAGCTGGCATCACCGGAAGCGGCGGCCGTGCCGCCATTCGAGCCCGCACTCGTGGAGCCCGCTCCGGCCGAGCTGCCCGCCGCAGTGCTGCCCACCGGCGAGCTGTCCGCCGCCGAGCTGTCCGCCGCCGAGCTGTCCGCCGCCGAGCTGCCGGTCCCGCTGGACGCTCTCGTCGTCGCCGAAGCTGCGTCGCTGGCGGATGTCCTCATGCCCGAGGTCGGCGCGGACCAGGTGCCACGCGATATCGAGCCGATCCCAGCGGTGCCAGCGTCAGACACCGTGCTGCGGGTCCCGAGCGGGCCGCCAGTCGTGCTCGCCGAGACCGCAACCCCCGCGCCGCTCCCGCAGGCCGCGCCATCGGTCCTGCGTCCCATCCAGCCGCCGCCACCGCCCGCAGGGTGGGTGCCGCCGCCGCCCGCTGGATGGGCGCCACCCTCGCCCGACCTGCCCTTCGGCCAGCCCTACCAGCCCACCCCTCCGACGACCGGCCCCATGTACATGGTCCCTCCGAGTCCGGCGGCCGACATCGGGCCCGGCCTGACTCCGGCCGGAGGCAGCACGACCCTGCGGCCCCCGACCGCGCCGGGGCCCTACGCCCTGGCCCAGGAGCCCGGCAGCCCGTCTGCGGCGCCGCGGCCGCCGATGCCACTCCCGATGCCGCCTGCGGGCCAGTACACCGCTGCGGCTCCCGTTCCCCCCCATGGTGTGACAGGCACGCGGGTCTGCCCCCACTGTGGCCTGCCGCTCTCGGCCCGGGCGCGCTTCTGCCGTCGCTGCGGCACTCCGCAGGGAACCTGAGCGACCGCTCGAAGGCCGACCGCTCCGACTACAGCGTCGGCCTGCCCACCCGTCGCCGCGCGCGGTCGCGGCGCAGGCGCGCCATGGCGGCACCGTAGAGGAGCACCTGGAAGACGAGCGAGAACCACACGAGCGCGATGAACACGCTGCCCACGACGCCCAGCGTGAGCCACTGTCCCACGATGACCGGCGCCAGCCAACTGAACAGCGAGGTGAGCAGGCCGATGATGAGGCCGGCCAGCAGCGCGGGCAGCGACGCCTCCCTGATGGAGGCACCGTCCGGCGGCACCAGGACGTAGACGAGCAGGGCCGCGAGCGTGGCCACGCCGACACCGATGGCGACCGCGCCCAGCAGGTCCAGGCCCGCGACGTCCAGGCCGCAGACCATGGGCGCGATCCCCAGCGAGACATCGTCCAGCTCCGCGCACCGTGCGGCCGCCCATCGTCGCAGCAGCGGCAGGCCGAAGGCGAGGACGACCGTCAGGAGCATGGCGCCCAGGATGAGTGACAGGGCAGCCAATCCCAGGAGCCTGGTCCGCAGCGGATCCCGAGCGCGCTGGCCGGGGAACATCCGCAGCATGGCCCCCTGCAAGGTCCCGTAGAAGCCGCTGGCACCCCAGAGCAGACCCAGGATGCCGATGATCGTGCCGGTGCGGCCGCTGTCGGCCAGGCCGTCGATGACCGCGGTCGCGACCTCGCGGATGGGATCGAGGCGATCGACCAGGCTCTCCACGAGATCGACGCGCAGAGCGCGATCCTCGACGAGCACGCCGAGCAGGCTGACGAAGAGCAGCAGTGCGGGTACGACCGAGAAGAAGGCGTAGTAGGCGAGCGCGCCCGCCAGCATGCCGCCACCGCCTCGGTCGTAGGCGCGCAGCACGTCATCCAGCCCCCGGACCAGGGGGTGACGCCACACGCGGCGCTGCCATACCTCGAGACGCGAGCGCCAGCCAAGCACGGGTGATGGGCGACGCGGCCGGTCGCCTGCGGCCGGAGGCCTGACGCCTCCGTGGCTCACTCGGCGAGGTCCTCGAAGAGTCCTGGCTGGAGCTGCCTGGCGGGCATGCCGCCACGACGCGGCCGCAGCAGTGCTCGGACCTGGGCCCGCCGCACGTAGATGTGGCGGCCCGGCTGGATCGACTGCAGCTTGCCGGTATGCGCCCAGCGAGCCAGCGTCGAGCGACTGATGGGCACGTTGGCCGCCGCGAAGATGTGCACGGCTTCGGTGAGGCTGATCCAGTCGGCCTTCGGGCGCGGCACAGGCTCGGCCTTCACGAGGATGGGCTTCCGCCCGCGGGCTTGGACGGGGTCGTATGGGCCTCGCTCTTGCCGCCTTCGCGGTCGGAGCTCGTAGACGCACTCGTGGCACCATCGGGCTTGGGCGCAGCGGCGTGCGCGGGGCTGTCCGCCTTGTGGCTGCCCTCCTTGTTGCCGCTCTCCTTGCTGGCTGCCTTGCTCGTCGTGGCGCTGCGGGCATCCTTCTTGGCCCACCCGCTCCCCTTGAAGTGGATGGCCGGTGCCGTGAGGGCCTTGCGCATGGGACCACCGCAGGCTGCACACGTCCCCGGGCCATGGGCATGCACGCCGTGGACGACCTCGATCTCAAGGCCACAGTCGGCGCAGCGGTAGTCGTAGGTGGGCATCCGTCAGCCTCGCAGCAGCCGCATGCCGCACTTGGGACAGTAGAAGGCGCTTCGGCCGACCTGTGCGAAGTGGCAGTGTGGACAGACGAGGCCGGTGCCGGAGTCGGGGGGCAGAGGCCGGTCGAGCTCCAGCACCTCGGCCGCGCCCCGGCTCGAGACGATGGACACGAGGATGCCGCTCAGCAAGCGCGTCGCGGTCCGCTCCGTGTCGCCGCGGACGCCGCGACCACCCCAGCCGACGATGCCCCGCACCATCTGGTCACCCGTCACTTCGTCCCAGTAGGACGCCACCGCGCCGACGATGCCGCGGTAATCGGGGTAGCCGCCGGAGTCCAGCGTGCCATCCAGCAGGCACATGGCCAGCGACTCATAGGCAGGATCGACGGCATTCAGCGATTCCAGGACGTAGAGCCCGAAGCGCGTGACCGGCGCCCGATGGTGATGGGCGTTGAGCCACTGCGATGACTCGATGGTGCGCATGATGGCGGGGTCAGCGTCGGCGAATTGCGGGTCGAGGGGCTCGACCAGCTCGATGGGCGACTTGGTGAACTCCTCCAGCATGAGCGGCAGGGCCGCCACGGAGCCCTCGCCCGGCTTGAAGCGAACACCCTTGCTGCTGCGGGCCCGGTAGGTCAGCTTGAGCTCGTAATCCTCGGCCGGCGGGACCTCCGTGAGCACGCCGGGGTCAGGCAGGCCCAGGGAGACCCGCGTGGAGCTCCTGGTGTCTGGCTTGCGTCTCAGGAAGTCGAAGGTCACGGCTGCATCCCTGTCGTCATGGATGGGCGAATGGCGTCATCGTAACGCGTCCGGCGGTCCACGCGGGTGCGGCGTGGGCCGTCGTGCCTAGGCGCGCAGGTGCTCGCGGAGACGCTGCGCAAGGGCGTCCAACTCGGCTTCCGTGGCACGCACGCCGGCCACGATCGGCTCCGGGGCGCGGCTGACGAACGACTCGTTGGCCAGCTTGGCGCGTGTGCTCGTCAGCAGGCGCTCGGTGTCCGCGAGCTCCTTCTCAAGGCGGGCACGGTCACGTTCGCGGTCCTCGGCGCTGACCGAGAGGCGCGCCTCGGCACCGTGGCTGACCACGACGAGCGCTGCCTGCTCCTCCGCGGGTGGCCCGGAGGGACCAGGGTGCGCCGCCGCGTCGACCAGGCTGGGCCGGACGCGCGCCAGGCGCGCCACGACCGGGGCCAGTTCGTCGAACGTCGCTGCGACCGCCGGATCGTCGAAACGGACGTCGGCCACCAGCCAGGTGCCAGGCTCGATGCCAGCATCGGCCCGGGCATTGCGCACCTGCGAGACGAGCTCCAGGATGTCCGCCACAGCCGCCGCGCGGACCTCGTCAGCTCCGGTCGCGCTGCCCGGGGCGGGCCAGGCAGCCGTGATGAGCAGGTCTCCATCGTCGGGGCGATGCGGCAGGCGGCCCCAGATCTCCTCGGTGATGTGGGGCATGACCGGGTGCAGCAGGCGCAGGTAGCGGTCGAGCACCCACGCCAGGACCTGCCAGGTCGCCACGCGCGTGGCCGCGTCGACCTCCGGCGCGAGACGCACCTTGGCCATCTCCAGGTACCAGTCGCAGTATTCCGACCAGGTGGCGGCATGCAGGATGCGGGTGGCCTCGGCGAACTGGAAGCTCGCGTAGGCGGCATCAGCATCGCGGATGGCGGCCGCGCAGCGCGACAGGATCCAGTGCTCCGCGGCCCCCAGCCGGTCGGCATCCGGCAGGGCCAGGACCGCGTCGGGCGGCAGCTCCGCCGGACGGGCGCCCAGCACGAAGCGCGCCGCGTTCCAGAGCTTGTTGGCGAAATTCCGGGCACCGTCCAGGCGCGATGGGCCAAGCCGCTGGTCGGCGCCCGGGGCGGCGCCGTTGACGAGGGCGAAACGCAGCGCATCGGCCCCGATGTCGTCCATGATCCGCAGCGGGTCGATGACGTTGCCCTTCGTCTTCGACATCTTCTTGCCATACGGGTCACGGATGAGCCCGGAGAGGTACACGACCGAGAATGGCGCCTCGTTGGTGAGCCACTCGCCCAGCATCATCATGCGGGCCACCCAGAAGAAGAGGATGTCGTGGGCGGTCTCCATGACCGTGGTCGGGTAGTAGGCGCGCAGATCGCCCGTGTCATCTGGCCAGCCCAGCGTGGAGAAGGGCCACAGGCCGCTGGAGAACCAGGTGTCGAAGGTGTCCTCGTCCTGGGCCAGGCTGCCCGAGCCACAGGACGCACAGGTCGACGGGCCGTGCTCGTCGTCGCTCACCGTGACGTGCCCGTCGGGACAGTACCAGGCCGGGATGCGGTGGCCCCACCAGAGCTGACGACTGATGTTCCAGTCGTGGATGTTCTTCAGCCAGTCGAAGAAGACCTTCTCGAAGCGCTCGGGGACGAAGCGCGTGTGGCCCGCTCGGACCGACTGCATGGCGCGCTCGGCCATGGGCTTGACGTCGATGAACCACTGCGTCTTGAGGCGCGGCTCCACGATGTCCTCGCTGCGCTGGCAGCGCCCGATGGCCATCTCGTGCGGCTGGGCCGCGGCGAGGTCGCCGCGCGCCTCGAGGTCGGCCAGGATGCGCACCCGGCATTCCTCGCGGCTCAGGCCCGCATAGGGCCCGGCCTGCCCGTTCATGCGGGCATCGTCCGTCATGACGTCGACGCGCGGCAGGCCGTGGCGCTCACCCGTGGCGAAGTCCGTGTGGTCGTGGGCGGGCGTGACCTTGACGGCTCCGGTGCCGAACTCGCGCTCCACGAAATCGTCAGCGATGACCGGCACGTCACGCTCCACGAAGGGGATGCGCACGAGCCGTCCCACGATGGCCGTATAGCGGGCATCATCCGGATGGACGGCCACCGCCGTGTCGCCCAGGATCGTCTCCGGGCGAGTGGTGGCCACGGTGATGACCTCATCGCGGCTGGGTTCCCCTCCGGGCGCGGCGCCTGCGGGCAGCAGGTGGTAACGGACCGACCAGAGCGTTCCCAGTTCCGGCGTGCCGATGACCTCCAGGTCGGAGACGCTCGTGCCGCAGCCCGGGCACCAGTTGACGAGCTTCTGACCACGGTAGGCCAGGCCGTCCTCGTAGAGGCGGCGGAAGGCGACGCGGACCGCCCGGGCCGACCGATCGTCCATGGTGAACCGCTCGCGAGCCCAGTCGGCGGAGCTGCCCAGGCGATGCTGCTGGCCCATGATGACCGGCCGCGTCTCGTGCATGAAGCGCCACATGCGCTCCAGGTATCGCTCCCGTCCGAGTGCCTCGGGCGTCGTGCCTTCCTCGCCCAACACGCGGCGCAGGACCCACTGCGCGGCGATGGAGGCGTGGTCCACGCCGGGCAGCCAGAGGGCCGGCCGGCCCTGCATGCGCGCCCGGCGGATCATGAGGTCCTCCGTGGCGGAGCGCGCGGCGTGGCCCAGGTGCAGGGCGCCCGTGACGTTGGGCGGCGGCTGGATGATGACGAAGGGCTCCGCGGTCTGCCGGGCCCGCGAGCCGACACCGTCGGGTGCGAAGACGTCCGCCTCCAGCCAGCGCTGGTAGATGCGCGGCTCGACGTCGGCGGGCTGGTACGCCCGCTCCAGGGGTGCCAGTGCGGAGACGTTGTCGGCTGCATCGGCCGGGGACGGACCCCCCTCGCCTGCCATCGGCGCCTGCGCCGACGCGTCGGTCATGCCTGGTGCTCTCCTGTCGTGACACGGACGACCTCGCCCGCCCGGCGGCGAACGAGGTCCGGGATGCTGGTCGGCGCCCGCCCGCAGGCGTGGCACCTCCTCGCTCGAGTCTAGCGCACCCAGGCGGCCGTCCCTGACGTCGTGTCAGCCGCCCCTGACGCCGCTGCATCCCGACGACCATCAGGACATCGGCCGGGCGGCCCCGGGATCGGTGACGGCCGCCCGGCCCGGCCGCGGGTCGCCACGAGTCCTCGCGGGTGGCTCAGGCGCCCTTCTCGAGCAGCTGTTCGTAGTTGGTCTCGTCGACGCCCTGGTCGAGGTGCGCCTTGGTCAGCAGCAGTGGCGTGCGGCCCTTGCGGATGACCTCCTCGGTGATGATGCACTTGCGAACGTCACTGCGATCGGGGATGTCGAACATGACGTCCAGCAGCGACTCCTCGACGATGGTGCGCAGGGCCCGGGCGCCCGTCTTGCGCAGCAGGGCCAGGTCCGCCGCCGCCTCGATGGCAGCGGGCGTGAAGATGAGCTCCACCTTGTCCAACTGCAGGAAGCGCTGGTACTGGCGGGTCACGGCGTTGCGCGGCTCGATCAGCACACGCATGAGATCGTCGCGTGTCAGCGCCGCCAGCGTCACGGTGACGGGCAGCCGCCCCACGAACTCCGGGATGAGCCCGAACTTGAGGAGGTCCTCCGGCATGAGCCGCTCCAGGACCCGGGCGCGCTCCATGCGGTCGACCTGGGCCTGCGAACCGAAGCCCATGGACTTGTGGCCGACGCGCTCTTCGACGATGCGCTCGAGGCCCTCGAAAGCGCCACCCAGGATGAAGAGGATGTTCGTCGTGTCCAGCTGGATGAAGTCCTGGTGGGGATGCTTGCGGCCTCCCTGCGGCGGCACGTTGGCGACGGTGCCCTCCAGGATCTTGAGCAGGCCCTGCTGCACGCCCTCGCCGGAGACATCACGGGTGATCGATGGGTTGTCCGCCTTGCGCGCGATCTTGTCGATCTCGTCGATGTAGACGATGCCGCGCTGGGCGCGGACGACGTCGAAGTCGGCCGTCTGCAACAGGCGCAGCAGGATGTTCTCGACATCCTCGCCGACGTAGCCGGCCTCCGTCAGCGATGTGGCATCGGCGATGCAAAAGGGCACGTCCAGGATGCGTGCCAGGGTCTGCGCCAGGAGCGTCTTGCCGGAGCCGGTCGGGCCCACGAGCAGGACGTTCGACTTCTGGAGCTCCACCTCGTCGACGGCGCTCCCGGCGTTGATGCGCTTGTAGTGGTTGTAGACGGCCACCGAGAGGACGCGCTTGGCGCGCTCCTGGCTGATGACGTACGCGTCCAGGGATGCCTTGATCTGACGGGGATTGGGCAGGCGTGCGGCCTTGGGGCGCCCGGGCGCGCGCGCCGGCGCCTCCTGCATCTCCTCGTCGATGATCTCCTGGCAGAGCGTGATGCACTCATCGCAGATGTAGACACCCTGTCCCGCGATGAGCTTGCGAACCTGCTCCTGGCTCTTCCCGCAGAAGGAGCAGCGATAGGGCACCTTGGAGCCCTTGCCAGTGCTGCTGGCCACGGTGCGTCTCCTTCCCGGGGGACGGGGCTCAGCCCTTGCCCGACGGCTTGGTCTTGGCCTCGCTGATCAGTGACTCCGAGCGCTCCGCGTAGACCTCGTCGATGATGCCATAGGCCTTGGCCTGCTCGGGAGCCATGAAGTAGTCCCGTTCCGTGTCGTGGGCGACCTTCTTGGCCGTCTGGCCCGTATGGCGCGCCAGGATCCCGTGGAGGCGGGTGTTGAGGTCTTCCAGCTCACGCACCTGGATGAGCACGTCCGGAGTCGAGCCTCGGAACCCCCCCGAGCCCTGGTGGATCATGATGCGGCTGTTGGGCAGGGCGTAGCGCTTGCCCTTGGCGCCGGCCGCCAGCAGCACGGAGGCCATGGAGGCCGCCATGCCGATGCAGATGGTGCTCACCGGGGCGCGCAGGTACTGCATCGTGTCGTAGATGGCCAGGCCGGCCGTGACGACACCGCCGGGCGAGTTGATGTAGAGGCTGACGTCGCGCTCCGGGTCCTCCGCCTCCAGGAAGAGCAGCTGGGCGATGACGAGATTGGCGACATGATCCTCGATGGCGTCGCCCAGGAAGATGATCCGATCGCGCAGCAGTCGGCTGTAGATGTCATAGGCACGCTCGCCGCGGCTGGACGACTCGATGACCATCGGCACCAGCATGGCCGTCGTCTGTCGGGCGGCCTCCGCCGCCTGCGAGCGGCTGGGGATGCCCGGGCGGCGCGTGCTCACGACCTGGCCTCCTCGCTGGCGGCCTCGACGGCCGCTTCGATGGCAGCCAGCTCGTCGTCGTCCACGTCGTCCTCGTCGGCCTCCTCGATGATGGCGTCCACCAGGCTGGCGGCCTCGCCCTCCTCGTGGCGGTGCGGCTGGTGCTGATGCTGCACCTGCGCGTACTGCGGGTGCGCCTCGATCCAGCGGTCCACCAGGCCCTCCACGACCGCTGAGCGGCGCAGCTGCGAGCGGACGTAGTCGCGGCCGCTGTCGGTGTCGAGGTAGTCGGTCAGCGAGCGATCCGTCGATCCGTCGGCGCGCAGGTTGGCGATCTCGGCCTCGACATCGGCATCGGGCACCTCGACCGCTTCGCGTTCGGCGATGGCGCCGAGGACGAGGAGCACCTTGACGCGATGCTCGGCCGCGTCGCGGTACTCCTCGCGCAGGCCATCCTCGGTCTTCTCGGTGACGCGCAGGTAGTCCTCGAAGCGGATGCCCTGCTGAGCGGTGCGCACGCGCAGTTCGTCGAGCATCATGGCCACCTCGCGGTCGACGAGGATGTCCGGGATGGCGACCGTGGCGTTGGCCGTGGCGTACTCGATGACACGGTCGGCGAAGAGGTGGCGTGCGCGGTCGAGCGAGCTGACGCGCAAGCGCTCCCGCAGATCCGCCCGCAGGGCGGCCATCCCCTCGTACGGTCCAACGAGGCCGGCGAAGTCGTCGTCGGCGGCGGGCAGGCGCCGCTCGCGAAGCTCGCGGATGCTGGCCGTGAACTGGACCTCCTGGCCCGCCAGGGCATCCTCGCCGTAGTCGTCAGGAAAGGTCACGCTGAACGTGCGCTCCTCCCCCTCGCGCATGCCGATGAGGTTGGCCTCGAAGCCCGGGATCATGCGCTCCTTGCCGATGACGAGCGGGAACCGCTCGGAGGCCGCACCTTCGACCGGTTCGCCATCGCGGCGACCTTCGAAGCTGATGACGGCGAAGTCCTCGGTCTGGGCGCCGCGGTCCTCGACCGGCACCAGGGCGGCCTGCTGATCGCGCAGCTGCTCGACGACGGCGTCGACCTGGTCTTCCGTGACCTCGTCGACCGCGGGCTCGAAGGGAAACGCCGTGAAGTCGCCCAGGCTGACCTCCGGCCGCACCGGCAGCGTCACCGCGTACGTCGCGCCCTGGCCCTCGGCGAAGCTGAGCCACTCCGGCTCGCGCGGCAACTCCAGGATGTCACGGCCGCTCTCCGCCAGGGCACGCACCGCTGTGCGCTCGTAGAGGTGTTCGCGGGCCTCGTCGTGGACGGGATCGGGCGCCTCGGGGTCGGAGCGGTCGATGCCCAGGGCCAGCTCCACGATATTGCGCGGCGCCTTGCCGGGCCGAAAGCCGGGGATGCGGGTGCGCCGGGCAAGATGCCGGACACCTTCGTCGATGGCCTGCTGGAGCTCCTGGGCGGTCGATCTCGACCTGCAGCACGATGGTGCTGCGGTCGCCTTCGCGGATGTCGGTCTTCACGGCGTCCTTGTCATGGCAGGGTGGTAGTGCCACGCGAGTATAGGGAGGGCCGCGCCGGGCCGCCCGAGCCGGGCCGCCCGAGGATGGCCGGGTGGCCGTCACCCGCGGGCGCGATGGGGGGCCGACGCGCCTTCGGGGTGCTGCGCAGGCGCCGCGCGCCCGGATAGCACGGGAGTGGTGCCGGGGACAGGGATCGAACCTGCACGACCGTGAGGTCAACAGCTCCTAAGGCTGCCGCGTCTGCCATTCCGCCACCCCGGCAGGG
This sequence comes from uncultured Chloroflexia bacterium, assembly GCA_963790915.1. Taxonomy (GTDB): domain Bacteria; phylum Chloroflexota; class Limnocylindria; order Limnocylindrales; family CSP1-4; genus JAFMJV01. Next base: position 243,464 of record CAWBQS010000002.1, on the reverse strand, counting down.
CGGCACGATGATACGCGGCCGGTTCGTCCAGGTGGCGTCGGGCGTGCTGCCGACGTCCGATCGGCTCGTCAGCCCTTCTGCGGGTCGGCGCTGCCGGAGCCACTCGAGCGGCGCGCGGCGGCGCGGGTGCGGCCGCGGTCGCGGTCCGCCTCCATGATGCGTTCGACGAGGATGCGGGCGCCGACCGTGCCCAGGGGGCCGGCCACCCGGTCGAAGGTGCGCCAGAGTGAGCGGGCCGCCGTGGGCGTTGGCTCGGCGCGGCCCTTGGTGCGCAGGTAGTCGGCGAAGTCCTCGTCGAGCGCCCGGCGCACCTCGGAGTCCTGCGCCAGGCCCGCGTCCTTGAGCACCTGCTCGATCTCATCGGGCAGCAGTCCGGAGTACGGGTCCGGACGGGCCGGCAGCACGCGGCTGGCGGCGAAACGGATGACCCGGCGCGGCCCGCCCAGGAGCAGGAAGCCGGCTCCGCCGGCCAGCGCTGCGGCCTTGACCGGATTGCGCCGGATCTTGGCGGGCACGTCCAGCGCCGATTGGGTCGCGGAGGTCAACTCATCGAGCGAGGTGACCAGCCCGCCCCGGGCAGCCGCGATCTCCGCCAGGGCAGCCTCGATCTCCGGCGTCGTGGGTCTCGGGGCCGCGCCCGAGACGCCGGTGCGGCCGTCGGGTCCGTCGCTCATCGCCCCATCATCCTGTCCTTCTGGCGCTTCAACTCCGCCTTCACGAGGTCGCGCGACTCCTCCAGGGCATCGATCGAACGCTGCGGCACGAGGCCGGCATAGCGGGCCTCCGGATCGAAGCCGTGCTGATAGGCCAGCAGGAGTCCGACGATGATCATGCTGAGCAGGCCCACGCTGACCCCGATGGCGGCGGCGCCCGCATAGCTCCAGAGGGTGGAGCCGACGATGGCTCCGATGATGGCGCCGACGACGGCCGCGGCCACGATGACCCAGATCAGTGGTCGGCCGCGCATCTCCCTCCGCCAGCCGAGGATGCCCCCGACGATGGCCAGCGCCAGCGCCCCCACAGCGAGGCCCGCGAGCGTGGCCAGGAAGTTGCGGGCCAGGGCGATGGAGCGCTCGGCCTCGCCGGCCACGCTGGCCGCGCCATGCGGCAGCGCGTTCGTGGCGAGGACGGCGGCCGTCAGGACGCCCATGACGATGCCGATGACGACACCCCAGCCGTAGCGTCGCATCGAACCGCCAGCAAGGTCAACGGCGATGCCGCCGATGATGACCGCGTTGAGCAGCGTGCCGTGCAGGATGCCCCAGCCCATGGATCCGAAGAGCAGCTCGCCGAAGAAGAGGCAACTGCCGATGTAGACGAGCAGGAGGGCGAGGAAGAGCAGCGCCACGGCAAGCCCGCCGAGCCCGGCGATGATGCCCAGCTGCTTCCCGGAGAGCGCCAGCTCCGCCTTGAGCAGACCGAGATGCGCACCCAGCATGCGGCGGAAGGCATCACGGGCATCACCCACCGCCTCACCGACGCCTGGGGGCCGCTGCTCCTCGCTCCGCGAGTCAGCCGAGCCCCTCGCCGCGGCAGGATCCGCGGATGCCGGCGCGGCAGTCGCGTCCGCGGCGTCCGCCGCACCTGCCGAGCCTGGGGCAGCTGTCGCCTCCATGGGTGGCGGCGGCACAGCCGCGACCGGATCGCCAGCGGCGGCCGGCGATATGGCGTCCAGGGGATCGGGCTGAAGGGCCAGGGAATGCCTCCCAACGTGGGTCCCTGCCGGCGGACCGGGCGGTCTGCCGTGCTGCTAGAGGATACCCGAGGCGCTGCGCGCTGCGCGTGCAGACAGCAGGAGGCCCGGCCGATGGGCCGGGCCTCCTGCTGTCGCTGTCCGGGAGCCTGGCTCCCGTGGGCCGGATCGGATCAGAAGTCCATGTCACCCATGCCGCCTGGAGGACCGGCAGGGGCGGCCTTGGGCTCTGGCTTGTCGGTGATCATGGCCTCCGTCGTGAGGACCATGGCCGCGATCGACGAGGCATTCTCGACGGCCGAGCGGGTCACCTTGGCCGGGTCGATGATGCCCGCCTTGACCATGTCCACGTACTCGCCGGTGAGGACATCCAGACCGATGCGGTCTGACTTCTTCTCAGCCTGCGCACGGCGGATGTTCTCCAGGACCACGGAGCCATCGAAGCCGGCGTTGGAGGCCAGCTTCTTGACGGGCTCCTCGAGGGCGCGGCGGACGATGTTCACGCCGGTCTGGGCGTCACCCTCGAGCTTGATGCCATCGAGCGCCTTCTGCGCGTTCAGCAGGGCCACGCCGCCTCCGGGCACCAGCCCTTCCTCCAGCGCGGAACGGGTCGCAGAGAGCGCGTCCTCGACGCGATGCTTCTTCTCCTTGAGCTCCACCTCCGTGCCAGCGCCGACCTTGATGATGGCCACGCCACCAGCCAGCTTGGCGAGGCGCTCCTGGAGCTTCTCGCGATCGTAGTCGGAGGTGGTCTCCTCGATCTGGGCCTTGATCTGGGCCATGCGGCCCTTGATGGCCTCGGGATCGCCCCTGCCCTCCACGACCGTGGTGGTGTCCTTGTTGGAGACGACGCGGCGGGCCTTGCCGAGATCGGCCAGCTCGACCGACTCCAGCTTGCGGCCGACCTCCTCGCTGATGACGGTGCCGCCGGAGAGGATGGCCAGGTCGCGCAGCATCTCCTTGCGGCGGTCGCCGAAGCCGGGGGCCTTGACGGCCAGCACGTTGACGATGCCGCGCAACTTGTTGACGACCAGGGTGGCCAGGGCCTCGCCATCGACGTCCTCAGCCACGATGAGCAGCTCGCGCTTGCCGGCCTGGATGACCTTCTCCAAGGCCGGGACCATGTCCGCGATGGCGCTGATCTTGCGGTCCGTGATGAGGATGAAGGGCTCGTCGAGCGCCGCCTCCATGCGGTTCGCGTCGGTCACGAAGTACGGGCTGATGTAGCCACGGTCGAACTGCATGCCCTCGACATACTCGGTCTCGAAGGCCATGGTCTTGGATTCTTCGACGGTGATGACGCCGTCCTTGCCGGTCTTGTCGAAGACGTCGGCGATGAGATCGCCGATCTCCTGGTCCGCGGCGCTGATGGCGGCCACCTGGGCGATCTCGTCGTGGCCCTTGACTGGGACGGAGGCCTTGCGGATGGCCTCCGAGAGAGCCCTCTCCGCGGCATCGATGCCGATCTTCATCTGCATCGGGTTGGCCCCGGCGGCGACGTTCTTGAGGCCCTCGTGGACGATGGCCTGGGCCAGCACGGTCGCGGTCGTGGTGCCATCGCCTGCCACGTCCTCCGTCTTGGTGGCTGCCTCCTTGAGGAGTTGGGCGCCCATGTTCTGGAAGGGGTCGGCGAGCTCGATGTCCCGGGCGACGGTCACGCCGTCATGGGTCACGGTCGGTGCGCCGTACTTCTTGTCGAGGGCGACGTTGCGGCCCTTGGGACCGAGTGTCGTGCTCACGGCATCGGCCAGCGCGTCGATGCCGATCTTCAGGCTGGTGCGAGCTTCTTCGTTGTAGGAGATGAGCTTGGCCATCTTGCCTCCCTATCGTGGCGCGCCGCGCCCGGCGCCCTCGACGATGACCGACGATGGCGGGGCGACCGAGCACGCCAGGTGTCTGGTCCCTTGGCCGGGAGCCGACGGCTCCCGTTGCTGTGGTTAGCACTCTCAGCAGTAGAGTGATAACACAGAGCGGTCGGGCTCGTCAACATACGGTCACCCGACACGCTGTCGCCCGCGCCGTGGCCCGCCGGCCGCGTCGCTTAGACTGGACCGCCATGGATGGACCACCGCCTCTGCGCACGGCCGAGCTCCTGGCGATCGGCAGCGAGCTCCTCGTCGGCGAGACGCGCGACACTCACAGCGGCGACCTCGCCGGGGCGCTCACGGGCCTGGGCGTGGAGGTCCTGCGCAGCTCTCAGCTGCCGGACCGGCTGACCGATGTCGTGGACGCCATGCGCCAGGCGCTGGCCCGCGCTGACCTCGTGATCACGACCGGCGGCCTGGGACCGACCCCGGACGACCTGACGCGCGAGGCCATCGCCGCAGCCCTCGACCGACCGCTGGCCGTCGCACCCGAGCTGGAAGCCTGGTTGCGCGACCTGTGGGCTCGACGTGGTCTGCCCTTCCTCGACGTGAACCTCAAGCAGGCCTGGCTGGTGCCCGGCGCGGAGGCGCTGCCCAACCCCAACGGCACGGCGCCAGGCTGGTGGGTCGAGCACGACGAGGGCGTCCTCGTGGCCTTGCCGGGGCCGCCCCGAGAGCTGCACCCGATGTGGGCTGACCATGTGCTGCCAAGGCTGGCGGCGCGCGGCATCGGGGCGGATCGTGCGGTGGAGACCCTGCATCTCACGGGCATCGGCGAGTCGGCGCTCGTCGAGGTCATCGGGCAGGCCCCCCTGCACACGGAGAACCCGCGCATCGCGACCTACGCCAAGCTGGACTCGGTGGACGTACGCGTCAGCGCTACGGGCGCAGTGGGCGAGGCCGCGCGCGACCTCCTTGCGGCCGCCCTCGCCGACGTCCTGCCGCGCTTGGGCCCATATGTCTTTGCGCGTGGTGAAGAGGGCTGGTCCGATGCCCTCGCCCAGCGCCTGAATGGACGTCGTGTGGCGGTCGTGGAGGTCGGCACCGGCGGTGAGCTGACCGCCATCGTCGGAAAGGCAGGCTGGCTTGCATCCGCACAGCTCCTGCCGGCGGATAGCCCGCTCCTGGGTGACGATGGCCGCGCGGACCCTGCTGCGCTTGCGGGCGAGGCCCGCCGTGCCGCGGGCGTCGCCATCGGCCTGGCTGCCGTCGCGATCGCGGCCGGTGAAGACATGCGCGCTGAGATCGCGGTGGACATCGACGGCCTGGTCGGGCTCGCACGCCACGAGATCTTCCGTGGCGGGGACATCGGCCGGCGTCGCGCGGCCACTGCCGCCTGTTCGGAGCTCTGGCGGCAGTTGGGCAGCTGACCGCCCGAGCCGCGCCGGCCAGACGCCCGCCGGCTGACGGATGTCTCCACGCACATGTGGCTCGTCTTTACACGCTTATGTGGGGAGGCAGTCGACTCTCGCGGCGTGGCGCTGGCCCGTAGACCCGTCAGGAGATGGTAAGGACTGGCAGCCCTGCGGCGGCGCGCACCGCCATGCGGGCGGCCACCTGGCGGGCCATGTCACGCATGGCGACGGCGGCCGGGCCGGGTTCTCGCTGTGCCACAGCTGGCACGCCGGCATCACTGCCCTGGCGCACCTTGACGTCGAGGGGGATGCCCCCGAAGAAGTGGAGTTCGTGACGGGCCGCGAAGCGCTCACCGCCGCCCCGTCCGAAGATCTCCGTCGCCTCCCCGCAGTGCGGGCAGACGAAGGCACTCATGTTCTCCACCAGGCCCAGGATGGGCACCGAGAGGCGGCGGAACATGACCAGCGCTTTCTCCACGTCCGCGAGCGCCACCTCCTGGGGCGTGGTCACCAGCAAGGCGCCGCTCACGGGCACGGACTGCGCCAGGGTCAGCTGTGCATCCGAGGTGCCGGGCGGCATGTCCACGACCAGGTAGTCCAGCTCTCCCCATTCGACGTCGCGCAGGAACTGCTGGATGGCACCCCCGACGAGCGGGCCACGCCAGACGATGGGCTGACCCTCCGGGACGAAGAACTGGATGGAGATGACCTTGACGCCATAGCGCGAGAGCGGCTCGATCTTGCCGCTGGCAGCCGCCGACGGCGCACCCTCGAGTCCCATCATCATCGGGACATTCGGACCGGTGATGTCGGCATCGAGGAGACCCACACTGGCGCCTTCGAGAGCCAGCGCCGTGGCCAGGTTCACCGAGATGCTCGACTTGCCCACGCCACCTTTGCCGGAGGCCACGGCGATGATGTTCTTGATGCCGGGCACGACGTTGTCAGGCTGCGACGGGGCCGAGCGGCGTACCGAGGCACCCCAGGTCAGCGCCACCTGCCCCGCGCCGATGGCAGCCAGGCGGGACTTGATGTCCTCGCCGATCTGGTCCTTGAGCGGACAGGCCGGCGTGGTGAGGTCCACCCTGAGCGTCACGCTGCCGCCGTCCACGGCCAGCTCCTTGACCATGTCGAGGCTCACGATGTCGCGATGGAGCTCGGGGTCCTGGACCCCGCGGAGGGCTTCGAGGACGGTCGACTCGGTCAGCATGGTCGATATCATACCTGCGCACTAGGGAATGAGACCGGCGCGCGGAGGCCGGCGCGGGCCTTGCTCTCCGACGCGGCCTGCGAGCGCATCGCCGGGACCCTCGCGAGTCCCGGCGATCGAAGGCTGGCACCGCGCCGGGTGGACGCGGCGCCGGGCGACTGCTCAGGCCGTCAGGCTGGCCGGCAGTGGCTTGTGGCGCTCGGGGGCGGTGACGAAGCGATCGACGACGGCCTTGTTGCCGGTGATGCCCAGCTGCTCGAAGAGATAGCGCATCTTGGCCTGCTGACTGGCGATGATCTCGTCCTTGGTGGCCAGGTCCCACAGCTCGCGCTTGAACGTGCCCAGGGCCTTCTTGCGAGTCTTGTACACGAACTGGGTGTCCGTCTCGCCGGCCTTGCGCTCGTCCGCGCAGGTGTCGTTACAGAAGCCCTCGATCCTGGCGTACAGCTCGGCCGGGAAGGCGGGGTGCTCGTAGAGGGCGTTCTGGAACCCCGTGGCCAGATGGATCTCCGCTGTCTCGACCTGCGGGAAGCGATGGAAGAGCTCGTCGGGGAGCGTGGAGGCGCCGTGCTGGACGGCACCGGCCAGACCGTACTGGCGAGCCACCTCACCGAGGGTCTTGAGGGTCTCGAAGTCGAGCTTCACTTCCGCGACGCCGCCACCCGGCAGCGGCACGCCACCGTGCGAGGTCCCCGTCTGGACGCTGACCTTGGCCAGACCGATGGCGTCCTTGCCGGCGCGCGCATCGAGCTCTCTGCGGTAGCCATCCAGGTAGGCGCGCAGCTCGTCGGGCGTGGAGTTCTGCTTGCCGACCTCGCCGATCTCGCCGCCGATGGAGATGACGACGCCCTCGTCCTGGTTGGCGCGGATGAGCGCGGAGAGCTCCGCGGCCCGCGTGTAGTTGACCTTCTGCTGCTCGTCGAGCGACTCGAAGGAGAGGTCCACGAGCGTCGAGGAGTCGATGTCGATGTTGCCGTAGCCGACTGACATGGCGTTCAGCGTCGCCTTCCGCAGGACCTCGGTGACGCCCTCCGGGTCGGCCTTGTACTTGCCGGCATTGAACTGATAGTGGTCACCCTGGACGAAGACGGGGCCGCTCCAGCCGGCCGCGATGGCCCCGGCCAGGACGCTGGTGATGTACTCGCCGGGCCGCTGGAAGCTGTACTCCTGCTCCGACCGGGCAAGCTCGAAGATGACCGAGCCAGCGTCCAGTTCCAGGGCTGCCCGGCAACCGGCCATGGCCATGTCGAAGACCTGTGTGCGCAGGTTCATGGCTGGCACGGTCCAGCCGCTGTAGTCACCGCGCGCACGGGCCATGTAGAGGTCATGGATGCTGGCCGAGCGGGCACCGAGCTCCTGGGAGGCCTCCCAGACGATCCAGCGTGCGGCCTCCACGGTCGCCTCGTCCTCGCTGAAGGTGGCGGACCAGGCGAGATCGCGGATGCCCGCCCCGCGGAGGGCGGTCTCATCGTCGATGACGAGGCGCTCGCCGTCGATGTGGGCGATGCCCTCCAGGAACGCGAGCAGCTCCCCGGGTGACGTGGCGACGCGAGGTGCGGACATGTGGGTGATCCTCCGATGGGCGTCATGGGACGCAGGCGGTCGTTCTCTGGCAGATGCTACCCCCGGGCTGCTCAGGGCACCGGTGCCTTCGGACCCCTCCCGTCCGGTACAGCCGTCACGAAGCGGGGACTCGCCCCGGGTCCATTCGCACGTCGCGGGCATCCCCGACCGCCAGGGGCGATACTCCCGGCACCATGGAGCTGCGCAGGACCCTGGCTTCGCTGGTCATCGGCCCGGCCTTCGTCATGGGCCTGCTGGCACCTGCGGCGTCCGCCCAGTCCGCTTCTCCCGCGTCCGCAGCCAGCCCTGCGACCGCCGGCACGGCTCCCGCCAGCGACCGGCCGCTGGCCCTCGGCGCGGACGGCCTGCCACCACTGGAGGGCCCGTCATGGCGCCTGCAGTCGTACCAGCGACGCGGCCAGGATCGCACGACCGATCCCGACGTGGCGGCGTGGCTCATGCTGCGCGCCGGGCGCCTCTCGGGTTCGGGCGGCTGCACCGCGTTGAGCGGACGCTACGGCACCATCGGCCAGGCGATCGCCATCGACGCCACGGCCCGGAGCGCAGGCACCGAGGACTGCCCCAAACGGTCCCGCGCCACGCAGGCGGCCCTGCTGTCCGGCCTGAGCGCGGCGCGTGGCTACCTCGTGGCCAGCGACGCCACGGATGCCTCCCCTCGCCTCGCGATCACGGACGGGGTGGGCCAGGTCCGGCTCACCTTCCGCCTGGATGATGCAGCTGACCCAGAGGCCGGCGAGTGGCGGTTGTCGACCTGGCAGGCCGCTGGCCAGGCCGTGGCGGCGGTCGCCGATGCCCCGGCCGTGCTCAGCCTGCGCACCGCGACATCCACCGCGGCGAGGCGAGCCTCGGTCGGTCGGCTGGTCGGCTCCAGCGGCTGTAACGGTCTGCTGGCTGACTACCGGCGCACCGCGGACCGCCTGGACGTCGGGCCGCTGGAGCGGACGGACGCGCCCTGTGCGGAGGACATGGCGGCGCAGGAGGCGGCCATGGTGCGCGTCCTGGAGAGCGCCGCACTCGAGATCGACGTGGAGCCCGATCTCCTCGTCCTGACCGCGGCGGACACAGGGGAGATGCTCGAGTTCACGGCCACAGCGCCGCTGGTGGGCACCACGTGGCAGCTCAGCTGGCTGCGCGGCACGCCCCTGCCCGCCACGCCGGTGACACTGCGCATCGCCGCGGATGAGGCATCCGGCGAAGGCCCCTGCACGGCCTACGCAGCCCAGGTCGTCACCGACGGCCGCTTCATCACCTTCGCGTCGCCACGTCCCGCCGCTGGCGCGGGAGAGGCCACGGCCACCGCCTGCAGCAGCGCAGCCCTCGGCAAGGCCCAGGCGGCGTTGCTGAACGCCCTGGTCGCCAGCGTCCTCGTGGAACGCGCGGGTGCCGCCATGCAGCTGCTGGATGCCCGCGGCCGGACCCTGGCGCGCTTCCGTCCTGCCAGCGCTCCCCGCGCCGGGGCCCCATAGCCGGGGCTCGCAGCTCGCATCCGAGCTCGGGCGGCTCAGGCCGGCGGCGGATCCGGCGCGGCCGGAGGTCGGTCCGCAGCGCTCGCTTCGGCCGCGCGCTCCTCGGCCAGTCGGCCGCGCACGTGGCCCTGCCAGTCGGCGGCGCTGATATGGTCCAGCCGAGCCACGGCCGCCAGAAAGGCGGCACGCCCGCGCTGCCGGTCCTCCAGGCGCGCCGGATCCAGCCCGACCCGCTCGGCCAGCTCGTGGAGGATGCCCCAGGCGTAATCGTCGTAGCGGTCGGCGGCTGCGTCCCATGAGGCCAGGATGGCCGGCGGGCGGCGCTGCACGTGGCCCTGGGCGTCGCGCTCCGCAGGTCGAAGATAGTGGACCACGGCGCAACGCGGGCCCTGCGTGGTGGCTTGCAGCGTGACGATGACACCAAGGCGCCTGACCGCATCGTAGGGCAAGCGTGCCGGCCCATCGTGGAGGCGCTCCAGCACATCGGGCACACCGGCCGCCGCCACGCAGATGCCCAGGCCGGCGCCGCCCTGCAGCAGGCTGGACAGGCGCGACAGCGTGGGGGCTTCGCGGTCAGCGTCGATGACCAGCCAGGCGCGGTCAGGGTCGATCGAGACCAGCGCGGCCGCCAGCCCTGTGCGGTCCTCGAGGCCCGCCGGGCCGGTGACCACCATCGGCAGGCCGCCTTCCGAGAGGAGCCAGGCCAGGGCCGCGAGCGGGGGGTCGATGACGCCGCGACGCAGCAGGATCAGCACGGTCGGGGGCGTCATGGCACCAGTATCGGGCAGCCAGTGGGGCCATGTCGCTGGTGCCGAGGCATCCTGCCGATCCATCCAGCCTGGACGCTTGGGCCTTCGGCCGTGCGGAGCGCAACGCGAGGCGTCCCATCGGTCGCGCCGGAGCGCGTCGTCAGTCACCGGGCGGGTGGGCGGTAGACTGGACGAGCCCGGTTCCCACGAGTGGAACCCGGGCCCGTATCGGGAAAGGAGCGATGTCATGCCCCCCTTGCATCGGCTCGGCACACTCGCCGTCGTCAGCGTCCTCAGCGCGACCCTCGTCGTCATCAGCGGCGGCGTGGCCCTGGCCGACGACCGCATCTGCCGGGGTTCCATCGGGTCCGTGAGCATCGACGATAACGTCGTCGTGCCCCGGGGTGCCTCGTGTACGCTGAACGGCACCACCGTGAAGGGCAACGTCTTCGTCCGATCCGGGGCCAGGGCCGAGCTCATCGACGTGAACGTGGACGGCAACGTCCAAGGGTCAGGGCGGAAGGTCATCGTGCGCGCCAGTTCGCTCATCGACGGCGACATCCAGATCGAGGACGGCCGCCGGGTGCTCGTGAAGGACTCGCGTGTCGGCGGCAACATCCAGCTCAAGGACAACGCGGCGCTCAGCGAGGTGCGCCGCAACACGGTCGATGGCGATGTGCAGCTCTTCTCCAACCCGGGCGGCTTCTCGGTCTGGTACAACCGCATCGATGGCAACCTGCAGTGCAAGAGCAACGGGACCCCGCGCCGGGGCGATGGCAATGTCGTCCAGGGTGACAAGGAGGACCAGTGCCGCGGCCGCTAGGGTCCAGGTCGCGCTAGGCGCAGGCCACCGGGCGGCCGATCGGATGGGCTGATGGGCGTGGCCAGCGCCACCACCCGGTCGGCGGCTGCCACGGCGACCCTGCGTGAGCTGGGCTGGGACGCCGATCGCGCGGCCCTCTTCTCGCGGCAGGCTGCTGCAGGCTTCGTGCCGGGCCGCATCGTGAGCAGCGGCGGTGGGCTCCTCGCCGTCCTCCATGCCGGCCTGCACGAGGTGCTCGTGCAGCGGCGCCGGCACGTCGAGCAGGCCGACGCCCTGGGGCATCCTGCCGTGGGCGACTGGCTGGCGCTGGAGCCGCTCCCGGAGGCGCCCGGCCAGGCGGCGCTGCGCGACATCCTGCCCCGGCACGGGACCTTCGTGCGCGGTCGCGGCGAGGACGGTCGCCCGCAGGTGCTGGCCGCCAACGTGGACGTCGCCCTGCTGGTCACCAGCCTCGACCACGACCTCAACCCCCGTCGCCTCGAGCGCTACATCCTCCTGGCCCACGAGGGCGGTGTGACGCCCGTCGTCGTCCTCAACAAGGTGGACATCGCCATGGACCTGCCGGGCGCCGTCTCCGCCGTCCACGCGGTCGCGCCGGGCACGCGTGTCGTCGTCTCGAGCGCCTTGACCGGCGAGGGCGTCGAGGAGCTGCGGACACGCATCGGCCCTGGCCTGACCGCCTGTCTGCTGGGCTCCTCCGGCGTGGGCAAGTCCAGCCTCACCAACGCCCTGCTCGGCGAGGAGCGGCAGGCCGTGCGCGACATCCGCGCCGACGACAGCCGGGGTCGGCACACGACCACCCGCCGGGAGCTCTTCCCGCTGCCCGGTGGCGGGCTGCTCATCGACACCCCGGGGCTGCGCTCGGTCGGCGTGGTCGGCGACGAGGCTGCCCTGGCGGCATCGTTCGAGGATGTCGCCACGCTGGCACGGCGCTGTCGCTTCACCGACTGCGGGCACGAGCGCGAACCGGGCTGCGCCGTGCTGGCCGCCGTCGCAGCGGGCACGCTGTCAGCCGAACGACTGGCCAGCCACCACAAGCTTGCGGCGGAGCTGCGCTCAGCCGCGGTGCGTTCGGACGTGCGCAGCCAGCGTTCCGAGGCCCGGCAGATGGGACGCCGCTTTCGTCATCATGCCAAGGATGCGGACCGCCTCAAGGGCCGCGGCGAGGAAGGCGCCTGACGGCGACAGACGGCCCGCCCCTACCAGGGCAGGCGGCCGTGCTGTGCGACCTGCTGCAGCCAGGGCAGTTCCTGCCCGATCGTGGTGCGACGGCCGTGGCCTGGCAGGACATCGATGCCGGGCTCCAGCTCCGCCAGGCGCGCCAGCGAGGTCACCAGCTGTGCGGCGTCGCCGCCGGCCAGGTCCGTGCGACCCCAGCCGCCAGCGAAGAGGGTGTCGCCACTGAACAGGATGCGATCCTCGGAGGAGAGCAGGCAGACGGAGCCCTCGGTGTGGCCCGGCGTGTGCAGGACCTGCAGATCGATGTCCCCGAACCGGATGCGCGAGCCCTCGGCGAGCTCGAGCGCAGGCAGGCTGGGTGGGATGGGGAAGGGCGACTCCCGGGGGTCGGGATGCTCAAGACCCTGACGGTCGGCGCGGTGGACGGCCAGCGTGGCGCCGGTGGCGACGATGACCTCCGCGTTGTCGCCGATGTGGTCCCAGTGACGGTGCGTGGTGATGACGTAGCGCAGCAACCAGCCGGCATCGGCCAGCAGGCTCGTCAGCCAGCGCACCGACGGCGTGGCGGTGTCCACGGCGATGGCTTCGCGAGTGCGCTCGTCAGCCATGACCCACACGTTCGTGGCCACCGGACCGGTGGCCAGGTGCAGCATCTTCACCAGCGCAGGATACCGCCCCGTGCATGGCCGGACCACCGTTACCGTGTAGCCGGTCGAACCTCTGCACCGCCGCCGGGGGGCCCTGGCCGATGCCTCAGGCGGCGCTCGGTCTCCAGCTCACGATCCCGATGCTGCCTGGGTGCGGGTCGATCGTCCAGCCGTCCGCCGTCTCGCGGGCCAGGGCGGTGAGCAGCTCGACCAGCAGCTCATCCTTGGCAGAGCCGGCGCGCACCCACAGCTGGCGCCGGGTCATGGCGAGGAGGTCCTCGGGGGATCCGTAGACCGGGAGGGTGCGCGGTGCCAGCGTGACGGTCGGCAGCCGGTCGGCCGCCAGCAGCAGGGTCAGCAACTCCGGCAGGGCGGGCAGGGGCACGCGGGTCTCGCCGTGGACGGGCTCCCAGAGCAGGTTGGCCGCCGTGGTCATGGCCGACTCACCCACTACCGCCACGCAGAGTCGGGAGCTGCTGGTCTGCGCGGCCGCCAGGAACGGACCGATGGCCTCGATGTCGTAGCCGACATGAGCCATGAGCGCGACCTCGGCCCGCGGGATCGTCCCGTCGAGGTCCGGCCAGCGTCCCTGGATCATGCGGACGTTGGCGATGCCATGCTCCGCCATGCTCGCTCGCAGGACGGCCAGCATGGCTGGCGACGGGTCGATCGCCAGGACCTCGCGCACGCGCCGCGCCAGCGGCAGGGCGTAGCGGCCACCACCGGCGCCGATGTCGAGCCACGCCTCGCCCGGCTCGGCCAAGGCCAGCAGCGCGTCGAGCACCAGGTCGTCCGAGCGGTCGGGATCCTGCGCGAAGCGTGCCGCCGTGGGGGCGTAGAAATCGTCGGGGTCGGCCACCTCGCGGCAGCGCTCCACCTGCTCACGGTCGGCGAGCACGCGATGGCGCCACGCGGCCAGGGCCTGGGCCTCGCTGGGCCGCAGGGCATCGGGGCGGGACGGACGAGGCAGTGGCACGCCGTGAGGGTAGCGCGCCGGACGGCGGGCTGGCGCCCGGTCGGGCCTCCGTGGGGTCCCGAACTCCACGGTCCGGGCGGCGCTTACATGGCGCTGACGCGGGCCTCGCCGCGGGCTGACGGCGCCGGGCTATCCTGCCGAACGTGAAGACGATCCTCGTCGTGGACGATGAGCGCAACATCATCGAGCTCGTGCGCCTCTATCTCGAGCAGGCCGGCTTCGCCGTCGTCGAGGCGCGAGATGGAGAAGAGGCGCTGCGCCAGCACGAGCGTGTCGACCCCGATCTCATCGTGCTCGATCTCATGCTGCCCGGGCGGGACGGCATGGAGGTCACCCGCGAGGTCCGTCGGCGCGGGGAGACCCCCATCCTCATGCTGACCGCGCGCAGCGAGGACATCGACCGCATCATCGGCCTGGAGCTGGGCGCCGATGACTATCTGACCAAACCGTTCAACCCGCGCGAGCTGGTCGCCCGCGTCAAGGCCATCCTGCGGCGGGCGGACCCCGCCCTGCGCGGGGCACGACCCATGGACGTGGGCACGCTGCGCGTCGACCCACGCCGCCGCGAGGTCTACGTCGCTGGGCGGCGCCTGGAGCTGCGACCGCGCGAGTTCGACCTGCTGGCCGCGCTGGCCCGCGACCCGGGTGTCGTGTGGAGCCGTGACGAGCTGCTCTCGTCGGTGTGGGGCACCGACTTCCCCGGAGAGACGCGCACCGTCGATGTCCACGTCTCGGAGCTGCGACGCAAGCTCGGCGAGGACGGGCCGGCTATCGAGACCGTCAAGGGCGTGGGCTACCGACTCGTGCCGCCCGCCCGGGAGCGGCCCGCATGAGGACGCTGGCCGGGCGCTTCGGCCTGGCACTGCTGGTCTTCGCCGTCGTGACCCTCGCCACGGTCGGCGGCGCCGTCTGGGTGGCGCTCCGCGACCTCCACCGCGAGGCCGCGCTGGGCGCTCTTGCGGAGCTCACGGTGCCCTATGCCAGCCAGGCTCGCCAGCGCGTCCCTGCGTCGATGCTGCGCCAGCGACATGGCAGCGACGATGACGGCGACGACGCCAGGGCCTTCCTCGAGAGCCGCGAGGGTCAGTCCGTCAGCGCTGCCTTCGAGGACTTCGTCAAGGAAGCCCAGGATGAGATCACGACACCCGGCATCTCCATCCTCCTGGTCTCCGATGGCACCACCGTGGTGCGCGACACCGACAGTGGCAGCATCGATGTGCTGGCCACCGCGCCGCAGGTGCACGTCAGCGGCTCGGGCGTGGTGGACACCGGTTCGACCACGATCGAGGGCCTGGGCGCGGTGCTCTACGCCGCGACTCCCATCCGTGAGCCGCTCGTGGACCGCGTCGTGCCCACCCTGATGCTGACCCGCCCGGACGACGCTGCGGCGCTGGCCACCGAGGACCTGCTGCGCGCGCTGACAGCCGCCGCCATCGTGCTCATGCTGGTCGGCGTCCCGCTGGCCATCGGCCTGTCTCGCTCCGTGACCCGTCCACTGCGCCGCCTGGCCACGGCTTCCTCCACCGTGGCCGCCGGTCGCGTCCCGGATGCGCTGCCCACAGGGGGCCCCTCGGAGGTCGCCGAGGCCAGCCTCGCCTTCAATGCCATGGCAGCCGAGGTGGACGCCACGCGCCAGGCCCAGCGCCAGCTGCTGGCCGACATCCGCCACGACCTGCGCACGCCGCTGACGGTCATCGGGGGTTTCGCAGAGGCGCTGCGCGACGGCACGGCCAGCGGACCCGCCGCCGAGCGGGCCGCCACGGCCATCTCCGATGAGGCCGGCCGCCTGGAGCGCATGCTGGCCGACCTCGATCACCTCGCCATCCCCGGCAGTGACGGACCGGCGATGCGCCTGGAGGTGCTCGAGGCCCGCGAGCTGGCCAGGTCGACCGTCGAGCGTTTCGCCGCCGAGGCCGAGGCCCGTGGCCAGCAGGTCGCCCTGGCGCCCGCGGGTCCGTCCGGGGCGCCCACCTCGGGGATGGGGACAGCGCCGGGCGGTCCCGGGCCCGGTGCCGCGGCGGCCGGAGCGATGATGGCGACCAGAGTGCTGGGCGATCGGGACGCCCTGGACCGCCTGCTCGGCAACATCGTCGCCAACGCGCTCGCCCATGCCCCGACGCCCGGCGGCCACATCTGGCTGGAGGTCCGGCCCGTGACCGCCAGCGAGCTGGCGGTCGGCGGCGCGGGTGGCTGGAGCGGCCGACCAGGCGTCCTGGTGGCGGTCCGCGACGACGGGCCGGGCATCCCGCCCGCGGCGCTGCCCCACGTCTTCGACCGCTTCTACCGCGCTGACCCGGCCCGCGCCAACCGCGGCTCCGGCCTCGGTCTTGCCATCGCCCGTGACCTCGCCGACGCCCACGGAGGACGCGTCTTTGCCGAGAACGTCCGCCCGACGGGCGCCCGTGTCGGCTTCGTGCTGCCGGCCGCGCCGGGAGCCGTGTCAGCCACACGTGCCGCCACGCCCGCGGGCCGTGCCTGAGAGGTGCGGAAGTGCCGGCGCGCTCGGCCGCCGGGGCTCCGAAGCGCCACGGACCGCTCGCTATACTGCCCGCAGGCCGGTCGCGCCGCGCTCACGACCCTCGCGGCTGGCCATCCCCGTCTCTGACCGCAGGGTGGATCCATGAGCTCCAACATCAGCCAGAGCTACCCCTACAGCAGCGAGTCGGAGGCCGAGCGCGCCGCGGCCGTGGCGGGCGCCCTGGCTGCCTTCGACGGGCTGGCGGAGCGGGTCGGCACGGAGAGCTCACCCCTCGCGGAGACGCCGACCGCAGACGATGGCGCACCCCAGCGCTGGTGGACCTGGGTGTGCCCCCGCGGGGATGCCTCGGGGCGGCTGCACGTCGCCGGCTATGCCCGTGAGCGCCACGCCCTGTACACCGTCTGCGACACCTGCGGGATGACCTTCCTGCGCTGAGCCTCCGCAGGCCGCGACCGCGGCATGGCGGCGACGCTACGATGCGGGCGATGCGACGACCGGGCTTCCTGCGCGACCCGCGGCGACTGGCCGCCGTGCTCATCCTGGCTGTCTGCACCGCCGCCATCGCCACCTGGATCCTGGCACGGGGCGACCTGGTCGGTGCCGATGCGCGGGCCTACTGGGGCGGCGTCCGTCTCTGGCTGAGCGGCGGGGATCCGCTGGACCCACCGCCGCCCTACATGCCCTACGTCTACTGGCCGTGGTCGCTTCCGCTCTTCCTGCCCTGGGCGGCGCTGCCCTGGGAGACGGCCTGGTTCGTCTACCGTGCCGTGAGCCTCGTCCTCTTCGCCTGGAGCGTCACGTGGGCCTACCGGCGGCACCCGCTGGCCACCGCGCTGCTCGTCCTGGTCATCACCCCGGCCCTGGCGGCGACGCTCGACACCGGCAACATCACGCTCCTCTGCAGCCTGGGCATCTGGGCCGCGCATTTCGTGGGTCCACGCCTGGGTGGTCTGTTCTGGGCGCTGTCCGCGGCGCTGAAGTGGTTCCCGGCCCTGCTCTTCCTGGTGCTGCCGCCGCGAGCGCGCCTCTGGGGTATCGGCTGGGGCGTCCTGCTCGGCGTCCTCACGCTGGCCGTGTGGCCCGATGTCGTGCGCCAGCTCGGCCTCGTGCTGGGCTACCCACGGCCCTTCCGCGCGGACTACCTGCTCCTGCTCTGGGCGGCCGTGCCGTGGGTATGGTCGCATCCGGCATGCTTCGAATGGCGGACCTGGGGCAGCCGGTCGCTCGACGCATGGCAGCGCGCCCGTGAGGGCGCGCGCACGTGGTGGCGGTCTCCCGGGCGGCTCGCCTCAGCCCGGGTCGTGCTGGAGCGGGAGGCACGGGCCTTCCTTGGCCTGGCCTGAACCCGGGCGGGCGCGGCGGCGACACGGGCCTTGAGACCTGCCCCCTTGAAGCCTGACGGCGTCATATCGCGTCGGGCGCGGCCGGCCGGGGAGCCTGGCACGCCGGACACCACCACGACCGGCGAGGCGGGGTCCCGAGTGGCGCGGAGCGGATGAGCGTCCCGCAGCGCAGGCAGGGTCGGCCGGCTCGCCGGTAGACCCACAGCTGACTGCCCGTGGCGGGGCCCGACACGGCATGGCCGGCGAGCACATCCTGGCCGCGCGTCCGCCGCGCGCCGCCGCGCACGTTGGCGCGCAGCAGGTGGGCGGCAGTCCGGAGCAGCCGCTCGAGCACCGCAGGATCCAGGGAGCCCGTGGCAGCAACGGGGTCGATGCCCTCGATGAAGAGGACCTCGGAGCGGTACACGTTGCCGATGCCGGCCACCGCGGACTGGTCGAGCAGCACCTCGGCGATCGGCCGGGCGGCGCGGCCGCGGTCTCGCAGGCGCTCCAGGGCCAGGGCGATGTCCGGCGGATCGGCCAGCAGGTCGGGCCCGAGGTTGGCCAGCACCGGGTGCCACCGCAGCGCCCTCGTCTCCAGCACCTCCACGACCGGCGCGTCGAAGCACACGGCCACCGCCCGCTCCGTCTCGATGACCACGACCGCGCGGCTGGCCGCCCGGCGCCACGGCTCGCCCGGGGCATAGCGGTGCCAGCTGCCTGTCATGCCGAGATGGCTGTGCAGCGTCAGGCCCGCGTCCACTCCGATGAGGAGGTGCTTGCCGCGGCTGTCCACGGCGACGACACGGCTGCCCTCGAGACGGCCGACGGCCGCGCCGCCCGCACCGCCCGCGCGACCACGGGCGCGTGTGACGAGCGAGCCGACGAGGACCGCGCGCAGCACCGAGGCGGTCCGCGCCAGCGTGTCACCTTCGGGCATGTCGGCCTCGCGTTCCTAGTGGGCGTCCCCGCGGTCGAGCAGCAGGCCGCGGTAGCCGGGGCGGAAGCCCAGGGCGATGAGCCGCTCACGCAGCGGCGACGTGGCCACCGCTTCCCCGTCCACGCGTTCCAGCGCGGCACGCCGGGCGCGGTCTCCGACCGGCAGGCGGCGCAGGGCATCCACGGCTGCCGCCGCCACGGCCGCGCTCTCGAAGCACGGGAACGTCAGCATCGAACGGCCGCCTCGCTCCAGGTACAGTGCGAGGTCGCCGTCCACGATGGCCACGTGGGCGCCCGCCGCTCGGGAGGGCACGCGCTCCCGGCCCTTCCCGCGTTCGGGCCAGGCCAGCGCAGCACCGTAGGGGTTGGCGGGGTCGGTGGCGGCCAGCAGCCATGCGACCGGGCGCGCGTCCGGCTCCATGCCGGGTTCCCGCCGGCAGGCCCGCAGGCGGTCCACCGCGCCGGCCACGGCGAACTGGGCGCCGCCCAGCCCTTCGACGAAGTAGCCGCGGCGGACGCGGCCACGTTCCTCCATCTCCCGGTACACCGGGTAGATGGCGCCGAAATCCACCCCCGATGCCCTCGGCGAGGACTGCATCCCGTGTCACGACGCCGTGGCGCTCCAGGAGGATGCCGGCCATCGCGGCGCGCTGCGCCGTGGGCGACGGCGCGTGGCCATCGCCGAGCGATGCCGCGCTGCGCAGCGTATCCGCCACCAGCGCCCAGCGGCCCGCCGCCTCCGGCGGACCCATGCGCGAGGCCGCCCTGGGGCGCGGCGGCGCACCTCCCGGGCGACCGCGGCGCGGCCAGCGCAGCGCACGCAGCGGCGCGAAGGTGTCATTGCTGACGATGCCGGCCCACGCGAGGGCCCACAGCGCATCCAGCACCTCGCGCTCGTCCGGTCGGCGCAGCCCGGCCGCGTCCGCCCAGCGCCAGGCGGCAGCCACGATCTCGCGGTAGAAGGAGGCACCGTGCCCGGCAAGGTGGGCGTGGATGGCCGACCGCAGCGGGTCCGCGGAGGCAGCCTCCGGCAGGACGTCAGGCCCGCTGTCCCCGTCCAGGGCGATGGAGGGCAGCAACAGCGCGAGGCGGTCCGGGCGATAGAGCGCGACGCGTCCATCGTCGCGTCCCAGGCTGCCAGCGCCGACCCACGCCACCTCGCCGGCGGCGCCCAGCTGGTCGAGCATCTGCGGTGCGTAGTCGCGCACCCGGGCCGACAGCACGTCCTGCTCCAGCACGCTGGCCGGCAGGGCCAGCCCTTCCAGCTGGTCGATGACCTCGGCCAGTCGCTCAAGACCCGCCGCGCGGCTGCCGACCCCCTGCCAGAGCGGCAGGAAGCGGGCCAGCGCCGCGGGTTCCACGGGCTCCACCTCATGCCGCAGGCGTGCCAGCGAACGGCGCCGCACGAGGCGCAGGACCTCAGGGTCGCACCACTCGCGCTCGACCCCACCGGGGCGGAACTCGCCGCGCAGGATCGAGCCCTGCGCCATGAGCCGCTCCAGGCTGGCCTCGACGACGTCCGCCGGTAGCCGCCATCGCGCTGCCGGTCCGTCCACCAGGAATGGGCCGTGCGTGCGCGCCCAGCGCCCCAGCAGGTCGGCCACCGGGTCGGCCGCGGGCACCAGGAAGTGGTCCGGGACCCCGGGCGGCAGCGCGGAACCCAGCGCATCCCGGTACCGCGCGGCATCCTCGATGGCGATCCAGCGCGCTTCAGCGGCGATCCTCAGCGGCAGCGCACGACGCGAGGCCTCGAGGTCGGCCAGCCATGCCCTGGCCGTCGAGCGGCGAGCCTCGGCTTCCGCCCCGCGCAGGCGTTCGGCGGCCTCGTCCGTCGAGAGGTCACCCAGTCGCCGCAGCAGGTCGTGCAGGCCATCGGCCGACGTCGCGGCGCGGCGACCTTCGAGGGCCTGCAGCTCCAGCTCCACCTCCAGGAGGGCCTCGCCATCGAGGAGCTCCCGCAGCTGTTCGGCACCCAGGAGTTCGCGCAGCAGGTCGCGATCGAGGGCCAGGGCCTGCGCGCGACGGTCCAGCAGCGGGGCGTCGGCTTCGTACATGTAGGTGGCGATGTAGTCGAAGAGGAGCGACGATGCGAAGGGCGAGGCGTGCGCCGTCTCCACGTTGACGACGCGGATCTCGCGGCGCTCCACGGCCGCCAGGATGCCGCGCAGGGCGGGCAGGTCGAAGACGTCCGCGAGCACCTCCCGATAGGTCTCGAGGACGATGGGGAACGTGGCATGGCGGCTGGCCACCGCCAGGAGCTGGGCGCTGCGCTGCCGCATCTGCCAGAGCGGTGTGCGCTGGCCGGGGCGGCGTCGTGGCAGCAGCAGGGCACGCGCCGCGTTCTCGCGGAAGCGACTGGCGAAGAGCGCCGAGCCGCCCACGGTCGCCGTCACCAGCTCCTCCACTTCCACCGAGGGGACCAGCACGGCGGCCTCCGCCTGCTCCGCCATCGAGCGCGGTGTGGTGGTCAGCTGGTCTCCAGCGTCGCCTGCCCAGGCGCCTGGCCAGCCCGCGCCTCCGGCATCGGTGGCCGGCAGTCGGATGACGATGCCGTCATCCGACCAGAGCGGCTGCACCTCCACGCCCAGCGCCTCGCGCAGCCGAGCCTCGATGGCCAGCGCCCAGGGTGCGTGCACGCGGGCACCGAACGGCGTCAGCAGGCAGATGCGCCAGTCACCCAGCTCATCGCGGAAGCGCTCCAGCACGATGGTGCGATCGGTCGGCAACGCACCGGTGGCAGCCTGCTGCTCGTCGAGATAGCCCAGCACATTCGTGCCCGCCAGCT
Organism: uncultured Chloroflexia bacterium; assembly: GCA_963790915.1. Taxonomy (GTDB): domain Bacteria; phylum Chloroflexota; class Limnocylindria; order Limnocylindrales; family CSP1-4; genus JAFMJV01. The sequence continues at coordinate 222,392 of CAWBQS010000002.1, read as the reverse complement.
CGTCAAGGTCATGGTGCTCGGTGAGGTGGCGCAGCGCTGCCGCCCTGCCCCGCGAGCCGCTGCCGGCCAGGTCCCACGTCTCGCGAGTGAAGGCCCCCATGGCGCGGCCCAGTTCGACCGGCCGACCGACGCCGTCACCCTTCCAGAAGGGCACCTTGCCGGGCTGTCCCGGCGCCGGGCTGACCAGGACGCGGTCGTGCTCGATGGACTCGACGCGCCAGGCGCTGGCGCCGAGGAGCACGACCTCACCCTCGCGCGTCTCGTAGACCATCTCCTCGTCCAGCTCGCCGACGCGTCGGCCACCGCTTCGGGCGGCGCGAGCGCGCGCTCCGGGGGCCACGCCACCACCGTCGCCGTCGTCGGCGAGGAAGACCGGGAAGAGCCCGCGGTCGGGGATGGTGCCGCCCGACGTGATGGCCACCGTCCTGGCGTCGCCGCGCGCCACGACCGTGCCAGCTGTTCGATCCCAGACCAGCCGCGGGCGCAACTCCGCGAACTCCTCGGCCGGGAACTGGCCGGCGAGCATGCCCAGGGTGGCGTCGAAGGCCTCGCGCCCCAGCTCCGCGTAGCTCTCCGCGCGGCGCACCACCTCGAAGAGGTCATCGACATCCCAGGGCCGGTCGAGACTCATGGCCACGAGCTGCTGGGCCAGCACGTCGAGGGGGTTGTGCGGCACCACCGTGGTCTCGATGGCACCCTCGTGCATGAGCCGGGTGACCACGGCCGCCTCCAGCAGGTCGCCGCGGTACTTGGGGAAGATGACCCCGCGAGACGGCTCGCCGACGCGGTGCCCCGCGCGACCGATGCGCTGCAGACCGCGGGACACCGAGAGCGGCGATTCCACCTGGATGACGAGGTCCACGGCGCCCATGTCGATGCCGAGCTCGAGCGAGGAGGTGGCGACGATGGCGGGCAGCGTGCCGGCCTTGAGCTGCTCTTCGATGAGCAGGCGCTGCTCCCGCGCGACCGAACCATGGTGCGCCCGGGCCAGCTCCTCCCCGGCCAGCTCATTGAGGCTGAGGGCCATGCGCTCCGCGAGGCGCCGGCTGTTGGTGAAGACGATCGTGCTGCGGTGCGCCCGGATGAGCTCCAGGATGCGCGGGTGGATGGCCGGCCAGATCGACGTTCGGGCCTCCGGCCCGCCGACCGCTCCGCCGGGCGACTCTTCCAGCGGGATGACCTCCCCCAGCCGACCCATGTCCGCCACGGGCACGACGACGCGCAGCTCCAGCGCCTTGCGCACGCCGGCGTCCACGATCGTCACCGGCCGCGCCGGCGCCGACGCGTCGTCCCGCAGCCCTGCGGGCCGTGGCACCCGGCCGCCCAGGAAGGCCGCCACGGCCGACAGCGGCCGTTGCGTGGCGGACAGGCCGATGCGCTGGGGCGGCCGGTCGGCCAGCAGCTCCAGGCGCTCCAGCGAGAGCGCCAGGTGGACGCCACGCTTGGTCCCCGCCAGGGCGTGGATCTCGTCGACGATCACCCAGCGCACGCTGCGCAGCGCCTCGCGAGCGCCGGACGTGAGGAGCAGATACAGCGATTCCGGGGTGGTGGCCAGGATGTCCGGCGGGTGCTTGCCGAAGGCGCGCCGCTCGACCGCCGGGGTGTCTCCGGTGCGCATGCCCACGCGCACGTCATGGCTGACGCCAGCCTGTCGCCGGGCGGCCAGCGCGATGCCGGCCAGGGGTGCCCGCAGGTTGCGATCCACGTCGTGGACGAGCGCCTTGAGCGGCGAGATGTAGAGCACGCGCAGGGCGCGTTTCGGGTCCTCCGGGGCGTCCTCGGCGAGCAGGCGATCGAGGCACCAGAGGAAGGCCGCCAGCGTCTTGCCGCTGCCCGTGGGCGCGCAGATCAGGGTGTGCTCCCCTGCAGTGATCGCTGGCCAGCCCTGCGCCTGCGCCGCCGTGGGTGCCGCGAAGGAGGCGTCGAACCAGGCGCGCGTGGCAGGCTCGAAGGCAGCGAATGGGTCCTGGTGTGCAGCGGGGATCCGGCGGGGCACAGCCGGGCACATCGTACCATCGGAGCGGGGATATCGAACATCTGGTCGATTGGGAGCGGGGCGCGCGATCCGGGTGCGTGCAACCGGATCGATATGCTCGATAATCGATTGATCGAGCGGCCGGCGACGCGGGCCGTCGCAGCGCGTCGATGCCGGGTCGCCAGGCGAGCGCAGCCAGGGAGGATCTTCGATGGGCCAGATGGAACGGTTCAGGCTCGATGGCCGCGTGGCCTTCATCGCCGGCGGCGGCGGAGCCATCGGCTCGGCCATGGCCGTGGCGTTTGCCGAGGCCGGGGCCAGGGTCGCCGTCGTGGATGTCACCCAGGCGTCCGTCGACGCCGCTGCGACGCGCGTCGGCGCGGTCGGTGGCGAGTGCCTGGCGGTGGCCGGTGACATGACCGACCGCGCAGCAGCCGAGGGCGCCGTGCGCCAGACGGTGGAGCGGTTCGGCAGCCTGGATGTCGTCGTCAACGCCATCGGAGGTGGTGCTGGCAAGGTCCTCTTCGAGGCCCAGGAATACCCCGACGACGCGTGGGACTGGATCTATGACATCAACGTGCGCTGCACGCTGGTGCCCACCCAGGCGGCCGTGAAGGCCATGATCGCGGCCGGGCACGGCGGCAAGGTGCTCAACATCAGCTCCGTCCGCGCGGCCCTGGGCATCCGGGCGGGCTACTCCGCGTACGTGGCCGCCAAGGGTGCCATCAGCTCCTTGACCCGCCAGTGGGCCACGGAGTGGGCCAAGTACGGCATCAACGTCAACGCCATCTCGCCGACGTTCGTGGACACGCCCCAGGTGGCCATGCTGCTGGACGACCCGGCCTTCAAGAAGTCGCTCACGGATCGCATCCCCATCGGCCGGGTAGGCGGCACGGACGACCTCGTCGGCGCGGCCATCTTCCTCTGCTCGGACGCCAGCTCCTTCATCACCGGCCAGATCCTGGGCATCGACGGCGGCCTGACCGCGACCCAGTAGCGAACGTCACTCGGGAGGGAACGACCGTGGAACCGCCCATGGAGCGCGTCACCGCCAACGTCTACTCGAACACCCGGATCCGGGGCTGCAACCCCAGCTACGTCATCACCAGCGACGGCGTCGTCATCATCGACACGCCGCAGCTGCCGACGAAGGCCGTGGCCATGCGCCAGGAGGCCGAGTCGCACGGGCCGATCCGCTACGTCATCAACACCGAGCACCACGTCGACCACATCTTCGGCAACTACTACTTCAAGGGCGCCGGCGCGGTGGTCCACCACAAGGGCGTCGCCGACAACTTCATGGTCCCGGCACCCATCCTCGATCCCTTCGCCTACGCCGCCGAGGCCATCCCTGTCGATGATCCCGAAGGGGCCGCCATCTTCCCCGATCGCGAGGAGTACTACCGCGATCCCAATCGCGGCTCGCTGGTCTTCACCGGGGATCTGACGCTGCATGTCGGCTCGACGACCTTCCGGCTCATCCACGTGGCCGGACACACGCCGGGGCAGATCGCCGTGCACGTCCCCGAGGAGGGCGTCGTCTTCACCGGCGACACGATCTTCAACCAGTGCCAGACCTGGTTGATGACGTCGGACGTCGACGGCTGGCTGGCTGCCCTCGAACGCATCCGCCGGCTCGACTTCGACAGCCTGGTTCCCGGCCATGGGCCGCTCACGGACCGCTCGGCACTGGACGACCAGCGCGCCATCCTGCTGGAGTGGAAGGCCGGCGTTGCCGCCGCCGTGGCCGAGGGCCTCAGCCGCGAGGAGACGCAGGCGCGCGTCGATCTCAAGGATCGCTTCCCGGTCGACATCGGCCAGGAATACATGATGGACTACATCATGTCGCACAACGCCGGAGCGCTCTGGGACCAGATGACGGCGCAGCCGCCCCGCGACGGATAGCCGTCACGGCCTGACACGCCAGGTCGGCCGGGTCGTCTCAGGGCTCGGTTCGGCGCCTGCCGCTCTCCCCTGCTGTTGGTCCATCCTCCAGGCGGGCTCGCAGTGTGGCGCGCCCCCGCGAGATCCAGCTCGCGACCGTTCCCTCGGGAACGTCCAGCATGGCAGCGATCTCCCGCTGCGTGTAGCCGTCGACGGCGTTGAGCAGCAGTGCCGACCTCGTGCGTGGATCCAGGCCGCGGAGGGCGGCCCACAGGTCCGGGTCGGCGGGATCGCTCCACGTCGAAGGCTCGCCGCGTCCCAGCATCCCCAGCCAGCGCCGGCGCCCCCGGAGGTGGTTGAAGGCCAGCCGGAGGGCGATCGTGTAGAGCCAGGCGCGCGCGTCACGGCCATCGAAGTCGCTGCCACGACCGGTAGGCCCGGAGGTAGGCATCCTGGGCGACGTCCTCGGCGTCTGACTCGCTGCCCAGGACCAGGACCAAGCGTCGCACGAGCGGTGCATACATCGGCCAAGTCGCAGCCTCGAAGCTCGCGGGAGCTGCTCTCGTGGATGCGCCTTCCTGGGGCCGTCGCGGGGGATCGGTGAGGTGAGTGACGGCGGGAAGCCGTTCGATCTTCTCCACGTCAGGGCATCTTCATCCGGAAGCATCCACCCACGCCGGTGGCATCCTCGCGCTGGTCCACGACCATGTAGAGCGTGCCATCGATGACGGCGCCGGGGACGACGTAGCCGTGCTCGGGTGCCTTGCGCTGCTGGACCGACCGACCCTCCTTGCCCGATCCGGACTCCACCTGCCAGACGACGTCCGTGAAGCCCTTGCGTGTCAGGAATGCTTCCGCCACTGGCGGGCTCATGCACTCCATCCTGGCGCCGTGGAGGGGTTGACCGGGGTTCTGCACGCCCTCGTGGCCACGGACTGCTTCGAGAAGAGCACCGCCAGCCACGGCCGAAGCTCCCAGCACGAGCGTCAGGCCGAGCGCCACGACGCCCGGGGATCCGAAGCGACGGCGTGCGGGCCGAGGATCGGACCGCGCGGGCGGCAGGCCGACGGAGGGTACCCTGGCCTCGAGGGCCGCAAGGCGCGAATCGAGCTCGTCATCCTTCATGGGTGCTGCCTCCGGTGCCGGCCGCCAGCGCAGCCTTCACTCCTACAACACCGCAGGGTGGTCGGTTCCATGCACCGCTCGATCGGGGCGACGAGGCAACAGGGCCGCAGCGCCACGCACCCGGACGTCGCGTCGGGACTGGGGCGCACTAGGCGCGACCGGCGGCGACCTCCTCCTCTCGGGTCTTGCCGGCCAGGCGGATGAGGTCCTCGTGGAGCTCGAACCAGACGCCGTGATAGCTGTCCAGGCGCGGTGAGGCGATGTAGCGGCCGTCGCCGGCGGTCGCGGCCGTCGCGGCGGCGTCCAGACGCATCGCATAGCGGGCCAGTCGCGGCAGACCATCGACGAGCGGTGTGATCCAGGCGGTGGCATCCGCATGCAGGGCGGCCAGATCCGCCAGGACAGCGGCATCGTAGGCAGCATCGCCGTGGTCGTTGAGCACCTGCTGGCCGTCCTGCACCTTCATCTGCCACGCCGTGACGATCGTCTTCATGCGCCCGTCGAGAGCCACGAAGCCGTCGAGGGCGGCGGCCGCGTTCGTGACACCCCAGGCCTCGCGATCGGCCGCCAGCATCTCAGCGCCGAGCGCCTTGCCGTCCGCGCTCAGGCTGAACATGCCGCTGCTGCCAGCGACGATGCCGTCCGCGGCGAGGAGATCGAGCAGTTCGGCGGCCGTCTCGCTGCCGACACCGAGGGCCGGCGCCAGCAGGTCCGCAGTCACGTAGCCCTTGATGACCAGGGCGCGGATGACGTCCTCCCGAGTCACCGCTTCGTCGCCCTCCGCTGAAGGACTCGCCTGGGTCATGGCCTCGTGCTCCTCTCTCCTCCCGATGGCGACGCCGAGCTCGTCCGCCCAGCGAAGCAGGACGGTCGCCTCCGGCACGATCGTCCGGAGCGCTTCCACGGCGCCCGCGAAGACCTCGCCGCTGCTGCCATCGATGCTCAGGATGTCGCCCTGTCGATAGGCGGTACCGCCGACGGTGACCAGGCCGTCGCTCACGACGATCGTGGCGGCACCCACGACGGCGGGGATGTCCCAGCCGCGAGCAACCACCGCGGCATGGCTGGCGAGACCGCCCGTGGCGGTCAGGATGCCCACCGCTCTGGCCATACCATGGACGTCGTCGGGCGACGTCTCGGAACGCACCAGGAGCACGGCCGCGCCCTCGTCGGCCATCCGTACGGCCGCCTCCGCGGACGTGGCGATGGCCCCGGAGGCCAGGCCCGGGGAGGCTCCCAGCCCGGTGGCGATGACCGCTGCCTCTCCCGAGCGCTGAGCGGTCGCCTGGGGCGGATCGGCCAGGATGGCGGCGACACGCGCCACGGCCTGCGCGCGGGAGAGCGGGAAGTCGTCGTCCTCGGCCATCTCCACGGCGACCCGGCAGGCCGCCTGTGCGGTGCGCTTGCCGATGCGGTTCTGGAGCATCCAGAGGCGCCCCTCCTCGATGGTGAATTCGATATCACACACGTCACGGAAATGGCGCTCCAGGCGAGCGGCGAACGAGCGCAGCTGCGCGGCGACGGCCGGCAGCCGCTCGTCGAGCACCGAGATGGGCTCGGTCGCGTGCGTGCCGGCCACGACGTCCTCGCCCTGCGCGCCGAAGAGGACATCGCCGTAGAGCACCTTCTCGCCCGTGGCCGGGTTGCGCGTGAAGAGCACCCCGGTCGCCGAGTCGGACCCGCGATTGCCAAAGACCATGGCCTGCACGACGACGGCCGTGCCCAGGTCGGCCGGGATGCCCTCCCGTTCGCGATAGGCACGCGCCCGGTCGCAGTCCCAGGAGCGGAAGACGGCCTCGATGGCTCGGCGCAGCTGCTCCCAGGGGTCCTCCGGGACACTGCCCACCCCGACGATGTCGCAGTACATCGATCTCAGGCGCGCTCGGCAGGCCTCCGCGAAGGCCGGGTCGCCGGAGGCGGCCGCGAGACCCTCGGTCGTGGCCTCGTTGAGGCCGAGGTTGAGGATGGTGTCCAGCATGCCCGGCATCGAGACCGGAGCACCGGAGCGAACGCTGACCAGCAACGGGTCACGCGGGTCGCCGTAGGTACGCCCGACCTGCTCGCCGATGCGGGCCACCTGCGACCGTAGCTCGGCGGAAAGGTCGGGCGGCCAGCCGTCGCGCCCGAAGGCCTTGCAGGCCTCCGTGCTGATGACGAAGCCGGGCGGCACCGGAAGCCCGAGCTCGTTGGCCATGATGGCCAGGTTGGCGCCCTTGCCACCCAGGAGCGCCGTGAGCGCCTCGGGCTCGAGCTGCGGCGGCTGGTCGAACGCGTGGCTCCAGGTCATCGTGCGTCCCCCGTCCTCGATCAGGGCCTGATGATGATCTTGATGGCACCGCTCGTGGGATCGCGGAACGTCGTCATGGCGGCCGCGAAGTCGACGAGGGCGAACTCGTGGGTCATGACCTCGTGGAGGCGCATCCGACCATCAGCCACGTGCGGCATGACGCGACGCATCTCGCCGGCCGAGGCGCGGCAGCCGGCCAGCTCGAGCTCGTAGAGCACGAGGTCCCGAACGTTGATCTCGACGTCCTTGGTGGGGATGCCCACCGCAGCGATGCGGCCGCCCTTGCGCAGAGCCGCCAGCGCCCACTTGAGCGTGGCGGGCACACCGGCTGCCTCGATGACCTTGTCCACGCCGAGGCCGCCGGTCATCTCCCGCAAGGCGACGCCGGCATCCTGCTGCGCGGGATCGACGACCTCGAAGCCCATCTCCATGGCCTTCTGGCGGCGCGCGGCCAGCGGCTCGACGATGATGACGCGGCCCGCCCCGCGGATCCGGGCGGCCTCACCGCTGAGCAGGCCGATGGCACCGCCACCCATGATGCCGACGTTGTCGCCGGGCTGGATCCGCGCGCGATTGGCGACATGGAGGGCGATCGAGGCTGGGTCGATGACCGCTCCGGCCTCGAAGCTCACCGCATCGGGCAGTGGGAAGATGCACTTCACGCCGTGGACGACGTACTCGGCGTCGGCGCCCTGGTAGTTGTGGCCGTACTGCCGGTGCAGCTCCATGACGCCGTAGTTCTCGCAGAGGTTGTAGCGGCCCTCCACGCATTGCTGGCACACGCCGCAGGCGTCGTGGCTCGTGCCCGCCACGCGATCGCCGACCTTCCAGCCGACCTTGTCAGCGCCGGCACCCAGCCTGACGATCTCCCCGGCCCACTCGTGGCCGGGGATGATGGGGAAGGCCGGCGGCCAGAAGCCCGGGTAGTCCCCGGCGATGAGGTGCGAATCCGTGCCGCAGATGGACACCGCACGGACCCGGCAGAGCACCTCCATGGGGCCGGGCTCCGGGATGGGCACGTCCTGGATCTCGAAGCGCTCCGGCTCCAGAACGACCAGCGCCTTCATGGTCTCGGTCACGTCGGGGTTCCTTTCAGGTCAGCGTTGCTGAGTGGTCAGCGTGGGGAGTGGCTAGAAGGCGGCGACCGGGTCGACCATGGAGGCCGTGGCGCCGCGGATCTTGAGGGGCAGGGCGATGAAGGCGAACTCGTAGACCTTCTCGCGGGCAAGCTCCTCGAGGTCCAGGCTCTCCATGAGGTAGATGCCGTGGTCGATGAGCAGGTGCTTGTGGACCGGCTGGGGGTTGCCCTCCGGCCCCGGGTCCGGAGCCGGCTGGACCTCGTAGGTCTCGGTGTCCGTGCCCGTGGCGATGACGCCCTTGCGCAGCAGCCAGTCCGCCGCCGACAGGTCGGGCCCGGCGGTCCTGTTGGCCATCATCCGCTCGAAGTCGGGCCACAGGCTCATGTAGCCGGTGCGGATGACGACGACATCCCACTGGCGGACCTCGACACCCTGCGCCTTGCAGATGTCCTCCATCTCGGCGGCGTCGATGGGCTCCCCGCGCCCGAGGTGTGGCACGCCCCGGTAGGTCGGGGCATCGATGAGCACGCCACGCGTGAACATGGGCGGCATCTGCGAGGCATCGCCGAAGACCGGGCCATGGTCGGTGAGGTGCTCGTCGGCGTTGCCGCCGCCGAACCAGTGCATGTCCTCGCCCACCGTCATGTGCGCCAGGGCGTCGATGTGGGCGCCAGAGTGCGACGTGCACATGAGGTACTCGGCCATGTAGCCGAGGCCGATGTCGTTGACGGGTCCCCAGGGCTGCCGCTTGCCCGCGCGGATGCCCCGCGGGCTGACAGCGTTGAGCACCTGGAAGGGTGGGTGCCCGGGGAACAGGGGCATGCCGTCGAAGCGTGTCGCGGCCAGCGAGATCATGCGCCCCTGCCTGATCATGGCCGCCGCCCTGGCGACCTGCTCAGCGGGCATGTCCCTGATGGGCCCGACCTCTCCCGGTGCGCTCATGACCGCTCCTCTCGCTCTGACGGTCCTGGTGGATCGTCACGCTTCGCGCCCTGCAGTGCCCGCCAGACTCGCTCGGGCGTGAGCGGCAGGTCGCGGATGGGCACGCCGATGGCGTCCCGCACGGCGTTGCCGACGGCCGAGGCGACACACAGCAATGCGCCCTCGCTCATGCCCTTGGCCCCGTACGGTCCGGGTCCGTCCTCGTTCTCCACGAGCTGGCTGATCATCTCGCGCGGCAGGTCCTTGCTGGTGGGGATGCGATAGTCGATGGCGCCCAGGTTCCGCACGCGTCCGTGGTCGTCCAGGATGTACTGCTCCATGAGCGTGTGACCGAGGCCCTGGATGGCAGCGCCGTCGTCCTGCATGCGCACCTGCAGCGGGTTGAGTGCCTTGCCCACGTCGGAGACGATGACGTGGCGCAGGATGGTCACGTCGCCGGTCCCCCGGTCCACCTCGACCTCGATGGCCGTGCAGTTGAACTCGAAGAAGGCCGGCGCTCCCGAGAGCGGGTGATCGGGCTCGGCGTCCTTGCGGCTCTCGCCCAGCCCGGTGAGCTCACCGCCGAGCCGTCCCAGGCCCGTGGCCAGGATGTCGCTGGCGGGCAGCTCGCGGTCCGCCAGCCGGACGACCCCAGCGGCCACCTCGACCTCTGCCTCCGGCACGCCATGGATGGTGGCGGCCATGGCCCGCAGGCGCGCCTGGATCTGCCGGCAGGCCGCCAGGACGGCGTTGCCCATGAGGACAGTGGAGCGACTGGCCGAGGTCTGCTGGTCGTAGGGCACGATGGCCGTGTCGCCCATGACGACCGCGACCCAGTCGAGCGGCACCCCCAGCTCCTGGCTGACGATCTGCGCGAAGACGGTGCGGGCGCCCTGGCCCATGTCCGAGGTGCCCGCGTAGACCACGGCGCTGCCGTCGGCCAGGAGGCGCACGGTGGCGTACGAGAGGCCCGTGGTGGGGCCCGACTTGAGGCCCACGGTGATGCCCCGGCCGCGGCCGGGCGGCAGCGGGCTGCCCCACTCGATGAGCTCGGCGGCACGGCGCACCGTCTGTGCCCAGTCCCCGTCGGCGGGCGTGTCCCAGGGGATGAAGGCTTCACCCTTCGCGGCCAGGTTGCGCAGCCGGATCTCGAGCCGGTCGATGCCCAGCTGCCGGGCGGCCTCGTCGAGGTTCGATTCCACGGCCCAGTTGACCTGGGGGTTGCCGAAGCCGCGGAAGGCCGTGGAGGGGACCGTGTGCGAGAGCACGCCGCGGGCCACGATGCGGGCGGAGGGCATGCGATAGGGGCCCGCGCCCACGTAGCTGCCCTTGCTGACCACGCGATCGGCGATGTCCACGTAGGCGCCGATGAGGTAGTCGGCGGCGATGTCCTGGAAGGCCAGCGTGCCGTCGGACAGCAGGCCCGTCCGCACGCGCACCTCGGCAGCCGCCCGTCTGACGGCCTGGAACGTCTCCTCCAGCGAGAGCACGAGCCGCACCGGCCGACCGGCGCGCAGGGCCATGAACGCCAGGAGGGGCTCGTACTTGGTGTGCTGCTTGCCGCCGAAGCCGCCCCCCGGGTCCGGTGCGAGGACGCGCACCGCCGAGAGCGGCAGGTCGAGCAGCCTGGCCAGCGTGCGCTGCAGCCAGTAGGGGTGCTGGATGGACGACCACACGGCGATGCCCTCGCCATCGGGCGCGGCCATGAAGGCGTGCGGCTCGATGGCGAAATGGGTGACCATCGGGAACGTGTAGGTGTGCTCCACGATGAGGTCGGCCGGCGTGGTCTCCACGTCGCCCCAGCCCACCGTGTGGACCTTGCGCACATTGCTGTGCGCGAGCGGGTCGCCGGGGCGGAGCGAGGCATCCTGCACGAGGGGCGCGCCGGGAGCCAGGGCATCGGCCAGCGTCACCACCGCTGGCAGCTCCTCATACTCGACGCGCACGAGGGCGGCCGCCTCCGCCGCGGCGTCCTTCGTCTCTGCGGCCACGGCGGCCACGGGCTCGCCGTGGTACTTGACCTCGTCGACGGCCAGCACCGGGCGATCGTCGAATTGCGGCCCGAAGCGCGGCACCGGCTGGGGCAGGTCGGCCGCGGTCATGACGAGGTGGACGCCCGGCAGGGCCACGGCGGCCGCAGTGTCCACGCCGACGATGCGCGCGTGGGCGACCGGCAGCGTCACGAGCTTGACGTGCAGCTCCCCGGGCAGATGGATGTCGGCCACGTAGCGCTGCCGACCGGTGACCCGCGCATCGCCGCCCACCCGGTTGGGCGATCCGCCGATGCCCGACCCCGTCATGGCCGCCCCTCCCCGGCCGCGGCACGGACGGCCGCGATGATCTGCTCGTAGCAGCCGCAGCGACAGAGGTTGCCGGCCAGGCCCTCCTCGATGGCATCGCGGTCCGGGTGCTCGACGCGGCGCAGCAGGTCGTCGGCGGCCATGACCTGGCCCGGGATGCAGAAGCCGCACTGCACCCCGCCCTCATCGAGGAAGGCCTGCTGCAACCGGCTCAGCGATCCGCCGGGCGCGAGACCCTCGATGGTCGTCACCTCGCCGCCGTCGGCCTCCACCGCGAGCACCAGGCAGGAGTCCACGATGCGACCATCGAGCCGCACGGTGCAGGCGCCGCACTCGCCGACCAGGCAGCATTCCTTGGTGCCGGTCAGCTCGAGGTCGTCGCGCAGGACATCGAGGAGCGTTCGATGCGGCGCCACCTCGAGGTGCCGGGCACGACCGTTGACGGTGACCGTGATGGGCAGTCGGCTGTTCATGTGGCAGGACCCTCGTCCAGGCGGGCCATGGCCGTCGCCAGGGCACGCCCTGCCAGGAGCCGCAACATGGCCGACCGATACTCCGGGCCGGCCCGCATCGAGGTGGCCGAGGGGCGGGCCGCCGAGAGGAGGCGCTCCAGCAGCTCCGCGCGATCGGCGGCAGGCGCAGCGGGGTCCGCCAGCAGCCCGCTGTCGTCCACGGCCAGGTAGGGCCGCGGGCCCATCGAGCCGTAGGCGATGCGCGTCGTGCGGCCCTCGTCCACCGCGCAGCAGAGGGTCACCGACGCCAGGTCGTGGCCGCGCCGGCGCGTGCGCCGCACGTGGGTGGCGCCCACGTGGCGATCGGGCAGGGGCAGCTCGATGCCGCTCACGATCTCCCCCTCGGCGAGGCTCGTGTGCCCCGATCGGACGAAGAAGTCGTCGAGGCCGAGACGGCGTTCGCCGGCGGGCCCGGCGATGACGAGCACCGCGCCGTAGACGAGCAGCGGCGGCGCCGTGTCCGCCGCCGGCGAGGCGTTGCAGACGTTGCCGGCCAGCGTGGCGCGGTTGCGGATCTGCACCGAGCCCACGACGGCGGCCGCTTCGACGAGCGCCGGGAAGTGGCGTCGCATGCGGGCGTCCTCGCTCAGGACGGTCATGGTCGTGCCCGCGCTGATGCGGGCGACCCCGTCGCGCAGCTCGATGGCCGGCGCCAGCTCGGGGATGCGCTTGATGTCGACGACGACCGACGGCTGCAGCGAGCCGTCGCGGAGGCGGATGATGAGGTCCGTGCCGCCGGCCAGGACGCGAGCCTCGGTCCCGTGCGCTTCGAGGAGCGCCACCGCCTCAGCCACCGTCGCCGGCCGCTCGTAGGTGAACGCATGCATCGTCGACCGCTCCTCGCTACAGGACCCGATCGACCTCGTCGAGGAGGACCTGGGGGATGGCCGCCCGGATGAAGAAGAAGGGCCGCTCACAGAAGCGGGCCACGAAGCCGGCCCGCCGCATGCGCAGCGCGTCGTCATCGAGCATGGGCATGACGTGCCCCGGTGCCAGCAGCTCATTGGTGAGGAAGTAGTTCTGCAGCGAATGCAGGAACTGGAACTGCGCCTCGAAGGGGATGAGCTGGTTCGTGGCAGGGTCGAAGTTGCCGTCGATGGCCGGGACGATGACGACGTCGATGGCGGGCGTGCCCTCGTACATGCCCCAGGTGGGCATCTCACCCCAGAACTTCTCGACGCCCTTGTTGGGAGCGGCCTTGTCAGAGCGCTCGGTGCCCTCCGTCCGCTTGCGCAGGAACGTGTCCACCGAGCCCATGACGGCGTGGCCCTGCTCGTCGATGACGGTGGTCTCCGAGGCGACCTGGAGGGCACCCCGTCGTCCGGCCTCGATGAGGCCCATGGATTTGCCGTGGTTCGATTCACCGCCCAGGAACAGGACGGTCTTGCCCCGGTAGTGCACGGCGGCGCTGTGGGAGGGATGCAGGCCGACCTCCTCCATGCGCAGTGCCAGGACCGCCACGATGACCTTCTGCAGCGGCCCGGCCGGCCAGGGGCCCGTGAACGTGACGACGCGCCCGTCGTAGCGGACGCCCTTCTCCCCTTCCTGGTGCCAGACGATGTCCGGCTCGGCCAGCGTGACCTGTGGCGAGATGCGTACGTCGGCCAGGCGGTAGCTCAGGAAGTCGAGGTCATCCAGCACGTGCTCGCGCGGCTCGCCTCCATGGACGTCCACGCGCAGTCGCGCTGCGCCAGCGGAGAACTCCTCACTCAGGCGATGTGCTCGATCCATGGTCTCCTCCCAGGCACGTGCGTGCCGCTCGTTCAGCGGGCCGGCCTGGGGGCCGTCACCCGGATGGCTCGTGGCGGGTCTTGCGGCCCGCTGGCGCCTGGATCCACCCAGACGCGAGCCAGCGACTGGGCGGCCTGGTCGAAGTGGTACTCGACGGCCGCCTGGACGTCACCCCGGTCACCGCTGCGCAGGGCCTCCACGAGCGGCGTGTGACGGTCCGCGATGGCGTGACGATCGACATGGGCTGACGAGATGGTGATGTAGGTGCGCAGGAACGGTTCCAGGGTCCACCACACGCGCTCGAGGGTCGCGTTGCCCGAAAGGCGCATGACGTGGCCGTGGAAGGCGGCGTCGGCCGTGGCTTCTGCGAAGGGGTCCCCAGCTTCGGCGGCCAGTCGCATCTGCTCCACGTACCGCTCGAGCTGCTGGATGTCCGCGTCGGTGACAGCGCCGAGTGCCAGCGTGGCTCCCTGCGTCTCCAGGATGGCCCGGACCTCGAAGGCCTCCAGCAGCTCCTCGACGCTGGGGTGTCTGACGCGTGCGCCGCGGAATGCCGAGACCTCCACGACGCCAAGTGCCTCCAGGTCGCGAAGCGCTTCCCGCACGGGAGCCTGGCTGGTGCCGAACTCCCTGGCCACCCGTGTCTCCACGATCCGGGCACCGGGCGGGTAGCGACCGTCAAGGATCGCCTGCAGGAGGCGACCCTTGACCTGATCGCTGAGGACGCTTCGCGTGATGGCGGCCTCGTGAGTCACGTTGTGGCCGATACCCTACGACGCGAGGATCTCGACCATGCCGGCGTTGCCGTCGACGCGGAGGCGATCGCCCGTCTTGATCGTGAAGGTGCCGACCGAGGTACCCACGACCGCCGGGATGCCGTACTCGCGGGCCAGCACGGCCGGGTGCGAGACGGTCCCGCCAGCGTCGGTCACGACCGCGATGATCTTGCCGTAGAGGACCTGCCAGGCCGGGTTGGTCATCTGGCAGACGAGGATCTCGCCGGCCTGCAGGCTGTCGAACTCTGCCTCCGAGCCGACCACGCGGGCGATGCCTTCGACGACGCCGGGCGAACCGGCGATGCCCTTGATCTTGCCGGCCTCGTTGCTCACTGAGCGGTAGAACTTGTCGGGGAAGCCCCACAGGTTGAGGTACGGGAAGGCCAGCTGCGTCGCCGTCGCCGTGCCCACCCAGTCCGGGTGCGGGTAGTGCTCAGCCTCGGCGCGCTTGGCCTTGGCCGCCGCGACGATGGCCCGTCCGTCCATGCTGGCGGGATCGCCGATGAAGGCGCGGAGCTGGTTGTAGCGGAACAGGATGACGTCGTCCGGGGCGTCGAGGGCGCCCATCGCCACGAGCTTCTCGCCGATGGCCAGGAGCACCTGGCGGACGTGGGCGTTGGCTCCCTGGTCGATGTAGAAGTGGTGGTCCGGGGTCAGCGGGGCCATCTTCAGGTTGATCTCGTTGGCGGCGCGCATCTCCTCGAGCGCGTCACCCTCGAGGCCTTCGAGGATCTCCTTCGGCGGCCGCGTCGATGTCAGCCTTCAGGGCATCGACCTTGGAGGGGTAGTCGTAGTCGGCGGCGTACTGGTCCCGCACGAGCTGGATGACGGGGTTCATGTCCTCGTAGAAGGACGGGAAGATGAACTCGTGGCTCCAGACCGCGTGCCAGCCGAACTCCTTCTGGTACGGCTTGACGCGCTCGGCGATGAAGCCGCGGCCCCGCTCGGTGGCCTCGAGGGCCGGCACGATCTCGGCTGAGGTCTCGTGGCTGAAGGCGCGGGACAGCTCGGCGTCGCCCTTGACCTCCTCCTTCATCTCCCAGAGGGCGCGGATCTTGTCCCAGTTCCGGTCGCTCGCGGAGTTCTGGAGGCGACCCAGGAGGACCTCATCGACCTTGCCGTGGGTCTTCTCCATGACCGCCCGCAGGTTGAGCGTGGCGCTCAGCTGCGCGAAGTTCAGCATCCAGTGGATCTTCCAGTGGCGGTCGTGCATGTCGATGGCGTCCTCGAGGAGGACGGCCACGTCCGCCAGGCTGAGCTCGTCCCTGCCGTCGAGCATGCCCTCGATGTAGTCGAAGTTCCTCTGCATCTCTGGCACGAAGCGCGTCCGCCACCAGGTGACGAAGTTCTGGCCGTAGACCGGCAACACGGCACCCAGATACGCCCCGATGGTGGCCGCGTACGCGTCGTCCTGGGGCACGATGGCGTCGATCCGGAAGTCGTACTCCTGGGTCGCGATCTGGAGGCCAGCCTCCGCGGGGATGGCTGCGGTGTAGCACCAGCCGTTGATGTTCTTGCAGATCCAGTCCGTCGCGAACGGCGTGCCGAAGCGGCGGAACATGTGGTCGCAGCTCATCCACCAGCCGCCGATGTCCTCGAACATGGGGCTCAGCGGCTTGGGGTTGTGCAGGTCGTCATAGACCCAGAACAGGAGCTTCTCGGTCTCGGACGCCCACTCGATCGGGAACGTCTCATCCCCGAGGAACTGTCCGAGGACCTCTTCCTTCAGCGCCATCAGTCGAATCCCCTCCGTGGCGTGTGCCGGCTCCCTGCGTGACCGGTCCGAACGTCGGCGCGGCCGACGAACTGCGATGTCGGCTCTCGACCGCTGGGTCGGAGCCCTCCAGAACGCATTGGCAGTGGCGATCCTCCACCTGCGCGCCCAGCCCCGGCGAGCGCCGTCCGGGCACACGTTCCTCGATAATCGATTATGGATGACGATACGTCGCCCATCCTACGGCAGTCAACCGGCGCCGCGCAGGCCCTTGTCGGAGGCCGCGGACCCTGCGGCGAGACCGCCCGACCTGCGGCGGAAGGCTTGACATCCGGTCCCCGGATGAGCGTATCCTCGATAATCGATTGTGGGTCCCGAGACCGATCTGGCTCGGGGGGCAGGCGCGACTGGTCACGCGAGGTGCTCGATGCTCAAGCGGGTCGCACGGGATGAGACGGAGGTCATGCCCCTGCCGGGGCGCGACTGGCACACGTATATCGGGCCGCACAACACGCCCACGGAGCGCGTCTCCATGGGGGTCTCGGTGTTCGAGCCCGGCGCCCGGCCGGCCGGTCACGTCCACGCCTCCCAGGAGGAGACGATCTACTGCGCTGGCGGGCGGGGGCGCATCGTGACCCCCGACGGCGTCGCCGAGGTCGAGCGCGGCGTGACGGTCTGGGTGGGCATGGGTACCCCGCATGCCACCGAGTGCGATGGTCCCGAACCGCTCGAGCTGGTCTGCTTCTTCTCGCCACCCGTGGTGCCTGGCTCTTACGAGAAGGGCGGTCGCACGTGACGGCAGCGGGTGGCACGCCCTCGACGGACCCGGAGATCGCTGCGCTGGAGGAGCTCGCCAGGCGCATCCGTGTCGCGGTCGTGCGCACGGTGAGCAAGGTGAGGGTCGGGCACGTGGGTGGACCCCTCTCGGCTGCGGACATCCTGGCCGCCCTCTACGGGCGGATCCTGCGCGTCCGACCGAGCGAGCCCGGCTGGCCCGAGCGAGACCGTTTCATCCTCTCCAAGGGCCATTCGTCGTTGGGCCAATACGCGGCCATGGCATTGACGGGGTACTTCCCGCTGGAGGAGATGCTCACGTTCGACCAGAAGGGCTCGCGCCTGCAGGGCCACCCGGACATGAACAAGCTGCCCGGCATCGACATCTCCACGGGCTCGCTCGGGATGGGGCTCTCGGCCGGCCTCGGGTTCGCGCTGGGCTCGCGACACCTGGGCAGGGACGTGCGCACGTTCGTGCTGCTGGGTGACGGCGAATGCCAGGAGGGCCAGGTCTGGGAGGCCGCGCACGTGGCCCCGCGCTTCCGCGCGGACAACCTCATCGCCATCGTCGACCACAACAAGCTGCAGCAGTTCGGCTGGCGCGGCCAGCACGCCGGAGACCGCCTTCCGCCGGAGGACCCGGGCGACCTGGCCGCCCGGTTCGCGGCGTTCGGGTGGCGCGTCCTGGAGATGGACGGCCACGACATGGCCCAGGTCGTGGCCACGCTGGAGAGCGCCGCACGACCCGAGGGCCGCCCGGCGGCGGTCATCGCCCACACGGTCAAGGGCCGTGGCGTCTCCTTCATGGAAGGCGAATACACCTGGCACATGGGCGTGCCGACCGCGGAGCAGCTCGCCACGGCCATGGCCGAGCTTGGAGAGCCGGCGGAGGAGCCAGCATGAGCCTGCCCATGGGTCGCGCGCTGCGCGAGGTCTTCGGCGAGGTCGTGACGGAGCTGGCCGCCAGCGACCCACGCATCGTCATGCTCGACGGCGACCTGGGCAGCTCCACTCGCGCCCAGGTCTTCGAGGACGCCTTCCCGGAGCGCTACTACCAGATGGGCATCGCCGAGCAGAACATGCTGGGGGTGGCCGCCGGCATGGCCTTCATGGGCTGCGTGCCGTTCATCAGCACGTTCGTGGCCTTCGCGCTGCACCGGCCGCTGGACCAGATCCGCGTCCTCATCGCGCAGACCGGCGCGAACGTCAAGATCACGGCTGGCTACACGGGCCTGTTCACCGGTCGCGCCGGCAAGACGCACCAGATCGTCGATGACATCTCCATCGCCCGTGCCATGCCGGGCATGGTGGTCATCTCACCGGCCGACGAGGTCGAGACCCGCGAGGTCCTGGCGTGGTCGGTGAGCTACGAGGGTCCGGTCTTCATCCGCCTCGTTCGCGACGTCACCCAGAGCCTCTTCCAGCCGGGCCACCGCTTCCAGTTCGGCAAGGTCAAGGTGGTTCGCGAGGGCCATGACGTCACGCTCATCAGCACGGGCACGCAGACGCCTCGCGTCGTGGACGCGGCCGAGATCCTGGCCGCCAGCGGCATCGATGCGCACGTCGTCCACGTGCCCACCATCAAGCCGCTCGACGTGGCCGGCATCGTCGCTGCCGCCGATCGGACGGGCCGGGTCGTGACCGTCGAGGAGCACACCGTCATCGGTGGCCTCGGCGGCGCCGTGGCGGAGACGCTCTCCGAGCACCGACCCACGCGCGTCGACCGCATCGGCATCCAGGATCACTACACCGAAGCCGCCAGCGACCTGGAGCTGCTGGACATGAACTGCCTGTCCGCCGAGCGAGTGGCCCAGCGTGTCCACAAGCTGCTGGCCAGCACGGCGCCCGTCACGAGCTGCGAATGAGGATGCGGGGGGCGTGATGGCGATCCTGGAGCCGGCGGCGACCCGGAGTCGCGCCTGATGGAGTTCATCACCCAGTCGGTCGTCATCGGCGTCGCCTACGACGCCCCGCTGGTCCTGGCGGCCATCGGCTTCGCCCTCCTCTACCGCCTGACCGGTCTCATCAACGTCGCCTATGCCGAGACCCTGACGCTGGGCGCCTACTTCGCCATGTGGCTGAACACGACGTTCGGCCTCGACTTCTACGCGGTCCTCATCCCGACCGCCATCCTGGCCGGGCTCCTGAGCGTGGCCACGTACCTCGTCATCTTCCGGCCCGGCCAAGCAGCGCAACGTGGGCGGGCTGGAGCTGATCATCATCTCCTTCGGCCTCTCCATCTTCCTGCGCCACGGGCTCCAGTTCATCTTCGGCTCCCCGGTCCGCTTCTTCGACGTCCCGCCGCCGGACACCGTCGCCGATCCTCGGTGTCGGGGTGACCTCGTTCCGGCTCGTCGCCGTCGTCAGCGTGGCGCTCCTGTCCCTGCTGCTGTACCTCTTCATCCAGCGCTCCAACTTCGGCCTCCAGATCCGCGCCCTCGCCAGCGACGAGCAGCTGGCCCAGGTGAGCGGCATCCGACCGCTCGTCGTCACGGTCATGATCTGGTTCGTGGCCGGCGTGGCCGGCGGCCTGGCCGGCGCCTTCATCGGGGTCGGCTCGTCGGTCGACCCGCTGCTGGGCTGGCACGAGTTCCTCTTCATCATGCTCGTCGTGCTCGTGGGCGGGGTCTGGGGTCTGGGCGGCGTCATCGTCGTGGGGGTGGCCACGGGCATCGCCCTGACGGCCATGGAGCTGCGATTCGGCCAGGTCCTCTACGCCCAGCTCGTCCTCATCGTCGCCTTCATCATCCTGCTCAAGTGGCGCGGCCGGCGGCTGACCGAAGGGGCGAAGGTGTAGCCCATGAACCTCGACTGGCTCGACGCCTTCCTCATCACCGGCCTCTTCCAGGTCGTCATGATCACCGGCCTGGCCCTGCTGCTGCACCTCCAGCTGGGCCTGACCCGCATCGCCAACTTCGGCATCGTGGGCTTCTGGGGCCTGGGCATGTACGCCTTCGGCGTCCTCTACGTGCAGGTCGACTGGCCCTTCGGGGATCCCTGGCAGTTCCTCGTCTGTGCCGCCCTCGCGTCGCCTCGTGGCCGGCCTCGCCGGCGCTCGTCGTGGGCTGGCTCATCTCCGACCTGGACACGGACGGCGTGCTCGTGGTCACGCTCGGGTTCGCCACCGTCGTCCAGATCCTGGCGACCACCGAGGACGGCCTGACCGGCGGCTCACGCGGCCTCGGCGGGCTGCGCATCCCGTTCGACGTCGGCAAGGTGAAGGAGGACGAGTTCGCCTGGCTGCTCGTCCTGACCGCGGTGGTCGTGGCCATCTTCCTCTACGCCCGGCAGGTCCACCGCTCGCCCTATGGCCGGCTCCTCATCGCCACGGGCGGCGATGAAGCCCTCGCGCGCAGCCTGGGGAAGTCGACCTACCGGACGAAGCTCTGGCTCTTCGCGCTCACCTCCGCCGGCATGGGCCTGCTGGGCGCCATGTCGGCAGCGATGCTGCGCTACCTCGACATCGGCAACATCGGCGTGGGCGTCACGCTCGCGGCCATCGTGGGGCTCGTGCTGGGCGGCACGGCGCGCGTCTGGGGTGCCGTCGTCGGCGTCATCCTGAGCGTCGGGCTCTTCGACATCGTGGTGCGCTCCTACCTGCCCCTCCCCCGGGAGTGGTACACGCAGGCGATCCCCACGCTCCGAGAGGCGGCGTTCGGCCTGACCCTCATCCTCGTCCTGCTGTTCCGACCGTCGGGGCTGCTTGGGGACATGCGGCGCGACAAGCTGATGAGGAAGCTCCATGGCAAGTGACGTGGCCGCAGCCAGCGCTGACGTCGCCCCGGCCGACGCGGTGGCTCGCCCGCGGATCCACGTGGCCGGCGCCGTCAAGTCCTTCGCCGGCCGCGTCGTCGTCGACGTCGACGACCTCGTCCTGGGTGAGAAGCCCATCGAGGGGCTCATCGGCCCCAACGGCGCCGGGAAGACCACCCTGATGCGGATGATCATGCATTCGCTGCCGCTCGACGCCGGCCGCATCTCGCTCATCTCCCCGGGGGCCAGCGAGGTGGTGCTGTCGAACCTGCCGGCCGACCGCATGGCACGCCACGGCGTCGTGAAGTCCAACCAGGTGATCATGGATTTCGACAAGCTGACGATCTGGGACTCGCTCCTGCTCGCCGTGACCGCAGCGAGCCGTGAGCAGCCCCATCGCATCTTCTCCGAGCAGCCCGTGTTCCGCCAGCACGAGGAAGAGATCCGCCACTACCTGGACTACTTCGGCTTCGCGGACCCCACGACGTTCGCCCTTTCGGCGGGTGAGAAGAAGCTGCTCGACATCATGCGCTGCCTGCTCCTGCGGCCGCGCTTCCTGCTCCTCGATGAGCCCACCGCCGGCCTGCCGGACGAGCTGACCGAGAGGGTCATGACGGTGGTGCGGGAGCTGGCGGCGAAGGGAACCTCCGTGGTCATCGTGGAGCACGACCTCAACGTCATCTGGGGCCTCTGCGACGAGGTCCACTTCATGGCCGAGGGCAGCGTCGTCCTGCACGGGGATCCCGCAGTCCATCCGTGAGAACCACACGGTCGTCGAGAAGTACCTCGGAGAAGGGCATGTCTGAGGCTGCCCTCCCCGCCATCCTGGAGGTGGCCGCCTGCGCAGCGGCTACCACGGCGTGACGGTGCTCAAGGGACTCGACTTCACGGTCGGCAGCGAGGTCTTCGCCGTCCTCGGCGCCAACGGGGCCGGCAAGACGACGCTGCTGGCCACCCTCGCCCGCCTGCTCCCGCTCATGGATGGCACGATCCGCTTCGCCGGCGAGGACGTCTCGCACCTGCCGCCCTACGAGACCGCCGCCCGGGGCATCGCCTACGTTCCCCAGGAGCAGGGCGTCTTCCCCAACCTCACCGTCCTGGAGAACCTGCGGGTCGGCGGCATGATCGGCACGCGTCCGCGCGAGGAGCGCATGGCCGAGGTCTTCGACCTCTTCCCGGACCTGCGGGCCATGCAGAAGCAGGCCGCGGGGACGCTCAGTGGCGGCGAGTCCCGCATGGTCGCCTGCGGCCGAGCTCTCATGCAGGACCCCAGGGTGCTGCTCCTCGACGAGCCCACCGCTGGCCTCTCGCCCCTGTACGTCGACCTCTTCATGGGCAAGATCCGGCAGATGCACGAGACCCGCGGGGTCGCCATCGTGCTCGCCGAGCAGAACGCCACGAAGGCACTCGAAGTGGCTGACCGGGTCATGGTGCTGAGCCTCGGCGAGGCGCACGCGATCGCGGATGCCGCCGACGTGACGACGCAGCAGCTGAAGGAGGGCTACCGGATCTGACGAGCTCACGCACTTCGGTCCAGGCCACGCTTCGGTCCAGGCCACGAAGGAGGAGCGTTCCATGAGGATCCAGAGCATCAGGTCGGGCCGCATCGCGGTGATGATCGCCGCGCTGGGCCTGCTCGCCGCGGCCGTCGGGGCCGCCCCGGTCGCGGCGCAGGATGAGGCATCGGGCGAGCCGGTCGTGGTCTGTGAGCTCGCCTACTACACCGGCGAGTTCCAGTCGTACGGGCCTTCCCTCACCAACGACGTGCGCTTCCCGATCGAGGAGGTCATCAACCCGACCCGCCGCTGGGGCGCCCGTGGGAGCTGATCTCCGAGGACATCGGCGACAGCTTCGAGGGTCAGGCCGCCAAGACCTGCATCGAGCAGCACGGTGCCGAGATCCTGGTGAGCATCGCCCACCAGTACCGCACGTACCGTGACTACATGATCGAGACGTGGGCGGAGAACGACGGGCCGATCGGTCCGTCGGTCCACGGCGGCGCCATCCCGGGCAACCTTGGCGGCAAGGCGGCTGAGCCGATCTTCCGCGCCCAGGGCCTCGACCAGGGCCTGGGCGTCTACGGCGCCCTGTACGCCAGCGACATCGGCGCCAAGAACGTGGTCATCTTCGCCACCGAGGTCGAAGGCTTCCAGCTGGCAGCGGACGCTGCACAGGGAGCGGCCGAGCTCCTCGGCCTCAACGTGCTCGAGCGCATCGACGCTCCGGCACAGCAGTCCTCGTACCGCACGGAGGCCCAGAAGCATCGCCGACCTCGCCCCGGACGCCGTCCTCATCCAGGCCGGCTCGGTCGAGTCGGCGACGCTCATCAAGGAGGCCGCAGAGGCCGGCCTCTCGCTCAACTGGATCGGTGAGACCGGCTGGAGCGAGGCCGAGTTCATCGGCTCGCTGGGGGCGGACCCCATCCCCACGCAGAAGGGCATCGGCTTCGCCACCTTCGCGTCGAACGAGGACGACCCCCGCGTTCGCGTGCTTCCAGCCCATCTGGGACGCGCAGACGGACTGCGCCGAGGGCATCGCTGACTGCCCGCCCTATCGATGCCACCAACCCGTACGCCACGGTCGACTACGACCTGATGGTCCTGACCGCTCTCGCGGTCGAGGCCGGCGGCTCGTACAAGGCCAGCGACTGGGCGCCGGCCATGCACGACGGTCGGCGACGGCGCCAGGCGAGATGTGCTACACTACCTCGACTGCCTCGCGCTCATCCGCGAGGGCAAGGACATCGACTACGAGGGCGTCACCGGCCCCGGCGACCTACACGGACGGCGGCGTCAACGCCGTCAGCCCGGCGTACATCCCCTTCAACGCGGACGGCTCCATGGGTGAGCCGGTCATGCTCGATCCGGCAGAAGGCCCTTGACCTGCTCGACCAGGTCAAGACCGAGGCGGACTGCGATCCGGTCGATCCGCCCAACGAGTGCAGCTGGTAGCGAGCACGTCGCTCGCCTGAGCCCAGGCTGCTGGAGCCCTCCCGCCGCGAGGCGGGAGGGCTCATCTCATGCCCGGGTCCGGAGCGCAGCTGGAGCGGGCCGCTCCGCCACGCGGTGCCCTGTTCCGGCGGTCAGTGCCCGGCGCGCGCCTCGATCTCCGTCACCGCACGTTCCCAGGCGCACCGGGTCGGCGAGGCCGGCCAGGTGCCCGACGACCGTCTCGATCTGCCCCATGCAGCGGCTGCGCCAGAGGCCGCTGGCGATGAACGCCGCGTGGCCGCCGGGGGCCCGCAGGTCGTAGCCGATGAGGTCGCGGCAGTCCACGAGCGCCGTGCTCCGTCGCGGAACGTCTCGAGCGTGTCGGCGACGAGCTCGCGCGCGATGACCTTGGCACGAGCGTGGTCGTCGAGGCGACGCTCCGCGAGCATCCCCACGGCCAGGGCGGCACCGGTCAGCGAGCCGCACATGCCGCCGCTGTAGCCGATGCCGCCATTGAGCGCGATGGCCGGCGCCGGGTCCATCGGGTCGTCCAGCCCGTACACGGTCTTGAGCACCATGAAGCGTGGTCTCCGCGCAACCGTACGGGTGCTGCTCGTCGAGGTAGAGCCCGCGGGCGAGCGCGAGCGCCTCTGCTCGGACCCCTGGACCCTCTCCCTGCTGGTTCATCCGCCGCCCCCTTCCTGGCCCCGGCAGCGACCGCCGGTACGAACCATCATCGCTCCCCGCCTGGCCGTACGGAGCGGCTGCCGCCGGCGCCCGCGCGCTGGAGGCGCGGTGCTGCGGTCCGCGCTGGCGTCCGGGCGCCGCCCACGCGAGCCTGCCACGCCTGTTCGGGACGGTCCGAAGGACGGCGGCGATACTGGAGCCATGCCGCGACCTCGCCTGCCCCACCATCCCCGACGACTGGACGGTGTGGGCCTTCAGCGACACGCATGGCGTGACCTCCGGCCTCGTCGCCGCCCTCCAGACGGCCGGCATCCTCGACGCAGCCCTGCGGTGGGTGGCGGCACCGCGCACCGCGCTCGTGGGCTGCGGTGACTACGTGGACCGGGGCGCGGACGTGCGCGGCCTGGTGGCGCTGCTGCGACGGTTGGAGGCGGACGCCGACGCGGCCGGCGGTGCCGTCCGCCTGGCACGCGGCAACCACGAGGCCATGCTGCTCGCGATCGGGGCCGGTGCCGGTGAGTGGCTCGAGACCTGGCTGCAGTATGGGGGCGACGCCACCCTGGCCTCCTTCGGCTGTGGCGCCCACGCCCAGGACGTGTCGGGCGTCGTGGCATGCCTCGAGGCCGGCGCACCCGGCCTGTTCCGCTGGCTCGACGGCCTGGCCCACGCGGTGCGCTGGCGCGACGTCCTCTTCGTGCACGGTGGCCTGCCGCCCCATCATGCCCCGGCACGAGCTGGGCGTCACGACGCAGGACCACCTCTGGATCCGCTCCGCGCTTCTTCGACACGGCCTGGGACGTCCCCGGCATTCGACGCCTACCGGGCCGCGGGCATCGAGCGGGTCGTCTTCGGCCACACCCCGCAGCCGTCCGGCGCCACCCTCTTCCAGGACGGCCACGCCCTGGACATCGACACCAACGCCGTGGGCGACCCGCGCCTTCCCGTGGGGGCGGTCCAGCAGATCACCCTGCTCCGGCCTGTCGCGGCGAGGCATGCCCTCGACCGGGCGCACATCGTGACCGTCTCCACGGTCGAGGCACCTGAGCGCATGCGTCGCCCTCGCGACGTCCTGATGCAGCCCTAGCCTCTGCCGCCGCTGGTGGCCCGGGGTGCGTCGCGTCCCGGTCGGTCTCGAGGAGCCGCAGCGCCTGTGCCAGCGACGCCTCCGCCCGCTCCAGGTTTCGCTGCACGATGGCGTCGCCGTCCGGCTGCACCGTACCCGCAGGGTCAACGAGCGCGACCGGTGGCGGCGGCTGGCCGAAGGAACGGGCCACCTCTGTCCAGCGCGCCAGCCAGTCTGCCGGCGTCTCTGCCGGGGCCTGCCGGTGGGCCTGAGCGAGCCAGATGAGGGCCCACGAGCGAGGCACCACGCCGAAGGCGTCGTAGCCTCCGCCGCCCGTGGCCAGCCAGCGGCCCCCGCACCAGCGGTGGGCGACGGCATCGATGAGTCCGCAGGCGCGCTGGTAGGCCGCCGTCGTGACGCGCAGGTGAGCCAGGGGATCCAGCACATGGCTGTCACAGCCATGCTGCGAGACAAGGAACGTGGGACGGAACGCCTCCGCCAGGGCCGGCACCATGAGCTCGACGACGGGCCACCAGCTCTCGTCGCCCGAGCCCTCGTCCAGCGGCACGTTGACGGCCGTGCCCGGTGCGTCGGGGCCGCCGGTCTCGTCCACCATCCCGCTGCCCGGGAAGAGGCGTCGACCGGTCTCGTGAACGGAGAAGGTGAGGACCGCCGGGTCATCCCAGAACAGCGTCTGTGTGCCATCGCCGTGGTGGACATCGAGGTCGACATAGAGGACACGATGGCCCGCATCCCGCGCCCGCGCGACGGCCAGGGCCACATCGTTGTAGATGCAGAAGCCGGCGGCACGCGTCCGCATCGCGTGGTGCAGCCCGCCCGCGGGTGAGAAGGCATGCCCAGCCTCCCCGGACATGATGCCTTCCACGGCATCGATGGAGCCGCCGGCCACGAGCGCGGCAGCCTCGTGCATGCCGTGGAAGGCCGGCACGTCCTGGGTGCCGACGCCCATCGCCGCTGGCTGCCAGGGGTGATCGCTGAAGGAGCGCACCTGGTCGACGTAGTGGCGGGCGTGCAGGCGCACCAGCTCCTCGTCGCTGGCGGGCACGGGCTCGACCAGCCGCTGGGCGCCCAGGCAGGCCAGCATGTCCATGCCAGGCCCGAAACGGCGCGGCGTCAGGGGATGGCCGGGTCCGAAGTCATACCCGAGCAACCCCTCGCTCCAGATGACGACGGGCTCCTCGCCGAGGTCAGCCAGCTGACGCCTCCCAGGCCCCCTGTCGGAGAGCCGCCCGGAAGGCCCCGTCCGGCGCCTCGCCCCGATCGAGGCGCAGCGCGTAGTCCGCGACGACCGCGGCGAAGGCATCATCGGCCGCCAGCCAGGTCAGGCCCGCGGACTGCCCGGGATCGCCTGCCCCCGAGGCATCAGCCACCACGGCCACGGGCCGCAGCAGCACGGTCGCGCCGGCCGGCATGTCGTCCGGCAGGTGCGCCTCCGCGGAGGCCAGTGCGACGACGGCCGCAGCGTGGAAGTCGGCCGCCTCCAGGGCCGCCGTCCAGGCATCCTCCGTGAGGTCCTCGGCGATGACGAGGACGCGACAGTCGGGCACGTAGCGCAAGCCCAGGGCGATGTCCGCGGCGTCGAGTCGCGGTCGCGGCCCGTCGTCCTCGGCCCCGACACATGGGGTGCGCGCCGACGGATCGCGCAGCAGGGCCGCGTGTCCCACGCGGCTCCGCCCGAGAGCCACGACGATCGCGTCGCCCTCGGCATCGTCGCCGACACTGCCCACGAGCTCCACGGCGGCGCCGTCGCGCCCAAGGCGCAGCGCGACCGCGGCGGCCAGCCCGCCCGGGGACACCTCGGCGTCGCCGAGCTCGCCGTGGATCCCTGAGGCTGCCACGGCGCACGGTCGACCGAGCACCACGATCACGCCAGCCGCCTACCCGGCGCCGTTCGTGCCATCGTCCGACAGGACCTCGATCTCGGCATCGACGACCTCCCGGAGCCCGTCCGCGAAGCGGGACGCGTCGCCGACGATGACGACGGAGGCACGGTCCGGATGGAGGTGGGCACGCGCCGCCGCCAGCACGTCCTGCGCGCTCACCGCGGCCACGGCCGGCCGGTACCGGTCGAGCTCATCGGCCGGCAGCCCGTGGATGACGAGGCCGGCGAGCGCGGCGCCGACCTGCGCGGAGGTCTCGAAGCGCAGCGGGAAGACACCCACGAGATAGTCACGAGCCGCCGCCAGCTCATCGGGCTCCACGGGAGCCTCGGTGATGCGCCGCAGCTCCGCCAGGATGTCGGCCACCGCCGGCGCCGTGACGTCCGTCTCCACGGCGCAGCGCACCGTGAAGGGCCCGGCAGCCCGACGCAGGTCGAAGTCCGAGTGGGCACCGTACGTGTAGCCCCGCTCCTCGCGCAGGAGTCGGTTGAGGCGGGAGTTGAAGAGACCACCGAGCAGCGCGTTCATGACGCTCAGGGCGTGGAAGTCGTCGATGCGCCGCGCGGCGCCGACGTGGCCGACGCGCACTTCCGACTGGGGCGCGCCCGGACGGTCGATGACGACGATGCGTCGACCCGGCCTGGGCGCGTCAGGTGCCGCGGTGATGACGGCGTCGGCGGCCCGCGGTCCTTCGGCCAGCGGGGCGTCTTCGATGCCCTGGGCTCCGGCCGCTCCGGCCAGCCACGGGCCGAGGGCTTCCGTGACGGCGCCTTCGACGGCGAGGTCCTCCAGGTCGCCGCTGACGATGAGGCTGCAGGCGTCCGGCCGCCACAGGGCCTCGTGCCGGGCGGCCAGGTCGTCACGCCCCAGCCCGGCCACCGTCGCCTCATCCCCGGCGCGCAGCCGCCCATAGGCCGCACCGTCGGCGTAGATGACGCCAGGGAAGGCGCGGTCCGCGCGGCGGCGCGCGTCGGCCATGGCCTGGGCAAGGTCGTTGAGGCGCTCCTCGCGGAGGCGGGTCACCTCGCGCTCCGGGAAGCTCGGCCGCAGGGACAGCTCGGCGAGGAGTCGGAGCGCCGGGCGCAGGTGCGAGCGCGGCACCTCCATGGCGCTCGAATGGGCATCCCAGCTGGAGCTGGCCCCGACGCTGGCGCCCAGCCGCTCGCAGGCTTCGACGAAGGCGACCGCGTCGTGCTCCGTCGTACCCTCCGACATGGCGCGCGCCATGAGCACCGTCACGCCGGCCTGCTCCGGTGCTTCGTTGCTGGCGCCGCCGCCGGCTGCGCCACGCACGATGAGCTGCGCCTGCAGGAGCGGGCGCCCGGGCACGTGTGCCAGCAGCAGCGCCAGTCCACCGGGCAGCTCCTGGCGCTCGACGGGCGGGAAGTGGTAGCTGCGCGGCCGACCGGGGCCGGGCCGCCGGTCGAGCACGGACAGGTCGCTCACGCGGCCTCCTCTTGGGCGAGTGGCACATACGTGAGCACGGCCCGCGCATCGCCGCCGAAGACCGCCGCGCAGACGTCGCGGATGGCCTCCGCGTCCACGGCCTGATAGCGCGCCAGCTGCTCATTGATCAGCTCCGGCCGGTCGAAGTAGGTGGCGTACATCGAGAGCCGGTCCGCGACCTCGTCCATGTGCGAGAGGGCCCCGAGCTCCGACGACTCGATGAGAGCCAGGGCGCGGGCCAGCTCGTCATCGGTCACCGGCTCGTGCGTGATGCGCTGCAGCTCCTCGTCGAGGAGCCCCTCCACGCTGGCAGCGTCGGAGTCCGGGCGCGCCGTCACCCAGCCGGCGGCGATCGACGAGCCGGCCACCAGTGGCAGGGCGAAGAGGGCCACGTCCTGGGCGACCTGCGCATCGCGCACGAGGCGCCGGTGCAGTCGGCTGCCCCGGCCGCCTGCCAGGATCTGCGTGGCCACCTCCAGGGCGTCGAACTCGCGCGTGCCAAAGGCCGGGCAGCGATAGCCCACGTGGACCCGTTCGAGGGGCACCGCATCGGGCACGACCTCGCGGCTGGCGGCCGCCGGCCCCGGGTCGCGGAAGCGCCACGCGGGCAGCTCCGGGTTGTCCCCGATGGGGCCGAAGTAGCGTTCCACGAGCTCGATGACAGGCTGCTCATCGACGTCGCCGGCGACCGTCAGGACCGCGTTGTTGGGCACGTACCAGGTTCGGAAGAAGGCCTGCACGTCCTCCAGGCTGGCGGCGTCCAGGTCCTCCATGGAGCCGATGGGCGTGTGATGGTAGGGGTGCGTGGCAGGGAAGACGGCAGCCATGAGCTTCTCGTAGAAGGAGCCATAGGGCCGGTTGTCATAGGACTGCCGCTTCTCGTTCTTGACCACGTCCCGCTGGTTGTCCAGGTTCTCCTGGCTCAGGGCGTCGAGCAGGGTGGCCATGCGATCGGCCTCCAGCCAGAGGCCCAGCTCCAGCTGGTGGGAGGGCAGCGTCTCGAAGTAGTTGGTGCGGTCGAAGTACGTGGTGGCGTTGCAGACGCCGCCGGCGCCCTGGACCAGCGCCAGGTGCTCCGCCTTGGCGACGTGGCGGCTGCCCTGGAACATGAAGTGCTCGAAGAGGTGCGCGAAGCCCGTGCGGCCGGGCTGCTCGTGCTTGGACCCGACGTCGTACCAGAGGTTGATGGCCACCACCGGCGCCACCCGATCGGGCGCCACGATGACGCGCAGCCCGTTGGGCAGGGTGTGCTGGCTGAAGCGGACGTACGGGGAGTCGCTCACGGCAGGGCGAGGGCATCGGTCACGGGCATGGCGCCCATCGTAGCGCCTTCGGAGCGGCCCTCCCTCCGTGCGCCAGGGATCGTCCGGTCACCCTCCCGAGCCCGCCCGCAGCCACTCCTCCAGGGAGCGCACGTCGCTCACCTTCGAGCGGGCGGCCGGGTCCAGCGAGCGCGCCGCAGCCACGGCCGTATCGATGTCCGTCAGGCAGAGGATGCCCTCGGCCACCGCGGCGTGGCGGATCGCAGCCGCATCGAGCACCGCGCCGGAGCGCGGCGCCGGAGTATTCACGACGAGGGAGACCTCGCCCGCGGCGATGACCTCCAGGATGGACGGCAGCCCCTGGCCGTCGGCGCCCAGCAGCGCCGCCTCACGAACCTCGTGGCCGAGCCGGCGCAGCTCCGCTGCCGTCCCGGGCGTGGCCACGAACCGGTAGCCTGCCCGGGCCAGGGCATCGGCAAGATCCGGCAGCCGTGCCACGTCCCGGGGTGCCACGGACACGAGCACCGCGGCTCCCTCCGGGCCTGGCACTGGCGGCCGCAACGAGGCCGCGAGGAGGGCCTTGGCCATGGCCGCGTCGGCATCCTGGTGCAGGCCGATGACCTCGCCGGTCGACTGCATGCCAGGGCCCACGCTGGGATCGACGCCGCGCAGCTTGGCGGTCGAGAAGACCGGCGCCTTGACGGCCACCAGCCGCGGCGGCGGCAGCAGGCCGTCGGACCAGCCCAGCTCCGCGAGCGTGGTCCCCTGCCCCACTCGCGTGGCCAGGGCGACCATGGGCACGCCCGTGACCTTGGAGAGGAAGGGCACGGTGCGGCTGGCCCGCGGGTTGACCTCCAGGACGTGGACGCCGTCCTCGCGCACGATGAACTGCGCGTTGACGAGGCCGCGCACGCCGATGGCCAGGCAGATCGCGCGCATGGCCGCCACGATGCTGTCCTGGTGATCGGGCCGCAGCCGCTGCGGCGGGAAGACGGCGATGCTGTCGCCCGAGTGCACGCCGGCACGCTCCACGTGAGCCATGAGACCCGGGATGAGCACGGCGCGACCGTCGGTGATGGCATCGACATCGACCTCCAGGCCCTCGAGGTAGGCGTCGATGCGGACCGGCCGTGCCGGACTGACGATCGTGGCGGCCGCCAGCTGGCGCTCGAGGTCGAGCGGCCCGTGGCAGAAGTCGATGGCCAGCCCGCCGATGACGAACGAGGGCCGCACGAGCACCGGATAGCCGATGGTCTCCGCGACCGCCAGCGCCTCGTCCAACGAGGTGGCCATGCCGCCACGCGGCTGGCTGATGCCCAGCTCGTCGATGAGCTGGGCGAAGCGGGTGCGCTCCTCGGTGCGCTCGATGGCCTCCAGGTCGATGCCCGGCAGGCGCACGCCATCGGCCACCAGGGCAGCCGCCAGGTTGAGCGGTGTCTGTCCGCCGAACTGCACGAGGGCTGCCGGTGGCTCCTGGCCGGGCAGCGTCTCCGCGGCCACCACCTCCAGCACGCTCTCGGCATCGAGCGGCTCGAAGTAGAGGCGCGTCGAGGCGTCGAAGTCGGTGGAGACCGTCTCGGGGTTGGAGTTGACCATGATGGCCGCCACGCCATCGGCCCGCAGCGTGCGCGCCGCCTGCACCGCGCAGTAGTCGAACTCGATGCCCTGCCCGATGCGCACGGGACCGGACCCGATGACCAGCGCCGCGGGCCGGGGCACGGGCGGTGCCTCCGGCTCCGAGCCGGCGGCGGCGTAGGTGGCGTAGAAGTAGGGGGTCTCCGCGGCGAACTCCGCGGCACACGTGTCGACCATGGCGTACCCCGGCCGCAGGCCCAGGTCCAGGCGACGCCGCCGGACCTCGGCCTCCCCCAGGCCGCTCAGCGTGCCGATGTCCCGATCGCTGAAGGAGGCGCGCTTGGCCGCCACGAGGAGACTCGGCGTCAGCTCCGCGCCAGCCTCGCGCAGGCGCCGCGCGAGGTCGGTCAGGCGCTCCATCTCGGAGAGGAACCAGGGGGCGACGCCGGTGGCGCGCTGCAGGTCGGCCGCCGCCACGCCGCGGCGAAGCAGCGCCAGGAGCCGCCAGAGACGCGAGTCGGAGGGCTGCAGGAAGCGTGCCAGCAGGCCGGCTCGCGAGACCGCCCGCGCCGTTGGGCCGTCCGCGCAGACGAGGCCGTTGGCGTCGGTGAAGAGCTCCGCCAAAGCGCCGTCGGAGCGCTCGATGTCAAGCGGGATGGGGGCGTGCTCGCCACCCCGGCCACCGGAGGCCCAGCCGGCCAGCACGTCCAGCGTGGGCGCCCAGCCCGGGTCCTCGGCGAGGAAGCCGGCGCCCGCCTGCTCCAGGCCGCGCAGGGCCTTGTTGAGTGCCGCGCCGAAGGTCCGGTCGATGGCCATGACCTCACCGGTGGCCTTCATCTGCGAACCCAGCGAGCGGTCGGCGCCGGGGAACTTGTCGAAGGGGAAGCGCGGCAGCTTGACGACCACGTAGTCGAGGGCCGGCTCGAAGGCCGCCACGGTAGTGCCGGTGATCGCATTGGGGATCTCGTCCAGCCGGCGCCCGATGGCGACCTGCGCCGCCACCCTGGCGATGGGGTAGCCGGTGGCCTTGGAGGCCAGCGCCGAGGAGCGACTGACGCGCGGGTTGACCTCGATGACGGCGTAGTCAGCGGCATCGGGCGAGAGGGCGAACTGGACGTTGCAGCCGCCCTCCACGCCGAGCGCCCGGATGATGTCCAGGGCCGCCTTGCGGAGGCGCTGGTGCACCGGGTCGGGCAGCGTCTGGACGGGGGCCACGACGATGGAGTCGCCGGTGTGCACGCCGAGCGGGTCGACGTTCTCCATGGAACACACCGCGATGCACGTGTCGGCCGCGTCGCGCATGACCTCGTACTCGATCTCCTGCCAGCCGTCCAGGTAGCGCTCCACCATGACCTGGCCGATGGGGCTCATGCGCAGGCCGGCCCGCACGCGCTCCTCGAAGGCCGCGCGGTCCGCGACGATGCCCCCGCCGGTGCCGCCCAGCGTGAAGGCCGGCCGCACGATGGCCGGCAGGCCGATGTCCTCCAGGGCGCGCGCCGTGGCCGCTGCCCGGGCCGTCTCGTCGGCGCCCTCGACGATGGACGACGGGGCATAGGGCTGGCCGATGCGGTCGAGCAGGTCGCGGAACCGTTCGCGGTCCTCGGCCATCTCGATCGCCTCGATGGGCGTCCCCAGCAGACGCGTCCCGGTGCGCTCCAGGATGCCCGCCCTTGCCACCTCTACGGCCAGGTTGAGGCCGGTCTGACCGCCCAGGCTGGCCAGCAGGCCCTCCGGCCGCTCCCGTTCCAGGATGCGCTCCACGGAGGCGACCGTGAGCGGCTCGAGGTAGACGACGTCGGCGACGCCCGGGTCGGTCATGATCGTGGCCGGGTTGGAGTTGAGGAGGATGGTGCGCACACCCTCTTCGCGCAGGGCCCGGCAGGCCTGCGTGCCGGCGTAGTCGAACTCGGCGGCCTGGCCGATGATGACGGGGCCGGAGCCCAGGATGAGGATCGACGCGGGCGGCTGCACCCGCTCCTGCGGCAGAAGCCGATCCTGCGGTAGAGCCCGCTCCCGCGGCCCACCGGGCTCCCGCCCACCGGCTCCCCCGGCCCACCGGGCTCCCCCGGCCGACCCTGCCCGTGGGATCCGTCGCGCACGCCACTCACCGCTGTGACTCGCCGGGTGGCCGGGGATCGGTCGGCGGTCGGGGGGCGGCCGCGCGCACGTGGCCGAGGAAACGGTCGAAGACCTCGGCGGCGTCCAGGGGGCCGGGCGAGCCCTCCGGGTGGTACTGCACGGTCTCGATGGGCAGCCGGCCATGCCGCAGGCCCTCCACGGAGCCGTCGTTGAGATTGCGCTGGCTGACGTGGAAGCCGGATGCCAGCGGCAGGGACTCGGCGACCACCTCCACCTCGTGGTTCTGCGCGGTCACCGTGACCCGGCCGCTGCCCTCGTCGCGCACGGGGTGGTTGGCGGCGTGATGGCCGAAGCGCAGACGCCGTGTCTGCGCGCCCGCCGCGCGGGCCACGATCTGGTGGCCCAGGCAGATGCCGAGCAGGGGCCGGCCGTCGGCGATGATGGCCCGGGCCAGGGCCACCTGGCCATCCAGCCGCGCGGGATCGCCCGGGCCCGGCGAGAGGACGACGCCGGCCACGTCGGCCGCCAGGACCTGTCGGGCCGTCGCGGTATGCGGCAGCACGCGGACGCGCGCACCACGGCGCCGCAGGGCCCGGATGATGTTCGTCTTGAGGCCGAGGTCCACGACCACCACCACGGGGCCACGGTCGCCCACCTCGTAGGGCGTGCCGACGGACACCCGCGCCACGAAGTCCTGGTCCTCCCAGGCCAGCAGGGCGCGTGCCGCCAGGACGGCCGCATCCGCATCCGTCTCGCCCGGCGCCGTGATGACGCCCCGCAGGGAGCCGCTGGCGCGCAGGTGACGGGCCAGGCGCCGCGTGTCAAGTCCGGCCACGGCAGGGACACCCGCAGAGCGCAGGAGATGGACGATCTGGCGCGCGCGGCCCAGCACCCCGGCCGTGGCGTGCCCGACGACGAGGCCCCGCAGCCACGGCCGCTCGGACTGGTCGTCGTCGGCGAAGCGGCCGTGATTGCCGATGAGCGGGAAGGTCATGACGACGACCTGCCCCGCGTAGCTGGGATCCGTGCACACCTCCTGGTAACCGGTCTGCGAGGTGTTGACCACGAGATCGCCGCCGCTGCGCACGGGGGCACCGAAGGCCACGCCCGAGAAGACGGTGCCATCCTCCAGCGCCAGCAGGCATGGCCCGCTGCTGCCGATGCGCGGGTCGACGACCGCCTCGGGCGGCAGCGGCAGGACTCGTGAGGGAGGGCCGGCGCTGGGCGATGCCGCCTCGGCGGGCGGCCGCTGGGCCATGGTCAGGCGACCTCCGTGTTGGGGCCCGGGGCGTACACTCCCGGCCTCACCGGGCCGGCTGCGCGAGCGGCCGCAAGCGTACTACGGAGCCTCGCCCAGGAGCGCCCCGCGGATCCAGCCGCCGATGACCTCCACCCAGCCGGCGTACTGCTTGGTGCTCGGGTAGGGGCCCTGGCCCGCCACCAGGCTGGCGTCCTCCGACACGCGCACGTTCACGGGGGCGATGTCGATGACGGCGATGCCGCGCTCCGCGCCCAGCTCGGCCAGGATGCCGTTGGCCCGCGTCACCTCCGCGCTGCCGGTCTGGCGCGGGCCGTAGTCACCGCCACGCTGCGTCAGCGTGTGATCCGGGGTGGTGACGAGGAAGATGCGCCCGGCTGGCAGCAGCTCGAGGAGGCCGTCGAGGATGGCCGCGACGTTGGCGCGATAGTCGTCGAGGCCGATCTCCGGGGCGATGATGTCGTTCACGCCGACCTGCAGGGTCACGATGTCCGGCGCCAGGGCCTCCACCTGGGGCAGTTGGACGCGGCGCACGTCCTCGCTGGTGTAGCCGGCCTCGGCCAGGTTGCTGACGAGCCGCAGCTGCAGGTCGCCCTCGGCCATGGCGGCCGCCAGCTGTGCCGGCCAGCTGTCGCGCCTGGGCATGGGCGTGTCCGTACCAGCCGTGTAGCCATCCCCCAGGGTCACCAGCCGCAGGGGCTCCTGGTCGTCCGGGGCGGGTCCGCCGCTGGTCGACGCCTCCGCGTCAGCCGATGGCACGCCGGCTGGCGACGGTGCCGCCGTGCCACTCGGAGCGCAGGCGGACAGGACCAGGACGGCGGCGACCAGCAGGGCCAGGCGGTATCTCACTCTCAGGATGCGCAGGATACCCCGCTCCATCGCTCGGCCGGGTCGCGGTCATCGCGCGCAGACCCCTCCCGGCCCGATGGGTGCGCCCCGGGGCACCGGTGGCCACTTGCCACACCTCGCTATGCTCGTGCCACGTTCCCCCGCAAGAGGAGTCAGCGCATGCCTCGCTCGATGTGGCGTGGCGCCATCCAGTTCGGACTGGTGGCCATCCCGGTCCGGCTCTACCTGGCCACGGAATCACGTGGGGGGCTCTCCTTCAACCTGTTGCATGAACCCGATGGGCGGCGCATCCAGATGAAGGTGCACTGTCCGGAGCACGGCGAGATCCCGCGTTCGGAGACGGTGCGCGGCTACGAGTGGGCCCCCGATCGCTATGTCGTCATCGAGGAGCGTGACCTCGAGGCCGTCCCCCTGCGCACCGTGCGCGCCATCGAGATCGAGCAGTTCATCCCCGCCCACGAGGAAGAGCGGCCCACGGCCTTCGTCAAGCAGTCCTACTACCTGGAGCCGGAGGCCATCGGGCAGAAGGCCTTCATGCTGCTCAAGGTCGTGCTGGCCGAACGCAAGCTCTCCGCCGTCTGCAAGATCGTCCTCAAGGATCGCGAGCAGCTGGCCGTCCTCGATCCCTTCGGGGCCACGATGCTGCTCTCCACCCTCTACTGGCCGGACGAGGTCCGCGACGCGGCTGACCTGGAGCTGCCCGCGGAGACGCCCGACTTCAAGCCGGCCGAGCTGGCCATGGCGCACCAGCTCGTGGAGGCCATGAGCGGCGAGTTCGATGCTGGCCGCTACCGCGACGAGTACCGCGAGGCCCTCATGGCCGTCATCGAGGCCAAGGTCGCCGGTGAACCCGTGGAGTCGCCAGCCCCAACGCCCGCTGCCAGCAAGCTGACCGATCTCATGGCGGTCCTGGAAGCCAGCGTCGCGGCGGCGCGGAGCCAGGCCGACGCGACCCCGGAGAAGGCGAAGGGCAGGACGTCATCCCGCGCCGCGGCGACCCCGACGCGAGCGTCCGCGGGTCGCCGGCGCACGCCCGCTGCGGATGCCGCCGCGAAGGCCCAGGACGAGCGGCCGACACGACGCCGCAAGACCGCCTGAGGCGGCCATGGCCCTCGGCGCCGGGGATGACAGCGGGCAGCTGGCGCTGACCTTCGCCGCGGCACCCGCGGCGCACCTGCCGGCCCGGCTGTCCTTCCCGGTCGCCACCGAGGGTGGTGCACCCTTCGACGACGACGAGCGCTTCTTCGAGCCCTGGTGGCCCGGGGCGCAGGCCATGCTGGTGCGCTCCGGCACGCGTGTCGAGATGCGCACGGAGCATCTCAGCGACCCGCTGGCGGCCTTCCCGGAGCTGCGCGAGATGGCCGCCGCCTGGACGGCGGACGGCCTGGTCGTGGCGGGCACGCTGCTGGCTCTCGACGTCGACGGTCGCCCGGACGCGCGCCTGCTGCGCCGCCACCTGGCGGGCGGCAGCCTCCACGAGGCCGCCGAGGGTGCCTTCGTGGCCGCCGACCTCGCCTACCTCGAGGGCCGCTCGCTGGCGCGCCTGCCCTTCGTCCAGCGTCGCCAGCGCCTCGCCGCCATCCTGCCGGCGTCGCCGCACTGCGTGCTGAGCCGCGGCCTCGTCGGCGAAGGCGTGACGCTCGGTCGCGCCGTGGCATCCCTGGGCCTGTCGGCCATCTCCGCGCGCCGCCTGGACGGACGCTGGCGTGCCGGGCCGGCTGGCGACGACTGGCTGCGCCTGCGCGTCGCCGAGCCGCCCACGCTGCCGACGCGGCCCTTCCTCGTGCTGCTCGAACGCCTGCCGCTGGACGACTGAGCTACAACCAGTTCGTGGCGATCTCGCCCCAGCCGCGCATCGACCAGCCCTGCAGCACCTCGTCCACGACCTGCTCCGCGAAGGCGTCGTCGAGCTCGCCGCCGAACATGAGCCGGAAGTAGAGCGGCCCCAGCAGCATCTCCGTGGCGATGTCGGGGTGGATGTCCGGGCGCAGGTCGCCGCGCCGGATGCCGCGCGCGATGACCCGGGCCACCTCGGCTCGCCGGGCGTTGACGACCGACTCGCGAAAGGGCTCGTTCAGACTGGGCACCCGCGCGATCTCCGAGAGCAGGGCCTGGATGACGGGCCCGAACTTCGTCTCGGTCATGGCGCGCATGGGCGCCAGCAGCGTGGCCAGCAGCTCCGACCGCGTGTCGCCCACGTCCGGCACGACGATGTAGGGCACCGTCAGCTCCAGCAGCACTTCGTGCGCGAGCGCCTGCTTGGTGGGCCAGTGGCGGTAGATGGTCGCCTTGCCCACCCCGGCCCGTGCCGCAACGTGCTCCATGCGCACGCCGCCATAGCCGTCCTCGACGAGGATGGCGCGGAAGGCATCACAGATCGCGCGCCGCGCCGTGTCGCTGCGTGGTCGACCGGGCCGGCCGGGCACGCGGACGCTGACGGGCGCCTCGCGGGCGATGATCTCGTCGAGCGG
This sequence comes from uncultured Chloroflexia bacterium, assembly GCA_963790915.1. GTDB lineage: Bacteria > Chloroflexota > Limnocylindria > Limnocylindrales > CSP1-4 > JAFMJV01. The sequence continues at coordinate 184,040 of CAWBQS010000002.1, read as the reverse complement.
CTCGAGCGAGTCGAGCGGGTCGCGACGCTCCCCCTCGGGCGCTCGTTCGTCGTGGTCCGTCGCGGCCAGCATGTCGGCGCGGGCCCGATGTCTCGTGGTCATCAGCCGATGATACGAAACGCTGTGTCTCGGCCGCAACCGTGTCGCTACCGAATTATCGAAACGGACCGTCTTGCATTCCCCCGTGCGGTGCTATACGATACGCATCGACTCGGAACTCCGAACCCCCCAAGGTGCCGGGTCCTCAGTACGGAACCAACGAAGAAACCGGAGGTTGCTGATGGCACAGTCACCAGCCGCCGGGCTGACCCCCCGGCCCACCCCGATCCTCTCGGAGCGGGACAACGAGCGCGCCGTCGAGCTCATCGAAGCAGCCGAGCGATCGGCTCCCTACTGCCTCTGCGGCTCCCACATGCTGGCCATCGCCCACGAGGATGGCGTCTGGCTCGAGTGCGCCGACCAGGCGCGCGAGCGCAGCGGCCTGTCGGCCCTGGTGGCTCGGGTCACCGCGTTCAGCCACACGCGGCGGAAGATCATGGAGATGCCCGCCGCGAACTAGATGCACGGCACGGTCGGGGTCCGGTCTCCTCTCTCCTCCTCCGCCGGATCACGATCGCGTCGTTCCGCAGCCCCGTCGGTGACTCCCTTCACCGACGGGGCTGTTTCGTTGTCTGCGCCGCCGGGCCCGTCCGGGGCCGACTGGTACCATCGCGTGGCTGCACGATGTCAACGCCCGGGCAAGACTTGACCCCTCCGGTCGGCTGACCGAAGGGGTCGTTCATCAGCGAGTGGTGAGCCGCGAAGGATTCGAACCTTCAACCTAGGGATTAAGAGTCCCTTGCTCTACCGTTGAGCTAGCGGCCCGTGCAGGGCGACACTGTAGCAAATGCCGCGCGGCTGGGCCGGCGACGTGAACCACGGGAGGATGCGTGACCCCTGGCTCGCTCCGGGAGCGGATCTTGGCTGGCGATGCCGTCTTCGGCACCTTCCTCTTCGGCACTTCAGCGCTGCTCGCCGAGGTGGCCGCCCGGACCGGCCCCGACTGGCTCCTCATCGACCTCGAGCACGGCGGCGCGGGTGCGGCGGACCTGCTGGCGCTGCTCATGGCCGTGGAGGTGGCTGGCGTGCCGCCCCTGGTCCGCGTGGAAGCGGGCGAGCGGATCCGCGTCGGACGCGCCCTGGACCTCGGCGCGCGGGGCGTCATGGTCCCGCAGGTCCACTCAGCCGCACAGGCTCGAGAGGTCGCCAGCTGGATGCGCACGCAGCCGGCCGGCCAGCGCGGCATCGCCCTCTTCACCCGGGGCATGGACTTCGGCGCCGGTGGCGACGAGGCGGCCATCCGCCGTCACGAGGAGCTGCTCTGCATCGTGCAGATCGAATCGCGGTCCGCGCTCGACGAGGTGGAGGCCATCGCCGCGGTGGACGGCGTCGACGTCCTCTTCGTCGGACCCGCGGACCTCTCGCACGCCCTGGGCGTGCCCGGCAGGACCGATGATGCCATCTACCTGGCCGCTGTCGAACGGGTGGGGAACGCCTGTCGAGCAGCCGGCAAGGCCGCCGGGATCATGCTGCGTGATCCCGCCGACGCGGGCCGTTACCGGTCGCTCGGCTACCAGATGTTCGCGCTGTCCACGGATGCCAGTATCTTTGACCGTGCCCTCCGGGCGACCCTGCAGACAGCACGGGCCGCCGCCGGGTCACCCACCACAGAGGTCCCATGAGCCTGCCTGCCGTCAGCCTGCCAAACGGGTCGCGTGCCCTTCGTCCTGCCATCGTCCTGCTGGCGGCCATCGGCCTGATCGGCAGCCTGCCGGTCGCGGGCCTGGCGCAGTCCGAGGCGGACGCCTCCGACCTGCTGCGCGAGTGGCAGCTGCTCGAGTACCGCGACGCGGACGGCGAGCTGCAGCTGGTGCCCCCGGGCATCGGCATCACCATGCTGCCCTTCGCGGGCAAGGTGAAGGGCGAAGGCGCCTGCAGCACCTTCGAGGCATCCTACTCCCTGGCCGAGGACACCTTCCTCATCGACGCCCCGGAGATCGAGACGCGCGGCTGCGACGAGGCCTCGCAGGCCATCGATGACGCCTTCTTCCAGGGTCTGACGGACACCCGCAAGTGGTCGGCGCGCTCCTCGATCCTGACCCTGCGCAACGAGGTCGATGACGTCATCCTGACCATGACGCGGGCCGAGCTGCCCGCGGATCCCACGCTTGCGCGCTGGGAGCTGGCCCGCCTGACCGCCGCCGACGGCACCATCGTGCCCGCCATCGAGGGAGCGGAGCCGTCCATCGAGTTCCTGCGCGGCGGTCGTGTCGTGGGCAGCACCGGCTGTGGCTCGTTCGTGGGCTCCTACACCACCAACGACACGACCATCTCCATCCATGATGTCGGCGCCCGCCTGGGTGATTGCACCGACGCGGTCCATGAGCAGGCCGAGACCCTGCTGGCCACCTTCCCCGAGATCACCGACTTCGCGGTCCTGCCCGCCGGGCTCGTGCTCGAGGATGCCGCCGGCACCAACCGCGCAGCACTCGTGCCGGCCATCGACCTGGGTCGCCGGACCTGGACACCGACACAGATCCTGGACGACGAGGGCAGCGTCCTCTACGACGCGGACGTCCTCAACACGTCGGCCGTGCGCTTCGCCGGCAGCAGCGCGGACGGCCGCAGTATCTGTCGTGGCTTCGAGGGCGGCAGCGTGCGCTCCGGCCTCGCCATCAGCGCGTTCGACCTGGAGCCGGGCACCGGCAAGTGCCCCAAGCCCGCCAAGGGAGACGTGGCCGCGCCCCAGGACGTCGAGGACGCTTTCCTGGCGGCCCTCGAGAAGGCGGCCTCGCATGCGCTGCGCGGCTCCGAGCTGGAGATCATGGACGTCGAGGGGCGGCCCGTGCTGCGCCTGCAGCCGCAGGAGGAGCTGGTCGGCCCCACCTGGTACCTCGACCTCCTCGATACGACACCGGATTCCCGCAAGATGACGCTCAAGGCACCCATCGGCGACGTCCCCCTGACGGCCATCTTCGAGGACATCGGCGTGGTCCAGGGTGAGACCGGACCCAACGCCTACCTGGCCGACTACGAGACCCCCGGCGCCGCCCAGATCAGGATCACCGACGCCGATGCCTTCGGACGGGGCTGCCGTGGGCGCGCCGAACGCTCCGCGGCCTGTGTGCAGGAACAGACGTTCCTGCAGCTGCTGGAGTCCGCCGACAGCTTCATCGTGCGTGCCGAGGACCTGCGCTTCTTCAAGGGCACCCGTCCCCTGCTGCGCTTCGTGCCTGCCCAGGCCGTCGACGAGGCCGCTGCGGGCTGACGCCGGCCTCCGCGCCCAGGCCTGCCTGGCATGGGGCCGATCAGCTTCCGACCGGCACCGCCCCGATCTCCGCTTCCACGCGCCGCAGGTGCGCCAGCGGCAGCAGCGCGACGACCAGGAGCAGCGCGGTCGCAGCCAGGATCCCATCCATGGCCCAGCGTTCCGCGGCTTCGCCACCGACGATGGCACCGATCGATCTGGCCCAGCGCCAGGAAGACGCTGTAGAGGCCCATGATCGCGCCGCGGTCCATGGGGTGGCCTTCGGAGATGCCGGCCAGCAGCCCGAGGGCTGCTGGCGTGGCGCCGGCGATCAGGAAGATGCCGGCGGCGAGGCCGGCCACGAGGGCCGCGTGCAGCAATAGTCCGGCGCCGCCGCTGTGGTTCATGAGCAGCGCCGCGACGACGAAGACGCCGCCGCCGAGGATGCCCACCAGGATGATGGATGTGCGGCGGTAGGCGTCGAAGCGACCACCCCAGAACCAGAGCCCGACGAAGAAGATGGCACCGCCGACCAGGAACCCCGCGGTCACCTGCCAGGGCCCCAGGCCACCCACCAGGGCCTGGCCGGCCGCGCTCGGGTCAGGCTCGCGGATGAGCTGGAAGAGCGTCTGCGACGTGTAGAGGCCCAGTGCGGCGTTGAGCGCGACCCACGTCGGCGCCAGCAGCCAGACGTTGGAGTGCCGCAGCAGCCCGCGATAGCGCGACAGGCTGGTGCCGCGGTGGCGGCTGGGCATGGCATCCGCGCGGGGCACCGTGAACCGGTAGAGCAGGAAGGCCGCCGCGTAGACCAACGCGTTGGCCAGGAAGGCCGTGGGTCCCAGCAGCGACCAGGCCGGACCGGCCGCCGCGAAACCGGCTGCCAGGCCGGCGATGGTGGCCGCTTCGAAGCGCGCGGAGGCACGGCCGCGGAGGGCCTCGTCGCCGCTCGTGGCCCAGGCGATGAAGGCCAGCACGGAGGGCACCGACGCCGCCGTCGACGCACCCTCCAGCAGGCGCGTCATGCCCAGCACCGCCAGGCTGCCCACGAGGCCCGGCAGCGCGATGACGATGGGCCCCGGCAGGTGCACCTCGGCGGTGGCCGCCGTGAGGATGACCGCGACGAGCCCGAGCAGCGGCCCGACCTGCATGATGCGGTGGTGACCGAGTCGATCGGCCAGGATCCCGAAGGGCGTCGAGAGAACGAGCTCAGCGACGAAGAAGAGAGCCGTCATGGCGGCCACCACCAGGGGGCCGACCGGTGGTCCGCCATGGTCCGCCATGGCCGCCAGGTAGAACACCAGCATGGCTCCCGTGAGCCCGGTGGCGAAGCGCAGCGTGAACGTCGCGATGGTGACCGCCCAGACGCTGCGTTCCATTGGCGCCAAGGGTAGCGACGAGGGAGGCGGTATGCTGCGCCCCGTGAACCGCCTGGCCATCCCCGATGACATCACGCTGCTTGCCCAGGCCCGCGCGCGCGCACGGGCCGACCGCGACTGGCCGACCGCCGACGCGCTCAAGTCGCGCCTCGATGAGGCTGGCTGGCGCGTCGTCGACGATGGCCTGACATGGTCGCTCGTGCCCGCCCGGGCAGCCGATGTCGAGGACGCAGGCCGGCTCTGCTACGGCGCGCCCGACTCCGTGCCATCGCGTGCCGACGAGCCGGACATCCCCGGTGCCTGCGTGCTGGTCACCGTCGACGCCGGGTCCAGCGGTGATCTCGACGGCCTGGCGGCCGCGCTGCGGACGGCCTCGCCGGGCACGCCCCTGATCGTCGTCGCACCGCGCCAGGTGACGCCTGAGGCGCTGCCGGCGGAGGCGGAGGTCGTGTGGACGGCCGAGCCGTTCGGCGCCGGCGCGGCCCTGCGGGCGGCGTTGCGCCGCGCCGGCCACGAGACGGTCATCGTGCTCGAGGCCGGGGCCAGTGTTCACGGCGACATCGTGGCGCCGCTGCGCCGCGCCCTCGAGGACGACAGCGTGGCCGTCGCCGGCGCGGCCGGCCGTACCTCCGCTGACCTGTGGCACTGGGGACCCGCGAACGGCGAGTCCACGGTCGTGGCCGCTGGCTGCTATGCCGTGCGGCGGCGTGACATCCTGGCGCGGGAGCCCATCGACGAACGGCTACGCACGCCGGAGGCGGTGGCCGCCTGGTGGAGCCTGCTCCTCCGTGACGAGGGTCCCGGGCGGCCGCCGCGCCGAGCCCTGCAGGTGGACCTGCCCGTGGACGTCTCCCGGCAGGGCGCCCAGGGCGACGGTCCAGCCACCCCGGAGGCGCCGGACGTCGGTGTCGTGGGGCCCGACCGCAACGGGCGCCGTGATGCCTACCGCATCATCGACCGCTTCCGCAGTCGCGCCTGGCTCTGCGCGTCCGACCCCGTAGTCGCGGGGATGCCAGGTGATGGGCCCCATGACCATGACGAGCACGACGACGCCGATGAGGGCGGCCACCCCGCCGACCTGGCGCAGGACTAGCGCCCGGCGCCCAGGATCCGCGGCGCCGGCGATGGGGGCCCCCGTGGCTGCCGGGCGGCTCCAGAAGCTGGCCAGCCGGGCTCCCCGCGGCACCAGCGCGAAACCCAGCCAGGCGCCGGCCAGCAGGCCGCCGATGTGGGCGGCATTGTCGATCCCCGGGGTCATCACCCCGAAGAGCAGGTTGATGCCGATGAGGACGCCGACCTGGGCCGACAGGCTGCGGGCGTTGCGGGTGAGGGCCGGCTTGTGCACTCTGTCGGCCACGAGCAGCACCCCGAAGAGGCCGAAGATCGCGCCGCTCGCCCCGACCGTGGGGTTCGGCGAGGTCACGTAGCTGGCCGCGGAACCGGCCACGCCGCAGAGCACGTAGATGGCCAGGTAGCGCAGCGGCCCGTAGAGGAGCTCCACGATGGGCCCGATGGCCCAGAGCGCGTACATGTTGAACATGAGGTGCAGGATGGTGCCGTGGACGAGGACCACGCTGAGCAGGCGCCAGTACTGGCCATCCAGGTACACGGAGAACTTGTCCAGCTGCAGCCAGGCCTCCAGGTCCTCCTGGCCACCCACGAGGGTGAGGATGCCGACGGTCAACGTCACCGCCAGCAGGGCCCAGGTCACCACCGGCTGGGCCGGGCCGTTGGCACGAGAGCGACCGAAGGCGCGCTGCGCGCCACGCTGGTCGCCCACTTCCTTGCTCAACCAGCCGATGCGCGACTGCAGCTCCGGCTGCTCCGAGGCGGGGGCCCGTCGGGCGGCCTCGCGGTAGGCACGCGCGGCGCCGGGCATGTCGCCCTGGCGCACGCGCGCCGCGGCCAGCGCCTTCCAGGCGCGCCACGTGAGCCCGTTCTCTGGTGCCTGCGTAGCCGAGATCCAGGCCTGCAGGGCTGCCGGCTCCTGGTCGAGTCGGTAGCGGCACTCCGCCAGCCCCAACAGCGCCGCGGTGTGCATGGTGGGGTCGTCCGTGCCGACCACCCGCGCGAAGGTGCCGACGGCGATGTCCCAGTCACCCTGGTCGGCGAGGGCCTGGCCACGCTGCAGGAGGCCGATGGCGACCTCCCGGTCGAGGGGACCGGCGCGCCCCGCATCGTGCAGGAGGGTCGTGTCGGGGTCGCCCTCGGGCCCGGGGCTGGATGGTCCGCTCATCCCCCTGACTCTACCTGCCCGCAGGCAATAGGGTCGCCGCCCGTCTGGCGGCGCCCCGCCGCGCGCTAGCCGTCCAGGTCGAGGGGCAGCTGGTCCTCGGTCACCGCGTGGACCACCCGCTGGCGCGCCGGCGCGAACGGCCGCCTCGGCCGGTGCACTCCCGGGGCCAGGAGCGGCTCGCCCACGCGGGAGGCGAGGTCCTCGGCGAGGGGCCACCAGTCGTGCGTCTCCGTGATCCCCGAGGCGGGTTCCACGATGAGCCGGCCCTCCGGCAGCAGGCCGGGCAGGCGTGCGTCGAGGATGCCCTCGACCTCGTCGCGGAAGTCGTCGCTCGTGGACCGCACACCGTCGGCGCGGATGGAGACGTCCGGCGTGAGGCGCACCACCAGGTCGTAGGTGGCCGACCAGCGCCGCACCAGCGGCTCCACGTCGTAGCGGTCCTCGCCGCCGCAGGCGCGCAGGTAGTAGGCGAAATTGTCCATGACGCCGCGATCGGTGACCACGCACTCGGCCTTGCTGGCCAGCTCCAGCTCACGCCGGACCTGCGACATGAGGACCCAGAGCTGGGCCTCCGCGGTGGCCGACTCGTTGATGCCCAGGGGGTTGTCCCGCACGACCTCGCGGGCGAACTCCACGGACCGGCCGGCACGCTGCATGATGCTGGCGAAGGCCAGCGCCGCGGTCGTCTTGCGGATGCCGTGCGAGCCGATGAAGGCGATCTTGGCGCTGCGGGACCAGGTCACCAGACGATGCTAGCCCTCCGGCCATGGGCGGGCGCGGCCGGCTCAACCATCCGTGACGGCGGCCACGATGGCCTGCGCCTCATCGATGATGCGCGCCAGGTGGGCCTCGTCGACGAAGGACTCCGCGTAGAGCTTGGCCACGTCCTCGGTGCCCGACGGTCGCGCCGCGAACCAGCCGCGCTCGGTCACGACCTTGAGGCCACCGATGGGCGCGCCGTTCCCGGGTGCCGCGGTCAGGCGTGCCACGACGGGGTCACCGGCGAGCTCGGTCGCCGTCACGTCTGCCGGCGAGAGACGCCCCAGGGCGGCCTTCTGCGCCGGCGTGGCGCGGGCGTCGATGCGGCGGTAGAGCGGGGCCCCGAAGCGCGCCGTGAGCTCCGCGTAGGTGGCCGCCGGGTCACGCCCAGTGCGCGCTGTCAGCTCCGCCGCCAGCAGGCAGGCGATGATGCCGTCCTTGTCGGTCGACCAGGGGCGCCCATCGCGGCACAGGAAGGACATGCCCGCGGACTCCTCGCCGCCGAAGGCCACCGACCCGTCGAGCAGGCCGTCGACGAACCACTTGAAGCCCACGGGCACCTCGTAGAGCGGCCGCCCGAGGGCCGCTGCGACGCGATCCTGGAGGCTGGACGACACCAGCGTCTTGCCGATGGCGGCCTCTCGGCCCCACTGGCGAGCGCCGCCGAAGAGGTACCAGGCCGCCGCCGCCAGGACGTGGTTGGGCGGCAGCAGGCCAGCCGCCGGGGTGACCACGCCGAAGCGGTCGGCGTCCGTGTCGTTGCCCAGGGCCAGGTCGTAGTCGCCGCGCATGGCCACCAGTCGGGCCATGGCGTGCGGGGACGAGGGGTCCATGCGGATCTGGCCGTCCCAGTCGAGCGTCATGAAGCCGAACGTGGGATCGACGCGGTCGTTGGTGACGACGAGGTCCAGGCCGTGGCGCTCGCCGATCGCCGCCCAGTACGCCACCGCCGCGCCGCCCAGCGGGTCCACGCCGATGTGCAGGCCGGAGCCCGCGATGGCCGCCATGTCGATGACGTCCGGCAGGTCGGCGACGTACTGGCCGCGGAAGTCATGGCCCGTCACCGAGCGTCGGGCGCGCTCCGCGGGTACGCGGGCGACGCGTTCGAGGCCCGCTGCGAGCAGCGCGTTGGCGGCACGCTCGATCGTCCCCGTGACGGCCGCGTCGGCCGGGCCGCCGCTGGGTGGGTTGTACTTGAAGCCACCATCCGCGGGCGGGTTGTGCGACGGCGTCACGACGATGCCATCGGCCAGCACACCGGGGTGCTCGCGGTTCCACATCAGGATCGCGTGCGACAGGGCCGGCGTGGGCGTGTAGCCGTCCTCGCTGTCCACGCGCACGTCGACACCATCGGCCACGAGCACCTCGATGGCGGTCAGGATGGCCGGCTCGGACAGGGCGTGCGTGTCGCGGGCAAGGAAGAGCGGGCCGGCGATGCCCTGCGCGCGTCGGTAGGTGCAGATGGCGGCCGTGATGGCCACGATGTGCGCCTCGTTGAAGGACGTTCGCAGCGAGGAGCCGCGGTGCCCGGAGGTCCCGAAGGCCACCCGCTGGCCGGGCTCTGCGGGATCGGGTCGGCGTGCCTGGTAGGCCTCCAGCAGTGCCGCCACATCCACCAGGTCATCCGCCCGGGCCGGCAGCCCGGCCCGCTCGCTCGTCGTCATGCTTCCCTCCTGTGATCCGCCCCCGCGAGTATGCCCGGCCCGCGGCGTCGTATCCCAACCGCAGCCGCAGTGCCCCCTGAACGGACCCGACCGTGCCGAACGGTCCTCACCGCGCCCAGCGGCTTGGCGTATCGTGCGACGTGCCGGGGGCGGGGTGGATGGTCCTCCGGGCACGCATCAGGAGGGACGTATCGGATGAGCACGCGACCCATGGCAACGCTCCTGCGCCTCACGGCGGCGGGCGCCTTGCTGGCCGCCGCGCTGGGCACGGGCGGCGCCTCGATCGTCACGGCACAGGATGACGAGGACTGCTCCGCCATCGCCGGCGGGGAGATGCAGATCCCTGACACGGTCGAGGGCAAGTTCAACGTCGCCATGGTCCTCATCGGGCCGCACAACGACGGTGGTTGGAGCCAGGCCCACTTCGAAGGCCTGCAGTACCTCTGCGAGAACGTCGACGGCGTCCACGTGGCCTACATCGAGAACGTGCCTGAGGGCGCCGACTCCGAGCAGGTCTTCCGGAGCCTCGCGCGCAAGGGCTTCGACTTCATCATCGGCACCTCCTTCGGCTACATGGACCCCATGGAGCTCGTGGCCGAGGACTTCCCTGACAGCACCTTCCTGCACCTGACGGGGTACAAGTCCAACGGCACCAACTTCGGCAACTTCTTCGGTGCCATCGAGGACTTCAAGTACCTCGCCGGCATGCTGGCCGGGTCGCGCGCGAAGCTCGACGGCAACCCCAAGATCGGCTACATGGCGACCTTCCCCATCCCGGAGGAGATCCGCCTGGGCAATGCCATCATGCTGGGCGCCAAGCAGACCTGTCCCGAGTGCACGATGGACGTGCGCTGGATCAACACCTGGCACGACCCGACGCTGGAGCGCGAAGGCGCCGCCTCGCTCTTCGATGCGGGCGCCCAGGTCGTCTTCACCGGCGCTGACACGCCGGCCGTGGCCCAGGTCGCTGAGGAGAAGGGCAAGTGGGGCGTCACGTACGACCACCCCGGCTCCTGCACCAGCGATGCGTGCCTGACGGCCCCCTACTGGATCTGGGGCCCGGAATACGCGCGGATCGCACGGCTGGTCATGGACGGCACCTACGTCGCCGGCTACGAGTACTTCGATGCCGACTCCGGTTCCATGGGCCTCTACGGCTTCATGGAGGGCCAGACACCCCAGCCTGGCGTCCTCGACCTGCCCGAGGAAGATGTCCAGCTCGTCCGGGACACCCTGGCCAAGATGCTGGCCGGTGAGTTCGACCGCTTCGACGTCTTCGGTGGACCCATCACCGACAACCAGGGCAACGTCGTCCTGGCCGAGGGTGAGCAGTTGGAGCAGGCCGACCTCGACCAGTTCCCCAACGAGGCCCACGACAACTGCGAGACCTGCATGTACTGGTGGGCTGACGGCATCAACGCCGAGCTCCCCTAGCCATCCACCGGACCGCACTGCCTCGGGGGTCGGTCACGACCCCCGAGGCTTCGTCACTGCCGCGCCATGCATGACCAGCCGCTCGCCGTGGAGATGCGGGCCATCGTCAAGCGCTTCCCCGGCATCGTCGCCAACGACGAGGTCGATTTCGACGTGCGGAAGGGTGAGGTCCACGCCCTCCTCGGTGAGAACGGCGCGGGCAAGTCCACCCTCATGAACATCCTGGCCGGCCTCTACCAGGCCGACACCGGCACCATCCGGGCGCGCGGCCAGGAGGTCGCCTTCGGATCGCCCCGCGACGCCATCGCGCTCGGCCTGGGCATGATCCATCAGCACTTCACCCTGGTGCCCTCCCTGACCGTCGCGGAGAACATCCTGCTCGGCCTGAGCGAGCCTCGCTTCCGCCTGGACCTGCCGCGCACGGAGGCCAGGGTGGCGGAGCTGGCCAGCCGCACGGGCCTGGCCGTCGACCCGGCGGCCAAGGTCTGGCAGCTCTCGGTCGGCGAGCAGCAGCGGGTCGAGATCCTCAAGATGCTCTACCGCGGCGCCACCATCCTGATCATGGATGAACCCACGGCGGTGCTGGCGCCCCAGGAGGTGGAGGAGCTGTTCACCACCCTGCGCGGCATGACGGCCCGCGGGGATTCGGTCATCTTCATCAGCCACAAGCTGGACGAGGTGCTGCGCATCGCCGATCGCATCACGGTCATGCGCCGTGGCAAGGTCACCGCGGCGGGCGTGCCCGCGGCGGGCATGACCAAGCGCGAGCTCGCGCAGCTCATGGTGGGCCGGGAGCTCGTGGAGGCGGTCGACAAGTCCAGCCACGAGCCCGGAGCGGCCGTCCTCGAGATGCGCGACGTGTCGTCCATCAGCGACCGTGGGCTGCGCGCCCTCGACGCAGTCTCGCTGCGGGTGCGCGGCGGGGAGATCGTGGGCCTGGCCGGCGTGGCGGGCAATGGGCAGTCGGAGCTGGCCGAGGTCATCACCGGGCTGCGGCCCTGCCAGGGCTCCATCCTCGTCAATGGACAGGAGCTGGCCAACCGACCCGTGGTCGAGGCCATCGACGCCGGCATCGCCCACATCCCGGAGGACCGCACGGGCACGGGCAGCGCGCCCAACCTCTCGCTGACGGACAACCTCATCATGAAGGCCTACCGCACTGAGCCCATCGGGCACGGCTGGACCATCGACAGCGCCTCGGCGCGGCGCCAGGCAGAGACGCTCAAGGAGGCCTACCAGGTGGCCGCCCCGTCGGTGGACACGGAGGCGCGGCTCCTCTCCGGCGGCAATCTCCAGCGGCTCATCCTGGCGCGCGAGATCAGCTCGGAGCCTGGGCTCATGGTGGCGGTCCAGCCCACCCGCGGGCTGGATGTCGGCGCCATCGAGACCGTCCACCGGCTGCTCCTGGAGCAGCGCGACCGGGGCACGGCCATCCTGCTCATCAGCGAGGACCTCGACGAGATCCTCATGCTGGCCGACCAGGTGGCGGTCATCTACGAGGGCCACATCAGCACGCCCATGCCCGCCGCCGACGCCGACGTGGCGGAGATCGGCCTGCTCATGACGGGCGCTGCGGGCGCCCAGCCGGCGGCCCCGGTCGGTGGACCCCCCGGAGCTGCGGCGTGACGACCGTCGCCTCTCCGCGCCGCGGCCGCCTGCCCATCGGCCTCCACGCCGAGCGCCGCCTGACCACGCCGCGTGGCCTCGGTGTGACCGTCACCCTGGGGGCGGTCGTCGTCGCCCTGCTCATCTCCGCCGTCCTCATCTGGCTCATCGGCGGGGACCCGGTGCAGTCCTACGTCCACATCGCCCAGGCTTCGGTGGGCAGCGTGGGCGTCCTCTCGGACACGCTGGTCAAGGCCACCCCGCTCATCCTCACCGGCCTGGCCTGCTCGGTCGCCTTCCGCATGCGGCTCTGGAACATCGGCGCGGAGGGCCAGCTGCTCGTGGGCGCCTGGGCGGCCTCCGCGGTCGTCCTGACGGGCTGGCTGCCCGATGGCACGCCGACGGTCGTATGGGTGCCCCTCATGATGCTGGCCGGCATGCTTGGCGGGGCAGTCTGGGCCGGCATCTCCGGCTGGCTGAAGGCCCGCCTCAATGTCAACGAGATCATCACCTCGCTGATGCTCGTGTACATCGCCCTCGAGTGGGTCAAGTTCTGGGTCTTCGGGCCGTGGAGCGAGGGCGGCTTCCAGATGTCGGAGAAGTTCCCCCGCGAGGCCTGGCTGCCGCGACTCACCGACTACAGCGACGTGGTGCCGGATCTCGGCGGCCTGACCGTGCACCTGGGCTTCGTCCTGGCCGTCGTCGCGGCGGTCATGGTGTGGTTCCTCATCAACCGCACGCGCAAGGGCTACGAGATCCGGCTCATCGGTGACAATCCCCGCGCCGCCCGCTATGCCGGCATCGACATCGGCCGGACGATCATCGTCGTCATGCTCATCTCCGGCGCCCTGGCCGGCCTGGCCGGCGCCACCGAGGTCGGCGGCGTGGTGCATCGCCTGCAGGACAACTTCTCGCCGGGCTACGGCTTCACGGGCATCATCGTGGCCTTCCTGGCCCGCTTCAATCCGCTGGGCGTGGTCTTCGCCGCCATCGCCTTCGGGGCGCTCATCCTGGCCGGCCGGGAGATCCAGCCGGCCGGCATCCCGGCCATGATCCAGGGCATCATCCTGTTCTGCGTCATCGCCAGCGACGTCTTCCTGCGCTACCGCGTCCGGCTGGTGCGTCGATGAACCTTGAGCTGGCGCTCGCTGCCGGTGTCGCCACCGGCACCATCCTGCTCTTCGCCGCACTGGGGGAGCTGTTCGCCGAGCGCGCCGGGGTCATCAACCTGGGCGTCACCGGCATGATGTTCGTGGGCGCCATGGTCGGCTTCCGCATCGGCTCGGAGATCGACCCCTGGCTGGGACTGCTGGCGGCCATGGCGGCGGGCGCCCTGCTGGCCCTCCTCCACGCCATCGTCTGCATCAGCCTGCAGGCCAACCAGATCGTCTCCGGACTGGCACTCACCTTCCTCGGCACCGGCGTCGCCCTCGTGCTGGGCGAGGGGTTGGCGACCAGCAGCCCCAAGTTGCTCCCCAATGTCACGCTGCCGCTCCTCTCCCAGGTCCCCCTCGTCGGCCCGGTCTTCTTCACCGACCAGTCGGTCCTCGTCTACGTCGGCTACCTGCTGGTGCCGCTCACGTCGCTGTGGATCTTCCGCACGCGACCGGGCCTGCACCTGCGCGCCGTGGGCGAGCAGCCCAGCGCCGCCGACGCGCTGGGCGTCAACGTCTACCGCGTCCGGTATGCCTATACGCTGCTCGGAGGGGCGCTGGCCGGCCTCGCCGGCGCCGCCATCACCATGTCGCTCGTGCCCGGCTGGCACGCCGACCAGACCATCCGGGCACAGGGGTGGATCGCCGTGGCGCTGGTCATCTTCGGCCAGTGGAGGCCGGGCCGCACGATGTTCGGGGCGTACATGATCGGGTTCATCATCCGCCTCTCCCTGGACCTGCAGGGGCCGAAGGACTTCTTCGGCGTCGCCAACCCCTTCTACACGTACCAGCCCTCGACGTTCTTCCTGGGCATGCTGCCCTACGTCATGGTCATCCTCGTGCTGGTCATCGCGGCCCGCGAAGCGAACCGCAAGCGCATCGGGTCACCGGCCGCGCTGGGCCTGCCGTACGTCAGGGGCGATCGGGGCCACTAGGACCAGGGATCCGTCCTCGCTCGGGCGCGCGCGGCCTGCCGGCGAGACGACCTACGACGTCCGGGGCGCCAGCGCAGCCACCTCGCCATGGATGCGGCGCAGCAACGGTGCCAGCTCGCCGAACTGCTCCAGGGTGAGCGACTGCTCGCCGTCGGAGAGGGCGTCATCCGGCGTGGGGTGCACCTCGACCATGATGCCGTCGGCGCCGGCAGCCACGGCGGCCACGGCCATGGGCGACACCAGCCAGCGCTTGCCGGTGGCGTGCGACGGATCGACGATGACGGGCAGGTGCGTGAGCCGGTGCAGCAGCGGCACGGCCGTGAGGTCCAGCGTGTTGCGCGTGGCGGTCTCGAAGGTGCGGATGCCCCGCTCGCAGAGGATGACGCGGGGGTTGCCGGCGGAGACGATGTACTCCGCGGCCATGAGCCACTCCTCGATGGTGGCCGAGAGGCCACGCTTGAGCATGACCGGGTGCTCGGTGTGGCCGGCGGCCAGCAGGAGCGGGTAGTTCTGCATGTTGCGGGCGCCGATCTGCAGGATGTCGGCGTGCGCCGCGACGGCCTCCATCTGCCCCGGCTCCATGACCTCGGTGACGATGGGCAGGCCGGTGCGCTCGCGCGCCTCGACGAGGAAGCGCAGGCCGTCCATGCCCAGTCCCTGGAAGGTGTAGGGGCTGGTGCGTGGTTTGAAGGCGCCGCCGCGGAGGATGGTGGCGCCGGCGGCGGCCACGGCATCGGCCGTCCGCAGCAGCTGGTCGCGCCCTTCGACGGCGCAGGGTCCCGCCATGGTCGTCAGCGATCCGCCGCCGATGGTGGTGCCGCCCACCTCGATGACCGTGTCGGCGGGGTGGAAGTCCCGCGAGGTCAGCTTGAAGGGCTTGCTGATGGGCGTCACGGACTCCACGCCGGGCAGCATCGCCAGGTGGCTCATGATCTGCTCCTTGCGCAGACCCACGTCGCCCACGACGCCGATGACGATGCGCTCCTGGCCGCGGCTCTCGTGCGGCGTCAGGCCATCCGCGATGATGTGCCGGCGCACTTCCTGGGCCTGCTCCTCGGTCGCCCCGACGGCCATCACCACGAGCACGCTGCCGACTCCTCTCCCCCGTCGTGCCGGGTCATCGTGGTGCGGGGACCGGGATACCCCCGGGAACGCGGTGGAAGAGCGCCGGGTCCGGTTCGCCCGCCAGCACGCGGATGAGGGCGGCCGGCCGCAGGCCCAGCGTGGCGCGTCCGAGCGGCCCGTCGAGGGTCAGCGAATCGGTCGATCCCGAGCGCGCCAGGACGGTGACCTGGCTGCCGGGTCGTAGACCCCTGGCCTCCAGGTAGGACAGCAGCCCGGCGTCCTCCTCGGCTTCCTCCGTGATGCGGTACACGGTGACCCGAGCCCCGGAGGCCGCCTCGCTGAGCGGCTCGCCGGGCGGCCGCCGACGCGCGGCAGCCTCGTCGATGGGGTTGCCGTGCGGGCATGTCTCGGGATGCCCCAGCAGCGCATCCAGGGCGGCCTCCACGCGTGGCGAGATGCAGGCCTGCAGACGCACCGCCTCCGCGTCCGAATCCGCCCAGCTGATGCCCAGCATCGTCGTGAGGAACCATTCCGCGAGGGCGTGCCGCCGGTAGATGCCGTCGGCGACCCGACTGCCCTCCCCCGTGAGCTCCACGTGCCGGCTGTCGCTGACGATGACGAGGCCACTCGTGGCGAGGCGTCGCAGCATCTCGCTGGTGGCCTGCGGGGAGACGCCCATGCGGCGTGCCAGCTCTGCCCCGCTCAGGGGCGCACCACCCCGAGACTGCCGGATGGCCATGAGGTAGGCCTGTTCGGCGGTGGAGAACTGACTGCTCATTCGGGCGATGGACATGCGCGTATCAGGATACGGACCGCTGCTCATGTGCGGGTCATCGTCGTGCAGCCTCGGCGGCGCGGCCGCCCTGATCCCGCCGGCGCGATCGTGGGCACCGTCGCCGGTCCGCTCGGCGGTGGGCTGGGTATGCCTGCCGGGCCCAGCGATCCCTCCCACGCGATCTCGCCCGAGGCAGTCCAGGCGGGTCGGGTGCACGCCGCGGGAGCGGAAGTCGCCTCTATCGGGGTCGGAGATGTCACCACCATGGGGGGCGATGCCCCCGCGGCGGACGATCCAACCGCTGCGGACGATGGCTCCACGGCGGGCGACCCGCCCTTCGCGGGGGGCGTCGTTGCCTCCGGCCGCATCGACAGCCGCGTCCCGAGCAGGCGGGAGCGAGCCGGCCAGGCCGGGCCATCCGTCTCCCCGGATGGCCCCGCCGACACGCAGAGGGCCAGGAGGCGGCCGTCCGGGGAGAGGGCGCCCAGGATCGTCAGCTGCTGACGGCTGCCGGCATCGCGGACCAGGAGATCGACCGAACGCGCCGCGGCACCCGGCTGCCACGAACCGCGCGCCACGAGGTCGCCGGGCCCCACCACGACGAGCAGCCCACTCGGCTGCAGGGCCCAGACCGCCCCGCCGACCGGGGACTCCAGCCCATACCGTCCCGCCAGACCATCGTCCGCGGCCATCGTCAGCGACGCTGGCAGGAGCCCACTGAGCAGCACGAGCAGCAGGCCGGCCGCGCGACCCATCACCGGGCCTGCTCGGTCCGTACCCGGAGTTGGGGCCCGACCACGCCGTGGGCGGCCATCGAGCCGCCGCTGGGCAGCGCCACGTCCAGCTTGACGAGCCAGGCACCCACCGTCCGGGGCAAGCGGATGCCCGGCAGCGTCACCTCCACCGCCGCGCCGGGTAGCAGGCCATCGGGCACCCGGACGCTGGTCGTCACGCTGCCCCGCCTGGGCCGGCCGTCGTACCTGGGCACGGCACGGACGACCCTGGCGACCAGTCGCCAGCCGTAGCTCGCGACGTGGCCCGTGTTCGTGAGCCGCAGCGTCGTCGAGACGCGGCCGCCGGGCTGGACCCGATGCGGTGCTGCGAGCACCTCGTAGTGCAGCCCCAGGCGCCGCCAGGCCAGGTATCGGGCGATACCGTCGAAGTAGGCGGCCGCGAGGCGCTGCCTCCCGGAGCGGCTGGCGAGGATGCGGTGCTCGCCCGGCGCGTCGATGAAGAGCGACTCGCCCAGCATCGACGCTTGCAGCGATGGGCGTGGCAAGAGACCGCGCCGATAGGGCATCAGTGCCTTGAAGTCGTGGCTCTTCACGCCGCGGTCGCGTGGCCGGTAGCCCGCCACCTCGCGCAGCTGCCGCAGGTGCGCCGCCTGCACGAAGCGCGCCAGGCGCATGCCCTCGACTGACCAGCTGCGGCGACGGTGGCTGTACATCTCCGTGCCGCGCTGACAGTGGCAGCCCAGCGCGTTGTTGTGGATGGCGATGTGCACGTCCGCCCGTGCGTTGTTGGCGATGTCGTTGCGCGCGATGAGCTCATCGGTCCGGTCATAGTGGCCATCGCCATTGACGTCGCGGCCACGCGGGCTCACGTAGCGATCGCTGCGGCGAGTCATGACGACGGTGACTCCTGCGCCGACCAGCATGGCCTCAAGGCGCAGCCCGATGTCAAGGTCGACGTCATCCTCGGCAAGTCCGCGCCAGACAGCACCGTCCGCGATGCCACCATGACCGGGATCGAGGGCCACGACGATGGCTCCCGGGCGCGGGGGGTACGGCACGCGCTCCGCGAGCGTCAGCCAGGCGGCCCGGTGGATCACGGCGCCGCCTTCGGTGCGCACGGTCGCTCGGGCGAGATATGGGCCCTCCGGCGCTCGGCGGCCCCGCTCGTCCCGTCCGTTCCACGTCCACGTCGTGCCACCGGCCGGGACCGACTCGGCGGCAGCCAGGGTGCGCACGCGCCGTCCGTCGAAGTCGCGGATGACCAGGTCGATCGACATCGGCTCGTCGAGCACCAGCGTCAGGCGCACCACCTCGCGCTGTCCATCCCCATCGGGATCGAAGGGTGAGCCATCCACGTCCAACGTGACCGCGGACGCCGGGCGCGCCCGGTCCGCGAGGTTCGCGGCGACCGGTGGCGGGACATCGACGTTGGCTGTCCTGACGGCCATGGCCGGCGACACTGTCAGGCCGGCGACGAGGAACACCAGCCCCAGGGCGCGCCACAGGACAGGGATGTGAGGGGGCGTGCTGCTCACGGCTCGCCAGCATAGGCGGGCGCTCCGCGCCATGCGGGCCGAGGCCGCATCCCCCCAACGGTCTCGCCGGGCGCCTGGACGGCCCGGAGTACCATGGCGCGATGAGCACCAACAGCACGGCGCGGCGACGGCTGAGCCTGGACGCCCTCGGCGGCGTCATCGTCATCGGCGGCCTCCTTGCTGCTCTCCTGCCCGGCACGGTGGCCGCCCAGGGAGAGCGTGCGACGGCCGCGTCCGCCTGGCAGCGCGCCGAGATGCCCTTCTCCCCCGCAGGTGTCGCGATCTGGGACGTCATCGCCGGCGGACCCGGCTTCATCGCCGTGGGCGGTGGGTTCGAGGAGGGCCAGACGGTCGGCACGGCCGCCATCTGGGTCTCCGAGGACGGGCGCGACTGGCAGAGCGTGCCGCTCCTGGGCGAGGCCGGCAGCGGGATCCCGCGCTCGATCGCCGCCACCGCGGATGGGTTCGTCGCGGTGGGCACCGGCTGCTGCCCGGACCGCGCTGCGGTATGGGTCTCCACGGACGGCATCAGCTGGGAGCGTCTCGCGGACCAGCCCGGCTTCGAGGCGGCCGCCATGCTCGCGGTGACGGCAGGGTCGGACAGCCTGCTCGCGGTCGGCTGCAGCGCGAACATGGAGTGCGGCGGCGGCCTCACCTGGTCCTCGCTCGACGGTCGAGCCTGGAGCACGCCCATCGGCGTGGACTTCCTGCCCGGCGGGGTGGCCGCGACATCGGCCGGCCTGACCGCGCTCGGGACCTCGGGCGCCTACGGTGGAGACGCGGCGCTTGCCCTGAGCCAGGACGGCCTGGCATGGACGCCCGTGAGCATCCCCCAGGTCCAGGGCTCGCTGACGACGGCCGTGGACGTGCCGGACGGCATCCTGGCCGCCGGTGGCACCTCCGACCCGGACACCGGCCACACGCTGCCGCTGCTGTTCACCTCCCCGGACGGGCAGACCTGGGCACGCCTCACCGCGCCTGGCCTGCGAAGCGCCTGGGTCGAGGACATCGTGGCAGCCCCGGGCGGCTGGCTCCTGGTCGGCTGGCTCGCTGACGACGAGGGGCAGCGGCCGGCGACCCTCTGGTCGGATGACCTCGCGTCCTTCCGCCGGTTGCGCTTCCCCAAGGAAGTCAAGGATGGCGGACTGCTGCACGCCGGCGCCGCGAGCCTCGATGGCAGCACGCTGGTGGTCGTCGGATCCACCTCGCTGAACCGCGGCGACGTGGCCACCGCCTGGTTCAGGAGCCTGTCGCCCTCCGCCGACTGAGCAGCACATCCCTGGCGCGCAGGAGCGCGGCGCGCGCTCGTGCCCAGGTGCGCGCCCGCTCCTCCGGCGTCGTCAGCGGGATGACCGCCAGGAGCATGACCAGCGACCCGTACCACAGGGCGGGCAGGGCCAGCATCGCCGACACGGGGACCGTCCAGCGCTGCCCTCGGCGAGCGCCCCAGACGACGAGCAGCACCGCCAGCGGCAGCCGGACCAGCAGGGGCACCGGCACCGCCGCCCACGTGCCGGAACCGCCGACGTTCGTGCGCAGGAGATCGATCCAGCCCGGCCAGGTCGATGGTGCCAGGACGAACGAGAGGCCCACCACGGCAGCCGTCGCGCCCAGGGCGATGCCCAGGGATCGCCACTCCCGGCGCACGACGAACCAGAGCAGCGCGACGCCGGGCGTGATCTTCGTGAGCAGCACGAAGGCCCACGTGGCCGGCCAGCGGAAGCCGAGCACGATGGCCACCGCCAGGAGCAGCGAGACGTTGCCCCCGAAGACCTCCCAGAATCCCAACAGCAGGCCCACGAGCAGGAGCTGCGGCCCCGTCAGCCAGGCCAGGCAGGCGATGAGGATGGCCGTCCAGGCGGCCACGAAGGCCGGCCAGGGCAGCAGGCCGAGCGGCCACACCAGCTGCGCGAAGGCCGGTGAGTACGGGTAGGCACCCACGGTGCCCCACGCTGTTCGGCCGGTGTACGGGTCGGCCAGGTCCAGTCCGTAGTACGAGCGCGCGTCCTGTGCGGACGCGAGGGCGCCGACACCCGGGTCGGAGGCCAGGACGACGACGAGCCAGAGCGCGACGGCGAGGCCGACACCCACCAGCACGATGGGGCGCCGCAGCAGGTCCCGGAGGCCGCGCAGCCCACCATCCAGCCAGCCCTCACGGCCGAGGCCGACGTGGCGGTAGCCCATCCTCCTTCGCCCCTCCTGGTTGACGCGCCTGGGGCGCCGTCGTTCGGCGTCCGGTGCGATGTCGGCGCGCAAGCTCGACGTCCGGCGCGCAAGCGCGATGGTAAGCCCCAGCGCTGCCGCGACGAGTCGCGACAGACGGGGCCACACCCGGGGCCGCACACGGGCCGCACACGGCAGCGACCGGCCGCGGACAATCGATCCTCACATCAGTCGATCGACAAGGAGGCGAG
This sequence comes from uncultured Chloroflexia bacterium, assembly GCA_963790915.1. GTDB lineage: Bacteria > Chloroflexota > Limnocylindria > Limnocylindrales > CSP1-4 > JAFMJV01. The sequence goes on along the minus strand of CAWBQS010000002.1, from coordinate 163,068 downwards.
CCAGATGTTCAAGCCGATGCGCGCCATGGCCGCGACGCCCGAGGGCAAGGTCCTGCTCGTGAGCGCGTTCACCACCATGGCCGTCGGCACGGCGGTCTACACCGTGCTCGAAGGCTGGTCGCCGCTCGACGCCCTGTACTTCTCCGTGGTGACGCTCGCGACCGTCGGGTTCGGCGACTACACGCCGACGACCGACCTGGCCAAGATGTTCACCATCGGCTACATCCTGGTCGGCGTCGGCATCCTGGCCGGCTTCGTCTCCGAGATCACCAAGCACCGCGGCGAGACGATCGCCGACCGCCGACACCGCGCCTCCGACATCGAGCAGGCGATGGAGACGGAGGTCGAGGCAGTCGTGGACGACCTGGAGGATGGCGAGCGAGGCTGAGCCCTCTCCCGGCTACCGTGCCGGACGGCTGGCGACCGAGGCGATGGTGCTCACGACAGCGCCAAGGAGCGTGACCCAGATGCCGATGCCGACCTCGCTGGAGGCAGCAGCTTCCGGTCCCGCGACGCGAGCGCTCACGTAGGCCAGCTCGAAGAGGCCGAAACCGAGAGCCAGCAGGGAGGCCAGCAACGCCGTGACCCAGGCCCGCCCACGGCGCCGCACGCCGACCCCGGCGGTGACGATGGCTCCCGCGATGATGAGGCCGATGAGGCCGTCGCCCGCCAGGAGTCCCGGCGCGGCCGATGACGCCGCGTCGGCCGGCGGCAGCCAGGGCAAGAGCGCCCCGATGGCCACGATGACTCCGCCCGCGACCACCACTCCCGCGCTGATGCGCAAGCTTCGGTCGCTCACGATCGTCGGCAGACGACCCTCCGTCACGGATGCCTCGTACTGGTAGACCACCGTGAGACGCGTGCCTTCCCACACCTGCGAGTTCGCGATCCAGCCATGGCGCTGCGCGAGTTCCGCATCGGTCGCGAAGGCGCTGGCTGTCAGGTCCACGCTGCCAAGGTCATAGGAGCGGCCACGGACGTTGGCCTCCGCTGCTGGCGCAACATGGACGGGCGAGCCACTGGGCGCTGCGCCCGCCGGCAGAGTGTCGACGGACGGCTCCACGGGTGGCGTTGGCGCCACGTCCGTGTGCGCTGCCGGGGTGTTGCATGCCCGGCACACGATGGCGCCGGCTGGATTGGCGGTCCCGCACTGCCGGCACTGCCAGTACCAGCCCGTCACTGCCGCCACGCGTTCCTCCAGGGTTAGATGCTGAAACACCAATACTAGGGGGAAGGCGCCGGCCTCCGCGGGCCCCGGTGCTCGCTGCTGCGGGCGCCGGCACCCTGGTCGCCACGCATTCCCGAATGCGCCCTCCACGCACGCCAGGCCCTCCTCCGCGCCCGGAGGCCGCGGATGCCATACTCGCGCCCACGCGCCCGTAGCTCAGCGGATCAGAGCATCTGACTTCGGATCAGAGGGTCGGGGGTTCGAGTCCCTCCGGGCGCGCCATGTCAAGAGTCGCGACGTCTCCGGGCGCGCCAGAACAACAACGGCCCGGCGGCCTGCCAGGATTGGCGCGGGGCACCGATCCACTATGGAGACGGGATCGACGGGTCGAGCATGGGCGAGAGCACGATGCCCTGCTACACCACGTCCTGGGACTTGACCGTCGATGATGGCCCGACCGGCGTCCCACCATGAGTCAATCGGAGCGTGGCGACAGGATCACGACCGCGGTCTCTCGTGACCGCCGGGCCGCATAGCCGTCGAGACCCCATCCTTGTTGAAGGCGGCCCATGGGGCCCACCGGCGCGGCCGTTCGTCCTTGTCCGCTGCACGTCCGCGGACGGCGCGCGGTCCACCGGGAAGATCGACAGTGACGTCGGGCTGCGCCTCGAGATTGAGCCACCAGGCGGGCTCGGGGTCGGCCCAGCCGTTCATCGCCATGGTGACCAGGTCGGGACCGTCCTCGAAGCAACCGAGGATGGAATTCCGCTCCTCACCGGTGCGGCGCCCGACCGTCCGCAGGCACATCATGCCCCAGCGGTCTTCCCTGGCGCTCCGGAGGCCGAACCGGCCACCCGTGATCGAATAGACGGCATGCTGCACCACCCAGAACGTACGGATGAACCAGCGCGGCTGGAGCGACGCAAGTCGCTGCGGCGCCGTGGTCATAGTGCGCCCGCCGCCGCCATCGAGGGCTCGATCGCAGGTGCTGTCGCACCGGCAGGCTCGGCGGCGAGTGCGGCGGGGCTGAAGCCCTTGGCGATCAGCCACACCGCCAGGACCATCTCCTGGACTGCGAGCGGGGCCATGAGGACTCCGAACGAAAGCCCGAACATGCTCCCGAACGGCGGCACGATGTAGAGCGCGGCCCCAACGAGCCCCCATGTGGACAGCCACCGGGGCACGAGCCGCGATCGGTAGAGCAGGACGTAGAACATCAGCGCGCCGAGCGCGAACGGGATGGCGGTCAGCTGGTCCCAGGTCACCGTCTCGGTCGTGCGCACGAAGCCGGCGAGCGGCCCCGCATCCGGCTGCCGTGCTGAGCGCGATCAGCAGTCAGCCACCCGAGCGCGAGCGACAATGTAGATGACCGTCTCGAGCGCGCCGCGGAAGACGACGTAGCCCATGGCCAGCGTCTCGTTGTACCGCCTGCCGATCGGCCAGAACACGACCGGGACCATCGCGAGCGCGAAGCCCGCCAGCAGGACGAGCAGGGCGCCGATGGCCAGCTGGTTCGGCTGCGCGGCGACCTGGGTCAGGTAGTCGGGGCCAGCCAGGACCCCACCCGTCACGAGGAGGCTGAGGACCAGGGCAACCGTTCCGATGATGTACAGCACGCCGATCCAGATGGCGGCCTTCCGATCCGCGCTCATGCCGGGCTTCGCCGTCGCGGCGGCGATCGTTCGGTTCGTGTTCATGCTCTATCTCCCTGTTGTGGGTGAAGTACTTGCAGCAGCTGCCTGGCCTGTCCCGAGCGTTGTCGGGGGGTCGGTCTCGTCCCGAGTGACCGAGACGAGCGGCAGGCCGAGGTCACGCACTCGCTGGAGCAGTCCGTGGAGCGCGGCCTGGTCGGCGATCGGACCGCTGATGAGCGTGGTCCCGTCGCCTCCATGGCAGACCGTCAGCCCGTCGAACCACGCGGCCCAGCGCGCGTCAAGGTGCCCGGCTAGTCGGATCTCGTAGCGTCCGGCCTCGGGCCGATCTTCTCTCGAGGTGTGTCGTTCGGTCATTCCGCTCCTCATGCCTGGTCTCCCCTGGATCTCCGGCCGGCAACACCGACCCGTGTCACTGGATCCAAGGTGGAAGCGGATGTGGTGAGCGTGCATCACCACACGCGGTGAGGGACGTGGTGATTCCCGTCGGGATGAGCGGAACCCGTGTCGCTGTCCGTGCGCGTGGCGCGACCCGGGGGAGCCGGGGACGAAGGACTACGCGGTGGGTCGGCGGTCCCGGGTGCGCGAGAGCAGGCCGAGCTCGGCGGCATGGCGGACGGCTGCCCTCCGGCTGTTCACGCCGAGCTTGGCGTAGATGCTCTTGGTGTGCGTCCGCACGGTGTTCAGGGACACCACCAGTTCGCGCGCGATGTCCGGGCCATCGAGCTCGCTGCCCAGGAGGCGCAGGACCTCAAGCTCCCGGTCGCTGAGCGGTTCGATCAGCGGCTGTCCGACGCACGCTTGTCCCTCTGCCGTGACGGAAATGGCCAGGAGTCGGCGCACATAGCCCGGAGCCTTCCGGTCCTTCGCCGCCAGCTTCAGCAGAGCCGCCATGGGCGGCCCTTCGTCGATGAAGACGCGGACGTAGCCCTCTGGCTCAGCCAGGGCCACCGCGCGCGCCAGCGAGGCGAGCGCACCCGCCGCATCGTCGCGGGCATGACGGGCGAGCGCCTGCACGACGAGAATGTCGATCGCGCTTCCCTGCCGCCCGCCGTCATCCGCCGCTGCCAGCAGGCGCTCCGTGAGCTCGATCGCCTCGCCGATCTTGTCGTCGGCACGGTCCCGCGTTCCCTGCGCCAGGAGCAGCCTCGCCAGCGTGGCGTGCTCGAACTCGTGGAGGTAGCTGAGCTCGTCCGCGGCCGCGACACCATGCTCCCATGCCCAGCCCCACGCCGCCGACAGACTTCCCTGGGCGATCCACACCCTCGCCCTCACGGCGGCGACGGGGTGCACGTCGGGGGAGTAGTTGCCTGCATACAGGTGCTCAGCCTCCTCGAGGAGCTCGAGCGCGCCATCGAGATCGCCTTCTGCCTGTCGGATCCGGGCCGCCGCGACACGCGACCGGTAGGGGTACTGCGGCAGGCCGTTCTCATCCCCCATATCGCGGCCCGTCAGCAGGTGCTGCGACGCGGACTCGAGGTCGTGGCGTTCGCGACACAGCTCGCTCATGCCCACGTGCATGTCCGCCGCCCCCCGCAGCGCGGGCGCGCCATGTTCGGTCGCAAGCTGCAGTCCCCGCTCGAACGAGCGCATCGCATCGCGGAGGCGACCCTGTGCGGTCCGGATGTCGGCCTGGACGGCGGCGCCGCCGATGACGGAAGAGACGTCTCCCGCCTCCTGCAGGTCCGCCATGCTCTCGGCGTACGAACGGTGCGCTGCCTCGAGATCCCCACTCGCCCAGGCAACGAGTCCCAGCAATCCCGCTGCTGCACCACGCCCGAGCTGATCGTCCTCGCCGACGAGGTCGAGCGCCCGGCGGGCATGGGTCATGGTGCCGGTCACGTCGCCGATGGCCATGGCCCGGGCCGCACGGTAGAGGGCGATCGAACCCGGCAGACGGCGGAATTCCTCCTGGTCGACGACGACCATCGCAGTTGCTGGGGCCCCTGCTTCCTCAGGCTCGTCGGCCGTCGCCTCCAGCCACCGTTCGGCATCCAGCAGTCGGGCCTCAACGCTCTCGATCTTGCCTCCGTCCAGGAGCGTCGCGGCATACGCGACGCTCAGAACGGGCCTGACCCGGATCAGCTCGTCGGGAAGTGCCTCAAGCCACCGGCGCGCGGTGGCCGCCTGATCCTTCTGGAACGTCGCCGGGATCGCGAGCTCCACCAGGAACGCCGCCCGCTCGAAATCCTCGCCGGCCAACGCGTGGCGGATCGCCTCGGACCGGTCACCGTGCTCCTCGTACCACTCGCAAGCCCGCCGGTGCAGCTCCGGCACCCGCCCGGCTTGCTCGTCGAGGAGGCGGGCCCGGAGCACGTCGGCGAAGAGGTGGTGGTAGCGGTACCAATGGCGCCGGTCGTCGAGCGGGACGAGGAACAGGTTCCCTCGATCGAGCGCCTCCAGCGTGGCCTTGCCCCCGCCCTCGCCGGTGACGGCGTCGCACAACGGGCCGCTGAGCCGGCTCAGGAGGGACGTCTCCAGCAGGAAGCTCCGGACCCGTTCGGGCAGCCGATGCAAGACCTCTTCGAGCAGGTAGTCGACGATGTAGCGGTCGTCCCCGGCGAAGCCCGCGATGAAGCCGGCGACATCGTCGCGCCCCTGCATCGACAACGCCGCCAGCTGGAGAGCAGCGATCCAGCCTTCGGTGCGCGCCTCCAACGCGGCGACGTCCCCCGCAGCGAGGTCCAGCCCCATCACCTCGTTGAGGTAGGCGGCAGCCTCGCCCGGCGTGAAGCGCAGATCGGCGGCGCGGATCTCGACGAGCTCGCCGCGCGCCCGGAGACGGGCCAGCGGCATCGCCGGATCGGCGCGCGTCATGAGCACGAGGTGGATCTGCGGGGGCAGGTGCTCCAGGAGGAACACCATCCCGTCATTGATGTCGTGCGCATCGACCACGTGGTAGTCGTCGAGCACCAGCACGAGGTCGTTCGGCACCGCGCCGAGATCGTTGAGCACCCTCGCGAGGACCGTCTCGATCGGCGGCGGCTGGGGCCCCTGCAGGAGGGGGAGCGCCGTCGCGCCGACTCCCGGCGCCACCGTCTGCAGCGCGGCAACCAGGTAGCTCCAGAACGTGCCGGGTTCGTTGTCGTCCTGGTCGAGCGAAAGCCACGCCGCGGACCGTTCACCGCCGACCGCGGCTGCCAGCCACTCGGCGAGGAGCGTCGTCTTGCCGAAGCCGGCCGGGGCCGAGATGAGGGTCAGCCTCGCCTCGGCCCCGCGGCTCATGCGCTCGATGAGCCGTGGGCGCGCGACCAGGCCGCGTCGCAGCCTGGGAGCGTAGAGCTTGGTCTCGAGCAGCGGGCCTGCGTTGTCCAGCGTTGTCACGTCTCGTGCTTTACGGCGGCGGTTCGTGGATGCGCCGTCTGCCGATGCGATGCGCGCGCCTACTCATTGTGGGCTTCTAGCGGGCCATCGAGGAGACAACAGGCAACCGTCAGCACGACCGTGCTTGGCGTCGGCACGGGCCCGATCATCGGTCAGCCCGGCGCTGCCCCAACCTTGTTGTTCCTGCGCGCCCAAAGCCCTCCGGGCGCGCCATGTCAAGAGTGGCGACATGTGCGACACCTGAGTCGGGACGTGGTGACCATCGATGGACCGGCCGTGGCGTCACTCGGTCGCCCCGGACCCCGGCCATCGGCCGGGGCCCCTTCGTTGGTCGCGCCAGTAGGCCGTCTCGGGCTCGATGCGGCGTGTGGAGAGGACCTCGCCCGTGTCGAGGGCGACGACCGTGACCTCGGACTCGTCGCCGATGGCGAGGACGCGCCGGCGGGCGTGGGCGGCTCCGATCCCCAGGTGATGCGGGCGGCCGGCCCGGCGCAGGCTGATCCGGCCACCGCGATCGACCAGGTCGTAGCGAAGCCGGAAGTGGCCCGGGGCACCGCGTCCGGTCGGGTGCACCCTGGGCGTCGCCCGGTAGGCCTCGCCTGGCGTGACCCGTCCGATGGCCCGGTGGCGCGGCTGCTCGTCGTAGACGACCCGGAAGGCATCGAGCTGGCCCTGCAGCTCGGGCCAGGGTCCGCGCTGCGGGCTGCTGCCCGAGCCAGCGCTTGAGCGTCTGGTGGAAGCGCTCGATCTGGCCCTGCGTCTGCGGATGCCCGGTGCCTGTTCTTCTGACGGATGCCGAGATAGGCGAGCAGGGACTCGAAGGCGTTGCGGCCGCCGGTGAAGCGCGACGTGTAGACGGCACCGTTGTCGGTGAGCGTGGCGGCGGGCCAGCCGTAGGTGTCGCCGGCCGCGCTGAACGTGGCCACGACGTCATCCCCAGCGATCCACCGAAGGCGGTGCAGCCGAGCAGGTAGCGGGAGTGGTCGTCGAGCCACGAGCAGACCTCGACCTCGGTCGCGTCCGCCAGGCGCCGGTGGGTGACGTCGGACTGCCAGAGCTCATTGGGTGCCGCGGCCTCGAAGCGCAGCCATGAACTGCGCGGCCGACGCGAGCGCGGCTCGAGGGCCTCGAGGCCGCCTTCTCGGTGGCGGCGTAGGAGACGGTCAGGTGCCCTCGACTGAACCCGTACTCGGCCGCGGCGGTCGTGACGGAGAGCTGCGCGGAGACGGCCTTCAGGACGGCCACCCGATGCTTCGACATGCGCCCGACTGTCACGCATGTCCCGACTCACCTGTCGCCTATCACCTCGGCGCTCATCAAGCGGTATGTCGAGGAAGATGGAACGACGTTGGTCCTTCTGCGGATGCGCGAGGACCTCGAGTGGGTCGTCTCCGCGGTGGCTCGAACCGAGGCCGAGATCACCCTGTGTCGGCTCGGTTTCGACGCGTCCGTGAATACAGGGGCGACGTCCAGTCTTGGCAAGGACCTGGAGCACTGTCATGTGGTGCCGATAGACCCGGCCTGCCTGGCGCGAGCCGCTGAGCTCGGCTGTCGATACGACGTCCGGACGCTCGACGCCCTGCATCTCGCCGCGGCCGACCGCCTTCCCCAGCCGCTGGTGATGCTGACCTTCGACCGACGCCAGGCCGACGCCGCGCGCTCCATGGGATTGACCGTCGAGGGAGCGTGACCGGGGGCAGCGCCCGCTTGCTGGATCTCGCCCAAGCATCTGTTCGTCGCGCTGGTGCTCGTGGCAGCGCCCGTTGGACCCTGCCTCCCTGAGCTCACGGCTCGAGCAGGATCTTCCCCCGGGCAGCTTGCGTGGGCGTCGAGAGGGCGTCGAGCGCGGCCTCGAACTGGTGGAGCGGGAAGCGGTGGGTGACAACGGGCTGCAGGTCGAGGCGCCCGGCGTTGAGGAGCGCCACGACCTGTGCCCAGGCGCCGGCCGTGTAGCCGAAGCTACCGCGGAGCCGGAGGTCGTTGTTGACGATGTCGTCGGGGCTCAGCGGGATCGTCTTGCCGTGCCCGCAGATGCCGAGCAGCAGGACCTGGCCGCCACGTCGGGCCGCTTCGAGCACGCTGCCGACGGCCGTGATGGTTCCAGCCGCTTCGATGGCCACGTCGAAGGACCGCGGCTCAGGAGGCTCGACCGAGTAGTCGTCCGCCCCCATCGCGTAGGCCAGCTCACCCTGTGCGGGGCGGCGACCCCTCACCGTGACATGCGCCGGTGACCACAGCCGGACGAGGTGCGCCGTGAGCAGTCCGAGGGTGCCGGCACCGATGACCACGACGCGGGCTCCGGGCTGGATGTCCATCACCGAGAGCCCGCGGAACACGACGGACGCAGGCTCGACCAGCGCACCGGACTCAAGGGACACCCCGGCATCGAGCCGGTGGACCAGGTGCTCGCGCGTCGTGACGCTGGGGCCCGCGGCACCATCCCGCATGAAGCCCAGCTCGTCGTAGACCGCGCACAGGTTGGTGTGGCCCTGACGACACGCCTGGCAGACGGAGCACGGGATGATGCCCTCGACCACCACGGCATCCCCGGGCACGACCGTGGTGACCTGCTCGCCCACGGCCGCCACGGTGCCGGACCACTCATGGCCCAGGACGAGGGGGTAGCGGATGTAGTCCGGGTCCATCGAGCCGCCTACGATCTCGAGATCCGTGCCGCACAGGCCGACGTGGCGAGGCGTGACGCGCACCTCCAGTCCGGAGGGAGGGGCCCAGGATCGGGGCTCGACGCCGACGTCACCGGGTCCGCGGACGACGAGTGCCGGCCCCTCGCCGGTCGCAGGTGCGCCGTGCGGATGGTTCGCTGTCATATCTACTCCTTGCCGCCGAGCGGAGCTCGCCACGTCTGTCCACCGATCGACATGGCCATCTCGTCCGCATGTGCACGGACAGTCCGTCCCAGCTCCTGCAATCTCCATTCGGGCATGTCGGCCTTGAGACCGGTGATGCTCACTGCCCCTACCGGACCCCCGTCGCGACCGAGGAAGGCAGCTCCGATGCAGAGGACGCCCGGCTCGTCCTCCTCGTCGTCGACGGCGAAACCACGGCTGCGGACGAGCTCGAGGTCGTCCAGCAGGGAGTCCACGTCCGTGATGGTGTTCGGCGTGCGACGCGGGAGTCCCGTCTCCTGGGCGATCAAGCGGACGAGGCCTGCATCAAGTTCGGCGAGGATCGCCTTTCCCGCAGCGCTGCGATGGGGCATCTCGCGAAGGCCGAGCGGGGCATGGAAGCGGATCGAGCCCTGACCGTCGATGCGGTCGATGAAGATCGGATAGCCGTTCTCGTGGATCGCGAGTCGCGACGTCCAACCTGTCTCGTCTGCCAGCGCCCGCATCACCGGACGGACAAGGTCGATGAGCGGCATCGACCTTGTGTGGCTGTCGGAGAGCCACAGGACGGCAGGCCCCAGGCGGTATCGCGGTCCTGGGTCGAGGACGGTGGCGTAGCGATGGCTGACAAGCGTCTGGAGCATCGCGAAGGTGGCGCTCTTGGACGCTCCGAACGCAGCTGCGGCCTCGGTCACCGAGATCCCGTCGTCCGCGTGGCCCCCGAGGAGCTCAAGGAGCTGCAGGGCGCGGGCGACGCTCTTGACCTCGTACTTCTCGGGCCTGCGTGAGCGAACCGCCTCGTTGTTCGTTGTGACCGAACCTCTGACTGCCATACCAAACACAATAGCCTCAGTCAGAGCCGCGCGAGCAAGCGGGCGTTGTCCGTTGACATGCCTCCTGCGTTTGGCTACCGTCGGTCGCATTGTAATGCCGAATATCATTCGGTACGTACGAACGGCAGAAACGTGGAGGGCACAGTTGCACACCAGGAACGCAGGCCCCGCGGCGTCCAGCCGCCGAAGCCCGAGATCCACAGCGCTCGTGGTCTTGACAGCAGCGCTGGCGACAGTAGCGCTGGCCTCCTCCGCGTTCGCCTCTACGGGCGACGCGTTGGAACCAGCCGAGATCACGCTGTGGCACAACTACGGCACCGAGGCGAACGCCAGGGCGACCGATGCGCTCATCGCGGCGTTCGAGGCCAAGAACCCGGGCGTCACCGTCAAGGCCATCTCCCAGCCGGCTGACCAGTACTTCGACCTGCTCCAGGCCGCCGCCATCTCGAAGACGGGGCCCGACCTCGCCACCCAGTGGACCGGCCTCTTCGACCTCAAGTACAAGGACTACCTGCAGCCCCTCAACGACCTCGTCCCGATGGACGAGCTCAAGAAGATGAAGGGCATCGACTTCGCGTCGCTCAACTTCAACGCTGACGATGGCGTCCTGGTCGTGCCGCTCGACCTGCAGTTCTACAACGGCTTCTACAACCAGGAGCTCTTCGACCAGGCCGGCATCACGTCGTTCCCCACGACCTGGGACGAGCTGTTCGCCGCGTGTGACCAGCTCAAGGCGGCCGGCATCACCCCGTTCACCTACGGCACCGGCGGCCAGGCGCTCGGAGGCGGCTTCTATCCCTGGTATGACGTCAGCTACCTGATGATGTACCTCGCCCCCGAAGAGTGGAAGAAGCTGTACACGGGCGAGATCCCGTGGACCGACCCGGCCGTCCAGGCCCAGTTCGACAAGTGGGCATCGCTGTTCACCAAGGGCTGCACGAACACGGACGTCCTCACCAACCAGGATTCCGTGGCGCAGTTCGTCAACGGCGAGGCGGCGATGACCATGGAGGGGACCTGGAACATCGCCGAGTTCCAGGAGAAGATGGGCGACAAGGTCCAGGTCTTCGTCCCGCCCTTCTCCGACGAGCCCATCAAGGGTGTCGTCGAGTTCGGCGGCGACGGGTTCGGGATGACCACCTACTCCAGGCACCAGCCCCAGGCCGCGGCGTTCCTTGCCTTCATCGCGTCCGATGAAGGCCAGCAGATCATCGCGGACAACGGGATCATCCCGACCAAGGAAGGCTTCACCAGCGATCAGCGGATGGCCAAGGACCTCCTGGCGCTCGCCAAGGACCAGGGCTTCACGCGCTACCCGATGATCGACAACGTGCTCCAGCCCGAGGTCAGCGACGTTGGCACCAAGGTGCTCAACGCAGCGTTCGCCGGCTCGCAGTCCATGGCCGATGCCCTGAAGTCCATGCAGCAGACGCTCGAGGGTCTTCCGGCTGAGTCCAGGAACCAGCTCCAGTAGGACCGCCGCGAGAGTCGGGGCCAGCGGACCGTTGGCCCCGACTCCCTGCGCCATGGAGCCGCCCGCGTGAGAGACGCCACCGCCTTCGACGAGGCCCTGGTCGCCGCGAAGCACATCCCGCCCCGCCAGACGAGCCGGCTCCGGCGTGCCGAGCAGCGCGCGGGGGTCATCTTCGTCATCCCGGCCGTGATCCTCTACGCGCTGCTCCTGGCGCTGCCGATCATCCAGACCTTCTACTACAGCCTGACCCGCTGGAACGGCATCAACTCAACGTTCATCGGGCTTGCCAACTACGAGCGGCTGTTCACGGACCCGACGTTCATGCGGGTCCTGCTGAACAACGTGATCCTCCTGCTCGCGATCCCGTTCGCCATCCTCATCCCCCTCGGCGTGGCCTTCCTGCTCAACGAGCACGTGTTCGGCTGGCGCTTCTTCCGGTCCATCTACTTCCTGCCGACCGCCATATCGTGGGTCGTGATCGGGGTCGTGGCGGTCCGCTTCTTCGCCCAGCGAGGGATGCTCAACGGTCTCCTGTCGTCACTGGGGATCCCGCTCCGGACGGACATGCTCTCGGCCGAGCTGTCGGCGATGATCGCCGTCGCGATCACGTTCATCTGGTCCGTCTTCGGCACGAACACGATCATCTTCATCACTGGGATGGCGACGCTCGACCGCGACGTCTACGAGGCGGCTCGCTGCGACGGGGCGAGTGGCTGGGCGACCTTCCGCCACATCACCATCCCCCTCCTGATGCGCTTCATCCAGTTCGCGTTCGTGCTGACCCTCATCACGGGCTTCACGGCCCTGTTCAGCCTCATCTTCGTGATGACGCAGGGCGGGCCCGGCTTCGGGACGACCACGCTCGAGTTCTTCGTCTACCAGACGGCCTTCTCGCAGGGTGAGTTCGGGTATGCGGCCGCCGTCGGCGTCGTCCTGTTCGTGATCGTGTTCGGGATCAGTGTCATCCAGCTCCGGCTCCTCCGGGATCCCAGCAGCTAGGAGATCGCGTGTCCCTCACCCGTCGCCTGAAGCGCCTCAGCATCCTGGCCATCCTGTCGGTGGTCGGCATCGATGATGCTGTTCCCGTTCGTCTACATGGTCGTGGTCTCGTTCCGCTCCCCCGACCAGTACCTCTCGGGTGAAGGCTTCTCGCTGGACAGCTGGACGGCCCTGTTCGACCAGCTGCCCGTCCTGCAGCAGATGGTCAACTCGACGATCGTGACCGTCTCTGCGGTGGCGCTCATCGTGCTCGTCAGCACGATGGCCGGCTTCGCGTTCGCGAAGCTGCGGTTCCCGCTGGCCCCGCTCCTGTTCGTCGGGATCCTGGCCGGGATGATGATCCCGGTCCAGTCGATCATCATCCCCGAGTACGTCAACATCGCCAACGTGGGGCTCATCAACCAGTTCCCGGGCCCGATCCTCGTCTACGCGGTCCTAGGGATCCCGTTCGCCACCTTCCTGATGACGACGTACTTCCGGGGCATCCCGAACGAGATCATCGAGGCATCGCTGGTGGACGGTGCCACCTACGGCCAGATCTACCGGACGATCATGATGCCCCTGGCCATCCCAGCGGTCGTCACCGTGGCCGTCCTGCAGTTCATCCAGATCTGGGGCGACCTCCTCATCGGCCTGCTGTTCCTCCAGTACCCCGAGGTCCGCACGATCACGGTGGGGCTGGCCACGCTCCAGAGTTCCCGGACCATCCCGGTCACGCTGATCATGGCCGGATCCATCCTGAGCCTCCTCCCGGCGGTCATCATCTACCTGTTCTTCCAGCGCCAGCTGATCGCCGGCCTCACGATGGGGATGGGCAAGTGACGCTGCGCAGCGCGATCGTCAACCCGGTCGCCGGTCGCAGCTGACCCGTGCCCAGCGCGACCAGGAGACGACCATGATCAGCCGATCCCCCGTCGGCGAGGTCGACGGCGCACCCGTGCAGGCCTACACCGTCACCACGGACGGTGGCATTCGCGCCAGGCTCATCGATTTCGGGGCACGCCTCGTGGAGCTGCACGTCCCCGACCGCGCCGGAGCCCTCGCCGATATCGTGCTCGGCTTCGATGAGCTGTCCAGCTACGCCGCGTCCGATGCCTATTTCGGGGCGACGTGCGGACGCTATGGGAACCGCATCGCGCGCGGCCGCTTCGACTTCCACGGTCGGCAGGTCCAGGTCGACTGCAACGAGGGGCCGAACCACCAGCACGGCGGCAGGGACGGGTTCGATCGCAAGATCTGGGATGCTGTCTTCGACCCGGGGAGGACCACCCTCCGCTTCGAGACGACCTCGGCCGACGGCGAGATGGGCTTCCCGGGGGCGCTCGCGATCAGCAGCACCTACGAGTTCGACGCGAGGCAGGTCCGCGTCACGATGGAGTGCCGGACCGACGCGCCGACGATCGTGAACCTGGTCCACCACTCCTACTTCAACCTGGCGGGTCACGATGCGGGCGACATCCTCGAACACGAGGTGACCCTCGACAGCAGCTTCTACACGCCCGTGGACGAGGAGCTGCTCGCTACCGGCGAGATCAGGTCTGTGGCCGGCACGCCCTTCGACTTCCGCCACGGCGAGACGATCGGCTCGCGGATCGCCGACGTTCCACCCTCCGGCGGCGGCAGACCGGGCGAGGGGCGCGGCTATGACCACAACTGGGTCCTGCGCGGTGTCGCTGGCGAGTTGATCGACGTCGCTGCCATCCACGACCCAGCGTCGGGGCGCGTGATGCGGCTGCGCTCGACGGAGCCCGGCGTCCAGTTCTACACCGCCGGCGACCTGTCGGCGGACGTGATCGGCAAGGGCGGCGTGCCGTATCTCAGGTACGCGGGCTTTGCGCTCGAGACGCAGAAGTTCCCCTGCTCCCCGAACTTCTCGCACTTTCCGACGACCGAACTCCGGCCGGGCCAGCTCTATCGCCACCGGATGGTCTTCGACTTCTCCACCGACGCCGCCGAGGGCGCCCCGTGATGACTCGTACCTGCAGCCACCGCCAGAGGAGCTCCACGCCATGACCGTCCAGGCCACGCCGCCCGTCGCACCGCTCATGGGGGCCTCGTCAGAGGCGGCTGGCCTCCCCGGCATCGACGCGCGCCAGGAAGGACTCATCCGCCACACGTTCATCGACTTCAAGCAGACGTCCGACTTCCTCGACCGACCGCTCGTCTTCGAACGAGCCGACGGACTCTACGTATGGGACCAGGCCGGGCGGAAGTACTTCGACGCCATCGGCGGGATCTTCGTGGCCGTGCTCGGTCATCGCCACCCGCGGGTGATCGAGGCCGTCCGGCGTCAGCTGGACAGGATGACCTTCGCCCCTCCGCTCCATGGGACCACGGACATCGCCCTCGACTTCATCGAGAAGCTCGCGTCCGTGACCCCGGGGAACCTCAACTACATCAAGGGCTTCAGCGGGGGGTCCGAGTCGGTCGAAGCGGCGATGAAGTTCACCCGCCAGTACTACAAGCAAACCGGCCGCCCGGACAAGCACAAGTTCATCGGCAACTACCTGAGCTACCACGGCTCCACGCTGGGGGCCATGGCAGCGGGCGGCGGAGCCCACCGCAAGGTGAAGTTCGAGCCCGAGCCTTCCGGCTACCTCAAGATCCCGTCCCCGATCCAGCTGCGTGACCGCTTTCCCTCGTGGGAGGAGACCAATCGGTTCTGTGCCCAGCTGTACGAGGACGTGATCGTCAGCGAGAGTCCCGACACCATCGCCGGCGTGATCCTCGAGCCGGTCTGCAACACCGGCGGGATGGTCACTCCGACTGCCGAGTACTTCACGATGATCCGGGACATCTGCAGGCGACACGACGTCCTCCTGATCTTCGACGAGGTCCTGACAGGCTTCGGGAAGACCGGCGACATGTTCGCTGCCCAGACCTACGGCGTCACGCCGGACATCATCTGCGGTGGCAAGGGGCTGGCGACGGGCGTGATCCCCGCCGGCGCCATGATGGCCCGCGAGGATCTCGCGGACTGCTTCTACGGCCCGCTCGCCTCCAACGTGCAGTTCCAGCATGGCCATACGTTCGCGGGCAACCCGCTTGCCGCGGCCGCCGCCATCGCCACGATCGACGAGCTCGTCGAGGGCGACTACGCAGCCAGGGCGCGCCAGCTCGGCGACCGCCTGCGTCTCCGGCTGGAGGGCCTCAAGTCCACCGGCGTGGTCCGCGAGGTCCGCGGCCTTGGGGTCCTGCTGGCCGTCGAGCTGGTCCAGGACGCCACGACCAACGAGCCGTTTCCGGCCGACCGGAAGCTCGGAGAGGCCCTCCGCATGGCGGCGCTCGACCATGGCCTCATCCTGCGGATCGATCCGGACTGGTTCGCGGTCTGCCCGCCGCTCATCGCCGAGGACAGCGATATCGACGACCTGGCTGACCGGGTCGAGCGAAGCCTGGAGCAGGCGATGGCCACGGTGGGCGCATAGGCTGATGCGGCACGGATGCAGCGATGACCACGCCGTCCTGCGCCAGCTGCTGCTGATGCTCTGGCCCACCATTCACGGGAGGTAGGCATGCCATTCGTATCAGCGACCGAGGCGTTGAACCAGGCCTTCGTGGACCTCGAGGGGCTTGTCCAGGCATCCGGGGAGCTGCCGTGGCGTCGCTGCCTGGTCGGCACACCGGGCCTCCGCGTCGTCCTGCTCTGCTGGCCGCCCGGGTTCAGCACCGTCCTCCACGTTCACCCTGCCGCCGAGGAGATCTTCAGCATCGTCAGCGGCCGCGCGCTGTTCACGATCGGCGACGAACCGGAGCGCGAGGTCGGCCCCGGATCATTCCTGTTCGCCGAGAGGGGCGTCAGGCACCTGATCAGGGTCCCGGATGGCGACGAGCCGCTTCTCCTGCTCGCGGCGGTGGCCCCGAACGAGGACTGGGCGCAGGAGACCATCGAACTCGCCTGATCCGGATCGCGCGGCCGCCCGCGATCGTGACCCTGGTCGCGAAGGCTCGACGCGGTCCGGCTGGGGACGCCAGCCGTTCGTCAGGCCATAGAGAGCCCAGGAGATCGAGGCGGCCGAGGCGATCGATGCTGGCCCACTCCCGCGCCCCGGGAGGTGACATGATGGGCCAACGCTACGCCTTCGACTTCCTGCGCACCGATGGGCGCCGCGGGCAGCACTGCCACCCGGCCGGCTGGCCGCGCACGCTGCTCGTGGGCGTCCCGACGCGGAGGCTACCTGGTGACCGCCCGTCCATGCCCCGATCGACGGCGGTCGTCCGAGCCATCGATGGCGCAGCGGACCGGAGTCGCGTTCATCCGCTGCGCGAGCTGGTCCTCGCGCTGAAGAACGCTTTCACCTTCACGCCCGCGCGTCTGCCGGCGATGCTGGGCAACCACGTCATCATGCGACACGGCGCCGTGTTCGCCGGCTTCGCCCACCTGGCCCCCGGGTCCGTCGTGGTCAGCGAGGGGCAGCAGGTGCGGGCTCGGCGAGGTCATCGGCCGAGTGGGGCACACCGGCAACTCGACGTCCCCGCATCTCCACTTCCAGCTGATGGACGCCGCCGACCCGCTCGACGGCCCGGGGTCTGCCCGCTACCCGTGTCATCGAAGACCGCGGTCGTGACTGGGCCCATCGCCATGGGCGGCTGGGTGAAGACGACCCCGCGCGCCATGAGCCGCTCGTACTCGGCCGCGCAGTCGTCCACCGCGAACGAGGTGAACGGGATCCCGTCGGCGACCAGCGCTTGCTTGAACGGCCCGGCCGCAGGATCGCGCGTCTCGGCTCCAGGACCAGCTCGGGCCCGTCGCTCATGCCGCTCGGGGAGTACGGCTTCAGCGAGCGCTTCGCCTGGCTTCAGGACCGCTTCGGGGTCTCCTGGCAGCTGAACCTGCCGCGTCCGAGCTAGTCGCCGGCCGGTTCGGGCTCCGTCGCTGCCGTCCCGCCAAGGGGTGCTCGCCCCTCGCCTGCCATCGCCGGACCGGCAGCGCACGCACCGCAAGGCTGCCCCGGGTCGCATCGCTTCTCAGCGGCGCGTCGTGGCCTGGCTCACCGCCGCGCTGCGGGTGGACGCGGTGCTGTCCCCGGGACCCTCGGTCCTACCCCGGACGGCCGGCCCGTCCGGGCCGACCGGGACGGAAGGTTCCCATGTGGGCTGCCGCCCGACTGGAGCGCGTTCGCGTCCACGAGGCCCCGAGATCACTGCTATCCGACCAGCGCTGCGTCGGCGCGTCGGGCGAGACGACGGTCAGCCAGCGCGGGCCGCCCATGTCGACGTCGGCTTTCGGCAGGAAGCCGAGGACGTCCGTGTAGAAGCCGAGCGCCTTCGCCTGGTCATCGACCAAGATGCTCGCCAGGTGGATCCGCATCATCTGCCTCCGGAGGTCGTGACGTGTGCCGTGGGTCGCCGCCAGCGGTCCAGCATGGTCTCGAGCGGCGCCGGGTTGAGCGTGTGCAGCTTCCAGCGCCCGTCGCGCCGGGTTTCGATCAGGCCCGCGGCCTCCAGCACGTCGAGGTGCTGCGAGATCGCCTGCCGGCTGGACGCCACGCCGTGCCGGTTGGCCAGGCGAGCACAGACCTCGAAGAGGGTCTGGCCGTCACGCTCGGCCAGCTCGTCGAGGATCAGGCGACGGGTCGGGTCAGCGAGTGCGCGGAATGGATCCCCCATGGTCTCGCGGTCGATGATATGCAAGTCCATACTTGCATGTCAACAGGAGTCGATCCGTGACCTCGTCAATCCGGCCTCGACTCCAACGCCATCCTGCCCTGCGCGACGATGACCCCTGCGGCGGCGCCCTCGGCCACCGTAACCCGGGCGGGGCCGGTAGCATCGTGGGGTGATCGCGACGCCGGGGCCCGGTGCGAACCCCGATGCCCTTCCGGGAGCGGGGCCGCCGCGCCTGCACGACCTCCGTGTCAACGGCACCACGCTGCACGTCGAGGTTCGCGGATCTGGACCGGCGATGCTGATCATCCCTGGCGGCGGCGAGGATGCCGAGGCGTGGCGCCCGATCGCCGAGCGTCTCGAGGACCAGACCGTCGTGACCTATGACCGACGCGGCACCCTGCGGAGCGGCCGCGACGACTGGCCGGGAGCAGGCTCGGTCCAGCACGCCGAGGACGCAGCCGCCGCTCTCCGTGCACTCCGGCTCGACCACGTCATGGTCTTCGGCGCCAGCTCCGCGGGGATCGTGGCGCTGCAGCTCGCGCTTCGCCACCCCACGCTGGTGCGTCGGGCGCTCGTGTTCGAGCCGGGGCTGTTCAGCCAGCTGCCCGGCGGGACGCCATCGGTGGAGCGCGTGCAGCATGCCGTCGACCACCACGTCGCGGCGCACCCTGGAGACTGGGTGGGGGCGCTGATGGTCTTCAGGCGCGAGGTCGCGTCCGCGATGGGGCCTGCCGCCGACGCGATCGTCGCGCCGCCGCCCGGCAAGGAGTGGTACGCCGCGCGCGAGGAAGTCAACGCCGAGGCCTTCGTGCGCGACGACCTTGCCATCCTCACCCGGGAGCGGGTCGATGAGGCCGAGCTGTCGTCGGCCGAGGTCGATATCCGGTTCTCATTCGGGACGGAGTCGATGCCGGTCTTCCGGGCCATCGCGGAGCGGCTCGCTGCCGTTCGCAGCGCGAGCCCGATCGCCGTCCACGGCGCGGGTCACCTCCTCTACTACGACCCGGACCTGGCGGCCGCGCATCTCCGCGCGCACGCCGGCGTCGGGCGTGACCGGGGGCCCGCTCGGGGCTGAGGTCCGGCGCTGGTACACCATCCCCGATGGTGCCGAGCGGGTCTCGCCTCCCTCCGGGCGCGCCACGATCCCGGCGAGCCTGGCCACGCGCCGGGGCGTGCAGGGGACCAGCCCCTGCGGGTCCCATACTGGGGTGATGACAGACGACGATGGCGCGACGGACGCCGAAGAGATCCCGACCGCGGCCGGCACGTTCCTGGCGCTCGGTGTCGCTCCCCAGCTCGTCGCCACGCTCGACGAGCTGGGCTACGAGGAGCCGACACCCATCCAGCGAGAGGCCATCCCGCAGTTGCTGACTGGCCGCGACCTCGTCGCGGAGGCGCCCACGGGAACGGGCAAGACGGCGGCCTTCGCGCTGCCTGCCATCCAGCGCCTGGCCGAGGAGCGAGACGGCATCCCCGTCGGCGATCCGCGTCGGTCGCGCACCGATGGCCAGGTCGCGATGCTCGTCCTGGTGCCGACCCGGGAGCTCGCGATGCAGGTCTCGGAGGCCATCCACCGCTACGGGGCACGGCTGAGCATCCGGGCACTGCCGGTCTACGGCGGCCAGGCCATCGGGCTGCAGCTGCGCGCCTTGCGCTCGGGGGTCGATGTCGTCGTGGCCACCCCGGGTCGAGCGGTCGATCACCTCAAACGGGGCAGCCTCCGCCTCGATGCCGTGCGCCTGGTCGTGCTCGACGAAGCCGATGAGATGCTGGACATGGGCTTCGCGGAGGACCTCGACCTGGTCCTTGCCGCAACCCCCACCGAGCGCCAGACGGCGCTGTTCTCAGCCACCCTGTCACCGCTCATCACGCGGGTCGCCAGGCGCCATCTCAGGGAGCCGGTGCGCATCTCGGTCAAGACCGCCGGGCCGGCCGACGCCAGCTCGGGCACCATCCGGCAGGTCGCCTACGTGGTCCGCCGCAATGACAAGCTGGCGGCCCTGAGTCGCATCCTGGACCTCGAGGATCCCACCTCGGCGCTCGTGTTCGCACGGACCCGGGGCGAGGTGGACGACCTTGCGGAGCGCCTGAGCGGCCGGGGCCACGATGCCGCCGCCCTCCATGGTGGCCTTTCCCAGGAGCAGCGTGACCGCATCATGGCCCGCTTCAGGGAGGGCGACCTGGACGTGCTCGTGGCCACCGACGTGGCGGCGCGGGGCCTGGACATCGAGCACGTCTCGCATGTCGTCAACTACGACGTGCCCAGCGACCCCGATTCGTACGTCCATCGCATCGGACGCACGGGTCGCGCCGGCCGCGATGGCGTGGCCATCACCATCGTCGAGCCGCGCGAGCATCGGCTGCTGCGGAACATCGAGAAGGTGGTCGGCAGGCGCCTGGGCCTGGGCGAGATCCCCAGCGTGGCCGACGTGCGGGCGCACCGGCTGGACCTGCTCCGCGCGACCATCCGGGGCCAGGTCTCGGACAAGGACAACGGCCGCTATCGCGCGGTCGTCGAGCCGCTCTCGGAGGAGTTCGACCTCATGGACGTGGCGCTCGCCGCGGTCAGCATCGCGGACGCCGGGCGCGATGACGATGACGAGCGGGACATCGCACCGGCCAGCCTGTTCGATGATCGGCCGGTCAAGGGCCGTCCGCTGCCCGGCAGGCCGGGCCCCGGTCCCGGGCAAGGCGGTCCGGGCGCGGGTCCCCAGGCGGGACGCTCGCCGGGGCGGGCGGGCGGGCGCCGGGGACCGGGTGTCCCCGGATCGGGTGGCTGGGCACGGCTGTGGGTCGGTGGCGGTCGGCGCGCCGGGCTGCGACCGGGCGATATCGTCGGCGCCATCACGCATGAGGCAGGCGTCACGGGCGGAGACGTGGGCGCCATCCAGATCGCCGACTCGTTCGCGCTGGTGGACGTCCGCCAGGAGGTCGCGGAGCGAGTGCTCGAGGCCCTGGGCGCGGCGACCATCCGCGGCAAGGTCGATCCCTGTCCGCCGCGACTGGTAGGCACGGCGCCGCCGGGCGCCCTCGGCCGCGCGAGGGTGACCCGCGGCCGTGCGAGCCCCTACTCCGGTGCGCTGAGCTGGTAGACCGCCAGGGCCTGCGTGGCCAGGCGCTCGCGGCCGTCGGACGGGCGGTTGGTCACCGCGAAGCGTCCGCTCGACGCGAAGTGCCGGGCCATCACCGTGGAGCCGCCGCCATCCATGTTGAAGGACTGGCGGGCCCCCAGGGAGAGCATCAGCCGGCCCATCTCTGCGAGGGTCATGCCCACGCTGTAGCCGGGCCATCGGCCGTCCACGGTGACCATCAGGATCTTCCCGTCGGCGGTGATGCCGACGTTGGTCCGCGGATGCCGATTGGAGCCCTGCGCATAGGTGGACCGCGACGGCGCCACGACCTTCCCGTCGCGCGAGGTGAAGTAGTTGCCGCCCACGGCCTCGACCACGTCCTCCCAGCCCTCGGCCTGGGCGATCGTGCCGTCACAGCGGTCATCGACATAGCGCACCACCTGCGTCTGCAGGACGAAGCGGCTGCCGACCTTGAGGTCCCCCACCCACTCCTTGCCGCCGATCAGCGAGAGGACCGCCTGGCCCTCGCGCAAGGTGGTGTTGCCTCCGCCGCGTCGGACGGCCACGACGGTGACCACCTGGCTGGCGTCGGGCCGCAGGGTGTCCGGCAGCGAAAGGATGGCCTCGTCGCCGCCGCCGCCGGTCTGCGTGCTGCTCGCGTACCGCGGCGTGTAGAGCACCGGACGCGTGGCCACGCGCGGCGTGTTGACGCGCCCGATGACGCGGGTCCGACGGGTGCCCACCGGTGTCAGGGTCGTGCGCACGCGGACATAGCCGATGTGGGCAGCACCGCTGCTGTCGATGCCCAGGGTGGGACGCGTACAGGGTTGCGCGACCATCAGCTCCCCGCCTTGCACGTGCATGGAGAGCGGCACGGCGTAGCCGTCGAGACGCTGGCGCACGGACATGTCGCCGTTCGTGGCCACCATCGGGACGAGGCCGGGGCGGCTCTTGCGGACCGTCAGCCTGCTGGGCAGCTCACGGCCCACGACGCGGTCATTGGAGAGCAGGGAGCGGATCCGCACCGCCGGGTTCGACGGATCGATCGTCGCCACCCGCACCGACTGGATGCCACCGTCCGTGCGCATGGTCCCGACCCGGTAGCTGACGCCGGGCCCGAGCTCGATGACCGAGCTCGGCTTGAACGCGGTGATGATGCGCGCCTGCGCGGTCGCGCCGGGCAAGGCCAGGAGGATCGAGAGCGAGGCGGCGCAGGCCATGACGCGCAGCAGCCGCGAAGTACCAGGAAGCGTGGTTCGCATGCCCGCAGGGTGCGATGACCGGGCCGAGCCGACCCATGGCCCGGAAGTCAGGCCCACGGTCCCGAGCGACCGACCCGACTCCCATCCAGCGACGCGCCCCTCAGCGCGATGGCGGCACCGTCCCGTACTGCTGGCGCTGCTGGTCCACCACCGAGCGGGCGGCCACGATGGCCTCGGCGACCGCGCGGTCCACCACCTGGACAAGGTCGGCGGCGAGGATGCGCAGGGCCCCATCGGTCGTCACGCAGACCGCCTCGGTGATCGTGCCCGTGGCCTCCGACCAGCTGCTGATGAAGTCGACGAGGGCGACGGGGTAGGCGTTGGGGTCACTGCCCCCGGGGTGGTAGATGGCGGCGAGTGGGCCCATCGCTGGCTCCTGTGGCTGGCTGGTCGGCGGGTGCTGGCTCAGCGACGCCGACGCGGGATGAAGGCGCCGATGATCATGAGCACCCCGAAGCCGACGACGATGGCGGGCCACGTCGCTCCCAGGTCCACGTCGAGCTGGTCCCGGAAGAGGATCCACGCACCGAAGAGGATGAGCAGCAGTCCGAGCACGGCCGCGCCACCTCCGGAGCGACCGCGCGAGGCCTCCGCTGGCGGTGCGTGGCGCCTGCCACGGACCGGGCTGCTGGTACGTCGGCTGACCCGGCGGATACGGGGAAGGCTGCGGCCACGCCGGGTAAGAGGCCTGCTGCGCGTACGGGTCCGCCGGCTGGCCGAAGTAGGAATCGACCGGTGGCATCGGCGCCTGTGCGTAGGGGTCCGCCGGCGGCGGGGGGTAGTACGGCCCGCCTGGTGGCGGCGATCCCGGGTACTGGCTCATGCACATGCCTCCGGACGCTCCAGGGTCACCGATGCGAAGGACATCGTGATCGAGAGGTCGATGCGGTCGTCAGCGGCCGCGAAGTCGGTGGTCTGCCAGGCCTCGCCGACCTGCTGCAGGCCGCTCGCGACCAGGTCGTCGGACGATGCCGTGCTCTCCAGCGTCACCCGCAGCGCGGCCGACTCCGGCACGCAGATCGCGAGGGACCCGAAGCTCTGCGTCACCTGGGCCAGCATGGCCCCGTCCGGCAGCGCCAGCTCCGCGGACCCGAAGTTCGCGGTCAGCGAGAGCGTCGCCGGGGACGGCGTGGTGGCCTCGCCCAGGTCGAGCGTCATGTCGCCGAAGTTGATCGTGGCATCCACGTTGGAGACCGGCCCGGCACCCAGGTCCAGGCTGGCATCCGAGGCGTTGACCGTGACACCCACGGCCAGCCTGGCCTGTGTCGGCACGGTCACGTCCCAGGCCGTGCGATCCTGCTGGGTGAACACCGCCAGCGCCGCGTCTCCGCCCTGCGTGATGCGCAGGCTGGCATCGGTCGCGTCCACCAGCGGCGGCGCGTCCGCGGCGTGTTCGGCCGACAGCGTCCAGCCGCTCGCAGCACCCCTGGCCACGTCCAGCTCCCCGCAGGTCAGCTCCAGCTGCAAGGTGAAGTCGTCGCCGACGACCGGGCCATCGTCCTCCGTGGTCACGGCCTGCCCGGACCCCAGGCCCACGCAGGCGCTGCCGACGCCCTGGAACCCGCCGGCCAGCACGGCACCGAAGATGAGGCCGAACGTGGCCGCCACCATGGCCCCGCCGAGCCACGCCAGAGGCGTCCAGCGCAGGATGAGGCCGAGGCCGATGCCCACGAGCACGAGCGGCCAGAGCCGCCACAGGTCGCTGGCGATGCTCTCGTCCACCCAGCCCTGCTGCACGGCGAGCGGCACGCCGCCCAGGGCCACCAGGAAGACGCCCCAGCCGAGGAGGCTTCGATCGATGCGCATGGCGCCGACAGTCTACCCATTCCGACGCGCGCGCTGCGCAGTCATTGCGCTGCCAGACCGGATGGACCATAGTCCGACACGGCCGCAGGGGGGTCGCCACGATGTCCGTCGCCAGCACGTCAGAGAGCGGTCGGCCGGTCGCTCTCCTGCCCTTGCGGCAGCTCGGCCTCATCTCGGTCTACTGGTTCGGCATCAACGCCATCTGGGGTGCCTACGAAGGCTTCGGCCAGAAGCAGCTGGAGCTCATCGTCGGACGGGACTCCGTCGGCTCGGTCATGGGGCCACTGGAGCTCGCTGGCGGCCTCGTCGCCATCTTCACGGTCCCCACCGTCGGTTCCCTCAGCGACTACACGACCTCGCGCTTCGGCAAGCGCAAGGGCTACATCATCTCGGGCGCGACCTTCGACCTCCTGTTCATCGTCGGCCTGTCGCTCCTGGCCATGGCCCAGCCAACAGGCTGGGACGGGCAGGCCCTGGGCAGCAGCCAGACCCTGGCGTGCTATGCCCTCCTCTTCCTGGGACTGCAGATCAGCTCCAACGTCGCCCAAGGACCGTACCAGGGCCTCGTGCCGGACCTCGTGGCCGAGCCACAGGTGGGCCTGGCCAGCGGACTGGTGGGTGTCATGCGCACGGTCGGCGTGGTGACCGGCTTCGCCATCATGGCCGCGGGCGCCCGGGTCGAGGCCTGGGGACTGGCGTTCCTGACCGTCGGCCTCCTGGAGGTCATCCTGGCCGCCCTGACCTTCCTGTTCGTCGACGATGGGCCGCCCGGCAGCCCTCGCAACAGCCGCTCCTGGGGCTCCATCCTCCGCGAGACCTGGGACCCGGCCATCCTGCGCGAGCGTTCCTTCATCCGCATGACGCTCGTGCGCCTCCTGTTCCTCATGGGCACCGGCACCTTCGTCAACATCAGCCTGCTGTACCTGGAGCGCGTCTTCGGCGTGACGGACCCGGACGAGCGCTCGATGCTCTGGATGGCCGCCCTTGGCCTGGCCCTCGTGGGCACCGTCGTGGCGGCCATGGTCGGCGCCCGCGTCTCGGACCGCACCGGCCGCAAGCCGGTGGCCTGGGCCGCGGCAGCCATCGCCGCGCTCGGCATCGCCCTGCTGGCCATGGCACCGGGTGACCTGCCGGTCGTGGGCCTGGTCGGCGCGCTCTTCCTGGGGGCCGGGTCGGGCGCCTACCTTGCGGTGGACTGGGCGCTCATGACCGAGATCATCCCGCTCGCGGCGAGCGGGCGCTACATGGGCATCGCCAACATCGCCAACTCGTTGTCCGGACCGCTGGGCCTGGCCATCGCCGGACCCATCATGGATGCCTTCTTTCGGGCGGGGGACGCACCGATGGGCCCGCGGGTCGCCGTCGGCATCGGCATCGTCTCGCTGGCACTGGCCTCGATCATCCTGCTCGGTGTCCATCCGCGGCGCGACCCGCGCAGCGAAGAAGCGCAGCCCGCGCCGGCATAGTCGACGGGACGGCCGTCAGCGCGGCCCCGCGGATCCTCCAGGCGCAACGGCCCTCAGCGCGGCCCGGCGGATCCTCCAGGGGCACCCGACGCTCGTGCTGACACCATGCGCCAGCCGATGGGCAAGAGAGCCGCAGCGACCACGAGCTTGAGGAGGTCGCCTGGCAGGAAGGGCCACAGTCCGAAGACGAGAGCGTCCGAGAGTGACAGGTCGGCCGCCAGGGCCAACCAGGCCACGCCGCAGCTGTAGATGAGCGCGGACCCGATGGCCATCGCCGCGAGGGAGCGGCTCAGACGACGGTCCCAGCCGCGCTCCGCGAGCCGACCGACGACGCCCGAGGCGACCAGGAAGCCCAGGAGGTATCCGCCCGTGGCACCCAGCACGAGGCGGCCGCCATCGAGCGCCACGATCGTGTCCAGGCCGGCGCGATGGACGCCGTCGGAGCCAGCCGCGAAGACGGGCACGCCGATGATCCCCAGGAGCAGGTAGAGACCGGTGGCCGAGAGCCCTCGACGGGCGCCCAGGAGGGCACCGGTGAAGAGCACCCCGAAGGTCTGCAGGGTCAGCGGCACGTACGCATTGACGGGCACATACAGCTGGCCCAGCTGGACTGCCGGCACCGTGATGCTGACGTAGGCGCCCACGATGAGCAGCAGCGTGCCGGCGGCGACCAGCACGCTGTCGCGGAGCCAGGCGGGCGCCTCGGCCCTCCACGTGACGGGCAGCAGCGCGTCGGCAAGCGTTCGGGTGGGTGGCAGGGTGGCGGGCGGCAGGATGGCGGGCGCGCGGCCGGCAGCGGTCATGGTCGGGGATGGTAGCAGGCGACCTCGTCGCCGCCTGCCCGAACGTACACTCTTCCCCATGAGACGTCACTGGCGGGCGATCACGCTGGTCGTCGTGGCGGTCGTGGCCATCGTCTGTGTCGGCGGCGTCGTCTGGCTCAGCGACCTCGCCGACCCGACCGAGCAGGCCACCGCTGCCCTGGCCTCCGACAGCACGCTCAGCGTGACCACGGACGGCGACCTCGTCTTCCGGCCGGTCGATCCTGCCGAGCCGAACAGCACCGGCTTCATCCTCTACCCTGGCGCCCGCGTGGCCCCGGAGGCCTACGCGCCCCTGGCTCGTGCCATCGCCAAGGCAGGCCACCTGGTGGTCATCACCCCGATGCCCTTCGGGATGGCCGTCCTCTCGCCGGACGCCGCCGCGGGCGTCACCGATGCTCATCCTGAGATCGAGCACTGGGTCGTCGGCGGCCATTCGCTTGGAGGTGCCATGGCCGCCCAGTTCGCCGCGGGACACCCGGACGCCGTGGACGGGCTGGTGCTATGGGCAGCCTACCCCCCGAACGGCACCGACCTCACGGCGAGCGACCTCGTGGTCAGCTCCATCTCCGGCTCCGAGGACGGCCTGGCCACCCCCGACGAGATCGCGGCTTCGGCCGACCGACTGCCGGCGGATACCACGTTCGTCGAGATCAGCGGCGGCAACCACGCCGGCTTCGGCTCGTATGGGCCGCAGTCGGGCGATGGTGAGGCGACGATCAACCAGGCCGACCAGCAGGCCCAGGTGGTCGACGCGACGCTCGCGGTCCTGGAGGCGGTGGCGAACCCGCAGCCCGCGGCGTCGTAGCGGGCGGCGCGACTCATCGGGCCGCGGGGTCAGGCACCCGATCGCGCAGCGCCAGCTGAAGGAGCCCTGCGTCGCGCTCGACGATCTCGACCTCGAAGCGGTGCTCGCCCGGCGCGAGCCGGTGGCCAGCCACGTGGAACGTCACCACCTCGCCGCGCCGGAACGAGACCGGGGCCCGGCGCGAGACTTCCGTGGCGCGGTGGACCGTGTCATCGCCCACTCGAGTCGCGGTGATCGCCGCCGGGTCGATCGGCTGGCCGTCGACGCTGACCCGGCCGATACCCACGAGCATCCCATCCGCCAGGCCGTTGCGGGCCTGGAGCTGGAAACCATCGGCCTCGTGCTGCAGGCTCCCGGCGACGTAGAACTGGCGGAGCAGGAAGTCGGGCACACGCATCGGGTGAGCCTACCCGGTCCCCCGGGGATGCGCCCGGCCGTGCGACCCGCGGCAGGCTACGCTGGGGATGATGACCGACCTCTTTCGGATCCTCGTGGTCGTCCTCCTCGCGATGCACGGCATCGGCCACGTCATCTGGTTCCTGGCCTCCTGGACGTCGGTGCGAAGCGGCTTCGGCGACGGTCGCTGGATCCTGCCTGGCGAGGTCACCATCCGCAGCCCCCTGGGCAAGGCCTGGGGCGTGGCCGCGCTGCTCGTGACCCTGCTCTTCGTGGCGGCCGCCATGGCGCTCCTGGCCGGCTCCACCACGTGGCGCGCCACGGCCAACACCGGCGTCATCCTGTCCTTCGGTGTCGTGGTGCCGTGGGCTCGCCAGGCACCAGGCTGGACGGCCGTGAACGCGATCATCGCGGACCTGATGCTCATGATCCTCATCGCCCTGCCGCTCTCGTTGGACATGGTCAGCGGCGGCTGAGGTCAGCCGGTGAAGGGGTTCTCCACGCGAACCGATCCGTAGACACCGCCTGCCGAGAGGTCCTCGCTGACGAGGACCCCGCATCCTGCCACCTCGGCTGCCCGCATGATGAGCGCATCCCAGATCGAGATGCCCCACGTGCGGCTGCCCGCGATCGCTGACCGCACCAGTGAGGCGTCGACCGCCACGACGGGGAGTGTCGCCATCGTGGCGACCATCATCTCCGCCTCCAAGATCGAGAGCGGAGTGGCCAGCTTGCGGGTGGCAACGGCATAGAACTCGGTGAGCACTTGGCTCGAGATGACGATCTCCCTGCCTCGCTCTGGAGCAACGACGGCGAGAGCCTTCTCACGCTTCCGGGGGTCAGCGCCGTCGACCGCGTAGACCCAGACGTTGGTGTCAACGAAGACCGGCGCGGTCATGCGCATCCTCACGGGTCCACGTCCGTCCCTGTGGTCCGCTCATCGCCTGGCTCGCCCGCGCTAGACGCGCGAACGTGTCAAGTGCGTCGGCAGCGTCCTGAGCCCCTGCATAGCGCTGGAGGTATGCGCGCAGCACCGCATTGACGGAGGTACCGTCCTCCAGTGCCCTGATGCGGGCTTGGCGCAGCAGGTGGTCGTCGATCACGATGGTCAGGTTCGCCATGGCCCTCTCCCGTGTAACACGGAACCAGTGTAGCACTGGCGCGAGCCCACGTGCTCTGCCCAACCAGGTCGCCCAGGGTCGGGTACACTCCGCTGGCTCGCTGCTCCCGCGCTCCGCGTGGTCGAGCAGGACGCGATGGTGGCCTTAGCTCAACCGGCAGAGCACTGGATTGTGGCTCCAGAGGTTACGGGTTCAAGCCCCGTAGGCCACCCCACCACTCACGCCACGCCGGGCGCTTCCACGCTCGTCTCGGCGACCTCGGACTGCGCAACGGCGCGCAACGGTGCGGAGAACGCGGCTCCCGGCGGTGGCTCCCGGTTGAGCCTGACGGCTGGCGCGCCCCTGGACGGACTCGGGGCGCTGGCAACCGAACCCTGCTGGTGGGCCACGTCTGACCACCGCCTGGGCGCGGTGTCGATGTCAATAGAGCGGGCCGGCTAGCGAGGGCGACGGGCTCGTCCGCGCTCGCCGCGACTTGGCGGCACTCTCACGTCAGAGCTTCTCCGCGTACCAGTCGGCCGTGAAGGTGATGGCCTCGTCGGCGAGGGCCTGATCCTCGCTCAGGACGAGGTAGATGTGGTCGGCGCCCTCGATGATCTGGAACGTGACATCGTCGCTGGCGGTGGCCGTCGAGGCATGCTCCGAGACGCTGGGATCGACGGTCGTGTCTTCGCTGCCCGCCACCAGCAGGAGAGCGCCAGCGTACGGCGCGAAGTCCGCCAGCGCCGTCGATGCCGCCATCGAGGTGAAGTACTCGCAGCTGTGGTCGAGCGTGCGGAAGCCCAGGTCCACGACGATGTGACCCTCGCCGGTCGCTTCACACTCGGCGATGGCCTCCGGACCCGCGGTGGCCGAGCCGTCCACGATGGCGCCCGACCAGGAGCCGAAGGCGATGGGTCGCGTGTCTGTGCCCACCAGATGTGCGCCGATGAGCGACCCGAGGCTGAAGCCCTGGACGCCGATGCGCGCCGGGTCGACCGACTCCTGTGTGCTGAGCCAGTCGAGGGCCTTCGACGCGTCGCCGATCATCGATCCGTACGTGTAGTCCAGCGTGGAGGCCGGGCTGGCGCCCATGCCCGCGAAGTCGATGCGCAGCGAGCCGACGCCCAGCGCGGCGAGCGCCTCGGCCAGACGACCGTACATGTCGCCGACCTCGTCGGCCGAGCTGCCGTAGCCGTGCAGCATGAGGACCGCGGGGACCGGGCCGGCTGCATCGCTTGGCAGAGCCAGGGTGCCGACGATGTCGTGGCCGTCCGAGGGGATCGCGACAGCCGTCTCGGTGGCCGCCGTCTCCTCGGGGGCCGCGGACTCCTCGGCGGCGAAGGCCGCTGGCCCGACCGCCAGAAGCGCCAGGAGCATCGCTCCAGCCAAGGCATTGGATCTTCGTGACATGGTTCGTCCTCCCGCTGACCCGCGGCTCGTCCCGCCCCCATAGCGTAGGCCAGTGCCACGACGATGTCGACGCTCCGGCGGCTACTGCAGGGGCGACTCGACATCGGCACTCCCGACGACCGGCAGCGGCTCGTCCATCGCCTCCCCACCCGAACCCTCCAGCTCGATCGTGGGCAGCACGCGGTCGAGCCAGCCCGGCAGCCACCAGGCGCGGGCGCCGGCGAGGGCCATGGCCGCCGGAACGATGGTCAGCCGCACGACGAAGGCGTCGAAGAGGATGGCTGCCGCGAGGGCGAAGCCGGCCGACTTGATGAGTGGATCGGGTGAGAGGACGAAACCCCCGAACACCGAGATCATGATGATCGCGGCCGCGGCGACGACCCTGGCCCCGTGGCTGAACCCGGTCACCACGGCGGCGCGCGGCTCTGCGCCCCGTGCGTGCTCCTCGCGCATCCGCGTCACGAGGAAGACCTCGTAGTCCATGGCCAGCCCGAAGACCACCGCGATGATGAGCATCGGCAACAGGCTCAGGATCGGTCCGCTGGCCCCCAGGCCGATGAGGTTCCCGAACCAGCCCCACTGGAAGACCGCCACCAGGATCCCGAGCGTGGCCAGGAGCGAGAGCACGAAGCCCGCGGCTGCCTTGATGGGCACGAGGATGGAGCGGAAGACGATCGCCAGGAGGACGAGCGCCAGCCCCACGACGATGACCAGGTAGGGCAGCAGGGCCTCCTGCATCCGCGCCGACATGTCGATGTTCAGCGCGGTGCGCCCGGTGACACCGAGCGTCGCTCCCGTCTCGGCTTGGAGGCTGGTGCTGCCCGCACGGATGGCATGCACGAGGTCCTCGGTCGCCGCGCCCGTCGGGGCGCTGGCGGGGATGACCTGGAAGAGGGCGACCGTGCCGCTGTCGTCGAGGCTGGACGGTGGCACATACGTAACGTTCGCCAGGCCGCTGATGAGCGTCCTGGCCTGCCCGATGGCGGCCTCTGGATCGGCACTCGCGGACGCGTCGGCCACGACGAGCAGGGGCCCGTTCACCCCCGGCCCGAACCCCTCGGCGACGAGGTCGTAGGCCTTGCGCTGCGTGCTGCTCGGGGCGGCCGAGCTGTCGTCGGGCAGCCCCAGGCGCATCGAGAGCGCCGGCGCCGCGATGATCAGCAGGCCGACCGTGGCGACGATGATGACCGGCACGGGTCGGCGGGTCAGCAGTCCCACCCAGCGCACGATGACGCCGGGGCGAGCGCCGCCCGCCTCGGGATCCGCCGACGGCCGCAGGCGTTGCCCGAGGAAGCCGAGCAGGGCTGGCAGTGCGGTCAGTGCGACGACCACGGATACGGCGACCGTGAAGGCCGCCGCGAGCCCGATCTCCGTCAGGATGGGCACGTTGACCACGGCCAGCGCGGCGAGGGCGATGACGACCGTCGAACCCGCGAAGACGACGGCCGAGCCCGCGGTGGCGATGGAAGTGCCCGCGGCATCCGCCGGCTCCCGACCGGTGGCCAGCTCGTGGCGGTAGCGGGACACGACGAACAGCGAGTAGTCGATGGCGACCGCCAGGCCGAGCATGAGCGCGAGGACCGGGGTGAAGGACGACAGCGTCACGAAGTGGGTCGCGATAGCCACGCCCGACAGGCCGATGCCGATGCCCAGGAGGGCCGTGAGCAGGGGCATGCCGGCGGCCAGCAGAGAGCCCAGCGTGAGCACGAGGACGAGGGCAGCGATGAGGACGCCCAGCACCTCGCTTCCGCCGAGCTCCGTCGGCATGCTCATCGCATCACCCCCGACTTCGACGCTGAGGCCCGTGGTGCGACCCTCCGCCGCGACCGCCACGAGTGCCTCGCGGGTCTGCTCGGCCACCTGGGTTGAAGGTACGGAGAAGCCGACCTGGATGATCGCCATGCGCATGTCGGGATCGACGGAGAACCGCTGGTACGGGTCGGCCACGCTGGCCACCTGCGGCACGTCCGACAGTGCGCGAACGATCGCCTTGACCGCCGCGACGCTCTCCGTGTCGACGATCGACGCGCCCTCGGGAGCGGCCACGACCACCAGCGCGTTGGCACCGTCCGCGCCCAGATCCGGGAAGCGCTCCACCAGTGCGTCGAGGGCGCGTTGGGACTCGGTCCCGGGCAGGCTGAACAGCGTGGCGGTCGGCTGCATCAGGGTCACCGCCGAAGCGGCGATGACCACCAGCACGATGGCCCACAGGGTCGTGACCAGGCGACGACGGACGAAGGCCGTCCGGCCCAGCCGGTAGAGGAGATGGGCCACGATCAGTGCTCCTTGACGCGCGGGAGGGGGGACCCAAGGCCGGTGCGCAGGAGCGCGAAGCACTCCGCGATCCGACGAGCGGCGTCCTCGCGATCGGGCACGGCCGGTGGCGAGGGCTCGTAGGCGGAGACGACAGCCGCGATCGCGGCCATGGTCACGAGCCGCGGATAGACATCGTGCGCGGCGTCCGTACCGGTGCGCTCGGCCACGACGTCGACCAGCGCCCGCGCCGCCTCCTCGATGAGCAGGCCGCGGTGGCGCGCAAGCCCGCGGCTGGCGAGCAGCGCCAGGTGGGCCTCGGTCTCCTCGCGGTGCGCCGCGGCATCCATGGCGATGGCCGATAGGACGTGCTCCAGCGAGCGCAGGATCGGCTCATCGGGTGGCCGCGCGCGAACCTGGTCGACGTAGACAGCGAGGATGCGCTCGCCAGCCCGCGACGAGCGCATCGGCCTTGCTCTCGAAGTAGTTGTGGAACGTCCGCGGCGAGACGTTGGCGGCAGCCGCGATGTCATCGATGCTCACGTCATCGAGCCCACGTTCCAGGGCGATGGCGAGGGCGGCGCCACCCAGGGCGGACCGCGTCTCCGCCTTCTTGCGTGCTCGAAGTCCGGGAGGCTCGTCCATGCGCCCCATCTTGGCAGACTGTGCGCTTCTCTGCATGATTGCGCCCTAGCGCAATCATCGACGCGAGGCGCCATCGTCGGCACGGGCACCAACCGCCGCAGCCTGGTTCGCCCGGGCGCGCCGGCGCGCCCCCCTGCTCCGTGCGAGGATGCACCGATGCCCCTGAGCCTCCGTCAGCTGAACCGCGCCACGCTGGCCAGGCAGGCGCTCCTCCGTCGCGAACCCCTGGATGCCGTGAGCGCCGTGCGGCGCGTCGTGGCCATCCAGGCACAGGATCCGGCATCGCCGTATCTGGCCCTCTGGGCCCGCGTGGCCGACTTCGACCCCGCGCAGCTCGACGACGCCTTCACCGCGCAGACCGTGCTCAAGGCCACGCTCATGCGCATCACGCTGCATGCCGTGGCGGCGGCCGACTACGCGGCCTTCCACGAAGCCATGCAGCCGACCCTTCGCTCTGCGCGGCTCAACGACCGCCGCCACCTGGTCACGGGCCTGAGCCCCGCCGAGACCGATGCCCTGGTGCCCGACGTGCAGGCCTTCGCCGCCGAGCAGCCCCGCCTGAACGCCGCCATCGAGGCCTGGCTGGCGGAGCGGACAGGCCTGCCCCGACCGGGTCCCTGGTGGGCGATGCGCTCGTATGCACCCTTCGTGCACGTACCCGGCGGCGGGCCATGGTCCTTCGGACAGCGGCCCGCCTTCCAGCCGGCTCCATCACTCGAGCGCCCGGCCGACCCCGACGTTGCCCTGCAGCAGCTCATCGGGCGCTATCTCGAGGGCTTCGGGCCGGCTTCGGTCGCGGACATCGCCCAGTTCGCACTGGTGCAGCGCTCGCGGGCCCGCATCGCGGTGGCGGCACTGGGCGACGCGCTCTCGGTCCTCGAGGGTCCGGACGGCCAGCGCCTGCTCGACGTGCCCGGCGGCCCGCTGCCGCCGGAGGACACGCCGGCGCCCGCCCGACTGCTGCCCATGTGGGACAGCATCCTGCTGGCCTATGCCGACCGCGGCCGGGTCATCCCGCCGGATCTGCGGCCGCTGGTCACGCGCACGAACGGCGACGTGTTGCCCACGCTGCTCGTCGATGGCTTCGTCGCTGGCGTGTGGCGGGCCACGCCGGCTGGCATCGAGGCCACGGCCTACCGTGACCTCCGCCCCGGCGAGTGGGCGCAGCTCGAGGCAGAGGCGGCGGACCTGCGCGCCTTCCTGGCGCCTCGCGACCCCGTGCCGTATGGACGCCAGCACCACTGGTGGACGAAGCTGCCGCCCGGCGAGGTCCGCCTCCTGGCTGCCTGACGAGGGCTGGACGCGGCTGACACGCCTGGCTGGGCGCTGGGTGCCGCACCATGGCTCCCGACGACCGCCCCGGGCCCGGTCCACAATGGGTGGCGCACGGTACGCACTGCACGCCCAGCCACGGAGGGAGAAGTCAATGAGCACCGCATCGACGGGCAAGGTCGCCGCCGCCATCGCACGGCCCCAGCCAGCGGCCCTGCCGCCCGCCGAGAGCCCGCCCTACGTCGCGGACCCGGGGCGCTATGACGTCATCGGCTATCGCCACACCGGGCGCAGCGGCCTGCAGCTCCCCGAGATCAGCCTCGGTCTCTGGCACAACTTCGGTGACGACACACCGTTCGCCTCACAGCGCGCCCTCGTCCGCCGTGCCTTCGACCTGGGTGTCACGCAGTTCGACCTGGCCAACAACTACGGGCCGCCCTTCGGCTCCGCCGAGGAGAACTTCGGGCGCATCATGGCCAAGGACCTGCGGCCGTACCGCCATGAGCTGGTCATCACGACCAAGGCCGGCTGGGACATGTGGCCGGGCCCCTACGGCTTCCTCGGCTCACGCAAGTACGTGCTCGCGTCGCTCGACGAGAGCCTGGCGCGCATGGGCCTCGACCACGTTGACATCTTCTACTCGCACCGCTTCGACAAGGACACGCCCCTCGAGGAGACGATGGGCGCCCTGGCCACGGCCGTGCAGCAGGGCAAGGCGCGCTACGTGGGCATCAGCTCGTACTCGCCGGAGCGCGCGCGGTCGGCCATCGCCATCCTCGCTGAGCTCGGCGTGCCGCTGCTCATCCACCAGCCCAACTACTCGATGTTCAACAGATGGATCGAAGACGGCCTCCTCGACGTGCTCGGCGACGCCGGGGTCGGCTGCATCCCCTTCTCGCCGCTCGCCCAGGGCCTGCTGACCGACCGCTATGTGGCCGGCATCCCCGCCGGTAGCCGCGCCACGCAGGGCAAGTCCATCTCGTCAGAGATGCTCAGCGACGAGATGCTGGGCCGCATCCGCGCCCTGCACGAGATCGCGCAGCGCCGCGGCCAGTCGCTGGCCCAGCTGGCCATCCGCTGGGTCCTGCGCGACCCGCGCGTCACCTCCGCGCTCATCGGCGCCAGCTCGGTCACCCAGCTGGAGGACAGCCTGCGGGCCCTGGACGGCCCGGACCTCAGCGATGAGGAGCTGGTCGAGATCGACCGCTACGCAAAGACGGCCCCGAGTGTCGACCTCTGGGCGGGCTCCAGTCGCCTCTGAGAAGACCGCGGGGGCGTACTCCCGTGGGGCGTGGCCGCGCCGCCGGCCAGGGCCGCAGCTCGTGGCGACCCGCGACCGACGGCATGGCGCGCTCAGCTACGGAGCCAGGGTCCCGAAGAAGACCTGCCAGGCAAGGATGGTCTTGGCGAAGAGGCTCATGAACATGTACGTCTTCTCGCCGGTCAGGTAGTCGCGCCAGCGCGCCGACGCGCCGGTACTGCAGGATCATCGTGATGGCGAAGATGTTGAAGGAGATGAAGAGCGAGACGAAGATCGCCCAGACGAAGCCCGGGATGGCCGCCGCATCCGGCTCCGTGGCAGCGGACCACAGGGCGATGCTGATGACGATCCAGGGCACGATGCCAGCGACACAGCCGAAGATGTAGTGGCTCCACTGCGTCCGTTCGCGACCCTGGTTGCCCAGCTCCATCGACCAGCCGAAGAGGTTCATCGCGGCGTTCACGCCGAAGATCGCGACGAGCGTGCCGATCTCCTGGATGCCCGCCAGCGTGGCGATGACGACGATCATGACGCTGGAGCTCAGGGAGTACTCCAGCCAGCGCATGGGCTGGATGCCGGCAGCCAGGCGTCGCTCGTACCAGCCGCGCAGTGGCCAGGCGAGCAGGAAGTGGGCGACAGCGCTCATGAAGAGGAAGAGGGCCACCGCCGGGCCGATGGGCAGCTCGAAGAGGCTGCGCTGGGCGCCCACGAGGGTCTCCGAGGCCGAGTCGAAGGTCAGGTATGTCGTCACCACGGGCGCGCTCACGACCGGGTCCTTGGCGAACGAGAGCGCCAGGATGACGGCAGCCTGGATCCCGTGGAGCGCTGCCAACATGGCATTCCAGCGGAAGAGGCGGTCGGCGCGATCTGACGCCAGGGGCGAGACCGTCACAGCGGTGACGCCCTGAACCGTAGCGGACATGGGTTCTCCCTCGGTCGATGGGCTAAGAGCCCGATTGGATGCGAACATGATGAGTCTACGCTGAGAGTAGAGTGTTTGTCAACAGTTTGTATAGGCTCCGGGAGTGAGCCGTCAGTGCGTGCGCGTGACCTTGGCGATGGAGCGCGGCTGCTCCGGGTCGCGGCCCTTGGCCATGGTCAGGTGCATCGCGTGCAGCTGGCCGGGCACGATGGAGACGATGGGCATCAGCCACTCCGGCAGACCCTCTGGCAGCCGCAGGGACCACGTGCCGCGGCCTCGCAGGACCGGGTCGTCCGAGACGATGAGGAGGTGCGCGCCCAGCCCCTCGCCGAGCCGTTCGATGACCGCCTCCATGTCGGCGGTGGTGGCGCCGCGCGGGGCCACGGCGAAGGTCGGGAAGCCGGCCTCGATGAGGGCCAGCGGGCCGTGGATGAAGTCGGCGGAGGAATACGGGTCGGCCAGCACGTAGGCCAGCTCCTTGAGCTTGAGCGCCCATTCCCGTGCACTGGCGTAGTGGTAGCCGCGACCGAGCACGATGCAGCGATCCATGGCGGCCTGGTCCGCCGCGATGCGCCGAGCCTCGTCTTCCTGCGCGAGCGCTTCCGAGATGGCGTCCGGAAGGCGAGCAAGGTCGCTGTCCATGCCTTCGGCCGATAGGCCCGCCGTGAGCAGCGCCAGCGCGGTCAGCGTCGCCGTGTATGTCTTGGTGGCGGCCACGGCACGCTCCGGGCCGGCCCGCAGGTCCAGGTGGTGCTCCGCAGCGAGGGCCATGTCCGAGCCGGGCGTGTTCGTGATCGACAGGGTCAGGGCACCCTGCGCTCGAGCCGCCCGGATGACGCCGACGACATCCGGCGAGGCGCCCGACTGGCTGAGCCCCACCACGAGAGCTCGACGGTAGCCCGGCGAGGCGTCGTACAGCGAGTGGACGCTCGGTGTGGCCAGGCCGACGCTGAGGCCAGCACGGATGCCCATGGCGTACTGGGCGTAGACGGCAGCGTGGTCGGAGGTGCCGCGGGCGGCGATGACGAC
Organism: uncultured Chloroflexia bacterium; assembly: GCA_963790915.1. GTDB lineage: Bacteria > Chloroflexota > Limnocylindria > Limnocylindrales > CSP1-4 > JAFMJV01. The sequence continues at coordinate 125,637 of CAWBQS010000002.1, read as the reverse complement.
ATGGGTGGGCGCCGCAGCCCGGATCGTCTCGCAGAGCCGCTGGACCTCTGGCGTGCCCGTCTCGATGAGGCGCGCCACCACGGCCGGCTGCTCGCGGATCTCATCCCTCAGGCTCATCGTCGTCCCTCCATGCGGTGTCCCCGAGGATAGAGCCCCGGGATCGCCGCCGGCAGGCGGCCGTTCATGGCCGAGCGTCCGAAGATGGCGTCGGCGACGGCAGCCACGCTGGCGGGCACGATGGCGTAGGAGCAGAGGTGCGTGCCGGCACCCGGGTAGGCGGCCAGGTCGTAGGGCGTGCGCATGGCGACGGTCACGGTCGGCGTGCCCGTCGAGAGCAGCGCATCCACGAGGCGAGCCTGGCCCAACTGGGTATCAGCGGCCAGCGTCGCCACGATCACGGCGTCCGCCGCGGACGCCGCCTCACGTGCCGCCGCGATCTGCGCCGCGGTCGGCTCCGCGGCGACCCGCAGTTCGCGCACCTCGGCGTGGTGGCGCCGCACCTCCGCGGCCAGCGCCAGCGGCTCGTCAGAGGAGGAGTCGGCCGGTGTCAGGTCGCGAGGGGTCGGCGTGACGACGAGGAGGCGATCACCGGCCGCAGGCCGCAGCGGCAGCAGGCCCGCCTCATCCCGCACGAGCGTGATGGCGGCGGCGGCGGCACGGTAGGCCAGCGCACGATGGCTCTCGCTGCGCACGACCCCTCGGTCGGGCACCTCGAAGCCGGCGAGCCAGCTGCGCAGGCGTCTGACCCGGCGACGCGAGCCCGCGATGGCCGCCGCAGGGACGAGGCCGCGCAGGGCGGCGCGCCGCAGACCGACCTCCAGTCGACGCTGGGCGGAACGGTCGGGCGTCAGCAGCAGGAGGTCCACACCGGCGCGGAGAGCCATGATGCTCTCAACCAGGCCGGCCGCGCCCTGCCCCACCGCCTTCATGTCCATGGCATCCGTGATGCTGACGCCGCCGAAACGCAGCTCACCGCGCAGCAGGTCGTGCATGACGGCGCGGGAGACCGTGGCCGGCAGCGCGCGGTCCGCCGTCACGGCCGGCAGCGCCACGTGGGCGGACATGACCATGTGCGCGCCCGCCCCGATGGCCGCCCGGAACGGCGCCAGCTCGCGGGTCTCCAGGACATCCCTCGGCTCTTCGACGACGCCGAGCTGGTGGTGCAGGTCCTCATCGACGGCGCCAAGGCCCGGGAAGTGCTTGGCCGTGGCCACCACGCCGCCCGCCTGCAGGCCGCGCACGGTGGCCGCTGCATGCCGACTCACGCCGGGAACGTCATCAGCGAAGGCGCGCGTGCCGAGGCTGACGTTGCCGGGCACCAGGGCCAGGTCGCAGACCGGCGCATAGCAGACGGTGATGCCCAGCGCCCGCAGCTCGTCGGCGGTGGCGAGAGCCACGGCTTCGCTGAGGGCCTCGTCGTCCGCCGCCCCGAGTGCCATGGCGCCGGGGAAGCGTGTCGTCCCGTGGCCCAGGCCCACCAGCTGGCCACCCTCCTGGTCCGCGGCGATGAGCAGCGGCAGGTCGTCCGAGGCGGCACCGTGCAGCTGCCACGCCAGGCTGGCCAGGCTGTCCGCATCCCGCACGTTGGTGCGCAGGAAGACGGTGGCTCCGTGGGCCTGGCCGGCCGCGATGCGCTCCAGCAGCCAGGTGGGCGGCTCCGTGCCCACGAAGGCGGGCAGCAGCTGGCCCGAGGACGTCGTCCTCGGGCCGGCCCTTGACCAGGCGCCGCGTCACCGCTGGGCGGCCCACCTCCGCGGCACTCAACCCTTGACGGAACCGGCCAGGATGCCGCGGATGAAGTAGCGCTGCAGGGCCAGGAACACCATCAGGGGCAGGATCATCGTCACGAACGCACCGGCCGTCAGCAGGTGCCACGCCTGGCCACGATTGCCGATCAACTGGTTCAGCTTGACGGTCGCGACCGCCACGTCATCCTGTGGCCCCAGGAAGACGAGGGCCACCAGCAGGTCGTTCCAGACCCACAGGAACTGGAAGATGGCGAAGGCGGCCAGGGCCGGCACGGACAGGGGCAGCACGATACGCGTGAACATCTGGAAGTGGGAGGCGCCGTCGATGCTGGCGGTCTCGAAGAGGTCTTCTGGCAGCTGGCTGATGAAGTTATAGAGGAGGAACACGGCAAGGGGCAACCCGAACCCGGTGTGAGCCAGCCAGATGCCCAGGAACGAGCCCGCGATGCCCAGCTCGGAGTAGATCCTCAGCACCGGGATGAGGGCCATCTGCAAGGGCACGACCAGCAAGCCGACCACGAGGATGAACAGCGGCACACGGAGCGGGAAGCGCATCCACGCGAAGGCGTAGGCCGCGAACGCCGCCACGGTGATGGGGATCACCGTGGCCGGGATGGCCACGATCAGCGAGTTGACGAAGGCGCCTGCCATGTTCTCGGAGGTGATGACGTTGGCGTAGTTGTCCAGCGTCCACTGGGACAGGTCCCAGAACGAGAACAGCGTCGTCCACCAACCGCTGGAGTCGATGTCCTGCGGGTTTCGCACCGACGTGATGAGGAGACCCATGGTCGGCAGGAACCAGAGGACGCAGACAGCCAGCACCGCGAACCTGATCGGGGCTCGGCCCCAGAACGTGCTGCGCTTGCGGGCCGCCGCGACCTCCCCGACTCCGGGCGGGGGGACCATCAGCGGATCCCCTGTCGCCGCATCTGGCGCACGTTGAGGATCATCAGCGGCAGAACGGCGATGAAGAGGACGACCGCGAGCACCGCGCCGCGGCTGTCGTCGAAGAACATGAACATCTGGCGGAACATCTGGTTGGCCACCACGTCGGTCTCGTAGTTGCCGCCAGTCGTGGCGAAGACGATGTCGAAGATCTTGAGAACGAAGATGGCCGTGGTGATGGTGACCGTCACCAGCGACCCGCGGATCATGGGCACGATGATCCGGAGGAACTTCTGCCGTTCACTCGCGCCATCCAGGCTGGCGGCTTCCGTGATCTCGACGGGGACTCCCTTGATGGCCGCCGAGAGCACGACCATGGCGAAGCCCGTCTGCAGCCAGATGAGGATGATGATGAGCAGGAACGTGTTGAGCGGGGGGGTCTGCAGCCACGCGACGGGCTCCTGACCAAGGCCGGTCCAGATCGCGTTGAGCAGCCCGATCTGATCCCCTCGGGCCGGTCGCCAGGCGTACACGAACCCCCAGATGACCGAGGCGCCCACGAGGGAGATGGCCATCGGCAGGAAGATGAACGTCTTGGCCAACGACTCGTGCTTGACGCGATCGACCAGCCACGCGATGAGCAGACCGAGACCGACCGAACCTGCGGTGCCCACGACCAGCCAGATGATGTTGTTCAGGTAGATGCGGTGGTTCTTGGCGTCCGTGAGGCCCCAGACCCAGTCATCGAATCCGGCGTCTGGCGCGACCTCCACGGAGGGCGGGATGAGCGTGATGTCGATGCCGACGCTCAGGAAGAGCGTGGAGACCACGGGCCACACCAGGAACACGGCCAGTATCAGGAGCGCAGGGCCGACGAACACCCAGGGGATGAGTCGACCGGTCCAGGGCGGTCCGAGCCGCCCGACGATGACATCGAGGCCGGTGTAGATGAGCCAGATGCCGCCGACGCCGATGGCGAGCGCCACGGCCATGACGATGAGCTTGGCGAGGAAGCGGTCGCCACCGCCGCGGCGCAGGGCTTCCGCCTGCTGGCTGTCGCCGATGAGGTCGTAGAGCCATGCCGAAACGTTGGCGGCTGCCTGCTGGTCGGCAAGGAAGATGAGGCCGAGCACGATGACAGCCAGGCCGACGACCGCACCCAGCGGCAGAAGCAGACCTCGCCAGCCAGTGGGCTGGTCGGCCGGCGCCATGCTCGTCATGCTGCCTGATCCCTCACGGCACTCCCTCCATGGAGAGGGTACCGCGCGCGGAGCGCCGCTTCAGCGACGCTCCGCGCGCAGACTGATGGCCTAGTTCGGCCAGCTGTCGTCGATGGCCTGGAGCACCTGGTCGGTGTTCTCGCCGTTAGCGGCGATCCAGTCGACCATGCCGGTCCAGAAGGAGCCGGCGCCGACGGCCGCCGGCATCAGGTCGGAGGCGTCGAAGCGGAAGTCGGTGGCGTTGGCCAGCAGACCGGCCGCGACCTCGGACTTGTAGTGACCTTCGTACCACTCAGCGGGCACGTTGGTGTTGGCCGCGATGGCGCTGCCAAGCTTGACCCAACCCTCGATACCCGCAGGGGTCGAGAGGAACTGCGCGAAGGCGCGCACCTCAGGCCGATCGTTGAAGACGACGACACCGTCGCCAGCGCCAAGGGCCGGGTTCAGGGCCGGGTCGACGGGCGGCAGCGGGAAGATGCCGATGTCCTCGCCGATGATGTACTTGGACGGCTCACCACTGGCGCGCTGATCGGGGAAGAAGTCAGGCCCGTACCAGAACGGGATGATGTGCATCCAGCAGCCCGGCGTCAGGGTGTCGCCCTCGAACATGGGATCCATCGGGGTCCGCTGCTCGAGCGCGGTGATGGCGGTGTTGCCGCCCAGGACGTAGTCCGGGGTGAAGTAGATCTGGGCGACCAGGTCGAGTGCAGCCTTCACCTCGTCGGAGTTGAAGGGGAGCTCGTGGCTGACCCACTTGTCGTAGGCCTCGGGACCGGCCGTGCGCAGCATGGCGGCTTCGACGAGGTCGGTGGCCTGCCATCCGGTCGCGGTGCCGGACTCCATACCCACGCAGAAGGGATTGCTGCCGGCGGCCACGATCTGGTCAGCCAGGGCGATGAGCTCGTCCCAGGTCTGCGGGATGGCGTAGCCGGCTGCCTCGAAGGCCTTGATGGGGTACCACACGACGGCCTTGACATCCACCTTGTAGGGGATGGCCCAGATGTTCTCGCCGGCCGTGTACAGCCCGACCGTGGCGGCCTGGCCATCGAGAGACCCCTCGGGCATGAAGGTGCTCACGTCGATGGCGCTGCCCTCCGCGCCGTACTGATTGATCGACGCCGGCTGGCCGAGCAGCGCGACGTCAGGGGGGTTGCCGCCCTGCACGCGTGATCGAAGCACGGTCTCGTGGCTGGACCCGATCTGGTCGACCACGACGTTGATGCCCGTCGCCGCCACGAATGGGGCGAACGCGGTCGCGAAGTTCTCGCCCTCGCCACCGGTCCACTGTGTCTGCACCACGACACGGGTGCCAGCGAGCGGCTTGTCCCCGCCCATGGCCGTGTCGAGCTCGGCGAGGCCGGTGGCCACGGTGTCGCCCATGGCGGCCGGGCTCTCGTCCTGGGCGACGACGCCGATGCTGCTGGCCGTCAGGGCCAGGGTCGCCAGCATCGTGCCGGCGAGCGTCCATCTCTTGGTGTCCATGACACCTCCTCCTTGGTCCCGCCCACGTGGGCGGAGACGTTGCCTGGTCGGCCGGGGCGCGCACGCGCCGGCCTTGACGATCAGACCTCCGCTGCCCTCCTCCCTGCGGCGTCCCCCCTCGAGGGGGCGCGTGGGTCGATGCGACGACTGTCGTCGCTGCGGAGGGTAGCCGACTCGAACATCGGGCGAGACATCATGCCGCCAGCGCCAGTCCGAGTTCGGAGGCCATGAGGATGGCCGCGGCACCCAGCTCGACGACATCGGAGCCGGTCGTGCCGAGGTCGATGTCGGCCTGTTCCACCAGCAGGGCCAGGGCGGATCGCTGCGTCTCCGCCCGGACGGCCTCGAGCCAGGGCTGCCCGAAGGCCGTCATGGCCCCAACGAGGACGATCTTCCTGGCCCCCAGGGTGCCGATCATGGCTCCCAGGACGCTGCCCAGCGGCCGCGCCGACTCGATCACCACGCGGCGGGCCAGGGCGTCCCCGGCCGCGAAGGCGACCAGCAGAGCGTCCCGGGTGACCGGTGCTCCCGAGAGGGCCGACCCGGGTGACTCGGGTGCCAGCGCACTCGCCCGGTCCAGGACCGCCCGCAGGCTGGCGACCGTCTCGAGACAACCGCAGCCGCCGCAGCGGCAGGGCAGGTCGCCGAAGCCCATGCGCGTGTGCCCGATCTCGCCTGCCCCGGAGTCGTCGCCCACGTGGAGCCGGCCGCCGATGACGATGCCTGCGCCGATGCCCTCCCCCACCTTGACCACGATCATGGCCGACGAGGTGTCGTGACCGCCGAAGGCCCACTCCGCCATGGCGGCCGCCTGTGAATCGTTGACGACGACGACCGGCAGGCCCGTCAGCTCCACCAGGCGCGGGCCGACAGCCAGGTCCCTCCAATCCAGCCCGACCGCCCAGCGGACGGTGCCGGTGGACGTATCCACCAGGCCAGGCGTGCCCACTCCCACCCCGGCCAGCGGCCGGGAGGCCGAGGCGACGAGCTCCTCCACGAGCGACGCGAGGGCGGCCATGGCGGCAGGGCCGTCGCAGTCGGCGAGATCACGCTCTGCGCGACCGCGGACCTCCCCGCGCAGGTTCACGATGGCACCGCTGATGCGGTCACGGTCCACGTCCACGCCCACGAGGTGCCGCGCATCCGCAGGCACTTCGAGCAGGATGGGGGCCTTGCCGCCGGTCGACGGGCCGACGCCCACCTCCCGCGTGAGACCCACGACGATGAGGCCCTCGACGACGTCGGACACCGTCGTCCTGGTGAGGCCGGTGGCGCGGGCCACGTCGGCGCGACTGAGCGGCCCCTGCTCGTACACCGTGCGCAGCACCAAGCGCTCGTTGGAGCGCCTCGTGAGCTGGTGGGTGGCCTTCTCGGACGTCGCGGCGGGCATCGGCCTCGGCTGCTGCATTCGGGTGGATACCCATAGCCTAGCGCACTTTGTCAATAGTCTTGACAAAGTGCCGCAGCAGCCGCGGGTGGCCGGTGTCGGGCGGTCCGTGCGGCACGCGGGATCCGGGCGACGCCGCTCAGGTCGCTCGGCGGCTGCTCCTCGGTATCGGCATCGCCGCGCCTGCGGTGGCGTGTGCTGTGGCCACCTGGGCGCGGGCACGCTTCTGGTGGTACATCGCGGCGTCGGCGCTGCGCAGCAGGGCCCGCGCCGTGCTGCCGTCACGCGGGCAGAGCGCCAGCCCGGCGCTGCACGTGACCTGCACGACCCGGCCATCGGTCATGGGATGGACGACGCTCGCGATGGCCGCGCGTGCGCGTTCGGCGACGTGCCCTGCCTCGCCCGCGTCGGTGTCGGGCATGAGGACGACGAACTCGTCGCCGCCGTAGCGGGCCACGATGTCGTTGGTCCTGACGGACGCTCGCAGGGCCCCGGCGATGGCCCGCAGGACGCGGTCACCGGCCTGGTGGCCGTGCAGGTCGTTGACCAGCTTGAAGTCGTCCAGATCGAGCATCAGCACACTCAGCGGCGACGAGGCACGAGCCGCCCGTGCAGTCTCCTGGCGGATGCGGTCCTGCAGGTGGCGATGGCTGTACACGCCCGTCACCGGATCGACTTCGGCCGCGTCCCGCAACTGGCGCAGCAGGCTGGCGTTCTCCAGCGCGCCAGCAGCCTGGTTCGCCATCGTGCGCAACCAGGCGATCTCGCCGGAATGGAAGCGGCGCTCCGGCTCACGCGAGCGCAGGTCCGCGAGACCGATGACGCGGCCACCCACGGAGAAGGGCAGCAGCAGGACGGCCGCACAGTCGGGTTCGTCCAGGCGTGCGACCCGGGCACCGTCGTCGCGCGACGACCAGGCATCCAGCCAGAGCGGCTCGTCGGTGAGGAGGACCTGCCGGGCGGCACGGTCGAGGCCCAGGTCGGTGGGGCGGTCCGGCAGCGGCCGGCCCGCGGCGCCGGCCGGCACGAGGTCGCCGGAGGGCTGGTTCCAGCGCCACACGAGACAGGCGTCCATGCTGGCGGCGTCGCGCAGCTTGCCAGCCAGCAGCCCGGCCAGCTCGGCCTCCTCGCTGACACCGCCGCCCGCCAGGCTGATGTCCAGCAGCGCCTCCAGCTCCCGCACATGGCGGTCGCGCTCGCCCAGCAGCCGTGCGTTCTCGATGGCCACCGCGGCCAGGTCGGCGAGCATGGCGAGCAGGCGCAGCTCATCGTCGGAGAAGCGTGCCAGTCCCAGGCGTGAAAGGACCACGACGCCGATGACCCGCCCCTCGGAGCGCAGCGGGGCCAGCAGCATCGACTCCTCCTGGAGGTCCGGCGAACCCGGCACATCCACGGCCCGCGGATCGGCCGCTGCGTCAGGGACGTTGATGGCCTGCCCCGTCATGGCCACCCAGCCGGTGATGCCCTCCCCGACGCGCACCCGCAGCCCGTCCAGGGTCTCCCCGTGGTAGGCCTCCGCCTCCGAGCTCCAGGCCACCGGATCCAACGCTCGGCCGTCCTCAGCGAGGACATAGACCCTGGCGTTGTCGAAGGCGACCACGCGCTGCGTCCGGGCGCAGAGCGCACGGGCGACCTCCTCGACGCTGGACAGGCGGGTCAGCTCGGCGGCGACGACCTGAACCGCCTCGAGCTGGGCGGTCCAGGTGATGGGACGCGGCCGCAGAGAGGTGGCCACGGTCGTGACGAGGCGCCGCGCCTGCACACGGGCGATGGCCAGGTCCTCCTCGCTGAAAGGCTCGGCACGGCCACGTTCGAGGATGAGCACGCCCCCGCGGGCGTCCGGCATGTGCAGGAGGCTGCTGGCGCCGCCCCCACCGCCGCGCCCGTCGGGCACCGCGGAGGCCAGCAGGGTCAGCACACCATCACCTCGGTCGACATAGAGTCGGGCTCCGGCGTCGGCGTCGACGTCGACGGCCAACCGGCGCAGCCCGGCCGAGAGGTCAGGATCGGCGGTCTCGGCGCCCGTGACCCCGAGGCTGGCGGCCTCACCCCCCGACAGCCGGCGCGCGGGGCGTGCCGGGCACCGCTGTCGAGCTCATCGCGTCGGAGACTCCGGCAGGCCGACCGGGAGCCCGCTCGCGGCGGCGGACGGCCCGCGCATGGCGACCACCAGGAACACCACCGCGCCCAGGGCGATCACCGCGTCACCCAGCGAGAAGACGTTGGCCAGCGGCAGGGGACGGGGGAAGACGAAGACATCGCCCAGGAATGCGAAGGCGGTGTGGGGCCCGGCCAGCACCGAGTTGCTGAAGGCCTCGGTGGGCAGCTCCGCCGCGCCAGTCAACGCCATCCAGGCCTCCGGCGACGACGGCATGACCCCACCGTTGGCGAGGATGGGGACCAGGTTGAGTGCGGCACCGACGGCGATGATGGCCAGGCCGGGGAGCGCCACGTTGCGCAGGAGGGCGAGCAGCACGGCCAGCGTGGAGACCACGTAGACGGCCGGCCCGGCGGCGCCGATGCGCTCCGTCACCGGTCCGCTGAAGAGCGCCACCTGCACCAGCAACCCCGCCGCTGCCAGGGGCCACCAGGCGAGGCGCACATGCTCGAGGTGGGAGACACGCCCGCCGAGGGCCCGGCCCAGCAGCAGCCCCACGGCGATCGAGTAGAGCAACAGCACGGAGCGGTCGACCTCCCGAATTCGATATCGCCGGCGCACAAGGCGCCGGCGTCAGGGTCGAGGAACGTCGCGCCCGGGGGTGGGGTGGTGGGGCCGGCGGGTGGCGCGAGGGTAGGTCCGCGCCGGCCCCGTCAGGAAGTGATCAGACGCACCAGCGCAGCGGCGCAGCCAACGTCAGGACGAACGAGGCGAGCGCGACGAGGCTGATCAGCGTGCCCTTGTAGCGGCGCATGGATCCACGTCTCCAATCTCGAGCGGGCAGGGGCCCGTGGGCTTGATCTCGAGTGCTCGGGCTCGATCGGAGGGCATCCCCCGACGCTGCCGATACTGCCGGCGGGAGGCGCGACCCTCCATGGGGCAGTGGTACTAGGACGGGCCTGTGCACCGGCGCACCACGGCGGCCGGCGGCGGCGGCTCTATGCTGGGGCGCATGTCCGACGAACAGCTCCTGGAGACCACGGTCGAGCGGCGCGTCCTGCACCGTGGACGCTTCATCACCTTCCGCATCGACACCATCGAGGACCCCGCCGGCGGGCGCCACACCAGGGAGGTCGTGGAGCACCCTGGCGCTGTCTGCATCGTGCCCGTCCTCGGCGAGGACGTGCTCATGGTGCGCCAGTTCCGCACCCCGATCGGGCGCATCCTCCTGGAGCTGCCGGCCGGCACGCTGGACCGCCTGCCCGACGGCAGCATCGAGGACCCGGACCACGCGGCGCCCCGCGAGCTGGGTGAAGAGACGGGCTACGCGGCGCGCGAGTGGCGCCGGCTGGGCAGCTTCTGGAGCGCCCCCGGGTTCACCGAGGAACGCATGCATCTCTTCCTGGCCACCGACCTCGTAGCCATCGACGGCTACTCCGGCCCGGACGTCGACGAGCGGCTCACGGTCGAGCGGCTGCCCTGGCGCGAAGCTGTGGCCATGGCCGGCGACGGGCGCATCGAGGACGCCAAGTCGCTCGTCGGCCTGCTGCAGCTGGGCCGCCTGGCCGCGGCCGGCGACCTGGGCTGAGCTAGGAGGAGCGCCACTCCCGGAGCGTCACGCGCTCGAGCCGCGGACTCTCCGTGATGCCCGGGATGCGGCCACGCTTGGCGATGGGTCGGCCGTCGATCTCCTTGAGGTCACCCGTGAAGTCGATGGGCGACGCGCCACTGATGTAGCTGCCCACGGCGAAGAAGTCGACCAGCGCGCCAGCGTCCTTGAAGTACCAGATGCGATCGGGCGTCAGGCCCCCCGAGACGATGATCTTGACGTGGTTGAAGCCCTCCAGGTCCAGGCGTGCGCGCACCTCGCTCACGAGGTCGGCCGTCACGCGACCACGCTCCGAGGGCGTGTCCAACCTGACGCCGTAGAGTCGGTCGCCCAGGGCGCGAGCGACGCGCAGCGACTCCTCCGCCTCGTCCTTGAAGGTGTCGACCAGGACGATGCGCGGGATGTCCGGTGCGACGTGGCGATCGAAGGCCTCCGCCGCACGCACGGTGTCCCCGATGACGAGCACCAGCGAATGGGGCATGGTGCCGGTCGGCGAGAGGCCGGCCAGGCGGGCACCGGCCGGCGTGGAGGCGCCCACGCAGCCACCCACGATGGCGGCATAGTCGAGGGCGTCCGTGATGTGCGGGTGCACGTGGCGGGCCCCGAAGCTGATGACGGGCTGCGGCGACGCAGCCTCGACGCACTCGCGCGCGGCATTGGCCCAGCCGGTGGACTGCGCCAGCATGCCCAGGATGGCCGTCTCGTACAGACCGAAAGCGCGGTAATGCGCCCGGATGCGCATGACCACCTCCTTTGGAGAGAAGGTGTCGCCATCGGACAGGGACTCCACGACGACCTCGTCCTCGCGTGCCGCCAAGGCGTGCGCGAGGAGCACCTTGGCCTCATCGATGCCGCAGAGGATGCCTTCCGCCCGCGAGAAGATCTCCATGACGACGACCGGGTCCAGCCCCTCTCCGGCCAGGATCTCCTCGGCGCGGCGGAAGTAGACGTCCGCCGTGTCGCCGGAGAGGACGCTGCGGGACGGACGGCGCCGCTCGCGGACGATGGGTTCCATCAGGAGGCCGAGTGTAGCAAGGCGTCGATACGTCGCCCGAACGCGGAGGCCGCCAGGTGGTCGTGCCGGGCCCGCCGGCCCACTGTCTCAGCCACGTGCATCGGCGTGGTCGACGCGTCCCGCGTCATCCTCGGGCGCCAGCAGCTCGGCGAGGGCCTCCTGGTAGCGCACGAAGAGGGCCGCCTGGCGTGAGGGGCGTGCCATGGCCGGGGCGGTACGGGCGCCGGGAAAGAGCCAGGGCACGGCGCGTTCCAGGGTCAGGTCGCAGACCGCCAGCAGGCGGCAGACGGCCAGGCCCAGGCCGTCCCGGTCGAGTCCCGCAACGGGCAGCTCGCTGGCGAGGACCAGGCGCTCGTCATCGGAGAGCCCGAACTTGACGAAGGGCAGCTCGTCGTTCCAGCGCAGCAGCTGGCGATACGAGACGCGAAAGCTGTCGTTGAGCGGCGGCGCGTAATGCACCCAGAGGAGCGCCGTGCGCTCGGGGTCAAGGATGATGGTGAGGCGGATGTCCGCCCGCCGACGGCCGTCCACCTGCAGATCCCAGCTGCTGACCCCATCGCGCTCGGCGCGCTCGAGCGGAGACAGCTCCAGGTCGGCCAGCCAGGCCTCCACGTCCGAGGCCGTCACGGGTGGCACGCAGGACCCGGCGATCAGGCCTTCTTGGAGCGCGGCTTGCGCGTGCGCCGCTCGATGCTCCCGCCGCTGGGCACCCGCTTCGACTTGAAGTCCGCCGGCCGCACGGAGCCAGCGATGCGGACGTTCCGCCCGATGCGCGCCGAGGCCGGGATGACGGCGCGCTTGCCGACCACGGTGATGCCGGTGGTCAGACGCCCCGGTTCCACGACGTTCGGCGTGTCGAAGTCCAGGCCCATACCCACCACGGCATTGGGGCCGACGCTGACCTCCTTGTCCAGGATGGCGTGGTCGACGACCGCTCCGGCGCGCACGACGGTGTCGAACATGATGACGCTGTCGCGCACGATCGCCCCGGGGTCCACGCGCACACCGGGCGAGAGCACGGAGTGCTCCACGGAGCCATGGATGATGCAGCCGTGGCTGATGAGGCTGCGATGCACATTGGCCGTGGAGCCGATACGCGCCGGCGGGCGCTCCTCGGACCGGGTGTGGATGACCCAGTCGCGGCCGAACAGGTCCAGCTGCGAGTGGTCGTCCAGCAGGCCCATCTGGGCCTCCCAGTAGCTGTGCACCGTGCCCACATCCTGCCAGTAGCCGTCGAAGCGGTAGCCGTACACGCGGGCGCCGGCCTCCAGCATGGCCGGGATGATGTCTCCGCCGAAGTCGTCGCGCCCCTCGCCGAGCCAGGTGTCCAGCGCCTTGCGCGAGAAGACGTAGATCCCCAGGCTGGCCAGGTCGCTGTGCGGCTCCCTGGGCTTCTCCTGCCACTCGGTGACCGCGTCACTCTCGTCCATGCTGAGCATGCCGAAGCGGTGGGCCTCCTCGATGGGCACCGGCTTGACGGCGATGGTGACGTCCGCGCGTCGACGCCGGTGCTGCTGGATGAAGGGCCCGTAATCCATCTTGTAGATGTGGTCGCCGGCCAGGATGATGACGATGTCGGCCCCGGACTGGTGGATGGCGTCGAGGTTGGTGAAGACCGCGTCAGCCGTGCCGCGATACCACTCACGCGCCCGGCCGCGGGCCACGTAGGGCTGCAGGATGCGGATGCCGCCGATATTGCGGTCCAGGTCCCACGGGCGCCCGGCGCCGATGTGGTCGTTGAGCGACAGCGGCGCGTACTGCGTCAGGACGATGACGTTGGTCAGCCCGGAGTTCACGCAGTTGGACAGCGTGAAATCGATGATGCGGTACTTGCCCCCGAAGGGCACGGCCGGCTTGGCGCGGACGCCCGAGAGAAGCGAGAGACGCTCTCCCTCGCCACCAGCCAGGACGACCGCCAGGGTTCGGCTCACGTCGCGATGCTACACCGGGCCTACCGGCCCGCGCCGGACGATCCGTCACGCGCCGGTGCTGCCCGGCCTGAGCCCTGCGACCTGGCTCTGATCACCCCGATGGTCCCCCGGGGGGTGCCACGCCTGGGTGGTGCCGCCCGACACCGCCGATCGTGAGCATCGACGGCATGTTCCGAGCTGCGCGCCGTCGAGCTGCGCGTGCCCGTCTGACGCCCATCATCGCGGGTCGTGTCCTGGCCACCCTGCTGGCCGGGATCATGGTGCTTGCCATCGACGGCCTCGTGCCGACCGAGACCCGGGCTGGCAGCCCCAGCGCCGCCGGGGCCATCCGTGCGCGTCAGGCAGCAGCCGAGCAGCGCATGCGGCGGGCAGACCACCAGATCGCTCGGCTGCTTCGCCTCCGCGACCACCGCCATCGCGGCTTCCGCCAGGCTGCCCACCAGCTCAAGCGCGCCGTGCGTCAGCGCGATACCGCGCGGCTGCGCATGGAGCGACGACAGGATGCGCTGGCCACCGCGCGCCTCGACCGCGACCGCACGCTGCACGTGCACCCGGCGCCCAGTGGCCACCAGGTCGTCGACCGGGCCGCGCTGCGCCGCCGCGTCGTCGAGCTGCGGCGGACCGTCCATCGTCTGGAGCGCAAGATCGATGGCCTGGACCGCAGGGTGCAGCGCGCTCGACGCGCCAAGCACGTGCGCGTGCACGGCGTCAGCCGAGGACGCGTGGCGGCGCGCGTCGCCGAGCGGGAACGCGCGGAAGACACGCTGAGTGGCCAGGTCACGCTCATGCTGGCCCTGTCCAAGGCTCGTGCGGCGTCGCGCTTCTCGGTCAGTTCCGGGCGGGGTTTCGCCAAGCCGGCGCGGGGACACACCTCACAGGGCTATGGCTGCCAGTCCGCGCGGGGACACGGCGCCAGGCGGCACTGCGCCCGCTTCCATGACGGCATCGACATCGCGGCACCCGTCGGCACACCGATCCGCGCCTCCGCTGATGGCTACGTGGCCTACGTCGGCTGGAATCCGTGGGATGACGGACGACGCAGCTTCGTCGTCATCATCGGCCATGCGCATGGCCTGGAGACGATCTACGCCCATCTGCGCCCGGGCAGCCCGGTGAAGGCGGGCCAGTTCGTGCGACGCGGTCAGCGCATCGGAAGCATCGGCCTCACCGGTCGCACGAGTGGCCCTCACGTGCACTGGGAGGTCAGCCGCGACTTCCACACGCTCGACCCGCGGCGCGCCGGTCGTTAGCCGGATCCCGATCCCGGGCCGACCCGTTGCGGCGACGGCCGGCGAGGCTGGCGATGCCTGAGCAGCTGCCGGAACCGCCTGGCGAAACCGGCGGCCAGCCGAAGCCGGCTGCCGGGCCGAGGCGCTAGAGGAAGAGGCGGGGGTTGACCGGCGACCAGTCGCCGCCCTGCCAGACCTCCCAGTGGAGGTGCGAGCCGGAGGAGTTGCCGGTGGAGCCCATGTAGCCGATCACCTGGCCCTTCCTCACCGTGCCCCCCTGGCTGACGATGTAGCGCGGCAGCAGGTGAGCGTAGACCGTGGAGAGGTTGCCGCCGTGGGCGATGACGATCATGAAGGCCGGCACGGACTCCCAGGGGTTCCAGCCGATGAAGGCGACCACGCCCGAGGCTGAGGCTCGAACCGGGGTGCCGCTGCCGTTGGCGATGTCGATGCCGTCATGGAAGTGCGGGCAGGAGCCGCGCGGCGGGTTGACCCAGTAGCCGGTACAGCCGTAGTCCTGGCTGATGCTGCCCGAGGCCGGCCAGACGAACTGCCCATTGCCGCTGCCGCCGCGCACGCCGCCGAACTGGCTGCTCGCGCGCCGCTGGGCAGAGGCCATGTTGGCCAGCTTGCTGCGCAGCTGCGCGCGGGCCGCGATCTGCTCAGCGACACGCTTCTGGGCTTCCTTCTTGGTGCTCGCCAGGGCCATCATCTGGGCCTCCTGGCGTTCGCGGGCGGCCTCCGTCTGCTTCTCCAGCTTCGCCAGGCGCGCCTTGGCCTCCTTCAGCGTCTGCCGCAACTCCTCCACCTGGGCTTGCGTCTCGAGGGTGGCGCGCCGCAGGCGGTCGGTCTGGAGCCGCGTGGACGTGGTCAGCAGGCGAAGGTTGTCCAGCGCCTGCTGGTCCTGCGTGATCTGCTCGGCGAGCTGCGCGTCCTGATCGCCGAAGGCGAGGTAGGCGGACGTGTCCATCAGCACGTCGGAGAAGGAGTCGGCCGTGAAGACCTGCTCCAGGAGGGTCGTGTTCTCGGCTCGATGAGCCTCGGCGAGTCGACGCCCGAGCGCCTCACGGCGGGCCTTGAGGTCCGCCTCGCCATTGGCCAGCTCCTGTTCCAGCAGCCCGAGGGTGTAATCCGTCTGGCGCTGCTCGTCGACGAGCTCGGCGTGCCGGTCCTCGATGCGATCCAGCCGCGCCGACACCTGCTCGATGCGCCGGCGCACGGCGACCTGATCGGCGCGGATGTCCGTGAGCTGCACCTTGGTGGCGGCCAGGGCGCTGCGCGTCGCCGCCTCTTCCTTCTTCAGGTCGTCGACGAGCTTCTGGGACTTGGCGATCGATTCGGTCAGGTCCGCCTGGCGTTCGCGCGCCGCGGCGATCTGGTCCTTGAGGCTCGCCGCTGCCACAGTGGCAGGCGCCACGACCGGGAGGACCAGCAGGACGGACAGGATGAGCATGGCGAGAACGGACCGGGATCGGCCGGCCCCGTGCTCGCGTGCGTTCACGCTAGACACGATCAACGTTTCAGACTCCCTTGCTTGCTGCCCTGAGCAGCGCCCCGGGTGCGGGGGTGGACCGTGTTCACGGCATCGGTCGGGGGCCATGCTACTCCACAGGCCGCGCGATCCGCAAACCCGACGATCCTCGTGGCGCGTCCGCTAGTACGTTCGGGCCGGTGCGCCGCCACACCATCCCGGAGCAGGCTGCCGCGATGCAGCACCTCCATCCGCCGGTCACGCGGCCATCGGACGCCGCGTGGATGGCGGCGACCGAGCGTGCCGGCACGCGACGATGATCGAACCCATCGGCATCGTCGCCGGCGCGCTCGCCGGTGGCGTCTACGGGCTGGTCGCAGATCGCCTTGCGGCGCGCTGGCCACGCCACGCGGACGGGCACGTGCGGCCGCTCGACTGGCGCAGCGCCGTGATGGCCGGGGCGGCGGCCGTGACCTACGGCGGACTCGCAGGGCGCTGGACGGACCCCCGTGACCTCGCCGTGCTGGGCCTCTTCGCCGCGGCGCTCATGCTGCTGCTGGCCACCGACCTGGACCAGCGCCTGCTGCCGGACGTCGTCACACTGCCGCTCATCGGCTATGGCGTCGTCATCTCGCTGCTGGCCCCGCTCGCTGGGACGGCACTCAACCCGCTCCTGGCGGACAAGCCGGCGGCGATGCTGACAGCCGCCGTGGCAGCCATCGCCGCCCCCGCGCTGCTGCTGATCAGCGACCTCCTGCTCCACGGCTCCCTTGGCGGCGGCGACCTGAAGCTCGCGGTCAGCCTGGGGCTGATCTGCGGCGTTTCGCTGCTGCTCCTGGGCTTCCTGGTGGCGACGACCGCTTTCGCGGCCGTCATCCTGCTGCTCGTGGCCAGCGGGCGCATCACCCTGAAGACCGCGGTGCCCTTCGGGCCTGCGCTCATCGGTGCGGCCGTCGTGGCCATGCTGATCGCCTGAGGCGACCCGTCTCGCGCGCGGGCAGTCGCGCCCGGGGTCGGTCAGTCGCGCCCCGGATCTCGTTCTCCGTGCAGGGACATGCTGCCCTCCGTGGGATCGAGGCACATGTCCACGAGCGTCGCGTGCATGACGCCGGTAGCGCCCTTGGCCGCCCACGGATCGCCCTTGGCCGTATAGGCCGTGCCGGCGATGTCGAGGTGGACCCAGGGCACGGTCACGAACTCCTTGAGGAAGAGGGCCGCCGTGATCGCCCCGCCCTCGGGGATGCCCACGTTGGCCATGTCCCCGAAGGGTGAGTCGAAGTCCTTGCGCAGATCGAGGTCCAGGGGCATGCGCCAGAGGGGCTCGCCCTGGCGCGTGGCAGCCGCGGCCACCTCCTCCCACCAGGCGTCGTCGTCGCTGAAGCCGCCCGTGTAGTGACGGCCCAGGGCGCGGGACATGGCGCCCGTGAGCGTGGCCACGTCCAGCACGTGCGTGGCACCCTGGCGCTCCGCCCACGTCATGGCATCACCGAGGATGAGCCGGCCCTCAGCGTCGGTGTTCGTGACCTCGACGACCTTGCCGTTGAGGGCCCGGATGACGTCCCCCGGGCGCGTGGAATGCGGCCCGGGCATGTTCTCCACGGCCGGCGCCACGGCCCACATGGGCAGGCCGGGCGTCAGCTGGGCGATGGTGGCGATGGCGTGGATGACCGTGGCGGCGCCGGTCTTGTCCGTCTTCATCTCGCCCATGTCGAGCGGCGGCTTGAGGCTGATGCCGCCGGTATCGAAGGTGACGCCCTTGCCGACCAGGGCCAGCAGCCGTCCGCGAGCGTCGCGAGCCTTCTCCGGGGCCGAGCGCAGGGCGATGAAGCGAGGCTGGTTGGACGAGCCCCGACCGACGGCCATGAACATGCCCATTCCCAGGTCCGCGGCTTCCTGGGGACCCATGACGCGGAGGTCCATGCCGAAATTCCGCGCCACGTCGCTGGCCTCGTCGGCCAGGACCTCCGGGCTCACGTCGTTGGCGGCGCGCTGTGCCAGCCGCCGCGTGCGGTTGGTGCCCTCGCCGATGATCTGGCCGCGCTCGGCGCGCATGAGCAGCTCGTCGACGTCGCCCGAGTCGACGATGAACGTGCACTCGTCGAGCGCCGGCGGCAGGCGGTCGTCGGGGTCCTTGTAAAGCGTGATGGGCTCAGCCGCGCCTTCGACCAGCCCGCGCGTGACAAGCTCCATGACGGCGCCCGGCAGGAGCCCTCGGCGCGCCACCAGATCGTCGGGGATGTAGACCGCCAGGCGCCGAACGTCGCAGCCGATGAGGCTGCGCACGATGACGCCGCCGAAGCGCACCGCCCCCACGCGGTCGAGACGCCCGCCGTCGGCGATGCCCACGGCCAGCACGAAGCGGGCGCCCATGCCCGTGGCCGGCACGAGCCGCGTCTCCCAGAGCGTGCCCTTGATGGCGCCCAGGTCCCGCATGGCCACGATGGCGCCGCCCAGGCGACGATCCACCTCGGTGACGTACTCCGGCAGCTCGATGTCGGAGGGCACGGGGACGACGAGCACGTCGGCCTCGATGTCCCAGGGCAGTCGGTCCTCGACGTTCAGTTGCATGGCATGGTCTCGCTCAGTGACGGGGTGGGCCGACCGCACGCGTCGGCGGGGTCGGGGCTGTCTGGGGGCCTACCGAGTCTAGCTCGCAGCCATGGTCGTCGCCGCCTGCGGTCGGTGGGCGGCGCAGCCGACTACGATGACCTCGTGCGAGCGAGCGACGGACTGACCGACTGGCTGACGGCCATGCCCAAGGCCGAGCTGCACCTCCACCTGGACGGCTCCCTGCGGCCGGAGACCGCCTGGCAGCTCGCACAGCGCCACTGGCCGGAGACCCTGGGCGAACCGCCTTCGAGCCTGGCGGCCATGCGCGCTCGGCTGGTGGCGCCGGCCCGCTGCCGAGACCAGGCCGAGCTGCTGGCCGCCTTCCGGCTGCCCGTCGCGTTGCTGCAGGACGCTGCTGCCCTGGAGCGCGTCGCCGCCGAGCTCGTCGAGGACGTGGCGGCGGAGGGCACGCGCTACGCCGAGATCCGCTGGGCCCCATCGCTGCACACCGCTGCCGGCCTGGACCTGGCCACGGGCATCGACGCGGTGGTGCGCGGCGCTCGCGCCGCGGCGCTCGCGAGCGACACCGCCGTGCGGCTCGTCGCGGTCGCCCTGCGGACGCACAGCGCCGCCGTCGCGGTGGACGTGGCCCGTACCGCCCTCGACTTCCTGCCGGACGGCCTGACCGGCTTCGACCTGGCCGGCGTGGAACGGCGCTCGCCTGACCCGCTGGCCTTCGCCGAGGCCTTCGAGGTGGCGCGAGCGGGCGGCCTGGGCATCACCTGCCATGCCGGTGAGTGGGGCGGGGCGGCGCAGGTCCGCGCGGCCCTGGGCGTGGATCCCTGGCGCATCGCCCACGGCGCACCGGCAGCCGACGACGCGGGCCTGATCGGCGAGCTGCGCCGGCGCGGCGTGACGCTCGACCTGTGCCCCACCAGCAACCTCCAGGCGGGCATCGGCAGCGCCGACCACCAGGCTCCCCTGCCCCGCCTGCTGCGTGCCGGCGTGCCGGTCACCATCAGCACCGACGACCGCACGGTCAGCGACCTCACGCTCGTGCGCGAGCTGGAGCGGGCGGTGCGACTGCTCGGCCTGGCGCCGCACGAGGTGGCCGGCGCCGTGCGGCACGCCTACGAGGCTGCCTTCCTGCACCGCGACGAGGTCCTGCGGGCGCGACTCCTGGCTGCGTTCGACGCCTGGCTGGCGGACCACCCCGCCCCGGCACCGCCCTGAAATGCAGCGCGCCCGGCGTGACGCTGCTGCGCGCGCGATGGTCTCAGGCCAGCAGCGAGTCGAGGATGGCCTCGACCTCAGGCGGACCTGCGGCCACCCAGGTGGGCTGCTCGTCGGGCGGCAGCGCTGCCGCCATCGCTGCGTTGCTCACGCCGGTGAGCACGAGGATGCTCCGCGCGCCCACGCGATGCGCCGCCGCGATGTCCGTGCGCAGGCCGTCACCCACGACGATGGCATCGCCGACGGGCATGTCGGCCACGGCGGCGGCCTCCTGCAGGAGGCCGGGCTCCGGCTTGCCGATGACGAGGTCGGGCTGGCGACCGGAGGCCTCGATGACCGCGGCGACCATCGCGCCTGCGCCGGCCATGAGGCGTCCCGGTATGGGGAAGGTCGCGTCCCGGTTGGTGACCGCGAACAGGGCACCGGCACGCAGGGCCGCCGCCGCCACCGAGAGTCGATCGTGGCTGAGCTCGAAGTCGATGCCCACGACCACGGCGTCGGGGCCCTGCGCCAGGCCTTCCCAGGTGCATGGCGCGATGGCCAGGCCGGTGTCCGCGAGCTCTCGGGCCAGGCCCTCGCCGCCGAAGACCAGGCTGAGACGTGGCGGCGTCGCACTGCGGGCCAGCGCCAGGGCGGTGCCGCGGGCGGAGGTCAGGATGTGCTCGAGGCGCACCGGGGCGCCCAGGGAGCGCAGCCGTGCCTCGTACTCCGAGCGGTGCCAGCGCGAGTTGTTGGTGACGTAGATGATGGTGTCGCCCGCCGCTGCACGCTGGGTGAGCAGCTCTGGCATGCCCACGATGGGCTGCGGGCCGCGGTAGACGACACCGTCGAGGTCGACGAGGAGGAGCATGGTCTGATGGTAGCCAGCCCGGACGGAGCCGGTTGATGCCATCTGCCAGGGAGGACGCCGACCTTCGGCTCGTCCTCGTCGACGGCGACAACGTCCTGCACGACCTTCGTGGCCGGCGCGACGAGCCCGGCGTGGCCTGGTTGCTGCCGCGCCTGACCCGCTGGCGGCCGCCCGGGCTGCGCGTCGTCATCGCCCTGGACGGGCACCCGGCCCCCGGGGATCCGGGCCGCAGCAAGGTCGCCACGGGCGTGGAGTTCCACCACGCCGGGACACGCAGCGCGGACGATCTCATCATCGAGATCCTCGCCAGCCAGCCGTTCGCCGCCCGGGCGCAGACAGCGGTGGTGACGCGCGACCGCGACCTGGTGGCCCGTGTACGCCACGTCGGGGGCCTGACGCGTTCCGTCGAGTGGCTCTGGCGCGGCCTGGAGCATCCGAACCCCGCCCGCGCAGCTGGCGCAGGGCAGGCAGCCGGCGCCCACCAGGCCGGCGGCAGCATCGGCCAGGGGCGTCCGCCGCGCCCCGGGGTCGGGGGCCCAGCCGCAGGCGATGTGGACCCGGGGCGGCCGACCTGGACGCCCGGTCGTGGCGCCACGCACAAGCGCGGCAATCCTCACCGTGGCCCCCGGTCTTCTTCGCAGCGCTAGACTCCCGCCATGCCCGCGGCGTCCACCTCCCCCGACCCCTGGAGCACCTTCCTCGACTGGCTGTCCACGCTGCTCGTGCCGGAGTGGGGCGGCCTCATCGGGCTGCTGCCGTACGCCCTCATCCTGTTCGTCATCGGGCCCATCGTGACGCTGCTCGTCCTCGCCTGGGCCTGGCACCTGCTGCGGCGTCGACGAGGCCGGGTTCGGCGCACGGCCCTCCAGGCCGTCGCGGCTCCACGCGATGCCGACGGCCGGCCCGTCTTCCCGCCCAACGTCCCCTACTGCCGCGAGCACGCCCTCGTCTACCCGCCACGGTCGCGCAGCTGCGCTGTGGACGATGCGGTCCTTGACGTTGCCTGCCCGGTGGACGGCACCGCGAGGGCGGCCGACATCGAGACGTGCCCTGCCTGTGGCACCCGCTTCGTGCTGGGGGCCGCCGCCAGCGGCCTTGCCGTCGTCGCGGCCGGTGGACCGCCGGAGGGCGGCGCCGCCGTCGCCTAGGCCGCCCGGATCACACCAGCATGGCCGCGTTCTCCCAGTACCTCTTCGCTGCCGGCGCCATCCTCCTCCTGCTTGCCTTCGTCGCCGCAGTGGCCTTCACGACGCTGCTGGCCGTGGCACAGCGCCGGGTGGTGACCACCAGGACGCCGGCCCTCGCCGTGGCCGACCGCGAGCGGGCCACCGGCCACCGCGCCTGGCCCAGGTGTCCTCGCAGCGGACGCCCGCGGCTCCGCCTCCCTGGGCGGTATCGCGCAGGGGCTCACCTGGTCGGCCCTCTTCCTGCTGGCCGCCAGCCTGGCGACCCGCGCCGTCATCGTGGGACGCGGGCCGTGGGGCAACATGTACGAGTTCTCGATCGCCTTCGCCGTGGGCATCCTGGGCGCCTACCTCTTCCTTGAGCGTCGCTACCCGCTCCGCGCGCTGGCGCCCGTGCCGCTGGGCGTGGCCCTCTTCCTGGCCGGCTATGCAGCGACGCTGCCGGCCTCGATCGAGCCGCTGGTGCCGGCCCTCCACCACCCTGCCCTGCTCACCGTCCACGTGGCCATGGCCATGATCGCCTACGGCGTGCTGGCCATCTCCTTCGCGGCCGCCATCGGCTACCTGGTGCAGGGTGAGAAGGACCGCTTCGACTGGTTGCCCGGACATGCCGCCCTGGACGCCGCCGCGTACCGTGCCGTGGTCATCGGCTTCCCGGTCTTCGCCACGATGATCGTCCTCGGCTCGTACTGGGCCTCGATCGCCTGGGGCCGCTACTGGGGTTGGGACCCCAAAGAGACGTCGGCCCTCGTGACCTGGCTCATCTACGCGGTCTACCTGCACGCGCGCAGCCAGCGCGGCTGGGCCGGCCGGCCGGCGGCGCTCATCCTCGTCCTCGGCTTCGTCGCCGTGCTCTTCACCTATTTCGGTAACCTCTTCTTCTCCGGGCTGCATGCCTACTCGGGTCTGTAGGGCCGACTGCCCCGCGGCGGGCGCCGGGTGATCCAGGCGTGATCCAGCTCGACCGTGTGCCGGGACCCGACGTGCGGCGGTGGACCGCCGTGCCGACCGATCGGTGGCCATGGCGGCCATCGTCATCGCCCTCGCCTACCTCGCGGCAGCGGTCGCGGTGGCCTTCCTGCCCGCGGCCCAGCGACTTGGCACCTGGCTCCCGCTGCACCTGGCCATGGCCGGCGCGGCCGGGACCGCCATCGCGGGCATGATGCCCTTCTTCAGCGCTGCATTCGCCACGACCCAGCCCGTCGATGCGCGCCTGCGCTGGACGGCGGTCCTCGCGGTGGCCATCGGGGCGGGTGGCGTGGCGGTGGGGCATGCCGCGAACCTGCCGCCGCTGGCCGTCGCCGGTGGCGCCGCCTTCGTCGCCGGCATGGCCCTGACCGGCTACGCGACGATCGTGCCGGTGCGACGGCCGCTGGCGCGCCGCGGCGGCGTCGTCACGCTCGGCTACGCGTTGGCCCTCCTGATGGTGGCAGTGGGCGCGGTGCTGGCCACGCTCTTCCTCGCCGGGCCTGCCGGCGATCCAGATCCGCCTGGGGCAACCTGCGCCCGGCGCACGCCTGGCTGAACCTCGTGGGCTTCGTCTCGCTCGTCATCGCCACGACGCTGCTGCACTTCTTCCCGACCGTCATCGGCGCCCGCATCCTGCGCGATCCGCAGCGCCTACCTGACGGTCGTCGGCATCGCCGTCGGGGCGGCGCTTCGTGGCGGCTGGCTTCGCCGCCGGCATCGACCCCCTCGTGCGCGCGGGGGCAGTGACGACCCTGGTGGGCGCCCTGGCCCTGGCCATCTACGCCGCGCAGACCTGGCGCACCAAGTCCAGCTGGTCAGGCGACGTGGGCTGGCACCGCTTCGCCATGGGCGGGCTCGTGAGTGCCATCGCCTGGTTCGAGATGGGCATCATCGTGGCCGCTGGCCGGCTCATCGTCGCCGGTGCGGACCCGTCCGCCGCCACCGCCACCGTCCTGCTCGGCCCCATGGTCCCGGGCTGGATGGGCCTCGCCGTGCTGGCCTCCGCGACCCACATCGTGCCCGCCATCGGACCGGGCGACCCAGCCGGCCACGCCCGCCAGCGCCGCCTCCTCGGCCAGCTCGGCGGGACACGCCTGGTCCTGGCGGACCTCGGCATCGCGGCCCTGGCCGTGGGCATCCCCTGGGCGATCGGGCCGCTCGTCGTGGCGGGCATCGCCCTCGTCGTGATCAGCCTCGTCTCCACGGCCTCGCTCCTGGCCGTGGCCGCCGCGACCGGCATCCGCAGCGCCCAAGCTGCGGGCAACCTGCGCGCCTGATCGCCCGAGCGCGGGCAGGCCGCTTCGTCGATCGCGTGATCGCCTGCCTGCAGCGTCAGCGCGCGCGAAGCGAAGCGATGATCCGTGAGCGGTAGGTGTCGAAGACGACGGCCAGGATGACGACGAGGCCGGTGATGATGACGCGCATGTTGTCCTCGACGCCGAGCAGGACGAGTCCCGTGCCCAGAACCTGGAGCAGGCAGGCGCCGAAGAACGTGCCGATGACCGAGCCCTTGCCGCCTGAGAAGCTGGTGCCGCCGATGATGACCGCGGCGATGGCGTCGAGCTCATAGCCCACGCCGGCGATGGGGCTGCCGGCCTTCAGGCGCAGGAGGAAGACGAACCCGGCCAGGCCCGCCAGCAGGCCGCAGATGACGAAGGCCGTCACCTTGACAGGCTGGGGGTTGTGCCCGGAGAGGCGCACGGCCTCCTCGTTGTTGCCGATGGCGTAGATGAAGCGGCCGAAGACGGTGTAGCGCAGCACGAACCAGGCCACCAGCACCACGGCGATGGCCATGACGAAGTAGGCCGGCACGAGGTCGAAGAAGCGCACATTGCCCGCGTCCTTGAAGACCTTGGGCAGCCCGGTGACCGTGGAGTTGTTGGAGAGGACCTGCGAAGCACCCCGGGCCATGCTCATCATGCCCAGCGTCACGATGAACGACGGCACCCGCCAGTGTTCCGTGACGAAACCGTTGATGAGACCGCAGAGTGCGCCCACCGCCAGGCAGGCCGCGATGGTCAACGGGATGGAGATCATCGGATCGAGTCCGAAGCCGCCGAAGCCTGTCATCACCGTGGGCGCCAGGATCGCGGCACCGATGACCGTGGTCAGCGCGAGGATCGAACCGACCGAGAGGTCGATGCCGCCGATGAGGATGACGAAGGTCATGCCCACGGCGAGGATGGTGTTGATCGAGATCTGGCCCAGGATGACCGAGAAGTTGTCGGCTGTCGCGAAATAGGGCGCGACAAGGCTGAAGACGAGGATGAGCAGCACCAGCGCCACACCGACGCCCGCCTCGCGGAGGCCGAACACGGCGGCCCGGCTGGCGAAGGACAGCTCCTCGACGCGGGCGGGCTGCTGGCGGGAGGGAGTCGGTTGTGTGCTCATGACGGCATCCCCATGGCATTCTTCGCGGCCCGGGCGGCGCTGGCCGCAGGGTCCAGGTAGTTGCGGTAGGCAAGCTCCAACACGGCCTTCTCGCTGAAGTCCCCGCGGGGCAGCTCACCGACCACCGCGCCCTTGGAGAAGACCATGATGCGGTGGCAGATGCCCAGCAGTTCGGGGAGGTCCGAGGAGACGACGATGATGCCGCGGCCGCGTTCGGCGAGATCCCAGATGAGGTTGTAGATCTCGAACTTGGCCCCCACATCTATGCCGCGCGTGGGCTCGTCGAAGATGAGGATCTGCGCTTCGGCGAAGAGCCACTTGGCGACGACCACCTTCTGCTGGTTGCCGCCCGAGAGGAAACGGACGACCTGGCTCGGCGACTGGGCCTTGATCGAGAGGGCGTCGATGAGCGTCTCGGTCTCCGCGGCCTCCTTGCCGGCCTGGAGCAGGCCCCGGCGCACGACCGCGTCGAGACGGGTGATGGTCGTGTTCTGGGCGCAGGTCATGTCCAGGATGAGGCCCTGCGACTTGCGGTCCTCGGTCAGCAGGCAGATGCCGGCCCGCACCGCGTCGCGAGGCTCCCGCACGCGGATGACCTCGCCGCGCACGGTGATCGTTCCCGCTGTGGCGCGGTCCGCGCCGAAGATGGCGCGCATGGCCTCAGTGCGACCGGAGCCCACCAGGCCGGCGATGCCGACGATCTCACCCGCATGCACCCGCAGCGAGACGGGCTCGAGGTTGCCGTGGTAGGTAAGCCCGTCCACGGCCAGGAGCTCATCACCGAGCGTGACCGCCGAGCGGAAGGGAAAGCCCTCGGCCATGGCCCGGCCCACCATGAGCTCGATGACCTCCGCCACGCTGATGTCGGCCACCTCACGGGTGGCCGCCCACTGGCCGTTGCGGAGGACCGTGACTCGGTCGCCGATCTCCTTCATCTCGTCGAGGTGGTGGGAGATGAAGAGGACGCCGATACCCTGGCTCGCGAGCTGGCGGATGATGGCGAAGAGGCGGTCCACCTCGCGCGGTGTCAGTGTCGCCGTCGGCTCGTCGAGGATCAGGAGCTTCGCGTCGGTGAGGAGCGCCCGAGCGATCTCGACCATCTGCATCTGGGCGATGCCCAATTCCTCCACCGGGGTGTCCGGCGGCACGTCGAGTCCCACCTCCTCGAGCAGCTCCTCTGCCCTGCGCCGCAGCTCGCGGCGATCCACCAGGCCTCGGCGGGAGGGCAGATGCTCGAAGGAGAGGTTCTCCTCGATGGTCAGGAACGTCAGCAGGTTGAGCTCCTGGTAGACGACGCGGATGCCGGCTGCCAGGGCGTCCTGGGGGCCGGCCGCGACGTACGGATGACCGTTCAGGAGCATCTCACCGCCGTCTGGCTGCTCGACGCCCGACAGGATCTTGACGAGCGTGGATTTGCCGGCCCCGTTCTCGCCCACGAGAGCGTGGACCTCGCCGGCAAGGATGGTCAGGTTGACCGCGTCCAGGGCCCGCACACCGGGGAACTCCTTGGTCAGGTCGCGCACCTCGATGAGCGGCGCCAGAGACCCGGTCGCGACAGGCAGGCCGGCGTCATCGAGACGTTCGGGTCCGCTCACGCTCCGCTCCATCGTTCCTTCCCGGGCCTCCGAGCATAGACCAGCCGCCGGGCCCCCTGGACCCGACGGCTGATCGCGTTCCGATCTCGGACTACTCGACGACCACGTTGTCCGCGGTGACGAGCTCGAGGGGCGTCAGCACCCAGCCGCAGAAGGTCTCGCCGGCCAGCTCGCGCAGGCCGAAGTCGATGCCGAACTTGGCCATGTCGGCCCCGAACTGCTCGACGGTCGAGAGCATCGCGCCGTCCTTGATGTACTGGCGCACGCCAGGGATGTTGTCGAAGCCGACGACCTGGATCTCACCGGTCTTGCCGGCAGCGTCCAGGGCGGCGATGGCGCCGAGGGCCATGGAGTCGTTGGCAGCCATGATGCCCTGCAGCTCGGGGTACTGGGTCAGGAAGTTGGAGGTGAGCTCCTCTGCCTCGGCGGTCTCCCAGTGGGCCGTGCGGGAGTCGAGGAGGTCGAGCTTGTACTCGGCGACGGAATCGTCAAAGCCGAGCTTGCGCTGCACGGCGTTGTCAGCCTCGGGGTTGCCCTCCAGGATGACGACCTTGGCACCCTCGCCAAGGGCCTGGCCGAGCGAGTCGCCGGCCATCTTGGCGCCCAGGCGGTTGTCCGGGCCGAAGAAGGCCAGGTCGAGGCCGGCGTCCGCCATGGACTGCTGGTCCAGCGCGACGTCGATGTTGATGACCTTGATGCCGGCCTCCAGCGCCCGGGCGATGGGCTCGACCATGGCCTTGGAGTCGGCCGGCGCGATGACGATGACGTCGAACTGCTGCGTGATGTAGTTCTCGACGGCCGAGACCTGTGCGGCGAAGTCGCGCTCGTCCTTCATGCCCACGGCCTCGAAGTCGAAGATGTCGACGTTCTCGGCCGCATAGGCCTCTGCGCCGGCCTGCATCTGCTGGAAGAACTCGTTGGCGAGGCTCTTCATGACCAGGCCCACCTTGGGCTTGTGGCCAAGCTGCGCGGTCAGGTCCGGGAGGGGCCCGGCCGGCTCGACCGGCGCACACTCGGCGGGGGCTGTGGACTCGTCCTGCGCCAGGGCGGCCCCGCCCGTCACGGCCGCCAGTGAGAGCGCCATCATGGCGCTCATGCCGACCGCCCACCAGCGGTTCACCTTGCGTCCAACCATGTGGTAATCCCTCCTTGCGACCCCACCGGGGTCCCCTGCATTTGACCGGGGCGGCGGCGCCGCCGCGGTGACGGTGGCGCAACCGTTTGCGCAACCGTTTACTTCTGTAGTCTAGCGAGTGGCATCGTCGGCGTCAACGCGTTTGCTGCCGGGCTGCAGCCGCCGGTCCGATGACCCCACGGTGTCTCGCACCCGACCCCATGAGCGTCGTCACAGGGGCGGTGCTGGCGCGACCGCCCCCGTGCCACATGCGACCGCCCTGCGGCTGTCGACCGCTGGGCACTCGATCGGTCAGGCCTGGGAGTCGTCCTTGGACAAGGGCACGACGATCTCGGTCCAGAACTTCTCTTCGTCGATGAAGTTCTCGATGGCGGCCTTCTGGGTGCCCACGGGCCCGATCTCGTCGCCGAAGGCAGTGGCGCGCCCGTAGTCGATGCCCATCTCCGAGTTGACGTCCACGAAGGTGCCGCTCATGGGCTGCGCGACGCCGTCCTCGGGACGAGGCGCGTCGTTCCACGACAGCACGATGCTCGGGTCGATGATCCATGCGGCCGCGAAGAGGTCCCAGATGTTGTCAGGGGCGAAGACCGTCGCTCCGCCTTCCTTCATCTGCGCCTCGCGATCGAGGAACAGCTTCTGGATACCGGGGAAGGTGTTCGCCACCATCTCCGTGTAGAGGTCCTCCGGCATGGCGCCGGTGTTCTCGTTGGCCTCCAGGCCGGCGATGACCTGGTTGCCGTAGAGCTGCCAGGTCTCGGATGCCTGGTCTCCCCATTGCGAGCGGACGGCGATCTTGGCGGCGTCGGGATCCGCCCACCAGTTGAACTCCGCCGAGGCCGAGGAGTTGCCGGGCACGTAGAACGCCCCGCCCATGTAGACGATCTGCTTCACCTTCGAGGCGAACGTGGGGTCCTGCATGATGGCGCGGGCGATGTTGGTGAGCGGGCCGATGGCGACGATGGTCACCTCACCCGGGTTGGCGTTGACGGTCTCCACCAGGAACTCGACGGCCTCGTCCACGCCGTTCGGATCCGGGTCGCCCGGGCCGTAGACGTAGGGATACGTCGGGGCCGTGCCGTAGAACTCCTGGTAGACGTCCTCCCACTCCGCCATGGGGTCAGCGGCGATGCCCTCGTTCCACGGCTTCAGGTAGCCAGGCCACGAGACGACCGGGCTGGTGACTTCCTCGGCCGCGAGGGCCGCGGGGTTCGAGCCACGCCAGAAGCGGATGCCCAGGCGGCTGCCCTCGTAGATGGGGACCTCCGACCGGATGGCTTCCAGCTGATACGCGCCGGTCGCGACGCCGGTGGGCATCGGCGTGTTACCGGCGACCACGGTGACCCCGAGCAGGTCGATGTTGGGAGCCTGGTCGAGCAGCAGCATGGCCATGCCGTCGTCGAAAAGCTCGACCATGTCCGTGTCAAGGATGACCTTGGCGGGGCCGTCGTCGCTGGCGTCCTGGGCCAGCACCGGGGTGATAGCCACGGAGCTTCCCAGCAGGACGAAGGCGAGCGACGAGACCAGGATGGGCTTCTTCATGTCCGGTTCCTTCTCCTTCCGGTCGCGCACGTCCCAGCGATGCGCTGCCCGGGCGAAGCCGCTCGTCGCCTGACCGCCTTCCTCCTCCGGTCCGGGACCCCGCAGGGCTCCGACCGGGTGCGGCCACGCCAGATGGGCGCACAATCGATTGCGCAACCGTTTCCTAGGCATTGTAGCCAGGCCGGAGCAGTCCCGTCAATGCACTCGAATGGACACGGGGCGTGGGGTGCCGGTCTGCCCCCCGGTCAATCGGGGGGAGCGCGAACGGGGCCCGCGGCCGCGGCCGCCGCGTCGTCGAGGAGGGCCGCGATGGCCGCCCGGTCCGGCAGGCCCGTCTGGGCTCCGGGCCGCGTGGTCTTCAAGGCTGCGCCGGCCATGGCCCAGCGCAGGGCTACCTCGAGGGGCGCCCCACTGGCCAGCTCGGCGGCCAGGATGCCGTTGAGGGCGTCCCCGGCGCCGGTCGTGTCGATGGGGTCCACCGGCGTGGCAGCCAGGCGCGTGACCCGGCCGGCATCCCAGAGCAGGGCGCCGTCCACCCCGAGCGAGACGATGACCGGGGCACCCGTCCGCGCCGCCAGCCGGGCTGCCGCCGCCTCGACGTCGGAGATGCCCGTGAGCAGCTCCGCCTCGCTCCGGTTGGGCGTCAGGATGGGCCCCATGGCCAGCAGCTCCGGCAGCACGGGGCGGGCTGGCGCCGGGTTGATGATGATGCGCAACCCGCTTCTCCGAGCCCAGCGCGCCGCGGCCAGCACAGCCGCGTCGAAGACCTCGAAGCCAAGCAGGCAGACGGCGTCCGATGGCGGATGCAGGTCCGCCGTCTCGGCCTCGATCATGGCCCCGTCCAGATAGCCATTGGCGCCCGGTGCCACGGCGATCTGGTTCTCGCCGGCAGCATCCACGACGATGAGGGCGATGCCCGTGTGCATGTCCGACACCTGCCGACAGGCCGAGACATCGACGCCTTCTGCGAGCAGGTTGTCCAGCACCGTGCGGCCCAGCTCGTCGTCGCCGACAGCCCCGAGCATGACGACGTGGGCGCCGACGCGGCTTGCCGCCACGGCCTGGTTGGCGCTCTTGCCGCCGGCCTGCTGCAGGAAACGGTCGCCGTGGACGGTCTCGCCGGGACCTGGCAGGCGTGGCACGCCGACGACGAGATCGACGTTGATGGAGCCCGCGACGATGACGGTCCCCGGCGCTGTATCCATGTGCGCTACGATGCCACACTCGATGGCCCGCCCGCTCCATCATCGAAACCGATTGCGCAACCGTTTGCTGCCGGGTATCGTGGCAGGCATGACGCAGCCCTCCAGAGCGGCTCCGAGGAGGCCATCCGGACGACCATGACGACGATCCGGGACGTGGCGCAGCGCGCCGGCGTCTCGACGACGACGGTCTCGCATGTCCTCAACGGCACGCGGCGGGTCGATGCCATCACGGCCGCCCGCGTGGAGGCGGCCATCAGCGACCTCGGCTACCGGCCCAACGCCCTGGCGCGCAGCATGCGCCGCGGCTGGACCCACACCGTGGGGGTCGTCCTCCCCGACATCGCCAACCCCTTCTTCGGTGACCTGGGGCGCTGGCTGGAGGATGCCCTCTTCGCCGCCGGCTACAGCGCCATCATCTGCAACTCCGACGGCGACGAGCGCAAGGAGGCCGCGTACCTCGACGTGCTCCTCTCGAAGCAGGTCGACGGGCTCCTGCTCATCGCCGCCAGCCAGCCCTCCGAGCAGCTGCGGCATCTCGTGGACGGCGGACCGGCGACCATCGTGGTCGACCGCGAGCTCGACGACCTGCCCGTCTCCCAGGTGATGGTCGCCAACCACCGCGGCGGCTACCTGGCCGGACAGCATCTCCTGGAGCTGGGCCATCGCCTCGTGGGCGTCATCGCCGGACCCGGCAGCCTGGGCACGTCAGCCAGGCGGCTCGACGGCTTCCGCGCAGCCATGAGCGCTGCGGGCGTCGAGATCGGCGAGTCACACGTGCGCCGCGGCGACTTCCGCGCGGCCGGAGGGCGCGCCGCCATGGAATCCCTCCTGGAGGCTCGACCACGTCCGACCGCGATCTTCGCCGAGAATGACCTGATGGCCCTCGGTGCCCTCAGTGCCGCCCACGCGGCGGGGCTCGAGGTCCCGGCCGACCTGTCCGTGGTGGGCTTCGACGGCATCGCCTTCGGCGCTGACGTCACGCCACCCCTGACGACGGTGGAGCAGTCCACGCGCGAGATCGCCCGAACGGCAGCGGAGATGCTGCTGGCCCAGCTGCGCGACCGGCGCACCCTGCCCCGCCAGGTGGAGCTCCCTGTCAACCTCGTCGTGCGGGGCACCTCCGGACCGCCATCGCGGCGCGCCGCACGCTCCTGACCCAGCACGGCCGCCGCATCGGGGCGTCTGCCGCCCCTCGCCGCGTCATCCCGGACCGCAACATGTAGTGTCGCAGTGTCGGTTAGCACCCCAACATGTTGTGGTTTGGGCTTGACACTCACCCCGCGCGGCACTACAGTCGCTCTCCCCGGTGCGGAGGCCTTCGGCCAGACGCCCGGCGGGGGAGCGGCCCGCTGCCGCACACCTCGCAGCGGGTCGCCTATCCGGCCAGCATCCGCTGTCGCCGGGCACCAGGAGCAGGGAGCTGGTCCGCGCGACGGTGTCGTCGCGCAGCGCCGCAGGAAGAGGGAGCAGATCATGGCTGACGCAGAGACACGAGGTCGCCGCTCCGCGCCCGCGGATCATCGCCCGTCCTCGGCAGAGACGCGTCGCCGCCGCACGGCCGCCAAGCTCGCCATGGATGAGCAGTACCGCTTCACCGGCGCCACCTCCCGGGGGCTCTCCTTCGAACGCCGCTGGACGACGCCCGGCGTGCATCCCTACGACGAGATCGCCTGGGAGCGCCGCCGCGCCAGCATCGCCAACGAGTCCGGCAAGGCCGTCTTCGAGCAGGACGACGTGGAGGTCCCGTCCGACTGGAGCCAGCTGGCCACGAACGTCGTGGTCAGCAAGTATTTCCGTGGACACATCGGCACGCCGCAGCGCGAATCCAGCGTGCGCCAGCTCATCGACCGCGTCGTGGACACCATCACGGCCTGGGCGGTCACGCAGCGCATCTTCGCCAGCGACGAGGACATGGCCACCTTCAAGGCGGAGCTCACCCATCTCCTCCTGCACCAGAAGATGGCCTTCAACAGCCCGGTCTGGTTCAACGTCGGGGTGGAGCCCCGGCCGCAGTGCTCCGCCTGCTTCATCAATTCCGTGCAGGACTCCATGAGCTCCATCATGGACCTGGCCAAGACGGAGGCCATGCTCTTCAAGTACGGCTCCGGCGCCGGTGTCAACCTGTCGCCCATCCGCGGCTCCCGCGAGAAGATGTCCGGGGGCGGCATCGCCAGCGGGCCGGTCAGCTTCATGAAAGGCTTCGACGCCTTCGCTGGCGTGGTCAAGTCGGGCGGCAAGACGCGCCGCGCGGCCAAGATGGTCATCCTCGACGCCGACCACCCGGACATCCTCGACTTCATCGCATCCAAGGCCAGCGAAGAGCGCAAGGCCTGGGCCCTCATCGAGGCCGGCTATGACCCCTCCTTCACCGGAGAGGCCTACGGCTCCGTCTTCTTCCAGAACGCCAACCACAGCGTGCGCGTGACGGACGAGTTCATGCGGGCGGTCGAGCGCGACGCTGACTGGACCACCCACGAGGTGACCACGGGCAAGCCAGCCGGCACGTACCCGGCCCGCGAGATCCTGCGGCGCATGGCTGCTGCGGCCTGGATCTGTGGCGACCCGGGCATCCAGTACGACAGCATCATCAACGACTGGAACCCCGTGGCCAACTCGGACCGCCAGTACGCCACCAATCCCTGCTCGGAGTTCTCGTTCCTCAACGACACCTCCTGCAACCTGGCCTCGCTGAACCTCATGAAGTTCGTCGATGCGGAGGGCGAGTTCGACGTGGAGGCCTTCCGCTACGCCGCTCGCCTGACGATCACGGCCCAGGAGATCCTCGTCGACAACGCCTCCTATCCGACGGCCCGGATCGAGGAGAACTCGCACCGCTATCGACCCCTCGGGCTGGGCTACGCCAACCTGGGCGCCCTGCTCATGAACCGCGGCCTGGCCTATGACTCGGATGAGGGACGGGCCTATGCCGGCGCCATCACCGCGGTCATGACCGGCGAGGCCTACCGCCAGTCGGCCATCCTCGCCCGCGACCACGGCGGTCCCTTCCACGACTACGTCGCCAACCAGCGGCCCTTCCTGCGCGTCATCGGCAAGCATCGCGAGGCTGCCCACTCCATCGATGAGCGTCTCGCGCCGGGCCCGCTCGTCGAGGCTGCCCGCGGCGCCTGGGATGAGGCGCTGGCGCTCGGCCAGCAGCATGGCTACCGCAACGCCCAGGTGACGGTCCTGGCGCCCACGGGCACCATCGCCTTCATGATGGACTGCGACACCACCGGTATCGAGCCGGACATCGCCCTCATCAAGTACAAGAAGCTCGTCGGCGAAGGCTTCCTCAAGATCGTCAACGGCACGGTGCCCGCCGCCCTGCGGCGCCTGGGCTACACGCCGGACGAGGTGGAGGCGATCGTCGCCTTCATCGACGAGCGCGAGACCATCGAGGGCGCGCCCGGCCTGCGCCCGGAGCACCTGCCCGTCTTCGACTGCGCCTTCAAGCCCGTCAACGGCGAGCGCTCCATCAACCACATGGGGCACCTGCGCATGATGGGCGCCACGCAGCCCTTCCTCTCGGGCGCCATCAGCAAGACCGTCAACATGCCCGAGAGCGCCACGACCGAGGACATCGAGGACGTCTACCTCCAGGGCTGGAAGCTGGGTCTCAAGGCCATCGCCATCTACCGCGACGGATCGAAGCGCAGCCAGCCCCTCTCCACCGGCAAGAAGAAGGCCGTCGATCCTGACACGACCACCCCCGCGGCAGGCGCGGCGCCGGGGCTCGAGCTCACTGGGGAGCCCAAGCCATACCGGCGCCGCCTGCCGGACGAACGGCGCGCCGTCACGCACAAGTTCCAGGTGGCCGGCCACGAGGGCTACATCACGGTGGGCCTCTACCCGGATGGCACGCCTGGTGAGATCTTCCTCAAGATGGCCAAGGAGGGCTCCACGGTCAGCGGCCTGATGGACACGCTGGCCACGATGACCTCCATCGCCCTGCAGTACGGCGTGCCGCTGCATGACCTCGTCAGCAAGTTCGGACATGTCCGCTTCGAGCCGTCCGGTTTCACGGGCAACGCGGAGATCCCCATCGCCAAGTCCACGGTGGACTACATCTTCCGCTGGATGGGCAGCCGCTTCCTCTCCAAGGAGGACCGGGATGCGCTGGGCATCATGGGTGGCGTGGTCGTCGCCGGCGGGCCCAGCCAGGCTGTGGTCGGCTCATCCCTGGCGGCACCGATCGACGACGAGGGCGATGTGCCGCCGCCGTTCGTGGCCGCCGCCGTTCACCGACGACAGCGAGCCGCAGGCACCGGCCGGGGGAGCTTCGGTGACGCCTGCCCCCACGGTCGCCCGCGCCGGCTCGCTTGGAGCCGGCCCGCGCGTGGCCTTCGCCGTGAGCGCGGACTCGCCGTCGTGCATGGACTGCGGCAGCATCATGGTGCGCAACGGCAGCTGCTACAAGTGTCTCAACTGCGGCGCCACGAGCGGCTGCAGCTGATCCGGCGAACGGCCGGCCAGACAGGCGCCCCGCGCATCGCGCGGGGCGCCGCCGTGTGACGCGTCACGACGGGCAGCAGGCCGTACGGAGAGCGGCTACGCTCGGGCGAAGATGCGCATCGCGACCTGGAACGTCAACTCCCTGAACGCGCGGCTGGAGGCCGTGCAGCGCTGGCTGGAACGGGCGGAGCCGGACATCCTGCTCCTGCAGGAGACCAAGCTGGCCGATGACGACGCGCCGCAGATGGCCTTCCGCATGCTCGGCTACGACCTCGTGCACCACGGCGAAGGTCGCTGGAACGGCGTCGCCATCGCCAGTCGCGTGGGGCTGGTGGGGCCGGTGGTCACGAACTTCGGCGACGGGCCCGTGGGACCCCAGGGTGCCAGCCCGACGGCCGACGGGGAGACCTTCGATCCGTTCAGCGAGGCCCGCATGCTCAGCGCAGTGGCCGGCGGTATCCGCGTCGTCAGCCTCTACGCCCCCAACGGCCGACTCGTCGGATCGCCCTGGTACGCGGGCAAGCTGCGCTGGTTCGAGCGCCTGGCGCGCTGGCTGGAGGCCACGGCCAGCCCACAGGATGCCATCGTGCTCGGTGGAGACCTCAACGTGACGCCCACCGACGACGACGTCTGGGATGCGGCGCGAGCGCATGGCAGCACCCATGTCTCCGAGCCGGAGCGCACCGCCCTGGCCTGCCTGCGCGACTGGGGCCTGGTGGACCTCTATCGGCAGCTGCAGCCGTCCGTCGACCGCTTCAGCTGGTACGACTACCGGGCCGGCATGTTCCACCGCAACGAGGGGATGCGCATCGACCTGCTGTACGGCAGCCGGCCGCTGGCCGAACGCGTCGTCTGGGCCGAGATCGACCGCGAGGCCCGCAAGGGCCCGCCCACGCCCTCGGACCACGCCCCCGTGGTCGTGGACCTCGACGAGCCCGGTCGACCCTTCGACGCCGGCTGGGACGGCGCGCTGGCCCGCGTCCGGCAGCGCACCAGGCCGCGCTGAGCCGGTCTCCGCGGCGTCTGCCATATCCTGTTGGCCGTGAGCATCTATCGCATCCTCGACCACACCGACCTGCATGATCCGCTGATGATCGTCGCCCTCGACGCCTGGGTGGACGCCGGCTCGGCAGCCACGCGCGCGGCGGCGCTCATCGCCGAAGGTGGTGCCCCCATCGTCGAGCTGGAGAACGACGGCCTCTACGACTACCGCTCGCGACGACCCACGCTGCGCATCGTCGACGGTCGACCCGCGGAGCTGGAGTGGCCGGCGCTCTCTGTCGCCCATCGCGCCTTCGCGCGACGCGATGTCCTCGTGCTCAGCGGTCCGGAGCCCGACTACCGCTGGCGAGCGCTTTCCGACGATCTGGTGCACCTGGCCGATGACCTGGGCGTCACCGAGTGGCTGACGCTGGGCTCCATCCCGGCGGCTGTGCCGCACACGCGCCCGGTGCCCGTGCTGGGCATCGAGTCGCAGGCCGGCCTCTTGCTGGGCGGTGTGGAGCCGGGCCCGACGGGCTCCATGAGCGTGCCTGCGGCCGCGGCCTCCGTCATCGACATGGCCATGGCAGCGGCTGGCATCCCCGCCCTCGGCTACTTCGCCCAGGTGCCGCACTACGTGTCCGGGGAGTACCCCGCCGCCGCCGTGGCGCTCGTCCGTGCTGCCGAACGGCACATCGGGGAATCCCTGACCACGGCCGTCCTGGAGCTGGAAGCGCGCAGCATCCACGGCCGACTCGACGCTGCCACCAGCGCAGACGATTCGACGAAGGCGTACGTGAGCCGCCTGGAGGACATGGTGGACGAGGCCCGCCTGCCGTCCGGCGACGAGCTCATCGGCGACATCGAGCGGTTCCTGCGCGACCGGGGCTCCGAGCCGGGTCGGGACCGCGGACCCATCCACTGACCACGGAGGCGAGGGCGTCGGTCAGCTGCGAGCGCGGCGGTCAGGAGGCCCGCAGGCGCGTCGGCACGATATGGATGCGCACGGGGTAGTCGGCGGCGAAGCTTTCAGGCGTCGTTTCCAGGTCCTCCATGGCCAGCTGGTACTTGGCCACGTAGTCGAGGTCCTCGTCGGCGGGCGGTCCGTCCTCCGCGACGTGCGCGCGTCCCTCGATGACGACGACCTCCCCACCGCTCGGCGTGGCGTTCAGGTTGAGCGACACGCGCGGGTTGGCGGCGATGTTGCGCGTGCGCGGCGTCTGCGCCAACGAGTACACGACGATGCACTCGCCCTGGACGAGGAACCAGACCGGCGAGGTCTGCGGCTGGCCGGCGGCGTTGACGGTGGTCATCCAGACGACCATCTCCTCTTCGAGGCGCGCCTGGATGTCGGGACGTTCGTCGAACATGCGCGCAGCATAGACGGCGGGCCGGGGGTGAGCCAGCCCGTGACGTCCGACTCGGCAGCGCCCCGCGCCGCCTACCATGGTGGCCATGCTCGAGCACGACGGCTCCCTGCGCATCGCCTGGCACGCGGACGGCTTCGAGGCCATCCTCGTGCGGGGCCGCTTCCGGCCCGCCACGGAGCTGCGGGAGCTTGCCCTGGCAGTGGCGGACGTGGCGCTTCTGGAGCGCACCCTGGCCGACCTGCGGGTCGCCCTGCGGCATCGCTTTCCGGGCGCCTTCGACCTGCGTGCCGTGGAGCCGGCAGGGGCACCGTGGCACGTCGTCGTGAGCTTCCACCCACCGCCCGGCCAGCCGAACCCCGACCCATGGTGAGCGATCCCGGCGACCACGATCTCCTGGAGATCCGCGAGCCGGCCGGGGCCTTCGAACGGCTGGAGTCGTACCTGCGTGCGGCCGGCTTCTTCGGCGCGGACGCCCAAGCGGACCAGGGCCGCTGCGCCGACCTCTACCTCGGCTACGGCCTCTCGGCAGCCCTCCGTCGCATCGCGGATGCGGGGCCACCGGAGCCGGCCGCTCTGCCCCTCGCCGCCTGCCGCATCCGCTCCGCCGCCATCGCGGATGACCCGGCGCCGCGCGGACCCTGGCGTGTGGGGGAATGGCAGACGACCTGGTCGGCTGCCGGCTACGCCGCGGCCGTGCGCCAGGCCCGCGAGGCTATCGCCGCCGGCGAGGTCTACCAGGTGAACCTCGTCCAGCACCTCCATGCGCCGGTGAACGGTGAGCTCGCGACGGTCGCGGCTGGCCTGGCGGGTGCCTTCGCGCCCTTCCGGCCGCTGCATGGCCGACCCTTCATCGGTGCCGGCTGGGCGATCGTGTCCGCCTCCCCGGAGCTCTTCCTGGCCCGTCGAGGTCGACACGTCCGGACGATGCCCATCAAGGGAACGCGCCCGCGCGGCTCGGGCGCGGAGCTGCGCTCCTCGGCGAAGGATGCGGCGGAGCACGTCATGATCGTGGACCTCGAACGCAACGACCTCGGCGTCATCTGCATGCCCGGCAGCGTGCGCTGGCCGGAGCTCATGCGCGTGCGCCCGATGGTCGGCGTGGAGCACCTCGTCTCCAGCGTGGAGGGCACCCTGCGTGAGGACGTCGGCCTGGCCCGGGCCCTGGCGGCGATGTTCCCGGGCGGCTCCGTGACGGGTGCCCCCAAGGTCGCCGCCATCGACCACATCGCCCGCCTCGAGCCGGTCGGCCGGGGCGCCGCCATGGGTGCCATGGGGACCGTCTGGCCCAATGGCGACTTCGAGCTTGCCCTCACCATCCGGACGTTCGCCATCAGCGAGGGACACCTGCACCTCTGGGTGGGTGGCGGCGTGGTGTGGGACTCGGACCCCGACAGTGAAGTGGAGGAATCATGGACCAAGGCTCGACCGCTCCTGGACGCCCTGGAACGCGCCTCACGGGAGGCGACGGCAGCGTGAAGCCAGCCGCCCGTCCGCTCGCCCTGGCCATCCTCGGGCGCGGCATCGTGGACCCCGGCGAGCCCGTCATCCACGCCGACGACCGGGGCCTGCTGCGCGGTCTGGCCGCCTTCGAGACGCTGCGGGTCTACGCTGGGCGGCCGTTCGCCATGGCCGAGCACCTCGAACGCCTGGCCCGTTCGGCATCGCGCTTGCACCTGGAGGTTCCCGACACCGCGGCCGTCGAGCACGCGGCCATGCAGGCCATCGCCGCCGGCGGCCAGCCGGATTGCACGCTGCGCCTGACGGTGACCGGCGGTCGCGAGGGTGGCCATGCCGTGACACTGGCACTCGTCGGTGCCCTGCCCGCGGATCTCGACCAGCTGCGGGCCACGGGCATCGCCGCCATCTCGCTGAGCCTGGGCACCGACCCGCGGGCCCGCCAGGATGCGCCGTGGCTCCTGACGGGCGTGAAGTCCACCTCGTACGCGGTCAACATGGCTGCCCACGAGGAAGCGGAACGGCGCGGCGCCGGTGACGCCATCTTCCTGGCCGCCGACGGGACGGTCCTCGAGGGGCCCACGACCAACGTCTGGTGGCGACACGGGCGGACACTGCACACGCCGGCC
This sequence comes from uncultured Chloroflexia bacterium, assembly GCA_963790915.1. Classification (GTDB taxonomy): domain Bacteria; phylum Chloroflexota; class Limnocylindria; order Limnocylindrales; family CSP1-4; genus JAFMJV01. The sequence goes on along the minus strand of CAWBQS010000002.1, from coordinate 86,024 downwards.
CTGGACCTGGGCATCCTGGCCGGTGTGACGCGTGCCTGGGTCCTGCGTCTGGCCGCCGAGGCCGGCTACGAGACCGCGGAAGGCTGGTACCCGCTGGCGCACCTCGCCGATGCCGAGGAGGCCTTCACCTCCTCGTCGGTGCGGGAGCTCATGCCCATCGTCTGGCTCGATGGCGCGGCGGTCGGTGAGGGACGCCCAGGCGATGCCGCGCGGGCGCTGCACGCCGCGCTGCGGCGGGTCGCCGGCGCCTGAAGGGCGGCCTGCCGGGACCGGAGCGGAGCGGGGCCGCCGCGGTCAGTCCGCCGGCGCTGCCGGGCCCGCGCGCATGGCCTGTCGGCGGGCTCGCTTCTGGGCCTGGTACGCCGCCAGCGCCTCCGCGGAGTCGACGTCGGCCAGGCTGGGCCCGCTGGGCAGCAGTGCCTCCAGGCCGGGCAGCCGGAGCCCATATCGCCGCGCCAGGATGGCCATGATCGTGGCCGCCTTGGTCCCGCCGATGCCCGGCAGGTCCAGGAGGCGCTGGCGCAGCTCCGGCCCGTCCGACGCCTCCGTCCAGATGCGTGAAGCGTCGCCGCCGTAGTCCATCGTCACGGTCGCGCACAGCGCCTGGGTGCGGCGCGCCATGTCCGCCGGGTAGCGATGCAGGGCCGGCGGTGTGCGGAAGGCCGGCAGCAGGTCCGACGGATCCATGGCCGCCAGGGTGGCTGCCTCCAGGCTGCCCACGCGGCGCTGCAGCTCCAGCGGACCTGCGAAGGCCTTCTGGACGGTCACCTGCTGATCGAGCAGGAAGCCGATGAGCAGTGCCAGCGGATCACGGGCGATGAGTCGGTCGGCATCCGGGTCGCCGCTGAAGGGCAGGCTGTCGGGTGGGCGCAGCTTCATGGGCGAAGGGTACCCTGACCTTCGTCCGTGGCGTTCCCGGCGTCGATGCGCTATGCTGCGCAACAACGACCCCGACTTGCGCGCGGTCCGAGCCGCCTTGATCGCGGCTCCCGCTGGCGCGAGCCCACACGATGCACCGCTCTTCCGGGTCGTCATGAGCGGCATCACGGATCCGCCTGCGCCGGCCACCTCGGCCGCGCCGGCAGGCTGAAAGGACGACATGCTCTCCCGCACACTCCATGCACCCGGCGCGCTGAGCCAGCGCAGCCAGGCGCAGCGGCGCCTCAGGCGCGCCGCGGCCCAGCGCCTCTTCTGCAGCACGAATGGCTGCACCACTCTGCTCATCCCGGATGCCTCCGGCACCCGGGCCACCTGCCCCATCTGCGGCCTGCACCGCCGCGTGCGGCTGGCTCCCGAGACCACCCCGACACGAGCGAACTGACCTGGCGCCCGTGACAGGCGACCCGTCCACGCGCCACGAGTCACCCCTGGAGGCTGCCATGGTGGCGGCCGGCGGCGCCATCCGCCTGCAGACGCGCGGCCGGCTCAGCGGCCAGCCGCGCGGCGTCACGATCGGCTTCGTCAGGGAGCCTGTGGGCACGCTGCTCGTGGCCGCCAGCAGCGAGGACACGCACTGGGCCCGCAACCTCCTGGCAGAGGCCCGCTGCCACGTGGAGATGGGCGGCTCCACCATGGTCTACCTGGCCGTGCCCCTCTCGGGTGCCGAGGCACACGGCGCGGTGCGCGAGCTCATCCTGAAGTACGGCACGCCGGCCGAGCGACTCGGTGGCGGCCCCGCCTTTCGCCTGCACCCCGACAGCAGCGGGCCTCGCTGACGCGCCGCGCGACATCCGTCGCCACTTCCATCGAGCGGCGGCGCACGCAGCTCGCGCCATCCTCGCGGGGCTCAGCGACTACACTGCCCACCAACGCGCCTCGGCGCGCTCGAGGATCGCTGGGATGGCACCCCTGGGTCGGTGCCCTGCGCTGCGTGCGCCAATCGAATGTGTCAGCCCTGGACCTGGCCCTGCGGGGTGGGCGGCACAGACCCAGAGGTTCCGCATGACATTCGAAGATCTGGAGCTGGGCGCTGAGGTCCTGCGCGCCGTGGCAGATGAGGGCTACACGGAGCCCACGCCCATCCAGGAACAGGCCATCCCCATCGTCCTGGCCGGACGCGACCTCATGGCCCGCGCCCAGACCGGCACCGGCAAGACGGCCGCCTTCGCGCTGCCCATCCTGCAGCGGCTCAAGGTCCACGCCAACACGTCATTCTCTCCGGCGCGGCACCCCATCCGCGTGCTGGTGGTGACCCCGACGCGAGAGCTGGCCGTGCAGATCCACGACGCCTTCAAAGCCTACGGCCGGCACGTCAGCCTCCGCTCGACCGTGGTCTATGGCGGCGTGCCCATGGGTCCCCAGGAGCGCGACCTGCAGGCCGGCGTCGAGATCGTCGTGGCCACCCCGGGTCGGCTGCTCGACCACGCCGGCAGCCGCACCCTCAACCTGGGCCAGGTGGAGATCCTCGTCCTCGATGAGGCCGACCGCATGCTCGACATGGGCTTCATCGATGACATCCGACGCATCCTCGCCCTGTTGCCGGCGCGCCGCCAGAACCTCCTGTTCTCCGCCACCCTGAACGCCGACATCCGCTCGCTGGCAGGGGCATTCCTGCACGACCCCGTCTCGGTGGACGTGGCGCCCACGGTCTCCGCCGCCGAGCTGGTCGAGCAGGTGGCCTACCTCGTGGACGCCGATCGCAAGCGCGAGCTGCTGGCCTACCTGGTGCGCTCGCGGGATCTCCACCAGGTCCTCGTCTTCACGCGCACCAAGCAGATGACGCGCCGACTGGCCTCCCAGCTGGACCGCGACGGGGTGGCCGCCACGGCCATCCATGGCGATCGCAGCCAGCCCGAGCGTGAGCGTGCCCTGGCGCAATTCAAGGACGGTGAGGTCCGCGTCCTCGTGGCCACCGACGTGGCCGCCCGTGGCCTGGACATCGAGGCCCTGCCGGTCGTCGTCAACTTCGAGATCCCGCGCGACCCCGAGGACTATGTCCATCGCATCGGGCGCACGGGACGGGCCGGTATCGAAGGCTTGGCCATCTCGCTCGTCTCCATCGACGAGGAGGACGACCTGCGCGGCATCAATCGGCTGCTCAAGCGCGACCTGCCCGTGCGCCAGGTGCGCGGCTTCGAGGTCGATCCCGCAGCACGACCGACACCGTCCGTACGCAGTGGCCGCGGGAGGAGCAGCACCTCTGGTCCGTCCGCGGGGCGCCGCCCGCGGCGCTGACCCCCGGCCCGCGCCCGGGCCATGTCCGTAACGCCGAGGTGACCGTCCGCGAGGCGCCGTCAGCGAGGCGGCGACGACGCTAGGGGCTGGCCGCCGCTGTCAGCGATCCGGCGACCGTGCGGGCCGCTGCGGCGGCGCGCACGCGGATGTCGCGATCGAGATCGTCGGCAGCTTCATCGAGATGGCGCACAAGGATGGCCGGGGCGCCCACCAGGCCCGCCCTCACGGACCGCATGCGCGCCAGCTCGTCCGGCTCCGCCCAGCGGTCGGGCGCCAGGCCGCGCAAGTACGCGCCCGCGAAGGCATGGTCACGCTTCGTGTAGACCTCCACGAGCCGCGCGTAGAAGGGCTCGCGAAAGGGTCGCAGGAGCTCGCGCTGGTGCAGCCAGCGGAAGCCTGCGATGGCGGCCCGCGTGAGGTAGTCGGACCCGTAGCCAGCGCCGTTGATGCGCTCCCAGGCCGCGACCTTGGCGGCCGCATCGGGTCGGCTGGCCTCGGCGCGCAGGAGCGCCCGCCGTCCGCGGTCGGAGCCGTCGCGTCCCGCCTCGCGGGCGAGCCGGTCGTCGGCACCGGGCAGGCCGTGCGCCACCGCCTTGACGGCCATCGCCCAGCGCATCTCCTGGTCGACCACCGACGCCTCCCGGAGCCGCCCATCGTCCAGCCGCTCGAGCAAGAGCTCGACGTCCGACGGGCCGCTCGCGAAGGCGATCGCGGCGCGCGCCCAGATCAGGCGCAGGTCCTCGGCGCTGCCCGCAAGGGCCTCCAGCGCCGTCTCCACGAGCGTCGGCGAGACCAGGTCGCGCTCGGCATCCGTGAGGTAGCGCTGCTGGGTCACCCAGGCTCGCTCGAGCACCGCCCCGAGCAGCGCTCGGTCGACCTCCAGCGGGCCGAAGCGGCGCACCGCGGCCAGGTAGTCGAGTGGCGGCAGTCCCGCGGCGCGCACCATGTCGAAGAGCGTCGACCAGGTCTGCTGCCGCATCATCGCCTCCGGCAGCTCGGGCAGGCGCTCCAGGGCGAAGGCCAGCGACACCGGGTCAAGGCTCACCAGCGCGTAGTCATGGTCACCGTGGTCGGGATGGACGAAGACCGGGTGTGGCTGGCCGACGGCTGCCGGCACCCGCTGTGACGCACCGTCGATGCGAGCCGGGACACCGATCACGCGCAGGCCGCTGTCCTGCTCCGTGGGCACGACGAGCGCCACCTCCAGGCTGTGCGGCCGCAGCGTGGGATGCTGGGGCGGCGCGGACTGGCGCAGCTCGAGGGCGGTGACCGCCCCGTCCGCGGAGCTCCAGCGCACGGAGATGGTGTTCAGCGACGGCGACCGAAGCCAGTCTCGAGCCCAGGCATCGAGGGGCGTCCCGGCAGCCTCGCCCAGCGCCGCCAGGAAGTCGGCCAGGGTGGCGTTGCCCCAGGCGTGGCGCTCGATATACGTTCGCAGCCCATCACGGAAGGCCGGGTCGCCGATGGTGGCCACCAGCTGCTTGATGACGGCAGCACCCTTCTCGTAGGTGATGGCGTCGAAGTTCGCGACGGCCATGTCCGTGTGCTCCACGTCGGCCGCCACGGGGTGCGTCGTGGACAGCTGATCCTGGCGATGCGCGGCCGGGCGCATGTCGCCATTGAAGACCTGCCAGGCGTCGGTGAAGGCCGTGGCATCCGCGAGGGCCCGGTACGACAGGTACGTGGCGAAGGTCTCGTTGAGCCAGAGATCGTCCCACCAGCGCATCGTCACGAGGTCGCCGAACCACATGTGGGCGAGCTCGTGCAGGACGACCTCGCCGCGCGTCAGGCGCTCCGCGTAGGTGGGCGGGTCGCGGAACAGCAGATCGTCGCGGAAGGTGACGGCGCCCACGTTCTCCATGGCCCCCGAGTTGAACTCCGGCACGAAGAGCTGGTCGTACTTGCCGAAGGCGTAGGGTCGCCCGAAGAGTCCGGCGTAACAGTCGAGCCCCTGGCCGGTGACCGTCATGATCTCATCAGCGGAGCGCTCCAGCTCTCGACGCATGGAGCGCCGCCCGTAGACACCCAGGGCGATATCCCCGTGGCGCCCGGAGACGTGCTCCCATGGACCGGCGATGAGCGCCAGAAGGTACGTGGCGAAGGGGGGCGTGGCCGGGAAGCGGTGATGGCGCCGCCCGTCGGGCATGTCCTCCACGCCGCTGGCGGCCATGGCCGAGATGACCGCCCAGCCCGCCGGCGCGACGACGTCGAGCGCGTAGGTCGCCTTGATGTCCGGCTGGTCGAAGCAGGGGAAGAGTCGGTGGGCCGAGAAGGGTTCGAAGTTCGTATAGAGGTAGGTCTCACCGTCCTCCGGGTCGACGAACCGATGGAAGCCATCGCCGCTGGTGTCGAAGTCGTTCTCGTACTCGACCTCCAGGCGAGCCTCTGCGCCGAGGACCTCGCCGGGCAGCCAGAGACGGTGGTCGCGGTGGTCGACGGCCATGGGCGTGCCGTCCACCGTCACGCGTGACACCGAGCCGCTGAAGTCGAGGAAGAGCGGCGCCGGGTCCGGCTGCAGGCGCAGCTGGACGACGGTCCGCCCGCGGTAGGTCTGGCGCCCGCCGTCCAGGTCGATGGAGAGCGCGTAGCGCACCCCCTGCACGCGCTCCGCCCGGGCCGCAGCCTCGGCACGGTACAGCACGTCGCGCACCTCCCCTGGCGCGCGTCCTGGCACGGTCACGGTCGCTCCTCCGGCTGCTCCTATGGGCTGCCAGTCTAGCCGCCGCCGGTATGTCACTCTTGCGTCATGTCCCATGCTCCTGCGGCTGCCGCCGCCCTCATGCGCTCCGTCGGTCTCGATGTCGACGGCCCCGCCCTCTGGGGATCCCTGCCGACCTGCCAGTCGGCCGGGATCTTCGTCGTCGAGACCCCCGCGCCGTCGGCCAGCGCGCCCATCGACCATGCCGCCGTGCGTCGCTGGCTGGAACGCGTGCCGGAGCTGCGGCTCGACGGTGAGCATCCCGCCGCGGCCGCCCTCGCCAGTCGCCTGGCGGCCACCTGGGTGGCAGAGCAGTCGATCCTCTACGTCGGCCGGACCAGCAAGAGCCTGGCGGCCCGTGTCAGGGCCCTCTACGCGACCGAGCTGGGCGACAGGCGGCCGCACCCGGGTGGTCACTGGCTCAAGACCCTGGCCGACCTCCCCCGTGTGCGACTCTGGTGGGCCCGGACCGGGGCCCCGGAGGAGTACGAGGACGCCCTCCTGGCCGCCTTCGATGCAGCCGTGTCGGACGCCGTGCGAGATCGCCTGGGCGGCGCGGCCGTGCTGCCCTGGGCCAACCTCGAATCCCCCTCCGGGTTCGCCAAGGCGACTGGCATCAGCAACGCCCTGCGGGCGGTCGATGCCACGCCAGAGCGGCCCAGCGCGGTCGCGCGCTCCGACCGATCGACGACCATGCGCCGCCGGCCTTCGTCGTCGACGTCGGCGCCGGCGCGGGCGCCGCGAACGGCACGGACGGCCGCGTCACCGAGCGCGTCCCGCGGCACACCGCCGCGCGAGACGCCCACCCACCTCACCGCCGAAGGGCTGGCGTCGCTGCAGGAGGAACTCGAGAGGCTGCGAACGGAGGAGCGCCCGCAGGTCGTGGAGCGCATCAAGAACGCCCGCGAGCTGGGTGACCTGCGCGAGAACGCCGACTACGAGGCTGCCCGCAACGAGCAATCCTTCCTCGAGGGGCGCATCCAGGAGCTGGAGCGCCGCCTGCGTACGGCCGCCGTCATCAGCCCCGCGGCCCAGGGGCGTGCCACCATCGGCCTGGGCTCCCGGGTGCGCTTCGAGACCGATGGCCATCCCGGTGAGCTCATCATCGTGGGCAGCACGGAGTCGGACCCGACCACGGGTCGCATCAGCGCAGCCTCACCGGTCGGGCGCGCCCTGCTCGGCCACGCCGTCGGCGACGAGGTGCTGGTGGTCACGCCGGCGTCCTCGGTGCGCTACCGCGTCGTCGAGGTCAGCTGAAGCCGGGCCTGCCCCTCAGCGCGGGCGTGGATGAGCCAGCCGCCGGTCGCTGGCGTCGTCCCGCGGAGCACGCTGGGTCACGTCCTTCCAGCGCGCGGCCTGCGGCGGCCGGTGGGCCGGCACCGTGCGCGGTTGGGGCAGCCAGCCCAGGCGGCCGTCCCGTGTCACGACCTTCACCCAGCGCACGCCGCGGCGGGCGACCGCCTTGTGCCGGACCTGGACCACCTGGCCATCGCGAACCGTGCCACCCCTTGACCAGGGCCGGCCTCCCGGGGTGCTGCGCAGCCGCTGGTCGGCAGCGGCCACCCGCCAGTCGCCACGCGTTGCCACCGAGCTCGTTCGGATGGGCAGCCTGCCGGCGCCAGCCGGCGCCTTGTGGCGCAGCCGCATGATGTTGTCCACGTAGCCGCGGGCGTAGGCCGACCAGCGTCGTTCCCTGGGATCCGAGCTGCCGGTCAGCCACCAGTAGGCCACGCGCTTCCACGAGCCCAGCCAGCGGTAGAGGTCGCGGATCTTGCCCGTCGCCACGCGCTCCTGGTTGTAGGGCGTCTGGTCGGCGCGGGGATCACCCAGGTAGCGTCCCGCCCACGTGGGCCAGTTCGAGGGCATGATCTGGTAGCGACCGAAGGCGCCCGAGCTCTCGTTGCGCGCGAAGTAGTCCCAGCCCGACTCCTGGCCGGCCATGGCCCACATGAAGCTGGCCTGATCGCGGCGTGATGGCGCGTCCGCGCCCGCCACGCCGGTCGGCGCCGGTCCCAGCAAGCCAGCCATGAGCACGCCGGCGATGACCAGCCAGAGGCACGGCAGCAGGATGGTGCCGGGGCGGCGGCACACTGCCGACCCGAGCGGGGGTGCCAGGGCGTCTGGGGGTCGGTGCGTCACGTCCCCGGCAGGGTGCCCATGCACGGTGCGTCAGCGCAACAGGACGATGGTCCCGCCGCGCCCGGATCAGGACGCCGCCAGCGGCTCCAGGAGGCCGACCGCCCGGCGCAGCGCGAGGTCATCGCTGCTGGCGAACGCCTGCGGACTCAGATCGGCGAGGTCCGCGGGCCGCAGGGGCGAGGCGCCGACCACCGACTCGACCTCGTAGTCGGGGACCAGGCCCTCCCGCGAGACGTCAAGGCCCGCCGGCGTTCGCCAGGCGCTGACGCCGACGTTGAGGGCGGATCCATCGGACAGCGCGAAGGTGTTGACGATCGTGCCGGTGCCGAAGGTCGGCTCCCCGACGAGCACCGCCCGATCGTTGTCGCGCAGCCCCGCAGCCAGGATCTCCGCACTGCTGGCCGTCCCGAAGTCGACCAGCACCACGATGGGGACCTCGGCGGCCACGGTGCGCCCAGCCGGGATCCGGACCTTGCGCACGACGCCGTCCCGGGAGACCTCCTGGTACGCCACGCCACCGTCGCGAAAGGCCGCCGCGACATCCAGCGCCTCGGCCACCAGCCCTCCTGGGTTGCCGCGCAGGTCCAGGACGATACCCCCGGTGCCATCGGCCAGGGCCGCCTCCACGACCTCGCGGACGCGGGCGGCGGCGCCCGTCGAGAACTGCACGATGCGAACGACGGCCACGTCGCTGCCGGGCACACGGGCCCAGCTCGCCGGGTCGATGGCGACGCTGTCACGGACGATGTCGAACTGGAGGCGCGACGGTTCCCCGGGTCGCTCGACGCCGATGCTGATGCTCGTCCCCGGTGCCCCGCGCACCATGGCGGCAAGGTCGTCGAGTCGCAGCCGGGACGTCTCCTGGCCGTCGATGCTCACGATGATGTCACCGCTGCGCAGGCCGGCGCGGTCGGCCGGCGAGCCATCCACGACCCCGATGACCTCGTGGTCGCGGGACCGTTCGTCGAGCAGGACGCCGATACCCAGCACGCGCCCGTCGAGGACCTCCCGCTCAGCGGCGTACTCCTCGGCCGTCAGGAACTCCGTGTGGCCTTCATCGCCGAGGGCATCCGTGATGCCCCGGATGGCGCCCTCGGTCAGGGCTTCAGCGTCGAGGGCATCCCGGTCCACGAAGTGCTCGGCCAGGATGCGCAGGGCCTCGTCGATGCGCTCCTCATCCAGCGCTGGCGCGCTGGACGCGTCCGGTTGGCCGAGCGCGGCCGGGGCGACAGGCAGCCCGCTCATGAACAGCGCGAGCGCGATGGCACCAGCCACCTGCCAGCGGACAGCGCGAGGACCATGGGATCGCGGGATCATGGGGCGCATCATCGGCCAGACGGCCCGCTGATGCACAGGGCCGCGATCACGGGTGGCCCGGCGGCAGGTGGCTGGCATGGCCGTTGTGGATCGATCGTGGACAGATCGCCCGCCAGGCCCGCTGAGATCGTGGATAACTCCCTTGCGACCGTCGCGGGCTCTGCCCTAGAGTCTGCACCAGCCCGGAGGGGCCATCGAGTCGGAACCGGAGAGGCTGGTCCGCCAGTCACCTCGGATCCTTCGTAGGAGGCCTCGCCGGGCTCTTCGTCGTCCCGGGCGCATGCCGCGGCACCCGCTGGGGCCCTGGCCGGCTGCCGCGTCCCATCGCGCTGCGCGCCGTGCCCTCGGCCCGCCCACGCCCTGTGCCACCGAAGCTGGCACGGCGGTCCTCCAGGCTGCCGGCATCCGGCCGATCAGGGAGCCGGTCGATCGCTGAAGGAGCACGACATGATCGCCGTGACCTGCCCCTGGTGCGCAGAGGACGCCCTGCTCGCCCTTGTCCGCCTGCTCGACGAGGCGGACTTCACCTGCGGGGCCTGTGGCACGATCGTGGCCCTCGTGGAGGAGCCTCGCGATGTGCTGGACCTGGCCGCCTGAAGCGGCCGAGCCGGGGAGCGCGTGAGGACGGGTGCCGGAAGCCACCTCGGTGCGCGGCGGATCTGGCCGCCCGTGCGGCCTGCTTCAGACCAGCGTCGGGGACTTGGCCTGTTCTTCAGCCATGAGCCGTTCGTAGCCGGGCTTGATCACGCCATTGATGAGCCGCAGTCGCTCGTCGAAGGCCAGGAAGGATGACTTCATCGCGTTGGTGGAGAGCCACTGCATCTCGTCAAGGCCGAACCCGAAGGTCCGTTGCAGCGCCAGGAACTCATCGCTGAGCGTGACGCCGCTCATGAGGCGATTGTCGGTGTTGACGGTGACCCGGAAGCGCAGGCGACGCAGCAGGTCGATGGGGTGGGCCTCGATGGTCGGCACGGCCCCGGTGTGGACGTTGGACGTGGGACACATCTCCAGCGGGACGCGCACGTCGCGGACGTACTGGGCCAGGCGCCCCATCGTGATCTCGCCGCCAGGGCCCACCTCGATGTCATCGACGATGCGCACGCCATGGCCCAGCCGCTCTGCGCCGCACCACTGCAGGGCCTCCCAGATGGAGGGCAGCCCGAAGGCCTCGCCGGCGTGGATGGTGACGTGGAAGTTGGCGTGGTGGATCAGCTGGAAGGCGTCCAGGTGGCGGCTGGGCGGGAAGCCAGCCTCCGGCCCAGCGATGTCGAAGCCGACCACGCCCAGGTCACGGAAGCGCACGGAGAGCTCCGCGATCTCGACCGATCGGGCGAACTGGCGCATGGCGGTGACGATGGCCCGGATGACGATGGGCCGCCCCGCCGCGGCGGCCTCCCGGGCCCCCTGGCGGAAGCCGTCGAGCCAGGCCTCCATGACCGCGTCAAGGGAGAGGCCCTGCTGCGTGGAAAGCTCCGGCGCGTATCGCACCTCCGCGTAGACGACGCCGTCCGCCGCCAGGTCCTGGGCACACTCGGCGGCGACGCGAGCGATGGTCTCCGGGGTCTGCATGACGGCCACGGTGTGGCGGAAACCCTCGAGGTACAGCTCGAGGGACTTGCGGTCGGCGCCGGAACGGAACCAGCCGCGCAACTCCTCGGGGTCTTGCGTAGGCAGGTCCCGATAGCCCATCTGGTCGGCCAGCTCCACCACGGTCTGCGGACGCAGCCCACCGTCCAGGTGGTCGTGCAGGAGGACCTTGGGTGCGCTGCGGATGGCGTCCAGGCTGGGCACGGCCCGATGGTAGCCCCGATGCCGCGGCCCGCGTTGGACGATACTGCCTCCATGGAGCCGCCTGCGCCAGCGACGGTGACCTTCCTCGGTCACGCCACGCTCAGCATCGACATGGACGGCGTGCGCGTCCTCACCGATCCCATCCTGCGCGGCCGGGTCGGTCCGCTGGTGCGCATGCGGGGCGCGGCGGAAGAGTCGGGCTGGCGTGGCGCGGATGTCGTGCTCATCTCACACTCGCACTGGGATCACCTCGATGTCGGCTCCCTGCGCCTGTTGGGCGTATCCACGCCGATCATCGCGCCACGTGGCCTGGGTGCGGGCCTGCGCCGCCACGGCTTCACGGACGTCACGGAGGTCGAGGTCGGCGATGTGGTGGCCGCAGGCGCCGTCCAGGTGCGGGCCGTGCACGCGGAACACCACGGCTTCGGGCCACCCATGGGTGGCACACGCCGGGCGCTGGGCTACGTCGTGGAAGGCTCGCAGCGGCACTATTTCGCCGGGGACACGGCCTGGTTCCCCGGCCTGGCGGAGCTCGACATCGGCCTGGACCTGGCGCTCCTGCCGGTCTGGGGTTGGGGCCCCACGGCCAAGCCCAGCGAGCACCTTGACCCCTTCGGAGCGGCCCGCGCCGTGGCCGCCATCCGCCCACGCTACGCGGTGCCCATCCACTGGGGCACGCTCCATCCGGTGGGCATGCGCTGGATGCGACCGTCCACGCGCATCGACCCTCCCCATCAGTTCGCGCTGCTGGTGCGACGCCTGGCACCGGGCACGACCGTGCGGGTCATGCCAGTGGGCTCCACGCTGCAGGTGCCGGCCGCACTCGAGCGAGGCGTTCCGGCCACGGCAGGGCCCGAGGACAGCGCCCGCTAGGCTGGGCTGGCTTCCCCGAGCACCTCGCGAACGAAGGCCGCGACCTCGTCGAGTGCCGCCCCCAGGACGGGTCGCAGGCCATGGCCCACGCCCGGATACGTCACGAGACGCGCTCGGGGCAGGCGTTCGGCGCAGGCCGACCGGAGCAGGTCGATGCGGGCGAAGGGATCGGACTCACCCGAGAGCAGCAGCACGGGCAGCTGCAATCGCGGCCAGTGCGCGGTGCGCTCCTCCCAGTCGGGTCGGCCGGGCCGGTGGAGCGGGTAGCTGAAGCAGACCAGACCGGCCCAGGGTCGGGCATCCTCGGCCGCCAGCAGACTGGCCACGCGACCGCCATAGGACTGGCCGCCGATGAAGACGACCGTCTCTGCATGAGCGGCCTGGTCGGCGGCCTCCCGGTAGGCGGGCACGGCTGCCTCCGCTCGGCGCAGCGGAAGGTCGATGGCGGTGGCCGGGATGCCCAGGCGCCGCCAGGCCATCGACGTGGTCACGCATGGTGGCCGCGCTGCCCGAGGCTCCGTGGGCGATGAGGACGCGCATGCCGCAAGCGTAGCCGTCCGTGCCACCGGAGCTGGCACGGACGGCAGCCAGCCTCTCCACATGGACACCGCCACCCTCATCCCGCTGCCGGATACCATCGGCGCCCGGGAGCACGTCACCCTCGCCGGCGATCGCATCGTCGTCGATGCCCTCGTGCTCGTCGACCCCGGCCTGGCCACCTTCCTGCGAGCGCGCGCCGAGGATGAGCGCGCGGAGCTCGTGGCCCGCGCCCTGCGCATCGGGCTGGTGGCCCTCCAGGACGCCGGAGCCTCCCTGGACGTGGATGTGGTGCGTCGAGAGTTCGAGGCCATGGTGCGTCGCACTGAGGCGCTCAACGAGCGCGTCACCTCCCAGGTGGACGAGATCCTTCGGGCCAACTTCGCCGCTGGCGACGGTCGCCTGCCGCGGACGCTGGAGACCTTCCTGGGGGACCGCGGCCAGCTGCGCACGCTCACCCGCGACCTCTTCGACGAGGATCGGCGCGACTCGGCGATCGGTCGCCTGCGCCTGCTGCTGGGCAGCTACTTCGACGGGGACGCCTCGCGTCTCGCCCAGCTGCTCGATCCCACGCGCCTGGGGTCGCCACTGCACCAGTTCCGCACGGAGGTCGCCAGGGGCTTCGAGCAGCTCAACGAGCGGCTGGTGGGCATCGAGGCCGCGGCGACCGCACGGGCCAGCGAACGGCAGCGCTCGACGGCCAAGGGTGCGGACTTCGAGGCCGTCGTGGAGGACCTGCTCGTGGACGCCCTGCGCGGCACGGACCATGTGCTCGAGCGCACCGCGGATGCCGCCGGTGACGTGCTCCGCTCCCGCAAGGGTGACTTCGTCATCACGCTGGATCCCCAGACGGTGCGCGGCGCCACTGCCCGGGTCGTGGTCGAATGCAAGGACCGGGCCATCTCCGGGCGCGCCATGCGGGACGAGCTCGCCGACGCGCGCCGCAACCGCGACGCTGCCGTCGCGCTCGTCGTCTTCAGCGCCGCCCACGCCCCGGCTGGCATCGCGCCGTTCGATATCCGCATGGGTGACGTCTACTGCGTCGTCGACCCGATGGCTCCGGACCCGGCCGCCCTGGATGCGGCGCTGCGCCTTGCCCGACTCGTGGCGGCCAGCACGGTCCGGACCGAGGCGGCTGGCGTGGACGCCGCGGCGGCTCGTGAGGCCCTCGCGCGCATCGCCCCGGAGCTCGAGGCGCTGCGCGGCCTGAAGATGAAGCTGACCACCATCGGCACGGCGACGAGCGCCATCAGCGCCGGGCTGGACCAGCTGCGTGACGCCGTCCTGGGACGAGTCGCGGAGGCTGAGGCGCTGCTGCGCGCCGCGCCGGCCGCGGACGGAGTGGCAGCTGCATGACCGCGGCCCCGGGAGGGGCGCTCAGGCTGGTGGTCGCCACGGCGTCACGGCAGCGATCGCGGCTCGCAGCTCGTCGCTGCCCACGACCCCGGAGAACTTCGCCGCCAGGCGGCCCTCGTCGTCGATGACGAAGACCCACGGCGGCTCCTTCACGCCCCAAACCGTCGAGTAGTCGGTCAACACCGCCGGGCCACCCGGGGGATCGAGTCGGAGCATGCCGTCCTCGTCCATCGTCGTCTGCCATGGTTCTGCATGGACGACGACGAGGCCCGGGTAATCGATGAAGACATCGTGCAGCAGTCCGAGCGCGCCGCCACACGCCGCGTTGGGTCGGGCGGCGTATGAGTCAAGGACGAAGACCGTCGGCTGTCCCTGCGCCACAGCATCGTCGAGCGACCACAGGTAGAACGCCGACAAGGGCTCCGGGTCGGAGCTGATGTGGTGCATCAGGCTGTGCGCATCGATCAGCGTCGGCGTCCGCACCGCAGGCACCAGCGACCCCAGGGCCGGTGTGCCGTCATCCGCGGACACGTCGAGGATCGTGACGCCGTCCGCCGCCTCGCCATCGATCTCCGCCTGCACGCGCACGGACCAGCGCCCCAGCTTGTCGAACGGTGCGACGACGTGGTAGACCTGCCGGCCGTACGAGGCGAAGCGCTCGATGACCGGCTCAGTCGTGAGCATCTCGCCGTCCGGGGCCACGAATCCGAGTCGGATGGGGATGCCCCGTTCGGCCAGGGATGCACCGCTGGCGTCGTAGACGCTGAGCAGCACGTGATTCGTGCCCAGCCAGTGCTGCGTCGTCTCGAGAAGCACATCCAGGGCCGCGCCGTCGGCACGCGCCGGGCTGGCCGCGGGGACGGCCAGCATGAGCGCCAGGCAGAGCCCGACCACCATGCTGACGAGCGGGGCGAAGTGCGGGCGCGCCCGCGTGCCCTCGCTCGCGAGCACACCGACGAGCGCCGCCCAGTGCGGGCTCGTGTCGCGCCCCGCCGCCTCGCTAGGCCCCATCGGGGGCGCGACCGGACGGTCGCACGACGAGCACGGGGCAGCCAGCATGGCGTACCACGTGGTCAGAGACGGATCCCAGGAACATGCGGCCGGCACCGCTGCGACCTCGCGTCCCGACCACCACGAGGTCGGCCTGCTCGGCCTCCGCGGCAGCGGCGATGGAGCCGCCCGGATCGCCGTCCCAGACCAGGAACTCCGCGGTCACGCCGGCCGTGCGGGCATCGCGGACGAGCTTGGAGAGGTGCGCCTCGCGCTCGGCGCGCGCCTGGTCGATCCGCTCGTGCGATCCGCCCCCGACCAGCCGGCGCTTGTCCAGGACGTTGACGATGAGCAGCCTCGCGCCCAGGCGTCGTGCCAGGTCGATGGCTCGCTCGGTCGCTTCGCGCGAGGCCGCCGTCAGGTCCGTCGCGAGGAGGATCGTCTGGAACGGCTGCACGCCGGCCGGCTCGTCACCGCTCAGCAGCGCTCCGAAGCCCATGATCTCCTCCTGCCGGACGGGGCGTCACTCGGTCACGACGAGGGCAGTGACCATGCCGAACATGCCGTCCAGGCCCTCGACGTGCGGGAGGATGTGGCAGTGCAGCGCCCACACGCCTACGCGATCTGCCGCGACGATGACGTCGTAGCGCTCCCCGGGGTTCACGCCGAGTGTGTCTGCATAGAAGGCCGCCGTCCCCAGCGGAGCGCCATCGCGGGCGACGACGTACTGGCGGAAGCCGTGCGTGTGCCACGGATGCATCATCACGCCCTCGTTCTGATAGCGGATGAGGACGCGCTCGCCCTTCTTGGCGACGATGGGCACGGTGGCCGGGAAGCCGTGACCATTGATGGTGAAGCCGCCCAGCGAATCGTTGTGGATGAAGACGTACTCCTGCGTCACGCCGTACTTCTGGTCGTATCGCTCGGCGGGGGCCGCGGGATCGACGATGAGGGCACCCAGCAGACCCCGAGCCACCTGGTCGGTGGCGTTGTGGTGGGAGTGGTACATGTGCGAGCCGGACGGCCGGGCGACGAACTCGTACGTGAAGGTCTGTCCGGGCACGATGGGCAGCTGGGTGAGGAAGGGGATGCCGTCCATGCGGAAGTCATCGAATTCGATGCCGTGCATGTGCACGCCGGTCGTCTCGTCGAGGTTGTTGGTGAAGTGCATGCGGACCTTGTCGCCCTCGACCACCCGCATGACCGGACCGGGCCACATCTTGTTGTAGCCGAGAGCCGCGACCGGCTCCTTCATGGCGTCGATCTGCCACGAGATGTTGTCGATGGTGAGGTCGAAGACCTTCGTGTCACCGTCGACGGTCGGCTCCAGCGGCTGGTTGCCATGCACCATCTTCGTGAACTCGGGGTCCTCGGTGGGCTCGCCGATGAAGGGTGCCAGGCCCAGCGGGCCGGCCAGGTTGCCGACGAAACGGCGGACCTTCTCGCGGGCAGCCATGTCGTGCTCGGTCCAGCCATCCGGGATGGGCTCAAGACCGGCCGGCGACCCCTCAGGGCCCGGGCTGGCGCCAGCTGCCGGGGACGTCGCGGGCTCCCCGCTCGGTCCCGCTGCGGCCGCGGTCAGTGACCGCAGGGGCGCGTACGACCAGGCACTGCCGGCCGCGGGTGAGCAGGCCGCCAGGGCCGCCGCAGCAGCCGTGGAACCGGCCACGGCGAGGGCCCCGCGCAGGAATCCGCGGCGCGAGGAGACCAGCAGGGCCGATGGGACGAGGACATCGCCGCTGCCCGAGGCCCCCGGCTGGGTCGTCCCTGCCGGCGCCACCGGATCGCTGACAGCGGCGGCGCTGGACGGCTCGGGCATCGCGGAGGCTGGCGTCTCACTCATGGCGGAAGGGTATCCACCCCGGCGGGTGGGCGCAGGGCCGTCGGGCGGCTGGGCGGGGGCCATTGGTCATCACCGGGCTGCTAGATTGGACAGGTGGAGATCGTACCCGCCAGCGACGCTCGAGCGCGTGGCCCCGTCGACCCCGCCGAGCCCGGCGACGGTGGACCGAGCAGGGAGGAGCTGGCTGCCGCCATCCGGGAGGCCGAGCGGTGGGCGGCCGCGGCCCAGGAGGCGCGGCGACGCCTGGAGGCGCTGGATGCCGCCACGGTCGCCATCTCCCAGGAACTCTCGCTGGAACGCGTCCTGCAGATCATCGTCGACAGCGTCCGGCCCCTGGTCAGCGCCGGGCACGCCGCCCTCGGCATCCCTGACGATCGCGGGGAGCTGGAGCGCTTCATCACCAGCGGCATCAACGAGGAGACCCGCCGCGCGATCGGCCACCCGCCCAAGGGCCACGGCCTGCTGGGCCGGACCATGCGCGAGGACCGCCCCGTCATCGTCGCGGACATCACCAGCGACCCCGCGCGCGCCGGCTTCCCGGCGCACCATCCCGTGATGCGCGGCTTCCTGGGCGTCCCCGTGCGCGTCGAGGGCCGCGTCATCGGCAATCTCTATCTCACCGACAAGGCCGGCGACGAACCCTTCAGCGAGGACGATGCGCACCTCGTCGAGTCGTTCGCACGGCACGCGGGCCTGGCCATCCACAACGCACGGATGCACGAGGAATTGCGCCAGCTGGCCGTCCTGCAGGAGCGCGAGCGCATCGCCCAGGACCTCCACGATGGCTCCATCCAGTCGCTCTACGCCGTCAGCCTCGTCCTCGAGGACACCGAGGAACTCATCGCCATCGATGCGAACCAGGCCGTCGAACGCATCGACCACGCCATCGAGACGATCCACGGCACCATCGCGGAGATCCGCGACTTCATCATGGGGCTGGACCCCGAGGCGCGCACCGCGGTGGACCTGCTCGCCGGCCTGACGGCACTGACCGACGAGTTCGAGCGCAGCACGCCCATCGAAGTCGAGCTGGCCAGCGACCCGGACGTACCCCTGGACCCCGACGAGAGCCTGCAGCTCATCCAGCTGACCCGGGAGGCCATGAGCAACGTGGCACGCCACGCCGGCGCCACGAAGGTCACCGTCAGCGTCGAAGATCGTCGCGATGTGCTGCGCCTGTCTATCATCGACGACGGCCGTGGCTTCGATCCGGCGGAGGCCCAGCGGCCGGGCCATCACGGTCTCACCAACATGCACGCTCGCGCGGAGTCGCTGGGTGGCTCGCTGGTGATCGAGAGCGGTCCCCGGGGGACCCGGGTGGTCTTCGAGATGCCGCGGGGTGACCGCGGCCATGGCAAGGAGTCGAGCACATGACGGACCCGACCGAGACGAGGGGCACCTCGCGGCACGCAGCCGGCGAGGGGTCCGCGACGGGCAAGACCATGCGACTCCTTGTCGTCGACGACCACGAGGTCGTGCGCCAGGGTCTGGCGGCGCTCCTCAATCGCCGTGAGGCATTCCAGGTGGTGGCCGAGGCTGGCACGGTGGAGGAAGCCCTCAACGCCGTCGACCGCTTCGCGCCCGACCTCGTCATCATGGATGTCCGTCTGCCTGACGGATCCGGCATCGAGGCCTGCCGCGAGATCCGGGCCGAGCACCCGAACATCCGCGTCGTCATGCTGACCTCCTATCCCGACGAGGAGGCCGTCCTCTCGGCCATCGTCGCCGGCGCCAGTGGCTATCTGCTCAAGCAAGTGCGGGCGCGCGACCTCATCGCCGCCCTCGAGGCCGTCGGCCGAGGAGAGTCACTGCTGGACCCCGCGGTCACCGAGAAGGTGCTCGAGCGGGTCCGACGCATCGCCACCAGCGCCTACACCGACGAGTTCGCGCAGCTCACCGCCCAGGAGCAGAAGATCCTGCTGCTGGTGGCCGAGGGCAAGACGAACAAGGAGATCGCGGCCGAGGTCTTCCTGTCGGACAAGACGGTCAAGAACTACGTCAGCTCCATCCTGTCCAAGCTGAACCTGCAGCGCCGCGCACAGGCCGCAGCCTACGTGGCCAAGCACAAGCCGGGCTCGACCTTCTAGCCCTCCGGCTGTCCTCCGAGCGCAGCGGCGTCAGCGCGGCGGCGTCCAGCGCGGCGGCGTCCAGCGCGGCGGCGTCGAGCGCAGCGGCGTCGAGCATCGCGCCAGCACTGGCCAGCACGTCCGCCACACTGGCCGACGCCAGGCGATCGAGGATGGCCACCTGTGCTCCGGCGAATACCGCATGGACGTCGCACGGCTCGCCGTCGCCGCAACGGCGCCCGCTGAGCACGCAGACCTGGCGCCGGGCGTCGCCCTCGGCGGCCTCGATCACGGCGAGCACACTGAGCTCTCGCGGGTCCTTCGCCAGGCGGTAGCCGCCGGCTCGACCGAGGCGGGCCTCGACGATGCCGGCTCGCCCGAGGTCACCAAGGACCTGGGGCAGGAAGCGCACGGGGATATCCATGCGCCGGGCGATGGTCCGGGCAGGCACGACCGCACCGTCCTCCTCGCGAGCCAGGGTCAGCACGGCCCTGATGGCGTAGGCACCGCGATGGGTCAGTTCCAGCTTCACAGGCGTATCTCCGACTTCACTGGTACGAGTTTCCCACCCCGGCCGTCGATGCAACGCGGGCCGAACGGCACGCTCGGGCTGGCCGGAGGGACCGAAACGCGCACTCCTTCAGGCCGGCGCTGCCTGCGTGTCGGGCCGGCGCACCCCGGTGCGCCTTGGGCCGATCGGCCCGTCTATGAGTGCCATCCGGCCATCGTCAGCCCGCAGCGGGCGCGGCGACGATCGGGACGTTCGTTCGCGGATGGCTCCTTGACCGGCCCGTCGCGATCGACCGGTGCTCGCCCGCGACGGGGTGACCCGTCGGGGGGAGCGGGCGAGCGCCATCTCTTCACTGCCCAAAACGGCGTCCCGTTCGACCGGGACGCCGTTCGTCGTTGCGGCCCGTGGACCGCTGTTGCGGTCGCCCGCAGCGGCACGGCCCATTCGGCCCCTCAGGACGTTGCGGACCTTCGGGACCTTCGGCCCTCCCGGGACGACACCTCGGACCTGTGCCGAGGCGTGGCGCGAGACGACGATGGCGTGGGTGTCCGGGAAAGCGTGGCAGGTGCCACGTTGGGGCGCCGGAGGGGCGGCCACGTGAAGAAGATCCTGGTGGCCTATGACGGGCATGAGGCCGGTCAGCGAGCCCTCGAGATGGCGGCTCGGCTGGCACGTGCCTTCGACGCCCGCGTCGATGTCGTCAGCGTGGTCCCGGAGGCGACCGCGCCCGTCGGCGGCCACGTGGTGGCTCCCACCGTCGAGCATGCTCGCGAGCTGGTCGAGGCGCGCGCGATCCTGCGCGACCATGGAGTCGAGGCCGGTCTCATCGAGCCCGCCGGCGACCCCGCGGAGACCATCGAGCGCCTGGCTGCGGAGCGTGGCTATGACACCATCGTCGTGGGTGGCAGCCGTGCCGTGCGCGACGGCATGACCTGGATGGAGAGCGTCACGGCACACGTCGCCGCCAACGCCAGGGCCGATGTCGTGGTCGCCCGGCGGCCCTCGCCGGCCAGACGGCTCCAGCGCGGCTGACCCTCGGCATCGGGCCGGGGGCGGGACCGCTGCTCGCGCGCGCGACCTGCCCGCAGCATCTGGGCGCGCCTGCGGCATCTGGGCGGCAGCCCTATCCTGTGACCTCCCTGGCCATCCCCCCGCATGGTGAGTCACCGATGAGCATGTCCACTCCCCCGCCTGCGACACCGGACACGACCCCGGACACGACCAGCCGCCGCAAGCGGCGCGCGGTGGAGCGATCGACCCGGCGGTCGGGCAGCCCGGCGCCGGCCAGTCCGCCTGCTGGTGGTCCGTCCCTGCGCATGCTGGGCATCGGCGCCCTCATCGTGGGTGTCGTGGTCGTCCTCGCGATCGTCGCCATCGGCAGCGCCATGAGCGACGAGACCCTGGACCCGGTGGCCCTGCCGGAGACGACGGTGCCGGCGGAGCTCATCGTGGGCCGCAGCCTCGGGGACCCGGCCGCAGCGGTCCACATCGACGCCTTCGAGGATCCGCAGTGCCCGGCCTGCGGCTACTTCGAGGAGAACATCGAGCCGCTCCTCATCGCGGGCCCCGTCGCCAATGGTCGCGTCTCACTGACCTACAGGGACCTGCCCTTCCTCGGCCAGGAGTCGGTCGATGCCGCGATCGCCATGCGGGTCGCGGAGGCCATGGACGGCAAGTTCTGGGACTACAAGGCCGCCGTCTTCCACAACCAGCACGGCGAGAACAAGGGCGCCTTCACGGTCGATCGCCTGGCGGACATCGCCGTCCTGCTGGGCCTGGACCGCGAGACCTTCCTCGCCGAGATGGAGAAGCCCGAGTATCTGCAGGCCATCCAGGGAGAAGCTGCGGTGGCCTCCGGCCTCGGCATCACCAGCACACCCACCCTGATGATCAACGGCCAGAAGATGAGCGGCGTGCCGACCTGGGAGGACCTCAAGGCGGCCATCGATGCCGCGGCTGCGGCCGCGACCGCAGCGACGCCCGTACCCAGCGCGGCAGCGTCCGCACCGGCTGCCGGAGCGTCGGTGCCCCTGACCAGCGCGCCGACCGCTGCGACGACCCCGGCCTCCCCCGCCGCCGCAGCTCCATCGGTCGCGGCCGCGGCCACGCTCGCTGCTCCTTCCGTGGCGCCCTGACCGGTCCATGACGACGCCCTGATCCGACCTTCAGGCGGCCCGGGCGCCTTCCCCGACCCGACGCTTCCGGAGCTCGCTGCCCGGCACCTCCGATGTGACTTCGGGCCTGCGTGACCCTGGATCCCGCCGGGCGCTGCCGGCCCGGACCGGACCACTGGCCCCCATAGGCCATGCCAGATGGCACTCATGCGCACGTTCGCATATGGCGAATGATGCGCGCATGGATCCCATCCACGAGTTGCAGGCGGAGATCTGCCGGACCCTTTCCCACCCGGCCCGCATCGCCATCCTGCACCTGCTGTCCGAGGAACCCCACGATGTCGGCCGCCTGGCCGTTCGACTCGGCATCAGCCAGCCCAATGCCTCGCAGCACCTGGCCGTGATGCGCTCCGCCGGCCTCGTGGAGTCCGAGCGGGACGGCCGCGGCGCCATCTACCGGCTCACCGATCCCGGTGTCATCGGTGCCTGCGACCTGATGGCGCAGGTCATGCGCCGTCGCCTCGCACGGATGGCCGAGCTCTCGGCCGCCATCGAGGGCCGCGACGGGCCGGTACCGGCCCCACCTACCACGAGATGAGGTAAGCGACCCATGGACGACCGACCCCTTGCCCTGGTGCTCTTCAGCGGCACCGACGACCGGCTCAACGCCGCGGCCGTCATGGCCGCCGGGGCCGCCGCCCTGGGCCGCCCCGTGCACGTCTTCCTGCAGTACTGGGCCCTGGACGCATTTCGCAGCGACCGCATCCACGCGGACCACGGCCTCGCTCCGGAGGCCGGGGCCGAAGGCCGTGCGGCGGTGGAGCGGCTCCGCGCCGCCGGGCAGGCGCCCTGGTACGAGACACTGGCCCAGGCCAAGGCCCTGGGCGGCGTGGAGATCCAGGCCTGCTCCCTGTCCATGGATGTCCTCGGCATCGAGGAGAGCGACCTGGACCCGCTGGTCGATGGCTCCGAGGGCGTCACCGCCTTCTACCTGAACGCCGGCGACGGCCAGATCCTGTTCATCTGACCCTTCACCCAGACCTGCCAGCAAGGAGCTCCACGTGACCAGCGAAGCCATCCACTCCACCGTCGATGCCAAGGGCCTCTCCTGCCCCATGCCCATCGTCAAGACGGCCCAGCACATCAAGACGGTGCCAGCCGGAGCCCTCGTCGAGATCCTCGCCACGGACGCCGGCTCGGTCAAGGACTTCGCGGCCTGGACGCGTTCCACCGGCAACACCATGGTCGAGCAGTCGGAGAGCGCCGGCGTCTATCGCTTCGTCGTCAAGAAGGCCTGAGCACCGAAAGGGACATCCACCATGACCACCGAGACCCCCGAGGCCCAGCTCACGGCCGCCATCGCCGCCGCTGCCGAGCCCTCGCAGAGCGCGCCGATCGGGCAGCGCCAGCTCGTCATCATCAATTGGAGCGGCGCGTACGACAAGGTCCAGCCGACGCTCATCATGTCCAGCGTGGCCGCGGCCAGTGGCTACAAGGCCAGCGTGTTCCTGACCTTCTGGGGCCTGCTCCCCTTCGTCAAGGACTCGCGGCGCATCACGGGTGACAACTGGATGCAGAAGATGCTCTCGGCCATGCAGCGTCCGGGCATCAGCCACCTCAAGATGTCGCAGATGAACTTCCTGGGCATGGGTCCCTGGATGATCGGCAAGCTCAGCAAGCAGTACAACGTGGCCTCCCCCAAGGAGCTCCTGGAAGCCTGTCAGCTCATGGGCGTGGAGTTCCTGCCCTGCCAGATGACGATGGACATGTTCGGCCTCAAGCGCGAGGACATGATCGAGGGCCTCGGCGATCCGGTGGGCGCTGCGACCGTCCTGGAGCTGATGACCCAGGACCACACCGCATCGCTCTTCATCTGAATCTGGCCCCAGGTCGGCAGAAAGGCAGCAGCGTGAGCGCACTCGAACTCTCCAGCACCCCCACTCGAACCATCGACGCCCGTGGCAGCTACTGCCCCGGACCACTGATGGAGCTCATCCGCGGCATCCGCGAGGGACAGGTCGGCGACATCCTGGCCGTCATCTCGACGGACAAGGGCTCCAAGACCGATATCCCGGCCTGGGTCGCCAAGGCCGGCCATCGGCTCGTGGGCCTCTATCCTCACGTCGGCTACGACGAGATCGTCGTCGAGAAGCTCAAGTAGGAGCCGAGGCTCCGGGGAGGCCCACATGAAGCACGTCCTGGTCCTCGGCGGCGGCGTCGGTGGCACGCTGGTCGCCAACCTCATCAGCCGCAAGATCAAGAAGCAGATCGACGCGGGCGAGGCTGACGTCACCGTCATCGACGAACGGGGCGAGCACGTCTACCAGCCCGGCTTCATGTACATCGCCATGGGCAACCAGGATCCGCGCTCACTGCGCATGCCCGAGCGCCGACTCCTGGACGATCGCGTCAAGCTCGTGATCGGCGCGGTCACGGGGATCGACGAGGCCGCCAGCCAGGTCGAGCTCGCCGACGGCAGCCGCCTCGACTACACGGAGCTCATCCTGGCCACGGGCTCCCGCATCCTGCCCGAGACGATCGAGCATTTCGAGCAGGAGGCGCATCACTTCTACAGCGAGCGGGCCGCGCAGCGGTTGCGCAAGGCGCTGGACGCGTTCCAGGGCGGTCGGATCGTGGTGGGCATCGCCTCGATGCCCTACAAGTGTCCGCCCGCGCCGCTGGAGGTGGTCTTCCTCATCGAGGCGGAAATGCGCGAGCGCGGCCTGCGCGAGCGCTCCGAATTGCACTACTGCTCACCCATCGCGCGGGCCTTCACCATCGAGTCGGTCAGCGAGATGGCCACCCCGGAGCTGGCGCAGAAGGGCATCGAGCTGCACACCTTCTTCAACGTCGAGGCCATCGATCCGGAGCGCAAGGTCGTCCTCAGTCTCGAGGGCGAGGAGTTGGCGTACGACCTGCTCGTCCTCGTGCCGCCCCACAAGGGGGCCCAGTTCCTCATGGATAGCGGCTTCGCCCCGCGACCCGGCGGCTGGCTGCCGACCGACCACCACAGCCTCGTCGTCGGTGGGCGCGAGAACGTCTGGGCCCTGGGGGACGCCACCGACCTGCCCCTCAGCAAGGCCGGCTCCACGGCCCACTTCGAGGCACCCGTCGTCGCCGAGCGCGTGGCGGCCCGCGTCCAGGGACGCGAACCCCACACCCGGGATGCCGTCTACAACGGCAAGGTCATGTGCTTCTTCGAGGTCGGCGACGGCAAGGGCACGCTGCTGCGCTTCGACTATGAGCACCCACCCGTGCCGCCGACGCCGAGTCGCCTCTGGCACGTGGGCAAGATCCTCTTCAACCGCACCTACTTCCGGGTCGTGCCGCGCGGCCGAGGCGGGACGCTGGAGAAGCGCCTCTAGGCCCGAACGCCGCAGGGATCCCTGGCCGACCTGCCAGGACCCCGCGCCGACCTGATCGTGCCGAGCGCTGCCCTGTCCGCGACGCTATCGTCGCGCGTCAGGCGGTGGCCAGGGGATCGCGCAGCAGAAGGATGTCCGTCGCACGGCTGGGGCTGGCGGATACGGGGATCTCCGGCACGCTCACGCGGGCCTGGCTCGGCACCCGTGAACGGGCCTCGGCCACGACCACGGCGAGGATCTCCCGCCAGCGGTCCATCACCAGGTGGTGACCTTCGTCGGGGTAGTAGGTGGCGACCGTGCCGCGGATCGTGCGTTCCAGGAAGCGGCCCATGCCGACCGGCACGACGCGGTCCTGGGCGCCGTGCCAGATGCGCACCGGCACGGCCACGCCACCGATGGGGAAGCCCCAGGGCCGGGCCAGGCAGAGCGCCTCGTCGTAGACGCCACGGTTGCCCTGGCGCCACATCTCCGCGGTGTTGGCGATCATGACCGCGCGCAGTGCCGGGTCGCCGAGGATCTCACGGTCGGCGTCGACCATGCCGGCGATCGCCTCGTCGAGCTGCTTCTCCGGGTCGGAGCGCTGCTGGCGCGACCAGCGCCACATGGCCAGGGCGATGACCCACGGGGCGTGGTCGGCCGTCCGCGACATGGCCCGGTGGCGCGGCCACGTGTAGCCCGTGCTGCCGGGCACGCCCGAGAGCGGTGCCGGCGCGCTGATGAGCCCGATGACCGAGATGCGCTCCGGCATCTGCCAGCCACAGGCGAGGGCGTAGGGCCCGCCCCCGGACCAGGCCACCATCGAGCAGCGCTCGATGCCCAGCTCGTCGAGCAGCTCCTCGACGTCCCGCGGCCAGTCGGTCACGCGGCGGTCGGGCAGGCGGGTGGAGATGCCGATGCCGGGCCGGTCCACGGCGATGACGCGGGCACCCAGCTGGGCGGCGATGGAATCGTCCGGATGGCGCACCACGCGCGAGGAGCCGAAGCCGTGGAAGAAGAGGATCGGCGTGCCGTCGGGGTCGCCGAACTCGTCGAATCCCAGGTACCGCCCGTCCGAGAGGGTGATGCGGCGCGACTTGGGCCCGAGGGCCACGAGCATCTCGCGGAAGCGAGCCCGACGACGAGCGCGCCGCAGCACCCGCATGCGGCGAGGCCCACGGCCAGGGCTGCGGCGGGGCTCGCCGGGCAGGGTCTCCATCGCTGGCAATGATGCCCCACCGGGGCCCAGGCCGCCTGTCCGCTGCGGCACGGCGCCGGCCCCGGGCCGCTGCCGCCGAAGCTAGCTCGCCAGGGCGGCGCGCATGGCCTGGATGGCTGCCAGCTGGTCGCGGAACTCGTCGCGGATGGCGTCCACTTCCTCAGCCGGGAAGCCCAGCTCCTTGCCGATCTCGTTGAGCTCGGCGACCTCCGGCGCGCTGATGGAGTCGTCGGCGGCACCGAGGGAGAATGCCGTGCGCAGCAGCGACTCGCGCTGCTCCCGGCTGGTGCGCGTGGCGAAGTCCCGGGTCACGACGTAGTCGTCCGTGGCGCCGTAGAGCTCGCTCATGTTGCGGGCCATCTCCACGGCCAGGGCGGCCTGGCCCTCGCTCAGGCCACCCGCGGTCACGATGGCTGCCTCCATGAAGCTGCGCTCCGCGGGGCTGGTGTCGAGGTCGGCATGCGCCACGCGGGCCAGGACGTAGGCGAAGTCCGCGACGTAGCGACGCTGATCGATGGGCAGCGCCTCGAGCTCGTCGGCGATGCGGCGGATCGACTCGGATTCCGCCGGGGCCGCAGCGGGCGTGGGCGTGGGCGTGGGCTGCTCCTGCCCACCGAAGAGACCGCGCAGGACCATCTCGCTTCACCTCACCGTGGTGGCGGCCTGGCGGCGGGAGCTCCCGCCGGGCGACCACGCGGTCCGCCAGCCACCGCCGCACGCTAGCACGGACGGCCCGTTCCGGCACTCGCGTACACTCCGCGGGGTGACACCCTCCCCGGACGACGGAGCTCCCGCCGGCAGCGCCGCCAGCCGCACGCCCCGCAGTCCCGCCACGCGCGACCTGGGCCTGCGCGCCACCCTGCTCTTCCCCACCGCCGAGATCGCGCAGCGCTACTACGTGCCGCTCATCTACACGGCCTGTCGCACCTGCTACAGCGAGCTGACACCGCAGGAGATCTTCGAGCGTGCGTCCGACGGCCGCGTCGCGGGCGAGCGGCAGCAGGACCTCGTGCGCCGCGTCATCGAATCCGGGCACGGCTCCACCATCGAGCACATCAGCTTCAGCTTCGCCATCAGCGGCGTGAGCCGCACCCTGTCACACCAGCTGGTGCGGCACCGCGTGGGCATCGCCTTCGACCAGCAGTCGCAGCGCTACGTGGACTACAAGGCGCCCGCCTACATGGTGCCGGGTTCCGTGAACGACGCGGAGGAACCGATCCGGGACCGCTTCGTCGAGCAGCTGGCGGGCTCGCTGGAGGTCTACGAGGAGATGCTGGAGGCGGGCATCCCGGGCGAGGACGCCCGCTTCGTCATGCCCAACGCGACCCGCACCAACCTCGTCATGACGGCCAACCTTCGGGCGCTCATCCACATGTCCGGGCTGCGCCTCTGCACCATGGCCCAGTGGGAGATCCGCCGGCTCTTCCAGCTGATCCGTCATGAGATCTTCACCGTGAGTCCCTTCCTGGGCTCCTTCCTGGCGCCCAAGTGCGTGCCCCTGGGCTACTGCGATGAGGACCGCAACCGCGACGAACACTGCCCCATCCGGCCGCACAAGGACAGCGTGCTGGGGGCCTGGGCGGAGAAGCGCGACGCGGCCCGGGCGGCCGGCCGGGAGCTGCCCACGCTCTGACGCGTCGGTCGGTCAGGCCGGCAGACCCTCGGTGGCGATGCCCGCAGCGAAGCGGCCGAGCACTCGCGCCAGGCGGGGACCCGCTTCCGCTGCCGCGTCGAGCACGTCCTGGTGGCTGAGCGGCGCAGGCGACAGACCGGCGGCGGCATTGGTGACGAGCGACACGCCGCAGACCCGCAGGCCCGCCCAATGCGCGGCGATCGCCTCCATGACCGTGGACATGCCCACGGCGTCGGCCCCCAGCGTGCGGATCATGCGCACCTCCGCCGGTGTCTCGTAGCTGGGCCCGGTGAGGCCCAGGTAGACGCCCGACTCGAGGCGGACATCCTCGGCCGCCGCTGCCGCCAGCAGGGCACGGTTCAGCGCCGGGTCCCAGACCGAGGACATGTCCGGGAAGCGCGGGCCGAGGCGGTCATCGTTGGGGCCCAGCAGGGGGTGGCGACCGGTCAGGTTGACGTGGTCCGTGATGAGCATCAGGGAGCCAGCCGGGAAGGCCGGGTTGACCCCGCCCGAGGCATTCGTCAGGAGCACCGCACGGGCACCGAGGCGGCCCATGAGCAGGGCCGGCTCGACGACGAGACGCTCGCTGAGTCCCTCGTACATGTGCAGCCGACCCGCCAGGCAGGCGACCTCCACGCCCCGCAGCCGACCCAGCAGCAGCCGTCCGCTGTGGCCCGGCGCACTCGGCGCGGGCCAGCCGGGCAGTGTCGCGAAGGGGAAGTCGACCGCGTCCTCGATCTCTGCGGCAAGGCTGCCCAGACCGGAGCCGAGGACCATGCCCAGGAGCGGCACGCGGTCCGTGCGCGCCCGCACGTGGGCCTCCAGCTCGTCGAGCCGCTGGCCGTAGGGGGTGACGTCACTCATGGCGGTCGAGCTCCTCGGGATGCGCGGCAGCAGTGTCCACGCGACCGTCGCCGGGGAAACGCATGGGCCGCGACACGAGAATGCCCGGAGCGACCTTCGCGCTCCGAGTCCGCGCTGATGCGATCTCAGCGGACCCTGGTTCGCGTCTGGCCCCTCCGGGCAAGACAGATGGTCGCTCCCACCCCGGGTGCAGGTCAACTGGGTTATCCACGAGTCGGATGGCATCGGCGGAGGATCCGTCCACGGATCGGGCGGCACTGTGGATGGATGGTGGATAGCGCCCCCGTGGGAGGGCTGGTGGCCGGCGGGTGGCAGCGGGTGGCACGCTGTCCCGGTCCCGGTCCCGGTTCCGGTCCCGTCTCGGCAATCGAACGATCGGCCTCAGGTCGAACGCCGAGGGATGCGCACGATCACGGTGTGGGCCCGGCGATCCTGGACGCCCTGGCGCCCGGCGTTGCGCACCATCGTGGACAGCAGCAGCGCCAGCCAGGCAAGGCCGACGATGCCAAGCAGCAGGCCGACCAGGTCGGGCACGGAGACGGCGAAGGTGGCCAGCGTGACGGGTACACCCAGCAGCAGCCAGCGCAGCAGCGCCTGGTCCCAGGAGATGGCGCGCCCGTTGCCTTCATCGACGATGCGCAGGCCCAGGATGAGCATGCCGACGGTGCCGCGAAGCACGACCCAGCCATACCCGAAGTAGGCGAAGCTGATGGCCAGCTGGGCCACGGCAACGACGAGGAAGGCGGCGAGGTTCAGGCTGCCCCCGGCGTCGTCCAGCGAGCCGCCGCTGCCGCCACCGCTCGTCATGCCCCCGAAGAGACCGCCAACGACGATGGCCAGGAGGACGCCTACGAAGGCCAGCAGGAGAAGGTCCAGCACGAGCGCCACGACGCGGTTGGGCAGGTCGGCCAGCGTGGAGCCTGCGGGACCTGGCAGGGTCGCCGTGGAAGCCAGTGACTGCGTCCAGGAGCCGCCGGAGGTCGAGGTCAACCCGGGCCGGCGCACCCGCCGTGGTCGTGGTTCCACCGGATCATCGGCAGCAGCGTCGACCGCCAGCCCGTCGGGCTCGGAGGCCTCATCCTCCGCCGGGGCGGCATCCCAGATGCCCTCCTGGTCGAGGGCGTCCGGCTGCTCCTGTGACTCTCCGGACCGTGACATCGCAGCGCCTCCCAGCCACCGTCTCAGCGCCTCCCGGCACCGTGGCCGCCTGCTCCATCCGCGGGCTGGCGGCAGCATCGTGCGCCAGCATACCCGCCGGACGCGCCACCCGGCGGACAGCGCCTCAGCCGCCGATGCGCGACATCTCGACGCGCGGGAGGTCCCGCGTGGCTTCCGAGCGCAGCTCCGAGTAGCGGTCCGCCCGCGCCCCCCAGGTCTCCAGCCAGCGCCGACGCAGGGCATCGTCGTCCTCGCCCGCCCGCAGCGGCGCCCGCAGGTCCGTACCGCCCACCGCGAACAGGCACGTGTAGAGGAGGCCGTCAGCCGTCAGGCGAGCCCGCGTGCAGCCTCCGCAGAAGGGCTGTGTCACCGAGGCGATGACGCCGATCTCTCCCTCGCCGTCGCGATAGCGGTGACGGCTGGCCACCTCGCCCGGGTAGAGCGCCGGCAGGGCCTCCAGGGGCATCTCCGCGTCGACACGGGCCAGGATCTCCGCGGCGCTGACGACCTCGTCCATGGCCCAGCCGTTCGTGTGCCCCACGTCCATGTACTCGATGAAGCGCAGGACGTAGCCGTGCTCGCGGGCGAAGCGGGCCATGGGCAGGATGCTGTCCTCGTTCACGCCGCGGCGCACCACCATGTTGACCTTGAGGGGCGCCAGGCCGGCATGCTCTGCAGCCGCCAGACCCGCCAGCACGCGGGCCACGGGGAAGCGCACGTCATTGAGGCGCGCGAAGACCTCGTCCTCGAGGGCATCCAGGCTGACCGTGACACGCCGCAGGCCGGCGGCCGCCAGGCCGACCGCCTTCTCGGCCAGCAGCGAGCCGTTGGTCGTGAGGGTCAGGTCGTCGAGACGGTCGAGGCCCGCGAGCATGGCCACCAGGACCTCGATATCGCGGCGAAGGAGGGGCTCACCCCCGGTCAGGCGGACCTTGCGCACACCGAGGTCGATGGCCAGCCGCGCCAGGCGGGTGATCTCCTCGAAGGTCAGCAGCTCCGCGTGCGGCAGGAACCGAAAGGCCTGGCCGTAGACCTCGCGGGGCATGCAGTACGTGCAGCGGAAGTTGCAGCGATCGGTGACGGAGATCCGAAGATCGTGGAGCGAGCGGCCCAGGCGGTCGACCGCGGCCAGATCCGCATCTCCCGTCCGACTGCCGACGCCCGTCGCGAGCGTGCCTGCCGCCACGCCCGTGCCGCCCCTCTCGCCCGTGTCTCGCGCCGGGCTCGAACGAGGCACGGCACCCGGACCGCTCAGCTGCGCAACGGCCGCGAGGCCGCCCGTCCCACCTCGCGCCGCTCCACGCCGCGGCCCATCCAGCCGATGACGACGGCAGCCACGCCAAGCAGCAGGTGCGCCAGCTGGTCCAGGCCAGAGGTGGGCGCATCGTAGAGGCCGATGAGGTCGCCGCTCACGAGGCTGAGCAGGCCGGTGATCACGTAGAAGACGCCGAGGCCGACGATGGCCACGGCGCGTTGGCGGCGGTCGAGGGCCAGGCCGGCGTGCAGGAAGAGCGCGCCCGTCACGAGATGGACGAGATCGTGGCCGAATCCCGTGACCAGGATGCCCGTGGTCTCCGGCCGACCCACGATCGGGTTCCCAAGTGAGCCGGCGATGCCGAGCAACACGAGGATGGCACCGGTGACCAGGGCGAAGCCGCGCTCCAGGCCCAGCGAACCCATCATGCCTCCTGACTGCGGTGGCCCCGGTGACTGGTCGGCGGGGTCCCTCACGAGCCTAGCCGTTGTCGGTCGAGCGCGCACCCGAGCGGATGGTCTCCACGATCGACGCGTCCGCCAGCGTCGTCGTGTCACCCAGCGCACGGCCCTCGGCCACGTCCCGCAGGAGGCGACGCATGATCTTGCCCGAGCGCGTCTTGGGCAGATCGGACGTGAAGACGAGATAGCGCGGACGTGCGATGGGCCCGATGACACGCGCGACATGCTCCCGCAGCTCGCCCGCGAGGTCCTCGCCGGTCTGGACGCCGGCGCGCGTGATGACGAAGGCGAAGATGGCCTCGCCGGTGACCGGATCGTGCTTGCCCACCACGGCGGCCTCCGCTACGGCAGCATGGTCGACCAGCGCGGACTCCACCTCGATGGTGCTGATGCGATGGCCGGCCACGTTCATGACGTCGTCGACGCGGCCGAGCAGCCAGATGTCGCCGTCCTCGTCACGGCGTGCCCCATCGCCAGCGAAGTAGAGGCCCGGGAAGCGACTCCAGTAGGTCGCCTTGTAGCGCGCAGGGTCGCCGTAGATGCCGCGCAGCATGCCTGGCCAGGGGCGCTTCAGGACCAGGTAGCCGCCCTCGCCGCGGGGCACCGGCCCACCCGTGGCATCGACGATGTCGGCCTCGATGCCCGGGAAGGGGACCGCGGCGCTGCCGGGCTTGGTGGTCGTCACGCCGGGCAGGGGCGTGATGAGGATGTGGCCGGTCTCGGTCTGCCACCACGTGTCCACGATGGGGCAGCGGCCGCCGCCGATGTGCTCGCGGTACCACAGCCAGGCCTCGGGGTTGATGGGCTCGCCGACGCTGCCGAGCAGGCGCAACGAGGAGAGGTCGTGCCGCGCGGGCAGCTCCTCGCCCTGCTTCATGAAGGCCCGGATGGCCGTGGGTGCGGTGTAGAGGATGGTGACGCCGTAGTCCTCGACGATCTGCCACCAGCGCTCCCAGCTGGGAGTGTCCGGGGCACCCTCGTAGAGCACGCCGGTGGCGCCGTTGGCCAGCGGTCCGTAGACGATGTAGGAGTGCCCCGTCACCCAGCCGATGTCGGCCGCACACCAGTAGACGTCGTCGGGCTTCAGGTCGAAGACCCAGTCGTGCGTGACGCTGGCGCCCAGGAGGTAGCCGGCCGTGGTGTGCACGATGCCCTTGGGCTTGGCCGTGGTGCCCGAGGTGTAGAGCAGGAAGAGCATGTGCTCGGCATCCAGGGCAGCCGGTGGGCAGGACGGCGACTGGCGGGGCACGAGCTCGTGCCACCAGGCATCGCGACCCTCGCGCATCTCGACCGGCGCGGCATCACCCACGCGGCGCACCACGAGCACCCGCTCCACGGACGGCGTCCGCTCCAGCGCCTCGTCGGCGGCCGGCTTGAGCGGCACCGCCTTGCCGCGGCGCCAGCCACCGTCGGCGGTGATGAGCAGGCGCGCCTGGGAATCGTTCATGCGGCTGGCCAGGGCCTCTGCGCTGAAGCCACCGAAGACGACGGTATGAGGCGCCCCGATCCGGGCGCAGGCCAGCATGGCGATGGGCAGCTCGGG
Source organism: uncultured Chloroflexia bacterium (assembly GCA_963790915.1). GTDB lineage: Bacteria > Chloroflexota > Limnocylindria > Limnocylindrales > CSP1-4 > JAFMJV01. The sequence goes on along the minus strand of CAWBQS010000002.1, from coordinate 53,141 downwards.
GATCATGGGCAGGTAGATGGCCACCCGGTCACCGGCGCGCACCCCGAGCTCGAGCAGGGCGTTGGCCGCCTGCTGCACCTCGCGGTGCAGATCGGCGTACGTCAGCGTGCGCGTATCGCCGGGTTCGCCGATCCAGTGGTAGGCGACCTTGTCACCGATGCCGGCCTCCACGTGGCGGTCCAGGCAGTTGTCCGAGACGTTGAGCTGACCGTCCGCGAACCAGCGCGCGAAGGGCGGCTGCCAGTCCAGCACCTGCTCGAACGGTCGTTGCCAGCGCAGGCGCTGCCGGGCCAGGTCCGCCCAGAAGCCCACGGGGTCGGCGGCGGCGGCGTCATAGAGCTCCGGACCGGCGTTCGCTGCGGCCGCGAAGGCCGCCCCAGGCGGAAAGGACCGACCGCCTGCCATGAGATGCTCGATCTCGGGTCCGGCCGCGTCAGGACGCTGCATATCGGTCACGCCGTGCTCCTCCTCCGCTGCGCAGCCCACCGGGGATCGAGGGCCAGCGACGCGCGCACGATACCCGCTCGGGCCGCGTCGGCCAACTGCCGCGCTCCGGCAGTCGGCGTCGGGCAGTGTCATGGAGGCTCCGCGTGCGTGCCACCGGTCGCAGCGCACTGGCGCCCTGGAGCATCAGTAGACTCCGGACATGACCGACTGGGACATCAGCACCATCCGTTCCCGTTTCCCTTCCCTGCGCCGGCCCGGCCCGGACGGGCGGCCCGTCGCCTGGCTGGATGGGCCGGCGGGCACCCAGGTCGTGGATGCCTGCCTGCGCGCCATCAACGACTACCTGCTCACCAGCAATGCCAACCACGGCGGGAGCTTCGCCGCCAGCGCCGAAACCGACGAGCTGATCCATGACGTGCGCCTGGCGAGCGCTGACCTGCTCGGCGCCACCGACGCCGACGAGGTGAGCTTCGGTCCCAACATGACCACCATCACCTTCGCCCTGAGCCGGGCCATCGGGTCCACCTTCGCGCCGGGCGACGAGATCATCACGACCCGTCTCGATCACGACGCCAACGTCGCCCCCTGGCTGCGCGTGGCCGAGGAACGCGGGCTGGTGGTCCACCAGATCGGTATCCGGCCGGACGACTGCACGCTGGACATGGATGAGCTGGAGCGCCTCCTGGGAGCGCGCACGCGCCTCGTGGCGGTGGGCCTGGCCTCCAACGCGGTGGGCACGATCAACCCGGTGCCGCGCATCGCCGCCCTGGCCCATGCCGTGGGCGCCCAGGTCTGGGTGGACGCCGTACACGGTGCTCCGCATCTCTCCATCGACGTGCAGGCACTGGGCATCGACTACCTGGTCTGCTCCGCCTACAAGTTCTACGGGCCGCACCTGGGCATCCTGTGGGGGCGCCGCGAGCGGCTGGAGGCGTTGCCGCTCATCCGCGTGCGTCCGGCCGGTGACGCCATCCCCGGACGCTTCGAGACGGGCACCCAGAGTCACGAGCTGCTGGCCGGCCTGGCTGGCACCATCGCCTATCTCGAGAAGGTGGGCATCACGCAGGGCGGCGCGCCTGGCCTGCCGGGCCCCGCGGATGGCCACCGCCGACCCCGCCTGCTGGCCGCCCAGGCGGCAGCGCGGCGCTACGAGAGCGGCCTCGTCTGGCAGCTCATCGAGCGCCTCGGGGCCATCCCGGGCCTGCACATCCGCGGCATCACCGATGCGGCCCGCGCCGCCGAGCGTTGCCCCACCATCGCCTTCACCCTCGAGGGCCACCACCCGAAGGCCGTGGCCGCCTTCCTCGGCGCGCGTGGTATCCACGTCTGGGATGGCGACTACTACGCCTACGAGCTGATCCGGACCCTCGGCCTGGCGGAGCAGGGCGGCATGGTCCGCGTCGGCCTCGTGCACTACAACGACGCCCACGAGGTGGAGCGCCTGGGTCAGGCGCTCGAGGAGCTCCTCGCCGCCTGAGGACTCGGAGCCGCGGGCCCGGGGCGGGCCCGGGGCGGGCCGGCGCGGGCGCGTCGCCGCCGGCTGGCGACTACGCTCAGCCCTGCAGCGGGGACACCCAGTCGGGCAGTCGGGCCCGCAGCGTGGAGAGCGGCAGCGAGCCGTGGCCGATGACCGCATCATGGAAGGCGCGGTGGTCGAAGCGACTGCCGTCCCGTGCCTCGAGCTCCGCGCGCAGGGCCAGGATCTCGCGCTGACCGATCATGTAGGCAAGGGCCTGGCCGGGCCAGCTGATGTAGCGGTCGGTCTCCGTCTCGGCCTCGAGGCGCGACAGACCGACCCGCTCGCGCAGCAGGTCGATGGACCGCTGACGCGTCCAGCCCAGCGCGTGGATGCCCGTGTCGACGACGAGTCGGGCGGCCCGCCAGGCCTCCGACTCCAGGGCCCCGAAGCGCTCCAGCGGCGTGCGGTAGAGACCCATCTCGTGGGCCAGCCGCTCCGCGTAGAGGGCCCAGCCCTCCACGAACGAACCGCCGGCCAGGCGTGAGCCGAAGCGGCGGAAGGCCGGCAGGTCGCGCAGCTCCTGCTCGATGGCGATCTGGAAGTGGTGGCCGGGCACGCCCTCATGGAAGGTCGTGGCGGGCAGCCGGTGCAGGGGCCGCGAGGCCGGCTCGAAGGTGTTGATGAAGTACTGGCCTCGGCGGCTGCCGTCCTCGCTGGGAGGGAGATAGAAGGCCGGCGGCGCCTCGCGTTCCATGTGCGGCTCCACGGCCCGCACGACGCACCCGTCCAGCGGCAGCCGCCCGAACCAGCGCGGCGCCTCCTGCTCGGCGCGCGCGATGAGCTCCTCGGCGGCCGCCACGAGCTGTGCCGGCTCCACCACGTGATCGTCCGGGCCCGACTCCAGGAAGGCTCGCAGGGCGTGGACATCGGTGTGGCCGAGCTCCGCGGCGATGGCGCGCTGCTCCGCCTCCAGCTCGGCCAGCCGCTCCAGGCCATAGGCGTGGATGTCCCGCGGGTCCTCGGGCAGGGTGGTCCAGGCCAGGACGTGGTGGCGGTAGAGGGCCTCCCCGTCGGGCAGATGGCAGATGCCGTCGCCAGCCCGGACGTGGGCCGCATATGCCTCCAGCATGGTCAGCCACTCGGCGTGCGCGGGCCGCACGTGCCGCTCCACGGCGATCACGATGGCGGCGCGCGTCGCCTCCCCCAGGGCGGCGTTGGCGACGACGATGGGCGACTGCTCCGCGGGCGCATCGACCATGCGCCGCAGCTGGCCAAGGCAGCGTTCCACGACCGGGGCCGCCGCCGTGCGGCCGGCCGCCAGCCCGGCCTGGACGTTGGCGCGGTGGGCCGCCAGCCAGTCGGGATAGGCTGCCAGACGGGCGAGCAATCGCTCCAGGCGCTCGGGCGTGTCCGCACGCTGCATCCGTGCCAGGTCACCGATGAGGCCCTGGGGTCCGTTGTACTGGTCGATGGCCTCCATCTCCCAGAGGCGCAGCTCGTCCGCACCGCGCAGGCGCGCGATGACGACCCGCATGAGGTCGAGGGTGACCGCGTCCTCGACGGACAGCCCCGGCGCATCGACGGCACGCAGTCCTGCCTCCCAATCATCGAGCATGACCTGCTGGGCGGCCCGACCCGCCGGACCGGGATCACCCAGGCGGTCGTCCCAGCGCTCGTCGCCCTGGGCCGTGGCCCACAGGGGATCCAGCTCGAGGTACTGCTGCCATGCGGCGTCCGCGAAGGCGGGCACGGGGCTGGCGGCGATGGCCTGGGACACGCGGGGACCTCCGATCGTGCTCACGAGGGGCAGTCATGCTCCTCGACCGAACATGGCCAGCTGGTCATCGCCTCGCACGGCATCGGGGTCGAGCCCCACGAGCGGCCCGAGGGTGGCCAGGCTGACGCGTGGGTGGGCATGCAGCTTGTGGACGTTGCTCCAGCGCAGGATGTGCCAGTTGTCAGCCTGCAGCCGCGCCTGCAGGATCGGGGAGCGCGCCAGGCGCAGGCGGAGAAGGGGGACGCGCTCGTCGGCCACCACGAGGAAGCGCACGAGGGCGTCCGTCGTCTCGATGCGTGGGCCGCGCCGCAGCACGGCCTCGTCGAGGGCGGCCATCCACTCCACGTCGAAGAGGAAGGCGCCCCGGCCGCGGACGTACCAGATGCAGTCGATCTCCTCGAGGGCCTCCTGCGGGCCGGACGCCACGAGCGGCAGGTAGACGCGCCGCTCCGGGTCGCTCAGCAGGTCCGCCAGCGGCTGGCCCCCGTAGGTCCGTCGCAGCTCACGCTTCGACACCCAGGCGCGCATGCCCAGGCGATGGGCGACCTCGGTCAGGGCGCCCACGATCTCGCCGTGCTCCGCATAGCGGCGGGGCAGGGATTCCGAGGTGTGGATGAGCCCGTCCTCCGTCGGCTCGCGATCGCGGTAGCTGTCCAGGCACGCTCGCACCAGCTCGCGATCAGCCGTCTCGGGCCCACGGAAGAGCCTTCCCACGCGCTCGTCGAAGGCGGCCTGGCTGATCCCGCCGCTCGTCGAGAGCAGGCTGAAGATGCCCCATTCGAGTCGCTCGGAGAGGGGCGGCCGCGCGGCTGCCAGGTCGCGCGGGTCGCGCAGCCACCAGAGGTCTTCCTCCAGCTCCACGAGCCGCGGGTGGTCCGTCCGACGCATCTCGCGTCGGATGATGTCCAGCGTGAGGCGCACGGGGTCCGAGGCCGGCGTGGCATCCGGCCAGGCAGCCGTCGAGCCAGCCGTCACGGTGCTGCCCGGGAGCTCCGACCCCGCCATGGCGTCCGCATCCCCGGGGGCGTCATCGTCGTCCGCCAGGTGCAGCTGCATGGCGCCACCGGCGGCGGAGCCGGGCACGTCGCTGACGACACCGATGAAGACGGGGCCCCGAGCCTGCTCCCCGGTCTCGTCGAGCGCCTCCGTCGAGCGTGGCGTGCCCACCAGCCGGCGCAGGTGGCCCAGGTGGTCGAGGCCCAGGAGCACCTCGCCCAGGATGCGCTCGAAGCGGGTCGGCTCGCCGCGCAGCTGCATGACGGCCACGGCGACTTCGGCGATGGCGGCCTGCACGGCGGAGAGCTGGAACGGCGCGCCGCGGTCCGGGGCTGCGCCGCTGGTCGCCTCTCGCCCTGGGCCGGCCGGCGAGCTGGGCTGCGCGAAGACGACCGCACCGTCGAGGCCGCGCTCGTCCTCCGCCAGGACGGCGTCGTCGAAACGCAATCCGGCGCCCACGCCGCCGATGACCGCCGCCACGAGCGCTTCCGGGCTTGCAGAGGCGAGCAGGATGACCGTGTGGGCGTCCGGCAGGAGCACGGGCTGCACGGCCGCCAGGCTGCGCTGCAGGGTGGCGGCGTCCCTCCCCCATTCCGAGCGCGGCGATGGACCGAAGATGCCGGCCAGCGGCAGGGTCGCGGCAGCCTCCGGGCCGACGGCCAAGGAGGTGGCGAGATAGGCGAAGGCGAGGTTCTCCGCCGACCAGTGGATGGGCGGCTGACTGAGGACCAGGTGGATGCCCGGGGCGACGCGTGGCCGCGCGCCCGGCTGGCTGCCCGGTCGCGGGGGCGGTCCGAACGTCTCCGCCCCCAGGGGCAGCCCGAAGCGCAGGGCCACGTTGGCGGAACCGTCCACGAGGGCCCGCAGGTCCGGGCCGACGCGCGCCGGGGTGCGCGCGCCAGCCTCGAGAGACTGGACGAAGGCGCGCACCGCACGACTGCCCTCCTCGAACGCTGTCCAGGCATTCCGCTCGCGCCACTGCCGCGAGCTGGAGCCGCGCACCTGCCCGCCACTGATGCGGATGCCCGCCACGCGCCCGGGGTAGCCGTTGAGACGGCTGATGGGCAGCGCCATGTGGGCGATGGCGAGACGCAGCGCCGCCTGGATGGACGGTGGGCGAGGCTCCGTCTCGATGCGCTCGATGAGCACCGCCAGGGCCAGCTGGGCCCGCGGTGGGTACAGGTCGACGAGCTCGTCGGGCAGGCCGTGCCCGGGAGTGGGCGTCGCGAAGCGTTCGCGAAGCGCCTCGCGGGCGACGCTCGCATCCACGGAGCGTGAGCGGTACAGGTCGTCGGGATCGACCGGCAGCGGCCGTCCCAGGCTCCGGGCGTCGCGGCAGCGTGGGCAGCGGAACGCCCGTCGCGACGGGTCGCTGGCCTCCGCGTCCCAGATGAACTCCTCGACGATGACCGTGCCGCCGCAGCCCGGGCAGCGAGTGGCGTAGGTACCCTCGATGAGCGAACGCAGGCCACCTTCCGTGCCGCGCGCGTCGACAGCGATGGCCGAGACGGCGGCGTCCAGGTGGCGCAGGTCCGGCGGGCGCAGCACGACCTCCGCGACGAGGCGCGTGAGGGCCGTGGTCTCGATGGTGAAGGCGCGCCGCAGCTGGTCCAGCGCGCCCCGGGTGACCCAGCCGCCGCGGCCGTGGAGCTCCAGGACGACGTCACCCGCCTTGGAGTGGGCAGCCAGCTGCGCCGCCAGCTGGCCCATGTCCGGTGCGGGCGCCAGGCGCTCGAGCGCGGACAGCAGGGCGCTGCCGGTCGGGGTCCTGGGGAGCTTCTGCGGGTCCGCCATCGTGCAGCCCCAGTCTATCGGCCGACGGAGGTCACGGCAGGCCTCCGTGCCGGCTCGACCCGGTCCACGTGGCCGCGTCCGCAGGCCGCCCGGGACGATCCCGGGTGCCCGAGATCACTCCTCCTCGACGTCCTCGTCTTCCTCGCCGAGCTCCTCGTCCTCGTCCTCGTCCTCGTCGAGGTCATCGGTGTCGGCAACCACGTCACCCTCGATCTGGAAGCCCTCCTCGGGCTCCGACTGGACCGAGAGCACAGCGCCGATGTCATCGATCGCCTCGTCGTCGTCGTCGAACTCCAGCTCCTCCTCCAGGTCGGACTCCTCTCGCACGAGGGTGCCCTTCGTGTAGGGGCGCAGGTCGGAGACCCTGGCGGCCGTGGGGAAGGAGACCTTGCCGAAGTTGCTGGGGTCCTGGTAGGTCTCGCGGATGATGATGCGCACGTCCTTGTCACCGAGGCTGGTGACGCCGGCCGCGTACTTGTTGCCGTCGGCCATGAGGCGCAGCAGGCGGGCCGCGACGCGCGGCTCCACGGTCCCGATGTGGACACCGTTGGAGCTGGCCACGACGCGCGGGCCCTCCGGCGCCAGCTCCACGTAGTCGCCAGGGTTGACCTGGGCCAGGTCCGATGGACTGGCGAGGTCGACGAGATAGGCGAAGCCGGTCTTGCCGGTCTCCTCGACGAAGAGGCTGACGGGGGCCTTGCTGCCCGGCGACGCCGGCACGGTCCGCGAGCCGGCCTCGACCATGAGCTGCCGCAGCCGACCGATGTTGCGCTCCGCGATGCGGCTGGTGGGGTCGATGGCCAGGGCCGACTGGTAGTGCTCCCGCGCCAGCGCCAGCTCGCCCATCTCCCAGCACGACTTGGCCAACCGGTTCTGTGCAGCGCTGTCCGGCCCAAGGTCCAGGATCTTCTGGTTGGTCTCGGCAGCCGCCGTCCAGTCAGCCCGGCGTGCCGCGCTGATGGCCTGCTCCACGAGCTGCCGCTTGAGGCGGCTGGCCGTCATGACGCTGGCGGGGACAGCGGGTTCGCGATCGGACAAGGGGTCGAAGCTCATGCATTCCTCGGTCGTGGGCCGGCGGACCCTGCGGGGCTGGGCACCGTTCGTGGCAGGCAGACGCAAGCGCGCCCTGCCTGGCGCCCATGAATTGTACCACCCCACCCCGTCCGGACCGCGGCGGCGCCCGCGGCTATCCCGGCAAGCGGTGCGGCTTGGCGGACATGAGCGCGAGGAGGTCCGCCAGGGGCAGCGTGTTGGCGACCCGGCGGGCCTCCAGCCAGCCCCGTCGTGCCAGCGTCACACCGTAGCCAAGGTTGCGCCACTCGTCGCGGTCGTGAGCATCCGATGAGATGACGAAGCCGCAGCCAGCGTCGCTCGCGGCGCGGATGTGGGCGTCGTCGAGGTCCAGGCGCTCCTCGCTGCCGTTGACCTCCAGCAGGGTGCCGGTCTCCGCGGCCAGGGCGTAGAAGGCCGGCCAGTCAAGGTCGAGCTCGCCGCGCTGACGGATCTTGCGGCCCGACGGGTGACTGATGATGTCCACGTGCGGGCTGCGCATGGCCAGCTCGTAGCGCGCCATCAGCTGCGCCCTCGCCTGCCGCCGCCCGACGTGCAGCGAGGCGACGACCACGTCGAAGCGGGCCAGCAGGGTGTCGTCGTAGTCGAGCCGGCCGTCGGTCGTGATCTCCAGCTCACAGCCGTGCAGCAGCCGAAAGCCGTCTGGCCACGCGCCATCCGGCAGCAGCCCCTCAGACCGCTCCCGAGCGAAGCGTTCGTTGAGCGCATCGATCGCACGCCGCTGCCGCTCCACCCGTGCTGGCGCCAGGCCGTTGGCGATGCCCAGGCTCTGGGAGTGGTCGGTGATGACCTGGTACTCGCGACCCGCCTGCCGTGCCGAGACCGCCATGACCTCCAGCGACTCGCGGCCGTCCGACCAGTCGCTGTGGCTATGGCAGTCCCCGCGCAGGTCCTCTGGGCGGACGAGGTCGGGGAGCCGACCGCTCGCGGCAGCTTCGACCTCGCCGCGACCCTCGCGCAACTCTGGCGGGATCTCGGCGAGCCCCAGGAACGCGTACAGCTCCGCTTCGCTGCTGAACAGCCGCGGTGTGACGCCGTCGGCTGCGTCGAGCGGCAGGAGACCATGCTCGGAGAGCGTCCAGCCCATCTGGCGGGCGCGGTGCCGGAGCGCCACGTTGTGCGCCGCCGAACCCGTGAAGTGCAGCAGGTGACTGCCAGCCGCGCCGGGAGGCGCGGCCATGACGTCGAGCTGTGGCCCATCGGGCAGGTACAGGGTCAGGCGCGAGGGCGCCCCGGTCGCGGCCGGCTCCGTCGTCGGCGTGATCGTTCTGCCGCCGCCCGCCAGGCCGGCCATGGCCGCCAGGCTGGCGGCGGGGTCATCGGTCTCCAGCAGCAGGTCCATGTCACCGATGGTCTCGCAGCCCCGACGCAGCGAGCCGCAGATGGTCGCGCGTCGGACGCCGGGCAGCTCATCCGCGTACGCCGTGATGAGGCTGGCGATCGCCTCCGCCTCGCCCATGAGGAGCCGCCGGGAAGACCTGGCGGAGAGACCGGCGATGCCCGCCAGGATGCGTTCCTCGGTGCGCCCGCCCAGGCCGCGAAGAGACCGCAACCGGCCTTCGCGAGCGGCAGCCTCAAGGTCAGCGAGGCTCGCCACCCCCAGCTGCCGCCATGCCTCGCCCGCCGTCCGCGGCCCGACGCCGGGCACGGCCAGCACCTCGAGCAGGCTGGGCGGCACCTCCTCGCGCAGAGCCTCGAGGCTGGCCATGCGTCCATCCCGGACGAGCTCCGCGATGCGTTCCGCGATGGAGGCCCCGATGCCGCGCAGCTCCGGCGGCCTGCCCTCCCGCCACGCGGCGGCCACATCCATCGGCGCCCGCGCGACGCTGTCGGCGGCCCGTCGGTAGGCACCGACCTTGAAGGTGGGGTCGCCGCGGATCTCCAGCAGGTCGGCCATCTCCGTCAGCTGTGCCGCGATGCGGGCATTGGTGAGGAAGCGACCCTCTGGTGGGCGCGGAGGCTGCGACGTCACGCGGCCCGGCCGTTCAGGGGCGCTCAGGCGGCCACGACGCGGTCGCGACCCTGGCGCTTGGCGCGATAGAGGGCCTGGTCGGCGCGCTCCACGAGGCGGGCGCTGACAGCCTCCTCCGGCCGGGCGACGGCGACGCCCACCGAGACCGTCACCGGCTCGTCGATGCCCAGGCTGGCGGGGCGGAGTCGCGAGACGGCCTTGCGGACGCGTTCTGCGACGTCCATGGCCTGCTCGGCCGATGTCCGCCGCAGCAGCACGGCGAACTCCTCGCCACCGTAGCGCGCTGGTGTGTCCTCGTTGCGCACGGTCTCGCCGATGGCCGCGGCCACCGCCTTGAGCACCCGATCGCCCGTGGCGTGGCCGAAGCGGTCGTTGAGGATCTTGAAATGATCGATGTCGATCATGAGGATGCCCAGGCTGTCATCGGTCCGACGGCGCGGGCGCTCCATGCTCAGCACCTCGTCGAAGTAGCGCCGGTTGGGCAGCCCGGTGAGACCGTCGATCGTGGCGCCCCGGACGGCCGCCTCGAGGGCGTAGGTGCGCGCGAATGCGGTGGCCACCTCCCCAGCTGCCCAGGTCAGCAGGCGACGGTCGCCCTCTCCCCAGGCGGTCCCCTGGCGGCGGGCCAGCAGCAGGGCCCCCAGGAAGCGCCGCTCGGAGACCAGGGGCGTTGCGAGGGTGTGGGCCAGCCCGTAGGCGGACCGCACCCGCCGCGCGATCTCCTCGGCGGCGGCCGTGGCCTCGTCGACGGCCTCGTGCGCTGCCCCCGCCGTGCCCTCGGCGTGGCCGGCGCTGCCCACCGGTCCCTCCAGCTCCGGCTTCAGGATCGTCCGTGACGCCGGCGCGTCCGCGCGCGCTGCCACGAGGGTCACCTCCACCTCGTCGCTGGCCTGGCGCACGCGCGCCACGACGACGTGATCGGCCTCCGTGGCCGCTCGCAGGTCGGACATCACGGCGTCCACCACGGACTCGGGGGACAGCGAACGCGCCAGCCCCGAGACGATGCGACGCATGGCCGCCTCGCGCTCCAGGCGCAGGCGCGTCAGGGCCGCCGCCGTCACGGACATCGCGTAGAGCGCCAGGGCGAGGCTCAACAGGCCCAGGGCGAGGATGACGTCCAGAGGGGAGATGCCACCGTCGACGAGCATCCAGGCGGTCAGGAGACCCAGGCCCGCCAGGCTGGCCAGGAGGACCAGCTGCGCGCGCTCCAGGCGCTGCCGCAGGAGGGCGTCCGTGGAAGACAGGGACGCCATCTCCAGGTCACGCGGATCTGGCTCTCGCTCGCGCCCGGGGGTGGCTGCCGTCACCCTCCGAGGATGGCACAGGCGACGTCACGGCGCGAGCCGCGGGCCGCGGGAGCGGCACCGCTGCCGCGGCCCCGGAGGCCGGCGGCGCCGGCACGATCAGTCGGCGCGGTTCGCCTTCCTGACGCGCGGGAACTTGCGGTCCACCCAGTCGCGGATGGTGGCCAGCTTCGGCTTGATGGTGCCGTCGCCGGCGGTGCCGGCGTAGGTGGCCGGGGCGAGGACCTTCATGTCATCGCGGGGCAGCTTCATATCCTTGAGCAGGTCGAAGAGCTGGGCCGCCGCCTCCGTGGTCTTGGGCATGTCGGTCCAGATGAGGTCGCGGGAGCGCAGGAAGGCACCCAGGAGGGCCACGCCGGCACCCTCGTCGGCGACCACCTGCTTGACGGCGCCGCGCACGATCTCCTGCTGGCGCTCGGCCCGACGGTAGTCGCTGTTGAACGTGTCGCCAGTGGTGCCATGCCGCGAGCGCGCGAAGGCCAGCGCGGAGTGGCACTTCCTGGGGTGCGGCATGCACGTGGGGTCGCCCTTGAGCAGGTAGTCCGTCTGCGCGGGGAAGAAGACACCACGCACGTCGCCGTGCTGGTGGTAGTACGTGTCGATGACCTCGTCGTCGATGTCGACATGGACGCCGCCGAGCACGTTGATGAGGTTGGCGAAGGTCGCGAAGCGGGTCATCGCCCAGTAGTCGATCTCCGTCCCCAGCATCTTCGCGATGTCCTTGCTGAAGCGGCCCAGGCCGCGTTCGTCGACGGCCGCATGCGGCAGGGAAAGGTCGCGATAGCGGATGAAGTAGATCGAGTTGACGCGCATGCCACCACTGGCCCCGCCACCCGCCAATGGGATGCCCGACATGTCCCGCGGGATGCTCACCACGGCCGCCTGGCCCGTGGTGGGGTCGATGCTGGCCACCATGACGACGTCGAGGCGCTCACCGCCCGAGTCCTCGCGCCAGTCCGAGCCGATGAGCAGCATCGTGAGGCGGCCGTCCTTGCCCAGCTTGATGGGTAGGCCCTTCCGTGGCCGGGCGACCTCGTCGCTCGGCTTCACATCGCGCGAGTCGACGGCCAGCTGGCGCATGGCTTCCAGGGCCACCTTCAGGCCGCCCTCGGCCTGCACGGGACCGGCGGGCGTCGCGGCCGCGGCGGGCAGCGAACCGACGAGGACGCTGGCGGCGAGCGCAAGGGCTACCGGCAGGGCAAGACGAGTGCGGGGGAGGCGGCTCATGGCCATCAACGGTACTCGGATCGGACTACATCATCACCAGGCCGCCGTCGACGGCCAGCACCTGGCCCGTGACGAACGCGGCCTCGTCGGAGGCGAGGAAGGCGACGGCATCGGCGATCTCCTCGGCGCGGCCGAAGCGCCCCAACGGCGTGCGCGCCAGGAGCTCATCGAGGAGTCCCTGGGGCAGACCCGAGGTCAGCTCCGTCTCGATGAAGCCGGGTGCCACGGCGTTGCAGGTGATGCCGCGGCTGGCCAGCTCGCGCGCCGTGGCCTTGGTCAGCCCGATGAGCCCGGCCTTGGCCGACGAATAGTTGGCCTGGCCCATCTGGCCGGCCTGGCCCGAGACGCTGGTGATGTTGATGATCCGGCCGCGGCGCGCCTTGAGCATGGGCCGCGACACGGCCTTGATGACCCAGAAGGCGCCAGAGAGGTTGGTGTCGATGACGTCCGTCCAGTCCTCGGGTTTCATGCGCATGATGAGGTCGTCGCGCGTGATGCCCGCGTTGTTGACGAGGATGTCGATGCGCCCGAAGGCCGCCAGGGCGGCCTCGACGAGGGCCGTGGCAGCGGCCGGATCCGCGGCGTCGGCCTGGACGGCCAGCGCCCGGCGGCCCAGGGCCTCGATGGCACCCACGACCTCGTCCGCGGCGGGCTGGTTGCCGCGGTAGCTGATGCAGACGTCGGCGCCCTGGGTGGCGAGGCGCAGCGCGATCGCCCGGCCGATGCCGCGCGAGCCGCCCGTGACGACAGCGCACGCGCCTGAGAGTTCGATCATGCCTCGTCCTCCTGGTGGGCCGACTGCGGATCCCCGGGCACGACGTCGTCGAGCGGGACCGGCGGGCCGCCCGGCTCAGCCAGGACCGCAGCCAGGCGGGGCGGGATGGGGTCCACGGAGTCCCAGTCGAGCGGTGCCCGGACGCTGGCCACCGGCTTGACGTCCTCGCTGCGGGCAGAGTCGGCCGGGTCCGCCGTCCAGGTGATGGCGGCGGCGCCGCTCGTGAAGCCGGCCCCGAAGGCGAAGAGCACGAGGCGGTCGCCAGGCCCGACGCGCCCTCCGCGCACGGCCTCGTCGAGGGCGATGGCCACCGAAGCCGCCGAGGTGTTGCCGTAGCGGTCGATGTTGACGAGCATGCGCTCCATGGGCAGGCCAAGACCCTTGGCCACGGCCTCGATGATGCGGATGTTGGCCTGGTGGGGGATGAAGAGGTCCACGTCGCCAGGCAGCCAGCCGGCCTTGGCGATGGCAGCCAGGGCGGAGGTGGCCAGGGTGCGCGTGGCGTAGCGATACGTCTCGCGGCCCTCCATGCGGATGAAGTGCTCACCGCGCCGGGCCGTCTCCACGCTCGACGGGCTGCGTGAGCCGCCGGAGGGCAGCCAGATCATGTAGGCGCCGTCCGGGTCGGTGGTCATCTCCAGGCCGGCCAGGCCGCCACCAGCCTCCTGCGAGGCGGACAGGACGACGGCGCCCGCGCCGTCGCCGAAGAGGATGCAGGTCGAACGGTCCGAGAAGTCGATGAAGCGGGTGAGCAGCTCCGCGCCGACGACCAGCACGTGGCGAGCCATGCCGGCCCGCACGTAGGCATCCGCGGTGGCGTAGGCGTAGATGAACCCGGAGCAGGCCGCCGCCACGTCGAAGGCCGCCGCCGTGCGGTTGCCGATGGCCTCCTTGACCAGCACGGCCGTGGACGGCATGGGGTAGTCGGGGGTCAGCGTGGCCACGATGATGACGTCGATATCGTCGGCCGCCAGGCCGGCCACGGCGATGGCCCTGCGGGCGGCGATGGCGCCCAGGGTGGCCGTCGTCTCGTGCGGGGCGGCCACGCGCCGCTCGCGGATGCCCGTGCGCGAGCGGATCCACTCGTCGCTGGTGTCCACGAGGCGCTCGAGGTCCGCGTTGGAGAGCACGCGTTCGGGCACGTACGAGCCCCAGCCGCTGATGCGCACACTGGCCGGCGGCGCCGCCGCCGGGATGCCTGGCCCGCTCATGCGGGGTCCACTTCGATGAGCGTCTGTCGTGCCTTCACCAGGTCCCCGTCCCCTGCTGCGACGTGGCGGACGGTCCCCGTCACGTCGCTCTTGATCTCGTTGAAGAGCTTCATGGCCTCGATGAGGCCGATGACCTGTCCAGCGTTGACGGCACCGCCCTCCCGAACGTAGGGCTCGGCCGAGGGCGACGGCGAGCGATAGAACACCCCGGTGAGCGGGGCCACCACGGCGTGGGCGCCGCGTGGTCGAGCCGGCTCGTCAGGCACGGCCGTCTCAGCCGGGAGCTCCGCGCCGGCGGCCAGGGCCGGAGCGAATGCGGCCGGCGTGCGCAGGATGATGGTGGTGCCTTCCGCCTCGACCTCCAGCTCCGCCAGCGACGACCGCTCCAGCAGCGCCTCCAGCCGGTCGATGAGCGCCACCAGTCGGGTGACCCGCTCGCCGTGCTCCATCAGCTCTCCCAGCGCCGCAGCAGGATGGCCGCGTTCTGGCCACCGAAGCCGAAGGCGTTGACCAGGGCGACCGAGAGGTCCCGACGGCGCGCCACGAGCGGCGTCAGATCGAGGACACCGGCGTGCTCGTCGGGCTCGTGGAGGTTCAGCGTGGGCGGCACGATGCCGTTCTCCAGGGCCTTGATGGCCGCCACGGCCGCCACGGCGCCGGCGGCCCCGAGGGTATGGCCGAGGGACGACTTGATGGCGGTGACGCTGACCTGGGCAGCCCGCTCCCCGACGATGGTGGTGATGGCCATGAGCTCCGTGGGGTCGCCCTCCCCGGTGCTCGTCGCATGGGCGCTGATGAGATCGATGCACTCCGCGCCGAAGCCGGCCTTCTGCAGGGCGCGACGGGCGGCCCGCACGGCGCCGGTGCCACCTGGTGCCGGGGTGGTGATGTGGTGGGCATCGGCCGTGGCGCCGTAGCCGCAGACCTCGGCGTAGATGCGCGCCCCGCGGCGCTGGGCATGGCCCAGTTCCTCGAGGACGAGGATGGCGGCACCCTCGGCGACCACGAAGCCGTCGCGGCCCGCGTCGAAGGGCCGGCTGGCCGCCGGCGGGTCGTCATTGCGCGTGGACAGGGCACGCATGGCCGCGAAGCCACCGACCGTGGCGGCGTAGACCGGGGCCTCCGCCCCGCCGGCCAGCATGACCTCTGCGTCGCCGCGCCGGATGATCTCCGTGGCCTCGCCCACGGCGTGGCCGCCGGAGGCGCAGGCACTCGTCGTCGAGAAGTTGGGGCCCAGCGCCCCGCAGGACATGGCGGTCACGCCGGGGGCCATGTTGCCGATGGCCATGGGGATGAAGAACGGGCTGAGTCGGCCGGCACCCTGCGTGGCCGCGACGCCGATCTGCTCGATGAGCGTGCCCGCCCCGCCCAGTCCGGAGCCCACCAGGATGCCCGTCGCCTCCGCCAGCTCGCCATCGAGCCGCACGGGCAGGCCGGCGTCGAGGAGCGCCTCCCGCGTGGCCACCAGCGACATCTGCGTGGTGCGATCGTTGCGCCGCACCTCCTTGCGGTCGAGCACCCCGGAGGGGTCGAAGTCCGGGACCTCACCAGCGATGCGGCTGGGCAGGTCGGAGGCGTCGAAGCTGCTGATGGCGCGCACCCCGGAGTCGCCCGCCACGAGGCGCTGCCAGAAGGTGGGCACGCCCGTGCCCAGGGGCGTGACCGCTCCCAGGCCGGTCACGACCACGCGGCGCCCGCCGGCGACATCGCTCATCGCACGAACCTCCCGGTGCGGATGGTGGCAGCCCGGTAGACGTCGGCGGGCAGCCCGCGTCGGCTGACCTCCTGCGCCGCGGCCTGGGCGTCGTAGGGAGCGCGCCGCAGCGTGGCCGACGGCTCCTCGTCACCACCCACGCTGAGCAGCGCCCAGCAGGCGTCGGGCGAGCCGTCGAAGGCATAGCCGCAGGAGCCGGGATTGACGATGAGCTTGCGCCCCAGCTCGCGCACATCCGCCACGTGGGTATGACCACAGCAGATGACGCGAGCGTCGGTGCGCGTGGCATAGAGCATCGTGGTCGCCGCATCCAGGTCGGTGGGCATGCCCGCCGTCTGGCTGCCCGGCGAGGCGTGGCAGCCCAGCACGAGCTCCTCGTCCACGCGCAGGCGGCGCTCCGCGGGCAGGCGACGCAGGTAGTCCAGCTGCTCCGCGCTGAGCTGCTCGCGGGCCCACTCGGCGGCTGCGCGGTGGCCGGCGGGCACCTCGTCCAGCCAGGGGAAGGCCGCCGTGAAGTCACCGTCGGCCACGGCGATATCCGTGTTGCCGGCGATGACCAGGGCCCCGGCGGATTCCAGGTCCATGACGGCCTCCACGACATCCGCGGGGCGCGGGCCGTTCAGCACGAGGTCCCCGAGGATGAACAGCCGGTCGGGGCGTTCAGCCTCCAGGGCGGCCAGGGCAGCCTCCAGGGCCAGGGCGTTGCCGTGGATGTCGGACAGCAGGGCGATGCGAAGCATGCTCACCGCAGGGCCTCCGCGGGCGGGATGATGAAGGAGATGGTGGCCTCGCAGCAGACTTCGCCGTCCACGGAGGCGACGGCGCGACCCCGGCCGAAGCGCCGGCCCAGCTTCTCCATGGTCACCTCCAGGGTGAGACGGTCACCCGGTTGGACGATCCGCTTGAAGCGGCAGTCGTCGATGCCGGCGAAGAGGCCGATGCGGTCCCCGAAGCCATCGGCGCGGGCCACGTAGACGGCCATCGTCTGGGCCAGGGCCTCCACCTGGAGCACGCCGGGCATGACCGGCAGGCCGGGGAAGTGCCCGCCGAAGAACCACTCCGTGGCCGTGACGGCCTTCTCCGCGCGGATGTAGCCCCGCTCACGGTCCTCCACGAGGACGCGGTCCACGAGCAGGAAGGGCCAGCGATGCGGGATCAGACGCTGCAGCTCGGCGGTGCTGAGCAGCACCGTGGGGCGGTCGTCCGTGGAGCGTGGCGGGGCGTCGGTCATGGCCTCCCTCTCTGGCCGGTGTCGGCAGCGGCGCCAGGGGCCAGGGCATCGAGGAAGGCCGCGGCGCCCTTGCGATCGAGCAGGTTGGTATCGAAGCCACCTCCCAGGAAGGTGGGGTCCTGGAGGATGGCGCGATGGAAGGGGATGTTGGTCTCCAGGCCCTCGACGACCAGCTCCTGGAGGGCCACCCGGGAACGGGCGATGGCGCTCTCACGATCCGGTCCCCAGACGATCAGCTTGCCGAGGAGGGAATTGTAGTACGGCGGCACCTCGTAGCCGCTGTAGAGGTGCGTCTCCATGCGGATGCCGGCGCCGCCGGGCGGCACGTAGTGCTCGACGGTGCCCACCTGGGGCCGGAAGTCGGCGCGCACATCCTCTGCGTTGATGCGGAACTCGATGGCGTGGCCGCGCAGGCGCACGGCATCCTGGCCGTACCCCAGCGGCTCGCCGGCCGCCAGGCGGATCTGTTCGCGGACGATGTCGATGCCGCAGAGCATCTCCGTGACCGGATGCTCCACCTGGATGCGCGCGTTGACCTCGATGAAGAAGTAGCGCCCCTCACCGTCGACGAGGAACTCCAGGGTGCCCACGTTGCGGTAGCCGGCGGCGATGGCGGCACGGACGGCCGACGTCGCCAGCTCCGTGCGGGTGGCATCGTCGATGGCCGGGCTGGGCGCTTCCTCCACGACCTTCTGGTGACGGCGCTGCACGGAGCAGTCGCGTTCCCCGAGGTGGACGCCGTTGCCGTCGTGGTCGATGACGACCTGGACCTCCACGTGGCGTGTCCGCTCCAGCCACTGCTCCAGGTACAGGGAATCGTCACCGAAGGCAGCCCGTGCCTCCGAGCGGCAGACCGTGAGGGCCTGCTGCAGTTCGCGCGCCGTGCGCGCCAGGCGCATGCCCTTGCCGCCACCGCCGGCCGAAGGTTTGACGAGCAGCGGGTAGCCGATGCGCTCGGCTTCCGCGAGGGCGTGCTCGTCGCTGCGCAGCATGCCCTCCGAGCCCGGCACCACGGGCAGGCCGTGGCTGGCCAGCAGCTGGCGCGTACCAGCTTTGGAGGCGAAGCGCTCCAGGACCTCGGCCGGGGGACCGATGAAGACGAGGTCGTGGGCGCGCGTCATCTCCGCGAAGGCGTCGTCCTCCGAGAGGAAGCCGTAGCCGGGGTGGATGGCGTCGCAGCCGCTGACCAGCGCGGCCGAGATGACGGCTGAGGCGGAGAGATAGGAGCGCGCAGACTCCGCCGGTCCGATGCAGATGGCCTCGTCGGCCATCATCACGGCACGCGAGGCACGATCGGCCTCGCTGTGGGCGACCACGGCCTCGATACCCATGCTCCGGCACGCCCGCAGGATGCGCACGGCGATCTCGCCGCGGTTGGCGATGAGGACTCGGGAGATCATGCCGGCAGCTCTGCGCCGGGAGTGAGGTCGACCAGGCTGGCCTCGATCTCGTCCGAACTACCTGGGTTCGCGTCGTCCAGGGGGTCGATCTCCACGAGCACCTGCCCATACTCCACGGCCTGGCCGGGCTCCGCCTCGATGGCGGTGACGAGCCCGACGATGGGTGCCACGACGTCCAGATCGATGCCCAGCATGTCCACGCCGCCGAGCCGGTCCCCGGCCGCGACGCTGCTGCCCACGACCAGGCCACGCGCCGGGCTGAAGTAGCCCACTGCCGGCGAGCGGACGGCACCCGTGTCCAGGGCCTGCTCGACCCGCGCCGACGCCGCCGTCCCAGTGGTGTCACCGCCCTGTGGGCTGCGGACCCCGTGGCGGGGGTCACGCCGCAGGCGCACCCGCCAGCCGGCGCTGCGCACCTCGAGCTCGGCGAGATGGCTGGCGCGGAGTCGGGCCACGAGTGCCGGCAGCACCGTGCCGGCGAGATCCTCGAAGAGGATGGCATCCTCGTCGGGCTCCCGCCCCGGCCCCTTGCCTGCGACTCGGTCGGTCACGCCTCACGCTCCTCGGCTGCGGGTTGCTCCCCGGTGGCTGCGGCGCCGGCCGTGGCATCCTCGTCACCGGGGCCGTTGCCGGCCGCGGCGGGATCCAGGCGCTCGCCGTCGGCGACCACCGTGCGCCCCGAATCGAGCAGGGCGCGCAGGCGTTCCACGAGGTTCTGGCGCTCGCGCCGCTCGCGAACGGGAAGGTCCGCGGTGGTGAAGGCGCCGAAGGCACGATAGCGGGCGTAGCGGGCATGCACGAGGGCGTCGATGTCCTGGTGGACGAGCGAGTCGAGCTGCGCCTCGATCGCCTCAGCGAGTCGGCGCGCCGTCTCCCGCGGGTCGGCGTGGGCCCCGCCGGGAGGCTCGGCGATGACGAGGTCGATGACGCCGAGGGCCTCCTGCTCGCGGGCCGTGAGGCGCATCGCCACGGCCGCCTCCTGGGCAGCGTCCGAGGTGCGCCACAGGATGGTGGCGCAGCCCTCCGGCGAGATGACCGAGTAGATGGCGTTCTCGAGGGCCATGACGACGTCGCCTGCGGCGATGGCCAGGGCGCCGCCGGAGCCCCCTTCGCCGGTGATGACCGTCACGATCGGCGTTCGCAGGCTGCTCAGGGTGGCGATGCTGCGGGCGATCGCCTCGGCCTGGCCGCGCTCCTCGGATGCTGCATCCGGCGCCGCCCCGGGTGTGTCCACGAAGGTGACCAGAGGCAGGCCGAGGCGCTCGGCCAGTCGCGCGAGCCGCACGGCCTTGCGATAGCCCTCCGGATGGGGCATCCCGAAATTGCGCCGGATGTTGGAATCCACGTCGGTGCCCTTCTGGTGGCCCAGGAAGACGACGCGGTGCCCTCCGATGCGCGCGAAGCCGCCGACGAGGGCCGGGTCGTCACCGAAGGCACGGTCGCCGTGGAGCTCCACGACGTCCTCCGCCAGCAGCGCCAGCAGCTCCAGCGTGTGCGGACGGGCCACGTTGCGGGCGAGCTGCACGCGCGCCCAGACGGCCTCGCGGAGTGCGCCTTCGTCCACGGCCGGCTCCGCGACAGCGTGCGACGCGGCGGTGGCCGGCGCAGCGCCCGCACGGGACGCGGGAGCGTTGCGGCGATCGGAGGCGGCTCGCTCAGCCACGCACGGCCTCCGCATCCGTGCCGTTGCCCGCGGCCGGCGCGGCGAGATCGCCGGGGGCCGGCAGCCGATCGGGGCGCGCCTGCAGGTAGCCCAGCAGGCGGGCGACGTACTCGCGCAGCTCCCCGCGCGGCACGACCGCATCGACGAAGCCGTGGCGGTGGAGGAACTCCGCACGCTGGAAGCCCTCCGGCAGCTCGTCCCCGGTGGTGCCGGCAGCGACCCGCGCACCGGCGAATCCGATGAGCGCGTCCGGCTCAGCGATATTGACGTCGCCCAAGAGCCGCGAAGCTGGCGAAGACGCCGCCCGTGGTGGGGTCGGACATGATGCTCACGTAGGGCACGCCGGCCAGCGCCAGCCGCTCGACAGCGGCGCAGGTCTTGACCATCTGCATCAGGGCCAGGGTACCTTCCTGCATGCGGGCGCCGCCGGAGGCGCTGACGGTCACGAAGGGCAGGCGCGATCCCAGGGCAGCCTCCGCCGATCGGGCGACCTTCTCGCCGACGACCGAGCCCATGGAGCCGCCCATGTAGGCGAAGTCCATGGCGCAGACGACGATGCGCTGGCCGCGGATCCGGCCGAAGCCCCATACCGCAGCATCACGCAGGCCGGTCTTGGCCCGCTGCTCGCGGGCACGCTCCGGATAGGGCTTCAGGTCCACGAAACCCAGCGGGTCGAGCGACTCCAGGCGGGCGTCTCGTTCCTCGAAGCTGTCAGGGTCCAGCAGGTAGCCCAGGCGGGCGTCCACGCGGAGCCGGAAGTGGTGTCCGCAGCGCGGGCAGACGCGCAGGCTCTTCTCGAGCTGCTTGTTGTAGATGAGCTCGCTGCAGCCGGGACAGCTGGTCCACAGGTCCGAGCGCGACGATTCCGGGCGGGGTCGGAAGGGCAGGCGGATGGGCACGGCTATGCACCGCCCCCGGTGAGCCGGCCGCGCCGCCAGGCGATGAGGGCAGCGCCGGCCAGTGGGATGGCCAGGGAGATGCTGGAGGCCAGCGCCCCGCCGGCCAGGCGAGCGCGGCGGCGCGCAGCCGGACGGGCCCCAGGGTCGCCCGCCACGGACTCGACCTCGAGCGGTGGCTCAGGCAGCTGCACGATGAGCGCAGGGGCAGCGTCCCCACTGGCCAGGCGGTGCAGCAGGCGCTCCTCGAAGCCGAATCGTGGGTGATAGCGCGGCAGGCGGTCGCGCAGCAGGAGGACCGTGGCGATGAGGTCCACGTCCGCGGGGCCGGCGGGCGGCCTCCGATCCGCAAGGAGCGCGTCGATGGCGAGGTCCAGCTCAGCGGCCGCGGCGGCCTGCGTGCTCACGACTCCAGGCTGCGGCGTACGGAGGCCAGGGCACGATGGATGAGCACGCGCACCGCCCCCTCCGACTTGCCCATGACCTGGCCGATCTCACGGGCGCTCATCTCGTGGACGAGACGCAGCTCGAGGGCGCGGCGCCGCTCGGCCGGCAGGGCCATGACGGCGCGCCAGGCTCGTGCCGCCTCCAGGCGGGACTCGGCCGCGGCGGCCGGGTCATCCGGGGCTCGCACCTCCGTGGCGGCCTCGATGACGGCCACGGGGCGACGGCGATCACGTCGACGCTCGTTGGAGATGACGCGCCGGGCGATCGTGTAGAGCCAGACCCGGAAGGTGGAATTGGCACCCTCGCCCTGCTCGCGAAAGCGGGGCAGCGCGTCCAGCGCCCGGAGGAACACCAGCTCGGTGACGTCCTCTGCGGCGTGGGGGTCGCGCGTCTCGTAGTAGGCAAGGCTGTAGATATGCGCCACATACTTTCGGTACAGCGGCTCGAAGGCAGCGGGGTCGTGCCGGGCAGCCTCCACGGCCGGTCGATCCGCATCGAACGGGACGACGACCGCGGGGGCACCAGCTCGCCCACTCCCCTTCCAGAACACCGCCGCAGTCTAGCCGTTACAGGGTCGCGGCAGGCTGCTCCGGGGTCGGCGCCGGGGGCGCGACGCGGCAGGAGCGCACCTCGCCGACGGTCAATCGGCGCAGCTCCCCACCGGCTTGCTCGCGCACGAGGAGCGCTCCGCTCTCGGGGTCCACGCCCTCCGCGCGACCCTCCAGGCTCCGCTCGCCGGTCGTCACGGTGACCCAGGCACCGGTCGTGGCCTGCGCCGCCGCCCAACGTCCGGCGTCGAACTCGCCGTCAGCCAGGGCCAGGTACCCCGAGCCCATGCGTGCCAGCCAGCCTGCCAGCAAGGCCTCGCGATCGACGGGCGCGCCAGCCACCTCCGACAGGCTCGTCATGCTGCCCGCGAGCTCGAGGGGGAACGTCGTCGTCGGCCAGTCGACGTTGACGCCGAGACCCAGCACGAGCCACTCCAGGTGCTCGCCGTCCGCCGCGGGCGTCGCCTCGGCCAGCAGGCCTCCGACCTTGTGCAGGACCCCGTCGCGGACGGCAACGATGTCATTGGGCCACTTGAGGGCAAGACGGCCCCCCTGCGGGCCCAGCAGGACGGTCGCCGGCTCCAGCAGCGCGAGAGCCGCCACGGCCACCAATCGCCAGGCTGCGGCGACCGGAAGCCACGTGGGCCTCAAACCGGCAGAGAGCAGCAGCCCGCCACCCGAGGCAGCCAGCCAGCGGCGACCCAGGCGGCCGCGGCCGGCCGTCTGCTCGTCGGCCACGGCCAGGCAGATCTCGGGCTGGCCGTCGGCCAGCCAGCCGCGCACGACGTCCTGCGTGGAAGTCACGCAGGCAAGGCGCTCCAGGCGGACGATGCGGGCCGTGCAGACACGGCCCGTGCCGGGCCCGGTCACGTCGCCGCCTCAGGCGTCCTGCGCCTCGGGCTCCTCGAGGCGGAAGGTGCGGTGGACAGCCCGCGCCGCGGCCTCCAGCTGGTCCTCGGCGATGATGCAGGTGATGCGGATCTCGGACGTCGAGATCATGCTGATGTTGATGCCCTCGTCCGCCAGTGCGCCGAACATCTGGGCGGCGTAGCCCGGCGAGTTGTGGATGCCCTCGCCGACGATGGAGACCTTGGCCACCCGGTCGTCCGTGGAGATGGCGGCGAAGCCCAGGTCCCGGGACAGCAGCCCCAGCAGACGTTCGGCGCGGGCGAGGTGTGTGCGGTCCACGGTGAAGGACAGATCCGTGCTGCCATCGTGGCCGACGTTCTGGACGATCATGTCCACGTTGATGCCCTGGTCGGCCATGGGCCCGAAGATGGCCCGTGCGATGCCGGGCCGGTCGGGCACGCCAACCAGGGTCACCTTGGCCACCTTGCGATCGAGCGCCATGGCCCGGACCTTGTCGCGCAGCTCCACTGCCGCTACCTCCTGGATGCTGGTGCCGGGGTGGTCGCTGAACGTCGAGCGGACCCGGATGACGACGTCGTTCACCCAGCCGAGCTCGACGGCGCGCGTCTGCATGACCTGGGCGCCCTGATGGGCCAGCTCGAGCATCTCCTCGTAGCCGATGACCGGGATGAGCTGCGCATCCGCGACGACGCGCGGGTCGGCCGTGTAGATGCCCTCCACGTCCGTGTAGATCTCGCAGGCGTCCGCCTTGAGGCGCGCTGCCAGGGCGACAGCGGTGGTGTCCGAGCCGCCGCGCCCCAGCGTGGTCACCTCACCCGTGGCGTGCGTGTCGTCGGTCGAGCCCTGGAAGCCCGCCACGATGACGACGCGGCCGCGCTCGAGCTCCGTGCGCAGGCGACCCGGGTCGATGTTGGCGATGCGCGCCCGGCCGTGCGTGCTGTCCGTGCGGATGCCGGCCTGCGGCCCGGTCAGGGAGATGGCCCCCACGCCCTGGGCCTGCAGGGCCATGGCGACGAGCGTGCCGCTCATGTGCTCGCCGGTGGCGAGCAGGAGGTCCATCTCGCGCGGGTCGGGCTCGTCGGTGATGGCGGCCGCCAGCTCGAGCAGGTGGTCGGTCGTGTCACCCATGGCCGAGACGACGACCACGAGGTCCGCGCCGGAGCGTCGGTCTCGGGCGATGCGTCCGGCGACGTGGCGGATGCGCTCGGCGTCGGCCAGCGAGGAACCGCCGTACTTCTGGACGATGAGTCGGGGCATGGCCCGGAGTCTACGCGAGCCTCGGCCGCCGCGACCAGGCCCGGGATCCTCCCCGGGGCCGATGAGGCTCAGACCTCGCCGACGGCCGATGCCGCCAGCGTGGCGCCCCTGGCACGGGCGTCGAGCACGAGCGCCCGGCCGTCCAGGCCGAGCTGCGCGGCTCGCTCCGCCATGGCCGCCGCCACGGCCTCGGCCTGGCCGCCTCCCCTGTCGAAGGCGATGACGGTCGAGCCCGCCCCCGAGAGGCACGCGCCCAGCGCACCAGCGGCGCGGGCGGCCGCCATCAGCTCCGGCAGCTCCGGGTAGACGGCTGCACGGTAGGGCTCGTGGAGGCGGTCCTGCATGGCCGCCCCGAGCAGGTCCAGGTGACCGCCGCTGACGGCCGCCACGGCCAGCGCGGCGGCGCCGACGTTGTGCACCGCGTCCCCGAAGGGCACGCTCGAGGGCAGCGCCGCCCGCATCTCTGCCGTAGGCAGCGGGCGGTCGGGGATGAAGAGCGCGGCGCGCAGGCCGGGCGGGGGGTCCAGGCGCACGGCACGGGGATGACCATCCACCATCGCCACGACGCAGAAGCCGCCCAGCAGCGCCGCGGCAGCATTGTCGGGGTGGCCTTCCTCCTGCGTGGCCCGTTCCAGGATGCCCTGCGGCCCGAGGGCGCCATCCAGCAGGGCATCGGCCGCCAACAGGGCGGCGATCGTGGCCGAGGCTGAGGAGCCCAGGCCACGCGACACGGGGATGGCGTTGTCCATGGCCACGCGCCAGCCCAGGGCATCGGCGTCCAGGCCAGCCCGCGTGAGGGTGTCGATGAGGGTGGCCAGGAAGCGGTTGCGGCGGCCCGTGGGCAGCTGTCCCGCTCCTTCGCCCAGCACCTCGACGGCGGCCGCCTCGCCGGGGGCCAGCGCCTCCACCTCGACCTGGTTGACCAGGTCGAGGGCCAGGGCCAGGCAGTCGAAGCCGGGACCCAGGTTGGCCGTCGTGGCCGGCACCTCGATGGCGAGACGGCGGCCGACGAGGTCGACGGCCCGGCGCGTCGGGCTCACCAACCCAGCACGGCTCGCACGGACGCCACCGTGGGCTGCGCGTCGAGCGGCGGCTCGGCCAGCGTGGCACCGGTGTCCGGGTCCTTGAGGCCGAGGCCGGTCAGCACGGCGACGATCGTGGCACCCGGGTCGATGTGACCGGCCGCCACGAGCTTGCGAACGCCAGCCACCGAAGCGGCGCTGGCGGGTTCGCAGAAGATGCCCTCATGGCGGGCCAGGTCCCGGTAGGCGGCCAGGATCTCCGCGTCAGTGACGCTGTCGATGCGTCCGCCGGACTCGTCGCGCGCCTGCAGTGCGAGCGAGCCGCTCGCGGGTCGCCCGATGCGGATGGCCGTGGCCACCGTCTGCGGGTCGTCGACATCGTGCCCCAGGACGAGGGGCGCCGCGCCCTCCGCCTGGAAGCCCAGCATGATCGGCGCCGACTCCACGAGCCCCGCCCGCCGGTACTCCGTGAAACCGCGCCAGTAGGCCGTGATGTTGCCGGCGTTGCCGACCGGGATGGCCAGGTAGTCGGGCGCGCCACCGAGGTCCTCGCAGATCTCGAAGGCGGCCGTCTTCTGGCCCTCAAGGCGGTACGGGTTGACGGAGTTGACGAGGACGAGGCGGCGGCCCGCCTCGGGGGCATCGGCGAGCTGGCGCACGACCGCCAGAGCGTCGTCGAAGTTGCCATCGACGGCCACCACGCGGGCGCCGGCGGCCTGCGCCTGCAGCAGCTTGCCGGCCGCGATCTTGCCGCGCGGCAGGATGACCACGACCTCCAGCCCGGCCGCCGCACCGTAGGCCGCCGCGGAGGCAGAGGTGTTGCCGGTCGAGGCGCAGATGATGGCCTGGGCGCCAGCCTCCAGGGCCTTGGCGACGGCCACGACCATGCCGCGATCCTTGAAGGAGCCGCTGGGCTGCTGGCCCTCCACCTTGAGGTGCAGGAGGGGGACACCGATGGCGCGACCAAGGTTGCGGGCGGCGATGAGCGGCGTGAAGCCCTCTCCCAGGCCGAGCGGCGGCGTGGCCGGGGTGATGGGCAGGAACTCCGCGTAGCGCTCCATGAGGCGCGGCCGGCGTCGTGTCGTCGACTGCTCCGCCTGGAGCTGCTGCAGGAGCTGGCTCATGCGCATGGTCAGGCGTCCGCCAGGATGGGGTACGCCGTGAAGCCGATGCCGAAGCCGGCAAGGCGCGCGGCCAGCGTCTCGTGGCTGGTGGGGGCGGAGACGTAGCCACCGTCCGTGATGGCCAGCGCGGACTCCGCGATGGACGGCGGGAGGGCCTGGGCCACCAGGTCGCGCGACGTGACCAGCCAGGCATGATCGCCGGCCAGGTCATCCTCGGCCACGATGGGCGAGGCGGGCGGCAGCTGCTCCCATGTCGCGGCCTGGCTCTTGGCCAGGACCAGCAGGTCCGCGAGCACGGCGCTGGCGGTGGCCGGACCGCCGGCGCCGGGACCGGCCATCGTGACGCGGCCCACCGGGTCGGCCTCGATGTGCAGCAGGTTGGTCACTCCCCGCGTCGTCCCCAGCGCCGATGTGGCGGAGACGGCCATCGGCGTCACCGCGGCGCGGATGCCGCCACCCGCCGTCCGCTGCGCCCGCGCCACCAGTCGGATGGCCAGGCCCAGGCGCGCCGCGACACCCATGTGGGCGCGCGCCACGCCGGTGATGCCGGGATACTCCGCTCCCTCGCTGACCGGCAGGCCGCGCCGCAGGGCGTCCACATCCAGCCAGCCGTCGAAGGCGAGCCGGGTCAGCAGCACCAGCTTGTACGCCGCGTCCCAGCCCTCGACGTCGCTGGCGGGATCGGCCTCCGCGTAGCCGCGCGCCTGGGCCTCGCGGAGGACGTCCGCGTAGTCGCGGTCGTCTGCCGCCATGGTCGAGAGGATGTGGTTGGTGGTGCCGTTGACGATGCCGCGCAGGGCCGTCAGGCGGTTGGCGCCCAGGTCCCAGACGAGCGGCCCCAGGACGGGCACGCCGCCGGCCACGGCGGCCTCGAAGCGCAGGCCGACGCCGGCGGCCCGGGCGGCAGCTTCCAGGTCCGGGCCCTGGCGGGCGAGCAGCTCCTTGTTGGCGCTGACGACCGGCTTGTGGGCCGCCAGGGCGGCGCGCATGGCGTCGCCCGCCGCGCCCGTGCCGCCCATCAGCTCGATGACGATGTCAACGTCATCTGCCGTGGCCACGGCCATGGCGTCATCGCTGAGGCGCACCTCCGGCGGCAGGACCAGCTTGCGCTCGCCGGCAGCATCGCGGGCTGCCACGGCGACGAGGGTCGGCGGCACGTGGCCGCGGGCCACAGCGTTGGCGCGCCACTCCGGGTCCAGGAGTCGGGCCGCCACGGCTGAACCGACGGTGCCCAGGCCCAACAGACCGATACGTGCACTCATGGGCATGGCGAGGGGCATGTCCGCCCCGGGCTCGAGGGGATCCATGGGCCGATCGTAGCGCAGGCCCGGCACCTCGATCGGACACCATCGCGCCGCTCCAGCGGCCAGCGCCGGTCGTGGGGCTGCTAGGCTTCGAACGTGACCCGCAGCCCCGCCAGCACGACCAGCCCGCCCACGGCCGGCGCACGCGTGTTCTCCGGCGTCCAGCCGTCCGGCCTGCCGCATGTCGGCAACCACCTGGGTGCCTTCAGCAACTACATCGCCATGCAGGACGGCCACGAGGCCATCTACTGCATCGTCGACTACCACGCGCTCACCAGCACCCACGACGCCGAGCGCATCCGGACCAACACCCGCGAGATGGCCCTCGGCCTGCTGGCCCTGGGCCTGGACCCCGAGCGCGCCGTGCTCTTCCGCCAGTCAGACCGGCCGGAACACATCGAGCTCATGTGGCTGCTGGCCTCGGTGACGCCCACGGGCTGGGTGGAGCGCACGCCGTCGTTCAAGGAGAAGCGGCGCAATCAGCCCGACGACGTCAACCTGGCCCTGCTCAACTACCCGGTGCTGCAAGCGGCGGACATCGCCATCTACAAGGCCCGCTATGTGCCCGTGGGCAAGGACCAGGCCGCCCACCTGGAGCTGGCCCGCGAGATCGTCCGCTCCTTCAACGCCCGCTACGGCGAGACGTTCCCGGAACCGGAGGCGGTCTTCTCCGACTCGCCCGTCGTGAAGGGCACCGACGGTGCCAACAAGATGTCCAAGTCGCTCGGCAACGTCATCGAGATCTTCGCCGACGAGGAGACCATCCGCCGGCAGGTCATGAGCATGGTCACCGACACGCAGCGCCAGCGTCGTTCGGACCCCGGTCGGCCGGAGGTCTGCAACGTCTGCCAGCTGCACCGCATCTTCAGCCCGGACGACTACGGGGACATCTGGGAGGGCGAGCGCAGCGCGCGCACGGGCTGCGTCGACACCAAGAAGCTCCTCGCCGAGCGCATCCTGGCCACCTTCGCAGACGCGCGGGAGCGCTACCGGGAGCTGCGCGAGCGACCCGAGCGGGTGGACGAGATCCTGCACGCCGGTGCCCGGGCCCTGGCCCCGATCGCCGCGGCGACCCTGGCCGAGTGCCATGAGCGCATGGGCCTGGCGCCACGCTGAGCGGCCCGCCGACCCAGTGAACGAGCACGCGCCGCTCCGGTCATCGTCCGATCGCCGCAGGCTCGCGGGGTAGACTGCCGCCATGGTGGCCCGGTTCATCCAGTCCGAGGGTCGCTGGATCCGCGCCCTGCTGATCCTCGCCACGCTCAGCGTGGCCCTGGCCTTCGTGGGCCAGTCGGCCAGCATCATCCTCTACTTCAGCGACGTCATCCTCATCCTGGTGATGGCCTGGCTGTTCGCCTTCGTGCTGTCGCCGCTGGTCTCGGTCCTCGAACGCATCCTGCCGGTCCTGCCCCGCTGGCTCGTGGCGGTCGCGGTCTACGCGCTGCTCTTCGTCGTCCTCAGCGCCATCGTCCTGGTCATCGCCAACCAGCTCGCCGACTCCATCTCCAGCTTCACCGAGGAGCTGCCCAGCCTGCGCGAGCGCCTGCCGGAGATCGTGGACGACTGGCAGCGGAGCCTGGACACGCTGGGCCTGCAGGTGGACCTGGTCCGCTTCGGGAACGACGCCCTCGATCGCGTGGCGGAGTCGTCCGGCCAGCTGCTGGGCCCCATCCAGGACCTGGCCCTGGCCAGCCTCAATACCCTTGGCAACATCATCTTCATGGTCTTCCTGTCCCTCTTCATCGTCATGGACAAGGACCGCCTGCTGGGCTTCGTCAACCAGGTCACGCCGCCCCGCTTCGCCCAGGAGATGCGCCTCTTCCAGACGAGCGTGGCCTCATCGTTCGGCGGCTTCCTGCGGGGCCAGGGCATCCAGGGCCTGGTGCTCGGCGCGGTCGCCGCAGTCGGCAGCATCGCCCTGGGCATCGACTTCATGCCCCTCACCACGTCCCTCGTGGCCGTGCTCCAGATGATCCCCTTCTTCGGCCCCTTCGTGTCCTGGGCGCCGCCGGTGGTGGCCGCCATCCTCACCAATCCGGAGGCAACCATCCCCATCATCCTCATCATGGGGGTGGGCTGGTTCGTGACCATGAACATCGTGCAGCCCCGCGTCATGGCCAGCAGCGTCGGCATCCACCCCATCGTGGTGCTCATCTCGGTGATCATCGGCCTGCGCCTGCAGGGCTTCATCGGTGCCATCTTCGCCATCCCCGTGGCGGCTGTCATCTCGACCTTCTTCTTCTTCTATCTCAACCGCTCCCAGGGCGGGCCGCGTGACGTGACCAGCCGCGCCGCGCGGCGGCTGGAAGCACGCCAGGGGCGGCCCGTGCGCGTCCCGGCCCCACCGCCGGTGACGCCCTCCCCCGGCCCGACCCCCGCCGGGGCCGCCACAGGCGTGCCGGGCGTTCCCAACAGCGCGCCGGGCGAGGGCACCCCGGCGGCAGGAGCCGACGCCTCGTGACGCAGCCTCGCGGCCCCCGCGCGGCCCGCCACCCGGGCATGCCCGCAGCCCGTCTCACCACCGGCGCCGACGCCGATCCAGGCACCGGCGGCGCGGGCGGCGCCGAGGGGCACTTGAAGATGCCCGGCGAGCGCTACCTGGCCTCGACGCGATCGTCCCGCAGCGCCCCACGCGCCGGCCGGCCGCTGGCGGAATGGCCGACGCGCCCGCGCATCCTGGTGACCAACGACGATGGCATCGAGTCTCGCGGCCTGCTGGCCCTCAAGCAGGCCCTGGAGCCCATCGGCGACGTCCACGTCCTGGCACCGGAGACCAACCAGTCGGCCGTGGGCCACAGCATGACCTTCATGCGCCCGCTGCGCGTCCGCGAGCGCCTCCTGGACGACGGCTCGACCGCCTGGTCGGTGGACGGGTCACCCACCGATGCCGTGGGTCTTGCGTTCCTGGGCTACTTCGGGGTGGGCTTCGACCTGGTGGCCTCCGGCATCAACTACGGCCCCAACCTGGGCGACGACGTGACCTACTCGGGAACCGTGGGCGCCGCCATGGAGGCTGTCCTGTCCGGCTGCCCGGCCTTCGCCATGAGCCAGCTCCTGGAGGGCGAGCCGGACTTCACGCTGGCCGGGCGCGTGGCCGCGATCGTGGCCCGCAACATCCTGGAGCACGGCCTGGGCGCGGGCGAGCTGCTCAACGTCAACGTGCCTGCCATGGCCCCCGACGCCGACACTGCCATCGACCTGACGCGCATGGGCAAGCGCGTCTACCAGGACCAGCTCCTGGAGCGCCTCGACCCGCGCGGCGTGCCGTATTACTGGTTCGGCGGTCCGCCGCCCACGGGACTGGCCGAGCCGGGCACGGACTTCCACGCCGTCCTCGACGGCCGCGTCGCCGTGACGCCCATCCACCTCGACCTGACCGCCCGCCGCCTCCTGGAGCGCCTTGGTGCCTGGGACTGGAGCATGGAGGCCGCCGCGGGGCCGGACGTCGCAGGCTGACAGCCCCGATACCAGGCGAGCGAGGGGCCCCAGGCGGCCGAGCACTCCACGCGCCCGGCCTGTTGCGCGTGCGGCGCCGCTCAGGCGATGGCCGGCACGAAGCGCGGGTCGACCGCGTAGACCTCGCGGATCCGCGCGGGCGTGAGCACCTCGCGCGGCGGGCCGTCGGCGATCAGCCGGCCCTGGTCGAGCAGGACCAGCCGGGGGAATGCCTGGCTGGCCAGGGAGAGGTCGTGCAGCACGGCCAGGACGGTGCAACCCTCCTCCGCCAGCCGCGTGAGCAACAGCAGCACTTCCACCTGGTGGCGCAGATCCAGGTGGACGGTCGGCTCGTCGAGGACGATGAGGCGACCGCCCTGCGCCACCGCCATGGCCAGCAGCACCAGCTGGCGTTCGCCCAGGGAGAGCTCGCGGACATCACGCCCGCGCAGGTGCTCCACCCCGACGCGTGCCATGGCGGCGTCGGCTGCCGCACGATCGGCCTCCGCGCGCCCGCCGAAGGGGCGCTCGTGGGGCAGCCGCCCAAGGCGCACGACCTCCTCCACTCGCATGGCGAAGGGCAGCTCCACGGCCGCGGGCACGACGGCGATGGTGCGCGCCAGCGTCCCGCGCTCCAGGCTGGCGAGGGGCAGGCCGTCGAGCTCGATGCTGCCGCGCGTGGGCGGCACGAGGCCCGTCAGGCAGCGCAGCAGGCTGGACTTGCCCGCGCCGTTGGGTCCAACGAGGCAGACGCGCTCGCCCGGCCCCACGTGCAGATCGATGTCGGTCAGCACGTCACGCCGGCCGTAGCGCAGGCCGAGGCCGCGGATATCGATGCCGAGGCCGGGCAGGCTCACAGCGAGTACGCGGCGCGGTGCCGGCGCAGCAGGAGCACGAACACCGGGGCACCGATGAGGGCCGTGACGATGCCCACCGGCAGCTCGCCGGGGATGCGGGCCACGAGGTCGGCGACGATGAGGAAGGTGCCGCCGAAGATGGCCGACAACGGCAGGACGAGGCGGGCGCTGGGGCCCACCAGCAGGCGCACGACGTGCGGGACCACGAGGCCGACGAAGCCGATGAGCCCGGCCATGGCGACCGCCGCGGCCGTCACGAGCGAGGCCAGCCCGAGCAGCACGGCGCGCTCGCGGCGCACGTCCACGCCCAGGTGCAGGGCCGTGTCATCACCGAGCAGCAACCCATCGAGGGAGCGCGCCCGGGCCATGATGAGCACGTTCCCGAAGAGGATGATGGGGAGCCCCACGAACAGGCTCTGCCAGTTCGCGCCGGACAGGCTGCCCATCAGGTACAGCAGGATCTGGCGCAGCTGCGCGCCGGAGACGTACATGGCCAGCGTGAGCCCCGCTGCCAGCAGCGAGCCGACGGCGTAGCCGGTCAGGAGCAGCGTGGTGAGGGTCGAGCGACCTCCACCGCCGGCCACCCGGTAGACGACGAGGACGGCCCCGAGGGCCCCCACGAAGGCCAGCAGGTTGACCAGGCCGAGGCCCAGGATCGCCAGTTGCACCGGGATGAGCACCCCGATGGCGGCCCCCAGCGCCGCTCCGCTGGCCGTGCCCAGCACGTACGGGTCAGCCAGTGGGTTGCGCAGCAGGCCCTGGAAGGTGACGCCCGCCACGGAGAGCCCGAGGCCGACGACAAGGGCCGTCAGGACCCTGGGCAGGCGCAGCTCGACGACGATGGTCTCCGCGGAGCTGGGCCATGTCTCAGCCACCGGCCAGCGGAGGTACTCGTGCGCGAGGATGGCCACCGTGTCCGCCGGCGAGATGGACACGGTGCCGAGGGCGATGCCGGCCACCATCGCGAGCAGGAGCAGGACCACGCCGCTGACAGCCAGCACGAGCGGCCGGCGCAGGGTCTCCATGCGTGCCCGGCCGACGGCGGCCTGGTCGTGCGCCAGCCCGGGGGCGGTCACGCTCAGGCGCCCGCGCAGCGCACGGCATCGGCCGCGAAGCCGGCCAGTTCGAGGTCCGGGTGGATGGCGCGGGCCAGGGAGGCCAGGCCCTGCGCGAGGCGGGGGCCAGGCCGGGTCACGACGACGTCATCGACCGTGCGGACGTCGCCGTTGACGACGGCGGTCATCTCCCCCCAGCCGGCGCGGGCAGCCAGGGCGTCCGGGCAGACCCCGTAGTTGGCGTCACCCAGGACGATGACCTCCGGGTCGGCCACGATGAGCTCCTCGAGCGGGATGGACCACACGGTGGCGTCACTCGTGGTGATGGGGTCCCCGCCGGCCAGGCTGACCATGTCGGCCACGAAGGAGTCGGGAGCGGGGGCGTAGATCTGCGTGTCGTAGCCGACCTCGTAGAACGTCCGCGGCATGCTGCCGGCATCCGCCGCCGCGGCCGCCACGACCTCGAGGTCCGCGGACATCTGGCGGACGATCGCGCTGGCCTCATCCGGGGCGCCGATGGCTGCCCCGACCAGCTCGATGTCAGCCAGCACGCCGGGCACGTCCTCCGCGTAGATCACGATGACGGGGTAGCCCAGGTCCCGCATCCGCGCGACGTCATCGGGCGGGGTGAGGAAGTTGCCGGCGGCGATCACGAGGTCCGGCTCAAGGTCGACGAGCTGCTCCATGAGCACGCCCTCGTAGGACGCGGCGTCGGGCAGCGCAACCGCCTCGGCCGGGAAGTCATCCGAGCTGCTGCCGCCCACCAGGCGGTCGCCCGCGCCAAGGGCGAAGACGATCTCCGTGCTGGCGGGCGAGAGGCTGACGATGCGCTGTGGCGCGGCCCCGATGACGGTCTCCGTGCCCTCATCGTCGATGACCGTCACCGGAACGACGCCCGACTGGGCGGCC
This sequence comes from uncultured Chloroflexia bacterium, assembly GCA_963790915.1. GTDB lineage: Bacteria > Chloroflexota > Limnocylindria > Limnocylindrales > CSP1-4 > JAFMJV01. The sequence continues at coordinate 19,376 of CAWBQS010000002.1, read as the reverse complement.
GCTGCGCCCGGCAGCAGCGCCAGGAGGAGACCGCCCGTCAGGGCAGAACGAAGCCCTCGGCCGGGACGCGCACCGAGGGCTGGATGATGGGATCTCGTCATGACGTGCCTTCCCCTCTCTCGCGAAGGTTTCGTGCACGACCCTGGGCGCGGCGACCGGACTCCCAGCGCTGCGCGTTGGACACCGTAGCGGGACTGTGCCGGATTCACACCGGCTTCGCGTGCCGCAGGGTCTTGCTCTTTGGTTGTCGTTGGCCAGTCTAGCGCGCGGGGCGGCCGCCATCACACCGACCATCGACGCCGTCAGCGCTGACGTCCGGTCACCCACATAAGTTCGACGTAAGCGGCCCGCCCGAGACTCCTCCGTGCCCGCCCCCACCGCCGGGACCACCCGCCGGAGGAAGGGACTCCCGTGGAAGGACGATTCCATGCTCCGATCCGCCGTATCACCGACGTCGTGCTCGGCTCGGCACTCGTGGCGACGCTCATGGCGACCCCAGCCGGGGCCGCGGGCATCGATCCACCCAGCCTGCCGAGTTGCGCGACCATCGGCCTGGCCGCCACGGGTACGCAGGTGAGCGCGCCCTGGCAGGCCGTGCTGGACGCCGATGGCGCGGTCGTCGAGCACCGCCTTGGGCTGCGCCGCGGCACGCAGGACCTCACCGTGCGCACGGGCCGTCGCGGCTTCGCCATCACGGTCGCGAACGATCGCATCCTGCTGGGCGAACGCTCGGGCGGACAGACCACGCTGACGATGCTGGACACGGCCCGCGGCTGCCGTGTCTGGGAGCGTCAGCTTGACGGGCTCGCCTGGGAGTCCAGCGTCCCGGCCACGCCGGGCGCCGTGCGTCTCTCGATCCACGACCCGCTGACGCGCTACTTCGAGGGCGACCTCATCCTGGACGCCGACGGAGGCGCCACGGTCGCCATGATCGACGGGGTCTGCAGCGGTACCTGCGAGCCAGGCGACGGAGCGGTCATGCCGGCCGACTACCTGCCGGCCAGCGCGGCACAGCCGGTGCCGTCCTTCCCCGCGGGCGGCTGGCCACGGGACACGTCGCTGCCGTTCGGCTGGCTGTCGGGCGCCTGGCCACCGGACTGGGCACGTGACGCCATCGTCAGCGGCGCAGCGGACGCCACGGAGACGTCGGCCGCGGACAGCCCGCGCTTCCCATATCGGAGCGGTGCCGGAGACACCATCCGCTACACCTCCGCGTTCCCCACGTTCTGTCGCTTTGGCATCGCCTGCGCGATGCGCAACATGCCCTCCACCTGGGCGCTCTGGATCCGTCCCCATGCCACGGAGTTCAGCTGGGGCACGCTGCGCTGGTGCCAGAAGGACGATGGCGCCGGCTGCTTCGACCTGCGCCGCGTCGTCATCCACGAGCTCGGGCACATCGTCGGGCTGGATCATCCCTCCAACGCGGGCTTCAACCTCGAAGCCAACGAGACGGTCATGCACTCCATCGCGCCCGCCCGGCCGCAGGCCGGCAGCAGCCGCCACTCCTTCGGCCGCTGTGACATCGCCACCCTGCAGGAGCTCTACGACGTGCCATCCAACGCCACGCGCGTCTCCACGTGCAACAACGTGGCCACCAGGCTCGAGCTGAGCGTTTCGAGCAGCAGCATCACCCTGGGAGACGCCGTTCGCCTGAGGGCGGAGCTGTCGGTGGCGGCGCAGCCATCGGTCGGGCGCCTCTCGGGCAACGTCCTCAACGAGCGCGCGGTGAAGCTCAAGTACCGCCGGGCCGGCAGCCTGGACGACTGGACCACTCTGTGGATGGATCCCCTCAGCTCAGGTGGTGCCTACGCCCTGACCATCTCGCCGCAGGTGACCTGGGAGTTCCAGGCGGCCTTCCCGGCGCCCGATGACGAAGGGCTCCGCTACAGCGCATCGGAGATGGTGAAGGTGAAGGTCAGCAAGTGAAGACCCGTTCGATCCTCTCGTTCGTCCTCGTGGCAGGCATGCTCCTTCCGGCCCCGGCTCCCGCCGCCAGGGCCGGCGGGGGCGTGGGAACCGCCACGCCCGGCGAGGGTGTCGGTGCCTCGTCGCCACCCGGCGCGGATGCGTCGACGGCCTGGCTGAAGGGACCCTTCGGTCGTGTCCCGGGTGGCACGGAGTCGGCACCGGCTGGCGCAGACCCGGACGCCCGAGCGCTGGACGCCTGGGTCCTCCAGGCACCCCTGGAGCTGCAGTTCGCCGAGGGCCGGGATCCGACCTCCCTCGTGGTGACGGCCACGCCTCTCGACGGCGCGTCGGCGACGGTGACCCTCTCCGACGGCGCCACGACGTTCGTGGGACCAGATCGGGCTGGGCGCTACCTGGTCGTGGCCGATGTGGCCAGCGGATCAGGCGCCGCGGCCCCACAGGCGTGGCTCGTCAGCGTCCCGGACCGCGCACCTCCGGCCGACGGCGTGCTGGACATCCCCGCCCCGGACATCATCGTCTCGTCGGACAGCGGGACGGCGGCCGGTTGGCCCGGCACGGGCTGTTACGCCTACCTCTGTGTGGAGGTCGGCACCACGCCGCCGCCGGCCACCCTGCAGGCCCTGACCGTGGACGTCGGTGAGACGCTCCGGCTCAGCCTGGCCGACGGCTCGGCCATGAGTGCGTGGCGGGGCAGCCTGACGCCGGACGACGGTGGCAACGGACCCACGCTGACCGCGGGCGGCGTGGCCATCGAGGGACCGGAGGCGCGAATCGACCTGACCGGCCTGGAAGTTCCCACGAGCGGCCGGTGGCTGCTCGCCCTGGAAGTGGAGTTCGACCGCGAGCGAGGCTTCCTTCGCCCGCTCTACGTGCTCGAGGCGCGCTAGGCGCCGGATGCGGCCCCGGTGTCGGCAGCCGCAGCGTCGGCTGCCGACCCATCCGCCGGCGTGGCGGGGAAGAGGGAGGTCTGCGCCTTCTCCGGCAGCATCACGCCCAGGATCTCCTGCAGGGCCAGGACGTGGGCGCAGGTCTTCCAGCTTTCGAAGTAGTGGCAGTTGCAGTCCCAGTCATCGGCCTCGAGGGTGACCCGGTGGGCGTCGTTATCCCCGGCGAACGTCACGGAGATGCGCTCCACGGTGATGCGATCGCGCTCGCGCGCGTAGCGGTGCGCCTTCTCGATCTTGCCGATGACGCTGGAGTGCATTCGAACCCCACCTCCTGCCTGCCGATGTCCGCCTCGGAGGCTCTTCCACGGGCGCCGGGCGGGGCCTGGGCAGCCGCCGCGACCGGCCTGTGGATCCCTGGCTTCCTAGACTAGCGGCTCCTCCAAGAGGCCACACGTCCCCGCAAGGCGCGCCGATCGGCACAGCACCGACCGATCAGGTACCCGCCTCCTCGGCCAGCTCCGCCAGGCGCCGCCGCAGATGCTCGACCGCGAGGACCGGGCCGGGATCCACGGCGTAGGTGAACGCCGCATAGACGGCCACGTGGTCGCCCAGCACCAGGCTGGAGGCGGCGTGGCCCAGCGGCCCGCGGCCGCTCGCCTCCACGCTCGTGTGCGCGATGCCGGCGGTGCCCAGCAACTCACCCAGCAGCCTGGCTCGTCGACTGCCCGCCGCATCATCCGGGCTGCCCAGCAGGATGGCGAAGAGGTGGTCGTGCAGCGCCTCGGGCTGCTCCAGGCCGACGACGGTGCCATGGATGGCCTCCGGCAGCGCCTCGAAGGCCGCCAGGGCCTTCGTCGTCTCGTTGAGCTGCATCTTCCAGCGCAGGCCGACGGGTGCCAGGACACCGCCGGCCATGATGATCGCCATGCGGTCCACGAGTGACCAGGCGAGCTGCTTCGCCGGGTTGTCGGCGGTGGCCACGTCCGCCGCGCAGCGGGCGGCCATGGCACGGGCGTCGTCCGCGGCAGCGGCCACCTCGGCCTCGTCGAGCGCCAGGACGCCAGCACGCTCCAGGATGCCGGCCAGCAGACCCAGCGAGTAGCCCACCACGGCCCGGCCGGTGGTCGCCGAAGGGGCAGCCGACGCAGGGGCGCGCACCGCAGGGATGGCCGCCAGTGGCAGCCTGGCACGCTCGGCGACGCCCCGGAGGGGGCCGCCGCCGGTCACGATCACCACCGGGCAGCGTCGCGCCAGGGCCGTGGTCAGCGCCGCGATCGTCTCTTCAGTGGCACCGCTGCGCGAGCTGGCGACGACCAGCGTCTCCTGGCCAACCCAGGCGGGCAGGACGTCGGAGCGGACGACCGCCAGCGGCACGCTCAGCCGATCGGCCCAGATGGCGGCCGCCAGGTCACCGCCGATGGCGGAGCCACCCATGCCCAGCAGCGCCACGCTCCGGGGCGTCGGCCAGGGCAGCTGCAGGTCGCGCGAGATGCGCCACGCGTCCAGGAGATGCGTGGGCAGGGCGGCGGCGAGGGCCAGCATGCCGTCAGGATCCGCCCGGCGCATCGCCTCGACGTCGTCGAGGATGCCGCCGCTGCCGGTGGCGATGTCCGTCATGTCGGCGATCCTAGCCGCGGACCATGCCGCTGCCGGCCGCCAGGAGGGCGTCGCGCAGCACCGCGCTGCTGGCTTCCGTGTAGACGCGCACCAGGGGCTCCGTGCCGCTGAAGCGCACCAGCAGCCACGAGCCATCGTCGACCCAGAACTTGAAGCCGTCTCCCGTGTCGAGCGCGGCGCTGCGCGCCACGGGGCGGCCGCCGAGCGTCGCCGGGGCGTGGCTGGCCAGCTCGACGAGCAGGCGCGCCTTGAGCGCCGGGTAGGAGGCCGAGTCAGCATGCACGTCGTCGCGCAGGTAGTAGGACGGACCGGCGATGTCATGAAGATGCGCCACGGCCGCGGAGACCGGCCAGCGCCCGGCCTCCCGCTCACGCACGAAGAGGTCCAGCAGGAGGAGGTCGGCGTAGATGCCGTCGCGCTCCGGCAGGTGCATGCCGAAGCCGTAGCCGCCCAATTCCTCGCCGCCCATCATGGCGCCGGTCTCGATCATCCGTGGGCCCACGAACTTGAAGCCGACCGGCGTCTCATGCACCGCCACCCCGTAGCGCTCAGCCAGCCGGAAGGCCATGGAGGTCTCGTTGATGGTGGAAACGACGGGCGCGCGCTCGCCCCGATGCTCAAGCATGTAGTACATGAGCAGGCCGTAGCACTGCAGCTGGTGGATGAAGGCGCCCTGCTCATCGACCGCGCCGGCCCGGTCGGCGTCGCCGTCGAGGAGCAGGCCCAGGTCATAGCCGCCCTCGCGGACGCGGGCCAGGGCCTGGTCGATGTGTGGCCGGATGGGCTCCGGGTTGAGACCGCCGAACCAGGGGTTGCGCTCGGCGTGGAGCTCGTCCACGACGATGCGTCCGCCGGCCAGCAGGCGCGGCAGCCAGCCAGCCCCGGAGCCGTACAGGGGATCGACCAGGACGCGCAGATCCTGGGCACGCAGGTGCTCCAGGTCGAGGGTGCGGCGGACGTAGGCCTCGTAACCGACGTAGGGGTCGAAGCGCTCCACGAGGCCGGCGGCCTCCGCGTCGGCGAAGGGTCGGCGCGGCGGAGCCGCCGCGGCCCGCGCCGAGACGACGTGCTCCACGGCGGCCAGGATGGCGGGGTCCGCCGCCGCCCCGCTGGGCGACTTGATCTTGAAGCCGTTGTCCGTCCAGGGATTGTGGGAGGCCGTGATCATCACGGCGCAGGCCGCACCCCGCATGACGACTTCGTAGGAGGTCATTTGCGTGGGGATGGCGGTGGCGGCGAAAGCCACGCGGATATCGTGCGCCAGGAGGACCTCCGCGGCCGCGGCGGCGAAGTCCTCGCTGGCGAAGCGCCGGTCGTAGCCGACGATCACGCCGCTGGCCGTACGACCCTCGGCAACGACCCACTCGGCCACGCCCTGCGCGCAGCGACGGACGTTGTCGAAGGTGTACTCCTCGGCGATCCGGGCACGCCAGCCATCCGTCCCGAAGACGATGGGCGGGCTTACGAGCGTTGGGACGGACACGGCTGGGCTGCCTCCGGCGGGGACGATGCGCACGATGGTACCGCGGGCCATGGCTAGACTCAGGACCGCAGGCGCAGGCAGGGAGGGGCAGATGCCCCCGCCGACCGGGGCATGCCGCAGACAGGCGAGGACAGGGAGGGAAGACGTGGCCCCCGAGAGGCAGTCCGACGCACCGCTGCCGCAGGCGGCGCCGATCTTCGTCGTCGGCTCACCCCGCTCGGGCACCACGCTGCTGCGCCTGATCCTCGATTCGCACCCACGCATCTCCTGCGGCGAGGAGACCCACTTCCTGCGCGCGATGGAGGCGGTCGTGGGACGGGACTGGGAGCTCGTGCGCACCTACGGCCTGCCCCGCTCATGGTGGCTGGCGCGCATCCGCGGCTTCTACGATGAGTTCCAGGCGGCGGTGCTGGCGGCCTCGGGCAAGGCTCGCTGGGCCGAGAAGGACCCCACCTACACACTCCTGCTGCCCTTCATCGAGGAGCTCTTCCCGGAGGCGCGCTACGTGCACCTGCTGCGGGACGGGCACGATGTCGTGGCCAGCTTCCGCGACCGCTGGGGCTACCGTTCGGCCGCCCGCGCTGCGCGCACGGAGTGGGCGCGCTACGTGTCGGCCGCCCGCGAGCTGGGCGAGCGTGTGGGACCGGAGCGCTATCTGGAGCTGCGCTACGAGCGCCTCGTCTCAGCGCCGGAGGTCGAGGCCGAACGCCTCTTCACGTTCCTGGATGAGGCCTGGGATCCGGCTGTCCTGGTCTTCGATCCGGCCGACCACACCGCCACGGAGCGCTATCGAGGCTTCACCGCGCGGCGCCGCGAAGAGGCCGGAGAGACGGCCACCATCTACCGCTCGCGGATCGGCGCCGGGAGTCGCTCCCTGGACCCCGTCCTGCGTGCCCTGCTGCGGCGGACCAGCGGGGGGCTGCTGCGCGAACTCGGCTACCTCGACCCGGCCACGTGAGCGCCGGGCAGCGACTCCGGGTCGGCTTCCTGCACGTCGGCCGGGAGCGCAGCGGGCTGCGCCGCTATGGCGTCATCATCGCCGCCGAGGCTGCGCGGCGGGCGGACCTCGAGGTCATCGAGAGCGATGTCGGCGGTCGGGAGGCCTCGGCGCGCGCTCTGCGCCAGGCCGCGCTGCGCCTGCGTGGGGCTGACGTCGTGCACCTGCAGTGGAAGCTGGCCGACTGGGATCCGCGGGTGGGCGGCATCCCGCGCCTGGAGGTGCTGCGCCGATCACTGGGCCGTCCCCTCGTCATCACCCTGCACGATGTCTTCCCGCCGCAGGGTCGGCTGGCGCGGCGCATCTCGCCGGCGGCCCTCGGACTGCATCGCCTGGGAGCCAGCGCGGCGCGCCTGGTCGTGCACGCGCAGGATGAACGCGAGCGCCTCGCCGACTTCGTGCCCGCCGAGCGGCTCTCGGTGGTGCCGCACTTCGTCGAGGAACGTGGTCCCCTGCCCGACCGCGCCGGCGCCCGCGCGGCCCTGGACGTCTCCGACCGAGAGGTCATCACCCTGCTCGGCTACATCACCCGGCGGCGCGGCCACCGCCTCGTCATCGACGCGCTGCCGGAGCTGCCGCCCAGCGTCATCGCGCTCTTCGTGGGCTCCGTCATCGAGGGACGTGACCACGTCGGCCGCGAGCTGCGCGAGCATGCCGCCGCCCTGGGCGTCGCCGACCGCGTGCGCTTCCTGGGCTACCTGCCCGACGACGAGCTGGAGCAGGTGCTGGCAGCCACGGATGTCGCCCTCTGCCCCTTTCGCTCGATGTCCGCCTCGGGGGCACTGGCGACCTGGATCTCCACGGGTCGGCCCATCGTGGCCTCCGACCTGGCGCCGATCCGCGAGCTGGACGCCCTGGTGCCGGGGGCCACGCACCGCTTCTCGCCCTACGAGCCCGCGGCCCTGGCCGCCACGGTGCGCGAGGTGCTGGCGGCCACGTTGGCCCGGGGGAACGCCGTGGACCCGGGCGTCACGACGCTGGCTGGCCTGCTGGCGACGCCCCGCATCGTCGAGCGCTACGCGGCGCTCTACCACCTCGCGGCTGCCACGCAGGTCGGCATGTAGGCCGCCGCGCAGGCTACTGCGTGGGCCGCGCGTAGGCTGCGGCAACCCCGTCACAGCAGGTCGCTGCGACCCTCGGCACGCAGGCGTTCCACGACAGCGCGCACGTCCTGCGCGGCGTCCGTGGAGGTCACGAGCAGCGCGTCCGGCGTATCCACCACGACGACGCCCTGCAGCCCGACGACCGCGACGAGGCGTCCGCCGGCGGCCTGCACCAGGATGTCGCGGCTGCCGACATCGATGATCCGCGCAGGCTCCGTCGCGTCGAGGACCGGGCTGCCGTCAGAGCCGCGCTGCTCCTGGAGGGCGGCCCAGGAGCCCAGGTCGCTCCAGCCCATGGAGACGGGCACGACGGCGACCCGGCCCGCCAGTGAGGCCGGCTCCAGCAGGGCGTAGTCGATGGAGGTTGCGCGCAGGTCGGCGTATGCCTCCGCCATGGCCGCCCCGGGCCAGCCTGCCACCGTCGAGACGTCAGCGCCGCCAGCCGCATCACCGGCGCCGCCAGCCGCATCACCCGCGCCGCCGCCTGCATCACCGGCCCTGGGCGCGGCATCACCCGCCCCTGCCGCCGCGCGACCCAGCTCCGCGAGCCGATCGCGGATGGGCGTGACGATGTCCGGTGCGTGCTCGGTCAGGCTGTCCCGCACCACGGCCCTGCCCCAGACGAAGATGCCCGCGTTCCACGAGGCCGCGCCGCCCTCGATGAGCGCCTCGGCCCGCGCACGGTCGGGCTTCTCCTCGAAGCGCGCCACGCGATACGTGGACCGCCCACCTCGGACGACCGCCTCGCCGCTGGCGATGACGTAGCCGTAGCCCGTGGCCGGTTCCGAGGGCTCGATGCCGAGGGTCACGAGGTCGCCGTCCCGGGCGCGCTCGGCGGCCGCGGCGAGGGCGGCACGGAAGGTGCCCTCGTCACGGATGGCCTGGTCCGCGGGCAGCACCACCATGACCTCGTCGTCCGGGCGGTCGATGGCCTCGGCGGCCAGGGCCACGGCGGCTGCGGTGTTGCGGCCCACTGGCTCGCCGATCACGTTGGCGAGCGGGATGGCCGGCGCCACGGAGCGCACGAGGCCCGCATGGCGGACGTCGGTGATGACATAGACGTCGGCGGGCGCGATGAGCGGGGAGAGGCGATCGACGGTCGCGGCCAGCAGGCAGCGCCCACCTTCGAGGAGCGGCAGGAAGGGCTTGGGCTGCCGATCACGGCTCAGGGGCCAGAGCCGGGTGCCCCCGCCTCCGGCCATGATGACGGCGTACATGCCGACGATTGTGCACCGGGGCGGCTATCATCCGCCCGACCCCACGACAGCCCAGGGAGGAGACCAAGCACGAGCGTGAGCGAGGAACCGACGATCGACGCGGCGGCGCCCTCGGCGCCCGAGGCCCCGGCAGCCGACCAGGCGCCCGCGGCGGACGCGGCGACGACCCCGGACGACTCCCCCGATCGAGCCACACTCGCGCCTCGCGGCACCGACCCGAGCCTGCCGCCGGATGCCAACCCTGAGCCGCTGCCTGTCGGCCTCATGGACATGTGGCGCCTCGCCCAGAAGACATACCGGGCCGAGCGTCGCTACTACCTCAAGCTCGAGCGACGGCGCCCCATGACCGCACGCCGCCTGCTGGCCTCCGTCTGGCCGCGCCTGGAGCGACCTGTCTTCATCGTGGGCGCGGCGCGCTCGGGCACGACCTTTCTGGGCGACTGCGTCGGGCGCATCCCGGAGATCGACCTACCACCACGAGCCCCCGGCCACCAAGGCCGGCGGCCGCTACGTCTACGAGAAGCTCTGGGGCTACCGGCGCTCGCGCTGGTTCTTCCGCCTCGTCTACCGCTGGCTCGTGCGCGTCGAGCGTGACGGTGACCTGCGCTTCAGCGAGAAGACGCCCACGAACATCTTCCTCATCCCCTTCCTGGCGCGGGCCTTCCCGGACGCGCAGTTCGTCCATATCATGCGCGACGGTCGCGATGCCGCCTCCTCCCACATGCACAAGCCCTGGCTGCGCGCCGAGGATGCATGGTCGGGCGAGCGGGAACCGGGCGGCTATCTCCACGGCCCCTGGCCGAAGTTCTGGGTGGAGCCCGAGCGGCGCGCCGAGTTCGTGCGCAGCAGCGACGCCCGTCGCATGGCCTGGGCCTGGCGGCGCTACACGGAGACCGGCATGCGTGAGGGCGCCAGGCTGGGCGCCGGGCGCTACCTCGAGCTGCGCTACGAGGACCTCGTGCGCCAGCCCCTTGACGAGGGCGAGCGCGTCCTGGACTTCCTGGGCATCACGGAGAAGGCCTCGCGCGACATCTTCCTGAGTGCCGTGCAGCGGGCCGACGACTCCTCTGTCGGCACGTGGCGGAGCACCTTCTACCCCTCGGAGATGGCCGAGATCGACGCCGAGGCGGGCGACCTCCTGCGGCGCCTCGGCTACACCGACTGAGGGCGGCGCCCCGCGCAGCCATGCCGCCCGAGCTCAGCGACGTCGGCTTCCTGCACCTGGGACGCCCCGAGAGCGGGGTGCGCCGCTATGCGCAGCTCATCGCCGCAGCGGCCCGTGAACGGCCCGGCCTGACCGTCCGTGAAGCCGACGCCGGCCGCGTCGACGAGGGCAAGGGGCGCTTGACCGAGGCCACGGCCGAACTGGCCGGTGCGCAGGTCCTCTTCCTGCAGTGGAACCGGCGCGGCTGGGGGCAGCATGGCGGATCCCTGTTGCGCTCGATGCGCTTCCGGCGTGCCTACCGCGGCGCTCTTGTCGTGACGCTCCACGACATCTTCGAGCGCCGCAGCGTGAGGCAGCGCTGGCTGCGCGCCGACGCCTGGAGCCTGCGCTGGCTGGGTCGCGTCGCGGACCGCATCGTCGTCCACTCCGACGTGGAGGTGGAGCGCCTGCGCGGCATCATCCCGGCGGAGCGCCTGGCGGTCATCCCGCACTTCGTGGATCGCCGCGCACCGGGACTCACGCCCGCTGAAGCGCGAGCGCGGCTGGGCCTGGGCGACCGCCGCATCGTCACGCTGGCGGGCTTCGTCTACGGACGCAAGGGCCATCGCTTCGCCGTGGACGCGGTGCCTGAGCTGCCGCCGGACGTGATGATGGTCTATGCCGGCGGCCCGGTGGCCGGTCGGAACTTCGTCTACGACCTGGCGCTCACGCGCGCTCAAGAGCTGCAGCTGGGCGACCGCTTCCGCATCACTGGCTACCTCTCCGACGAGGACCTCGCAACGTGGATCGCGGCCACGCACCTGGCCATCGCGCCCTTCACGGACCTCTCCGCGTCGGGCTCGCTGTCACTCTGGATCGCCGCGGGCAAGCCGATGCTCGTCAGCGACCTGCCCAGCCTGCGCGAGTACGAGCGCTGGCGACCCGGGGCACTGCGCTACTTCGGCCCACCGCAGGCAGGGCCGCTCGCGGCGGCCATCAACGAGCAGCTGGCGGGCGAGCTGCCCGACCCGGACCCCGCGACGCTCGAGCTGGGCGAGGCGCTCAGCCTGGAGCGCACGCTCGATCGCTACCTCGCAGTGGCCAAGGACGCCCTTGCCGCGCACTCTCGCTGAACGAAAACCTCCGCCAGCCGATGAACCCGACTTCCGAGCAACCACAGCCGCGAAACCCGGGCTCTCACGGCACCCGCCGAAAGACCCCAGATGTCCTAGGGCGACGGGCCGTTCGGCACTTGCCGATAGGATTGCCCAGGTCCTGAGTCTCGATGTTAGGACGCCCGTCACGGGCCGCCCGACTTCCGGGTCCGGAGGTTGGTGGGATGCAACAGCGTAGGATCGCGACGATCACATCCATCCTGCTGGCGATCGCGTTCGCCGCAGGGCCACCGTCCCAGCCCGGCGTCGCACTCGCCGACGATGATGAGGGCGTCCGCGTGCTCACGCCGAAGGAGGCTCTCGAGGCGGATCTGCGCCTGACGGCCGAGACCAACGGCTGGACGCTTCAGGAAGCCAGGACCCGATACGAGGCCTCGCGCGCGGTCGCGAGGGTGTCGACGAAGGTCGCGAAGCGATTCCCCGACATCTGGATCGGCTCACAGGTCGCTGATGATCCTGGCGACCCCCCGATCCTCTTCCTCAAGGGGCCCGTCAGCGATGCCGTTCGGGAAATCGTCGACTCCGAGGACATCCGAATCGTCATCAAGGATGACCAGCCCTACTCCTACGACGAGCTGATCGAGCGGAGGGACCGCGTCCACGACGCGCTCATGAACGCCGGCTACGACGAGGTCGCGACCCGAGTGAACATCACGGGCGGCGGGATAATCCCCGCCGGCGTCCGAGTCACCCAGGGGCTCAAGAGCGATCGCGAGAGCGTCCTCGCCGTGGTACCCAAGGGCCTTCGAGCGGATGTGCGGCTCACGGTCCATGAGGAGTCGCTCTTCGGCGAGGACCACGCCCTGGGTGGGCAGAAGATGACCCAGACGGGCGACCCTCCGAGCCGCTTCTGCACGAGCGGGTTCACGGTGATCGAGTACTCCACCATGCGGACAGGGGTCATCGGTGCGGGCCACTGCGTGCCCATGAATTGGCTGTCGAGCGACGATCACGTGATGTACCAGCAGGGCCACCGATACGGCAGCAACGGGGACATCGCGTGGTGGACCACGAATACCGTCGAAGAAGCGAGGTTCTACTCGGGCGCGAACACGATCAACCTCGTTGGCTGGGTCGCAGATCCACCGAGCGAGGTATCGGTCGGCGATACCGTCTGCCTCTGGGGCCGTGGTCATGCTGGCGAGGGCGAGGCCCGGGATTGCGTGAAGATCGCCGACAAATCGATCTCGTGCGGCGGCCTCACCAACATGGTGCTCGTGACGAAGGACGTCGGCATCGGTGGCGACAGCGGCGGTCCGTGGTTCTATGGCGGAGCGGCGTATGGCGTCCACCATGGCAAGTGCAGTGACAGTCACCCGCAGGATGCCTACACGCCCGCTTGGAACGTCGACAACGTGTTCGACAGCGTGGCCATCGCGCTCCACGACTGACCGAGCGAAAGCGTTCGCCTGATGGGGATCACACAAGCGATCGAGTCCCCCCGAGGGCTCACCGGTCTCGCGGTCTGCATCCTCGCCATCGGGCTGCTCGTCGCCCCTGTCGCCGCGCAGTCGCCGAGCCCACCGTCCGACTGGGGTCCGCTCGCAGTCCTCGACGATCCGAGCGCGTCCGATCGCCTCGATGCCGCCAACGGGCCGGGCAGGATCCGCGTCAGCGACGAGTGTGTCGTCCTTCGCTCGCGGGGCGGATACGAGGACACGCTGGCCTGGCGCAGTGGTGACACTCGCTGGGACGCGACGAGCCGCGAGGTCGTCTTCACGGATGACCGCCGCGGTGAGGTCCGCGTCTCCGATGGCGACCGCGTCTTCCTCGGCGGCTTCGGGGTCACCCTCGGCGAGCCGTCACCAGGCCCGCCGGTGGTGTGGCTGGTGCCGCCCGGCCCAGCGTGTCCGTCCTCGGTGTGGGTGGTCCACGAGATCAGACTCCTGGACGAGGCACGGACCCCGCCGCAGAAGCAGACCTCGCGTGCCTGCGTCCGGGACGCGTACCTGGACGTGGGTGGCGGGGACCTCCGCCACGAGATCCGCGCGACTGCGCGACAGGCACGCTGGACGGTGCGCCAGGCGGAGACGCGCTACTGCTCGAGCCGGGCGGTCGAGCGCGTGTCGGCCGCCATCGCGGCCGAGATACCCGACATCCTCGTCGGTGGCGTGGTCTCGGACGACCCGATGGGCGAGCCCTCGATCTGGATCAAGGGCGTCGCATCGCCTCGCGTCCACGAGCTCGTCGACGCAGCGGCCGTGCCCATCCGCATCGTCGAGGGCCAGCCGTATTCGTTCGCGGAGCTCGAGGACCGTTCCCAGCGGATCGCCGATGCGCTCAGTGGCCAGGGCTACGGCGGCGTGATGGTCGGGACCGAGGTCACGGGTGCCGGCATCATCCCGGCATCGGTCGTCGCGACTCCCGGGCTCCCCGACGACCCGGCGGCGATCCTTGCCACGCTGCCCACCGACCTGCGTCCCTTCGTGGTACTGAAGGTGGACGCGACGCCCGAAGGCTGAGGGCACGGCAGGAGTCCCGTCCGACTCTCCATGCCGCGGTCCCGCTGCGGCGTCGGCCTTGGTTGCCAGACCGCGACCCCAACTGCTGGTTCGCGCAGCGACCTATCCCCGCAGCAGGTCGGCGCGGTCGGTGCGCTCCCAGGGCAGGTCGAGCTCGGGTCGACCGAAGTGACCGTAGGCCGCCGTCTGGCGATAGATCGGTCGGCGCAGCCCCAGGTCACGGATGATGGCCGCCGGTCGGAGGTCGAAGACGCGCAGCACCCGCTCCAGGATCTCCGCCTCCGGGATGGTTTCCGTGCCGAAGGCGTCCACCGCCACCGAGACCGGGTGGGCGATGCCGATGCCGTAGGCGACCTGGATCTCGAAGCGGTCAGCGAGCCCCGCGGCCACGACGTTCTTGGCCACCCAGCGCGCCGCGTAGGCGGCCGAGCGGTCCACCTTGGTGGGGTCCTTGCCCGAGAAGGCGCCGCCGCCGTGGCGAGCCATGCCGCCGTACGTGTCGACGATGATCTTGCGGCCGGTGAGGCCGGCGTCGCCCGCGGGACCGCCCGTCACGAAGCGACCGGTGGGGTTGACGTGGATGCTCCGGGTCCTGCGGCCGCAGCGAGGGGTCGATACCCGCCAGCACGACATGCTCGGTGATGTCCGCGCGGATGCGCTCGATGGTGACGTCCGGGTCATGCTGCGCGGCGACGACGACGGTGGGCACGCGCACGGGCCGCTGCCCGTCGTACTCCACGGTCACCTGGGTCTTGCCGTCCGGGCGCAGGTAGGGCAGCGAGCCGTCCTTGCGCACGGCCGAGAGGCGCTGCGCCAGTCGGTGCGCCAGTGCGATGGGCAGCGGCATGAGCTCCGGCGTCTCGCGGCAGGCGAAGCCGAACATCATGCCCTGGTCGCCGGCACCCAGCTCCTCGGCGTGGCCGGCGGTGCCGCGCACCTCCTCCGCTACATCAACACCCTGGGCGATGTCCTCGGACTGCTCCTTGACGGAGACGATGGTGGCGCAGGTCTCGTGATCGAAGCCGTAGTCGGGGCTCGTGTAGCCGATATCGCGCGCGGTGTTGCGTACGATGGTGGACAGGTCGACGTACGTGGAGGTCGTGATCTCGCCGAGCACGACGACGAGGCCGGTCGTTGTGGCCGTCTCGCAGGCGACGCGAGCCTCGGCATCCTGCTCCAGGATGGCATCCAGGATGGCGTCCGAGATCTGGTCGCACATCTTGTCGGGATGGCCCTCGGTGACCGATTCCGACGTGAAGCGGTGCGGCGCGGGCCCGTGGCGGCTGGTCATGCGTCCCTCGTTGCGGTGCCCCCGGCCAGGCGGTCGTGCGGTCACGGGGTGGATGTCGCCCCAGGGGACGCGGGGAAGGGTAGCACGCAGGGCGGCACGGGCCACGTAGCCGCCGAGGCCCGACGCGGGCCATCGGGACCGTGGGTGTGGGTCGCGCGGCAGGGGACTTCGGGACCGATGGCCGTCCCACATCCGCGCGGCGTGGGCCATCCTCGACACGAGATGGTCAGACTGCCCGATCCGATCGACCCTTCGCTGGCTGCCGAACTGCTGGCCGACTGGGGCTTCCTGGCCGACCCTGCCCTGCCCCATCGACCCGGTCCCGCCTACCTGCTCGTGGCCATCCGTGCCAAGCCCACCCTGCGCCACTACGACCCGGAGCTCGTCGAGTACTGGGTCACCGATGACAAGGATCACGGCGTCAACGAGACCATCACCTTCGCCAGCCGTCTGCCGCGCCAGTCGGAGGTCTCCTGGGGCCGCGTCTCGGTCATCGACCGCAAGGGTGTGGCCAACCGCTACCTGACCTTCGGGGGCACCCTGACGGCGGAGCGCATCAACGGCGAGGTGATCTGCGTCTTTGCGTCGCCGGCCCCGCTGTTGCGTCGCGGCGGCCACTCGCAGGGCTGGGACACCGGCGCCCACAGCGTCGGCGGCTTCTTCGGACGCTTCCGGGCTGCGGCCGGCTACCAGCACGAGTTCGAACGGCGAGCAGCCCACACGGACCCGGTCACGCGCTACGCGGCCTTCGTCAACGAGTTCGTGACACGCTATCGCGCCAGCGAGTACCTGCGCGACCACTACCCGCGACTGTGGATGCTCATGCTGGCCGAGGAGCATCGCCTGCGGACGGAGTCACCGGCCGCCTGGGCCGAAGGCTTCAAGCTGCTCGAGGCCACCAAGGAGGTCACCTCGACCGCCGGCCTCACGGCCCTCCTGCGCGGCACCTGACGCCTCGTCGACCGTCGCGGCGGGGCGCGGCGACGTCGCATGTCCCGGTTCCGTGCCTGCCGCTTCCTGCGGCTCGACGCTTCGTGCGTGAGAGGTCAGTATCAGCGGAGCGGAGGGCCCAGAAGGTCGTGTGGAGGCCCTACTCGGTGGTTTCCTGCCTGTGACGTCAGGGATCAACGAGGCACGGCCTGTCCAGGCACCGCCAGGGGGTGCTGCCCCTCCGATACTGACTCCTGGTGCACAGGATCAGGAGGCAGGGGGCGTCGAACGGCGCCGGCTCCGTCCGGTCACCGCGAACGAACCGGTTCGCGTGCGGTCGTCCTCGGCCAAGGTGCTCGCTCCGGGCCTACTCGTGCTCCGCATGCAGGATGAAACCCCGCCGTCGGGCGGGCTCGGGCAGACTCTGGTGGCCGGACCACACGATGAGGTCAGCGCCCGTCCACAGCACCACCTCCGTGCCGTTGAACGCGGACGGCGAGGTGGGCAGGTCCGTGCACTCGAAGGAGCGGCTGTCGAGGGCGCGACGAGCATCGTTCGCAACGATGAGCTCGCCCGCCGGAACGGACTTGCCGTATGCATTCGTGTCGCAATCGTGATCGAAGGTCGACCAGGTCCGGGCGGAGGGGTCGAAGACGGCGTTCCACGCGCCGGTCGAGTCTTCGTCCGTCTCGCGCCATGAGACGTAGACGACCCGGCCGTCGATCCAGGTGCCGCCGGAGCGGACCGCGGCGACGTCCAACGGGCCGGGGATGGCCTCGGACCATGTCCCTGCTACGGGGTCGAGGACCGCCATCGTCACCCTGTCCGTCTCGCTGCGTGAATCCACGAGGAGCTCCGAGCCCGTCCAGTACGCCGCCCAGGCGGTGGCATCGCCGGGCATCTCTGGGAGCGTCAGCCAGCAGTCGGCCGTGGGCTCGTAGGCGGCCACCATCCCGGGTGCATCGACGACGATCACGTGGCTGCCCGTCCAGAGTGCACCGGCGAGCCCATGGTCCAGGCCATCGGAGGCCGCTGCGCGAGGCGCGATCTCGCGCCAGCGGTCCTCCGCGGGGTCGTAGGCAAGACCGGTGAGCCCGGGGCCATCGTCGGCCACCTCCACGATGACGAACTCGCGGCCCGTCCAGACGCCGCGGGCGGTCGAGCCGACCGAGTGCGGCGCGGTCGCCCGCTTGCGCCAGCGGTCCTGGCGCGGGTCATAGCTGGCCGTGCGGCCCGTCGACCAGTCCGTGGCGATCATCCGATGGCCGATCCAGGCGGCCAGGTCGCGGTCGGTGCCGAACGGCGCGCGGGCCATGCGCTCCCAGCCGCCAGCGGACAGCTCATCGGCCGATGGTGCGGGGACGGCCGACCCTTCGGTCCCAGCATCCTGGTCGTCCGGCACCGCGATCATCGAGCACTCCGAGCCCGAGGCAGGAGGAGCTGAGGGGTCGGCGCCGGCCACCTGCGAGACGCAGGCCGGGCCCGCGACCATTGCCACCACAACGATGGCCAAGATCCGCCGTGTGCTTGCCGATGTCGTTCGTGGTCCGAGCACCGTGTGAACCTCCGATCTGCGACTTCATCGCCGGTCCGACGGGACGACGGGTGTTCAACAAATCGCGGTCAGCCGTCGCCCTCCGGTCCCGTGTAGACCTCCAGATTCGGCCACCCATCTTGGTTGTTCAGTGCCCACTGAACCTTCGCGAAGTACAAATCATTGTCGACGTTGCTGCCGTCGCCTGCATCCGCCGAGGAATTGTCGGCCTCGTTGCCGGCGTTCACGATCCCGACCGGCGTCCGCATGGGGGTGCATGTCCCGCACTCGAGCGTCTCATACACGATCGGGCCACCGCTGTCGCCCCCCAACGCCGTACGACCGTTGACATTGAAGTCCATCCCAGCACCGTAGACCCAGATGTCCGGGTTCGCCGTTGTGCTCTTCCACTTGGCCGACGGCTCAGTCACCTTGCCACACCAGTACTTGTCCTGTCGTGACAGCGACACACAGACGTCCATGTTGTCCAGGATTCCATCCTCCATTGTCAGTACAGTCGGCCATTCATCCCCGAAGATGCGCTTGGCCTTGTTGGCTTCCCAGTCCTCCAAGGTGATAAGTGCCAGATCGTGCTGAGTCGAAACGTAGCGTGAAGAGTCCATCACGCCGATCCGGCCGTAACTGTCCTGATAGAGCTGGTGTCCACGCCACGATGCCGTGTGGTCATAGACGCAGTGGCCGGCAGTGAGAATCGCGTGGTTAGATAGCATGAACCCAATGGCGCAGTTCCATTGATGAATTGGATCGCCCGAGTCGTAGACGTCCGGGTAGTTCATCCTGGCTCCGAGCCGTAGAGGACCAAAGCACTTCTGCCGCTCAGGACACCCTGTGTCGACAATGTTGGCGCTGACTTGGAAACCCACACCCACGCCAACCTTCTCCTCCATCTTGCCCCGCATCTCCTTGGCTGAATCCAAGTCACTCGGTCGCACCTTCACCACGAGACGGTTGTGGCGGTATTGGATGCCGAAGGCCTGCGGTTCGATGCCTGTCCCCAGGCTCGCCCAGTCTTGCTCGGCGCGGCTCAGGGCTTGGGTCAATGCTTCTGCCGAGTCATTGACTTGCTCGAAGCGTACTCCCTCGATGCCCTTGGGCAGGTGGTTCCTGATCTCCTCCTTGACTGCAGCCTCCCCGGTAGTCAGAGAGATGACGATTCTGCCGTTGTCCTCTTGGTCGATCCAGACGCCACCATACTCGTCCAGACCAGCCACGAATGGAAGCGCCTCCGTCTGAAAGAGGCGGGCGTTCGTGTTCCTGGCAAGCAGGTCGAGGTACTCATCCTTCGTCAGGGGGAATCCGTACTTCTCGCTCGCGGCCACATCAACAGATGCGCCGTCTCTCATCAGGCTCAGAACATGGTCGCGACCGGCCGCGAAGCCGTAGGATTCCCGAGCACGGACGGCCTCATCGAGCGCTACCGCACCTGGGTCCGCCGCCAACGCGGGCACTGGAGTTGCCAATGTGGCCAGCACCAGCAGTGCCGTGCTGACTTGCAGCCAGAGCCCGGAACGTCCCGGGAGTCCTCGGTAGGAGTCCATGGCACACCCCCCGCATGGCACCGTGGGCAACGTCCGTGCGGCCTCATG
>CAWBQS010000001.1:0-39925 GCA_963790915.1 uncultured Chloroflexia bacterium | reverse complement strand
TGGTGCGAGACTGAGCGTCTGGCCTGGCACCAACACGATCGAGCGCGTCTACATATGCACCCGGATACATCGGCTATCGAGGTAACCCTCCCCGGACGCGAGGTATGGATACCCTCTCCCGTTTCGGATGAACAGGCAGCATCGTTCGAATCAAGCCGGGCGTGGCTCGTCGCTCGTGTGGGGTCGTTCGGGGACCGAAGAGGAGCCCTCGGTCTGCCGGAGCCGACGTACTACCCGGCCATCGGCCTGTGGATCGAGCTGATATCCGAGGATTGTCTCGCCAAGTCAAGTCGGGGGCTCCCGCCACAGACGTGACGAGCACCCCGTCCCTCTACCTGCGCGAGCCGCGGCTATTCTGGTGCCATGCTGCGATTGTTCGTGCTCGACGACGACGACCGTGACCAGCCTCGGCATCGCAGAGCTTCTGCGCACGGCCGGTCTTGAAGTGCTGGCCGCCATCGAGACCATCCCTGCGGCCGTCAGACTGGCACGATCGACAGACCCCTGACGTCATCGTCAGCGACGTCATGCTGAACGGTCGGCCCGAAGGGCTCGACCTGCCCGCGGCGCTCGCGGCTGAGGGCCTCGCGTCAATCCCGGTGGTCTTCCTCAGCTCGTACGACTCGCCCTACTTCGTCAATCGCGCACGCGAGGCCGGTGCTGCGGGCTACCTCGCCAAGACGGCATCACTGGCAACCCTGGTCAGTGGCATCGAGACGGCCGCGGCCGGACTGAGGACGTTCCCCGACAGGGCGCTAGCGAGCGGCAACCCTCGGCCGAGGAACTCCGAATCATCGGCCTACTGGCAGTCGGCTTCTCGAGCAACGAGATTTCTCTCCGCCTGGGCTGCACGCGGAAGGCGATCGATCGCCGCCTAGCACGCCTGTACGAGCGCTATGACGCCAGAGGTCGCACACAGCTCAGCATGTTGGCGCTCGAGCGCGGTTGGATCAGCCGTGTGCAGCTCGAGGATGCGTCCGGTTCACTTGCCCGCGCCGGCGGCGGCCGAGACGACAGTACCTGACGGGCCTTCCGACTAGGGGACGTTCCTCATGGACGAGAAGCGATCGTTCGCACCCTGGCCGACGTTGGGCACCGCACCGCCCGCGGACCACTGCCAGGCAGGAAGGCCGTAGTCCGTGCTATCCCAGAACTTGGGACGCTGGCCGTTGAGGGAAGCGAAGGACGTGATCGCGTTGTTCCAGCCGATGATCCCGAGGTTCCCGTACGAGTAGGCTGCGGTGAAGGATCCGCCGCCGTAGTCCTCGTCGGCGTAGACCGTCACGTACTGCGTTGCCGCAAGTGAGCCGCGCGATGGTGAGGCCAGATCATCGTCGCGTTCCGCGCTCGAACGGAAGCACGAGATGACGGGCCAGCCTTCGTCGTGACAGTGGTACGACGCGACCGATGACAGGGGGATGGACAGGCCCTCCAGCACTGCCCGCGGCGGCGCGTCTGCTGCCATGCTCTGGGTGGGCATGAGCGCCACCAGGATGGCCGCGGACATGACGGCAGATCGGCATCCACGCGCCTTCACGAGATGGTCCAAGTTCACGTCGCCCTCCCAAGGATGCGGATGTGCCCATCGTGCGGCTGCCGCCGCGCGTGACAAGAGGGAGGCTCACCCTCCGCCGCGGGTCATCCTCCCCTCGCTGGTGGTGCAGACGTCAGCTTCATGGCGGCCGCGCGTATGAACGTCAAGCTGCCGGGCCGAACCGCACTCTGGGCATCGCCGCTGCTCCTGCTCGCCGTGATCGTCATCGTGCTGCGTCTAGGGCTCGCGGTCGAGGGGCCGTCATCAGGCTTGACGTGCACCGCAGCTGCCGGAGACGGCACACTCGACCGAGTTACTCCCGGAGGCTTGGCCTGGATGCTCGGCGCGCGGCCTGGTGCCGTTTGTAACGTATCGCACCTTGGCGGGACGATGACCATCGGACTGGATGACCTGAGTGTGGACATCCCCGAGCGCTGGCGGCCACTCGATGGCGGCGAGGCCGTCCTGGCGGGCGTCCTGTTCATTGGCGCGCTCGTCCTGCGGCGCTGGACACCCGTGAGCGGCGCGCTCGGCGTCCTTTTCGCGACGCGCTGGTCGCCACAGCAGAGCTTCAGGGTCTCGTGGCCATGCCGCTGCTCGTCCTCGTGATGCTGGCACCAGCGGCTGCGGCTGGTGTCCTCGCGCTCGACCGACGGCAGCAAGGATCACGTCTCGCGCTGCCTGCCCTCTTCATCCTCGCCGTGCTCGCCGCCTTCGTCACAGCCGCCGCCTTCACAGCCGACCCGCCGTTCACACTGCTGTGGGACGCTGCGCACTGGGGGCCCGTGATCGTGGCGTTCGTGCTCGTCGCCGAGATGCTCCTCGGCTTGGTGCTCGCTTCCCGGGTCTACGCGAGTGCCGGTGAGCCGGCGGCTCTCGCGATGCTACGCAGCACGACGCTCGGCCGGCGAGCGCTGCGCGCTGCGGAGGAAGAGCAGCGCGACCAGTCGGCCCAGCACGTCCATGACCGCGTGCTACCGCGGCTTCGCGCCGGGATCCTCGGCCTGGAGACTGGCGACACCGTGCGCTCGGAGCAGGAGCTGCGACAGCTCGCCGAGGAGCTGCGCGCCGAGGCGTTGGACGACCAATTGGTGATCCTGCATGACGCCGGCCTCGTGGCCGCCGTCCGCGACGCCGTGGCCCGCACAGCCGAGCCGCCCGGCGTCATGCACGCCTCCGATGGTCGCGGCCGCCCACCAGCCGAGGTGGAGACGGCCACCCTGCGCATCGCCCAGGAAGCCATCCGCAACGTCGTAGCGCACGCTTCGGCGGACGGGTTCGAGGTGCGACTCGACGTGGACCGCGAGCGGGTGAGCCTCGAAGTCGAGGATGACGGCGTGGGGATGGACGGGGCACCGCTCGATGACCCCGCGGCCCACTTGGGGCGACGCGCCATGCAGGCGCGAGCCAGGGAGGTGGGCGGCTCGCTCTCGATCACGCCTGGCGAGGATGGCGGAACGATCGTGCACTTCCACTGGCCGGGGTGACAGGCGCTGACCCGGGCGCTGCGGGTGAGAATCCCCGCGCTGCCGGGGGATCCTCCCCCTTGATTCGAGAGCCCGCGGATCTACCGTGGACTCGGAACGGGTTCCGCGGAACCGATGCATTCCCCCGTTCCGAGGGGGTGACCGATGAGCAGGGAGACACAGATGTTTCGTTCCCCGACAAGGCTTCGGCTGTTCGTGGTGGCCGCGCTGCTCGCCACTGTCGCACCGATGAGCGGCTTGACGATGGGGCCTGCCGCTGCTGCCCTTGCGCTCCCCGCCGGGGCGAGGGACATCTCGGACACGGCCACAGGAAAGGCAATCATAGAACAGGCTGTGACGCGCAACCCGCGCCTGCGCGACGCGGGACGTCTTCGGGCGGTGAAGGACGACGAAGGGACAACGGTCGCACCCGCGGACACGGAGTTCGTGGCCTATTAGGTCGAGTTGGCGGGCGGTGGGACGGGCACGGTCCTGGCTCCGCTCACGAGGATGGCACCGAGCGACACGAAGGACGAGGCGGGGGTGCTGGCCGCTGCCTACTGGTCCCGTGTCGGCGCGGAATGCTTCGCTCGCATCTACGACCTTAGCGTGTGGATCGACCACTGCTATCACATGTACAAGGAGATCAACGACGGCAGCAGCAACTACGACTACTACGCCCTCAAGCGGTTTGCCACGATGGGGCGCGACGATTCCCTCCTCAAGTTGAGCGAGGGCCGGATCCGCGCGACCCGTAGCGGAGGTGCCTCCCAGTCCTGGATCGACTGGGACCCGAGGAGCGACTGGAGCGGCGGGTCGTGTGGCACCGTCGAGATCGGGGTGACGTCGCCCATCGGCGGGATCACCGTCCCGTTCGAGCGTTGTCCCAACGAGTGGGACATGTGGAGTCCCCGAATGGTGAGCAACCGGACTTCCATGTCACCTGGCGAGGCAACACGGGCCAGGATCGAGAGTTGGCGTTCGAGATCGCCGTCCGCGTGGCTTCGGGCGGCTCCCCGCGGTGGGGCGTGCCGGCTTACGTCAAGGCAGGGCTCCTCTGATGCGACCGCCTGACGTCGCGCTCGCGGCCCTACTCATACTCGCGGTCGCTGCGTGTTCGACCCAGGCGCAGGCCGACCCACCCACGTCCGACGAGGCGCAGGCGTTCCTTGATGAGCTCGTCGTCCTCGCGCAGCAGGGCGACTTCGCGGGCCTGTGCGACCTGGCCGGTGACGGCAACTGCGAGCGCAAGCTGGACGAGGCTGGTCGCGACCGCGTCCCGGCGGCCGCTCCAAGGGTCGAGCGGTCCGAGTTGCTCCCGACGACGGCCGCAGGTGATCAGACCTCCGTCGGCGGCCGCGTCGTCGTCCTGTCGGGTGTCGATGCGCTCGGGGCCCCGTACGAGTCGGAGATGCTTGTCTTCCGCGATCGCGAGGGGACGATGCGAGCCATCAACCCCGCCTACTGGGGCGGCTACCGGATCGGGCGAGACGCCGCGGCGGCCGGCTCGAAGGCAGCGACGCCACGCACCAACGCCACCGCGGGCACCTGACGGCGAGCGGCCACTGCGCAGGCGAGGCCGCTGCCGAAGGCACCGCCGGCTCGGACCGCTGAAGAGGTGAGGACCGCCACCTTCCCCAGCCGACCCCCGAAGAGAGTCGGACCCCTACGTGCCCTGGTCCCAGGAGTTGGTGTAGCGGATCTGCTCCTCGGTCATGCCCTCGATGAAGATGCCCCGTGCCTCCAGCTTGAGGCGCGCGATCTGGGCGTCGATCTCGGCCGGGACCACGTGCACGCCGTTGTCCAGCTCCTCGTGGTGCTTGGCCACGAACTCCAGCGAGAGTGCCTGGCCGGCGAAGCTCATGTCCATGACGGCGGCCGGATGGCCCTCGGCGGCACCCAGGTTGACGAGTCGGCCCTCCGCCAGAAGGTAGAGCTTCTTCGCGCCCAGGTCGTACTCGCGCACGTCGTTGCGGACCTCGCGCACGTGGCCCTCCGCCAGTCGGGCCAAAGCCTTCAGATCGAGCTCCGCGTCGAAGTGGCCGCTGTTGGCCAGGACGGCGCCGTCGGGCATGACCCGGAAGTGCTCCTCGCGGAAGACGTTGATGTTGCCCGTGGCCGTCACGAAGACCTCGCCCCAGCGGGCCGCGTCAGCGGCGGTCATGACCTGGTGGCCGTCCATGAGGGCCTCGATGGCGCGCACGGGATCGACCTCCACGACGGTCACCAGGGCGCCCATACCGTTGAGGCGGTTGGCGATGCCGCGCCCCACCCAGCCATAGCCGGCGACGACGCAGCGGCGCCCTGCGAGCAGGATGTTCGTGGCGCGCAGGATGCCGTCCACCGTGGACTGGCCCGTGCCGTAGCGGTTGTCGAAGAGATGCTTGGTGAGCGCCTCGTTGACGGCGACGACGGGGAAGGCCAGCTGACCCTGGGCGGCCATCGCCCGCAGGCGGATGACGCCGGTGGTCGTCTCCTCCGTGCCGGCCAGCACCTCCGGCAGCTGCTCGCGGCGGTGCTGGTGGAGGAGCGCCACCAGGTCGCAGCCGTCGTCCATGGTGACGTGCGGGTGCGTGTCCGCGGCGGCGTTCAGGTGTCGGTAGTAGGTGGCGTTGTCCTCGCCGCGGATCGCGTACGTACTGATGCCGAAGCGGGCCACCAGAGCCGCCGCCACCTCATCCTTCGTCGAGAGCGGGTTGGAAGCGGTCAGCGTCACGTCGGCGCCGCCGGCCTTGAGCGTGCGCATCAGGTTGGCCGTCTCGGTGGTGACGTGCAGGCAGGCGGCGACGCGCAGGCCGGCCAGCGGCTGCTCCACGGCGAAGCGCTCGCGGATGAGCCGCAGCACGGGCATCTCCCGCTCCGCCCACTCGATGCGCCGGACCCCCTCGTCCGCGAGCCCGAGATCGGCGACGTCGTGCGGGAGCAGGGCGGTCTGGCCGTGGGGGGCGTCACCGGAGATGGGCTGCAGCGGATGGGTCGGGGCGGGCGTATCGGTCATCCATCACTCCTGGGTCTCGAACGGAACTGCCGGATCGGCCCGACGATGCTATCCCAGAGGGAGGTGCGCCGGCTGACGAGGCGTTCCTCGAAGTGGGTGTGCTCGCGGTAGCCGAGGGCACGATAGGCGGCCAGGGCCGGCGGGTTGTCGGCGCGCACGTTGAGGACGACCTCCGGGCAGTCGCGCAGGAGCTCCTCGGTGACGGCGCTGGTGACGACCTTGGCCAGGCCCTGGCCGCGGTAGTCGCGGTTGGTGTAGACGTTGCCGACCGCCGCCAGGCCGTACATCGGGCTGATGACGTGCGTGCCGGCGGCGGCGATGAGCCGCGTACCCCGGCGCACCCCGTAGTAGACGCCCGACTCCACCGCCTCGGGCGGTAGCCACGCGGTCAGCCCAAGCTCGTAGAGGCGGTTGAGATGACGCGTGTCGCCCACGTCGAGGCGCACCGCCTCCCCCACCACGGGTCGGAAGGTGGCGCGGTCGACGACCATGCGGATCATGTCGGTGGGCGGCTCGGAGCGGTAGCGCTCGGTGAGCGCGGGCACGCCCTCCGGCTTCGTGGCCGTGTAGGCAGCTCGCGGGCGGATGACATCGCGCAGGATGCCCCGCAGCCCGTCGCCATCTCCCATGACGAAGAGGTGCTGCGGCGAGATGCCGCGGTACTCCATGGCCAGGGCCACGGGCGTCTCGCCATCCATGGCGATGCCCCAGCGCGTGCGCGCGAACTCCGCGTCGTCCATGTCCGCGATGGCGTACGCGGCGAAGAGCCGGTCACGCTCCATGAAGGAGAGCAGCAGTGCGCGGTCACGGGTGGCTCGTACGCGCAGGCGACGAGTCCCGCTGGTCTCCGCGACCGTGGCTGCCCGACCGCGGCTTGACGAGGTGCTCACGGCGTCGTCCTCGTGGCGTTCCCCACCGGCGTCGCCGTGGCCACCAGGTCCGGCGTCAGCGGCGCGGCCAGGACGCCCGCTTCCGTGACGAGGGCATCGATGGTCCCCGCGGGGATGACGTCCGACCCGGGCACCAGGGCGGCGCCAGGCGCGAGGCTGCGGGCCGCGAGGTGGGTCGCGAGGTCCGTGGCGGGCCGCAGGTCGAGCGGGATGGCAGCGCCGTCCGGACTCCCGGGGTCGAAGGCGGCGCTGACGGTGCTGACGACCACGGCGGGACGCGGGCCGCAGGCCGGCCAGCGTGCGGCACGGGCCAGCTGGGCCAGCGCGCGACTGCCGACGATGGCGCCGCAGGAACCATCCCTGGCCACCCAGTCGGCGGCCAGCAGCACCACGTCCACGCTCTCGTGATCGAACAGCCAGGCCACGGCGCTGTCCGCCACGACGGTGTGCTCCAGCCCAGCCTGGCGCAGCTCCCAGGCGCCCAGGCGGGCCCCGTCCAGATAGGGCCGCGTCTCTGCGACGAACAGGCGCAGCTGCCCTCCCTCGTCGCGCAGGCTGCGCAGGGCGGTCAGACCGATGCCCAGGAGGCCGCCGGGCAGCGCACCGGGGTCCCCGCACATCAGGATAGTGAAGGGACGTTCGCCGGCGCGGCCGGGATCTGCGTCCGCGAGCGCCGCGAGGTGCGCGCCCAGGGCGCGCGAGGCACCCGCCTGGGCGACCTGGACCTCAGCAGCGATGGCCTCCGCCTCGGCCCGCAGCGCCGCCACCACCTCCAGACCCGAAGCTCCCGCCCCCAGCGCAGCGCGGATGCGACCCATGCGCGCCACTGACCAGCGCAGCAGTCGGGCGGCCGGGGCGGCCTCGGTGAGCGCGTCCGCCGTGCGGCGCAGCTCGCGGTCGCGGGCCTCCGGGTCGTGCTCCGCCCGCTCCAGCGCCGTCAGCCACAGCCCGTACGCCGCCAGCTGCGCGGCCAGCGCTCCTCCCCTAGCGGCCCCGCTGCGCAGGGCCACGGCGACATCCGCTCCCCGCCTGGCCCTGGTCTCGACGAGTCCGTCAGGGATGACCCGCTGGTCGAGGATGACGATCTCCTCGCCGTCAAGTCGGTACGGGCTGCGGTAGGCGTGCTCCGTCACAGGGGCCGCGCCGGGCGACGAGATGCCCAGCAGCGAAGCGATCGCAGTGCGCGGCGCACGGTCGATGGCTCCCGCAGCACTCGCCACCTGACCGGCGGTGCTCACCGCCTGGCGCGCGAACTGGCCGAAGAAGGCCCGCCTGGCGGGGTCGTGGTCCGCGGCGGCGCCAGGGCCGCTCACTGAACCGGCCTCCGCGGGCAAAGCCTTAGCGTGGCGCTCGTCAGCCAGGGTGGGGCTCCTCGTCAGCCGATGGCGCTCAGTAGCTGATGACGCTCGTGATGCGCTGATTCTGCAGGCGCTGCCGACCCTTCAGGAAGCCCAGCTCGACGAGGAACGAGAGACCCACGATCTCGCCCTTGAGCTGCTTCACGAGGTCGATGGTGCCGAGCACGGTGCCGCCGGTGGCCAGCAGGTCGTCCACGATGAGCACGCGCTGGCCAGGCTTGATGGCGTCGCGGTGGACCTCCAGTGTGTTCGTGCCGTACTCCAGCTCGTACTCGACGCTGATGGTCTCCGCCGGCAGCTTGCCCAGCTTGCGCACGGGCACGAAGCCGGCGCCCAGGTGCATGGCCATGGGCGCGCTGAAGATGAAGCCGCGCGACTCCATGCCCACGACGATGTCGACGCGCTCATCGCGGTAGGGCTCGGTCATCAGTTCGATGGCCTCGCGGAAGGCCTCCGCGTCACGCAGCAGCGTGGTGATGTCGTAGAAGAGGATGCCGGGCTTGGGGAAGTCGGGGACCTCCCGGATCTTGCCACGGAGCGACTCGGCGGACACGGCAGGAGGCTCCTCATGGTGGGCGTTGGGTCGGCCCCGAGTCTAGCGCAGTGGTGATCGGCGCCGACGGCCACCGGGCGCGATACGTGAGCGCCCCGGTGAGCGCATCAGCGGCGTGGGGAGGCGATCTCCGCACCGCGGCGCGCAGCCACGACCTCGGCAAGGATGGCCAGGGCCACTTCCGCCGGCTCGCGGCCGCCGAGGTCCAGGCCGATGGGACCGTGCAGGCGCGCCAGATGCTCGTCGCTGATGCCCGCTGCGCGGAGGCGCTCGCGGCGTGCCTGCTGGGTGCGCCGGCTGCCGATGGCGCCGACATAGCGACAGCCCCTGCGCAGGGCCTCGGTGATGGCCGGCTCGTCGAGCTTGGGGTCGTGGCTCAGGATCGCCACCGCATCGGCCGGCCCAAGGTCGAGCGTCTCAGCGGCCTCATCCGGCCAGGCCAGCAGCAGGTGATCCACGTCCGGGAAGCGCTCCGCCGTGGCGAACGCCGGGCGAGCATCGACGAGCACCGTCTCGTAGCCGAGCTCGCGGGCCAGGCGCACGAGCGTCATGGCGATGGGCACGCCGCCCATGACGATGAGGCGCGGCCGTGGCGGGAAGACCTCGATGAAGTGCGCCGCGCCAGCCAGCTCCACGATCGTGCTGACACCGCGCGCAAGCGCCTCCCGGGCGGCATCGGCGAGCGCCGCATCCGCCGCCGGCTCGCCGAGCGTGCCCTCCAGTCGTCCGTCGGCCAGGACGACGAGCGGCTCTGTCGGTTCAGCCGCCGCGCCGCACCACGTAGCCATGCTCCGCAGGCCCCGGCGAACCGGCGGGCAGCTTCGTGACGACGGCTTGGCCGTTGCGGCCAGCATCGCCCTCGACCGCCCGTGCCGCCGCCGACGACAGCGCCTCGGGCGGGATCGCCGGCTGCACCAGCACGTCGATGGTGCCGCCGCAGGCCAGGCCCACCGTCCAGGCCTGCTCGTCGCTGACCCCGAAGCGCACGACGCGCTGCAGCCCCGTGGCGCGCGCCTCGGCCAGCGCCTCCGCGGTCGCGCCTTCCACGCAGCCGCCGCTGACGGAGCCTGCGATGCGGCCATCGTCGGCGCGCAGCAGCACGGCGCCCTCCCGACGCGGTGCGGAGCCGTACGTGGCGATGACCACGGCTCGGGCGATGCCTTGGCCCTCGGCCTCCCAGGCGGCGATGACCGGCAGCAGCTCCCTCATGTCGGCGCCCAGCTGCGCAGTCGCACGGGCGGCTGTGGAACGCGCTGGTGCACACGCGGGTGACCGGCCCGATCGGGGCGGCGGCTGCGGTGGTTGGCCATGTCGGCAAGCAGGTCGCCCAGCTTCTCCAGGCTGGCCAGGTCGTTGACCGCGACGAGGTCGTCGATGAACGGATAAGCCGCCCGCATGCCGCCCGCGAGGGGCTGGTAGACCTCCGGCCCGAAGAGCGGATCGAGCCAGATGAGCCGGTGGCAGCTGCGCTGCAGGCGTGCCATCTCACGCCGCACGAGCGCCGGGTCGCCACGGTCCCATCCGTCCGACACGATGATGATGACGCCGCTGGAGCGCAGCACCCGGCGCGCCCAGGTCTCGTTGAAGGTCCGCAGTGATTCGCCGATGCGGGTGCCACCCGACCAGTCGGTGACCATGGCCGAGACGCGCGCCAGGGCCACGTCCGGCTCGCGCCCCGCCAGCTCGCGGGTGACGCGCGTGAGGTGCGTGCCGAAGACGAAGACCTCCGTGCGCACGTCGGCCACGCGACGCAGCGCCATGGCGAAGCGCATGAGCAGGCGCGAGTGCCGTTCCATGGAGCCGCTGATGTCGCAGATGAGGGTCACGCTGCGCGGCTCCTGCAGCGGCCGCCGCCAGAGCCACTCCACGAGGTCACCGCCGCTCTGGAGGTTTCGTCGCAGCATCTGCCGGGAGGCCACCAGGCGACCGTGGCGGTGCAAGCCGTGGCGCCGCGATCGGCGCGTCTCCAGGCGCGGCCGCAGGCCGTCCACGAGCCGCTCGGCGTCCATCAGCTCCGCGGGGCTCATGCGGTCGAAGGGCTTGTGGAGGAGGCGCTCATGCTCGCTCCACGTGGCCGGGGCCGTGGCCGCGTCGGCGAGATCGGCGACGCCGGCGGGGGGCGGGCTGCCCTCGGTCAGCAGCCCCGCGGCCAGGGCCTGCGCCTCGACACCATCGGCATCACCCGGCTGCCCACGCAGCTGGCCGTCCGGGGCGCCTTCGCCGGGCACCAGCAGCGTGGCCAGGTCCAGCGGCGTGATGGCCAGCTCGTGCCGCTGCCAGAAGCGCTCGAAGACCTCGTCGTAGATGGGCACCTCGTCTCTGCGCCGCACGAAGATGGCCTGCCCGGCGGCATGGACCTGCTCGCGGTCGCCGATGTCGACCAGGGTCAGGGCGCGCGACCAATCGATGGCCGCCCCGAGGTCCGTGACCAGCCCGGAGGCGCGCAGTGCCCGCGTGAAGAGCAGGGCATTCCAGTAGAAGGCGTCGCCGGAGACGGGCCTCGAGGGCGCCATGGGCTGCGACTCAGGCGGCGCCGGCCGCCGCCTCCGCTGGGGCGTCCGCCGGGGACGCCGCCTCCGCCAGGTAGGCCCGAGCGGTGGCCCCGCGGATGGCGCGCACGTCCTCCTCGTACTTGAGGACGACCCCGAGCGTCTCGTCCACGAGCTCCGGCGTCAACCGTCCGGCGCCCAGGGCCAGCAGGGCCGCCGCCCAGTCGAGCGTCTCCGCGACGCCAGGCACCTTGGTGAGCTGCCCGCGTCGCAGGCGCTGCACGAAGGCGACGATGGCGCTCGCCAGGCGCTCCGGCGTGTCCGGAACCCGGGCCAGGACGATCTGGTGCTCGCGGGCGGCATCAGGGTAGTCGATCCAGTGGTACAGGCAGCGACGCTTGAGGGCGTCGTGCACCTCGCGCGTGCGGTTGGAGGTGAGGATGACGCGCGGCGGTCGCTCCGCGCGCAGCGTGCCGATCTCGGGGATGGTCACGCTGAAGTCGGAGAGGATCTCCAGCAGGAACGCCTCGAACTCCTCGTCAGCGCGATCGATCTCGTCGATGAGCAGCACGGGCGGCACGCCGGCGTCGTCCTCGAGCGCCTGGAGGAGCGGACGCTTGAGCAGGAAGCGCACGTCGAAGATGTCGTGGGCGCCGGCCTCGTCCAGCCGACCCTGCGCCTCCAGCAGCCGGATCTCCAGCATCTGCCGCGGGTAGTTCCACTCGTAGACGGCGGTGTTGACGTCCAGGCCCTCGTAGCACTGCAGGCGGATGAGCCGCGAGCCGAGCGTGGCCGCCAGCACCTTGGCGAGCTCGGTCTTGCCCACGCCGGCCTCGCCCTCGAGGAGCAGCGGACGGCCCAGGCGCAGAGCCAGGAAGACGGCAGTGACGAGAGAGCGGTCGGCCACGTAGTCGTGGTCGCGGAAGGCCTGCTGGAGGCCGTCGATGGAGACGAGGTCGCTTGCCATGGGAGTTGAATCTACGCGCCCATCGCGGCCGTCGTCGGCCCCGCGGCCAAGCGGGACTCGCGACGTCAGCGTCAACGGCGTTTCCGGCGCTAAGGTACGCGCGTGACATTCCGACGACGCGTCCGACTCGATCCGGGACAGGTCCGGGACTGGCGGGGCCGGTCCACCTCGGGCCGCGGCATGGCGCTGGCCGGTGGCGGTGGGATCGGCCTCATCGTCCTCGTCATCTTCGCCCTCCTGGGGGGCGACCCCTCGTCCCTGCTCTCGCAGGAGGGCAGCGACGGCTACGACAGCTACGTCGACGGATCATCGACCGGCTTGGAGCACTGCCAGACGGGCGCCGACGCCAACACCTACCTGGACTGCCGCGTCGTCGGCTTCGCCAACAGCATCCAGGCGTACTGGCGCGGAGCGGACCTGCCCGGCTTCAGCTACGTGGACGCGCCGACGACGCTCTTCGAGGGCCTCGTGCAGTCCGCCTGCGGACTGGCTTCGGCGGACGTGGGGCCCTTCTACTGTCCGCTGGATGGCTCGGTCTACCTGGACCTCACGTTCTTCGACGACCTGACCACCCAGCTGGGGGCGCAGGGCGGGCCGTTCGCGCAGGCCTACGTCATCGCCCACGAGTACGGACACCACGTCCAGGATCTCGAGGGGTTCCTGCTCTCGAACGACAGGCGCACCGGCCAGGACAGTCGTGCCGTCGCCATCGAGCTGCAGGCCGACTGTTACGCCGGCGTCTGGGCCGCCCACGGTGACACCACCGGGTACCTGGAGCCAGCCACGGACCAGGAGGTCGGCCTGGCCCTGGATGCCGCGGCCGCGGTGGGTGACGACCGCATCCAGCGCACCACGACCGGGGAGGTCGACCCGGACAGCTGGACGCACGGCTCGAGCCAGCAGCGGCAGGCGGCCTTCCTCATCGGCTACCGCTCGGGCGACCCGAGCGTCTGCGCACTCTCCCTCTAGCTGACGCGCCTTCGGCTCGCGCCGCGCAGCATCCGGTGCGGCTCAGGCGGGGCTGGGCACGCTCGTCTCGGCCAGCCGTGCCACCAGCTCGCGGGTCAGCTGCCAGCCCGCGTCGGTGTTCGCGGGCAGGCGCGCGCGCACCTGGTTGGAGGCGTAGTAGAGCCGTCCGGCGAGTGCCCGCAAGGGATCGTCCGCCTTGCGCGGCGCCAGGTCCCGCATGGTGTCCGCACGTGAACGCTCCGGCCCGAAGCGCAGCACCAGCTGCCCCTCCTCGATGGCCACCGACGTGAGACCCGCCTCCTCGGCGCGGTAGCGCATCTGAGAGACCTGCAGGAGCCGCTCCACCGGCGGCGGCAACGGCCCGTAGCGGTCCGCCAGCTCCGCCCGCACCTCCTCGAGTCCGCCGTCGGTGGCCACGCGGCCCAGGCGCCGGTAGAGCTCCAGCTTCTGTGGCTCCTCTGGCACGTAGTCGTCGGGCAGGTACGCGTCCACGGGCAGGTCGATCTTGGCCTGCGTGCGCGCCACTTGCGCCCGGCGGCCCTCAAGGGCGGCCTTCTCCACCTCGACGGCCTCGGCCAACATGCGCGTGTAGAGGTCGAAGCCCACGGCCGCCATGTGGCCGTGCTGCTCGGCGCCCAGGATGTTGCCGGCACCGCGGATCTCCAGGTCGGAGAGGGCGATCTGGAAGCCGGCACCCAGCTCCGAGGCGTTGAAGATGGCAGCCAGGCGCTTGCGCGCCACGTCACTGAGCTGCGCGCGCCGGCGATAGAGCAGGTAGGCGTAGGCGCGCCGCGAAGAGCGGCCCACGCGGCCCCGCAGCTGGTAGAGCTGTGCCAGCCCCAGGGCATCGGCGCGGTCGATGACGATGGTGTTGGCGTTGGGGATGTCGAGGCCTGACTCGATGATCGTCGTGCACACCAGCACGTCATGCTCGCCGGCCGCGAAGGCCAGCATGACCCGCTCCAGGGCGCCCTCGGCCATCTGGCCATGGGCCACGGCGATGCGAGCGCCGGGCAACAGGCGGCGAACCTGCTCGGCCTGCGCCTCGATGGTCTCCACGCGGTTGTGGACGAAGAAGACCTGGCCGCCGCGGTCGAGCTCGCGCAGGATGGCGTCGCGGACGAGGCCGGCCGACGCCTCCGCCACGCGTGTCTGGATGGGCAGGCGATCCTCCGGCGGCGTCTCGATGACGCTCATGTCGCGGACCCCCACGAGGGCCAGGTTGAGGGTGCGCGGGATGGGGGTCGCGGACATGGTCAGGACATGGACCTCGGTGCGCAGCTGCTTGAGCCGCTCCTTGTGGCCCACGCCGAAGCGCTGCTCCTCATCGACGATGACGAGGCCCAGGTCGCGGAAGCGGACGTCCCGACTGAGCAGCCGGTGCGTGCCGATGACGATGTCCACGCTGCCCGCTGCCAGGCGCGCGAGGGTCTCGGCCTGCTCCGCTCGCGGCACGAAGCGCGAGAGCGAACGGACCGCGATGGGGTACGCGGCGAAGCGCTGGCTGAAGGTCACCAGGTGCTGTGAGGCCAGGATCGTGGTGGGCACCAGGACAGCCACCTGGGTGCCGGCCCCGATCGCCTTGAAGGCGGCGCGCAGGGCCACCTCCGTCTTGCCGTAGCCGACGTCGCCGACGACGAGACGGTCCATGGGCCGCTCCAGCTCCAGGTCGGCCTTGACCTCCAGGGCGGCGCGCAGCTGGTCGGTCGTCTCCTCGTAGGGGAAGGCGGCCTCCATCTCCGACTGCCATGGCGTGTCCTCGCCGAACGAGCGGCCGCGGGAGTGGGCGCGCTCCGCATAGAGCGCCAGCAGCTCGTGCGCCAGGTCGCCGACGGCCTTGCGCACGCGCGTCCGGGCGCGTTGCCACTCCCCTCCCCCCAGCCGGCTGAGCTGCGGGTGCTCGCCGCCGGCGTAGCGGCTGATGCGCTCGATCTGCTCCACCGGCACCCAGATGCGCCCGGCCTCGGCGAAGTGCAGCTCCAGGAAGTCACGCTCTTCGCTGCCGCGCCCGCCCGCGGGGCGGCGCACGAGACCCTCATAGCTGGCCACGCCATGATCGACGTGGACGACGATGTCCCCTGGCGCCAGTCGTTCCAGCAGGTCGCGCGGCACGACGCGCCGCATGGCCCGCGGCCGGCGCACGCGCACGCTGCCGAAGAGCTCGCGGTCGGTGACCAGGACGAGGCCGTCAGGGCCGCCGGCGAAGCCGCCGTTGAGGCTGCGCTCGATGATGGCCAGGCCGCCCGGCGGCAGCGGCTCGCGCACGCCACCGACCGGCGTGGCCAGGATGTCCGCATCGGCGAGGATCTCCGCCAGGCGCGCCGACTGGTCGGAGGCGAGCACGACGCGGGCACCCTCCGCGCGCCAGCGGCGCACCGCGTCCGGCAGGCCGCCGATCGGCGCCGGCGGCAGGACCGGCTCGTGCCAGCCGAAGGGGTTGCCGCCGGGTGGGGCTCCCGCGGCGTCGGGCTCCCAGGTCACCGACAGGCTGCGTGCGGCCGCCAAGGCACGCTTCCAGTCCCGCGGGCCGGGGTAGGTGGACGCCCAGCCGGCGGGCAGCTCGCCCGCGCGTTCCAGCTCTTCGCGGCGCTGTTCGGCCTGCTCGTCAAGGGCCGCGGCGATGTCCTCGATGTCGTCCGGCTCGTCCAGCAGCCAGACGGCCTCGCCGAGGTGGTCGAGACCGGTGGCCGGCGCCAGGTAGGCGCCCCAGAGCTCCGCGGCATCACCCAGCGCGCCGTCCTCGAAGCGCGCCAGGTCGGCCGCCAGGGTCTCCGGGAGCTTGCGCGCCAGGCGGCCCAGGCGCTCCTCGAGCTGCCCACGGGTCCCCGAGCCCAGGAGGAACTCGCTGGCGGGCAGCAGGGCCGCGGATTCGAGCGCGCCGATGCCCCGCTGGTCGGCGGGGTCGAAGGCACGCAGGGCGTCGATCTCGTCGCCGAACCACTCCACGCGGACGGGCCAGGGCTGGCCGGCGGGGAAGACGTCCAGGATGCCGCCGCGCCGGGCGAACTCGCCGCGGCCACCGACCTCGGGCACCGTCTCGTAGCCCAGTCGCACCAACGCGCTCGCGACGTGGTCCATGGGCAGGCGCTCGCCACGGCGCAGCGTGAGCGGCTGGGCCGGGATGTCCGCCGGCGCGATGGTGTGCTGGAAGAGCGCCTGCAGGCTGGTGACGAGGATGGCCGCCGGCCGCTCGGTCCGCTGCCAGGCAGCCAGGGCGGCCACGCGGGCCGCCGATTCGTCGCGCACCAGCTCCGAGCGCTCATAGGCCAGGGCGGTGCGCGGCTCCAGCGTGACCACGCTGCCGGCATCGCCGCTCCAGGCGACCAGCTCCTCCGCGACGCGGTCGGCGATCTCCGCGTCGCGCGCGATCCAGGCGAGGCGCTCGCCGGAGGCACGCACGAATGCCGCAGCCAGCGCGGACTTGGCGCCATGGGGCACGGCGGCGAAGGTGACATGGCGGAGGCCGGCCCCGAGGCGCGCCCCGGACGAGGCGGTCCGTCCGGATGCGGCCAGCCCGAAACGATCGGCCAGGTCGCGCAGCTCGCCGCTGGCGACGAGTGGGTCGAGGAGGGCCGCAAGGTCCGGCAGGCGATGGCGACCGCTCGCTGGAGCCCTGGCGCCAGATGCGCTGGCGACCAGATGCCTTGGCGCCAGCGGCCCTGGCGGCCGTCACTTCGCAGCGTCCCGGCCGCGCCCCCGGCCGGGCAGCAGCCTGCGCCACCCGGTAGCGGTCCGCACGATGCCGTCAGGCGTAGGCGCCGCCGCATCCGGGCTGGCGGGGCCCGCCGCCGCACGCGGGGTCGCGGTGCCGGGTGCCGCAGGTCCGGGCGCCGCGGGGCCTGCCGTGGGACCGGGCGTCGCACGGTCGGGCGCCAGGCGCGCTGCTCCAGCCGGCTCCTCGACGTCGAGCTGCCAGGCGTTCCACTGGTTGGCGGCACGGTTGGCGCCCAGTCGGAGCCAGGCCTCCACGGCCTCGGCGGCGGCATCGAGGACGGCATCCAGGTGGCGCTGCTCGGCGTGCTCGAAGTCGCCCAGGACATGGGTGATGGCGTTGCCCGACGGCGCGCCGATCCCCACGCGCAGGCGCGCGAAGTCCTCCGTGCCCATCTCCCCGATGATCGAGCGCAGGCCGTTGTGGCCGCCCGCGCTGCCGCGCTCGCGCAGGCGCAGCCGCCCGAAGGGCAGCGCCATGTCATCGACCACGACGAGCAGGTCGACCATGGGGACGCGCTCGCGGGCCAGGGCCTTGCGCACGGCGATGCCAGAGTCGTTCATGTACGTCATGGGCTTGACGAGCACGACCTCGTCGTCACCCAGTCGGCCGTGCACGCTGGCGGCGGCGTCACGGGACTTTGCGCGGCCACCCACGTTCATGCGGTCGGCCAGCCGGTCCAGGACGAGCCAGCCGATGTTGTGCCGGGTCTTCTGGTAGCGCGAGCCCGGGTTGCCGAGGCCCACGACGATCTTCTTCATGGTGGCCTCCGGGCATGCGGACGCGCCACGACCCGGTCCGCTTCGAGGGCGCGGCTCTGCCGATGGTAGCGGCGCGCGCCAGCGCCGCGCAGCCCGTTCGACGAAGCGCCCTGCCGGGGACTACGACTGGGCGTCGCCCACCGAAGGCCTGGCCGCCACCGTCGATGCGCCTGCCGCTGGCCGCGCCGACATCGCCAGCACGATGCGGTAGGTGAGCAGGAACACCACGATGGCGGTCATGAGCAGGTAGCCCAGGACGACCCAGGGCGCTGACGTGTCCGTCCCGGCCATCAGCCCGTGGGCCGTGGCCGCCAGGAAGGCCAGGAACGACACGTAGTGGAGGCGGCGCCACGTCTTCTGGCCGATGCGCTTGCGCACGTAGAAGCTGAGCAGCACGAGCAGGCTGAGGCCGAGTGCCAGCTGGCCGATGCCCACCCAGAGGGGTCGGTAGGGTCCGCTGAAGGGCACGATGACCTGCAGGGGTTCGTAGGGCACGCTGCGATCCAGCATGAGCACGGCGGCGTGCACGAGTGCCAGCGCGAGCGCGAACGACGAGAGATCCTGGTGAAGGGTGAAGGACACCGCCCGGTGCGCGATGCGGTCGAGGATCTTGGTCGACAGCAGCAGCCCGTAGATGACCGAGCCGGTCAGGGCCAGGTAGGCCAGCAGGGCCGAGACCCTCGTGACGTACCAGGGCAGTCGGTCGAACTCGTCGCCGAGCCAGGCCCGGACGGCTTCGACGGCTTGGCCGCCCGTCCCGTAGACGACGATCGCCAGGGTGATGCCGAAGAGCGTCCAGCGCAGGGGCCGCGTGCGGGGATCGAGTCCCTGGTACATCAGTGCAGCCAGTCGAGGGTGCGCATCGTGGCGATCGCCTCGCCGCTCGCGAGCAGCAGCACTTCCGCCTCCGCAGCAGCACGCTCGAGCAGGTCCAGGCCCTCGTCCGAGCCGCTGATGACGGCCGACTTGGCGAGCGCTTCGGCCGCCAGCGCGCTGCCCGCCATGACCGTGGCCTGCAGCACGTCCGTGTGCGCCGGATGTCCGGTCCGGGGATCGATGAGGTGGTGGCGCCACCCGTCGGCGTGCTGCCAGCGGTGCACGCTGGTGCCCGACGTGGAGATGCCCACCGGGCGCCCGCGCCGACGCTCGGGGATGTCGAACAGGGCGAGCACGTCGTGTCCCGGTCGCGGGTCGGCGATGGCCACCTGCCAGGGGATACCCGGCGCCACGCGCAGGGCGACGTCGCCATCGGCGTCCACCATGGCTGCCGGATAGGCACGCAATGAGGCCAGCGCACGGTCCGCGATCCAGCCCTTGCCGACGCCGTCGAGGTCGAAGACGACGCGCCCCTCGCGACGCACGAGGTGGCGGCGCCCCGTCGTGGTCAGCCACCAGCGTCCCGGTGTCCCGGGCAGATCGCGGCCATCCTCCGCGGCCAGGCGGGCCTCGAGCAGGGACACGTCCACGATGCCCTCGGTACGCTCGGCGACCGAGCGTGATGCGCTGAGCACGGCCGCGAGCGTGGGGCCCACGGGCGACCTGCGGCGGCAGGGCGCTCGGTTCAGAGCGCTGAGCTCGGAATCCTCACGAAAGCGGGTCAGACGATCGGCCCAGGCTTCGATCCTCCTGGCCAGGAGCCGCAGGTCCCGCTCGGCGCGCCGCGCGGCATCCGGTGGGGCGGCCACGCGCAGGCTGACGGTGCCGCCCATCGCCGCGAACGACAGGTCGCGCTCGACCAGCCGCGGGGCGACCGGCAGGCCAGACGCGCGCTTCACCGCGCCAGACGGGCGGTCCAGCGTGCCCGCCATCATCGCGGGCATCATCTGCCCGATTGCCTCGTCCGCGTGACCGTGGTCCGCGTCCGCGTCGCGGTCGGCGCGGCGGGCGCCACGAGACGGACGACCACCCTGGGCTTGGGCGCAGCCTCGCGGATGACCTTGGCCCCGGGAGGGGCCTTCTGGCCCGGCTTCAGCCTGACGTAGCGGACCGAGCGCTTCTCCTTCGTGGCGCGCGCCTTCTCGGTGCCCGGCGCGGTGGCCGCGGCCGTGACGACCTCGTCCGCGACGGGGAAACGCACCAGGCCTGCAGCGACGAAGGCCAGGGCGGCCACGGCGCCGGCACCGATCATCAGGCGTGCTGGTCGGGGGTCTGGTCGAGAGCGTGACGCTCTCGGCTTCACGCTGGCTGCATGAACCGGGCTCGCCCCTCCGCCCGCCGTGGCTGCCGTCGCGGCGCCGGCGGTCTCGCTCGAGTCGGTCATCAGTCGTCGTGCTCCTCGCGGTCCTCGCGGTCCTCGCGTCCGCGATCTTCTCGGTCTTCGCGGTCCTCGCGGTCCTCGCGTTGGGCGCGCACGGTGCGGGACGTCGCGCCGGACTGTCGCGCCGTCACCGAGGTGCGTCCGGCCTGCTTCTCCACCACGATGGTCCGGGCCTTGGGCGCGGGCTTGACGTACACGACCTCCGGCTCGGAGCCCTGGACATCTGCGCTGTCCACGCCCAGGGCGGCGTCGGCGGCGAGTGCCGCCTCTTCGGGCGGGCGCGACGACCCGGGCACGAACCCGGCCGCGACCAGGCCGACGGTGAGGACGACGGCGGCGGTGATGCCGGCCGCGGTGATGGCCAGACGCTGGATCATGGGGGACCCTCGTTGCGGGTGGACGACGACGTCGAGTCTGGCGGCCGGTCGTTGGGATGCCGTGTGTCCCACGTGAGACTTCTCAAAGGAAGCGCTCGAACGCGCGGCTCCCCGTTGCACGAGCGCGTCGCTGCCGCGACCATGGGCGGCATGCGTGTGCTCATCATCGAAGACGAGGAGAAGATCGCCCGGGCCATCGCGCGCGTCCTGACGGCTGAGCGCTACGCCGCGGACGTGGCGCCCGATGGCCTGAGCGGCCTGGCCCTGGCCGGGCAGCACGACTATGACGTCATCCTCCTGGACCGCATGCTGCCCGATCTGGACGGCATGGAGGTCCTGCCGCTGCTGCGCTCCCGTGGCATCAGCGCGCCGGTGCTGATGCTGACGGCGCTCGGGACGCTCGACCATCGGGTGGCCGGGCTGGATGCCGGCGCTGACGACTACCTGGCCAAGCCCTTCGCGTTCTCGGAGCTGCTGGCGCGCATCCGTGCCCTCACGCGGCGAGCCCCGGAGCGCAGCGACGAGCGGCTCGCGGCCGGCGACCTCGTCCTCGACCCCCTGCGCATCCGGGTCAGCGTCGGCAACGAGAGCCAGGACCTCTCGGCCCGCGAGTTCGCCCTCCTGGGCTACCTGGTGCGCCACGCCGGCGAGGTCGTGACCCGCCAGCAGATCCTCGACGCGGTCTGGGGCGCCGACCCGGATGTCTACTCCAACGTCGTGGACCTCTACGTCCACTACCTTCGCGGCAAGCTGGAGTCGCTCGAGCGGCGCGACATGCTCAAGACCGTTCGCGGCGTGGGCTACACCCTGCGGGTCGACGGGACCGCGTGAGCCCCGGACCGGCTGGCAGGGATCCCGCCGAGCTCCTGCTCCGGCGGACGCGCCTCCGCCTGGCCGCGCTGACCATGGCCATGGTCACGACACTGGCCATCGCCATCGGCGTGACGACGGCGCTGACGGCCACGACCCTCATGCGCCAGAGCATCGACCGGGCCCTCGATCATGCCGTCAGTGACTCGCTGACGCTGCACGAGCTGTTCGAGAGCGAGTCCGAGAGCAGGTACGTCGGGCCGCTGGGCGACGCCGACACCTTCGTCATCCTGGTGACCGCCGATGGCCAGATCGTGGGCAGCACCACCAATGCCGACCTCCGCGGGCTGCCAGACATGGCTGCGCTGGAGGCCGCGGCGCAGGGAGCCGATCGCCGCGACGGGGTCTATGGCGACACGCACGTCCGGCTCCTGACGACGCAGGTGCCCGGCGCCGTCGTCGAGGACGATGGGGAGGAGGACGATGAAGGCCAGGCGACCGGGCCCGTCTATGCGCAGGCCGGCTTCAACCTGGCACTGCAGGACCAGCTCGAGCGCCAGCTGCTGGGAGTGATGCTGGCGGTCGCGCTGCTGGGCATCCTGGGCGCGGCCGTGGTGACGCTCTTCATCACCCGGCGGGCGCTGGTGCCCATCCGCGAAGCCTTCGCGACGGAGCGGCGCTTCGTGGCCGCCGCGTCCCACGAGCTCCGGACGCCTGCGTCGATCATCCGCGCGTCGGCTGAGATCCTCGAGCGGGAGCACCTCGTGGCCGATGATGGCGTCCCCCTCGTGGCCGACATCATCGACGAGACCGACCGCCTGGGCCGTCTCGTGTCCGACCTCCTGGCGCTGGCGTCGCTGGAAGCCGGAGCGGTGGCGCTCGAGGTCGACGTGGTCGACGTCCGCGCGTGGTTCGAGGACATCGCACGCAGAGCCCGCGCCATCACCGAGAGCCACGGCCTGCGCTTCGTGTCGGACGTGACCGCGGCCGCGGGACGCCCGCTCATCGAGTCCGACCGGGACCGCCTCGACCAGGTCATCCTCATCCTCGTCGACAATGCCGTCGACCACTCCCCGCCCGGGGGCGTCGTGGCCCTCGACCTGGGCGTCGACGAGCGCGCCGGGACGGCCACCGCGACCGTGCGCGACGAGGGGCCGGGCATCCTGGCCGAGGACCTCGAGCGCATCTTCGAGCCGTTCGCGCGCGGGCATGGACGGCAGCGGGGCAGCAGCACCGGGCTCGGCCTGGCCATCGCTCGCCAGCTCACCGGGCGCCTCGGTGCCGAGCTCGGGGTGACGAGCGACCCGGGCACGGGGGCCGCCTTCAGGCTGACCCTGCCGCTGGCGCGACCAGGGTCCGCTTCGTCGCGCTCAGCGCCGCGCTAGTCCGCGCGGATCGCCGGCTGACGCCCCCGGGAGCCGGTGTACTGTTGCCGTGGCGGCCGGCGCGGGTGACGACGTGCGACCCACCAGCCAACCACGCAGACCCGCGAGGGCGACACCATGCGACTCAGCTCCACCGCCTTCGAGCCCGACGGGCCCATCCCGCGCCGCTACACCTGCGACGGGCTGGATGCCTCCCCGCCGCTCGCGCTGGCGGACGTCCCGGCGGCCGCCGTGAGCCTGGTGCTCGTGATGGACGACCCGGACGCGCCACGCAGCACCTGGGATCACTGGGTCGCCTACGACATCCCGGTCGGCACGCAGATCGCCGAGGCGGTGGCAGCGCTGGGCACCCCGGG
Source organism: uncultured Chloroflexia bacterium (assembly GCA_963790915.1). GTDB lineage: Bacteria > Chloroflexota > Limnocylindria > Limnocylindrales > CSP1-4 > JAFMJV01. Next base: position 17,043 of record CAWBQS010000001.1, on the reverse strand, counting down.
CCGCAACTCGTGGGGGCGCACCGGCTACGGCGGCCCTTGTCCGCCGAGCGGCACGCATCGCTACGTCTTCTCCGTCTATGCCGTTGACAGCCGGCTCGGGCTGGCGCCCGGCGCGGACAAGGCCGCCGTCCTGGGCGCGATCGCCGGCCACGTCCTCGCCGAGGCACGCCTGGTGGGGCTCTACCAGCGCTCGTAGCTGCGTCGTCCCCTCGGAACCGGCGTCGTCCCTCGGACGGGTGGTCATACTGGACGTCGACAGGAGAAGACGATGACCGATCCACCCGAGCAACACGAACCCACCCGCCCCACGAGCCGTGGCCGCCGATACAAGCCGAACGAGCTGGCGCTCGCGGACGGCGGGAGGCTGTCCCTGCACGCGGACGGCTCCATCCACCAGCTCGATGCCCACGGGGCCACGACGCAGGCCTGGAAGCCAGACGACGCGGGATGGCCGGACCAGGCCCTCCGTTTCGGGCTGCACCCGCAGGCCCTCACCGTCGCCCCGCACGATCACCGACACCAGGGCACCAAGCCACGGCGCTGGTAGCGCACGCGGGACGAGGGCGCTGCTGAGGCGAACAGCCCGGGGCCGGCGCTCGCTCTATCCCGCCAGGCCGAGCAGCTCCCGCTCCAGGGTTCGCATGGCCGTCTCTTCCTCGGGGTCGGCATGGTCCCAGCCACAGAGATGCAGGGCACCGTGGGTGACGAGGAGACGCAGCTCGTCGGAGGGCTCCCAGGCCAGGTCGCCGGTCTGCCCGCCGCGTCCCGCTGAGGCCTGCTCGACGGCCCGCTCGACGGAGACGATGATGTCGCCCAGGTCCACGGGCTCACCGGGCGGAAGGGCGAAGCCCGGCATCTCCGTGACGGCCCGCACTGCTGGATCCTGACCGAGATGGGGCGGGAACGCGCCGGGCGGCAGGAGCGGGAAGGAAAGCACGTCCGTGGGGCCGTCCTTGCCCATATGCGCCTGGTTCAGTTCCGCCAGTTCGGCGTCATCGCTCAGGGTGAGGGACACGGTCGCGTCCGGAGGCGCGCCGGCCGCCCCGAGGGCCGCTCGCAGCGTGCGGCGCAGCTCGGGATCGGAGAGCAGGACGGGCACACCCGCGCGGCGGGTGATGACCACGCGCGATCGCTGTGGCATGGGAGCCACACCTAGCCGGCGGCGCGCGCCAGCTCCTCGTTGACGATGGTGCTCACGATCTTGCCGTCGGCGCGCCCCTTGACGCGGGGCATGAGCTGCGCCATGACGCGGCCCATGTCCTTCGCCGAGGTGGCGCCGGTGGCCGCCACGGCCTCGCGGGCATAGGCGCGGATCTCGTCCTCGCCCAGCGGTTCCGGCAGGTAGGGCACGAGGAGGTCGATCTCCGACTGCTCCTTCGCGACCAGGTCGTCGCGGCCGGCCCCGCTGAAGGCAAGCACCGACTCGCGGCGCTTCTTGACCTCGCGACCGATGACCTCGAGGGTCTCCTCGTCGCTGAGCGGGGCACGCTTGTCCTTGGCCGCGTTCTGGACGGCAGCGATGACCATGCGCAGGGTGTCACGCCGGTGGGCATCGCCCTGGCGCATGGCGGACGTCATGTCGGCCTGGAGCTGTTCAGCCAGGCTCACGGGACCTCCTGTGGGAGTGGCGCGGCGGCCGTCGCGGCTCCGCGCGCCAGAGGTGCGAGGCACTGTGGCCCCGCACCCGATGTCATCGGCGGGGGGCTACTCGCCCCGTGCCACCTTGCGACGCTTGGCTTCCTTGCGCTTGCGCTTGACGCTGGGCTTCTCGTAGTGCTCGCGTCGACGCGCCTCTGCGAGGATGCCGCTCTGCTGGATCTTCTTGTTGAAGCGCCGCAGGGCTGCCTCGAAGGACTCGTTCTCGCCGACTCTGACTTCTGCCAACTAGGGACTCACCTCCCGCCGGTCATGCTGGGCCAGCCCGTGACGTCGGGGACCGCACCGACGAGGGGTCGCGCGTGGGGCGAGCCAGGATGCTCGCCAGTCCGGACGCATGCCCGGACCTGCCTGCGAGGCCGACGGCGAGTGTAGAGCCCGACCCCCCGCCGGTCAAACGGCCGTAGGGCAATGAGATGCGCACCTCTCTCTCGCCTCTTCCGTCAATGGTGCGACATTCCAGGATCAGTCGGGTCGTCCCCGTCCAGGCTCAGTCCTGCTCCGCTGATGCCCACCACCGACGCGACGACCGTGGCTCAGGCGTGTCCTCGAGCTCGGGTGCGCCTGGCAGCAGGGTGGTCATCCGGCGCCCGTAGCGGGCTGCGAGCGGTCCTGCCGTCAGGCCGTGGAGGACGACGGACAGGAGGACCGTCCAGGCGATGGCCGCGGGCAGCGGGCCCGTCGGGACCCCAGCGTCCTCCAGGCCCTCCATCGCGATGACGAGGAAGACGATCGAGGCGAGGCCGCGCGGCCCGAACCAGCCGATGAACAGGATGGTCAGCGCGTGGAACCGCTCGCCCACGAGCGCGATGCCCACGGGCACCATCCTGATGACCGTCAAGCTCAGGATGGCGTAGACGACCGCCGCGGGCTCCTCCAGGTGGATGAGGACGTTGCCCGCCAGGGCGAGTCCGAACGCCGCCCACACGCCGATGCCCAGGAGGGACCCCTGCGCCTCGGTGAACCGGACCGCATCCGCCTCCTCGTGGCGGGTGGCGCGCCCGAAGGCCAGGCCACCCACGAACGCGGCGATGAAGCCGTTGCCGCCGGCGGCGACCGCGACGAGGTAGCAGGCGCCCGCCAGGGCGAGCACGAAGAGCTGCCGGGAGACCGACGAGGTCAAGCGGTGCCGGTCGGCGAGCCCCAGGAGCCAGCCGCCCACCAGGCCCATGACGACGCCCGTCGTGATCCCGACCGCGAAGTCGACGAGGGCCTCACCCTCCCAGCCCGAGCCCCCGGACGCGTCGGCGGTCGCGAGGGCCAGGGCGAAGAAGACGACCGGCGTCGCGATGCCGTCGTTCAGTCCGCTCTCCACGCCGAGCAGGCGACGGACACGGGCAGGCACGGCCCGGTCCGCCACGACCGCCTGCCCGAGCGCCGCGTCCGTGGGCGCCAGCGACGCGCCGATGAGCAGCGCGATGCCCACCGACACGCCGGGGAACAGCAGCAGCGCACCCAGGGTCCCGAGCGCGATCGTGAGCAGCAGCCCCACGATGAGGAGCAGCGCCACGGGTCGTGCGTCCTTCTGGAGCGCCCGCACCCGGATCGTGGAGGCGTCCGCGAACAGCAGCAGCGTCAGCGTCGCCTCGGCCAGGAGCTTGATCGGCTCACCTGCCGGCTCCAGGGAGATCCGGCCCAGGACATCGTCCGACAGCACGATGCCGATGACGAGGAACACGAACGCCGGCCCGACGGAGAACCGTTCGAGGCGACGCGCGATGAGCGCGTAGCCAGCGACGGCCAGCGCGAGGATCGCCAGATCGGCTTCCACGCGGCGGCCCTATGCGGTCCGCCGGCGCGCTCGCTCGCGTCGGAGGATGTACAGGCTGGTCAGCGCGACCCATGCCGGCAGCACGAGGATGACCCAGTCCCACACCGCCACGACCACGAGCAGCATCAGGCCCACGAGGTAGCCGGCCCGGCCGAACCAGCGCGGGAACACGCCGCTCTTGAGGCCGATCGTCGACATGGCCAGCAGGAACACGGCGGCGGCGCGTGTCCCGAAGCCGAACATCAGGGCGTACGAGAGGGCCCGAGTGACCTCGATTCTCCCGGGCGGACGGGGCCGCCTGACCGAGCATGCGGACGCCGACGACCGGCCAGCTCGCGACGGCCATGGCGGCGAACAGGAGAGCCACGAAGAGCAGCCCGCTGCCGAAGAAGACGGTCGCGAAGAACCGGTCCTCGCGCTCCCCGATCTGGTCACGGATGACCGCGATGAACCACAGGAACATGATCCCGGCGAACGGCGCCAGGTACAGCCCGCCGATGAAGCCAGCGAGGTCCTGCCCCGAGGCGAACTGGCCGGACAGCTGTGCGTCGCTGGCATCGAGGATGGGCTGGCTCCGCACGAGGAGCAGCGCCGCCGTGAACAGGACCGCGAAGAGCAGGCCGGCGATGCTCGCCGCCCACGGTGCCCGCAGCTGGCGGCCGGCCGCCTCGATGGCGGGTAGGACCGGCGTGCGAGGTTGCGGCACGCCACCAGGCTCCGGTGGCCGTTGCTGGAGATGGTCGGTCATGACCCTGCCTCTCCTGGCGACGACGTCGGGCCACCTGCTCCCTGGCTGGAGGGCTGGCCCTCAGCCCTCGGTGTGAGGATCCGAAGCGCAGCCACGGCATCATCGACTTCCCTGTAGACCCGGTCTTCGCCCACGGCCTCGAACAGACCCGCACGCTGAAGGTAGTCTGCCACGGGCCTCTTGAGGCGGGCGAGGGCGAAGCCGATGCCGCGGGCGTGGATGTCCTCCACGAGCTCGAGCAGCATCTCGGTGGCGGTCGAGTCGATGTCGCTCACGGACTCCATGTCGAGGACGACCCAGCGGGCGGCAGGATCGGCGGCGGAGATGGCGGCCGCGACGTCGTCGCGGAGGACATCCGCATTGGCGAAGAACAGCGGAGCGTCGAAGCGGTAGAGGATCATGCCCGGTTCGGCGACCCCGTCCGGCGTCGCATCCGCCCCCCGGAAGCTGTCGGTACCCGGCACTCGCACGAGGGATGTCGTGCGCGGACGGGCGGCACGCTGGGCTACGAGCAGGAGCGACAGGATGGCGACGACGACCACGCCGGCGAGCATGCCCACGGCCACGACGATGACGGTCGCGACCACCGCCAGGACCGCCTCCGAACGGGCGATCCGGGCGAGCCTGCGGAACTCGGCCGGGTCGAGCAGGCCCGCCGCCACGACGATGATCACGCCCGCGAGCGCGGCCTTCGGCAGGGGTGCGAAGAGCGGCGTGAGGAACAGCAGGGTGACCAGGACCAGCAGCAGCACACCGACGCTCGCCAGCTGCGATCGGACGCCAACGTCGGCCGCCGTGAAGCTGCGCGACTGGCTGCCGTTGACCGGGAAGCCGCCCGTGAGAGAAGCCGCGATGTTGGCGGCACCGAGCCCCAGGAACTCGCCGTCCGCGTCGACCCGGTAGCCGCCGCGACGCGCGAGGACCTGGCCGCTGACCCCGCTGTCGGCGTAGATGAGCAGGCCGATGGCAGCCGCGGGCATGACCAGCTGCGCCGATCTCGGCCAGACCGAGCGCGGGCAGCCCGAACGGCGGCAGCCCGGGAGTCACCGTCCCGACGACCGCGACACCCTGCTGCTCGAGCTGCAGCACGATGCTCAGGACGATGGCCGCGAGGACGGCGACCAGGTACGCGGGCAGCCGCTTGTCGAGCCGGCGGACGCCGAGCGCGATCGCGATGACGGCGAGCCCCACCGCGAGCGTGAGCGGGTCCGCTTCCGGGATACGCCGGATGGTCTCGGCCAGCTCGGCGATGGGGTCGTCGGTGGCGACCAGCTTCAGGCCCAGGAGCGAGTCCAGCTGGCTGATGATCATCACGATGGCCGAGCCAGCCACGTAGCCAGTCAGCAGCGGCCGCGACAGGTAGCGCGTCACGAACCCCAGGCGCGCCAGGCCCGCGAGCATCAGCAGGATCCCGGCGACGAGCGCGACGCCGGCGCCGAACGCCAGGTACCGCGCCGGATCGCCCCCCGCGAGCGGCGCGATCACCGACGCGGTCAGCAGGGCGATGGTCGCTTCCGGCCCCACGTTCATCTCCCGCACGCCGCCGAGCAGCGCGTAGCCAGCCAGCGCGCCGATCGCGGCATACAGCCCGACGACGGGGTCGAAGCCGCCGAGCTGGGCGTAGGCAAGGGCCTGCGGCACGAGCAGCGCCCAGACCGTGAGGGCTGCCAGCGCGTCTGTCGCGAGCCAGTTCCGGTCGTAGGTCCGGACCAGCCGGACGCCGGGGATCGCCAGCAAGCCGGCGCGGGCCCGACTCGCGAGGGACTGCTGGTCCATCGCGCCGGCGCTGGTCATGTCAGCCTGTCACGCAGGGTCGGCGGCAGGCGTGGGCGTCGCAGGTGCGACAGCACCGGCGCGGCGGCCGATCCGGCCGGCGAGCACGATGAGCACCACGGGGATCGTCAGGGCTCCCACCAGCGTGTAGACGATGGCGTCTCCCGCCGATCGAGACGGCGATGACGAGGGCGGCGGCGATGTTGCGGTTGGCGGTGGCGAGCCCCAGGAGCGTGCGCTCGCTCGACGGGCGCCCGATCCCGGCGAGCCACCCGGCGACGAGCCCGACCACGAGGATGATCGCCATGCCCACGAAGACCCAGGTCCCGATGGCGCCGATCACCTCGCGCCAGGTGAGCATGAGCGCACTGCCGATGCCCAGGAGGAGGCCCATGCTCGACGCATGGCCGGCCTTGCCGACCCAGTCGTCGGCCAGCGCGGGGTACCGGGCGCGCACGATGAGTCCCAGGCCCAGCGGGATGAGCATGAACAGGATGAGCGACTGGGCGATGCTCCCAGGCGTCGACCGTCGCTCCAGGCACCGCCAGCGGCACGACGATGGGCGCATAGGCGATCGTGACCACCATCAGCAGGACCATCGCACCGACCGCGAGGGCCAGGTTCGATTTCGCCAGCTGGGCGAGCTTGGGCAGGAAGGGCGCTCCGGCGACACAGCCGATGAGCACGACCGCGGTCGCCGCCGCGTCCTCCATGGGCAGCAGGCGCGCGGCGGCGATGGCAGCGGCGGGGACCACCACGAAGTTGACGATGAGCAGCGCGACGACCAACCGCATGTCGCGCAGCGGCTGGGTGATCCGGGTGACGGTCAGGCCGAGACCCATGGCGGACATGCTGCCGACCACGAACACGAGCATGGCGACCTTGGTGATGACTTCCAGCGTCTCGGAGAGCATGTCCATTCCCTTCTGGGCGGGGAGAGCCCGAACTCCGGCCTCAGGCTCGGGGCTCTGTCCTCGGGGCTCTGTCGACGTCAGCGACCCGCAGGCCGGATGACCTAGAAGCGGCGGCGACCCGGGGTGACAGCAGCGGTGACGACCGCGGCCTTGGCGACGGGCGAGGGGCCGGGGCTCACGGCCGCACCGACGACGGCGGCCTTGGCGACCGGGGATGGGCCCGGGGAGATGGCGGCGCCGACGACGGCAGCCTTGGCGACGGGGGCGCCGATGACGCCCCGTCCTGCGCGACCTGGTCCGAGGGGCATGTCAGGCTCCTTTACGCTTCGAGGGCCGCGTCGGCCTCGACGGCGGCGATGATGGCCTGGATGGGGATGCGGCCGTTGGCGATGAGCTGGCCACCCGCCCGGCGCATGGCCGAGGCGAAGGGCGCCGCCCAGAGGTTCTCGTAGACGAGCACGCCGGCGACGCTGCCCGGATCCATGGCGGCGGCGAGGTGCTCGACGTCCTCCTCGGCGAGCGTCTCCACGAGCTCCGCCTCGAGCCGCGCCAGCTCCCCGAGCTCGGCGAGGTCGCCCAGCTCCTGGGCCATGACCGTGCCGTCTTCGCCCTTCTGGAGGATGAGGACGTCCATGATGCGGATGATGCCGGCGTCGTGGAGCCGGAGCAGCTCGTCCGCTCCCTCACCGGTGAAGTTCTGGTGCCCAGCCGGGAACTCGACGATCAGGTAGTCGACGGGCCCCAGCTCGTCGATCGAACGATCAGACATCTGTGTGTCCTTTCACTGCCGGCTCGACTCGAGCCGTGTCCGATCAGTCGGCCTCGTTGCCGGGCTGGAGTGCCGAGGCCTCTCGCTTCGGAAGCACCATCCGCTCCCGCTCGATCTCGTACGTCCAGGGCAGGCCGGCGTTCTTCCAGCCGTTCTTCATGCGCATGCCGTCGAAGACGCTGTCTGCATCCCTGACCTGGCCGCCTTCCATGCCATCGACGATGTTCCAGGCGTTCGTGAAGCCGTTCCTGGCGAGCAGGTTGATGGCCATCGCACTGCGGCCGCCCGAGCGGCAGGAGACGAGCAGGGTGTCACCGGGATTCGCCCAGGCCTGCACGGCCGGCAGGAACCCCGGGTTGAGGTCCCACTGGAAGCCCTTCTTCTCGGGGTCCCATTCGAAGCTCTGGAAGGCCAGCGGGATGTTGGTCGCCATCGGCGCATGGCCCACGAAGACGTACTCCTCGGGCGTGCGGACATCGAGGATGCGCACCCCATCGGGGTCCGCTTGCCACATGTCGTACGCCTCCTTGGCGGTGACATAGAGGCCCAGGCTCGTCAGCCGCTCCTTGGCGAGCGTGGTGGGATCGACGGTCATCGTGACCTCCTGTCGACTGGTCGGGTCCGCGGGCACGGACCCGACCACGGTTGCGATCGTGGGGGATCCAGCGCCTAGCCGAGTCGCACGCCCTCCACCTCGAGCCCACCCCCTTGGGGAAGCTTGCTCCAGCTCCGGCGCTCCCACTCCTCCTTGAGGACCTCCTCGAACGCCTTCTCCAGGAAGTCCGGACGTGCCCACGCGTCCACGTCGAAGTCTCGCTTGATGTAGCCGTGGCTGAACATGAAGTCCTTGCCGATCTTGATGCACTCCATGTTCTGGGCGCTCAGGCTGGGCACCATGTCGACGTGCTTGATGCCCTCGTAGGTGTGCTCGGCATCCAGGTAGAACGTCTGGCGATTGAGGATCGACCGCTGCGGCGTGCTTGTGCTCGTTCGCCCAGCGCCCGACCTTGATCATGGCCTTCAGGTAGGCGATGACGAGCTCGGGGTGCTCGTCGGCCATCACGTCGGTGCAGGTGATGACGGCCGGGGTGTTGGCGACCTGGACTGTCCAGTCCGGGAGCGTTGACAGGTCGAAGATGGACTTGATCTTGCCCGTGGCCTCCGAGAGCTGCTGCAAGGGTCCACTCTGGTTGTAGATGGCATCGACCTTGCCCGCGAGCAGTGCCTTCTCCAGCGGTCGGAAGGCAAAGTCGTGCTTGTGGTCACGCTTGAGCCACGTCTCCGACGGATTGTTGATCGGCGAGAGCATCTCGGGCTTGTCGTACCAGTCGTCCGGGTAGGGGAACTCGACGAGCTCGATGTCGCCCATGGTCATGTCGTTGAGCCTGAGCATGTTCTCGATGCCCATGTGCTCCTGGATGCGCCACCAGTCGTTCTTGATGGTGTTCAGGCTCTTGGTGATGCCGATCTTCTTGCCCTTGAGATCCTGCATCCGGAAGAGCTTGTCGCGGGCGCGCACCTCCATCACCCCGCCCTCGTAGACCCAGGTCGCCCCGAGGAGCACGGTGCGGCGGAGGTCGGCGTTGACGGCGATCGGCGGGTAGAGGCCGCCGAAGCGGATCAGGTTGTCGAGGTTGTGGATGTAGTGCGGGTACCAGTTGTTCTCAGGTGAATGGCGGAAGTAGTCGTACTCGACGCCGATCTTCTTGTACTCCTCACGGCACCAGCCCAGCTCCTGGTCCACGTTGTTGGCGGAGACCATGGGGCAGTTGGTGAACCACACCTCGCTCCAGTCCAACGGGACGGTGGTGGAGACGCGCTCTGCGCTTGTCATGACCGACTCCCTTCTGATGATGTCGCTGTCGCCAGTGGCCGACTCACCGCTCATGGTCATCGCTGCCTCGCTTCGTTCGTCGATGGCGGTGACCTTCATGGCGATGAGTCAATCACCCCGACACCGCGTGCGCCTCCCCCGCACCGGGGGAGACACCTCCGGGGAGTGGCCATCGAGCCGCAGCCGGCTGCCGCGTTCCGTTACGCTTTCGGTCGGCGACGCCGCGACCCGACCGCCGGTCCCACGGCACTGCCCGGCCATCGACGCCGATCCACGGCGAGATGTCGTCGGGGGACCCGGCCAGCACCGAGCACTTCGCGGACCTCGCCGAGCGGCGCGAGCACCCTACTCTCTCAGGCGACCGGGGTGGTCCGCAGGCGTCCGGACCTCGGGATGCTGGCGGCCGAGGGTGCATCGCTCCGGGCGACGCTCGCCGATTACGCCATCGGCTCCGGTGTATCCACGCTGACCACGGCCGAGCTTCGGGTGCTCGCGCTCCTGCCCTACTACCTGTCGTTCAAGGAGATCGGGGACCGCCTGGGCGTCCGCGAGAGCACGATCAAGACTCATGCGATGGCCATCTACGGGAAGCTCGACGCGACCAGCCGGGGCGAGGCGGTCGACCACGCGGTGGACGCGGGACTCCTCGAACCCTTCGCCGTGGCGCCGGCAGGTGGCTCCTCCTTAGCGCCGGATGCCGCCGGGCGCAGCGCATGATGCAGTACGAGCGGCGACGTGCCGCCGGCAGAGTACGAGGCGGCATATTGGGCTCACCTTCAGGTGGCCACAGCCGCCTGAACCCCCATCGTCCGAGCCGCGACGAAACCTGTGCGGGTCAGGCCCCTACACTGCCCGGGATGGGCGAGTTCCCCGACGTCTCACGCTATCCCTCGCTGCTGGCCATCCTCGATGATGCGGCCACGCGCTGGCCGTCCCAGCCGCCCATGTGGAGCCTGCGCACGGACCACGGCGTGGAGCTGCCCTGGGATGCCGCGGAGATGCAGCACCGCTCGATGCTGGCGGCCTGGAGGCTGCGCGCCCGCGGTTTGGTGGCCGGCGATCGGCTGCTGACCTGGTCGCCCGCCACCCCGCGTCTACCCGCCCTGTACTGGGGTGCCATGCGCGCCGGCGTCGTCATCGTGCCGCTCGACCTGCGCATGACGCGCGGCGTCATCGAGCGCATCTCCCATCGCGCCGAGACCCGCTGGCTGGTCGTCGACAGCGGCGTCGACGCCCCCGACCCGCGAGAGGTCGGGCTGACCGACTTCACGGTCTGGCAGCTCGAGGACCTCGTGGGCGATGCGGACGCCGGGTTCCCGCCCGACTGGCAGGCCCAGGTCGCGGCCTGGCCGCAACCCGACCGCGACTCGCTCTTCGAGGTCGTCTTCACCTCCGGCACGACCGCCGACCCCAAGGGCGTGCTGCTGACCCATGGCAACATCCTCGAGACGGCCGGCGCCTTCGAGCGGCTCATCGAGCTGCGCCACCATCGCACGGTCTCCATCCTGCCCCTCTCGCACCTCTTCGAGCAGGCGCCGGTGCTCTTCTACGCCACGGCCATCGGTGCCGAGGTGCGCTACGTGCGCTCGCGCAACCCGCGCATCCTCGTGGAAGCCATGCGCGAGATGCGTGCCACGGTCATGGTCATGACGCCGCAGGTGCTGGAGCTCTTCTGGTCGTTCCTGGCGCGAGAGGTCGAGCGGCGCGGGCAGACTGCGCGCTTCGAGCGCGCCCGGCGCATCGCCCGACGGCTGCCCTACCGCCTGCGGCGGGTCCTGTTCCGGACCGTTCATGCGCAGTTCGGCGGACACCTGCACCTGCTCGTCCTGGCCGGCGCCTACCTGCCCCCGGAGATCCAGCAGGCCTGGGAGGACCTGGGGGTCGTCATCATCCAGGGCTACGGTTCCACCGAGTGCGGCATCGTCACCGCCAACGACCAGTGGCGCCACCCACCCAGTGTCGTGGGTCGGGTGCGGGAGCCGTCGGTCGTCAAGCTCGATCACGAGACGTCGGAGATCCTGGTCAAGGGCCCCAACGTCTCGGCCGGCTACTGGCGCAACGAGGAGGCCACCGCGGCGATGCGCGACGCCGAGGGCTGGATGCTGACCGGCGACGCCGGCCACTTCGACGAGCACGGCGACCTGGTCCTGTCGGGCCGACTGCGCAACATCATCGTCCTGCCCAACGGCCTCAACGTGTATCCGGAGGACGTCGAGGCTGCCCTGGCCGACCATGGTTTGGGCCAGGCGGTGGTGGTCGAGACCGCGCCGGGCCGCATCGAGGCCATCGTCCTGCCGCCCGGCAGCCAGCCCGTGCTGCGCCCCGGGCAGGCTCCGCCCGCGGCCGCCGACGAACGAGATGAGGCCGCCATCGATGACGAGATCGAGCGCATCATCAAGGCTGCCAACGCCGACCTCTCCATGCACCAGCGCATCGCGGGCTGGCGCCGCTGGCCGGAGCCCGACTTCCCGCGCACGCACACGCTCAAGATCCGTCGCAACGAGGTGCGCGCCTGGGCCGGGGACGAGGTGGCCCTCAAGGTCCGCGAGGCCGACGCCGCCTGATCCGTCACGATGACGGTGGTTCGGTCCGCCCTGGCGACGCGGTCGCGGGCATCGGGACGCGCCGCTGCCGCCTGGATTCCTACCGCACGACCTCGACCGCCTCGCCCACGCTGGCCACAGCCTCGAATGCAGTCTGGGCCGCCGGGTCGGAGGACCGCGTCGGCGACCAGGTCGTGAAGATGACCGCGTCGCCGCTGGTGGCCACCGAGAAGCGCGAGTCCGCCGCGTAGCTGGCCAGCCCATAGCCGGAGCCGAGGTAGGCAGCCAGGCCGGAGGCCCAGGTCGCCGCCTGCGCCGCGTCCGCGGCGTCATAGACGAGGACGAAGCCATCGTCGGCGTCAGCCAGGTCCGCCCGCAGCACCACGCGTGGGGCGGACACCAGCGCTGTCGGCTCAGAGGGGCGGTAGTCTCCGGTCGAGTCGTCCAGGCGACTGCCGGCCGCCACCAGCGCGGCTTCCACCTCGGCCACGACCGCGCTCAGCGTCGGCCCCAGCGAGACCAGCGGTGTGGGCAGCGGCACGTCCTGCCCCTGGATGGTCGGCGCACCGGGGTTGCCGCAGGCCGCCACCAGCAGGCCGAGCCCCAACAGGAGGCTGGCCGCCCGAAGACGCGCGGCGCCGCCCGGAGACGCCGGCCGCATCCGCGGGGAGCGCCGTCTCAGCCGGGGGGCCATGCGAAGCTGCGGCCGCCCACGAGGTGGACGTGCAGGTGCGGCACGGACTGGCCGCCGTCGGCGCCGATGTTGCTGACGAGTCGGTAGCCGCGCTCCGGCAGCCCGGCCTCGTTCGCCAGCCGGGCAGCCACGGCGAAGAGCCGGCCCAGGAGCGGTGCATCGTCCTCGGAGAGGTCGGCCGCGGAAGGGACGTGCCGGCGAGGCATGAGCAGCTGGTGGACGGGCGCCACCGGATGGATATCGTCGATGACCACCACGAGGTCGTCCTCGTAGGTCGTGCGGGCCGGGATGTCACCCGCGATGATCTGGCAGAACAGGCAAGTCGGGTCGGTCATGCGTCTCCCTCGCGATCGCGGCGTACTTCTGGGGCCTACAACGTCGGCTTGTTCATCATGAGCCAGCCGATGAGGCCGATGGCGGTCGCCATGAGGTAGCTGACGTAGCGTTGCCGTCGCGCCCGGACGCGCCAGCGCTGCTTCTCCTCCTCGGTGGCTGCCTGCCGCAGGCCCAGCAGGCGCCGCACGCCCGGTCGCTGCACGAAGAACGCCACCACGAGCACTCCGGCATAGACGCCGAGCGCCAGCATGAGCCACGGCTGGCCCCAGAATGCACCGCCCAGGGCGATGAGCAGGGCGACGCCGGTGGCGGCGACACCCGCACCGATGATGATCGTGCCGTGGGCCTCCAACCAGATAAGCAGCCGGGTGATCCGATTGCGCTGCGAGGGCACGACCGGGTCGCCGTCCATGCCCCGCGTCCGCATGGCGAAGGGCAACAGGAAGGCCGGCAGGAAGAGCGACACGGCCAAGGTCACATGCGTCACGAGGAGGTACGGGAACAGGTCCGTCGGGGTCACGGCCGACCGTCGGCAGCGCTGACGCGCTCCACGTCAAGGGCCACCCAGTCGGTCTCCTGATCGCGACCGACGATGCGCAGCCCGACCGCTTCGAAGGCTGCCACCACCTCCGGCTCCCGGTCGATGAAGATGCCCGAGGCCAGCAGCCGCCCGCCGTCGCGGCCGCCGCGGGCCCCGCCATCGCGCGCGGGGCGCAGCGCTGCGGCCAACTCCGGTGCCAGCGCCACCAGCAGGCTCGCCACGAGGTTGGCGAGGACGAGGTCGAAGGGGCCTCCGGCCACGGGCAGGGAGCCCGCGCTGACCTCCACGTGCAGCCCGTTGCGCGCGGCATTCTCACGGGTCGCCTCCACCGCGATCGGATCGGTGTCCACACCGCGCAGCGACGCCGCGCCCAGCAGGCCTGCCGTCACGGCCAGGATGCCCGACCCGCAGCCGACGTCGATGACCGAGGCGCCGGCCACGAGGCCCGCGTCACGCCATCGCTCCAGGCCGACCAGGCAGAGCCGCGTGGTGGGGTGCAGGCCAGTGCCAAAGGCCATGCCAGGGTCGAGCGCCACGACGACGTCGCCGGGTGCCGGCTCGTACTCGCGCCAGGTCGGCCGGATGACGATCCCGTGGCCGAGGCGCATGACCGGGAAGTGGACCTTCCAGGCCTCCGCCCAGTCCTCCTCGTGGACCGCGGTGATGCGCAGCTCGCCGATGGGTCGCAGGCCGAAGGCCGTCAGGTGGCCGAGCCGGGTGCGGGCCTCGGCGATGGCGGCGTCGGCGGCCGCGCGGTCCTGGGCCGGCACGTAGGCGCGGAGGGTCGCCGGGGCGCCCGCGACGAGCGTCGCCGCCAGCCCCTCCAGCTCCGTGGTGAAGGGCTGCTCCACGGAGACACCGCCGCCGGCTGCCCGCGAGAGGATCTCGCTCACGGCCTCCACGGCTTCGGGGTCGGCATCGATGGCCAGCTCCAGCCACGTGCCGGCGGCCGACGTCCCATCGTCTGCATCGCGCAGTGGCTCGGCCGCGTCCGCGGACGTGGGGTCGGGCGCGGCTGGGTCTATGGGTCGGCCTGGGCTGCTCAGTTGATGGCGTCCTTGATGCGGTCGCCAAGGCTGCGCTTGCCCTTGCGCGTGCGGGCGCCGGCCCGGGTCCCGCTGGGCGGGCCGCTACTGGGGTCCAGCGTGGCCTCGCCGCTCTCCGCTGCGAAGGCCTCCAGGAGCTCGCGCTGGCGGTCGGTCAGACGGGTGGGGACGTCGACATCGACGAGGACGTGCAGGTCACCTCGGGAGCCGGGCCGGCGCAGATGTGGGACGCCCTTGCCGCGACGGCGGATTTCCGTGCCCGGCTGCGTGCCCGGCTTGATGTCGAGCAGCTCCTCACCGTCCGGCGTGACGATTGGCACCTGGGCGCCCAGCGTCGCCTGCGTGATCGAGAGGCGCAGCTCCAGGTACAGCTCCGTGCCGTCGCGCTTGAGGAGCGGGTGTTCCTCGACGTGCGTGACGACGTAGAGATTGCCCGGCACGCCGCCACGAGGCGCCGCCTCGCCTTCGTTGGTGAGGCGGATCTGGTGACCGTCGTCGATGCCCGCCGGGACGCTGACACGCAACGTCCGCTTGCGCTCCGTTCGGCCGTCACCGCGACAGGTCAGGCAGGGCTGCTCGACGACCTGGCCCGTACCGCGACATCGCCCACAGGCCGTGACGTTCACCATCTGGCCCAGGAGGGTGGAGCGCACCTCGCGGACCTCGCCGCTGCCGCCGCATTGCGGGCAGCCGACCGGGCCGCTGCCCTCCGCGGCGCCACTCCCGCCACAGGTGGCGCAGCGGTCCAGGGCACTGAAGGTCATCTCCTTGTCCGCTCCGTTGATGGCCTCCTCGAAGGTCAGGCCCAGGTCGTAACGCAGGTCGGCGCCGGCCGGCCGGCGCGCCCGCCGACCCGTTCCGCCGGGTGCCGCCCCGCCGAAGAAGGCGTCGAAGATGTCACCGAAGCCCTGGAAGCCGCCGAAGGGCCCGTAGCTGCCCGCGCCGGTGCCGCCCACGCCGGCCCGGCCGTACATGTCGTAGGCCTGGCGGCGCTGCGGGTCGGAGAGGACCTGGTAGGCCTCGTTGATCTCCTTGAAGCGCGCATCGGCATCGGCGTCGGTGCTGACGTCCGGGTGCCACTGCTGGGCCAGCTTGCGGAACGAGCGCTTGATCTCCTCGTCGCTGGCGCTGCGCGGGAGGTCGAGGATACTCGTAGTAGTCGCGCGTCGTGGCCATGCCTGCCGGAGTATAGGGAAGGTGCGCCGTCGACCCGTGGCGGCGCGTATGCTGCGCGGCAGTGGAGCCCCTGCCCGTCAGCGCCGCCGGCGCTCGCCGCTTCCTGGTGCGACGCCACGGGTTGGAGCCGCCGCGCGCGATGCCGGCCGGACCTGACGGTGTGCGCGCGGTCTTCGCCCGCCTGGGCTCCATCCAGTTCGACCCGCTGGCCGTCGCCGGACGCAACCACGACCTTGTCCTGCACGCGCGGGTCGCGCGACTACGACCCGGCCTGGACGCAGTCGCTCCTCTACGACAGCCGCGAGCTCTTCGAGACCATCAACAAGATGCTCAGCCTGCTGCCCACCAGCGAGCTGCCCTGGTTCCGGCTCTCGTGGGCGCGCTTCCTGGCGGCCCACCAGGACGGTGCCTTCACGCGGCACGCCGAGACCATGGACGACGTCCTGGAGCGCGCTGCGGGCGGAAGGGCCATTGTGCAGCCTCGACTTCGAGCGACGGGCGGCCGTGGACTGGTACTGGGGGCCACCAACGAGGTTGCGCGCCGTGCTGGAGGCGCTGACCGAGGCGGGCATCATCAGCATCGCCCGGCGCGAGGGCAACCGCCGCTACTTCGACCTCACGGAGCGCCTCTTCCCGGCCGAGCTACTGGCCGTCCGTCCCTCCGACGCACGCACCAACGTCGCCACAAGCTCCTGTCTCGATACCGCGCCCACGGCCTGCTGGGCGCGGGCGGCCAAGCGGAGATCTTCCTGGGTACGGCATGGCCCGCCGAACGGCCGCCGATGGGCCGCACACCCTCACCCGCAGCGAGCTGCGCGAGGAGCTGGTGGCCGACGGGGAGCTGGTCCCGGTCGAGGTGGAGGGCATCAGCGGCACCGGTCATCCTCGCGACGGAGCTGCAGCTGCTCCAGGAGGCTGGCCGACGGTGGGCCAGCGCACCCGCGGTGACGTTCATCGCACCCCTCGACCCGTTCGCGTGGGACCGCGACCTGCTGCGCAGCCTGTTCGGCTTCGACTATGTCTGGGAGGTGTACGTGCCCGAGCGAAGCGGCGCTGGGGCTACTACGTGCTGCCGATCCTGTACGGTGACCGCCTGGTGGGGCGCATCGAGCCACGCATCGACCGCGCCGCGGGCACGGTCCGGGTGCTGGGCGCCTGGTGGGAGGCAGGGTTCCGACCCGCGGAGCGCCGACGGCCTGGTGCCGGCGATGCGGGCTGCGCTCGCGGCGTACCTCCGATTCG